>NZ_CDDF01000001.1:0-131655 GCF_000819865.1 Aeromonas eucrenophila
ACAGGCCCTTTTGTTTTATTCGATGATGGGCGGCTCGGTTTGGGCCCTGGCTCGACAGAATAGCCCTTCTGGACAGCCGCAGGCTGCCCAGGGCGGCGTGAGTCAATCCCGACCCTGCCAAATTGAAAAGCCGACCTCAGGGTCGGCTTTTTGCTTTCTGGACTTAATCATCAGCCACACAAGACATCATTCCCGTCGCGTCGTTATCTCTTCAACTTGGAGATATAGGGGATGTTTCTGAACTTGTGCTCCCAGGGCAGGCCGTAGCCGATAAGCAGCTCATCCGTTGCCATCTCATAGGCATAAAATTGCTCGGCGGGGATCGTCACGCGGCCTGGTTTCACAAACAGGGTCGCGATACAGAGGGAGTTTGGCGAGAAGGCCTGCAGGTATTCCACCAGCCGCTTCATGGTGCCGCCCGATTCGATGGCATCGTCCATCAGGATGACGTCTCTGCCCTGGATGCCGACATTGTCGTGAAAGACGATGTGGGAGTCGTTGTGGCGCTCACCCGGGGTGTGGGGGCAGGAGATGTAATCCATGGCGAGGTCAAAGTCGAGCCGCCTGACCAGATCCGCCGTGAACAGCATGCCCCCCGGCACCACGGTGATCACCACCGCCTCCTTGAATCTCTCGTTGAGCCGCTTGGCGATCACCTCGACACCCAGTTCTATGTCCTGCTTGTTCAGTACCACTTCGCCGAAAATAGGGTTTTTCATAGATCCTCCAGATAAATTGATGGCATCCGCTCAGGCTGCCTGAGTCAGTCGTACTCGCTTGCTGAGCAGCAAGGCCAGCACTACCAGCAAGGCGACGCCGTAGAGTGACGCCGGCAGTCCAGCTATTTCGGCGCCAAAGCCGACGATGGCGGGGCCCGAGAGCACGCCGATATACCCCAGGCTGGAGACCGCCGTGATGGCCAGGGGGCCAGGCATGACATTTTGTCTGCCCGCGGCCGAGAACATGATGGGCACTATGTTCGAGCAACCGATCCCGATGAGCGCATAGCCCAACAGTGCGGTCTGCCAATAGGGCAGCGACAAGCTGACGAGAAAGCCGCTGATGGCGATGAGTGACCCCAGGGTGACCACGACTCGGGCCCCCAAACGGGCGACGATGCCGTCTCCCAAGAGGCGCCCCAGGGTCATCGCGATGGAGAAGAAGACGATGCCCATGCCGGCGGCGCTGGCGGGAACGGCGCGGTATTCATTCAAGAAGATGCCGCTCCAGTCGAGCACAGTGCCTTCGGCCAGGAAGAAGACGAAGCAGACGATGCCGATGATAAAGACCGGGCCTCTTGGCATGGCAAAGTAGGGCCCGGAGTGAGAGACGACCCGGGTGCTGTAGCCCGGGGTGCTCAAGATCAGCAGCGCCATGATCAAGGATGAGGTGATCCCGGTTGCCGCAAGCGGGGTGATGCCCGCGGTCAATAACAGGGTCAAGACGAAGGCCCCCATCATGCCACCCAGGCTGTAGAAACCATGAAAGCCGGACATGAGCGGCTTGTTGGCCTCTTTTTCCACGGCGATGGCCTGAATGTTCATGGTGCAGCCCGTGGTCCCTATGCTGATGCCATAGAGCACCAGGGTGATGGCCAATGCCGAGGGGGAGGTCGCCAGGACCAGCAGTGGCAACAGCAGGGCGATGGCAGAGACTGTGCCTATCAGCACCTTCTTGCAGCCGAATCGACTGGTACAGATGCCGGAGACAGGCATGCCGATCAGGGCACCGCCTCCCAGGCAGAGCAGCATCAATCCCATGGCGCCGTCACTGAGCTGCACATTGAGCTTGATGAAGGGAATGCTCGACGCCCAGGCGGCGGTGGCAAACCCCGAGCAGAAGAAGGTGGCTCTGGTGGCCAGCCTGTCGATGTGCGGCAGCTTCATGGCCAGTGCGGACAGCATGGTGACTCCTGAATAAAATAATTAAGAAACAGAGATATACGCCAGATCACTAGGATAAGTGGCGGATCAGATGAGCATAAAGATGACACAAATGATGAAATATGAACATAAAAATGAACATAAAGTATGCCAGTGGTGTTTGTTTGTGTTCATTTTGTGGCGGTGATATAGTGGTCACAATGGTGATGGCACGATAGGTAAGGTCATGATTAAGCTGATTATTACTGATATGGACGGCACTTTTCTCAACAGCCGGGGGGACTACAACAGAGCGCTCTTCTCCGAGGTCGTCAGTGCCATGGCGCAGCAAGGGGTGCATTTTGCGCCCTGCACCGGCAAGCAGGTGGACAGGGTCGAGGAGCTGCTGGGGGAGGAGAGTGCGAACTTCTGGATCCTGGGCGACAGTGCCACTCGCATCAAGCATCAGGGCCGTTATGTCTATCAGTCGCTGCTACCAAACCGCCTGGGGCTGGCCATCATAGCGCAGCTCGCGAGCGTGCCGGGCTCACACATCACCATCGCCTGCACGCCCGAGTTCGCCTTCATCAGAGAAGATATCGCGCCCCACCTGAAAGAGCTGGTGCGCCGCTCCTACAGCAAGGTCAAAACCGTTGGGGACTTTAACGAGATCAACGCCGATTTCGTCAAGATCACCGTCTATGACGAGCAAGGGCGTTGCCCGGACATCCGAGGCGAGCTCGATGCCTTCAATGACGATGCCTATATAGTGGTGTCCGAGAAGAACTGGATCGATATCGCCAATGCGGGGGTGCACAAGGGCAGCACAGTGGCCAGGCTGCAGGCGCTGGTGGGGGTCGGCAAGCATGAAACCCTGGTCTTTGGGGATGGGCTCAACGACGTCGAGCTGATGGGCTGCGCCGAGCTCAGCTTCGCGATGCGAAATGGCTGCGATGAGACCAAGGCGGCCGCCAATTTCATCGCCCGCTCCAATGACGAAGACGCCGTCATGCACACCATATTGCAACTGCTGGCCCTGCAATGCCATGACTAACCCCCTCACTATCTGAAGGCACTGATTTACCTATGGAAAAGTATTCACCGGAAGAGCGGCAGCGGTTGATCCTGGATCTGCTGGCATCCCACCACAAGGTGATGGCGGCAGACTTGGCGCCCCAGCTCGGTACCACAGAGGCGACGATCAGACGAGATCTGCGCCATCTCGCCGATGAGGGGCGCTGCAAGCGCATCCACGGCGGCGCAATTTCGCTGTCGCCGCAAACCAGTACCCTGACCGAGCGCAGCAAGAACCAGGTCAGCGAGAAGCAGGCGCTGGCCCTGGCGGCATTGAAGATAATAAAGAAGGACCAGCTTATCTTTCTGGATGCCAGCAGCACCCACCTGTCATTGGCCGCCATCTTGCCCGAGCAGCTGGGCCTGACCCTGGTGACCAACAGTCCGGCCATTGCCGCGCGGCTCCTGGAGCGAAAGGGCATCAAGACCATCCTGATCGGCGGTGAGCTGGACCCCATGGTCGGCGGCGCCGTCGATATCACGGCGGCGGAGTCCATCAACAAGTTCCGCTTCGACCTCTGCTTCCTCGGGGTGTGCGCCTGGTCCTCGGATCTGGGATTCAGCGCCATCCATTATCAGGACAGCGAGTTCAAGCGGCGGGTAGCCTCGCGCTCGGGGTCATTGGCCGTGCTCTGCAACGACGACAAGATGGAATCCCTGGCGTCCTATCCCTTCCTGCAATCCAGTGAGCTGGACTACCTGATCTGCAGCCGGCAGGACGCCGTCCTGATGGGGCATTTCGAGGCGTCCGGCTGCACCGTCATCACGGCCGGATAGCCGGGCCCATGTTGGCCGTCATTGAGAGAGGCATAACGAATGGATACGTTCATCCACTGGCGGAACCTTGTGCTCAGGCGCCTTGCAGGTGAAATAGATAAGTACGCTCACTCCCTGCTGGCCTTGTATCAGCGGGACAAGCCCGCTGATCCGAGGGTGGGGGGCGCTCGCCGATAACCTGATATTGCCCCCGGCAATAGACACAATGATATCCGCCTAAATTAGGTTCCATGCAGAGCCTAATTACCCTTTCTCTCGTCGAAGTCCTGTGCTATCGCTCGAAACCCCTGCCGACCTGATTGTGATAGTTATCACAGTTCGAGCCTTTAGATTTATCCTTCCTCGACCGAGTCACTCCTTTTGTTACACTGCGTGACATCATCCTGAATAAGGACGCGGCTGCGCTCGGTGAATTATCATGTTTAATAATCAGTTGGTCTCAACATTAAATACCTTCGAGTTTAAAGTTTATAACTATGTAATCAAGAATCATCAGACGGTTATCTATATGACGGTCAGGGAATTGGCCGAAGCCTGTGATGTGTCGACCGCCACCATATTGCGATTCTGCAAGAAGATGAATTGCAGCGGTTATGCGGAATTCAAAGCCTATCTGAAAATGAATGCCGAGAAACGCGGCGAAATATCCCTGCCACACGGTGCCAACGAGTTTCTCTCTTTTTTCAAGAGCATCAACAACGACGAGTTCGATGCCCTGATCGCGAGCGCCGCCGAGCAGATCGCCGGAGCCGAGCGGGTGATCTTCGTGGGGGCGGGTACCTCGGGCACGCTGGGGCGCTACGGGGCGCGCTTCTTCTCCAACATCGGCAAGTTCAGCAACCACATCGACGATCCCTACTACCCGGTCAACACCGACATGTACAAGCAGGCGGTGGCGATCGTGCTCTCTGTCTCCGGGGAGACCACCGAGATAGTCAAGCTGGCGAAACAGTTCCTGTTTCATCACTGCAAGGTCATCACTATTACCAGCGATAATAAATCCACCCTGGCCCAGATGGCGGATTTCAATATTTCATATCATGCGGCCAGGCTGGTGGTCGACAATGAATATGATATTACCACCCAGGTGCCGGTGATTTATATCATTGAATCCATCGGTCGCCAGCTGGCAAACAAGATAAGTGCCGAGGTGTCACAGGGTGTGTCGTTTATGTAACAAGTAACAAAGTAGGTATTTTGTTATATCGTGACAAGGATGAATGCTTTCCCTACCATCAATTCACAACATTTGAATTGTTTCGATATTAATTAATAGATGGCAGGGAAGGAACATTATGGCAATTAACTATGCGGACTCGGCGAAACAGATCGTCGAGTTGATTGGTGGTGACGGCAACGTCATCAGCGTCACCCACTGCGCCACCCGGCTGCGGTTTGTGTTGAAAGAGATGGCCAAGGTCGACAAGGAGGTGCTGAAACGGGTGCAGGGGGTCATCACCGTCATCGAGTCCAGCGGCCAGCTGCAGGTGGTGATCGGCAACCACGTCGGGGATGCCTACCGGGAAGTGCAAAAACTGGTGCAGATCGACGAAAACGCCGTGATCGATGCTCCCAAGGTGGGCATGGTCAACCACCTGATGGACATCATCTCCAGCATCTTCGCCCCCTTCCTCTACCCGCTGGCCGCCTGCGGCGTGTTGCAGGGGCTCATCTCCTTCTTCGCCGCCATCGGCTGGATGGACCCCGCCAGCGGCACTTTCCGCATCCTCAACTTCGTCTCCTGGACCGGCTTTACCTTCCTGCCGGTGATGGTCGCCTTCACCGCGGCCAAGAAGTTCAACGTGAACCCCTTCACCGCCGTGATCGCCGCCTGCGCCCTGGTGTCACCCGATTACATGAACATGCTGACCGCGAACAAGATCATCCTCGCGAACTCCGCAGATCCGGCGGTGCAGGCGCTGATGCAGTCGGCGATGGAGAACCCGGCCATCAACGAGGCCATCGTCAACCTGGTGGGGGTGCCGCTCAACAGCGCGCCGCTCAGCTTCCTCGGTCTGCCGGTGCAGTATCTGAGCTACACGGCCTCGGTGATCCCCATCATCCTGATGGTGTGGGCCATGTCCTATGTACAGCGTTTCTTCGAGCGGATCCTGCCTGTGGTGGTGCGCAACCTGTTCACCCCCATGTTCTGCCTCGCCATCATGGTGCCCCTGACCCTGCTGGCCTTCGGCCCCATCGGCAACCTCATCGGTGGTGCCATCGGTGGCATCTACAACACCCTCTATCATCTGAGCCCGTCCATCGCCGGCTTCGTGGTGGGCGCTGTCTGGACTCCGTTGGTGACCCTCGGCGTGCATTGGGGCATCACCCCGGTCACCGTCGGCAACTACGCCACCCTGGGCTATGACACCTTCACCGGCCTGCAAGCCTCCGCCGTGTTCGGCATCGCCGGCGCCGTGTTCGGGGTCTACTTCAAGGCCAAGGATCCTGAGCTAAAAAGCGTGACCCTCTCGGCCGGGGTGACCGCGCTGTTTGGCATCACCGAACCCGCCATCTACGGGGTAGCCCTGCGCTTCAAGCGCCCACTCATCTGCGGCTGTCTGGCCGGCGCCATCGGCGGCACGGTCGCGGGAGCCTTCAATGCGGTCTCCTGGAGTTACTGCATCCCCGGCATCGCCGTGCTGCCGGTGTTCTTCAAAGAGGGACACATGGCGCAGTTCCTGGGCTTCCTGCTCTCCATCGGCGTCGCCTTTACCCTCGGCGTTATCTTCTCCTGGATGGCGGGCTTTCAGACCGATGCCGACGTCAGCCAACCCCAGCCGCTGACATCCGAAGCCGTATAAGGAGCGACAAGTCATGAACAATGCATTACCAAAAGACTTTCTGTGGGGGGGGGCGGTCGCCGCTCACCAGGTAGAAGGGGGCTGGGATCAGGGTGGCAAGGGGCTCAGCATCGTCGATGTGCTCACCAGTGGCGCCCACGGGGTGGAGCGCGTCATCACCGACAAGATTGAAGAAGGCCATCGTTACGCCAACCACGAGGCGGTGGATTTCTACCACCGCTATCGAGACGACATCGCGCTCTTTGCCGAGATGGGCTTCAAGTGTTTTCGTACCTCCATCGCCTGGTCGCGCATCTTCCCGCTTGGGGACGAAGCCGAGCCGAACGAGGCGGGGCTGCGTTTCTATGACGATATGTTCGACGAGCTGCTGCGCCACGGCATCGAGCCCGTCATCACGCTCTCCCACTTCGAGATGCCGAACCACCTGGTGACCCAGTACGGCGGCTGGAAGAGCCGCACCGTGCTGGACTGCTTCGTGCGCTTTAGCGAGGTGGTGCTGCGCCGCTACCAGCACAAGGTCAAATACTGGATGACCTTCAACGAGATCAACAACCAGCGCAACTGGAAGGTGCCGCTGTTTGGCTACTGCTGCTCCGGGGTCATCTACAACCAGGAGCCGAACCCGGAAGAGTGCATGTACCAGGTGCTGCACCACCAGTTCGTGGCTAGCGCCAAGGTGGTCAGTCTGGGGCACGCCATCAACCCCGGGCTGCAGATAGGCTGCATGCTGGCCATGGTGCCGCTCTATCCCTACTCCTGCCACCCGGACGATGTGATGTATGCGGAAATCGCCATGCGCGAGCGCTTCCTGTTCGGAGACGTGCACATGCGCGGCCATTACCCCGCCTATATCCGCAAGGAGTGGCAGCGCAAGGGCTATCACATCGTCATGGACGCGGGGGACGAAGAGACCCTGCGGGCGGGCTGCGCCGATTATATCGGGCTCAGCTACTACATGAGCAACGCGGTGCGGGCCCACGGCGCCGGCACGGGTACCGCCCTGTCGGGTTTTGAGGGCAGTGTGCCCAATCCCCATGTGCAGGCCTCCGAGTGGGGCTGGCAAATCGATCCGGTGGGGCTGCGTTACACCCTGAACCTGCTCTACGGCCGCTACGAGAAGCCTTTGTTTATCGTCGAGAACGGCTTCGGAGCGCGGGATCAGAAAGATGAGAGAGGGGAGATAGACGACGACTACCGCATCGCTTACTTGCGCGCCCATATCGAACAGATGAAGCTCGCCATCGTCGAGGACGGGGTGGACGTCATGGGCTACACCCCCTGGGGATGTCTCGACTGCGTCTCCTTCACCACGGGGGAGTACAGCAAGCGCTACGGCTTTATCCACGTGGATAAAAACGACGACGGCAGCGGCAGCTTCGCGCGCAGCAAGAAGCGCAGCTTCGACTGGTATCGACAGGTCATCGCCAGCAACGGCGAGACGCTCTGACTGGGCAGTCAAATATGCCGTGAGGTGATATAAAACCGCTCATTCATACAAGCC
Source organism: Aeromonas eucrenophila (assembly GCF_000819865.1). Lineage (GTDB taxonomy): Bacteria > Pseudomonadota > Gammaproteobacteria > Enterobacterales > Aeromonadaceae > Aeromonas > Aeromonas eucrenophila. The sequence continues at coordinate 8,019 of NZ_CDDF01000001.1, forward strand.
GCTATCATGCCGAAAGGGATGATGGCGGTTTTTTATGGGCTAGGCAGTGTAAAAGAGGGTCCCCATGCGGCAGAAGCTCAGGTAGGAAGCCGTCTGGCGATGTCGGCCAACGTCGAGAACGTCGGGGAGGTGACGTCTCAAGAGGGGATGCATAAGAAGGGCGGTATTCAACCCGCGCCACAGAGCGGATTCATGAAAAAGCGCCCCGATCCTGGGGTTGGCCCAAGGGGCCAGCCGCCAGGACCGGGGCGCCGGTCAACACAGCGTCAGGATCAGGCCAGATCGAAGCGATCCAGGTTCATCACCTTGGTCCAGCTCGCCACGAAGTCCTTCACGAACTTCTCTTTCGCATCCGCGCTGGCGTATACCTCGGCCAGGGCCCGCAGCTGGGAGTTCGAGCCGAACACCAGATCGACCCGGGTACCCGTCCACTTGGTCTTGCCGCTCTTGCGATCCACCCCTTCGTACAGCCCCTTGACGCCCGCTACCGGCTTCCACTCGGTGCCCATGTCGAGCAGATTGACGAAGAAGTCGTTGGAGAGTGCACCGGGTTTGGTGGTGAGCACTCCATGGGCGCTCGCGCCCGTGTTGGTGCCCAGCACGCGCATGCCGCCGATCAGCACCGTCATCTCGGGGGCACTCAAGGTCAGCAACTGCGCCTTGTCGATCAGCATGGCCTCCGAAAGCTCGGCATAGTCCCCACCCAGATAGTTGCGGAAACCATCGGCGAGGGGCTCGAGCACGGCGAAGGCCTCGACATCGGTCTGCGCCTGGGAGGCGTCCATCCGGCCCGGTGCGAAGGGCACGGTCACGGCGACGCCCGCCTTCTTGGCGGCCTGCTCGACACCGACACCGCCGGCCAGCACGATCAGATCCGCAAGCGACACCTTCTTGCCACCGGTGGCGGCGGCGTTGAACCCCTGCTGTATGCCTTCCAGGGCCTTGAGCACCTTGGCGAGCTGGGCTGGCTGGTTGGCCGCCCAATCCTTCTGCGGGGCGAGGCGGATGCGGGCGCCGTTGGCCCCGCCGCGCTTGTCGGAGCCACGGAAGCTGGCGGCGGATGCCCAGGCGGTGGAGACCAGCTCGGCGACCGACAGGGGCGCCGCCAGGATCTGATCCTTGAGGGCCACGACCTCTTTGTCACCGACCAGGGGGTGATTGACGGCGGGGATGGGGTCTTGCCAGATCAGCTCCTCTTTCGGCACTTCCGGTCCCAGGTAGCGGGCTACCGGGCCCATGTCGCGGTGGGTCAGCTTGAACCAGGCGCGGGCGAAGGCATCGGCGAAGGCTTGGGGGTCTTCGTAGAAGTGGCGGGAGATCTTGCCAAACTCGGGGTCAAAACGCAGGGTCAGGTCGGTGGTCAGCATGGTCGGCTTGTGGAACTTGCCGGGGATGTGGGCATCCGGGATGATCTCCGGGGCATCCTTGGCGACCCACTGCTTGGCGCCGGCCGGTGACTTGGTCAGCTCCCACTCGAACTTGAACAGGTTCTCGAAGAAGTTGTTGCTCCAAAGGGCGGGGGTCTTGGTCCAGGTGACCTCGATGCCGCTCGATACCGTGTCTTTGCCATGGCCACTGCCGTAATTGCTGATCCAGCCGAGGCCCTGAGCCTCCAGCGGCGCGGCTTCTGGCTCGGGCCCCTTGTGGGATTCCGGCGCGGCGCCGTGGGCCTTGCCAAAGGTGTGACCACCGGCGATGAGGGCGACTGTCTCCTCGTCGTTCATGGCCATGCGGCCGAAGGTGGAGCGGATGTCCTTGGCCGCCTCCATGTAGTCGCCGCTGGCGTTCGGCCCTTCCGGGTTGACGTAAATCAGGCCCATATGGGTGGCGCCGAAGGGGGCAGTAAGCTCACGATCGCCCTTGACCCGATCCGGGTCGACTCCGAGCCAGGCGATCTCATCCCCCCAGTTCACGTCCTGATCCGGCTCCCAGACGTCGGCACGGCCGCCGCCAAAGCCAAAGGTGCGGAACCCCATGGATTCGAGTGCGACGTTGCCGGCGAGGATCAGCAAGTCGGCCCAGGAGATCTGGCTGCCGTATTTTTGCTTGATGGGCCACAGCAGGCGGCGGGACTTGTCGATGTTGACGTTGTCTGGCCAGCTGTTGAGGGGGGCGAAGCGTTGCTGACCCCGGCCGGCGCCGCCACGGCCATCCGTGGTGCGATAGGTGCCCGCGGCGTGCCAGGCCATGCGGACAAACTGGGGTCCGTAGTGGCCAAAGTCAGCCGGCCACCACTCCTGGGAGTCGGTCATCAGCCTGACCAGGTCTTTCTTGAGCGCCTTGTAGTCCAGGCTCTCGAACGCCTTGGTGTAGTCAAAGTCGTTGCCCATGGGGTCGGAGCTGGCGGAATGCTGGTGCAGCAGATCCAGCCGCAGCTGGTTTGGCCACCAGTCACGATTGGTTCTTCCGACGCCGGCGGTGTGGTTGAAGGGGCATTTGCTTTCTTCACTCATCTCGGTCTCTCCTTGGCAATCGTTTGCAAGCCTAACAACTTAGTATGCGGGAAATTTCCACTTTGCTATCTGAGCCTGTCCTGCCGCACTCGCCATCTCCTGGTCAGGCTGTCATCAACTAATGCTTTGTTTTCATCACCTTAATCTTGAATGTCGCACATGAGTCGTGAAGAAATGGATTAAGCCCATCTATTCTCACAATCCATTTTCCCCTCGGCACAGCCCTGGCTTCGAGCGCCGCGGCCGGCACTGCCTGGCTGTTCCTCGGGTTTCGGCGGCTTATTCGCGTGATCCGAACACTGCCGGCCAGCAGCTTGTCAGTATGATGGCCGCAGGGGGGATTACTTATTTTTTCATCAGTATCACAGTCGGCAGCGCCAAAGATTGCGCTACGTCATTGCGTGCAGGGATAGCTTAGGCCCGGACCCTGTCGATGTTCATTTCTGTGATGTCGTCACTAACCACATGAATTAGTAGATATTTTCTATATGTTTATCGATGGCGATGAGCGTGGGCCGGGTAAAGAACGCACAGTGGCAGGATACAGGTGCAGGGCAGAGGGGCGAGATCAGGGGGGTGCGAAGCGCGGGTGGCTAGCAGGATGAAGGGGGATGGGCAGCGAACGGAAAACAAAAAACCGGCGCTAGGCCGGTTTCAAGTAGATGCACTCGATGTGCATGGGTCAGTCTGGCTGACCGCTGTTGGCCGCGCGCGGCACAAACAGAATAATGGGGTGGCTGATGGGGCTCGAACCCACGACAACCGGAATCACAATCCGGGACTCTACCAACTGAGCTACAGCCACCACTGAAATTGGCCGTTAATGTTCGCTTAAAAGCTCTCACATTAATGGCGCGCCCTGCAGGATTCGAACCTGCGACCCACGGCTTAGAAGGCCGTTGCTCTATCCGACTGAGCTAAGGGCGCTCTGTATCGAGAAGTCCTGAGAACTGCTCGATGAACCTGGTCGGTGATAAAGGATTCGAACCTTTGACCCTCTGGTCCCAAACCAGATGCGCTACCGGGCTGCGCTAATCACCGAAATTTCACTGTCCAGCATACCGATAGCGGTACCACTGGGCAACGGGCGGGCATCATACCCAAGCGATAAACGCAGCGTCAATGACTTTTTCCGCCAGTAAATTCAAATGCCTACTTATTGCCCGCCAGACGCGAGCCGCTAACACCCGCGCCAAAAAAATGCGACAATGCGCGCAGTTGAACACAGGATGAGTGAAGAACGATGTCTGCCAAAATCATTGATGGAAAACAGGTTGCGCAAACGATTCGCAGCCAGGTCGCCGCACAGGTCCAACAGCGCGTCGCGTTGGGCAAACGGGCTCCTGGACTGGCGGTGATCCTGGTGGGGATGGATCCGGCGTCCCAGGTCTATGTCGGCAGCAAGCGTCGTGCCTGTGAAGAGGTGGGCTTTGTCTCCCGCTCTTACGATCTGAGTGCCAACGCGAGTCAGGAAGAGTTGCTGGCCCTGATCGACAGGCTCAATGAAGATAGCGAGGTGGACGGCATTCTGGTGCAGTTGCCCCTGCCGGCCCATTGCGATACCACCCAGCTGCTCGAGCGCATTCGCCCCGACAAGGATGTGGATGGCTTCCATCCCTACAACGTGGGCCGTCTGGCCCAGCGCATCCCGGCCCTGCGCCCCTGCACCCCCAAGGGCATCATGACCCTGATCGAGGCGACCGGGGTCAAGACCCACGGCCTGCATGCGGTGGTGGTCGGTGCCTCCAACATCGTGGGCCGCCCCATGACCCTGGAGCTGCTGCTGGCGGGTTGCACCACCACCACTTGCCATCGCTTCACCCAGGATCTGGAAGATCAGGTGCGCCGCGCCGATCTGCTGGTGGTGGCGGTGGGCAAGCCGAACTTCATCCCGGGGGAGTGGGTCAAGCCCGGCGCCCTGGTGATCGATGTGGGCATCAACCGCTTGGCCGATGGCTCCCTGGTGGGTGACGTGGAGTTTGAGACGGCGCGCAATCACGCGGCCTTCATCACACCGGTACCCGGTGGGGTCGGCCCCATGACGGTGGCCAGCCTGATGGAAAATACCCTGAGCGCCTGCCAGGACTACCACGACGCCTGAGTCTGGCCGGGGAAGGGGAGGCCGCTGGTCGACTCCTCCCCATCAGAGATCTATTGGCAACAGCTTATGCTGCATAGGCACCTTCATGTGGTGCACTGTCATGTGAAAACCGAATTTATTGGTATAAAAAAGGGAAGGCTGAGCCTTCCCTTTTTGTTTTGTGCGCCTTTCGGTTCCCGAGTGCTTTCTCTACCGGCCGAGGACGCTTTAATAAGGCGTTCAGGGTCAGATCAGCGCCAGCGCCGCCGCCAGATCGGCGATCAGATCGTCCGCATCCTCCACCCCGATGCTGAAGCGAATGAGATCGTCATTCACCCCGGCCGCGAGGCGGCTCGCCTCGTCCATGGCGGCGTGGGTGGTGCTGGCCGGATGGCAGGCCAGGCTCTCGAGATCCCCGAGGCTCACCGCCTGCACGAACAGCTGCAGGTTGTCGAGCAGGGTGGCGCAGCGCGCAAAGCCCCCTTCCAGCTCGATGCTCACCATGCCGCCAAAGCCGCTGGCGAAGGCGCCGAGGGCATCGTGGCCCGGGTGGCTCGCCAGCCCCGGGTAGATCACCTTCTTCACCGCCGGGTGGGTAGCCAGGAAGTCGGCCACCTTCTGGGCATTGTGCAGATGGGCATCCATGCGCAGGGGCAGGGTCTTGACCCCGCGTTGCAGCAGATAGGCCTCCTGCGGGCCTATGGGGGAGCCGATGTGCTTGAGGGCCACGGTGCGGATGGACTTCATCAGGGCGTGGGAGCCCGCCACCACACCGGCGATGATGTCGCCGTGACCGCCGAGGTACTTGGTGCCGCTGTGCATGACGATGTCGATGCCAAGCTCCAGCGGGCGCAGCAGATAGGGGGTGAGGAAGGTGTTGTCACAGACGCTGATGGCGCCGACCTTGCGGGCCGCCTGTACGACGATACGCGGATCCACCACCTTGAGGGTGGGGTTGGTCAGCGTCTCGAACAGCACCACCTTGGTGGCGGGGCTGATGTTGGCCAGCAGATCCTGATCGCTGTCATAGGCGGTGACGGTGATGCCGGCGCGGCTGAAGGTCTGTTTGAGGAAGGCATCGGTGCCGCCGTAGAGCGGGCCTACGTAGGCCACCTCGTCACCGCTGTCCGCCAGGGCATACATGATGGCGCTCACCGCCGCCATGCCGCTCGCCACCACCAGCGCCTCGTCGGCCCCTTCCAGTGCCGCCAGTTTCTGCTCCAGCTCGGCGGTGGTGGGGTTGCCAAAGCGGCTGTAGATGAAACCGGGGGCCTGACCGGCGAAGCGCTCCTTGCCCGCCTGGGCGTTGAAGTAGCTGAAGGTGCTGCTCTGGTAGAGCGGGGTGGTGAGGGCGCCGGTCTGGGGATCGATACGTTGGCCGCTGTGCACGCTCATGGTCTTGAATTTCATCGTCTTGCTCCGTCATTGCCAGCGAGCTGGCGGATGTTCTCATGTCACTGTCGATGGGGCGAGGGTCTTGGCATCGCCCCTTGGGTCGGGATGGCAAAATGGGCCATCACCTCTTTATATTCAGGCGGGCAGGGCTTCCCGCCGCAGAGTGCCCTGCTCCTGTGAAGAAGGATAGTGGCGGGCCGCCACGTCCGGGTGGGAGCGCAGCCGACCCTTGAGCACGTTCTCCCCCACCTGATAAAAGAGCGGGTTGGTGGGATCGCTCTCCGGTCCCTGCGCCTGGGCTGCCAGCTCGGGTGAGAGCGACAGCAGCGGCACGGTAGCGTCCAGTCTTGCCGCCATAAAGAAGGCGCAGGAGAGGCGCGAGACCCCGGGAGGCGGGCTCACCACCCGGTGCAGGGTCGCCTTGAGGTAGCCGTTGGAGGCAAGCTCCAGCAGCTCGCCGATGTTGACCACCAGGGCCCCCGGCAGGGGCGGCGCGGAGATCCAGCCGCTGGCCGTCTCCACTTCCAGGCCGGATTGATCGTCCTGCATCACCAGGGTCAGGTAGCCCGGATCCTTGTGGGCGCCGACCCCCTGGTCGCTGCTGCCCACTTCCCGCCCCGGGTAGTGGATGAGCTTCATGTGCTGATAGGGGGCGCCGCGGATGCTGGCATCGAACACATCCGCCGGCTGCTCCAGCACCTCGGCGAAGGCAGAGAGCAGGCCCAGGGTGATGTCGGTGAGGCGCGCCTGCCAGTTCAGCAGTTGGGTCTTCATCCCGGGCAGGGCGGCGGGCCACTGGTTGGGGCCGGTCAGTCGCTGCCAGGGCTGGTGCAGCGCCTCCGCGCCGATCGCCGCCTCCTCGCCCATGATGTCAAACTGCTCGCGTCGGTCCGGTCTGGCGCGGGTCAGCTCGGCTCCCACCTGGTTGTAACCGCGAAAATGGGGGGAGTGCACCATCTGCACCCTGCGCTTCTCCTGCTCCGGCAGGGCGAAGAAGCTCGCCGCCAGTGCCAGGGTCGCCTTCTGGTCAGCCTCGCTCAGGCCATGGCCGGTCAGATAAAAGAAACCGACTTCCCGCGCCGCCTGGCCGAGCTTTGCCAGCATCTGGCGGCGAGCCTCGGGGGTGCCACTCAGGGCGGCATAATCGATGATGGGCAGTGATACGTTTTCCATGTGCATCTCCTCGCGGGGTCAGATCCGGGCGCCTCGTCCCGTTATCGGATAAAGGTGGGGTGCGCCGCCGGCGGCCCTGAGGCCGAGCACGAGCGGTCACCCACTGGCTTGAGGTGATACTACGATTCGGAGTTATAACGGCAAAACAACGAATTATTCTTAGTTATATACAAAAATCGAAATAGAAATCGAATCCTGTTCGGGGATGGGGGGCTTGAGCGGCATCCACGCCGTTTGGCGGGCGATCCGTTCGAGATGAATCTGGCGCTGGACGCTTTGGCTGACAGGGGATGAGCAGGCAGAGAAACCTGCTGCGGTAGGCAAAAAGAGACGAGGGAGGCATCGGCCTCCCTCGTTTTTATGGTGTTTCTGGCTATCCATGGACGTTGAGGGCCATGGGTCGGCGCGACTATCAGTAGCCCAGGGTGAAACGCTGGCGCAGGTGGGCCGGTTGCTCTACCTCGTTCAATACCCCGTCGGCCAGATCGCCGACGGTGATCCCGGCGGGTTTGTCACCGCTAAACAGCACCTGATCGCCGCCGAGCAGGTAACCGCCGCGCTTCTCGCCGGGTTCGAGGAACACGGGGGGAGAGACAAAGCGCCAGTCGAGGACGGCTTCACGGCGCAGCGCGGTGAGGCCGTCGCGGGCGGCCAGGGCCCCTTGCTTCCACTCAGCCGGGAAGTCCGGGGTATCCACCAGCTGCACGCCGGGGGCAATCTCCAGGCTGCCGGCGCCGCCGATGACCAGCAGCCAGCTCTTGGCCGCCACCGCCGCATGGACGATGGCGCTGGCCCCCTTGAGGTACTGCTCATAGATGTCCGGCACGCTCCAGCCAGGGTTGTAGGCACTGATCACCCGATCGTGTCCCTTGAGCGCCTCGGCCAGGGCCTCGGGATCCTGGGCGTCTACCGCCACGGCGCGAACCTGGGGATGGGGCGCAATCTTGCTCACATCGCGCACCAGGGCGGTGACGCTGTGGCCACGGTCGATGGCTTCGTTGAGGATGGCTGTACCGACAAAACCGCTGGCACCGATCAGGGCAATTTTCATGGGGATTCTCCTTCACTGTTGGAATGGGGCTATCCTACGCCCCCGAATGTGATTTAATAATCCTCTATAAAATGCATTCACTTGTAAGCTGGGTTTAATAATGGATCAGCTCAGACGCTACGCCATCTTCGCCGCCGTGGTGGAGGCGGGCACCATGACCGGGGCCGCCAAGGCCCTCGGCATGACCCCCTCCGCCGTCAGCCAACACATCAGTCAGCTCGAAAGCCTGCTCGGCCTCACTCTGCTGCACCGCTCCACCCGTCGCCTCAACCTGACCGAGGCGGGGGAGGTGGTGTGGCAGGGGTGCCAGGCCCTGCAACAGACCCTCAATCAGACCGATCTGCGCCTGTCCGAGGTGCGTGACAGCCTGCTCGGCGAGGTGCGGATCACGGCCCCGGTGGGCATGGCTGGCCAGCCCCTGGCGCGGGCGCTGTCGCCACTGTTGCAGGCCCATCCTGGCCTGTGCATCCAGATCATCGCCGACGATGGCAAGCGGGATCTCATTGCCGAGCGCATCGACGTGGCGCTGCGGGTCGGCACCCTGTCCGACTCCACCCTGGTGGCGCGTCGGCTGGGGCAGACCCGCATGCTGCTGTGCGCCTCGCCGGCCTACCTCGCCCGCAAGGGCACCCCGCGCAGCCCCGAGGATCTGCTGGTCCATGACTGGCTGGCGTCGGACCTGCTCGGCGGTGGCCTGATGCTGCTGGATGAGAAGGGGCAGGGCCACAAAGTGAAGCCCAAGCCCAGGGTGCTGTGCAACAACGTGCTGCCCCTGCGCCAGTTCACCCTGGCGGGGCAAGGGATCTCGCTGCAGCCGGAGGGGGAAATCGCGGAGGATCTCGCCTCCGGCCTGCTGCTCGAGCTGTTGCCGGGCTTTCGGGTGCCCCCCATGGAAATCCACGCCATCACCCCTCAGCGGGAGATCCCGGAGAAGGTGCGGCGGGTGATCGCCGCCCTGCGCCGCCACTTCGAGGAGGGGCAGGGGGCGCCGTCCCGGTCGTGAGAGGTGAGTGAAGGTCTCGAATGGCCAAGGGGCTCTATCCAGCTGGAGAGGGGCGGCGCCCTGGCGTGCAGGCTGGCGGCCAGCAGAGGACTTGCCGCCAGGGCGGCGGCCATGTTTAATGTGCACTTCCTGAACGGAGGCTGAACCTTCGCAGGCAGAGACCCCGAATCCACCATGACAGCAAGCATCCCCCTCGCGCATCCCGGCCAGGCACCACAGGCCCGGGCCCATTTCACCCGCATCGAGCGGGTGCTCGACTACATCCATGCCCATCTGGATGAGCCCCTCTCTCTGGAGCAGCTGGCGGAGCAGAGCTGCTGGTCCCGCTGGCAGTTGCAGCGGGTATTCCTGCACGAGACAGGGCTGACCGTGGCCCACTATGTGCGGGAGCTGAAACTGAGCCAGGCGGCAGAGGCGCTGCTCTCGAGCCGGCAGCGGGTGCTGGATCTGGCGCTCTGTTATGGCTTTGGCTCCGAGGTGAGCTTCAGCCGCGCCTTCAAGCAGCACTTTGGCTGCTCGCCCCTGGCCTATCGCAAGCGGGGACAGCGGCTGGGTCTCTCCATGCCGCTGGTACGGGCCCAGACGCCGCAGGCCTGCGAGCCCAAATGGGTGCAGGTGCGGGTCGAGAGCCGGGCTGGTTTCGTGCTGCACGGGATCAAGGGGGAGATCCGGGGACTGTTTGCAGCGAATCCCGACTTCCATCAGACGGTGCCCGCCATCTGGCGCGCTGCCCAGGCGGCCGGGGGCTTGCCCTCGATGGGGGAGCTGCTGGGGGTGGTGGACGTGTCGGCGGCGGGGGAGGCGCTGCCCTATTGGGCCGGGGTGGCGGCGACGGAAGAGGAACCTCTGCCCGCTGGGTTCGCCCGGCTGGCTATCCCGCCTCAGGAATATGCGGTGCTCAGCCACGTGGGCCCCATCCACCAGCTGGCAGAGACCCTCAACTGGTTCATCCTGCACTGGCTGCCCGGCTCCTGCTACCGGGGGCTGGATGGCTTCGAGCTGGAGTGCTACGGCCCCCACTTCAACGGGGCGCAGGCGGATGCCCGCATGGAGTACTGGCTGCCCATCGCCCCCTGCGAGGGATAAGCAGCCCTTCCCCCGCTATGTCTGGGGGAGAAAGTGCTGGCTGAATTCGGTCGGCGGCAGGGGCTTGGCGAAGTAGAAGCCCTGCTGAAAATCGATGTCATAGCGGCGCACCATCTCGACCTGGGCCGCGGTTTCCACCCCCTCGGCCACCAGCGCCACCTCCATCCTGCGGGCGAGATCCAGGATGTTCTCGACGATGAGGCGCGAGGGCCCCTCCTCCTGGATCCCCATGATAAAGCTGCGATCGATCTTGATGATGTCCACATGGAACATCTGCAGGTAAGAGAGGCTGGAGTGGCCCGTGCCGAAGTCATCGATGGCCACCAGCACCCCCATCTCATCCAAGGCGTCGAAGATGCTCAGGGTCTGGGCATCGCCCTCGAGCATCTCCCGTTCGGTGAGCTCCAGCACCAGCCGGATGTCGTGACCCGAGAGGGCCGCCAGGAAGGCGCGACACTCGGTCAGGATATCCTGGTTCTTGAAGTGCTGGGCGCAGACGTTGATGGCCACATGAAAGCCGGGGGGCAGCCTGTCGGCCACCCTGAGCAGATAGTCCAGGGTCTGCTCCATCAGCTGGCGGGTCATGGGTACTATGTAGCCGCACTCTTCCGCCAGGGGGATGAAGTGGCCGGGGGCTATCATGCCCTGCTCCGGGTGGCGCCAGCGCATCAGCACCTCGACGCCGCAGAGCTTGCCGTCCCCGCTCATGACAGGTTGCAGGAAGGGAATGAACTCCCGGGCCGCCAGCGCTCTTGCCAGCTCACGGCGCGGCGAGCCACCCCGGCCGCTGAGATGGAAGCTGAGCAGCCCCAGCAGCAGCGCCAGCACAGGCGTGGCGAGCAGGGTGTCTCTGTTGTAATCCCAGGCGAAGGCCAGGATCTGCGGGTAGCCGTTGAGGGCCACCAGCCGGTAGGGATGTCCTTCCAGCGGGCTCGACAGCAGCTTGCCCTCGTCTTGCAACAAGGGGGCGGCGGAGAGGGTCCTGCCATGACCGTCGAGGGCCCTGTCTCCCAGGATGAAGAAGAGGTTGTCCTCTCCCTTGACGGCCCGCAGGGCGCCGAAGATGTGAAAACCGTCCAGCTCGGCCAGCAGGGTGCGTTTGCCAAGCTGCTTGCGATAGAGGATGGCGGTCTGGTTGGTGATGGGGCTGTGGCTCGCCAGGATCAGCTCCTGCTTGCCAAAGAGGTAGTCCGGCAGATTCTGCGCCTGGATGGGTCTGTGCAGTGTGGTGCAGAGCAAGCGGTGGCCTTCCAGCACGTAGAGCGCGCGGGCGTAGGGAGAGGCGGTGATGAGATCCCGCAGCGCCAGGCTGTTCTCCTTGCAGGCGCGCCCGACCAGGGGACGCGCCGATTCGATCAGCGCCTGGCTGTCATCGATGGCGCCGTCGATCATCGCCTCGGCATGGCGCAGGCTGCGCTCGCTGTCCTTGCGAAGGCCCGCCGCCGCCTGCATCAGGTTGAGGGCGAGCAGGGCGATCAGCAGGCCAACGCCGAGCAGGGCGGCCAGACGCAGTCGTTGTTTGAGGGTTTCAGTCGGCATAGTGGACCCGGTTCTTGCCACTGTGCTTGGCCTCATAAAGGGACTGATCAACCTTCTCGATCAGCTGTGGGATGGATTCCTGTTGCCATTGGCCGAGCCCGGCGGAGAAGGTCACCACCAGATCCGCCTCACGCCACTGGCGGGTTGCTACCCGCTGGCGCCACTGATCCAGCAGTGCCATGGCCGCCTCCTTGTCCTGGCCGGGGATAAGGATGGCCAGCTCCTCGCCGCCATAGCGGTAGAGGTTTGCCCGTCTGCCCGCGCTTTGCACTCCCTCCTGCGCCACCGTCTTGAGCACCGAATCCCCCATCAAGTGGCCTCGTTTGTCATTGATGGCTTTGAAGTTGTCCAGATCGACCATGCCGAGGAAGAAAGGGTGGCCGCTGGCAAGGCAGGCAGCCAGATCCTGATCGAAGCTGCGACGATTGAACAAGCCGGTGAGGGCATCCGTGGTGGAGGCGGTGACGGCCTCCTGCATCAGCTCGTGACCGCTCTGGATCTCCTGGCGCAGCAGGTTGTCGGGTTTGTCGAGATCGATGCGCCCGACGCGCAACATGGCGACGATCTGGATGATCATCTTGTTGAAGGAGTTGCGCAGGGATCCCCAGCACAGCAGGCAGATCAGCAGGCAACCGGGGGCGGCGATCAGCAAGAGATCGGCATCGGCACGGCTGACCTGCTTGAATTCGGCATCGCTGACGGTGTAGATGACGAACCAGTCCGGATTGGAGAAGGAGTAGTAGTAGACATGGGACTGGCTCTTCTCATCGAAGAGGTGATCGGCGCCATTGGTCATCTTGTTGATGAGGGCGGGATCGACGCTGTGGCGAAACAGGTTGCTCACGTCGGAGTGCAGCAGGATGTCGCCGGCCCTGTCCACCACGTAGAACTCCCCCTTGAGCGGGCTCTTGAGCTGACGCAGGGGGTAGCTCAGGTGCTCGAGGTTGAGATCCATGGCCAGGGTGCCGAGCGGATAACCTTCCTTGCTGACGATGAGCTGGGAGATGGAGACGGTCTGCAATCCCGTTTGCGCATTGGTGTAACGATTGCTGTAACTGACGAACAGGCTGCGGGAGGTGGACGACCTGAACCAGGGGCGTTTGGTGGCATCGAAATCGGTGGCAACCGGCAGGAAGGGGACCGTATTGAAGTTGCCTTGCAGATCGGAGGCCACGATGCTGGTGATGTTCGGATTGATAGACAACGTTTGTATCAACACGGTGCGCAAAGGGGATTTTTCCTCGTCCAGAAAGGCCCCCAGCCGCTGCTCGTCGATGAAGTTGCTCGTCTCGTTGAGGGTGTATTCCAGCGGCTTGAACTGCTGCTCGATAAACTGGGTGGCCATGTTGTGGACGAACATGGCGGCCATCGAATGAGACGTCTGCTCGGCCGAGCGCTGGATCATGTAACTCACCGTCGCCATGCTGATGAGCATGGTCAGAATGACCACGCTGAAGGAGATATTGAGCTGGGTATTGCAGTGCAGGTCTTTGCTGATGATGCTGTTCATGGGCGCTACCTGGTGGCCTTGTATCGTCTCGAATAGGGCTGATTATAGGGGAGGGGAGTCTATAGTTGCCCCTGTCAACGGGGCTTGACCCGGATCAATTGGGTTGATGAAAAAAGAGCCATTACTCTATATTTGGTATCGCGAATGACCAATTCTGTCGCAGCTTCCGCTGCCTTATAAATAAACAGTAATCATTCGCGCTAAAAAATCGCAATAAAACCCTATAGATGACTACCCCCTTCGCGGCGGTCTCTTGCGGCCCCCCATGTTCCCTCCTGCGATGCGTGGTCGCTTGTGTCCCTTCCAGGTTTCTCCCCGCAATTCGCGGTCAAATGGCACCGAACAACCCCTTTTCTCTCCGTTTCCCCCGCCAACATGCCCCAAATTGTTAATTCAGGGGCAAAATAGAACAATAAAATGCAAATGATATTTGTTACCATTCACATGCAGTAGCAGTCGAGGATCAGATGCAACTTGTTCACCCCCCATTGACCGTGGTCGCCGCGACCATCTCCGCCCTGTTGGCAGGCTCTGCGCTGGCCGCCGCGCCCACCAGTTCGGACGCGGCGATCGCCGACGAGACGCTGACCGTGCTCGGCCAGACCTATCGCAACACCGCGACCAAGACCCAGCTCGACCCCATAGAGACGCCCCAGGCGATCTCGGTGGTGGACAGCGAGACCCTGGAGCAGCGTGGGGTCAGCTCGGTGAGCGAGGCGCTTCGCTATGTGCCCGGGGTCAACACCGAGCTGCGGGGTGGGGCGGTCAATCGGTTGGATCTGTTCAACATCCGCGGCTTTGACAACTACCAGAACTTCTATGACGGCCTGTTGCTGCAATACAACGAGTGGAACCTGCAACCCCAGATAGATCCGGTGGCCATCGAGCAGCTGGAAGTGTTCAAGGGGCCGACCTCGGTGCTCTACGGCAGCATGCCGCCGGGCGGCATGGTCAACCTCATCGCCAAGCGTCCCCAGCGGGACGCCAAACACAGCGTCAGCGTGGCCACGGGCACGGGGACCCTCAAGGAGATGAGCTTCGACAGCACAGGCGCCATCAACGAGCAGCTCGCCTATCGGGTGGTGGGACTGGCCCGCCAGAAGGACGGCCAGGCGGTGACCTCGGAAGAGGAGCGCTACGTGTTCGCGCCGTCGCTGGACTGGCAGCTCGGCGAGCGCACCCTGCTGAACCTCAACCTCTATTACCAGAAGGATCCCGAGGCGGGCATCTACACCACTGTGCCGGCCAGCGGCTCGGTCAAGAGCAACCCATTGGGGCAGCTTGGCAGCGATACCTTCCTCGGCGACGAGAACTGGAACGAGTACAACCGGGACGTGACCCTGCTCGGCTACAAGCTGAGCCACGCGTTCAACGACAACTGGCAGGTGCTGCAAAACGCCCGCTACATGGACGCCTCCGCCTATCAGCGCAACACCTATAACGCGGCCCTGGCGGCGGACAACCGCACCGTGGCCCGCAACGCCTATCTCACCGATGAAGCGTCGAAAGGCTTTGTGATCGACAACCAGTTGGCGGGCAAGGTGCAGACCGGCCCGGCCCAGCACAACCTGCTGCTCGGGGTCGATTACCAGTATCTGGATGCGCGCATCCTCTACCAGGACACGCTCGACTATTCCGCCCCCAGCATCGACATGTTCAACCCGAACCACAACCAGATAAAGCCGGATGCCCTGGTCTTCTCCTATGAGGATCGCAAGACCATTCGTCAGTCCCAGACCGGCGTCTATCTGCAGGATCAGGTGCGCCTGGATCGGCTGGTGGCAATCGGCGGCGCCCGCTACGACAGCTACCGGATGGACACCGACAGCCACGGCCTCTACCTGGGCGCGGCCAGCCAGTCGCTGGCCCAGATCGATCAGGACAACCTCTCCTTCCGCCTCGGCGCTCTGTATGAACTGGACTATGGCTTGTCACCCTATGTGAGCTATGCCGACAGCTTCGAGCCGGTGCCGGGGGCGGACAAGAATGGCAAGGCCTTCGAACCCTCGACCGGTCATCAGTGGGAGGGAGGGCTCAAGTTCCTGTCCGAGGACATGAGCAAGACGGCCACGATCTCGGCCTTCCACATCACCAAGCAAAACGCCCTGGTGACGGATCCGGACAACATCTACGGACCCAAGCTGCAGACCGGCGAGATCGTCTCCAAGGGGATCGAGCTGGAGGGGCGGATGGACATCACAGATCGGCTGGATCTGGCGCTGAGCTATACCCGCCAGGACATGGAGATCACCAAGGACACCACCGATCTGCAGGGCAAGACCCCGGTCTGGGTGCCCAAGCAGATGGCCTCCCTGTGGAGCAACTACTATGCCGGCGGCACGCTGCAGGGGATGCGGGTCGGCGCCGGCCTGCGCTACGTGGGTGAGGCCCAGCTCGATGCCGCCAATACAGATACTGTGCCGGATTATCTGCTGATGGACATGTCCGCCTCCTATGATCTGGCCGCCCTCAGCCAGAGCCTGAAAGGGGTGCAGGCGTCGCTTAGCGCCAGCAACTTGCTTAACAAGACCTACTACTCCTGCTACGACCAGAACAACTGCTGGTTCGGTGCCGAGCGCAACGTGGAGGCTCGACTCAAATACGCATTCTGACCCTGCGCCCCGGCCAAGTGCCGGGGCTTATTCACAAGCGATCGCCGCAGCGCGGCGATCGTCCTGCTGCCAAACCCCGTGTCGCCAGTCCCATGGGGTTTGGCAGCATGCGACCCGGCGCCGTTGCGGCTCGGCAAGAAGCCCCTGAGGACGCCGAGTTCGCTGCCCTGTGCACAGCGGCCTCGGCGCTTATCGGCTCCCTCAAGGGGAGGCTGGTGGAAGGCTCAGCGCCCTTGCTGAGCACCGCCGACAGCCCCATGACGCCCGCCGAGGTGGCGCTGACGCTGCACGATCACTGGCGTCTGGCGCACCCGGAGGCGGGCCCCGCCTACTGGCTGACCCGCAGCTGGGGCATGCTGTGCTGGCAATCCATCTATCTGGCCATGGTCGCCGTCTACCGCGTCGGCGCCGTGCCCGCCCTGGACAAGCTGGGGCAGGGCTATCAGGGTGGGCTGGTGTCCGGCTTCAGCCTGCCTCCGGTGCCCATGATCAAGGGAGAGCGGGAGGTACTGATCGAGGCGGCGGGTCGGCGGCTGCGCAGCCACTGGCAGCAGCTGTTCGAGCTGTTTGCCGGTGTGCAGCGGCTGCGGCCCGGTTTCATCCGCCCGCTGCTGGCGGACGATCTGCTGGCGGCCCTGGTGCGGGTACCCGATTTCTTCGGCGAGATCAGCCGGGAAGAGGTGGCTGCCCATGCGCCGCTCTGGCTCGCCGCCTGCGGCCTGCCCGCCGAGCACCTGGCGGGTTGGCGTCAGTCCGGAGATCTAGTGCCGGCCAGCGCCGCCCCCGGTTACGTGCGCCAGCGCTGCTGTCTGCACCACAAGCGCAGTGACGGCAGCCTGTGTGACAACTGCCCACGCCATTGTTGCCGTGATGGTGGTCAGGAGGATTGCGCCGACTGAGCCCAGCACCAGCAAGGGCCGGGCTGCGTACTCGCTACCGCTGATTTGATTAAGCCGCCCCATGGGCGGCTTTATTACTCTGGGGGTTGTGATACTTGCGCGGTACTATGGGGCAGTTGCCGCCGCCATCTTGCCGCGAATGCGCTCGAACAGGCTCTGCAGACAGGCCTGATCCTTGTCGGCGGCCCGCACGGCGCCATACATATGGCGGCGGATCCCCTGGCCCAGCGGGCGTGCCTCGAGCAGTCCCTGGCGCACAAACTCTTCGCTGGCCCAGCGCGGCAGGGCGGCGACTCCGAGTCCGGCTGCGGCCATCTGCAGCATGACGGAGGTGTTGTCCACCAGTTTGCAGCGGGCGGGCTCCACCCCAGCGGGTTGCAGGAAGCGGCTGAACACGTCCATGCGAGCCCGCTCCACCGGGTAGACCAGCAGCACCTCCCGTTGCAGATCGGTGGGACTGATGAGTGACTGCTGGCAGAGGGGGTGATCCGGCGCCATCACCAGATTGAGATCGAAGCCGAACAGCGGCTCGAAGTGCAGATCCCCCCGGGCCTGTACGTCCGAGGTGAGCAGCAGGTCGAGCTGGCCGCCGAGCAGGGCGCTGATGGCATCGAAGCCGGGCACCGACTCGACCTCCAGATCCACCCCGGGCCACTGGCGGCGAAAATCCGGCAACAGCGGCAGCAACCATTGGATGCAGCTGTGGCAATCCAGTGCCAGGTGCAGCCGGCCGGCGTCGCCGCTGTGCAGCGCCTGCAACTGCCGTTCGGTCAGGGTCAGGGTGGGTAGCACCTGGCGCGCCAGATTGAGCAACAGCTGGCCCGCCGCCGTCAGCACCAGGGGCCGGCTCTTGCGCAAGTAAAGCTCCAGGTTGAGGCGGGTTTCCAATTCTTTTAGCTGATGGGAGAGGGCGGACTGGGTGAGGTTCAAGGTCAATGCCGCCCCGGCCAGGGAGCCCTGCTCGGCCAGCGCGCTGATGGTCTTCAGGTGCTTGAGATCGATGCCCAGATTGCCGCTCTGACTGCCGGTGGTGGGGTGGGGTGCGGTCATGATGAGGCTCCTTGTTGCGTCCGTTGCAGGCTGACTTCCATTGGGTGAAGACCCCCTTGCGCGTCAGTTGAGAATTTCTTGAGAGCCAGTTGAAAAGGATTCAATAGCCAGGGCCACCTTATCTCGACATTCTAGATGTGTAAACATCTGGATGGCCAAATCATCCAGTTTCCCATCAGATGAATGAGCATAAGGAATTGGACCTATGACCTGCGCACACACACTCGGTTTTCCCCGTATCGGCGCCAAGCGCGAGCTGAAATTTGCCCTCGAATCCTACTGGCGTGGCGAGACCACCCAGGCCGAACTGGTGGCCGTGGGCAAGAGCCTGCGTGAGCGCCACTGGCAGGCCCAGCGCACCGCCGGGGTCAGCCTGCTGCCGGTCGGCGACTTCGCCTGGTACGATCAGGTGCTCGGCACCAGCCTGCTGGTGGATGCTATCCCTGAGCGTCATCGGGATGGCGACACCAACCTCGATACCCTGTTCCGGGTGGCCCGTGGCCGTGCGCCGACCGGCCCCAGCGCCGCCGCCGCCGAGATGACCAAGTGGTTCAACACCAACTATCACTATCTGGTGCCCGAATTTGGCCGCGACCAGCGCTTCAAACTGGGCTGGAGCCAGCTGTTTGACGAGGTAGAAGAGGCCAAGGCGCTGGGGCTGCCGGTCAAGGCCGTGCTGCTGGGTCCCGTCTCCTACCTGTGGCTCGGCAAGGAGAAAGAGAGCGGCTTCTCCCGCCTCGACCTGCTGGATCGCCTGCTGGTCGTCTATCAGGAGATCCTGGCGAAGCTCTCGTCCCAGGGGGTGGAGTGGGTGCAGATCGACGAGCCGGCCCTGGCGCTGGACTTGCCGGACGAGTGGCGCCTGGCCTACCTCAAGGCCTATGAGCGCCTGGCTGGCCCCTGCAAGCTGCTGCTCACCACCTATTTCGGCTCCGTGGCCCACCAGCGCGACATCATCACCAGCCTGAAGGTGGATGGCCTGCACCTGGATCTGGTGGCCGCTCCCGAGCAGCTGGAGACGCTGGTCCCGCACTTGCCTGCCCAGTGGGTACTCTCCGCCGGTGTCATCAATGGCCGCAACGTCTGGCGTGCCAACCTGGCCAAGCTGGCCCCGACCCTGAAGGCCCTGAAGGACAGGCTCGGCGAGCGGCTCTGGGTCGGTTCCTCCTGCTCCCTGCTGCACAGCCCGGTGGACTTGACCCTGGAGCACGAGCTGGACGGCCAGACCCGCAGTTGGTTCGCCTTCGCCCTGCAAAAATGCTACGAGCTGGGGCTGCTCGCCGCTTATTTGAATAATAAAGAGCCCAATGGTGGAGATCTGGACAAGATAGCGGCCTACAGCCAGCCCATAGTCGACAGAGAATCCGATAGCCGGGTGCACAAGCGAGCGGTGCAGTCTCGTCTGGCCAGCCTCACCAACAGCGACTTCGATCGTCAGAGCGCCTATCCGGTGCGTGCCGAGGCCCAGCGCTCGGATCTCAAGCTGCCGCTCTTGCCCACCACCACCATAGGCTCCTTCCCGCAGACCTCTGAAATTCGGGTGCTGCGCCAGGAGTGGCGCGCCGGTCGCATCGACGACAAGGCCTACGAGGCGGGCATTCAGGCCCAGATCAAGGATGCCATCGAGCGTCAGGAAGCCATCGGGCTGGACGTGCTGGTGCACGGCGAGGCCGAGCGCAACGACATGGTGGAGTACTTCGGTGAGCTGCTGGATGGCTTTGCCATCACCCGCTTCGGCTGGGTACAGAGCTACGGCTCCCGCTGCGTCAAGCCGCCGGTGATCACCCGTGACATCGACCGCCCGACCCCCATGACGCTCGAATGGACCAAGTTCGCCCAGAGCCTGACCGACAAGCCGGTGAAAGGCATGCTGACCGGCCCGGTCACCATACTCTGCTGGTCCTTCCCCCGGGAAGACGTGAGCCGCGAGCAGTCCGCCCTGCAAATTGGTCTCGCCATTCGCGACGAGGTGGCGGATCTGGAAGCCGCCGGCATCAAGATCATCCAGATCGACGAGCCGGCCATCCGCGAGGGCCTGCCCCTGCGCAAGCAGGATCATCAGGCGTACCTGGACTGGGCGGTGCGCGCCTTCCGCCTGAGTGCGAGCCCTGTGGTGAACAGCACCCAGATCCACACCCACATGTGTTACAGCGACTTCAACCTCATCATAGAGGCGGTGGCGGCGCTCGATGCTGACGTCATCACCATCGAGACCAGCCGCAGCCAGATGCAGTTGCTGGGGGCGTTCGAGCGCTTCAACTACCCCAACGAAATCGGCCCCGGCGTCTACGACATCCACTCGCCGAACGTGCCGAGCCAGGGCTGGATTGAGGATCTGATCCGCAAGGCCGCCGAACAAATCCCGGCGGACCGGCTCTGGGTCAACCCGGATTGCGGCCTCAAGACCCGCGGCTGGGAAGAGACCACCGCCGCCCTCAAGGTGATGGTGGAGGCGACCAAGGCGCTGCGGGCCGAGTTGGCCTGAGACGACAAGAATAACGAAGCAGAGCAGGGATAAGTAACGAGAGAGGGAAGGCCTGAGCCTTCCCTCTTTTTTGGCCTCGTTATCACGGCTGTTGCTGGTGACTGCACTGTGGCTGGCCTTTGCGGTGGCTCTGCCGTTAATATTGCGCATTTGAAATAAACCTTATCGTCGTCGGGAGCAGAATGCAGTTCAGGGATTTTTTTCCGGTATCGACCAATACCGGCCTCAAAGAGTGCAGTTATGGTGCCCTTGGCGCCTTCATCGGTCTGCTGGGCACCGGCTGGCTGTGCCAGTGGGGACTGGGGGTGGACGCCCATTGGCTGATCGCCCCCATGGGTGCCTCCGCCGTGTTGTTGTTTGCCGCCCCGGCGAGCCCTCTGGCCCAGCCCTGGTCCATCGTCGTGGGCAACGGGGTATCGGCCCTGATGGGGGTGGCGAGCGCCACCTTGATCCCGGATCTGGCGCTCGCCTCGGCCTGCGCCGTGATGCTGGCCATCGCGGCCATGTTCCTCACCCGCAGCCTGCATCCCCCCGGCGGCGCCGTGGCGCTGACCGCCGTCATCGGGGGTGAGAGCATTCGCGAGCTCGGAGTGGGCTATGTGCTGCTGCCGGTGCTTATCAACTCAGCCCTGTTGCTCATCCTGGGTCTTTGCTACAACCGCGTGCTGGGGCGACGCTACCCCAATGGCGGCAAGGCGCAGCCCAATCGTCACCAAACCGCTGACCCCGAGCCGAGTGCACGGCTCGCCAGCGCCACCGACATCGACTTTGCGCTGGAGAAGCACGGCGAGCTGCTCGACATCAGCCGCCAGGATCTGCAGGAGTTGCTGCA
The DNA here is from genome assembly GCF_000819865.1 of Aeromonas eucrenophila. Taxonomy (GTDB): domain Bacteria; phylum Pseudomonadota; class Gammaproteobacteria; order Enterobacterales; family Aeromonadaceae; genus Aeromonas; species Aeromonas eucrenophila. The sequence continues at coordinate 29,187 of NZ_CDDF01000001.1, forward strand.
GGAGGCGCAGTTGCACGCCCTGCGCGAGCGGGTGGGCACTGTGTGTTGTCGGGACGTGATGTCGCGGGATCTCATCGTCATCACGCCGGATGAGTCGGCCATGGCGGCCTGGCATCTGCTTGCCCACCACAGGATCAAGGCCCTGCCGGTGGTCGACGAGACCGGCCGGCTGGCCGGCATCCTCACCCTGCACGATCTGATGATCGACAGAGAGCGGCAGCAGCCGAGGGAAGCCATCGCCCTGGCGCAGTGGCGAGTGGCGGAGCTGATGACCCGGGAGGTGCGCACGGCGCGCAGCTATCAGCCGCTGTACGATCTGGTGGGGGCCTTCTCCGACGGGGGGCTGCACCACATGCCGGTGCTGGAGGGGGATCAGCTGGTGGGGATCCTGACCCAGTCGGACATGGTGGCCGCCCTGTTCACCCTGGCCTTGCAGCCCGGGCTGGCCGACGAGGGGGTACCGTCGCCCTGAGGCGCGGCCGCTGCAGCCTAAAAAAAGGCCCCTCACGGGGCCTTTTTTTATAGTGACGAACTCGGGGCTCTGCGTTCAGGGCGTCACGCCGATGACGGGGTAGACGGTCTTTCCCTGGAACACGGTGCGCTCGACCTGGGTGCCGGCGATCTGCTCCGGGGTGCCGGCCTTGACCAGGGCGAACAGGTCTCTGTCCAGCACGATGAAGTCCGCCGACTTGCCCACCTCGATGGAGCCCGTGATGTCTCCCTGGCGCACCGCCCTGGCCCCGTTGATGGTGTAGGCGGCCAGCATCTCGGAGAGGGAGATGCGCTGGCTGGCGCGATACTCGTCGTGGCCATCCGCCGCTCGCATGATACCGGCGGCCATGTTCTCGAAGGGGCGCGGATCCCGGCTGTCCACCGGGGCATCGCTGCCTGCTACCAGCACGGCGCCGGCCTTGCGGGTACTCTCCACCGGGTAGAGGGCATCGTGCAGGTAGCCGAGGGGATCATAGATGGCCTCGCTCAAGGACTGGCCCGCTCTGGTCGGCTGGATGAAGGGGGAGACCAGCATGTCGTAGGCCAGCTGGGGATTGGTCCAGGCATAGGTGAAGGTCAGATAGAGCCCAAGCTCCCCCAGTCGCTTCTGATCGTCGGGATGGACCACCTGCAGGTGGGCCAGGGTGTGGGGAATGCCGTGATCGCCGTTGCTGGCGCGGGCCGCCTCCAGCGCATCCAGCGCCATCCGGGTGCTGCGATCGCCGATGCTGTGCATGTGGATGCTGAAACCCTCTTTATCCAGCGCGCTGATGTAGCGCTTCAAGTCCGCATCCTTGTAGTTGACGATGCCGTTGCTGCCCGCGTCCTCGCTGTCGGCCGTGATGGTGACATCGCTGCTGGCGGGATCCATGGCCAGGTGGGGGCGGTGGTAGTTCTCCAGCATACCGGCGTTGGGCAGGAAGACGGGATCCGTGAAAGGATCCCCTTCTATCACGCCGTCGAGGAAGATCTTGACCGCATCGGCCTTGATCAGCGGATCCTCGGCAAAGCTGTCCCTGACGGCTCTGGCCTTGGCCAGGTGGCCGGCGAGATCGAGCTTGCCGCTGAAATCATCGTCGTGGAAGCAGGTCGCAGCGGTGACGCGCATGTGCAGCAGATCCTGCGCCTCCATGTTGCGCAGGCGCTGGCGGATGAAGTCGCTGGCACAGGCATCCTGAATGCCGGTGATGCCGCGCGACGCCATCAGCTCGGAGATGGCCGGCAGAATCTTGTCATACTGGGCGGCGGCCTGATCGTCGCTCGCGCTCAGCACGCCGCTGTCGGGCACTGGTATGGCGCTGCGGGCCGCATCCCGGATGACGCCGCTGGTCAAGTCCACGTAGGGGATGAAGTCGGCAAACACGCCCCCCGGCGCCAGGGTGGTGGGGTTGAAGCCGACCACATTGCCGTCCTTGTCTGCGGCCAGCGCCAGCGCCTGGGAGTTGTAGCCACCGGCGTGGCCGTCGACCCCGGCCAGCATCACCGGGTTGTCCGGCGCCATGGCATCGAGCGCCGAGAGAACGGTGGCATAGGTGGCGGTCGGCGTATTGCCGTCATAGGGGGACCACTGATTGACCACCAGCCAGTCCCCCGGTTTGGGGGCGTAGCGGGGCAGGCACTCCTTGACCTTGGCGGCGAGCTGATCCAGATCGATGCTCTGACCGTCGAGATCGCACATGTCCAGCGCCACAGTGCCGATCAGGTGGATGTGGTTGTCGTGCAGGCCCGGCAGCACCATCTTGCCTTGCAGATCCACGACCTGGGTTGCCTTGTTCTGATAGGCCTCGGCCCCCTCACGGGAGCCCACGTAGGTGAACTTGCCATCGCTGACCACCATGGCCTCGACCTGGCTGCGTTGCCCATCCTGGGTGTGGATCTTACCGTTGAGGTAGAGGGTGTTGGCCGGTGGGGCCTCGCTGCTGTTGTCCTGTTGGCAGCCAGCGAGCAGGCCGGCGACCAGCAGGGTGGTCAACCCCAACCTGAAGGGGATCTTCTTGCTATCCATAGCGCGCTCTCCTTGAGTTAATTGCAGTCTTTACTGCAGATATGAGCTCCTTGTTTATTGCAGCTATCCTGAAAAATGCCAGTGATTACTGCATTTTTTTTGGCTTGTGTTTAGCTTGTCACATCATGTAGTTATGACAACCAGTCACCATGTTGAGGAAACGAGATGGCGGATCATTCACTGCCGACCGAGTTCTGTATGCGGCGCCAGCCCAGGCAGTTGCGCAGCCAGGACGTGGCGAGCCGCATCGAGCAGGCCGCCCTGGCGCTGTTGCAGGAGCAGGGCTTTGCGGCGCTCAACACCAATGCCATCGCCGCGCGCGCCGGGGTGGGCATCAAGTCGCTCTATCACCTGTTTCCCAACAAGGAGGCGATCATCTGCCGCCTCGCCCTGGACTGGCTGGCGGCGGTGTGCGAGGCGCAGGAGGCGATCAAACAGCAGGCCGTCGACTGGCCCCAGAGCCTGCTGCTGCTGGATCAGGCGCTGGAGGCGCTGGATGAGCGTTTCGTCGGTTATGGCGCGCTCTGGCAGGCGATGGATCTGATCCCGGCGCTGCACGGGGTGGAGCAGGAGCACGAGCGGGGCCAGATTGCCTTCTGGTCCGAGCGACTGCGCCATTTTGGCTGCCGTTGGCCCGAGCCCGAGCTGACGACCCTGGTGCGCTACTTCTATCGCACCGCGGACGTGGTCAAGCAGTGCACCAAGGATCAGGGGGAGCTGGGGCGCCAGATGTGGCAGTTGCACCGACGTTGGAGCGAGCAGCTGGTGGCGGCCGCCATCGCCGAGCCCGATCCCGCCCTGGTGTGGCAGGGGCTGCCCGGGCTCAGCGTTGGCGCTTGAGGACGCAGATAAACGAAGAGGGAGTGGCAGCCACTCCCTCTTCGTTTTTGCCCCGTGACGGCGAGCGGCCTAGCCGTAGCGGGCCAGGGTCAGGCCCTCGTTGCTGATGGCAGGGGAGTTGCCCGTGATGAGATCCGCCAGCAACTGGCCGGAGCCCGCCGCCATGGTCCAGCCCAGGGTGCCGTGACCGGTGTTGAGCCACAGGCCCGGAATGGGGCTTGGGCCCACCAGGGGCGTGCCATCCGGCGTCATGGGGCGCAGCCCGGTCCAGAACTCGGCGCGGGCGAGATCGCCGCCATCCGGGAAGAGATCCCTGACCACCATGGCCAGGGTGTCGTGGCGCCTGGGGTTGAGCGCCAGATTGAAGCCGCTCAGCTCGGCCATGCCACCGACCCGGATCCGTCGATCGAAGCGGGTGATGGCCACCTTGTAGGTTTCGTCCAGCACTGTACTGCGCGGCGCGGCCTCAGGATCCGTCATCGGCAGGGTGAGGGAGTAGCCCTTGACCGGGTAGACGGGCAGGGCGATGCCGAGGGGACGCAATAAACCGGTGCCATAGCTGCCGAGAGCACAGACGATGGCGTCCGCCTGCCAGCGCCGCTCGCCGGCCCGCACGGCCACGGCGCGACCCCCGGCCAGCTCCACCTCGTCGATGGGGCAATCGAACACAAACTCCACCCCGAGTCGCTTGGCCTCGTCCGCCAGCCCCTGGGTGAAGCGAAAACAGTCGCCGGTCTCGTCGCCGGGCAGGCGAAGGCCCCCCAGGATCTTGCCACGCACCCGCGCCAGCGCGGGCTCTGCCTGCTCGCAACCGGCGGCGTCCAGCGCCTGATGAGGAACGCCGTATTCCTCCAGCACGGCGATGTCCCGCTTGCTGGCCTCGCGCTGGGCCGCGCTTCGAAACAGCTGCAGGGTACCGAGCTGGCGCCCCTCGTAATCCAGATCAAGCTCGTCCCGCAGCCCCTTCATGCAGTCGCGACTGTACTCGGCCAGACGCACCATGCGCCCCTTGTTGGTGGCATAGGCCGCCGGGGTGCAGTTGGCAAACATCTGCAACATCCAGCGCAGCTGGAAGGGATCCGAGGTGGGCCTTATCGTAAAAGGGGCGTGCTTCTGCAGCATCCACTTCGCCGCCTTGAGGGGAATGCCGGGGGCTGCCCAGGGGGAGGCATAGCCGGGGGAGATCTGCCCCGCATTGGCATGGCTGGTCTCGCGTGCCACCCCGCCTTGCCGCTCCAGCAGGGTCACCTGATGGCCCGCCTTGGCCAGATACCAGGCGCTGGTCACCCCGATCACGCCTCCTCCCAATACGACAATCTTCATTCCATCATCCTTGTTGTTGCACCTGGAGTGAATTGCCCCCGATCCCGTTGCCGGGGAGATTGGCCATCACGGTATCATCGGCAGTGAAATCGGCAAATCCTGTCGCCTAGAAATGTGATTTATCACTGCATTAACATATATAACCAGTGTTTTTATCATGCTGAGCGATGGGTTTATGATGTTTGTTGCTGCCATAAAAGATGGCGAGATGAGGGGTCGACGAAAGACAGCCAGGCTGTCAGGCGGGCGGATAGGAGGGCGAACGTGGCGTGGAGGCAACAAAAACCGCAGGCAAGTGGCCTGCGGTTCTAGGTTGGGCAGAGAGGGGTTATTGCGCCGAGAAGAGCTTGGCGGGGGGCGTGGACTGGGCGGTCAGGGTCGCCCGGCCCGAGGTCTCCAGCCAGGTCTTGATCCGCTTGGCGTCGGCGACCCGCTCATCCGTGGTGTTGGCATGGAGCAGCACCATGATCACGGGTTCATTGCTGACGGTGGTACCCATCACCAGGCAGCGTCCCGCCTCGCGGATATAGCCGGTCTTGGAGACCAGAATGGGCCAGCTGCCTTCCCGCACTATGCGGTTGGAGTTGTGATATTGCATCTGGCGCTTGCCGTTGCGCACCAGCCTGTGTTCGGTCGAGGTGTACTGACGGATCAGCGGGTAGGTGGAGGCCGTTGCCGCTAGCTTGGCCAGATCGTGGGCGGTGGCGACGTTGCGCGGGTTGAGCCCGGTGCTGTCGGCAAAATGGGTGCTCCACATGCCGAGCATGCGGGCCTTGGCATTCATCGCCTCGACGAAGGCACGTCGGCCGCCGGGGTAGTTGCGTGCCAGGGCAGAGGCGGCGCGGTTTTCCGACGACATCAGGGCGATGTGCAGCATGTCGGCACGGCTCAGGCGAGAGCCGATGGCCAAACGGGAGCCGGTGCCCTTGATCCTGTCCACATCGTCCATGGTGACCGTGATGGTCTCGGCGAGCCGCTGATTACCATCCAGCACCACCAGCGCCGTCATCAGCTTGGTGATGGAGGCGATGGGCATCACCCGGTTGGCGTTACGCTCGGCCAGGATCTCGCCGGTACGGGAGTTGGCGACCACGAAGGCATCGGATCTCAGGGAGAGGTTGGTGCGTTGCTCTAGCAGACGGCTGGAGGAGGTGGATGTCGCAGAAAACGGGTTGGCATGGGCGCTTTCCATGCTGGCGGGAAGGAGCAAGGCGCCGAACAGCAAGGGAAGAAAAGGACGAATGTTCATGATTTGGCTCTACTACGACTCAGGGGGGCATTTGGCTAAGTTATATGACGGGAATTGACGCTTCACAATGCCAAAAGTTCCAATTTTTTATTTTAATGGGACGGTGATCCTTGAAATCACCGCATCGGCGGCTATATCGCGCCCTTATTCGGCCAGGATCACGTCATTTAGGGGGCTAATAAGCGTCAATATCCCCGTCAGGGACGCGCACTATATGCCGGAACTGCCCCTCCGTTACCACTCTTTTTTTACCTATTCTGTTTCCCCGTCATTTCCATCTCCCGCTCCATGAAAAAGCCCCCCGACAGCCAGGTGTCCGGCGTCTTGAACTGTCGTGTCTGGGCGGCCATAACATCCGGCATTAACCGCCCATGATGCGAGCGGTCTGAATGGCCTGGATCAGTGCGGCGCGGTTGATGCGGGGACGCTCCTCATCGAGCAGCCGTTGCCACAGGGTGATGGCCTCGCCGTAGCGGCCATGCAGGAAGTGGTCGGAGGCGAGCAGCATCAGGGCGCTCACTTCCCCGCTGTCGAGCGCGAGCGCGGCATCAAGCAGGCGGTGCGCCTCCGGGGTGAGCCGCTGCCCCGCCTGGTAGTAACGCACCGTGGCCTGGGCAGCTAGGGTGGCGGCGCTGGCGCCCCCCTCTTGCAGGGCGAGCCGTTGATAGGCGAGCCAGGCGTTCTCGTATTCGTCCCGATACAGATAGAGCTGACCGAGCTCGGCCCAACTCTCGAGATCCCTGGGATCCTGTTGCAGCCGCTGGTGCAGGGCGCCGAGTTCCTTGTCCTGCAAGTCGCGGGGGCTCAGGCCCGCCAGGGGATCGGGGCGCTGCTGATGCCCCTGCCACGCCTGATAACGGCCGGTGCTGGCGTAGAAGAGTGCGACCGATCCCAGCAACAACACCCCGAGCAACAGCCAGGGCAGGGGGCGGATGCCGGGGCTGGCGGCCATCACCCTGGCGCGCAGGCGCTGCTCGGCGGCCGGGGTGACAGTGGCGAGCCGCGCCTGCTCCAGCTCTCGATAGAGGCGCGAGTGAGGGGTCAACCCCGCCTGCTGCTCGGCCAGGATCCGCCGGTTCAACTCGGATCTGGGATCCTCGGGCGGTGCGCCCTGAGGCTGATAGCCGACAAGGGGAGCCCGCACTTTCTGCCGCAGGCTGCGGCGAAGGCGCGCCAGCGCCAGCAGCGTCAGCAGCAGTGGCCCCCCCCAGAGCAGCAGGGTGCTGGCCTTGAGGGGGGGATCGTAGCGGACGAAATCGCCGAAGCGCTCCGTCATGCGGGCGATCACCTGCTCATCGCTCTGCCCCTCGTCCACCCAGCGGTAGACCTCGAGGCGCAGATCCCGCGCTATGGGGGAGTTGGACTCCACCAGGTTCTGGTTCTGGCACTGGGGGCAGCGCAGGGCACGGGCCAGCTCCTGGGCGCGCGTTTGGAGCTCAGGGTGGCTGAATTGGTAGGTATCGACGCCGCTGGCGAGAGCCCCGAGGCTTATCACTAGCAGCAGGGCACTGAGGAGGGGGGTGAGCAGAGTGAGGCGTCTCATGGGGTGGTTTCCGCCTTGCCCGATGGGGATTGGTTGGCAGCCTTGGCATGGGCCTCGGCGAGCAGGGGCACAAACTGGCGCTGCCAGATATCCCGGGTCAGCTCGCCGGTGTGGCGAGCGATCAGGGTACCGTCGGCGCCAAACAGATAGGTATCCGGCGTGCCATAGACCCCGAGCTCCAGGGCCAGCTTGCCGTCCGGATCCGCCAGCACGGCCTGATAGGGGTTTCCCGCCTCGCGCAGCCAGCTGCGTGCCGCCTCGGCCTTGTCCCGGTAGTTGAGGCCATAGAGAGTCACCGAGCCGGCCAGCTCGACGAGCAAGGGATGCTCGGCGCGGCAAGCCGGGCACCAGCTGGCCCAGACGTTGAGCACGAAGGGCTTCCCCTTGAGGTCGTCGGTATGGATGAGCCTGTCGCTAAACAGATCCTGGCTCTGCCAGCTCGGCAGGCCGCGGCCCAGGGTGGCATCGTCCTGGCTGTAGGGGTTGTTGCCGAGCCCCAACCAGAGCAGGAGGCCGAGGCACAGGGTTATCCCAAGGGGGATGAAGAGACGCAGGCGAGCACTCATGGCGCCTCCCAGGGTTGCAAGGGGATAGGCTGATGCGCACAGGCTTGCTGGTGCGCCGCCAGCAGCGGACGCCGTCCCAGCAGGCGCAGCGCGCCACCGGCGGTCATCAAGAGGCCGCCGAACCAGATCCAGCGCACCAGCGGCTTGTGGTGCAGGCGCATGGCATAGGCATCCGGCCCCATCTTCTCCCCCAGCACCACGTAGAGATCCCCAAAGAGCCCCCACTGGATGCCGGGTTCGTTCATGTTCATGGTGCGCACGCTGTAGTGGCGCCGCTCCGGCGTCAGCCTTGCGATCTCTTTGCCCTCTTTGTGCACGCTGAGGGTGATGCGCTCGGCGGTGTAGTTGGGGCCGAGCAGCGGCTCGCTGCCCTCATAGCGAAACTCGTAGGCGCCGAGTCGGTAGGGATTGCCTGCGCTGAGCACGGTTCCTCCCTCCTGGCTATGGTGGCTCACCTGGGCGATGCCGAGGGCGCAGACCGCGACCCCGAGGTGGGCCAGCAGGCTGCCCATCCGGTTCACATCTCGCCATTGGGTTTTCAGTGGGAAGTTGAACAACAGGCTCGCCATCAGCCAGAGGCCGATCATATTGGCGAGAATGCCGCTCCAGCCAAGGCTGCCCTGCTCGCGATAGGCGAGGCTGAGCAGGCCGCCCCCCAGCAGGCCGAGTAGCGGTGGCAACAGGGCGCGGAGGCGGGAGACGGTGGCCAGCTGTTGCCAGCGCAGGCGCGGGATCTGGGTCATCAGGGCCATCAGCATCAGGGCCAGCGGTACGAAGATGGCGTTGAAGTAGGGGGCGCCGACCGACAGCGACCCCAGGTGCAGGGACTGGAACACCATGGGGTAGAAGGTGCCGAGCAGCACGCTGGCACAGGCCACGACCAGCAGCAGGATGGCGGCGCCGAGCAGCCCCTCCTTTGACCAGAAACCGAAGCGGGCATAAGGGGCGCGGGTATCGGCCCGCAGCGCGAACAGGGTCAAGGCCGTGGTCAGCAGCAGGCCGAGCAACAGCAACAGGGTGAGGCCGCGATTGGGATCCACCGCGAAGGCGTGGACCGAGGTGAGCACCCCGGAGCGCACCACGAAGGTGCCGAGCAGGCTCAGGGCGAAGGTGAAGATGGAGAGCAGCAAGACGCCGTGGCCGTAAGCGCCGCGCTTCTCGCAGACGACAAGGGCGTGCAAGAGCGCTGTGCCCAGCAGCCAGGGCAGCAGGGAGGCATTTTCCACCGGATCCCAGAACCACCAGCCGCCCCAGCCCAGTTCGTAATAGGCCCACCAGGAACCGAGCAGGATGCCGGCGGTGAGAAACACCCAGGAGCCCAGAGCCCAGGGGCGGCTCCAGTGCGCCACGGCGCCGTCCAGCCTGCCCGAATGCAACGCCGCCATGGCGAAGGCGAAGTTGACCGCGAAGCCCACGTAGCCGAGGTAGAGCAAAGGCGGGTGGATGATGAGGCCGATATCCTGCAGCATGGGATTGAGATCGCGCCCCTCCAGCGGCCCCGGGAAGGCGCGATCGAAGGGGCTGGAGAAGGCGAGGGTGTAGAGGCCAAACAGCCCCACGATCAGACCCATGATGGCGAGTACCCGCACCAGGATCAGCGAGTCGACCCGTCTGGAGCAGAGCGCGACCAGCGCCCCCCAGAGCGCCAGCGCGAACACGAAGAACAGCATGGATCCCTCGTGGCCACCCCAGACGGCCGCGAGTTTGAAGCCAAGGGGCAGGGCGCTGTTGGCGTGCTGGGCCACGTACACCAGGGTGAAGTCATCCCGGCCAAAACAGAGGGCGAGCAGCACCAGCGCGGCCCCGAGCAGGGCGGCGGTCAGCAGGGCAAGGGGGCGGGCGCAGTCCAGCAACGGGCGCGAGGCGAGCCGCAGGCCTAGCCAGGGCAGGGTGCCTTGCACCAGGGCGAGCAGGGTCGCCAACAACAGTGAGAGATAGCCGAGCTCAGCCAGCACACAACCTCCAGTCCCAATCATTCGTTCATGTCATGCCACAGCGTCCGCACCGGGCGGGCGTTGGGGCATAACCAGAAAATCCAGACTCTCAACAACAGACAAGCGCCAGCCGCCGTGGCGGCTGGCGCTTGTGAGCCCTGCTTAGAGCCTGTCTACGACCTGTCGCGAGAGGCTGTCAGCAAGGTAAAGAGCAGCGTATGAGCCTTGATCACGGCCTCGCAGTAAGGCCGTGACCAGGTTCTTAAACTACCGTCATCTGGCCGGCATAGAGCACGAAATAGCGCAGCAGCAGTATGCCCACCAGGGTCAGGCTGCACACCAGCACCAGATGGCCGCTCTTCTGGCGCAAAGGCGCCGGAGTGAGCAGGGCGAGCAACTGCGGCAACAGCATGCCGATGCCCACCACGCCGACCCAGAACACCTGAGACCAGAAGCCGCCGCCGATGGCGGCCCACATGGCGACCTCCTTCTGGCCGCCACCGAAGTAGAGGCCGGTGAAGAAGCAGACCAGCAGCAGGATCTCAACCGCCAGCACCGGCCGCTCGAAGCGGTGCACGAAGTTCACCCCCTGGCTGTGGTGGTGCTCCTTGAAGAGCGTCACCGCCAGCAAGATGGTGGAGGCTATCCCCGAGCTGATGCCCGACACCAGGAACAGCACCGGCAGCACGGGGTTGTTGAGCAGCGGATAGGTCTTCAGCGCCGAGAGCAGGAAGCCGGTATAGGCCCCGAGCAGCACCGCCAGCAGCAGGAGCAGCGGCGCCAGCAGCCGCTCGATGCGGGCCAGCAGACCTATCAAGCCGTCAACGAAGGCGAACTTCTCCTTGAGGAAACGACCGCGCAGCCCCTCGATCTCGGCTCGAAACACCACCGCCAGCCAGGCGAACAGCACCGCCATGTAGAGCTGGAACAACATGACTCCCATCGACATCACGGAGTCGAACTGGTAGTGGAACATCAGCTTCCAGAAGGTCCAGGGACGGGCCAGGTGGAAGATGAGGATCAAGAGCCCCAGCACCACGGAGAGCGGCGCCAACAGGGCGGTCGCCTTGATGATGCCGCTCTCGCTGCCGGCCCCTTTGCGGCGCAGCAACACCGACAGGGTGGTGGCCCCGGCGGAGATGCCGAGCAGGAACAGGTAGATCGCGATGGGCCAGTCCCAAACCAGGGAAGGGAAGTGAAATGCGTCATACCACATGGTCATTCCCTCCATCTGTTACTGCCGGGGTAGATGGCGATCGGACAAATCCCCACACGAGGGAAGGGAAGTGAAATGCCTCTTGCATCGTCATGACGTTATCTCCCCTTTGGGCACGCGATACATCTTGGGCGAGGTACCGAGCACCTGCTTGTAGCGATAGGTGGTCTCCTTCACCAGCCGCTTGGCGATCGGGCTCTGGGGATCGTCCAGGTTGCCGAACACCAGCGCCTTGGTGGGACAGGACTCCACGCAGGCCGGCTCCTTGCCCTGGGCCAGGTTGGTCTTGCGGCAAAAATCGCACTTGTCCGCCACCCGGGTCACCGGGTTGATGAAGCGCACCTGATAGGGGCAGGCGGCGAGACAGTACATGCAGCCGACGCACAGATCCGGGTCCACATCGACGATGCCGTCTTCGGCGCGGCGATGGGAGGCCCCGGTCGGACAGACATGGACGCAGGGGGCATTGTCACAGTGCTGGCAGGACTTGCGAAAGAAGTGGTACTCGGCGTCGGGAAACTCGCCGATAGGGCCGGTGCGGAGGATCTCGAGACGGGAGACCCCCTCCGGTACCTTGTTGACTTCCCGGCAGGCATCCATGCAGGCAGTGCAGCCGATGCAGGCCGTCTCGTCGTGCAGCATGCCGTAACGCACCCCGTCGATGGTCTGGCTGTGGGCGAGGGCGGCGGTGCCGGCGCGAGCAGGGCCCGTCATCATGATGAGGGCGCCCGCTCCCATGCCGGCCATGAATTGACGGCGAGAGCAGCTCATGGCGCCTCCTTGTCCTGGGCGGTGGTCTTGGCCTTGATGGCCTCGTGCTGCTTGCTGTGGCAATCGACGCACAACTTGATGCGGGATTGCGCCGGGATCCCCACCATGGGCTCCTTGGCCGGGTGCAACTGGTGGCAACTGGTGCAAGTGAGTTTGGTCATGTGCACGTCGTGGGCCCAGAGCGCCTCGCGCAGGGGCTTGGGTTCGTGACAGCTCATGCAGACGCTGTTCTGCTCGGCGATAGGATAGCCATCCTTGCCTTGCGGCTGGTTGAAGCTGTCGCTAAAGCGCATCACGTCCTTGACCCCTTCCCGGTGTTGCAGGGAGGGCTGGCCGTGGCAGTTGGTGCAGGTCACCGGCGCCAGGTTGTTGGGATTGGTCGCCTTGGCATGCTGGCCGTGCATGCCCTCTTTCTGCTCCTTGTGGCAGTCGGTGCAGGCCTTGTCGGCGCTGCGCAAGAACTCTACCTCGTGGGGGGCGGGCATGGCGGTCGGCGCGGCTGTCTGATCCGCGGCCTGGCCCTGCACGCTGGTCAGCAGCATGGCGGCCATCAGCATCAGTCGTAAGAAATCCATCGTTAAATCACCCATAGGAAGCCTCCATTCGGCGGCGGGCCCGAGGGGGCCCGCCGGCCTCGTCATTGTGCGAGCCGTCCGGCCGCTTTGGCCTCGGCTTCCCAGGCGGGGACAGTGGTCTTGAGGAACTGGGCCTTGTCGCTGCTCATCTGCTTCATGTCCATGCCAAGCGCGGCCTGGGCCTTCTCCTTGCTGGAGATGTCAGGAATGGCGATCTCGTGGCTGATCCCCTTGGCGGCCAGCAGGCGAGCCAGCTTGGTGCGGGCGTCGGCTGCTTTGTCCAGGGCGCTGCCCAGCATCCTCAAAGCCACTTCCGGGGCATGAGCCTGCACCCCGTGGGAGGCGATGGAGAAGTCCCAGCGCCATTGGGCGTGGCGGATGTCTTGCAGGATGTCCTTCATCTCGGCTTCGGTGGCGCCGGCATCCCAGGCCGCCTTGGCCTCGAAGTGGGCGTGCACCAGTTGCTTCTCGACCTTGAGCTTGATCTCGGTGATCGCCTCCTTGCGCTGGTGGACGACGTCTTGCAGCATCTCCTTGCTCTGGGTGTGGCAGTTGCGGCAGGTCTGCTCGAAGCGATCGAAGGGGTTGCCGACCTTGTGATCCGTGTAGACCTTGCCCTGTTCGTTCTGCACCTTGGGCATGTGGCAATCGACGCAGGCGACGTTGTTCTGGCCATGAATGCCGGCGCGCCAGGTTTCATATTCCGGATGCTGGGCCTTGAGCATGGGGGCCTTGGAGAGGGCATGAGTCCAGTCGGCGAAGCCCACTTCGTCGTAGTACTCCTCCATCTGCTCGACCTTGGTGCCCTTGTCCCAGGGGAATTTCACCGCCTTGGTGGGGCCGTTGAAGTAGTACTCAACGTGGCACTGGCCGCAGACCTGGGATTGCTGATCGAAGCGACCCTGTTCCTTGAACGGCTTGTGGATGGCGTTCATGGCTCTGTCCGCATAGGGGCGGGAGAGCTGCAGGGCGGGTTTGCCCTCCTTGAACTCCTTGGAGGCGGTGTCATGACAGTCGGCGCAGCCGATGGCGTTGACGATCTCGGGGCCACCCTTGGCCCACATCCCCTTGAAGTAGCCATCTTCGCCCTTCTCATCGATGACGCGGGCGACGTCCGGACCTTTACAGCTCCAGCAGGCCATGGGCAGGGGACCATCTTCGGCGGTCTTGGGGGCGCCGGTGCGCAGGCTTTCCCGCACGTCGGTCAGGGCGTAGAAGTGGCCGCGCGGCTTGTTGTAATCCTTGGAGAAGGGGTAGCCGGCCCAGAGCACCACCATCTGCGGATCTTCCGCCAGGGCGTCGGTGCGCTCGCGGCTTTCGCTGGTCGACTTCCAGCTGTCGAACTGATCGACGTGATCCTTGGCGAACAGCTCGTTGCGCGCCTCGAATTTGCCCTTGGGGGCGGCCTCATCGGCCTGTGCCCAACTGCTGCCCAACAGGGCCGTCAATAGCAGGGCGGCGAAGCCCAGCCTGGATGGTTTGTTGTGTGAACCCACGATCATCACTCCCAGATAAATGTCCTTGCGGGGCCTGACCCTTCCATCTTGGTGCGTGGATATCAGTGCCCGTCGTCGACGGGCATGGCAGGCCGATTAATTTTTATTGGTGCATAAAGAATGCTTTTTATGCGATTGCTCAGGGAGATATTACCAAATAGGTAAAATGGATAATTATTTATCGCGACGGGGATTGCGCTAGATCAATTGCCAGCGAACTCAAATGTGAAAAGTGAGATCCAGGTTTAATTATTTAATGCTATTGCGAGCTTAGTGAGAATGACTGCAGCCGGAGAAGGCCCCTCCGTGTGAGCAGAGAAGCCAAAGGCAGGGACAAGATCACCGGGCTGGAGGCGCAAGGAGTGGCATTGCCTGCGCGGGAGGCGACGGTGAATGAACGAATGAAAATTCATTTTTCTCGCGACCGGGTCCAGCCGGAAAAGCCCATGGTGAAATTGCCCAGGCCAGGTTTGGCAGGGCTCGAGGTCAAAAGTTGTCGCATCAAGGGGTGCCAAGAGGCGCATCTCGGCAACGGTTTGAAATATTTGAACGGAAATCTTGCGGTAATCCCGAAGAGCTAACGTTTTCCTGAATTAAATAGGACATTTCACCCTATATTCTTTCGATATTTTCGAAAATGTCGAAGGGATATATGCCAATCGAGGCGGTAAAATAACCGCCTATCACGGTGACTCCCATATCTGTTAACTAGGTTGAGGAGTCAGTGTTTACCCGTTGGAGGAAGTATGGCTGAGCTGCGAATCGAAAAACCGACCCTGATCACTGAACTGGAGGGTGCGGTGTTTGTCATGGATGCCGACGGCTCCTTGCACCGTGCGGTGGTGGGCATGCAGCTGCAGCCTGGCGAGCGCCTGCTCGCCGACTCCGATGGGCGCTTCGAGTTGGCCGATCCGGCCGATGAAGCCAATGCCTCAGACAGGCTCGAGCTGGCTCAGTTGCAGCCAGATCCCCAGCAGCTCGATCCCGAGCTCGCCAGCCTGCAGGAGGCCATCCGTCAGGGCGCCGACCCGACCGAGCTGTTTGCAGAGACGGCCGCCGGTAATCCGGGCGCGGGCACTGCAGGCGGTGTGGTCGGCTCCAGCGTCGGCGGTTTCGTGGTGGTGGATCTCAACAACGACTTCACCCTGGTGGAGGCGGGCTTTGACACCGACCACCAAGCTTCCCTTCAGGGCAATGACGAGCCCTATGTCGAAGATCAGGATCAGCAGGCCTATATCACCATCACCGAGCCCCAGACCCTCGACAACATCATCAATGCCGATGAGGCGGCCGGGGTCATCATTCGCGGCACAGTGCAAGATGTGGAAGTCGGCCAGACGGTGACCGTCACCCTGACCGATCAGGACGGCAACCGCCTCACCACCACCACAGTGGTGCTGCCCGGCTTCGTCTGGGAGGCCAATTTCGGTGACGTCACCGGCAAGCTGGTGGATGGCCCCCTCACTATTCAGGCCGATACCCAGGATGCGGCCGGCAACAGAGCCAGCGATCTCGGCCAGACCCTGCTCGATACCATCACCAGCATCACCCTCGACCTTTCCGATGAGAGCGACACCGGGGCCAGCCAGGTGGACGACTTGACCTGCGACACCACGCCGCTGCTGCAGGGAAAGGGGGAACCCGGTGCCACCGTGACCCTGAGTCTCGGCGGTGCCGTGCTGGCGGTGCTCACCGTCGATGGCAACGGCAACTGGCAGTACCAGATCCCGAGCGACATGGCGGACGGAGCCTATGATTTTCGCGTGGACTCCGTGGACATCGCCGGCAACCGCGCCAGCGATACCCTGACGGTCACCGTCGACACCAAGGCCGGCATCGACATCGACGATCTCGATACCAACCGCATTCTGGGTCATGACAATGTCACTTTGAGTGGCACCAGTACCCAGGTCGAAGCGGGCCAGAGCGTCATCGTCACCCTCATCGGCCAGAATGGCCAGACCCTTTACAGCGGCACCGCCCTGGTGGGCAGCGACGGTCGCTGGCAGCTCAGTGGCCTGGATCTCTCCACCATCTCCGGCCCCTACGAGGTGCGCGCCGAGGTGACCGATCTCGCGGGCAACCGGGTGAGCGACGGGGCACCCCTCATCGGCCAGAGCGATGTGCTGACCCTGTCCGAAGCCGACTTGGTCAAGGGGCCCGTCAGCGCCACCGGTTCCCTGCATACCGGTGCCGGCATGGATGGCAACCTGCAGGTCAGCTTCGGGGCCGATCAGAGCGCCCTCGAGCAACTCGGCCTCAGCAGTCATGGCTCGGCGCTCAGCTATCAGATCAGCGGCCAGACCCTCAGTGCCAGCGCAGGCGGCATCACAGTCTTCACCCTGACGCTCTCCAACGACGGCAGCTATCGCATCGTCTGGAACCAGAGCCTGGATCACGGCCAGGACAGCCTGAGCCTGCCGTTCTCGCTGGAGTATCGCGACAGCGACGGGGATCTGGTGCACGCCAATCTCAACGTCAATCTGGTGGACAGCACGCCGCCTGGCTTCGTTCTCTCACCTATCACCCTCACCGAGGATGCCTTTACCAACGCCAGGGTCGTGGTGGGCCAGAGCAACTTCGTGGTGGGTCACCAGGCCGATCCCCTGCTGGCGGACTCCGTCGCCTTCGCGGATCAGGCCAATACCCTGGCTCGCCTCAACGGCAGCGGGCTCAGCAGCGACGGTCATGTGCTGACCTTCGAATTCACTGGCGATCGCCTGCTTACCGGTTTTTATCTTGATGATCAGGGCAAGCGGGTCGAGGTGATCAAGGCCGAGCTGAGCGCCAGCCAATCTGGCAGCGACATCGACGGCAATGTCACCGTCTCCCTCAATGGGCCCCTGGATCATCAGGGCAGTGACAACCTTTCCCTGGGGCTCACCGTCTCGGCCAAGGAGATCGACGGTGATGAGACCCGCGCCGATCTGGTGGTCTCCATCAACGACGGCACGGATCCCAGCCTCGGCATCGACGGCGGCATCAGCCTGCAGGAAGGGGCTGCGGGCCAGACAATGGATGGCCAACTGCCGGTCAATGTGGGCAGCGACCGCCTGGTGTCCCTCAACTTCGAGGCGAGCCAGCCCGGCCTCGACGGTCTCACCAGCGGCGGTAAAGCCACTAGTTATCAGGTCAATGGCAACCAGATCACCCTGCTCGATGCCGCTGGCAAGGTCATTTTGACTGTTACTCTGGACCTGGACGGCAAGTACCATCTGCAGCTCGACGGCGTGCTGGATCAGCCGCTGGACAGCAACAGCGTCAACCTGGGCCTGCAGGTGCAGGGCACCGATTTTGATGGGGACCAGAGCAACCTCGGCACCCTGAATATCGCCATCACCGACGGCGCCCTGCCGAGCGTGGATGCGGTCACTTTGAACCTGGTGGAAGACAGCGACTGGAGCGCCGCTCAGAGCCTCTCCGGGGATCTCAACATCACCGCCGGCACGGATCCCCTGGTCAACATCAGCTTCGATGCCAGCCAGCCTGGCCTGCAGGGGCTCACCAGCGGTGGCCAGCCGGTCGTGATCAGCGTCAGTGGCAACAGCATCAGCGGCACCGTCAACGGCCAGAACGTTTTCACCCTCACGCTTGATCAGAGAGGCCACTACGTCTTCACCCTCAACCAGCCGCTGGGTCAGGGCAGTGCCGATAGCCTGCTCAAGGCGGGCTTCACCCTCACCGACAGCGATGGGGACAAGGTATCTTCCTCCCTGACCGTCGCCATCGGCGACGGGGCCAATCCGGTGATCAACGGCGTGACCGGCACCGAAATGACCGAGTTCAATCAGGGGACGGGGGCTCAGATAAGTCATATGAGCTTTACCGTAAGCCACGGCTCAGATGCCCTCGATGGGAACAGCCTCAAGTTCGATCTTGCGGCCATCCAACAGAGTCTTAATGGCAAATACAGCAGCCACGGCAGCCCTGTTACCTTCAGCCTCGACCCCAATGGCGATCTGGTGGGCACCAGTGCCGACGGCCGTGAGATACTGCGCGCCGAGCTGTCGCTCATCGACAACAACGGCAACTGGAGCGTCACCTCCAAGGTTGTCTTGAGCGGCGAGCTGGATCACCAGGGCAATGAGTCTCTGGATCTGCCACTCACCGTGACCCTGACCGACAAGGACGGTGATAGCGCCTCCACCCAGTTGCCGCTGGTCATCAAGGATGGCAATGCGCCCAACTTCGTGGCGGGCAGCGGGGTGGAGCTGAGCGAGAGTCGGCTCGATGGCAGCAATAGCCTGACCGAAGTGGGTCACTTCACGCTGGATGCGGGATCGGATCGGGTGAGCCAGGTGTCGTTCGCCGATACCGCCTCCCAGCCCCCGCTGATGGCCTTGGGCCAGCAGGTACAATACGAGCTGGTCGATGGGGATCCCAGTATCCCGGGCAACCAGATCCTGAAAGGCTATGTGGAAGTCAATGGCGTGCGGGTCGAGGTGCTGGAGGTGGAGCTCAGCGGCACGCTCGACAACGCCGCCAGCAACGGTTTTGACTACAAGGTGACCCTCTATCAGGGGGTGCATCAAAGCGGCGGTGATGGCAAGACCAGCCTGCCCCTCAAGCTCGACATCATCGACAGTGACAAGGGCGGCGGTAACAACGACAGCGTCACGGGCACTCTGGACATCAGCATTACCGAGGGGACCAGACCGACGGTCAACGGGGTCACCATAGATAGCGTGACCCTGAGCGAGGGGCGTTTCGATGGGGCGGCCACCGGTGCGACGGCCGACGATCAGGCCATCTCGGGCAAGGTGACGGTGCAGGCTTATTCAGACCCCATTGTCGATGTGCGTCTGACGTTGAGTGGCCAGGTGATGGATGCTAGTGGCAACCCCGTTACTCACAACGGCGAGGCGCTCACCTGGCAGGAAGTGCCGGGCAGCAACGGCCACAGCTTCCAGGCCGTGACGGCAAACGGCACCCTGGTACTGAGCGTGACCTTGCCGAACGTACCGAGCAACATAGCGGCACATACCACAGTTTCCTTTGACTATCTGGTGACGGTACACACCAGCCTGGATCATGGCGCGAACGATCGGCTTGATATCAGCGTTGGCATGCAGGTGACGGACAGTGATGGCACCGTCAATGACGGGACGACCACAGTCCATGTCACGGATGCGGCGGATCCCAACCTTGGCACAGATACTGGCATCCACTTGAAGGAAGGGGGAGCCAGCCAGTCTCTGGACGGCCAGCTGCCGGTCAATGTGGGCAGCGACCGGCTGGTGTCCCTCAATTTCGAGGCGAGCCAGCCCGGCCTTGACGGCCTGACCAGTGGCGGCAAAGCCACCAGCTATCAGGTCAATGGCAACCAGATCACACTGCATGATGTCGCTGGCAAGGTCATTTTGACTGTCACTCTGGATCTCGACGGTAAATACCACCTGCAACTGGATGGCGTGCTGGATCAGCCGCTGGACAGTAACAGCGTCAACCTGGGGCTGCAGGTGCAGGGCACCGATTTTGACGGGGATCAGAGCAACCTCGGCACCCTCAATATCGCCATCACCGACGGCGCCCTGCCGAGCGTGGATGCAGTGTCCATTTCACTCACGGAAGACAGTGACTGGAGCGCAGGCCAGAGCCTCAGCGGGGATCTCAACATCACCGCCGGCACGGATCCCCTGGTCAACATCAGCTTCGATGCCAGCCAGCCTGGCTTGCAGGGGCTCACCAGCGGTGGCCAGCCGGTCGTGATCAGCGTCAGTGGCAACAGCATCAGCGGCACCGTCAACGGCCAGAACGTCTTCACCCTCACGCTTGATCAGAGAGGCCACTACGTCTTCACCCTCAACCAGCCGCTGGATCAGGGCAGTGCCGATAGCCTGCTCAAGGCGGGCTTCACCCTCACCGACAGCGACGGCGACAAGGTCTCCTCTTCCCTGAGCGTGTCTGTCGGCGATGGAGCCAACCCGGTGATCAGCGCCGTGACCGGCACCGAGATGACCGAGGCCAATCAGGGGGCCAAGGATGTGGTCAGCCACATGAGCTTCACCGTGAGTCACGGCGCCGATGCCCTCGACGCGACCAGTTTGAAGTTCGATATCGGCGCCATCCAGCAGAGCCTGGACGGCAAATACAGCAGCCACGGCAGCCCTGTGACCTTCACCCTGGACGCTGACGGCTCCCTGGTGGGCACCAGCGCCGACGGCCGCGAGGTGCTGCGCGCCGAGCTGGATCTGGTGGATAACAACGGTAACTGGAGCGTCACGGCCAAGGTGACCCTGAGTGGCGAACTGGATCATCAGGGCAACGAATCCCTGGATCTGCCGCTGACCGTGACCCTGACCGACAAGGACGGTGACAGTGTTTCCACCGACTTGCCGCTGGTCATCAAGGATGGCAACGCGCCTGGCTTCGTGGCGGGCAGCGGGGTGAGCCTGGATGAGGGCAACCTCGATGGCAGCAACACCCTGACCGGCACCGGCCACTTCACCGTGGACGCAGGCTCGGATCGGGTGAGCGAAGTGTCGTTTGCCGATATCGCGGAGCAGCCAGCCCTGACCGCCCTGGGCCAGAGCGTGAAATACGAACTGGTGGACGGCGATGCCAGTATCCCGGGCAATCAGATCCTCAAGGGCTATGTGGAAGTCAATGGCCAGCGGGTCGAGGTGCTGCAGGTCGAAATCAGCGGCAAGCTCGACAACGCCGCCAACAACGGCTTCGACTACAAGGTGACCCTGTTCGAAGGGGTGCACCAAGCCAACGGCAGCAGCACGACAGATCTGCCGTTCAAGATCAATGTCGTCGACAGTGACAAGGGTGCGGGCAACAACGACAGCACCAGCGGCACCCTCAACGTCAGCATCGGCGAGGGGAACAACCCGACCATCACCCTGACCGGGGTGACCCTGAAAGAAGGGCGCTTCGACGGCGCCGCCAGCGGTGCGACTGGCGATGATCAACACGCCACCGGCCACCTGACCATCACCGCCGACTCGGATCCCGTGGTGGACGTGCGGCTGACCCTTTCCGGCCAAGTATTGGATGCGAGCGGCAACCCCATCACCCATAACGGTGAGGTCCTGACTTGGCAGGAAGTGCCGGGCAGCAACGGCCACAGCTTCCAGGCGATCAGCCAAAGCGGCACCCTGGTGCTGACGGTCACCCTGCCGAACGTACCGGGCCGCATCGAAGCCCACACCGACGCGACCCTGGACTATCAGGTGACGGTGCACACCAACCTGGATCACGGGGCGAGCGATAACCTCAACCTGAGCCTGCCGGTACAGGTGACCGATAGCGACGGCTCTGTGATCAATGGCAGCACTAACGTGGTGATCACCGATGCCGCCGATCCGTTGATCTCGAATATCGAATCCGTTCGGGTCGAAGAGGCGGATCTGGATGCGAGCAACACCCAGCACCCTGGCACCACCCCCACCGAAAACGGGGAGGCCGCAGGGGGCAAGGTGACCATCGGCGCCGGCTCGGACAGGGTTGCCTCCCTCGAGCTGGATGTGGCGGCCTTCAATCAGGCGAATCACCTCACCTCCGGTGGCAAGGAGATCACCCTGGCCGCCCATAGCCCGGGTTGGTATCTGGCGAGCGCCGAGGGTGGCAAGCCGGTGTTCTGGATCCATCTCGACGTCAACGGCAGCTACAGCTTCCATTTGGTAGGCCAGCTCGATCACGGTGCCCAGGGCAAGGATGAGCTCGGCATCGAGATCCCCCTGTATGTAACCGACCATGACGGGGATCGCAGCCCCAACGTGACGGTCGAAGTACAGGTGCAGGATGACATGCCGATTGGCACCAGCCTGGCCCATAACCTGAGCGAGACCGGCAGCGTCGTAAACGGCGATCTGCTGCCCCCCGCCAACGAGGGGGCCGACGGCGCCAGGGTGGCCTCGGTCACCGTCAACGGCGAGGTGCATGCCATCAACGGCAGCCTGACCCTGGACGTGATGAGCCCGGATGGCAAGCAGGTGATGGGATCCCTGACCATAGGTCAGGACGGCAACTACAGCTTTACCCCAAGGCCAGGTTTTGATCACGATGCCGCCAGCCTCACTCAGCGCATCACCGCCCAGATCGTTGACGGTGATGGCGATACCGCCGAGAGCACCCTGACCCTCAATCTGGAAGACGAGGCGGTGCGCTTCACCGTGAACGGGGCGACCGGGCAGGAGGATCAGGGGGCCCAGGATCCGAGCCAGGGCATTGCCATCAACATGCAGCTGGACATCGGTGACTTCGACAGGGGCGAGCACGTGGATCAACTGCTGATCCAGGCCCCCGCCAACGCGCACGGCACCTTCTACTACAACGGGGTGGCGCTCACCACCACGGCCGATGGCAAGTGGTTCATAGTGCCGCCCGAGGCCATGGTTACCAGCGACAACGTTCACTACAGCACCTCGGGTCTGACCTTCGTGCCGGCGGACGACTGGTCGAGCTGGAGCAACAACAAGCAGCCGCTGCACTTCCAGGTACAGGTGGAAGTCGGGGTCACCGAGGGGACCCCGCCACCGGCGATAACCGGGGATCTCGCCATCACGGTGCAAGGGATCGCCGACAAGCCGGAATGGGATGCCAATAGTACGCATCAGCACTACAGCATCGACGAGGATGGCAACGGCATCGCCCTCAATGTGCAGGCCAACCTCACGGATACCGATGGCTCAGAAACCCTGAGCTACCAGATCAGGTGGGCGTCCGGCCAGGGCAACCTGACCCTGAACGGCCAGGAGCTCAAGCCGGATGCCAACGGCATCTATACCGTCAGTGCTGGCGACATCAACAAGATCAATGTGGTACCCGGCAAGGATTACAGCGGCGACATCAAGCTCTCCATCACCCCGGTCAGCACCGAGAAGACACCTGTGGTGAGCGGTCAGGAGAAAGCGCTCGGCGACAGCATAGAGCTGGTGATCAACGTCAACCCGCAGGCGGATGACGCCAAGCTGACCGTGCGCGAGATCCAGGGCAAGGAAGACACCCTGCTCAATCTGGGCAGCAAGATAGTCCTCAGCCATCTGGGAGATACCGCGGACGGCTCGGAGCAGATGTTTGTGCGCATCAGCGGCCTGCCCGCCGGCGCCACCCTGCTGCTCGGCGGGGTCGCGGTTGCCATGGATGCGAACGGTTATTACGAGGTGCCCTACGATCGCATCAATGAACTGCAACTGCAGCCGCCGAAGGATAGCAACGTCGACTTCGAGCTCACCATCAAGGGGGTGGTGAAGGACACAGCCACCCTGACCGATGCCAACGGCCAGACTCATGTGGTCGTCAACGAGAAGGAGACGGGTTCCCAGAGCCTGCACGTGGATTTGGTGGGGGTAGTGGACGCCCCACACTTCGATCTGACCAGCACAGGCTGGACCCCGGAAGGTAGCGGCTACAGCATCACCATCGATGAAGATGGCAAGGCACCGCTGAACTTCAAGCTGGAGTCGGGGGAGACGACGGGTGACGGCTCCGAGAGCCTCAACCTGGTGCTGGAGGGCTTGCCGGAAGGGGCCAAGGTATTCGATAACAACGGTAATGAGGTGACTCTGACCTTCGCCGGTCTGGATGCCCGGGGCAATCCCCTCTATCAGGTTAATGTGTCGAGTCTCGGCCACCTGCAGATCCAGCCTCCGCCCAACAGCACCGCCGATATTCACCTCATCGGCCACGTGGTGGTGACCGAGAACGACGGGGATCACAAGAGCTTCGACGTGCCGCTCACCATCAAGGTGGAGCCCGAGATCGATGCCAGCAACTATGACAAGACCAGTCATGGCCTGGAAGACCAGTATGTGGTGCTCGACTGGCATCCAACGCTGACCGATGGTGCCGAGCAGGTGACGCACCTCAGCCTCTCCGGCATCGAGCCCGGCTACGAGATCTGGATACGCGTGGGTGGTGTCGAAACCCAGCTCAGCGTGAACGGCGGTGTCGTGGACTTGAGCGATGCGGATCTGCAGAGCCTGCTCAGCGGCGGCCAACTGCTGGTACGGGCACCGGAGGACAGCGACAAGGACACCCATATCCAGAGCCACGTGACTGTGACTCAGCATGACGTGGACTCCGGCGCCATGGCCCAGAAGGTGATCGACGGCAACCTGCACGTGGATATCCAGGCCGTGGTAGAGCCCGATGGCAATCTGGTGCAGACGGGCGGGGCGCTGGAGAGCCCGGACGGGCACGATATCCCGCTCAATGGGGTCTTCGCATTCGAGGATCTGGATCCCAGCAGCGTCGAGACCATCGACTATCTGGTGATCAGCGACCTGCCACCGGGCTTCGTGGTGATAGGCGGGATCAACGACGGTTACGGCAACTGGACTGTGCCCCACGATGCCCTCGGCAGTTATGCCTTGCGCTCTCCCGATGGCTTCACCGGCACCGTCAACTTCAAGGTGAGTGCCCAGGTCGTCGACTTGAGCGATGACGGGGATGTGAGCGCCAGCGTGCGCAAGGACTTGAACGCCAGCGCCGACTTCCATGCGGCCACCCATTCGGGTCAAATTGCGGCGGATGTCACCTTCGACAATGTCCAGCACATCACCGGGGTGGAGGATCACAGCGTCGACTTCGGCAACCAGCTCAAGAGCATGATCACCCTGGGCACGGCGGACATCGGCGATGACGAGCTCAGCATCGTCATCACCGGCCTGCCACCCGGCGTGAGCGTGCAGGGGCTCACCTTTGACTTCGTCAACGGCGAGTACCTTATCAAGCTGCCGGGTGGCCTCGGCGATCTCGACAAGCTGACGCTTTCCCTGCCGGAGGACTATGCGGGCGACGATCTGAGCCTGCACGTGCGGCTGGTCAACACCGACACCCTGAGTGGCGATACCAAGACGGCGGATCAGGACATCCGCCTCTCCATCACCCCCGAGGTCGACGTCAATGGCGGCAACGATGGCATGCCGAGCCTGCAGCTCGATGTGAAGGATGTGAACGGTGACGGCCAGCCGGACAACCTGGAAGACACCGAGATCCACCTCGATCTCTCGGTCAAACTGGCGGATATCAGCCCCTCGGTGACCAACGGTGGCCTCGAGACGGTGGAGCGGGTGACCGTGACCGTCGATGCCAAGTACGGGCACTTCCTCGATGCCAACGGCAATCCCGTCCAGTCGCTGGTGGTGGATGCCAATGGCCTCAAGGATCTGGTGTTTATCCCCAAGGAGCACTTCAGCAGTCAGGTGCCGCTCGATGTGACTGTGGATATCCTGGATACCGCCACCACGGGCACGGATACCGGCAGCTGGAGCGGGCAGGTAGGCTTCGAGGTCAAACCGGTCAACGATCCGGCCAAGATCACCGTGCACGACGTGCAGGGGGGTGAGGATGGCAGCGTCAATCTGGGGGGGGTCGGCGCCGAGCTTATCGACACCGACGGCTCCGAGCAGATAGTGGGGCTGCAGATCACCGGAGTACCGGATGGCTTCACTCTGTCGGCCCCGGCGGTCAACAATGGCAACGGCGTCTGGCAGATACCCGTGGGGACCGATTTCTCCACCCTGACCCTGATCCCGCCGGCCGATTTTAGCGGCAGCGTGGATCTGACCCTGACCGCCTACACCCTGGACAATGGCCTCAGCGTTCCACAAGACACCAGCGGCAACTTCACCGTCACCGTCAATCCGGTGGGGGATGTGATCATCGCCGACATGCAGGACAAGGCGAGCGGCACCGAGGGGGATGTGATTAAGTTGAACCTGGGGCTGGAAACCCGGGACACCCAGGCCACCGGCGGCAGCGCCGGCAATGTGCACGAGAACAAGCCGGAGCAGGTGCAGGTCACCATTCAGGGCGTGCCCGACGGGGCCGAGATCAAGTTACCAAACGGGGTCACTGGTTCAGTGGCCAATCTGGGGGGCGGCGTCTGGAAGGTAATCACCGATGGTACCAAGCTGGGTACCATCGAACTGGTGACCAATGACGCCAATGGCGCCCTGGATCTTAAAGTCACGGCTCAGAGCCTCGACAACGGCGCCCTCGGCCCCGAGGTCAATGGCACCATTCACGTGGACGTGAGCCCGGTCAATGACGCGCCCATCAACGTCTTGCCAACGGATCCCCAGGTGGCGCAGGAGGATCAGCCCTTCGTCATCCAGGGTCTGCAGGTGAAGGACGTGGATGCGGGCAGCGGCGACATGAAAGTGACCCTGTCGGTGGAGCATGGCACCCTCAATCTGCCATCGGGCAGCGGGGTGACAGTGGTGGGCAACGGTAGCGGCTCTCTGGTGCTGACCGGCTCGCTGGATGCCATCAACGCCCTGCTCAATGGCGGCCTGACTTATCAGGGCAACCCGGATTATCACGGCGGCGACAACCTGACCATGGTCACCAATGACAATGGCAACACCGGCAGTGGTGGGGCGCTGAGCGACACCGACGTGCTGCCCATCGAGGTACAACCGGTCAACGATGCCCCCGTCAACGTGCTGCCAAGCGATCCCCAGGTGGCGCAGGAGGATCACCCCTTCGTCATTAATGGCTTGCAGGTGAAGGACGTGGATGCGGATGGCGGCGCCATCGAGGTGACCCTGTCCGTCGAACACGGCACCCTCAATCTGCCGGCGGGCAGCGGGGTGACTGTCACCGGCAACGGCACAGGATCCCTGGTGCTGAGTGGTTCGCAGGATGCCATCAATGCCTTGCTGAGTGGCGGCGTCACCTATCAGGGCGAGCAGGACTTCAATGGCCAGGATGCCCTGACCATGGTGACCAACGACAATGGCAACACCGGCAACGGCGGCGCCCTGAGCGACACCGATGTGCTGCCCATCGAGGTGCAACCGGTCAACGATGCCCCGATCAACCAGGTGCCGGACGCCATGCAAGTGAAGGAGGACGGTTCTCTGTCCCTGTCCGGCATCAGCGTCAAGGACGTGGACGCCGGCAGTGCGCCCCTGTCCATGGTGCTGCGGGTCGAGCACGGGGTGCTGACCCTGCTCGGGGCGGCGGGCGCCGTCAATGTGCAGGGGGCGGGGACCAATGTGATCACCCTGGTGGGGTCGCTCGATGATCTCAACGCGCTCATCAATGGCAACCTGCACTACGAGCCGGCCAAGGACTTCTGGGGTCAGGACAACCTGACCATCACCACCTCGGATCAGGGCAACACGGGCGCTGGTGGCGTGTTGACCGATAGCTCCACCGTTGGCATCCAGGTCACCGCCGATGCGGACGATCCGCTCTTGAGCCTGGGGACCCACGACATCCATGCCCTGCAAGGGGCCTGGGTGCCGCTCAATCTCAGTGCCAGTGTGGTCAATCCGGAAACCGGCGAGCTTTCGGTGCGGATCCAGAATCTGGGCAGTGCCCAGGTGGTGGATGAGCACGGCCAGAGCGTAGGCCATGCCGACGGCACTGACTGGCTGCTGCCCATGGATCAGTCGGTACCGCTCTACCTGAGCGGCCTGACTCCGGGGGATCACGCCCTGATCCTGACGGCCGAGTCGAGCGCGGGTGGCAATGTCCTCAGCTCGGCCCAGGAGACCCTCAACATCCATAGCCAGAGCGGTCATGACTTGCTGGGCACGGCTCAGGCGGACTGGTTGTTTGGCTCAAGCGGTGACGACAGGATCCTGGGCGGGCTGGGGGATGACGTGCTGCGCGGTGGCCAAGGCAACGACACCCTGACCGGCGGCGACGGCAGCGATCTCTTCGTGTGGGGCAGCGGTGATGAGGGGACGGCGGGGCAACCGGCCATCGACACCATCACCGACTTCCAGCCGGCCCAGGGGGACAGGATCGATCTGGCGGACCTGCTCAAGGGGGTGACCGACAACAGCGTGGATGGCTTGCTCAATCACCTCTCCGCCTCTGTCACCGCCGGCAGCGGCGGCCTGAGCGATGTCAGCCTGTCGGTGTCGCCGGCGGGGGATGGTCATGTCACCCAGCAGATCACCCTGAAGGACGTGGATCTCAGTGGCTGGAACCTGAGCGGCTCCTCCTCCCACGACATACTGCAGTCCATGCTGGATCAGCACAGCCTGATCATCCAGCACCCTTGATAGAGAGGGGCAGATAAAAAGAGCCGGCAATTGCCGGCTCTTTTTTTTTTCTGCGCGATTGTTTTTAGGTTATGTCGTCATTCATTGCTGATATAGACGGTTACCTGTTCTGGATTGAAGGTTGGCAGTGTTTATCCCTTATGCTCAGCGACTGAGCCAGCGGATGGAGCTGGTGTTCACAAGGGGGCAGGTGTGCTCAGCTCGCCTTAGCCCTACCCGTCAGGCCAGCGCCTGGGCCAGCAGATGGATGGGGTGCTCGCAACGGAACGGCGTGCTCATCTCGATCTGCCACTTGCAGGTCTCGCAGTCGGTGATGACCAGATCAGGCTTGAGGCGGTTTATCTGATCAAAGAGACCTTCGCCTATGTCCTGACTGGTCTGGTAGTTCTCCGACTTGAAGCCGTAGGTGCCGGCGATGCCGCAGCACTGGGAGTCCAGTACCGTCACCTTGACCCCGGGAATGGCCCGCAGCAGCTCGAGCGTGTAGATGACGCCCCCCATCTTCTCCAGGTGGCAGGGGGTGTGGTAGGCAATGTGCAAGCCCAGCGGCTTCATGGCCGGTTTGTTGCCACGATAGAACTCGTTCCACAGGAAGCGGGTCACCAGGGAGATGCGATCCCGCACCCTGTGGTTGTCCTGCTCCAGCAGGTGGGGGTATTCGTCTCTCAGGGTGAAGCCGCAGGTGGAGGAGGTGGCCAACAGCGGCATCTCGTTACCGAGCAGGCTGTTCTCCATCTGTTTGATATTGAACGCTGCCTGCTGCTTGGCCTTGTCCATGAAGCCGTTGGCGATGAGCGGCACGCCGCAGCACTTCTCCCGCGCAAGCAGTTGCACGCCGATATTCATGGCGTTGAGCACCTGCACCAGCTCCTTGCCGAGCTGCGGATGGTTGTAGTTGACGTAGCAGCCGTGGAAGTAGGCTATCTGGCGCTTGTAGCTGGACTGGTTAGCCTTCTGCTTCTTGTACCAGCCGCGGAAGGTGCCCTGGGAGTACTTGGGCAGATCGCGGTGGGAGGAGACGCCGAGGGCCTTGTCCAGCACCAGCTTCATGGGCTTGAGGCCGGTGGTGAAGTTGACCACGGGCGCCATCAGGGTGGACATGCCGCCCATCAGATCCGTGTGGGAGAGCACGAACTCGCGGATCCCAGGCTTGAAGCCGCCGTACTTGTGCTTGGCCTTGGCGATGATGTCACCGATGCGCACCCCGCTCGGGCAGGCCACCTCACAGCGCTTGCAGTTGGTGCAGTGCTTGAGGGCGCTGTCGAACAGCTCGGGGCTCTTGATGCGCAGCCGCTCCCCGTCGGGGCCGGCCTGTTTGGGGCCAGGGTAGGCGGGGTTGGCCTTGGCCACCGGGCAGTAGGCGGTGCAGACGGTGCATTTGATGCACTGATCGAAGGTTTGGTTGGCGTGATCCAGTAGCATGATTTACTCCTCCCTGGCCGGATTGAAAGCACAAGAGACGCGGCAATAGGATGATCTGGCGGACAGTCGACTGTCCGCAGTGGCATAGGGCAGGGCAGTCATCTCAGACCCCCGCCAGAATATGACCGGCGGCCTGCCAGCCGGTGGCGACGGCGACCCCGGAGCCCGACCCTTCGCGCACTGGGTCGTAGTGCGCGAGCACGCTGCCGGCCCCATAGAGGTTGACGAGGGGCTTGCCGCCGCGCAGCACCCGCAACTGCGCGTCCGTCTTGACCCCGAAGCCCAGGAAGGGGTGGTGGTCGAACAGGCGGCGACCGGCCCAGGCGTCGCGCTCCGGCAGGCTCAGCACGTCGGCGTCGAAGATGGGCTCGCGAATGCCACCGAGGCGCGATTCGAGCCCCCGGCTGAAGAAGCTGCCGGAGGCGAGCACGAAGTGTTCTGCCTCGAACAGCTGATCGTCGCCGTTCTGGCTATGAACCCCGATCACCCTATCTCCCTCATAGCGGGCGCCCAGCACCCGCTCGCTGGTGAGGAAGGTGCCACCGAGGGCCAGGAAGCGGCGCTTGAGCGCCTCCTGCATCCGCATGCCGATCAGCGACGGCGGCATGGTGGCGACTTCGCGAATGGTGCAGCCGGTGCGTTTCTCGAGCTCGGCGAGGCGTGGGCCGACCAGCCCCAGGGAGAGGCAGGCGGGTAGCACTATGTGGCGGCACTCCGGCTCGCCGCATTCACGCACCATGCGGGCTATCTCGCGGGCCAGATCAGCCAGCAGATCGGGCTGGTCGCCCTTTTGTTTGTCAAACAGGCGGGCTATGTCGGCGGAGCGAAACTCGTGGGGATTGCGGCTGAACTCGGCCAGCTGGGGCAGCCGGATCTCGCCGGTCAGGATCCGGCAGTGGGCGAAGCGAGGCTGAATCGCCAGATTGGCCGCCGCCAGCGCCGGGTGAAAATCGCGAAAACCTTCCAGAGTCGCCAGCAGCAGGCTGTTGGGGACAGGGGCATCGGTGACGCAGGCACAGGTATCGGGGGAGAGCCAGGTGGCCTTCAGGGTACCGATGGGGGTCAGCCGCTGGTGGTTGTGCTCCTGGCGAAACAGGGCCAGTCCCTCCAGGGCGCAGTGGCGCTGCAGATCCGCGAGGCTCGCTGCTATGTTGGCGAGCCCGACCTTGGCGTAGGGATGATCAGGGTGCGCGGCCAGGAAGGCGGGCAGGGCGGTGCGGGGATCCCCGGGACCGTCCAGCAGATCGACCGAGCCGGAGGAGAAGTGAAGCGCGCTCTGGCCCGAGGCCATCAGCAGGGTGCGCTGGCCCGCCTCGGCCAGACGCAGCGCCGCCGACAGCCCCGCCATGCCACCACCGATAACGATGTTGTCGAATTTCATGATGGCTCTCCTTGAGTCGATGATACGGGCTCGGTGCCGGTCTCCGGGGTGGCGGCAACCAGCTGGGGCGCCGTCCATTCGCCGAGGCCAAACAGCCCCTCGTAGATCCAGTAGGTAAATTCGGTCTCCCGCAGGGCATCCCCCCAGAGCACGGGGCGGGTCCCCTTGTGGCGCTCCTCCAGGAACTGGCGCAGCATGACACAAGCCTCGCGGCCGTCGGCCTTGCCGTACTCCTGCATCAGGCCGGCGGCGCGGTAGGCGCACAGCTCTCCCTGACAGGGGCCCATGCCGAGTCGGGTGCGGCGGCGCAGATCCACCAGGTTGTCCACGTCCAGCTCCCGCAGGGCGTATTCGATTTCGCCCGCGGTCACCATCTCGCACTCGCAGATGAGGGCGTTGGCCTTGGGGTTATCCCGGAAAAACGCGATGACCCGCTCGCCGTGACGATACTGGGCCGAGCCTTCGACCGGGACGCTGAGGCCGGGGGCGGAGACCTTCTCCGGCTCCCGGGAACCCGGCAAGGAGAGCTCGGCGGTGCGGCAGGGCCGGCTGTTGCCAAGCTTGTTGGCGATGAGATCCGTGGCCCACTCGGCCATCAGCCGGTAGGTCATCAGCTTACCGCCGGTGATGGTGTTGAAACCCTTGAGGCCGTCCCGCTCTGCGTGATCCAGCAGCACTATGCCGCGGCTGATGTTGCGGCCGGTCTCGTCGCCGTCTACCGCCACCAGCGGGCGAACCCCGGCGTAGGCGCGCAGCAGGCGGGTGCGGGCCATGATGGGGGCGAGCTTGATCCCCTCGCGCAGCAGCACCTCGACCTCCTGGGGATCCACGCTCAGCTGATCGATCTTGTGGTAATCGATGCGGCTCGAGGTGGTGCCGATGAGGGAGATGGTGTCGCCCGGCACCAGAATGTCCGCATCCGCCGGTTTGCGGGCGCGGTTGAGCACCATCTGGTTGATGCGGTAATCCATGATGAGCAGGGAGCCCTTGGCCGGGAACATGCGGATGCCGAGATCGGCATACTCGCAGATCTGCTGGCCCCAGATGCCGGCGGCGTTGATCACCTCCTGACACTCCACTTCGAACGCCTCGCCGGTGCGAGTGTTGATGGCCCTGACCCCATGGACCCTGTCCTGCGTGCGCAAGAGCCCCAGCACCTTGCTGTGGGTGAAGATGCGGGCGCCGTGCTCCTTCGCATCCAGCACGTTGGCGGCGGCGAGGCGGAAAGGATCGACGGTACCGTCCGGCACCTGAATGGCACCGATCAGGGCCGGGTTCACATTCGGCTCGAGGCGCAGCGCCTCGCGGGGATCCAATTGCCGGGTCGCGATGCCGGCCTGGGCACAGGCGGCCATGAAGGTGGCTTGAAAGCCGATGTCATCTTCCGGCAGGGTGACGAAGAGGCCGCCGGTGTCCTCGACGCAGTGGCTGGCGATCCGCTTGAGGATGCGGTTCTCCTGAATGCACTCCCGGGCGGATTCCGGATCCGTCACCGCGTAGCGGGCCCCCGAGTGGAGCAGGCCGTGGTTGCGGCCCGTGGTGCCTGCGGCGATGTCATCCCGCTCCAGCAGGACGCAGTCGATGCCGCGCAGCGCGCAATCGCGCATGATACCGGCGCCGGTGGCACCGCCGCCTATGATGACGACTTCCGTGGTTATTCTTTTCATTCTTGACCGTCTCATCTCTTCCAGATGGCGCCAGTGTGGCGCCTTCCCGGTCAAAAATGTTTGATATGGGCCAAGTTAATGTTCGCAAACGCTCACAAATGCCAATCTAATGAACAAAGTGTGATTGTTATCACAGAGGAAGAACGGAAAAAGGGGCCCGGGGCCCCTGTTCTCTGGCGCAATGACGGCCAGTCTGGTTGTTATTTATGCTGTTAAAATCAGTTTTTCATGTCGTTTTCACTGCTACGGGCGGAGTGCCCGGGATGTCCGTTCATCAGCCGCAGCATTTCTTGTGTTTCTTGCCGCTGCCACAGGGGCAGGGATCGTTGCGGCCCACCCGCAGCGGCGCCGGATCCTGCTCGCCGTCGGTGTAGACCCAGCGACCCTGATAACGCACGAAGCGGGAGCGTTCGTGCAAACAGTGGCGCTCATCTCCCTCCACAAACCAGGCCTTGAACTCCACCGTGCCGGCGTCATCAATGGGGCCACCCTGGGCTGCGAGGATCTCCAGCCCATCCCAGTGGGTATCGGCCTGGGAGAGCTGCTCCGCCGTCAGTGTTCCCAGGAAATCCGGGTGCCAGCTGTGCACCAGGTAGTCGCCAAGCCCCAGCACGAAGGCACTGTAGCGCGAGCGCATCAATTGCTCTGTGGTGGTGGCGTCTTGGCCGGCGTGCAGTGCGCCGCAGCACTGGGGGAGAGAAAGGGCGGAACCGCAAGGACATTGGCTCATGAGTCAGTTTATCGGGTCGATATAGAAGGTGGCGGGATTGTAGCGAAAGCGGCCCCCCTTCGGCCAGCAGGTCGAACTGGTAGGAACGGAACACCCACATAAAAAAGGCTAAAGGAAGTACAAGATGACTCTGAAACAGAAGATCCTGTTATTGGGCGCTATCCCCGTGCTGCTGATGGCCCTGGTGGTCAACCTCAGCAACTATCTGATTTCCAAGAACGATCTGGAATCTGAACTGGTAGTGGCGCGGGACAAGGCGGTCAAGGAGCGCAAGGAGTTGCTCAGCAGCTACCTGATGCTCGCCAAGACGGCCATCGAGAAAGAGTATGCCGCGCCGGACAGCCCCGAGGCTCGTGCACGAGTGAAGGAGATCCTGCGGCCATTGCGCTATGGCAGTGATGGTTACTTCTTCGTTTACGACTTCAAGGGGGATACTGTACTGCTGCCCACCCGCCCCGAGGTGGAAGGCAAGAACCGCTGGCAGGACAAGGATGCCAAGGGCACCCTGCTCATTCAGGAGATCATCAAGGCGGCGCAGCAGGGGGACGGTTACTCGGAGTACTGGACCAACAAGCCGTCCCTCGGTCGCGATGCCCCCAAGCTCTCGTTCAATCTGGTGCTCGACAAGTACCAGTGGGTGGTCGGTACCGGCTTCTACATCGATGACATCGACAGCGAGCTGGCGGCCCTGCGCAGTGAACGCGAGAGCAACATGCACGCCTCCCTGCAAACCGGGGTGCTGCTCATTTTGCTGATCCTGGGGGTGACCCTGGCCGCTACCGTGGTGATCAGCAACAGAGTCACCCGGCCGCTGGCGGATGCGGTGTCGGCCCTCAATGACATCGCCGACGGGGACGGGGATCTGACCCAGCGCCTCAAGGTGCAGAGCAAGGATGAGGTGGGCCAGCTGGCCAGTGCCTTCAACCGCTTCGTCGAGCGGATCCAGTCGGTGGTGAGCCAGGTGGGGGAGACCAGCCATCAGCTGCTCGGCGCCGTGGAGAAGCTCCATCGCCTGAGCGAGCACTCCGACAAGCAGATGCACGGCCACGGCCGGGAGACGGATCAGGTGGTCACCGCCGTGACCGAGATGAGTTCCACCGCCCAGGAGGTGGCGGCCAGTGCCTCCAACGCGGCCACGGCGACCAGCGACGCGGCCCGGGAATCTGACGCCGCCCGGGAGGTGGTGGGCAGTGCCATCGGCAGCATCAACCGGCTGGTGGAGGAGGTGCACACCGCCTCCGGCGTCATCGAGCAGCTGGCTCAGGAGACCGGCAAGATAGGATCTGTGGTGGAGGTCATTCGCGGCATCGCCGATCAGACCAACCTGCTGGCCCTCAACGCCGCCATCGAGGCGGCCCGGGCCGGTGAGCAGGGGCGCGGCTTCGCGGTGGTGGCGGACGAGGTGCGATCCCTGGCCGGGCGTACCCAGCAGAGCACCAAGGAGATCAACGAGATGCTGCAACGGCTGCAAGGCGGGGTGAAGCAGGCGGTGGAGGTGATGCAGGCCAGCGAGGCGCGCAGCCAGGAGACGGTGCAGGAGGCGAGCCACATCGCCAGCTCCCTCGACAGCATGGTGACGGCGGTCGGTACCATCAACGACATGAACATCCAGATCGCCACCGCCGCCGAGGAGCAGCACGCGGTCTCCGAGGAGATCAACAAGAACCTGGTGGCCATCCAGCAGATCGTCAGCGAATTGACCGAGGCGGCTGGGGAGTCCAACACCACCACCCGCGCCCTGGCCGGTACGGGTGACAAATTGCGTCAACTGGTCTCCCGCTTCCGTTACTAGTCACATTTTTGCCGTCTGGACGTCATTTCCAGACGGCAAATTTGGGGATCGCCGCAGAATGTGGGAAAATCGCGCCATTCGTTCTTTTCGTTAGCCCCATACCCTATGAATGAGATCGTGAAAGGCAGTATCGATTTGATCCGGCAGCTCAACTACGGTCTGGTCTACGCCAGCCTGGAAGAGCACAAGGAACTGTCCCGTACCGATCTGTCCCGTTTGACCGGTCTCTCACCGGCCAGCATCACCAAGATCACCCGCGAGCTGCTTGATGGCGGCCTGGTCGTCACCTGTGGCGAGAGTTCGGTGGGGCGTGGCCGCCGCCAGACCCTGCTGCGCATCAACGAACGTCGCTTCCAGTTTCTCTCCATGCGCCTCGGCCGCGGCTATGTGGACATGGCCCTGTTCGATCTGGCCGGTCACTCCCTGGCCCGCCATCGCCATCTGTTCAGCGAGGAGGAACGCGCCTCCCTGCTGCCCAGCCTGGTGCGGGCCATCGAGGGCTTCCTGCCGAAGAAGGCGCTGCGGCTCGCCTGCATCGCGCTCTGCCTGCCGGGGCAGGTGGAGCGCCACTCCGGCATGGTCAAGCACTTTCCCTTCTACGATCTGCGCAACTGGCCCCTGGGGCCGACCTTGCAGGAGGCGTTCGAGGTGCCCGTGCTGGTGAGCGGTGACGTGCGTACCTGGATCCAGGCCGAGCGGGAGTGGGGCGCCGCCAAGAACTGCGCCGATGCGGTGCTGGTGTTCGTCCACAACGACATAGGGGTGGGCATGGTGGTCAACGGCCAGCTCATCGAGAGCGAGTCGGCCCTGCTCGGCGATCTCAGCCACCTGCAGCTCGAACCCTATGGTCAGCGCTGCTACTGCGGCGGCTTCGGTTGTGCCTGCACGCTAGTGACCAATCAGGCGCTGGAGGCGCAATACCGGGACCTGCGCGAACGGATGCAGGAGCACGATCTGCCGGCGAGCGTCAACATCCGCGAGCTGTGCGAGCTGGCGCTGGCGGGCAACAGCCTGTGCCAGGACATACTGCATCAGGCGGCGGGGCGGCTCTCCCGGGTGCTCGCCAACCTCATCTGCCTGCTCAACCCGGGCAAGCTGCTGCTGGGGGGGGAGATCACCCGCGCCGACCGCCTGCTGTTCCCCATGCTGCACCAGTCCCTGGCCAGCCAGTTGCCGGCCGATTACCTGGTGCGACTGCAAATCGAGTCCACCCACTTCTACGAAGATCCCACCAAGCCCACCTCGGTGCAGGTACACAAGGCCCTGCGTGACGGCAGCCTGCTGCTCGATCTGCTGCGAAGCGACAAGGACGCGTAACACTCTCGCCTGACTGCCACAGGGCTTTGCTGCGGCACCGCAAGGGGCAACCCTGCTGTACGGCCGGTGTAAGAGGCCGCTGGTGATCACTATTGATGCCGGACTGACATGAAAATGGGGCTTCTTCTGGTAGAAACCCCATCGCTGTCTGGGCACAGATCCCCCCGAACTGGCCGAGGCTAGGATTTTTCTTTCTCAGGGGGCGCCTTGTCGGTGGCCTGGTTCTGCAGCTTGATGGCCTCGGTGGCTTTCTGCTTGAGTTGAAGCTGCTCCATCACCAGCTTGTAGGCGATGTAGTACTTGTAGATGTTGCCCACATAGGTGACCGTCTCCGGGCCTATCTTCTCCGCCGCCACGTACTCCACGTTATGGAACCAGACGTTGGGATCCATCCCGCGCTTCTGGGTCTCTGCTCTCAGTCGCGCCACCCGGGCGGGGCCGGCATTGTAGGAAGCGAACGAGAACAGCGCCTTGTCGAGGGCGGTCATGGGTTCGTCGGCGTAGTAGTGATCTATCATCCAGCGCATGTATTTGACGCCGCCATGGATGTTGGGCTCGATCTTACGGATGTCACCCACCTTCAATCCCTTGCCGGTGGTGGGCATGATCTGCATGATGCCGATGGCGCCGACGTGGCTGCGCGCCTTCTGGTTGAGGGCCGACTCCTGATACCCCTGGGCTGCCAACAGTAGCCAGTCCACGTCGTAACGATCCCCATACTCGTGAAACAGATCCACCACCTGCAGGAACTTCTTGCGCTCGGCGTCGGCGGCCGCGCTCTTGACGAACTTGTTCTGCTTGAGGTAGCGGCTCAGGATCTCTTCTCCCGTCGCCTTGCCGCGCAGCGCTTTGATCTGTTCGTTGAGCATGGCGAGCAGCTGGGGGCTCTCCTTGCGCACTGCCCAGGCGATGACGCCGCCATCGCGAAATACCGGCTGCTC
The DNA here is from genome assembly GCF_000819865.1 of Aeromonas eucrenophila. Taxonomy (GTDB): domain Bacteria; phylum Pseudomonadota; class Gammaproteobacteria; order Enterobacterales; family Aeromonadaceae; genus Aeromonas; species Aeromonas eucrenophila. The sequence goes on from NZ_CDDF01000001.1 coordinate 66,420, forward strand.
GTGGATCTGGATGGCCGGGAAGATCTTCTTCCAGAAGCGGGCCTTGTGTTCATCCATGACGATGAAGGGCAACAAGCCTGCATTGACCATCTCCACCAGATCTTCATCTTCCAGCTCCTCCGAGGCCGGCTTGATGTCGATGAGGGGCTCGCCCGCCGCCTTGCGGGCCTCGTTGTAGGCGACCAGGCTCTCAAAATAGCTGGACGAAGGCCTGACGAAGATGCTCTGGCCCCCCAGATCGGCAGCACTCTCCACCTTGGGAGACTGAGGGCCCGAGATGAGCAGCTCGCGCACGTTCTCTATCAGGGGGTCGGAGAACTCGACACCTTGTTGCTTGCGCTTGTCGGTGATGGTGAGGTTGGCGGCGGCGATGTCGCCCTTGCCCGCGATCAGCGAGGTCAGCAGGGCCTCGCGGGCGACCGGGATGAAGACGATGTGCAGCTTGAGGTGACGCTTGATGGCTTTGTCTTTGCGTAACTGCTCGTTGAGCCGTTTCTCTATCTGCATGAAGGCATCGTAGGTGACACCACGCTGCACTCCCTTGTTGATGAAGTAGCCGGTCTTGTTGTAGGTGGTCAGCACCCGGATGGTGCGTCGCTCCTGCATGGCATCGAGATCCCCCAGCATGGGTTTGGACAACTCTGCGCTGGCAAAGGTCAGGGCGCTGCGATTTTCCTCCTCTGCCGCGGCTTGCTTGGCGGGTTCGGCGCTCCAGGCCGGGGTCAGGGAGCAGAGCGCCCAGATCATGACAATCCATAAGTATTTCATAACGTTCACCTCACTCGTTTTATTGAGTGTAAGCGGCGCCTTGGTGGCCCTTTAGCTCATTGGGTTTGGTAACGAAGAGTTGATAGCACGATTTTCACTATTCAAAACAGGGGATGGATGGGAGGGAAATACGCATAGAAAAGAAGGAGCCCTTGGGCTCCTTCCTGTTTTGAGATCCTGAGACGGCTCGGTTTAAAACCAGAAGCCGATGATAAAGGAGCCCGCCAGGGTCAGCATGACGTTGGCCACCGCATAGGTGCCCGCATAGCCGAGCGCCGGGATGGAGCTGTTGGCTGCCTCGTTCACCACGTCCATGGCCGGGGCGCAGGTACGGGCGCCGGTGATGGCCCCGAGCAGCAGGGCCGGGTTCATCTTCAGTACCCAGACCCCGAACAGGTAGCCCACCAGCACCGGCAGTGTGGTGACCAGCATGCCGGAGAACAGCACCACGGCACCGACCTCGCTCAGGTGATCCAGGATGCCGCCACCCGCTTTCAGGCCCGTGCTCACCATGAAGACGGCGAGGCCGAGATCCTTGGCAAGGCGCAGGGCACCGGGCGGGACATAGCCGACCGTGGGGTGGTTGGCTCTGAGATAGCCCATCAGGATCCCCGCCAGCAGCAGGCCGACGGCATTGCCGAGGCCGAACTCGATCTGGCCGAACACCAGGGAGACGGAGCCGATCAGCAGGCCCAGCACGAAGAAGGTGGTGAAGGCTACCAGATCCGTGGTCTGACTGTGGATGCTGATGAAACCTATCTTGTTGGCCAGCAGCTTAACCCGCTGCTTCTCGCCGCTGATCTGCAGCACGTCGCCCTTCTGCAGCATGATGTTGCGATCGAACGGCATCTCTATCTGGGAGCGCACCACCCGATTGAGGAAGCAGCCCTTCTCGGTGAGATTGAGCTCCACCAGATGGCGGCCGACCACGGCATCGTTCTTCACCACTATCTCTTCGGTGACGATCTGCAGGTCCAGCAGGTTCCTGTCGAACACCTCTTTGCCGTTGCGGTAGTTGACGTCGAGCTTCTCGTGGCTCTCCGGGTAACCGACCAGGGCTATCTCGTCCCCTTCCTGGATGATGGCGTCGCCATCCGGGCTCGCCAAGATGCCGTTGCGGCGAATGCGCTCGACGTAGCAGCCGGTATGGGGATAGATGCCGGTCTCCCGCAGGGTGCGGCCACCGATCCAGGCGGCGAGCTCGGGGCCGACCCTGTAGGCGCGGATGATGGGCAGGTAGGTCTTGCGGTTCTCGCTATCGGATAACCCCCGTTCGCGGGCTATCTTCTGCGCCTCCGTGTTCAAGTCCAACCGGGCCAGGGAGGGCAGGTAGCGCACCACCAGCATCAGTCCCACCAGGCCCACCAGATAGGTCAGCGCATAGCCGATACCCATGTTGTCGAGCACCGACTGCATGTCGGTTTGGTGGGGCAGGTTGAGCAGGCCGCTGCGCAGGGCATCCTGGGCGCCGACCAGCGCCGGGGTCGAGGTGAGCGAGCCCGCCAGGATCCCCGCCGCCATGCCGGGGCCCAGGTTGAAGAACTTGGCGAGCCCCACGGTGAGCAGCAGGGCGGTCAGCAGGATCACCAGGGTGAGGGTGATGTAGTGAATGCCGTCGCGCAGGAAGACGCTGAAGAAGTGGGGGCCGGCTTCGATGCCGACGCAGAAGATGAACAGCATGAAGCCGACATTCTCTGTGGTGGCGGTGAACTCGAATCCCATCTGGCCGAACAGCAGGGCGGTGAACAGCACCCCTATGGTGTTGCCAATCTGGAAGTTGCCGAGGCGAACCTTGCCGAGCAGCAGGCCAAAGGCCAATACCACGAACAGCAGCAGGGAGTCGCTTTGATGTAGAAGTGTCACGAAATCTATGGTCATGCCCGGAAAAACCGAGGAAAAAAGTGGGGCCGATATTGTGCAGGATCCCTTATCAAGAAAGAAGTCCAAAAGCGGATTAACAGGCAGTTAAGTGGGCATGCTGCCGCCGAGCAGGGATCATGACCCGGCTCCCGAGGGGAAAGACCTCTATTTCCCACTGCCAGTGTCGCTGTCAATTAGTGATTTCTGCTATCGGGGGGCGAGGGCGCCCGGCCCCTGTGGACAATTTATTACCTGCTGCCTGGGGCGCAACTGAGCATGCTTTTCAGCATTTTTGACTGGTTGGGTAGAAAGGCCATGAAGGAGCCCTTTTCCCTGCCTGCTAGTGGGTGACCCATGGCACGGGGCATGGCGAAAAAAAGTCCGGGACAGAGGGCTCTGAATGCCAGCATTGGCCCCATTTAGGGGGGAGGGGAAAAACAGCAGAAAATGGGGAGCGAGACGTTTCGTCTTGCCAAAGCGGAGACAATCGCTGCCAACCTAGGCGCCTCTTGGCTTTGACGCACTTACCCACAGAATCTGTGGATAACCCTGTTAATGAAACTTGGCGATCAGGCTGTAGGCCGCGCCAATGCTGGGGTGCAAGCGCTGTTCAAAAAATACCGGTAAAAAAATGTTCCTATAAAAATCATATAGTTATATGCAACAGCAGAAAACGCTGTCGCTCGGGAGAGGGGGATCAAATGGGAGTGTCGCCGTGAGAGACGGCTTGTGCATTAAAATTGGCAGAGGAAAGCACTAAAGTGGATAACTTGCACCGAGGTGGTGAGGAGATTGGCTCCCCCGACTGGACTTGAACCAGTGACATACGGATTAACAGTCCGCCGTTCTACCGACTGAACTACGGGGGAACATCAGGCAAGGAGACGCACTATACAGAGCTCGCTTTTCGAGGTCAATAGCCTGCTGGGCAGGTCGAGTGGATACCCAGGCCCGGCAACTCGGGGTACACTGCTCACTTGCTGTTTTTTGCCGGGAGTCGTGATGAGCAAGTTATTTCAGTTGGCCAGCCAGTTTGAACCGGCGGGGGATCAGCCCGCGGCGATCGCTCGGCTGCTCGATGGCATCGAATCCGGGCTCGCCCATCAGACCCTGCTCGGGGTCACCGGCTCGGGCAAGACCTTTACCATGGCCAACGTGATCGCCACCCTCAATAGACCCACCATGATACTGGCGCCGAACAAGACGCTGGCGGCCCAGCTCTATGGGGAGATGAAGGAGTTCTTCCCCGAGAACTCGGTGGAGTACTTCGTCTCCTATTACGACTACTACCAGCCCGAGGCCTATGTACCGACCACGGACACCTTCATCGAGAAGGATGCCTCCATCAACGATCACATCGAGCAGATGCGGTTGTCGGCCACCAAGGCGCTGCTGGAGCGGCGGGACGTGGTGATCGTCGCCTCGGTGTCGGCCATCTATGGCCTCGGAGACCCCCAGGCCTATCTCAGCATGATGCTGCACCTCAAAGTCGGGGATGTGATCAACCAGCGGGACATTCTGCGCCGCCTAGCCGAGCTGCAATATACCCGCAACGATGTGGCCTTCAGCCGTGGCACCTTCCGGGTGCGGGGGGAGGTGATCGACATCTACCCCGCAGAATCGGACAAGCTGGCCCTGCGGGTGGAGCTGTTCGACGAGGAAGTGGAGCGGCTCTCCCAGTTCGATCCCCTGACCGGCGCCATCGAGCAGACGGTGGTGCGCTACACCATCTACCCCAAAACCCACTACGCCACGCCGCGCGAGACCATCCTGGGTGCCATCGACCACATCAAGGAAGAGCTCAAGGGACGCCGTGAGCAGCTGCTCTCCCTCAACAAGCTGGTGGAGGAGCAGCGCATCAGCCAGCGCACCCAGTTCGACATCGAGATGATGCAGGAGCTCGGCTACTGCTCCGGCATCGAGAACTACAGTCGCTATCTGTCGGGGCGCGCCCCCGGCGAGCCGCCTCCCACCCTGTTTGACTACCTGCCGGGGGATGGTCTGCTCATCATCGACGAGTCCCACGTCACGGTGCCGCAGATCGGCGCCATGTTCAAGGGCGACAGATCCCGCAAGGAAACCCTGGTGGAGTACGGCTTCCGGTTGCCTTCGGCGCTGGATAACCGGCCGCTCAAGTTCGACGAATTCGAGGCGCTGATGCCGCAGACGGTGTTTGTCTCGGCTACCCCTGGCCCTTACGAGCTGGAGAAGTCCGGCGGCGACGTGGTGCAGCAGGTGGTGCGCCCGACCGGTCTGCTCGATCCCGAGATCGAGGTGCGTCCGGTGACCACCCAGGTGGACGATCTGCTGTCCGAGATCCGGCTGCGGGTTGCGGTGGAGGAGCGGGTGCTGGTCACCACCCTCACCAAGCGGATGGCGGAAGACTTGACCGAATACCTGGCGGATCACGACGTACGGGTGCGCTACCTGCACTCGGACATCGACACCGTCGAACGGGTGGAGATCATTCGCGACTTGCGGCTCGGCAAGTTCGACGTGCTGGTGGGCATCAACCTGCTGCGGGAAGGGCTCGACATGCCGGAGGTGTCGCTGGTGGCCATCCTGGATGCGGACAAGGAGGGCTTCCTGCGTTCTACCCGATCGCTGATCCAGACCATAGGCCGGGCGGCTCGCAACCTCAACGGCAAGGTCATCTTGTACGGCGATACCATCACCAACTCCATGAAGGTGGCCATCGAGGAGACGGAGCGGCGCCGTGCCCTCCAGCATGCCCACAACCTCGAGCACGGCATCACGCCGACGGGCCTCAACAAGTCGGTAAGCGATGTGATGGACATGGGGGCCAGCCGCACTGCCGGCAAAGCGGGGAGAGGCAGTCGCAAGGCGGCCGAGCCGCAAGGGGAATACCATGTCCGCTCCGCCAGCGAGATCGCCAAGGAGATCAAGCGGATGGAAGAGCAGATGTTCCAGCATGCGCGGGACCTGGAGTTCGAGCAGGCGGCGGCCATGCGGGATCAGATCCAGCGGCTGCGCAGCGAGTTGATCGAGAGTTGAGTAACAAACGTTGAGTAAAAAACACTGGCTCATCTGGCGGCGGCTGCGTCGCCTCTATTTTGGCTTTCGCCACCCGGCCACCCCCTGGTGGGCCAAGGGGCTGGTGATCCTCATCCTGATCTACGGCATCAGCCCGGTGGATCTCATCCCGGACGTGGTGCCGCTGTTTGGCTGGTTCGATGACATCAGCCTGCTGCTGTTGCTGCTCTGGGGCTGGGAGTCCTGTCTGCCCGCCGAGGTCAGGCGGGGGCTGGATGCGCGGGAATAAAGAGAGCCTTTGCATCCCTCTTTATGTCAGGGAAGGGCGCTCGGGCTGCATGGGCCAGATTTTCCGGCTGGGCACGGGCGCCGCTGATTGTGGCACGCAAGCCATTGGCGTAGACTCCTCGCCGTTCACTTCATGGGTATAAATAAATGGATCTGATCCTGTTCGCGATTGACTTTGTGCTGCACGTCGACGTGCATCTGAAAGAGCTGTTTGAAAACTATGGTGTCTGGGTGTACGCCATCCTGTTCCTCATCATCTTCTGTGAAACCGGCTTGGTGGTGACCCCCTTCCTGCCCGGCGACTCTCTGCTGTTTGCCGCCGGCGCGCTCACCGTGGGGAGCGTGTTGGATGTGCACACCCTGGCGGCCGTGCTGATCGTCGCCGCGGTGCTCGGCAATGTGGTGAACTACACCATAGGTCACTTCTTCGGTGAGCAGCTGTTCCGCAATCCGGACTCCAAGATCTTCCGCCGGGATTATCTGGACAAGACCCACGCCTTCTATGCCAAGCACGGTGGCAAGACCATCATCATCACCCGCTTCATGCCGATAGTGCGTACCTTCGCCCCCTTCGTGGCGGGCATGGGGGCCATGACCTACCCACGCTTCTTGGCATTCAACCTGGTGGGGGCCCTGCTGTGGGTCATCAGCTTCGTCTATGCGGGCCACTTCTTCGGCAACTTGCCGGTGGTGCGCCAGAACTTCACGCTGCTCATCTTCGGCATCATCCTGATCTCGCTGTTGCCCATGGTCATCGGCATGGTGAAGGCGAGGCGCGGTGCCGACAAGCCCTGAGATCACGGGCAACAAAAAATCATAAGAAAGGGAGCCAGTGGCTCCCTTTTTCATCGCTGTCGAATGCATCAGTTGCGGCTACTGTCCTTGACCAGATTGCCGATGGCCATCATCACAAACGCCAGCAGATAGGCGGTGAAGATGGCTGCCAGCCTAGTGAGGGGTGGCGGGGAGAAACTGAGCCTAGTGCTGAGTCATATCGAGCCGTAGATCGGGCAAAGAAAAGGGAGCCGTTGGCTCCCTTTTTCGTCTCTGTCGAGGGCATCAGTTGCAGCAACGACCCTTGATCAGGTTGCCGACGGCCACCACCACAAACACCAGTAGGTAGGCGGCGAAGATGACGATCAACCACTGGGGCATGGAGAAGCTGAGGAACTGCCAGCTGATCTCGCTGCAATCGCCATCCGGATAAAACAGCCAGGGGATCCACTGATCGAGCGGCGCCCAGCTCGGGAAGTCGACGAAGCCTTCGCAGACGTTGAAGGGGGAGGGGTTCAGCTGGTAATCAACATGCTTGAGCGCCAGTTTCAGGCCCCAGAAGGCGCTATAGCCCCACAGCAGCATCGCACTCCAACGGACATACCATTTCTGGGGCGCCACCATGCCGAGCAGGCCGGCCGCGATCACCCCCAGGATGGCGATCCGTTCATAGATACACATGACACAGGGGTGCAAGCCCAGCACATGCTGGAAGAAGAGGGCACACAGCTCGAAAGACAGAGCGGAAGCGGCCAGTAATCCCCAGGCCAGTCGATGGCTGGCAATACGGCGAAGAAATTCGATCATCTGATTGATCTCACAGAGAAAACAGTGGCTGAATTAGAGCAGAGCCGGATGTAAAAAGAAAGGGTCCGCGAGGACCCTTCCATCATCAGTGTGACAGGGGGACTGGGGTTGGCAGGGTGCCGCTCTGCATCAACCAGCCGGCCTGGTAGAACCATTCCGTGGCAGGAGCGAGCAGTTGTTCCACCGCGAAGAAGCCAACCAGTCCCAGCACCAGGGTGTAGGGCAGGGCCATCCAGACCATGCGGCCGTAAGAGAGCCGCAGCAAGGGGGCCAGGGCCGAGGTCAACATGAACAGGAAAGCCGCCTGACCGTTGGGGGTGGCGACCGACGGCAGATTGGTGCCGGTGTTGATAGCCACCGCCAGCAGATCGAATTGCTCACGGCTGATGGCGCCATTGAGCAGGGCCGTCTTCACCTCGTTGATGTAGACGGTGCCGACGAAGACGTTGTCGCTGACCATGGAGAGCAGGCCGTTCGCCAGATAGAAGAGAGCGAGCTGGTCCTCTGGCTTGGCGGCGAGCACCCACTGGATCACCGGCTTGAACAGCTGTTGATCTATGATCACCGCCACCACGCTGAAGAAGACGGTGAGCAGCGCGGTGAAGGGCAGGGCCTCGTGGAACGCCTTGCCGAGGGCGTGCTCCTCGGTGATGCCGGTGAAAGAGGTCGCCAGCACGATGACGCTCAGGCCGATCAGGCCCACGGCCGCCAGGTGCAGCGCGAGACCCATGATCAGCCAGAGGGCGATCAGGGCCTGCACGATCAGCTTGGCCTTCTCCTGGGGGGAGCGCTGCGCGTCTTCGTCACGCTCGTAAGCTTCCATGATGCGGCGCACCGGCTCTGGCAGCTTGGTGCCATAGCCAAACCAGCGGAACTTCTCCACCAGCACGCAAGTCAGCAGGCCACAGATGAACACGGGTATGGTCACAGGTGCCATGCGGATGGCGAACTCCCCGAAATGCCAGCCAGCCTGCTCGCCTATGATGAGGTTTTGTGGCTCGCCCACCAGGGTGCAGACGCCTCCCAGTGCGGTACCTATGGCGGCATGCATCATCAGGCTGCGCAGGAAGGCGCGAAACTCGTTCAGGTGCTGGCGGCTTGGCTCATCGAGGCCGTTGTCATCGTCGTGCAGGCTGCCGGACTCATCCCGTGAGGCCACCTTGTGATAGATGGCGTAGAAACCGGTGGCGACGCTGATCACCACGGCGATCACGGTGAGGGCATCGAGGAAGGCGGACAGGAAGGCCGAGACCAGACAAAATGCGAGGGACAGCAGCGTCTTGGAATGGATGCGGACCAACATCTTGGTGAAGACATAGAGCAGCAACTGCTTCATGAAGTAGATGCCCGCCACCATGAATACCAGCAGCAGCAGCACCTCGATATTGGCTACCAGTTCATGCTTGACCTGGTTGGCCGAGGTCATGCCGATGAGCACGGCTTCAATGGCGAGCAGGCCGCCGGGTTGCAATGGGTAGCATTTGAGCGCCATGGCCAGGGTGAAGATGAATTCGACAACCAGTAACCAGCCGGCCAGGAAAGGATCATAGTGGAAGACGATCGGGTTGATCAGCAGGAATGAGGCGATGGCAAGCTTGTACCACTGAGGGGCATTGCCCAAAAAATTCTTTGCAAACGCGCGCCCTAGGCTGATTGGCATGATGATGGTTCTCTGTTTCTGTTGTTGGTATCTGCGTCTATGCAGTCGAGCCATACCCGACCCGAACATCCGGATAGTCACCCTTATCAAATTGATTACACATGATTTTAATCAAGGGAGCGATAACTATAAATAAAGGTGGTGGTGATTGCCCAGCCGAGAGGCGTTTTTATCGCCACAAACCAGTCTTGGCTGAAACCCATTGCGTTTTTATATACAACTTTTTAACAAAAAGATCGGGTTAATGTGAGCAGAGGACTGACCTTCTGCTTGCTAGCATGACCGGCTTTGCTATTATTCGTGAGCCTTTTTACGCACTACAACAGAGTCACTACATGGTCATAAAAGCGCAGAGCCCCGCAGGGTTTGCCGAGGAATACATCATCGAGTCCATCTGGAACAATCGCTTTCCTCCTGGATCCATTCTGCCGGCGGAGCGCGAACTGTCCGAGCTGATTGGCGTGACTCGTACCACCTTGCGCGAAGTGCTGCAGCGTCTTGCCCGTGATGGCTGGCTCACCATCCAGCACGGCAAACCGACCAAGGTCAACAATTTCTGGGAAACCTCGGGCCTCAATATTCTGGAGACCCTGGCACGCCTCGATCAGGACAAGGTACCGGATCTGGTGGCGCAGCTGCTGTCTGCCCGTACCAACATCTGCACCATCTTTATTCGCGGTGCCATTCGCAATAACCCCGAGCAGGCGGCCGAGATCTTGCGCGCGGCACAAGGGGTGGAAAACTCACCGGAAGCTTATGCGGAGTTCGATTATCGTCTGCATCATCAGCTCTCGTTTGCCTCAGGTAACCCTATCTACGCCCTGATCCTGAACGGTTTCAAGGGGTTGTATAGCCGAGTCGGTCGTTACTACTTCTCAGACAAGCAGGCTCGTGAGACGGCAGACGCCTATTACAAGACGCTGCTGGGTCTGGCTGAGACCAAGAACCACGAGGCCGTGTTCATGACGGTGCGCCAGTACGGCATCGAATCTGGCAAGTTGTGGACCCGTCTGCGCCAGGATATGCCGAGCAACCTGTGCGATAATTGAGTCCTTTACGCAAAGAAAAAACGCGCCATCTGGCGCGTTTTTTTATGCCTCGATGTCAACTACTCACCTTGCGCTCCGGGCAGCGCCCTATGATGTCGGCGGGCAGCTCCCCGTTGTCTTGCTCCAAAATCACATCAAACCCCCACAGCTGATGCAGGTGTTTGAGTACCTCGTGGCGCGACTCGCCAAGGGGGATCCGGTTGTGAGGGACATAGCGAAGGGTGAGAGAACGATCACCTTTCACAGCCACGTTGTAGACCTGAATGTTGGGCTCCAGATTACTCAGGTTGTATTGGGCGGACAGGGCGCTGCGCACCATCCGATAACCCTCCTCGTTATGAATGGCCGACACCTTGAGGTAGTTCTTCAGATCGTCGTCATCGATGGCAAACAGCTTCATGTCGCGCATCACCTTGGGGCTCAGGAACTGACTGATGAAGCTCTCGTCCTTGAAGTTCTGCATGGCGAAGTGCAGGGTCTCGACCCAGTTGGTCCCGGCATAGTCGGGGAACCAGTATCTGTCCTCCTCGGTGGGGTGCTCACAGATGCGGCGCAAATCGGTGAACATGGCAAAACCCAAGGCGTAGGGGTTGATGCCGGAGTAGTAGCGGCTGTTGTAGGGGGGCTGATACACCACATTGGTGTGGCTGTGCAGCACCTCTATCATGAAGCGATCGCTGAGCTTCCCCTCGTCATAGAGATGATTGAGGATGCTGTAGTGCCAGAAGGTGGCCCATCCCTCGTTCATCACCTGGGTCTGCTTCTGTGGATAGAAGTATTGACTGATTTTTCTCACTATTCGCACTATTTCGCGCTGCCAAGGTTCGAGTAATGGCGCGTTTTTCTCTATGAAGTAGAGGATGTTCTCCTGTGGCTCAGGGGGATAGCGTCTGTCCTCGACGCCGGAGGCCTTGTGTTGCTTGGGCAGGGTGCGCCACAGCTCGTTGACCTGGGTCTGCAGGTAGTCTTCCCGCGCTTTCTGGCGTCGTTTCTCTTCTGCCAGCGAGATCTTCTGGGGCCGCTTGTAGCGATCCACCCCGAAGTTCATCAGGGCGTGGCAGGAGTCGAGCAGCCGCTCGACCGCATCGATGCCGTGTTTTTCCTCGCATTCGGTGATGTAGTTTTTGGCAAACAGCAGATAGTCGATGATGGAGGAGGCGTCACTCCAAGCCTTGAACAGGTAATTATTCTTGAAGAAAGAGTTGTGGCCATAGCAGGCGTGGGCCATCACCAGGGCCTGCATCGGCATGGTGTTCTCTTCCATCAGATAGGCGATGCAGGGTTCCGAGTTGATGACGATTTCATACGCCAGCCCCATCTGGCCGCGTTTGTAGTTGCGCTCGGTATGGATGAAGCGCTTGCCAAACGACCAGTGCTGATAGCCGATGGGCATGCCCACGCTGGAGTAGGCATCCATCATCTGCTCGGCGGTGATCACCTCTATCTGGTTGGGGTAGGTATCCAGCTTGTAAAACCTGGCGACCCGGGCAATCTCCTGGTGATAGGTTTCCAGCAGATCGAAGTTCCAGTCAGGACCATCGTCCAGCGGCGCTATTTTTCTCGCGGTTTCTACCATATGACGTCCCTCAAGCCGCTTGCTTCTTGAACAGCTCCCGGAAGACCGGATAGATGTCCTCAACCTTGCGAATGTGTTCCATCGCGAAGTGGGGGAATTGACCGGCCACAGACTCGTATTCGTGCCACAGGGTCTGGTGGGCGCGGGTGGTGATCTCGATATAGGAGTAGTAACGCACCCTCGGCATGATGTCGCGCATCAGGATCTCCCGACATTGCGGCGAGTCATCGGCCCAGTTATCCCCATCCGAGGCTTGCGCCGCATAGATGTTCCACTGATTGGCGGGGTAACGTTCGTTGATGATGTCGTTCATCATCTTGAGCGCGCTGGAGACTATGGTGCCGCCGGTTTCCTGGGAGTAGAAGAACTCGTGCTCGTCCACCTCCTTGGCCTGGGTGTGGTGGCGTATATAGACCACCTCCACGTTCTTGTAGGTCCGGCTCAGGAACAGATAGAGCAGGATATAGAAGCGTTTGGCCATCTCCTTGGTGGCCTGATCCATGGAGCCCGATACGTCCATCAGGCAGAACATCACCGCCTGGCTGGAGGGGACGGGCCGTTTGACGAAGTTGTTGAACTTGAGATCGAAGGTGTCGATGAAGGGCACGGCATCGATCCGCCGTTTCAGTTCACGGATCTCCTTCTCGAGTTGTGCCATCTCGGCAAAGTGATCGTTGGGCTCACAGGCGAGCAGGGCGAGCCGCTCTTCCAGCTCGCGCAGCAGACGCTTCTTGCCAGCCTGCAAGGCCATGCGCCGTGCCAGCGAGTTTTGCAGTGAACGCACCACGTTGATGTTGGCCGGCACCCCGTTGGAGGTGTAGCCCGCCCGGTAGGTTTTCATCTCCATCAGCTGGTTGAGCTGGGTTTTTTGCAGCCGCGGCAGTTCCAGATCTTCAAACAGCAGATCCAGATACTCATCTTTGGAGATCTGGAACACGAAGTCGTCCGCCCCTTCCCCCTGATCCGAGGCTTGGCCTTCGCCACCACCCTGACCACCGCCCCCTCCCTTGGGGCGGTCAATCTTGTCGCCAGAGACGAATTGATCGTTGCCGGGGTGCACCATCTCCCGCTTGCCACCTTGTCCCTGATGGAAATGGGGTTCGCCGATGTCCTTGGTCGGGATGCTGATGCTCTCACCCTTGTCCACGTCCTGAATGCTGCGTTTGGAGACAGCATCCGAGACCGCTTGTTTTATCTGCTTCTTGTAGCGGCGGATGAAGCGCTGCCGATTGACAGCGCTTTTGTTTTTGCCGTTGAGCCTGCGGTCGATAAAATGCGCCATAACTCCCCCTTGAACTGGTCAGGGTCAGGATGACTTGCGTACCCTGAGGTACCATTCGGAGAGCAGTCGCACCTGTTTGCGGGTGTAGCCTTTCTCCATCATCCGTTCGACAAAGTTATCGTGCTTCTTCTGCTCCTCGGCCGAGGTTTTGCTGTTGAAGGAGATAACCGGCAGCAGCTCTTCCGTGTTGGAGAACATCTTCTTCTCAATCACGGTGCGCAGCTTCTCGTAACTGGTCCAGTTGGGGTTACGGCCTGCATTGTTAGCCCGTGCACGCAGCACGAAGTTGACGATTTCGTTGCGGAAATCTTTCGGATTGCTGATCCCCGCCGGCTTTTCAATCTTTTCCAGCTCGCTGTTGAGGGATGCCCGATCGAACAGCTGGCCGGTTTCCGGATCGCGGTATTCCTGATCCTGGATCCAGAAGTCGGCATAGGTGACGTAGCGATCGAAGATGTTCTGCCCGTACTCCGAGTAGGATTCGAGGTAGGCGGTCTGGATCTCCTTGCCGATGAACTCCACGTAGCGCGGGGTCAGATAGCCCTTGATGAACTCCAGATAGCGATCGTGCAGCTCCTGCGGGAACTGCTCCCGCTCTATCTGCTGCTCCAGCACATAGAAGAGGTGTACCGGGTTGGCAGCCACTTCCGCATGATCGAAGTTGAACACCCGGGAGAGGATCTTGAACGCGAAGCGGGTTGACAGGCCGTTCATGCCCTCGTCCACGCCGGCATAGTCGCGATACTCCTGATAACTCTTGGCCTTGGGATCCGTGTCTTTCAGGCTCTCGCCATCGTAGACCCGCATCTTGGAGTAGAGGCTGGAGTTTTCCGGCTCTTTCAGGCGCGACAGCACGGAGAACTGACCCAGCAGCTCAAGGGTGCCCGGTGCGCACTTGGCATCGGTCAATTCGCTGTTGAACAGCAGTTTTTCATAGATCTTCACCTCTTCCGAGACGCGCAGGCAGTAGGGCACCTTGACGATATAGACCCGGTCGAGGAAAGCCTCGTTGTTCTTGTTGTTACGGAACTGCTGCCATTCGGATTCGTTGGAGTGGGCTAGCAAGATGCCGTCGAAGGGCAGGGCGGAGAGGCCCTCGGTGCCGTTGTAGTTGCCCTCTTGTGTCGCCGTCAGCAGAGGATGCAGCACCTTGATGGGGGCCTTGAACATCTCCACAAACTCCATCATCCCTTGGTTCGCCTTACAGAGTGCCCCTGAGTAGGAGTAGGCATCGGCATCATCCTGGGCGTAATGCTCCAGCATGCGGATGTCGACCTTGCCGACCAGGGAGGAGATATCCTGGTTGTTGTCATCGCCGGGCTCCGTCTTGGCGATGGCGATTTGATCCAGAATGGAGGGATTGACCTTCTCCACCTTGAACTTGGTTATATCACCACCAAACTCGTGCAGCCGTTTGGCCGCCCAGGGAGACATGATGGGGCGCAGGTAGCGGTGCGGGATGCCGTACTCTTTTTCCAGGATCTCGCCATCTTCCTCGATATCGAACAGGCAGAAGGGGTGATCGTTGACCGGCGAGCCCTTGATACGATAGATAGGCACCTTCTGCATCAAAGACTTGAGCTTCTCAGCCAGGGATGACTTGCCGCCACCGACGGGACCCAGCAGATAAAGGATCTGCTTCTTCTCTTCCAGCCCCTGGGCTGAGTGTTTGAGGTAGGAGACGATCTGTTCGATGGCTTCTTCCATGCCATAGAAATCTTTGAAAGCGGGATAGCGTGCGACGACGCGATTGGAAAACAGGCGGCTGAGGCGCGGATTGACCGAGGTGTCGATCATTTCCGGTTCGCCGATGGCAACCAGCAGTCGTTCGGCGGCGGAGGCGTAGCAGGATTTGTCCTGTTTGCACATATCCAGGAATTCCTGAATGCTGTACTCCTCCTCTCTGGCTTTCTCATACCGCTGTTGATAGTGCTCGAAGATGCCCATAACTTAGCCCTCGTTATAGTCGCTTACCCTGAAAAAGAGTGGATCACTACTTTTGTTCTGTTTGCCTCTTAAGCCTAGTCAACAGCCCCCAGTAATCCATCGCCATCATTGGTTTAAGTTTGCGCGGGAGCTTCCCGATCCTTGTGCGGGAAGGTGCAGTCAATGACATACCTATGTTACTGACTGTTAAATTATTTTTGCCATGACAGTGATGCAAATGTCAAAGACATAAAAAATAAATGTTTGTGTGGTAGATGCGGGAAAGGAGGGTTTCCCGCGTTGTGTACGCGACAACGCAGGCGGGGCAAGGATGGGAGAGGAAAGGAGGCAAAGCAATATGACGCTTACGTTAACGTAATGTGTTTCGTTTGGTGTTTAAGCTCTAATTTTTACATTGACGCTACATTGTGACTGCTCTAGATTGGCCCTGTGTCGAGCAGTCATCGCTTTAGCAAGAAAGTGGTTGCTGTGCAGATACTAAGCTCTGTTTAAGCACGTTTCCGTTGGCTTGACCCTCGCATCCGCGGGGGTCTTCTTTTTTCGGCACTTGGCAAGGTGCATCGTCAAGGCGTCGCGGCATAGATCCGTGATACCGCCGCCAGCACCTCGGCGAAGGGATGGGCGGCCAGCTGGCCAAAACCTGCCAGGCTCTTTGCCTTGACCCTGGTGGTTAAGGGGGTGGCTATGCCGCACAGGAAACGGGTCAGGATGCGTGGCTCCTTGCTGTGGCACAGCGCTACCAGCGGATCGCACCAGGCGCGCAAGCCCTGTTCGTTGGGCAAGCTCGGCGTCGGCAGCGGGGGCAGAACGGCAATCTCACCCCGGCAGACGGAGCAGTGCCCGCAGCGGCTCGGCGCCTGTTCATCGGCAAAGTAGCTGGCCAGTTCATGGCTAAGGCAGGTGGTCGAAGTAAAGAAGTTGAGCAAGGCCTGCAGCCGGGCCAACTCGCTCTGCTCTTTCTGCTCGAACAGGGCGTACAATTGATCCACCAGCGGCGCTATGACCAGATCCTGGTGCAATACCCGATATACCTCCGTCATCTGCTTGCTCTCGAGCTCGATCCAGCCCTGCTGCTGCAGATAATCCAGCGCGGCGGCGGCCCGCGATCTTTCTCCCTGATATCCCTGCCAGAGCGCATCGAAGTCCATGGTGCACCAGCTGCGCGCCTGGGGGGCACAAGCAAACAGCTGCTCCAGGAACTGGCGCCGATCCGGATTGAAACGCGCCAGGATCTCTCGCTTTTCCAGCACGAACTTGAAGCGATATTCGGCAAAATAGCTGTAGGCCGGGGCAATGACGCCCGCCATCTCCAGATAGACCAGCAGGGTCTTGAGGGGCAGTTGACGGATGTTGGTGTCATTGGAGAGGCGCAGCAGACTGAATTCCCACTCGGCGCCGCTCTGTCGCAGGATCTCGAGCAGGGTCAGGATAGCGGCTCGGTCCGGGGTATCCCCATAGACGAAGTTCTCCAGCACCGGCAACTGGGCGCGGCTGGCCAGCACAGTGCAGCGGGAGGGGAGGCCATCGCGTCCGGCGCGGCCTATCTCCTGGCTGTAGTTCTCGATGGACTTGGGCAAGTCGTAGTGGATGACCCGTCGGATATCGGCCTTGTCGATGCCCATGCCAAAGGCGATGGTGGCGACGATGCTGTCCAGCTTGCCGGCCATGAAATCGTGCTGGATCTGGCTGCGCAGGGTCGGATCCAGCCCGGCATGATAGGCGCAGGCCCGGATCCCCGCCCGTTGCAGCAACTCGGCGCATTGCTGCGCCGTGTGTTGCAGGGTGACGTAGACGATGGTGGGTGCCGCAGGATCGCGCCGCAGCTCCTCACTGAGCCAATTGTCGCGGGCGCTGCCGGCCAGCGGGATGACGCCCAGATCCAGATTGGCGCGGTAGAAGCCGGTCACCACCAGATCCTCCTTGTCGATGCCGAACTTGGCCTGCATGTCCGCCATGACCGCCGGGGTAGCGGTGGCGGTGAGCAGCAGCACCTGAGGAATATTCAGCTCGTGGCGATGGGCCGGCAGCTTTAAATAGTCGGGGCGAAAGTTATGCCCCCATTCCGAGATGCAGTGCGCCTCATCCACCACCAGCATCGACAGCGGGATCTGGGCGATAAAGCGACGAAAGCGCTCGTTCTTGAGACGCTCCACCGAGATCATCAGGATCTTGAGCTGGCCGTCGCTGGCCTGCTGCATCACCCGGCGGCTCTCCTCCGGCGTTTGGCTGGAGTCCAGGGTGGCGGCGGCAATTCCCTTGCGTTGCAGGAAGGCGAGTTGATCGTGCATCAACGCGATGAGCGGGGAGATCACCAGGGTCAAGTGGGGGAGCGCCAGGGCGGGCAACTGATAGCAGAGGGACTTGCCGGCCCCGGTCGGGAAGATGGCCGCCGCACTCTTGCCATCCAGCAGGCGGCTGATCACCGCCTCCTGACCGGGTCTTAACCGATCGAAGCCGAAGTGGCGGTTCAACAGAGAGGGGATCATGGCAAGGCTCCAGCGCAGACAAAAGAGCGGCATGATAGCACTCCTGCTGCCCGTTCTGGCGGGGAAGGGGCCGACATGGCGATAATTTGACCGTAGTTGATATTGTGTTATCGCATTGTTGCAGATTTTTTGTGAGGTAACCCTGATATTTTTCAGTGATTATATAGCCAAAAACAACGGTAAATGGGATATTCCATGCCCGCAATGCCACAGGTTTTGGACTGATCCAGCAGAAGGTTTGCCAGCCGTGATCGCCGTCACCATGACGGGGACGCAGCCCGGGGACATTGCCAACAGGACTCATAATTCACGCACTTTGAGAGTGCCCAGGGACTATTTGATGACACAACAACACCCCCTCATGCGACTGGTCAACAGCACCAGTCTGGTTAGCCAGATCCTGGTCGGTCTGGTACTCGGTATCCTGCTCGCCATGCTGATGCCCGAATGGGCCAAGGCAGCGGGCCTGCTCGGTAGCCTGTTCGTCGGCGCCCTGAAGGCGGTCGCCCCGCTGCTGGTGTTCGTGCTGGTGATGGCGGCCATCATAGGTCACAAGCAGGGCCAGAAGACCAACATGAAGCCAATTCTGCTGCTCTACCTGCTGGGGACCTTCCTGGCGGCGGTGGTGGCGGTGGCGGCGAGCTTCCTGTTCCCCTCCAACCTGCATCTGGTGGCGAGCAGCGCCGAGATCACCCCGCCGGGTGGCATCACCGAAGTGCTGCAAACCCTGCTGTTCAACGTGGTGACCAACCCGGTCAAGGCGCTGATCGATGCGAACTACATCGGTATCCTGGCCTGGGCCATCGGCCTTGGCATCGCCATGCGTCACGCCGGTGAGAGCACCAAAGCGGTGATCACCGATCTCTCCCACGGGGTCTCCACCATCGTCAAGGCGGTGATCCGCTGCGCGCCCCTCGGTATTTTCGGGCTGGTCGCCTCGACCCTGGCCGAGACCGGCTTCGATGCGCTGTTTGGCTATGCCCAGCTGCTGGTGGTGCTGATCGGCTGCATGCTGTTCATCGCCTTCGTGGTCAACCCGCTCATCGTGTTCTGGAAGATCAAGCGCAACCCCTATCCGCTGGTGCTGACCTGCCTGCGCGAGAGCGGCGTGACCGCCTTCTTCACCCGCAGCTCCGCCGCCAACATTCCGGTCAACATGGCGCTTTGTGAGAAGCTGCGTCTGCCGGAAGACACCTATGCTGTCTCCATCCCGCTCGGGGCCACCATCAACATGGCCGGCGCCGCCATCACCATCACAGTGCTCTCCATGGCGGCGGTGCACACCCTGGGGATGGAAGTGGATCTGGCGACCGCCGTGCTGCTCTCCGTGGTCGCCACCATCAGTGCCTGTGGCGCCTCCGGTGTGGCCGGTGGTTCCCTGCTGCTGATCCCGCTGGCGTGCAGCCTGTTTGGCATCAGCAACGACATCGCCATGCAGGTGGTGGCGGTCGGCTTCATCATCGGGGTATTGCAAGACTCCGCCGAGACGGCCCTCAACAGCTCCACCGACGTGCTGTTCACCGCGGCCGCCTGCATGGCCGAGGAAGAAGCCCAGCAGGGCGCGGCGCGGCTCTCTCGCGAAGCCTGATAGCAACGTCTTGTTCCATCGAAAACGCCCTCTCAGGAGGGCGTTTTTTTATGCGTGTTGTTGGAGGCTGGAGTGCGGTATTCCATGAACAGCCGATGCCGTAGCGTGTGGCAGATCTCCTCAAGCCAGCTTGTCTTCTAAGCTACGCACTCAATCAGCACGCTGCGGCGCGGGGATGAGAGGTGCGATCCGGTGCTGGACCGAGTCTGTGTGGGGGAGGTGAGGGGAAGCTTCTATACCTGCCCGAGTGCGGTCCAGGGTGAGCGCCATAAACAATGCCAGCCGATTTCCCGACTGGCGTTGTTTGTTATCCGGCTAGTTATCGACGACGGGTTTAACCGACCTGCTGGCAGAGGATGGCGGAGATGGCAATCAACCCCATGGCCGCCCCAGGACGTTGCTGACCTGGCTCTGATACTTCGCCAACCAAGGGTGAGCGCCATAAAAAATGCCAGCCGGTTTCCCGACTGGCATTGCTTGTTATCCAGCTAGCTATCGACGGCGGGTTTAGCCGACCAGCTGATAGAGGATGGCGGAGATGGCAATCAACCCCATGGTCGCCACGAAGACGTTGCTGATCTGGCCCTGATACTTCGCCAACCAAGAATGAGCGCCATAAAAAATGCCAGCCGGTTTCCCGACTGGCATTGTTTGATATCCGGCTAGCTATCGACGGCGGGTTTAGCCGACCAGCTGATAGAGGATGGCGGAGATGGCGATCAACCCCATGGTCGCCACGAAGACGTTGCTGATCTGGCCCTGATACTTGGCCATGGCGGGGACGCGCTTGATGGCGTACATCGGCATCAGGAACAGGATGGTGGCGATGATGGGGCCGCCCAGGGATTCGATCATGCCGAGGATCGAGGGGTTGATGATGGCCACGGCCCACAGGGTCAGGATGAAGAAGGCGATGATGAACAGCTCGACCTTCTTGCTGTTTGGCTGCTTGCCGCTGCTGCGCATCTGCTGGGTGATCATGCCCTTCAGACCTTCACGGGCACCCAGATAGTGGCCGAAGAAGGAGGAGACGATGGCGACGAAGGCAACCAGCGGACCGAAGTAGGAGATGATCGGGCTCGCATGCTGGTTGGCCAGGTAGGAGAGCACGGCGATGTTCTGGGACTTGGCTTCTGCCAGCTGGGCCGGGGTCAGGCTCATCACGCAGGAGAACACGAAGAACATCACGAAACCGAGCAGGATGAGCGCGGTACGCTTGAGGATGGCATCGGACTTGGCGACCGCATTGTCACCGTGATCGCGGCGCTGGGCCAGGGCGAAGCTGGAGATGGCCGGGCTGTGGTTGAAGGAGAACACCAGCACCGGAATGGTCAGCCACAGGGTGACGGTGAAGTCTTTGGCGGACGGCACCTGGGCCAGGGCGGCACCGGTCCAGTCCGGGATCAGGTAGAGGGAGATGCCCGCCAGGATGGCGATGAGCGGGTATACCAGCAGCTCGGTCACCTTCAGCATCAGCTTTTCACCGGCCAGCATGACCGACATCATGCCCATGATCAGCACGATGGAGAGGATCCAGCGCGGGGGCGCCGTCATCTGCAGCTGGTTGACCAGGAAGCTTTCCACCGTGTTGGTGATGCCGACCCCGTAGATCAGCACGATGGGGTAGATGGCGAAGAAGTAGAGCAGGGTGATTAATTTACCGGCACCGATACCGAAGTGCTCTTCCACCACCTGGGTGATGTCGGCATTGGGGTTCTTGGAGGACAGCACGAAGCGGGCCAGCCCACGGTGAGCCAGGTAGGTCATGGGACCGACCAGCAGCGCCATTACCACCAGCGGCCAGAAGCCGCCCATGCCGGCGTTGATGGGCAGGAACAGGATCCCGGCGCCGACGGCGGTGCCGAACAGGCTGATCACCCAGGTAGTGTCTTGTTTGCCCCAACCGCGCGATTGGACTGAGCCGATTCCCTGCTCTTTTGAGGCTGCAACTTCCTGTGCGCCAGTGACCGTATTGGACATGTATCTCACCCCGAATAGTGGTTTTAATTAGTCGGCGAAAGAATACTTTTTTTTTAATCAAAAATGTTGATCGGATTCACCTTTGTGATGGCAAAACGCGTACTTTCTTATGGAAATGTGATCAAAAGAATAAAAAATCAAAATTTCTTTATCATATGCAATGTTAGTTGAGTGTTAATTGAATGATTTCCCAACTTGGTGTGTTAGCAGAATGTTATTTTGACAGGTGCTGGGCAAGTTGGCGGATCATGCTGGCGGTGGCCCCCCAGATGAAAGATTGTTGCCAGGGGATCCAGTAGATGGTGTGGCGCTTGCCGGCTCTGGGAATGGTCAGGGCGATGTGGTTGGCCGGATTGAGCACATGACTGAGCGGTACCTCGAAGGCCTGCTCGACCTCGTCCGGGCTCAGGGTGAGCTGATAATCGGCATCCACCATGGCCAGCACCGGCAGCACATCGTAGAGGGAGATGGTGTTGAGCGGGGTGAGACTGCCGATGACGTGGATCTGGGAGGCGGGGATCCCGAGCTCCTCCCGGGTTTCCCGCAGCGCCGTGTGGATCAGGCTCTCATCCTCGGGATCCTGGCGCCCGCCCGGGAAGCTTATCTGCCCCGGATGGTGGCGCAACTGGGCGCTGCGGCGGGTCAGCAACAGCTGCAGCCCGTCGGGTCGCTCCACCAGGGGCAGCAGGACGGCCGCCGGTTTGAGCCCGGCCAGCATCAGTCGATGGGCCGGGGCCGGGCGTTGCAGCAGGAAACGGGTCAGCAGATCGGCGCTGTCTATCTCGATATCCATCTCGAGGCGTGGTTCCTTATGGTCTGTGGGCATCGGCATCATGAGCCCAGTGCATCCAGCAGCGGCAGGATGCGGGCCACCTTGTCATAGGTCTCCTGATATTCGCCGTCCACCTCCGAGTCGGCGATGATGCCGCCCCCCGCCCAGCAGTGCAGCCAGCCGGCTTCCGCTATCAGGGTGCGGATGCAGATGCTGGTATCCATGCGGCCATGCTGGCTCAGGTAGCCGATGCTGCCGCAGTAGGCGCTGCGCCGCACCGGCTCCAGCTCCTCGATGATCTCCATCGCCCGGATTTTGGGGGCGCCTGTGATGGAGCCGCCCGGGAAGCAGGCCCGCAGCAGATCCACCCCCTGCCAATGTGCGTCCAGCTCGCCGTGTATGGTGGAGACCAGATGATGCACGGCGGGGAAGGATTCCACCGCAAACAGGTGCGGCACGCAGACCGAGCCCGGGCGGCTCACCCGGCCGATGTCGTTGCGCAACAGATCCACGATCATCAGATTCTCCGATCTGTCCTTGTCGGCGCCGGCCAGCTCCTCGGCCCTCTCTTGGTCGATGACGGGATCGCCGTGGCGGGGGCGGGTGCCCTTGATGGGTTTGGTCTCGATGTGGCGGCCATCGAGCAGCAGGAAACGCTCAGGGGAAAGGCTCACAATGGCGCTATCTGGCAGGCGAATAAAGGCCGAGAAGGGGGCCTTGTTGGCGGCGCTGAGGGCGAGATAGGCCGCCCATTCATCCCCCTGATAGGGCGCGCTGAAGCGCTGAGTCAGGTTGATCTGATAGCAATCCCCCGCCGCCAGATAGGTCTGGATCCGCGCAAACTTGTCGCCATATTCGGCCCGGCTCATGTTGCTCTGCCAGGGGCCGGTCAGCGAGAACGGCGTCTGAGTGGCCGAAGGGGAGGTGGTCTGCGCTGCCAGCCAGCGCAGTCGGTTGGCGAGCCCGGCTTCGTCCCCCCAATGCACCAGCTGCCAGCGGTTGGTGGCGATCTCCCGCAGCAGCGCCCAGTCATAGATCCCCACCGCCATGTCCGGCAGCTGGATATCCGCCTCTGCCTGGACGGGCAGGCGTTCGAAGCGCCGCCCCAGATCGTAGCCAAACAGACCGAGCGCGCCGCCGATAAAGGGCAGCTCGCGCTGCTCCTGATCCAGCGGCCCGAGCAGGGCCTGTTGCGTGCTGGCGAGCAGGCTGAGGGGATCCTCATCATGGTGCTCGGTCGCACCTGCGCGCTGAACAAGGGTGCTGGCTCCCCGGGTTTCCAGGGTGGCGAGGGGATCGGCGCTGATGATGTCGAAGCGGTTATCCGCCCCTTGGGGGCCGGCCGACTCCAGCAGCATGGCCCAGGGTTGGTGTTGCAGCCGTGCAAACAGGGCGTGCAGCGAGGTTTGTGGATCGAAATGGTGAATATGCAGTCTTGGTTTCATTTTTTGTTACACAGGCAACAGTTTGCACCCAGCTCCCTAGCCGGTACGGGTGCCCAAGCGTATCATGGCGGCCGGCATTTTCAGAAAACACCGTTATAAAAACACGCCGTTGTCTGCCGGCTCTGTGCGCACCCGCCGCCCGCCGAAGGCTCGGCTCATATGGAAGCCCTCGCTCGGCCTGACCGAGACGAGGACCAGTGAGGATGATATGAGCATCATTAAAAAACAGGACTTTATCGATTCCATTGCCGACGCCCTACAATATATCTCTTTCTACCACCCCCTCGATTTCGTCCAGGCCGCCAAGGCCGCCTATGACCGTGAGATCAACCCGGCCGCCAAGGATGCCCTGGCCCAGATCCTGATCAACTCCCGCATGTCCGCCGAGGGTCATCGCCCCCTGTGCCAGGACACCGGCATCGTCACCTGTTTCGTCAAGATCGGCATGAAGGTGCAGTGGGACAGCGACATGACGGTCCAGGAGATGGTGGATGAGGGCACTCGCCGCGCCTACACCAACCCGGACAACCCCTTGCGCGCCTCCGTGCTCGCCGATCCGGCGGGCAGTCGCAAGAACACCAAGGACAACGCCCCGGCCGTGGTGCACATCGACATGGTGCAAGGGGACAAGGTGGAGGTGAGCATCGCCGCCAAGGGCGGTGGCTCCGAGAACAAGTCCAAGATGGTGATGCTCAACCCCTCGGACGACGTGGTCGAGTGGGTGTTGAAAACCGTGCCGACCATGGGGGCCGGCTGGTGCCCGCCCGGCATGCTGGGGATCGGCATCGGCGGTACCGCCGAGAAGGCCGCCGTGCTCGCCAAGGAAGCCCTGATGGAGCACATAGACATCCAGGAGCTGATCGCCCGGGGTCCCGAGACCACCGAAGAGAAGCTGCGCGTCGAGCTCTATGACAGGGTCAACAAGCTGGGGATCGGCGCTCAGGGTCTGGGCGGCCTCACCACAGTGCTGGATGTGAAGGTCAAATCTGCCCCGACTCACGCCGCCTCCAAGCCGGTGGTGATGATCCCCAACTGCGCCGCCACCCGTCACGTTCACTTCGAGCTGGATGGCTCCGGCCCGGCCGAGCTGGCCCCGCCTAAACTGGAAGACTGGCCGGAGATCACCCGCGAGTCCGG
The DNA here is from genome assembly GCF_000819865.1 of Aeromonas eucrenophila. Lineage (GTDB taxonomy): Bacteria > Pseudomonadota > Gammaproteobacteria > Enterobacterales > Aeromonadaceae > Aeromonas > Aeromonas eucrenophila. The sequence continues at coordinate 90,833 of NZ_CDDF01000001.1, forward strand.
TGGCAACGTGCGCCGTGTCAACGTCGACGGCATCACCAAGGCCGAGCTCGCCAGCTGGAAGAGCGGCGATACAGTGCTGCTCTCCGGCAAGATCCTGACCGGTCGCGACGCGGCCCACAAGCGCATCGCCGACATGCTCAAGAATGGCGAAGGCTTGCCGGAAGGGGTCGACTTCACCAACCGCTTCATCTATTACGTGGGCCCGGTCGATGCGGTCCGTGACGAAGTGGTCGGCCCGGCGGGCCCCACCACCTCCACCCGGATGGACAAGTTCACCGACATGATGCTGGGTGAGACCGGCCTCATCGGCATGATAGGCAAGTCCGAGCGCGGCCCCAAGACGGTGCAGAGCATCAAGGAGCACAGGGCCGTCTACCTGATGGCCGTGGGCGGCGCCGCCTACCTGGTGGCCAAGGCCATCAAGAAGGCGCGGGTGGTGGCCTTTGCGGATCTCGGGATGGAAGCCATCTATGAGTTCGAGGTGGAAGACATGCCGGTGACGGTCGCGGTCGATTCCCAAGGCAACAACATCCACGAGACGGGCCCGGCTTACTGGTCGGCCAAGATTGCCGAGCTGGACGTCAAGCTCTCCTAATCCCCATTGTGGGAGCCATCCGTCTTGATGGCGGAGTGACGAAGTAGCGCCCTGTTGTCTGGTGACAAGAGCGGCGAAAAGAGGCGACCCCAGGGTCGCCTCTTTTTATGCCTCGCGTTTGTGTCTTGTGTCCGAGGTGTTAGCTATCGATGAGGGGAGGACATGACATTGCATCTTCAGAATGCGCCCTCTTCGATACGAGGCCGTGCAACGAGGATGCCGCGCTCAATGATTGAGGTAGATGTCCTGCCCGCCGTAGCAGAGGGGACCGCTCTGGACAGGGAGGGGCGCATCCTTGGGATTGAAGAAGCGGGTCAGCACGCCGGTACGTTGGCCCAGGGTATTCAGCTTGACGCGATCGAGTGCTATCTGTTCGGGCAGCCAGGTCAGCACGGCTGCGCAGTGGCCGTTGCCGAGACTCTGCTCCAGCACCCGCTGCCAGTTTTTGATCTTGGCGCCGTGCACAACCAGTATCCGGGCGGGGTTGATCCCCTGTGCCTGCCACTGCTCGGCCACGGGCAGCCCCGGCGGGGCGATAAGCAGGATCCAGCCGCGATCGCTTTGGCTCAGCCGCCCCAACTCATCAAGCAGCGGCGCTTCCTCAAAATCACCTGCCAGTCGAGGCTCATGCTCCAGCTTGCTCTGATGGCGGGTGGGCCAAGGATTGATCAGGCCGACAGAGGGAGAGGAGGGGAGGTGACTCAGGGGCTGGCTCATATTGGTGTCCTGTATGAATAACCATGCTGTATGGGTGTACAGTAGTTCTATCTCAGGCCGGTGACAAGTCATTTGTGGTTAAAAATGTGAGCGGATTAACAAGATGATGCGCTACTTGATTGAATAGAAAGGATATTTTTAGCAACTATGAGGTGGGTGTTTTTTGCACTATGGACAAAGCGAGGGCAGACGCTCATGGTTATACAGTCTGTATGGCAAGAGGAGAGACCAAGATGGATGTCAGCACCTTGCAACGGCTGGATGCCAATATTCTGCTCGGGATCATCAATGAGAAGCTGCGGCTGGAGTGCGATGGTCTGGAAGAGTTGTTGGCCTACTACGACATGACAGAGGATCAGCTGGCCACGCGTTTGCAGCAGATTGGCTATCACTACGATCCCATGAGCAACCAGTTCAAGGCTCATGGTTAATTCGCTCACGAAGTGTGCCCCAACTGGGGCACCTTCCTTTTATTGCCTGACGGATGCCCCAAGCATTGAAATCGGTTTCAGCGAACGCAGCACTCGGCGTTATTTTCACGTATTTTCAGACGTGTGCAATCGCTGAAAACCTATTCATGAGTTTATCTTGGTGGTTAATTACTAACTGCATGATTTTTATCTGAATTTTTATTTCGCTCAGGTGGGTTTAAGGAAAGGGTTTTCATGCTTTAACTGTCATCTTTATGCGTTAAAATGTGACTCACGTTAACTTTTAACCCACCGGCTTTAGCTAGTATGCCCACGCCGGAACATATTATGAGATAACAACAGCGCCGGTCCCCAAATGGGATAACAATTTTTATTTGTAACGAAGGAAAATGGTTTATGGCTACCAAGAAGAAGACAGACCAGGATCTCCAACTGGATAAAGATCAGCTCAAGGCGAGTATCGTGCGTCACCTGCGTTCTACCTTGGGGACAAGCGAACAGAAAGCCTCGCCGGAAGCGTGGTGGAAAGCGACCGCCGCCGCCGTCAACGAACAGGTGTACGAACGCCTGACTCGTACTCAGCAGACGCATTTCAAGAAAGATACCCGTGCTATTCACTATCTCTCTGCCGAGTTCCTGATGGGGCGCCTGACCTCCAATAACCTGCACAACCTCTCCCTGTACAAGACCTGCGAAGAGGCCCTGGGTGAACTCGGTCTGGAACTGACCGACCTCTGTGAACAAGAGCCCGACATGGCCCTCGGCAACGGTGGCCTGGGCCGTCTGGCCGCCTGCTTCATCGATTCCCTTGCCACCCTGAACTACCCGGCGGTCGGCTACGGCATCCACTACGAACACGGCCTGTTCCGTCAGGAAATCCAGGATGGCCGCCAGATCGAGCGCCCGGATTCCTGGCGTGAATATGGCAACCCCTGGGAGATCTGCCGCCCCGAATCCGTGCAGGAGATCCCGCTCTATGGCTATGTCGAAACCGTGTTCGGCGACAATGGCGGCCTGAAGAAGGTGTGGCACGCCGGTCGCAAGATCAAAGGGGTGCCTTGGGATATCCCCGTGGTTGGCTTTGGTGGCCACACCGTCAACATCCTGCGGTTGTGGGAATCCCGCGCCTCCGAGTTCTTCGACTGGGACGTGTTCAACGCCGGCGGTTACATCGACTCCCAGGCGGAAAAAGCCCAGGCCGAGACCATCTCCAAGGTGCTCTACCCGAACGATGACACCGATGCGGGCAAAGAGCTGCGCCTGATCCAGCAGTACTTCTTCTGTGCCTGCTCCATCAAGGACATCATGCGCCGCTACAAGCGCGCCCATGGCAGCGACTTCACCAACTTCGCCGCCCAGATCGCCATCCAGCTCAACGATACCCACCCGACCGTGGCCATCCCCGAACTGATGCGAGTGCTGGTGGATGAAGAGGACTTGACCTGGGAAGCCGCCTGGTCCATCTGCTACCGCGTCTTCTCCTACACCAACCACACCCTGCTGCCGGAAGCGCTGGAGAAGTGGTCGGTCAGCCTGTTCGAGAAGGTGCTGCCCCGTCACCTCGAGATCATCTACGAGATCAATGCCCAGTTCCTGAACCAGCTGGTCGAGCCGAAGTGGCCAGGTGACGATGCCATCAAGGCCAAGCTCTCCATCATCGAGGAAGGTGCGGTGCGCAAGGTGCGCATGGGCAACCTGTGCGTGATCGGCTCCTCCAAGGTCAACGGCGTGGCCGAGATCCACTCCAAGCTGGTGAAAGAGGATCTGTTCCCCGAGTTCGCCGCGCTCTGGCCGGAAAAGATGTGCAACGTCACCAACGGTGTGACCCCCCGTCGCTGGCTGCTGGCCTGCAACCCCGAGCTCGCCGAGCTCTACAACGAGGTAGTGGGCAAGGAGTGGCCGCTGCAACTGGACAAGCTGCGCGCCGTTACCAAGTTTGCCGACGACGAAGCGTTCCAGCAGCAGTTCATGCGCATCAAGCGCAATAACAAGGAGAAGCTGGTCAAGGTGATCAAGGCCGAGACAGGCATCGACGTCAGCGCCGAAGCTATCTTCGACATCCAGATCAAGCGCCTGCACGAGTACAAGCGTCAGCAGCTGAATCTCATCCACATCATGGCGCTCTACCGCCGTCTGCTGGCGAACCCGGACTACGACATGCACCCGCGGGTGTTCATCTTCGGCTCCAAGGCGGCGCCCGGTTACCGCCTGGCCAAAGACATCATCTACGCCATCAACAAGCTGGCGGAGCGCGTCAACAATGACGCCCGCATCCAGGGCAAGTTGAAGGTGGTGTTCATGCCGAACTACCGCGTGAGCCTGGCCGAGAAGCTGATCCCGGCTGCCGACGTGTCCGAGCAGATCTCCACCGCCGGTTATGAGGCGTCCGGTACCGGCAACATGAAAATGGCACTGAACGGCGCCATCACCATCGGCACCCTGGACGGGGCCAACATCGAGATCGCGGAAGAGGCGGGTGCCGAAAACTGCGCCATCTTCGGTCTGGACGTGGACGAGGTGAAGGCATTGAAGGGGCGTGGTTACAACCCCTATGACTTCTACTACGCGAACTCCGAGCTCAAGGCGGTGCTGGACTGGTTCGATACCGACTACTTCACACCGGGTCGCCCGGGCGAGCTCTCCTCCATCAAGCGCTCCTTGCTGGAAGGGGGAGACCCTTACCTGACTCTGGCGGACTTCGCCTCCTACTCGGACGCCCACAAGCTCATCGATACCTGGTATCGGGATCCGGCGCTCTGGGCCAAGAAGGCGATCATCAACTCGGCCACCATGGGCAAGTTCAACTCCGACCGCTCCATCCAGGACTATGTGGACAACATCTGGAACCTGAATGCCTGCAACGTCGGCTGATAGCAATCCGACCAGCAAAACCCCCGCACTGCGGGGGTTTTTTATTTCGCTCGCAGCGAGAATATCAGTGCAATCCGATATCGATACTGAAGGTAGGCAGTCAGATCATTCAGTAATGACGGGGAATGTAATGATATCGTGAGATGTCGGGCATGAAAAAGGCCCCGTGAGGGGCCTTCGTCAGGTGAGTGGCGATCAGTGCAGGATATCGCCGAAGCAATAGGCCAGCAGGGTCAGGATGACGGTGAACACCAGGTTCAGCACCAGGCCGGCACGCATCATCTCCCGCTGCTGGATGTGGCCGCTGGCAAAGACGATGGCATTGGGCGGCGTGGCCACCGGCAGCATGAAGGCGCAGGAGGCGCCGACGGCGATCAGCACCGACATGACGACGGGAGAGACCCCCAGCGCCTCGGCCACCCCGGCAAACAGCGGCACCAGCAGGGCGGCGGTGGCGGTGTTGGAGACCAGCTCGGTCAGGAACACCACGAAGGTGGCCAGACACAGCAGTATGACGAAGACCGGCATGCTGGCGAGGGTGCTGGAGAGGTGCTCCGCCAGGAAGGCGTTGGCCCCGGTCTGCTTGAGGATGGAGCTCAACGTCAGGCCACCCCCGAACAGCAGCAGCACGCCCCAGTCGGTGTTCAGGTTGATGTCATCCCAGCTGGCGACCCGGCTGACGGCGATGGCCAGGATGGCGCCCATGGCGATCAGGGTGTCGAACTGGGGAATGCCCCCGAGTGCGGCAGCGATGGGCTGGGAGCCGATCCACAGCAGCACTGTGGTGAGGAAGATGAGCAGGGTGACCTTGCGCTGGCCGGTCCACGCTATGGTCACCTTCTCGGTGCTGACCTGGTGGGAGAGATTGGGGCGCATCACCAGATAGAGCAGGCCGATGCCGACCGGCATGAAGATCAGCACCACAGGAATGCCGAATTTCAGCCAGTCGGTGAAGCCGATGCCCATCTGGGCGGCGGCGATGGCGTTGGGGGGGCTGCCCACCAGAGTACCGATGCCGCCGATGCTGGCGCTGTAGGCGACCCCCAGCAGGACGAAGACCAGGGTGCGGCGCTCCTTGTGCACGTCGAGCCCCTTGAGCATCCCAAGGGCGAGCGGCATCATCATGGCCGCGGTGGCAGTGTTGCTGATCCACATGGAGAGGGCGGCCGTGATGGTAAACAGCACGATGGCGGCCCAGCCGAGGTGGCCCTTGGCGAGTTGCATCACCTTGGCGGCGATCTGGGTATCCAGTCCCTGCTTGGAGAGGGCGGCCGCCAGTGCGAAGCCACCGAAGAAGAGGAACAGCACGGGGTTGGCGAAGTCGGTGAGCGACTTGCTCATGTCAAACACCCCGAGCAGGGTGGCGAGCACCGGGATGGCGATCGCGGTGATGGTGATATTGACCGCTTCGGTCAGCCAGAGAATGGCGATGAAGATCAGGATGCCGAGGCCCTTGTTGATCATGGGATCAAACGGGAGCCAGGCGAGCATGGCACAGAGCAGCAAGACGTCCAGGATGACGATCCCGGCCTTGATGTCCAGCCAACGCGATGGGGCAGAGGGGACGACAGATGTATGCATGTTGTTTTCTCGGTTAATTTATGGTTGCTGTTGTGTTGCCGAGATTACATTTCTCCCCCCGTATGAAACAGGGGGAAGTGGTCAAAGCATGTGGCGACTCACAGAGTCAAGTGCAAACGGATCTGATATTAAACAGGATTTAAACAATTTGTTTTCATTTGGCCTGGGCCGTGACGGAAAGCAGCCACTCCTTGAGCAGGCTCTTTGGCAGGGAGCCGCTGCGTTGGGCCAGCACCTGACCGCGCTGGAAGACCATCAGGGTCGGGATGCTGCGAATGGCGTAGCGGCTGGCAATGGCTGCTTCCTGCTCGGTGTCGAGCTTGACGAAGCGAAGGTGTGGCTCGAGTTCGCGGGCCATCTCCTGAAATAGAGGGGCGAACTGCAGGCAGGGGCCACACCAGCTGGCCCAGAAATCGACAACGACCGGAATGTCGGAGCCGATCAAGGCGTCAAAGTGCGCCATGCGTCCTACCACAGGGGTGTTTTCGAACAGGGAGGCGTGGCAGCGGCCACAGCTCGCATTTGAATCCATTTTCTCTTTGGGCAGGCGATTGCGGGTAAAGCACTGGCTACAATAGGTAGTGATAAGTGACATAATTGCTTCCTTAATTCATGGCTCGGCAACATCTTTATTGCATTGGCAGAGCAGACTAACGGTAACATAGCGGTCAGTTAATTTTCACAGTCGGCGATCTGTCACCGGATGGCTGACCATGACAAGAGAATCGAGACGGGATGAAGAGTGTTGCACGCGTCAATCGTGTTGTCCTGAGCCTTATCATCGTATCGCTGCTGGCGTTTTCGACCTATTGCTGGCAATTGCTCAGCCAGCAACAACGCGCCTCCGAGCTCAGCGGGGCCGCCGAACTGGTGTTGAACCGGATCAACACCGACACCGTCTATCTGCTGGGGCGCGAGAAGGCGAGCGACGGCAGCGTGCAGCAGCGCCTGAGCCTGCTGTCAAACAACCTCGACAAGTTCGTGAGCCTGGTGCGTGAAGATCCGGGCTCGGTGGATGATCCCCAGTCCCTGGCGCTACAGCGCGACATCGATGGTTATCTGCTGGATCTTGCCAAGCTCTACACCATGGAGATGACCATCGAGTATCTGGAGCCTCGCTTCCAGAGCCAGCTCAAGTCGCTGATGGCCAAGGTGGCGGTCGAGTCGGCGGAGTATCGCGATCTCACCGAATTGCTCAGGCTGAGCCACTACCTCAGGCGCAGCTGGGACATGAACGAGCAGCGCCAGTTGCTGGCGTTGCAACAACGGCTCACCGAGACCTATTCCCAACAGCCCCAGATCCTGGCCGTCACCCAGCTCAGCCAGGAGCTCAACCGCCAGGTGATCGACTACCATCGCCTGCGCAACCAGATCATTGAGATGAAGGGGCTGGGATCCCTGCCCCTGTGGAAGAAGAGCAAGCTGGAGCTGGCCTCGTCCTTGAAGAGCCGGTTCTACCTGATGGTGCTGGGGGGCGCTCTGCTCTGCTTCTCGCTGGTGGCCGCGACCCTGTGGCGCCGCAACCAGAAACTAAGCGAGCTGTCCCGCCATGCCGAGCTGCTGGCCCAGGCCAAGAGCGACTTTCTGGCCAACATGAGCCACGAGATCCGCACCCCCATGAACGCGATCATCGGTTTCAGCACGCTAGCGTTGCAGACCCATCTCGATCAGCAGCAGCGGGACTATCTCAACAAGATAAAGTCCTCGTCGGACACCCTGTTGCTGCTCATCAACGACATCCTGGATCTCACCAAGGTGGAGTCCGGCAAGCTGACGCTGGAGGAGATCGACTTTGATCTCAGCGAGCAGCTCGACTCCCTGGCGGCCATGTTTGCCGATCTGGCGGAGCGCAAGCAGATCGAGGTCATCATCAACAAGTCGCCTACCGTGCCCGACTTTCTGCGCGGCGATCCCCTGCGCCTCGGTCAGGTGCTGGTCAATCTGGTCAACAACGCCATCAAGTTTACCGAGCGAGGGGAGGTCGAGGTGGCCATCACCCTCGCCAGCCAGCACCCCATGCGGGTGTGTTTCAGCGTGCGCGATACCGGCATCGGCATAGCGCCAGAGAAGCAGGTGCATCTGTTCCAGCCCTTCACCCAGCTGGAGGCGGGCAACACCCGCAAATACGGCGGCTCCGGGCTTGGGCTCAATATCTCCCAGCGGCTGGTGGGGCTGATGGGGGGGGAGATCAGGGTGCAGAGCAAGCCCGGGATCGGGTCCACCTTCATGTTCGAGATCCCCATGTCCCAGGCTGTCTACGGGGTATCCGGGCGGCGGGTCTTCTTCGAGCAGCAGCCCCTCATCCTGATCATGGATGACAACGAGCTGGTGCTGGAGCTCGCCAAGGACATACTGAGCCGGGCCGGCGCCACCGTGCTCACGGTCAACAGCCTCTCCCGCGCCCGCCAGGCATTGAAAGAGGATGGGCACCATATCCGGCTGGCGATCCTCGACTGGCGCATGGGTCAGGAGGACGGCCTGGATCTGGCGCTCGAGATGTATCAACACAGCCAATGGCGACGGCTGCCCATCCTGATGACCAGCGCCTGGTCCAGGGAGGGGCTGCACGGCCGCATGGAGAGCATGGGACTGACCCATTTCCTGGCCAAGCCCATGACCGAGAATGCCCTGCTGGCCAAGGCGGACGAGCTGCTCAATGGCAGCTCCCACGACAGCAACGTGCGCCAGGCAGAGGCCCAGGGGGATCAACAGCATTTTCGCGATCTGCTGCACGGCACCCGGGTGCTGTTGGCCGAAGACAACCGCGTCAACCAGCAGCTCATCATGGAGTACCTGCGCCGGGTCGAGGCTCTGGTCACCGTAGTGGACAACGGCCGCGAGGCGGTGGAGCGGGTGGCGGAGCAGCCCTTCGACGTGATCCTGATGGACTTGCAGATGCCGGTGCTCGACGGACTGGACGCGACCCGCCAGATCCGCAAGATGGTGGACAAGCACGACGTGCCCATCATAGCGCTCACCGCCAGCGTCATGCCCGGGGACAAGGAGCGTTGCCTCGGGGTCGGCATGAACGGCTATGTCACCAAGCCGGTCAGCAAGCTGGATCTCTACAACAACCTGCTGCAGTGGGTGAGGGGAGCCAACGGCGAGCGACGGGCCACCCTCGAGGTCAAGCCGCCGGATCTGATGGGGGTGCTGGATCTGGAGGATGCGCTGCGCCGGCTGGAGCAGGACAGGGAGGCGCTGCAGATCCTGTTCAAACTGTTCTTGTCCGAACACAAGGACGATCTGTGGGACATCCGCTCCGCCCTGCGCCGCCAGCAGCCCGAGGTGGCGTGCCGTCTGTTGCATACCCTCAAGGGGGTGTCGGCCAACATCTCCGCCTCGCGTCTGCAACTGTTGGCCGGTGAGCTGGAGTGGCGGCTGCGCTTGCAACAAGAGGAGTTGACCGAGGCCGAACTGAACCAGTTGCAGCAGGTGTTCAACCAGACCCGGGAGGAGGTGTCCCACTTCCTGCTGACCGGCGATCAACAAGAGTCCGGCGCCCAGCTGTTCGAGTCGCGGGACAAGCGGTTCTGAGCCGGCGAAGATAGCAACCGTTCTCAAGTCGGCCACTTCAGGCTATGATGACCGATTCTCCTCGCCCCCACCTCGGGGGCGATTGTATTGAGCTTCTCTCAAGACCCATGGCGGCCCGGTGCCGCGAGCAAGGACAACAATGTGAGCGTATTTTTGCGGCTGGGCTGGTTCTTCAAGGATCAGTGGCGGCGTTATCTCATCGCCATCTCCCTGTTGATGATGGTGGCGCTGCTGACCGTGATCCCCCCCAAGGTAGTGGGTTGGGTGGTGGATGGGGTGGCCAAAGGAGATCTCGATAACGGTACCCTGATGCGGTATCTGGCGGGATTGCTGGGGCTTGGCATCGTCATCTATCTGCTGCGCTATGTGTGGCGGGTCATGCTGTTTGGTGCCTCCTACCGGCTCGCCTATGTGCTGCGCAACCGGCTGTTCACCCATTTCACCCGCATGAGCCCGGATTTCTATCAGCGCCATCGCACCGGGGATCTGATGGCCCACGCCACCAACGACATCCAGGCGGTGGAGATGACGGCAGGCGAGGGGGTGCTGACCCTGGTGGACTCCTTCATCGTCGGGATCCTGGTGCTCTCCATCATGTGCAGCCAGTATTCCTGGCAGCTGACTCTGCTCTCCCTGTTGCCCCTGCCGGTGATGGCCTTCTTCATGAACCGCTTCGGCACCCAGATCTACAAGGAGTTCAAGGCGGCGCAGGGGGCCTTCTCCCGTCTCAACAACAAGACCCAGGAAGCCCTCTCCGGCGTGCGGGTGCTCAAGTCCTATGCGGTGGAATCCCTGGAAGACAAGGGCTTTGCCGAGCTGACCCGTCAGGCGGGGGAGTGCAACATGGCGGTGGCCCGCATCGACGCCAAGTTCGACCCCGTCATCTACCTGTGCATCGGTTGCTCCTACTTCCTGGCGGTGGCCGGCGGCAGCGCCCTGGTGCTGCAAGACAAACTGACCCTGGGGGAGCTCACCAGCTTCACCATGTATCTGGGGCAGCTCATCTGGCCCATGTTCGCCATCGCCTGGCTGTTCAACATCATAGAGCGCGGCAGCGCCGCCTATTCGCGCATCGAGAGCCTGCTGGCCGAGCGTAGCGACATCGCCGATCCCGCCTCCCCGCAGCCGCTCAAGACGCCCTTCCCGCTGGTCCTGCAGGGGGTGGATTACCGGCTGGAGTCGCGCACCCTGCTCGCGGGTATCGAGGTTAGTCTGGCTGCCGGCGGCATGCTGGGGGTGGTGGGCCGCACCGGGGCGGGCAAGAGCTCGCTGCTCAAGCTGCTGATGCGCCTGGCCAACCCGAGTGCGGGACAGATAGCCATGGGCGGCGTGCCCATCGCCCAGCTGGCGCTGGCCGAGCTGCGCAGCCAGTTCGCCTATGTGCCCCAGGAGCCGTTTTTGTTCTCCACCACCATCGCCGCCAACATCGCCCTCGGTCGGCCTGACGCCAGCCGGGAGGAGATAGAGAAGGCGGCGCGCATCGCCTGCGTGCACGACGACATCAGCCGCTTCCCCATGGGCTATGAGACCGAGGTGGGCGAGAAGGGGGTGACCCTCTCCGGCGGCCAGAAACAGCGGCTCGCCATCGCCCGCGCCCTGCTGCTGGCGGCACCCATCCTGGTGCTGGACGATGCGCTGTCGGCGGTGGATGCCCACACCGAGCAGCAGATCCTGCAGGCGCTCAAGGCCCACAGACGCACCCTCATCCTGGTCAGCCACCGCATGACGGCGGTGGAGCAGGCCGACGAGATCCTGGTGCTGGAGCAGGGACAGATCGGCGAGCGAGGTGATCACGGCGCCCTGATGGCCCACAACGGCTGGTACGCGGACATGGTTCGTTATCAGCGACTCGAGCAAGATGTGGAGGAGAACCTGTGAGTTCGATGATGAAAAGGTGTCTCACCCTTTGTGCTCTTTATCCGCAGGGCTGGTATGCCGGTAGGGCCCGTTATCAACGACTCGAGCAAGACGTGGAGGAGAGCCTGTGAATCCAACCATCAAGCGACTGCTGGCTTACTGTGCCCGCTACCCGCGCTGGCTCATCCAGGCGGGCATCTGCCTGCTGTTGGCGACCGGTGCCGAGGTGGCGGGGCCGCTGCTGATCAAGCTCTTTATCGACGACTACCTGGCGCCGCGTCAGCTGGTATGGCCCGCCATCGCCGCCATCGGGGCGGGCTACCTCGGCCTGCAGCTGCTCTCGGCGGCGGGATTCTACCTGCAATCCTTGCGCTTCAACCGCATCGCCCAGGCGGTGGTGCAGACTTTGCGCGAGCAGGTGTTCGCTACCGCCATCCGGCTGCCCGCCCGCTATTTTGACAAGCACAGATCCGGCTCGCTCATCTCCCGCATCACCAACGACACCGAGGCCATCATGAACCTCTATGTGCAGGTGATTGGGCTGCTGGTGCAAAAAGTGGTGCTCTTGTGCGGCATCCTGCTCTCCATGGCGCTGCTGGATCTGCGGCTGATGCTGGTGTGCGCCACCCTGTTGCCGGCGGTCGGTGCCGTGATGTGGCTCTACCAGAAACTGAGCGTGCCCGTGGTGCGGGCGACCCGCAGCCTGCTCTCCGACATCAACAGCCGGCTCAACGAGTCTTTGCAGGGGATGCCGGTGATCCAGGCCATGGTGCAGGAGCGGCATTTCGCCAAAGCCTTCGCCGAGGTGAACCAGCAGCACTGGTCGGCGCGGCTCAAGAGTCTGAAGATCAACGGCATCTTGCTGCGCCCGCTCATCGATCTCTTCTACATGATGGTGCTGATAGGCCTGCTTGCGCTCTTCGCCCACGAGGGCCTGAGCGCCGGCGGCGCCATTCAGGTGGGGGTGCTCTACGCCTTCATCAGCTATCTGGGGCGGATGATAGAGCCCCTCATCGAGATGACCAACCAGCTCAACCAGTTGCAGCAGGCCATGGTGGCGGGGGAGCGGGTGTTCGCCCTGCTGGACGAAACCCGCGAGAGCACGGCCGGGGAGCCCTGCACCCTGCAGGGACGGGTCAGCTTCGAGCGGGTGAGCTTCTCCTATGACGGCCAGCAACAAGTGCTGCGGGAGCTGAGTTTCAGCACCAGACCCGGCCAGATGCTGGCGCTGGTGGGCCACACCGGCAGCGGCAAGTCCACCATCATCAGCCTGCTGATGGGCTTCTATCCCATCGGCAGCGGGCAGATCCGCTTCGACGATCACCCGCTGGAGAGCTTGTCGCTCGCTGCGGTGCGCCGCAGCATCGGCCTGGTGCAGCAGGATCCCTTCATCTTCGTCGGCACCCTGGCGGAGAACCTGCGGCTCGGCCGTGACGGCATCGACCAGGCGCAGCTCTGGCAGGCGCTCGAAGAGGTGCAGCTGGCCGGGTTCGTGCAGAGCCTGCCGGACGGGCTCGAGACCCTGATGGAGGAGGGGGGCAAGAACCTCTCCGCCGGTCAGCGCCAGTTGCTCTCCTTTGCCCGGGCGCTGGTGGGGGATCCGCGCATCCTCATCCTGGACGAGGCGACCGCGAGCGTGGACTCCCAGACCGAGCTCGCTCTCTCCCAGGCACTGTCGGCGGCGCGCCGTGGTCGCACCACCATCGCCATCGCCCACCGGCTCTCCACCATCGTCGATGCGGACGAGATCCTGCTGCTCTCCCGCGGTCAGGTCAACGAGCGGGGCACCCACGGCGAGCTGATGGCGCTGGGGGCACACTATGCCCAGTTGTTCGAGATGCAGAGTCAGGGTGCCTGGCTGGAAGAGAAGCGTGCCTGAGCCCGTTCATGAGACAAAAAAACAGCCGGCAGATGCCGGCTGTTTTGTTTGGCGAGACCCTAAACGGTGGCCTTGCTGCGGGCTACCAGCTTGGGTTGCAGGGGCGGGAAGTCGTCGTTGAAGAAGGTGTCCGCCTCTTCGATCTGCGCCTTGCGCTGCTTCTGGATGAAGTTGTCGAAGTCGCGTTTGATCTCCGGGTCTTTCAGCGCCTCATAGTCGAACACATTGGCCGCGTAGAGGTAGTTGAAGTAGATGTCCACGAACTCGCTGCTGGCGCAGGCGGAGGTGAACTTGGTGTTTTGGCGGTCGAAGTTGATGCGGTACTGCTTGATCTTGGGCACATAGACCAGCTCGCTGCCCACCTTGAACACCTCCACCGTGATGCCCACCGTGATGGTCTTGTAGAAGTCCTTGTTGTTCTCCACCCCGAAGCGAATGGCATCCCCCTGCTTTTGCAGGAACTTGTTGAAGCTAGCCAGCGCCGTGGTGCCCTGGCTCACCACCACATCCATTATGAAGTTGATGAAGTCGGTGGCGATGCTGATCCCCTTGATGTGGCGGCTGTAGCTCTGCTGATCGATCTTGCTTGGCCCCATCAGCGGGATTTTGGACAGCGCCTTGGCCCAGAGATCCGCGTCGGTCTTGTACTGATCTCCGTAGGCCTCGGCGTAGCGGTTGATGTAGGCGGTGACCACAGAGGTGATGGCGATGAGATAGGCTTTCTGCTCGGCCAGCTTGGCCATGACGGCGGGATCGTCCAGCAGCTCGTTGGCCACGATGAACTCCACCAGACCGTCTTTATCGGCATAGGGGTCGTTCGCCACGGCCTTGACGGTGGGCAGATTCACGTCGTTGAAGAAGGCCTCGGCCTCGGCGAACTGCGCCTTGTTGCTCAGGCGGTTGGCGGGGGCTTCACGCACCAGCTGGCAGAGCACCAGCTCGGCCTCGTAGTCGGATGCACGCAACTGCGGCAGCTGATGATCCTGGTTACCGAAAGTCTTCTTGTAGGCGAGGTTGAAATCGATCAGCACCGAGCTGCAGCCACAATCCATGGCGAAGTCGACGTTGTAGCTGAGCGGCCCCGAGGGCAGCGGTTTGCTCATCTTGCCCTTGGCCGCCAGGTTGGCGTAGCACCTGAGGTACTCCTTGCCAAACAGCTCGTAGGCACGGTTGTTGTTGAAATTGAGCTGGAAGGTACCGGCGCTCTCGCCGCCATTGAACAACTGTTGATTGTTACCCATCTCTCTATCCTTGTGCTGTGCGAAAAGGTAGCTCGGCGCCAACTGGCCATTCACGAGCCAGCAGAGCCTAGCGAGGGATGGGGTAGATGGTTACTGTGACTTCTGTCAGTGGCGGCAGGGGGAGGGCGGGCTAGCACCGTTGGGGGAGGCAATAGTCGTTAACTTTCATCCGGCTAGGGCTGTCATCGGGCTGACACAGTGGTGTCGACCCTTAAAAAATGGGGCCATGGGAGACAAAAATAATGCCCATCCGGGCCAGGACATCCCATTTTGCCATTTACCAAACGAATGCAGTCCCTCTTTTCATTTGGATAATAAATACCTTGGGGCGGGTAAAACGCTCGTTAGCGGCCCTCACCGGGGTATTGGGGGCAATCGTGGGCCTATGTCGGCGCCGCTTTTAGCCGCTCGGGGCATCAAGGCTTGGGGAGGAGCGGTGGTGGATTCTCAATCCCGCCGAGTGGACGCAGGGGGCTGAAAAGGGAGCTTGTCTATTGGCCCCGATGCTGGCAACATTTCGGTCACAATCACTCATCGGATCAGTTCGCATATGGATTTGCAACGCTTCAAAGCCAACCTTGCCCTGCGCCTTTTCGCCTGGCGCTACATTCCCGTCATCGGCTTCTGCGCCCCCGTCATCGAGCGGATGGACGCCAAGGCGCTGCGCATCCGCATTCCGTTGGGCTGGCGCACCCGCAACCACCTGGGCAGCATGTATTTTGGCGCCCTGGCGACCGGTGCCGATCTGGTGGGGGGGCTGCTGGTGATGGAGAAGGGACGGACGCGGCGCAAAAAGGTGCATTTCGCCTTCAAGGATGTGCAGGGGGAATTTTTGAAGCGACCCGAGGCGGACGTGCGCTTCGAGTGCGAGGCCGGGGAGGCGATCGATGCCATGATCGACGAGTCGCTGGCGACGGGGCAACGGATCAATCGCCCCATCCAGGTGGTGGCCACCTGCCCATCCCTGAACGGTGACGAGGCGATGGCGCGCTTCGTGCTGACCCTGTCTATCAAGGCCAGCTGAGCCAGAGACTCAATACCCGAAGCGGGCTCGGCCCATGGCCGGGCTCATACCACCTCCTATGGCGTGGAGACTCACTCGATCTCCGGTGTGATCCCTTCTTTGACCACCACCTTCATGCCGTTGAAGTTGACCACCTGGCCGGCCACTATCTTGCAGCGCTTGCGGGTCTCTACCTGACCGTTCACTTCGACCAGGCCATCGCCGACCAGCGCCTTGGCAGCGCCACCACAGTCGGCCCAACCCTGATGCTTGATAAGGTCGCACAGGGCAACGAAGGGATGGCCTTCGAGCAGAAACGTCTCCATGAAAAATCCTCGCTAATGAATGCCGGGCACGGCAGGGCGGTTATTCTAGGCAGTTAGGGTCGGCAGGGAAAGGGTCAGGGCCGGATTGGACCAGAAAAAGTGGGGCAGGCGACCATAAAAAATGCAGCCCGGCAGAGCCGGGCCGCATGATCCTGAGGTGGGCACTGCTTGCTCTTAGCCGAATTTCACCACGGCTTCCCCCGTCACGGCGATGGCGCCGCTCTGGGTGAGGATGCGGGTGGCCAGGGTGGCGATGGGTTTGTCATCGCGCAGGGCGATGATCTCCACCTCCGCCGTCACCTCGTCACCGACGAACACAGGCTGTTTGAAGCTGAGGCTCTGGCCGAGATAGACGCTGCCTTCGCCAGGCAATTTCTGGCCCAACAGCCCGGAAAACAGGCTGGCGAGCAGCATGCCGTGGACGATGGGGCGCTCGAACACAGTGCTGGCGGCGAAGGCCGGATCCAGGTGCAGGGGATTGAAATCCTCCGACAAGCCGGCGAAGGCATTCACTTCCGCTGCGCCGAAGCGCTTGGTCAGGCTGGCCTTCTGGCCGATGGCGAGGGTGCTCATGCCGTTACCTCCTCTGTAGTGCCGCAGGTGGTGCCGCTGAAGATGGGGTTGAGCCGCGCCTTGACGTAGCTGCCGGGGGCTGTCTCCAGCCCCTCGGACGGCTCGCGGGCGGGAACGGGGTCAGCCTGCTCATCCCGACTGCTGATAAAGCTCATCATCTCGGGCCACCAGGAGCCGGCCTGGTGGGTCGCCCCATCGAGCCAGTCCCGCGGGGTCTCGGCCTCGGCACCGCTCTGCCAGAAGCCGTACTTGTTGGCGGCTGGCGGGTTGATGATGCCGGCGATGTGACCGGACTCGGCCAGGATGAAGCGTTGCTCGCCGCCGAACAGCTTCATGCCTTGCCAGGTGCCTTGCCAGAGCGCGATGTGATCGTCGATGGCCGACACCAGCAGCACCGGGGTCTTCACCTTGGACAGATCGATGCGGGTCTGGCGGATCTTGAGCTCTCCCTTGACCAGCTGGTTCTCCAGGTAGAGACGGCGCAGCAGGCTGTTGTGGGTCTTGCCCGCCACGTTGGTGCTGTCGCTGTTCCAGTGCAGCAGATCGAAGGCCACCGGGCTCTGGCCCTTGAGGTAGCTGTCGATGTAGTAGTTCCAGTAGAGGCTATTTTCCCGCAGCAGGCTGAAGGAGACGGCCAGTTGGCGCCCGTCCATGATGCCCTTGGCCTCATTTTGGGCCTCGAGCGCCGCTATGATGGGCTCGTGGATGAAGATGCCGAGTTCGCCGGGCTGGGAGAAGTCCAGCAATGTGGTGAACAGGGTGGCGGTGCGCACCCGCTGCTTCTGACGGCGGGCCGCCAGCCAACCCATGGCCAAGGAGAGGGCGGTGCCGCCGATGCAATAGCCGATGCCGTGCACCTCCCGCTCGCCGGTGGCCGCTTCCACGGCGTCCAGGGCGGCGATGACCCCATCCACCACGTAGTCGTCGAGATCGACTTGGGCCTGGGCCACCCCCGGGTTGCGCCAGGAGATCATGAACACCGTCTGGCCCTGGGCGACCAGCCAGGCCACCAGGGAATTCTGGGGCCGCATGTCCATGATGTAGTACTTGTTGATGAAGGGGGGCACGATCAGCACCGGCGTCTTGCCCACAGTCTCCGTGGTCGGGCTGTACTGGATCAGCTCGTAGATCTCGGTGCGTTGCACCACCCGCCCCGGGGTGGTCGCCAGATCCCGTCCCAGCTCGAAGGCGGACTCGTCGGTCAGCCGGATGTTGAGCTGATCGGCGCTGCGCTCCAGATCCTCGGCCAACAGGGCCAGCCCGCGTACCAGGTTCTGGCCGTCGGACTCCAGGGTCAGCTTGAGCAGCTCGGGGTTGGTGGCCAGGAAGTTGCTGGGGGCCATGGCATTGATGTACTGGCGGGTGAAGAACCGCAGTCGATCCCGGCTCTTCTCGGGCACCCCTTCCAGCGCGTCCACCGAGGCCAGCAGGTGCTTGGCGGTCAGCAGATAGGATTGTTTGAGGTAGTCAAAAATAGGTTGCTCGCTCCAGGCTTCGGCCTTGAAACGGCGATCGCCGCGCTCCGGGCTGATCACGGGGGCGCTCTCCTGGCCTGCGCTCTTGAGCAGGGTGTGCTGCATCAGCTTGAGCTGATCCTGCCACCATCCCATCTGCGCCTGGATCAGCTGCCAGGGCTGCTGGCTGCTCTGCTCCAGCACCTGGCCCAGATCGTCCAGATTGGTCTGCAGCAACGCCTGTGCGGTGCGCTCGGTCTGGGCCTTGGCCATGCCCATCAGCTTGTCGTTATAGTGGGCCAGGGCCTCGAACAGCGGGCCGTAAGATGATTGGCTCATGTTCTCTCCTTCACCCACGCCCGTGGCGGGAACAAGCCCGTCGCATGGAGTCGTGGGGAGATGTGGCTGCCCGAGTGGGCAGCCAGGGGTTATCAGGCCTTGCCCGTGCTCTTTTTGATGCCATCCGCGGTCAGGACATCCAGTTCTTCCTTGAACTGCAGACCCAGGGCATTGAGTTTCTGGATATCATCCAGCATCTGGCGGGAGAACTGGCTGGCGGTTTCCAGTTGCACTGTGCCGAGGGCGGCCAGGCTCTGGGCATCCTGCACCTTGCCCACGGCCTGCAGCTGGTTCAATCCCAGCTCGGCATAGGCGCTGGCGGAGGCCAGTTGCAACCGGGTCAGCTGCTCGATGTTGCTGGCCAGCAGTTGGTTGTAGCGGGTGAGCGGGGAGGTGAAACCTTGCATCTGCTCGGTAAAGCTCTTGAGGATATCCATATTCATCATGCGTCTCCATTTCGGCAGAACAGTATTGTTATGAGCCAGTGGGCTCTCTTTGATGGGTACAACTTGTCATCCATGGTCACGCATTGTTTGCTCTGTTCAAACACGCGTTTAACCATTCTGCAACCAAACGTGGATTGATGTAAATGACATAAGTGTTAATTTGTGTTTGAAATTTGATGACAGCGGTAGCGGTCGGGAATGGATTCAGACGGGAGGTGACGCAGGGCGACCGGCCGGGCCTCGTGCCACCGGCTCGGCACTGATAGTCTGGCAAGACGTTCAGACTGTTAAGGAATACCTCGATGAAATCCCTTGCCCTGCTGCTTGGTTGCGGCACGCTGGCCCTGGCTGGCACCGCCCATGCCAGCACGCCGATCCAGATCTCGCTGCCCGGTGTCAATCTGCCGGCATCCCATCAGGTCGAAGGGGCGCGCGCCTCCTTCCTGTATGGCCGGACCGGTCAGGTCAAGGGTATCGACTTGCCGGTGTTCGCGCTCTCCGACGTGGATCAGTTCACCGGCTTGCAGCTGGGCATCTTCTTCGGCGCCGCCCGGGTGCGCCATCAGTTTGGCGGGGTCGCCATCAACGCCGTCAACTGGCACGAAGGGCAGGATACCGGGGTCAACCTCGGCTTCGTCAACCTGACCAACAACGTGCAGGGCCTGAACTGGGGGGCGGTCAACATCGCCAAGGGCAACGCCCTGGCCAACCTGGGCTTCATCAACTATGCCGAGCGCACCACTTTCCAACTCGGCTTCATCAACGCCACCAAACACCTCGATGGCTTGCAGATTGGCCTCGCGAACTACGCCGAGAACGGTATCTTCCCCATCTTGCCCCTCATCAACTTCAAGAAATCCTTCTAAGGCGGGATCCCGGCCTTGCATTGGCGAGGACAGGCATTACCCTGTGCTGCATCAATGGTGCAGAGAAGTGATGTGAGATGACGACTGGTCATATGGATGCCATCGGCATCGGTTGGGATGTGAGAGGCTGGCAAGGCAACGCCCAGGCGGTGGCCGTGGTGGGCTGGCAGGCCCGTGAGCAGCGATTGTGCTGGCTGGGGGTTTCGCCCCTGTTCAGGTTGAGCTCCCGGGTTGCCCCGGATCTGGACGCCTTGCTACGCCCGGCGCTGCAAGACGAGATAGGGTTGATGCAGGTGCTGGCTTGTCCGCAATTGGCATTGGGAATCGATGCGCCGCTCGCCTTTCCACGGGCGTTCGCCGAGCTGCTGGCGGGGAGGGGAGCACCCTGCGCCGTGCCCCAGCGGGAAATAGACAATCCTTACGCCTATAGGGACTGCGAGCGCTGGTTGCATCAGCAGTACGGCAAGAAGCCGCTGTCGGCCACCTTCGACAGGCTTGGCAACAACGCCACCCTGGCGCTCTCCATGCTGCCGCGCCTCGCGGACTTGCAACTGGTGCCAAGCCGGACGCTAGAGGCCGATCGCGCCGTGCTGGAGGTCTATCCGGCCCTGGCCAAGGTGGCTGGCAAGGCCTCGATGGCGAGAGGGGAGATAGCAGATCAGCTGCCATCCGATCTCGTGCCGGGGACGGATCGCTACGACGCCGCCCTCTGCGCCCTGATGGCGCTGCAATATGCCGCCAAGGGGGCTGTTACCTCGTTGCCACCCCTGGTCTCGGCACCCGCCGATTTCCCTCTGGACGAGGGCTGGGTCTACCACTTCGCCCGGGAGTGAAGGCCTAGCCTAGAGCGCTTATCGATACCTTCTGTACCTTGCCGGCAGCCAACACTGCCGGCTCTCTTCTCTCCATGCTTCTGAAATAACCTGAATCTTGCCATCGCTGGCGTTCAAATGAGGGCGTTGAAATATCGCTCTCATATGCCATCAAGCAAGAATGTCAAACCACCAAATCAGACTGCCGAGGACCCGTGCCCCGAAAACACCCGGCAAGGCAGACACCGGGGTGGAGCAAGGCGGCCAATATGCCGCTGGCGGATGATTTTAAAGTACAAATGGTGCGTCGCGCCGGGAATCACTGGAAGAGCCGTCTCTTCATCCGATATATTGCCTGCTTTCCTCATCCTTCTTCTGTGGTGGTTTCGATGAAACGCATTCTCTCTATCCAGTCCCACGTGGTGTTTGGTTGTGCCGGTAACAGCGCCGCCGTGTTTCCCATGCGCCGTCTCGGCATGGAAGTCTGGCCCATCAACACGGTGCAGTTCTCGAACCACACCCAGTACGCGGCTGGCTGGCAGGGGATGGCGATGCCGGCGGGCCACATCCAGGCGCTGTGCAAAGGTCTGGGGGATATCGAGGTGCTGGGGCAGTGCGATGCGGTGCTGAGCGGCTATCTCGGCTCGGCCGAGCAGGGGGACGAGATCCTGGCGGTGGTGGCGGCCGTGAAGGCGGCCAATCCGGCGGCCATCTATTTCTGCGATCCCGTGATGGGCCACCCGGAGAAGGGTTGCATCGTCGCCCCCGGCGTGACCCGCTTCCTGACCGAGCAGGCTCTGCCGGTGGCGGACATCATGGCGCCGAACCTGCTGGAGCTGGAGACCCTGTGCGATACCCAGCTGGCGGATCTTGCCCAGACTCGCGCCGCCGCTCATCGGCTGCTGGCCAGGGGGGTGAAGATGGTGCTGGTCAAGCACCTTGGCCGCGCCGCGAGCCAGGCCGGGCGTTTCGAGATGTTGCTGGCCACCAACGAGGGGGATTACCTGATCGCCCGCCCGCTCTACGAGTTTGCCCGCCAACCGGTGGGGGTGGGGGATCTCATCAGCGCCTTGATGCTGGCGAACCTGCAGGCGGGCTTCGAGGCGGTGGCCGCCTTCGAGCGCACCAATGCGGCGGTGGATGCCGTGCTGCTGCGCACCTGGCAGGCGGATGCCTACGAGCTGCAGCTCATCGATGCACAATCGGCGTTCGCCGAGCCGCAGATTGAGCACAGGGCCGAGCGACTGGCCTGAGGAGGAGGATCAGCCCGCCACATGGCGGGCTGATCAATTTTTACCTCTCCTGCGCAGCTTCCCCCAAGGCGACCGCCTGAAAATGCTCGACCGTGGGGAAGGGATCGTAGAAGTGGTGCAGCAGCGCCTTCCACTGCTGGTATTGGGGGGAGCCCCGAAAGCCCTGGGTGTGATCCTCGAGCCGCTGCCAGTTGACCAGCAGCAGGTAGCGGTGGGGATCGGTCAATGAGCGCTGCAACTGGTGGCCGGCGTAGCCCGGCATGGCGCTGATGATGTGCTGCGCCTGGGCAAAGGCCTGCTCGAAGGCGGCGCTCTGGCCCGGGATGATTTTCAGCGGGGCGACTTCCAATATCATGATGGCTCCTTGCCTGAGTCAAAAGAAGCGTCATTTCAACAAGCTATGGCGCAATAAACAAGGCCAGCCTCGCGGCTGGCCTTGTTTATTGGGGGCGTCGATGACGCCTGACTCACAGCTGCTTGTAGAAGAACTGGGTCGCCGCCAGAGTGCCGTCCGCGCTTTTGGCGAAAGCCGGGATCTGGCCCGCCTCCTGATAACCGAGCTGGCGATAGAGGCTGGAGGCCACATCGCCCACCCGGGAGTCCAGCACCAGCAGGGTGCGATGGGCGTCGCGGGCCCCTTGCTCCATGGCCTCCATCAGGGCGCGGCCCACTCCCTTGCCGCGAGCCTGGCTGTGTACCATGAGTTTTTCCACCTCGGCCCTGTGACCGCCGTTGGCCTTGGTGCAGAGCGACAATTGCAGGGCGCCGACCAGGTGATGCTGATCGAAGGCCACCCAGAGTCTGCGCACCCCGTCGGCCAGCTCGGCTTCTATGCCTTGCCAGTACTCCAGCCCCTGCTCTTCCTGCAGGGGAGGCAAGAAGCCCACGGAGGCACCGTTGGCCACGCTGTCTTGCAGCAGGCTGATCAACGCAGGCTTGATGCCTCTGGTGCTATCGACCTCAAGGATCTCCATCGACACTCCTCATTGTTTATGAATTTTTTACAATAAAATCAGATGTTAACGGATTAACGTCCGCTTCACCAGCCAGTAGAACTGCAGGAGGGAGCGGAGATCCCTGATCCAGCGTACCAGCACCTGGCGGATCAGCCCCTGCTCGACCAGCCAGTGAAACAACAGGCGAGAGGTACAGGAGAGATCTCGTCCATGACCTTTGCTTAACGGATCAGCTTCTGCTCGGCGAGCCAGTGAAACTGCAGGCGAGAGGCACAGGTGAGATCTTGTCCATGGCCTTTGCCTAGCGGATCAACCCCTGTTCGGCGAGCCATTTAAACAGCAGGCGGGAGACGGGGGAGATCTCGTCCAGATGGCGGCTGTCGAGCCAGCGCAGCTCGGCTATTTCCGCCGAGGCGGTGGGGGCGCCATCCGCCTCGCCGGTGTAACAGCGCAGTTTGACCAGCACGCCGTCCGGCTTGCCATCGGCCTGGGCACTAAACTCGCAGGCGAAGCGCAGGGTGTCCGGACTCAGGCTGACCGCCAGCTCCTCGTCGATCTCCCGGATCAGGGCCATCTCGTCGCTCTCCCCGGGCTCACGCTTGCCGCCGGGGATGTAGTAGATTTCCTTGCCGTGGGAACGCGCGCACAGCAGCTTTTTATCCTGGAAACTGAGCCATGCCAGTTTGTCTATCATGCAAACTCCTGTCATTTAAGTGAACCCTGCTGCTCGCACAGGGTGCGATAGGAGCGGGTCTCCCGTTGTTCGTGGTGGAGATCGAGCTCGGTTGCCAGCGTCAGCAACTGCTGGCGATAAGCGGGCAGGGCCGACTCGTCGTCGGTCATGATGGCCAGCTCGGCAAAATCCCCGATCCCGGCCAGGTGATCCAACGTCAGGTGAAAGGGGCCGAGGAAGTAGATGCTGCGCCGTTTGTCGATGGTCAGCACCTGCTGGTAGCCCAGGCTGTGCAGCATGCTGATGGCCTTGTCCGTGTCGCTGATATTGACCGCCTCGCAGCGATCCGGCCCCGGTCCCTTGACTATCCACAGCCGGATGCCGGAGGGCTGCATGATGCGGATCAGCAGGCTCTTGTCCAGGCGTGCCAGGGTGCGCTCGGGGGTGTCGAAGTAGCAGTCCCGCTCATGATTGTCCTCCAGCATCACCTCGGGGTTGAGGCGCCCTAGAGTGGCAAGGAAGGCGGTGCGATCGGTGAGGCGATACTTGAACTCCACCTCGAAACGACCCTGAAAATGTGTGCTCATGGCAATGTGCTCGACGACAAGACGGCAAATGAATAGGGCAGACTAGCAAAAGCGCGAGCCTCGCCCAAGCGCCTGGATCACAGCCTGATGCTGATCGCCGCCTTTATGCGCACCTGGTTCGTGAAAATTCGGGCTGGCGCACAGCCCGCGGCAGGGTGGCTGGGCGCCGCTCTGGGGCTGTGCTCTAATAAGCCCCTCTTTGGCGGTAGGGTGCCGCCCATGAACAACGACAGCGGCGGTGAACAGGCCGACGCGAGTGGAGCCATAGATGCAGATCACGCAATTGAGCAACTTTATCGGATTGGGTGTGGCGGGCAACTTTGCCGGCCACCTGGAGCAGGCGGGCGAGGCGGCGGACTTCGTCGCCGTCAAGGTGGTGGACAAGGTGGCCCCCAAGGCGCTGTTCCCCTTCTATGTACCTTCCCACCCGGGCCAGCTCGGCGTCTTCCCCTTGAGCGGCGACGCCATCTTCCTGCCGGAGGCGGCGGTGAGCGGCGATGAGAAGGTACAGATTGAACCGGAAGTCGCGCTCTGGTGCGAGCTGGAGTACGCGGGGGAGCAGGTGGTCGCCATTAATCCCAAAGCGTTTGGTGCCTACAACGACTGCTCCATCCGCCGTCCCAATGCCCGCAAGATCAGCGAGAAGAAGAACTGGGGCGAGGAGAGCAAGGGGCTGGCGGCCAACCTCCTGCCGCTCTCCCACTTCGGCGAAGGCTGCGAGCTCGATGACTATCGCATCGCCTGTTATCTGGAGCGCGATGGTGAGCTGCACCCCTACGGCGTCGACAGTGCGGCGGTGGATTACAGCTACTTCCATCAGCAGTTGCTCGATTGGGCCATCGACAAGTTCAACCATCAGCAGGATGAAGGCCCGGCAGAGCACATTCAGGGGCTGCTGGCCCAGGCGGGCCGCCCGAGCCATGCCCTCATCAGCATAGGCGCCACCCGCTATACGCCGTTTGGCGAGACCCACTTCCTCCAGCCGGGCGACACCGCCTGCGTGCTGGTTTACCCCGCCAGCCGCTACGGCGAGCAGGATATTCAGGACGCCATTCGTGCCCGCCGCTTCGGCCCGGACGTCTCCGCTCTGCTGCAGGCGGTCAAGACCCGCTGATGCCATCAAAAGGCCCGCCACCCGGTGGGCCTTGTTTCACCTTTCCATCTCTCACCGGCTCCACGCCGTCTCTCTATTCGTATTCCGTTACATTTCACCGCCAAGCTCCCTCCGCCGCCGCTCGCGGGCTCATCGGGGTGTCCCTGCAAAGCCGATTGCAGCGCTTGGATATAACAGTATGATTTACCGAAAGAAGCTCATTCTGCCTGCAAGGATCCCGCGTACTCATGGTTGAACTCAAGACCCTGGCCCTGTTTTTGGTGACCGCCGTCGCCGAGATTGTGGGCTGTTACCTGCCTTACCTCTGGCTGACCCAGGGCAAGAGCGTCTGGCTGCTGCTGCCGGCGGCCCTGAGCCTGGCCCTGTTTGCCTGGCTGCTCTCCCTGCATCCGACCGCCGCGGGCCGTGTCTATGCCGCCTATGGCGGCGTCTATATCTTCGTGGCCATCCTCTGGCTCTGGGCCGTGGATGGCATCAGACCCACGCTGTGGGATCTGGTGGGGGCCGGGGTGGCCCTTGTCGGCATGGCCATTATCATGTTTGCCCCAAGACCCGCCTGATATCGATACCAAGGGAGATCAGCAAGATGACGACAGTGGTGATCAGGGAGTGTGAGTTGCAAGACTTGGCCGGGCTGCTCGCCCTCTATGGGGAGCTCAGACCCCAAGATCCCGTGCTCAGTGAGCAAGCGGCTCGTGAGGGGCTGGCGGCCCTGCTTGCCGAGCCCCATACCCGCATTCTGGTGGCCCTGGTGGATGGCCAGCTGGCATCCAGCTGCCAGCTCGGGGTGATCCCGACCCTGACCAACGGCGGCAGGCCCTTTGGCATCATAGAGCACGTGATCACAGGCGCCGCATTTCGCCGCCAGGGGTTCAGCCACCGGCTGCTCGAGCACACTCTGGCGCTCGCCTGGGAACTGGATTGCTACAAGGTGATGCTGCTCTCCGGGGAGGGGCGGGAAGCCGCCCATCGTCTCTACGAGGGGCTGGGTTTCAAGGCTGGCATAGAGCGGGGCTTTGTTATCAAGGCGCCGCAGTGAAAAGCGTGGTGGGTGGCAGTAACCCCCGGGTTACTCCCCCATGGATCAGAGGTACATATGCAGATTGAACCGGTAGAAAGAGGCAGTTACCAGATCCTTATCGCTCTCTGGGAGGCCTCGGTGCGGGCCAGCCACCACTTCCTGCAAGAAGATGATATAGCGGCCCTGAGGCCCCTGATCCTGGAGCACTATTTCGATGCCGTGACGTTGAACTGTGCGAAGGGGGAGGATGGCGAGATCGTCGGTTTCTGCGGGGTGGCCGATGGCAATCTCGAGATGTTGTTCGTGGCCCCCACCGCGATGGGGCAAGGGGTTGGCCGCCAGCTGGTGGAGCATGCCATCGCGCGGCAAAACGTGAGCCGGGTGGATGTGAATGAGCAGAACGAAGGGGCGTTCGGGTTTTACCGGCGGCTGGGATTTGTGGTGGTGGGGCGCTCGGCTCTGGATGGTCAGGGCAGGCCCTATCCGCTGCTGCATATGGCGCTGGCGCCCCGCGAGGAGCGCTAGCCTCAACAACATGTGGCAGCGTGAACAAAGAGAGGAGCAGCCATGACCCCGCACCAACAGGCCTTTATGGATGCCTATCTGTCGACCCTGAGTGCGGCAGATCGTAGCGCCATCCCCCAGAGGGTGGCGGAGCATTTTTGCGCCGACGAGGCCAACGCCAACGAATGTGCCCGGCTGATCGCGGCAGGCATCAAGCGCGCCTCCTGCAGCCTGCTGGCGGGATATGAGCAGGCCAACGAGCCGCTGCCCCGGGTGGGTCGACTCTGTCTGGTGCTGAACTGGGCCCAGCAGCCGATTTGCATCGTGCGGCTGACCGAGGTGTCAATCTGTCCATTCGAGGCGGTGGATGCAGCCTTTGCTGCTGCCGAGGGGGAGGGTGATGGCAGTCTTGGGTGGTGGCGTGATGCCCATGTGGCGTTTTTCACTGCCTTCGCGGCAGACGTCGGGGTGTCCTTCTGCGAGCAATCCGAACTGGTGCTGGAGTACTTCGAGAAGGTCTATCCCCTCTGAGCAGGCTCTGCGTGGCTTCTGCCAATAAAAAAACCGCCCTTGGGCGGTTTTTTTATTGTGCGGACGGGGCAGTATTACTCCTCGTTGGAGTTGTCCTGATAGTCGTCGCGCTGGGTCTTGGGCAGGCGGCGCATGGGGGTGAAGCCGATGTCTTCCCCCACGATCTCGCGCTTGCGGGCCGGGGCTGGCTTCTTGGGAGCATCCCCCTTGGGCTTGCCACCTCTGGCGTTGTCTTTGGCGCCCGGTTTGCCCTTGGCTGCCTTGTTGTTGTGCTTGGCGTTGGCATGGCCGCGATCCCGCGACGGATTCTGCAGCGGCTTGTTGCCCGGCAGGGTCTGGCGAGTCAGCTTGCCGCTCGGCTCGTAGCCTTCCAGGATTTCGCTCGGGATGCTCAGGCCGATCAGCGTCTCTATGGCCTCTAGCTGCTCCTGCTCATCCAGGCTCACCAGGGAGATGGCCTCGCCGCCACGACCGGCACGGCCGGTGCGACCGATGCGGTGGATGTAATCCTCGGCCACCTGGGGCAGCTCGAAGTTGATCACGTGAGGCAGGTTGTCGATGTCGAGGCCGCGGGCGGCGATGTCGGTGGCGACCAGCACCCGCACCTTGCCTTCACGGAAGTCCGCCAGCGCCCGGTTGCGGGCACCCTGGGTCTTGTCACCGTGGATGGCGACGGTATCCAGACCATCCTTCACCATCTGCTCGGCGAGACGGTCGGCGATCTGCTTGGTGCGCACGAACACCAGCACTCGTTGCCAGTTGTTGCGACCGATCATGTGGGAGAGCAGCTCGCGCTTGCGCTCGCGATCCACCTTGATGATGCGCTGGTTGACCTGTTCGGCGGTGCTGTTGCTCGGGCTCACCTCAATGAGGGTCGGATTTTTTAGCAGATCGTCCGCCAACGCCTTGATGTCATCGGAGAAGGTGGCGGAGAACAGCAGGGTCTGCCGCTCCTCCGGCAATGCCTTCATGATGCGGCGAATGTCGGTGATGAAGCCCATGTCGAGCATGCGATCCGCTTCATCCAGCACCAGCACTTCCAGCGCGCTCAGGGTGAGGGCGCGCTGGGTCAGCAGATCCAGCAGCCGGCCCGGGGTGGCGACCAGGATGTCGACCCCGAGCTTGATGGCGTCCAGGTTCGGTTTGATGCTGACGCCGCCGTAGGCGATCAGGGTGCGAAACGGCAGATGGTGGGCGTATTTGATGATGCTCTCGCCCACCTGGGCGGCCAGCTCGCGGGTCGGGGTCAGCACCAGGGCGCGGACCTGACGACGACCGCCACGGCCGTGATTGGCCAGCAGGCGATGCAGCATGGGCAGGGTGAAACCGGCCGTCTTGCCTGTGCCTGTCTGGGCGCCGCCCAGCACGTCCTGTCCCGCCAGAATGGCCGGGATGGCTTGCTGCTGGATGGGGGTGGGCTGTTCGTAACCCAGCCCCTTGACGGCCCGCAGTATGTGCGGTGACAGACCCAGTTCATTGAATGACATGTTCGAGAGAAACTCCGAGCCTTGGGCTCAACAGGGGCGGCGCTCAGGTGGCCGCACGACATGGAAAAGATTATGGGCGCGTAATATAGCAGAACTGCGGCCACTGCGCAGTAGTCCTGTGGGGCATGGACACTGTGGGCGCGGGAGTATCCCGGCCCTCCCGTGGCTGGGGAGGGCATCCGGCATGGGGCCCCTTGCGAGGGAGGGCCCGGATGAACGTAAACAGAGCGCGTCTATGCCGGATGATTGGGCGCCTGGAGCAGGGCACTTATCTTGTCTGTCAGCTCCTCTGGCTTGGTCTGGGGGGCGAACCTGTCCACCACCTCGCCGTCCCGGTTGATGAGGAACTTGGTGAAGTTCCACTTGATGGCTTCGCTGCCGAGCAGGCCGGGTTTTTGTTGCTTGAGCCAGCGATAGAAGGGGTGAGCCTGCTCGCCGTTGACCTCGCACTTGGTCAGGATGGGGAAGCTCACCGGGTAATCCAGCGAGCAGAAGCGGGCTATCTCCTCGGCATCGCCCGGCTCCTGGTGGCCGAACTGATCGCAGGGGAAGCCCAGGATCACCAGCCCCTGGGGGCCTAATTGGCGGTTCAAGGCTTCCAGCCCGGTGTATTGGGGGGTGAAGCCGCAGCGGCTGGCCACGTTGACGACCAGCACGACCTTGTCTTGCAGCTCGGTCACGGGAAAGTCGCTGCCATCGAGGCGTTGCAGGGAGAGGGAGGGAATGGGCATGGCCGGCTCCTGATGGCTGGGGGACTAATAAGGTTGGGGTGAATGTCTTGGGCCCATTCAGGGCACTGAATCTGCACGTTAACGGGCCCGAGGCGGCGGGGCAAGGGGGAAATGCGGCTCTCCTGGCTCTCTGCCCCGCTCCGTATTGATGGCGGGACTTCTTAAGAGAAGCAATCCGGTTTGTGCCGAGGTCTGGAAGCCGCTACAAAGCGCACTCTCTCCACTCGTTGTGAGCCCAATCTTGGACTATCAAGCCGTCATGGATGCCATTTACACCCGAGGATGGGTGATTGTGGATGACTTTTTAACCGCCGAGGAGGTGGATGCCCTCAAGGGCTGCCTGCCCAGTGACTGGCAACCGGCCGGGATCGGGCGAGAGGGGCTGCATCAGGGCAACCCGGAGATCCGCCGTGATCAGATCCACTGGCTGGAGCCCGATTTGGGGGCGCCAGTAGCGGCCTATCTGGCTCGGATGGAAGCCCTGCGGCTGGCGGCGAACCGCAACCTGATGCTGGGGCTGTTCGACTACGAGGCCCATTTCGCCCGCTATCGCGAGGGGGATTTCTACGCCACCCACAGAGACGCCTTCGCCGGTCGCTCCAACCGCCGCCTCACCTCGGTGTTCTATCTCAACAACGGCTGGGCGCCTGAGGCCGGCGGCCTGCTGCGGGTCTACGACAACGACGAGCAGTTTCTGATGGACGTCTCCCCCAAGGGCGGGCGGCTGGTGCTGTTCTGGTCCGAGGAGTTTCCCCACGAGGTGCTGCCCGCGAGCCTCGAGCGCTACAGCATCGCCGGCTGGTTTCGGGTCAATGGCAATGCCGCGGGGCGGGTCGATCCCCCTCGCTGACGCTGGCTGATGAGAGGAACGAGACCTTTTCTGACACAGCCGTGACCATCCTCCGCGCCTTTCTGGCCCCATGAGGGGAAAGAGGGGCGCCATCAGCTGACAAGGCGTTATCGCCCTTGTACACTGGCCGCACTTATGTTCGTTTCTGGCTTCGTCCGGTTTTTTCGTGCGGTGGATCATCACAGATCATGGCGAAGCCGCTTCTCCCAAGGGATCACATCTAATGAAGAACATGCATGTTTTGCTGCTGTGCGGCGGCGGTGGCGCCGAACACGAAGTCTCTCTGCGAAGTGCCAATTTCCTCGAACAACAGCTCGCCCTCCTGCCCAATGTCGAAGTGACCCGGGTCGAGATGTTTGCCGATCGCTGGCTCAGTGCCGATGGCCGCGAGTGCAAGCTCGGGCTGGACAAGCTGCTCTCCTTCGACAGCGTGGCGCGGCCGGTGGACTACGTAGTGCCCTGCATCCACGGCTACCCGGGTGAGACCGGCGATCTGCAATCCTTCCTCGAGCTGGCGGGCCTGCCGTACCTCGGTTGCGACGCCGAGGCGAGCAAGATCTGCTTCAACAAGATCAGCACCAAGCTGTGGTTCTCCGCCCTTGGCATCCCCAATACCCCCTATCTGTTCCTGACCGAGCAGGACGAGGCAGGCATCGCCGAGGCAAAAGCCGCCCTGGCCAAGTGGGGCAAGGTGTTTATCAAGGCGGCCTCGCAAGGCTCCTCCGTGGGCTGCTACTCCGCCAGCAACGAGGCCGAGCTGCTGCAGGGCATCAAGGATGCCTTCGGTTACTCCGAGCAGGTGCTGATCGAGAAGGCGGTCAAACCCCGCGAGCTGGAAGTGGCTGTCTACCAATACGGTGACGAGCTGGTGGCGACCTATCCGGGAGAGATCTGCGTACCGACCGATAAGTTCTACACCTACGAAGAGAAGTACAGCAGCGCCAGCCACACCGAGACCGCCCTGCGGGCGGAAGGGCTGACCCAGGCGCAGTCCGATGCCATCCAGGCCTATGCCCTCAAGGCATTCCGTCAGCTCAAACTGACCCACCTGTCGCGCATCGACTTCTTCCTGACCGAGGAAGGGGAGATCCTGCTCAACGAGATCAACACCTTCCCGGGCATGACCTCCATCTCCATGTTCCCGAAACTGCTGGAGCACCACGGCCACAGCTTCGCGCATTTCCTCGAGCAGGCCCTGCGCAAGCCCGCCTGAGCGCGGCATGCATAAACGAAGAGGGGCCTGCTGGCCCCTCTGTCATATGGGATGCACATCGGCTCACATGGGGGCCGAGGTAAAGAGCCAGATATGAGCGCCCTGGGGGTCTGCAATCAGCGCCATGCGCCCGACGGTGGGTATGTCCATGGGGGGCACCACCACTGAACCCCCGTGCTGGGTGACCTTGGCGAGCCTGGCGTCCACGTCATCCACCGCTATGTAGGTTGCCCAGTGGGGCGGCACGCCCACCATCTGGGGATTGCCCCTGGTGGACATGACGCCCGCCACCGGCCGGCCGTTGGCGACCAGCATGGGATAGTCAAACCCCTCCAGCGCCGTCTGCTGCACCTGCCAGCCGAGCACCTCGGTATAGAAGCGAGCGCCAGCCTCGCCATCGGGCACATAGAGCTCGTGCCAGGTAAAAGTCGAGCCTTCGGCCAGGGCGTGCTCCCGGGCCATGTCTTGATCAGCCATCTTCTCCTCCTGTGTCCCATCAGATTCCCGTGGGTGGGATCATGGGTGACGACCAAGTATAGAGCGCAGCGCCATGGCTGCCGCCCGCAGGCTGGTCACGCCCTTGCGGCCCGGGGAGCCGCTCGCTACAATCTGGCCCCTTTTGTCGTGCCAATGCACCGCCGAGCCGCCCCATGAAGCCAATCCCCGACCACGCCGTCAATCGCCTGCGCCTCTGGCGCAAGAGCATCTCGACCCGCCCCTTTCTCGCCCGTGGCGGCGCCGTGCCGCGCTGTGAGGCTTGCCAACTGCGCCATGCCTGGTGTGCCTGTGAGTGGCGGCCCGAGCTCAAGGCCGAGGCGGGTTTCTGCCTCTTGATGTACGACAGCGAGCCGATGAAGCCCTCCAACACCGGCCGCCTCATCGCCGATGTACTGCCCGAGACAACCTGGGCCTTCCTCTGGAAGCGCACCCAGCCCCACCCCGAGTTGCTGGCCCTGCTGGCGGATCCGGCCTGGCAGCCCTATGTGGTATTCCCCGCCTGCGAGAAGGAGCCGACCCGGCTGACCGAGCAAGTGGTGCTGGCCGAGGGCAAGAAGCCGCTCTTCATCCTGCTGGACGGCACCTGGCCCGAGGCGCGCAAGATGTTCAACATGAGCCCTTATCTGGATGGCTTCCCGGTGCTGTCGGTGCGGCCGGATGCGCTCTCCACCTACGGCATGCGGGTGGCGAACTGCGACGAGCACCTGTGCACCGCCGAGGTGGCGGCCTGCGTGCTGGAGGTGGCCGGTGAGATCGAGGCCGGCCAGGCGCTGCAGCTCTGGTTCAACCTCTTCAGCAGTCGCTATATGGCAGGCAGAGTGAGTCGGGCGCCCGGTGAGGACGAGACGCCGCTGTTGCAGGCCCTTGAGGGGATCAAGGGGGAGGGCGCCTCGCAGGCTACCCCAGCTCTGCCAGGATCCGACGCGGCCTGAGCCCCTATGGCAGACTGATGAAAATCAGGAATCGATTGGCTGCCATCGTTTCGTTAGCCTCATGAGCGCGAGCCCGCTAGGATAGCGACCAGCTTGACTCATTCAGGTTCCCGGCGCGGGTGCGGCGGGCACCACAATCACACGAGGTCTATGGATGGAATTGGAACTGTACACCCTGGTCGCCCTGTTCGGGGTGGCGCTCATCGCCGGCTTTATCGACGCCATCGCCGGGGGCGGCGGCCTCCTGACGGTGCCGGCCCTGCTGGCCACCGGCATGCCGCCGGCCCTGGTGCTCGGCACCAACAAACTGCAGAGCAGTTTCGGCTCCTTCTCCGCCACCTGGTTCTATGCTCGCAAGGGGCTGCTGGAGTGGAACATCATCTGGCCCGCGGTGATCTGCACCTTCATCGGCGCGGCGCTGGGCACCCTGGCGGTGCAGACCATAGATGCCGCCATCCTGGAGCGGCTGCTGCCCTTCCTGTTGGTCGCCTTTGCCTGCTACTTCTACTTCTCCCCTCGGGTGAGCGATGCCGAGAGCCAGCGCCGCCTCACTCCCATGCTGTTCGCACTGCTGGTGGGGGGGGGCGTCGGCTTCTACGACGGTTTCTTCGGACCGGGCACGGGGTCTTTCTTCGCCATCGGCTTCGTGGCACTGGCAGGTTTTGGCATGGCGCGGGCCACGGCCCATACCAAGCTGCTGAACTTCACCTCCAACATCGCCTCTTTGCTGTTCTTCGCCCTCGGCGGCAAGGTGGTATGGAGCGTGGGATTTTGCATGGCGCTGGGCCAGTTTATCGGTGCCCGCGCCGGCTCCAAGCTGGTGCTGAAGAAGGGGGTGAAGCTCATCAAGCCGCTGCTGGTGACCGTCTCATTGTTGATGTCGGCAAAGCTGGTGTGGAGCCAGTACCCCGAACTGTTCGCTTGGATAAGCTAGGCGACACCCACCTTGCTACCTAGCTTGAAAACAGGAAGGCCGCGTTATCGCGGCCTTTTTGTTTCTATCTCTGTTTATCGAGCCCCTTTAGCTGGGCGAAGTGCGCCCTGATCCCCTCGACCAGCCGGGCGATGCGCTCCCGCTGCAGGCTGCTCTGGCGGTAGACCAGGTGCAGCGGGCGGCCCAGCCCCGACAAGGGGCGTGCCTGTTGACCTTGCTCGCCTACCAGAGACAACAGGCCGGCCGGCAGCAGCACCGGGCCTATGCCCGCCTTGGCCAGCTCAATCAGCGCCAGATAGGAGTCGAGCTCCATGCCGGGCACCAGTCCCAGCGCCGCCAGGGGTTCGCGCAGGTAGCGGTTGGAGGGATTGTCCAGATCCATGGTCAGGATGCTGCGCCCCTGATCTGAGCTTGCCCCTTGCTGCTGATCGGCCACTTCCTCTCCCACCAGATAGAAGGGTTCCTCCAGCAACAGCTCGGCGCACAGGCCGTGGCCGGGGGGCAGCCGACCGGCGCAGATGCCGAGCAGGGCATCGCCGCCGCGCACCCGGGCCAGGATCACCGGGGTGTGGTGGGTGGACAGCGCAATGTGGGGATCCTGCTCAAGATAGCCGTGCATAAAGCGGGCGAGGTAGCCCGCGAGCAGGGTCTCGGAGCAGGCGACGGGCAGGGGAGTCTGGTCGATGAGGGTCTGGCTGTCCGCCAGCACCCCCTTCATCTCCGCCAGGCTTGGCGCCACTCGGGCGAGCAGCTCCAGGGCTTGGGGGGTGAGCCTGATCTGGCGGCCATCCGGCTCGACCAGCTTCTTGCCGAGGCGCAGCTCGAGCTGATTGATGCGCTTGCTCACCGCCGACTGGCTGATGTAGAGGCGGCTGGCCACCTTGGCCATGGTGCCCTCGCTCGCCAGCAAGCTGAGTGTCTCCAGCCCTTCCAGTAACATATCGCCTCCCGTCATCCTCGTTGGAAGGCGTTACCTTAGGGGCTGCCGCGCTCAGGGGCAAGTGCCGTTTGCCGCCTTGGCAGAGGGCCAGCGCCAGCTCTTCAGGGGCGGGGCGAAGATCACCAGGTTGCCGATGAGGCTGATCACCACGCCCACCACTGAGACCGTCTGCCAGACGAAGCCCTCATACAGGGTGGAGAGGCTGAGCGCCACCAGGGGGAACAGCACTGTGGCGTAGGCGGCCTTGCTGGCGCCGATGCGCCCCACCAGGGTGAGGTAGGCGGTGAAGGCGATGACGGAGCCGAAGATGGCCAGATAGACCATGGCCGCGAGGTAGCGGGGCTCGGTCGGCAAAACCAGGGATTGGCCGAGCACTGTGACCCAGCCCAGCAACAGCACCACCCCGTACACCATGCCCCAGGGCACCATCTGCAACACCTGATAACCCTGGCGCTGGCCACGGGCCGACACCAGATTGCCGAGGGAGAAGCAGAGCGTGCCCGCGCAGGAGAACAACAGACCCTTCCAGGCGTTTGCACCCAGTTGCGCATCCGCCAGTACCGGCCAGAACAGCAAGAGTGTGCCGACGAGCCCCAGCACAGAGCCCTGCAACCAGCGCAGCCCCGGCTTCTTGCCTTCGAACAGCCAGAGATTGAGGCCGTTGAAGATGCTGGCACTGGCGAAGATCACCGCCGACAGGCCGCTCGGGATATAGAGGGTGGCGTGATAGAAGCAGAGAAAGTTGGTAGAGAACAGCAGGCCGCCGAGCAGGGCCGCGTAACGCTGACCCGCCCATGGCAGGCGCGGGAACTTGCCGCTGAGGGTGAGCAGGGCAAACAGCGCCAGGGCGGCCAGGGCGAAGCGGTAGAGTACCGAGACCTCGATGGGAATGGGGCCGAGCTGCCAGGCGATGGCAATCCAGGTGCTGCCCCAGATAAGGACGGTGGAAATATACAGCAACAGGTTCATAAGGGATCCGGTGAG
Organism: Aeromonas eucrenophila; assembly: GCF_000819865.1. GTDB lineage: Bacteria > Pseudomonadota > Gammaproteobacteria > Enterobacterales > Aeromonadaceae > Aeromonas > Aeromonas eucrenophila. Next base: position 126,569 of record NZ_CDDF01000001.1, read on the forward strand.
AAAAGGAGAACAAGATAGGGATCAGCATGGGCCGCCCGGGACGTGCTGGCTTACAGCATCTTGCGGTTTTTTTGGTATGGCCGCTGCGGCGGGCCCGAGGGACGGGTAAGATGGGGCAGGATGAAGGGCGAGGCAGAGGCAGGTTGCAGCAGATGAGACAGGCGGGAGTATTCGATGCACTGGTCAGCACGGGGGCGCGGCTGGAGGATTCCTGCTGGCTGGAGCCCGGGCTCGGGGTCGCCAGCTGGCGCAACTGTTACGATCAGACCCGCTACCACAAGCCCGGTCACCACACGGTCAGCGTCTACCTGCAGGGGGGCGAGCAGACCGAGCGGCTGGACGGACCCGGCGGCCACGGTGGCACCGGCAAGGTGTGCATCATGCCGGATCACCACAGATCCGAGTGGCTGGTGCGAGAAGAGTTTCGCTTCTTTCACCTCTATTTCAGCCCCGATCACCTCGGCCGCATCGCCGAGCAGGCCTGTGACAAGGAGGGGCGCCACCTGGTACTGGAAGACAAGACCTTCATCGAGGATCCCCAGGCCGCGGCCCTGGTGCAGGCCCAGCTGATGAAGCTGGACTGGCAGCACGGGGTCGATCGCATGGCGCTCTCCCACGGCGCCTGGATGCTGATGTTGCACGCCTATCGCCACCACACTCGGGAGGCCCCCAGCCTGCCCGAGGTGCGCGGCGGGCTGGCCCCGGTGGTGATCCGGCGGGTGCAGGAGTACCTGCTGGCCCATCTGGCCGAGCCAGTCACCTTAAGCGAGCTGGCCCGGGAGGCGGGCTTAAGCGAATACCACTTCGCCCGCATGTTCGGCCAGAGCCTCGGCTGCCCGCCCCATCGCTACCTGCTGGGGCTGCGGCTCAAGCGGGCCAAGCAACTGCTGGCGGGGCGCGATCCCCTGGCCAGCATCGCCGCCCAGTGCGGCTTCTCCTCCCAGGCACACCTTGGCAACCGCTTCCGGGAGGCCTTCGGCCTGAGCCCGGGTCAGTGGCGCAGCCAACTGTCATCCCATTGTCACGGATGAGTCGCACACTGCTTGGGTAACGGCGGCACAGCCGCCATCTATCCACCAAGGAGTGCCCATTGAATCATCGCAAGCGTCAGGTCCGTACCCGTCATCTCTGGTTCAGCCATTGGAATGGCCCCAAGACTCGTCTCTGTGTCCCCGCCGTCCCCGAACCCCTCGTTCCTCACAGTTCCCGCTGAAAGTCACTCTGATCCGGTAGGATTTTGCGGGCAACTTTGCCACTATGATGCCATCAGAATGGACTTGGGTATGGCCTCATGTTTCTGGAACGTATTGAAGTCAAAGGTTTTCGCGGGATAAATCGACTCTCCCTCGGGCTGGATCATACCACTGTCCTCATCGGCGAAAACGCCTGGGGTAAATCCAGCCTGCTGCGCGCCCTCTGGTGCCTGCTGGGGGATGCGGAGCCCTATCAATTCGTCCGCGATGATTTCCACCAACCGGAAGATCCCGAGCTGGCCTCCTCACGCAACCTGCAGCTGGTGCTCACCTTCAGCGAATACCGCCCCCAGATGTGCCAGCACTCCCAGCGGCTGGCGCGCCTCGGCGCGGCCTGGACCCCGCACCGGGACAAGTTTCACCGCATCCACTACCGTGCCAGCGCCGAGCTGCAAGATGACGGGAGCGTGCTGACCACCCATGACTTTCTCGATGGCATCGGCAAGAGCCTGGAGCTCGACAACAACGCCGAGCTGGTGCGGCTGCTCATCACCATGAACCCGGTGTTCCGGCTGCGGGATGCCCGCACCAATCGCGACGGCGTCGAAACGCTGCCCTGGGGGGACTTGTCCACCCAGCGGCTGGGGGAGCTGTCCGGCAAGCTGACGGATGAGCCCCAGCGCATCGGCGAGCCCGAGCTGAAGGAGGCCTTGCTGGCGGTGCGCCAACTGATGGAGCACTACTTCAGCGCCCTGGCGCCCATCAAGAACAAGCCGCGCAGCCAGCGGGAGATCGTCAACAGACCCATGACACTGCGTAACCCCGGCAACCTGCAGATGTTGCTGCGCAATGCGGACAACCGGGCCCTGCAACTGGCGATGGCGGGCATGGCGGCCATGCTGCTCAACGCCCGTGGCAACCGGGAGCTGGCGCAAGGGGCCAGGCCCATCATGATCCTGGAAGATCCCGAGAGCCGACTGCACCCGACCATGCTGGCGCTGGCCTGGGGTTTGCTCGAGCAGTTGCCAGGGCAGAAGTTGCTCACCACCAACTCGGGGGACCTGCTCTCCTCCTTGCCCCTCAATCAGGTGCGCCGGCTGGTGCGCCGCCAGCAGGACATCCTCTGCCATCAGCTCGGCGGCGAGCGCTACAGCAGCGACGATCTGCGCAAGATTGCCTTCCACGTGCGCATCAACAGGCCCATGTCGCTGTTCGCCCGCAGCTGGCTGCTGGTGGAAGGGGAGACCGAGATCTGGTTGCTCTCGGAGCTGGCCCAGATCTGCGGTTACAGCCTGCGGGCGGAAGGGGTGCGCATCATCGAATTCGCCCAGTGCGGCCAGGCGCCGCTCATCAAGGTGGCGCGCGACTTTGGCATCGAGTGGCACCTGCTCACCGACGGCGATGAGGCCGGCATCAAGTACGCCACCTCCGCCCGCTCCCTGCTCAAGGGCGAGCGGGAGCGGGACAGGATCACCCAGCTGCCGGCGGCCGACATCGAGCACTATCTCTATCACAACGGGTTCGAGGCGGTGTTTCGGCGCGAGGCCGGGGTAGGGGGGCGCTCGGCCCTCAATGCCGGGCGCATCATCTCCAAGGCCATCCATCATCGCAGCAAACCCGGTATGGCGCTGGCGGTGGTGGAGGAGGCGGAGCGACTCGGCAGCGAGCACATACCGCCGGTGATCCGGCAGATGTTCGCCAGGGTGGTCGCCCTGGCACGGGGACAGAGCTAGATCCGGCGATCGTCTTTGTCAGCGTTGGGGATGGGGGGGAGTTTGGATATACTCCCCCCTCTGTTTTTATTGGCGGGCGCCCTTGAGCTCCCGTTGTCTGTCTGCTGTCGGAGACCCTATGTTCGTCCAACTTCCTTTTTGGCTCTTTCCCCTGACCGGTCTGATGGCCCTGGGCGCCCTGATCGCGCTGGGGCTGGTGCTGTGGCGCGGGGATCTCTGCCCGGGCCAGCGCTCGCGGATCACCAGTCAGCTGTTCTCCATCTGGGTGATCACCGGGCTCTCCCTGATGCTGGCCATCGAGGCCGGCATGAGTGGCTGGCTCGTCTGGAGCGGCGGCGCCGCCCTGATCCTGGGGATCGCCCTGTCGCTGGCCCAGTCCCGCCTCGAGGGCAAGCGCGCCATCCCGGCCAGCCTGCTGTGGCTGCCTGCCATGCCGCTCGCCCTCTATGGGGCGGGCCTGCTGCAGATCCAGGGCTGGCTCGGCGGCGTGCTGCAGATGGTGTTGTTGGGGGCGGCTTTCGCCCACCTGATGCTGCTGCGTGCCCGCCACCGCCTGCAGGCGTTCAATCTGTTGCTGCCCCTGGCGGGGCTGGTGGCCGCCATCCTGGGTCTGCTGTGGCTGGCGGTGCTGGTGGGTTGGCAGGGTAACAGCGAGGGGCTCGAGGCCCTGATCCCCGGGGTGCTGACCCAGGCGGGCCTGCTGATCGCCTCCCTGCTGCTCTGGTTCAGCCCCCTCTATCGCCGGCAGGAGACGGCTCCCGTGGTGGTGTCGACCAGCCTGTGCGGCCTCATCATCGCCCAGCTGGCGGCGACCAGCGTGCTGCATCAGCTGGTCTGAGCCCTCGTGCTTGATGAAAAAGCCCGCCCCGACACTGTCGGGGCGGGCTTTTTTACGGAGATATCGCTGTCACCCAGGCACGGGCTGGCTGCGGCTCGAAGGCAGGGGGGCATTATCCAGAGTGGATCCTTAGTTGACCGCCACTCCCGCCGTTTTCAGGGCGGCCGCCAAATCCTGCGCCTCCTCACATTGCCCACACAACCCCTGCAAAATATGTAACTGATCCTTCGCCCTCTGCGGATCCCCGTTTTGCAGATGTGCCTCGCCCAGGTATTCATGGGCCCCCAGATGCTTGGGGTTAATTTTCAGGGCCTGATAGTAGTAGGGGAAAGCCTCGGACAGTCGGCCCGATTTGCGTGCCACATAACCTGACCAGTTCCACACATCGGCCGAGTTGGCCTCGTCGCGCCGCAGATCGCGCAGTATCGCTTCGGCCTGCGGCCATTGCTGTGCCTTCACCAGCTGCTCAGCCTGTTGCAGTTGCTGCTGCGTATTTTTCTGTGGTGCCAGCGACTCACCGCCACCACCACCCCCGCCTCCTGAGGCGACGACTGCCGTGCTCACGAGGAAGCAAATGCCCATTAACGCTCTTTTCATGATGTCTCTCCATGATATCGGGGTTGGATAGTCACTTACCCCATACCGTAACTTAGACCAATTTCTTGCCCCAATAGGCGATAGGCTCGTGGTCGGCATAGAGACAAGCGCACCCAGCGGGAGGGAGATCCCGTTGATGTTGGCTGGCATGAGAAGGGCAGGGGGCACAGAGCGATATTCGGCCAAGTGGTGAATACAGCGGGATATAAGAAGGGCTTGGCCATCCATAAAAGCAGATTTCCTGGCTTGCTATCCAATTGATTTGTTTGAAAAACATGCTTTGCGTTTTAAAAACAAACAATCTGCACCACTTTAAATCGGTAAATAAACTTTTTTAGGATATTTACTTGCAATTTTAACTCTCGGGCCTATTATTGGCGACCTCAGACGCGGGGTGGAGCAGCTCGGTAGCTCGTCGGGCTCATAACCCGAAGGTCGTCGGTTCAAATCCGGCCCCCGCAACCATCTGAGTGTCAGCATCGAAAGCACGGTTCACGTGATGGTTGATGAAGAAGAATCGAATTGGCTACTGCTCGGCCAGCTCGAAAAAATTCGGACGCGGGGTGGAGCAGCTCGGTAGCTCGTCGGGCTCATAACCCGAAGGTCGTCAGTTCAAATCTGGCCCCCGCAACCAACTATTTGTGTGCATGGCACGGCATCTGCCGATGCGATGCTGCGAAGACACAAGCTGCTACTGCTCGGCAGGCTTGTGGTGAAAAGTCCTGG
>NZ_CDDF01000001.1:132035-471774 GCF_000819865.1 Aeromonas eucrenophila
CTCATAACCCGAAGGTCGTCAGTTCAAATCTGGCCCCCGCAACCAACTATTTGTGTGCATGGCACGGCATCTGCCGCTGCGATGCTGCGAAGACACAAGCTGCTACTGCTCGGCAGGCTTGTGGTGAAAAGTCCTGGCAACAGGCAACAATTCGGACGCGGGGTGGAGCAGCTCGGTAGCTCGTCGGGCTCATAACCCGAAGGTCGTCAGTTCAAATCTGGCCCCCGCAACCAACTTTTTTCTCGATCCCCCCAGTTTTCCCTCGTATTGAGCCAATCCTGTTTATCTCCCTGATCTTGCACATTAATTTCAAGACACTGGGCGTTCCTGGCATTTGTTCGGTATCATCTTGGCTTCTGTTCATGGATGAGGCCTCTCCTTATGCTGCAACCCTTTCGTTATCACCCTCCCAAGATAGAGATTGAAGACGCCAGCCTGACTGAGGTCATGGCAAGCCAGGTGCCCGTCAGGCTGCTGCTGATAGCCGACACCGAGCGTAGCCAGCGCCTGGCAGAGCCCGCCTTTGCCGGCGTTGCGGCCCAGCTAGCCCTGGGTCAGAAGGCGCCGTACCGGTTGGCCGACGCCCAGGGCCTGCAACTGGTGATCTTCGTGGATCCCGCGGCGAGCCAGGATCATCGGCTCTACAAGCAGGTTCGCACCTGGGTCGCCCCCTTGGCTGGCCTCAAGGTAGAGACCCTGGCGCTGCATCTGGCCGGGTTCGACGACGACACCCGAGCACGTCTGGCAGAGCTGGTACTCGCCACCCTGCTCGCGGCCAATGTGCCGTTGCCCCATCACAAGCAGCAAGCCGAGACGCCGGTTTGCTACCAGCGACTGACAATCTCCCCGTCCTGTCGGCTGGACCTGACCCGGATCCTGGCCGAGGCGGAGGGCAATGGCTTGGCGCGCCACCTCGCCGTGCTGCCGGCGTCCGATCTGACGGCTCGCAGCTATCGCGCCTGTGCACGGCAGCTTGCCCAAGAGGAGGGTTGGCAGTGGCAGGAGCATGACGAGGCCGCGCTCGCCAAGCTCGGCGCCGGCGCCTTCCTGGCGGTGGCCAGTGGATCTGAGGATAACCAGGCCGCCATCGTCAAACTCAGCTATTGCCCGGCCAAGCCTGCACGCCGCATCGCCCTGGTGGGCAAGGGGATCTGCCACGATTCCGGCGGTTATAACCTCAAAGTCGGCGGCAGCATGTATGGCATGCACCTGGACATGGGGGGCAGCGCCGTGGCGCTGGGCACCCTCCTTGCGATAAGCAGAGCCAAGTTGCCCATTGAGGTGCACTGCTGGCTCGCCATCGCCGAGAACCACATTGGTCCAAGGGCCTATCGACCCGGCGAGGTGGTGACCGCGGTCAACGGCACCACCATAGAGGTGGTGGACACCGATGCCGAGGGGCGCATGGTGCTGGCGGATGCCCTCGCCATGGCGGCGCAGGACAAGCCGGACTTGCTGATCGACTACGCCACCCTGACCGGTGCCTGCAAGCGGGCGCTTGGCAGCCGCTACAGCGGCGCCTTCACCAATCGTCCCGAATGGCTCCTTGGTCTGATAAGCCTGGGTCAGCGTAGCGGTGAGCGGGTCTGGCCCTTCCCGCTGGATGAGGACTACGACGACAACCTCGATAGCGAGTGGGCCGACCTGTTACAGTGCGCGCCGGGAGCCTCGCCGGATCACATCGATGCCGCCCGCTTCCTCAGCCGCTTCGTTCCCCAGGAGACCCCCTGGCTGCACCTCGATCTGAGCGGTTTTCGCAACAAGGGTGGCAACGGCGTGGTCAGCAGCGAGGTGACGGGTTTCGGGGTCAGGCTGACGCTGGACCTGCTTGACAGCCCCCTCGGCCTTGATGCACTCGATGAACAAGATAAATAAGGGATCCCGTGAAAGTACCAAGTTATGACTGGGTGTTGTTCGATCTGGACGAAACGCTCCTCGATTTCCCGGTCGCCAAGGCGCTGGAGCAGACGCTGCAGATCTACGGCGTCATGCCCACCCCGCCCAAGATGGCGGAGTACCACGCGCTGAACCAGAAATTGTGGCAGCAATACAACTCCGGCGAGATCGATGCCGCCCACCTGCAGCAGACCCGCTTCTCGTTGTTTGCCGAGCAGGTCGATGTGGCGCCCATGGCGATGAACGACACCTTCTTGCAGCAGATCATCGCCCTGAGCATGCCGCTGGACGGGGTGGTCGAGACGCTGCAGGCGTTCCAGCAAAGGGGCGTGCGGATGGGGATCATCACCAACGGCTTCAGCCTGCCCCAGCGGGGCCGTCTGGACAAGCTGGGCTGGAGCGAGTGGTTCGAGCCGCTGGTGATCTCCGACGAGGTGCATGTCACCAAGCCGGCCGCCGCCATCTTCCTGCATGCCCTCGATCTGATGGGGCAACCGAGCCCGGCCCGGGTGCTGATGGTGGGGGATAATCCCAAGACCGACATCGCCGGCGCCGCGGCCCAGGGGTTGGCCACCTGCTGGTACAACCCGGAGCGCCACGACACGCCGTGCGAGTCGACCCACGAGATCCACCACTTCGCGCACCTCAACGCCATCGTGCTGGGGCAATAAGCGAAGGCGCCAATCTGGCGCAGCAATGAAAAAGGCAGCCTCAAGGCTGCCTTTTTGTATTTTACCTAGCCTCAGCGGGCGAGACGACTGAGCAGCCAGGATTCGAGCAGGGCGACCCCGGAGGCCAGCACGGATTCGTCGAAGTCGAACTCCGGATGGTGGTGAGGGGCCGTCAGCTTGGCGCCCAGGATCAGATAGGCTGCCTCGCCGCCGCTGCGCTGCACCCGCTCGATGAGAAAACCTGCGTCTTCGCTGGCGCCGAAACGGCGGGTATGAACCGTCGCCAGCTTGAGCGCCTGCGCCAGCGGTACTATTTCCTCGAGCAAGGCCGGGCTGTTCTCGATGCCGATGGCTTCCCCCTGCTTGCGGATGAGGTAGGTGGCTCCCTGCATCAGGGCGGCCCCTTCCACTATCTGCTGTACCTGACCAAACATGTAGTCGTTGAGCTCAGGGGTGGCGCCGCGGGTCTCACCCTGCAGGCGGGCGTGCCCCGGGATCACGTTGCGCCCGCTGCCGCCGCTGAGCTGACCCACGTTGATGCGGGTCATGCCGTCGCGATGGCGCGCGATGCCGAGCATGGCGGTGGTGGCCATGCAGGCCGCCGCCAGCGCATTGCTGCCGGCGTTGGGCTCGAGGCCCGCATGGGCGGCGCGCCCCATAAACTCCACATCGAATTTGGTGGAGCAGAGAAACTCGGTGGGATTGACCACCAGCTCGCCACTGTCCGCATGAATGCCGATGTGCAGCGCCAGCAGGGCATCCACGTCGTCGAGCTGGCCACCGGCCGCCAACGCCTTGCCGCCGCGGCAGCCCTCTTCGGCGGGCTGGAAGAACAGCTTGATGCGACCGTTGAGCCGCTCGGACAGGGCGGCAATGCGCTCGGCCAGCACCAGCCCGATGGCGGTGTGACCGTCGTGGGCACAGGCGTGCATCCAGCCCGGATTGCTGGATCGCCATCCCTCCTGGCTGGGAACATGCTGCTCCTGCTCGCTCTCATTCACTTCCACCGCATCGATGTCGAAGCGCAGCGCCAGGGTCGGGCCCGGACGGCCCGTCTCCCACAAGCCCATCACCCCCGTTATCTCTTCGATGCGGGCCAGCCAGTCGGGATGAGCCCCCTGACGAAGGGCGCGCTCCTTCTGGGCTTGCACATCTATCTCTCGGCCCATGATGAGATTGCTGGCCAGCAGCTTGTCGCCCAGCATGACGGAGAAACCGAGTTCAGACAGATGGTGAGCGATGAGGGAGCTGGTACGAAATTCACACCAGGCCGCTTCGGGCAGACGATGAAGGTCACGGCGCCAGTGGCGCAGAGCATCCTGAGTCATGGTAATTCCTGCATGGCGAAACCAGCGGACATTGTGACGGGCAGGGAAGCAAGAGTAAATCCCGCAGCAGAAATGCAACAAGGGGAGCGATAGGCTCCCCTTGACGATCATGGTGATGGGTTGGCGGTAAAACCGTCAACACTCGCTATAAATGCCAGCTTGGCATTAGATGTTGTTCGAGTGCGTCAAAAACAAGGCTGTGTGCCTGATTAACCAACGCTAAAGGAGCGGCGAGAGTCAAACTGAGCCATGCTCTGGCGAATTAACCGACTCAAAGCTGGGACAGCGAGGGCAGAGAGACGGCCACCAGAGTGAAAAATACGGTAAAAACGGCGGTAACAACGAACTCTTTCATTATTGTGTCTCCCTTGGCTGACTGTTGATGAGACCAAGATACCACAATGGCCCGTTAAAACAATGATAAATGTATTTTTATGGGGGTTTGTTTGATGTTGCCACTCCAAGCTTTGTTTTTTAATGTTTATGGGTTTTTTATAGCCTGTCACCCTGTTTGGTGCGGTTTTGAGAGTGATATTTTGATTTAATTTATTTAAAATCAATGCATTACAATTTTATGCGCTGATAATTTAATGGGCTTTATATGAGGCTTTTTTGGTTTTTTGAAACTTATCTGGCCCATAAAGGCCATTTTTACGTCGCAATCTGTCGCCTGGGTAGCGTTGGCGTGCTCTGATCAAGGATTCCATCCCCATAACCATTTTTCATCTAGGCCTCCCAGCCAATCTTCGTCTGGACAGCCACTTATCGGCATGGTCGAACGACAGAAATGCCAGTTAGCAGGCTGACAACACTTGATGTCCGGATTAGCGTCTGGGCAGATTCGGCTGGTAGATGTCATGGCCTCTATCTGGTGGCGGTGCTGAATAACGCGATATATGCCGGTCGGCGACACCGATGCAGAGCCTGTGTCTGCCAAGGCAAGGTAGCGGGCGAACGAATAAGAGCGAGATAACGGCAGCGATGGGGCTGATGAGGTCCTGACACCTAGCTGCACGACGCCTGGTGGCCGCAGAGACAATATCTGTGGATAAGGGAAACCAGCTGCATTGCAGTCGCGGGGGGAGGTGATCACTCTGGGTTGCTACATAGTCGCCGCCGAGACCATCATCCGTCCCAAGGCAGGCGCAGGTCACTGGGAGGGGGAAAAAAAACCCTCCAACGGAGGGTTTTTGTCACAACATCCTGTAAAGCGCGCTTGGGCTTAGAACAGGGTGGTGGAGAGATCGTACAGCTCCTGATCGAACGGGCGCTTGAGGTTCTCGATACAGTCGATGATGTCGTGGTGCACCATCTCGTTGCCCTGGATACCGACGCAGCGGCCACCCTGGCCGGCCAGCAGTTGCTCGACGGCGAAGGCGCCCATGCGGCTGGACATGATGCGATCGCGCGCGGTCGGTGAACCGCCACGCTGGATGTGGCCCAGGATGGTGGCGCGGGTCTCACGGCCGGTCATGGCTTCGATGTCTTTGGCCAGGGCGTTCACATCGGTGACGTGCTCACAGATGGTGATGATGGCGTGCTTCTTGCCCTTGGCTTCCCCTTCGCGGATCTGTTGCAGCAGCTTCTCTTTGTCAAAAGCCACTTCCGGCACGATCACGTACTCGGCGCCACCGGCCACCGCGGCAGACATGGCGAGATCGCCGCAGTGGCGACCCATGATCTCGACCACGGAGATGCGGTGGTGGGAGCTGCAGGTGTCGCGCAGACGGTCGATGGCGTCAACCACCACGTTCAGGGCGGTGTCAAAACCGATGGTGAAGTCGGTACCGGCGATGTCGTTATCGATGGTGCCCGGCAGGCCGATGCAGGGGAAGCCCTCTTCGGTCAGCTTCTTGGCGCCCATGTAGGAGCCGTCACCGCCGATCACCACCAGGGCGTCGATGCCGTGCTTCTTCAGGTTCTCGATGGCCTCGGCACGGACTTTCGGGTCCTTGAAGGCGGGGAAACGGGCGGAGCCCAAGAAGGTGCCACCACGATTGACCACGTCGGAGACGCTGTGGCGCTCGAGCTTGACGATCCTGTCCTGATGCAGACCGAGGTAGCCATCATAGATGCCGTAGACTTCCAGGCCATGATGCAGACCGGCGCGCACCACGGCGCGGATGGCTGCGTTCATACCCGGTGCGTCACCACCACTGGTCAAAACACCAATACGTTTGATTTGCTTGGTCATGAGTGCCTCTGGATCTGAGTTGTCGAAAATCAATATCTGAAAATAGGGTCAGCCACTTTTACTATATCGGCTTTCCTATGAAGCGAGAGGGACCCATAGGAAAGGAATATACGAAACGCCATATACAAGAGAGGGGCCAGGCCCCTCTCTTTGCGCGCCTTACTTGGCGGCGCCAGCGATGATCTGGGAGAAGTCGTCCACTTTCAGGGACGCACCACCCACCAGGCCACCGTCGATGTCCGGCTGACCGAACAGGTCGGCGGAGGTCGCGCCAGTCACGGAGCCACCGTACAGGATCTGTACCTTGGCAGCCACTGAGCCATCGAAGCTGGCCAGGTACTGACGGATGTGGGCGTGAACGGCCTGAGCGATTTCCGGGGTAGCGGTCTTGCCGGTACCGATGGCCCATACCGGCTCATAGGCAACGACGGCGTTCTCGAAGGAGGCGATGCCACAACGGTCGATCACGGCTTTCAGCTGGGTTTCAACCACGGTGTTGGTGGTGCCGGCTTCGAACTGCGCCAGGGTTTCACCGATGCACAGTACCGGGACGAGGCCTGCTTTCTGGATGACTTCGTACTTGGCGGCAACCACGTCGTCGGTCTCTGCGTGCAGGGTACGACGCTCGCTGTGGCCGACCAGGGAGTAGGTGCAACCGAAGGCTTTGAGCATGGAGGGGGCGTTTTCACCGGTGAAGGCGCCGGACTCGTGAAGGTCGGCATTCTGGGCGCCGTAGGCGATCTTGGTGCCTGCGGTCAGTTGCTCAACCAGACCCAAAAAGATAACCGGCGGGCAGACGGCGACTTGTACCGAAGGATGCGCGGCAGCAGCCGGGGTCAGTCCTTTGATCAGAGCTTCTACAGAAGCCTTGGTGCCGTTCAGTTTCCAGTTACCCATTACCAGGTGCTGTCTCATCTTGTATATCTCCTAGGCATTTGATTGCGCGACATTATATGAATTGAACCGAGCCCAAGATAGCTGACCCGGCGGCAAATGACGTAATTTTTTTTCGCTTTCCTGATCCAAATCAGGAATGCAATCGTCGATCGCTCATTCGTTAACCTGACCCCGCAGACGGGCCCACCATACCCCAATCCATTCGTGAATGGCAGCCTCGGAATACATCAGATAACGACCCTTGGGCAGGTAAGTGTAGAGAGGTTGTGGCTGCTGGCTCTGCTTGGCGGTGTAATCCGTGGGGGCCGGCACCGCATCGAGTCCTTGTCCCTGATAGAGCGCCATGGCCCTCGGCAAGTGGGTGGCCGAGCTCACCAGCGCCACTCGCTTGCCCTTGAGCAAGCGGGCTATGCTGACCGCCTCGTCGTGGGTGTCTTTGTTGTTTTCAAACAACGTCATCCGGGATCTGTCTATGCCCAGACTCGCCGCCATGCGGGCGTTGACCTCGGCGTTGGACAGGGGATCTCCCGCCACGGCGCCGGAGAAGACGAGTTGGGCATCAGGGTAAGCCTGGGCCAGACGAACTCCTTCCAGGGTGCGCGCCAACGCTATGTTGTTCTGCCAGGAACGCTCGGGCACTGCCGGATCGCTGACATGACCGTTGCCGAGCACGACGATGGCCTCGATGTCCGGGTGCTGGTTTATCTCGAAGGGCGGATAGGTCTGCTCCAGGGAGCGGGCCAACTCATAGCTTATCGGCCGCATTCCCATCAGGGCGACGATCGCCAGAGAAAGGGTGGCCAAGAGCTTGCCGGTTCTCTGGAAGCGGGTGAACCAGAGCAGCAGCAGCGCCAGCAGCAATAAGGAGAGGGAGAAGGGCAGCGGCATTAGCAGCTGGCCTAGCCATTTTTTAAGCTCAAACACAGCGTCGTCGTCCTTGAGTTTTCAGCGGATCCGGGATGTGACAGAATACCCCTCTTTTTTCCTGTGGCCCAACCCTGTGTGCGCTCAGTCTGCGAGCGGCGAACAGGGGCGGCCGAAGATGAGTGTTGTCTTGAAGCAAGATCAGAGTTTTGACGGACGCGCCGACAAGTTCGCCCGCAACATTTACGACTCCACCAAGGGGCGCATTCGCACTACCGTGGTGTGGAGCGACATCGAAGCCTGTCTGGCCCGGCTCGGCAACCGGCCGCTGCGGATCCTGGATGCGGGGGGCGGTTTTGGCTACTTCGCCCAGAAGCTCGCGGCCATGGGCCATCAGGTGGAGCTGTGCGATCTGTCGGCAGAGATGCTGGCGCTGGCCCGGACCCAGATCGCCGAACAGGGGCTCGAAGACAGAATTCGTCTCATCCATTGCCCCATTCAGGATCTGAAACAGCACCTGAGCGGAACCTTTGATCTGGTGCTCTGCCACGCCGTGCTGGAGTGGCTCGCCGAGCCCCGCCAGACCCTGCTCGGTCTGTTCCCTTTCGTCAATGCAGGGGGCATACTGTCGCTGCTTTTCTACAACCGTCACGGCCTGTTGTTCCAGAGCCTGGTGGTGGGCAATTTCGACTATGTGCGCCAGGGGCTGAACAAGAAACGCCAGACCGCCCTGACCCCCACCAATCCGCAGTTGCCGGAACAGGTGTACGACTGGATCGGGCGAGGGGGCCTCAAGATCATCGGCAAGACCGGGGTGCGCGTCATCCACGACTACATGCGCCACAAGCAGGATCAGCACGAGAAGTTCGACGATCTGCTGGCCATGGAGCAGCAGTACTGCCGTCAGGAGCCCTTCGTCTCCCTTGGCCGCTATATCCATGTGATGGCGCAAAAACCGGTCGCTTGAGACCCTGGCCGTCGCAGTCGATGCCATTTTTGCGGGATTTAGCCGCCAGAGCACCCATCGGCTCTGGCCTATACACAACGAGCGGGAGCGATGCGCACATGAGGTGCGTGCCGGCCCCTCGGTTATAACAACGAGATGATAACGTCATGATGAGTACATCCCGTACCCTACCCGAGATGGTGGGATGGGTCAGACAGGAGGGTCTGGCCTTGAGCCTGCCCACCGATCGGCTGGCCTTTCTGATTGCGATCAAGACCTTGTCCGAGGATGAGTCTGATCTCTCGGAAGCCGCGCTGCACGACGCCTTCGGCTATGTGAGCAGCGCCTTCGGCCAGATGGACGAGACCCAGAGCGGTCGCGCCAACAACGCCATCAACGATCTCATTCGCCAGCAACTGCTGTCGCGGTTCAATACCGACATGGTGGTCGGCGAAAGCCTCTACCGCCTGTCGCGCCTCGGCATGGGCATCGTCGACTTCTTTATGGACCAGCGCCAGGTCGACTCCATCAAGCTCTCCATCCTGCTGGAACACCTGGCCGCCGAGCTCGATACCGCCCGCAAGGCGGCGCTGACCCTGGATACCCGCGAGCAGTGGGACGCCGAGGTGCTGCCCCGGCTCAGCTTCTCCCTCGAAGAGACGCTCGGGCGCATCGATCTCACCCAACGCGCCATGGACGAGCAGCAGAATCAGGTCAAACGCGAAATAGCGGCCCTGCTGACCCAGAACTGGATCGATGCCATTCACAGCTGCGAGAAGCTGCTGCACGAGACCGGTCAGACCCTGCGCGAGCTGCAAGACACCCTGGACGCCGCCGGTCACCGCCTGCAGGCGGGGCTGCTCAATATTCAGGAAGCCGCCCAGGGGCGGGACGATCTGTTCCACGTCGAGGAGCTGACCCATGCCCTGCAAGGACGGCTCGACGTCATCACCTCCTGGGGCCAGCAGTGTATCGAGCTCTGGTCCCGCTATGACAGACACGTCCACAAATTTATCCGCAACGCCATCGACATGGACAAGAACCGTGCCTTCAGCCAGCGACTGCGGGAATCCATCCGCAACTTCGAGCAACACAGCTGGCAGCTGCGCATCGCCGAAGAGCCACGGCTGCTGGAGCTGCGGGACGAGACCATCGCCATCCACGACGAGGAGGTGACCGGCGAGGTGCCCCTCGAGATGGAGTACCTGGAGATGGTGGACATCAACCAGGAGCTGGCGGAGCGCATCGAGCGCTACCTCGCCCGCTACCCCGAGCAGCGCTCCCAGCTGGATCTCGCCGACGTGTTGCGGGAATACCTGCTGGACTACCCGGCTCACGCCCATTTCGATGTGGCGCGTCTCTTGATAGATCAGGCCGTGCGCCTCGGCCATGCCAGTGGTGAACGTGAGCTTCACCACCAACCCGCATGGAAACCCATTAACCAAGCTGGATCCAAGGTTCAGGCCTATGTCATTGATCAATACTGAATTTCCTTTGCCGCTGCGACTGGCCGAGGCCATCGCCAATCCCTTGTTTCCGCGCATCGACACCGCCTTGCGCTCGGGCCGCCACATCAGTGCCGACGATTTCGAACAACATTCGGCCCTGGTGGAGTTTCACGGCGAGCTGGAGATCTTCTACGGCCGCTATCAGGTGGAGCTCATCAAGGCGCCGGAAGGCTTCTTCTACCTGCGCCCGCGCCCCAGCGCCGACATCGGCACCACAGTGCTGTCCGAGCTCGACATGCTGGTGGGCAAGGTGCTCTGTTACCTCTATTTGAGCCCGGACAGGCTCGCCTCGGAAGGGGTGTTCGCCATGGGCGAGCTGCAGGAGGAGGTGCTGAGCCTCGCCGATGAGAAGCAGCTGCTGCGCATGGTCAACAGCCGCTCCGGCGGCACGGATCTGGACAAGAAGAAGCTCTTGGAGAAGATCCGCACCTCCATGCGCCGCTTGCGGCGTCTGGGCATGATCACGGCGCTCGGCAATGGCGACAAGTTCCGGGTCAACGAATCCGTGTTCCGCTTCGCCGCCGACGTGCGCTCCGACGAGGATCCCCGCGCCGTGCAACTGCGGATGATCCAGGAAGGGGAAGCCATCTTCCACGACGACGAGATGCCGAGCAGCGATTCCCTGTTCGACGACATCGAGGCGGATCTGGACGAAGAGCAGCTTGAGCTGGAGGTGGAAGATGAGCAGCAAGGTTAAATTTTTGGCCCCGATGGGGACGACAGTTGTGATGGAGCCCGTTGATGTGAAGGAGAGAGCGGCGTGAGAGGCAAATTCAAATCCCTGACCATGGTCAACTGGAACGGCTTCTTCGCCCGCACCTTCGATCTCGACCAGCTGGTCACCACGCTCTCCGGCGGCAACGGGGCGGGCAAGTCCACCACCATGGCGGCCTTTATCGCGGCCCTGATTCCGGATCAGTCCCTGCTGCATTTCCGTAACACCACGGAAGCTGGCTCCTCCAGCGCGTCCCGTGACAAGGGGCTCTACGGCAAGCTGCAGCGCGGCCACTGCTACTCGGTGCTCGAAGTGATGAACAGCCGCGAGCAGCGGATCTGGGTCGGCGTGCACCTGGAGCAGGTCGCGAACCGCGACAACAAGGTCAACATCACTCCCTTCGCCCTGGTGGATGTGCCGGCCAATCTGGCACCGACCGATCTCTTGCTGGAGAAGCTCGAGGGCGGCAAGGGGCGGGTACGCGCCTTCGCCGACCTGAAGGGCGCGGCCGCCGAGCTTGGCGCCATGAAGGTCGCCAAGTTCAATACGGTGACCGATTACCACAACTTCATGTTCGAGTTCGGCATCACGCCCAAGAAGTTGCGTGATCAGAAGGATCGCGGCAAGTTCTACCGGCTGATCGAAGCCTCCCTCTACGGCGGCATTTCGTCCTCCATCAGCCGCTCCCTGCGTGAATACCTGCTGCCGGAGAACTCCGGCGTGCGCAAGGCGTTCCAGGACATGGAGGCGGCCATCTACGAGAACCGCCGCACCCTGGAGGCCATCAAGGAGACCCAGGGTCAGCGGGATCTGTTCAAGAACCTGATCACCGAGACCACTCATTACGTGGCGGCGGACTATGTGCGCAATGCCGCCGAGAAGAACCGCCTCTCCGAGCTGGCCCTCAAGGCCCGTCAGGAGCTGGTGGGCAAACGCCGCCTGCTCGCCGAAGAGAAGCAGCGCGCCATCTATCTCGCGGACGAGGTGGATCAGCTCACCAACCGCGAGAAGCTGTTGACCGACGAGCTGGAGAGTGCCGCCGAGCACCTGGCCAAGGTGATGGCCGCCGTTGCCCTGCAGAAGAAGATCGCCATGTATCGCGCCGATCTGGCGGATCTCAGTGACAAGCTCGAGCAGCAACAGGCGGTGGCAGAAGAGATCCACAGCCAGCTGCTGGAGGTGGAAGAGCGCAAGGAGCTGGCACAGGGGGAGGTCGATAGCCTCAAGACCCAGCTCGCCGACTATCAGCAGGCGCTCGACATCCAGCAGACCCGAGCCATCCAGTACCGTCAGGCGGTGCAGGCGCTGGACAATGCCCGCGAGCAGTGTGAGCTACCCGATCTGACCATCGAGAGAGCAAACGACAGCCTGCATCAGTTCCGCGCTGCCGAGCAGAGCCTCACCAGCCGGGTGCTGGGGGCCGAGCAGCAGCTCGCCCTGGCCAAAGCCGCGGTAGCCGAACACCAGGCCGCACTGACGCTGCTGCTGGGCATCGCGCCCGAGACCGCCCGCGAGGCCGCCTGGCCCACTGCCCAGGCCCTGCTCAAGCGCCACATCGAAGACAAGGCCCGAATCGCCCAAGGGCAGGGGCTGCGCGCCGCCCTGGCTCGGCTGGAAAAAGAGAGCGAGAGCCAGAAGAACCTGCTGCGCCTGCGCGATGAGCTGAGCGAAGCCTCTGGTCAGCAGATCGCCAGCAGCGATGAGCTGGAACTTTTCCTTGAGGCGCAGCGCAGCCGCCAGGAAGAGCTGGTCGAGTTGCAAGGCGAGGTGAATCAGCGCCGCGCCAGCCTGGAGCATCAGGGGGCCCAGCTTGGCCGCGACATCGGCGATCTCACCAAATTGGCCCCGCGTTGGCTCAAATCTTTCGAGAAACTCGAGCAACTGCGCGAGCAGAGCGGATTGCCGCTCACCAGTGCCGAGGCGCTGTCGGCTGGCATGCAGACGGTGCTCGACAAGGAGCGCGAGTTCGAGCAGCAGAGCAATCGCATTCAGGCCCAGAAACAGGCCCTCGAGCTGCAAATTCGCAACCTGCAACTGGGGGCCGGCGAGGCGGATCCACGTCTGGCCCGCATCGCCGAGCAGGTGGGGGGCGTGCTGCTCTCCGATGTCTATGACGACATCTCCATCGACGATGCCCCTTACTACTCCGCGCTCTATGGCCCGGCTCGCAGCGCCCTGGTGGTGCTGGATCTGGAAGGCGCCATCGAGCGGCTGAAGAAACTGGAAGATTGCCCGGAGGATATCTACCTCATTCAGGGCAACCCGGATTCGTTTGATGAGGATCTGGTGGAGGCGGACGAGCTCGGCGACGCCGTGCTGGTGCGTAGCAGCAAGCGCCAGGTGCGCTTCTCCCGCTATCCCGAATTGCCGATCTTTGGCCGCGCCGCACGTGAGAAACGCATCGAACAGCTCGACCTTGAGCGCGAAAACCTCATCGAGGGTTACGCCAAGGCCGCCTTCGAGCAGCAGAAGTACCATCGCCTCTACGGCCACTTCCGCGACTTTATCGGTGCCCACCTGGACATCGCCTTCCGCCCGGATCCGGAGGCCGAGGTGCAGGCCAAGCAGAGCGAGCTGCGCGCGTTGCAAGGGGCCATCGGTGAATGCGACAAGCAACTGGTCGAGGCCAAGGCCGCCAACGCCCAGCTGGTGCGTCACATCCAGCTGGTGCAGGCCATGTTGCCCTTCGCCCACCTGTTTGCCGAGGCCGATCTGGCCGCGCGCCTCGAAGCCGCTCACGCCGATGTGGAGCGCCTCAAGGCCGCCGAAGCTTTTATCGCGCAGCATGGCAAGGCGCTGGAGCAACTGGAGGCCAAGGTGCAGGTGCTGCGCCAAGACCCTCAGGATCTCGCCGCCCTGCAGGCCGCGTATGACGAGGCGAGTGAAGCGCTGGCGGAGCAGAAGCGCCGCGCCTACGCGTTGGATCAGCTGGTGGCTCGTCTGCCGCACTTTGCCTATCAGGATGCGCAAGACTTGCTCGGCAAGGCCTCCGAGATGAGCGAGCGCCTGAAAGAGAAGCTCAAAGCTGCCGAGCTGGCCGCCCGCACCGCCACCGAGCAGCACAAGAAGATCGCCCTGCGCCACACCGAGGCGCTGCAACTGCGCACCGCACTCAACTCCAGCGTGGAAGCCAAGCGCCAGACCCTGAATGAGTTCGAGCAGGAGCTCGCGGCCATGGGGCTGACCTTGTCCGCCGACATGGAAGAGAAATCCCGCGCCCACAAGAAAGAGATCGAAGAGCTGCTCATCCGCACCCGCTCCCGTCGCACCAGCGCCGAGGCCCAGTTGCAGGTGACCAAGCGCGAGATTGAATCCCTTGGTGGTCGTCTCAAGCTGGAAGGCAAAGACTACTTCGGTGCCCGCAAATCCCTGGTGGGCCACAAGGCGAGCTGGTCGCGGGTGGTGCGTCTGGCGCGGGAGACCGACGTCGAGAAGCGCCTCAACAAGCGCGAGCTGGCTTACTTAGACAGCGATGAGCTGCGCTCCATGTCGGACAAGGCCCTCGGCGCCCTGCGGGTCGCCGTGGCCCACGACGAGGCCCTGCGCGATGCGCTGCGCCTGTCTGAAGGCAGCCGCAATACCGAGCAGAAGGTCGCCTTCTACGTGCAGGTCTATCGCTATCTGAAGGATCGCATTCGCAACGACATCATCCGCTCTGACGATCCGGTGGAGGCCATCGAGGAGATGGAGATCGAGCTGGCGCGGCTTGCCGATGAGCTCAAGCAGCGGGAGACCCACCTGTCGCTCTCCTCCCACGAGGTGGCGGCCAAGATAACCAACATCATCCGCCGCGAGCAGAACCGCATCCGGGTGCTGAACCAGGGCCTGCAGAACATCGCCTTCGGTCTGGTGCGCGGGGTGCGCCTCAACGTCAACATCCGCGAGGCGCACACTCGCCTGCTGACCGCGCTCGCCGATCAGAGTGCCATGCACAACGATCTGTTCGCCGACAAGGAGCTCAGCTTCTCCGAGGCCATGGCCAAGCTGTTCCAGCGCCTCAACCCGCAGGTGGAGCAGGGGGAACGCAGCTATCAGGTGATGGGCGATGTGTTGCTCGATTATCGCAACTACCTGGAGCTGGAGATCGAGGTGCAACGCGGCGCCGACGGCTGGCTGCGGGCGGAGAGCGGCGCGCTCTCCACCGGCGAGGCGATCGGTACCGGTCAGGCCATCCTGTTGATGGTGCTGATCAGCTGGGAGGAGGAGTCCCGCCGCCTGCGCGGCAAGGACATAGCCCCCTGCCGTCTGTTGTTCCTGGACGAGGCGGCGCGGCTGGATGGCAAGTCCATCGCCACCCTGTTCGAGCTGTGCGAGCGGCAGGACATGCAACTGCTTATCGCGGCGCCCGAGAATATCAGCCCGGAGAAGGGCACCACCTACAAGCTCATCCGCAAGGTGCAGGGCAAGCACGAACACGTGCACGTGGTGGGCCTGCGGGGCTTTGGTTTTGCCGATGACAAGTTGATCGCCTGACACAGGTTGACGGGTGAACACACAAACGGGAGGCTTGGGCCTCCCATTTTTATGAAAAATTTAAATTAATGGTGAATGTTAAATCTTCAATGTCGTTTTTCTGTAACTGTTTGCAGATGTTTTCATTAATTTTGGAAAATTTTTCCCACGTTATTTCATGAGATAGATTTACGTTGTAATAATCCTCCACTCTACATATCAATGGCCTGTCATCATAAATGGAGCAAAGATTGGTAGTATCGTCAAAATGACGACATACCCCATCCCCTTTATCCAGATAGGCGGTTATTTCACTCATTCCAACGTTGCGACAACACAGACCACATTGATCACACGGGAAGGGTGTCAGCGGTTTTAGCATAAGGTTTTTAACCAACTACGGGTACTTTCTGAATTTCCAGGCTCAAATGGCAAATCAATGTTTCGTTTTATCATCTCTGCATGAAGCACGAGACCTCGCTCATATTCGCCATTGGTAACAGAGAGTCTATCGGTGAACGCCTGCAACTCGTCCACATTCATATTGAACTCTACTTTTGCCAACTCGGCGAGGTACGTGTCCAATTTGGCATTGATTGCCTGAAATTGCTCCAGGGTTTGTTTGTAGTGGCTCTTGAATTGATTCAAAAAATGCCAGATTTTTTGCATTATTTCACTATGGTCGAGGAAATAGGTCATGCCGACAGTCATTATCCCCGTGGCCAGCGCGCTGAGGAACGCAGCAATTTCTGTACCAAATGGGAATGTCATCACTGTGGTCAGATATTGATTTAATACGACCCCAAGCGACAGTGAGACACCCATGGAAATTAAGCGAAGTACTTCTCTGGTTAGATCGCCAAGCTCAAGTTTTTGTGGATTAAAAAACACCAGTTTGGCGACGCTTACCATGGTGCCCCACATTTCACGAATAAATTTACCGAGGGTTTTCCCTGTGGTGGTAAAAATATTCAACAGTGTGTTGGTGATGCTGGAAAGGATGCCGCCCACGGCACTACCTTTAAAGGAAATCAGCAAATCTTTAAATCTCTCGGTTACTCGCTGCCAGATATTTTTCAGTACATGGTTAATATCAGCCGTAAATTCTCTTAACGTGAAATTTTGCTTGTTCTTATGGAAAATGACAGGAAATTGTTCTTTTAGCTCGAACCATACTTCGGCCAAAACAATACCAAGTGCCTCTCGCATCCCCATGCGTACGCCACTGTTTAGCGATGCAAGTGCGGTATTCGTAAGGAATTTACTGCTCGTATAATATTTCACGTTTATTTGGTGGTCGTAATTTTGCCGGGTTACCTTATCGGCAGCCAGCATTTTTTCTTTGTCTATGCTCTCCAGTGTGGCAATTTTTTGCTGGGCACTGTTAATCTCCACCTCTAATTCTCGTCTCTTATGACGATTCTCTGGGCTGTCAGCAGGCGTTCTATCTAACCGTGTTTTTATGTTATCAATGTGGTCTTTGGTTGATGTTATTTTTTGCGGGACAATATCATTGACAAATTTTTCGACCGAGTGTTCCCGTTTGATATTATTGATGTAGTAATACGTTGAAATCAGATTGGAGTCTTGATTGGCTAGGACGATGCCATCGGCTCCTGCCAGATGTCGCCCTGCGTCATGATGCACCTCATGGGCAGAAATGACATGATCCAGTTGGCGATTTTCATGTTGCCGCATAGTGTCATCTCTATATTTATCATAGAGCTGGCCATCTTTATGCAAGTGTTTATCCCGTGCGCCACGGGATTTATAATTATTATCTGAGCGATAAATGTCCTCTCTTTTGGCCTTTCCATTTATATCAAAAATGGTATTGCCATGTTCATCTTTTTTTATTGGTCGGTATTCATCTCTGTTCTCATATGAATATTTAAACTCATCAGAGATATGAGTTTCAGTATCTCCACTCTGCCATTTCCTGACATTATGGATCGTATCTACATCACCACCTTTCTTATCTTCCAGCAGTAAAAAATCCAAGCCAAACGAGGTGACTAAATTTTTTATAACTTGATTGTGCAATTCAGAAGTGAAATCGAAATCGATACTTTGTACGTGATTCATAGCATTACCTATGGAATAATCGTAGTGGCACTGAAATCGCACCACTACGATTGATTATTATTTTGCAGAGTCCAATACTGAATTTATTTCAGCTTCATTCAATACTTGCATACCATTTTCATTAGTATCAAACTGAGGGATATTATCATCGTTTATGATAACCTTACCTTGGCTATCCATTTTCGGTTTGAACAGCGGAGTGGTAATAATGTCGGTTAAGATAGAAGCCAATTGCATACCATTTTCAATGGTTCGGATAGCATCTTCTTTTAGCTCATCAGCGGCGATGCTGCCTCTAGTTATAATTTGGTTATTAATGTATTTAAGCATGTCGAAATAGGGAACAAATAATTGATAAAGATGATTGGTATGGTGATGAATTTTATTGACATAAAGAGATGTTTTTTCAAGCTGAACTTTAGCTCGTTCAAGTTTATCAACAGCAGAATTTGCTTCATCGCGAGTAGATCGCGCATCCTTTAACGCCTCTTCTGCATGAGAGGCATAAGCCCAACCAGCAATGGCGATGATGGGGGCGGCGACCACAGAGCCTAATACCATAGCTCCACCAGCCATGCCAAAACCACCAGCCGCCAGTGAGCCGCCACCAATTGCTGCCATGGCAGCATTATAAGCAGCGACACCTGAGAGAGCTGCAATAGGGGTGCCGGTAGAGGCGGCTGCCAATGCCATGACCCCACCATATACGGCATATGCGGCAGCGGCACCGCCAACGCCAGCACCTGCAATTTTGCCAAGATAGGCGGTTGTTGACAGGGCTAGCTCATCTATTTTCACCAATTTATGCTTGGGTAGTGTAAACGCGATATCTTTATTATTAGCGGCATTTATTTTGGCAAGAATATCATTTGATAGTTTGCGAAATTCTTTAAAGTCAGAACCTATTTTTAATTGCAGGGAACCAAGCAGCTCAAGATCCGTTGTTGTTTGTTCATTTACTGTGTCGAATGAATCTTTTGCTTTTTCGTATTTTGAACGAGCCCCTTCAAGGATATCATTCGCTAATGATTTATCCTGATAACCGTCATAACCTTTCTTAGCACCAAATCCTGCCGCTGCGATTGCGGCTGCACCTAAGATAAATGGTAATGGCATAATACTAGCTCCCTGTGTTTTTGGTTTTCATTGGATTGATTGAAGCGAAGTTTTTATAATCTTTACAAGCATCATGTAGCTGCTGTTCAAAAGCATTCGATACTGATGCGGGGGAAATAATATGTATTTCTGGCAGCCAATATAGCAGCCAACGAAAGAGCTGATCTTTTTCTATCATGGCCGTGGTGATGATCAGGCTGCCATCGGCTGCTTCACTGAGTATTTTTTGCTCTGGAAAGGTATCTCTGCGAGAAATATAAGGTGCAACCGTTGGTGAGACATGCAATGTTACCAGTGTCTTTTTACCAAAGGAGATCCCGCTGTTGCTTGCTAATTGCTCTAATACAGAGGGTTCGGGATAAAATGGCATATCGCTTACGTTAAGCGATTCAATCTGGCCGACTTCAAAGGACTTTAATTGATCTTGCTCGACGGCGGCCATGTACCAGAGACCGCTTTGATTGGTCAGTTTATAGGGAGCCGCCTTGCGTGGTTTCCCTTTATAGATGTAACTGATTTGGGCCTGCTGGGTGATGGCTTCGCGCAGTTGCTGCAAATTGGTCGATAGAATACTGTTATCGCGACTGCTGTGCCCTCGAATAGCGATATGGTGTCCATTCTCCATAAAGTCACGCAGTTTATGCCCGTTTGAATTGGGGAATAAATGAGCGACATCGGTAAACGATGCAAAGTTAGCCAAATCATGGACATTGAGCTGCGGCGTCAGTGCTTTGGAGAGCCGATATTTTCCGGGAGAGACTTCATCCAGAATATGGGTCAGCCGTGCCAGATCCCGGTATGCCGTCCGTTCGGTGATCCGAAAATGATCACATAGCCAGCTTTTACTGATTTCACTGCCCTGATAGATCGCAGAAAAAATCTCATTGAGACGCTCGACCAACAGGTCATGTTTTTTACCTTGTTGTTCCATCATCATCCTTTATGGAATGCGATGAAATATGACCGTGGCCATAGCACCAGCAACACTCCAAGATTGCAGGGGAATACCATTTAACGTTTGTTTGATATTTGTTTTAAATGTTGCAATTAAGTAGGCAATTCCTGCCCTTAATAATACTGTTCTTATTATAATGGAATTGACTGACAGGGTGAGTCAGTAAAAGAAGGGGAAAGTGTGAGAATGGTCTCAAAAGGGCTATTGATATGAAAGCTATCACCCCTGGTGATTGAAAAAACGTCAACGATAAGGTTGAAAAATAATCATATTTCTCAACCATTGAACAGGGTGCTCATGGGGCCGTGGAGCTCTTGTCTTCCGCCCGGCTGGGTGGCCGATATAATGGGCTATCGCGCTATGTGTAAGGGCAAGATCCGCTCGGTCGGTTCCATTAATGAAGCGTCATCGAACGCGGTGCCGGAATTAAGGCCGTTAGGTGAGGTGCAATGCGCTGTGCTTATTGCACCCGACTCCTTTAACCTCCCCATTGTTAGAGGCCGGTACAGGGATGCCACGTTGTGACTCATAGTGGGCCGGAATGGTCGGGCCGTGGGCTTAGGTGATGTCAAGATGATAAAACAAGGTGATCAAATGATGAAGACCATGGTGCAAAAGGGGCTGCTGTTACCCCTCAGCCTGCTGCTGGCGGCCTGCAGCAGCCAGCCGGACGCCAGCAAGAGCGGCAGTTGGCGGGGTTATACCCAGACCGGGCTGGCCTCTTATTATGCCGATCGCTATCACAACAAGAAGACCGCGAGCGGCGAGCCCTACAAGAACAACGCCAACACGGCGGCCCACATGACGCTGCCCTTCGGCTCCATGGTGAGGGTGACCAACGTGACCAATGGCAAGAGCGTGCTGGTGCGAGTCAACGACAGGGGCAACTTCGCCAGGGGACGGGTCATCGATCTCTCCAAGGCGGCGTTCAGCAGCATAGGCAACCTCAGATCCGGCCTTATCAAGGTCAAGCTCGAGGTCATGTAGGACTGCAGTGGCAACTTGTGCTGCCTGTTGCGGCGCTGGCAGAAACGCCGGCGCCAGGTCTCATGTCAGGACACTTCGCATTGACAGGAGCCGATGCCGGACTCTAACTGTGGGGTGAGCGATGGCCGAGTCTGTGACTCGGCTTGTCGACCCTTGCCAGCGCACAGAGACGGAGAAATCGAGATGGCTGATCACAGGCCCGTTCACCTAACCTGGATCCCGGTACAGGGGGCCAAGTCCCTCTATCCAGAACCTTTCGCCTCCCTCGTCAGGCACCGCACCAGACGCAGATTGGGGGAGCACTTCAGTCTCACCAATTTTGGCGTCAACTTCACGACCCTGGCGCCTGGAGCCATCTCGGCTCTCAAGCATCATCACTCCAGGCAGGATGAGTTCATCTACGTCCTCTCGGGGACCCCGACGCTGGTCCATGGTGATGAGGAGTTCCTCATGTCGCCGGGGGATTGCATCGGCTTCAAGGCCAGCAGTGGCCTGGCTCACCAGTTGCTGAACCGATCCTCCGCAGACGTCACCTACCTTGAGGTCGGCGACAGACTGCCCGGCGATACGGTCGAATACCCCGACGATGATCTGGCGCTGGTACAAGGTGCCGATGGCGCCTGGTCAGCCCTGCATAAAGACGGCTCGCCCTATTAGGGATGACATGGCGACATCAGGTGGCCGCCGTGGCTGGGGGCGAGCCCAGATGATCAATAGCGCGGCTTGTGCCCGTGAAGGTGGCAGACCAGGGCGTTGAATCTGCGAGTCGTTGATCAGTGGAGCAGCACACGCGTGATCAACGGCTGGCTCTGGTGCGGCAGCGTCGATGGCTCGGTCGCAAGCTTCCTTTCGGGAGATCTGGCTGCGCTCACTGTCTTGAGACCTATCTTCGTGTTATCTCCGGGTTCTGTTCAATAGAGTGAACAGTCTGTCCATATTGTCCGTCTATACGCACCAATAGTCCGCTCTTACACTGCCTCTCGTGTGGAAAGGTGCCCTTAGCCGGCGCAAGCCGACCCGAGAAGGGCATCCGTGCCCCTGAACCCTTGATAGCGGAGTGTGATGATGAAAATGGAAGCGGACAAGCTGGTGTCGATAGCGGTACTCAAGGCCAAGGCGGGCATGCGGGAGGCGCTGCGGCGCGAGCTGCTCAAGCTGATCGCGCCCACGCGCCTTGAGCCGGGCAATCTCGATTACGTGCTGTTCGAGCTGCGCGACGACCCCGGGACTTTTTATATGCGGGAGGCCTTCGTCAATCAGGCCGCCCTGGATGCTCACTGTGCCACCGACTATTTTCAGGCCTTCGCCCGGCAGGCCGATGAGCTGCTCGCAGAGCCCCTGCGGCTGATCATGATGGAGGAGGTGAGCCAATAGCCCGGATGGCGGCGGCTCTGAGTGGCCTTGCCGGTGGCGAGCTGTCTCCGGATGGGCTCGGCCAGATCAGGATGGAGAAAACGGGAGGCTGGGCCTCCCGCTTTTTATTGCCGAGCGCCGCAGGTGCTGCCATCGGATCCCGGCGCCGTGCACCCACGCCACAGCCATTGATAGGGGCAAGCTGGATGCTCTTCCGCCAGCAGCTTTTGCTTGAGGCTCGCAGCCGGCTGTCCGCTATTCTCTGGCATAACAGGATAGGGGATGAGCCATATCATCGGCAGATGGAGGGCCAGATGCCGATAGATGGTTGCCGCGGGAGGGCCCATGAAGAGAACGCTATTGCTGGTTCGTCATGCCAAGTCCAGTTGGGATGAGGTGGCCCTGCCGGACAGGGAGCGCCCCCTGGCCGAACGTGGCAAGCGTGATGCCCCAATGATGGGCGAGCGTCTGGCGCGGGATGGGGTGAAGCCGGATCTGATCCTGTCGAGCCCCGCGCGCCGGGCCCTGTCGACGGCGAGGCTCATCGCCGCGGCCCTCGACTATCAGGCCGGGGATATCCTCGTCGACGACAGGCTCTATGCCTGCGATACCAAGACCCTGCTGGGGGTGATCGCCGAACTCGGTGGCGATTTGAAGCGCGTGATGATCGTCGGCCACAACCCCGAGTTCACCGAGCTGGCGCATCGATTTTCTCGCGAGATAACCCGAATGCCGACCTGCGCCGTGGCACAATTCACCTTCGATGGCGCGCCCTGGTCGGCCATCGCCGGGGTCAAGCCGGTGAGCACCTCGCTCGATTATCCGAAGAAGAAGTAGCGAAGCGCATCCTGCTTCAGGTAGGGTACCCCGCCTGACGGCGGCATTGGCCCGCCGTCGCAAGATCTTCTCTCGAACTGGCGGTAAGGACGGATATCTGATGAGACTCAAAGCGCTGATCACAGGGGTGGTGATCGCCGTGATCCCGGTTATCGGCGAGGCGGCCGACTGGCGCTACGCGGTCGGTGTGCATGATTTCAATGTGCCGGATGTGGACTCTCACACCTATGGGCTCAACGCTAGCCTGTCGGTGGATGAGCGAACCCAGAGCGATCTGCACCTGTTCGGCTCGGTCGATCTCTTCGTGGACAATGACAAGGACCACCTGGACCCGGATCACGTGCCCATCTGGTGGCAGCTTCATGCCGGTGCGGATGGCGACGTCTGGCGCGATGATCGGCTGCGCCTCGGTTGGACGACGGATCTCAACACCCGAATGAACACGGTCAGCTCGGTGGAGCGGCAGATGACCGCCCTGGCGGCCATGACCGCGGGCTACGACGGCGACATATTTCAATACTCACTGGAGGCGGGGCCAGGTTGGTTCTTCCTGGAGATAGATGATGATGCCCCCAGGGAGCGCGGTTACGATCGGGAGGGTTTGCGCAATACCACTCTGGCTTATGCGCTCACCAACAAGGCCGCACTCAAGCTGGGGAATGACTGGGCCCTCTCCGGCCTGGCCCGGCGCTGGTGGGATGGTCATCAGACCCTGGAGAGCCAATACAGGGCGGAGCTGAGAGGGAACATCGATCATTGGTTGGGATGGGATCCGGCCAAGCATACCCAACTGGTGCTTGGCGCCGATGTCTACCACTACAATCTCGCGCCCTATAACGAGCCCAATCTGCCACCCGTGGTGGGCTGGGATAACGACCTGCTGGTCAGCTTGTCGCTGGAAACTCGGTGGTAAATCAGCGGTATTTTCTGGCTATAGGTAAATTGGCGATATCTTGCGCTGCATTTAGTGTTTTTATCGGTGTTGTTAGCTTGTGCGGTCGCTTCTTTTTAGCGAATATCACTGCTTCTACATGGCTATTCTGCCAGCTCCCATGATCGTGGGATAGGAGCGACCCGCAATTAGCCCTCGTCTGGCCAGCTTCGCAGGCGGTAACGGGACCTAGCTCTGGGTCCGCCTCATCCCGGTATTGAGGTAGAGGCTGCTGTGGTGCGTGCTGTGACTCACGAACATCACCTGATGGCGGCTCTGATCGGACAAGATGATGATGTCGCCGGCATTGGCGGGGCAGTTGAGCACGATCTCGTGTTCGGGGGCGGCCAGCTGATCGGCCTGATCCTTGAAATCCAGCGTGTATGAATACATATGGCACTCCACAACAGGCTCATATACAGACACATTTCCCCAACTCTAGCCGCCGGCGGCTGGATCTGCGGCGCTCGTTCGACACTGGGGGGCCACTTAATTTAGGCTATGAGCCGGGCGAGCCTCCCCGCTGGCATAAAGGGGGGAGCAGGATAAGTACAGAGTGCCATCCCCGACAAAGGTGGACGGGCATGAACGGATTTTTCGACAGCGAATGACAAGGAGTCGTGATGACGGAACGGGTAGCTGAATTGGTGCGGATCGCCGCCTTTGCCGACGGCCTGCAAGGGGGCAACCCCGCCGGGGTTTGGCTGGGGGCCAGCCTGCCTGAGGCGGACGAGATGCAGCGCATCGCCGCCGAGGTGGGATTCTCGGAGACGGCGTTCGCCGCCCCGCAGCACTCAGCCGAAGGGCGTGAGTGGCGGGTGCGTTACTTCTCCCCCGAGGCGGAGGTACCTTTCTGTGGCCACGCCACCATAGCTCTCGGTGTCGCCTTGGCGCGGCACAGCGGGGAGGGGGAGTATGAACTGCAGCTCAATCAGGCCAGGATCCGGGTCTCCGGTTGGCAGGATGGGGCTGGCCAATGGCAGGCAGCGTTGCACTCTCCGCCGACCCGCAGCCAGTCAGCTTCACCCGAGCAGGTAGCGGCCGCGCTCGCGCTGTTTGGCTACACCCAGGCGGATCTGGATCCCCGCATTCCCCCCGCGCTTATTCATGGGGGCGCCGATCACCTGGTGCTGGCCTTGCACAGCCGCGCGGCCCTCGCTGCCATGCACTACGAGCTGGCCCAGGGGCGCGCCCTGATGCAGGCGCAAGGCTGGGTCACCGTCTTGCTGGTGCATGCGGCGGGGGAGCGGCATTTTCATAGCCGCAACCCCTTTGCCTATGGCGGCGTCTATGAAGATCCGGCCACCGGCGCCGCCACCGCGGCTTTCGCGGGCTATCTGCGGGATATCCACTGGCCCCATGGCGGTGCCATCGACATCCAGCAGGGGGAAGACATGGGCATGCCCTCGCGCCTGCATGCCGAGATCCCGGACGAGCCCGGCAGCGGGATCCGGGTCTCAGGTCAGGCACGGC
This sequence comes from Aeromonas eucrenophila, assembly GCF_000819865.1. GTDB lineage: Bacteria > Pseudomonadota > Gammaproteobacteria > Enterobacterales > Aeromonadaceae > Aeromonas > Aeromonas eucrenophila. Next base: position 157,244 of record NZ_CDDF01000001.1, read on the forward strand.
TGATGTGAACAGCAAGGAGCACCATGTCTTAATAACGCCGTCCAGGAGGGATGCCGATGGCATTTTTTGAACGTGCCGATATTCGTGCATTGAGCGAGCGCTTGCTGGCACTGGAGGAGGGGCAGGGGATCCCGCTCACCAGCCGGGCCGGGCAGGAGTTGCATGCCATGCTGAGTGCGGTCGATGGCATCCGGCCCGTGGGGCGTGGCGCCGCGCGTCTGTTGACCGAGCGGGGCCGCCTGTTTCTGACCTCCAGACTCAAGGAGGCCAGTGATGAGCCAGCCTGGTCGGGGGAGAGGGTATTGGCGGCGCTGGCGGGGCATCTTCCCCATCACATCAATGGGGCGACCTTGAGCGGCCTCTGGTCGCGGGACTGCAAGGCCAAACTATCCCCTGCCCAGCTAGCGCGGGCCGACGAGCTGGGGATCCGGGTGTATGGGGATGAGGTGCTGCGGATCCGCTGTGGTTCATCCCTCTCCCTGCTGTGGCAGGATGGCCGCTGCTATTGTGCCGATGAGGGGTTTCAGATGTTGGGGGAGCTGGCTTTGCCGGAGCGGGCCCTTGACAGGCTGCGAGGCATCGAGTGGCAAGGGCGGCAGATAGTGACGGTGGAGAACAAGGGCGCCTTCGTGGATTACCCGTTGCAGCCTGACGAGTTGCTGCTCTATGTGCCGGGCCGCAATACCACCCTCGCCAAGCAGGTGATCCCGCTATTGCCGGCGGCTACCCCCTGGGCTCATTTTGGCGATCTGGATCAACGCGGGCTGGATATCGCCGCCGAGCTCGCCAACGCCATGGCCCGCCCGTTGGCACTCTGGTTGCCGGAGCATCTCATGGAGTATGTTCACCACTATGCTCGCGGCTTGCGGCGCCTGTCGGATGGGCAACAGAGCCGCCGTGGGAAAATCCCCTGGCGAGGCCACCTCGGGACAGCCCAGGAAAACGATATGCTGACCAGGGCCTTGGCACAGCTGGTCGCGAGCAAGACCTGGCTGGAGCAGGAGGTGATGGTGACCGCCAGACGCTGGCGGTCGTGGCCGCTGGGTGACCTGCCCGAGTGATGACCCAAAAAAGAACCGCCTGCAGGCGGTTCTTTTTTGTGCCGATCTTGTCAGCGTCTCGGTAGGGCGCCCTCGCTCAGGGCCGACCACTTAACAGGATGGCGCCACCGAGTGTGATGAAGAGCCCGCCGGTGATGCGGCTAAACAGGCGCTGGCTGCGCGCCGGCCGGAAGTAGCTGCCGGCACGTCTGGCCAGGGCCACATAGCTCAGGTGCACCAGGCTGACGATGACGCAGATGGTGAGGTACATGGTGACGAACTGGAGCGACAGCGCACTCTGGTGATCGAGAAACTGGGGCAGGAGGGCACAGAGGAAGATGATGGTCTTGGGATTGCTGGCCGAGACCAGGAAGGCCTCTTGCAAGAAGGAGCGGTTGCTCCTGGTGCTGACGCGTGATCCCGCCGGAGTCGTCTCCTGATTGCCCCCCTTGGCGGCGCGCAGCGCCTTGTAGCCGAGATAGATGAGGTAACCGCCCCCCGCCAGCTTGAGGGCGATAAACAGGGGCGGCAGTGTCTGCAGCAAGGCGCCCACCCCCATGGCAACCAGACAGATGAGGATCGCCTGACAGGCCAGGTTGCTCGCGATGCTGAGCAGGGTGGCGCGCCAACCGTGTTGCAGACCATTTTTAACGACCAGCAGCACATTGGGGCCCGGGGTCAGGGTGGCCAGCAGATAGGCCAGAAAGAACAGCATCCATGTGTTCAGATCCATGATGTTTACACTCCAATGGGAAAGCCGGTTGGCGATGAGGGTTTTCATGCGAAAAAACCATGATGCCAGCGCGCCGGGGGGCGAGTCCAGCGGGGCGTTGGTATCTGGCTCAATGCCCTTGCGAAGCCGGATCATGGCGAAGCGCCTGCAGCCAAGGGAGGGAGCATTCGATTAACTGATGCATAAAAAAACCGCCCTCAGGCGGTTTTTGTCATCATGCCGGCCCTTATTTCAGGGCTTTCTTCAGCTTCTTGATCTTGCTCTCATGCTTGGCAATCTTCGCCTTGCTGGACTCGATCTTCTTCTTGACGTCTTTCTTGGATGCTTTGGCCATATGAGTTCTTCCTTAAATAGAGGGCAGCGGGCTGCACCTGGTGTGTCTTTCCATCGACTGCAGACTGATGGCAAGGGTGACTTGTCGTCTTGCTGTGGCTGAATACACAACGGCAATCTGTGCTGGCGGGCGCGTTCTGCCGCGCTCGTGGGCCAATGCAGTAGGGCGTTCCCTTGGATACAAGGCTGATGATCCCCCATCTGCAGGCCGGCTAACCTGCCGCCAGCGTCTCTACAAGCTAGTGTTATTTATCCACAAAGCAAGCAAAAGCTGAGCAATGGGGCGTCTCTATGTTGTGCACATCCTGCCGGATGGCAGCGTTCAACGGGAGGAGTGCAGGCGGTTACCCGTCGATCAATATTGACGCCCATATCAATACTGTGGATATACTGACGCGGTATTTTTCAAGAGTCAACGCCGTACTCATGTCTGTGTCTGTCGCATTACCCCAACTGCAAGCGATGATCCGCGATCTGAAAGCGGGTCGCTTCGAGGTCAGGCATCCCCCGCTCGATGAGAGTGTGGGACTCGCCCCTCTCATCCTGGATCTCAACGAGTTGGCGGATAGCCTGGATCGGCGTTTTCGCGAGCTGCATCGATTGCAGGAGATATCGGCCGAGGTGAACAAGGGGGTCTTCATCGAAGATACCCTCAGCCTCATCTACGACACCTTTGCCGAGTTCATCCCCTACGATCGCATCGGCTACGCCCTGCTCTGCGACGATGGCACCAGGGTGCGTTCCCTCTGGTCCCGGAGCCGCATCAACCGGATAGCGCACCTCAAGGATGGCTATCGTGCCAACCTGGCGGGGAGCAGTCTTGCCCGGGTGCTGGAGACGGGAAAGCCCAGGATCATCAACGATCTGGAAGCTTATCTTGTGGAGTATCCCCAGTCCGTATCCACCCAGCTGGTACTGCGGGAGGGGGTACGCTCCAGCCTGACCTGCCCGTTGCAGGTGGATGGCAAGGGCATAGGTTTTCTGTTCTTCTCCAGCGCCAGCAAACACACCTATCAGAAGCTGCATCAGGAGGTGTTTGTCTACCTGGCGCACCTGGTCTCCTCCATCGTCGAGAAGGCGCAGCTCTATCGGCAGGTGCATGAACTCAATGTCCAGCTGGAAGAGGCGCTGGCCCGGCTCAAGGAGCAATCCTGCCGGGATGCCTTGACCGGGGCCCTCACTCGCGGGGCGCTCATGGAGCGCTTCACCCAGCAGATGCAGTCGGCAGAGCGCCAGGGCGAGCCGCTCTGCCTCATCATGCTGGATCTCGATCACTTCAAGCAGGTCAATGACCATCACGGTCATCCCGCCGGGGATCATGTGCTGCAACAGTTGGTGCGGACCCTGGCGAGTGAGCTCAGGGAGAGCGACAGGCTGGGGCGCTATGGTGGGGAAGAGTTCATCTTGCTGCTGGAGCAGACCAGGCTGGCGGAGGGAGTCAAGATAGCCGAGCGGCTGAGGGCCAGGGTCGCCGCCATGCGAATTGAGCAGGGGGGACGGTCCATCCCGGTCACCATCAGCGTCGGGTTGAGCTGCGCCGCGTTTGGCGAGAGGAGAGGTGAGAAAACGGGGGAAAGGGCAGGGGAAAGCGATCCCTGGCCTTCCTGCGCCGAGCTGCTGGAGCGGGCCGATCGGGCGCTCTATCGGGCAAAGCAGAGCGGTCGCAACCGGGTTTGCGTCAACGAGGCCTGAGCCGGGTGGTGAAGGGCGGCCCTGTGATCCAGGGCCAGCAATATAAAAGAAGCGCCCCTGGGGGCGCTTCTGGCATCAATCGACGGTGATCAGGCCTTTTTCAGGTAGGCCGCGACCAGCACTATCTGCACGCCGTTGACCTTGCCCTCGATGTGCAGCGGGTTGTTGGTCAGGCGGATGCCCTTGACCAGGGTGCCGCGCTTGGCGGTGAAGCCGCCGCCCTTGACGTCCAGATCCTTGATCAGGGTCACCGAATCCCCTTCCTGCAGCACGGCGCCGTTGGAGTCGACGGTCGGCACGCTGTCATCATCGTCGCGGGCCGCGCCAGCCTCGGCCCAGGCCTTGGTCTCTTCTTCCATGTACATCATGTCCAGCATGTCCTGGGCCCAGAGCTCGCCACGGGCGGACAGGTTTTTAAGCTGGCGCCACGCCATCACCTGCACCGCAGGGACCTGGCTCCACATGCTGTCACCCAGGCAGCGCCAGTGGTTGGCGACCAGGGTATCAGGCTGCTCCAGCTGACCACGACAGGTGGCACAGAGCGCCACGCTGTGATCGTCGTCGCTGGCGGGGGAGTGGGGCACCGGGAAGGCAGTCAGGACGTGTTCTGCTCCACAGAGTTCACACTTGGCGCCCGCGCGCGCTTGCAGGATGGCATTGATGGTCATGTTTTGATTCCGTTTATAAGGGGAAAACGGCCCGCCGGGGCGCACCGTGCTAGCAAGGGGGCGGAATATAGCACAAATCCATGTGCTTTGTCAGGCTACCCCCTGCCCCCTGGGTTGCTTGCCCGTTTTCATGAACGCGGCGCCATGGGTGCTTTTTGATGAGGGATCGCTAGAATGAGCCTCCTTTTGGATATGCAGGACAAGACCGCCGTGCTGGCCCATCGATTTCAACAACTGGACCGCTTGCTGACCGACACCCGGCGCTGGTGGCAGTACCAGCCTTATCATCACCTCGGCCTCGCCTTTGCCGATGAGGCTCCCGAACTGGCGGCCCGCCTCAACGGCCTGAGCCTCGGGGAAGTCATGGCGCTCGATGCCGACATGGGGGCGCTCTGCACCCTGCTTGCCCCCTGGATCCCGGCAGGCCAAGCGCTGCACGCCCTGAGCGAGCTGGATGTCTTCCAGCCCGAACCCATTGCCTGCACCAAGGGGATGGCGATGTACATGCCGGGGCGCAAGCAGGCGCAGATAGAGGCCTTCACCGGCTGCTTGCCACCCCATGACGGGCCCTATCTGGAGTGGTGCGCCGGCAAGGGGCACCTGGGGCGGCTGGTCTCCTTGCAGCGCGGCGCCGAGGTCATCAGCCTGGAGTTGCAAGGCGCGCTGTGCGAAGAAGGGCGCCTGCTGGCGGCGCGGGACGGCGCTCCCATGCAGTTTATCGAGGCCGATGCCTTCGCCCCCGCGTCGGGCCAGCTCATCGCCCGGGATCACCACGCCATGGCGCTGCATGCCTGCGGCGAGCTGCATACCCATTTGCTGGAGCGGGTGGCTGAGCAGGGGGCGAGCGGCGTGACCATCTCCCCCTGCTGTTATCACCTCATTCGCGGCGATCAGTATCGGCCCCTGTCAGAGGCCGCCGCTGCCAGCACCCTGCGCCTTGGCAAGAGCGATCTCAAGCTGCCGCTGCAGGAGACGGTGACCGGCGGCGCCCGCATCGCCCGCCTGCGGGAGCAAGAGGTGGTGTGGCGCCTCGCCTTTGACTGCCTGCAGCGCCAGGTGCGCGGGGTGGATGAATACCTGCCGGTGCCCAATATGCAAAAGAGCCTGCTGACCGGCGGCTTCGAGGCATTCTGTGGCTGGGCGGCCGAGCGCAAGGGCATCCCTCTGCCCGCAGGGCTCGATTATGCGAGCTTCCTGGCGCGAGGTGAGCAGCGCTACGGCGACGTCGCCCGCATGGAGCTGGTACGCCACCTGTTTCGCCGTCCGCTGGAGATCTGGCTGGCGCTGGATCGCGCACTCTTCCTGCAAGAGCGGGGCTATTCGGTGGAAGTGGGGGAGTTTTGCGACAAACCCATGACGCCGCGTAACATCCTGATCCGGGCGGTGCGCGCCTGATCTTCACCAGATGGGCGCCTAACAGCGCCGCCGGTGGCTGATCCGCCCCTGTACTACACGAGCAAAGATGCTGCAGGGGGAGGCATCCCTTCTGCCGCGTTATTTTCACGACGTTTCAACGAGAGCGCCCCTGTTGTTTCGGCTCGCTCACCACCTTATTAGTCTTGCAACGATAAAAATAGGGATGTTCGCCGCCCTCTATTCCACGACACCGCAGAGTGAAATGGCTCACAACTTCGCCATATTCTTAATTCTCGTCGTGAATTTAGTAATTAAAGCGCCTATGCTCGGCCTGAACATTATAACGAGACAAGGATTGCTACCCATGTTCCAACCCAAGCCCTGTGCCTGGCTGGTTGCGGCACTTTGCGCATCTCCAGCTTATGCCGCCATGAATATCCAGCCAGACCCACAAAATAGCGGTGGTTATGTGATTGCCGCCTCCGATATCAGCGCCGTTGAAAAAGCCAAGACCGCCAATCCCATGTATGCGGTCTGGTCAAAGGCATTGGCCACTCGCCCCAATACCATAGTGGATGCCATAGTGCCGAGGCTGGCCAGCAATCCGGATAACGTCAAACGGGTCGAGCGGGTATTTACCGAGTCGGATTGGGACTTTCTCACCCAGATGGCGGCGCCAGAATATACCTACGAGCGTTTCTTGCGGGCGGTAGGGAAATTCCCGGCATTTTGTGGTGAATATACCGATGGCCGTGACTCAGACGCCATCTGCAAGAAATCCATCGTGACGGCCTTTGCGCACTTTGCCCAGGAAACCGGCGGCCATATCAGTAAAAATAACAGCTCGGATAATCCCCTGGGACTGGAAGAGTGGCAGCAGGCGCTGGTGCACGTGCGCGAGATGGGCTGGTCGGAAGGGCAGACCGGATATACCACTGGCTGTGGCCAGAATGACTGGCAAAACAAGAAATGGCCTTGCGCCACCGGCCAGGGTTATTTTGGCCGCGGGGCGAAACAGCTCTCCTATCACTTCAACTACGGCGCCTTCTCCGAGGCCATGTTCGCGGGGGATGCCTCGGTATTGCTGAACGATCCCGGTCGGGTCGCCGACTCCTGGCTGAATCTGGCCTCGGCCATCTGGTTCTTCCTGACCCCACAGGCCCCCAAGCCCGCCATGTTGCACGTGATTGACCGCACCTGGGTACCCTCCCAGCGCGAGATTGCCGCCGGTATCGGCTACGGCTTTGGCACCACCATCAACGTCATCAACGGCGGTATCGAGTGCGGCGAGCAGAATAAGGACAAGGGCCAGCCGGTCAACCGCATCCGTTATTGGGAAGGGTTGGCGGCCCATTACCAGATCCCCATCCAGGCGGATGAGAAAAATACCTGCTGGCAACAGACCCCCTATGGCAGCCTGAATTTGAACGGCGCCACCGACGTGCTTTATACCAACTGGGATGGCAACTGGAAATATTACGCCGACAGACCCGGTGGTTATTCCTTCGAATGCGAGCTGGTGGGTTTTCAGACCGCCTATTCGGCGCTGGTGCCGGGGGATTATGAGAAGTGCGTGACCAACACCTATGGCTCTCATGCCAGCTGGCCCAAGGTCCGAATTGTCGCGAAACTGGATCCGGCACCGGTTGATCCCACCAATCCACCGGTTGGGGATATTTCCGCTTGGGTAAGCAGCAAGGTTTATACGGCCGGCAATAAAGTCAGCCACAAGGGCGTTATTTATCAGGCCAAGTGGTGGACGCAAGGGGACGATCCCGTCAAGGGTGGTCCCTGGGCTCCGGCCTCCTGATAAATAATATGGATGCCGGGCGGCATGATAGGTCAGCCTGGCATAAGAAGAGCAGCCGATAATGGGGGAGGCGAGCCGCCTCCCTTTATTGACGGGGGTAAAGACAATATGGGGAGTTGATTTATTACCAGGGTTGCTTTATTGATGACCGCTATCTTATCCAGCCCGTGCTCAATATGTTCTTCTCTCCCCTGCGTATCTGCCCCGTTTGCCAACAACGACTATTTCCGCTCAAGGCGTTCCTTATCAGCCCCAGGCTTAAATTTCACTGTAAAGGGTGTGACTCCCGGCTGGAGATGTATGAGGTGCGCCATCATCCGATCATTAATGGAGTGCTGATGGTCGGCTTCTTTATGGTGGTGTCACGAGAACACGATAACCTGTTGAGCCTGGCGTTTGGCATCAAGGCGACCCCCATCTTGCTGCTGATGAGCTATGTCCGGTTAAAAACCAGTGCCCTGAGAGTACCGCTGGAGGCACCCAAGCAGGGGCTGTAAAAGGCAGATCGGTGGGCCGCATAATCGTCCATCACCCGCGTGGGCCTCTTGGCGGTGTGCCTGGCGGCAATACACAAAAGGAAGTTGTCATGAATATCGCCATCCATTTTGAAATTCCGGTGCGGGATCTCGGGCGGGCCACCGCCTTCTACGAGCGGGTGTTCGAGTTGACTCTGGAGCGGGTCAGCATCGACGGCAACGAGATGGCGCTGTTTCCCCTCGATGAAGAGGCGCCCGGCTGCTCCGGGGCCCTGGCCATGGGAGAGAGCTATGTGCCGAGCCTGGACGGCACTCGCATCTATCTGCGGGTGGCCGAGATCGAGCGGGTGATGGCCCGGGCGCTCGAGGCGGGGGCAGGGGAGCTCTACCCGGTGACCCAAGTGAGCGAGCAGATCCGGGTGGCCGAGTTTCAGGACTCCGAGGGCAATCGCATCGCCTTGCAGGAGATGCGCTGAGCATTATTCGTACTGTGCATGCCAGATGAAATCTCATTCACCGGATTGATAGAGATGGCTCAATCTCGAGCAATACGGCCTGTTACAAGGCGCTGCAGGAGGAATTGACCACAAGATGGTCAGTTGTCGGCCTGTGCTTTGCGTGCTAATCCTCTGTGGCGACCGCGAGTAGAGGGTGGCTCAGCTCGCACAGTTCCCCAAGGTTCAAGGAGGCATCATGGAAGGTCATTGTCTGTGTGGCGGTATCAGCGTTTTAACCGGCGAGCATAAAGAGGTCAACCTGTGCCACTGCGCCATGTGCCGGCGCTGGTCCGGCGGTCCCATGTTTGCGGTGCACGGTGGCAAGGATGTGCGCTTCACCGGGATCACACCGGCGGCCTATCGCTCGTCCGACTGGGCGGAGCGCGGCTTCTGCCCGACCTGCGGCACCCACCTCTTCTATCACCTGCTGCCGAGCGATGAGTACATACTGCCCGCCGGCCTGTTCCAGGATCAGGCATTCGAGCTTGCCAGCCAGATCTTTATCGACGAGAAGCCCGATTTTTATGAGCTCAAAAACGATACCCCGACCCTGACCGGCCAGCAGGTGTTCGAGCAGTTCGCCCCCAAGCCCTAAAAGCATCGAATTATGCCCGCATCGCAAAGCGCGGGCGCAGCGACCCAAGGAGAGCGTCATGGATGAACAACCCAAGGTGAAGGGGCCCGCCTCTTATTTCCCCTCCATCGAGCAGAAATACGGCGAGCCCATCGCCCACTGGCTGAGTCTCTTGGCAAACCAAGAAGAGAAGAAACATATGGCGCTGGTGGCCTGGCTAAAAGAGGAGCACGGCATGGGCCACGGCCATGCCAACGCCCTGGTAGCCCACTTCTTGGCGCAGGGTTAGCGCGGCCTGCACCGTCGATAAACGAGGAGAACGGATGGAACTGGTGGTGATCCGCCATGGGGAGACCCAGGCCAATGCCGAGAACCGCTATCTCGGCGCGCTGGACATTGGCCTTAACGACAAGGGACGGGAACAGGTATCTGAGCTGGCGCAGGGGCTCGCGAGGGAGGCACCGTTTACGCGGCTGCTGTCCTCTCACTTGTTGCGGGCGAGGCAGAGTGCCGAGCAAATTTCCTGCACCTTGGCGCTGCCTATTCAGCTCATCCCGGCCTTTCGTGAACGGCAGGTGGGGCTGTTTGAGGGGCTGACACAAGGAGAGGCGCGGGAGCGCTACCCCGAGCTGTGGGCACGCAACATCACCCGGCGCTGGGCCGAGGCGCCCCCCGGTGGAGAATCCCTGGACGCCGTGGTAGCCAGGGTGTCCCAAGGATTGACCGACTTGGTGCATGAGCATGAGCATGAGGGGGAGCGGGTATTGCTGGTGGCTCACGGGGTGGTGGCCAAGGTGATCCGGGCCCTCACCTGCGCGGGGTTTGCCGATTTCTTCGAGTGGCAACTGCATAACGGCGGCAGGCTGGTGGTCAATCTTGCTTCTGTTCCGTCTCCGATACGATTCAGTCGTCCCGATGGACAGGATTAGCCCTGTTTGACTAACACATCGACGCCCGAGAAGGAGCCCCATAAAGGCCCAATACGATGTGTTGGTCGAGTTGGCAGGCTCTTCTTGCCGGATCAGCTGGCAACAGAGCTATGCAGAGCCACACCTCGGCAAAGTCCAAGGGAATAGATGAAAAGCGCGCCCAAGGGCGCGCTTTTTTGATCTGAGGCTGTCGTATTCTGCCGTCGGCTTACTCTTCGATATCCAGCAGCACCAGGATGGCGCTGTCGCCGCCCCACTCGCGGGGGGCCTGGTGGAAGGCGCGGACATTGGGGTGCTGGGCCAGCCAGCTCGGGATCCGCTGCTTGAGGATGTGTTTGCCGATGCCGTGCATCACAGAGGCAATGTGGATGTTCTCTTTCTGGCACAGGCTGAGCAAGGCGGCCAATTCTTGTTTGGCCTGCTGCTGGGTCATGCCGTGCAAGTCCAGATAGATCTCCGGCGGATAGATGCCGCGCTTGAGCTTTTTAAGCTCGAATTTTGACACGTCTTCGCGCACGTAACGGGTCGGGCCATCCTCCTCCAGATGAGGCTGATACTCATCGCTGAAAAAGTGGTCTACCCCAAGCTTTTCGCGGCTCTCGCGCAGTTCGCGTTTCTGCTTGACCGGGCGCAACTCGGCCCTTATGGTATCTTGCTTTATTTTCCGGGTACCTTTGGCCGCATCGCGAAACAGCAGGCTTTCCTCGTCTGTGGGTGAGGGCGTTTTTTTCATCAGGTACTCGTCTTGCTCGCTATATAAGAATGCTCGGGCCGGATATTACTCGACTTGGAGGTGGATTTGGACAAGATATTTATCGATGAGGTGGTTGCCGAGATGCACACCATCCAGGACATGTTGCGCTGGGCCATGAGTCGTTTCAACGACGCCGGGATCTTCTACGGACATGGCACCGACAACGCCTGGGATGAGGCCGTGCAACTGGTGCTGCCCGCGTTACATCTGCCCCCTGACGTGGATCCGGGCATGCGCCACTCCCGTCTGACCACCAGTGAGCGTCACCGCATCGCCGAGCTCATCATCCGCCGGGTGCAGGAGCGGGTGCCTGCCGCCTACCTGACCAACAAGGCCTGGTACGCCGGTTGGGAGTTCTACGTGGACGAGCGGGTGCTCATTCCGCGCTCTCCCATCGCCGAGATGGTGGCCAACCGCTTCGAGCCGTTCTTGAAGCACGAGCCGACCCGGATCATGGACTTGTGCACCGGCTCCGGTTGCATCGCCATCATCATGGCCCATGAATTCCCCCACGCGGAAGTGGATGCCATCGACATCAGCGTCGATGCCCTGAACGTGGCCGAGCGCAACATCAGCGATCACGGCCTCGAGCAGCAGGTGATCCCCATCCGCTCCGACCTGATGCGCGACCTGCCGGCCGGTGACCAGTACGATCTCATCGTCTCCAACCCGCCTTACGTGGACTCCGAGGACATGTCGGATCTGCCGGACGAGTTCCGTCACGAGCCCGAGCTCGCGCTGGCTTCCGGCTCCGATGGCCTCAAGCTCACCAAGCGCCTGCTGGCCAACGCCGCCGATTTCCTGAAAGAGGACGGCGTGCTGGTGGTCGAGGTAGGCAACAGCATGATCCACCTGGAAGCCCAGTTCCCCGAAGTGCCCTTTACCTGGGTCGAGTTCGAGAACGGTGGCCACGGCGTGTTCGTGATGACCAAGGCCGAACTCGAGCAGTACCAGCCCCATTTCGCGATCTACAAGAGCTAAGAGCAAGGAGCACCCATGGCAGGGAACAGTTTTGGCCAACTCTTTCGGGTCACCACCTTCGGCGAGAGCCACGGCTTGGCCCTCGGCGCCGTGGTCGACGGCTGCCCGCCCGGGCTGGAGATAAGCGAGGCGGATCTGCAAATCGATCTGGACCGTCGCAAGCCCGGCACCTCCCGCTACACCACCCAGCGCCGCGAGGCGGACGAGGTGAAGATCTTGGCCGGGGTGTTCGAGGGCCGCACCACCGGCACCTCCATCGGCCTGATGATCGAAAACCAGGATCAGCGCTCCAAGGATTACTCCGACATCAAGGACCTGTTCCGCCCGGGCCACGCCGATTACACCTACCACCAGAAATACGGTCAGCGTGACTACCGTGGCGGCGGCCGCTCCTCGGCGCGGGAAACCGCCATGCGGGTCGCGGCGGGGGCCATCGCCAAGAAGTATCTCAAGCAGATGCACGGCATCGAGATCGTCGGTTTCCTCTCCCAGCTCGGTCCCATCAAGGCCGAGGCGTTTGACGCCGCGCAGATCGAGCAAAACCCTTTCTTCTTCCCGGATGCGGGCAAGCTGGAGGCTCTCGACGAATACATGCGGGCGCTCAAGAAAGAGGGCAACAGCATAGGCGCCAAGGTGCAGGTCATCGCGCGCAACGTGCCTGTGGGTCTGGGTGAGCCTGTGTTCGACCGCCTCGACGCCGACATCGCCCACGCTATGATGGGCATCAATGCGGTCAAGGGCGTCGAGATCGGCGACGGTTTTGGGGTGGTGGAGCAAAAGGGTTCCGAGCATCGCGACGAGATGACCCCGACCGGCTTTGCCAGCAACCATGCGGGTGGCATCCTCGGCGGCATCTCCTCCGGGCAGGACATAGTGGTGAGCATGGCGCTCAAGCCGACCTCCAGCATCACTGTGCCGGGCAAGACCATCAATACCAGCGGTGAGGCCACCGAGATGATCACCAAGGGTCGCCACGATCCCTGTGTCGGCATCCGCGCCGTGCCCATCGCCGAGGCCATGCTGGCCCTGGTGCTGATGGATCACCTGCTGCGCCACCGCGCCCAGAACATGGGCGTGTTGACCCATACGCCTCAGCTGCGCTGATCGGCGCGCCGGGCAACCGGCTGATCATCGATGCAATCAAAAGGCGGCCATTTGGCCGCCTTTTTTGTCATGGGAAATGTCTGGCCGGCGCTCAGGCGCCCGCAGGCGCCTTGGCATGGGGGAAGCGGGTGTTGTCGAACCGACAGCGCGGCGGCGCGAACGCCGGCTCTGGGGCGGGCAGGGCCGCGATGGCCTCGTTGACCCGCTGGAGCTCGGCATCGCTCAGGGTCTTGCTGGCAAACATCAGGCTGACCGGTTGCTGGTGCATCAGCAGCTGGCACCGGGTCTGCTTGTCCGCCCCCAGCTGCGCCAGCCGATACTGGGCATGTTGCCACTCCATGATGACGCCATCGAGACGGCGCGCCAGCAATAGCGAGATCAGCTTGTCATCCGAATTGTATTCGGTGGCCTGCTTGAGGGCGGGGCAGGCCTCGGTGAGCGGGGTCGGGCGGGTGCCGCGCAGCTTGCCAAGGCGCAGCTCGCTTCGCTGGCAGATGTCGGCGAGGCTCTCGATCCCTTGCCAGCGATCGGGTGCCCCCGCCACCGGTTGCTGGCTCAGCAGCACGAAGCTGGCGCGCCGGTAGGGGGCTGAGAAGCGGGCGAACTGGCGCCGCTCCGGGGTATCGAGCGCCCCCATGGCGACATCCAGCTGCTGCCGCTCGATGAGGTGCAGGGCCCGGGCCCAGGGCAGGCTGCGAAAATGAAAGCCCAGCCCCGCCTCCTTCAGGATCTGGCGCGTCAGGGTGACATCCAGGCCGGTCAGCTGGTTTTGCTCATCGAGCTGGCTGAAGGGGGGCCAAGGGTTCCAGGCCACCGAGAGATCCGCCGGGGCGGCCTGTGATGGCTGGCTCAGGCCCAGCATCAGCAGCAGGCAGCCGCCTTGCAGCCTGCGCCTGATGGAACCCGGTTCGCGTCTTGTCATGCCTGTGAGCCTCCTTGCGCCCTGATGACAGGAGAATATACCCATCTAGCACCGGTTTGGCATCAGCGGCCGCCTGAACGGGGGCCATTTCTACGCGTCGCCGAGGCCGCCAGGATTTTTTCCCGCCGTGCTGGGAGGAGGGTCACATTTTTCTCGTGTAACAGGGCCAACTCCGATAGACTGCGCCTCTATTCTTTCCCCTTTGCTCTGCTCCCCGGGGAAATCGTTGTTTTCTCAATAGGCCCGGATCCTGTGAGATGGCATCGGCTCAGCAGAGGAGCCCCACCACAAATCCCCGGCGCCACTATCCCTAGCAGGTAACTATGAGTTTTTCTTCCCTCGGTCTGGCCGAACCCTTGTTGCGTGCCGTTGCCGAGCAAGGCTACGACACCCCGTCTCCCATTCAGCTGCAAGCGATCCCCGCCGTACTGGCTGGCCGCGACCTGATGGCGGCGGCCCAAACCGGGACCGGCAAGACCGCAGGCTTTACCCTGCCGATGCTGCAACGTCTGATGGAGAGCAAGCGCAAGGTTTCTCCGAACCGCATTCGCGCCCTGGTGCTGACCCCGACGCGTGAGCTGGCCGCCCAGGTGGGCGAGAGCGTGCGCAACTACGGCAAACATCTGCCGATGCGCAGCCACGTGGTCTTCGGTGGCGTCAGCATCAACCCGCAGATGATGGCGACCCGCCGTGGTCTGGACGTGCTGGTGGCTTGTCCCGGTCGCCTGATGGATCTCTACAACCAGAACGCCGTGCGTTTTGATGAAGTGGAAATCTTGGTGCTGGACGAAGCGGACCGCATGCTCGACATGGGCTTCATCCGTGACATCCGCAAGATCCTGGCCCTGATGCCGAAACAGCGTCAGAACCTGCTGTTCTCCGCCACCTTTGCCGATGAAATTCGCGAGCTGGCCACCGGCCTGCTCAACAACCCGGCGGTGATCGAAGTGGCCCCGCGCAACAGCACCGCCGAGCGTATCGAGCAGCTGGTGCACCCTTGCGACAAGGCCAACAAGATTGCCCTGCTGAGCCATCTGGTCACCAGCAACGACTGGCAGCAGGTACTGGTGTTCACCCGCACCAAGCACATGGCCAACCGTGTTGCCGAGACCCTCGACAAGAACGGCGTCAGCGCCGCCGCCATCCACGGCAACAAGAGCCAGGGTGCCCGTACCCGCGCCCTTGCCGGTTTCAAGGAAGGTAGCGTCAAGGTGCTGGTTGCGACCGACATCGCCGCCCGCGGTCTGGACATCGACAAGTTGCCGCAAGTGGTCAACTTCGAGCTGCCCAACGTGGCGGAAGACTATGTGCACCGCATCGGCCGTACCGGTCGTGCCGGCGCCGCCGGTCACGCCATCTCCCTGGTCGCCGCCGATGAAGGCAAGCTGATCAAGGCCATCGAGCGTCTGACCAAGCAGAACATCCCCTGCGAGCAGGTGGCCGGCTTCGAAGCCTCCCGCGAGACCCTGGACAACATCGCCCGTGGCATCGGCGCGCCGCTGCGCAAAGAGCCGCGCGATCCGAGCGAGCAGCGCCGCACTCCGCCGCGCCCGCAAGGTCAGCGTCAGGGCGCAGGTCGCTCCGGCAACAACGGGGGCGGCAATGGCGCCTCCCGCAGCGGTAACGGTGGCAAGCCCCAGGGCGGTCAGCGTCCGGCCGATGGCGCCGGCAAACCGGCCCAGGCCCGTCGTCCCCGCCGCGCCAGCCACAATCAATAAGCCTTAAGCGGGTGAGGTAACCCTCCACGCCGATGCGATTGATACAAAAAGCCCTGCCAATCTGGCAGGGCTTTTTCATATCGGGTATAGCGGGGAGGGGCATAGCCACACCCTTATGGTGCACTGGTATAGCAAGCGACAAGGTGGCGATATGTCTATCTACGCTATGACTTTCAGTTCAAAGTACGTGTTTATTTCAGGTTAAGTAGATATATATCCCGCTCAATGCGCCTATCGCCAGCTTGAGTTGCCGGCAAGGGAGAAGCGTCCGGCCCCGAGCAGCGCCACCGCCAAGGCCCCGATAAAGAAGTAGGCCAGGCTCTCGATGGCCCAGGCCCCGACGGCATCCAGCTGCCAGGTCTTGGCCGTGCCCACCATCAACCAGGCCACCACCATGGTGAACGCCAGCACCAGCGCCGCCGGTCGGGTCAAGACGCCCAGGATGATCAACAGCGGCGCCACGACCTCGCCGATCAGCACCCCATAGGCGATGAAGCCGGGCAGGCCCTTGGCCATCAGCATGGCGCTGATGCCGTCCACCCCGTCGATCAGCTTGTGCAGGCCGTGAAACAGCATCAATCCCCCGACGGCCAATCGTAGCAACAGCTTGCCCATGTCTTCGTGGTGCAGCAGGCGATTGATGTTGTTCAGCAATGTCTCAACCATTTGAAAGTATTCCCTTTACGATCATGTTTATGCCAGCTTCCACTGGGCTCGTTGGTGTCTCGGTCACCTCAACCTGGAGGGGCTCCTCTGACCACCAGACCTCACACCTTACCCTGCAAGAGGTACCATAAAATTGAGAGAAATCAATGAAACGGATCTAATTGATAACTATTCAAGATGAATAAGTTGAGAACGCGGCGCGTTCGGGCAAAACGATGGGGATCGGCTTCACATCATGATGAAATGAGCCTCATCCCTCAGGGTGTGGCTGATGGCATTAGCGAGGTACCTGTCGTGATCCTCTGGCGTTTACTATCGATGAATAGTGCTTCCGATTAGAGGTTGAGCGAGCGAAGCAGGGACTGTTCATTACTGTTTTGAGTAGGACAAACGTATTCCTTACTGTTTGACGAGATCGATATCACATTGATGTGACAAGAGGTGTCGTACCCAATGAAGTCTTCTGTATAATCTGCCCCGTTCAGGTCTTTGCGTGTTCATAAAGAAACCAAATCGAGTTTCTGGTACGCGCCAAGGTGGCACTACAAAACAATAAAAGATTCATCACGATGGGTTGTTGTATCTCACGCATTTGCACGGGCGCAGTTGCGTTGTTCTTGCTATTCGCTCAGGGCGTCAACGCCGCTGGGCCTTTGTCGTCTCCGCTGGATCAAAATGATGTCGAGCAACGCCAGCGCGCTTTGCTCGAGGACGCAGCCCGGCAACGTGATGAGGTGGCGCGCCAGCTTCCTTTATCTGTCCCAACAACACTGAGTGAGGGCGAGGCGAGTGGTCCCTGCTTTACGGTGACCGAGATCCGCCTGGAGGGGAGCTCTGTGCTGGACGCCAGGGCTCAGGCCAATCTCACCACCGCCTACTTGAATACCTGCATGGGGTTATCCCAGATCAATGACCTGATCCGTGCTGTCAGCCAGTGGTATCTGGCAAAGGGCTATATCACCAGTCGGGCTTTCCTGCCGGAGCAGGATCTGGCTGGCGGCATCCTGACGTTGGGGGTGTTAGAGGGACGTGTCGAGGCCATAGTGGTTGAGGGTAAGGCCGATCCCATGACCCAAACCCTGTTCCCCGGTCTGGTGGGGGAGATCCTCAATCTGCGCGATCTGGAGCAGGGGGTGGATCAACTATCTCGGTTGCGTTCGCTCTCTTATCAACTCGATATCCAGCCTGGCCATCAGGCGGGACTCTCCATCGTCAATCTCAAGGGGGCACGAGCATTGTCCCTGCAGGGTAGTCTCGAGTTTGACAATAGCGGCCAGCAGAGCACCGGAGAAGAGCAGGGACGACTGTCGCTGAGTGCCGATAATTTGTTGTCACTAGCCGAGCAATGGACGTTGGGAGCATCGAGCAGCACCGATGGTCGTGTCGCCCACAATGCGGCCAGTTGGCAGGCGGGCCTCAGCCTCCCTTACGGCTATTGGTTATTGGATGCGGGCTACCAATACAGTGAGTACCGCAGCGACGTGCAATCGCGCGGTTTCCTGTTCGAGAGCCGCGGCGACACGCGCACGGCCACCGGCAACCTCACACGAACTCTCTTTCGGGATGGGGAAAGCAAGGTGTCGGCAGTGGCTGGCGTCACTCACCGCCAGAGCCGCAACCTCATCATGGAGCAGTTGCTCGAGAGCAGCAGTTATGAGCTTTCATCCTTACGTCTTGGACTCAATCTGGCGACGCGATTCGATCGCCACTTCTTCACTCTGAATCCTGCCCTGACACTCGGCACCGACTGGTTCGGTGCCGACAGTGACCATGGCAACTCTTCCTTGTTGCCACAGGCACAGTTTGAGAAATGGGGGCTGTTTGGCAGCTACAGCACGGCGGGCGAGCAGTTGGGCTGGTTGTCGACGGGCGCGTTGCAGTGGTCACCGGATGTGCTCTACAGCGTCGAGCGCCTCTCCCTGGGGGGAGAGGCGTCGGTGCGCGGCTTCAAGGAGCAGAGCATCAGCGGTGACAGCGGGGGTTATCTGCGTAACGAAGTGAGCTGGCAGGGGCAATCCCCGGCCTGGCTTGGTCAGTGGCGTACCTGGCTGGCTCTCGACATGGGTCGGGTCGATCTGGGTAACCAGCAAGATACTTGGCGCAATTTGGTGGGGGCTGCCGTTGGCTGGGAGCAGCGCTACCGCCATGCCACCGCCAATATCAGCATCGGGCTGCCTGTCAGTGCGCCCGACTGGCTCAATCCCGACCCCTGGGTACTGTATTACCGCGCCAGCGTCACGTTTTAAGGAATGATCCGATGACCTCCAAGACTGCCTGTCAACCCCAACTTTCCCTGGTGTGCCGCGCTGTGGTGTACCAAATATGCCTGATGATGGCCCTGCAGCCTGCTCACCCGGCCTTTGCCGAAGGTATCGCCGTGGCGACGGGCAATACCACCCTCAATCAGGCGGGGAACGGGGTGCCCATAGTGGATATAGCAACCCCTAATGGCGCTGGAATTTCCCACAACCTCTACACCGATTTTAACGTCGGCCAGACAGGGACCATCCTCAACAACGCCACCGGGCAGCTGACCCAGACCCAGCTAGGGGGGCTCATCCAGAACAACCCGCATCTGGGCGGGCAGGCTGCAAGCGCCATCATCAACGAGGTCGTCGGGGTCAATCCTTCCCAACTGCAAGGCTACCTGGAAGTGGCTGGCCAGCAGGCCGGCGTGGTGGTGGCCAACCCTAATGGCCTGACCTGCGATGGCTGCGGCTTCATCAATACTCCGACAGTGACGCTGTCTACTGGTAAACCCGTGCTGGACGCCAGCGGACAACTGCAGATGCTGGATGTCAAGCGGGGCACCCTGACCGTGGGAGGCAAGGGGCTGGATGCCAGCCGTCAGGCTTCCGTTGATCTGGTCGCGCGAGCGGTACGGCTCAATGGCGCCTTGCATGGTAAAGAGGTCAACGTGATAGCCGGGGCCAATCAGGTCAACCGCCAGACCGGGGAGATCCGGGCCCAGGCTGGGGAAGGTCCGGCACCGGAAGTCGCCATCGATACCGCAGCTCTTGGTGGAATGTATGCAGGAAAGATCCGTCTTGTCTCAACCGAGCAGGGGGTCGGGGTCAATCTGGCCAATGCGGTGGCAAATCAAGGGGATCTGACCCTGGATGCCAGCGGCAAGATCCGGTTGCGAGACTTATCTTCCACAGGCGCATTGCGGGTTGATGGACGTGATGATGTGGCCCTGACCGGCAAGGTGCAGGTTGGTGGCCAGGCACATATAGGTGCTGCGGGGACGCTGAGCGCACATAATGCCGATATTCAGGTCGCTCAAGACACTCGTCTTGCGGGCAAGTCGCTGCAGCTTGGTCAGAGTAGCCTCACCAGCGGTGGTGCCCTGGCACTCAAAGCCGATGAGGGGTTGAGCCTCGTGGGTGGCAAGGTGCAAGCCGATGCTATCGACGCCAACGCCCGGGATATCAACGCGCGCACCACAATGGCAGCCAAGCGGGTTGCACTGCAGGCAGAAGAGCTCGTTCAGGCGGGGGATCTGCAGGGGGACACCGTCAGCCTCGTTGGCAAAAACGTGCGCCACCATGGGAAGACCCAGGCAGGACAGGCACTGAATGTTCAGGGCCAGCGCCTTGAGAATAAAGGTCTCCTCAAGAGTGGGCAGACGTTGGTGGTGGCGCTGAGTGACAGCGGTCGTAACGATGGCTCGCTGAGTTCGGCGGGCTCGCTGGAAGTCCGGGCTGGCGATCAGTGGGAGCAAGGCTCACAGGGCAAAAGTGAATCGGGTACCAAGAACACTCTGCAGGCTGGGCGAACAGCCTTAGGGGGGGAGGTGGCTGCGCAGCAGCTTGCGGTGAATGCCAAGGTCTTGACCGTCGGCGGCAAGGTGCGGGGAGAAGAAGTCCGGCTGATGGCAGGCAAGCTCCACAACCAGGGAGAAGTGCAGGCCGGTGAGACCCTGAGCTGGCAAGGCAGTGAGCTGGACAACAGCGGCAGCCTACAGGGTGATAAACAGCTGGTACTCAAGGGCGATTCCCTGAGCAATCAGGGCTCCCTGGCTGGCGGTGAGACCCTGGCGATAACTGCCAACAAACTGACCAACCGGGGGCGTATCGCCAGCCAGGATGTGGCCGTGGATGCCCATCAACTCAGTAGTACCGGTACGCTGCTGGGGGTATCACGGCTTGCCCTTGACGGGGATGAGTTGGTGCTGACGGGCCAGCAGTTGACTGACGGTGAGCTGCAACTAGGCAGCCGGCTGTTGCAACTGAGTGGTCAGACCCTGGTGGGGGGCAAAGCTCAGGTCACGGCCGAGGAAGGGCAGTTTGATGGGGTGCTCAAGGCCCAGTCGCTGGTATTGGCGGTCACTCAGGCCAAGAGTGACGGCAAGCTGTACAGCCGGGAAGGGCTGCAGTGGCTGGGCCAGTATCTGACCACGGGTCAAAATAGTGAGCTGATTGCCAACCAAGGGGTAACGCTCGCAGGTGAGCTGCTGACGCTGGGTGGCACCATAGGTGCTGGCAATGGACTGAATATTAAGGGTAAAGAGGTCAGTCAGAATGGCGCCTTGGTCAGCGGCCAGGCCATGACCATCAAGGCTGATGATTTGTCATTGACGGGGCAGGTTCAGGGGCTATCTGTTCAACTGACCAGCGAGCGTGGTCATCAGCATGGTCGACTGCTGGCATCGGACAATCTGGTATGGCAAAGCACACGGCTGGAAGGTAATGGCTGGATGCAGGCGGGTGCCGATCTGACCCTGTCAGGAGATACCCTGAACCACAAAGGCGCTGCGCTGGCGCAGGGGCGTATGGCGCTTGATTTTTCTGAGCTAAGCAGCCAAGGGGCCCTGTTTGCCCGTGATATGGCCTTGACAGGCTCTCGGTTAACCCTGAATGGGGCCCTGGAGACCACTCAGGGCGCTCACTTGCAGGGGGATGTCCTGCAACTCGGCGGGGAGTCCCGCATCGGCACGGATCTGACCCTGGGTGTCATCCTGTTAAGCCTGTCTGGCACACAGCAAGTCGGTGGCACGCTGCAGCTGGGGGCGAAAGAGGCTAACCTCGGCGGTGAACTGGAGGTTGGCGCAGATCTTAACGTGAAGGTGGAAACTCTGCGCAGCACCGGCAAAGTGCTGGCCAAGCAGGCGGACATCACAGCGGAGCAGTGGGATCAACAGGGTTCGCTGGCAACTGACGGTGCGCTGGTCTGGCGTGGAACACGGCTGACCCAGCAAGACAAAGGCGTGTTGCAGGCCGGTGGCAAGCTGTCATTGGCCGGAGATGCCGTGACGTTGGCGGGTACCTTGGCGGCTAAAGGGAATGTGGGCATCGCCGTTGGCAACTATGTCCAGCTCGGCACGCTCAACACTGCCCAGGGCCTCAGTATTGATGCCGACAAGCTGCAACTGGGCGGCTCGACACAAGCCAGGACGGCGGCGTTGCAAAGTCGTGAGGGGCTGAGCAGTGGCCAGCACCTCATCGCAGATGGATTTACCTGGCAGAGCGATGAGTTGACCAATAAAGGGTGGTTACAGGCGGGCAAGGATCTGACGCTGACCACTCGCACCCTCGATAACGATGGAACCCTCATTGCCGGTGGCAAACACAGTATCGAGGCCCAAGAACGCTTGACCAATCAGGGGAGCCTCGCGGGTAACCAACTCTCTCTGATCAGCAAAGAGCTGCAAAACAGTGGATTGCTGCAAGGAAAACAGGGGATCGATATTTCGGCGGAGAGCGCCATGCTGACCGGGCGTCTCACCAGTCAGGGGACTGTCCAGCTTGGCGCTAGCCTGCTGACTCTGGGAGGGAATGCAGATATCGGTGGCTCTTTGACCTTGAAGGGGGATGAGCAGCAGTTGTCTGGTAATTGGCGTGTTGGTGGCCTGCTGCACAGCACGGGCAAGCAACTGACGCTCGATGGGGACTGGCAAGCTAGCCAATGGCAGCTGTTGGCCGACTCCCTGGTCAACAAGGGGCGTTTGGCGAGCGAACAAGCAGCGAACTTTACCGTCGGAGAAGTACATAACCAGCAGGGGGCGACTTTGGTGGCCGGTGGGCCACTCACCCTGGTCGGCAAGAGCTTGTTGCAAGAAGGCTCCTGGCTCGGGGCTGGCGATCAGTCCATCAAGGTTGATGATGTGCATCAGCACGGCCAGTGGGTCGGTGATGGTGCGCTGCAGATGGAGGGCTCTCAATTCAACAACAGCGGCGCCTTGCGTGCGGCCAGCATGGGGCTGGCATTCGACCAATTGACAAACCGCGGGCGGATGGAGAGCCAGGAGGAATTTGGTTGGGAGGGGAAACAATGGCATAACCTGGGTGCCTTGATCGCCAAAGGGGCGACCCTGTCGGGGCAACACCTCATCAACAGCGGTGATGTGGGGGTTCATCGGTTGACCATGGTGGCCACGGATCGCCTCGAGAACAATGGGGTGCTGGTTGGCAAGGATCTCATCAATTTGAACGCCGCAACCCTGGACTCCCAAGGGGATATGCTAAGCAATGGTGAGCTGACGCTGGGAGCCGACTCCTTGACCCTGGGTGGTCTCACCCAGGCCAAAAACCAACTCACACTGACTGCGGGCCAGGCAACGCTGGCAGGCAATGTCGTGGCCGATCGCCTGCAATGGGGTGGTCAGCATCTGACCATGGGAGGGACAACCGTCGCCCGTGAGGCTGCACTCAGTGGCACTCAGATCTCCCTGGAGGGGACCCTCAAGGGGGATAGCCAGATACTGGAAGCCAGTACTCTAACTACAGGCAAGACAAGCAGCCTGCTGGCCAGGGAAAAGCAGCAACTAAAAGCCGACCAGATGACGTTGCAGGGCAGCATAGTGGCTGGCCTACAGCAGAAAATCCTGGCTAAAGCCTTGACCCAGCAGGGTGTGCTGGCCAGCGGGGGGAGCCTGGCATTACAGGTGGCAAATACCCTGCGTAATGAAGGCAAGATCTCGAGCGAGACTCTTGCGCTGGAGGCCGGTCATATCAACAACGGCGGAGCACTGGTCAGCAAGGGAGCGCAGGCCTTTAAAACTGGCGAAATGATCAACCGTGGTCATTGGCAATCCGATCAAGGCATCACGCTGACGGCAACTCGTTTGCTCAATAGCGGGCACTGGATTAGTGGCCTGGCGCAGAGCCTGACGCTGGGGGCGTTGGACAACAGCGGTTCGCTGCAATCTGGCAGCGCCATGACCCTGACGGTGGAGCACCTCAATAGCCGCGGCAAGTTGTTGGCCAATCAGGATATGTCCCTGACTGCCGACGAGATAATTCTTGAGAGCGGCAGTACCACGGCCAGTAACGGCCGGTTGGCACTCAATAGTGTGGATGTCAGCAGCGCTGGCATACTCTCCGCCGCTGATGATCTGAGCTGGCAGGGACAACGCTTCAACCACAGTGGCACGACTGTCACGGATGGAGTACTGCGGCTAGAAGGCGAGACCTTGACGCTGGATGGCGCCTTGCAGGGGGGGGCTGTCGCTCTGGATACGAATAACCTGACGACAGGAGGCAGCCTCAAAAGCCAAGGTAACCTGGTGGTTAATGCCAGGGGGGCGGTTCAGCATGGCGGGCAGTTGCAAGGCGGCAATCTCGTTCTGAACAGTGCGAGCTGGCAAGGGGCGGGTACTCTAGGTAGCAGCGGCACTCTGACGCTGCGCACCGGCCAACTGCAACAGCAGGGGCCATGGCGTATCCTCGGCGTGACCGATATCCAGGCGGATACAGTCACGTTAAACGGTTCATTGATAAGCGGCGGCGATCTGACACTGCTGAGCCGCGGCGATCTGGGCAGCAAGAGTGGCAGTCAGCTGGTATCGGGCGGTAACTTGTCGGTCGAAGGCAAGCTGCTGACTCAGCAGGGGCTCTGGCAGTCTGAGCGAGCGATGCAGATCAAGGGCAGCCGCTTTGAGCAGCAAGGTGATCTGCTGGCAGGGACCGATCTCGGACTGCGCAGCGGCAGCTGGCAGCAAAGTGGCAAGACCCACGTCAAGGGCACCTTGAATGCCACACTCACCGAAAACTCGGTACTTACGGGTACGGTACAGGCAGATGGAGGCATCCTTCTCTCTGCGCCTTCACTGACTCTCAAGGGAACGCTGGCCTCTAAGGGCAATGTCAATCTCGCCACCGCCTCCCAGTTAACTCAGTTGGGTAACCTGCTCAGCGGCGGCGAACTGACTCTGGGGGCAGCCCGCATCGATCAGCAAGGCCGCATTGAGGCTGGCAGTCTGCAGAGCCGCGGTGAGCTGCAAAACGACGGCATCATGCTGGTTGCCGGTCAAGGGAGCCTGAGTGGCGCCCGACTGGATAACCGGGGAACCTTGCAAGGGGATGGATTCACCATCACAAACGCTCAACTCGATAACCGGGGAGCGTTACTCGCCAATAATCTGGCCATCATCAATGCCGGGGTTCAGAACCGTGGGCGTGTGCAGGGGGGCTCTGTGCGCCTTGAGACGCAGTCCCTCGACAATCAGCAGGGCGCCGTGCTGCGAGCACAGAACCAGGGCGATATCTCTGCTACCACGCTGAATAATGCCGGCGAGCTTTCATCCGGCAAGAGTTTGCTCCTCAAGGGAAATCAGTTAAGCAATTCGGGTCTCGTCAGCGCCAACTGGCTGGAGGCATTGCCATTGGCACGTCTGGTCAATACCGGCACCCTGTTCGGACAGCAGCTGACCCTGAAAAGTGGTGAGATCTATGCCCCCGGCAAGATCCTGGCGGGGCAGAAGGCCACGCTGGAAGCAGGCCAGGTGACCGGCATAGGTGAATGGCTGTCCGGTGGAGATCTCTCCCTCAAGGCTGGTTCATCCTTGAGTAGTCAGGGTTCTCTGAGCGCCAAGGGCATACTGGACTTGCAGGTACAAGGCAACTGGCAACATCAGGGACAGTGGGGAGCTGGTCAACGTTTCAATGCAGGCGTCACCGGTCAGCTAACCAATAGTGGGGCTCTGGTAAGCAACGGCGTGATGCAGCTTAGCGCCCAGCGATTGGAGAACAATGGCAGCGTCCAGTCCGGCCAGGGTTTGACCCTGAATACCCAGGGTGAGCTACGCAATACCGGACTGATGGCCAGCAATGGGGATATTGGGTGGCAAGGTGACTCCCTTTATAACCGAGGGACTCTCTATAGCGGCGGAACTCAGAATCTAACGGCAAACAGTAATCTGACTAATGAATATGGCACTATTCTAGCTGAACGGGGAGCGATTTTACGAGTAAATAATGGATCCTTATTCAATGCATCTGGGGTCATTGATGCAGGCATGGGTAATTTAAACATCTCTGCTGCCGATATAATCAATAAAAGGGCAGTGTTTGCATTTAGCGAAGTCGGTGGTACGGGCGCTATACCAAATTCCATACTAGTGAAAGCAGATGTCAGTTATCAGTATGATGCCAATCACTCCAACGTACTGTATACAACAATCAGATTCCCTCAGCCAATAACAAAAACTTACACAGGAGCAAAAGTATCTGTCGGTGAATACTCTGGGCAAGGTATTTTGACTTCAAGTGGAAATGTTTATTTATCAGCAGCACGAATAAATAATCATAGTTCTATGATTTCATCTGGTGGTAGTTTACATGTTGAGGCCGGTAGTGTTATCAATAACTCTGTAGTCGAAGGGGAGATAACAGAGACAATAGTATATAAGCCAGCAACTGATTTTCAGTATTATAATATTGTCGGGGGGCAGGTAAGTGGGCCTGTTACAATGGAATACTCGATGTATTCCAATGAAAAAACAGCTGTAAACAGTGGCCGGACGTTTAATGCGCTCATCTCCGCCGGAGGAAATTTAACCGGCGCCATTGCAGGTATGGTAGATAACGTCACTATCAAAGCCAATGCTGGTCCGGTCAGCAGTACCACCCAACGTCCCGGTATGTCATTGCCTCAAGCTCAGGGCGCAGGTGCGGCCCCTGGAGTGCAGGGTGATGCCCAATATCTTTCACAGGTGCTCAAGCCGGTCGGCCCCGATAACGGGGTACCGATGCCGGACTTCCAGTTGCCCTCGGGAGACAAGGGTCTCTTTACCATCAATGACAGCGGTGACAGTCCTTATCTCATCGAGGTCAATACTCTGCTGGCCAACCTGGGGCAAGCCGACAACGGCATGATGGATCGTATCGATGCCGCTCTCCAGCAGCAGTTGCAGGGTACGGGGCAACTCTCCTTCGATAGCATTTCTGGCAATGGCGGTATCACCCAGGCTAATGGTCAGAACGCGAACTGGTCGTTGCCTGGGCGTGTGATTGGCGAAGCTACATCCCCCGACTTCCAAGGTTTGAATGGCGTCAAGCCAGTCAACAATGGCCATGCCACCGTCTCTCAGCAATGGCAGCAGAGTTTGCAACCAGGCTTTGACTCCAATATACAGGATCCTCAGGTCGGGTCTGGCGCGACCGGTGTCTCAGGACAATGGCAACAGAGCTTGCAACAGGGCTTCAATCCCAGTGGACAGGGACCGCACATT
Organism: Aeromonas eucrenophila; assembly: GCF_000819865.1. Lineage (GTDB taxonomy): Bacteria > Pseudomonadota > Gammaproteobacteria > Enterobacterales > Aeromonadaceae > Aeromonas > Aeromonas eucrenophila. The sequence continues at coordinate 183,950 of NZ_CDDF01000001.1, forward strand.
TCGGGTGGACATTCGGGGTCAGCCGGTCAATGGGAGCAAAGTCTGCAGGATGGATTCACCCATGCCGGTAGTGGGCCACAAGTCAGCGGAGGAGGGGGACAAGTCGCCGGCCAATGGCAACAAAGTCTGCAAAATGGCTGGCAGGGTCAACCCGTCAGCGGCGTGACGGTGACGACGCTAGGTGCCGTGCAGATACACAACCAGCCCGTGCCAGCCGTGGTCACGGCTCCAGTGGTTGAAACCAGTCCGGTTCTGACCCAGGTCGACCAGTTCCTTGGTTCCAATTACTTCTTCGATCAGGTGAACTTCACCCCGGAGAAAGACATCAAGCTGCTCGGGGATGCGGCTTTCGATACCCGCGTTATCCGTGATGCAGTATTAGCCCAGACCGGTCGGCGCTTCATCAACAACGAGATGGGGTCTGATCTGGCTCAGATGAAGGCTCTGATCGACAACGCGGCCAAGAACCAGCGTGAGCTTGGGCTCTCTCCAGGGGTTGCCTTGAGCGCCGAGCAGGTGGCCCAACTCGGCCGCAGCATGGTGTGGTGGGAGCCAGTCTGGTATCAGGGCAAGATAGTGCTCGCACCCAAGCTCTACCTGACCGAAGCCGACAAACGCCACCTCTCCGGTAGTGTCATCACTGCCGCCAATATCGATCTGACTGCGGGGGGCATCAACAACAGCGGTACCCTGCTGGCCGATGGCACCCTATCCCTCAAGAGCGGCAGCACCCTAGTCAACCAGGGTCAGATCCAGGCCGGTGGGCGTCTCGAGTTGATAGCCAAGGGAGACATCCTCAACCAGAACCTCATCAAGGGGGGAGATGTTGCCATTGCCTCGCTGGACGGTTCGATTCGCAACGAAACCCAGACCGCTCAGCGTCATGTGGATGTCAACGGCGTGCTGTCGAGCGAACTCACCGATCAGACCCGCTTCAGCCGCACCGACGTGGGGGACATAGCCCGTATCGAGTCAACAGGCAACCTCTTGCTGCAAGCCGGGCAGGATATCTCCCTGTCGGCCAGCAATCTCCTCGCGGGCCTCGACATGTCCCTCTCGGCAGGGAGGGATATCACCATCGGCAGCCTGGAAGATCGAAGCAAGTGGGAAGAGGGCCAGAACCGCTTCGCCCGGGTCGAGCAGTTGATGAGCAACCTCAATGCGGGCGGATCTATCTCTGTCAAAGCGGGTCAGGATCTTGCGATCAGCGCATCCCGCCTTGAGGGGAAAGGTGATATCAGTCTGCTGGCGGGCAACGATCTGCTTCTGACAAGCGAAGCCAATCAGAGCAGTGATGATATTCGCCTAGGCAACAAGCACACTATTGACCGCTCAACTACCCAGCAGGAGGTTGAACTCATTGGCAATAACCTGTCGCTCGGCGCCGGTAATCATCTGATTGCCCAGGCGAGCAACCTGGAGGCGCAAGGGAATGCGGCCTTGCAAGCGGGTGGCGAGTTGCAACTGCTCACTGCAGACAACGAGGTCTATCACTTTGAAAAGAGTAAGAGTAAAGGCTTCCTCAAGTCCCAATCCATCGAGATAGAAGAGAAAGAGGTGACGGCGCAGGGTTCCGTCATCACAGCCGGTGGTAATGTGAGTCTCGTCAGCCAGGGGGACATGATCCTCAAAGGCAGCAACATCAAGGCTGGAGAGGCCTTGAATGTGGATACCGATGGCATGCTCAAACTGTTGACTGCCACCGATGAACATTTCTACCGCAAGGATGAAAAAAAGAGCGGTGTGATGGTGAAGATGTCCGGCAATGGCAGCAACAGCACCACAGAACGCCAGAACCAGTTGGACGGTGCCGAGATCAACATCACCGCGGGTCAGGGGGTGTTGTTGCAAGTGGGCCAACGTGAAGGGGAGAGCCTGCAGGCGCGGCTGGATACATTGGCTACGCAACCCGGTATGGCTTGGGTGGAACAAGTACGTACCATGCCGGGCGTACAGATGGAGGCTGTTCAGGAAGCCTACGAACAGTGGGACTATAGCCAGCAGAGTCTGAGTCCTATTGTTTCTTCCATCATTGCCATTGCCTTGGCCGTTGTAACTGCGGGTGCTGGTGCTGCAGCATTGGCCGCGGCCCAAGGAGTCACAACCGCATCAATTGCAGGAACGGCTTCGGCTGCGATGGCCAACGCGGCGTTTAGTACCTTGGTCAGCCAGGCGACAGTTTCCACGATCAATAACGGTGGCAACCTGGGTGCGGTACTGAAAGAGATGGGCAGCAGTGCCAATATCAAACAATTGGCGACTTCGGTGGCAAGTGCAGGGGCGTTGCAAGGATTGGACAATGCGATGGGGTGGGCGCAAAAGGCTAATGCAGCCAGCCAGCCTGCCACATCCGATCTGTTCTCCTGGGATACCTTCAACCGGGTAACCAGTCATTCGGCAGTAACCGCAGGGATCAACACCACCATCAATGGGTCCAACTTTGCCGATGCGTTTAAAGCCAGTTTACTCTCCAATATTCAGGGGGAAGTGGGTAAGTCCACCGCCAACTGGATAGGGGATCAAGGCATTAAATTTGATGCTGCCAACAGCCCGTTGGCAGAGGCAGGGAAAATCGCTGCCCATGGGATCACTAGCGGCGCCATTGCTGAGATCACCGGTGGCAAGTTTGCGGCAGGGGCTGCAGGTGGCGCCATGTCGGAGTGGAGCAGCGGTTGGGTCAGCCAGACCTTTACGAACCCGAATGCACAGGCCGGGTTAAGCCAGATCTTGGGCGGCTTGGCCGCAGTGGCAGTGACCGGGGATCAAAACGACTTCAATACCGGCGCAGACAGGGCTGAGACGGTGTATCGGTACAATGCGATGGCACATACGTTAGCCGCGCTGAAAGCGCGCGATCCTGAACAATTTACCAAGTTAATGGAGGCTAAAAGAAATCAATACAAGACTTGCGGTGAATCGGCAGAATGTAAAAAAATGATGATTGCTGGTTTGGGATTAGTGGGCTTGCCCCTGCTTCCATCAGAGTTGCTAGCTGCGGGTGGAATAGGGGGAGGGGCCAAATTTGGGTTTGAGCTGTGGGATAATAAAGGTGACTTAAGTAAAGTTGATGTGGGCGAGGTTGTATTTTCTACTTACTTAAGTGCAGGTACAGCAGGTTGGAGCTTCTGGCCAACTGTAGCTGTCAATGCTGCAGGTGGAGCTTATACGAGCCATTTGAAAGGAGAAGATCCACTTGTCGGTGGTTTCGCGAGTTCTTTGGGAGCTGGTACTGGATATTGGGCCGGTAAATTCGTTGAGCCATTGGCAAAAAATTTATTTAACGTGAACCAAAACGGTATAAAATATGAGTTCATTGACATAGGTTTGACTATACAAAAGAACAAACCGGAAAGTATTATTCCGAGTTCTTTTGGAAACGCAGGTGGTTCCATTTCATCGGAGCTATCAACCAAGTTTTTTGAAGATGAATTAAAAGAGGCTGACTGGTGAGGTATTTTTCTGGAGTGTTTTTTTTTCTATGTCCGCCGATTATATTTTCCATTATTGGCGGTGTTATTTATATTTCTATAAATTTCTTTACATTCATCGTGTATGGACGTAAATTGAATCTGTCATGGTCATTGTTAATTTCATTTGCAGAGAAAGGTGCAATGTATGGAGTATCGCTTAGTGGTGTCTTTCTTCTGCTTTTAATATATTCGATAGTTAGGTCGAAGTTTTTATCATGGCGGCGTTAGAGTTCTCTTTTTCAAGTCGTTGGTGATGAGTTGAGAGGAATAAATAGTAGCTATTAGTAGTGGATATTTATTGGAGAAGATAGTTGTATATACATCTATCAGTGTCGCGACCCTTTGTCTGGCTCAGTTGTTGCCCATCCTGGGTGATGGCCCATTCTTAGAATAAGAACGCCATGGTCAGTGCCACCGGTGGCAAGTTTGCTGTGGGGGCAGCAGGGGGGGGGCCATGTCGGAACTCGCCAGCAGTTGGAGCAGTCAGGTTTTCTCTGATACCGAGCACCAGGTTGCTTTGAACAAGGTATTGGGTGGGTTGGCTGCAGTGGCTGTAACTGGCGATCAAAACCAGTTTGATACCGGGGCTGATCGGGCGGAGACGGTACACCGCTATAACTACCTGACCCATAAACAAATAAATGATTGGTTAGACAAGTATGGTAGTGCAGCAACACCGGAGGAACGAGAAAGACTGCTTTCAGCTGCACAGAAGGTTGATAAAGCTCAGCTTGAAAAGGCATTGCAGACAGATATATCTAAGGATGCATTGATTGCCCAGCAAGATGACTTGATGCGGTTAATTTAATCCGCAGATTGTAACTCATCCTGTAAGACTTTATCTCTACATAGCTTAAATCAGTTAACTCCAATCATTGATAGGTATGATGAACTTGAACGGAAGAATAATATACCAAGAGCTGTTGTCGCAATGATCAATCTTGGTATTCCTGGATTAAGTAAAGTGGTCTCACCAACAGTTGGCAAATGGGTAGTTAGTGCAACTATAGGAAACCGACTTGTTGGTATGGGAGTCAGTGGTACGGCTAATATAGGTGCACAGTTTTATTATGGGGAGGAATTTAGCTGGGCTTCTTTTGGAGCGTCAATTGCAACAGGTGGCGCCACTGTAAATATGGGGTGTTTGGGGACTACAACAGTAAATGCTGCTGGGAGCGGTATTGCTAGTGTGATAGATGATAAAAGCCCATGGCGCCCAATGGCGGCCAGTGTTGTGGGATCAACCATTGGATATGGTTCAGGCAAGACGGAGAAACCCATAGATAATTTTTTAACCCTGCTAAAAATAATATGAAGTGGATGCAGTCATCCAATACACCAATAATTTATCCATATCCTAAGAGCAATGCTCCTGCAATCATTTCAGGCTCAGGTAGTGCTGTTTTATCAGAAATGGCTACTCACGAAACAGAAGACTTTATGCACTCAAATAAGGTTCTTGAATGAAAAATATATTTTACAATCTTCTATATTCAACAATCGCCTCATCTTTGATGTTTTTAGGGATGCTGCTTATAAGATTGGTGTTTTCATTAATAGATGTGTATATTTATTCTCATGGTGGTATATTAATGTATTACTCTCTGGATGAATGTTTGTCAGACTTAAAACTAAGTATGTTTTGGGGTGTTGGTGTGGCCGTTTTCATGTGCTTATATAATCGTTTTGGTAGATATAGGTAGACATATGGCACTCGCTTCTGGGTAATAGTTAGAGGCAAGATCTTGTGAGTGAATAAATATGTAGCTCGTCTTTTTTAGTACTAATTAGATTTAAATCTGTAACGAAGAGGCGCAGCAGCAGGATCTAGTGACTCTGCACCGGGATCCGACCCAGGCGGCCAACGGCCTCTCACCCATCTTTGACAAGCAAAAAGAGCTGGAGAGGATGCAGGAGGCCCAGATGATCGGCGAAGTCGGGCAGCAGGCCACCCAGTTGGTGGTGACCAAATATCTGGGAGATGCGAACGAGCAGGCCAAGGAGGATCCCAAGTATGCCCAGAGCAAGGAATACAAGGAGCTCCAAGCAAAATGGGGGGTAGGCAGTGACTTCCAGCGAGGCATGCAGGCGGCGACAGCCGCCCTGCAAGGACTGGCCGGCGGGGATATCACTCAGGCCGCTGCCGGCGCAGCAGCCCCTTATCTGGCTCAGTTGATTAAACAGCAAACCCAGGAGGGTCCATCCAGGGTGAGGGCCCATGCCCTGGTGCAGGGAGCCCTGGCCGCAGCCCAGAACAAGAACGTCATGGTCAGTGCTACCGGCGCCGCTACCGGCGAGTTGGTCGGCATGTTGGCGACTGAACTCTACCACAAAGAGGCAAGCCAGCTGACCGAAGGAGAGAAGGAGACCGTCTCGACCCTGGCGACTTTGGCCGCAGGACTGGCCGGCGCTGATGGTTCCGATGTGCTGGCAGGCGCTCAGACCGGCAAGACGGTGGTGGAGAATAACTGGCTAAGCGAAACCGAGTCCCGGCAATTTGATAAAGAGTTATCTGACTGCAAAAAGTCCGGAGGTGACTGCAGCAGAGTTATTGAGAAATACATTGATAAAAGTAACGAAAACAGTATAAATCTGGCTAACTCCTGTACTGGAGGTGGTTTAACCTGTGTCTCTTGGGAAGAACTTATTCAGGCCAATACTAATGTTGCTATGGATGCAGATCCCCAACAAATCAGGTTGAGTGAGAAATTGAAAGATCCGGATGCTGTTGCAATAGTGAAGTATCTAAACGGGACGGATCTGAAATTCCTTAAGGATAATATTACGACAGGTGATCGGGTTATGGATGTGGTATTGACCCCTACCTCTTGGCCTGTCGCCCTAATGGGAGGGAAGGCGCATTATTACTAATGCAGTTAAAAATACTAAAGAACAGCTTATTGCGGTGGGTGTCGCAGGATCGGCGAATGCAGGTATTCAATATGGTGTTACCGGTGAGGTAAAACTATCTGATGTACTTGGTTCTGTAATCGTCGGCGGAATCACAGCCGGTAAAGGTTACAATCCAACAGTATCTTGGAATGCTGCTGGCGGTTATTGCCAAGCTGAAATCAGTGGTGATGACCCAGTTATGTCGGCGCTGCTGAGTACTACTAGCTCGGGGTTAGGGTATAGAACAGGAAATCTATTAAAAATACCTTTTGACAAAGTTTTAAACCCTGTATCCAAGCAATATGAATGGGTATCAAGTGGGGTGTGGACAATATCAAAACCTGTTCCTCAAAGTTCGATTCCATCTGTGAGTGGTAATGTTTTTGATTCTTTAACATCAGGCTCTCTTAATCCACCTAAAAGTAATGCACCGGGAGATGAATAATGGATTATATATCTAGGTGGAAGTTAGTGATGCTGTTCATATACTCATGCATTACTATTCCGGTGCTTATGTTTATGTTTAGTCTTTTCTTTCTATGGCAGCCTACATTCAAAGAAATATTGTTTTTTGAAGAGGAGCACATTTATATATCATTGAACGTGGCTGGAATAGGCCTCCTATTAGGAGTTATTTTATGGTTATCCTATTATTTGCCATATAGGAAAAGAGTCCGAGAAGAAGACTCGGCCCGTAGGTTCGATTAGCGAGGCGTGATCGGGCATTCGCGAAGATAGCAACGAACAAAAGATTCTGGGACACCCACCATTTTGACTGGGGCGTAGCGGCCTGCTTGGCTTGAGGCATCACTGCCGAGGAAGTTGCGATGCCCATTGCCCTTTCACGTCAAATCAGTCTGCAGGATACGTCTTACTACCATGTGTCAGCCGCTGTGTGCGGCGGGCCTTCCTGTGTGGGGAAGATGCTTACTCGGGGCAGAGCTACGAGCATCGCCGTCTGTGGGGGGTCGACCGGCTTGGCCAGTTGTCGCGGATTTTTGCCATTGCTATCTGCACCTATGCGGTGATGATCAACCAGTATCATCTGGTCCTGAAAGTGGATGCAGAGCAGGCGCAAGGCTGGAGCAAGCGGGAAGTGCCCGAGCACTGGGCTGCACTGCTCCAATGGCCGCTGTTGGTATCAGCGGTATTAGTTAGGCATATTGGAACACACATCTTTTTGATATAGAGCTCCGCCAGTCTGGTGGGGTTATGTCTTGTCGGAGATGTGATTATTCCCCATAGAGTCTGATCTCGAGCACATTGGTGATGGCGCTGCCGTTCCAGTGGTACTCCAGATGCTGGGTCTGGTGAATTTTGGTGATGAGGCGAGGGCGGTAGAGAACCTGGCAGTCGTGGCCGCTGTGGCGCACCGAGCGGTAACGGATGCCGTCCACGTCCCGGGCCTTCTGCTCCCTTGCAAAGTCTTGGGACTGGCCGTAATCGGTGGCGTGATAGAGGGGCGTAGTGAGAAAGCTCTCCCCGGTGATATCGGTCAGCCTGGCGCGAAACTCGGTGTGGAGCACCCGCATCTGCACCTTCTGGGCAGGCTCCCGGGTGTAACCGAAGACGCGCTCCTGGTGATAGACGGTCTCTTTCACCGCGGTATCGAGCAGGGGGGAGCAGTAGTAGCCGCCAAAGTCCCCCGTGGTGAAACGGGCGCCCTCCGGATTGAGGTGGGTGAAGGCGGCCATCACATAGCTGCCCCCGGGCAGCCCCACCAGCCAGTCTTCTTTTGCGACCCTGGTAAGCTCGCCGGCCTCTTCCCGCAGGCGATCGTTGGTCAGCGCCTCTATGGCCCAGACCGCCTCCAGTTCATCCGCATTGGCCACATCTTCATAGAGGCAGATCGGGGGATAGCGGCTCGGAATGATCCGATAGGCTTGTTCCCCCTCGAGGTCAATCGACGGCGGCTCTTGCATCAGGCCATGCCCCCGCGCCAGGCGTGCAGGCGGTTGGCCACCTCATAGAGATCGGCGACGCGCCCCCCCTGCATAACGTCCATGGCGCTGCGCCCGGCGAAGAAGGGGTGGCTGTTGGGCTTGCGCACCCAGCCGTAGATGCTCTCATCAAGGCTGAACAGCACCCGCAAGCTCTTGTGGATGTTGAGGATGTAGCTCATCCGCTCCTGCAGATCGACCCCGAGGCGGATCCCGCCGCTCGACTCCTTGTACTTGTTCAAGGTTGAACGAGATGAGATGCCAAGCAGCATCAGCTGTTCATCCGTGCTGCATTGCCACTTGTCCAGGATGCGAAACACCACCGGCAGCGCCTTGCTGGGATCGATGGCGTTATCTCGCCGGGATACCTGTGCTGTTGCGACCATGATGCCTCCTGATCTTCTGCGCCGAAGCGGGTACTGATATGGCTTATCGCTTGGCTATCAGTGTAGAAGAGTTGTGCATATATGTATACATGCATACATATATGCACAAATATGGTCATTGTTGTTATGGATAGATCTCTTGGCCAGCCCATGGCTGGGCTTAGAAGTGGGCCAACAAAAAGCCCCGTCAATGGGGCGGGGCTTTTGTCTTTTCAACCGATGGCTATCAGAGCGCGGGCAGGAAGCCGAGGCTGACGCTGACCTGTACCCCGACGATCAACACGCCCATGGCACCGGCCAGGCCCAGGGCCAGCACGCCGCCCGGGGCGCGGTAGTGGTGCGCCTCGGCCCGTTTGCGGCTCTGCCAAACCAGGGTCACCGGCAGCAGCACCGCCAGCACCGCCAGCGCAATGGCCGCATAACCGAGCGCCATGATGAAGCCCTGAGGGAAGTAGAGCGCAAACAGCAGGGGCGGCACGAAGGTGATGAGCCCGGTCTGGATGCGTCCACCGGCATTGTCCTTGCGATGGGTCACCTTGGCCATGAAGTCGAACAGGCCGAGGGTCACCCCGAGGAAGGAGGTGGCGAGCGCGAGATCCGCAAAGAGGTGCATGGCCTGGTTGAAGGCGGGCCAGCTGACCAGGTTGCCGACGTTGGCAAGCAGGCTGTCGAGCGCCCCACCGGTCTGGATCAGGCTCTCTTGGCCGAGCAGGCCCAGGATGGCCACCTGCCACAGCACGTAGAGAATGAGCGGCAGGGCGGAGCCCCACACGAACACTCGGCGCAGCCGCTTGGGGCAATCACCCAGGTAGAGCATCACGCTCGGGATGGAGCCGTGGAAGCCGAACGAGGTGAAGATGACCGGCAGGCCGGCCAGCAGCAGACCCTGGCCGAGCGGCATGGAGAGCAAATGTTGCCCTTCTGCGCGGGGCAGCAGCAGCGCCAGCACCCCGACCATGATCACCAGTTTCACGGTGAACATCAGCCGGTTGAGGTAATCCACCTGTTTGGTGCCGACGCACACCATGCCGCCAAACAGCAGGGTGAAGGCCCAGGCTGCCTGCTCCTGGCTGACGCTCATGCCCGCATCGGCCAGGGCTTGGGCCAGCAGGCTGCTGCCGCCGCTGATGTAGGCGGAGGCCAGGGAATAGAACAGCATCAGGATGCAGAAGGAGGCGATGCGTTTGCCCCAGGGGCCGAGCAGGTGATCCGCCAGCTGGTGCAGGTACCACTTGCCGGTGTTGAGGCTGGCCTCCACCTGCAGCATGGCGGTGAAGGCCATCAGGGCCCAGAGTCCGACCATCAGCAGCAGGGTAGCGGGGCCACCGAGGGAGGAAGAAGCCAGCGGCAGGGCCAGCATGCCGGCGCCTATGGTGGTGCCGGCGATGAGCAGGGTACAACCCAGTATCTTGGTGTTCATGATGTCCATCCGAATTCAGAAGAAGGGTGCCAGGGGCAGGAGCGAGAGGCGCCTCCGGGGGGCGAGGCCGGAGGCTAGCAATATCGGCGTGGATGCATCGTTACGAAAACCCGTTGTTTGTAAAATAGGGTTGCCACGTTAGCGGATTAAAATAGCGTAAACAAGCGATCGAAGGCGGATCTTGTACTGATGAATGGCCATGAGTGGAAATAAAACATTACATCGAGGCATTTTGTTGGTGGAAAAATGTGCTGAGATGGTGATGGTGTCCTCGCCCGTACAGGCGTCTCCGCTGGTCGCGACGTCGCCTGTGGGGTGGCGGTCGGGAACGCCCTCGGCGCGAATGGATTGAGGCAGATGGCTGCGCTTGTGGGTGGCTCAGGGGGAAGCTGGCCGCCCTCGGCGTGAATGGATTAAGGCTGACTGCGGCGCTTGTGGGCGGCTCAGGGGTGAGCTGGCCGCCCTCGGCGTGAATGGGTCAGGGCTGACGGCGGCGCTTGAGAGTACGGCTCACGTAGTGCAGGCCACTCTGATAGTCACCGTTGACGGCCTTGAGGGCGAGCTCCAGCGCCTGGCTCGCGAGGGCATCGTGCTGCTGGGGCAGGGAGTTGATGCCAAAGGGCAGGAAGTCGAGCAGCCTGTCGTCGCCGAAGGTGGCCATGGCGATTCGGCTCATGTCGGCCTCCTGCTCCAGCTCTGTTTCCAGCAAATAATCGAGCACCCCTTCCATCAGGATGTAGGAGGTGGCGACCAGCGCCTCGGGCAGCTGGCCGAGCCGCTGGTGCAGGGTCTTGATCAGCCGGTAGCCCTCGGCCCGGGAGAAGTGCTCTCCCTCGCACAAGTGTGGCGACAGGGGCTGGGTGGCGGCATGGCTGGCCAGCGCCTGCTCGAAGCCGGCCTTGCGCTCCTGGCTGATCGTGAGACTCGGCAGGGCGGTGATCAACGCCAGGTGGCAGATGGTCGGGCCGAGCAGGGAGGCGGTGAGATCGAAGCTCGCCTTCTGATTCTCGCTCGCCACCGTGACGAAATGATCGGCGGCCATGGCCCGATCGATGGCCAAGATCTGCACGCCGCGGGCCTGTTGCTCCAGATAGAAAGGATCGGCTGGCGGCAGGCAGCTCGCGATCAGCAGCGCATCCACGTGGCGACTGACCAGCATGCGGGCCAGCTCCTTCTCGGTATCCGGCTCGTCCTCCGAGCAGACGATAAGCAACTGATAACCCTGCGCCCTTGCCCCTTGCTCGAGGCGCTTGGCGAGCTTGGCGTAACTGGCGTTCTCCAGGTCCGGCAGGATGAAGCCCAGGGTCTTGGTCTGGCCGCCGCGCAGGGAGGCGGCCCGGCTGTCCGGCTGATAGTTGTGGGCATTGACCACCGCCATCACCTTGTCACGGGTGGCCTGACTGATGCGGTATTGATCGGCCTTGCCGTTGATCACATAGCTGGCGGTGGTACGAGAGACACCGGCCAGGGCGGCAATTTCATCCAGTTTCATCATCTTGGCTCTGTTTGAGTTACAAGGTCCGCGACTACCCGAGGTAGGGGCACCGAAAAGTGTGCGCGGGATCATATCATTGAAAAGCACTCTTCGTGGGTACTTGAACAATTGGCTGAAACGATTCAGTCTGAGTGTAAGTGAAACGATTCAGCTTGTCAGTAGACAATTGATGACCGGGCATGGAAACGGGGTCTGGATCACCAGATGGACACATTCCGGTCTATTGTCAGCAGGCAAATCATCCGAAATATCCGAAATCTATATTGAGCCGGCTCGCCCTGAGCGACGCCGGCACCTGATGGAGAAGCTCTATGTTGAAGTTGGCGCGACAGCAGATCCTGCTGGGACAATCGGTAGGGACCAAGGCGGAGGCCATCACCCTGTTGGCGAACAAGTTGACCGAGGCCGGTCTGGTGGAAGCCGGCTATGTGGACGGCATGCTGGCGCGGGAAGCGCAGCACGCCACCTACCTCGGCAGCGGCATCGCCATCCCCCACGGGACTACTGACACCCGTCACCTGGTGAAAAGCACCGGTGTCATGGTGGCCCAGTTCCCCCAAGGCATCGAATGGGATGAGGGCCAGGTGGCCTATGTGGCCATCGGCATCGCCGCCAAGTCTGACGAACATCTGGGGATCTTGCGCCAGCTCACCCATGTGCTGGGTGACGAGCAGGCCGCTCAAACGCTCAGGACCGCCACCGACGCTGACACCATCATCAACATCCTGACCGGTGCCACCGAGGCGAAAGAGGTGCAATACCTGACCCTGGCGGACTTCCCGGCAGACGATCGCGATCAGCTGCTGCTGGGGGCTGCCGCCCGCGCCAAGTCCGCCGGTTGGGGAGATGCCGCCATGGTGAGTGCCCTGTTGGCGAGCGATCCCGCCTATCTGGGGGAGGGCGTCTGGCTGGCCCGCACGCAAGCCGCCCAGACCGGTTGGGTACTGGCCACCCCGAGCACGGCGCTGAGTGCAGGCGAGCTGCCGGTCAGCGCCCTGTTGCTGCTGTGCGCGTCTGACGCCAGTCACCTGCCGCAGTTGGAGAACCTCGCCAAGCTCGCCGCCGCATCCCAGCTTGCCACCCTGGCGGGCAGCGAGGGGCTGGCCATGCTGCAGGCGGGCCCCGCGACGGGTCTCAGCGATACCTTCACCATCATCAATCCCCACGGCCTGCATGCCCGTCCGGGCGCCATGCTGGTCAAGGTAGCCAAGGAGTATGAGTCTGACATCCGGGTCGCCAACCTCGATGGCAGTGGCGAGGCCGTCTCCGCCAAGAGCCTGATGAAGGTCATCGGCCTGGGCGTGAAGTGCGGTCACCGTCTGGCGTTTCGCGCCGAGGGGCCGGATGCCGAGGCCGCCCTGCAGGGCATAGGCGCCGCCATTGCCGCCGGTCTGGGCGAGGGAGCTCGCTCATGACCCTGGTCACCATCACCCTCAATCCCGCGCTGGATCTCACCACCCGGCTCGAGACCATGCGCCTCGGCGAGGTGAACCTGGTGAATGAGGCCAACCTGCGCGCCGCGGGCAAGGGCATCAACGTCGCCATGGTGTTGAAGGATCTCGGTCATGAGGTGGGGCTGAGCGGCTGGCTCGGCGCAGACAACGCGGCCAGCTTCGAGGCGCTGTTTGCCGAGCGCGAGCTCACAGATCGCTTCGTGCGGGTCGCGGGCAACACCCGCATCAACGTCAAGATCGCCGAGCAATCCGGCCGGGTCACGGACTTGAACCTGCCCGGGCTCTGCATCCAGGCCCCCGATGTGGATCAGCTGGAGGCGGCCATCGACGATCTGGCCGCCGAGGCCGACTGGTTCGTGCTGGCGGGCAGCCTGCCCAAGGGTGTCGAGCCTGCTTATTGCGCCCGCCTCATCCGCCTGCTCAAGGCCAAAGGCAAGAAGGTGATCTTCGATTGCAGCGGCGAGGCACTCAAGGCGGGCCTCACCGCCGCCCCGACTCTGGTCAAGCCCAATCTCGAGGAGCTCAGCCAGTGGGCCGGGCGCCCCATCAAGAAGGTGCAGGAGCAGGCCGACTGCGCCCGCGCGCTGCAGGCAGGCGGCATCGAACACGTGGTGGTGTCCAACGGTGCCGAGGGGCTCATCTGGTTTGGCCCAAACGCCACCTGGCAGGCCATACCGCCACGCATGCAGGTCGTCAGCACCGTCGGTGCCGGTGACTCCCTGGTGGCCGGGCTGGCCCACGGTCTCAGCCTCGGCTGGGCGCCGGAGCAGACCCTGCGCCTTGCCACCGCCGTCTCGGCGCTGGCGGTGAGCCAGGTCGCGGTCGGTTTTAGTGATGTGAATGTCTTGACCCCTCTGCTCGAGCAGGTGCGTTTGCAACGTCTGGATGATGTTGCCCCCGCTCGGCACGATACCAATCCCCCTTCAATGGAAAACTCAGGAGATGCCCAATGAAAGCAATTCTGGTTACGGCCTGCCCGGCGGGCATTGCCACCAGCTTTCTCGTTGCTAAACGGATAGAACAACAGGCCAAACTGGCGGGTTGGGAGTTGCAACTCGATGTCGAGTCGAGCGTGCAGCCGCGCCAGCAGCCCTCGGCCGCCGACATCGCCGCCGCCGATCTGGTGCTGGTGGTGGCGAGTAGCCCGGTGGATCTCGCCGCCTACGACGGCAAGCGCGTTTATCAAGGCAGCATGGAACTCGCCTTGCAGGATCCCGCCAACCTGCTGAGCGCCGCCGAGGGGGAGGCCAAGGTCTATCGCCATCAGGCCGCGCCGGCCGTCGCTGCCAAGCCGGCTTCGGCCAAGCGCATCGTGGCCGTGACCGCCTGCCCGACCGGGGTGGCTCACACCTTCATGTCGGCGGAAGCTCTCGAGACTATGGCCAAGCAGCTGGGTTACCAGATCTGTGTCGAGACCCAAGGCTCGGTCGGTGCCCAGAATGCCCTGACGGCAGAGGAGATTGCCGCCGCCGATCTGGTGTTCCTCGCCACCGACATCGAGGTGGACATGGCCCGCTTCGATGGCAAGAGTGTCTATCACACCAGCACAGGCGCTGCCCTCAAGAAGACCCGCGCCGAGCTGGACAAGGCCTGGACCGAGGCCAAGCTCTATCGTCACAGCGGTGGTGCCGTCACCAAGAAAGAGGAGAAGGCGGGCCCCTACAAGCACCTGCTGACCGGTGTCTCTTTCATGCTGCCCATGGTGGTGGCCGGTGGCCTCATCATCGCGCTCTCCTTCATCTTCGGCATCGAGGCGTTCAAGGAAGAGGGGACCCTGGCGGCCGCCCTGATGAAGATCGGCGGTGGCTCGGCCTTCGCCCTGATGATCCCGGTGCTGGCGGGCTATATCGCCTACTCCATCGCGGACCGTCCTGGTCTGGCGCCAGGCATGATCGGCGGTATGCTGGCCAGCTCGCTGGGTGCCGGTTTCCTCGGTGGCATCGTCGCCGGCTTCCTGGCCGGTTACAGCGCCAAGTACCTGAGTGACAAGGTGCGCCTGCCGGTGACCCTGGAAGCGCTCAAGCCCATCCTCATCATTCCGCTGGTTGCCAGCCTGTTCACGGGCCTCGTCATGATCTACGTGGTGGGCGGCCCGGTGGCCGGCATCATGAATGCCATGACCGAGTTCCTCAACAACATGGGCTCCGCCAACGCCGTGCTGCTGGGGGTCATCATCGGTGCCATGATGTGCTTCGACATGGGTGGTCCTGTCAACAAGGCGGCCTACGCCTTCGGGGTCGGCCTGCTCGCCTCCAAGACCTACGCCCCCATGGCAGCCGTGATGGCCGCCGGCATGGTGCCGGCGCTGGGGATGGGGATTGCCACCTTCCTGGCCAGCAAGAAGTTCATCAAGGCGGAGCAGGAAGCGGGCAAGGCCTCCTTCGTGCTGGGTCTGTGCTTCATCTCCGAAGGCGCCATTCCGTTTGCCGCCAAGGATCCGATGCGCGTCATCCCGGCCTGCATGGTGGGCGGCGCCCTGACCGGTGCACTCTCCATGCTGTTCGGTTGCGAACTGGTGGCGCCCCACGGCGGCCTGTTCGTGCTCTTCATCCCGAACGCCATCAGCCATGTGTTCATGTACATCCTGGCCATAGCCGCAGGCTCGCTGGTGACCGGTGTCGCCTACGCCATGCTCAAGCGCGGCGAGGTGCAAGCCAAGCTCGCGACGGCCTGAATGTCAGCGGTTAAATAATGTAAAAGGCGGCCCGCGGGCCGCCTTTTTTGTCCTTTAAATCTGCTTTTTTTAGATGAAACTATCACCAGTTTAATGGGGAGTAGTCAGAAATCCCAGCCGGGTTGCGGCTGTGAATTGGCCTCGGCGGCTTCTCGTGCCTTGCGCCGCGCCGCTTCCACCCTGGCCTTGCGGCCGCGACACAGCCGCATCACCTCCTGCTGTTGGATCGGGCTCATGGTCTGCCAGTTGAAACGCTCCTCCCGACTGCGCAGGCAGCCCTTGCAGTAACCCTTGTTGTTCACTTCGCATACCCCGATACAGGGGCTCTGCAGCGGGAAGATCTCGAGCTGTTCCATCCACGACCTCTCACATCCTGTCACCCTGTTATAACCCAGTTGCCCGCTTTTGGAAAAAGCCGTGGAGGGATGGGGGCGATCGGCTTGGTCAGCATGGTGGCCGCTGTAGGGAGCAGAGGTTCCGGACGGCCCGCCCCGAGGCGGCACTCGATTCCTGATGGCGGTCATCTAAGCTTCGAGATGCAGTCCACCCCCCTCTGGAGTCACTATCCTATGAAACGGTTTAGCAAGAAGGCCGGCCTCGTCCTGATACTGCTCGCGGCCAGCGGCGTGCTCGGTGCCACCGAGATCGTCAATCACAACATCACCGAGGCCGAGATCAAGGCGGCGCAAGATGGCTGGGGCAAGGCCCTCATCCAGATCAGCGATGACTATCGAGCGGGGGGGATCGAGAAGGCGAAGGCCACCGCCACCCAGGTGCTCGACAGTGCCTATGGCTACGCCGACGGGCCCGTGCTGTTCAAGCCCACCCTGGCGAGCGGGGAGCAGACCTTTCGCCTGACCAAGGCGGGGGCGCTCGCCTACTTCGTCGGCCACGATCCGGCCTATCCGATCGATACCGGCTTTGCCCTCAAGAACTGGAAAAGCTATCGCTACGACAACGCGGCCGTCTACATCAACGGCAACATGGGGCTGACCATGGGCACGGTGCACCTGGTCGATCGCGACAACAAGGAGGTCGATGTCGACAAGACCTGGGGATTTCGTAAGGGGGACGATGGCAAGGTGCGCATCGTCCTGCACCACTCCTCCCTCCCATACAGTCACTGAGCCCTTCATGGCCGGACGTGGGCACACGTCCGGCATCCGTTAGATCCGTTCCGTTTACCCGCCAAAGGCCAGCAGCCGCCACGCCGTGGGACTGAGGCAGGAGCGAAATGCTCCGCAAACCGATCAGATGATGCAATTTATGGGGCCAAGAGGGCCTTTGTTTTTGTATGATAGCGCCGCCTGCCGAGGCGCTGCGGGAATGGCCGTCCCGCCGGTGTGGGTGAACAAACGGCGCTTGTTGGGCGTCTGTTACTGTCTCTGATTAGATTTATCATCATTTTCATGATGTTAGCATTTACGGTTAGATGAGGAATTATGAATAAACACGCGTACTGGTTGGCCGCCGCCGTGGTCGGGCTGGCCGGTTGTGCGGGCAACCCTGAACCCGCCAAGGTGCCCCCGAAGAAGACAGGATCCGGATGCTTTCTGAACTGCGAGGTGCCAGTCAATCTGGGCAAGCAGTATCTGGACGGTACCCTGCCAGAGGATCTGGTGCGGGTAGAGCGTGTCAACAGCCGCCAGGGGTCGGATTTCAGCAAGTTTGGCCCCCAGAGCCGGCTGGTGCTTGAGCGTTCCGGCAAGATGACCCGCCGCTACGGCGAGCTCTATCGCCAGCTCTCCCGCTGGGTGGCGGGGGGCGGCAATCCGGACCGGATCACCCAGTACGGCATCAGCCTGGCCCAGCTCGGCGGCGCCGATCGCATGGGCAACGTGCTGTTCACCGGTTACTACTCGCCGGTGCTGGAGGTGCGTCGCCAACCGGATGCCAAGTACAAGTACCCCCTCTACGCCATGCCCAACTGCGCGGGCCGTTGCCCGAGCCGGGCCCAGATCCACCAGGGGGCGCTGGCCAACCGGGGGCTGGAGCTTGGCTACAGCAAGTCCCTCATCGACAACTTCCTGATGGACGTGCAGGGCTCTGGCTTCGTCCACTACGGTGATGACGACAGGCTGCAATACCTCGGCTACAGCGGCAAGAACGGTCACGGCTATGTGAGCATTGGTCGGGTGCTGATCGACAGAGGGGAGGTGCCCAAGGCGCAGATGTCCATGCAGGCCATCAAGGATTGGGCCAACCGTCAGCCGGAAGAGAACGTCATGGAGCTGGTGGAGCAGAACCCCTCCTATGTGTTCTTCGAGCGCCGCCCCACCAACGACGTGATCGGCGCCGCCGGCATTCCGCTGCTGCCCATGGCGGCGGTGGCGGCCGACAAGACGCTGCTGCCCATGGGCACCCCCATCTTGGCGGAAGTACCGCTGCTCGACAAAGCCGGTAACTGGACGGGCAAGCACCAGCTGCGCCTGTTGATCGCCCTGGATGTGGGCGGGGCGGTCAAGAAGGGGCATCTCGATCTCTACCACGGCATGGGCGAGAAGGCCGGCATAGCCGCCGGTCACTACAAGCACTTCGGCCGGGTCTGGAAGCTGGGTCTGCACCACGGGCCGACCGCCGCTCCCTGGATCTGACGCCATCAGCTGGCCGAACCGGGCAGCGAATGGACAATAAAAAAGCCGCCGGAGCAATCCGGCGGCTTTTTTGTGGGCGCTCATCACGCAAGCGCGATGAGCATCGTGCGGAGGTAGGAGTCTCAGTCCTTCTTCAGATCCAGATGGATGGCGCCCACCGGCTTGCAACAGCAGGGCAGGCACTCACCCTGGGAGACAAACGCCAGCGGCACATGGGGGTAGTGCACCTTGCCCGAGAGCAGCGGGGTGCGGCAGGCGCCGCAATAGCCGCTGCGGCACTGGAACTCCAGCCGATGGCCGTGGCGCTCCAGGGTCTCCAGCAGGCTCTCGCCGGGCTGGGCCCGCAGGGCGCCGTCGCGGGTATGGACGAGCGGAGTTTGTGACTCTTGCCTCGTCGCCAGCAGCGGGGCAGGGGATGGGAAGCTGGCGGCGTCACTCACGGCGCAATCTCACCCAAGATGGCGATGGTGCCGCCGATCACACCGGCCCCGCATTGCTTGATCACAGCTCGAAGTCACCGAGATCGTCGGCGTGCACTTCACTGTCGATCTGGCCGACCAGATAGGAGCTCACTTCCACTTCCTGGGGGGCCACCTGCACGTTGTCGGAGGACAGCCAGGTGTTGATCCAGGGGATGGGGTTTTGCTTGGCGCCGGCGAAGGCTGGCTGCAGGCCGACCGCGTTCATGCGCAGGTTGGTGATGTACTCCACGTACTGGCAGAGGATGTCCTTGTTCAGGCCGATCATGGAGCCGTCCTGGAACAGGTACTCGGCCCACTCTTTCTCCTGAATGGCCGCCTCCTTGAAGATCTCGAAGCAGGCTTGCTCGCACTCGGCGGCGATCTCCGCCATCTCGGGATCGTCCAGGCCGTTGCGCATCAGGTTCAGCATGTGCTGGGTGCCGGTCAGGTGCAGGGCCTCGTCGCGGGCGATCATCTTGATGATCTTGGCGTTGCCTTCCATCAGCTCGCGCTCGGCGAAGGCGAAGGAGCAGGCGAAGCTGACGTAGAAGCGGATTGCCTCCAGGGCGTTGACGCTCATCAGGCACAGGTAGAGCTTCTTCTTCAGCCCCCGCAGGGTGATGGTCAACTCGCGCTCACCCACTCTGTGGGTACCTTCACCGTGCAGATGGTAGAGGGCGGTCGCCTCGATCAGATCGTCGTAGTAGTGGCTGATGGAGCCGGCACGCTTCAAGATCTGCTCGTTGGTGATGATGTCGTCGAACACCTGACCCGGGTTGTTGACGATGTTGCGGATGATGTGGGTGTAGGAGCGAGAATGAATGGTCTCGGAGAAGGCCCAGGTCTCAATCCAGGTCTCCAGCTCCGGAATGGAGACCAGCGGCAGCAGCGCGACGTTCGGGCTGCGACCCTGGATGGAATCCAGCAGGGTCTGGTACTTCAGGTTGGAGATGAAGATGTGCTGCTCGTGAGGGGGCAGAGCCTGATAGTCGATGCGATCGTGGGAGACATCCACCTCTTCCGGGCGCCAGAAGAAGGAGAGCTGCTTCTCGATCAACCGCTCGAAGATATCGTGTTTTTGTTGATCGTAACGGGCCACGTTGACCGGCTGGCCGAAGAACATCGGCTCCTTGAGCTGGTCATTTTGGGTCTGACAGAAAGTTGAATAGGCCATGGTGATTTCGATGTCTTGAATGAGAGGAAACAGGAGGGCGGGAGCTTGTCGCTCCCGCCCGGTTCATCAGATCTTGCAGGCGCCGCCGGCGCAACCGTCATCTTGCAGATCGGTCTGGGCATCGTCCGCACCATCACGGGTGTTGTGATAGTACAGGGTCTTGAGGCCGTATTTGTAGGCGGTCAGCAGATCCTTGAGCAGCTGCTTCATCGGTACCTTGTTGCCTTCGAAACGGGCAGGATCGTAGTTGGTGTTGGCGGAGATCGCCTGATCCACAAACTTCTGCATCACCCCGACCAGCTGCAGGTAACCATCGACGCTCGGCTGCTTCCACAGCAGTTCGTACTGATCCTTCAGGCGGTGGTACTCGGGCACCACTTGCTTGAGGATGCCGTCCTTGGAGGCCTTGACCGAGACCAGGCCGCGGGGCGGCTCGATGCCGTTGGTGGCGTTGGAGATCTGGCTGGAGGTCTCGCTCGGCATCAGGGCGGTCAGGGTGGAGTTGCGCAGACCCACTGTCTTGATCTCTTCACGCAAGGATTCCCAGTCCAGGTGCAGGGGTTCGTTGCACAGCACATCGAGATCCTTCTTGTAGGTATCGATGGGCAGGATCCCCTGGGCATAGGTGGTCTCGTTGAAGGCCGGGCAGGGGCCGAACTCGCGGGCCAGCTGCACCGAGGCCTTCAGCAGGTAGTACTGGATCGCCTCGAAGGTGCGGTGGGTCAGTGCCAGACCGGTGCCGTCGGAGTAGCGGGCACCATTTTTTGCCAGATAATAGGCATAGTTGATGACCCCAATCCCCAGGGTGCGGCGGTTCATGCTGCCCTTCATCGCGGCTTTCAGCGGATAATCCTGATAGTCGAGCAGGGCATCCAGGGCGCGTACGGCCAAGTCGGCCATCTCTTCCAGGTCTTCCAGCTTCTCGATGGCGCCGAGGTTGAAGGCGGACAGGGTGCACAGGGCGATCTCGCCTTCCTCGTCATCCACGTTGTTCAGCGGCTTGGTCGGCAGCGCAATCTCGAGGCAGAGGTTGGACTGGCGAACCGGCGCCACGCTCGGATCGAAGGGGCTGTGGGTGTTGCAGTGATCCACGTTCTGGATGTAGATGCGACCGGTACCGGCGCGCTCCTGCATCATCAGGGAGAAGAGATCCACGGCCTTGAGAGTCTTCTTGCGAATGGACGGATCCTGCTCGTACTTGACGTAGAGCTGCTCGAACTTGTCCTGATCCGCGAAGAAGGCGTCGTACAGACCCGGTGCATCTGAGGGGGAGAACAATGTGATGTCGCCGCCCTTGATCAGGCGCTGGTACATCAGCTTGTTGATCTGTACGCCGTAGTCCATGTGACGAACCCGGTTCTCTTCCACGCCGCGGTTGTTTTTCAGCACCAGCAGGCTCTCCACTTCTGTGTGCCACAGCGGGTAGAACAGGGTGGCGGCACCGCCGCGCACGCCGCCCTGAGAGCAGCATTTGACCGCGGTCTGGAAGTATTTGTAGAAGGGGATGCAGCCGGTGTGGAAGGCCTCGCCGCCACGGATGGGGCTGCCCAGACCACGGATGCGACCGGCGTTGATGCCGATGCCGGCGCGCTGGGAAACGTAGCGCACGATGGCGCTGGCGGTGGCATTGATGGAATCCAGGCTGTCATCGCACTCAATCAGCACGCAGGAGCTGAACTGACGAGTCGGGGTGCGCACGCCGCTCATGATCGGGGTGGGCAGGGAGATCTTGAAGGTCGAGACTGCATCGTAGAAGCGCTTGATGTAGTCCAGACGGGTATCTTTCGGATACTTGGAGAACAGGCAGGCGGCCACCAGGATGTAGAGGAACTGCGGGCTCTCGTAGATCTCGCCGGTGACGCGGTTCTGCACCAGGTACTTGCCTTCCAGCTGCTTGACCGCCGCGTAGGAAAAGTCCATGTCACGCCAGTGATCCAGGTAGCCGTTAAGCTCCTCGAATTCGGCCTGGGTGTAGTCGGTCAGCAGGTGTTTGTCGTACTTGCCCATGTCCACCAGACGGGCGACGTGCTGGTAGAGGTGGGGCGGCTCGAACTGACCGTAGGCCTTCTTGCGCAGGTGGAAGATGGCCAGACGGGCGGCCATGTACTGGTAGTCCGGGCTCTGTTCGGAAATCAGATCGGCGGCAGCCTTGATGACGGTTTCGTGGATGTCGGCGGTACGGATACCGTCATAGAACTGGATGTGGGACTTGAGCTCCACCTGGGAGACCGACACGTTGTCGAGCTTCTCGGCGGCCCAGTCGAGCACGCGGTGAATTTTATCCAGATCGATGGGTTCTTTGTGGCCGTTACGCTTCGTCACAAACAAGTTCATTGGCTGATGACCTTTAGTTGATTCCCGAAAAACCATCGCGCCACGCTCCCGGCGGGCCAATCTTGGCAACTGCTAGGGGCGTACTGCGCGATGAATCACAAGATATAGTGTTATTTTGATTTCGAACTACAAGATAGTGAGGTCGTCCCCGCATTGCAACGTGTGGATAACCCGATTGCTGTGGATAAATTGTGGGTGTCATGACGGATGTTAGTGCACGCTCACAGTGAGTGGGTTTTCATGCGTCCGCTCCGCTAAATGCAAGTCCGATGATCGAACATGGAAAATTTAAATAACTTTTTTTGCTTGCGAAAACGGGGCGTTTTTACTAGCAAATTCAGGCTGGTTATCCCTTGTGCAGCAAGGGTCAAAAGCTGTCCGAACGGGGCGGCGGCGCTGCCTTCATGAAAAGGAAAAGGGAGCAGGTGCTGGCTCCCTCCGGCGGGGGCAGATCACGATCTTCGTCCCCCAAATATCCTTTTGTTCCCTGTTTGGGGGGATAAAGCCGCCTGCAAAATACATCAATGACGGCATGGCCCCGGTCGCGGCAGGCTCAACTCAGCTCGTAGCGCAACCAGTGGTGCAGGGCCTGCACAGTATCGAACTGCAGGTCCGCGCCCCAATCGGCGGGATCCTCGTCGTCGTGCAGATAGCCCCAGCCCGCCACCGCGGTGCGCATGCCGGCGTTGCGGCCCGCCTCGATGTCGCGCACGTGATCGCCGACATAGAGGCAGTGCGCCGCCTCCACCCCAAGCCGCTCGCAGGCGTAATACATGGGGGCGGGATCGGGTTTGCGCACCGGCAGGGTGTCGGCACTCACGGTGACGCCGCAGTTGGCGAGCGCCGGCAGGGCGGCCAGCAACGGCTCGGTCAGAAAGCCCGGTTTGTTGGTGACGATGCCCCAGGGCAGGGCGCGCTCGTCCAGCCACTCGATAAGATCGAGCATGCCCTCATAGGGGCGGGTGCCGACACAGAGGTTCGCCGCGTAATGGTCGAGCAGGGCAGCGCGCAGGCGCCCAGCCCCCAGCTCTTCCAGCAGCTCGTCTCCAAGGCCGGCCCTCAGCAGCCCGAGCGCCCCGTGGGAGGTGGTCTGGCGGATGACGTCGTCAGAGAGCGGCGCGAAGCCTTCGCTCACCAGCACGTGGTTGACGGCGGCGCCAAGATCCGGGGCCGTGTCGAGCAGGGTACCGTCCAGATCGAACAGCACGCAGCGCAGGGGCGCCTTGTCGATGGTGCTCATCAGCCTTGCTCCGGGCGCACGAAGGCCACCATGTAGTTGACGTCGACGTTGGCGCCGAGCTTGAAGCGGTTGGAGAGCGGCGCATAGTGCACCCCGCTCATGTCTTTCACCAGCAGGCCCGCGGCTTCCCCCATGCGGCACAGCTCGGCCGGGGTGATGAACTTGTTGTGGTCGTGAGTGCCCTTGGGGACCATCTTCAGCAGGTGCTCGGCCCCCAGGATCATCATCAGATAGGCTTTCGGGTTGCGGTTGATGGTGGAGACGAACACCTTGCCGCCCGGGCGTACCAGGGTGGCGATGGCGCGCAGCACCGAGGCCGGATCCGGCACGTGCTCCAGCATCTCCATGCAGGTCACCACGTCATATTGGCCCGGCGCCTCGCTGGCATGCTGCTCGGCGGTCATCTGCTGATAGTCGAGCTCCACGCCGGCCTCCAGCGCATGGAGACGGGCGACGCCGAGCGGCTCCTTGCCCATGTCGATGCCGGTCACCCTGGCGCCACGGCGCGCCATGCTCTCGGAGAGGATGCCGCCGCCGCAGCCGATGTCGAGCACGCGTTTGCCAAACAGGCCGCCGCTCTTGTCGGTGATCCAGTCAAGGCGCACCGGGTTGATTTGATGCAACGGCTTGAACTCGCCTTCCATGTCCCACCAGCGGGAGGCGATGGCTTCGAATTTGGCGATTTCTGTCAGATCGACATTGGCATCAGTATTCATTTTCGTGGATCCTGTGGCAGGGCGCACAAGCCTGGTGACAGGCGCGCAATCTATTGTCCTGGCGGGCATTATAACGAACGGACTTATGCAAACCAGCCCGATTTGTGGCTTAAGGTATGTCGCGTCCTGTGTTACCATTGCGCGCTGTTTAAGCCAAAGAACAACTAATTAGGGATTAAGGCTTTCTATGAGCGATCTGGCCAGAGAGATCACGCCGATCAACATCGAAGAAGAGCTCAAGAGTTCCTATCTGGATTACGCCATGAGCGTGATCGTAGGACGAGCTCTGCCGGATGTGCGTGATGGCTTGAAACCGGTTCACCGCCGCGTTCTGTTTGCTATGAACGAGTTGGGGAACGACTGGAACAAGCCCTACAAGAAATCGGCCCGTGTGGTCGGTGACGTAATAGGTAAATATCACCCGCATGGCGATAGCGCCGTGTATGACACCATCGTCCGCTTGGCGCAGGATTTCTCCATGCGTTACATGCTGGTCGACGGTCAGGGCAACTTCGGTTCGGTCGACGGCGACAGCGCCGCCGCCATGCGTTACACCGAAGTGCGGATGGCGCGCATCTCCCACGAGTTGCTGGCCGATCTGGACAAAGAGACCGTGGACTGGGTGCCGAACTACGACGGCACCGAGATGATCCCGGCTGTCATGCCCACCAAAGTGCCCAACCTGCTGGTCAACGGCTCCTCCGGTATCGCGGTGGGCATGGCGACCAACATTCCGCCCCACAACCTCACCGAGATCGTCAACGGCTGTCTGGCGTTGATCGAGAATGGCAATCTCACCATCGATGAGCTGATGACCTATATCAGCGGCCCTGACTTCCCCACCGGCGCCATCATCAACGGTCGCTCCGGCATAGTGCAGGCGTACCGCACCGGTCGTGGCTCCATCTATGTGCGTGCCAAGGCCGAAGTGGAAGTGGACGACAAGACGAGTCGCGAGACCATCATCGTTCACGAGCTGCCTTATCAGGTGAACAAGGCGCGGTTGATCGAGAAGATCGCCGAGCTGGTCAAAGAGAAAAAGGTTGAGGGCATCAGTGCCCTGCGCGATGAGTCTGATAAAGACGGCATGCGCATCGTTATCGAGATCAAGCGCGGCGAGTCCGGCGAGATTGTGCTGAACAATCTCTACAAGCACACCCAGATGCAGACCACGTTCGGCATCAACATGGTGGCGCTCGATAACAACCAGCCCAAGGTGATGAACCTTAAAGAGATCCTGGATGCCTTCCTGCTGCACCGCCGTGAGGTAGTGACCCGCCGGACCGTGTTCGAACTGCGCAAGGCGCGGGATCGGGCCCACATCCTGGAAGGCCTGGCGGTTGCGCTGGCCAACATCGACCCCATCATCGCGCTGATCCGTCACTCCGACACCCCGGCGGACGCCAAGGCCAAGCTTGTGGCGAACGGCTGGGAGCTCGGCAACGTGGCCGCCATGCTGGAAAAAGCAGGCGACGACGCGGCCCGTCCCGAGTGGCTGGAGCCCCAGTTCGGTATCCGTGAAGGCCAGTACTTCCTGACCGAGCAGCAAGCCCAGGCCATCCTTGACTTGCGTCTGCACAAGCTGACCGGCCTCGAGCACGAGAAGATCCTGGAAGAGTACCAATCTCTGCTGGACCTGATCGCCGAGCTGCTGTTCATCCTGGCAAGCCCGGAACGGCTGATGGAAGTGATCCGCGATGAGCTGGTGGCCGTGCGCGAGCAGTATGGCGACGCGCGCCGCACCGAGATCAACTTCTCCAGCATCGAGCTCAATACCAAGGATCTGATCACCCCGGAAGACGTTGTCGTCACCTTGTCTCACCAGGGCTATGTGAAGTATCAGCCGCTGACCGACTACGAGGCGCAGCGTCGTGGTGGCAAGGGCAAGTCGGCTACCCGGATCAAGGAAGAGGACTTCGTGGAGCGTCTGTTGGTGGCCAACACCCACGACACCATCCTGTGCTTCTCCACCCGTGGCAAGGTCTACTGGCTCGAGGTGTATCAGCTGCCGGAGGCGTCCCGTGGCGCCCGCGGCCGTCCGATCATCAACCTGTTGCCGCTGGAAGAGGGTGAGCGCATCACCGCCATCCTGCCGGTCAACGAGTACAGCGACGACAAGTACGTCTTCTTCGCCACCGCCGACGGTACCGTGAAGAAGACCAGCCTGTCTGCGTTCAGCCGTCCGCTCTCCTCCGGTATTCGTGCCATCAACCTCAAAGAGGGCGATGAGCTGATCGGGGTAGACATCACCGATGGCAGCAACGAGATCATGCTGTTCTCCGACGCGGGCAAGGTGGTTCGCTTCGCAGAAGGCAGCGGCCGCGCTGACGCGGATGCCAGCGACGACGTCGAAACAGATGACGACGCCGGCAACGACGATGAAGGCAGCGACACTAGCGACGGTGCCGAAGGCAGCGAAACCAAGGGTGCCTTCAAGGGCGTGCGTCCCATGGGTCGTACCGCCGCCGGTGTCCGCGGTATCCGTCTGCCGAGTGGCAACAAGGTGGTCTCCCTCATCGTCCCCCGTGGCGAGGGCGCCATCCTTACCGCCACCGAGAACGGTTACGGCAAGCGCACCGCGCTGGACGAGTACCCGACCAAGAGCCGTGGTACCCAGGGCGTCATCTCCATCAAGGTGGATGAGCGTAACGGCAAGGTGATCGATGCTATCCAGGTCGAAGATACCGACCAGATCATGCTGATCACCAACGGTGGCACCCTGGTGCGTACTCGCGTCAGCGAGGTGAGCATCATAGGTCGTAACACCGGCGGTGTCCGTCTGATCCGGACCGGTGAAGACGAGACCGTGGTCGGCCTGCAGCGCATCGCCGAGAGCGACGAGGAAGAGACCGACGTCGTGGCCATCGACGGTGAGCAGGTAGAAGGCGCAGACAACGCGTCAGATGCCGGTGCTACCGACGGCGCCAGCGAAGAGGGGACGGCGAGCGACGAATAATCGCCCGTTTACTCCGATAAAAAAGAGCGACCCCAGGGTCGCTCTTTTTATTGCGCTATTTTTATCGCCAGCCTGGCGATCCTATCTCTGTTATTCGCTATCGCTCCCCATTAAGCAGTTCATTGATATCGAAAGATATCCATTTAATAGCCGTTTGTACTGCCGTAACCGCTCCGGACACGGCCAGTGGGCAGGGTCGGTGCTGACAGCGCCGACAACGGGATCCCGCGTCATCAAGGGATCATCAGGTCGTCATCCCGCTGTCACAGGGGCGAGGCAAGCTGCCACTGTCCGAGCGCCAAAGGTGAACTCGGCAATTCCATCGATACCATCCAAGAGGAGCATGCCATGACCAGCTGGATAATGTGGGAGATCTGGTGGAGCCGGATGTGGGGGGCAGAGGCCAAGGGCGTCTTGGCGGAGGAAGAGGAGGTGGCCCATGAACCATCGCGCCTGCCGGTGGAGTTGATTGCCCGGCCCAAGCCAGCCCGGCCTTTGCGGCCCAGGGGCTGAGCAGTCAGGGGCTGAGCGGATAAAGGCAGCGCCGACCTTCAGAACAGCCGTAACTGCTCGTTTGGGCGAATGAAGCGGGTCAGGTTCAGCTGAACGTGGCGCTTGCCAAGCTGCAGCCGCTTGCTGATCAGCCGAAAGCGCTGGGCCAGCAAGTCCGCAAACTGCCCCTCGCCCCGCATGCGAGTACCGAAGGCGGGGCTGTTGAGGTTGCCGCCCCGGCTGGCCCTCAACTGGTTCAGGATGGCTTCCTTCTGGCCGGGGTAGTGCTCGTCCAGCCAGTCGCTGAAGAGTGTTGTCAGCTCGTGGGGCAGGCGCAGCAGTATGTAGTCGGCGCAGCCGGCACCGGCCTCGACCGCCGACTTGATGATCTGCTCCAGCTCGGGTTCGTTCAGGCGCGGGATCATGGGGGCGGCCAATACCCCGACCGGCACCCCGGCCCCGGCCAGCTTCTCGATCACCTTCAAGCGCCCGGCGCCCGTGCTGGCGCGAGGCTCCAGTTGCCGCCTCAGCGTCTCGTTGAGGGTGGTGACCGACACCATCACCTGACAGAGCCCCTCTCGGGCCAATTCGCTCAGCAGGTCGAGGTCGCGCAATATCATGGCGCTCTTGGTGATGATCCCAACCGGATGGCGGTGGGCCAGCATCACCTCCAGCAGCTCACGGGTGAGCCGGTATTGATGCTCGATGGGCTGATAGGGATCGGTATTGGCGCCGAGCACTATGGTCTGGGGCTGGTAGCTCGGTTTGGCGAATTCCCGCCGCAGCAGCGCGGCGGCATTGAGTTTGGCAAACAGCTTGGTCTCGAAATCCAGCCCCGGCGAGAGCTCCAGATAGGCGTGGCTGGGCCTGGCATAGCAATAGATGCAGCCGTGCTCGCAGCCCTGATAGGGGTTGATGGAGCGGCCGAAGGGCACATCCGGCGACAGGTTGTGGCTGATGATGCTCTTCGCCTCTATCTCGCGCACCTCTGTTTGAGGCGCCTGCGGTTGAAACGCGGTTTCCCACTCCTGTGCCTGCCAGCCATCGTCGATGGCCTCGATCTGGGGGCCACTGAAGCGGTGCTCGACATTGTGACTGCTGCCTCGTCCTGCCATCTCACCATACCAATACTGTTTATATATACAGTTATTGTGGCGAGGGTCTCGGCAAACTGCAAGTCCGGCCGTTCGCCTTAGGTAAAACTGCATCGCAAATGAATCTGCCGCTTGATCTGTTGCTACATTTCGTTTACATAGACGAAATGAGAACTGGATCACGGAAATCATCATGAAGCCCACTACCTCACGCTGGCTGTTTATCGGAGTGATCAGTCTGGTCATCTGGCGCCTGATCCCGCTCTCCACCGAGCAGGAGCTGGCGTCTGCCAACCGGGCCTGGCGCGTCGGCCACTTCGAGCAGGCGACCCACATCTGGCTGCCGCTGGCGGAGCAGGGGCAGCCCAGGGCCCAGGCACTGATGGGCTGGAGCCACGAGCTGGGGCAGGGGAGCGAGCAGGATCTGGTCCGTGCCATCGCGCTCTATCGTCGCTCCGCCGAGGCGGGGGATGCCTTCGGCCAATATCGGCTGGCGGATCTTTATCTGCGTGGGGTCGGGGTGCCACGGGATCTGCGCGCGGCCTTCCACTGGATGGAGCTGGCGGCCCGCAACGGCGATGTGCCCGCCATGCTGAAAGTGGGGGTGCTGCACCTGATGGGGGCTAACGGTCGGGTCGACATGGGGCAGGCGAAACAGTGGCTCTATCAGGCTTCGCAGAAGGGCAACAAGCTGGCCCTGCGGGTCTTGCAGGAGCTGGCCTTGGCCGAAGAGGGGAACAGTACCTTCGATTTCAACGGGCAGTCGCTGCTGGGAGAGGGCTAGCCGTGGGTGGCCGGCCCCCTCTCCTCATTGAATATCAGTTTTCTCAAGCACTGGCGGTTACCTTGCCCGGGGTGACGTCGATGACATAGAGGGTGCTGCGCTCGCTGCTGTGCACTATGCTGCACACCTCGCGCTTGCTGCCGTCGCTCAGGATCACCAGCTCGCCAAGATGGACGGGGCAGTGGGTCGTCAGTATGTGATCCGGATGGATGATCTTCTCCGCGTGCTCCGGAAACGAAATCTCATAGCTGTACATCTTTCTCTTCCTCTCAGACGAACGTCTATCTCGAAACCTAGCACCCGGTCGCCATTACCGCCGCTCTCAACAGCGGCAAAGACCCTGCCATTGCTGTATGTAAAATCGCCCTGGCAACTTGTCTGAGTCGTGACGTCTGATACAATCCTCACTGTTCCTGTCAATGAATAGCCTCGCACGGACATCAAAGTGCGTATCACGGCGTGTACCAACCGTATTGTGAACGGTGAAACATCAAAGTGAATGGCTTGATTTTAAAGGACTTCTTCAATCTGCATGTGGCCTTTGGTAGGGGTCACCACTGTACAAGGAAACTCATAATGCCAATCATTACTCTGCCTGACGGCAGCCAACGTCAATTTGCCCACGCCGTTTCCGTCATGGACGTCGCCGCGGACATAGGTCCGGGCCTCGCCAAGGCGTGCATTGCCGGTCGGGTGAACGGTGAACTGGTGGATGCCTGCGAGCTGATCGAAGCCGACGCCTCCCTGGCCATCATCACCGCCAAAGACGAAGAGGGTCTGGACATCCTGCGCCACTCCTGTGCGCACCTGCTGGGTCATGCCATCAAGCAGCTCTGGCCCCAGACCAAGATGGCCATAGGTCCGGTCATCGACAACGGTTTCTACTACGACATCGATCTCGATCGCACCCTGACCGACGAGGATCTGGCTGCCCTGGAAGAGCGCATGCTGGCGCTGGCCGCCAAGGATTACGACGTCGTCAAGAAGAAGGTCTCCTGGCAGGAAGCACGCGACGTGTTCGAAGCCCGTGGCGAGACCTACAAGGTCGAGATCCTGGATCAGAACATTGCCCGTGATGACCAGCCTGGTCTGTATCATCATGAAGAGTACGTCGACATGTGTCGCGGCCCCCACGTGCCGAACATGCGTCACTGCCACCATTTCAAGTTGCAGAAGATGTCCGGCGCCTACTGGCGTGGCGACTCCAACAACAAGATGCTACAGCGTATCTACGGCACCGCCTGGGCCGACAAGAAGCAGCTGAAGGCTTACCTGCAGCGTCTGGAAGAGGCCGCCAAGCGCGACCACCGCAAAATTGGCAAGCAGCTCGATCTCTACCACATGCAGGAAGAAGCGCCCGGCATGGTGTTCTGGCACAACGACGGCTGGACCATCTTCCGCGAGCTGGAAACCTTCATCCGCGGCAAGCTCAAGGAGTACGACTATCAGGAGGTGAAAGGCCCCTTCATGATGGATCGCGTGCTGTGGGAGCGTTCAGGTCACTGGGAGAAATACGCCCAGGCCATGTTCACCACCCAGTCCGAGAACCGTGAGTACGCCATCAAGCCGATGAACTGCCCGGGTCACGTGCAGATCTTCAACCAGGGTCTGAAGTCCTATCGCGATCTGCCCCTGCGCATGGCCGAGTTCGGCTCCTGTCACCGCAACGAGCCGTCAGGCTCCCTGCACGGCCTGATGCGGGTACGTGGCTTCACCCAGGATGATGCTCACATCTTCTGTACCGAAGCGCAGATCATGGAAGAGGTCTCGGCCTGTATCCGCATGGTCTACGACGTCTACGGCACCTTCGGTTTCGAGAACATCGTGGTCAAGCTGTCCACCCGTCCCGAACAGCGTATCGGCTCGGATGAGGCCTGGGATCGCGCCGAGGCCGCCCTGGCGGAAGCCTTGGTGCTGAACGGTCTGAAGTACGATCTGCAGCCGGGTGAGGGCGCCTTCTACGGTCCCAAGATTGAATTCACCCTGCACGATTGTCTTGATCGTGCGTGGCAGTGTGGTACCGTGCAGCTCGATTTTGCCTTGCCGGGTCGTCTGGGTGCCACCTACGTGGGTGAAGATAACGAGCGCCATGTGCCCGTCATGATCCACCGCGCCATTCTGGGGTCCCTCGAGCGTTTCATCGGGATCCTGACTGAAGAGTACGCCGGACTGTTCCCGACCTGGTTGGCACCGACTCAGGCCGTGGTCATGAATATCACGGACAATCAGGCCGAATATGCGGTGAAAGTTGCCAAAGCATTGAATGATGCGGGCCTTCGCGCAAAAGCGGACTTGAGAAATGAGAAGATTGGCTTTAAAATCCGCGAGCATACTTTGAAACGAGTTCCTTTCATGTTGGTCTGCGGCG
The DNA here is from genome assembly GCF_000819865.1 of Aeromonas eucrenophila. Taxonomy (GTDB): domain Bacteria; phylum Pseudomonadota; class Gammaproteobacteria; order Enterobacterales; family Aeromonadaceae; genus Aeromonas; species Aeromonas eucrenophila. Next base: position 215,894 of record NZ_CDDF01000001.1, read on the forward strand.
ATAAAGAAGTTGAAGCCGGCAAGATTGCAGTACGGACTCGTAAAGGGGCTGACCTGGGCACTTATCCTGTTGAAGAGTTAATCGCTCTGTTGACCCAGGAAGTTCAGACCCGCGGACAAAAGAAAGTGGAGGAATAAGCTATAAAAGGCGGAAAAAAACTGGGCAAGCAACCGCAAGCCCGCGCTCACCGGATCAATGAAGAGATCCGTCTGAAAGAAGTTCGTCTGACCGGTTTGGATGGTGAAGCCATTGGCATCGTCTCCATCCAAGATGCTCTGAACTTGGCCCTTGAGGCTGGAGTGGATCTGGTCGAGATCAGTCCTAACGCTGAGCCGCCCGTTTGCCGGATCATGGATTACGGCAAATTCCTCTACGAAAAGAGCAAGACCACCAAAGAACAGAAGAAAAAGCAGAAAGTCGTCCAGGTCAAGGAAATCAAATTCCGTCCTGGCACTGACGAAGGCGACTATCAGGTAAAACTACGCAACCTGGTTCGCTTTCTGGAAGACGGGGACAAGGCTAAGGTCACCCTGCGCTTCCGTGGTCGTGAAATGGCCCACCAGGATCTTGGTATCAAGGTTCTGGAGCGAGTCAAAAACGATCTGGAAGAGTTGGCCGTAGTAGAATCGTTCCCGAAAGTCGAAGGCCGTCAAGCAGTGATGGTTCTCGCACCTAAGAAGAAATCTTAAGGCCCACAAGAAATTGACTCATGGGCATGTCCTATGAGTCGGTTCGCCTTGCGATTTTGTTGTCACTCACAATGCGGAGTATGAAATGCCGAAGATGAAAACCAACCGGGGCGCCGCAAAGCGCTTCAAGAAGACTGGCTCAGGTCGCTTCAAGTGCAAGCACAACCACCTGCGTCACATCCTGACCAAGAAGAGCAGTAAGCGTAAGCGTAAGCTGGGGCCGAAGTTCATGGTTTCTGCTGCCGACCACAAACGTGTTGTCGCTTGTCTGCCGTACGCATAAGGGGGATGTGAAAAATGCCAAGAGTTAAACGTGGTGTGACCGCTCGCGCTCGTCACAAGAAAGTAATGAAAGCCGCCAAGGGTTACTACGGCGCCCGTTCCCGTGTCTACCGCGTAGCGGTACAAGCGGTAACTAAAGCCGGTCAGTATGCCTACCGTGACCGTCGTCAGAAGAAACGTCAGTTCCGTCAACTGTGGATCGCGCGTATCAACGCTGCTGCCCGTCAGAACGGTCTGTCCTACAGCCGTCTGATCAACGGTCTGAAGAAGGCTTCTATCGAGATCGATCGCAAGATCCTGTCCGATATCGCCGTTCACGACAAGCTGGCTTTCACCGCCCTGGTTGAAAAAGCTAAAGCAGCTCTGGTTTAATCCGGTTCTGTTATGAAAGATAAAAGGAGGCTTAGGCCTCCTTTTTTGTTTTTGTCCCGCCTCGCTTTTGAAACTATCTCGTGGCATGACAGCTATTGTCGCGGGCAGTGGGCAAACGAAACTCCTCCTCTATCTCGCTGTTGTGTAACGATTAACCAATTCGTCCATGGCGCCATCGTTGCGTCCTCATCCTCCTCTTGCCACATTGGGCTACCAGTTCGTCCTCCCTTCCCGCCAGCACTGGCCTCGGGCCCATTGACCCTGCCATCCCTTTGACCTCGACGCTTCCCTCACTTGCTTGGCATCGTCAGCGACGCTTTACGCTGTACATATAACAACCCATTGTTTTTGTTATGTAAAAACTTGATTAAGGGTGGATCTCAAGAGAGTCTGTATGGGTTGTGTGTTTGTAATAAGAAGAGAAAGTCCGTTTACAACAGGGAGAAAACATGAAACCGATGCACAGGAAGTTAAAATCCGTCTTCGTCAAGCTGATGCTGGCCGGTCTGGTGACCAGCTTGTCTGTTCCGAGCTTTGCCGCAGAGGATCTGCGCAAGGATGCCGCCGCCGCGACCCAGAGCGCCAATGACCAACTGCTCAAGCAACTGCCCTTCGCAGACAAGACCGATTTCGAGAACGCCAACAAGGGCTTTATTGCGGCCCTGCCACCAGCCCCCATCAAGGGGGAGGCGGGCAATCTTATCTGGGATCCGCAGAAGTACGGCTTCATCAAGGAAGGGGAGAAGGCGCCCGCGACCGTCAACCCCAGCCTGTGGCGTCAGGCTCAGCTGATCAACATCAGCGGCCTGTTCAAGGTAACGGACGGCATCTATCAGATCCGTAACCTGGATCTGTCCAACATGACCATCATCGAGGGCAAGGAGGGAATCACCCTCGTCGATCCGCTGGTATCGGCAGAAACCGCCAAGATTGGCCTGGATCTCTACTACAAGCATCAGGGCAACAAGCCGGTCAAGGCTGTCATCTATACCCACAGCCACGTTGACCACTATGGTGGCGTGCGCGGTGTGGTTGACGAGGCCGACGTGAAGGCCGGCAAGGTGAAGATCTACGCACCGGAAGGCTTCATGGAAGCCGCCGTCGCTGAGAACATCATGGCGGGCAACGTCATGAGCCGCCGCGCCAGCTACATGTATGGCAACCTGCTGCCAGCCGACGAGAAAGGCCAGGTCGGTGCCGGCCTGGGTACTACCACCTCGGCGGGGACAGTGACCCTGATCGCCCCCACCGATATCATCACCAAGACCGGTCAGAAAGAGGTCATCGACGGGCTGACCTATGAGTTCATGATGGCGCCGGGTTCGGAGGCTCCGTCCGAGATGCTGTGGTACATCGAGGAGAAGAAAGCCATCTCCGCCGCCGAAGATGCGACCCACACCCTGCACAACACCTATTCCCTGCGCGGCGCCAAGATCCGCGAGCCGCTGCCCTGGTCCAAGTATCTGAACCAGGCGCTCTCCATGTGGGGGGACAAGGCCGAGATCATGTTTGCCCAACACCACTGGCCAACCTGGGGCAACAAGGAAGTCACCACCTTGCTCAAATCCCAGCGCGACCTCTATCGCTACATCAACGATGAGACTCTGCGTCTGGCCAACATGGGCTACACCCGTGACGAGATCGCCGAGCAGTTCAAGTTGCCGGATTCCCTGGCCAACACCTGGGCCAACCGCGGCTACTATGGCTCCATCAGCCACAACGTGAAGGCGACCTACGTGCTCTACCTGGGCTGGTTTGACGGCAACCCGGCCACCCTGAACGAGCTGACGCCGAGCGAATCGGCCAAGAAGTATGTGGAGTTCATGGGCGGTGACGACGAGGTGCTGAAAAAAGCCAAGGCCTCCTATGACAAGGGTGAGTATCGCTGGGTCGCTCAGGTGGTCAAACACGTGGTGTTTGCCGATCCGAACAACAAGGCCGCCCGTGAGCTGGAAGCCGATGCCCTCGAGCAGATGGGCTATCAGGCCGAATCCGGCCCCTGGCGCAACTTCTACCTGACCGGGGCCAAGGAGCTGCGCAGCGGCGTGACCCAGTTGCCGACCCCGAACACCGCGAGCCCGGATACGGTGCGCGCCATGTCGCTGGACATGTTCTTCGACTATCTGGCGGTGCGTCTGAACGGGCCCAAGTCCGGCAACGCCAAGGCGGTGATGAACTTTGACTTCGGCGATACCGGTGGCAAGTACAAGGTGGAGCTGGAGAACGGGGTGCTGAATCACACGGCGAATGCTGAGGCCAGCAATGCCGACACCACAATCGCGTTGTCGCGGGATACCCTGAACAACCTGATCCTGAAGCAGACCACCCTGGACAAGGCCATCGCGGCGGGGGAGGTGAAGGTGACGGGCAACGGCGACAAGCTCAAGGAAGTGCTGGGTTACATGGACAACTTCGAGTTCTGGTTCAATATCGTGACGCCCTGAGTCGTCACAACCCAATGTTAAGGGCGTGGCCATTGGCCACGCCCTTTTTTATGCCTGAATGAACAGCGGCGCGACCGCCCGCCATCGGGGGAAGCACCGCGAAGAGGGCTTATTTCGTCTGGGTGGCGGCTTCGATGATGAGGGCCGTCACCTCATCGGCCCTGGAGACCAGAGACGCATGGCTGGCCGCGAGCGTGATGCACTTGCGTGGCTTGATCCGCGCCGCCATCCGCTGCTGGTTGTCCGGGCTTATCATGCGGTCTTCGCTGGAGATCTGGTACCAGCTTGGCTTCTGCTGCCAGGCCGGCGCTGTGATGTTGTTGCCGAAGGTGGAACCCAGCGGTGCCTTCTGGGTGACGGCCATCACCTGCGCCTCTTCCGGGGTGAGATCCTGGCAGAAACTGGCGTGAAACTCGCTTTGCTTGAGCCAGAGATAACCGTCACTGTCGGGGACTATGTTGGCCATGGCCGCCGGTGGGCTGGCATGGGTAATGGCGCCCGGGCTCTCGCCCGCATCGGGAGCGAAGGCGGCGATATAGACCAGGCCGATGACGTTGGGCATGTCGCCCATCTCGGTGATCACGGCGCCGCCATAGGAGTGACCGACCAGCAGCACGGGACCGGCCTGCTGCGCCACCATCTTGCGGGTCCGCTCGGCGTCGTCGGCCAGCGAGGTCAGGGGCAGCTCAACCGCCTGCAACTGGGTAAAACCGTGTCGAAACAATCGGGTGATGACTCTACGCCAGTGCATGGCGCCGCCCCAAAAGCCGTGAACCAGGATGATGGTGGGTTGTTCGTTCATGGTGCCGTTCTCCTCGTGGTAACCAGGCGGTCACTTGCGGGCCGCTGACAGTACACCAGTATAGTGACGGCCAATCCAGTGAGGTGCTGCGAGCCTGCCCGCGGTTTTTGATCCGGCGAGAAGCTTGCTAACATGCCAGCCTCCCTGCCCCCAGGCTGGCATCGACGGCCAGGTTGTCTATCGCGGGCTCACTCGGTGATCACTCAAGGAAAAGCGCGTGCTGAAAGAAAACTTCAATGAGCTCCAGCTCTTCCTGGCGGTGGCGCGAGAGCGAAGCTTTACCCGGGCGGCGGGCAAGCTGGGGGTCTCTCAATCCGCCCTGAGCCACGCCATCAAGGCGCTGGAAGAGCGGTTGAATATCCGGTTATTGACCCGTACTACCCGCAGTGTGGCGCCTACTGAAACGGGAGAAAGGATCATCGCCTGCCTGGAGCCCCGTCTGGCGGATCTCGAACTGGCGTTGGGGGCCATAGTCCAGAGCCACGGCAGCGCCGCCGGCAATCTGCGCCTCTCCGCCGGTGAGCACGCGGCGCGCAGCCTGCTGTGGCCCAAGCTCAAACCGTTTCTCAAGGCTTATCCGCAGATCAAGGTGGAGTTGGTAGTGGACAACGGCCTCGTCGATATCGTCGCCGATCGCTTCGATGGGGGCGTGCGGCTGGGGGAGAGCGTCGACAAGGACATGGTAGCTGTGCGGATAGGGCCTGACATGCGCATGGTGGTGGTCGGCTCCCCCGCCTATCTGGCGAACTGGGGCACGCCGCAGACACCCCATGAGCTGCAGCAGCACTGCTGCATCAACATGCGCCTGCCCACCGCCGGCGGCCTCTATCACTGGGAGTTTGAACAGGACGGCAAGCCCTTGCGGGTGAGGGTGGAGGGCCAGCTGACCCTTAATCTGCTCGGTGAGCGGATCGAGGCCGCCGAGGAGGGGCTGGGGCTCGCCTGCGTGCCGGAAGACATGGTGCACAATGCCCTGGAGGCGGGGACTCTGGTGCAGGTGCTGGCCGACTGGTGCCCGACCTTCGCGGGGTATCACCTCTATTACCCGAGTCGCAAGCAGCACACCCCCGCCTTTGCACTTTTGATTGAGGCGCTGCGCTACGGACAATGAAGGCCTTGCCAGCAAGGGTTGGCGATAACCGCCAGCCCCGACAAGGCCCATCTTGCCATCAACGCCCGACGTGGGCCTGCAACGCGGCCGGATAGCGATCCCCGACGATCTGCACCTGCTCGAGCAGGCCAGCTATCTGGGCAAGCTCCGCCGGCGTCAGCCTCAGCTGCGCTGCCCCCAGATTCTCGTCGAGGCGCGGCAACTTGGTGGTGCCGGGAATGGGCACTATCCAGGGTTGCTGTGCCAGCAGCCAGGCGAGGGCGATCTGGGCCGGAGTGACCCCTCTTTGCGCGGCCAATGCACTGAGCAGTGCCACCAGCCGCTCATTGGCCGCCAGCGCCTCGGCGGCGAAGCGGGGCACTTGGCTTCGAAAATCATCCGCGGCAAAGGTGGTGCCCGCCTTGATGGCGCCGGTCAGGAAGCCTCTGCCCAGCGGGCTGAACGGCACGAAACCAATCCCCAGCTCTGCCAGCAGTGGCAAGATTTCTCGCTCGGGCTCTCGCCACCAGAGAGAATACTCGCTCTGCAGCGCCGTCACAGGTTGCACCGCGTGGGCCCGCCTGATGGTCTGGGCACCAGCCTCCGACAGGCCGAAGTGCTTGACCTTGCCCTCGGCAATCAGATCTTTCACCGTGCCGGCGACCTCTTCAATGGGCACCTCGGGATCGACGCGGTGCTGATAGAGCAGATCGATGACATCCGTCTGCAGGCGGCGCAAGGAGCCTTCGACGGCCGCCCGTATCTGCTCGGGGTGACTGTTGAGGGGCCGTTGTTGGCGGTCATTCCCAAGGTTGAAGCCAAATTTGGTGGCGATCACCACCCGATCCCGCAGCGGTTTCAAGGCTTCACCCACCACCTCTTCATTGAGATAGGGGCCATACACCTCGGCGGTGTCGAACAGGGTCACGCCACGCTCCACGGCGGCGCGAATAAGGGCCACGGCCTGGCCGCGATCGGTGGCCGGGCCATAGCCCTGGCTCAGCCCCATGCAGCCAAGGCCGAGCGCGCTGACACTCAGGCCGGATTGACCTAGAAGACGGGTCTGCATCATCAAATTCCTCACTGGTTATTGGTGTTCGAGTGGGGTTCGCGGGGTTAAACGTCGAGCCGGCGACCGGTCAGCCACTCCACCCTGGCCGGATCCCGGTGAGAGAAGAAGGCGCTGGTGCCCGTATCCAGGGCGGTGACCTGCAACATCTCTTCGTCGCTCAATGCAAAGTCAAACAAGTCGAGGTTCTCCACCATGCGCGCCTTGCGCACCGTCTTGGCGAGGGAGGGGATGCCGCGCTGCAGCAGCCAGCGCAGCACCACCTGGCCCACGCTCTTGCCATGGCGCTCGCCAATGGCCGCAAGCAGCGGGTGCTGGAACAGGCCGTTGCGACCCTCGGCAAAGGGGGCCCAGGCTTGCGGCACTATGGCGCGGCTCTGCATCCAGGGCACTGAATGCAGTTGCTGATGGAAGGGGTTTATCTCTATCTGGTTGACCGCGGGGGAGACCTGGTTGAAGGCGACGAGATCTGCCAGCCGATCCGGGTGGAAGTTGCTCACCCCGATGGCGCGGCACTTGCCGGCCCGATGGAGCTCCTCCATGGCGCGCCAGGCCCCGTGCACATCCCCATAGGGTTGATGGATGAGGTAGAGATCCACATAGTCCAGTTGCAGCCGGTTCAGGGAGCGCTCGAACTGGGCCTTGGCCCCCTCGTAACTGGCGTCCTGCAGCCACAGCTTGGTGGTGACGAACAGCTCGCCCCGTGCGATCCCGCTACGCCTGATGCCGTTGCCCACCTGGGTTTCATTCTGATAGGAGGCGGCGGTGTCGATGAGGCGATAGCCGCTCTCGATGGCATCGACGACGGCCCCTTCGCACTCGGCCGCCTCCGTCATCTGAAAGACCCCGAACCCCAGCAGGGGCAGGGTGTTTTCGTTGTTCAATGTGACTGTTTGCATGACGTTATCCTCTCTGTGGGGTGCCGGTAGCATAACGCGGCCCCTTTCATCGGATTAGATAGCGGTATCCACTAGACCCTATCGACCGGGCTCATCAATCGGCGAACCTCCACCCGGATCGCATCGGGCAAATAACCAGTCTTTCACTGTCGCCTTCACGAGGAGGCCTCTTTCCTGTGGGGATGCGCCCTCTTACCGCCGCTACAGATGTGGCTCTTGAGCAGGCGAAATGCCCGTCAGACGCGGGACTTGGCGGGGGAGGCGGCAAGATGGCAGCAGGAATCTGGGGAGAAAAAATCCATCATATTGATTTGGCACTATATTCTAGAGCGTGATCGGGCAGGGCATGGCCGTTGCAAAAATAGCCATCGGGCACAGAGGCCTGGTCGCCACTGACTCCGCTTGTCATAACAAAATGATTTCTCGGGAGAAAAGCCCACCTTAACTATGGTCAGCCGAGGGGCTTTTTTTGTATTATCCCCCTCTTGACCTTATTTAGCCTAACAGGCTCCTGTTCCGGGAGTGGTGACGAGGAAGACATGCAACAGCTTGAAGAAGTAGTCGGCCAGGCCAAGGCCGAAATTGAGGGCGTCAACGACGTTGCGACCCTCGACGAGATCCGGGTCAAATATCTGGGTAAAAAAGGCTTTTTTACCGAACAGATGAAGACCCTCGGGGCCCTGTCCGCCGAAGAGCGTCCCGCCGCGGGTGCCGTGATCAACCAGGCAAAGCAGCAGGTTCAGGATGCCCTGAACGCGCGCCGCGATGCGCTGGTCGCCCAGGAGCTGAACCAGAAGCTGGCCGCCGAGACCATCGACATCAGCCTGCCGGGCCGTCGTATCGAGAACGGGGGTCTGCACCCGGTGACCCGCACCGTCGAGCGCATCGAGCGCCTGTTTGGCGAGATGGGCTTCAAAGTGGAGCGCGGTCCCGAGATTGAAGACGGTTTCCACAACTTCGATGCCCTGAACATCCCGGCCCATCACCCGGCCCGGACCGATCACGACACCTTCTACTTCAACCCGGACCTGATGCTGCGTACTCACACCTCAGGTGTGCAGATCCGTACCATGCAGCAGCAACAGCCGCCGATCCGCATCATAGCGCCGGGCCGCGTCTATCGTAACGACTACGACATGACCCACACCCCCATGTTCCACCAGGTCGAAGGCCTGCTGGTAGACGAACATGCCAGCTTTACCGAGCTGAAGGGGATCCTGCACGACTTCCTGCGCAATTACTTCGAGGAAGATCTCACCATCCGTTTCCGTCCCTCCTATTTCCCGTTCACCGAGCCGAGCGCCGAAGTGGACGTGATGGGCAAGAACGGCAAGTGGCTGGAAGTGCTGGGCTGCGGCATGGTGCACCCTAACGTGCTGCGTTCGGTCGGCATCGATCCGGAAAAATACTCCGGCTTTGCCTTCGGCATGGGCGTTGAGCGCCTGACCATGCTGCGTTACGGGGTCAACGACCTGCGTGCCTTCTTCGAAAACGACCTGCGCTTCCTCAAGCAGTTCAAGTAAGGGCGAGAGAACATGAAATTCAGTAAATCCTGGGTGATGGAGTGGGTCCGCACCGAGTTGAGTGATAACGCACTGGCCGAGCAGATCACCATGGCCGGCCTCGAAGTCGACGCCATCGAGGCGGTTGCCGGTCAGTTCAACAACGTAGTCGTCGGGGAAGTGGTCGAATGCGCCCAGCACCCGGACGCCGACAAGCTGCGGGTGACCAAGGTCAACGTGGGCGAAGCCGAGCTGCTGGACATCGTCTGCGGCGCGCCAAACTGCCGCACCGGCCTGAAAGTCTGTGTGGCCAAGGTGGGCGCGACCCTGCCGGGCGACTTCACCATCAAGAAGGCCAAGCTGCGCGGCCAGCCGTCCCACGGCATGCTCTGCTCCTTCAGCGAGCTCGGCATCGAAGTGGAAGCTGATGGCATCATAGAGCTGCCAGGCGATGCTCCGGTCGGCACCGATATCCGTGACTACCTGAACCTCAATGACGTCGCCATCGACGTGGACCTGACCCCGAACCGTGCCGATTGCCTCGGCATCGCGGGTCTGGCCCGCGAGATCGGCGTGCTCAACAGCGCCGACGTGGTCGAGCCTGTCTGGGCACCTGCCGTTGCCACCATTGATGCGACCTTCCCGATCCGGGTCGAGGCGCCAGCGGATTGCCCGCGCTACCTCGGCCGCGTCATCAAGGGGCTGAACCTGCACGCCCAGAGCCCGCTCTGGATGCAGGAGAAGCTGCGCCGCGGCGGCATTCGCTCCATCGATGCCATCGTCGACATCACCAACTTCCTGCTGCTGGAATACGGTCAGCCGATGCACGCCTTCGATCTGGCGACGCTGGAAGGGGAACTGGTGGTGCGCCGCGCCAAGGCCGATGAGCCCATGACCCTGCTGGACGGCAACGAGGTCAAGCTCAAAGAGACCACGCTGGTTATCGCAGATAGCAAAGGCCCGGCCTGCATGGCCGGCATCTTCGGCGGCGAGCGTACCGGCGTCTCCACCGAGACCACCGACGTGCTGCTGGAGTGCGCCTTCTTCGCGCCGCTCTCCATCACCGGCCGTGCCCGTGCCTATGGTCTGCACACGGATTCTTCCCACCGCTTCGAGCGTGGGGTGGATCCCGAGCTGCAAGCCAAGGTCATGGACCGTGCTACTCGTCTGCTGCTGGACATCTGCGGCGGCGAAGCGGGCCCGGTCATCGAGGTCAAATCCGACGCCCATCTGCCGAAGGCTGCCCCTATCAAGCTGCGCCGCACCAAGCTCGACAAGGTGATCGGCATCAGCGTGGGCGATGCCCAAGTACTGGAGATCCTGACTCGCCTCGGCATGCAGGTGACCGTTGAATCTGATGGCTGGACCGCACTGGCGCCGTCCTGGCGTTTTGACATCGCCATCGAGGAAGACCTCATCGAGGAAGTGGCCCGCATCTACGGCTACAACAACATCCCGAACCTGAAACCGGCGGCCTCCCTGGCCATGGTCGAGCAGGCGGAAGGTCAGGTGACCCTCAAGCGGGTGCGCGACTTGCTGGTGGACCGCGGCTTCCAGGAAGCCATTACCTACAGCTTCGTGGATCCCAAGGCTCAGCAGACCCTGTTCCCGCAGAGCGACGCCATAGTGCTGCCCAACCCCATCTCGGTCGAGATGTCCGCCATGCGGGTCTCCCTGTTCCCGGGTCTGGTGCAGGCGGTGGTCTATAACCAGAACCGCCAGCAGGGTCGTGTGCGTCTGTTCGAGCAGGGCCTGCGCTTCATCAAGGACGCAGCCGCCGAGAATTGCATCCGTCAGGAGCCCATGCTGGCCGGCATCATCACCGGCAACCAGAGCGACGAGCACTGGGACATCAAGAGCCGCGGCAGCGACTTCTTTGATTTGAAAGGGGATCTGGAAGCCGTGCTGGATCTCACCGCCGAAGGCGCCACCTTCAGCTTCGAGCGCACCGAGCACAGTGCCCTGCACCCGGGCCAGAGCGCGGCCATACTGCGCAACGGCGCGGTGATCGGCCACATCGGCGTGATCCACCCGAGCCTCGAGAAGAAGCTGGGCCTCAAGACCCGGGCCATCATGTTCGAGCTGGAGCTGGACAAGCTGACCCCTGCCAAGGTGCCGGTTGCAGCCGAGGTATCCCGTTTCCCGGCCAACCGTCGCGACATCGCCGTGGTGGTTGACAAGGAGGTTCTGGCCGGTGATGTCCTCGCAGTAATTAAAAAAGTTGGCGGAAATCAGTTAGTTGGAATAAACTTGTTCGACGTATACCAGGGTGCTGGTATGGCAGAGGACAAGAAGAGCCTGGCCATCAGTCTTGTTCTGCAAGACACCCAGCGCACCCTGGAGGAGAAAGAGATTGCCGAGACCGTAGACAATGTCGTGCGGGCCCTCGGTGAAGAGTTGAATGCATCCTTGAGGGATTGATCTATGGCGCTTACCAAAGCCGACATTGCAGAGCACCTGTTCACCCAACTCGGGATGAGCAAGCGTGAAGCCAAAGATATGGTGGAAGCCTTCTTTGAGGAAATCAGACAGGCGCTTGAGCGCGGTGAACAAGTCAAGATTTCAGGCTTCGGTAACTTTGATCTTCGCGAGAAGAACCAGCGTCCCGGACGTAACCCCAAGACGGGCGAGGATATTCCCATCAGCGCCCGGCGGGTGGTGACCTTCCGGCCTGGCCAGAAGCTCAAGGCCAGGGTAGAAAATGTTGAACCCAACGAGTAATAAAAAGCCAGGCAACCGCCTGGCTTTTGCGTTTCGATGAGAAAAACACTCCTCCTGTTGGGTGCGCTGCTGGCCTTGCCACTGCGCGCCACCGTGCTTCCCCTGTCGCCTGAGACCCAGGCGTATGTCGATTCACTCAGCGAACTGACCTTCTGCTATCCCAACCTGCAGCGCCCGCCCTACCTGGAAGAGCAGGGCGGTCTGCTCGTCGATCAGATGAAGCGGCTGGCACAGCAACTGCCGGTCCCTCTGCGCTTCGAGAAACTGCCCAACTGGTCCGCGGTGGAGCAGGGGCTGCTCGATGGGCGTTGCGACCTCATCCCCCATATCGGCCCCTCCTTGCAGACGCCGCCGGGCATGGCGCTGAGCCGGGCCATGCTGGAGGCCGAGTCCGCCATCCTCTACCGGGGGGATATCGAACACGCTTCCTTCCTGGTGTCGCCCATCTGGCAGGCGGGAGAGGTGCTCAAGCGTCTCTATCCCAAGTCGACCCAGCTGCAACTGACCGATGCCGACAACTGGTATCTGGCGCTGTTTGCGGAAAAAGGCAGTGCTTATCTCGGTGATTACCTGCAATTGCGCTATTTAATGCGGGAATATCCCGATGAGGGGCTGCGTCTGCGGCGTCTGCGCAGCGACGATCTGGTGGTCAGTTACCGGCTGATGATGCGGGATCGCCCCGAGTTGCAGCAACTGCTGGACACGGCGATCCGCTTCCTGCCGCCGGGCAGTCTCTATCGGGATCTGGGGCGCTATCTGCCTCAGAGCGAGCAGGACATCAACCCCTTGCACTTCACCGACAAGGAGCAAGCCTGGCTAATCGGCAACGCCCGCACCATCAAGCTGGTCGCGGATCCCGGGTTCATGCCCTACAGCGGTGTCAATCAGCAAGGGGATCTCGTCGGCTGGAGCGGCGACGTGCTGCGGCGGGTGAGCCGGCAGACCGGGCTGAATTTCGAGATCATTCCGGTGGCCAGCAAGGAGGAGGCGCTGGCCAAGCTGCGCAGCGGGGAGGCCGTCATGATGGCCGGCCTGCTGGAGTCTCCGGCGCTGGAGGCTGAGTTCGACTTCACCCGTACCGTGGTCATGAGCCGCTACGCCCTGATCAGCCGCAAGCGCATCGCTCATCAGTCCCTTGCCGAGGTCAAGGGCAAGGTGGTGGTGCCCAAGATGTTGTATGACCCCAGCCTGCTCGCCCTCTTCGGGCAACATGAATGGGTGGAGGCCGAGGATCTGGTGCAGGGGCTGGCAGCGGTGCAAGACGGTGAGGCGGAGGCCATGCTGGCGGAGCTCTATCAGTTGCAGTATCCGCTGCGCAACAACCAGCTGAGCGAGCTGACCATCAAGGAGCTGCCACAGACCTTCGGGTTGGGGTTTGCCATCCGATCTGATCAACCCAGGTTGGCGGGGGTGATCGAGCAGAGCCTGATGACCATCAACGATCGGCAGGTGGACGAACTGGTCCAGCGCTGGCGCCGGCTGATCCTCACCCAGCAGGAGGGGGTCAGTTACGGCTTCTGGCTCGGCTCCGTGTTGCTGGCGCTGCTGGTCAGCGCGGCCGTGATCTGGTCGGTCTGGCGCTCCCGTCAGCAACTGGCCCAGGAGGCGCGGGAGCGGCGCAAGGCCGAACAGGCGCTGGCGCTGGAGAGCAAGTTCCGAGAGTCCCTGTTCCAGGCGCTGCCCGTGCCGGTGTTCCTGCGCAATGCGCAGGGGGAGATCATCAAGCGCAACAAGCGGGCCAAGCGGCTGGAGGCGCGCTACTCCGCCGCCCTCGTTCTGCCCGCGCCCCAGTTGCAAGGGGCGGAAGGGGAGTTTGCCCTGCGCGAGCAGATCTTCTCCTACGCCCAGATCCCGCTGCGGTTGGGGGAGCAGGCACCGGCCGGCGATCTCATCGCCCTGTCCGACATCAGCGCCCTGCGCGAACGCACCCGCTTGCTGCGCCAGGCGGAGCGCCGTCTGCGCGCCCTCACCAATACGGTGCCCGGGGTGGTGCTCCAGTTCACCCTGCAGAGGGGGGCCATCTCCCGGGTGGAGTTTGTCAGTCGCGGCAGCTATGAGCTGCTGGGGCTGGCCAGCCAGCAGATCCGGCTCAATCCCAACGAGACCCTCACCCGGTTGGCGCATCAGGACAGGCGGGAGATGCGGGCCCCCATGCTGACCATGTTGCAGATGGGGCGTCCCTTTGCCCATCTGCTGCGCTATCGCCATCCGACCAAGGGGACCTGCTGGCTGCAGTTCTCCGGCCGGGGTCGTCGTCAGGGAGAGGGGTGGCGGATCTATGGGGTGGTGCAGGATGTGACCATACGGGTCGAGCAGGAGAAGGCGCTGCAGATCTCCCATGAACAGGCCCAGCAGGCTGTGCTCGCCAAGGGGCGCTTCCTCGCCGCCGTGAGCCACGAGATCCGCACCCCCATGAACGCCATTCTGGGGTTGCTGGAGTGGCTCGATCAGACCGAGCTCTCGCCGGAGCAGGCCTCGGCGCTGACCCACGTCAGGCAGGCGGGCAACGAGCTGCTGGGGCTGCTCAACGACGTGCTCGATTTTAGTCGCAACGAGACACGCCAGCTGCGGCTCTCGCCCCAGCCGACCGATCTGGTGGAGCTGTGTGAGCACGTGGCGGCGGTACACTGGTCCAAGGCGCGATCCAAGGGGCTGCAACTGCGCCTCGCGCTCGATCCCGCGCTGCCGGCGCTGATGGAGCTCGATCCTCATCGAGTGCAGCAGGTGCTGCACAACCTGATCTCCAATGCCATCAAGTTCAGCTCGGTTGGCGAGGTGGTGATCTGGGCGCGGCGTGAGGGGGAGTGGATCCAGTGTGGAGTGGATGACGAGGGGCCCGGCATCAGTGCCGAGTTGCTGCCCCGGCTGTTCCTGCCCTTCGAGCAGGGGGAGGCGCCGGGCCAGATCCGGGCGCAGGGCACCGGGCTCGGGCTTGCCATCTGCCGTCAGCTGATGGAGCAGATGGGAGGCACCATAGGGGTCGAGTCCCTGGCCCAGGGCGGCAGCCGTTTCCGCTGCGCCTTGCCCCTGCGTCCCCTGCAGGAGGGCGCTCCCTGGCAACCGAGAGTGCGCGAGATCTGCCTGCAACTGGCGGGTGAGGAGCTTGACTACATGCGCAGCTGGCTGCGCGAGGTGGGGGTGACGGAGACATCGACCGGGCCCTGCCTGAGCGCCATGGTGGATGAGCGGGGTCTGCGCCACTGGTACTGGCAGGAGGAGCCCTGGATCCCGGGCTCAGTAGTCACCCTGCTGCAACCCAGGCTCAGCCAGGGGCCGGAGGAGATGACCAGCCTGCCGGGTGCTGGCATGCGCGTCCTGTTGGTGGAAGATCACGAGGTAAATAGAGTGCTGATCAGCATGCAGCTCAGCCAGTTGGGGGCCCGGGTGCTGAGCGCCGCCAACGGTCGTCTGGCGCTCGAGATCCTGCAGCACGAGCCGGTCGATCTGGTGCTGACCGACCTGCAGATGCCGGTGATGGACGGCGCCGAGCTGTGCAAACTGCTACGAGGCTCCGCAGCCTGGCAGCATCTGCCGGTCTACGTGATCACTGCCGATCTCAGCGAGCAGGCGGCAGAGCGGCTGGCCGACTGCGGCTGTCACGGTCATCTGGACAAGCCGGTGCTGTTGAACGATCTGGCCATCCTGCTGCGCAGCGTCTCCGGCCAGGGGGGCGAGATGACGATCGCGCAGGAGGAAGACGCCGCCAGCGGATCCGAGAACAGGCTGATCCCGCTCAGTCCCAAGCTGGTCAGCCTCTATCTTGCCTCGACCAGACAGGATTTGGCCGACATTGAGCGCTGTGTCACACAAGGGGATGGGGCAGCCCTCAAGACGGCTTTACACAAGATGAAGGGGGCCGCCAAAATGGTGGGGGCCAGCCAGTTGGTACAGGTCATCGAGACCTGGCAGCAGGATCCTGAACACCCCTTGATCGAGCCGCTGACAGAGGCCGTGGATGAGGTCTGTCGGCAACTGAACAAGAGAACATGAGATGATCATCACAGAGGAAGAGTTGTTAGCGCTGCTGGAGGAGGACGTGAGCCTGGAGTCCCTGTTCCACCCTGTCAGCATCTATGCCCTGGATGCGGTCTCCTATCAGGCGGTCAAAGCGGCGGGAGTGCCTGCCTATGCCAGCTTGCATCGCACTCAACCCGACGCCGACTGGCGCTGGGAAGGGGGATTCACCGCCAGTGACATCGCTCTGTTCGATCCGGCTGCCCATGTGGGAAAGGCCTATGCCGGGCAGTTGACCCCGGGGCGGGGGATCTTCCGGATGACGGATCCCTGGCTTGCGGGACTGCAGGAGCGAGAGCTGCGCTGGCGTACCTGGCTGGCGGGACTGCGGGTGCTGTTGCTGGAGGATCACCCCTTCCAGGGCGCCAGTATTGAGCAGGAGGTTCAGGGGCTGGGGCTGCCTTGCCACTGGGTACAGGATGGTGACGCCTGCCTCCAGGCCCTGGAAGGGGGCGAGGTGGGGCTGCTGATCTGCGATCTCAGCCTGGCGGAACAAGATGCCATCAGCCTGCTGATGGGTCACCCCCAGTCCTGCCGCAACGGCCTGCCCATCATCTTGCTCTCCGCCCATGATCAGACCCTGATCGACGGCGCCCGTCGCCTGCTGCACGATGCCGGTTTCAATGTGCTGGCGGCGCTGGCCAAACCGCTCAAGAACAACGATCTGCTGCGTCTGCTCAAGGCGCTGTATCTGGGGCCGCAACACCCGTTGAGGCTCGGCGGCCTGAAGCGGACCATTCGCAACTGGCAGGGGGAGCCCCTCGGCCAGTTCGGCCTGCTGGCGGATGCCGCCTCATCGAAGTTGCCCATCTGGCTGGCCGTGAGCGGGCTGCCTCCCCACTGGGACAGGCTCAAGGCGTGGCTGGAGCAGCACGGCCGGCAGGCGGTCGAGTTGACCCTGGTGGTGCACAAGCGGGATCAGGTGTTGAGCCAGGCGGATCGCTTCGCCCTGGCGTTGCAGGCGAGCATGGCGGGGGGACGCCTGGCGCTGCTGCTCGACAGCGGCCAGCATCTGCCATTCGATGAGCTGGAGCGGTTGCCGTTCCAGTACCTGTTGCTGGGACAGCAGCTGTCCCAGGAGCTGGAGTCGATGGCGGTGGACTCCCTGCTTGGCCGCTTCATCGGCCGTGCCAGAGAGTTAGGCATCGCCCTCTATCTCGACGATCCCTTCAACGTGCAGGATGTCGCCCTCTGGCAGGATCGCGGCATCTCGGGGCGCTGGTGACCCGCTATCTGTGCTGGCCGGCCGACGAGGCGCGTCTGCGCGCGGGGCTGGCGGGCTGGCTCCATCCCGCCGACCGGAGCTATCTGCCCATCATGATGGTGGTGGGGGGGCGTGATTGTTGGTTGCGGGAGCTGGCGGGCTACGACAGCGCCCTGCTTGAGGCGGCCTACGCCGCCCAGAGCGAGCAGAGCATTTATCTGCGCTTCATGCGCCCCAAGTTGCCTCCCAGTGCCGAGCAGGTCGCCTTCTTCGTCGATTATCCTCGTGCGCCCCAGATTGGCCTGCTGTTGACCGATGGGGACGGCGTGCCCCTGGCCATGGCCCAGTCCATCCGGCGCCGGCTGCACCCGGATCGGGCCGAGTTCTCCTGCATAGTCGCAGACCACTTCCAGCACCGCGGGGCCGGGCGGCGCCTCTTGCTGGCGCTGGCCCTGTTGGCCCACGGGGAGGGCATTCGGGAATGGACCGCCGAGGTGCTCGGTCAGAATAGGCCCATGCTGGCCCTGCTCAAGGGGTTGGGCCTGCCACTGACCCTGGTGACGGGGCGAGAGATGGTGTTCGTCCGGCTGGATTTGAGCGTGCTGGACAAGTTGAACGTTCGGCTGACCTAATACCAAGGGCGAATGTGCCTGCTTCGCCCCCTGTGCTAAGGTCAGGCTGTCATTCGTCGGAGGAAATCCACCATGGTGCAGTCAGCCAAACATATCGTGATCCTCACCGGCGCCGGCATCTCGGCAGAGTCCGGCATCAAGACATTTAGGGCCAGCGACGGTCTGTGGGAAGAGCACAGGGTTGAGGATGTGGCGACGCCGGAAGGCTATGCGCGGGATCCCGTGCTGGTGCAGCGCTTCTACAACGCGCGCCGTGAGCAACTGCAAAGAACCGAGATCCACCCCAACCCTGCCCATTACGCCCTGGCTCGGCTGGAGCGTCTGTTGCCGGGGCGGGTGACTCTGGTCACCCAGAACATCGACAACCTGCACGCCGAGGCGGGCAGCAAGAACCTCATCCACATGCACGGGGAGCTGCTCAAGGCGCGCTGCCCCGTGTCGGGTCAGGTGATCGAGTGGCGTGGCGATCTGCATCAGGATGAGCTCTGCTCCTGTTGCCAGCTGCCCCAGCCGCTGCGACCCCACGTGGTCTGGTTTGGCGAGATGCCGCTTGGGCTGGACCGGATCTACAGCGCCCTGGCGCAATGCGATCTCTTCATCTCCATCGGTACCTCCGGGGCCGTCTATCCGGCGGCGGGCTTCGTGCACGAGGCTGGTCTCAACGGGGCCCACACCATAGAGCTCAATCTGGAGCCGAGCGAGGTGGGCAGCCAGTTTGACGAGAAGCGCTACGGCCCGGCCTCCGTGCTGGTGCCGGCCTTCGTGGATGAGCTGCTGCAGCAACTGGGGGTGCATCAGCCCAAGGTCGTGCCGGGACACAACTGGATGGAGATGCGCGGCCAATAACTATTGCGTAACAACACAGTTGCAATGGGTTAATGAAGTCGCCACACTAACTCGTAAAATCCCGAATGCAGCTGGCGCGACCCAAGATGCGTATCCCGAAATGCTGGTTTTCTTGTTTCCTGTTGGCGCTGATCACCTTCGGCGCCGAGGCCTCTTCCCCCTTGCTGCAGCTGGTGCTGGCGGACAAGCGGATCGTCAATCTGGATGAGGCGGCGCTGGCCGCCTTGCCCCAGACCGAATTCCAGACCCAGACCCCCTGGACCACGGGCAGCCACAGCTACCGTGGCCCGACCCTGGCATCCGTGCTGGCGGCGCAAGGGGTCGAGCATGCGAACCTTATCGAGGCGTCCGGCCTCAATGGCTATCAGCAGCAGTTGGATCTCTCCCTGTTCGAGCAGGTGCCGCTGGCGCTGGTGCGTTATCAGGATGACAAGCCGCTGACGCGCCGCAACAAGGGACCGCTCTGGCTGTTGATGCCCTTCTCGGCGCACCCCGAGCTGGATGTGCCCGCCATCCACAGCGGCATGGTGTGGCAGCTGACCCGCATCGAGGTCATCAAGTGACCCGTCGCCAACGCCATAATCTGCTGCTCGCCCTCATCTCGTTCTCCTTCCTGTTCTCCTCCGTGTGGGGCCTCTATCTGCAGAGCCGGCACGAACAGCTGGTCGACATCTTCTACCGCAACACCCACTGGAACATCAGCCAGGCCATGCTGGAGTCCCAGCGCTTCCTCTACGATCTGCGACTCTATCGGACGGGCCAGCTGGACATGGCCACCCTGAGCCTGGATTACGATCTGTTGTGGAACCGGCTGGACGTCTTTTTGGTCAGCAGCGAGACCGCCGATGCGCGCGCCCGTCACGGACTGGGGGAGGTGTTGACCAAGATGTTTTACCAGATCAAGCTGCTGGAGCCCCAGATGCAGGCAGGCGCACTGCGGGAGGGGGCGGCGCTGGACCGGATCCAGGCCAATCTTGCCGAGCTGACCCGCCAGGTGGAGCAGATCGGGGAACATATCCTCTCCGGCCAGGAGCGGGAGGCATCGGTCAACCAGATGCGCCAGAGCCTGTTCTGGCTCCAGATCTGGCAGCTGATCCTGCTGCTGACGGGGGGCATTCTGGTGCTTGCCCTGATTAAGGCGAACCTGCAAAACCGTCGCCTCTCCCTGCTCGACCCCATGACGCGGCTGGGCAATCGCCGTGCCCTGCAGGCGCAACTGAAACAGGCCTTGCTGAAGAGCCCGGCCTCGAGCCTGGTGGTGCTGGATCTGAAGCGTTTCAAGCAGGTCAATGATCTGCTCGGCTATCAGGTCGGCGATCGCCTGCTGCAGACGGTCGCCGCCAAGCTGCGGCAGGCCCATCCCGGGCGGGCCTATCGCCTGGGGGGCGATGAATTTGCGGTGTTCCTGGCCGGCGAGCAGGCGCAGACAGAAGAGCAGATGGCCGCCTTGCAGAGCCTGTTGCAGTTCGAGTTTGTGACCCGGGAGAGCAGCTTCGATCTTGCTTGCCGCTTCGGGGTGGCCAGGGCCGAGCGGGGGACGGATGGAAATCTGTTGCTGGAGCAGGCCATATTGGCGCTCAATCAGGCCAAGCGGGACAATGCCGCCCTGGTCTGGTTCCAACCCGGGATGCAAGCCACCCTGAACGCGCACCAGCGCCAGCTGCATCAACTGCGGGGCTGGCTGGAAGGGGTGGCGCCATCCCCGCTGGAGGCGGTGCGCGATGAGCTGGAGGACGAGCAGGGTGAGCGGGTCGTGGCCACCAGCCTGCGCTGGCGAGCAGGTGAGGAGTGCGAGATGAGCTGGCTGCAGGAACATGGCATCCTGGGCCCGGTGGTGGCACGGCTGTTGGCTGACGCAACGAATTCGTTGCCACAACTCTTCAGGCTGCAACAACAGGCGCAACTGGCCCATGTACTGGCCTATTTGCCTACATTGCCCGAGGGGGCGCTGATCCTGGCGTTGCCGACCCTGACAAAGGATGACGTCTTGTTGGCGCAGGTGCACCAGAGCGGCTGCTTGCTGGCGCTGCGTGAGCTCGGCAGCCAGGCGCCCGAGCTGCTGCAGGCCGGTTGGCCCATTCGTTACTGGCTGCCAGCGCCCTCCGAGTTCGAGGCCTTGCTGCAACCCCTGGCGACCCGGCTGGCATTGCGGCGCCTGGGCAGGGCCGAGTCGGTGCAAAATGAGGTTGGTGTGGCCTGATTTCGGTCCGGCAGTGAATGGAGAAATGAGAAGGGCGGCCAATGGGCCGCCCTTCTTATCTTGTGCAAGTCTTGCGCAAGCTTCTCTTGCTCGTCTGTTCGTCTGTTCCTCTCCGGCTCAGTCGAGCTGGGGGCGGGGAGGAAAGGGGGCGCAGGAGTCTCTGATCACCAGATCTGGGTCGACGGTGATCATGTGATTGTCGATGGTCTCCCCGTTGATCCTGGCCAGCAGGCGGGTGACGGCGAGGCGACCCAGCTCCTCTTTCGGCTGATTGACCGTGGTGAGCGGCGGCGACATGTATTGGGCCAGGGCCACGTTGTCATAGCCGACCAGGGAGAGATCTTCCGGGATGCTGAGGCCGGCGCGGTGCGCGGCGCTGATGACCCCCATGGCCATCATGTCGTTGCACACGAAGAGCGCGCTGGGGCGACTTGGCTGGCTCAGCAGCCTGAGCATGGCGTCGTGACCGCTGGCGCAGTCGAAATCCCCCTCCTGGATCCAGGCCGGATTGATGGCAAGACCCGCCTCCTGCATCCCCTGGACGAAGCCGGAAAGACGTTGATCCGCAGGGGCCCGGCTTCGGGGACCCGTGATGCAGCCGATGTCGCGGTGTCCGAGTTCGATCAGGTGGCGGGTGGCCAGATAGCCCCCCTGATGGGAGTTGTCGGCGATGAGATCCACCTCGCGGCTCTCCATGCCCCAGTCCATCACCACCACCGGCAGGCTCTTGAGCCAATCGAGCTGGTTGAACACCTCCTGTTGCCCCTCGCTGCACATGATGAGCAGGCCATCCACCCGTTTTCGGAGCATCATCTTGAGGTAGGAGAGCGCCGTCTCGGCCTGACCCTCGGTGTTGCCGAGCATCAGGTTGTAGCCCTGCTCGAAGCAGTAGCGTTCCACCCCGCGCACCACCTCGGCGAAGAAGGGGTTGCTGGAGGTGGTGACCAGCATGCCGATGCTGTTGGTCTCCTTCACCTTGAGGCTGCGGGCCACCAGACTGGGGGCGTAGTTGAGCGCCTGCATGGCGGCGAAGACCCGCTCCCGGGTCTCCTGTGCCACAACTCGGGTCTCGTTGATGACGTGGGAAACCGTGGTGGTGGAGACCCCCGCCCGCGCCGCGACCTCCTTGATGTTGGCCATCAGCGCCCCTGCACGGGCTGGCTCTGCAGGAAGGCGTCCACCTCGGCCTTGGCCGGGATGGAGCTCTGGGCTCCGAGCCGGGTGACCGACAGCGCCGCCGCACCGTGGGCAAAGCGCACCGCGGCGTTAAAATCGTCTCCCGCAAGCTCGGCTGCCAGCAGGGCACCGTTGAAAGTGTCGCCGGCGGCAGTGGTATCCACTGCTGCGACTTTAAATCCAGGGACAAGCATCTGGCGGGCGGCGTTGCTGCAATAGACCCCCTGGGAGCCCAGGGTGATCATCACCTCCGCGATGCCCATCTGGTGGAAGCGGGCGGCAGCCTCGGCTGCGCTCGTCTCGTCTGTCACCCTGACCCCGGTCAGCAGCTCGGCCTCGGTCTGGTTCGGGGTGATGAGATCCACCAGCGCCAACAGCTCGCCTGACAGCGGTTGGGCCGGCGCCGGGTTCAGTACCACCCGGGTGCCGTGGGATCTAGCCAGTCTGGCGGCTTCGAACACGCTCTCCAGCGGCACTTCCAGCTGCAGCAGCAGGGTATGGGCGTCGGCAATCAAGGTCTCGTGACGTTTGACCATGGCGGGGCTGAGGGCGCCGTTGGCTTCGGCGGAGATGCCGATGCTGTTCTCTCCCTCATCGCTCACGTAGATGATGGCGATGCCGGTGGGCAGCCGCTCATCCTGCTCCACCGCGCTGACGTCGATGCCGTCCTGGGCGAAACCTGCCTTCATCTGATGGCCGATGGCGTCATCGCCGATGCGGGCGATAAAGGAGACTTCTGCACCCAACCGGGCGGCGGCCACCGCCTGATTGGCGCCCTTGCCACCGGGAACGACCTGGTAGCTGTGGCCGGTCAGGGTTTCACCGGGACGGGGAAAGTGGGGGACGCGCAGCACATGATCCGCATTGACACTGCCGAGGACTACGAGACGATTCATTCTTATCACCCTTGATTGAGTACATCTTGGCTTGAGTGGGCTCAAGCCGGGAGGCACTGGCTGGCGGCAAAGGGGGAGGCGAGCCTCCCCCTCATCAGACTTACTTGCTGACGATCTGCAGCGGTACCGGGATGGACTGCTCCACCGGTTGACCCTTGAGCACCTTGTCGGCGGTTTCCACACCGATGGCACCGATCAGAGCCGGCTGCTGGGCCACGGTGGCGGCCAGTTTACCCTTGGCCACGGCGGCCTTGCCATCGTCTGTGCCATCGAAGCCGACGATCATCACGTCCTTGCCGGCCGCCTGCACGGCGCGGATGGCACCGAGCGCCATCTCGTCATTCTGGGCGAACACCGCCTGTACGGTCGGGTGAGCCGCCATCAGGTTCTCCATGACGTTCAGACCCTTGGTGCGGTCAAAGTCGGCGGGCTGGGAGGCCAGCACCTGCAGCTTGTTGGCAGCCACGGCCAGGGCGAAGCCTTCGCCACGGTCACGGGCGGCGGAGGTGCCGGCGATCCCCTCGAGCTGGATCACCTTGGCGCCGCTGCCGAGCTTCTCGGTGATGAAGTCACCGGCCAGCTTGCCACCCGCCACGTTGTCGGAGGCGATATGGGCCTTCACTTCCCCTTGCGCCGCGCCGCGGTCCAGGGTCAGCACCGGGATGTTGGCCTTGTTGGCCAGACGAATGGCGTTGCCCACGGCCTCGGAGTCGGTCGGGTTGATCAGGATGGCGTTGACCTTGCGCACGGTCAGATCTTCGACGTTGGAGAGCTCCTTGGCCGGATCATTCTGGGAGTCCAGCACCACCAGCTCGTAGCCGAGCTCCTTGGCCTTGGCTTCGGCCCCTTCCTTCATGGTGACGAAGAAGGGGTTGTTGAGGGTAGAGACCACCATGGCCAGAGTCTGATCGGCGGCCTGGGCGGTGCCCAGCACGGACATGATGGCGGCGGCGAGCAGGGTATTGAGCTTTTTCATCGTTTCATTCCTTGTGTGTGGCTGGTTTGGGTTGTTATTTATTGCTTTTGTTATCGATCATCACGGCGAGCAAGATCACGCTGGCCTTGGCAATCATCTGGTAATAGGAGGATACGTCGAGCAGGTTCAGGGCATTGTTGAGGAAGCCGATGATGAGTGCCCCGATCAGAGTCCCCATGATGCGGCCCTTGCCCCCCATCAGGCTGGTGCCACCCAGTACCACGGCGGCGATGGCATCGAGCTCATAACCCATGCCGGCGGTCGGCTGGGCCGACGACAGGCGGGAGGTGACGATGAGGCCAGCCAGCGCCGACAGGGCGCCGCACAGGCCGTAGACGGCGAGCTTGACCCGCGCCACGTTGATGCCGGAGAGGCGGGTGGCCGACTCGTTGCCGCCGAGGGCGTAGATGTAACGGCCGAGGCGAGTGTGGTTGAGCATGAACCAGGCCAGCAGGAAGACGATGGCCATCAGCCAGACGGGGGCCGGCAGGCCGAACAGGTAGCCGGTACCGAGCCAGGCGAAGTGATCGGCGCCATCGCTAAAGCCGGTGGAGATGGGGCGCCCCTCGGTGTAGACCATGGTGATGCCGCGCAGGGCCGTCATGGTCACCAGGGTAGCGATGAAGGCCTGCACCTTGCCCTTGGCGATGATGAGCCCGCTGATGCTGCCGAGCAGGGCGCCGGCGCCCAGGGTCAGCGGCACCACCAGTGCGATGGGCAGCTCCATGGCCACCATGGTGGCGGCCAGGGCGCCGCACAGGGCCAGCACCGAGCCTACCGAGAGATCGATGCCACCGGTCAAGATGACCAGGGTCATGCCGACGGCGATGATGGCGTTGACCGAGGTCTGGCGCAGTATGTTGAGCAGGTTGTCGGCGGTGAAGAAATTCGGGCTCAGGAAGGAGACCACGCCGATGAGCACCAGCAAGGCGACCAGGGACTTGTTCTCTATCCACCAGCTCTTGCTCATGATGCCGCGGCTGGGAAGGGTTTGGGTTGTCATTGCTGTGCCTCTTGCTCTGCTTGCCACTGTTTACCCACTGCCGCCGCCATCAGCTTCTCCTGATTGGCGTCCTGGGCCATGAATTCTGCGCTGATGCGCCCTTCGTGCATCACCATGATGCGATCGCTCATGCCGAGCACTTCCGGCATCTCGGAGGAGACCAGGATGATGCTCATCCCCTCCTTCTTGAACTGGTTGATCAGCTGATAAATTTCCTTCTTTGCTCCGACATCGACGCCGCGGGTCGGCTCGTCGAGGATCAACACTTTGGGTCTGGTCAGCAGCCCTTTGGCGATGGCGACCTTCTGCTGGTTGCCGCCGGAGAGCAGCTTGATGAGCTGATCCTGACTCGGGGTCTTGATGTTGAACAGCCGCACGTAGTCGCCGACTGCCTGACGCTCCGCCTTGCCGTCGATCTTGCCCCCCTTGTTGAATTCATTGAGGGCGCACAGGCTCATGTTCTCGCGCACCGAGAGCTCCAGTACCAGACCATCCCCCTTGCGATCCTCGGAGATGTAGGCGATGCCGGCGGCCAGCCCATCGGCGGGGCTGCGTGGCACCATGGCCTTGCCATCGACGTCGACCGTGCCGGCGCTGATAAGGTTGGCGCCGTAGATAAGCTTCATCAGCTCGGTGCGCCCCGAGCCCATCAGGCCGCTGAAACCCAGGATCTCCCCCTGACGCAGGGAGAAGCTCACCCCGCGCACGCCGGGGCCGGCCAGATCTTTCACCTGCAGGCTGACGGGGCCGAGTTCACGGCTAAGGCGCGGGTACTGTTCCTCCAGCCGGCGACCCACCATCATCTCTATGATCTTGTCCTCATCGAGCTCGCTCACGGCCTTCTCGCCTATCCACTTGCCGTCCCGCAGCACCGTGACCCTATCGCAGATCTGGAAGATTTCTTTCAGGCGATGGGAGATGTAGACGATGCCGCAACCCTGCTCACGCAGCTCGCGGATGACCTTGAACAGCTGCTCCGTCTCGGTGTCGGTGAGGGCATCGGTGGGTTCATCCATGATGATGACGCTGGCCTCGAAGGAGAGGGCCTTGGCGATCTCTACCATCTGCTGCTCGCCGATGGAGAGATCCCCGAGCCGGGTGTCAGGCCCGTGCTTGACCCCGAGCCGGGACAGCAGGCCGCTGGCCCGCTCACGCAGTTGGCGGTGATCGATGTTGCCAAAGCGGGTACGGGGCTCACGGCCGAGGAAGATGTTGGCGGCAATGGACAATTCCGGCAGCAGGTTCAGCTCCTGGTGGATGATGCTGATGCCCTGATCCTGGGAATCGCGCGGGCCCTTGAAGTGAACCGGCTGGCCGCGATAGCTGACATTGCCCGCATCGGCCTGATAGATGCCGGTCAGCACCTTCATCAGGGTGGACTTGCCGGCGCCGTTTTCACCGAGCAGGGCCATCACCTGACCCGGGTAGACCCGCAGGCCAGCCTCATCGAGGGCGCGCACGCCGGGGAAGGTCTTGACGATCCCGCTGAGCTCTAAAATGGGCGAGGGGGCCGAGGAGGTTGTGCTCATGGCAGCTTCCTTTAGAGGGACTTAGAACGCCACGCCGGCGCAGAGAATGAGGTTGGCGTAAGGGGTGACCTCGCCGCTGCGAACGACAGCCTTGCTCTGGTGGGTGCGGCTCTTGAACGCCTCGTGGGAGCAGTATTCGATGCTGATGGGCTTGCCCTGATCACGGGCGTGCTCGGCGATTTGATCAAGCAGGGCCTGATGGGCCAGCGGGCTGACGGTCTTGAGCTCGCTCGCCATGATGACCTTCTCCACCACCAGATCGGTGAGCAGGGCGGTCAGCACGGTTGACAGGCCGGGGGTACCTGCCATCAGTGCCAAGTCGATGCGCTCGGGGCCGGCCGGGATGGGCAAGCCGGCATCGCAGACCGTGATCTCGTCGGTGTGGCCCATCTGTGCCAGCACGGCACTCAGGGGGGCATTGAGCAGTACGCCTCGTTTCATACAGCACCTCAGCGGGTTGGTTCCCGCACATGGTTGTTCTACAGGCAACCGGTTACGCAACCGGTTGCGTCTTGAGGCGAAAGATAGGCGCTAACTGTTAAGGGGTCTAGCAACAGATGATGAAAGTGTGAAAACGATCTCAATGCGGGTGAGGCACTAGGGCAGAACGGGTGCCAGAAGAGCACTGGCACCCGATATGGGAAACATCAGAGGGAGAGGGCTTGCTGCACGGCGGGGCGGGCCAGCATCCGGCGGCTGTGCGCCGCCACCTTGGGGAATTCGTCGATGGCGACGCCGTCGCTCGCCAGCCAGCTGGCGACCACGAACAGATAGATGTCGGCCAGGCTGAACTGCTCACCCAGCACCCAGGGGCCGGCGAGGTAGTGGTGCTCTATCTCGGCAAAGCCATCGCGCATGTTTTGCGGCATCTTGGCCTGCATGGCAGCGATGGCCTGTTCGTCGTCGGCCCAGCGACTGGCGCGCCGGCCGTGGGCATGAGAGACGTGCACCGTGGAGGCGAGGAAGCTGTTGACCTCTTGCATGCGGGCCAGCAGGAAGGGATCGTCCATCGGTGCAAGCTGTGCGGCCGGGAAG
The DNA here is from genome assembly GCF_000819865.1 of Aeromonas eucrenophila. Lineage (GTDB taxonomy): Bacteria > Pseudomonadota > Gammaproteobacteria > Enterobacterales > Aeromonadaceae > Aeromonas > Aeromonas eucrenophila. The sequence goes on from NZ_CDDF01000001.1 coordinate 243,275, forward strand.
CGCTGGGCCACATAGAGCAGCAGGGCCGGGGTTTCGGTCAGCACGCCGCGCTCGGTGACGAGAGCCGGCACCCGGCCCTTGGGGTTGATGGCGAGATAGGCGGGGGAGCGCTGCTCACCGGCGGCGAAGTCGACAAGTTTCAGCTGGTGCGGGGCGTCGGCCTCCACCAGGGCGATGCGGACCGCCATGGCGCAGGTGCCGGGGGCGAGATAGAGCGTCAGGTCAGACATGGCAGTTCTCCTTGTGTGCGGGTTATGCAGCGAGTCGGGTTGCGCCTGGCGAGTCACCGGGCGGGCCTTCGGCATCCTACTCCCAAGTGCCGTCCGGGCCAAGGGAGGCTTGTTCGAGTCGCTGCCAAGACCAGGTCAGAGCTTCAAAGTTGTATGGAAAAACTGAACACCTCTCAGTGAAATCAATGGCTTTCTGAACAGAAGATAACAGGAAAAACGGCTACGCATGCCCGGTCAAATCGCTATAATGTGCCACCTTGGATCAGTCGCTTTCGATGTTGGATAGTCAATTGAGTAATAAAATGCGGATCGGTGGAACCCTCGAACAGTCCCTCAGCCAGGGATACCGTCTGGACCTGCAAGGGGTGTTAAAAGAGGGCTGGCAACAGACCCGCCGCACCGGTTTCGGCCTGGCGCTGGCCATCGGCGGTGTCATGGCGATCTGGATCCTGCTGAGCAACCAGCTGTTGGCGCCCTATGTCAGCCAGGAGGGTGACATGGACATGGCGCTGGTGATCAGCCTGCTCATCACTGTCATTATGTCCCCCATGACCTCCTCCCTCGACATGCTGGGATTGCAGCAATCCGTGGGGGTACGGGCCCGTCCGAACCAGGTGTTCGACTTCTTCCGCCACTTCTTGCGTCTGGGTAGCCTGAGCCTGCTCGGCAGCCTCATCACCAGCCTGTTTGGCCCCCTGTTCGAACTGGTGGGCCTGCCGGTGGTGCTGGCCTTCATCCCCTCGGCCCTGGTGGGCATGGGGCTGGTGTTCACAGTGCCGCTGGTGCTGGAGCGCGGCCTGTCGCCCGCCCAGGCCATTCTGGTTTCCCTCAAGTTATTCGCTCGTGGCTGGCCCAGCATAGTGCTGCTGCACGGTGTCATGATGGCGCTGTTCTTCCTGGCCTTGATCCCCATGGGGTTGGGACTTATCTGGGTGGCCCCCCTCTATTTCAACTGCAAGGGGATCCTCTACCGGGACCTGTGCGGGATCGCCGTCGAGGTGACCGAGGTAGGCGACGACAAGCCCGAGGCTGGTCCCGATCATTTCAATGCATGAATCATGCGTGACGCAAAAGGATGGCACATGAAGCGGTTTCGATACGGCGTGGCGGCAAGTTTGCTGATGCTGCCGGCTATGGTGCTGGCGCAGCCCTCCCTTGAGCTGCAATACGGCACCTTCTACAGCCAGATGAAGACCTTTGCCAAGGGCGAGTTTGGTCAGGCCCGGCTGGGGTTTTACCTGACCGATCCGCAAAACGGTCAGCGCTGCACCCTGACCTCGGCGCGGGTGACGACGGATGATCGAGAGGTGGCCGCCGAGGTCACGCCTGACAGCGAGCTGCGCCTGCCCTATGACGACGATCTCAACCTCGACAAGGCCAGCGTGCTGGTCGAACTGGGGGAGCCCCACGAGAGTTGCGATTTGTCGGTGCAGGTGATGGCGGATATGCCCGAGGGTGAGCTCGACGTGAGCGCACTGCAAGCAGGTCAGCAGGATATGCAGAAGCTGCTGGACAAGTTGGCGGGCATGGTCGGCAAATACTTCCTGCCGGGAATGGCCGGGGTGAGAGTCAGTCTGGCGCAGCCGAGCGGTACCGCCTATCTCATCGACGGCGATCGCCAGCAGGTCTTGCCCTGGCAAGAGGGTCAACTGCTGCTCGGCAACGAACAGCTGGCCGATTATGGGGCGGGCAAGCTGCAACTGCAGGGGGAGATCCTGCGCCTCACACCCTGGCTTCACAAGGAGTGAAGCGGCGTTAAGTAGAGCAATGAAAAAGGAGCGCCGGGCGCTCCTTTTTTATGACTGTTTGATCGGGCTAGTGCGGGCTTAGCGCACCTCGATCACGTCCAGCATGTCCATCTCGTCGATGTTGAGCAGGGGCGCGGTGGGCAATTCGGGTGGATCGAACGCCTTGTCGCCGCCATCTATGATGCCGGAGTCACGATTGATACTCTTGAAGTCAAACAGCTTGTGATCGAGCAGGTGACTCGGGATCACGTCCTGAATGGCGGTGAACATGGTCTCGATGCGGCCGGGGAAGCGGCGATCCCAATCCTGCATCATCTGCTTGATGGCCTGGCGCTGCAGGTTCTCCTGGGAGCCGCACAGGTTGCAGGGGATGATGGGGAAGGCCTTGACCTCGGCGTAACGCACCAGGTCTTTTTCCTTGCAGTAGGCCAGCGGGCGGATCACCACGTTCTTGCCATCGTCGCTCACCAGCTTGGGGGGCATGGATTTCAGCTTGCCACCGTAGAACATGTTGAGGAACAGGGTCTCCAGGATGTCGTCGCGGTGATGGCCGAGGGCAATCTTGGTGCAGCCCAGCTCCTGGGCGGTGCGATACAGGATGCCACGGCGCAGGCGGGAGCAGAGGGCGCAGGTGGTCTTGCCTTCCGGTACCTTGTCTTTGACGATGGAGTAGGTGTCTTCCTCGACGATCTTGAAGTCGATGCCGAGGGTGGCCAGGTACTCTGGCAGCACGTGCTCGGGGAAGCCGGGTTGTTTCTGATCCAGGTTGACGGCCACCAGATCGAAATGGATGGGGGCGCTCGCCTTGAGGCTCATCAGGATGTCGAGCATGGCGAAGCTGTCTTTACCGCCAGACAGGCACACCATGATCTTGTCACCCTCTTCAATCATGTTGAAGTCGGCGATGGCCTGACCCACGTTGCGCCGCAGGCGTTTCTGCAGCTTGTTGAAACTGTATTTCTCTTTGGCGTTAAGCTCTTCGTGCATGGCCTCAAACCCGGGACAAAAATAAGCGGCTTATTATAGCCATGTCCCGGGGGAGGGCAAGAAACGCTTATGCCGGATGGCGCCTGTCATCCACCGGGCAGCTGTAATCGTCCGGTTTGAGGATCAGGATGTCGCAGTTGAGCCGATCCACCACGTGTTCGGCCGTGTTGCCGAGCAGGGCGGCGGAGAGGCCGGTGCGGCCGACGCACCCCATGATCATCAGGGTAGCCTTGAGATCGTCCGCCATGTCGGGCAGCACCTCTTCCGGCAGCCCTTCGGCGACCCGGGTCCACATATGGCCGATGCCGAACTGATCGGCGTGCTCGCGCAGCAGATCCTCGTGGTGTTTGCGAATGGCGTCGTTATAGGCGTTGGGATCGAACTCGGGCAGCTCGATGGCCACATTGACCGGGGTACCCGGGTAGGTGTTGACCAGATAGAGGTTGGAGCCGAGCAAGTCGGCGATGGCGGTGCCCTCGCGGGTGATGCGCTCGTTGAGCACCTTCTGCTCCAGATCGTCGCTGGAGCAATTGATGGCGGCGATGATGTTGCCGCCGCGCTGCCAGTGACCCTCCTTGACCAGCAGGACGGGGCAGGGGCACTTGCGCAGCAGGTGCCAGTCGGTCGGGGTGAAGATGAAGGTCTGCAGGAAGGAGTGCTTGTGGGTCGCCTTGACCACCAGATCGTGGCGCTGGGTCAACACTTCCTGGATCACGCACTCGAAGGGTCTATTGTGCCAGAGCACCTTGATCTCGCACTCCAGCCCCCTGGCACGATAGGGCCGCAGGATCTCGTCGAGCCATTCCCGGCGCTGGGATATGACGCCGTGACGCATCTCTTCGCGCTCATCCACCGACAGCATGGCGGTCATCTCGTACGAGAAGTCGTAGATGGTCAGCAGCAGGGTCAGCTGGGCGCCCTCGTCCAGCTCGGCGACCTTGACCGCGCGCTCGAGCGCGATCTGGCGCTCCTCTTCCGGGTTGATCACCACCAGAATGTTTCGGTACTTGACCATGTTCTCCTCCTTGGCAAAAAGCCAATGATGGCAACTCTTTAGCTTTTACAGCTTAGTCCAAGGGGGGGAGCAAGAAGGTGTGCCGGATCAAATTTCGGGACGAACAGATCCGGCTGGAACATGGGTGGTAGAGAAGATCAGCCGCAGGGGGGGCGGGTCGCACCGGCCATGACGCCGAGGGCCACGTGGTCGAGTACTGTGATGTACTTGCCCTTGACGCTGATGAGGCCGGATTTTTGGAAGCGGCCGAGCAGACGGCTGATGGTCTCGACGGTGAGGCCGAGGTAGTTGCCGATGTCACCGCGGGTCATGGAGAGACGGAACTCCTTGGCGGAGAAGCCGCGCTCGGAAAAGCGCACCGACAGATTGTGCAGGAAGGCGGCGAGACGCTCTTCGGCATTCTTCTTGGAGAGCAGCAGGATCATCTCCTGATCCCCCATGATCTCGCTGCTCATCAACCGCATGATCTGTTGACGCAGCTTGGGCATCTTGCCGGAGAGATCGTCGAGCACATCGAACGGGATCTCGCACACCATGGCGGTTTCCAGCGCCTGGGCGAAGGAGGGATGTGCCTGCTTGTGGATGGCGTCGAAGCCGACCAGATCGCCCGCGAGGTGGAAGGCGGTGATCTGCTCGTCACCCTGTTCGGTGATGGTGTATGACTTGATGGTCCCGGAGCGAATGGCATAGAGCGACTTCAGCTCATCGCCGGCCTTGAACAGTTCCTCACCCTTCTGGATCGGCTTCTTGCGCTCGATGATGCTGTCCAGCTGATCGAGCTCGCTGTCGTTCAGCGTGAAGGGAATGCAGAGCTGGCTGATGCTGCAATCCTGGCAATGAATTGCACAGCCACCGCTCTGAATACGTCTGCCAGGTTTCTTGTCCGGGATCATAGGCTCATATGAATAATTGATTTATATCAAACAAGTTTACCATCAACCCACCCGTTTTGGATAGGGTTTCAAAAGGATGCAATTCCAATCCAGAGGGTATGCAGGCCATAAAGGATGAGCAGCAGGGCGCCGCCGAGCCGCAGACTGCGCAGGGTCAGCCAGTAGCGCAAGCGGTCTGCCAAGCCCCCTAAGGCAAACAGAGTCGGCAGGGTCCCCAGGCCAAAGCTCAGCATGATGAGGGCTCCACCGCTGGCGGAGCCCGCCGCCGCACTCCAGGTCAGCATGGAGTAGACCAGACCGCAGGGCAGCCAGCCCCACACCATGCCGAAGGGCAGGGCCTGCAGAGCCGAGCGGAATGGGATGAATCTACCGGCCAGCGGCTTGATATAGGGCCAAAATTTCGCGCCAATGCGCTCCAGTAGCAGAACGCCCTGCCACCAGCCCGCCAGATAGAGGCCAAGGGCTATCATCAGCAGCGCCGCCACCAGTCGTAGGCCGGCGATGGCATGTTTGCCGGCCCCCAGCTCGGCGGTGGTGGCCAACAAGCCCCCCACCAGGGCGCCCGCGATCACATAACTCAGGATCCGGCCAAGGTTGTAGTTGAGCAGGTAACCCAGCCTGCCCCAGAAGTGCTGTTTCTCGGGAGGAATGGCCATGGAGAGGGCCGCCGAGACCCCGCCGCACATGGCGATGCAGTGGCCCGAGCCTGCCAGCCCCACCAGCAGGGCCCCCATCAGATCAAGGCTGCTGATCATCGCGCTGCTTGTCCTGCGGCTTGGTCATGCGCTCTTCCTCGTCGAACAGAATGTTAGAACCCTGGCGGTCGAGATCCTCGAATTGCTCGGAGCGAATGGCCCAGAAGAAGACCACCCCGGCGATGATGACGAACAGGATGGCGATGGGGATAAGGACGAAGATGATGTTCATGGTCTCTACCTTGGCGGTGGTGCCTCTGGCGGCTAAGCCCCATGGTAACCCTGTTCGGGCCCGGGGCCAGCCGCCATCGGTCAGAAATGTGGTCTGCGGCGGGGCAGACCATGAATGCAGCGATGGAAGTCAGCGGTTCAGGCGCATGGAGTTGGTGACGACGATGAGGGAACTCAGGGACATACCCGCCGCCGCCAGATAGGGGGGCAGCCAGCCGCTGGCCGCCAGCGGTAGGACCAGCAGATTGTAGCCGATGGACCAGGCGAAGTTCTCCTTGATGATCTTGCGGGTGCGCAGCGCCAGGGTACGGGCCGTCAGCAGGCGGGAGAGATCGTCCGCCAGCAAGATGGCATCGGCACTGTTCTTGGCCAGATCCGTGCCCCCCGCCATGGCAAAGGAGGCGTGGGCGCCCGCCAGCACGGGGGCGTCATTGATGCCATCCCCCACCATGATGCTGATGTCCCCCGCGGCCTCCCGCGCCTTGAGATAGGCGAGCTTGCCATCGGGGGTCATGCCCTTCACCAGTTCATCCACCCCGAGCTCGCGGGCAACCGCATCGGCTTCGGTAGAGCCATCGCCGGTGAGTATGGTGGTCTTGAGGCCGGCGGCCTGGAAGGCCGCAATCAGTGCCTTGGCATCCGCTCTCACTGTGTCGGCCAGGGTGAAACGGGCCAGCAGCCGGGACTCGTCGGCCAGGTAGATGGCGAGGCCGCTCTCCTGGTTATCCTGCCCCTGATCGCCTGCCAACCCCAGCCAGCGGGCGCTGCCGATCCGGTATTGGGTGCCTGCCACCAGGCCCTGAATGCCGTATCCAATCACGGGGGTGACCTCGCTGGCCGTCAGCAGGGCATCGGTGGAATCCAGGTGTTTGAAGGCGCGGGCGATGGGGTGCTCGGAATGGCTCTCCAGGCTGCGGGCGATGGCGAGACAGTCGGCCTCACTCAGTTCGGCCAGCAGTTGGGTGCTCACCAGGCTGATATTGCCCGTGGTCAGGGTGCCGGTCTTGTCCATCACCACCCGGTTGGCGCGGGTCAGCACGTCCAGCACATGGCCACGGCGCAGCAAGATGCCGTTGCGAGTGAGATTGGCGGTGGCCGAGGTGAGCGCGGTCGGGGTGGCGAGCGACAGGGCACAGGGGCAGGTCGCCACCAGCACCGCCAGGGTGACCCAGAAGGCGCGCTCCGGCTCGTGGAAGTGCCAGAAGGTCCAGACCGCGGCCGCGATGAGGAGCAGCACCAGGATGAAGTGGCGGGAGAGCACATCCGCCAGCTGGGCGATGGCGGGCTTGTCATCGAGGGCGCTGTCTTGCAGCCGCATTATCTGGGCGAGGCGCGACTCCTCGATGGCGTGGCTGACCCGGATCTCCAGCGGCGCATCGGTATTGATTGTGCCGGCATAGACGGGATCTCCCCCTTGCTTGAGCAAGGGCAGCTGTTCGCCAGTCAGCATGGATTCGTCGAGGCTGGCGGTCCCCGCCACTATGATGCCATCGGCGGGCAGGGTGGCACCGGCCAGTACCCGCACCCTGTCGCCGACGCGCAGGGTCTTGGCGGCCACTTCGCACTCGCCATCTTCGTCGATGCGGGTCGCCATGATGGGCACCAGCCGCGCCAGGTTGGAGCTGGATTCGGACGCCTTGCGCCTGGCCCGCAGCTCGAGCAACCGGCCCAGCAACAGGAAGAAGACAAACATGGTGATGGAGTCGTAATAGACCTCACCAGTGTTGAACACCGTGGCCCAGATGGAGGCGGCGAAGGCACCGATCAGCGCCAGCGACACCGACACGTCCATGGAGAGGTGGCCCTGTTTCAGGCTGCGCCAGGCGCCCACGTAAAACGGCTGGGCGGAGTAGATCATGATGGGGGTCGAGAGCAGCAGGCTTATCCACTTGAAGTAGATCATGAACTCCTCTTCGACGCTGATGAAGAGATCCATGTAGAGGGCCACGGCGCACATCATCACCTGCATGGAGCCCAGACCCGCCAACGCCATGCGGAACATGTAGCTGCGCACCTCGCGGGCGTAGAGTGCCTCCTGGCTGTGAGCCTGGAACGGATAGGCGCGATAGCCAATCTTGGCGAAGCCCTTGAGGATGTCGCTCAACGTCAGCGTCGCCGGATCCCACTTGATGCGGGCCCTGTGGGTGGTGGTGTTGACGTTGACATAGTGCAGGCCGGGCAGCTTGGTCAGGTGGCGCTCGATCAGCCAGGCGCAGGCGGCGCAGGTGAGACCTTCCACGCTGAGCTGTATTTCGCGAAGTGTTTGACTGCCAGAACCGGTTTCCACCACGAAATCCTGCTGCACCTCGGCGAGATCGTAGTGGGTGAGGGCGGCGAGCTCGCTGGGTACCAGCTCCCCCTTGATGCCGGGGGCGGTGCGATGTTCGTAATAACTGGCGAGGCCGCATTCGAGAATGGTCTGGGCCACGGCCCGGCAGCCGGGGCAGCACATGGGTTGCACTATGCCCTTGATCTCGAGGGCATAGTCGGCACTGCCATCGGGCACCGACTCACCACAGTGAAAACAGCCGGTCATGGTATTGATGCCTCCTTGAGATGGCGATCCGAAGCGGAGCAAGGGGTTGTCGTGCGTGGGATGAATTAACCGCGGTGAACACTGCCGTCCATGGGGGGTTTATCGCCCCTTGGGATCCAGCTCGATGGGGGCCTTGGTCGGCAGCTGGACCGTCTCTTGCAGGCGCCAGTCGTGGTCGAAGGCATCGACCCTAATGTGCCACTTGCCGGTGAGGGGCTTGTCCAGCATGAGACGATAGACGCCGTTGCCGTCGGCCGTCATCAGGTGCTCGCTGTCATGGCCTGCCAGGGTCGGGTGGAACAGAGAGAGGCGCAGAGCCTGACCGGGGGGGATCTCGCCGGCCAGCGGCTTGAGGGTCAGCTCGCCGTCTTTGACCGCGAGGGCGATGCGGACGCCTAAGGCCTCGGCGCGATCGAACTTGCTGAGATCCTGATTGATCTCCTTGCCCTGTTTGTAATAGTCCTCGGCCACCAGGTTGACACCGTCCTTGCTGGCGATGATGGCGGTGGCGATGCTCGCGACCACGGCGGCGCAGGGGAGGGCGATGATGAACCAGGGCCAGAATTGGCGATACCAGGGTTGGGTCATAGTGCTACCGAAACCTATGATTAACAAAATGGAGGGGTTTTAGCCAACACAAGATAACAAAAAGCCTCGAAGAGTCGAGGCTTTTTGCTGCGTAATCACGTGCTTATCACATGTTACTGCTTATTTTGCTCGCTGTTGTGGGACAAGCTGTAGACGTAGGATGCCAGCAGCTGGACCTTGTCTTCACCCAGAATATCCTTCCAGGCGGGCATGACCCCGTGACGACCGTGGGTGATGGTCTGCTCGACCACCTGACGGGAGCCACCGTACAACCAGGTGTTGTTGGTTAAGTCAGGGGCGCCGAAGGCGGTGCCGCCCTTGGCATCCGGGCCGTGACAGGCGGCGCACATGGCGAAACGCGCCTCACCCTTCTTGGCTTCCACCAGATCGACCTTGCGACCGGACAGGCTCAGCACATAGGAGGCCACTTCCTTCACGCCGTCCTGACCCAGGATCTCGCCCCAGGCCGCCATGACCCCTTGCCGACCGCCCATGATGGTGGTCTTGATCTGGTCTGGCTGACCGCCCCATTGCCATTCGCTGTCGGTCAGGTTCGGGAAGCCGCGCCCGCCACGGGCATCTGAGCCGTGGCACTGGGAGCAGTTCTGCAGGAACAGACGCTGACCCACCTTGCGGGCTTCCGGATCGGCGGCGATCTCCTCGATGGCGCGATAGGTCTTGCCATCAGCCTGATAGGCCAGCTCGCGGAACTTGGCGCCGTAGACGGCATCGGCCTTGGCGAGCTCGCGATCATACTCGACCGCGCGCCCTTCCGCCTTGGCGGAGGCCGCCGCAGCCTTGGACTCTTCCAGGGAGCGAATGTCCTGGTTGGAGCTCTGCCAGCCCAGCAGTCCCTTGAAGTTGCCAAGACCCGGGAAGGCCAGCAGGTAGATGAGCCCGGTCACGATGAAGAAGAGGAACATGTAGGACCACCACTTCGGCAACGGGTTGTTGATCTCCTCGATGCCGTCGAAGGTGTGCCCCATGGGTTGACCTTCTTCGGTGCCCATCTTGTCCTTCATGCACCACATCAGCAGCAAGAAGCAGCCGATGATGGTGCCCAGACTTATGACGGTCACAAAAATGCTAAACAAAGTGCTCATTATTGCTTCGCTCCTGCGTTCTTGTTATCAGCACTGGGTTGCTCGTCGTCGGCAAAAACCAGGTTGGCAGCCTCGTCGAAAGAGGCCTTGCGGCGCTTGCTGTAAGCCCAGACGATGATGGCGATCATGATGATCATCAACAGCAGGGTATACAGGCCGCGAAATGTGCCGTAATCCATATCCCGACTCCTTATTTCAGGGCATGACCCAGTGATTGCAGATAGGCCACCAGGGCATCCAGCTCGGTCTTGCCCTTGACGGCTTCGCTCGCACCTGCGACGTCGGCATCGGTATAAGGCACGCCGAAGTTGTCGCGGAACAGCGCCAGCTTCTTGCCGGTCAGCTCGCCGGTCAGGACGTTGCGCTCAAGCCAGGGGTAGCCCGGCATGTTGGACTCGGGGACCACGTCGCGCGGGTTGATCAGGTGAGCGCGGTGCCAGTCGTCGGAGTAACGACCGCCGACCCGGGCCAGATCCGGACCGGTACGCTTGGAGCCCCACAGGAAGGGGTGCTCCCACACGCTTTCGCCGGCGACCGAGTAGTGGCCGTAACGCTCGGTCTCGGCGCGGAACGGACGGATCATCTGGCTGTGGCAGTTGGTGCAGCCTTCGCGGATGAAGATATCGCGGCCTTCCATCTGCAGTGCGGTGTAGGGTTTGAGGCCCTCCACCGGCTCAGTGGTCTGTTTCTGGAAGAACAGCGGGGTGATCTCGACCAGGCCCCCCAGGCTGATGGCAAAGATGATGCCGACCACCAGCATGGGGACGCTTTTTTCGAAGATCTCGTGACGGTTATTGTTGCTCATGCTTGGACCTCTTCAATCATGCGGGCTGGGCGACGGGTTCCAGGGAACCCTTGGGCGCAGTGATGGTGCGATAGGCGTTATAGGCCATCAGCAACATACCGGTGACGAAGAAACAGCCACCCAGGAAGCGCACGAAGTAGAAGGGATAAGAAGCCTGCAGCGCTTCCACGAAGCTGTAGGTCAGGGTGCCGTCGTCGTTGACCGCGCGCCACATCAGACCCTGCATCACACCGGAAATCCACATGGAGACGATGTAGAGCACGGTGCCCACGGTCGCCAGCCAGAAGTGAATGTTGATGAGACGGATGCTGTACATGCGGCCCTGCTCGAACAGGTTCGGGATCAGGTGATACACGGCGCCGATGGATACCATGGCAACCCAGCCCAGGGCACCGGAGTGGACGTGACCTACGGTCCAGTCGGTGTAGTGGGAGAGGGCGTTGACCGTCTTGATCGCCATCATGGGACCTTCGAAGGTGGACATGCCGTAGAACGACAGGGACACGATCAGGAAGCGCAGGATGGGGTCATAGCGCAGTTTGTGCCAGGCGCCGGACAGGGTCATGATGCCGTTGATCATGCCGCCCCAGGAGGGAACGAACAGGATGAGGGACATCACCATACCCAGGGACTGGGCCCAGTCTGGCAAGGCGGTGTAGTGCAGGTGGTGCGGACCGGCCCAGATGTAGAGGGAGATCAGCGCCCAGAAGTGGACGATGGAGAGACGGTAGGAGTAAACCGGACGTCCCGCCTGCTTGGGCACGAAGTAGTACATCATGCCAAGGAAGCCGGCGGTCAGCAGGAAGCCTACCGCGTTGTGGCCATACCACCACTGCACCATGGCATCCATGGCACCGGAATACATGGAGTAGGACTTCATGCCCGACAGCGGCACTTCCATGTTATTGACGATGTGCAGCACGGCGACCGTGATGATGAAGGCGCCAAAGAACCAGTTCGCCACATAGATGTGGGAGGTGGTGCGCTTGACCAGGGTACCGAAGAAGACCACGGCGTAAGCGACCCAGACCACTGTGATGGCGATGTCGATGGGCCACTCCAGCTCGGCGTACTCCTTGGCGGAGGTGAATCCCATCGGCAGCGAGATGGCGGCAGAGAGGATGATGGCTTGCCAGCCCCAGAACACGAAGGAGGCGAGTTTGCCGCCAAACAGTCGAGTCTGGCAGGTGCGTTGCACCACGTAGAAGGAGGTCGCCATCAGGGCGCTGCAACCAAAGGCGAAGATGACCGCGTTGGTGTGCAGGGGACGTAGGCGGCTGTAAGTCAGCCAGGGGGTGTCGAAGTTAAGGGCAGGCCAGATCAACTGGGCTGCAATCAGTACACCTACCGACATGCCGACAATTCCCCAGACGATCGTCATAACGGTGAACTGGCGCACAACGGTGTAGTTGTACTCAGGATGGTTTGTTGTATGGCTCATCGTTGTTTTCCGCTTCCGATGCTGTTGTTTGTTTTTTGTCCGGTGACCTGGACCATTTTCACCCCATATTTGCGAAATTCTCTCGTTAACATCTGTTAATAAAAGGAAAAGCAAAAGGTGGTTAAATGAAAATTCATTGAGAATGATACTGAACTGACCGGTAAAATAACAGTACAAACAGTGATATATTTGGCTCCGGCGGGTCCCGTGCTTGTCAGTTTTTACCTTGCGCGAGATCACGAAAATGGCATTTTTTAAGTACCTTACAGGGCTGTTTTTTCATGAAAGAGAGACTCACTTCACGCAAAATCGGACACTTGGCGATAGTTTTGGCAATTTTGCTCTCCCTGGTGGCCTATCGGACCTGGTTTTCGGGCCCGCAAACGACGGTCGCCGCGGGAACAAATGATCAGATCTGTGATCTGTCCCACAGCCCGTGCCCCCTGCAAGTCGGCGACAAGCCGCTGACGGCCGGCGTCGAGACGCTACCGGTCAAGGCTGAACATGACTTTGTTTTGCGTCTTCAGGGCGGAGATGCCGCCATCACCCCGGTCAACGCCTGGCTGGAAGGCAAGGAGATGTTCATGGGGCGGATCCCGGTGCAATTTGAGGCCCGCGACGGCGGCTGGCAGGGGACGGCGCAGGTCGGCTCCTGCACCTCGGCGACCATGACCTGGCTGCTCAACATCGAGTGGAGCAATGGCCAGCGCCAGCAGTTGGCGCTCTCCGTCTCCCGTTAAATCTGCACATTATTTGGCGCCAGGCGGGGGGAGTAAGTGAAATTTGATTTGAATTTTTCAGGCAGGACGGTACCTTGCTGTGATTATCAAGGAGTGAAGTTCATTTAATCATGATTGAAAAACAAGCATTTTATCGCACTCTCAACCAGCAGGCCCAGGCGCTGCTGGAAGGGGAGCCGGACCTTATCGCCACCCTGGCGAACCTCTCTGCCTTGCTCAATCAGGAGCTGACCGACATCAACTGGGTCGGCTTTTACCTGCTGCAAGGGGACACCCTGGTGCTGGGCCCTTTCCAGGGCAAGCCGGCCTGCGTGCGCATTCCGGTGGGCCGCGGGGTCTGTGGCACGGCGGTGGCCGAGGGCAAGACCCAACTGGTGGACGACGTGCATCAGTTCGTGGGTCACATCGCCTGTGACGGTGCCAGCAACTCGGAAATCGTGATCCCGGTGCGCCGGGGTGGCGAGATCATCGGGGTGCTGGATATTGATAGTCCGATTTTTAACCGTTTCGACGCCGAGGACCGCGTTGGTCTGGAAGAAACGGTGCAAATTTTGGAAAGCATGCTCTAAGTCATTGCTAGATGGTTCGCAAAAGGCCCCAAGCTCTCTATAATAGGGCCTTTGTTGTGTTCGGGGTTGCCCCGTACGTCTATATGAAAGCCAAGGTTATACATGGAAAACACTGAAAAGCTGAAGAACAGTAAAGAGATCGTTGCCTACCTGGTCGAGAAATTCCCGGCCTGCTTCATCGCTGAAGGAGAGGCCAAGCCACTCAAGATTGGCATCTTCCAGGATCTGGCCGCGCGTCTTGCTGACGACGAGAGAGTCTCCAAGACCATGCTGCGCTCTGCTCTGCGTCAATACACCTCCAGCTGGCGTTACCTGCATGGCCTCAAGGCTGGCCAGGCCCGTGTCGACCTGGACGGCAATCCGGGTGAAGTGCTGACCGAAGAGCACATCGAACATGCCAAGCAGGCGCTCAAAGAGAGCAAAGAACGTGTCTTTGCCAGCCGCCGCACCAATACCAAGGAAAAGGAAGACAAGCCAAAGCAGCCGCGCCGTCCCGCGCCGCGCAAGGCCGATGCCGCCCGCTCCGACAAGCCTAAAGCCGCTCCCAAGGCTGCCCCCGTTGCCGAAGCCCCGCTGGTGAAAGTCGATGCCGCTACGCTGAAAGTGGATCAGGGTGTGCGCGTGGTGCTCGGCAAGTCTCCTGTGCCTGCGACCATCAAGGAAGTGACCAAGGATGACGTACAGGTTCAATTGCAGACCGGCATGATGTTGCGGGTCAAGTTCGAGCATCTGGTTCTCTAAGGAGACAAATGTTGAAGCATGGCGTAATTCGTTTTTCCCTCGTTGCCTGTAGCCTGGCGCTCGCCGGGCTTGCACAGGCCATCGAGCCGGTGCTCAAGGAAAGTGATTTGCCTGTGTTGGCTCAAGAGAGCCAACATGCTACGGCCAGCAAGCGAATTGCCAATCTGTTTACCCGCTCTCATTACAAACAGTTCAAGCTGGATGATGCCTTTTCCTCCGTGATCTTCGACAAGTATCTGGAGAATCTGGACTACAGCCGCAACCTGTTTTTGGCCTCTGACATCAGCCGTTTTGAAAAATACCGTACCGGTTTTGACACCGACCTCGAAAGAGGGCGGCTGGCGCCGGCCTACGAGATGTTCAACCTGAGTCAGCAGCGGCGTTACGAGCGGTTCGAATACGCCCTTAAACTGCTCGACACTCCCTTCGATTTCACCCAGAAAGATAACTACATCTTCGATCGGGAAGGGGCTGCCTGGCCCAAGGACGAGGGCGAGCTCAACGAGCTGTGGCGCCAGCGGGTCAAGTTCGATGCCCTGAGCCTCAAGCTCAGCGGCAAGGAGTGGCCCGAGATCAAGGAGCTGCTTGGCAAGCGTTACAACAACGCCATCAAGCGGATGTCCCAGACCGAGAGCGAGGATGTGTTCCAGCTCTTCATGAACTCCTTCGCCCGTGCCATCGAACCGCACACCAGCTATCTGTCGCCGCGCAGTGCCGATCGCTTCAACACCGAGATGAACCTCTCGCTGGAAGGGATAGGCGCCGTGTTGCAGGCGGAGGATGACTTCACCGTCATTCGCTCCCTGGTGCCCGGTGGCCCGGCCGCCAAGTCCAATCACCTCAAACCCGATGACAAGATCACCGGGGTAGGGCAGGACGACGGCAAGATTGTCGATGTCATCGGCTGGCGTCTGGATGACGTGGTCGAACTCATCAAGGGTCCCAAGGGCAGCAAGGTGAAGCTGGAGATCCAGCGCGGCAAGGGCGCCAGCGCCAAGACCGAACTCATCGAGCTGACCCGTGACAAGGTGCGTCTGGAAGACAGGGCCGCCAAGTCCAAGGTGATTAACGCGGAAGGCAAGAAGATAGGGGTACTCGAGATCCCGAGCTTCTACGTCAACCTGCACGACGATGCCATCAAGGAGCTCTCCAGCCTCAACAAGCAGAAGATCGATGGCCTCATCGTCGATCTGCGCGGCAACGGCGGCGGTGCTTTGACCGAAGCCTCGGCCCTGAGCGGTCTGTTCTTCGCCAGCGGTCCCGTGGTGCAAATCCGTGATCACATGGGCCGTATCACGGTCAATGGCGACGACGATGGCAACGTCTACTACGGCGGCCCCATGTCGGTGATGATCGACAGATACAGCGCCTCGGCCTCCGAGATCTTCGCCGCCGCCATGCAAGACTACGGCCGCGCCCTGATCCTCGGTGAGAACTCGTTCGGCAAGGGCACGGTGCAGCAGCATCGCAGCCTCGCCAAGGTGTACGACTTCTACGAGCAGCCGCTGGGTAGCGTGCAGTACACCATCGCCAAGTTCTACCGGATCAACGGTGGCAGCACCCAGAACAAGGGCGTGGCACCGGACATCGGTTTCCCCACGGCCGCCTCGTCGGAAGAGACCGGGGAGAGCCAGGAGTTCAACGCGCTGCCCTGGGATCAGATCGCCTCGGCCAGCTACGGCAAACTCGGGGACTTCAGCAGCCTGTTGCCCAAGCTGAAGGCCGATCACGAGGCGCGGATCAACAAGGATCCGGAATTTGCCTACGTGATGCAGGACATCAAGGAGTATCAGGCGGACAAGGACAAGAAGTCCGTCTCCCTGAACGAAGCCGAGCGGTTGGCCGAACAGGCCAAGCAGGACGAGAAGGCGCTGGCGCGAGCCAATGAGCGACTGACCCGTCTTGGCAAACCGACGGTGAAGAGCCTGGATGCCTTGCCGACCGATTTTGAGGCACCGGACGAGTATCAGGTTGAGGCCGCCAACATCACGGCGGATCTCGCCAGCCTGAGCAAGAAAAGCTGACATATCACAGACATCTGTGTTGAAAAGGGCGACTTCGGTCGCCCTTTCTTTTTGTCTGCGCCTGGCACTGAATGCAAACTATTTGACCCTGTCCAAGCGTTGTGACAGCCTCTGACACGTCTATAACAACGCGTGGAAGCAGATAATAATGACCGATCACTCTCAGGCCATGACGGCCAAATATCGCCAGGATTACCGGGCGCCGCTCTACTGGATCGACAGCATCGATCTCGACTTCCAGCTGCAGGAGCCGCTGACCCAGGTCACCGCCATCTCCCGTCTGCGTCGCAACGGCGAGCACAAGGAGCCGCTGGTGCTCGATGGCGAGGGACTCTCCCTGCACAGCATCAGCGTGGATGGGGTGCCCTTCACCCAGTACGAGCAGGGGGAGAACAGCCTGACCCTGTTCAACCTGCCGGCCGAGTGCGTGCTGACCGTCGTCACCCTGCTGGATCCCGCCGCCAACACGGCTCTCGAGGGGCTCTACAAGTCCGGCGACGCCTACTGCACCCAGTGCGAGGCCGAAGGATTCCGTCGCATCACCTATTACATGGACAGGCCCGACATCCTGGCCCGTTACAGCACCCGCATCAGCGCCGACAAGGCCAAGTATCCCTTCCTGCTCTCCAACGGCAACAAGGTGGCGAGCGGCGAGCTGGACGGTGGCCGCCACTTCGTGCAGTGGCAAGATCCCTTCCCCAAGCCGAGCTATCTGTTCGCCCTGGTGGCCGGCGACTTCGACGTGGAGCGCAGCAGCTACCGCACCAAGAGCGGCCGCGAGGTGGCCCTCGAGATCTTCGTGGATAGAGGCAACCTGGATCGCGCCGGCTTCGCCATGGAGAGCCTCATCAAGTCCATGCGCTGGGACGAGCAACGCTTCGGCCTCGAGTACGATCTCGACATCTATATGATCGTCGCGGTGGACTTCTTCAACATGGGCGCCATGGAGAACAAGGGGCTGAACATCTTCAACTCCAAGTTTGTGCTGGCCAACCCCGCCACCGCCACCGACGGCGACTACCACGGCATCGAACGGGTCATAGCCCACGAATACTTCCACAACTGGACCGGCAACCGCGTCACCTGCCGCGACTGGTTCCAGCTCAGCCTCAAAGAGGGGCTGACCGTGTTCCGGGATCAGGAGTTCTCCTCCGATCTGGGCTCCCGCGGGGTCAACCGCATCAACAACGTGCGTACCGTACGCGGCCCGCAGTTTGCCGAAGATGCCGGCCCCATGGCGCACCCCATCCGCCCGGATGTGGTGATCGAGATGAACAACTTCTACACCCTGACCGTCTACGAGAAGGGCTCGGAAGTCATCCGCATGCTGCATACCCTGCTGGGTGAAGCCAACTTCCAGGCCGGCATGAAGCTCTACTTCGAGCGTCACGACGGATCCGCCGCCACCTGTGACGACTTCGTGCAGGCGATGGAAGATGCCTCCGGTGTCGATCTCGGCCGTTTCCGCCGCTGGTACAGCCAGTCCGGCACCCCCGAGCTCACCGTGACCGACGAATACGACACCGCCACCGGTATCTATCGCCTGCACGTGCGCCAGCACACCCCGCCGACCCAGGATCAGCCTCAGAAGCTGCCGCTGCACATCCCGCTCGACATCGAGCTGTATGACGAGCGCGGCGCCGCCATCCCGCTCCAGTATCAGGGCGAGAAGATCGGCCAGGTGCTGAACGTGCTGGAAGAAGAGCAGACCTTCGTATTCGACCAGGTTGCAGTGAAGCCCGTACCCTCCCTGCTGCGGGACTTCAGTGCCCCGGTCAAGCTGCACTATGACTACAGCGACGAGGCGTTGGCCTTCCTGATGCGCCATGCCCGCAACGAGTTCGCCCGTTGGGACGCGGCCCAGATGCTGGTCAACAAGGCGGTGATCGCCGGCGTAGGGAAGGTTGGGCAAGGGCAGGCCATCCAGGTTTCCGAGTCCCTGCTGGCCGCCTTCGTCGCCATCTTCGACGACGTCGCGCTGGACCCGGCCCTCAAGGCCGAGATCCTGGCGTTGCCGGGGGAGGCGACCCTGGCCGAGCTGTTTGACTGCGCCGACATCGACGCCATTCATCAGGTTCGTAGCGCCATCCAGGGCGCACTGGCCGAGGCGTTCGGCGCGCGGCTGGCGGCGACCTACCAGAGCCTGCGCCTGACCGGTTATCGGGTGATCCACGAAGATGTGGCCAAGCGTGCCCTCAAGGGGGTGGTGCTCGGTTATCTGGCGGCCCTGAGCCCGGCCCAGGCCGATGCCCTGGTGCGCGAGCAATACGCCGCAGCGGACAACATGACCGACACCCTGGCGGCGCTACAGGTGGCCAATGGCTATCTGCTGCCGTGCCGCGCCGAGCTCCTGGCCGACTTCGAGGGTAAGTGGGCCCACGACGGCCTGGTGCTGGACAACTGGCTGCGCCTGGTGGGCAGCAAGCCAGCCGCCGATGTGCTGGTCGAGGTGAAACAGGCCATGGCGCACCCCACCTTCAGCATCCGCAACCCGAACCGGCTGCGGGCCCTGGTGGGCAGCTTTGCCATGAACAACCAGGTGCAGTTCCACGCCAAGGACGGTAGCGGCTACCGCTTCCTGACCGATCTGTTGATCGAGCTCAACGAGGTCAATCCCCAGGTGGCGTCGCGCCTCATCACGCCGCTCATTCAGTTCAAACGGCTGGACGAGCAGCGCAAGGGGCTGATCCGCGCCGAGCTGACCCGACTGGCCAAGCTGGACGGACTGGCGCGCGACCTGTTCGAGAAGGTGAGCAAGGCGCTGGCGCAGTAATCGCGGCCTTGCCTTAAACGCGGGCAGGGGAGCCAGGCTCTCCTGCCCGTTTCATTGTGACAACCCCATGGCACGAGGAGACATCCACCATGAGGCAATATACCTTTCGACTGGCCCTGAGCCACGAGGAGATCATGCTGATGTATCGGGGCCATGCCAGACGGCTGGTGGTGCGCACCGAGCAGGGGCTGACCCTGGAGCTGGGGTTGGATAAAATTCGACCTTTCGTCGCATTGAGTGGTGTATACGGCTACTTTTCACTTCAAACGCAGGACGATCATCGATTCATTAGCCTTAAACGCATAAATTAACAAAAACGGAACATATTTCCGCGTAAATATCCGCTTAAAGTCATTATCTATCCGGTTAATCGGCGTGAAGCCAGTTGGATTTTCTGAATTTTGCCAACTTGGCAAAATTTACCACAACCCAAGCCGTGATCTGCCCCTTGTTTTTAACATCTCGTTAGCACCTTTGCTCGCCTTCCTGGATCCAAGCCATTACACTTCGCAGCAACTCTGTACCGGCGGGCATCCAGGGTGGGTGCCGCCGTGTCGGTGATGTCGTCCGATAAGGAAACTAGCAATGGCATTGAAAGACGCCCCTACCTCAGTTCTGCTCGAAAACGTTCTCAGCCTGATCCACCAAAAGTTGCCCAAGAAGAGTGCTTCTCTGGTCGAGTGCTTCGTTGCCAAGTTCTACGGCAACATGGCCAGCACCGATCTGCACGATCGCAATGACAGCGATCTCTACGGGGCAGCGCTGAGCCTGTGGAATGCGCTCAACCTGCGCACCGGCACGGAGCCCTATATCCGGGTCTACAACCCCGAGCTGACCCGCCACGGATGGCAATCTCCCCACACCATCGTCGAAATCATCCTGCAGGACTCCCCCTTCCTGGTGGACTCCATTCGCATGGCCCTCAAACGTCGTGGCATCACCGCTCACATGATGCTGCACCAGCCGCTGCACCTCATTCGCGGCAGCGAGGGCAAGATCAGCGCCATTCTGGACCTCGACAACACCGACGGGCAGACCTCGGTGGAGACCGCCTTCCTCATCGAGATCGATCATCTCACCAGCGAGGAAGAGATGGAGGCGCTGACCGCCGAATTGAATTCCGTGGCCGGTGAAGTGGCGTTGGCGGTGGGGGACTGGCAGCCGATGCTGGCCCGCCTCAACGAGATCATCGACGAGTTGCCCAAACGCAAGAACCCGGTCAGCCAGGCCGAGGTGGACTCCAGCGTCGCCTTCCTCAAATGGGTGGCGGCCAACAACTTCACCCTGATGGGTTATCGCCGTTATGACGTGAAAGCGGTGGAAGGGGATCACGAGATCCTGCCTCTGGCGGAGTCGAGCCTCGGCCTGATGAAGAACTCCATCAAGGACGAGGGCCAGCGCCTTGGCAACATGCCCGCCAGCGCCCGTCACGCGGCCCTGAGCTCCGATCTGCTGATCCTGACCAAGTCCAACAGCAAGGCACGCGTTCACCGCCCGGCCTACGTGGATTACATCGGCATCAAGCGCTTCGACGAGCACGGCAAGGTGGTGGGGGAGGATCGCTTCATCGGTCTCTACGCCTCCTCCATCTACAACACCAGCGCCACCCAGATCCCGCTCATCAGCCACCGCCTCGAGCGCATCATGGCCGCCTCCGGTCACGAGAAAGGCTCCCACGCCTACAAGGCGCTGCTCAACGTGCTGGAGACCTACCCGCGCGATGAGCTGATCCAGGCCCGGGAAGAAGAGCTGCTGGCCACCGGTCTCGGGGTGCTGGAGATGCAGGAGCGCGACATGCTGCGCCTGTTCGTGCGCCGGGATGTCTATGGCCGCTTCTTCTCCTGCATGGTCTATGTCACCAAGGAGCGCTACAACACGGCGCTGCGGGTCAAGACCCAGCAGATCCTGCAGCAATATTTCGGCAGCAACGACGAGGTGGAGTTCAACGTCTACTTCTCCGAAGGCGTGCTGGCGCGGACCCACTACATAGTGCGGGTCAACAATAACAACGTGGATGTCGATGTGAACGAAGTACAGAACAACCTCATTGAAGCCGCCCGCAGCTGGGATGATCGCCTGGATTCCGTGCTGCTCTCCCACTATGGGGAAGCCCGTGGCAACGCCCTGCGCCGCCGTTTCAGCACCGCCTTCCCCCGTGCCTACAAAGAAGACGTGCTGCCGGGTTCCGCCGTGGCGGACATCATGGCGCTCGATGGTCTGAGTGAAGCCGAGCCGCTCGGCATGTTGTTCTACCGTGCCCAGGAGGAGGAGAATGATCGCCGGGTGCGTCTCAAGCTGTTCCACCGCACCGAGCCCATCCACCTCTCCGACGTCCTGCCCATGCTGGAAAACATGGGGCTGAGAGTCATCGGCGAGACCCCGTACCAGGTACGGACTCCCACCGGCGAGGTGTTCTGGATCCTCGACTTCTCCATGCTGTTGCGCGGTGAGCAGCCGTTCAGCCTGGCCCAGAGCCAGCAGCGCTTCCAGCAGGCCTTCGCCGCCATCTGGAACAAGACCCTGGAAGACGACGGTTTCAACCGCCTGGTGCTGGGAGCCGGTCTCTGTGGTCGTCAGGTCTCGGTGCTGCGCGCCTATGCCAAATACATGCGCCAGACCGGTGTCTCCTTCAGCCAGTCCTACATCGAGGAGACGCTGACCCGTTATCCCGACATCGCCCAGCTGCTGTTCACCCTGTTCGATCTGCGCCTGAACCCGGCCGTGAAACAGGACGCCAAGGCCCAGACCAAGCTGCACGAGCAGCTGGCCGCCAAGCTGGATCAGGTCGCAAACCTGGACGACGATCGCATCATCCGCCGCTACATGGAGATGATCGACGCCACCCTGCGCACCAACTTCTATCAGCTGGACAACGAGGGCAACATCAAGCCCTACATCTCCTTCAAGCTGGCCCCCTCCAGCATTACCGACATGCCGCTGCCGCTGCCGAAGTTCGAGATCTTCGTCTACTCGCCGCGAGTGGAAGGGGTGCACCTGCGCTGGGGCAAGGTGGCCCGTGGCGGCCTGCGCTGGTCCGATCGCAAGGAAGACTTCCGCACCGAGGTGCTGGGTCTGGTCAAGGCGCAGCAGGTCAAGAACACCGTCATAGTGCCGGTTGGCGCCAAGGGTTGCTTCTATTGCAAGCAGATGCCGGTGGGCGCCCCTCGCGCCGTCATTCAGGAGGAGGGCAAGGCCTGTTATCGCCTCTTCATCCGCGGCCTGCTGGACGTGACCGACAACATCATCGCCGGTGAGGTGATCCCGCCCCGTGATGTGGTTCGCCACGACGAGGATGACTACTACCTGGTAGTGGCCGCCGACAAGGGCACCGCCACCTTCTCCGACATCGCCAACGAGTTGAGCCACGAATACGGCCACTGGCTCGGCGATGCGTTCGCCTCCGGCGGCTCGGTCGGCTACGACCACAAGAAGATGGCCATCACGGCGCGCGGCGCCTGGGAGTCGGTCAAGCGCCACTTCCGGGAAGTCGGCCTCAACTGCCAGACCATGGACTTCACCTGTGTGGGCATAGGCGACATGGCGGGCGATGTCTTCGGTAACGGCATGCTGCTCTCCGCGCACACCCGGCTGGTGGGCGCCTTCAACCACATGCACATCTTCATCGACCCGACGCCGGATGCGGCCAAGAGTGTCGTAGAGCGCCAGCGCCTGTTCGATCTGCCGGGCTCGAGCTGGGACGACTACAACCGCGAGCTGATCTCCGAGGGTGGCGGCATCTTCCTGCGCTCGGCCAAGTCCATCAAGCTGAGCCCGCAGATGCAGACCCTGCTCGGCACCGACAAGGCCAGCATGGCCCCGAACGAGCTGATCAAGGCGCTGCTGTGCCTGAACGTGGATCTGCTCTGGAACGGCGGCATCGGTACCTATGTGAAGAGCGCCCGCGAGAGCGATGCGGACGTCGGCGATCGCAGCAACGACGTGTTGCGGGTCAACGGCCGCGATCTGCGCGCCAGGATCGTGGGGGAGGGCGGCAACCTCGGCTTCACCCAGCTCGGTCGGGTGGAATATGCGAGCCAGGGCGGTCGCATCAACACCGACTTTACCGACAACGTGGGCGGGGTGGATTGCTCCGACAACGAGGTCAACATCAAGATCCTGCTCAACCAGCTGGTGGCCGCGGGGGACATGACCCTCAAGCAGCGCAACCAGATGCTGTACGAGATGACGGACGCGGTGGCGCAAGTGGTCATCACCAACGCCTATCGCCAGTCCCAGTCCATCTCGGTCACCGCCTTCCGCGGCGCCGAGCAGCTCAAAGAGCAGCAGCGCTTCATCCAGGGGCTGGAGCGTGAAGGCAAGCTGGACCGCGCGCTGGAGTTCCTGCCCTCCGACGAGGAGCTGTCCGAGCGGATGGCGGCAGGGCAGGGCTTGACCCGCCCCGAGCTCGCCGTGCTGGTGGCCTATGGCAAGATGGTACTGAAAGAGCAGCTCAACTGCCCGGAAGTCACCGACGAGCCCTTCCTCGCCAACATGCTGGTGACCAGCTTCCCGGCCCAGCTGCAACAGCGTTTCGGCGCAGAGCTTGCCCAGCATCCGCTGCGCGGCGAGATCATCGCGACTCGCGTCGCCAACATGCTGGTCAACGACATGGGGCTGAACTTCGCCAGCCGGATGAAGGACGAGACCGGTGCCTCAGTGGCGGAAGTGGCCTGCTGCTTCGCCATGGCCCGGGAGGTATTCGGCCTGAACCAGCTGTGGCGTGACATCGAAGGGTGCGACAACCTGGTGGATGCCAATACCCAGCTCGAGCTGATGTTCTACAGCCGCCGCATCGTGCGCCGTGCCACTCGCTGGTTCCTGCGCGCCCGCAACCGCAGTTGGAGCATCAGCGAAAACATCGCCTTCTTCCGCCCGGCCTTCGAGACCTTAGGGGAGCACCTGTACGAGGTGATGGACGAAAGCGAAGTGGCCGAGCACCAGCAGAAGGTCGCCGATCTGGTGGCCAAGCAAGTGCCCGAGCACATCGCCCGTCAGGTGGCGCACATGAGCAGCCTGTTCTCCAGCCTAGACTTGGCGCAGATCACCGCGGAGCACAAGACCGACATCCTGCGCGCCGCCAACGTCTACTACCGCCTCGGTGCCAAGCTGGATCTGCACTGGTTCCTCGAGCAGATCAACCATCAGCCGGTGGGCAACCACTGGCAGGCGATGGCGCGGGCCTCCTTCCGCGAGGACCTGGACTGGCAGCAACGCAGCCTCACCTCTGTGGTACTGGAAGGGTGCAAAGAGCAGGGGGAATGCGCTACCATACTGGCCGACTGGATTTCGGAGCATGAGCAACTCTTGTCCCGTTGGACCCATATGTTGGCCGACTTCAAGACCACCAGCACTCACGAGTTCGCCAAGTTCTCGGTGGCCTTGCGAGAGTTGAACCTGCTCCAGTTGAATTGCCGAACCTCGATATAACGTCTATTGGCATCATCACACCAAAAGCCCCGGCCAGTCGCCGGGGCTTTTTTAAGGAGCAAACATGCTGTACCCCCTTGCCAGGCATTTCCTGTTCAAGCTCAATCCGGAACAGGCGCACGATCTCTCCATCAAATATTTGCCCCGCCTCCTCGGTACACCACTCGATTGTTTCTTCCGCCATTCACTGCCCAAACGCCCCGTCACCTGTATGGGGCTTAATTTTGCCAATCCGGTGGGTCTGGCCGCTGGTCTGGATAAAGACGGGGAGTGTATCGATGCATTTGGCGCCATGGGATTCGGCTTTATCGAAGTCGGCACCGTGACCCCCAAACCCCAGAGCGGAAATGACAAGCCCCGTTTGTTCCGGGTTATTCCGGCGGAAGGGATCATCAACCGCATGGGATTCAACAACAAGGGCGTCGATCATCTGGTGGCCCGGGTTCGGGAAGCGAAATATCAGGGTGTCATCGGCATCAATATCGGCAAGAACAAGGACACTCCCATCGAGCAGGGCAAGGACGATTACCTGATCTGCATGGACAAGGTTTATGATCATGCCGGTTATATAGCGGTCAATATTTCTTCTCCCAACACCCCGGGCCTGCGTCAATTGCAATACGGCGAGGCGCTGGATGAGTTGCTGGCGGCGCTGAAGGTAAGACAACAGGAGCTGGCGGCGAAATATAAAAAATACGTGCCGCTCGCCGTCAAGATTGCGCCGGATCTGAGCCTGGATGAAATTAACCAGGTGGCGGCCTCTTTGATCAAAAACGGGATCGACGGGGTCATCGCCACTAATACCACCCTGGATCGCGAGATGATTTACGATCTTCCTCACGCCGGTGAGGCGGGTGGCCTGAGCGGTCGCCCGCTGCAGCACAAGAGCACAGAGGTGATCCGCCAGCTGGCCAAGGCCCTCGACGGCGCCCTGCCGATTATCGGGGTAGGGGGTATCGACAGTGCCATGGCTGCCCGGGAGAAATTGGCCGCCGGTGCCACACTGGTCCAAATTTACAGCGGCTTTATTTATAAAGGCCCGAGTCTGGTCAAAGAGATCGTCACCCATATTTAAAAAATAATCCGTTGCCCTTATTTAAAGTTGCTCAAATTCTCGACATGGAATAAAGTCGAGTAACGGCTTAAGTAAGGGCAACTTCATGTGTATCCAACCGAATGACAATTGGCAGTGGCATTATGATGCCCAGGATGATCGTCTGATGCTGGATTTATCAGATCGCATGATATTTGCCACCGAATATAAAGGGCGACAGCTGGTGCCCTGCTCCTTCACCACTCAGCCATTCTGTGTGGACGACGCCGCCCTCTATTATCAGTTGATGGACAAGATTGCCGAGCTCAATTGGAGTACACCCCATCAGGTTCAACTGGTACTGAATGCCATCGCCGTCAGCCGCTTTTATAAACCCTTGATGCCACAAAGCTGGTTCTTTAATGAACAACATGCCCAATGTGCGCTGGAAACAGGCACCTTGGTCTGTATGCAGACAGCTCATGGCAAGGGTGAATTTATGGTGATCGAGGCGGGAGAGCAGGCGAGCGTCTGCCTGAACCTGACCGAGGATCTGATATTGACCACCAGCAAGATCCTGCCCCGTTTCGGGGTGATCAAGGTGATGAATAATCGCATGCAGGTCAGGGCCGCGCCTGCGGCGCAATATCGACAAGTCAGCTGACGGATAAAGCGATCGTCAGACAGATCCTGTATTGGTGTTTATTTTCTATCCCTTCTCCTTTTTCATATCCATCTCCGGTACCCGCCTATTACCGCGCGGCGACCCCATAAAATACCGGTGTATCGAGGATGCTGCGGCAGCATGCTGCACTGCCTCGCGTCGATAAAACAGGTCAAAGCCGCTGCCAGATGGCGCCATAGGCACATAACCCACGACCACAGGGCGGATGTCGACGATATCCCGCTCTTTCCTTGGCCGTTCTCCAGGCCGCTAGCCCTTTATATTCCCGCGAGGCCCAAGGTTCGGATGCCGAGTGCAGGCCGATAAGGTATAATGCGGCACTATTTTTATGGCATCCCCGTGAGCGTGATGAAAGAATTCTTTGCAACCTGCCCCAAGGGGCTGGAAAACCTGTTGGCCGATGAGCTGACCACCCTGGGCGCAGAGCAGGTCCGTGAGACCGTGGCTGGCGTGCATTTCAAAGGCGAACTGGCGATGGGCTACAAGGCCTGCCTGTGGAGCCGTTTTGCCTCCCGCATCGTGCTGGTGCTGTCCGAATTCCAGATGAACGACGATCTGGATCTTTATCTCGGCGCCCACACCATCCCCTGGGAAGAGCATTTCCCTGGGACCTCCACCATAGCGGTGGACTTCACCGGTACCAACCCGGCCATTCGCAATACCCAGTACGGCGCCTTGAAGATCAAGGATGCCATAGTCGATCGCTTCACCAAGCGTGGCCATGTGCGCCCGGACATCGACAAGAAGTCGCCGGATATCCGCATCATGGCACACCTTGGCAAGGGCAAGGCCAACATCACCCTGGACCTGTCCGGTCCGGCCCTGCACCAGCGCTTCTATCGCCAGGGCACAGGTGAGGCACCGCTCAAAGAGAACCTGGCCTGCGCCATGATAGCCCGCAGCGGTTGGGCCGGTGAGCCGATGATGGATCCCATGTGTGGCTCCGGCACCCTGCTTATCGAAGCGGCCTTCATCGCCGCTGACATGGCGCCGGCCCTGCGCCGCGAGCGCTTCGGTTTCGATCGCTGGCTGCAACACGATCCCGAGCTGTGGCAGAGCCTGATGATGGAAGCTCAGGTGCGTGCCAAGCGCGGCATGCAGCGCTGCGAGGCCAAGCTGTTTGGCTGCGACGCCGATCCCCGCGTGCTGATGAAGGCCCGTGACAACGCCAAGGCCGCCGGCGTGGCGCACCTCATCACCTTCAAGCAGGCCGACGTGACCGCGTTGGAAAACCCGCTGCCGATGCCGGTTGTGGAAGGGGAGGCCCGTGAAGTCGGCATGCTGATCTCCAACCCGCCCTATGGCGAGCGTCTGGGGGAGTTCCCGGCCCTGCTGGAAGTACACCAGGCCCTCGGCGATGCCCTGCGTCGCAGCTTCCAGGGCTGGCGCGTCTCCATTCTCTCAGCGTCCCCCGAGCTCTTGAGCTGTCTGCGTCTGCGGGCCGACAAGCAATATCGGCTGTTCAACGGCGCCCTCGAATGCCAGTTGCGCAACTACCAGATCGCGCTGGACTCCGTGGCCTCCCAGAAAGAGGTGGCTCAGGACTTCGCGAACCGCCTGCGCAAGAATCTGAAGACCCTCGAGAAGTGGGCGCAGAAAGAGAACATCGACTGCTACCGCATCTACGATGCCGACTTGCCGGAATACAACGCCGCCATCGACCGCTATCAGGATTACCTGGTGGTGCAGGAGTACGCCGCGCCCAAGGACATCCCCGCCCAGAAGACCCGTCAGCGTCTGCTCGACATGGTGCAGGCCGCCATCAAGGTGACCGGCATGGACGGCGAGAAGGTGATCCTCAAGGTGCGCGAGCGCCAGGAAGGCAAGCAGCAGTATCAGAAGCTCTCCACCGAGCAACACCGGATGGAGGTGCAGGAGTACGGGGTGCGCCTCTGGGTCAACCTCTACGACTACCTGGATACCGGCCTGTTCCTGGATCACCGTCAGACCCGCCGCATGCTGGGCCAGATGGCCAAGGGCAAGCGCTTCCTGAACCTGTTTGCCTACACCGGCAGCGCCACCGTGCACGCGGCTCTGGGTGGCGCCAGCGAGACCACTACTGTGGACATGTCTTACACCTACCTGGATTGGGCGCAGGACAACATGCGCCTGAACCTGCAGGTGGGCCGCCAGCACAAGTTTGTGCAGGCCGACTGCCTGAAGTGGCTCTCCGAGGCGGACGGTCAGTACGATCTCATCTTCATCGATCCGCCCACCTTCTCCAACTCCAAGCGGATGGACGAGAGCTTCGACGTGCAGCGGGATCACCTGCTGCTGATGCAACACCTCAAGCGCCTGCTGGCAGCGGACGGCACCCTGGTGTTCTCCAACAACAAGCGTCACTTCAAGATGGACCTGGCCGGTCTCGAGGCCACGGGCCTCAAGGCCAAGAACATCACCCAGCAGACCCGGCCCAAGGATTTTGAGCGCAACCAGCACATCCATAACTGCTGGATCATCACCCACGCCGACAACACGGCAGATGCCGGCTGATGCTGACCCTGTTTCATACCGACGGCTGCCACCTGTGCGAGCAGGCGTGGACGCTGGTGGAGCAGGCGGGATTGGCCGCCCACAGCCGCCGCTGCGACATCCTGGACGATGACGAATGGCTGGCGGCTTATCGGGTACGCATTCCGGTGCTGCGGGATGAAGCCGGCCGCGAGTTGGGCTGGCCCTTCACCCTGGCGGAGCTCAATGCCTGGGTAGCAGCCAATCCGGATCAGACAACATAGGCCAGCCAGCATCGGGCCAAACAGCATAACGAAGAAGAGGGCCGGCGCAGTTTGGCCCGCTTTTTCATGAAGGATAAGGAAAAGACATGGCTTTATTAACGTTGCACGGCGCTCATCTGTCGTTCAGTGATTTCCCGTTGCTCGACAATGCGGAACTGGCGATCGAGCGCGGTGAGCGTCTCTGTCTGGTGGGACGCAACGGGGCGGGCAAGTCCACCCTGATGAAGGTCATCGCCGGCGAACTGCCCCTCGATGACGGTCGTCTGGTGTTGCAGCAGGATCTGAAGGTGACTCGCCTCGAGCAGGATCCGCCCGCCTCGAGCGATCTGACGGTGTTTGACTACACCGCCGAAGGCTTGGCCGGGGTAGGGGAGCTGCTCAAGCAGTATCACCATATCGCCCTTGAGCTGGGCCACGATCCCTCCGACGCCAACATTCGCAAGATGAGCGAGCTGCAAGAGCAGCTCGATTATCAGAATGGCTGGCAGCTGGAGACCCGCATCAGCCAGGTGCTGACCCTGCTCAACCTCGATCCCGATGCGACCCTCGACAGCCTCTCCGGCGGCTGGTTGCGCAAGGTGGCGCTGGCCCGTGCCCTGGCCTGCGATCCGGATCTGCTGCTGCTCGATGAGCCGACCAACCACCTGGACATCGAGGCCATTCACTGGCTGGAAGAGTTCCTGAAAGATTTCCGTGGCGCCATCGTGTTCATCTCCCACGATCGGGAGTTCATCCACAAGCTGGCGACCCGGATCATCGATCTCGATCGCGGCGAGATCACCTCCTGGCCCGGCAATTACGATCAGTACCTGCAAGGCAAGGAAGAGTGGCTGCGGGTCGAAGAGCTGAAAAACGCCGAATTCGATCGCAAGCTGGCCCAGGAAGAGGTCTGGGTTCGCCAGGGCATCAAGGCCCGTCGCACTCGTAACGAAGGCCGGGTGCGCGCCCTCGAGGCGATGCGCATGGAGCGTAGTCAGCGCCGCGAGCTGCAAGGCAAGGCCAAGCTGCAGATGGACGACGTCAATCGCTCCGGCAAGCTGGTGTTCGAGACCGAGGGACTTGGCCTGGACTTCGGCGATCGTACCCTGTTCCAGGGGCTGGATCTGCAGGTGCTGCGCGGCGACAAGATTGCGCTGGTGGGCCCGAACGGTTGCGGCAAGTCCACGCTGATCAAGTTGCTGCTGGGGCAACTCGAGCCCAGCCGTGGTGTGGTCAAGGGCGGCACCAAGTTGGAAGTCGCCTATTTTGACCAGTACCGCGATCAGCTCGATCCCGAGCAGACGGTGATGGAAAACGTGGGGGAGGGCAAGCAGGAAGTCATGGTGCGTGGCCGCTCTCGCCACATCCTGGGCTACCTGCAGGACTTCCTGTTCGAACCCAAGCGGGCACGGACCCCGGTCAAGGCCTTGTCAGGGGGCGAGAAAAACCGTCTACTGTTGGCCAAGCTGTTCCTAAAACCCAGTAACTTGTTGATTTTGGATGAACCAACCAACGATCTGGATGTCGAAACGCTGGAATTGCTGGAGGAGCTGCTGTCGGACTACCCCGGCACTCTGCTGCTGGTCAGCCATGATCGCCGCTTCATCGACAACACTGTCACCGGTTGCTGGCTGTTTGAAGGGGATGGCCGGATCAGCGATTATGTGGGCGGCTATGCCGACATGATGGAGACCCGTGCCCTACAAGAGGCACAGCTGGCGGTCAAGGCCGCGGCCCCCAAAGTGGCAGAGCCTGTCGCGGCGGCGGTGGAGCCGGCCAAAAAAACACGTAAACTCTCTTACAAGTTGCAGTTGGAGCTGGATAATCTGCCGGCCCGACTGGAACAGTTGGAGACCGAACTCGATGCTTTGCAGGCAGAGGTGAATGACCCCGGTTTCTTCTCCCTGCCGAGCGAGCAGACCCAGCTCAAGCTGGATGCATTGAATGCAGCAGAGGCTGCACTGGAACACGCCTTCTCCCGTTGGGAGGAGTTGGAAGCGTTGAAACATCAGGACTAAGGAAGTAGATGAAAAAGCAATTATCCATGCTGGCCATTCTGGTCGGCGCCAGCCTCAATGCACAGGCGGCACAGAGCTCCTTTTTCACCATTGTTGACAATGAAGTCAAAGGATATGCCAGCGGGATCAGCGGTGATGCCAGTGGTCTTGTCGGGATCAATACCACAAACAACATGGCCGAGTATTTCTCGACCGTGAGATCTGCCGACTTCCTGGTCGATCGCTTCCGCTTCGAACAGGGCTGCATACTGTCTGGTGATGTGTGCAACACCTTCTGGGACGAGGCCCCGACGCCGACTTATGCTTATCAGTGGCGTCGTGACTTCCTCGATGGCCTCGATCAGCGCAGCAACGTCGGTTATGTGGTGAGCACCGAGACCGATGGTCTGGTGACAGGTTTGGGTGACACACCCGCCGATCGCGTGGGTTACAAGATGGCCGGCAAGTTGCGTACCGCCTTCGCCATCGTCGCCGATGGCAATCCTGTCGAACTCAAGGACAACGCTAGCGTATCTAGTCTGAATCATAGCCTGAGCGTGCCGACTGCCATCAAGAAGCTGAACGGCCAGTATCTGGTGACAGGAACCGCTGCCAGTGGCCAGTATCGCCATAACGTCGGCGGTGATTTCTATAACTGGTGTTTCGCCGGCAATGACGATGAAGGTGGTGAGTACCGATATTGCCCGGGGGTCGATACCCAGGCCAGTTTCTGGCTGCTCAATGGCAATGGCACTGTCAACAAGCTGATACAAGCTCCCGACTATGCCCATCGCCGTGATGAGGTGCTGCAGACCGCCTCTGCACTGGGTGCGGACGAATACAAGGGCACCCTGTACGGGGTGGGTTATAGCTCCACCGGTGAAGTGGGATCCGGTAACCTGGATGGCCGTAACCTGGCCAGCTTCTGGACCCTGGATCTGAACGCCGGCACAGTGAGCGCCACTCAGCGCATCCCATTGCCGGAGGGGGAGCCAGGAAAAGACGATGAGAAGTTGCAGCACAGCTGGGCAGTGGGCCTCAACAAGAATGGTTATGTGATCGGTAATCAGCGCTGGAACCTCAATAAGGGCCAAAACCGGCCGACCGAGATGTTCTTGTTCAATCTGGCGGCGCCAACCACTGCGGCAGTCATTCCCTTGCAAGACAGCCCGCTCAGTGGCTCAGGCTCAGAGGCGGCAGCCATCAACGACCACAACATGGTGGTTGGCTGGCGTGACTCCCGTCACCAGACTCAGCCGGTGGCCAATGGCACCAACCGTATGCAGGAGGCTTTCCTGCTCAACGCGGCGGCCCCGAACAACAGCTGGTACCTCAACGATCTGATCTGCGGGCTGGATGACACCGGTGCCAAACAGTGCGTCCAAAAAAATGGCTATTACTACCACATTGCCTACGCCAGTGGCATCAGTACCGATGGTACCATCTCGGCGACGGCCTACCGTTACGCCAGTGAGAGCGATCTGAACAACCGCGCCAACGCCACAGTGGTGGCGGTTAAGCTAGCGCCGGCGATCAAAAAGGATTATGAGGGAAATGATCCGGCCAACTATGTCGTCAGCAACGCACCGGTCAATAACCAGACAGGTCAGGATGGCGAAGGTGGCGGCGGTGGCAGCCTGTTCTGGTTGACTCTGCTGGCCTTGCCTTTTGCCTGGCTGCGTCGTCACCCGCGATAAAATGAGGTGTCATTAAAAATTAATGCAGTTCAGTATCTTGTGTCACAAGGCCTAGATACCATGGCATTTTTTGTTTGACCCTGCCCCCTCTCTGGGGTAAAGATGAAAGCGACCGGTGAAAACTTGGTCGCTTTTTTTGTTCCACGAAGAGGGTCGTAGATGATGAAGAGACAGAAACGGGACCGTCTGGAAAGAGCTCGTGCTCGTGGTTATCAGGCTGGCGTAGTCGGCAAACAGAAAGAAGCGTGTCCGTACCAATGCCTGGATGCCAGAGGGCACTGGCTTGGTGGTTGGCGCGACGCCATGGAGGGGCGAGGCTCAGGCCTCTTCATGAAGTAACCGATACTTCATCACTCATTACAAAAGGAAGGGGGCCACGATGGCCCCTTTACGTTGTCTTCAAGCCGCCGTCAAACGTTCTAGCTCAGGGCTACAAACACTATCAATAGAAAAGGGGCAATATCGTTGCCCCTTTCTCATGGGTTCTGTGTACACACCCAGTCTTAGAATGCGGTGGTGTCCTTGAACAGGCCCACTTTCAGGTCGCTTGCGCTGTAGATGGGACGACCATCCACCTCGACCACACCATCGGCGATACCCATCACCAGCTTACGATTGATGACGCGCTTGAAGGTGATCTTGTAGGTAACTTTCTTGGCGGTCGGCAGGATCTGGCCGGTGAATTTCACTTCACCCACACCCAGCGCCCGTCCCTTGCCCGGACCGCCTTTCCAGCCCAGGAAGAAGCCGACCAGTTGCCACATGGCATCGAGCCCCAGGCAGCCTGGCATGACGGGATCCCCCGGGAAATGGCAGCCGAAGAACCAGAGATCCGGGGTGATGTCGAGCTCGGCCAGGATCTCGCCCTTGCCATGCTCACCACCGTTGTCATTGATCCTGACGATGCGATCCATCATCAACATGTTGGGGGCGGGCAGCTGGCTGTTCCCCTCACCAAATAATTCGCCACGGCTGCAGGCAAGCAGCTCTTCGCGGGTAAACGAATCTTTGCCTTGTTCACACAGGGAGAGGCGGGGATTAATGGTGTCGTTATCTAGGGTCACGCTGTTTATCCTTCATATGGGTCAAAGCCGGGCCAATTTAGCTTACAGTTGTTCGCTAAACAACTCCGATCTCTTCATTTACAAGCCGAACAGGCGGCCGAACAGGCTGCGCAGCAGGCCATTCTTGGGGCCTGAGCCATTGAGTTCATCCAGTCTTTCCTGGATCCGGCCAAACAGGGTATCCGGCATGTCCGGTTCACCTGCCACGCAGCCGGTCAGCAACTCGATGGCTTCTTCCACGTGATCCACAGGATGGATATGGAACAGACCGGCCTCGACGGCGGCAATCACCTCGTCGGACAGGTTGAGTTGCTGGGCGTTAGTACCGGGCAGCAATATGCCTTGCTTGCCGGTGATGCCGTGGATTTTGCACACCCGGAAGAAGCCTTCAATCTTCTCATTCACACCGCCCACCGCCTGTACGTTGCCAAACTGATCGACTGCGCCGGTCACGGCGAAGTGCTGGTAGATGGGTTGGCGGGCGAGGGCAGAGAGCAGGGCGCAGAGACCAGTCAGGGAGGCGCTGTCCCCATCGATCTCGTGGTAGGACTGCTCGAATACCAGGTTGGCCGAGAGCGGCGAGGGGGTCTCGGCGCCAAATTTGTTGGAGAGATAACCGTGGATGATCATCATCGCCTTGGCATGAATGTGGCCGGCGAGCTCGGCCTTGCGCTCGATGTCCGCCACGTCGCCATCTCCCAGATGCACGGTCGCGGTCAGGCGCACGGGTTCACCAAAATCGTAGGGATGACCGGCCACCTGGATGACCGACAGACCGTTGATCTGGCCTATTTCTTCACCGTCGGTCTGCAGCAAGATCTGGCCGTCGATGACGCCCTGATCGGATTGTTCCACCAGGTAGTTGAGACGGTAATCCTGCTCCTCGAGGGCGAGCAGGATGTGCTCATCGGTCACCTCAGATGCTTCCAGTTCCCGTGCCAGGCTGTCGGCCATGCGCATGATGGCGCTGAGCTGCACCTCGGAGAGCGCGAGCCACTCCTGATGGTCACACAGGCGGCTGGCATGACGACAGAGGGCGAGGAGGGCGGCTGGCGTGAAGTCCAGCAGGTTCCAGCGTTGACGCAGCCAGGCCAGGTATTGCAGGAAGGCCGGCAGATCCTCGTCAATCTCCACTTCGGACACCAGATCGGCCCGCAGGAAGATTCGCTCGGACATGTCTCTGTCCAGCATCTGGAATTCGGCCACCTCGAGACGATCACCGACCAGGATCAGCTTCAACCGGATGGGGGTGGCCTCCGGGGTGAAGAAGGGGGTCAGAGTCTTGCCTTCCTGATAGGCATTCCAGTCCAGCTCACCTTTTTGCATGGCGTTCTTGAGCTTGAACCAGAGGTGGGGCTGATCCAGCAACTCGTCGAGTTGCAAGATGA
Source organism: Aeromonas eucrenophila (assembly GCF_000819865.1). Classification (GTDB taxonomy): domain Bacteria; phylum Pseudomonadota; class Gammaproteobacteria; order Enterobacterales; family Aeromonadaceae; genus Aeromonas; species Aeromonas eucrenophila. The sequence continues at coordinate 278,399 of NZ_CDDF01000001.1, forward strand.
GATAACCACCGTTGGCCTCGCGCAGCAGGCCGGGTTCAAGCAGGTGCTGGTTGGCGTAGACAGAGCCTTGTTCGGTCTGGTAGTTGATGGAGCCGAACAGGGTGTCCCAGTTCAGATCCCGACCATAGATGACGGGGGCTTGCTGCTCCTCGTGATGGATCAGCAGGTTGATGAGCACGGGATGCTGGAATTCGAGCCCCTGAGCCACGTGGGCCGCCAGATCGGAGAGAAAGTCCACGATCTTGGGGTCATTGTCCTGTTTGCGGATGATCCTGGTGACCAGACGCTCGGCATCCAGGTGATGACTCATCAGCTTGAGCAGCTCGCCAACCATCTCGCAAAACTCGAACCCGGTGCCGGGCTGCAGGCGCAACCAGATGGGTTTGAACGGGTTGTTGAGGTTCTCGGTGTAGCAAAGGTCAAACAGGTCACCATCCTTGCCATTGGAGGCGGCGATCAGCGTCTGGCAAACACTCTCATAATCTGCGCCGGGGAAACCGTTGAGCAGCATGACCGGGCAGTCGCCATCAAAACTGGCCAGTCGCTTGATGCCAGAAATAGCTCGGGGTTGCAGGGCTGCGAAAGGGATGGGTTCGAGCTCGCTGAGCATGGGAAACTGCTCAATCGTAAATGCGGGTTTTAATTGTTCTGATGTTAATTCAGCCACTTAAGACATCCGGTCGGGGATAGGATCAATTGTTTCCATTATACACAGTTCGATTAGCGGGAACAGGAAACAAGCAAACATCATTTAACATAATATACATTATGCGCGGTTAGGTCAGGCCCAGGGTTTGGCGCCAGGAGTACAGCCATACCAAGGGCTAGCGCCGCACTGGTGCCCTTGGTGTACTTTGCCAGGATGTCGTACCAAGCCTGTTTTATCTCAGGATCGGTCTCACGAACGGCTGCCATGCTTAACAGCACTTCGCTGACATCCAGTCCTGCTTCCTCGGCCATCTTTTTTGCAGTGGCATCAGTGAGTTGCGACTTACCATGATTAATCGAGGATATGTAAGAGCTGGTAAATCCTAGGTCGGCGGCGACTTCCTGAAACTGGCTGTACTTTTTGGCCCTCATGTAGGCCAGAAGCAGCGTTTTAGAGTCCATGTTTCTGTCTCCTGAGTAGTTCGACAATCGGGCCCATCATACCGATTTTGTCCAAAATAGCCTCGTTTCTATTTAAGTAGTTACATGATTCAATGCACTTAAGTAACTAGTTAAGTACATAAACCATGACCTACTCTAGCCCACAGAACACTGATTTGCCTGCGCTCCTGGAGCGCAAGGTCTATTGGCAGGATGAGCCCACGGGCGACATGTCCGCGTGTGTGGCGGGTCAGGTTGAGATGTTCCGCGATCTGCATGAGCTGCGGATCTACCTGTCTATGACGTACCCCGACACCGCCTTTGAGCTGGTCGAGGTAACTGAGGAGACCTATGACCAGGGAGTATTTTTCGATGACTGGTCATAGCTCCGTAATGCCGATAAATGGGGTTATCGGCGATAAAACCCTGATCGACTATCTGTCCTTTACCTGGGCACCGGACGAATTGCGCCGGATGACCGACTTGGCCAAGCAAGGTGCCTTGCTCAAGGCCATCCCGCGCTTTGATACCCAGGTACTCGGCATCAAGGCAGCCTTTGCTGCGCCGGCTGTCGCGGATCTGCGTTATCTGTGGAAGCGCCCCGCCTCCTTCGCTCCCCTCTCCCGCTTTGAGCAAGAAACCCAGCGGTTACGGGATAAGGTCTATCCCAAGCCAGAGGCTCGCCCTGTGGCGCCTGTGCTCACCCCTTCCATGACCCAGATGATGGAAGCCGCCCTGCACTCCGATTACAAATCCCGCGCCGACATGCGCAAAGAGCTCAAGGCCGTTTGCTCTGCCCTCCTCGACTTCTCCGAATTCGAGGTGGTGCCCGATGCCAAATACTGGCACGCCTATAACGACATCATCGACAGCTACGGTGTCCAGTTCCTGGATGCCCTCTGCTGCGCCGAGATCGATCTTTGGCTTGAGGAGCTGAATCACCAGATTGGGGTGCCTATATCCCCTCCCCTGTTTAGTTGAAACCGAGTGTATTCACTCTGTTTGCTCCATCGTTTCTGCGAGGGCTCGCTTCTCGATGCGCTGCGGTTCCTCTTCGATGACAAGGCCATGTAGATGGAACAGGGATGACGAGAGCTTATGGCTGTTCTCATCAAACCATATGCATGACACTTCTTGTTCACTACCATTGTCTCGCGAGTAGTACTCCATCGTCATCGCTGGTCCACCACTGCGAAGCCTCACAACCTGTCCGGCGTGCAACTGCTCATCCAAGGGGCCTGGTAGGGGCAGAGCCTTACGCAGGGTAAGAGTATTTGATTGGAATGTTGCATAGAACGGTTCTGGACTTAACGTGGAGTCGAACCACGAACAATCAACATGCTGATTGCCTGCGCGTACATAATTGACCGTCATATCTGGCTCCCCGCTTCGCAACCTCACTAACTCGCCAGGGTGAAAACAAATATCATTTGGCACTAGCCACTCCTTTGCCGACAGCGCGTTATACAGACCCTGATTGATGTTGCTTCTGTTCGTGTCACCAGGGCTTGTACGAACAGATCTCGCATCGCAATTACACCCTAAAAGGCTCCGTGCGAGTAGCATAACTAATGACTGCAAAACAAGCTATTGGTGGTGGATAAATCAGTCAATATGCTTAGGTGTATATCAATGAACTGTCATTCAATACATGTGCAGTGATAGATGCTTAGGCGCGTTCTGCCTGGTGATATATCTGTGGCATATCGTTCTGTAAATAATGAAAAGGGAGCTTTCGCCCCCGACTCTGTTTAGTGGATGCCGAGCGTCTTTCCCCAATAGAAGGCCTCTCTCTGCTTATCTGACCTGCGGCCTGGAGTGAACAGCCCCTATTTGTGCGCTGATGAGCGGAGGATCAAACCAGGTAGTTTTCACCGCGGATCCGACAGCTACATAATGCTGCTTTTTATGAGCTGTTTGGTTGGCAGCGATTTCATTCATGGCCAGAGAGGTGATCGAGGGGCTTGTGGCTCGCACTCTCGTGGCGTTCGCTGTTGCCGGTGTGCAGATATTTGGAGGTGGTGTCGATGCTGTCGTGTCCCGCATCGGCCTGCACGTGGGACAGTGGCCGACCATTGAGGTTGATGTCGTGGGTGATGCCGGTGTGGCGGATGGAGTGTGGCGTCAGGTTGCGCATTTCGGCCGCGTCCTGGGCAAAGCCATCCTGCTCGGCCAACGCGGCCGCTTGCTCCAGCACCGCCATGACCAGCTCGCGTAACTGGCGGATCCCGAGGTTGGCATTGAGCTCTCCCTGCTGTCGTCCATGGGCCGCCGCCTTGTGGCGCACGAAGAGGGGCGTCTGTTCATTTGGCGTCGGCAGTGGCGACAGCCCCAGAAAGCCGCGATAGCGTTTCAGAGCATCGAGCAAGGCTTGGGAAACGGCCACGGTGCGCCGCTTGCCGCCCTTGCTGCGAGGGATGTAATAGCCCCAGACACCGGTCTTGCTGTCGCGGCGGAACTGATCCATGACGGGACTGAAACCGGGCCTGGCCGCCACCTCCGAGATCCGCAGATAACAGGCGTACATCAGGCAGATGAGAAAACGGCTGCGCTCGTGCTGAGCCGGCGAGTCGGCTGCCAGCTGCTCGGCGGCCTGCATCACATAGGACCACTGCAGCTCGGTGAAGGCCTGGGTCTGCTCATCGGTCTCCTGATGGAGCGGCTTTTTCACTCTTTGCAACAGGAGCGCCGGGTTGCGATCCATGTACTCTTCCTGGACGAGAAACTGGAAGAAGGCCGACAGGATGGCGAGTTTGGTCTTCATGGCCTGATCGCTCAAGCGGTATGGCAGCTCAAGGCCCAACTCCCGTTTGCCCAGAAAGGGCCGCCACTGGGGGTTGGGCAGCCGCTCTCCCCACTCCTTGTCGAACACGAACTGGGCCACGTTCCGATAGGCGATCAGCGTCGGCGGCGGTGCCTGACAGTAGTCGAGGTAGCGCATCATGATCCGCCGGGTGAGATCCTTTGGGCTGATGGCCATCTCGCCAAAGCTCCAATGCAGGAAGGTGGTCAGCTCGCTGCGATAGGTCTTGTAGTTGTTCTCACTGTGGCGCTGCTCCAGCAACCAGTCGACGGCCAGCTCATAGACGAGGCCCGCATCGGGCACGTCCCCCATGCTGCGGTTGGCCAGGTATTGGTTGACTTGAGGGTTGCCTCCCTCCAGATGGAGCAGGCTATCGAACAACGGCATGGCGGGTGGAAGTGGCAGATGAGTCATATGGGTGCTTGTGGTGATGGCTGTCTGAAATGAGGCGAGTTCTGCCTGATGTTGATAGCGCGCAATGGGGCCAAGACATCAATGCACGGAAATCTGTCAGGACGTACTGACGGTCCGGCTCTCGGGTACAGTGCGATCCAGGATGAATATATTCAATGGATATGCACCTTGGTTGGAAAATTCTCGGGGTAAATACAAAGTAAAATGGTTAAAAATGCTGAAGTGTGAATATATACGTGAAAAGCAGGGTGACTGCGGTTCAGGCAGTCTCCCCCTCTTCTTTTCAGGCCACGCTCTTCAGGGATTTTCCCTTGGGTTTATCGCTATTGTCAGCGTCAACCTTCTCCTCCTTGGGGCTTGGGCCCTGCCCTTTACCGCCACGCAGCAGGTTTTGCAGCAGATCCCGCTGTTCGGCCAGGTAGAAGGCCAGGCTCTCCTGCTGCTCGGCTGTCAGTTCAACCGGCGCCCCGGCCAGCAGCGTCATCAACTCATCGGCGGTGTCCAGCAACTTGTCATAGGCGTCCGCCTCTTTCTTGCTGGCAAAGGTCATCTTCTCCACTCCCCCACGGACCACAACATACTTGATCTCAACGGCCATACGGCGTCCTCCTCATGATAGTGACCATAATTATATGTACGTATATACAGCATTGCAAATAACAGCCAGATCGCAGCATCCGAGTCCGCAGTGGCATCAGTGTCTTGTGCGCGGCAACGTCATCCTCGCAAGCGAAATGAGGCGCCGATTTCTCCACCCACATGGAGCTGCTCTCGGGGTTTTCTTGGCGCCAGGCCGCGCCGGGCAAGACAGAGAACCGGTTTTAGGGTAAATTTTATCAATTCCTTCAACAGGTTGAATCGTATGTCGGATCCCCGCTCCGTGATCGTCTGCCCGGCCTGCGACTTGCTGATCGAACGCAAGTTGTTGCCGCTGCGTCGTCATGCCCATTGTCCCCGCTGCCATCAGCATCTGTATGGGCGCTATGCCTTTCGTCCCTCCCAGTTGATGGCGCTCACCATCACCGGCTTCCTGTTGCTGCCCTCTGCCTTCTTCGAACCCCTGCTCTATGTGCGCCTGGCGGGCGTCAACACCGACGCCAACATGATGAAGGGCATCCTTATGCTGGCGCGGGAGAACGAGCTGCTGGTTGCGGCGCTGGTATTCTGGTGCGGCGCGCTGGCACCGATGGGGCTGCTGCTCGGCATCTTTGCCCTCGCCTCCGGCCTTGCCAAACGCTGGCACATCTTGCCCCTGGCCCTGAAGTCGGTGGCCGTGTTTCGTCATTGGGCCATGCTGGAGGTCTATATCGCCAGCCTGCTGGTGTCCCTGTTCAAGCTGGTGGATATCGCGGATGTGCGCTTTGGGGGAGGCTTTCTGAGCCTGAGCTGTTTGATGTTGCTCAATCTCGCCCTGTTGATCCTGTTCGATCCCGCCCCCTACTGGGAGCAGGTCCCTATGGAGGAGCCCGATCATGACCAGCGCCCGTGAACAGGGCCTGTGCGGGTGCCACACCTGCGGCCTGCTGGTGCGCTATCAAGCCGGCACCCTCTGCCCCCGTTGCCACAGCAAGTTGCAGGTGCGGATCCCCCGCTCCCTCGCCCGCTCCTGGGGCCTGCTGGCACTGGCGACCTTCATGCTGCTGCCGGCGAACCTGCTGCCCATCACCCATTTTTACACCAAGGGGCTGCTGCAATCAGACACCATTTTCAGCGGCATCCTCTCGCTCTATAACAGCCACATGTCCGGTATCGCCACCATAGTGTTGCTGGCGAGTATCGTGGTGCCGGTTGGCAAGATTCTGGGGCTTGGCTGGATCTGTTGGCAGTTGCAACGGGCCAAGCCGGTGCGGCGCAGACGCCAGCTCATCATGTATCGCATCATCGATTTTATCGGCCGCTGGTCCATGCTGGATCTGTTCGTCATCTCGCTGATGATGGCCCTGGTGGATCGCGGCGTGCTGCTCAACGTGCTGGCGGGGCCGGGCGCCACCGCCTTCGGTTGTGTGGTGCTGCTCACCATGATGTCGGCCCGCATGCTGGACACCCGGCTACTGTGGGACAAGGAGGCGCGCTGATGGCGTCTCGCTCTGTTGGTTTTCATTTGCACATTCATTGTCTAAGGAGTCGATATGATCGGGGCTGAACCCGTCATTGAGAAGCGCCGCTGGCTGTCGCCGGTCTGGTTGTTACCTGTCATCGCCCTCTTGCTGGCGGGCGGTTTTATCTATCAGCAGGTGGCAACCCGTGGCCAGCTCATTCGCATCAACTTTGCCCAGGGCAACGGTATCTTGCCGGGCAAGACCCAGCTGCGCTACCAGGGGGTGGCCATCGGGGTGGTGCAGGAGCTGGCGCTGGCGGCGGACGGTCGCAAGATAGCCGTGCTGGTGAAGGTCGACAGCCGTGCCCGCCCGCTGCTGCGCAAGGGATCCGACTTCTGGCTGGTGAGCCCCAAGGCGTCTCTGACCGAGATCTCCGGCCTCGATACCCTGGTCTCCGGCAACTACATCAACCTGCAACCGGGCCGGGAGAACAAGCCACTGGAGGAGGAGTTTGATGCGGTCGATGGCCCTCCCCCCGGTTATCAGGCCCAGGGCCGCACCCTGCACCTGACCGCCGACTCGCTTGGCTCGGTGGGGATCGGCGCCAAGATCTATTTCCGTGGCATCGAGGTGGGCAGCGTCATCAACACGCGCCTGGGCGAGGATAACCAGAATGTGATCCTGGATCTGGTGATAGAGCCGCGCTTCGAGCACCTCATCAAGGCCGACACCCGTTTCTGGAACATCAGCGGCATCAAGGGCTCCTTCAGCCTGGCTGGCGTCAGTGTCGAGGCGGGCAGTCTCGCCTCCATTCTGAGTGGCGGCATCGCCTTTGACTCTCCCAAGGACTCCCCGTTGCCGGAGAAGGGACAGACCTTCACCCTCTACAAGGGGCTGGCGGAGGCGGCCCGCGGTGAGCGCATCGACATTCAGGCCGGCGCCCTGCCCATCAAGGAGGGGATGCCGATCCTCTATGAAGGGATCGAGATTGGTCGGGTAGACCCTATCCGCCTGACCGAGCAGGGCCGGGTCGTCACGGCATTGATCAACCCTGAGCAGGCGTTTCGGGTGACCGGCAAGAGCCGGCTCATCTGGGAGACGGTGTCGCTCTCCCCGACCGGGCTCAAACATGCGGATCGCCTGCTGGCCGGGCCCGCCATCCGGCTCGATTATGTGGTGGGCGAGCGGGTCAATGCCATGACGTTGGAGAATCAGGCACAGCCGGGTGGCATCACGCTGACTCTGCAGGCGGATGATCTCGCCGGGGTGAGCGAAGGGGCCCCGCTGCTGTTCAAGGGGTTGCAGATCGGGCAGGTAGGGCAGCTGACGCTCGACGCCGGCGGCAATGCGAGCATCAAGCTGCAGGTGAACGAGGCGTATCGCCCCCTGCTGACGCGGGCCCGCTTCTATCGGGCGGCGCCGCTGCAGATCGCCGCCGATCTGAGCGGTATCAAGGTGGAATCCAGCCCGGCGAGTGCCTGGTTGGCGGGCGGGATCAAGCTGGTCCAGGTGCCGAGCGGCGAGCGGATTGACCGCCTCTACCCCAGTCAGGAGCTGGCCTTGCTTGGCAGTCGCAATGCCAAACCGCAACCTTGGATCTTGCGCGCCGAACAGGCCGATGGCATTGGCATCGGCTCCCCCGTGCTCTATCTGGGGCTGGAGGCCGGCAAGGTCAAGGCGCTCAAGGCGGACGCCAAGGGCGTCGAGATCACGCTGGAGATTAACGCCATCTATGCGCCGCTGCTCAAGCAACAGCCCCAGTTCTGGAAGAAGGCGGCCATCGACGGCAAGATCCGGCTCGATGGGGTGCAGGTGAAGATGGGCAACCTCGCCACCTTGCTGCGCGGGGCCATCGAATTTGACCGGCTCGGCACGAACCGCAGCAGTCATCAGCTGTTTGACAGCAAGGAGCAGGCCAAGACCCGGGTGCGCAGCCTGACGCTGACCGCCGATCGCAACCCCGGGCTCGGGGTCGGCAGCCCCATCCGCTATCGGGGAGTCGACATCGGCAAGGTAGAGCAGGTCGTGCTGGATCCTTCCCTCGGTCAGGTGAGTTTCAGAGCCGAGCTGGATGAGCAGTACGCGGATCGTTTCCTGCAGACCGGCGCCCGCTTTACCCTGGTGCAGGCTAAATTGGGCCTCGGCGGCGTCGCCCACCTCGATACCCTGATCAAGGGCGCCTTCGTCGAGGCCAGCCCGGGTCAAGGCGCTGGTCGGGAGCGCTTCCCTCTGAGTCAGAGTGGCCCCATCGGGCTGGCGCTCACCCTCAAGAGCCCCTCGGTCAGCGGCGTCAGTGTCGGCAGCCCCCTGCTGTTTCGCAAGTTGATGGTCGGCAGCGTCACCAAGGTGGCGCTGGCCCGGGATGGCAGCGAGGTATTGATAGATGTGAGCATCGACGCAGAGTATGCCCACCTGGTGCGGGCCAACAGCCGCTTCTGGAATGTGTCCGGCGTCAAGGCGGACATCGGCCTGACCGGCGGCACCATAGAGGTGGAAACCGTGCAGAGTCTGCTGACCGGCGGCATCGCCTTCAACACCCCGGAGCGGGAGATGGGGCCGACCGTCAAGGCGGGTCATAGCTATCAGCTCCATGGCAAGGCGGAGAAGGAGTGGCTGGAGTGGAGTCCCCGCATCCAGCCCTGAGCCCTCGGCTCACCGAGAGAAACCGGCCTTGTGGCCGGTTTTTTTATGGGCTGGCGCGCACCGCATCGTGAAAGCACCCTGAAGAAAACGGCCGGTGTGTGGTAGGATATCGCCCCTATTTTGGGTCTGCGAGATTGCACAGTGCACGACAACACCTACCTTCCCGATCACTTCTTGCGCCATATTGCGGCCATCATGCCGGCCAACCTCTCCATGGATGAGTTTGTGGCGAGTTGTCGGCGACCGCTTAGGCGCAGCATCCGGGTCAATACCCTCAAGATTGCGGTGCCTGACTTTGTGGCGAAGATGCAGCCACTGGGCTGGCAGCTGGAGCCCGTGCCCTGGTGCGAAACCGGGTTCTGGCTGACTCGTGAGGATGAGAGCGTGCCCCTTGGCAACACCGCCGAGCACCTCTGCGGCCTCTTCTACATCCAGGAGGCCAGCTCCATGCTGCCGGTTACGGCACTGTTTGCGAGCGACAAGGTCAAGCGGGACGGCATGCTGCTGGATGCGGCGGCGGCGCCTGGCTCCAAGACCACCCAGATCGCCGCGCTGATGGATAACCAGGGCATGCTGGTTGCCAACGAATACTCCAGCAGCCGGCTCAAGGTGCTCAGTGCCAACCTCCAGCGCTGCGGCGTCACCAACGTCGGCATGACCCACTTCGATGCCAAGGTGTTCGGCCAGTGGTTGCCGGAAACCTTTGATGCCATCCTGCTCGATGCCCCCTGCTCGGGGGAAGGCACGGTGCGCAAGGATGAAGATGCCTTGCGCAACTGGAGCATAGAGAGCATCGATGAGATTGCCGCCGTGCAGCAGGGGCTGCTGGAGAGCGCCTTTCATGCCTTGAAACCGGGGGGCGTGCTGGTCTATTCCACCTGCACCCTGAGCGCCCAGGAGAATCAGGATGTCTGCCAGTCACTGCTGGACAAATTCGGCGATGCCTTGAGTTTCGACTCGCTGGCGGATTTGTTCCCCGGCGCCGGGCAGGCCTGCACCGAGGAAGGCTATTTGCACGTCTGGCCCCAGATCTTCGACAGCGAAGGCTTCTTTGTCGCGCGGCTGCGCAAGCACTACTCGGTGGCCAATACCATGTTCAAGCCGGGCAAACTCGGCAAGTTCCCCTTCTCCCCGTTGCCGGCCAAAGAGGCCGAGCCCATGCTGGCCGAGATTGAAGCGGCCTTCGGCGTGAGCCCTCAGGGACAGTTATTTGGCCGCAACGACGAGATCTGGCTCTTCCCCAGGTTGTTTGAGCAGGTACAGGGCAAACTGCGTTTCGATCGCATCGGCATCAAGCTGGCGGAAACCTTCAAGAAGGGTTATCGGCTGACCCACGAGTGGGCGCTGGCCTATGGTGGCCTCGCCACCCTGGGGATCGTCGAGCTGGATGCCGCCAACGCGCGGGAATTCATGATGGGACGGGACGTCTGGCCCGAGCTGGAGTCTGGATCGGGCGAGGTGATAGTCCGCTACCAGGGCCATCCGCTGGGGATGGGGAAATGGGTCGGTAGTCGCATCAAGAATGCCCTGCCCCGTGAACTGGTGCGTGACAACAACCTGTTCAACAGTTGAGCTGACCCGTGAGGCGGTGTCCACATCGAGGGCGCCGCTGCATGGGACCGAGTGCCCGATCATCCTCTGCCCAACACCTGTTCGAGTCTGAAAAACCTCCACTCTGGTTGAACTTTTAGTCAGATCTTGAAATGCCTCGCGCCTTGTCTAAGCTTAGGGTTATCTGCACACCGGTTAGCGCACGGCTCTGCAAGGAGCCAATTCCCCTATGCCAGGTACAAGGAATTCGTACCTGGCTTTTTTTATTCCCGCGTTTTGCTCAGTCAGCTCTGTCGATGGTATCTGCCCGTGATGTCTCTTCAGGGGGAGCCTGTTCTTCACGGCGCTCTTCAACATACTGCGGCACCAGCTCGTGTTGATAGAGCAAGTCGATCGCCTGCTCGATGAGGGAGGCCTGACTGTCTTCCAGATGCAGGCCGAGTTCATGCAAGCGCTCGGCGTGACGATTGCTGATCCAGCACTGCAATCGGTTGTGGGTTTCCTGCTTGCGTTTCACGTGTTGACGTTGTCGCTCGGCGTTGTCCTGTGCCTCCGAGTGCTTGGTTATTTCCTGGTTTTCCTGGCTCATATGACCGTGCTGTTCTCGATTAATGCAGTTGTTATCTCTCACAGTGAATTCTTCTTCGAGGAAGTACCCTACTCCCTCACCGGATCGGGCAAGGGAAAAAGAACAACAAAACAATGAGATGGTATTTAACATAAAAAATGTGGTGACGCGGTTGTCTTAAAGCAGTCCATCCAGCGCATGATCGGAGAATTTGTGCGCGTCGTCGAAGTACTCCTGCAGGGTACGCATGTCTTTGTGCCGTGTCACCTCGATGATCTTGTTCATGGGTTTGCCGGCGGTCACTGCCGAGGTGATGAAACCTCGGCGCAGGCTATGGCCACTGACATAGAGATCATCGATGACCTGGCCGGTGCGTCGTTTTATCATCAGGTTGATGCCCTGAGGCCCGAGCGGCTCAGGCATGAGTTGGCCCCAGCGGTTCATGCGGCGAAACAACGGCCCCTCACCGATCCGGCTCTTCTTGAGCCAGTTGGCTAGCGCCGACACCGGACAATATTGCTTGCCCGGGATGAGTGCGATTTCAGTCTCGTGCAGCTGATGTTTGCTCGGCTTGAGGCGAAGCCTTATCCCCTGCCCCACGAAGTCGAGATCGCTGACCTCGATACGGGCGGCTTCCGAACGGCGCAAGGCTCCGCTGAACATCAGCAGCAACAGGGTATGATCCCGTAGTCCCGCCAGATTCGAGGTATCGATGTCATCGAGCACCCGAATGAGCGGCTGCAGGGTCAGGGCCCCCGTCTTGCGTTTTCGATTATCGCCGAGCCGCACTATGCCGCGCATCATCTCCTTGATCTCCGCATGTTCGGTCGGCATGGGATGGATCCCCTTCTGCTTGAAGGCATAACGAATGCCGGCGAGTCGCCGCACCAGGGTCGCGGGTTTGCGCGGCTCGCCATTGCGTAGCTCCCCCTTCCCCTCTTGCTTGTCCAGCCATACCCAGTCGGCCAGGATGCCATCGGCCTGATCCGCCAGAAAGTTCATGATGTCGTGATGGGAGGTTTGCAGCGGATCCAGCTGCTGCAGCTGGCACCAGTAGACGAAGATACGGGTATCTGCCTCATAGGCATTGAGGGTCGAGTCCGCCTTGGCACTGCGCAAGAAGCGCCTGGCTCGGCTGTTGAGCTGAGGATCGAACACAGCCTGCAATGACTGATTAGCGGGATTTTGAATGGTTGGATAAGCCACTTAAGTCGATGATTCTATGCGAAGTTTCGGAAGATCTTACAGGATCTTTCAGATCCATCAAGTATCGATAATGAATATTATCGATACTTATAGGGTGTTGATTTTAACCCCCTTGGCTTCAATGGCACTTCATCAGCATGATCAATTTCATTACACCGGTCACCAGGATCAGAGCTGCTATGAAGCAACGATAAGTGAGAGATAACAGGATTGATTTATCTGCCTCATCAGGTGGATTATGCTGACGATGAGAAATAAAAAGGCCCCATTCTTTGGGGCCTTGTTGTCGGTTATTTTTTTGCCAGCTTGAACAGCTCGAAGAAGTTGTGGCTGGTGGCCTCGGCCAATTCTGCCAACGGCATCTGCCGCAGATCGGCGATGAACTGGGCGACGTCTCGCACGAAGGCGGGTTCGTTCTCCCTCCCCCGGTGCGGGATCGGAGCAAGATAGGGAGAGTCGGTTTCGACCAGCAGTCGCTCGAGGGGCAACGCCTTGACCACGGCTTGCAAGGCGGCGGCATTCTTGAAGGTGACGATGCCGGAGATGGAAATATAGAAACCCATTGCCATGGCCGCTTCCGCCATCTCGAGGGATTCGGTGAAGCAGTGCAGCACACCGCCCACCTGATCGGCCCCCTCTTCGCGCATGATCTGCAGGGTATCCTGCTGGGCATCCCGGGTGTGGATAATGAGCGGCTTGTTCAGCGCTCGCGCCACCCGAATGTGCTCGCGGAAGGAAGCTTGCTGCACCTCCTTGTTTTCCGGCGAGTAGAAGTAATCCAGACCCGTCTCGCCGATGGCGACGACGCGAGGGTCTGCCGCCTGGGTCAACAGCAGCGCGGCGTCCACTCCGGGATCCTGGTTGAGCGGGTGCACCCCGCAGGAGGCAAACACCTGGGGATAGGGGACGATCGCCGCCAGCATGGTCGGGAACTGTGCCTGAGTCACGCTCACACACAAAAAGTATCCCACCTCCAGCGCCGCGGCTTTCGCCAGCACATCGGCCATGTCGGTCTGCTTGCTGCCATAGCTCAGGCGATCGAGGTGACAATGGGAATCAACGAGTAACATACATAACCTTGCTTGTTTGCTTAATCGGCCGTCATAGCCAGCGATTGAGCCAGTTCATCAGATGAATGGTGGGGTTGGAGAGCTGTCCCGGCTGGCAGGCTGCCTTCAGGGCGACCAGCTGTTGCTCCGCCTCCAGCAGTTTCTCGCTGGAGTGACGCTCGGCCAGTTGCTGACTGAGGGCCGTCAGATCCGGCATCGCCAACTGGTGATGACCGCAACCGGCCTGGGTCTTGAGGGCATCGCACAGGAAGAGTTGCAACCAGTGCAGCCGTACCTGGCTGTCTTCCACCAGTTGAGCACAGACGCTGGCCGCGCGAGTCGGAGTCTGTGACAAAGAGACGAAGCTCTCCAGCAGGGTCCGGCGTGCGCCATCTTGCTGATCTTCCAGATAACGGAGCACCCGCAGCGGCGCCCCCTGGCAGATCCGCACCTGGGCCTGCGTCGCCTGATGGCCTTGCTGTGCCAACCAGTTCAGGGTCTCCCCTTCCGCCGGCAAGTGACAGACGTGCTTGTGACAGCGACTCAAAATGGTCGGCAACAGGCGCGACACATTGGAGGCGATCAGCAGCAGCAGACTGTCGCCGGCCGGCTCCTCCAGGGTTTTCAGCAGGGCGTTGGCGGCAGATTCGGTCATGCGCTCCGCGTCCGGGATGATCACCACCTTGCCGCGTCCTAGCTGGGCCGTGCTCTGCAGCCGGGTGCAGATTTCGCGAATGGCCTCGACCCCGATGGTCTTGCTGTCGGCACCCAGGGTGCCGAGATCCGGGTGGTGTCCCTTGTCCAGCAGCTGACAGGAGTGACACTGGCCGCAGGGTTCGCCCGCCACCGGTTGCTGACAAAGATGCAACCTGGCCAACCGTTCGGCCAGTTGCTCCTTGCCAAGACCAGGATCGCCGAGCAGCAGCCAGGCATGGCCGAGGCGACCACGCTGGGCACTTTGGCTCAAGGCCTGCCAGTCCGGGATCAGCCAGGGATACATGAGGGCTCGTTCGCCAGGTAGTGGCCGAGGGCCGCCTCGATGGCGGTCTTGACTTGCTCGGGCATCTGCCCGGCATCGATCACCTTGATGGAATCGTCCAAGGCTGCGATCTCCAGATAACGGGCGCGGGTGCGCACGAAGAAACCGAGCTGCTCCAGCTCTATGCGGTCCAGCTCACCGCGATGGCGTGCTCGCTGCAAGCCGATGGCGGGATCGATGTCGAGATAGAGGGTCAAGTCCGGTTTGAAGTCGCCGAGCACCGCCTGCTTGATGGCGCCGATGAGCTTGGCATCGATGCCGCGACCACCGCCCTGATAGGCCTGGGAGGAGAGATCGTGCCTGTCCCCCACCACCCAGATGCCCTCGGCCAGGGCCGGTTTGATCCGGGTCTCGACCAGTTGCACCCGGGAGGCGTACATCAGCAACAACTCGGCTTCGATGGTGAGGCGTTCGTCGTGGACTTCTTTGACGATGGCACGCATCCGCTCGGCCAGGGGAGTGCCACCCGGTTCACGGGTGCACTCGATCCGCTCGATGCCGTGGGCATGCAGATAATCGGTGACGTAGCGCACCGCGGAGCTCTTCCCTGCCCCTTCCAATCCTTCAATTACGATAAATTTCGACATTAGGGTTTCTTCAATATGTATTCGCGAACCGCTTTATTGTGTTCATCGAGGGTCTTGGAGAAATAGTGGGCCCCGCCCCCCTTGGCGACGAAATAGAGATAATCGGTCGACAGGGGATTGAGCGCCGCCTCGATGGACGCCTTGCCCGGCATGGCGATGGGGGTCGGTGGCAGGCCATCGATCACATAGGTGTTGTACGGATTCACGTCGGTCAGGTCGCTGCGGCGAATGTTGCCATCGTACCTGTCCTTGACCCCGTAGATGACGGTGGGATCGGTCTGCAGCTTCATGCCAAGGCGCAGGCGATTGACGAACACCGAGGCGATCTGTGCCCGCTCCTCCGGCTGACCTGTCTCTTTTTCGATGATGGAGGCCATGATCAGCGCCTCGTAAGGGCTCTTGTAAGGCAAGTTGGCCTGACGCTTGTCCCAGCTCTCCTGCAGGAAGGCTTTCATGTCCTGATAGGCGCGACGCAAGATGGAAATATCGCTGGCATGAGTGGTATAAGCATAAGTCTCTGGCAGGAACCAGCCTTCCAGCTTGCCGTTCTCTATGCCCAGCTCCTGGGCTAGATCGGCTTCGCTCTGCTCCACCGTCAGCCGCTCCAGATAAGGAGCGCCTTCGATCTGCTTGCGCCAGTCCTCGAAACGGGAGCCCTCGACGAAGGTGAGGCTGAAGTGAAACTCCTTGCCGGAGGCGAACAGGGAGAGGGTCTCCTTGAGGGGGGCCCCTTCCTTGATCTCATAGGTGCCGGACTTGATGGCCACCAGTTCGGGATGACCACGCAACCAGAGACGCACCGCCCAGGGACTGGTGTCACCCTCCCCCAGCTCGGCGATCAGGCGCGCCGCGTGGGCGCCTTTCTCGACGGTGAAGAGGCGCGTCGGCCCCTTGTTGGTGAGGGTCTCCACCTCTTGCCATTTGTAATATACATAGCCCCCGGCGACGGCAACCGACAGGGCCGCCCCCGCGAGCAGGGTGTAAAGCCGATTAAACTTCAATGACCAAACGCTCCTGTAAACGACGGATCAATACCGGATTGGGATAGGCCTGATCGCCGATGCGGATCAGCGGCACTATGCCCATCAGGGTATTGGTCAGCCACACTTCTTCGGCCTGCCACAGTGACTCCAGCGGAGCCTCCACGACACGCAGTTCAATGCCCATGTGTTTAAGCATCATCATCACGCGCCTGCGCATGATGCCGTCGACCCCCCCGCGGGAGAGATCCGGTGTGAACACCGTTTTACCACGACGCCAAAACAGATTTGCGCTGACTCCTTCTACCAGAAATCCACGGCTGTTCAATACTATACCTTCGACTCCACCCCGTGCGGCAAGTTCGCTCTTCAATAAAACTTGCTCCAATCGCCCCAGCGTCTTGAGCCCGGCCAGCATGGGGGCATCCCCGAGTTGTTGCTGGCAAACCAGCGCCGCGATGCCATCCTGCTGCCAGCCCTGGTATTGCCCAGGGTAATCCCCCTGGGAGACGATGCGGGTCGGCGAGTGGCAATCGGCGCCATCATAGCCCCGGCCACCGCTGCCACGGGTCAACACGACCTTCACGACAGCCTGCGTCTGCCCTGCCGCAAGTTGCGCCACCTCGGTAGCCAACTGGTCCCAGGGCAGCTCCGCGAAACCGAGTCTGGCGCTGGCATGTTGCAGACGCGCCAGATGGGCCGGCCACCAGACGACCTGCCCCTGTTTCACCAGCATGGTGGTGAAATGGCCGTCGCCGTATGCCAGGCCGCGATCCCTGGCGGATAAGGCTTCTGTTGGCACTCCATTGATCAACATGCGTGTCCCTTTGATAAAAAAGGCCCGATACCAGGGTATCGGGCCTGACTCTGCGCTTGGCAACTGCCCAGCGAGAATTATACGCGTTTGAAGATCAGGGAGCCATTGGTGCCGCCGAAACCAAACGAATTGGACAGGGCATAGTCAAACTGACCGGCCTTGGCCACATGAGGCACCAGATCCAGATCGCACTCTTCATCCGGATTGTCCAGATTGATGGTCGGTGGGACCATCTGGTCGCGCAGCGCCAGCACAGTGATGATCGCCTCGATGGCGCCAGCGGCACCCAGCAGGTGGCCGGTCATCGACTTGGTGGAGCTGATCATCAGTGACTTGGCATGCTCGCCAAACACCTGCTTCATGCCGCGCAACTCGGCCACATCACCCAGCGGGGTGGAGGTGCCATGGGCATTGATGTAGCCGATCTGCTCGGGAGCGATGCCGGCATCCTTGATGGCGTTCTTCATGGCGCGAGCGCCACCATTCCCGTCAGAGGGAGGCGCCGTCATGTGATAGGCATCGCCGCTCATGCCAAAGCCGACCAGCTCCGCATAAATCTTGGCGCCGCGCGCCTTGGCGTGTTCGAACTCTTCGAGCACCAGCACCCCGGCGCCATCACCCAACACGAAGCCATCGCGATCCTTGTCCCAGGGACGACTCGCCTTCTGGGGCTCGTCGTTGCGGGTAGAGAGTGCCTTGGCCGCCGCGAAGCCGCCCATCCCCATAGGGGTGGAAGCCTTCTCGGTACCGCCGGCAACCATCACATCCGCATCACCGTAGGCAATCATCCGACCCGCCATGCCGATGGCGTGAGTACCTGTGGTGCAGGCGGTGGTCACCGCGATGTTCGGACCCTGCATTCCCTTCATGATGGAGAGATGCCCGGACACCATATTGATGATGGTGGATGGCACGAAGAAGGGGCTCAGCTTGCGCGGGCCGCCATTGATGAGGCTGCTGTGGTTCTGCTCGATGAGTCCCAGGCCGCCGATGCCGGAGCCGATGGCCACGCCAACCCGCTCTGCATTCTCTTCGGTGATGACCAGACCGGAATCATCCAGCGCCAGCACACCCGCCGCCACGCCGTACTGGATGAAGAGATCCATCTTGCGGGCTTCTTTGCGGTTGATGCCGTATTGTTCGGGATCGAACCCTTTGACCAGGCCTGCGAAACGGGTCGCATACTCACTGGCATCAAAATGGTCGATGAGGGAAATGCCGCTCTGCCCGTTGAGCAAGGCTTGCCAGCTGGATTCGGCAGTGTTACCCACCGGGGAAAGCATCCCCAGGCCGGTCACCACGACTCTGCGTTTTGACACTGAGGTAGTCTCCGAGAGGTGTTTTGAGAGGGAGTAAACATAAAAGAAGCGGCCCTTGGGCCGCTTCTTTCAGAACAGGAACTTATTCCTGATTAGCGGTGATGTAGTCGATAGCCGCTTGAACAGTGGTGATCTTCTCGGCTTCTTCATCAGGAATTTCGGTATCGAATTCTTCTTCCAGCGCCATTACCAGTTCAACGGTATCCAAAGAGTCAGCGCCCAGGTCGTCGACGAAGGAGGCAGCGTTCTTAACGTCTTCCTCTTTAACACCCAGTTGTTCGATGATGATTTTCTTTACGCGTTCTTCGATGTTGCTCATGACCTGAATTTTCCTTTAAAAATACGCTATTGCGTCTGGTTGGGGTAGTTTATTCAATTGACTGGAGTTTGCAAGTAGCTTGCCGCTGGTCAAACCACGAAAAGTGCCAAACTTCGGCGTACTATCGCAAATTTGAACAGATCTCACGACAAATTGATTACACCATGTACATCCCGCCATTAACATGGAGGGTTTCACCGGTGATATAAGCAGCGTCATCAGACGCCAAGAATACCACAGCGGCGGCAATTTCTTTCGGATCGCCCAAACGGCCGGCAGGCACCTGATTCATGATGCCGGAGCGCTGCTCTTCGTTGAGCGCCTTGGTCATATCGGTCTCGATAAAACCGGGGGCCACGGCATTTACCGTGATACCACGGGACGCCACTTCACGGGCCAGCGACTTGGTGAAGCCAACCAGACCGGCCTTGGCGGCCGCGTAGTTGACCTGACCCGCGTTACCCATGGTACCCACCACCGAGCCGATGCTGATGATGCGACCATTGCGCTTCTTCATCATGGCACGCAATACCGGTTTGCTCAGACGGTACAGTGAGGTGAGATTGGTGTCGATGATCTCGTTCCACTCATCATCTTTCATGCGCATCAACAGATTGTCGCGGGTGATGCCGGCGTTGTTGATGAGGATGTCGATCTCGCCGAAGCGCACCTTGATGGCGGCAAAGACGGTTTCGATGGATTCCTGGCTGGTCACGTTCAGTGCCATGCCGCAGCCCTGCTCGCCCAGATAGGCGCTGATAGCCTCGGCGCCGCTTTCGCTGGTCGCGGTACCCACTACCTTGGCGCCACGGGCCGCAAAGGTTTCGGCAATCGCACGACCGATGCCACGACTGGCACCGGTGACCAACACAACCTTATCGGTAAAACTCATGACTCGCTCCTGTTACTTGGACTGGGCCAGCGCCTGCTCGAAAGAGGCGGCATCGTTGGCGTGAACACCTTCCACGCGCGCATCGATGCGCTTGGCCAACCCAGTCAATACCTTGCCCGGTCCCATCTCGATCTCGAGGGTGATGCCGTCGTTTGCCATCCGCTCGACCGTTTCGGTCCAACGAACCGGGCTGAACAACTGACGCACCAGGGCTTGCTTGATGGCGGCCGGATCCTGTTCACAGGATACGTCCACATTATTGATGACTGCGATGCTTGGAACCTTGATCTCGATCCCATCCAGCGCGGCGGCCAATTTTTCGGCGGCCGGTTTCATCAGGGCGCAGTGTGACGGCACAGAGACTGGCAACGGCAGTGCACGCTTGGCGCCGGACTCCTTCATCAGCACGTTGGCGCGCTCGACCGCTTCCTTGTGACCGGCAATGACCACCTGCCCCGGGGAGTTGAAGTTGACCGGAGAGACCACCTGACCCTGCGCTGCCTTCTCGCAGTTGGCGGCGATGGAGTCGTTGTCCAGGCCGATGATGGCGGCCATGGCACCGGTGCCTTCCGGCACGGCTTCTTGCATGGCGAGGCCACGCAGCTCGACCAGTTTGACTGCATCGGCAAAGTTGAGGGCGCCGCTGCACACCAGGGCGGAATATTCACCCAGGCTGTGGCCTGCCATGACGGCGGGAGTTGCCCCACCCTGCTGTTGCCACAGGCGCCACAGGGCGACGGAGGCAGTCAGCAGCGCAGGTTGGGTGCGCCAGGTCTTGTTCAGATCCTCGGCCGGGCCTTGCATGACCAGGGCCAGCAGATCGTAACCCAGCACCTGACTCGCCTCGGCGAAGGTCTCTTTAATCACGGCGTGTTGCTCGGCCAGTTCGGCCAGCATGCCGACACTCTGGGAGCCTTGTCCCGGGAAGGCAATGGCAAATCGGGTCATCATTGATTCCTTTAAGGTAAGACGAAATCGACAAGCGGGCGCCCGAGATGGGTATCAAGGGCGCGCTTGATATCAGAGACGCACCAGCGCCGAACCCCAGGCGAAACCGCCACCGAAGGCCTCCAGCAACACTAGCTGGCCCGGCTTGATACGGCCATCACGCACCCCTTCATCGAAGGCGATGGGCACGGAGGCAGCAGAGGTGTTGCCATGACGATCCAGGGTCAGGATCACCTTGTCCAACTCCATGCCGAGTTTCTTGGCGGTGGCGTTGATGATGCGGAAGTTGGCCTGGTGCGGTACCAGCCAGTCGAGCTCGCTTGGCTCGATGTTGGCGGCGGCAAGAGTTTCGGTCACGATCTCGCTCAGGCGCGTCACCGCGACCTTGAACACATCGTTGCCCTTCATATACATGTAGGCTTCGAGCTCGGCACCCGGCATGCCGCGGTGCGGCTGCGGCAGCTTGAGCAGATCCCCATAGCGGCCATCGGCATGCAGATGGGTGGAGATGATGCCCGGGGTTTCGCTTGCCCCGATCACTACGGCCCCTGCCCCGTCACCGAAGATGATGATGGTGCCACGATCCTTGGGATCGCACATGCGCGACAAGACGTCCGCACCCACGACCAGCACGTGACGAGCGGCGCCGGATTTGACGAACTGATCGGCGATGGCCAGCGCGTAGGTGAAACCGGCGCAGGCGGCGGCCACGTCGAAGGCCGGGATCCCCGGCACCCCGAGCATCCCCTGCAATTCACAGGCGGCCGCCGGGAAGGCGTTTTCGGCACTGGTGGTGGCCAGCACTATCATGTCCAGATCGGCCGCGGTCAGACCCGCCGCCTCCAGCGCCCGCAAGGCAGCCTGATGAGACAGGGTGGCGACGGTCTCGTCGGCCCCTGCGATGCGGCGTTCACGGATCCCGGTACGTTCCACGATCCATTCGTTACTGGTTTCGACCATCTGCTCGAGATCGGCATTGGTACGCACCGCACTCGGCAGGTAACTGCCAGTACCCAGAATTTTGCTATGCATAGAGTTCTTATAAGTCCCTGTCGGAAAAGACAGATTCAAGGCGATCCGCTATTTGCAGTGGAAGTTGATGCTTGGCCTCCTGTGCGGCCAGCAGGATCGCATGACACAGAGCGTGCCGTTCGGCCCGCCCATGGCTTTTTACCACAATGCCGCGCAATCCTAACAGACTTGCGCCATTATACTGGTCGGGGTTCAGGTAAGAAAAACGCCGTTTGAACATAAATCCGGCGACTCGGCCAAGAAAGCTGCGTTTTTTACGGGGATAACCGGCCAGTTCGGCCATCATCCGCACCACACCCTCGGCTGTTTTGAGCGCCACGTTGCCCACGAAGCCATCACAGACGATCACATCCGTTTCACCGCTGAAGATCCTGTCTCCTTCGATGAAGCCGACGAAGTTGAGGGCATTACACTGGCGTAGCAGCTCGGCGCTGTGGCGCACCAGATCGTTCCCCTTGATCTCCTCCTCCCCCACGTTGAGCAAGGCGACCCGGGGAGACGCTATCCCCTCCACCTTCTCGGCGACCACGGATCCCATCACAGCAAATTGCAGCAAGGTATCGGCATCACAGCTCACGTTCGCCCCCAGATCCAGCATCACGGTGCGTTTGCCACCCAGGGTGGGCAGCGCCTTGATGAGCGCGGGTCTGTCGACGCCGGGCAAGGATTTGAGCACGCACTTGGCCATGGCCATCAGGGCACCAGTATTGCCGGCGCTGACGCAGGCATCGGCCTCACCGGCCTTGACCAGGTTCAGCACCACTCGCATGGAGGAGTCTTTGAGGGTACGCAACGCGACGATCGGTTTGTCACCCATGGCAACGACCTGGGAGGCATGAACAAAACGAACGCGGGGATGAGTCAGCAAGCCATGTTGCTGTAACAAGGAGGCGGTCTGGTGTTGGTCACCGACCAGAATAAGTTTTAGCTGAGGCAGAAGAGACAGTGCCTGCACGGCGGCAGGCACTGTTTCCGAGGGGCCAATATCTCCCCCCATTATGTCTAGCGCGACAGTTTGCGTAGACAAAGGCAATCCTTAAGCGATTACCTTTTTACCGCGGTAGAAACCATCGGCAGTCACGTGGTGACGACGATGAATTTCACCACTGGTCTGATCAACAGTCAGTGCTGCAGCGGTCAGTGCATCGTGGGAACGACGCATGCCACGCTTGGCGCGGGTTTTACGGTTCTGTTGTACGGCCATGGTAGGCTAACTCCTAAAAATTCACTTACGTTTGAGCGCTTCAAGAGCTGCAAAGGGATTCGGCCGCTCATCAGCAGGCTCGATGTCACCCCAGGTCATCTCCATGTTTCCTCGCGGGCAGGCATCCATTGGATGCATGGCCACCTGAGGCAACGAGAGGATGAGTTCATCCTCCAGGATTTGATGAAGATCTATCTCGCCGTTTTCGTCCAATTCAATGGGCTCATAAGCTTCCGGCAGCTCTTCCTCGTTTGTTCTTTCGAACAGCGGAGTGTAGATAAAATCAGCTTCGCAAAGGTGTTCGAACGTCTCACCGCAACGTTGGCAAACCAGGTCGACCTTGGCATGGGCAGTGCCTTTCATAACGGTCAACTTCTGGATGTCTTTACCAAACTGCAGGGTGACATTAACATCACTTTGCAAGCCTTCGGTTGATGCCTCCAGCCTGGGCATCTGCGACTTTTCCACTATCCCGACATAATCGAGTAGCTTCAAGGCATTACGGACTGGATCAACCTTAACGGGCAACTTCACCTTTTGCATAGGGCGCGAATATTATAGGTCCAACAAGGGATAGTCAAAGGAAAAAGTCCTTACCGCCGATGATTTTAACCACGCAGGGCCCTGAAGACAGGAACTTGCGTTCATCGGTAGCTGATTATGCCACAAACCGCAGGATCCAATACAGGATCCTGCACGATCAACCCGCCGCTCATTGGCTGCGCGGACAAACCCGGTGGGCTTACCAGCCTGTTCCATTCCATGCCAGGCCGGCTTTATTGGCCGGATCTGGTGGTGGTTCAGCCTGCGCCAGATCTTGTATTCCACAGGATGACGGATCTCATTGAAGGACATTATTGGAGCTTGTTTATGAAAGGTGTGATCCCCTGCTCGTTGACGCTGGTGTTATTGATTCTCTGTCCGCGGTCATCCATGGCCGCCGAAGAGAAGACCGCCGGACACTACTACCGTGAGCAGGAGGTCGAGTCTTTCATCCCCTGTGGCTCGGACAACGCCTTCTGGCTGATGGGCGAGCAGAACGTGCTGCAACCCTTGCGCGATCAACTGCGCAAGCTGAACGAGCATCAGCAGGATGCCCCTCTCCCACTTTATGTCGAGGTCACCGGTCATTTCGAGGATAACGCCAACAGCGACGGGATCGCGGCCGATTACGATGGCCTCTATCGCATCGAGTCCGTCCTCACCAGCCGCCCCGACAGCCCGCCGAGCTGTCCTGTGCTGGTGATGGATGATTGAATCAATATTTTTCCTTCGCTCAAGGGCTCAGGGAGTCGCCGTACAAGCGGCCTTGGCGCTCAGCAAGGATGGCTGATGCCGGGGCATAGCCTCCATCAGGCGGCGAATGGCCTGGAAGCTCTCCAGAGCCGCCTTGATGGCGACCGGATTGACTACCCAGCCCGGCAGGTTGTTGCCCGGATTGGTGTAAGTTTCTAGCCGGATCAGGGTAGTTCCGTCCGGTTGTGGCAAGGCCTCCCAGCGCCCATCGCTGGCCCGGATCCGCACCAGACCCGGTCGCTCACGCAGCGCATCGGGCTCGGCCCAGACCTTGAGCGCTAATCCGCAATCGGCTCTTCTTGACACATGAGAGCGGGTGATGAGCTCCCTGTCCTGCACCGGCCAGGGGGATTCCAGTCGGGTGTAAACCAGTTCATCATCGGCACCGGACCTTGCCAGAACCCGCACCTCGCGGCTCTTGGGCAACCACTCCCGGTGCCGGCTGGTGTCGCGCAGCACGGTCAGGAGTGCAGCAGGTTCGGCCATGACGCGCATCTCCAGGCGCAGCGCCAGATAGGGGCCGGGGGGGCGAGGTTGGGTCCAGAGGCTGACTCCCCCCTCCCCCTGCTGAGGTTGCCACCCCTGCCCCCAGCTCGAGAGGGTGATCAGCATCAAAGCCAGCACGCCAACTTTTTTCATCCTTGCCTCCCCATGCTCACTCCTATGCTTATAGCCGTTTTTCGCGCAGCCGCCCCATCTACGTCCTGGGGCCAATCAATGCGTGCTCATGCTCTCGAGGTTTACCTGCCAAGCCTCAATAACAAGATCCTGACCGGCCCGTCCGTTTGCGCCGCAGCGCACAGCCGGATAGAATCAACCAATTGATTTATAAATGGATATCATCAGACCATGAGCGCTCCCCTGATCCTTGCCTCAACTTCCCGCTATCGCAAGGCGTTGCTGGAAAAACTCGGCTTGCCGTTTCAATGCGTCTCTCCCGAGGTTGACGAGTCGCCGCTGCCGGGGGAATCAGCCCAAGCCCTGGTTGCGCGGCTGGCCTTTGCCAAGGCGGAGGCCGTCGCCCGGTACCATGATCGGGGCTTGATCATTGGCTCTGATCAGCTGTGCGTCTGTGACGGCCAGATCCTCGGCAAGCCAGGTACTGTCGAGAAGGCGGTGGCGCAGCTGATGGCGGCGCAAGGCAAAAGTGTCACCTTCTATACCGGCCTCTGCGTGCTGGATGCGACCAGTGGCAAGGCAGAGCAGCTGGTTGAACCTTTTACCGTGCATTTTCGCCGCCTCGATGAAGCCGCCATTCGTCGCTATGTGGAAGCAGAGTTACCCCTCGACTGCGCGGGCAGCTTCAAGTGTGAAGGCATGGGTATAGTGTTGTTCAGGGCGCTGGAGGGGCGCGATCCCAATGCGCTGATCGGCCTCCCCCTGATCGGTCTGATCGAGCTGCTGGCCCACCATGGTATGGCCTTGCCATAATTTGCTATAAAAATAGAAACTGACGATATAAAAAACGGGAGCCAAGGCTCCCGTTTTGCTTTTGTGTCGTGAAGAGTCAACCCAACAGCAGTCTCAGCTCATCCATGGTGTCGACGACGGCAACCGGATCATGGGCCTGCAGGCGATCCCTATCATGTACGCCCCAAGTAACCCCAACACGTGGCATGGCGAGCGCTTCTGCCATCGCCATGTCGTGGATGGAATCGCCGATCATCACCGCCTGCCCGGGCACCAGGCCAAGCTCAGCCAGGATCTGGGTCAGCATCAGCGGATCGGGTTTGGAGTTCGCCTCGTCCGCGCCGCGAGTGGCCGCAAACAGGGGTCGCAGCCCGGTCTCGTCCAATACCCTGTCCAGCCCGCGACGGGACTTGCCGGTGGCGACCGCCAGGGCGATACCCTGTGCGTGCCACTGGTGCAATAACTCGCTCGCCCCGGCAAACAGCGGACTTGGCGTGTCGTCATGCAGATAGTGATGGCGATAGCGGGCGATCAGGGCATGGGCTCGCTCGCTTCCCTGTTCCAGCTTGAACAGCCGTGGGATGCCCACTTCGAGGCTGAGCCCGATGATCTGGTGTGTCTCCTGGGCGCTGGGAACGGGTTCGTCGCAATCGCGAGCGGCATTCTGCACGCAGGCGACGATCCGCCCCACCGAATCCATCAGGGTACCGTCCCAGTCGAAGATGGCGAGGCGGATATCTTGCATCAGCGGGCCAGCTTGTTCAGGAAACTGTCGAGCTCGGGTGCAAGCGGTGCTTCCACCTGCATCTCACGATCGTCGACCGGATGGGTGAAGCTCAGCTTCCAGGCGTGCAGGAATAACCGTTTCAAGCCCTGGGCACGCATCTTCTCGTCGAAGGCGGCCTCACCGTATTTGTCATCACAGGCGATGGGATGACCCGCATGCTGGGTATGAACCCGGATCTGGTGAGTACGGCCGGTGATGGGGCTGCACTCCACCAGAGTCGCCTCGGCAAATTGACGGGCGATGCGGAAGCGGGTCTCGGATGGCTTGCCATCGCCGCTGACCCGCACCACTCGCTCGCCGGACTGCAGATCGTTCTTGCGCAGCGGCGCGTTGACCACCTTGACGTGGGGCTGCCATTGGCCGCGCACCAGCGCCAGATACTGCTTGCGCATGGTCTTGACGCGCAGTTGCTCATGCAGACTGCGCAGGGCACTGCGTTTCTTGGCGACCAGCAGCACGCCGGAGGTGTCGCGATCGAGCCGGTGCACCAGCTCCAGGAAGCGAGCCTCCGGGCGCAGGGCACGCAGCCCCTCGATGACCCCGAAGCTCAGGCCACTGCCACCGTGCACCGCCATGCCGGACGGCTTGTTGAGCACTATCATGGCCTCGTCTTCAAACAGGATCTGGCTCTCCAGACGCTGGATGCTGCCGAGGTTGGCGGAGGGCAGTTCGTTCTTCTCGGCCACGCGCACGGGGGGCACCCGCACCTCGTCGCCGACACAGAGTTTGTATTCGGGTTTGATGCGCTTCTTGTTGACGCGCACCTCGCCTTTACGAAGGATGCGATAGATCAGGCTCTTGGGGACGCCCTTTAGCTGAGTCTTGAGAAAATTGTCGATGCGCTGCCCTTCATGCTCAGCTTCGATGGTGAGCAGCTGCACTTGTTGATGTATCTGTGTCATGGCGCGGATTTTAACACTGCCGGCAGCCCTTGGCTGCATGCTTTGTTAAAAAATGGCGTCTTGCTATAAAAGTGGTTTAAATGGGATAATAAACAAGGTTTTGTCATTGTGTGCAAGCCTTGTACTAAGTGGCCAAAATTTATGCCACCCAATCCCGAAACACCGTGTATACAAGAACATGACGGTTCCCGGGTGCGAGGTACAACGCATGGAGAACGCAAACAGAACCAGTTTAATTGTCTCCACATCGGTATCCTTAATTCATGCCTTCTCGAGAAGGCAGAACCAGAGTGCCCTTAGTTTGCGCCTCATGCATGCCCCAACCGGGAGGTTGCCCAAACATGCTGAAGACCCGAGGCCGGCGCCGGCAGGATCCTGTGGAGGAATCAAAATGACAAAATAATGAGAACTCAATGAAAAGAATGCTAATCAACGCGACTCAGGAAGAGGAGTTGCGCGTAGCGCTGGTTGACGGACAACAGCTCTACGATTTGGATATTGAAAGTCCGGGACACGAGCAGAAAAAAGCGAACATTTACAAGGGCAAAATCACCCGCGTAGAACCCAGTCTTGAAGCTGCTTTTGTTGACTATGGCGCCGAGCGCCACGGTTTCCTGCCATTGAAGGAAATCGCCCGCAATTACTTCCCCTCCGGTTATTCCTATCAGGGTCGTCCCAACATCAAAGAAGTGGTCCGCGAAGGCCAGGAAGTGATCGTCCAGATCGACAAGGAAGAGCGTGGCACCAAGGGTGCAGCCCTCACCACCTTTATCAGTCTGGCCGGCAGCTATCTGGTGCTGATGCCGAACAACCCCCGTGCCGGCGGTATCTCCCGTCGCATCGAGGGTGACGAGCGGACCGAGTTGAAGGAAGCCCTGAACGGTCTGACCGTGCCGGACGGCATGGGCCTCATCGTGCGTACCGCCGGTGTGGGCAAGTCCCCGGAAGAGCTGGAATGGGATCTGAACGTTCTGCTCAACCACTGGGATTCCATCCACAAGGCCTCGCAGAATCGCTCGGCGCCGGTGCTTATCCACCAGGAAAGCAACGTGATCGTGCGCGCCATTCGTGACTACCTGCGTCGCGATGTGGGCGAGATCCTGATCGACAACCCGGTCATCTTCGAGCGTGCCAAGTCGCACATCGAGCTGGTGCGCCCCGATTTCCTCAATCGCGTGAAGCTGTACAAGGGTGACGTCGCCCTGTTCAACCACTTCCAGATCGAGAGCCAGATCGAGTCAGCCTTCCAGCGTGAAGTGCGCCTGCCCTCCGGTGGCAGCATCGTCATCGATCCGACCGAAGCCCTGACCTCCATCGATATCAACTCCTCCCGCGCCACCAAGGGCGGCGATATCGAAGAGACGGCGCTGCAGACCAACCTGGAAGCGGCCGACGAGATTGCCCGTCAATTGCGTCTGCGTGACCTTGGTGGCCTGATCGTCATCGACTTCATCGACATGACCCCGGTGCGCCATCAGCGCGACGTGGAGAACCGTCTGCGTGAAGCCGTGCATCAGGACCGCGCCCGCATCCAGCTGGGACGGATCTCCCGTTTCGGTCTGCTGGAGATGTCCCGTCAGCGCCTGCGCCCCTCCCTCAACGAGTCCAGCAGCCATATCTGCCCTCGTTGCCAGGGTCAGGGTGTGATCCGTGACAACGAATCACTGGCCTTGTCCATCCTGCGTCTCATCGAAGAAGAGGCCATGAAGGACAACACCGAGCAGGTACATGCTCAAGTGCCGGTCGATGTTGCCGCCTATCTGCTCAATGAGAAGCGTGCTTCCATTGCCGGCCTGGAGCAACGCAACGAGATCCGTGTCTACATCATTCCGAACCAGCATCTGGAGACCCCGCACTACGAGGTCACCCGCATTCGCAAGGGTGAGATCGCGGAAGCGGCCAGCTACGAGCTGAAAACCGAGATTGCCAAGCCGGTCTACCAACCGAAGCAGGCTCAGGTGATCGAGCGCGAGCAACCGCTGCTGCAAGGCTTCGTCCAGGCGCCCCAGCCTGCCGCACCGGCGGCTGCACCGGCCCCCGTTGCCGCGACCACTCCGGTTGCCGCAGAAGCTGGTCTGTTTGGCAAGTTGTTCAAGGCCATCTCCGGCCTGTTCGCATCCGATGCGGCAGCTGGCGACGTGAAAGCGCCCGCCGAGAAACCGGCCGTGCGTGAGGCGAGCAAAGAAGAGGGTCACCGTCATCAACGTGACGAAACCCGCAGCCGTGGTCAACGTGGTCGTCGTGATGACAACCGTGGCAACCGCACTCCTTCGGAAGCCGGTGAGAAGCGTGAAGGCGCAGCCAACCGCGAGGGCAGTGAGAACCGCAATCGTCGTCCGCGCAAAGAGCGTGAGCCGCGCCAGGAACGTGAAGTCCGTGGTGAACAGCGCATGGATCGTGAACCCCGCCAGGAGCGCGAGCCCCGTGGTGAGCGCAACGAACAGCGTCTGGATCGCGAACCTCGTGAGCCGCGTCAGGAACGTGAACCCCGCGCACCGCGCCCGGCTCGTGAACCCCGTGCTCCGCGCGAACCCCGCGCAGAAGTGGTCGTTGAGGCGATAGACGCCATCAATACCCAGGTTGAGGCTGGCAATACCGAACCTCAGCAAGAGAAAGAGCAGAAAGTGGCCGAGCGCCGCGAACGTCGTCAACTGCGCAAGCAGGTTCGCGTCGATGTCGTTGCTGCCGATACCCCTGCCCTGCCGGTGGACGAGCAAGTGAACGAAGTCGTCGACGCGCAAGCCGTGGCCGGTGAGCAAGAGGAGCAGACCGAAGGTCAGCGCCGCTCTCGTCGTACCCCGCGTAGCCAGCGCATCGAAGGCCAGCGTCGCAAGCGTATCAACGAGGATGCCCGTGGCCAGCGTGATGATGAGCCGCAGGCTGAAATCCAGCTGACCGCTGCTGCCCAATCGGATGCGGCTCAGGTGAAGGTGGAAGAACCCGCGGTTCCTGTCATCACCATCCCGAGCGCCGAAGCCGTTGCTGCTGCACTGCAAGCCTCTGCCGCGCTGACCGAGCACGTGATCGCCGAGGCTGTCGCTGAAGACGCTCACGAGCAAGCCGAAGCAGCCGTCTCTGCCCCGGCCCAGACCGAGGTTGCTGAAGCTGTTGTCGCTGAGCCTGTGGCCATCGTCGCAGACGAAGCGCCTGTCTCTGTAGCCGAACCTGTTGCTGCTGAAGTGGAAGTGGCGGTGATCGCCGAGGAAGCGCCGGTTGTTGAAACCGTCGCCGCCGAAGTGGCACCGGCTCCTGCTGCGGTTGAAACCGCGCCCGTTGTCATCGCTGAGCCCGCTCCTGCGCCGCAGGTCGAAGAGGTTGTGGCTCCCGCCATTACCCCTGAAACCGTGGTGGTTGCAGCAGCTGAGCCTGCTGTTAGCGCCCCTGTGACCAAAGCGGTCAACAAGGGTGCCGGTGTACTGGCCCGCGCTCGCAAGGCCTCCGCGCCCATGGCAACGCCGGCCGCTGTGCCTGCTCAGGCTGCTCGTGAGCCAGTGGTCCAGGCACCGCTGGTTCGCAACGAGGTCGCCAGCTCAGGCCGTCACGGTGGCAGCACAGCTGCCGTCAACGTGGCAAAGAGCCCGGCGGGTCGCCCCTGATCCACTAGCTCGCTAGCCTGATAAAAGAGCCACACAATGTGTGGCTCTTTTTTTTGCCTAGCTTCCGTTTCCCACCACCTTGCCAATCTTCAGCTTCACACCGTCATTGCGGTGTCCGAACGCTCCTTCCTATGCTCCTCTCTTTTCCTCCCCCATACGCACACCAATACAACCAGCCTCATCCCCTGCCCTCGCTGTCATACAGCTCAGCCATCGATGTGCTTACGATAAAACTACGCGTCCCCCAAGATTAACGATGGCTCGTTGAACCGAACGAGCATCGCCAGATGTTTCCTCTTGCCATCAGCACCACGACACCAATGGAAGAAGCCAGACCTGAGCCGGTTCAGCCATAGTATCCTCCCGGTGAGTTGTGACATCGAACCTGGATAACCCCCTCTCCTGCCGGATGTCTGTTGCGTCTCCAGTGAGGGAGTGGATTGCTTCCTTTAGCTGATGGCAGGCGGTGTATAGGGGAATAAGCAAAGGTGAGGGAGTATGTATAAAGGGATAAAAACTCTAGTTTGATGGCATACGAACATTTGCCATGACCAACAAACTACCTGTCGCCGAACCACAGTGGCTGATCTGTTGATCTACAGAAATGAAAAAAGGGCCCGCAGGCCCTTCGTCATTCAATCGCATTGTTTGCCCTATCAACCACCAAACAGATGGTTGCTGAGGAGGAACAGGCCACCGGAAAGCGCCATGGTCAACGGCAGGGTCAGCACCCAGGCCATCAAAATGGTCTTGATGGTCTGGCTCTGCAGGCCCGACTTGTTCGCTACCATGGTCCCTGCTACCGCAGAGGAGAGAATATGCGTAGTCGAAACCGGCATCCCGGTCAGACTCGCCACGCCGATGGAGGCTGCAGCGGTGATCTGGGCGGCAATCCCTTGGCTATAGGTCATACCGGAAGAACCGATCTTCTCGCCTACCGTGTAGACGATACGACGCCAGCCCACCATGGTGCCACAACCCAGCGCCAGAGCGATGGAGACGATGACCCAGGTCGGCGCGTATTCGGCCGTTGCGGTCAGGTCTTTGCGCCATTTGGCCAGGTCGGTCAGCTCCTTGGCCGGCAGCGGCAGCTTGGAGACCTTGCGAGCGGTATCGTCGATACAGAGCAGCAGACGACGCACTTCACGGCGATCGGTCAGATCCATCTGCTCATAGGTACGCACCTTGCCCAGACGGCTGTTCAGCGTGGCCATGGCTTCCAGGGCATCACCGGCCTCACAGTGAGTCATCAGCTCTTCCTGGGCATGTGCCGGAACGCTGAAGTTGACCACCTGGGAGACCACTTCATGGTTACGCTGATAGATTTCCATGATGCGCTGGCTGGCATCCTGGGTTCTGTCCAGATCGTAGGAGCGGCTATTCATGTCCAGCGCGAAGTAGGCGGGAGCCACACAAATCAGCACCAGCATCACCAGGCCTATGCCCTTCTGACCGTCGTTGGAGCCGTGCACGAAGCTGACCCCCATGGCGGAACAGATAAGCGTGACACGGGCCCAAAACGGCGGATGCTTCTTGCCGTCCACCAGCAGACGCTCTTCCGGGGTCTTGTGGATCTTGCTGCCCAGCCAGACGCGCTTCATGGCGAACAGCAGCAAGGCGGCGATGATGAAGCCCACGGTAGGAGAAATAATGAGGGAGAGCATGATGTCGATGGCTTTACCGACGTTGATGCCCTCTGTCAGAGGCTGATTGCTCATCCAGGCATAGGCACCGCCTACCCCCAGGATGGAACCGATCAGGGTGTGAGAGCTGGACGCCGGAATGCCGAAGAACCAGGTACCCAGGTTCCAGACAATGGCGGAGAACAGCAGGGAGAACACCATGATCAGACCCTGAGTAGAGTCCATGCCCAATAACAGATCGATGGGCAGCAGATGAACGATGGCGTATGCCACCCCCAATCCACCCATCATGACCCCGGCGAAGTTGAACAGACCGGAAGCCACTACCGCAGTGTGTGCAGGCATAGCCTTGGTATAGATAACCGTTGCTACCGCGTTGGCGGTATCGTGAAAGCCATTGATGAATTCATAGGCAAGCACAAAAAAAACGGCCAATACCAAACCGATTGACCACCACAAACCCAAACCACTAAACATTTCAAACATAAAAACGAACCTGTTTATGAGTTGCGGCGGATTATGCCAGAAGGCTCGGTGCGCCATACCCGTTGTTGAAATATTTCAGTAAGAAAAAAAAAGGGCATTCCGTCAGAAAATGTCTTAGGGCCTGTAGGAATGCGCCTTGTCGAAGATTAATTAAAGCCCATTCGACAATTATGGAAAGGCTTCAATCAGACCTATTCAATCAATAAACGACTGTTTTTCGCTGCACTTCCCTCAATGCGCCGGAGCACAATCGAGCAAGAATACGCCACAACCAGCAGTGTCGCGTCCCTCTGTAACCAGGAAAAACAACAAGGGTGCCTTGGCACCCTTCATCAACACGAACAGCAAAAGAGACACCGTCAGTCCTGGCTCATCCGACTGGCCACGGCCCCTTGCTGACTCTTGTACTTGGCGTTTTCCCGCTTGTTGTACGGGCGGGCAGCGACCCCTGAGAGCATCTCGAAGTTGAGCGCCCCTATCTTCATCTTGGGGCGCAGCGCCAGCGGCAGCTTGCCGCCATTGTAGAACTCCAGCACGATGCGACCGGACCAGCCCGGATCGATGCGGTGGGCGGTGACGTGCACCATCAAGCCCAGGCGTGCCAGGGAGGAGCGACCATCCAGCCAGCCAACGATATCCGCCGGCAGGGTCACGGATTCATAGGTCACCGCCAACGCCAGCTGACCCGGGTGCAGATAGAAGGCTTCCCCGTCCGGGATATGGATCTCGTCGCTCATCACCCGATCGATGGCATCGGCCATCTCACTGCTCGGGCCGCTGAGATCGATGTAGGGGGCGGTGTGATCGCGAAACACCCTAAACTCGTTGCCAAGCAGCACATCGACGCTGACGCCACTGATCCGCTCAATGCCGGGTCTCGGCTCAATCACTATCTTGCCTTCATCCAGATGGCGTTCGATATCGGTATCACAAAGACGCATTGGGCGACTCTCCTGATAAATGATTCATTTAAAAAAGCCGGGCATCGCCCGGCTTGTAGCATCTTATCCGATCAACATGTGGCGGATACGCGCCTTGAGCATGTCGATGGCGATGCGATTCTTGCCTCCGCGAGGCACGATCACATCCGCGTACTGCTTGGACGGATCGATGAACTGCATGAACATGGGGCGTACCGTCTTCTGGTACTGCTTGAGCACGGAATCCATGGTACGGCCGCGCTCCTGCACGTCGCGCACCAGACGGCGCAACAGGCAGATGTCGAGGGGCGTATCCATGAAGATGGAGGCATCCATCAGCTCCCGCAGACGGCTATCGGTCAGCAGCAGGATCCCTTCCAGGATGATGACCCGGCGCGGGGCGAAGGCAGTGACCTCGCTCATGCGGGTGTGTTCGGTATAGGAGTACTGGGGAATGTTGACCGCGTCGCCTTTCACCAGCTGAGTCAGATGCTGCACCAGCAGATCGTGATCCAGGGCATTGGGATGGTCATAGTTGGTCTTGACCCGCTCTTCCATGGTCAGGTGGGTCTGATCACGGTAGTAGCAATCCTCGGTGATCACACCAATCTGACCTGCGCCCAGTTCGGCCACCAGCTCTTCATAAATGGTTTGAGCGATAAGACTCTTGCCGGATGCGGATGCACCAGCAATACCGATGATCACACACGAATGTTGAGTATCAGACATTGAAAATACCTAAGGAGAAGAGCACTGGGGATTGTTTAAACCGATCCATTATATAAAAAAGGGTGGGCCATGCCCACCCCAAATCCATTGCAATCGGCCAACAGCCGATTATTCGTCCAGCGCCACCGTGTAGAGCGGGGTCGCAATCGGTTTACCGCTGAAATAGAGCTCCGCACTGACCCGGCGGGCCAGCTTGAGGTAAGCCTCAGCCAACTCCCCTTCCGGCGCACCGAACATGGTGGGAGTCCCATTGTCCATGTGCTGACGGATGTCGATGTGCAGCGGCAGCTGGCCAAGCAGTGCCACTTGATACTGCTCTGCCATCTTCTGGCCGCCACCGGTCCCGAACAGCGCCTCGTGATGACCGCAGGCGCTGCAGACGTGATAACTCATGTTCTCTATGATGCCGAGCACCGGCACATGCACCTTGTTGAACATGGCGATGCCCTTGCGTGCGTCCGCCAGCGCCACGTCCTGCGGGGTGGTGATGATCAGCGCCGCCGTGGTGGGTACCTGCTGGGCCAGGGTGAGCTGGATGTCCCCTGTGCCCGGCGGCATGTCCACCACCAGGTAATCTACCTCGCCCCAGCGGGTCTCGTGCAGGATCTGCGCCAGCGCCTTGCTCGCCATGGGACCGCGCCAGATGGTGGCATCCTGCTCGGCCACCAGGTAACCGATGCTGTTGCTCTTGAGGCCACAGGCCATCACCGGCTCCATGGTCTTGCCGTCGCGGCTGCCGGGACGCTCCTTGAGGGTGCCCATCATGGTCGGAATGGAGGGGCCATAGATGTCCGCATCCAGGATGGCGACCCGCGCCCCCTCCCTGCTCAGCGCCAGCGCCAGGTTGACGGCGGTGGTGGACTTGCCCACCCCGCCCTTGCCGGAGGCCACCACCAGGATGTTGCGAATACCCTGCACCGCCGCCAGCTGCTGGGCACGGGGCATGCTCGCCACCTCGATGTCGCATTGCCAGTCGATGGCGGCGGTTCCCGTTGCGATACGCAGGCGGGAATCGAAGTCTTGCTTAATCTGCTCAAACAGGGAGCGCCCGGCAAACGGCAGCACCAGCTTGATGGTCAGGCGCTGCTCATGATGCTCGATGGCACGCACGAAACCGGCCGCCACCAGATCTTTGCCCCACCCTGCCGGCTTAAATTCGGCAAGGATCTGTTTTACTGAATCAATCACCATTAACTCCCCATTATGTTGTCGTTATGCTGAGGTGAACGGTTACCGCACACAAATCAGTGGCTTGACTGCGGATCCGGGATGCCCTCTGCCGCGCCAGGCAAGGCCACAACCCTAGGCAGGCCGCCCCCAATTCGGGTAACATGCACGGCACTGTATCATCCCAACAGGCACATAAAGAACGTATTATGGCAACTGATCCTCGTACAATGCTGGTAACCTGCGCCCTCCCCTATGCCAATGGCTCCATCCATCTCGGTCACATGCTGGAACACATCCAGGCCGATATCTGGGTTCGTTATCAGCGAATGCGTGGCCATCAGGTGCATTTCGTCTGTGCCGACGATGCGCACGGCACCCCCATCATGCTCAAGGCGCAGCAGCTCGGGATCACCCCGGAAGCGATGATCGCGGCCGTGTCCGAAGAACATCAGACGGATTTCGCCGGCTTCAACATCAGCTTTGACAACTATCACTCCACCCACAGCGACGAGAACCGCGAGCTGGCGGGGCTGATCTACGGGCGCCTGAAAGAGGGCGACTTCATCAAGGGCCGTACCATCACCCAGCTGTTCGATCCGGAAAAGTCCATGTTCCTGCCGGACCGCTTCGTCAAGGGCACCTGTCCCAAGTGCAAGTCCCCCGAGCAATACGGTGACAACTGCGACGCTTGCGGTGCCACCTACAGCCCGACCGAGCTCATCGATCCGAAATCCGCCGTCTCGGGTGCGACCCCGGTGATGAAGGACTCCGAGCACTTCTTCTTCGACCTGCCCCAGTTTGAAACCTGGCTCGCCGGCTGGGTGCGCGGCTCCGGCGCCATCCAGGAAGAGATGGCCAACAAGATGCAGGAGTGGTTCGAGAGCGGCCTGCAGCAGTGGGACATCACCCGCGATGCCCCCTACTTCGGTTTCGAAATTCCCGGGGCGCCGGGCAAGTACTTCTACGTCTGGCTGGATGCCCCCATCGGCTACATGGCGTCGTTCAAGAACCTGTGCAACAAGCGCGGCGACATCGACTTCGACAGCTACTGGAAGAAGGACTCCACCGCCGAGCTCTATCACTTCATCGGCAAGGACATCGCATACTTCCACTGCCTGTTCTGGCCAGCCATGCTGGAAGGCGCGGGTTTCCGCCAGCCGACCAAGGTCAACGTACACGGCTATGTGACCGTCAACGGCGCCAAGATGTCCAAGTCCAAGGGCACCTTCATCAAGGCGAGCACCTACCTCAAGCACCTGGATCCCGAGTGCCTGCGTTACTACTACGCCGCCAAGCTCAACAGCCGCATCGACGATCTGGATCTGAACCTTGAAGACTTCGTGCAGCGGGTCAACGCCGACGTGGTCAACAAGCTGGTCAACCTGGCCTCCCGTAATGCCGGCTTTATCGCCAAGCGTTTCGACGGCAAGCTGGCCGAGACCTGCGCCGAACCCGAGCTCTACGCCGAATTTGCCAACGCCAGCGCCTCCATCAGCGAAGCCTATGAAACCCGCGAGTTCAGCCGTGCCATTCGCGAAATCATGGCCCTGGCCGACAAGGCGAACCGCTACGTCGACGACAAGGCGCCCTGGGTGCTGGCCAAGCAGGAAGGCGCGGACGCCGAGCTGCAAGCGGTCTGCTCCGTCGGCATCAACCTGTTCCGGGTGCTGATGGCCTACCTCAAGCCTGTCATGCCGCTCTTGGCCGAGCGCGCCGAAGCCTTCCTCGGCGAGACCCTCAGCTGGGATGCCGTGGCCCTGCCGCTCACCAACCACCAGCTGGCCCCGTTCAAGGCGCTGTTCGCCCGCATCGAGCCCGCCAAGATTGAAGCCATGGTGGAAGCCTCCAAGGACGATCTGGCCAAGGAGCAGAACAAGAAGCCCGTTGGCCCACTCGCGGATGACCCCATCAGCGAAACCATCTCTTATGAGGATTTTGCCAAGCTGGACTTGCGCGTCGCGCTCATCAAGAAGGCCGAAGCCGTGCCGGAAGCGGAAAAACTGCTGAAACTGCAGCTGGATCTCGGTGGTGAGACCCGCCAGGTGTTCGCCGGCATCAAGTCCGCCTACAACCCCGAAGATCTGGAAGGCAAGCTGACCGTGATGGTGGCCAACCTGGCACCGCGCAAGATGCGCTTTGGCATGTCAGAAGGCATGGTGCTGGCCGCAGGCCCGGGCGGCAAGGATCTCTGGATCCTGGAGCCGCAAGAAGGCGCCCAGCCCGGCATGCGCGTCAAGTAAGCGCAGCCCAGGATGCAGTGATCAAAAAGAGAGGCCCGAGGGCCTCTCTTTTCATTTCACCGTTTTGACAAGCCTGGGGGATAACTCTCACACCACAGGCTGCATCGCCATCCTGAGCCCCACCAGTTCCGCCTGCTGGCAGTCCAGCTGCTGCAGCTGACAGCCCATCGCCGCCTTCAGACGCGCCTGCTGGCGTTGTCTCTTGCCACCGCCCCCCTTGCGGCTCAGCCGTTTGAGCCATTGACGGGCATCTTGCAACTGACCGAGCCTGTCTTGCCAGGCGGTCAGCATGACCAGCCAGGCCGGATCCCCTTCCCCCTGCCCCACCAGCAGCTCCACCCCGTAGCGGGTTTGCTTGAGGATCAACCGCAGCTTGTGCCAATGGCGCAGCTGGCGTTTATGACTGGCAGAGACACCGTCCAGCCCCGGCTCGGCCAGTCCATCGGCAAGGGAGAGCGCCAGCTGCATCTGAAACAGCGGCAAGGGATTGAAGTCGGCGGGCACCTGCGCCAGCCGATCCAGCCAGCGCTCAAGTCGCACCGTCAGCATGGGGACGCGAGGGGCCGAGATCCCGTGGGGCTTGCCACCAAAACGCGCCTCATACACCTGGGCATCGCGCAGGGCCGAGAGCTTGCCCGCCGCCCGCATCAGCCGTCGCTCCAACCCCGGCTGATGGATGAGGGGTCGCCACAGAGCGAGCAAAGCCAACAGGCGACGGGCCGCGATCCGGTAGGCATGCACTTCGGCCGGCGCGGCCTGTTGACGCAGGGCCAGGGTGGCGGCGCCATATTGATCGATGAGCCGGCGTGCCTGCTCCTGCCATGTCGTCTGTACCATCATCTCCATGCCCCTGCCTCCTGTTAGTTGGTATGAAAGCCCGCACCCGTGGGCGGCGCGGCCTTGGTGCACTCCATGCGGGTCACCGTCGCCGTGCGGGGCCCATGCTCCAGCCAGCCCAGCATCATCTGTACCTGCTGTTCCGGGCCGGCGATCAGCACCTCGACCGAGCCATCCTCCAGGTTGTAGGCATGGCCTCTTAGCCCCAGCTGCAGCGCACGCTCCCGGGTGAAGTAACGAAACCCGACCCCCTGCACCTGACCCCAGACCCGAACGACAAACGATTGCTCTCCCATTTTCAGCACCTTTTCCTTAAGAAATTTCCCTCCAAGGCGATAATGACTGCGACACATCTCCCCTTGCAGGACGCAATATCATTATGAAAGAAGTAAAATTCCGTTGGGTTGACCGCTATCTCATTCACCTCACGATCAGCGAAAAATTTCTCATCACCTTCTGGTGCCCGCTCCTGTTCATCGCCTTCCTCACCTGGTATCTGCTGGCCGACAGCCATGATCAGCAGATGCAGGTTCGGCTGGATCAACTCAAGCAAAGGGTCGAGACCGTCGCCCAGCTGGTGAGCCAGCAGCCCGGCCTCAGCCTGCCCGCCGAGCTCACCCTCGCCCAGACGGGCAGCACAGGTCTGAGTCAGCAAGGGGATCACTACAGCGTCAGTGCGAGCGCAGGTCAGGCCGGGTTTGTCACCGGCACCCTGGATACCAGCCGTTACTCCATGTGGGATGGACAGGGAACCACCCTCACCATCATCGCCGTGCTGGCCGCCCTGTTGGCCCTCATCACCCACTACCTGATGACCTTCGTCTCCGGCGCGCTCTACTCCACCAACAAGGCGCTGCAGACGGTGGCGAACGGCGATCTCACCTTCCGCCTCAACTTCTTCCCGGTGCGGGACGAGTTCTCCATCCTGGCGGGCAGCATCGACAGCTTCACCGATCGTCAGCACAAGATAGTGAAGCTGGTGGAAGAGTCCGCCGAGGCGCTCACCATGGCCGCCGACGAGTTTCGCGAACATGCCAGCGACGGCGAGACCATGGCTCGTTCTCAGCGCCAACACATGGACTCCCTGGCCGCCGCCATGGAGCAGATGTCTGCCGCCATCCGGGAAGTGGCTCGCAACGCCAACGACACCCTGTTGC
The DNA here is from genome assembly GCF_000819865.1 of Aeromonas eucrenophila. GTDB lineage: Bacteria > Pseudomonadota > Gammaproteobacteria > Enterobacterales > Aeromonadaceae > Aeromonas > Aeromonas eucrenophila. The sequence continues at coordinate 318,071 of NZ_CDDF01000001.1, forward strand.
AGACTCGCCAGTCCAGCGAAGAGGCCGCCAACGGCGCCGAGCGGGTGGCCCGCACCATCAGCGCCATCAGCACCCTGGCCGACGAGATTGGCAACGCCTCCGGCGCAGTCGAGCGGCTGACCCACAATGCCAACCGCATCAACGAAGTGGTCAACGTCATCAACGCTATCTCCCAGCAGACCAACCTGCTGGCACTCAATGCCGCCATCGAAGCTGCCCGCGCCGGCGAGCAGGGCCGTGGCTTCGCCGTGGTGGCCGACGAGGTACGCACCCTCGCCAGCCGCACCCAGCAGGCCACGGTGGAGATCCAGCAGATGATCGAAGAGCTGCAAAGCGGCACTGGGGCGCTCAACGACATCATGGAGAAGACGGTCGGGCGCGCCGCCAGCAGCCAGCAGCTCATCACCGAGGTGGGGCTGGACATCGACAAGCTGAGCAGCCACAGCGATGCGGTGCTGGAGATGAGCACCCAGATCGCCACCTCCAGCGAGGAGCAAAGCTCGGTGGCCGAGGAGATCACCCGCAACCTGGATCAGGTTCGCCACGAGGCGAGCCGGGTGGAAGAGTCGGCCAGCGCCTCTGTGGCCGGCACCTCCGGCCTCAAGGCGACCGCTACCGAACTCAGCCAGGCCATGACCGGCCTGCGGATCTAGTCGGCACAGTCTCGCAACAATAAAAGGGCTCCCCACGGGGAGCCCTGCTTTTGGTCCCTTCTTTACCCCGAGAAACACTCGTTCCTCGGCCTGACGAGCGGGATGAAAGCTGGCTTAAACCCGGCGTTGCCACTAAAATACGCCCCCTCTTCTTTCTGGCATCGGTAAACACCCATGAGCGCTTACATCTACCTCGTCAAAGGCCGCGAAAAATCCCTGCTGCGCCGTCACCCCTGGATCTTCTCCAAGGGGATTGAGCGGGTTGAAGGCAACCCCATCGACGGCGATACCGTCGAGATTTACGCCAACGACGGCAAGTGGCTCGCCCGTGGGGCCTGGTCGGGCAGCTCCCAGATCCGCGCCCGGGTCTGGACCTTCGACAAAGACGAGACCGTCGATCTGGACTTCTTCCTCCGTCGCCTCAAATATGCCCAGGAGTCCCGGGATCCGCTGATCAAGCGCCAGGGTCTCACTGGCTATCGTCTGTGCGCCGCCGAGTCTGACGGTCTACCGGGCCTGACCATCGACCGTTATGCCGACTTCCTGGTGTGCCAAATCCTCTCCGCCGGGGTCGAGTTCCAGCGCGAGCTGATCACCCAAGCCCTGCGTACCCTCTACCCCGAGTGCAGCATCTATGAGCGCTCCGACGTGGCGGTACGCAAGAAGGAAGGCCTGAAAGAGCGCACCGGCGTCATCCATGGAGAGACCCCGACCGAGCCCGTGGTCATCGAAGAGAACGGCGTCAAGATCCTGGTGGACATCCGCAACGGTCACAAGACCGGTTTCTATCTGGATCAGCGTGACAACCGTCAGGCGGTCTCCAAGTACACCGAAGGCAAGCGGGTGCTCAACTGCTTCAGCTACACCGGTGGTTTTGGCATCTATGCCCTCAAGGGCGGCGCCAGCGAAGTGGTCAACGTGGATCTCTCCCAGACTGCGCTGGATACCGCTCGCCAGAACGCCGAGCTGAACGGTCTGGATATCAGCAACACCCAGTTCATTCGTCATGATGTATTCAAACTGCTGCGGGAATACCGCGAGAAGGGCGAGAAGTTCGACGTCATAGTGCTGGATCCGCCGAAGTTTGCCGAGAGCAAGGCCCAACTGCTGGGTGCCTGCCGCGGCTACAAGGACATCAACATGCTGGCCTTCCAGCTGCTGGCGCCGGGCGGCGTGCTCTTGACCTACTCCTGCTCCGGCCTGATGGAGCAGAGCCTGTTCCAGAAGATCGTGGCGGATGCCGCGCTCGACGCCGGTCGTGATGCCCAGATCCTGGAGCTCCTGTCCCAAGCTTCCGATCACCCCATCGGCACCGCCTACCCTGAAGGCTTCTACCTCAAGGGCCTGGTGGTTCGCGCCCGCTGATCTGCAACACACAGACACCTTGATCAAACAGGCCCGCAATGCGGGCCTGTTTTTTTATGCGCTCACCCCCTGATGCGCAACCCCTAACCCACCCCCAGGCGTGCACCACGCCCTATACGTCTGCCTGTTTTTTCTTCGCAAGTGCATATTCATGACAACAATCACACTCATATGACTCTTGTTCGCATACTGTGATCCCGCCTATGACCGCCATGAGTCGAGGCTGCGGGTCCAAGGTGCCTGCATAACAACAAAAACGATGTCAGGCCAAGCTGAACATCACAAGGATCCCGTCATGAATCAATCATTGCCGCTGTTGACGCCGCTGCGGGGCATTGCTGCCCTGATGGTGGTGCTGTTCCACGCCCGCTTGCTGCTGTTTCCCCAGTGGAAGGAGCCGATCGCCGAGGTGACCCAACTCATCGAGAACGGCTACCTCTGGGTCGATCTCTTCTTCATCCTGAGCGGACTGGTGCTGGCCCACGTCTATGGGGAAGCCTGCTGTGGCCCTCGTCGCACCATCGGCTATGGCCGTTTTCTCTGGCTGCGGCTGACCCGAGTCTACCCCCTCTATTTCGTCACCCTGTTGCTGCTGGTAGGCTGGGAGCTCTACAAGGCCCAGCATCAGATAGGCTTCTTCGCCGGCCCCCTGTTCAAGATGTGGGAGTGGGAGGGCATGCAGCCCTTCGGCTCCCCCTTCACCCCGGTGGAGGCGCTGCCGAGTGCCCTCTTGTTGCTGCAGGTGGTGACGGATCATGGCTTGACCTGGAACTTCGCCGCCTGGTCCCTGAGCGTGGAGTGGATAAGCTACCTGCTGTTCCCGCTGCTCATTCCGCTTGCGGTCACCCGCAGTCGCTGGAGCCACCTCGCCCCGCTGCTGGCATTTATGGTGCTGGCGTTCATCGTTCACTGCCAGGGCACCCTGGATGTCACCAGCGGGGTGCTGGCAGTGGGACGCGGGGTAAGTGAATTTGTGTTCGGCCTCTGGCTGCTGCCCAGGGTCAAGGCGAGTCGGCAGCTGCCCATGATGGGGCGGGATCTGCCGCTGTTGCTGGCCTTTGCCCTACCCTGGGTGCTGCTGCAATTTCCCATGACGGCGCCACTGACCCTGCTGCTGATTGGCGCCTATGTGCTGCTGATCTGGATTGCCGCGGCGCAAGGCGCGCGCCAGAGCCCGCTGCTGCGCCTGCTCGACAATCGCTTCACCAACTGGCTGGGGGATCTCTCCTACTCCATCTACCTCTGGCACGTCCTGGTGCTGCTCACAGGCGTAGAGCTCATCCATCATCTGGCTCCCGGTCTTACCGACTGGTGGTATGCCCAGACCAACCCATGGCTGGGAGGGCTCGCCACCCTGTTGATGCTGACACTGCTGCTCGGCATTTCCTGGCTGAGCTACATCGGGTTTGAGCGGCCGATACAGCGCAGGCTGCGCCGTTGGCAGGGCATCAAGGGACTATGGCCGCGACCAGCGAAGCAGGAGGAATAGACCTGCGCCGTGGTGCTTTCCACCACCATAAAACAGGCCCGCAATGCGGGCCTGTTTTTTATTGGAGCTCCGCCGATATCAGTCGCGCTGGGGTGCCCCCAGGGGGAAGTAGTGGCGATAGGGTCTCGCCTCGTCCACCACCCGCACGACCGAGGGATGAGCCAGCAGGCGGGCGCGATAGGCCCTAAGCTGGGCGCAAGCAGGCGGGATCTCGTGGGCCCAGTCCGCGTAGAAGAGAGAAGGCGCGGCGGCGCAATCGGCCAGGGTGAAGGTCTCCCCCGCCGCCCAGATGCGTCCACGCAGGCGCTCATCGAGCCAGGGATAAATCTTGTCCAGGATCTCCCGGGCCTGGGCCACCCCGTAGCTGTCGCGCTCGGCCGCCGGGCGCAGCCTGTCCAGCACCACCTTCTGCATGGGGGTCATCACATAGTTGTCGAACAGGCGATCCAGCATATGCACCTCTATGCCCGCCTCCCCCGTCGGCACTAGCGTGCTGGGGCCCGGATGCAACTGCTGGAGATGCTCGATGATGGTGCTGCTCTCGAGCAGGGTATGGCCGTTGTCCACCAGCACGGGGAAGCGCTGGAGCGGCCAGAGGGCGGCTAGCTCGGCCTTGACCGTGGGGGATTCCAGATTGTGGTACTCGAACGCCAGGGCGTTTTCGTAGAGCGCGATCAACACCTTCTGGCTGTAGGACGAGAAGGGATGGGCATAGAGTTTCATATCACCGATTCCTTATATTCCGTTGCATTGACCAAATTCAGGTCGTTTTTACTTCACCAAATATCATCAAAGCAGATGTAAATTTTGCAGGTAGCAAGCTAAGCCCTTATCCCTGCTCCTTGAGGGCGAGCACCATGACGCCGCTGGCGATGAGGCCGATGCCGAACCACTCCCGCAAGGAGGGTCGCTCTCCGAGAAACAAGCAGGCGAATATCACCACCAGCACCAGGCTGAGCTTGTCGATGGGGGCCACCTGGGAGACGTCCCCCAGTTGCAGCGCCCGGAAATAGCAGAGCCAGGACGCCCCGGTGGCAAGCCCGGAGAGGCCGAGAAACAGCCAGCTGTGGCCGGAGATCTGCAAGGGGTTGCTCCACTGCCGGGTGAGGGCGACATAGAGGCAGAGCAGCATGAAGATGATGGCGGTGCGGATCAGGGTCGCCAGATCCGCATTGATCTGCTGAACCCCCAACTTGGCCAGGATGGCGGTCAGGGCGGCGAAGAAGGCCGACAACAGGGCCCAGGAGAACCAGCCGAGGGAAGAGGTCATGGTGTGCAGTCCTTGCCAAAGAGAAGTGCCCTTAGTTGTAGCAGAGCCCCTGCCGGCCGGTGGGGAAGTCTGTCTGGGCAGCGCAGACACAGCTTCTCGCGCCATTGCCGTGAATTGCGGTTCGGATCCCCCACCCACTTTGTGGCATAATGCCGCGTCCCGTGGCCCTTGGTGGCTCTGGTATGGGCCCTGGCCCCGATACCCCGTCCGACTCAGCGGTCTATCCACCGCTCTGCCCGCGATGCCTGCCAAGACCACCCATCTTCTGCGATCTATCCGCATCGTGAAGGCCGTGCCGTTATCCCGTCGTGCGCGCCAACGCGAGCTTGAACCAAGAGGGCTAACTATGTCTTCCATTCGTCTGACCCAATACAGCCACGGCGCTGGCTGCGGCTGCAAAATCTCCCCCAAGGTGCTCGACACCATTCTCAAGAGCCAGATCCCGGGTTTTGACGATCCGACTCTGATCGTTGGCAACAGCAGCAAGGATGACGCCGCCGTAGTGGACATCGGCAACGGTCAGGGCATCGTCTCCACCACCGACTTCTTCATGCCCATCGTCGACGATCCCTTCACCTTCGGCCGCATCGCCGCTACCAACGCCATCAGCGACATCTACGCCATGGGCGGCAAACCCATCGTCGCCATCGCCATCCTCGGCTGGCCCATCAATACCCTGGCGCCGGAAGTGGCACAGCAGGTGATAGACGGCGGCCGCCAGGTGTGCCACGAGGCGGGCATTTCCTTGGCCGGTGGTCACAGCATCGACGCCCCCGAGCCCATCTTCGGCCTCGCCGTGACCGGCATAGTGCCGCTCGATGCCATCAAGCAGAACGACACCGCCGAGGCCGGCGACGTGCTCTACCTGACCAAGCCCCTCGGCATCGGCATCCTGACTACCGCCCAGAAGAAGGGCAAGCTCAAACCCGAGCACGAGCAACTGGCCCCCGAGGCCATGTGCACCCTCAACAAGATTGGCCAGCGCTTCGCTGCGCTCAAGGGTGTGCACGCCATGACGGACGTCACCGGCTTTGGTCTGGCCGGCCACCTGCTGGAGATGTGTGAAGGCTCCCGGCTCTGCGCCCGCCTCGATTTCAATGCCCTGCCGCTGTTGCCCGAGGTGGATCATTACCTCGCCGAAGGCTGCGTGCCGGGCGGCACCCTACGCAACCACGACTCCTACGGCCACAAGCTCGATGCCATGGACGATCGCACCCGCAACATCCTCTGCGATCCGCAGACCAGCGGTGGCCTGTTGGTGGCGGTCGGCAAAGAGAGCGAGGCCGAGCTGCTGGCCATTGCCCGCGAGGCCGGACTCTCCCTCTCCCCCGTCGGGCTGATGAAGCCTCTGGATGGCGAGCGCTTCATCGAGGTCATCCAATGAGTGCGTTGCCACAGGCGACGGATCTGGCCCGCATCTTCCTCGAAGACGTGCCGCTTATCGACCTGCGCGCCCCCATCGAGTTCAAGGACGGCGCCTTCCCCAGCGCCATCAACTTGCCGCTGATGACGGACGAGGAGCGCGCCCAGGTCGGCACCTGCTTCAAGCAGCAGGGTCAGGCCGCCGCCATCGCGCTGGGTCATCAACTGGTGGGCGGCGCCGTGCGGGCTGAGCGCATGGAAAGCTGGCTGGCGCAGCTGCGCCAGCAGCCCGATGCCTTGCTCTACTGCTTTCGCGGCGGCCTGCGCTCCCAGACGGTGCAACAGTGGCTCCATGAGGCCGGCGTCACCCGTCCGCGGGTGGCTGGCGGCTACAAGGAGCTGCGCCGCTTCCTCATGGATACTCAGGACAAGGCTTCGGCCGAGTGCCACTGGACAGTGCTGACCGGCATGACCGGCTCCGGCAAGACCCACATGCTGGCAAAGGTCGCCCAGGCGGTGGATCTGGAGGGGCATGCCCACCACAGGGGCTCCTCCTTCGGCCAGCTCCCCGGGGGCCAGCCCAGCAACATCAACTTCGAGAACAAGCTCGCCATCGAGCTGCTCAAGCGCCGCCACCTTGGGGAACATGCCTTCGTGGTGGAAGACGAGAGCCGCCTCATCGGTCGCTGCGCCCTGCCGCTGAACCTCTATGAGGCCATGTGCCAGGCCCCGCTGGTGGTGGTGGACGTGCCGCAAGAAGAGCGTGCCGAGCAGATCCGCATCGATTACGTACAGGATCTCTGGCAGCGTTACCTGGAGATGTATGGCGCAGAAGATGGCTGGCCGCTGTTTGCCGCCTACCTGACCGATGCCCTGGCCCGCCTCAAACGTCGCCTGGGGGACAAGGATCATAGAGAGCTGGATGCGCTGATGCAGGCGGCCCTCGCCGAGCAGGCCCGGAGCGGCAATACCGAGCTGCATCTGGCCTGGATCCGTCTCCTGCTGACCCGCTACTACGACCCCATGTATCTCTATCAGCTGGACAACAAGCGTGAGCGAGTGCATTTCAGGGGCGACAAGCAGGCCTGTCTCGCCTTTTTTGCAGAACAACACGCCAACCAGGCTAATCAGAAGAGTTCGATATGCTGAAATTTGAGATTATTCCGGTCACTCCCTTTGCCCAGAACTGCTCCCTCATCTGGTGTGACGAGACCCGCCAGGCGGCGCTCATCGATCCCGGTGGCGAGGCAGACAAGCTGTTGGCCGCCATCGCCAAACACGACCTCGTGTTGTCGAAGATCCTGCTGACCCACGGCCACCTGGATCACGTGGGTGCCGCCGCCGAGCTGCGCACCCGTACCGGCGTGCGCATCACGGGCCCCCACAAGGAAGACGCCTTCTGGCTCGACATGCTGCCTCAGCAGAGCCAGATGTTCGGTTTCCCCCACACCCCCGCCTTCAGTCCAGATGCCTGGCTGGCAGAGGGAGACAAGGTGGCGCTCGGCAACTGCGAGCTGGAGGTCTATTTCTGTCCGGGTCACACCCCGGGGCATGTGATCTTGCTGAGCCGGGCCGAGCAGCTCGCCTGGGTCGGCGACGTGCTGTTTGCCGGCGGCATAGGTCGCACCGACTTCCCCCGCGGGGATCACGCCACCCTCATTCGTTCGATCACCGAGACCCTGTTGCCGCTCGGGGATGACATCGTCTTCGTGCCGGGCCACGGGCCCAGCTCCACCTTCGGCCGCGAGCGGGTCAGCAACCCCTACCTCACCCAGCCGGTCTGGTAGCACGGCAAACGACAAAGGGCGACCCCATGGGTCGCCCTTTGTCATCGCCGATGCCAGAGCATCAGAATGCAAAAAGCCACTCCGGGGAGTGGCTCTTCATTCAACCGAACCGACGCAATTAGATGCGTACGAAGTCCAGGTGAACCAGCTTGTAACGTACAGGGTGACGTTGGATCGCCTTGACGTTTACTTTCACTTCTTCACCGTTGATGACCAGGGTCAGCTCGGAGGAGTAGAACTCCGGCTTCTCTTGGGCCAGGATCAGTTTCTTGTGATCCACAGTGATGGAAACGGCTTCTTTACCAGCACCGTAAACGATGGCAGGAACTTGGTCAGCGTGACGCAGGCGGCGGCTCGCACCTTTCCCCAGGTCAGAACGGACTTCAGCTTGGAATACGAAAGACATAGTGTTTATCTCTTTTAAGATGAATGTATGGTGTTGACTGCGACCGGTCAGCACCTCGCAAAACGAGCGCGAATACTAGCATGGGCCCAAGGCGGATACAAGCCGGCGCCCCGCGCTCATCGGCCCCTGTGCCCAATCAGACTATTTTTGCAGTCGAGACCACGCCGGATCTCAACCAGAGGTTGTCTGCCACCCCACTTTTCCCCTCAGACCAACTGACCGAAGCGCCCGGGAACATATCCTCAGCGCCCCTGATCCAGCCGGGCAAATTGCTGCTGGCGCTGGGCCGGGCTCATGGCATCGAACTGGGCCAGGGTCTCGGCCCGCGGGCAATAGAGGCTCTGGCCCGTCTTGACCCTGATCCCCTTGCCCATGCTGGTGCGGTTGTCTTCCACCAGGGCCAGCAGATAGCTGTAGGTATCGGCCCCGCCCCCCTGGGACACCAGCTGGCTCGCGATGCGCCAGAGGGTCTCGCCCGCCGCGACCTGGTGACAGACCCGCGAGTTTCCTTCTCCTGCCGCCGGCGCCGACAGGGTCAGGGTCGTCGCTTCCGTCGGTCCGGAGGCGGCGGCAAGCTGCACCTGGGCAGGCTCAGAGGGGGAGACATTCAAGGCTCGATGGCGCACCAAGCGGGCCAACAGTGGCTCAGGCGACGCCAGCCGACGGCTTTCCTCACCGAGACCGGGCAGGGAGAACTCGGCGATAAAGGGCTGACTCAGCCCTTCCTGTGACGGGATGGAGGCCGCCATGCCGACGGCCGGATTGACCGGCTGATTGGGCGCCATGCCATAGGCCATCTCGTCGATGCGCTTGAGCCTGGCCAGATACGCCTTGGAGAGCTGCGCCTCCCCTTCGAACAAGTCGAAGGGCGGCACCAGCCTCGCGGGGAACAGCACCAGCCAGTGACCGTTCTTTTTCTTCTGCTCCAGCGGCGGAAACTGATTGCCCCGCCACGCCACGAAGATGGGCGGCACCGCGCTGTGTACCGGATAATATTCCGGATTGAGCTGCACCCAGGTTTGTTCCGCGATGGGTTGATATCCGCTGATGTTGACCAGCGCCACCCCTAACCAGATCCCCAGCATCCTATGCCCTCCTGATCCCCTCGTTCACCGACCCCATTGTGTGACGCATCGCACAATGGTTCAGAAAACAGACACATAGCAGCTTAGCACTGAGCAATCGCATTGAGCACCCGTTTATCGGAAACCGGATAGGGGGTGCCCAGTTGCTGGGCGAAGAACGACACCCTCAGCTCCTCGATCATCCAGCGAATATTGGCCACCTCGGTCGGGATCAGCTGGGATTTGGGGATCTTGGCGAGCAGCGCCTTGTAGTCCGCCTCCACGCTCTGCACCTTGAGCATGTAGACCCTGTCCCGGTTTGGATCGATGGCCAGCTTCTCGAGGCGCCGCTCGATGGCGCGCAGGTAGCGCAGCAAGTCAGGCAGGCGCTGCCAGCCGGTCTCGGTGACGAAGCCCTTGTGGATGAGGTTGCCAAGCTGCTGCTGGATGTCCGACATGGCAAAGGCGGTGTCGAGCTGCATCTTGCCCTTGAGCCGCTTCTTGATCTCATGGGACAGGGTCAATACCGCCTCCACCTGGCTCGCCACCTCGACCACGGCATCGTTGAGCTCGGCGCGCACAAACTCCTTGAGCGCCTCGAAACCCGCCTCGTCCCAGGCCAGGCCACCGTGCTGCTCGATGAGCTTGTCGCAGCCACAGGCGATGCAGTCATCGATCAACTCCGCCACCTTGCCGAAGGGATTGAAATAGAGCCCGAGCTTGGCCTTGTTCGGCAGCTTCTCCTGCAGGTATTTGATGGGCGACGGCACGTTGAGCAGGATCAACCGGCGCTGGCCACTCCACATCAATTGCTGCTGGGCGACCGGGCTCTCCACCAGCTGGATGGCGACCGAATCCTTCTGATCCACCAGGGCCGGATAGGCTTTCACCTCGAAGCCCGCCCGCTTCTGGCTGTATTCCTTGGGCAACTCGCCAAAGCTCCACAGGGTGAGGCCGGACTGCTCTATGTCGTCATCCGCCACCTGGGACAGCGTTTCCTGCACGCGCCCGCGCAGGGACCCTTTGAGCGCCTCCAGATCCTTGCCCTCGGCGATGGGTTTGTGTTTATCGTCCACCACCCGGAAGGTGAGTTTCAGGTGATCGGGCACCGCTGCCCAATCCCAGGCCTCACGGGGCACTGTCACCCCTGTCATGCGACGCAGCTGACGCTCCATCTCGTCGAGCAGCGGCCCCTGCTCGGGGTTGATGCTGGCGAGCAGCGCATCGGCGTAGTTCGGCGCCGGCACGAAGTTCTTGCGCATGGGCTTTGGCATGGACTTGATGAGGGCCACCAGCAGCTCATGGCGCAGGCCCGGGATCAGCCACTCGAAGCCTTTCACTTCGACCTGGTTGAGCAGCGGCAGCGGGATATGCAGGGTGACGCCGTCCGCCGCCTCCCCCGGCTCGAACTGGTAGCTCAACTTCAGTTTGAGCCGACCCTGTTGCCAGAAGTTCGGGTAGTCGAGATCGCTGATGTGGGCCGCATCCCCCTTCATCAGCATCTCTTTCTCGAAGTTGAGCAGATCGGGATCCTGTTTCTGCGCCTCCTTCCACCACTTGTCAAAATGCCGGGCCGAGATGACGTCTTCCGGCAAGCGGGCATCGTAGAAGCGGAACAGATCCTCGTCGTCCACCAGGATGTCGCGGCGACGGGACTTGTGCTCCAGCGCCTCCACCTCGGCCAGCAGTTTGCGGTTCTCGCCGAAGAAACGGTGACGGGTCTCGAAATCCCCCTCTACCAGGGCACGGCGGATAAACAGCTCGCGGCACTGGGCGGGATCGATGCGGCTGAAGTTGATGAGCCGCTCGTTCACCAGGGTCAGGCCATAGAGGGTCACCTTCTCCTTGGCCATGACGGCGCCATTTTTCTTCGACCAGTGGGGGTCGCTGTGGTGCAGCTTGATGAGGTGGCCCGCCAGGGGCTCCACCCACTCGGGCTCAATCTTGCCGTTGATGCGGGCATAGAGGCGGGAGGTCTCCACCAGTTCGGCGGCCATCACCCACTTGGGCGGCTTCTTGAAGAGGCCCGAGGCCGGGAACAGGTGGAAGCGGCCGTTGCGGGCACCGAGGAACTCAGGCTTCTCCAGATCCTTGTTACCTATATGGCTCAAGAGACCGGTCAACAGGGCGCAGTGCACCGTCTTGAAGTCCGCCGGCTCTGCATTGGTCTTGAATCCCAACTCCTTGACGCTCTGGCGCAGTTGGAAGTGGATATCCTGCCATTCCCGCACCCGCAGATAGGAGAGGAACTCCTTCTGGCACATGCGGCGGAACGGGTTGCTACCCAGCAGATCCTGCTGCTCTTTCAGGTAATTCCAGAGGTTCACGAAGGCGAGGAAGTCGGAATCCTTGTCTTCGAAGCGTCTGTGCTGCTCGTCGGCGGCCTGCTTCTTCTCCATGGGCCGCTCGCGGGGATCCTGGATGCTCAGCCCCGCGGTGATCACCAGCACCTCGCTGAGGCAGCCGGTCTGGGCGGCACTGATCACCATCCTGGCCAGCCTGGGATCAAGGGGGATACGCGACAACTGGCGACCGGTGTCGGTCAACTGCAGGCGGGCCTCTTGCTCCTGGCTCCCATGGGGGTTTGGCAACTCACGCACCGCCTCCAGCTCCTTGAGCAGGGTCAGGCCGTCCTTGATGTGGCGCGATTCCGGCGGCTCGACGAAGGGGAAGGCCTCCATGTTGCCAAGGCCCAGTGCCAACATCTGCAAGATGACGGAGGCCAGGTTGGTGCGTAGGATCTCGGGATCGGTGAAGGCGGGCCTATTGTTGAAATCCTCCTCGCTGTAGAGGCGAATACAGATACCGTCTGCCACCCGGCCGCAACGGCCCTTGCGCTGGTTGGCGCTGGCCTGGGAGACGGGCTCGATGGGCAGGCGCTGCACCTTGGTACGCCAGGAGTAGCGGCTGATGCGGGCGGTACCGGGATCGATCACGTAACGAATGCCCGGTACCGTCAGGGAAGTCTCGGCCACGTTGGTGGCCAGCACGATGCGCCGCCCGGCGTGTTGCTGGAACACCTTGTTCTGTTCGGCGTTGGAGAGGCGGGCGTAGAGCGGCAGCACCTCGGTGTCGCGCAGGTTGAGTTTGCGCAGGGCGTCGGCGGTGTCGCGGATCTCCCGCTCGCCATTCATGAAGATAAGGATGTCCCCCAGCCCTTCGCGGGCCAGCTCCTCAACCGCATCGAAGATCCCCTGCAACTCGTCGCGCTCGTCCCCGCTCTCCTTGCCATCGCTCTTTTTGTCTTCAAACAAGGGGCGATAGCGCACCTCCACCGGATAGGTGCGGCCGGACACTTCGATGACCGGCGCCTGGTTGAAGTGGCGGGAGAAGCGTTGGGGGTCGATGGTGGCCGAGGTGATGATCACCTTGAGATCCGGGCGCCTCGGCAACAGCTGCTTGAGGTAGCCCAGGATGAAGTCGATGTTGAGGCTGCGCTCGTGGGCCTCATCGATGATGATGGTGTCGTACTGAGTCAGCAACCTGTCGTGCTGGATCTCCGCCAGCAGGATACCGTCCGTCATCAACTTGATGTGGGTCTGCTCGCTCACCTGATCTGTGAAGCGCACCTTGTAACCCACGTATTGGCCAAGCTCGGACTCCATCTCCTCGGCGATGCGGGCCGCCACAGTGCGGGCCGCGAGACGCCTCGGCTGGGTGTGGCCTATGTAGCCCTTCACCCCGCGTCCGAGGGCCAGACAGATCTTGGGGATCTGGGTGGTCTTGCCCGAGCCGGTTTCGCCGGCGATGATCACCACCTGATGTTCGCTGATGGCTTTAGCGATCTCCGCCTGCTTCTGGCTGACCGGCAGGTTGTCCGGGTAGGTGACCTTGGGCACACCGGCCAGGCGGCTCTGATAGCGCGCCTCGGCGACATCCAGATCGGCGGCGATGGTTTCCAGCACGGCGGTCTGTTTGGCCTCGGGCAGCTTCTTGACCCCGTGCAGGCGACTGGAAAGGCGACGGGCGTCGAGATTCATGCAGGCAGATAAGCGACGGCGCAACGCCTCGAGAGAGAGAGACAAGGTAGAGATTCCTTAAATATGAAGCCCGCGCGGGCCATTCGATAGCTGGAGCCGATCCTAAAGAGCGGGGGGGAGCGGTGCAAGCCTTAAAGCAAACCGTCGCCGGATAAGGGGGTTACGCCAAATGAAAAGAGCAGGCACCGGGCCTGCTCCTGATGACAGCGGCAATAACCGCGGTCAGACCCGCGCCTGGCGCACGAAGCAGGTGCCCAGCTGGGCGTGGATCGCCTGCATCACATTGTGGCGACTGATCACCCCGAGCAGTCTCCCCTCCTCCACCACCGGATAGATCTTGGGTTTTTGACCCATCATCATCTCCGCCAGGTCCAGGATGCTGGTGTCGGGGCCCACCGCCAGCACCTCCTTGCGCATCACATCCTTGATCTGGGCCACCTGCTCGCAGTGGTAAGCCTCTTTCAACATGACGGCGATGCAATCCTGCTCCGACACCCAGCCGATCAGGTGGCCCCTGGCATCCACCACGGGGCCACCGAGCTGGTGACTGTTGAGAAACTTGGTGACCGCGCTTTGCACCATCATGTCCGCGCCGAACGTGATGGGTTTGGTCTGCATATAATCCTTCGCCTTGAGTGATTCCATGACGCTTCCCCCCAACTTGCCTCCCGGGCGGGAGGCGAAAGCCGGACAGGATGTCCGGCTCACTGCAAGCATAGCCTGCCGGGGATCAGGAAATGGACTGCAACAGCAGCAACAACTCGTTCTGGCTGTGGCAATCGGTCTTCTTGAACACCCCCTTCAAGGTGGAACGCACGGTTTCCACTTTGACCCCTCGCAACTCAGCGATGTCGTTGCTGCTGTAGCCCTTGCTCATCAGCACCAGCAGCTCCTTCTCCCCTATGGTGAGGGGATAGAGGCTGGCCAGGGCTTCGATGTCCGGATTGAAGGAGTGCTCGGGGTCGCGCAGCACCACCTCTACATAACGCTCGAAGCGGTTGAGGCCACTCATCAGGGTGCACTGGATCAGCAGCGGCCTTAAATTGGCCTGACGGGGAATGGACATATAGGCACTCGCCCCCGGCAACAAATAGGCAAAGCCATTCAATATTTCCTTGAGCTGGCGTTGTTGCTCCTTATTTTGCAGAGAGAAAATACCATTGATGGCCCGCAGCTCCACATTTTCATCTGAGATACGGTTGAACGCCACGTTGGAATAATGAATATGCCCCTTGTCATCGATGATGGCACTGGGCTTATTATGGTTTTTGACCAGCTGTTGCAGCTGATAGTTCTGGGTTTCCAGGGCCAGCAGATTCCAATAATGCTGGCTCCAGGCCGCCAGGCCGGAATAGATCTCGGTCAGGGACACAAGATCCCCGGCGCTGAAATCATCCTGCGCCGCGCCGCGATAACTGCACAGGCTGCTAAGCCCACGCCCCTTGACCCGGCAGACACCGCCGGCGGCAAACTGGGCGCCAAAACTCGCCAGCAGCCCCGCCGAATTGGAGATGGCATTGGCGTTGACTATCCCCTGGCAGCCCTTGTCCAAATAGTGGTTGAACCACACATCCTGGCGATGGTGTTGGACATAGAACTGCTGCTGGGCCTCGCTGAGGCCGCTGGAGAAGAGCCTTATTCCGTCGCTCTTGTCATCGTCCCGCAATAAAAACAGGGACGAACTGCCGGACAGGTCGGAACGAAATTGGTCTACGACCAACTTAATGTCAGAATCATTAATACCGCACTCGTATAACTGGCTGATATAGGGCGATATCCTTTCTTTTTCTAATGCCTTCACACCCGAACTCCACATTCTTATTTTTATTGAAGAGGCATCTTACTCTGCAATGGGAACCTCGAGAAGTAGTCAAATGAACAAAGGTTTTATGAGCAATCCATAAATAGTAATGAGAAAAGTACATATGGATGAAGGCAGGGGAAATGTTTAAATCCAAGTTAATGTTTCATATTGCTTTTGTCGTTATACAGCTGGTTTGCCCGAGTTTCCTTCCCTCGTACGCAGCAGCGCCGGTGTCTCCCCCTTTATCTTCCCATCAGCAAGCCACCTCTCAGGGCGCCTTTATGGACTGTCCCGGCGGAGCAACGTTGGCGTAATGCTGGCATCACTACCGCTCGGCCTGGTCCCCCAGCTCGACCACAGCCGGTTGCCCGCAATATGGAAGAAGCCTGCAAGAAGTCGGTGGCTTTCACGGCATAACTCTGCATCCAGATAAATCGGTGCGACAACCTGTCCATGTCCGCTCCCGGCCCCAATCACCACAGGGCATATCTCGCGGCAAAAAAGCGGCCCCAGATAGTCAATAGGTCAGGCTGACACCAATCCCCCTGGCATCCCCATCCATCAGCAAGGGGTAGAATGCCAGTTGTGGGCCCTTGGGGGTGGTAAACAAGTAACTGAAACCGGTGGCAATGGCCGCACCGGCGATCACATCGCGCCAATAGTGGTTATCCGACTCGACCCGAGACCAACCGACGGCGCCCGCGGCGACATAGGCAGGCAGACCATAACTCCAGCCATAGCGCATCTGCAGGTAGCTGGCACCACTGAATGCCCAGGCGGTGTGCCCGGATGGGAAACTCTTGTCCCCCCCATTCGGACGGGTTGCATCCACCGTGTTTTTCAAAATTTCGACGGTTGCCGTGGTCGCCAACAGGGAATATCCGAATTGTTCCAGTCCGTCATAATCCCCTTGATACCAGGAGATGCCAGCAGCAACGGCGGGAATGGCAAACTGACCGATATCACCGTAGGTTTCAAATGCACTGGTGGCATTTGCGGCACCGCTGAGGCCGCATATTATAAGACCGAGAAATTCCTTTCTCATATAAACCCCATTTAATGCTCTACCGATGACGTGGAAATGGCAGTCATGGCCACCTTGTCGTTCGACAGATGTATTGGTGATGAGAAAATATAAAATAATGATTAATCTCTTCGCGTTAACTTAATGAAGCCAGCCAAGAGCCGATTTAAAAATAGACACGGATACGCGTTTTATTTAAAGCTTGTAAATAGCAACAAGATAAAATGCGTTAATATCAAGAATTTTTACTAAACCCATTAACTAAAAACAATGTAGCAGGTCGATGTAAAACCTCAGCTCACTCCTATTGTGAACAGGCAAGCTAATACATTCAGTTAATAACAATATAGTGACGACTCGATCATAACCTGACAATGAATTATCTGAGATTAGGGCCATATGCTCCGAACAATTCCAGAGAGTGAAATACGTCACTAAAAGGTCACGGCATTCATATTCAGGGCAAGCCATTAATGGCTTGCCCTGCCCCTATTTAACTATCAGAGTCCAACACCACTGTGCCAACGCGCTTATTATTGAGGGTAGACAGGTAGACTAGGGTGGCGATGGCCACCAATAACGCCGCCGAGGCAGAATAGCGGCTCAACTCCAGCCCTCCTTTGCTGATGGGTTTGTCCAGAAAATCCCCCACTACTGCCCCGAGGGGACGAGTAATGATGAAGGCAGCCCAGAACAGCAAGGTGCGGGAGACCTGGCTCCAGAAATAGGCTGCGACTATGGCCAGCAGCATGCCCCCGAACAGAACAGCGCTGCCTGCATAGCCAAAACCGGCATCATCCGCCATCCAGTCACCCAACGCTGTCCCCAATGTTTGCGAGAACATGATGGTGATCCAGTAAAACATCTCCGTTCTGGGGGAAGTAATAGTGCTGGTAGATATTTCCCCCTGGGCGCGATACCACACAACAAATGAACCCAATAATAGAATAAACAGCAAGGTTGAACCGCCGGCATAACCCATCCCCAACGATCTGTCGGCAAAGTCAGCCATAGTGGTGCCCACTGTCGTCGTCGCGATAATGGTTCCCCAATACAGTGTCGGATTGTAACTCTTGGCAGAAATCTGAAAATAAACGGCTAACAAGAAAATGACTGAAAAAATAACAGTACCGACCAGATAACCCAAATCCATCGACATGGTGACCGCATCGCCGCCGGTTTCCCCCAAAGTCGTCGCCAGAATTTTTGTCACCCAGAATACCAGAGTAATCTCGGGTACTTTACTCAATGAGTCTGCGCGTGGTGTTAGCATGAGATACCTTCCAATGGTAAGACGAACTCTTCGTCAATACTGAGACTAGAGAGGCATTCTTAAGAGACAGTTAAGGGCGCCATTATTATTTCCCTCTCATATGGATACCCACTCGATGTCGTTGACCAACGCCGTGTACGGGCTGGCTTTCTCGCATCCAGCCAGCAGGAAATAAACGCCAATTCAGCATGAAGAATTATCCAAATGCCTCGGAAATAACACCAAAGGGATAGGCTTGTTGCCTAAAAAATAATCGCAGTGACAATAGGGCAGACAATCTATTTTGACGGCCAGCGTCTGTGTCGCCGAAGCGGTATTGGCAGGCATGATGGGATGGGAAAATCACCACATAGGGAGCCTCGGCAGGCTGGGCAATCAAATCCCTTGCCGCTGCATCGATGCCATGCAGGCGTGAGGCATCGTTCAGAAGGAGTGCAATAAACTGCAGCTGGGAGCCGATCCCCCGGCAGCGGTGATGCAAAGCGGACGGCCGCCGCGCCCCAAATAAAAAAGCCTGATGCCGTGCTGGCATCAGGCTGGGGGTTAATGGGCTACCCGTGCAAAGCGCCCGTTATTGAAGTCGTCGATGGCCTGGGCTATTTCCACCTGCGAGTTCATGACGAAGGGGCCATAGCCGACGATGGGTTCATCGATGGGCTCCCCACTGAGCAGCAGCAAGACGGCATCCTCACGGGTCTCGATCTCGATGCCAGTACCACGGGGATCCAGCAACACCATCTGCGCCTCGCCCACCTCCTCCTGGCCGTTGACTCGCGCCCTCCCCTTGAGCACCACTATGGCCGTGTTCCAGCCATCGACGGCAGGCAGCTGGACACTGGCCCCGCCATGTAGCCGCAGATCCCACACGTTCATCGGCGAGAAGGTGCGGGCCGGCCCTGTCTGCCCCGCATAGTCACCCGCGATGATGCGTACCAGCCCCGCCTCGTCGGCCAGCTTGTGCACCGGGATGCTGTCGCTGCGGATGGCCTGATAGCCCGGGGGCGACATCTTGTCTTTGGCCGGCAAGTTGACCCAAAGCTGCACCATGTCGAGAGTGCCCCCTGAGCGGGTGAACGCCTCGGAGTGAAACTCTTCGTGCATGATGCCGGCTGCCGCCGTCATCCACTGCACATCCCCCGGGCCTATGGTGCCGCCCTGCCCGGTGGAGTCGCGATGGGCCACCTCCCCCTGATAGACGATGGTGACCGTCTCGAATCCCCGATGCGGGTGCTGACCCACGCCGCGAGGCTGCTCACCGGGGGAAAAATCCGCGGGTCCGGCCCTGTCCAGCAGCAGGAAGGGGCTCAGCGCCTTGCCGTGGCTGTCATACGAGAACAGGGAACGAACCGGAAAGCCGTCACCCACCCAGTGTTGGCGTGGCGCACTGTAGATACCGATGACTTTTTTCATGATGATCTCCAAGGTTGTCATTAGCCTGTGTGGCCTTGGATACATTGTGCATATGGAACGACATCATCGGTAGGCGTAGTATTTGACCTCAGCGTCCTATTTTGTGAACGATGAAGCGATGCATCAAGACCTCAACGATCTCTATTACTACGTCCAGGTGGTGGATAACGGCGGCTTTGCCCAGGCCGGCAGGGCGCTCGGCATGCCCAAGTCCAAGCTCAGCCGTCGCATCGCCCTGCTGGAGGAGCGGCTCGGGGTGCGGCTTATCCAGCGCTCGACCCGCAGCTTTCAGGTCACCGAGCTGGGACAGGCCTACTATGCCCGCTGTCGGGCCATGCTGGTGGAGGCCGAGGCCGCTCAGGCCGTGATTGAATCGACCCAGAGCGAGCCTTGTGGCGTGCTGCGGCTCGCCTGCCCCATCGACTTGCAGCATGCCCACGTCGGCAACATGCTGGTGAGTTTTGCCCTGCAGTATCCAAGCGTCAGCATTCAGCTTGTCGGGGTGAATCGGGCGGTAGACGTGGTCGCCGAAGGGTTGGACATGGCGATCAGGGTGCGGCCCTTGCCGCTGGAAGACAGCGATCTGGCCATGCGGGTGCTGGGCTATGCGAGCCAGTACCTGGTGGCCAGCCCAGGCTTGGTCGCGCAACAGGGCATGCCAGGGGCACCGCTGGATCTGCTGTCATGGCCCAGCCTGGGACACGGCCCCTCCCTCGAGGGGCATCACTGGATCCTGCAGGCCAAGGACGGCGCCCACGTGAAGCAACACCACAGCCCCAGGTTCGCCACCACCGACATGCAGACCCTGCGCCGGGCGGCCATAGCGGGTATGGGGGTGGTCCAGCTGCCCGCCATGATGGTGCAAGAGGCGCTGGCCGATGGCAGCCTGGTGCGGCTGCTGCCTGACTGGGCACCGCGGCGGGAGGTGATCCATGCGGTCTTCCCCTCCCGCCGCGGGTTGCTGCCTTCGGTACGCGCCCTGATCGATCATCTGGTGCACTGCTTCGCGCCCCTGGCGGAAGAGCCACCCCGTCCATAGCGCAATTACCTGATCCGGCAGCCGTAACGGTAGTACCGGGACCGCTGTCGTCGCCATGGCTCCGCAGCACATGGTGAGGCGCGCAACAAAAAGGCCAGAGCATTGCTCTGGCCTTTTTAGCAAGATTTCCCCCCACCTCTGACATGCCAAACAGGCTGCCGGGCACCGAGGTTTCCCTAGCTTAGAATGGCAGCTTCATGCCCGGGGGCAGTTGCATGCCGCCGGTCAGCTCGCCCATCTTGCTCTTGTTCTGCTCTTCCACCCGGCGAACGGCGTCGTTCACGGCGGCGGCGACCAGATCCTCGATCATCTCCTTGTCATCTTCCATCAGACTCTGGTCGATCTCGATACGGCGCACGCTGTGGCTGCCAGCCATGGTGACCTTGACCAGGCCGGCACCGGCTTCGCCGACTACTTCCATCTGGGCAAGTTGCTCTTGCATCTTCTGCATGCGCTCTTGCATCTGTTGGGCCTGTTTCATCAGGTTACCCATTCCACCTTTACCAAACATAGGTCGTCTCTCGTCTTGAAATCCGGCATACAGCGCCGGGCTGTGGGCTTGTTCTGCCCTAAATGGGGGCAGCCATCGTGTTTTTCAAGCGGGGAGCCAGCCCCCCGCATGGGTTTTAACGAAACTAGGTCAACGACTCAGGGGCTCTATGCTCTCGGGGTGGAGCACGGCGCCGAACCGCTGTTGTAAAAATTGTACATGGGGATCTTCGGCCAGATCCCGGGCCACCTGCTCACGCACCCCGAGGTAGAGGCGATGCTCGATCTCGAGCGGCGTCTCCCGCGCCGGATCCGTGCCCAGGGTCACCTCCACGCGCACCGCCTGGCCGAGCTCAGGGCCTATGATCCCGGCCAGATCGGCGCAGGCCTTGTCACTGACCAGATGGCGCTGTTCGGGTTTGAGGACGAGGGACACCAGATCCCCGTTCCGGGTCATCACCGAGTTGATCGCGAGCTGCCGCAACCTGCCTCCGACCCCGGTGTGGGCAATCAGCTCGGCCCAGGGATCGCCGCAGTTCATCAGCAGGGAGGATGGGATCAAGCGGGCGACCTCCTCCCCTTCTTCCGGCTCGGCCTCGGCTTCCAGCTCATCCCAGTCGATGGTTTCCATCATCGGAGCCGTGGCGGAAGGCGCTTCACTGGGCGCGGCAACGGATGCAGGCATCTGCACTGCGGTGGATGCAGGTTGGGCGACCGCGACCTTGGCGGGCGCCCCTTCCAGATCCCAGGGCGGCAGATCATCGGGATCGGGGTGCCCCTTGAGGGGAGCCGCCTGACGCGGGGCTGACGCCACAGCCTGCGCCGCCATAGGAGGAACACTGACGAGCCCGTCTCCAAAGCCCTGGCTCAGGTACTCCTCGTAGTCGCTGCCGCTGTCGTCATAGGCATCGAACGGCGGCAGCTCGTCATAACCCAGCGCGACTTCCTGCTGACCCGGCGATGGCGCGGCTGGCTGCCAAGGCGTGCTCGCCGGCGGTGCGCTCAGTGGCGATGCCTGCGGGGCCGCGGATCTCGGCTCGGGCGCCACGGCTGGCTTGACGGGTGCCACCCGAGGGGGCGTTGTCGTCGCAACGGCATCGCTTCGCAGCCGGCTGCGCAGCAAGTTGCGCTTGCCGAGCAGGCTCTGCAGGTTCGAGGCCGACGTCGGTGCTGCAACCGGCTCGGCTGCTGCCTCAGCCTGCGTTATCTCGTCGTAAGCGGTCGTCACAGCCTCATCGGCAGGAGCAATCACTGCCTGGACCATGGGGGCAGCATCTAGAGCGCTGCCCGGCTCAACAGGCGGCGCCTCGTATCCCATCTGCTGCGCCTCGCGCAGCAACTCCTCCTGCTCGGCAAACAGCGGATTGACCGGCCCATCACCGGCATCCTCTCCGTCCTCGCCCATCGCCAACCCGGCGCTGACATGGGCCAGCACATCGGTATCCGGCACCGCAGATGGGATTACCGGTTCTACCGGCTTGGCAGGCGCAGGAGTTATCGCGGCGGCGGGGGCTGGCTCAGCCCCGAGGGGCTTTCCCGGCGATGCCAGTGCGGCCCTCGCCCCTGTCACAAGAGGTGCCGACATGGACGGTGGCAAGGCGGTGAGGCTGGCAGGGTGCAGCACCTCGCGGCGCGGCGAGAACGCCAGCATCCGCAGGCAGGTCATCTCAAGGGCGGTACGGCCATCCGGTGCCCAGGGCAGGTCTTTGCGTCCCCCCAGCACGATTTGGTAGCAGAGCTGCACTTCTTCCGGGCTCATGGCCTGGGCGAGTTGCAACAGGGCGTCCGCATCGGCCCCCTGCTCCTGCACGCTGGCGGGCAGCAGCTGCGCCATGGCGACGCGATGGAGCAGGGCTTCGAGCTCGGCGTGCAGCTGATCGAAATCCGGCCCCAGGGTGGCGATTTCGGTGATCTTGGCCATGGTCGCCGGGGCGTCCTGGCGCAAGATGGCCTCCAGCAGCTGGTGCAGATGGTGGTGATCCAGGGTCCCCAGCATGGTCAGCACACTGTCGAGCCGCACGCTGCCATTGCCGTGGGCCAGCGCCTGATCGGTCAGGCTCAGGGCATCGCGCATGCTGCCATCCGCCGCCTTGGCCAGGGCCAGCAGGGCGCGGGGCTCGAACGGCTGACCTTCCTGATCCAGCACCCATTCCAGCTGCTTGGCGATCTGGCTCTGATCCAAACTCTTCAGGTGGAACTGCAGGCAGCGGGAGAGGATGGTGATCGGCAGCTTCTGCGGATCCGTGGTGGCCAGCAGGAACTTCACATAGGGAGGCGGCTCTTCCAGGGTTTTGAGCAGCGCGTTGAAGCTGTGACGCGACAACATGTGCACCTCATCGATGAGGTACACCTTGAAGCGGCCGCGGGCCGGACGGTACTGCACGTTGTCCAGGAGCTCGCGGGTGTCTTCCACCTTGGTGCGCGACGCCGCATCGATCTCCAGCAGATCGACGAAGTTGCCCTGATCGATCTCGCGGCAGGTGTCGCAGACGCCGCACGGGTGGCTGCTGATCCCCTGCTCGCAGTTGAGACTCTTGGCCAGGATGCGGGCTATGGTGGTCTTGCCCACCCCGCGGGTGCCGCTCAGCAGATAGGCGTGATGCAGCCGTCCCTGATCCAGGGCATTGGTCAAGGCGGTCAGCACATGTTGCTGGCCAACCACTTGTTCAAATGTATGGGGGCGCCATTTACGCGCCAGAACCTGATAGCTCATAGATCTCGATGCTGGAAAACGAGGCATTGAGCCGGATGCTAACACAAATGCAGGGAGGGCTGTATGGGCGAAGGGTCGTCTTGGGAGGGATCGCTGGATTTTCAAACCGATGCCCAACAAGGCATCGGCTACAAGGCAACACAGGCAGGCTGACGAGGCCTGCCTGTCACTCACGCCTGTGGTTTACTCGCCAGCGAGTTCAACCAGCGAGACCACCTTGACGCCAGCGGCGGTCAGGCGAGCATCACCGCCGAGGGACGGCAGGGAGATGATGAAGGCCGCATCGGCCACTTCACCGCCGGCGCGACGGATGAGCTTGACGGTGGCATCGACGGTGCCGCCGGTGGCCAGCAGATCGTCAACGACCAGCACCTTGTCACCCGGGACTATGGCGTCGGTGTGCAGTTGCAGGGTGTCGGTACCGTATTCGAGGGCATAGGACTCCTCGATGACGGCACGGGGCAGTTTGCCCGGCTTGCGCACCGGCACGAAGCCGAGGCCCATGGCGAACGCAACCGGGGCGCCAAAGATGAAACCGCGGGCCTCGGTGCCGACGATCTTGGTGATCCCTTGATCACGGTAATGCGCAGCCAGCAGATCGATGGTGGCCTTGAAGGCCTCGGCATTCTCGATCAGGCTGGTGATGTCGCGAAACAGGATGCCCGGCTTCGGATAGTCGGGGATGGTCTTGATGCTCGCTTCGATAAACTTCAGGGTATCCGGATTCATTGTTTGACCGCTTATTTTATGAGCCCTGCAGTGGCGTCTGTGTGATGTCCGCCAGGGGGCAATAAAAAGGCCCGTCACGCAAAAATGACGGGCCGACTCCATAGCATTATTGCTGCAATAGCTTAGGGATTTCACTTCTCCATTGCAACTGGCTCCAGCACCGGCAAACGCATTAACCAGGTGAGCAGGATCACCATTATGGCAAGGAGCAGCAACCGCACCCAGAGCATTGGCACCACCCAGAGCGACACCGAGAAGGAGAGCAGAATGAAGATGATGGCCCGGCGCCGGGCATGGCGACGGATACCGCGATACTGCTGCCAGTCGGCGATGGGGGGGCCGAACCAGGGGTGCGCCAGCAACCAGCGATGAAAACGGGGGGACGAGCGGGCAAACAGCGCCGCCGCCAGCAGCATGAAGGGCGTGGTCGGCAGCAGTGGCAACACTATCCCGACGATCCCCGTGGCAAAGGCCAACCAGCCAAGGGCCATCAAACACCAACGCTTCATCTGTACTCCTCTAAAATGCACCCACCCCTAGCCTAACAGAGTTGTCCCGACCGCCGACAGCGCCACCGTGGCCGCAAACCTTTGTCAGGAAAAATATGGCCGTTCCTTGTATCGACAACCCGACTCTGCGCTTTCCCGCCCCTCATATCATCCGGCTCTGATGAGCTCATCAGGCAGGGCAAGGCTGACAGCAAGGTCTATTCCCACTACAATCGGCGCTCTTTTTTCCCCTCCACTTCTGTTGGAATAGGTTATGCGCGTTATTTTGGCCCCCATGCAGGGGGTGCTGGATCACCTGATGCGGGAGGTACTCACCTCCGTCAACGATTACGACCTCTGCGTCAGCGAATTTATCCGGGTCGTCGATCAGTTGCTGCCCGCCAAGGTGTTCCATCGCCTCTGCCCCGAGCTGCGCCAGGATGGCAAGACCCGCGCCGGCACCCCGGTGCGGGTGCAACTGCTGGGTCAGCACCCCGAATGGCTGGCCGAAAACGCGGTGCGCGCCATCGAGCTCGGCTCCCCCGGGGTCGATCTCAACTTTGGCTGCCCCGCCCCCACGGTCAACAAGAGCAAGGGCGGCGCCGTGCTGCTCAAGGAGCCCGAGACCGTCTATCGCATCGTCAAGGCGGTGCGTGAGGCTGTGCCCGCCCACTTGCCGGTCAGCGCCAAGATCCGCCTCGGTTACGACGACAAAGAGCTCTATCTCGACAACGCCCAGGCGGTCTATCAGGCCGGGGCCTGCGAGCTGGCGGTGCACGCCCGCACCAAGCGGGAAGGCTACAAGGCACCGGCCCACTGGGAATACGTGGACGCGATTCGCCGCGCCCTGCCCATTCCAATCACCGCCAATGGCGAGATCTGGAACCATGCCGACGCGCTCAGTTGCGCCCGGGTCTCCGGCTGCGACGCCCTCATGGTGGGCCGTGGTGCCATCTCCCTGCCCAATCTGGCCAACGTGATGAAGACCGGCTGCGACCACATGAGTTGGGCCGAGGTGCTGCAGCTGATGGTAAGCTACACGGAGCAGGACTTGGCGAGCGAGAAGGCCGACTACTATCCCAGCCGGATCAAGCAGTGGTTCAGCTACCTCAAGCGAGAATATCCCCAGGCAGCCGAGTTATTTCAGGATATTCGTCTGCACAAGGAGACGGGACCTATACGGGAAGCACTGCTGCACGCCGCGAAAACTGTGAGCTAACCGCCCTTTACTTGACTCATGTCATCTTGATAATTCAATCGCTTCCCTATACTGGCCGAGTTTTATAATTCGTCTATGGAGGCTCCTGTGTGTGAGATGACGCAAGCCCAGTTGGCCGAATGGCGCGAGCGCCTGCTGACTGACTGGGCGCAAGTAAGAGAAGAGCTGATCGATCAGCTCAAGGCCAGTCGGCGAGACGACTGGGCCGAGAAGGTGGATCATTGCGAGCGTGATCAGCTGGTGGAGCTGACCAGTCGCCTCGATCTGCCGAAGGTGGAGCAGAGCGTGGCGCGCCTCAAGCGGATCGATGCCGCCCTCTGCCAGATGGATCTGGGCCTCTATGGCCTCTGCTCCGATTGCGAAGAGCCGCTGGCCGTCGCCCAGCTCGAGCAGGATCCGACCCTGCAACGCTGCCCACGCTGTGACGCCCGCTATCGCAAGGGATTCCACGCCCACGAACTCTGATGGGGCACCTTCTGTGCCCCTCATGACCAGCCCCCTTCCCTCCGACTTCCCTCCCCCAGCGTCCGTTGCCACATCCGCAGCAGCACTCTGTCTGGATATACTTTCCTTTTATAGTTAACTCACCTGCCACTGACTCTTCTTGCAATAGAAAAGGGAAGCCACTGGCTTCCCTTTCGATGATTTATGTTACTCGCCCAATCTCGGTGCTATCTCTCGATGCAAAGTGTTGCACCGGCGCGGTCGAGTCTTGCAGAGGAGCGACTACTGGGCCAGCAGGTGACCGACCAGTTCATTGCGCCAGCCTTGCAGCAGCATGGGCTTGTCGGCGCGGGCGCGCTCCTCGTCGCTCATCCGCCAGCTCCAGGTGAAATACTGGTGAATGATCTTCTTGCTCGCTACCAGCTCGGGCGGGATGTTGTGGGCCTTGGCCTTCTCTTCCACCATGCCCTTGATGCGCTTGAGCTCGGCCTTGTACTGGGGGTAGTCCACCAGTCGGCGAATGGGCTCGGGCCAGCTCTCCGGTGCGCTCTGCTGGGCAGAGGCGACGATGTCCAGCATCCGCTTGCCGTGGATCTTTATTTCGATCGGCGCCAGTCCCAACTCGTTGAGGTCGCGCAGGGAGGTCGGCTTGCGCTCCGCCACCTTGAACAGGTGCAGCTCCTTGACCACGAAGTTCAGGGCCAGATCCCGGCGCACCGCCTCCTGCTGACGCCAGGCGGCCAGCTCGCGCAGGATGGCGAGTTCACGGCGCCCCAGCTGCCAGGCGTTGATGATCTCGAGGTAGGCCTGACGGGGATCGCTGCCCTGGGTCTTGCGGGCGCAGTGGTTCTGGCACTCCTGCTCGAACCAGGCCTCTTTGCCGCTGTCGCGCAGGGCCGCCATCACCTTGTCGTAGAGCGGCATCAGATAGAACACATCGGCCGCCGCGTATTCCAGCTGGCGATCGGTGAGCGGGCGGGCCAGCCAGTCGGTGCGGGCCTGATCCTTCTCCAGCTCCACGCCGAGGAACTCCTTGACCAGGGCACCGAAGCCCACCGAGACGCCATGGCCCAGGAAGGCCGTCGCCAGCTGGGTATCGTGCATCAAATTCGGCAGATGGCCCGCCTGGTGCTGGATCAGCTCCAGATCCTCGCCGGAGGCGTGCAGTATGGCGATCTGTCCTGCCCGGCCGAGTCGCTGCCAGAGCCCGGACAGGTCCAGGGTCAGGGGATCCAGCAGGGCCAGCTGGTGGCCGTCATAGATTTGAAACAGACCGAGCTGGGGATAGTAGGTACGGGTGCGAACGAATTCGGTATCGATGGCCAGGGGAACGTCGGCCAGGGAAGCGAGATACTGTTCCAGTTCGGCTTGCTGAGAAATGAGTTGATATTGCATCGTTACCTGCACCTTGGTCGGAAGTCGGGACCCGGAAAGAAAAAACCGTGGGTTGACCCACGGTTTTGCATGACATCAAGCTGTCTGCCCGCTATTGCTTCGCAATCTCCTCGTCGCGCAGCACGCGGCGCAGGATCTTGCCCACATTGGTCTTGGGAAGTTCGTCACGAAATTCTACCAGTTTCGGTACCTTATAGGCAGTCAGATGTTTACGGCAGTGCGCAATAATCTCGCCCTCCTGCAAGGTTGCATCTTTCTTGACCACGAAGATCTTCACCAGCTCGCCGGACACCTTGTGAGGCACCCCCACGGCGGCCACTTCCAGCACCTTGGGGTGCAGCGCCACCACGTCTTCGATCTCGTTCGGATAGACGTTGAAGCCGGAGACCAGGATCATGTCCTTCTTGCGATCGACGATCTTGAAGAAACCCTGCTCATCGCACACCGCGATGTCGCCGGTGCAGAGCCAGCCATCCTGCATCACCTCGGCGGTGGCTTCCGGGCGCTGCCAGTAGCCGGTCATCACCTGTGGGCCGCGCACCTGCATCTCGCCGGGGGCGCCGAGCTCGGTGATCACCGCGCCCTTGTCGTCCACCAGACGAATATCGGTGGAGCAGACCGGCAGACCGATGGAGCCGTTATAGTCCACCAGATCGTAAGGACAGACGCTCACCAGGGGCGAGCATTCAGTCAGGCCATAGCCTTCCAGCAGCGGGGTATCGGTCAGCGCCTTCCATTGCTCGGCCACCGCCCGCTGCACCGCCATGCCGCCGCCTATGGTCAGTTTCAAACCGGTGAAGTCCATGCTCTGGAACTCGCCGTTGTTGACCAGGGCATTGAACAGGGTGTTGACCCCGGTGATGCAGGTGAAGGGGTACTTCTTGATCTCTTTGACGAAACCCGGGATGTCGCGGGGGTTGCTGATGAGCAGGTTGTAGCCACCCAGGCGCATGAACAACAGGCAGTTCACGGTCAGGGCGAACACGTGGTAGAGCGGCAGCGCCGTGACCACGAACTCCTTGCCGCGCTCCAGCACGGGGCCATAGACGCCGAGGCACTGCTCGACGTTGGCAATCATGTTGCGGTGGGTCAGCATGGCGCCCTTGGAGAGGCCCGTGGTGCCGCCGGTGTATTGGAGGAAGGCGATATCCTGGTTGCTGATCTCGGGTTTGATGTATTGCAGGTAGCGGCCCTTGGCCAGGGCCTGGCGCATGGTGCTGGCGTGGGGCAGGTTGTATTTGGGCACCAGCTTCTTGACGTATTTCACCACGAAGTTGACGAGGGTGCCCTTGGCCAGCCCCAGGTTGTCCCCCATCCGGGTCAAAATCACGTGCTTGACCGGGGTGTCGTAGACCACTTTTTCCAGGGTATGGGCGAAGTTGGAGACGATGACGATGGCCTTGGCGCCGGAGTCCTTGAGCTGATGCTCCAGCTCGCGCGGGGTATAGAGTGGGTTGACGTTCACCACCGTCATGCCGGCGCGCAGGATGCCAAACACGGCGATGGGGTATTGCAGCAGGTTCGGCATCATCACCGCCACCCTGTCACCCTTGACGAGCTTGAGCTCGTTTTGCAGGTAGGCGGCGAAGGCGCGGGACTGCTCCTCCAGCCGGCGATAGGTGATGGTCTGCCCCATGTTGACGAAGGCGGGCTGATCGGCAAACTGGGTCACCGACTCCTCAAACATCTCTACCAGAGAGCCGTATTGGTCTGGATTGATCTCGGCGGGGACTCCTTCCGGATAACGCTTAAGCCAGACTTTTTCCACGAACTTCTCCTGCATAACTAGCACCTGTGCGCTCACTGTGTTGCCTCCGTCCCTGTCCACATCTATTTCAATCAGTTGTTTTAAGCTCAAGCTCTAATGCCGCCATATTTACATAAGGCAACATCGATTAACAGCAAATTAACAACGAGAAAGTGTGAGGGAGAAAGCAAACCTGAAATGATATAAAGCCGCCGATCCTAACGGATCTGGCAGAAGTTTTCGATACAAACGGCGGTTTTCGATGAATTATCCATATGAAAATGATGATTTCCCTCCACCACTGCCATTTCTATCTGCCCAAAGGCCTCGGCCCGCTGCTGCCACTGCTGGATCAGGGCCGGGAATCCCTGCTCCCCGCGGATAAACAACACGGGGCATTCGATGGCCCGGATCAGCGCCTGGGCCTGCCCCTCGCTCATGCGCATCGGCGACAGGTCCCGCAGCCGCGGGTCGCTGCGCCAGTGCCAGCGCCCGTCCAATACCCTCAGCTGTCGCTCGCAGATGAGGCGCGCCGCAGCGGGCGAGATGTCCGCCACCTTGCAACGGGCCGCCACCGCCTCCTCGAGGGAACCAAAGCCCACCGATGCCCGCTCCCGGGTACGGCTGCGATTCAAGATGGCGCGGCGCAGTTGCTCCGCCACCGCCTCGTCGGGTTGGCTCAGCGGCCCCAGCCCCTCCAGCATGATGAGGCGCTCGACCTGTTCGGGAAAGACACCGGCATAGGCGCTGGCAATCAAGGCACCGAGTGAGTGGCCGAGCAGCATGAAGCGCTGCCAGCCGGCAGCCCGGCTTATCTGGTGGAGATCGTCCAGCCAGTCGACGAAGACATAGGGCGTCGCCTTGTGATCCGAGTGGCCGTGGCCGGGCAAGTCGACGCAGATGAGGTGGAAATCATCGAGATGAGGGGCGAGCGGCAGGAAGCTGGCGCCGTTGTCGAGCCAGCCGTGCAGGGCGATGAGCAAGGGCTTGCCTCGCTGCCCGTTGTCAAGCAGGGCAATCCGGCGACCGTCCGCCAGTTGCAGACTCTGTTCCTGCATCAGCCCCTCCGTCATCACCAGTAGCGGTGCAGCGACCGTCTCGGCCAGTAGGGATCATAGAAGGGATCGTAGAAGTAAGGGTCCGCGTAGCGGATCTCCACCTCTTTGACCGGCGGCCACAGCTTGCTGGCGGTCACCTTGAGCACCGAGAAGCGGTACTTGTGCTTGCCTATCGCGCTCTCTTCCGGCGCCTCCAGGGTGCCGAGCACCGTCAGGCTGCGCCCCTTCGCATAGAGACCGGGATCCGCGAAGCCCTTCATGATGGCGAGAAAGCGCCCCGGGCTCTGCTCGGTCTGCTCCGGTACACCGTTGCTTTTCAGCGGCAGGTAGACCACCTCGATGATGCTCTGATCCTGCTCGTTGTGCACAGCCGCGATGACCCCGCTCCAGCGCGCCGGCTTGCCGTTCATGCCTTGCAGCGCTGGCTGATAGGCCACCAGCGCACTCTGTGGCTCATAGGCCAGCTCCTTGGGCACCGAACTGCAGCCACCGAGCAGCAGCCCCATCAGGCCCAGCATGATCATGCGTTTCATCGTTCTGACTCCTTCGCCGGGCAACAGCCCGCGGTTCACAGTTATTCGCGACCCGGCAGTTTCTTCCAGGTCACCTTGTCACGCAAATAAACAGGGGTCGCCTGCTCCACCGCGACCGCCTCTCCCGCCAACCAGGCGGCGCGGGCCAGGGGCAGCATGTCGAGCGCCGCCGGGAAACGCACGGCCTGGCTCCTCACCAGATCTTCGGCCAAATTGGCCAAGGTTTCACCATAGGTTTCAAAGCCGGTGCCCACCGCCGACCAGGATCCCGTCAGGGTCGCATCTGCGGTCAACTCCGCCACCAGCAAAGACGGCTCGCTCACCACTTCCTCCCCCACCAGCTGCATGCACTCTGCCTGCAACTCATAGCGGCCGAAGTAGACCTCGTTCATGCGCGCATCGATGGCGCTGAGCACGCGGGTAGCCCCTTCCAGGCGATGAACCCCTTGCGCCATGGCTGCCAGGGTGGAGATGCCGATGAGCGGCACCCCAGCCCCGAACGCCAGCCCCTGGGCCACGCTGATGCCGATCCGCACGCCGGTGAAGGAGCCAGGGCCGCGGCCGAAGGCGATGGCGTCGAGCTGGTCCAACGATATGCCGGCGTCCTCTAACACAGCCTGAACCATGGGCAGGATTTTACGGGTGTGATCCCGCGGCGCTTCCTCCCAACGGGAGAACACCTTGTCCCCCACCAGCAAGGCGGCGGAGCAGGCTTCGGTGGCGGTATCAACGGCCAGGATCTTCAACTCGTTCATGCTCTTTATTCTCTTCACATCAGTCAGTTAAATCATCGGCAGTGCAGTTCCCGCCGGTTATGCAAATCAGGTTTCAAGGGGTTCTCGGCCCCTCATGAGATCGCCCTATGGCGACGCTCAGGCACGAGGCGAGCCATTCCCAGATGACGCGCCACGCTCGAAAAAATTGCCCAATGCGGCAAGCTCCCGGGTGCTGGGGATACCTTGGGAAGGCTTATTCGTTACGTCCCCAGAAATCTTCCAATCTGCCCAGGGCGCGAGCTCTGGGGGATGCCTTTGGGAGGCTCAATCGTTACGTCCCCAGAAATCCCCCAATCTGTCCAGATCGCGGGTTCTGGGGATAGCGGGCAGGCTCTTGATAAAGGTGGCGCCGTAGGGTTTGTTGACCATGCGCGGATCACATATCACCAGCACGCCGTGATCTCTGCGATCACGGATAAGCCGCCCTACGCCCTGCTTGAGCGCGATCACCGCCTTGGGCAGCTGGATGTCGGCGAAGGGATCCCCGCCCTTGAGCTTGCAGTCGTCGACCCGCGCCTTGAGCAGGGGGTCGTCGGGGCTGGCAAACGGCAGCTTGTCGATGATAACACAGGACAATGCGGCCCCCCGTACGTCTATCCCCTCCCAGAAACTGCTGGTGGCCACCAGCACGGCACGGCCGTTGTCCACGAAGGTCTTGAGCAACCGCTGCTTGTTGTCTTCCCCCTGCAGCAAGACGGTGCGGCCAATCTCCCGGCGCAGCACCTCGGCCACCTGGCGCATCACCTGATGGCTGGTACAGAGGAAGAAGCAGCCTCCCGGCGTCTTGTTGATGAGCGGGATCATCAAGGTCGCGAGCTGCTCCCCCCGGCCAAAGGCGTTGGGCTCGGGCAGGAAGCGCGGCACGCACAAGCGGGCCTGCTCGGCGTAGTCGAACGGGCTGTCGAGGGTAAGCTCGGCACTGCCGGCGAGCCCGAGCTCGGTCTTGAAGTGATCGAAGCGATTGTCCACCGTCAGGGTGGCGGAGGTGAATACCCAGGCCACCTCGGGGCGCAGCACCTCGGCGCCGAAGCGATCGGCCACCGACAGCGGGGTGAGGCTGAGGGTAAAGTGCAGCCGTGAGCAGTCGTACCAGTAAGAGAAGCCGGTCTGGTTGATGGCGAGCACCTCACCGAGCCGGGTACGCAGCTCGCAGATCCGCTCGAAGGCGTGATCGAGCTGCTCGCCGCGCCCGAGCGCGAGTTTGAGCACCTCGTAGCACAAGCCAAGCGCATCGCCCAGCCGTGCCAGCGCCTGGGCCCAGAGGGGATGGCGCAACATGTCGCGGGTATTGCCACGGCCCCCGTCCACCCCGAAGGCCAGACGCAGGTCCTGACTCGCGATGGCAAGCCTGTCCGCCGCCTTGCCAAGCTGCCCCATGTCGTGGGCCTCGGCGCGATAGGCGAGCTGGATATCCTGGGCGAGATCCTGGATGGTGCGGCTGCCCACCGACTTGCCGAAGTAGTTGGTAGCGATCTCCGGCAGCTGGTGCGCCTCGTCGAACACATAGACCTGGGCCTCTGGCACCAGCTCGCCAAATCCCGTGTCTTTGACCGCCATATCGGCGAAGAAGAGGTGATGATTGATCACCACCACCTGGGCATCCATGGCCCGGCGGCGCGCCACCACCAGGTGGCAGTCGTCGTAATAGGGACAGTCGCGGCCGAGGCAATTCTCGTTGGTGCTGGTGATATGGGGCAGGATCTCGGCATTCTCCTGCAACCCCGGAATGTCTCCCACATCGCCGGTCAGGGTGGCGGTGGACCAGGACTTCACCTTGACCAGATCGGTCAGCACCTCGGGCTTTTGCAGATGGGACTCGCCGAGCAGGCGATTCATGCGCTCGATGCACAGATAGTTGCTGCGCCCCTTGAGCAGGGCCACCGGCGGGGTGTAGGAGAGCGCCCCCGTGATGGTCGGCAGATCCCGGTAGAACAGCTGCTCCTGCAGGTTCTTGGAGCCGGTGCTGATCACCACCCGCTTGCCGGACTCCAGCGCTGGCACCAGATAGGCATAGGTCTTGCCGGTGCCCGTCCCCGCCTCCACCAGCAGGCGTCCCCCGCTCTTGATGGCGTGCGCCACCGCCTCGGCCATCGCCAGTTGCGGCGCACGGGCGACAAAGCCATCGATGTGGCTGGCCAGGGGGCCATCAGGCTTGAACAGGGTCTGTATGGTCAAAGGGGAGTCCCGCGCAAAAGCGGCATTATGCCAAAAGCGCGGGCAAAGCGGGATCGCTAAATCGCGTTGCAATGCACCTTCTTGTGCGCGCGACGCCGCTCAAGGTGCAGGGCATCCGCGCTGTGCTGGTGTTGACGGCATGGGAGGCGAGCAAGCGGACAAACCTCAGACGAAGATATCGATCTTGTGCTCGGGATCCGGCTTGTGATCATCGTCTTTGGTCGCCGGCTGATCGCGCCTAGCCTGTGGATGGGGTGGCTGCTGCGACCCCTCGCCACCGCCGTCGGCACTGGTCTTGCGCAGCTTGTGCTTTTGGCTTATCTGGGTCACCTCCCGCTTGATGTCATCGGGACTCGGGGACGCCGGCGCCCGTGGCAAGATGGGGAATAACAGGTCCTGACTGGGCATGATGCGACTCCGGCTGAGCTGATTGATTAGTTATCGACCGAACAATCGTTTTCTTGATTTTAATCCATCAAGTCACATTCTCGGGTTGCAATTTCCGTCAAGGTCGGTAATGTAAATCGGGCGTCATCTACGACATCTTATTCGTAAAGGATTCATTACATGAAGTTCAACCAACTGAAGACTCATCACCACCATCATCATCCCGAATAGTCTTTCAGGAGGTTGACTGCTGGAAGACACTTAACTGGTGACTTCCAAAAGGACCGCAAGATTCATAAACCCTCGGAAGCACACACTTCCGAGGGTTTTTTCGTTTTTGACTAGTAAGGAAATCGAGCAATGGAAACACAACGTCTGCGCATCGCCATGCAAAAATCCGGTCGCCTGAGCCAGGACTCCCAGGCTCTGTTCAAGAGCTGCGGCCTCAAGATCAACTTGCGCGAGCAGCGTCTCATCGCCCACGTGGAAAACATGCCCATCGACATACTGCGGGTGCGTGATGACGATATCCCGGGCCTGGTGATGGAAGGGGTGGTCGACCTTGGCATCATCGGCGAGAACGTGCTGGAAGAAGTGCAGCTCATCCGCGCTTCCCAGGGCCAACCCTTCGCGGTCAAGACCCTCAAACAGCTCGACTTCGGCGGCTGCCGTCTCTCCCTCGCCATTCCCGACGACGTGGAGTATCAAGGCCCCGCCAGCCTCGCCGGCAAGCGCATCGCCACCTCCTACCCTGGTCTGCTCAAGCGCTTCTTCGATGAACAGGGCCTGAGCTTCAAGAGCGTGATGCTGGGTGGCTCGGTGGAAGTGGCGCCGCGCGCAGGTCTGGCCGACGCCATCTGCGATCTGGTCTCCACCGGTGCGACCCTCGAGGCCAACGGCCTCAAAGAGGTGGAAGTCATCTACCGCTCCAAGGCGGTGCTGGTGCAGGCGCCCAATCCATTGAACGCCGCCAAACAGGCCATCATCGACAAGCTGTTGCCCCGCATCCAGGGCATGCAACAGGCTCGCGAAAGCAAATACATCATGCTGCACGCCCCCAAAGACAAGCTCGATGCCATCACCTCCCTGCTGCCGGGTGCCGAGCGCCCCACCATCATGCAGCTGGCCGGTGACACCAATCAGGTCGCCCTGCACGTGGTATCCAGCGAGACACTGTTCTGGGAGACCATGGAGCAGCTCAAGGCCCTGGGTGCCAGCTCCATTCTGGTACTGCCCATCGAAAAAATGATGGAATAAGGACGGGACATCATGCAGACCCTGATCTGGAAGACCCTCTCCCCCGCCCAACAGGCCGACGTGCTGACCCGGCCGGCGTTGAATGACGAGGCCGACATCGGCGCCGTGGTGCGGGACATCATCGCCGCCGTGCGTGGCCGGGGAGATGAGGCCCTGCGCGAGCTCGGCCTGCGCTTCGAACGTGCCCCCCGCGAGCAGTTGCGGGTGAGCGAAGCCGAGACGGACGCCGCCTGCGCGCGCCTCGGGGATGACATCAAAGATGCCATCAATGCCGCCATCAACAACATTCGCACCTTCCACGCAGCGCAAGTGCAGCCGATTGTGCGGGTGGAAACCCAACCCGGCGTCATTTGTGAGCTGCGCACCCAACCCATCAGCCGGGTCGGCCTCTATGTGCCGGGGGGCAGCGCCCCGCTCCCTTCAACCGTAATGATGCTGTCCATTCCGGCCGCCATCGCCGGTTGCCGTGAGGTGGTGCTCTGCACCCCGTCCCCCGCCAGCGACGAGATCCTGTTTGCCGCCCGCGCCTGCGGCGTGCGCCAGGTGTTTGCCATCGGCGGCGCCCAGGCCATCGCTGCCATGGCCTATGGCACCGAGTCCATCCCCAAGGTGGACAAGATCTTTGGCCCGGGCAATGCCTACGTGACCGAGGCCAAAGGTCAGGTCTCCCGCGACTGGCGCGGCGCGGCCATCGACATGCCGGCCGGCCCCTCCGAGGTGCTGGTGATAGCCGACGAGAGTGCCAACGCGGCCTTCGTGGCGGCGGACCTGCTCTCCCAGGCCGAGCACGGCCCGGACAGCCAGGTGGTGCTGGTCACCACCTCGCCGCGCCTGGCCGATGCCATCAGCGGGGAGATAAAGGCGCAGCTGACCCGGCTCAGCCGCCGGGACATCGCCGCCAAGGCGCTCGGCTCAAGCCTGGTGATCCTGTGCGACAGCCTGGATGAGGCCTGCGCCATCTCCAACGCCTATGCCCCCGAGCACTTGATTGTGCAGACCGAGGCACCGCGCGACTTGCTCGACAGGCTAGAGAACGCCGGCTCCATCTTCTTGGGAGCCTGGACGCCGGAATCCGTGGGAGATTACGCCAGCGGCACCAACCACACCCTGCCCACCTACGGCTATGCCCGCACCTGCTCGAGCCTCGGGCTCGCGGATTACCAGCGCCGCTACACGGTGCAGGAGCTGAGCGTCGAGGGTATCCAGGGGCTGGGTCCCATCGTCCAGCGCATCGCCGAGGCCGAGGGGCTCGATGCCCATAAAAACGCCGTCACCCTGAGGCTAAAAGCACTGCAAAAGGGGCTGTCATGAAGATCACCGCCCCAGCGGGCCGCGATGCCCGCCTAAACAACGCCGTCACCCTGAGATTGAACGCCCTCACCGCCAAGCAGCAACAAAAGGATCTGTCATGAGCATCGCCAATCTGGCTCGCCGCGTGGTGCGGGCCCTCACCCCTTATCAATCCGCCCGCCGCATCGGGGGCAATGGCCACGTCTGGCTCAACGCCAACGAGGCGCCGCTGGCCTACCCCTTCACCATCGAGGGCAGCCGCCTCAACCGCTACCCCCAGTGCCAACCGGCCGCCGTGGTGAACGGCTATGCTGCCTATGCAGGGGTGAACCCGGATCAGGTGCTGGTGAGCCGGGGCGCCGACGAGGCCATCGAGCTGCTGATCCGCACCTTCTGTGAGGCGGGAGAAGATCAGATCCTCATCTGCCCGCCGACCTACGGCATGTACGCCATCAGCGCCGAGACCTGCGGGGTCGGCATCGTCGAGCAGCCGCTGACCCCCAGCCGTCAGCCAGACTGGCCCGCCATCCAGGATCGCCTCTCCGACGTCAAGCTGGTGTTCCTCTGCTCCCCCAACAACCCGACCGGGGATCTGGTGGGTCGCAAGGGCCTGATCAAGCTGCTGGAGAAGGCTCAGGATCGCGCCATCGTCGTGGTGGACGAGGCCTACATCGAGTTCTGCCCGGAAAGCTCGGTGGTGGACCTGCTCGCCCGCTTCCCGAACCTGGTGGTGACCCGCACCCTCTCCAAGGCCTTCGCACTGGCGGGCATCCGCTGCGGCTTCACTCTGGGGGATCCCGAGGTCATCGCCATGCTGGCCAAGGTAATTGCCCCCTACCCCATTCCCGAGCCCATCGCCCAGATAGCGGCCCAGGCGCTCTCCCCCATGGGGCTGGAGTTGATGCAGGAGCGGGTTATCGAACTCAACAAGCAAAAGGCCATCATCAAGGGCGAGCTGGCGAGCCTCCCCTGCGTGAAGGAGATCTTCGAGGACAAGGGCAACTTCGTGCTGGTGCGCTTCGACGACAGCGCCGCGGTGTTTGCCGCCATGAAGGCCGCCGGCATAGTCCTGCGGGACTTCTCCAGCAAGCCGGGGCTCGACAACAGCCTGCGCATCACCATCGGCTACCAGGGAGAGATGGATGCCGTACTCGAGGTGCTGCGCGGCCTCGGTGCCAACAACGTACCCGCCGACAAGATGTCTGCCACTCGCTGATAAGGATGTAACCCATGAAGACCCCATTTTTGTTTATCGACCGCGACGGCACCCTGATCGAGGAGCCGGTGACCGACAAGCAGGTGGACAGCCTCGCCAAGCTGCGCTTCGAGCCCATGGTGATCCCGGTGCTGCGCGAGCTGCAGGCCGCCGGCTACGTGCTGGTGATGGTGACCAATCAGGACGGGCTCGGCACTGCCAGCCTGCCCCTTGAGAACTTCCAGCCCCCCCACGACCTGATGATGCACCTGTTCGAATCTCAGGGTGTGCACTGGGAGCAGGTGCTGATCTGCCCCCACTTCCCCACCGACGGCTGCAGTTGCCGCAAACCCAACCTCGGGCTGGTGAAGGAGTACCTCGCCTCCGGTCGCATCGACTTTGCCAACTCCTTCGTGATTGGCGATCGGCAGACCGACCTGCAACTCGCCGACAACATGGGCATCCGTGGCATTCGCTATCAGCCACAAGATCATGGCTGGCTCGCCATCCGTGATCAGCTGCTGTCCAAGGGACGCGTCGCCGAGGTGGAGCGCTACACCAAGGAGACCCGCATCCAGGTGGCGGTGGATCTCGACAAGAGCGGCGGCAACCAGATCGCCACCGGCATCGGCTTCTTCGATCACATGCTGGATCAGATAGCCACCCACGCGGGTTTCAGACTGAAGCTCAAGGTGAGCGGCGATCTGCACATCGACGATCACCACACGGTGGAAGACGTCGGCCTCGCCCTGGGTCAGGCCCTGCGTCAGGCCCTCGGCAGCAAGCGTGGCATCGGTCGCTTCGGCTTCGTGCTGGCGATGGATGAGGTGCAGGCGGTGATCGATGGTCGTCCTCGCCACAGCGATGACGCCGCCCCCCTCACCGAGCTGGATGTGGCCACCGCGCTGGACTTGAGCGGCCGCCCCTACTTCGTGTTCGACTGCCCGAGCGGCTTTGGCCGCGACAGCGTGGGGGAGATGGCCACCGAAATGGTGCCGCACTTCTTCCGTTCCCTGTCGGACGCCATGGCCATCACCTTGCAGATGAAGGTCGGCAGCGGCAACACCCATCACCAGGTGGAGGCGCTGTTCAAGGGCTTCGGACGAGCTCTGCGCCAGGCCATCCGGGTCGAGGGGAGCGAGCTGCCCTCCAGCAAGGGGGTGTTGTGATGGGGTTGAGTAAACAAAACCTGGTCATCATCGACACCGGCTGCGCGAACCTGGCCTCGGTGCGGATGGCGTTCGAGCGCCTCGGCGTGCAGCCGCGGGTCTCCCGCAACGCCGCCGATATCGAGGGCGCCGACAAGCTGATCCTGCCGGGGGTCGGCACCGCCGTCGCCGCCATGCGCAACCTCAATGAGCGCAACCTGGTGCCGCTCATTCGCGCCGCCAAGCAGCCGCTGCTGGGCTTCTGCCTCGGCATGCAGATGCTGGCGCAGGCCTCCGAGGAGACGATGACGGGTGAGGATGACAACAGCGGCGCGCTGATCGACTGCCTCGGCATAGTGCCCGGCAAGATCCGGCTGATGGAGGTAGGTGATCTGCGCCTGCCCCACATGGGCTGGAACCAGATTGAGCATGACGAGACGCACCCGCTGCTGCGCGGCATCCCGAGCGGCAGCTACTTCTACTTCGTCCACTCCTATGCTCTGGAAGTGACCGAGGCCACTCTCGCCAGCTGCGACTACGGCAGCCCCTTTACCGCCATCGTCGCGCGCGACAACTTTTATGGCGCCCAATTCCACCCGGAGCGTTCCGGCCCGGCCGGCGCCCGCCTACTGCAAAACTTTTTGGAGCTATGACAAGGATGATTATCCCGGCAATCGATCTCATCAACGGTCAGGTGGTGCGCCTCTATCAGGGTGACTACGGCCAGAAGACCGCCTACAGCAGCAGCCCCCAGGCTCGCTTCGACGACTACGTGGCACAGGGAGCGCAGCAACTGCACCTGGTGGATCTGGACGGCGCCAAGGACGCCAAGGCGCGCCAGCTTGCGCTCATCACCGAGCTGCTCAGCGCGACCCGGGCCCCGGTGCAGGTGGGCGGCGGGGTGCGCAGCGAACAGGACGTGGCAGATCTGTTGGCGGCTGGCGCCAGTCGGGTGGTGATCGGCTCCACCGCGGTCAAATCTCCGGAGCTGGTGGCGAGCTGGATGGAGAAATACGGCCCGGAGCGCATCGTGCTGGCGCTGGACGTCAACATCGATGCACAGGGCAATCGCCAGATCGCGGTGGCTGGCTGGCAGGAGAACAGCGGGGTGACCATAGAGGCGCTGATCGAGCGCTTCCTCCCCGCCGGCCTCAAACACGTGCTCTGCACCGACATCAGCCGGGACGGGACATTGCAAGGGAGCAACGTCGAGCTCTACCGGGATCTCTGCGCCCGCTTCCCAAGCGTGGCCTTCCAGGCCTCGGGCGGCATAGGCAACCTGGCCGACATAGAGGCGCTCAAGGGCACCGGGGTCAAGGGGATCATCCTCGGCCGCGCCCTGCTGGAGGGCAAGTTCGACGTCAAGGGCGCCATCGCCTGCTGGGGCCGCTGATCGGAATTGCTGTGTGAGCCCGTGTTTACGGGCTCCCTACTGGCGCATCGTCGAGTCTGAGCCATCATTTATCCTTTAGTAACAATCGACTCTATACTCGACTGACCCCTTTGCGTCATGGAGGCGCCATGTTCACAGCCCAAGCCGCCACCATCCTGATCGTCGACGATGCTCCCGAGAATCTGATGGTGCTGACGGATCTGCTCACCCCTGTCTATCGCGTGCTGGCCGCCCAGGGGGGCGAGAAGTGCCTGCGCATCGCCACCGGCTCACCCCGGCCGGATCTCATCCTGCTGGATGTGATGATGCCGGACATGGATGGTTATGAGGTGCTGCGCCGGCTGCAAGCCGATCCAGCCACCAGCAACATTCCCGTGGTGCTGCTCACAGCTCTTTCTGATCCCCGCAGCGAGGCGCAGGGGCTGGCCCTCGGCGCCACCGACTACATCACCAAACCCATCAACCCCGCCATCGTCCAGGCCAGGGTACGCACCCAACTGGAGGCCAAACAGGCGAGAGAAGGGCTGCAGAGCCAGAATGCCCTGCTGGAGGCCGAGGTATCGAGGCGCATGGCGGAGAACGACCTGATCCAGCAGGTTTCCATCCGCGCCCTCGCCCATCTGGCGGAGATCCGGGATCCCGAGACCGGCAACCACATACTGCGCACCCAGCTCTATGTGCGCCATCTCGCCATCGGTCTGGCGAGCCATCCCCGTTTCAGCGACACCCTGACCCCCGCCTACATAGAGCTGCTCAGCCGCTCTGCCCCCCTGCACGATATCGGCAAGGTGGGGATCCCGGATCAGATCCTGCTCAAGCCGGGCAAGCTGACCGATGAGGAGTGGCCCATCATGCGCACCCACGCCAAGCTCGGCAGCGACGCCATCGAGGAGGCGGAGCGGGACATAGATCAGCCCCTGGCCTTCCTCACCCTGGCCAAGGAGATAGCGCACTGGCACCACGAGAAGTGGGATGGCAGCGGTTATCCCGACGGGTTGAACGGCGACGACATCCCTGTCTCCGCCCGGCTGATGGCGCTGGCCGATGTGTTCGATGCCCTCGTCACCGTCCGGGTCTACAAGCCCCCCATGCCATACCAACAAGCGAGGAGTCTTATCCTCGCGGGCAGCGGGCTGCACTTCGATCCGGACGTGGTGGCCGTCTTCGATGCCCAGTTCGAGCAGTTCATCGCCATCGCCGAGCGCTACCGTGACGATCACGAGGTGCCCCATGACTAGGCTACCACCGCTCGCCAAGGCCCCGGCCACACCGGCTGAATGCCCCAGGATCCCACCGTCGCCCGAGGAGCGTCCCGCATGAAATGGATTTTCCCCCTGAGCAGGCATCAATGGATAGGCGCCTGCCTGCTGGCCATACTGATGCCCCTGTTCGTGCTGCTGATCCGGCTCCAGCTGCCCATTCCCGTCGAGGAGCGGCCGCTGCTGGTGCTGTTCATGTTGCCCATCATCGTCTGCGCCCTGCTGGGGGGGCTGTTGCCCGGCCTCATCAGCACCCTCTGCGTGGCCCTGATGACCGCCTATTTCATTCTGTCACCGCGCCATGAGCTCTATATCGCCTCCGGCCAGGACCAGGTGCAGTGGGGCCTGCTCGTCGCCAACGGTGTCCTGATCACCCTGCTGAGCGCGGCCATGCACCGCTCCCGCGTCAGGGAGAGCCAGCGCTGGCAGGAGCTGCTGAACACCCAGTCCCGGCTGCGACAGAGTGAGGATCGCTTTCAGGCCACCTTCGAGCAGGCCGCCGTCGGTATCGCCCTGGTCTCCCCCGACGGCACCTGGCTGCGGGTCAACCAGCGCCTGTGCGACATGGTGGGCTATAGCGCCGACGAGCTGATGGAGATGACCTTCCAGCAGATCACCCACCCGGACGATCTCTTCATCGATCAGAGCTATGTCGATCAGGTCCTGGCCGGCGAGCGCCAGCACTATGCCTTGGAGAAGCGCTACCTGCGCAAGGGGGGCGAGGCGTTCTGGATCACCCTGACCACGACTCTGGTCAAGGATCTGCAGGGGCAACCGGATTACTTCATCTCCATCATCGAGGACAACCAGCAGCGCAAGGAGACCGAAGCCGCCCTGCGTCGCAACGAGGTGATCCTGCGCGAATCCCAGCGCCTGGCCAAGATCGGCAACTGGCGCTGGCACCTGGTTCAGGACACCCACTACTGGTCCCCGGAGATCTTTCGCATCTACGGTCGGGATCCCTCGCTCCCCCCGGCCGTCTACCCCGAGGTGCAGAACTACTTCACCCCACAGGCCTGGCACACCCTGAGCCAGGCCGTGGATCGCTGCCTGCAGGATGGCGCCCCCTACGAGTGCGATGCCGAGGTCATCACCCCCAGCGGGGAGGCCGCCTGGATCATCGCCCGTGGCACTGCCCTGCGAGACGAGAGCGGTACCATCGTGGAGCTGTACGGCACTGTGCAGGACATCACGGAGCGCAAGCTGGCCGAGCAGCAATTGCGACAGCTGTCCCTGGCCCTGGAGCAGAGCCCGGACGGGATCTTCATCACCAATACCGAATCGCGCATCGAATATGCCAATGCCGCCTTCCTGGCCGCCAGCGGTTATACGGAGGAAGAGGTGCTGGGGCAAAGTCCTCAGCTGTTCGACTCCGGCCTCACCCCGCCCGCCACCCATGTCGCCCTGCAGGATGCCCTCAAACGCGGCCAGCGCTGGCACGGGGAGTTCATCAACCAGCGCAAGGATGGCAGCCACTATCAGGTGCTGGCCTCCATCTCCCCCATTCGCCGGGATAACGACCAGGTGACCCACTTCGTGACGGTGCAGGCGGACATCACCGAGAAGAAGCAGCTCGGGGAGGAGCTGGATCAGTATCGCTTCCACCTGGAGGAGATGGTCAGCGAACGCACCCAGCAACTGGCCCAGGCACACCAGCGCGCCGAGAGCGCCAACCAGGCCAAGAGCGCCTTCCTCGCCAACATGAGCCACGAGATCCGCACCCCCATGAACGCCATTCTGGGGCTCACCTACCTGCTCAAGCGGGATGCCAAGGAAGCCGGCCAGCACGATCGGCTGGAGAAGATAGACAACGCGGCCCAGCACCTGCTCACCCTCATCAACGACATCCTGGATCTCTCCAAGATCGATGCGGGCAAGATGCTGCTGGAGTGCCACGACTTCTCTCTCGTCGCCATGCTGGACAACGTCTGCGCCCTGATGGACGAGCAGGCCAGCGCCAAGGGGCTCGCCATCCAGATCGATCTCGATGGCGCCCCGGTCTGGCTCAACGGCGACATCACCCGCCTGCGCCAGGCGCTGCTCAACTACGCCGGCAATGCCATCAAGTTCACCGAGACCGGCACCATCACCCTGCGGGTGCGGATGCTGCGCAAGCTGCTCAGCGGCTACCAACTGCGCTTCGAGGTGGAGGACAGCGGCATCGGCATCACGGCGGTGCAGCGCGAGCGGCTGTTCCAGGCCTTCGAGCAGGCCGATGTCTCCACCACCCGCAAATACGGCGGCACCGGTCTCGGGCTGGCCATCACCAGCCGTCTGGCCAAGCTGATGGGAGGCGAGGTAGGGGTCGAAAGCACGCCCGGCAAGGGCAGCTGCTTCTGGTTCACCGCGCAGCTCGCCCCGGGCAAGAGCATTCCCCTGCCACCGGTACTGCCGAGCCAGCCGAGGCAACCCTTCTTCTCCTCCTACCCGGCTCGCCTGCTGCTGGTGGAGGACAATGCCATCAACCGGGAGGTGATCACCGAGCTGCTCACCGGCAGCGGCCTCGTCATAGAGACGGCGGTCAACGGGCTGGATGCGCTGGACAAGATCCGCCACCAATCGTTCGATCTCATCCTGATGGACATACAGATGCCGCTGATGGATGGTTACAGCGCCACCCGCGCCATCCGGGCCCTGCCCGATCAGGATCAGGTGCCCATACTGGCGCTCACCGCCAGTGCGTTCGAGGAGGACAGGAAGGCCTGCGAGGCCGCCGGCATGAACGACTTCATCACCAAACCCGTCACCCCGGCCAGGCTGTTCGAGGCGCTGCGGCAATGGTTGCCAGCGGATACCCCCGCAACCTCGCCTCAGCGGCCCGCCGAGCGCTGGTGCGCCCCCCTCGCCCGGCTGCAGGAGATGCCCGGCTGGGATCTGGTGCAGGGCCTGGCGGCGCTGCAAGGGGATCAACAGAAATACCTCAGGCTGCTGCGCTTCTTCGCGGTCCAGCA
Source organism: Aeromonas eucrenophila (assembly GCF_000819865.1). Lineage (GTDB taxonomy): Bacteria > Pseudomonadota > Gammaproteobacteria > Enterobacterales > Aeromonadaceae > Aeromonas > Aeromonas eucrenophila. Next base: position 362,643 of record NZ_CDDF01000001.1, read on the forward strand.
TCGAGGAGACACCGAACGCCTGGCCGAATGCCTGGCAAAGGGGGATCGCCCCTGTGCCATTGGCCTGGCCCACAGCCTGCGCGGCGCCGCCTCGACCCTGGGTCTGACCAGCCTTGCCGAGCAGGGGTTGCAGCTGGAGCAGGCCTTGCGGGCACAGGAAGAGGATCTGCTGGCCGCCCTGATCGCCGGCATAGGCCGGGATCTGGTCGAGCTTGAGCTCCGGCTGGGAGCCGAGGATGAGCAGACGGACATGGTTTCCCCCCTGCCAAGCAGCCACTGGCAGCAGCAGTTGCTGCGCCAGCTGGAGGCGCTGCTGGCCCAGAGCGATACCGCCGCCATAACCCTGTTCGATCAGCACGCCGGCGCCATGCTTGTCGGCCTTGGTGAACAGGGCACCCTGCTCGCCCAGCAGCTGAAGGGGTTCGACTTCGACGGCGCCCTGATCACCATCAGGGGGCTGAAGCAGGTGGAGAACAACCTGCTGGCCTTCCATTCGGAGGGATCCGGCGCCATCACCCGACATTGAGGGGCGGCGCAGAGAGGAATGCGGAGAAAGGGTTGGATCGGGGCACGAGGTCGTGCTTATAGTGTGGGCTCTTTGCCCCTAGGCCCATACCGGCGCCATGCCAGCCCGCTTTATCCAGGATCACGAGAAAGCCGGCATCACCCGGCTGAATCGATTGTTAACCGTGCTTTACATGGAGCAACGAGCATGTTGTCAAAGCGTATTATCCCCTGTCTCGACGTCAAAGACGGCGTCGTGGTCAAGGGAGTGCAGTTTCGAAATCACGAAGTGATGGGGGGCATAGTCGAGCTGGCCCGCCGCTACGCCAGCGAGGGGGCCGACGAGCTGGTGTTCTATGACATCACCGCCTCCAGCGACGCCCGGGTGGTGGACAAGAGCTGGGTGAGCCGGGTCGCCGAGGTCATCGACATTCCGTTCTGCGTCGCCGGCGGCATCAAGAGCGTGGAAGACGCGCGCCAGATCCTGGAGTTTGGCGCCGACAAGGTCTCCATCAACTCCCCCGCTCTGGCGGATCCGACCCTGATCACGGCGCTGGCCGAGCGCTTCGGCGTGCAGTGCGTGGTAGTCGGCATCGACTCCTACTTCGATGCCGCCATCGGCGAGTATCAGGTCAAGCAGTTCACCGGCGACGAGAGCCGCACCCGCACCACCGCCTGGACCACCCTGGAGTGGGTCAAGGAGGTGCAAAAGCGCGGCGCGGGTGAAATCGTGCTGAACGTGATGAACCAGGACGGCATGCGCCAGGGTTACGATCTCGAGCAGCTCAAGCTGGTGCGGGCTCTGTGCAAGGTGCCGCTCATCGCCTCCGGTGGCGCCGGCACCATGGCACACTTCCTCGATGCCTTTACCCTCGCCGACGTGGACGGTGCCCTGGCGGCCTCCGTGTTCCACAAGGGCCTTATCCCCATTCCCGAATTGAAACGCTGGCTGAAAAACGAAGGAGTCGCCATCCGTGAATAACCAAGCTGTAAACAACCAGACCCCGCTGGCCGAGCGCCTGGATTGGGCCAAATGTGAGGGAATGATCCCCGCCATCGTCCAGCACGCCGCGAGCGGTCAGGTGCTGATGCAGGGCTTTATGACCCGCGAAGCGCTGGAAAAAACCCAGGCCACCGGCCAGGTCACCTTCTTCAGCCGCAGCAAGCAGCGGCTCTGGACCAAGGGCGAGAGCTCGGGCCATGTGCTCAAACTCGTCGCCATCAGTACCGATTGTGACAACGATTCCCTGCTGATCGCCGCCGACCCAGTGGGCCCCACCTGCCATTTGGGCACTGTCTCCTGCTTCGATGGTCATCCGCTCCCGCCGCTGGGTTTCATCGCCGAGCTCGAGCAGATCCTGGCGGCGCGCAAGGGCGCGGATCCCGCCACCAGCTACACCGCCAGCCTCTACGGCAAGGGCACCAAGCGCATCGCCCAGAAGGTCGGTGAAGAAGGGGTTGAAGTGGCCCTGGCCGCCATGGCCAAGGACAGGGAGGAGCTCATCAACGAGTCCGCGGACCTGCTCTATCACCTGACCGTGCTGCTGCAAAATGAGGGGCTGGGCCTGCAGGATGTGGTGCAGCGCCTCTATGAGCGCCACACCAAGTAGTCTTTGAACTGAACAAAGCAAAACGGGCCATTGGCCCGTTTTTTGTGCCCGCAATTTGGGAAGGGCAAGTCACTGTGCGGCTGACTGAAGCTGACCTGAACAAAGGGTCCTTTTGACGCCGCAGATGGGGGCTGCCCAGCAGGAATATTCCTCTCAATAATGGCGCTACCGCTTTCCCTCCACCGTCAGAGGCCTTATGAGCAAATATCAGTTCTTCCACCAGCAGCAAGATCCCGCCAGCGTCACCTTCCTGCCGATGTCCTCCCCCACTTTCTTGTCTGAAAAGGCACAACTGCTCGAACAGGGTTTCGAGGTGGTGGGAGATTACATAGACGCGGCAGATGACCAGGAGGCCATCGAGAAATTCAGGAGCGGCATGATTGAACCGCTCTCCGAGTACACCAAGGCCACCGAGGCAGGGGGACTCTACCATCTCATCTCGGGCATTGGGGAATCGATCGGCAAACACCTGAAGGGGACTAACAGCCCACGCTGATGGCCCTGCTGGTAACAGCAACCCTATACCGATACGGCTGATAGTCTCCTCCTAATCTCCCAATAAAAGAACGGGCCTCGTCCCGTTCTTTTATTGCATGTACGACCCGTCACTCCAACTGCTTGCGTAGCATAAACTTCTGCACCTTGCCGGTGGAGGTCTTGGGCAGCGGGGTGAAGATGATGCGCTTGGGGGCCTTGAAGTGGGCCATCTGCTCACGGCAAAACGCGATAAGCTCAGCCTGGCTCAATTCCCTCCCCTCCTTAAGCTTTACGAAGGCGCAGGGCACCTCCCCCCACTTCTCGTCCGGCATGGCGATCACCGCCGCCTCGTCCACGTCGGGATGGCGGTAGAGCACGTCCTCCACCTCCAGGCTGGAGATGTTCTCCCCGCCGGAGATGATGATGTCCTTGGATCTGTCCTTGATCTCCACGTAACCGTCCGGGTGCCAGACCGCGAGATCGCCGCTGTGAAACCAGCCCTCCGCCATCGCCTCCACGCTGGCGGAAGGATTCTTGAGGTAGCCCCGCATCACCACGTTGCCACGCAGGAAGATCTCCCCCAGGGTCTTGCCATCCTGGGGCACCGGCTCGCCGCTGACGGGGTTGGCGACGCGCATCTCCCCCTGCAGCGGCGAAGTCACTCCCTGGCGCGCCTTGAGCCGCGACAGGGCGGCGGCATCCTGCCCCTCCCAGCTGCGCTGGGGCTCGCACACCACGCAGGGGCCATAGGTCTCGGTCAGACCATAGGTGTGGGTCACCGATATCCCCATGGCTTCCATGCCGGCGATCACCGTCGCCGGTGGCGCCGCCCCAGCCGTCATCACCTGAATGGGGTGATCAAGCCCCACCTTCAGCGCCGGATCGGCGTTGTTGAGCATGTTGAGTACGATGGGCGCCGCGCAAAAGTGGCTCACCTTGTGCTCATGCAGCGCCTGGTAGATGGCCTGCGCCTGCACGTGGCGCAGGCAGACACTCACCCCGGCGATGGCCGCCAGGGTCCAGGGGAAGCACCAGCCGTTGCAGTGGAACATCGGCAGGGTCCACAGATAGACCGGGTGTTTGGGCATGTCCCAGGAGAGCACGTTGTTGATGGCGTTGAGGTGGGCACCGCGATGGTGATAGACCACCCCCTTGGGGTTGCCGGTGGTGCCCGAGGTGTAGTTGAGGGAAATCGCTTGCCACTCGTCGCGCGGCAACCAGCCTGGCTCCTCGCCATTGCCCCTGGCGATAAAGTCCTCATAGCTGAGCGCGCTTATCAGCTCACCTTCCCGATAGAGGGGATCGTCGATGGCGATGACCAGCGGCTTGTACTCGATCAGCGCCAACGCCTTGCGCACCACGGCGCCGAACTCCCGGTCCACCAGCAGCACCTTGCTCTGGGCGTGCTGGAAGATGAAGGCCATGGACTCGGCATCGAGCCGGGTGTTGATGGTGTTGAGCACGGCGCCGCTCATGGGCACCCCGAAGTGAGCCTCGAACATCGCAGGCACATTGGGGGCGACGATGGAGACCGTATCCCCCTCACCTATCCCCAGTCGACGCAGGGCCGAGGCGAGCCGACGGCAGCGCTGCTCGGTCTGGGCCCAGCTCTGGCGCAGGGGGCCGTGGATCACCGCCGGATAGTCGGGGTAGACCCGGGCCGCCCGCGCGAGGAAGCTCAGGGGCGTCAGCGCCTCGAAGTTGGCGGCGGTTTTATCGAGGCCTGTCTCGTAGATGTTCTGCTCTGTCATCGGGTTCCTTCCTCATATGTGGCACAAAGCGGGTGAGTCCGGCTGGCTGGCCTGTTGCCGGAAAACGGCCCTGGGCCTCATGCCCGGGCGGATGTCCCATGGAAAGAGAGGGTATCAAGGGGGATCCGCGACAGGTATTAGCAAAACGTCTTAGCCGACTATCCGCCTGTTGCACCTGGGGATAACGGCAGGCACCAGTCCCTCTCTTTTCATCCGATGAAGCATGTCGTGATATTCAATCTCACCGATAAAGAATAAAGCCAGGCTGAAATTGAATAGGTTGAAGGCACCATGCAATATAGACACTATTATTTTTCACTCACTATTTATCGTCTATTACTTGCATCAATAGCCAGCCGAATATTTATGCCATGAAGTGGTCAATGATATATTTTCAATATTCAAAAGCTGGTATTTTCCCACCCTAAAATCTGTGAGCCAGCCCATAAAGCGGGTGGGTTCCCGTGTTCATCCCTGTCGCCGAGCGTTATGGTTGCACAGTAAAACAATAATCCACACCTTCAATATCAGGCCAGATTTATCGCCACCTAGCGCGAAAAATGCAGTGAAATAGCGCACTCCGTATGACGAAAAACCCTATCGACCCGATATTCCGCCGAGCCAGAATCTGCTTACCAAGGAGCGTTTTATGTGCGCCGAGCCGAATATGCAATCACGCAGACAATTCCCCACCGCCTTTACCATCCTGTTTCTTATTATGTTGCTGGCCATTGCGCTCACCTGGATCATTCCAGCCGGGGCCTATTCCAAGCTCTCTTACAATCCGGGCAGCGCCACATTGATGGTCAATGATCCACAAGGCGAAATAAGCCAGGTACCCGCCACCCAGGCCGAGCTTGAAAAACTCCATATCAATATCGGGGTGGCGCAATTCACCAGCGGCACCATCCGCCAACCCATCGCCATTCCCGGCACCTACCAGCGGCTGGAGCAAGCCCCCAAGGGGCTGACCGACGTGGCGGTGAGCATGGTCAAGGGCACCATAGAGGGAGCCGACATCATCGTCTTCATCCTGGTGCTCGGCGGGCTCATCGGCGTCATCAACAAGACCGGCGCCTTCAGCGCAGGCCTGGTCGCCCTGTCGCGCAAGACCCGGGGCAACGAGTTCATGTTCGTGGCGCTGGTCTGCTTCGTGATGGCGCTCGGCGGCACCACCTGCGGGCTGGAAGAGGAAGCGGTCGCCTTCTATCCCATACTGGTGCCCATCTTCCTGGCGCTGGGCTATGACGCCATCGTCTGCGTGGGGGCCATCTTCCTCGCCGCCTCCATGGGCACCACCTTCTCCACCATCAACCCCTTCTCTGTGGTGATCGCCTCCAACGCCGCCGGCATCCCCTTCACCGAGGGGCTGATCTTTCGCGCCATCGGCTGTCTGGTAGGGACTCTGGTGGTCATCTCCTACCTCTATTGGTACTGCAAGAAGATCAAGGCCAACCCGGCCTTCTCTTACACCTATGAGGACAGAGAGAGCTTTCGCGCCCGTTTCCTGAAAGAAGGCTCGCTGGATGAAGCCGTCCCCTTCACCCTGCGCCGCAAGATCATCCTCAGTCTGTTTATCCTCGCCTTCCCTCTCATGGTGTGGGGCGTCTCCATGGCGGGCTGGTGGTTCCCACAGATGGCGGCCTCCTTCCTCACCATCGCCATCATCATCATTTTCATCTCCGGGCTGAAAGAGAAGGAGGCGGTCGAGGCCTTCACTCAGGGCGCCTCCGAACTGGTGGCCGTGTCCCTCATCATCGGCCTGGCGCGGGGGGTCAACCTGGTGCTGGATCAGGGGATGATCTCTGACACTATCTTGGCTTACGCCTCCGATCTGGTCTCCGGCATGCACGGCGCCGTGTTCGCGGTCGCCCAGATGCTAGTGTTCACTCTGCTGGGGCTGGTGGTGCCCTCCTCCTCCGGGCTGGCGGTGCTCTCCATGCCCATCATGGCCCCACTAGCGGATACCGTGATGATCCCGCGCTACATCGTCGTCTCGGCCTACAACTGGGGGCAGTACGCCATGTTGTTCCTGGCCCCCACCGGGCTGGTGCTGGTCACCCTGCAGATGCTCGGCATCCAGTTCAACCAATGGATCAAGTTCGTGCTGCCCATGGTGGGCTTCGTGCTGGGCTTTGGCGCCCTGATGCTGGTGGTGCAGGTGATGATGATCTGATGACCGCCGCCCAGATCGGGCTCCCCAGGGCTTAAGTCCGGCTCTGCACCGGCAGGGATCACCCAAGCCTTCTGCCAGGCCTTGTCGCCAAAGCCCGACACCTTGTGGGCGGGGACACTTTTGGTGGAGTCAGAGGTTGTCGTGCCTGCGCGCGGCCTGCCTTGTTCCTCCACGACGTTGTGCCAAGATGACCGCAAGCTCGAACAGCATCAGATGGTGCATCTCAGGAGAACGCAAAATGAACAAATCCATGTTGGCAGGTGTCGGGATCGGTATCGCCTCTGCGCTGGCCTTGTCGGCAGCAGCCAGTGGATCCCTGTTTTCATCCCAGCCCCAGTTTGCCGAGGTGCTGGCCAGCAAGCCGGTGACCGAGACCATCAAGACCCCCAGACAGGAGTGTCGCAACATCGCCGTCACCCACCGCAAGCCGGTGCAGGATGAGCACAAGATCCTGGGTACCGTGGTCGGCGCGGCCCTGGGTGGCGTGCTGGGCAACCAGTTCGGGGGCGGTAACGGCAAGAAGGTGGCCACCGTCGCCGGTGCCGCCGCCGGTGGTTATGCGGGCAACCAGGTGCAAGGCAACATGCAGGCCGGTGATACCTACACCACCACGGAGCAGCGCTGCAAGACGGTGCAGGACAGCAGCACCCGCACCCTGGGCTATGACGTGACCTATCGTCTCGCCGGCCAAGAAGGGGTGATCCGCATGGAAAAAGAACCCGGCCCCACCATCCCGGTCAAGGATGGCAAGCTGGTACTGAGCAACGCGCAGGGTTGAACCTCCGTTAGGAGCGCCCTGCCATGGAAAAGGCCCACCCTGTCAGGGGTGGGCCTTTTTTCATCTGCGCCCTCTCGGCCATTCTCTCACCTCATTCCCCGCCCAGGCAGTCTCCCTTGGCTCGCTTGTCGCCAATCACCGACAGCGCTTTGACAGGGCGACTTTCCCTGTCGTCAGCCTCTGTCGCAATTGGTGAGCCCTTCCCTTGAGTGACGAAGGCAAAAAATCCAACAATGGCTCACAACTGACTAATTAAATATTAGAGAGAGTGAGATGAACAAATCCATGTTGGCAGGTATCGGCGTCGGTATCGCCTCCGCATTGGCCCTGTCCGCCGTCGCCAGCGGATCCATGTTTTCCGCCGAGCCCCAGTTCGCCGAGGTGCTGGCCAGCAAGCCGGTGACCGAGACCATCAAGACCCCGCGCCAGGAGTGCCATAACGTCACCGTCACTCACCAGCAACCGGTGCAGGATGAGCGCAGGGTCGCCGGCAAACTGGTCGGTGCGGCGATCGGTGGCGCCATCGGCAACCAGTTCGGCGGTGGCAACGGCAAGAAGGTGGCGACCGTGGCCGGCGCCGTGGCCGGTGGCTATGCAGGGGGTCAGGCACAGGCCAACAGGCAGGCCAAAGACACCTACACCACCCAGGAGCAGCGCTGCAAGACGGTGCAAGACAGCAGCACCCGCACCCTGGGCTATGACGTCACCTACAGCCTCGCTGGCCAGCAGGGCGTGATCCGCATGGAGAAAGATCCCGGCCTTACCATACCGGTCAAGGACGGCAAGCTGGTGCTGAGCACGGCGCAGGGGTGAACCTCCGTTTGGAACGCCCTGCCATGAGAAAGGCCCACCGTCGAGGTGGGCCTTTCTCATTAAACCGAGGCATAAACAGCCGCTTATCCGCCAAGATGCAGCGCCAACCAGACCGCCAGCGGGATCACCAACACCGAGAGCGCATTGCCGCCGAGCACGATGCTGGCCACCTTGTCCGGCTGGCATTGGTACTGCTCACAGAGCATGTAATTGAGCACCGCCGGTGGCAGCGCCACCGAGAGGGTCAGCAGCGGGATCCACTCCGGTCGCAGCGGCAGCAACCAGACTGCGAGCGCGAGGGAGAGGCCCCCCGCCAACAGATAGAGCAGGTTGCATTTGAGCGCGAGCCCGAGATGGCCGAGCTCCCCTTCCATCAGCCGGATGCCAAGGGCAAACAGCATCAAGGGCACCGACAGCTGACCGAGCAGGGAGGCGCTGGTCACCATATAGCCGGGCAGCGGGATCTGCAGGTTCGCCACCAGCAGCCCCGCCAGCGCGGCCCACAGCATGGGGCTGCGCAACCAGAGCCAGCGGGAGTCACTGCTTCCCTGGCCGCCACTGCTGGAGAGGATGAAGATACCCACCGAGAAGTGCAGCAGATTGGAGAGCACGAACAGTATGACGATGGCGCCGAGCTCCTGTTCGCCAAAGGCCAGCACCATCAGCGGGATGCCGAGGTTGCCGGTGTTGCGAAACATGGCGGGCAGAATAAGCGCCGCCCGCGCTATCTCCTTGAATCTGAATAGGGAGAGCAACAGGCCCGGCAGCAGGATCACCAGGGTACCCGCCGCGACGAGCGGCAGATGCTCCCCAAGGGCCAGCGGGTATTTCACCAGCGCCGAGAACACCAGCGCCGGGGTGAACAGCTCTATGTTGGCCCGGTTGATGTAACCGAGCTCGGCCCCCGCCCGCAGCCGGCCGTAGAGGGCGCCGAGGCCCACCACCGCAAACACGGGAATGACGATATCGAGCAGGGTCGCGAACATGTGACGGCTTACAGCTCCCGGGCGGGGCGGCCCATCAGCACCACGGGGTCGAGGGTGACTTCCTGGGTGCCATTGCTTACCCAGAGCTGACCATCGGAGATGGTGCAGGTGAGGTGCATAGTACGCTCCACCATGGCGGTCAGCGGCAGGGTCTGGCTGTCGGAGAGCTCGATGACGCTCAAGTTGTCATGCTGGCTGAGCTTGCCCTGGTTCTGCTTCCACCAGACGCTGGTGCCGCGCCCGCCGTAGAGATAGAGCACCACTTGGCGGGAGCGGTTGCAGGCTTTTTTAAGCCGCTTCTCGTCGGGCTGGCCCAGTTCAATCCAGAGCTCGATCTCGTCGGTGTAGTTCTTGCACCAGAGCTCAGGCTCATCATCGGCACTGAGCCCCTTGGTGAACTCCAGCCGCTCGGTGGCGTGCCAGGCGAAGGCGGCCAGCCGGATCATCATCCGCTCGTCGGTTTCGGAGGGGTGACGGGCCAGGGTGAGGGAGACATCCTGATAGAGATGGCGATCCATGTCGGACAGACTGAGCTGGGCCTTGAATACGGTTGCCTTGAGAGCCATAGAAACCTTGAATAGCTGAAAATGGGCGGGAGCGCCTGAGATTGCGCGCCAGTGTAATCAAAATCGGCGCCAGGTTCGACCACCTTGGTGAAACCCTTGCCATGGGAAGGGGCGCACAAAAACAAATGCCAGTCCTGAGACTGGCATTTGGCGTTATGAACGAGAGTGACTCACTTCTCGGCGGGCTTGACCCCGAAGGCATTGAGCAGCAAGCAGCAGGTCACTGCCACGGCCACGAACCCGCTCAGGAAGATAAAGGGCATGGCCCCGTATCCCAATATGTTCCAGATGGTTTGTTCAAGCAGACTCATAGTGTGTCCTTCATCCAGTGAAATGGGTGTTTCCGTTGGCGGCGGGGATGCCCCGCTCCTGATGCCGTTATTTGAACTCAACCGGCGCCTAACGCCTATGCCACCAAAGTAATAAATGGGGCACTTGTTTGCGCTAGATCAATAATTTACCCCCTATTGACCCGACTATCTGTTTGCCCAGACGCTCCTGATGCCCTCCGTTCAACGATAGCCCAGGAAAAGAGAGCAAAAAAAGAGAGGCGACCCGGGTCGCCTCTCTTGATCATCCTGTTCATGCCGCGCGGGCATGCCCCAGGGCTATGGGTAGAAACGCAGCTGCTCCGCCGCCATCGCCTTGAGCCGCGCGCAGGGGGCGAATCTCTCCCCGTGGCGCTTCTGATAGTGCTCGAGGCGGCCGACCAGATGGGCGATGCCGAGGCTGTCCATGTAGCGGAAGGGGCCACCCAGGAAGGGCGGGAAGCCGATGCCGAAGATGGCGCCGATGTCGCCGTCACGGGCCGAGGCTACCACACCGCCATCGAGCGCCATGGCCGCTTCGTTGAGCATCAGCAGCACGCAGCGCTCGGCGATCTCCGAGCGGGCCAGCTTGGGCGATGGCGACACCCCGAGCACGCCGTAGACGCTCTCATCCACCGTCTTCTTGCCTTCCTTGCCGGTGAGCCGGTTGCGCGGCGCCGCCTTGCCGTAGAGGTAGAAACCCTTGCCGTTCTTGCGGCCCTTGCGATCGTCTTGCAGCAGCTTGTCAAACGCCTTGGGCGCCTGGAACTGCTCGCCACCGAGCTCGCGCTCGAGGATGGGGGAGATCTTGGCACCCACATCTATCCCCACCTCATCGAGCAGGGTGATGGGGCCAACCGGGAAACCGAAGTCCAGCAGGGCGCCATCCAGCACTTCCACCGGTTCCCCTTCCAGCACCAGACGCGCCGCCTCGTTCATGTAAGGGGCGAGGATCCGGTTCACGTAGAAGCCGGCCTCGTCTTTGACCACGATCGGGGTCTTGCCCTGAGCGCGGGCGAAGGCCAGCGTCGTGGCCACCGTCTCGGCACTGGTGCCGGCGTGGGGGATGATCTCGGCGAGCGGCATCTTGTCCACCGGGCTGAAGTAGTGCAGCCCCACAACTCGCTCAGGATGGGCGGCGTTTGCCGCGATCTGATGGATCGGCAGGGAGGAAGTGTTGGAGGCAAACACAGTGTGTTCGCCGCATTCCCGCTCAACGTCCTGCACCATCTGGTGCTTCAAGGCGAGATCCTCGAACACCGCCTCCACCACCATGTCGACCCGGTGGAAACCCGAGTAATCCAGGGTGCCGGATAGCATGCTCATCTGCTTTTCCAGTTCGCTGCGCAAGATCTGACGACGTTTCAGCTTCTTGGCCAGCAGATCATAGCTGTAACGCATGGCATTGCCGATGCCGGCACTGGCCACATCCTTGATCCGCACCGGCACCTTGGCCTTGGTGGCGGTGACGAAGGCGATGCCGCCCCCCATCAGCCCCCCGCCGAGCACGGCGGCATGGGTTATCTTGCGCGGGGCGGCGCCCTGATAGCTCACCTCTTTCTTCATCTCCGTGGTGGCGAAGAACAGGGAGCGCAGGGAAGCGGATTCGGGGGTCATCACCAGCTCGCCGAAGTGGCGGGCCTCGGCGATGAGACCGGCCTGCATCCCCTCCTCCACGCCGATGCGCACCACCTCGAGGATCCGCTCCGGCGCCGGGTAGTTGCCACGGGTCTTGGCCTTGACGCCCTTGCTGGCCTGATCGAACAGCACCTTGCGACCGAGCGCATTGGTCTCCAGCAGCTTGCCCTGCAGATCCCGCTTGAGCGCGTGGCGCGGCTTGCCCTTCTTGGCCAGCTTGATGGCGGCCTCCAGCAGGATTGACTGGGGCACCACATCGTCCACCAGGCCGAGTTTCTTCGCCTGTTTGGCGCGCACCTGCTTGCCGGTCAGCATCAGATCCAGCGCCTTGGCGACCCCGATGAGGCGCGGCAGACGCTGGGTGCCACCGGAGCCCGGCAGCAGGCCGAGCTGCACTTCCGGCAGGCCCAGCAGCGTCTTGCCGTGATCCGTGATGACCCGGCCGTGACAGGCCAGGGCCAGCTCCAGCCCGCCGCCGAGGCAGGGGCCGTGGATGGCGGCGATCACAGGGATGCTCAGAGCCTCGATCTCGGCGAATACCGCCTGCCCTTCCCGGGACAGGGTCTGGGCATCGGTGGCGCTGGTACAGGCCGCCAGCATGGCGATGTCAGCGCCGGCGATGAAGGAGTCCTTCTTGCCGGAGACCACCACCAGGCCGATCAGATCCTTGTTGGCTTTCACCTCGGCCAGCACGGTGCGGATCTCGGCCGCGAAGGCGGCCTTGAGGGTATTCATGCTCTCGCCTGGCACATCCATGGTCAGGATGCCGATGCCGTCCTGGCGAATATCCAGTGCAAATGTTGCTGTGTTCATCTTGCTCGCCTCCATCATTCCACCTCCAGCACCATGGCCACACCCAACCCGCCCGCCGCACAGGCGGTGTTGAGCCCGAGGCCCCCGCCGCGACGACGCAGCTCGTGCAGGGTCTGGGTGATCATGCGGGCACCGGTGGCGGCAAAGGGATGGCCATAGGCCAGGGAGCCGCCGAGCACGTTGAATTTATCCATGTCCACCTCGCCGATGGCACTGTCACGGCCCAGCTTGTCGCGAGCAAACTCATGGCTTGCAAACATCTTGAGGTTGGCCAGAGTCTGGGCGGCGAAGGCTTCGTGCATGTCGATCAGGGTCAAGTCGGCCAGCGTGATGCCGGCGCGGTCCAGCGCCAACGGGGTGGCGTAGGAGGGGCCCATCAGCATGTCCTGCCACACATCTATGGCGGAGAAGGCGAAGCTGCGAATGTAGCCGAGGGGTTCTAGCCCCAGCTCCTTGGCCCGGCCTTCGCGCATCAGCAGCACGGCGGCGGCGCCGTCGGTGAGCGGGGTGGCGTTGGCGGCGGTGACGGAGCCGTGCAGCCGGTCAAACACCGGCTTGAGCTTGGCGTAGCTCGCGAGATCTGAGCTCTCGCGAATGTTGTTGTCCCGCTCGAGCGGTGACTTGTAGGGGGGCACGTGGGCGGTGAAGACCTCGGCATTGAGTTTGCCATCTGCCCAGGCCTGGGCCGCCAGGCTGTGGGAGCGGTGGGCCAGGGCGTCTTGCGCCTCCCGGCTGATGCCGTGGCTCTTGGCCATCTGCTCGGCGGTCTGCCCCATGGAGAGGCCGGTGGAGTACTCGGCCACCGCCGGCGGCACCGGCATCAAGTCTTTCAAGCGCAGGCGGCGCAGTATATTGAAGCGCTGCTGGAGATTGCGGGCCTTGTTCAAATCCACCAGGGCACGGGCCAGGGACTTGCTGACCCCGATGGGCAGCACAGAGGAGGAATCCGCGCCGCCGGCGATGGCGATGTCGACCGTGCCGGCCATGATGGACTCGGTGACGTTGGCCACCGCCTGGAAACTGGTGGCGCAGGCGCGGGACACGCTATAGGCGTCTGTGCTGACACTCATGCCGGTGCCGAGCACTATCTCGCGGGCGATGTTGGGCGCCTCCGGCATCTGCACCACCTGGCCGAACACCAGCTGATCGATGAGCTTGGGATCGAGATCCGTGCGGGCGAGCAGTTCGCTCACCACCAGTTTGCCGAGATCCACCGCGGGCACGCCATGAAAGGCGGTGGCCTGCTTGGCAAAGGGGGTGCGCAGACCCGCCACGACGGCAATCCGTTCGCCCTGGCGCGTCGTCAGTTTCAATGGCTGTTTCATCCTGGCTCCTTGGTTCAACGAGAAGGTTAAAAGGGAAGAGGTCTGACCTCATTGCGCCACATCTTAACAATCCACTCACAACTTTCATACGGCTGATTGAAACTAAATTGTCACCATCTTGGCCCCTCGCCTCGCCCTCTTGGGGGATCTGGGGTATAAAAAGAGCAACTTCTATTAAAACAACGGGTTCATTCCATGGCAGCGGCCGGATTCAGAGCGCTTAGGGACTATCTTGGCAGTCAGGTTCTGGGACAGGGCCCCCTCATCGAGGGGCTCTTGATCGCCTTGCTATGTGAAGGACATGTGTTGATCGAGGGGGCGCCGGGTCTGGCCAAGACCCGGGCAGTCAAGGCGCTGGCCGGCGTGGTGGAGGGGCGCTTTGCCCGCATCCAGTTCACCCCGGACCTGTTGCCCGCCGATCTCACCGGCAGCGAGGTGTTTCACCCGCAAGATGCGAGCTTCGTGTTTCAGCCCGGCCCCCTGTTCAACCACCTGGTGCTGGCGGACGAGATCAACCGGGCCCCGGCCAAGGTGCAATCTGCCCTGCTGGAAGCCATGGCCGAGCACCAGATCACCGTCGGCAAGAAGAGCTGGCGTTTGCCGCCGCTCTTCATGGTGGCCGCGACCCAAAACCCCATAGAGCAGGAAGGCACCTACCCCCTGCCGGAGGCCCAGCTCGATCGCTTCCTGCTCAAGCTGATGGTGGATTACCCCAGCCCCGCCATGGAGCTCGCCATCTTGCAGCTCAACGCCCGCGGCGAGCAGCTGCAACCACCGTCGATGACCCTGAGCCAGGACGCGCTGCTGGCGGCGAGAAACGAGGTACTGGCCGTGCAGATGCAGGCGCGCCTCGAGCACTATCTAGTGCAGCTAGTCTGCGCCACCCGCCCCGGCAGCGGGCTCTGTCCCGAGCTCGAACCCCTGATCGCGGTCGGTGCCAGCCCCAGGGCCAGCATAGGCCTGGCGCGCGCCGCCCGGGCCCGGGCCTGGCTCGCGGGACGGGACTTCGTGCTGCCGGAGGATATCCAGCAGCTGGCCCCCGCCGTGCTGCGCCATCGCCTCATTCCCAGCTATCAGGCCCTGGCCGACAACCTCGATAACGAGGCGCTGATCTCACTGCTGCTGGACATGATCCCATGCCCATGATCCTCTGCCGGCCTGAGTCATCTCCTTCTTTCTGCCCCAGCGCTCAAACACGGGTGATACATCCTGCCGACGAGGCATGTATCACGCTGCTGGATACCTTACCTTGCCCCTGACGCAACACGAGGATCCTCGCGCTCATCCCGACATCGCCTTGCCGCTGACCCGGCTGCTGGCCATCCGGCTCTGGGCGAGACAAGGGCTCAGGACGCGGGTGCATCAGGCGAGGCAGGGACGGATAGGTCGGATGCCGGGCTTGAGCTTTCGCGAGCTGCGGGCCTATCAGGCCGGGGATGAGGTGCGCCACATCGACTGGCGGGTGACAGCCCGGCTCGGCCGCCCCTACACCCGACTCTACGGCGAAGAGCAGGAGCAGGCCCACTGGCTGCTGCTCGACCTCTCCCCCGCCATGTATTTTGGCTCCGGGCCTCAGCTCAAGGCCCGCCTCGGCTGCGAGCTGGCCGCCGCCCTGCTCTGGCAGGGAGAAAAGCAGGCCAATACCCTGGTCTACCATGGGATGGCCCCCAAAATAACGCACCAGCGCGGCTCCCTGGTGCCCTTGCTGCAGACCCTCTGCCAGCAGTACGAAGCCGGGCTGGCGCGCACGCCACTGCCCTCATCCCTGGCCCAGACCCTGACACACCTGAGGCTGCCCCAGGGCGCCAGGTTGACCCTCATCGGCGATCACAACCCCTGTGACGAGGCCCTCGCCGAGCAGTTGCAACTGCTCGGCCACCGCCACGACATTCACTACTGGCAAATTCGCGATCCCCTGGAGGCGAGCCTGCCCACACAGGGGCGACTGGCGGTGCAAGCGGGCAAGCGCAGCGGCTGGCTCGACGCGGGGCTGTCCGCCTTTCGCCAGCGCTATCGGCAGGCGGCCGAGCAGCAGGCCGAGCGCAGCCAGCAGCAACTGTTGCCGCTGGTGCAGCGCTTGTATCGGCTCGACAACGGCCTGAGTCTGCAACGCCAATGGCAGGAGGGTGGATGCCGTCTGCTCTGAGCGCCCCCTCTGCCGCGACCCTCACAACGGATCAGGCACCGCTGGATCAGGGGCGATTGCACGAGATCCAGGCCCAGTTGCGCGACATCCACCCTGGGCCTGAGCTCGCCAGTGTTGCCG
Organism: Aeromonas eucrenophila; assembly: GCF_000819865.1. Classification (GTDB taxonomy): domain Bacteria; phylum Pseudomonadota; class Gammaproteobacteria; order Enterobacterales; family Aeromonadaceae; genus Aeromonas; species Aeromonas eucrenophila. The sequence continues at coordinate 378,654 of NZ_CDDF01000001.1, forward strand.
ATCCTCGCCTGCTGGCCTGGGGTTGGCTTCTGATCACGGTGCTCGCCCTTTTGCTGATCGCTACCCTGGCGCTGACCCTGTGGCGCCAGCGGCGCTGGGCACGTCAAATAGACTGGCAAGACGCAGATCTGGTGCCCAGGCTGCAAGCCACGCTGCGCCAGGCGGCGCTGGCCCGCTGGCCCGAGGCGCGCACCCTGCAAGGAGAGGCCTGGCTCATTTGGCTCGATAAAAAAGGGGGCAGCCGCTTTGCGGATCTGACAGAGCATTGGGCCGGCTGGCTCTATGATCAGCAACAGCCTGATGCCCGACAGCGGGCCTTGCTGCGCCGCGCCTACCTGCGCTGGGGGCGTCGCTGCGTCAGCTCGCCACGGATACTGCCGCAGGGTCAGGGGCGACGAGCCTCCGGCCAGGGCCGAAGAGGCGCCTCATGATCCTCGCCTGGCCCTGGTTTGCCCTCGCCCTGGTGCTGCCGCTGCTGGTGCGCTTCGGCCTGCCCCCTCTCTCAGGCAACCGGCACGGCCGCACCCGGCTAGTCCACGGCGGCTTTCCCCTGCTGCTCCCCCAAGCCGGCCAGCCACTCTGGCGCATGACCCTGTGCTGGTGCGCCCTGGTGCTGGCCCTGTGCCGCCCCCAATGGCAGGTGGAGCCCCTCATTCACTACCAGACCAGCCGGGATCTCATCCTGGCGGTGGATCTCTCCGACAGCATGCGCACCCAGGACATGCTGGACGAGGGGGAGCAGCGGGACCGGCTCGGCGCCGTGCGCCAGCAACTCAAGGCCCTGATAAGCACCCGTCCCGGCGATCGCATCGCCCTGATCGTCTTCGCCGATCACGCCTACCTGCTCTCCCCCCTGACCCAGGAGACCAAGGCGCTGCTGACCCTGAGCGATGAGCTCGATTTTGATCTGGTGGGGCGCACCACGGCCCTCGGCGAAGCCATACTGCTGGCGCGCCAGCATGCCGATCCCGCCAGACCCACCGCCCTGCTGCTGGTCACCGATGGCCGCAACACCGCGGGCAATGCGGATCCCTTGCGCGAGGCCAAACTGGCCGCCGCCGCGGGGATCCGGATTTACCCCCTGGGGGTCGGCGCCGATCCCGGCACCTTCGCCCAGCCGCAGGAGAGCGCCGATCCCAGCGCCGAACTGGATGAACCCTTGCTGCAACAGCTGGCGGAACTCGGTCAGGGCCGCTATTTTCGCGCCCGCAGCCAGGCCGATCTGGAGGCCATCAACCAGGCCCTCGATAGCCTGGAGCCGTTGGCCCGCCCGCAGACCCTCTATCGTCCCAATCAGGAGCTCTATCCCTGGCCCCTCACGCTGGCTTGGCTCTTGCTGAGCTGGCCGACCCGGCTGAGCGCCCTGGCACCAGCGTGGCCCAGATGGCGACGCCCCAGCCCTTCAGAGGAGCCGCCCCATGGGTGAGTGCCGGGAATGTCCATCATGGAGTTGATGCTGCTGCGCCCGCTCTGGCTGCTGGCCCTGCTGCCCTGGCTGTGGCAGGGATGGCGCCGTCGTCGCCAGCCCACCCTGCTCGCCCCCGCCATGCAGGCCTATCTGCTGCCGGGCCAGGATCGTGGTTTCCCCTGGCTCTGGCTCGCTTGCCTGCCCCTGATCTTGGCCTTGAGCGGCCCGGCCCTGCGCCAGCAGAGCCAGTCCATCGAGAGCCCCGCCCTCGACATCTGGCTGCTGGATCTCTCCGATTCCATGCGAGCCGAGGATCTGCCGCCGGATCGGGCGACCCGGGTGCGGCTGCTGCTGCAAGACATGCTGGACGAATCCTCGAGCACGGGGGCGAGCGAGGATCGACACCCCATCGCCCTCATCCTGTTCGCCGACGATGCCTATCTCGCCATGCCCCCCAGCCGGGATCATCAGGCCATCTCGCTGCTGCTGCCAGACTTGCGCCCGGCCATCATGCCGCAGCTGACCTCCCGCAGAGGCAGTGCCCCCGAACGCGCCGTCGTGCTGGCCCTTGCGCAGATCCCCGCTGGCCAGAGCGCGCGGCTGCTGCTCGTCACCGACGGACTCTCGGCGGCTCAAATCGAGCGTATCGCCGAGCTGTGGCCCTGCCAGGGCACGCTGTTCTGCCAACAATCCACCAGACCTCGCCTCGATATTCTGCTGGCCAATGGGGGCAAGGCCACCGAACTGGCCCCCTCGCCCACCGCCAGCCAGGGGCTCGGCAGCGCCCTTGGACGCAGGCTGCCGGCGCCCGATGGGGCAACCATGGCACAACTCGCGACCGATCTGGGAGGGCGTCTGCAGTGGCTGCAGGCCGGGATCCCACGGTTTGCCCCCCTGCCCACCAGCCAGACGCTGACCACAGATCAATCCCGGGATCTCGGCCCGTGGCTGCTGCTCCCCTTGCTGCCGCTGGCGCTGCTGGCCCGCATCGGGGCGCACTGGCTGCTCTTGCTCGGCCTGGGAATGGGCCTGCTCGACTCGCCGCCGCTGCAGGCAAGCGCGCCCCTTTCCGATCCTTTACTACAGGAGCAACAGGCCCGGCAGGACTACCGGCAGGGGCACTATCAAGCGGCCGCCCGCGGCTTTCAGGACCCCGTCTGGCAGGGCAATGCCTGGTACAGGGCCGGCGACTACGCCCGGGCCGCCTCGGCCTATGCCCGCGTCAACAGCGCCACCGCCCACTACAACAGAGGCAACGCGCTGGTCCGGCTCGGGCAGCCAGGCGCCGCCGAGCAGGCTTATCTCGCCGCCCTTACCCTCGAACCCGGCCATCAGGATGCCCTCTTCAATCTGGCCCTGCTGCGCACACCGCCGCAAAGCGCCTCACAGGAACCCAAACCCAGCGAGACCCCCAAGCCTTCGGCCACAGAGCCACCCTCTGCAGCACCGGAGCGCCCACAGCCCCCGGCTCCCCCAGTGCTGCTGCTCGAGCAGCGCCTGCGCAAGGAGGCGCAGCGCCGCGCCCTGGCCAACACAGCTGACTCCTCATTCATCAAGCCCGAGGAGTCCAGGTGATCCCCGCCTTGCGCCTGCGTATCGGCGGCCTGGGCCACCGGCTGCTCCTGCTGCTCTGCCTCTCGTTGGCGGGCCAGGCACTGGCCGCGCCGCCACGGGCCGAGCTGTTGCCGGGGGCGAGCGACGGCGACTGGCTGCTCATCATCGAAGCCGACGGGCAGCTGCGCGGCGATGAGCTCAGCCTCACCCCCCTGCTGCGCCAGTTCGCTGTGGGTCGGGTGACAATGAGCCGCGTCACCACAGAGGTCCGCAGCCTGACCCGCTGGCAGATCCCGCTGCATCGGGTGGCCAGTGACGCCAGACAGGTGCCCGCCCTCATGCTCGGCTCCCAATCGACACCGCCCTTGCCGCTACCCAAGCGCACCGAGCCACAGACATCCGCCGGAGCGGCCATTGGGGCAGCCCCTCACTCCCCCATCGAATTGCAGGCCAGCGTGCTGCATCAGGGGCCACTCTACCCCGGGCAACCCTTCATCTATCAACTGAGCCTCTGGATCCCCGCCAACCTGGAGGCCCCCAACCTCAGCGAACCGGTCGGTGCTGGCTTCATCATCCGGCGCCTCGGCAACGATCAGTGGGAATCTCCCGCCGACCCCGGCATGCCAGGCCGGTTGACCCGCAAATGGCTGCTGCAGGCAAGGGAGCCGGGACTCCATCCGCTGGAGTCCCCCCGTTTTCAGGGACGACTGCCCATGACCGGCGGCACCGGCGACAACCTCTCGGCCAGGGCCGCAACCCAGTTCATCAAGGTGGACAAGGCACCGGTGGAGCCGGTGGCGAGCAGCCTCAGCCTGCGCCAGCAACTCAGTCCGGCAAGGGGAGCCAAGGTTGGCGAGCCGGTGATCCGCACCCTGACCCTGGTGATGGAGGGGGGAGATGGCAGCCGCCTGCCAAGGCCGGCACTGTCCAGGCTGCCTGCAGGCCTGCTGGCAAGACCGGACGGAGAGCAACAGGAGGAACGCTTCGTGGCCAAGGGGGCCCTGCGCTTCGAGCGCCAATGGCGCCAGGCATTGAGCGCCGAGGCACCTGGCCACTATCAATTGCCCGCCGTGGATCTGCCCTGGTTCAATACCCAGAGCGGACGCATCGAGCATGCCCGCCTGCCGGCGCAGACGCTGATATTTGAAGCAGCCCCCGCCTCATCCGATCAGGATCCGGCGCCCGTGGGAGAGAGCCTTGGCTGGGTGCTAGGGGCCTTGCTGCTGAGTGCCTTGTGGCGAGGCTGGCCCCGCTGGTTGGCCTTCTATCGCCTGCAGCGTGCCCTGGCGAGCGAGGAGCCTGATTCGGCCAGATGGGCCTTGCTGGCCTGGGCCGACCAACGCTGGGCCGGCACTCATCAGCACCTCGCCAGCCTGCCCTGCCATGGCGACCCCGCCGTCGGGGTCCTGCTCGACAGCCTGGACAGGGCCTGTTTCACCTCCACTTCACCCGCCGATATTCAGGTTGACTGGCAACGGCTCGCCAAGGCGTTGTGCGCCTTCGATACTGTTGCAGTAACCTCTGGCCTTAAAATGCTGGCGTGGCGACGCCCTTGAGCCCACGGCCAGCGACTCCGGATAAAAAGGAAGCCCAATCATGGCGTTAGGTTTTTTCAGAAAAAAAGGCTCGGGAACGGGAAAGGATCCCGGGGCCACGCCGGTCTATGGGGATATGGCAGATAAACAGACCAAATACGAAGCCCTGGTGCATGCCCTGCACGCAGACATCTACCGTTACGCCTACTGGCTGTGTCGGGACCCGCAGATAGCCGAAGATCTGGTGCAGGAAACCTTCCTGCGCGCCTGGAAGGCCATCGACTCCCTGCTGGACGACAAGGCCGCCAAGGCCTGGCTCATCACCATCCTCAGGCGGGAGAATGCCCGCCGCTTCGAGCGCAGGCAGTTCGATCTCATCAGTCTCGATGAGCATCCCCTGAGCGATCAGGGCGCCCTGCACAACGAGCAGGAGATGGAGCATGAATGGCTGAGGCGCCACATCGCCCGGCTGCCCGCCGAGTACCAGGAGCCCTTGCTGTTGCAGGTGCTGGGGGGATTTAGCGGCGAGGAGATCGCCGAGCAGTTGGGGCTGAACAAGAACACCGTCATGACCCGGCTGTTCCGGGCCCGCAACCAGATCAAAGAGGCCATGGAGTCAGCGGCACAACGAAGAGGACACACAAATGGATGAGCTTGAGTTTCGCCGCAGGGCCATCGCCCATCCAACGGATGCAGATCCTGCGTTCCTCGAGGCGGCAGAGGCGTCCTCCGCCAATCGCAACCATCTTGAGGAAATGAAGCAGCTGGATCGTCAGTTGCACCGCACCCTGAAGGTCGAGGTGCCGGCGGGCCTGGCCGAACGCATCCTGCTCAGGCAAGCGGTAGAACCCGACGATGATGAAATGGTGCCGCTGCCGCCCCCGCCTATGCGTACCAACTGGCGTCCCCTCGCCGTGGCGGCCTCGGTCGCCTTCCTGCTCGGCATGAGTACCCGCTGGATCAGCTGGCCGGTGACGGCACCGGATGAGCCGTCCCTGGCCCAGGTCGCCATGGCCCATGTCTATGGGGAGGAACCCTTCATCGAGGGGGTCGATGAACGGGTCAGCCTGCAGACCATCAACGCCAAGATGGAGAAATACGGGGCCACCCTGATGGACATGCCGGGCATGAAGGTGACCTATGTCAACCACTGCGCCTTCTACCAGGGGCCGGCCCTGCACATGGTGCTGCAGGGCAAGATGGGACCCGTCGCCCTGTTCCTGGTGCCCAAGCATGTACCCCTCAAGATCCAGCCTGATTTTGCGGATGGTCAGCTCAAGGGGGAGATCTTGCCGCTCAAGGGCGCCAACATGGTGCTGATCGGCGATATGCAGGAGTCACTTGCCCCTGTTGCCCAGCAAATGGCGTCCCATCTGCACTGGTCCATTTAACAGAACTTAACCCGGCCTGACTGGGTTTTTACCTCCACCTAACCCCAGGCAGACACGCTCGTTGTCTGCCTGTTCATTCCACATATCGCGACATTCCCCACTCATTGCCCACTTTTACGTGTCAAACCACTCAATTTATTTTACTGATACAGATGGCACCCATTGACTGTTAATTACCCAATAATGGATGAGTTTGGCTATTTAAACGGCAAGTTAAAACAAATGATTAACACAATGGAAACTTTTATGTATTCTGCTGTCACTGGTCTGATTTCTTACCTCCTACCAGATCCATAGAATCACGCCAGAAGTGAATGGGAAGAAGCTTACATAACAACAGATCTTGTCGTGTATAGCGGCCAAAGAGCCGTGATATCGACAGAAAATCTGCTTACAAGAGAGAACACTATGACAACTGCCTTTTTCAAGAAAAGCCTGATCGCCGCGGCCGTGACCCTGGCCAGTACCCAGACCTTTGCTGCCGCCTTCCAGCTGAACGAGCACTCGGCCTCCGGTCTGGGTCGCGCCTATGCAGGGGAAGCGGCCATCGCGGACAACGCGTCCGTGCTGTCCCGCAACCCGGCCGCCATGACCACCTTTGACAAGATGGCACTGTCTGTTTCCGGCACCTATATCAAGCCTGACGTGAATGTCTCCGGTGACATCTATGCCGGCCCCACCAAGCTGGCCTCCTCCAGCGAGAGCGACATAGCACCGGATGCCTTCGTACCGGCGACCTATTTCATCCAGCCGCTGAACGATCAGTGGGCCTGGGGCCTGGGACTGTTCTCCAACTACGGTCTGGCCACCGAATACTCCAAGACCTTCCCAGCGGGCGCCGGTGCCGGTGATACCGAGCTGTTGACCTTCAACATCAACCCCAACATCGCCTACCGCATCAACTCCAACTTCAGCATCGGCGCCGGTATCAACGCCGTCTATGCCCAGGCCGAGCTGAACCGCTACGCCGGTGCCCTGGCGCCGGGTCTGACCGCCAAGACCGGCATAGTGCATAACAGCGACACCGCCATCGCGCACCTTAAGGGTGACACCTGGGGCTTTGGCTGGAACGTCGGCACCCTGTACGAGATCAATGACAGCAACCGTCTGGCGCTGACCTATCGCTCCCAGGTGGACTTAAGCTTTGACGGCGACTTCAAGGGCCTGACCTCCGGCTACAAGACAGTCGATGGCAACCTGAAACTGGATCTGCCGGCCCAGGCCGAGTTCGCCGGTTACCACCGTCTGAACCAGCAGTTCGCGGTGCACTACTCCGTCAACTGGACCGACTGGAGCGCCTTCCAGGAGCTCAAAGCCACCAGCAACTCCTGTGCTGGCGGTGTCTGTCTGCAAAAAGACGAGAAATTCAAGGATTCTACCCGTTACGCCCTGGGCGGTACCTGGTACATCAACCCGGCCTGGGAAGCTCGCATCGGCTTCGCCTATGACAACAGCCCGATCGAGCCGGAATACCGCAGCCTGAGCATCCCGGATTCCGACCGTGTCTGGTACAGCGCCGGCGCCACCTACCATATCGATCAGGACATGAGCGTCGACTTCGGCATGGCCTACCTGGATGGCAAGGAAGTGGACGTGAACGAAGGCCTGACCAGCCACACCGATCCGGTTCGCTGGAAGGGAACTTCCCACGGCAACGCCTTCCTGGCCTCTGCCCAGTTCAACATGAAATTCTGATTTACCCGTTACCAAAAAGAGCGCCCAAGGGCGCTCTTTTTTTATACCGAGTCGTCATTTCAGCGCACAGTTGTAGCAAACAGCTGTACGCTTTTCGTTTTTTATCAGCCTGTTAGCCCTCGCTCTTCCAGCATTTAATCCCGTTTTGGCCCAAGCCACCCCGCCCCCGTTGCCTTACTGGTCATACCATATAAAATCCCGCCCCCAACCAAATAACAGAATGAACCCCAAGTTCATCCCAAGGAAACGCAATGCATTCGAACATGAAGCCCTCCCTCATCGCCCTGCTCCTGTTGTCGAGCCAGACCCAGGCGGCCGGTTTTCAGCTGGCGGAGCAATCGGCGACCGGCATGGGGCGCGCCTTCGCCGGGGAAGCGGCCATCGCCGACAATGCCAGCGTGCTGTCGCGCAACGCCGCGGCCATGACCCGTTTCGAACGCACGGCCTTCTCCGGCGGCGTCATCCACATCCACCCCGACGTCAACATCGAGGGTGTGACCCGGGTACCGACCGCCACGGGGCCGGTGAGCCTGGACGCGAGCGCTTACGACATTGCGGGGGATGCCTGGGTGCCCAATGCCTACCTCATAGTGCCCCTGAGTGAACAATGGTGGCTCGGCCTCGCGGCCACCTCCTACTATGGTCTCGGCGTCCAGATGCCGGACAACTACAACGCAGGCCACTTCGGCAATGTCTCCGACATCAAGACCATGGATCTCGGCGTCTCTCTCGCCTATCGCATCAACGAGATGTGGAGCCTGGGTGGCGGCCTGTCCGCCATCCACGGCGAGGGAGAAGTGGGCGGCACCTTCCCCTCCAACAACAAGATTGCCAAGCACCTCAAGGGGGATGGCTGGGCACTTGGCTGGAACCTGGGCGCCCTGCTGGAGCTGTCACAGGCGACCCGCATCGGCCTCTCCTACCGCCACGATGTGACCCTCACCCTGTCCGGGGATGCCATCGGTACCGATCTGCAGGGGCGCACCTTCACCGACACCGGCAGCCTGGACTTGCCGCTGCCCGCCACTGCGGAGCTCGCGATCTTCCATCAGCTGACGCCAGCCCTGGCGCTGCATTCGAGCATCAACTGGACCAACTGGAGCAAGTTCGTCCAGCTCGAGTCCGAGCTCGATCACTATGGCACCATGCACATCAAGGACGAGCACTGGGAAGACAGCTGGCGCTACGCCCTCGGCCTGACTTACCAACTGGCGCCCCAGTGGCAGCTTCGCTCCGGGATTGCCTATGATCGCAGCCCGGTCCCCGCCGAGCGCCGCACCATCTCCATCCCGGATTCGGACCGGATCTGGTACAGCGCCGGTATCGGCTACCAGCTGGATCGCAACCTGTCGCTGGACTTCGGGCTCACCCTGCTCGATGGCAAGAAGGTGGACGTGACCGAGACCATGCAGCTCAAACCGGGCGTGCCGCAGACCAGCTCCAGCTTCCAGGGCACCTCGGAAGGGGACGCCTGGCTGGCCGGACTGCAGCTCAATTACCTGTTCTAAATCACCGGGCTCCCCGCCAGATGCTATGCCAGTTGTTGACCCTTGGGCGCCGGTCAGCACTGGCATAGTGATCCGCTTCACCATAGAATCAAGCCAGCACTCATGCTGGAGATATGAATGTATTCCTACGTAGCAAGGCAGCCCATCCTGGATCGGGAGTTGAAGACCCACGCCTATGAGCTGCTTTTTCGCGACAGCCTGGATAATGTGTTCCCCCTGATCTCGGCGCAACAGGCCACCGCCCGACTGGTGGCCGAACAGTTTTTGCAGCAGAATATCGATCAGCTGCTTGGCGGGCACCCCTGCTTCATCAACTTCCCTCACTCCCTGCTGCTCGACGGGCTGGCCGAATGCCTGCCCCAGGACAAGGTGATCATCGAGATCCTGGAAGATGCCGAGCCGGACGATGCGCTGCTGGCCAAGGTGATAGAGTTGAATCAACTGGGGTATCGCATGGCACTGGATGATTTCACTCTTTCCACGACCTGGGACCGCTTCCTGCCCTATGTCCACATCATCAAGTTCGACCTGAGGGCCACGCCCCTCGCCAGCATCGAGGCCTTCATCGAGAGCCACCGGCACCTGCCCCTCACCTATCTCGCCGAGAAGGTGGAAAACAAGGCGGAGTTTGAGCGGATGAAGGCGCTGGGGGTCGCGCTGTTTCAGGGCTTCTTCTTCAGCCGGCCACAGATGGTGCAGCAGACCACCAGCCACCCGGATCAGTTGCTGGTGATGCACCATGAGCCGTCACTCAAGCATTTGATTGAGAAGGTCCTTCACAAATGAGGGCGTAACGGATGCTCCCCTATCCAGCCGCCCTTCCCCCGAGCCAGGCACGGCAAACACCATAAAAAAACGCCCCTCGAGAGGGGCGTTTCTGATGTCTGGCGGTGAGACCCTTAGAACAGCATGTTGAACTGGACCGAGGCCAGGAAGGCATTGCCTTCGTTGTTGCCTTCGAAATAGAACGACTGACCCGGTTCGTTGCTGTGGACCCCTTCCTTCACCTCACTCGCTTCCCCATTGATATAGGTCATGCCGATGTCGATGCTCTTGGTTTCATCCAGATGGTAGGTCGCCCCCGCGCTGTACCACCACTTGTCTGCATCGGGCAGGCTGATGGTGGCGTGCTCGCTCTGCACGGCCGACTCGTCATAGGCGACACCGACGCGAGCCTCCCACTGGGGGTTCACATACCAGGTCGCACCAACCGCGTAGCGCATTGCATCTTGCAGCTGCTCGTTCTTGCTCAGGCAGACGCCGCCCGGCAGGTTGCACTGGCCGCTGACGGCCTCCAGTTTTTCAAAGGCGCTCCAGTCGGTCCACATCACCGAGTAGTGCAGGGCAAATTGCTGGTTCAGACGGTGGTAGCCGGAGAACTCGGCGATGGCGGGCATGGGCACATCGACGGTGGCATCTGCCTTGTAACCGGGAGCACCCACGGCACCGGTGTAATCTCCCTCCAGCTCCACGTCGATCTGGGAGCGGTAGGTCAGCGCCAGGCGGTTATCCTGATTGATTTCGAACAGGCCGCCGACGTTCCAGCCCCAGCCGTTGCCGGCACCATCGAAGTTGGCCAGGGTATTATGAGAACCATTGGTGTTCCCGTTGGGATTGACCCTGTCCACATAACCGGTGGCGATGGTGTAGTTGATACCGGCACCGACGCTCCACTGCTCATTGATGCGGTAGGCCACATTGGGGTTCAGGTTGACACTCATCAGCGAGGTCTCCCCCGCCAGCAAGCCGGCGGCCTGGTTGCTGCCAGCACCGAAGCTGTCGTCGAAGCGAGTGCCGAGGCCATAGTTGGTCATCATGGCAAAACCGACGGCCCACTGCTCGTTGATCGGGTGGATCATATAGGCGGCGGGCACCACGGCGTTGGGGCCGGCGTTGCCATGGCTGGCCGCGGTGCTGGAATCAAACCGGCTGCCCGGCAGATCGGTGACGAAGGCCCCGTCCACGCTGTAATCCGGATCCACCATGGTGGCGGCCACGGAGACGGCAGTCTTGTCGAACATCATCATGGCGGCCGGGTTGCGGCCCAGCACTGAGGCGTTGTCGGCAATGGCGCCCTCACCCGCGAAGGCACGGCCGAGGCCGGAGGCGGAGTGTTCGTTGATCTGGAAGCCGGAGGCGGAGGCGTTGGTGGCGAGCAGTGCCAGCGCGCTGGCAAGGATGCTGAGCTTGAATGGGGTGGTCATCTGGATTCTCGTTTGGGCGCCCACAACAGGCAGGCACTCAGGATGATGATCATCACGGCGGCGCAGGCCACCACGATGCGGTACTGCCGTGAGCCATCGAAAACGGGATCAACTCAAGAGCGGCAAAATAGATGGCGCATAGTAGGGAGCCTCTTCGCGCCGACAAATCAGACCAGTCCCGAAATCGGCCGCCAAGCTTAATCCCGGCTGAATGAATGCAAATAAGCCTGTTTTCCCCGCCAAAAACGGACTTTTCGGCGCAACTGTCGGATGCGGAAAACGCGATTTCGCACCGTCTGGATAGGCCAGGGCGCGGCCACTCGGAGGTGTCATAGACGCAAGATGAGAGAGTGTGACCCCGAGGCCGCCCGCGCGGCCTCAGGATCGATTCGACAGAGAAGGATGATAAAGAGGGGAAGAAGGCACTCTTGTCGGCCCAAGTCTTGCCTCAACGCCGGCGCGACATCAGGCCGACACTGCGCAAGCGCTCAACCCAGCTCGACGGCCACCGCCGTGGCCTCCCCGCCCCCGATGCAGAGGCTCGTCACCCCTCGCCTCAGACCACGGGCCTGCAGGGCATGAACCAGGGTCACCAGGATGCGGGCGCCACTGGCGCCGAGGGGATGACCCAGGGCGCAGGCGCCCCCGTTCACGTTCAACTTGTGATGAGGGATATTGCAACCCGTCATGGCCAGCATGCTGACCATTGCGAAAGCCTCGTTCACCTCGAACAGGTCCACCTCCTCCACCGACCAACCCAGCCGGGCCAGCAGCTTGTGGATGGCGCCGATGGGGGCACTGGTGAACTCCGCCGGCAGGGCGGCGTGACTCTGATAGCCCACAATGCGCGCCAGCACCGGCAGCCCCAGCCGGGCGGCGGTATCGCTCCCCATCAGCACCAGCGCCGCCGCCCCGTCCGAGATGGAGCTGGAATTGGCCGCCGTGATGGTGCCCGTCTTGCTGAACGCAGGCTTGAGTTGGGGGATCTTGCCGGGTTTGGCGTTGGCGGGCTGTTCATCCTCGGCCAGCAACAGTCGATCCCCCGCCATAACGGGAGTGAGCTCTGCTGCGAAGCCGCCACTGCGCTGGGCCGCCAGGGCCCGATCCAGAGAGGCGAGCGCATAGGCATCCATGTCGGCCCGGGTCAGCCCGGCCCGATCCGCACTCAGCTGGGCATAATGTCCCATCAGCTGCCCCTCGTCGGCATCCTGCAGGCCATCGAGAAACATGTGATCCAGCACGCTCGAATGGCCCATGCGAAAACCGCTGCGCGCCTTGTCGAGCAAATAGGGTGCTCGGCTCATGCTCTCCATGCCACCGGCTACCACCACCTCGGCCTCACCGAGGCGCAGGCTGTCTGCGGCCAGCATCACCGCCTTCATGCCGGAGCCACACACCTTGTTGATGGTGGTGCAGGGCACGCTGTCGGGCAGGCCGGCCTTGAGTGCCGCCTGACGGGCCGGTGCCTGCCCGAGCCCGGCGCTCAGCACATTGCCCATGTAGACCTCATCGACCTGCTCGCCTCTGAGTCCCGCCGCCGCCATGGCCGCCCCGATGGCGCAGGCGCCAAGCTCGGTGGCACTCAGGCCGCTCAGGGCCCCTTGAAAGGCCCCCATGGGGGTACGCTTGGCCGCCACTATCACTATGTCCATCCGTCACCTGCTCCTTTTGTTACATGGGGATAACATATGCCCTCGCCGGGACAGGAACAAGACTTGCGGGGAAGTTGACGTTTGGGTAAGGTGCCAGCCTGCCTTGACAATCGAGATGACGGCCAAGATAACCCTATGACCAGATCCAAGGATGACGCCCGGACCTTCAGCATCAGCGAGCTGGCCCGTGAATTTGATGTGACCACCCGCAGTATCCGTTTCTATGAGGATCAGGGGCTGCTGAACCCGACCCGGCAGGGTCAGACTCGCATCTACAGCCGACAGGACAAGGTGCGCCTCAAGCTGACCCTGCGCGGCAAGCGGCTCGGCTTCAGCCTCGCGGACATTCGCGAGCTGTTCGATCTCTACGACGCGGACAAGAGCAGCCGCACCCAGTTGCAGACCATGCTGGGACTGGTGGCCGACAAGCGGGTGACGCTGCAACAGCAGTTGGAAGACATCAAGATGGTCTTGCTGGAGCTCGAAGCCGCCGAACAGCGTTGCCAGCAAGCCCTGGCCCAGCTGACGCCCTGACAAGCGCCCGGCTATCCGCCGCGGGCCGAGGATGCGAGCCGCGCACCAACGAAAAGAGGGAAGCCATCGCTTCCCTCTTTTGTTTTCACCCCGGCGCACATGGCGCTTTTATCGGGCTTCCTTGCTCCAGCGATCCGGATCGTAATCCGGGCTGTAGCGATCGACTATGATGGCGCAGGCCGCGTCGCCGGTGATGTTGAGCGCGGTGCGGATCATGTCGAACAGGCGATCCAGTGCGAACAGCAGCGGCAGCCCCTCGATGGGAATGCCGGCCGCCAGCAGCACGGCCACCACCAGGAAGCTCGGGCCCGGCACGCCGGCCTGGCCGATGGCGCCCAGGGTCGAGGTCAGGATGATCGCCGCCCAGGCTCCCATGCTGAGATCGATGTTGTAGACCTGGGCGAAGAAGATCGCGACCAGACCGTAATAGATGGCGTTGCCACTCATGTTGATGGTGGCGCCGAGCGGCAGCACGAAGGAGGCGGTGGCATTGGTCACCTTCAGCTCCTGCTCGCAGGTCTCCATGTTGACCGGCAGGGTCGCCATGGAAGAGGCGGTGGAGAATGCAACGATCTGCGGTTTCTTCATCGCCGAGAAGTACTTGCGTACCGGCGTGTTGGAGAAGATCGCGATCAGCAGCGGGTAGACCACGAAGCCGAAGATCAGGATGGCGCCGACATAGACCAGGAACAGCTTGAGCACCAGGGTCAGCACGTCGAAACCGTAGGTGCCGATGGCATCGGCCATCAGGCCGAACACCCCGAGCGGGGCAATCAGCATCACCTTGTTGATCATCCAGACGAAGGCATCCACCAGGGTGTTGAGCCCGTCTACCAGCGGCTTGGCGCGCTCGCACGGCTGCTTGGCCAGGGCGATGCCGAGGAACATGCAGAACACTAGGATCTGCAGGATGTTCGCCTCGTTCAGGGACTGGAACACGTTGGTCGGGATCATGCCGAGCAGGGTGGCCACCGCGTCCGGCAAGGCGCCCTTGTCGGCGTAGTCGCCGGAGAACATGGTCCCCATGGCGCTAAAGTCGACCCCGACCCCGGGTTTGAAGACTTGGCCCATCACCAGCGCCAGCAGCACCGCCAGCGCCGAGGTGCCGAGGAAGAAGGCGAGCGTGGTGGCCCCTATCTTGCCTGCGGCCGGACTGGCCCCGAGGTTGGCGGCCCCCGACAGTATGGCCACCGCCACCAGCGGGATCACCAGCATCTTGATCAGCTGGATGAAGAGGGTGCCGAGCGGCGCGAAGACGGTGGCATTTTCACCCATCATCGCCCCAGCCAGGGCGCCCAGCACCATGGCGACCACGACCTGGAAGCCAATGTTATTGATTAATCCTTTTGTTAACACGAAATGTTCCTTTAATGAGCAATGACTGACACTTTTCCAGTACAATTGACTGGCCAGCGCAACAAAGCCTCCTCATTACGCTGGCGGCGCGCTTTATCTCATATTTACTCGCCGTTTAACATTATGATTCCTGAACGCGATGAATTTAGTATTTTCCCAGTAAAATCAAGACTCATAAGCAACAACTCTGTTTTTCCCCATTTCACCATGACAACGGCCAAAAAAGTGTGCTACGTTGGCTCGGCAAACGTGCATACAGGGAAGAAAAGATGCTGAAAGTTAACGAGTATTTCGACGGAAATGTTAAATCCATCGGTTTCGAGCAGAACAGCGAGAAAGCCACGGTCGGCGTGATGGATGCAGGCGACTACCTGTTCAACACCGCCGCCCCCGAGCGGATGACGGTGATCAAGGGTGCTCTCACCATCCAGCTGGCCGATGAAGACGAGTGGCACACCTACGGCCAGGGTCAATCCTTCGAGGTTGCCGGTCATTCCTCCTTCAAGCTGGCCGTCAAGACACCGACCGCCTACCTGTGCGAGTTTCTCGACTAAGTTTCGAATAATCCGGAGCCATGAGGCGCCAATGCCGGCCCTCATGGCCCCGTCCGTCAACCCGTCTCCCCCATTTCCACACCGCCATCACAAGCCGCCGCTTCTCTGCTGTTCATCGCCTACAACAAAAAATACAATGTTGATACAAAACCCATCATTGGAGTGACGTCATGATCAGCGTCTTCGACCTGTTTTCCATCGGGATAGGTCCCTCGTCCTCTCACACGGTGGGGCCGATGCGGGCCGCCTGTGCCTTCGTCAATGTCCTCAAGCAGGCGGATCTGCTCCCTAAAACCGATCGGGTGGTGGTCGAGTGCTATGGATCCCTCGGTCAGACCGGCAAGGGACACGGTACCGGCAAGGCGATCATCCTGGGGCTGGCCGGGTTCGAACCGGAATCGGTGGACATCGAGGCCATTCCGGCGTTTCTCGATCTGGTGGAGCACAGCCAGTCCCTGCTCCTTCGCGGGGAGCGTCCCAGCCTGTTTCCCCGGGTCGGCGCCATCATCTTCAACCGTCGCAAGACCCTGCCCGCCCACTCCAACGGCATGACCCTGCGCGCCTTCGCGGCGGATGCCCTGCTGTTTGAGCAGACCTATTACTCCATCGGCGGCGGCTTCATCATCGAGGAGAGCCACTTCGCCAACGCGAAGGAAGAGGCTGCCCGCTTCGATGCCGCCCACCCCATCCCCTACCCGTTCGAGAGCGGTGCCCAGTTGCTGGCCCACTGCCAGGAGAGCGGTCTCTCCATCTCGGGACTGATGCTGGCCAACGAGAAGGTGTTTCGCACTGAAGCCGAGATCAAGGCGGGCCTTCGCAAGATATGGCAGGCGATGCAAGGCAGTGTCGAGCGCGGCTGTCGCAGCGAGGGGGTGCTGCCCGGGGGGCTCAAGGTGAAACGCCGAGCCCCGGCGCTCTACCGCCAGCTCAGCTGCGAGACCAACTTCAACAAGGATCCGCTGATGGTGATGGAGTGGGTGGACCTGTTCGCCCTCGCCGTCAACGAGGAGAACGCCGCCGGTGGCCGGGTGGTGACCGCCCCCACCAACGGCGCCGCCGGCATCATCCCGGCGGTGCTGCACTACTACGATCGCTTCGTGCGCAAGGTGGATGACGAGCTGTTGTTGCACTACTTCCTCACCGCCGCCGCCATCGGCATCCTCTACAAGAAGAACGCCTCCCTGTCGGGGGCCGAGGTGGGCTGTCAGGGGGAAGTGGGCGTCGCCTGCTCCATGGCGGCCGGGGCCCTGGCGGAGCTGCTCGGCGGCAGCCCCGCCGTGGTCGAGAATGCCGCCGAGATCGGCATGGAGCACAACTTGGGCTTGACCTGTGATCCCATCGGCGGCCTGGTGCAGGTGCCCTGCATCGAGCGCAACGCCATGGGCGCGGTCAAGGCGATCAACGCCGCCCGCCTGGCCCTGCGCGGTACCGGCGAGCACAAGGTGTCCCTCGACAAGGTGATCAAGACCATGTGGGAAACCGGCAACGACATGAAGACCAAATACAAGGAAACCGCTCGTGGCGGCCTCGCCGTCAACATCACGGAATGTTAACCCGAGGTAACACGGCAGCGTTTGGCTCTAAGATACCCGGCTCGTCCGGGTATTTTTTCGCAAAACGTTTGCCACGCGCTTAACAAATTGGATAACTATCAAAATAAATTTTATACTCGCGCCGTTATTTCAACAAAAATAGATCTGTTTCAACTTTTTTTAAGCCGTGAGCCGTTACACTGCGGTTAGCTGGTTCATCGGCCTTTGCGACGACAGACTCGTCCCATGGATCACCCCAATTTCTGCGAGCGGGCATGGCGCCCCCTTCTACCCTGAGGTAATTGTTACATGATCAGCGTTTTTGATATCTTCAAAATCGGTGTTGGCCCCTCCTCTTCCCACACTGTCGGCCCGATGAAAGCAGCCAAGCAGTTCGTGGATGAACTGCGTGCAGGCGGCAAGATCCGTGACATCACCCGGATCCAGGTCGACGTCTATGGCTCCCTCTCCTGGACCGGTAAAGGTCACCACACCGATACCGCTATCATCATGGGTCTGGCCGGCAACCTGCCGGAAAACGTCGACATCGACGCCATCCCCGAGTTCATCTCCCGGGTCGAACAGACCGGTCGCCTGCCCATCGGTCTGCACTGCCACACCGTCAGCTTCCCCCGCGACGCCATGGTGTTCCATGACGAGGCCCTGCCGCTGCACGAGAACGGCATGAAGCTGACCGCTTTCATCGACGACGAGGCTGTCTACAGCAAGACCTACTACTCCATCGGCGGTGGCTTCATCGTCGACGAGGAGAGCTTCGGCAAGGCCGACAGCGGCGACATGGCCGTGCGCTACCCGTTCAAGAGTGCGGCCGAGCTGCTGGCCCACAGCGCCCAGACCGGTCTCTCCATCTCCGCCCTGATGCTGGAGAACGAGAAGTGCTTCAACACCCCGGAAGAGATCTACAAGAAGCTCGGCAAGATCTGGACCACCATGCGTGAGGGGATCGAGCGTGGCTGCCGTACCGAAGGGATCCTGGCCGGTCCGCTGCGCGTGCCCCGCCGTGCCGCGCCGCTCTACCGCCAGCTCACCACCAACGAGAACCTCTCGAACGATCCCATGAACATCGTCGACTGGGTCAACATGTTCGCCCTAGCGGTGAGTGAAGAGAACGCCGCCGGTGGCCGTGTCGTGACCGCCCCGACCAACGGCGCCGCCGGCATCATCCCCGCCGTGTTGGCCTACTACGACAAGTTCATCCAGCCGGTGGGTCGCGACGAATACACTCGCTTCTACCTGGCCGCCGCCGCCGTCGGCATCCTCTACAAGATGAACGCCTCCATCTCCGGCGCCGAAGTGGGTTGTCAGGGTGAAGTGGGCGTCTCCTGCTCCATGGCCGCCGCCGGCCTGACCGAGCTGATGGGCGGCAGCCCGGAGCACGTGTGCGAAGCCGCCGAGATCGGCATGGAACACAACCTGGGGCTGACCTGTGATCCGGTCGCGGGCCAGGTGCAGGTACCCTGCATCGAGCGCAACGCCATCGCTGCCATGAAGGCGGTCAACGCCTCGCGCATGGCACTGCGTCGCACCTCCAAGCCACGGGTGTCCCTGGACAAGGTCATCGAGACCATGTACATCACCGGCAAGGACATGGACTCCAAGTACCGTGAAACCTCCCGCGGTGGCCTGGCCATCAAGGTGATGCAGGTTGCCTGCGAATAAGGCACGCACATGAAATGCAAAAAAGGCGGGAGTTCCCGCCTTTTTTATTATTCGTATTTTGAGTTATTTAGCGTGGTCCGGGCCAACCGGTAGCATCCATATTGTGAATGCCTTTTTACCTGCCCGGATTATTGCGGATCAGATGTTTCCCATCCGCCCTGTACCCGGCGAGGCTACTCCACAATCCGATCGGCCAGGGTCCCGACCGCCACCACGAAATAGGGGGAACGATTCCAGTGGCGCAGCACCCGGTAATTGTCATAGGCCAGATAGCTGCGCCCATGGACGTCATCCGGCCGGATGAGGGAGGCCTGCATCTTGACCTTCGGCAGCGCTGATCCATCCTGCTGCCGCACCCCGAGTGCCTGCCACTGTGCCAGCGACTTGCGCTGCTCCAGCCCGAGCAAGCCAGGGTCCAGGCTCGCTGGCACCCTCACCCGCCGGCCCCAGGTTGCATCCTCCCGCCAGCCGTTCTGATGCAGATAATTGGCCGCAGAACCAAACACATCCGCGAGATCGCCCCACAGATCCTTCCTGCCGTCCCCATCCTGATCGACCGCGTATTTGAGGAAGGATGACGGCATGAACTGCACCTGCCCCATGGCGCCGGCCCAGGAGCCTTTAAAGGCGGTGGGGGTCACGTGTCCCTGCTCTATGATGCGCAGCGCATCGAACAGTTGCCCCTTGAAGAAGTCCTCGCGGCGCCCTTCCCAGGCCAGGGTAGCCAGGGACGATATCAGGGGGAAATTACCGGTCAATTTACCGAAATTGGTTTCGATGCCCCACAGGGCGACAATAAAACGGGGTTGCACCCCATATTCCTGGCCTATTTTCGTGAGCAGCGGCAGATGCTGGCGATATAAGGCTTTGGCCTGATTGACTTTCCATTGGGGCACTGCGCGGGGAATATAAGAATCCAGCGTCAGTTTAAATTCCGGCTGGTTTTTGTCGTGCTTGATGGCTGCCTCGATTATCCGGATATCGGCAAAGGCGGCCTCGACCGTGGCCGGGGAGATCCCCGCCGCCACCGCCTCCCGTTTGAGCCCGACGACATAGTCATCGAACGCGGGGCTGGCCTGCAACGGCATGCTTAATATGCCACTTAGCAATAACAGCGCCCGCCGCCCTCTCATCAGGATGAGGCCTTTAATTGCGCCTTGTGCTGCTCCAGCAGATTCTCAGGCGGCGGCGGGACTTGCAGATAGAAGCCCTGTTGCTTGAGCGCCTCCATCACCCGCTCGGTCGAGGCGATCCCCAAGGGTTTGGCGGGATCGAGCTTGGTCATCAATACCAGCTCGGGACGACCGAAGGTACTCATCAGTGCCTCTGGCACACGGGAGAAATCCTCTCTTCTTTCAATAAAGAGATAGGTCTCGGCTTTTTTGCGACTTTTATAGACTGCACACAACATGGAAATTGATATAATCCGACGGGTTTATTGCCTCTGGTGGTGGCAAACTATAACATCAGGAATTGAATAACAATAACGTATTACCGTCTCGGTTCGGGGAAGATTCATGGTTGAACGCGATAACGAATTGAAAGGGACTACCTTCACTATTTCTGTGTTGCATCTCAGCGATGGCAATCCGGCCCGGATCCGTCAATTGCTGGCGGCCAAGGTCGCGCAAGCCCCCCAGTTTTTTAATTGTGCCCCCCTCGTCATCAATGTGGAGCGACTGGTAGAGATCCCGGATTTCGATCAACTCAGGGAGTTGGTCGAGTCGGAAGACTTCGTGCTGGTCGGCATCACGGGGGCGAAGGATGAGGCGATGAAGACGGCGGCCAGGGTGGCAGGCCTCGCGGTGATGGTGTCGGGCAAGAGCCGCAAGGTGGAGCCCGAACCCGCCCCGCTGCCAGTTCCCCCGCCAACCGAGACTGTCCAGGCCGAGCCTGCTCCGGCCCCTCTGGTGCCGAGCAAGGTACACATAGGACCGGTGCGCTCCGGCCAGCAGCTGTATGCCGCCGGCACCTCCCTGGTGGTGTTGGGCTCGGTCAGTCCGGGCGCGGAAGTCATCGCCGACGACAGCATTCATATTTATGGCGCCCTGCGTGGCAGAGCCATTGCGGGGGCCAAGGGCAACACCGGGGCCCGCATCTATTGTCAGCAATTACAGGCCGAGCTGCTCTCCATCGCCGGCACTTTTCAGCTGAGCGATGCATTGCCGGCGGGTCTTATCCAAGAGCCAGTCCATATCCGGCTGGACAACGAACAACTCCGTATAGACCGTATCAAATAGAGTTACAAGGAAGCGAGAATGGCGCGAATCATAGTCGTTACATCGGGCAAAGGCGGCGTTGGCAAGACCACCACCAGCGCGGCCCTGAGCACCGGTTTAGCTCAGCGAGGCCACAAGACAGTGGTCATCGATTTTGACATTGGCCTGCGAAATCTGGATCTCATCATGGGCTGCGAGCGGCGCGTGGTGTACGACTTCGTCAATGTGATCAACGGTGAGGCCAACCTCAATCAGGCCCTCATCAAGGACAAACGCTGCGAAAATCTGTTCATCCTGCCCGCCTCCCAGACCCGGGACAAGGACGCCCTGACCCACGAAGGGGTCGAGAAGATCCTGGATCAGCTGGCGGAGATGAAGTTCGATTACATCGTCTGCGACTCCCCGGCTGGCATCGAGGCAGGAGCCCTGATGGCGCTTTACTTCGCCGACGAGGCCATCGTCACCACCAACCCGGAAGTCTCGTCCGTGCGTGACTCGGATCGGATCCTCGGCATCCTGGCCTCCAAGTCCCGCCGTGCCGAGCGTGGTGAAGACCCCATCAAGGAGCACCTGCTGCTGACCCGCTACTGCCCGACCCGCGTAAATCGGGGCGACATGCTGAGCGTGCAGGATGTGCAGGATATCCTGGCCATCAAGCTGCTCGGGGTGATCCCGGAGTCCCAGGCGGTGCTGCGCGCCTCCAACTCGGGGGAGCCGGTCATTCTGGACAAAGAGTCCGATGCCGGTCAGGCCTATGAGGATGCCGTTGCCCGCCTGCTGGGTGACACCAAGGATTTTCGTTTTCTGGAAGAAGAAAAGAAGGGCTTCTTTAGCCGACTGTTCGGGAGTTAAACATGTCATTATTGGATTATTTTCGTTCCAACAAGAAACAAAACACCGCACAACTGGCCAAAGAGCGGTTGCAGATCATAGTCGCGCACGAGCGTTCATCCAGAGGGGGGCCGGATTACCTGCCCCAGCTCAAGCAGGACCTCCTCGACGTGATCCGCAAGTATGTGCAGATCGATCCGGACAAGATCACCGTCCAGCTCGACAAGAAGAGTGATGAGCTGTCGGTACTGGAGCTCAACATCACCTTCGCCGATGACAAGAAGGGATGAGCTGACGCCCCATGCGTGACCCCTTCCCTCAATGAAGACCGGATCCTGTAGCAGGATCCGGTTTTTTATTGCCCCGATGCCAGTCAGCATGACGCTGCATCTCGCCAAGGGCTCGGGGGCCAGCTAGAATACCGCGCGCCACCGTTCGCTCACGACGGGGCTTCTTATTTTTATTATCTGGAACAGATGACTTATGTCTTTGAACGACGAAATGCACAGCGTCGAGGAACTGCTCGATACCGCCCTCGAACTCTTTATGGAGCTGGCCTCGGACAACCTGCCGGAGCAGGAGATCGCCCTGTTCAACCAGGAGTTCAACAACCGCGGTCTGTTGGCCGAGAGCGATCCGGCCGATGACTGGGAAGCGGACGTGGGCTTTGCCGTGAGCGATGAGGAATACGCCGAGATCTGGATAGGCCTTGGCAACGCAGAGGAAGAGTACGAGCACCTGTTCGCTCGCATGCTGCTCTCCCGCCGTGTCGACGAGAAGTTCTGCCACATCGAATGGCTACCCCAATAATTCCCGACCCCGATGATCCTGGCCAGTATGTCTGGGAGTCCGAGCCTGGCCCCGTGCGACCGGCGCTGAGACGCCGCCTGCTGGGCTGGCTCGGCAAACTGCTGCTGGCCGCGCTGCTCAGCACCATAGTCTCTGTGGTGCTGCTGCGCTTCATCGATCCTCCCATGTGGACCTGGCGTATCGAGCGGGCCCTGTTCCCGCCCGCCAAGATCACCGAGGTCAAGCATGACTGGGTGCCGCTTGAGAAGATCTCAGGCGAGCTGCAGCTCGCGGTGATCGCCGCCGAGGATCAGCGCTTCGCCGAGCACAACGGCTTCGACATGGATGCCATCAACTCGGCGCTCAGGCACAACCAGCGCAGCGAGCGGGTGCGCGGCGCCAGTACCCTGAGCCAGCAGACGGCGAAGAATCTCTTCATGTGGAGCGATCGCAGCTTCCTGCGCAAGGGGATCGAAGCCTGGTTCACCCTGCTGATGGAGCTGGGCTGGGACAAGTCCCGCATCCTCGAGGTCTATCTGAATATCGTGGAGTTCGGACCCGGCATCTATGGCGCCGAGGCCGCCGCGCGGCACTACTTTGGCAAGCCGGCCGCCCGCCTGACCCGCTACGAGGCCTCGTTACTCGCCGCCGCTCTGCCCAATCCCTGGCGCTACCGAGTCAAGCCGCCCTCCCCCTATGTGCAGCAACGCTCGGCCTGGATCCGCCGCCAGATGGGGCAGCTCGGCCAGATCACCCTGGACCGGGTACACGAGGCCAACTAGCGCCCTCGGCTGGCTCTGCCGCCGGTCCCAGATGGCCGCCTATGGTCTCTTGATGCAGCGGCAGGTAGTGCCACCACCAGGTCTCCCGCCGCCGTTTGAGCTGCCGCTTCTGCTGTCGTCGTTTCATGCTGCCCAGATGTCCTCTCATACCACCGGATGGCGGCGACTCTGTTAACCTTATCCCCTGATCCGGCCATTGGATAGGGGCCTTGTCTGCGCCCCGATCTGGCCGCCCTCATCAATAATTGCTACAGTGGCGAACCTGGATGTATCTGGAGTGATTTCATGGAACAACGCAGCCCGGATCAGCTGGTCGAGTGGGCCTATGATCAGTTTCTTGAGCAGGCCGCCGACATGCTGGCCCCCGAACAAATTGTCGACATCACCCTCGAGTTCGAGCAGCGCGGCGCCGTCGAGGCAACCCTGCCCAACGCCGACTGGTCGACCGAGCTCGGCGTGCCAGTCGACATGGAGCGCTGGGCCGAGGTGTGGGTCGGCTTGCTGGATCATCAGGAAGAGTTCGAGGTGATCTACGCCACCTACCTGCTGCCCCGCAGTCAGAGCGAGCACGAGGTGCACGTGCGCTGGCACCGTCAGCAACAGGCATAAGAAAGGCGCCCCAGGGCGCCTTTCTCGTTTCTGATGTCTGGCATCCCGCTCAGGGTTGCAGCGCGATGGCCTTGGCCAGGCAGCGGCGACACCAGCAGGTAGTCCCCTCGCTCATCGGCATCAGGGGCAACTGGCTGCACCAGCAGGCCGAGATCTCCTCACCGGCGGAGACGGCGCAAAACGCCGGCTCGCCGCAGCCCGGGCAGACATGGGTGCTGCGCGTACCATCCAGTTCGGCCATGCGCGCCAGCTGGGCCTCACTGTCCATGGCGGACCAGTGCCCAATCTCGGTCAGGGTACGACCGCAGCCGAGACAGAGCCCGTCCCTGGCCCGGCAGTCACCGATACAGGGGCTCGGCACTTATTCGCCAGCCTCTTCTTGGCGTTCAGCCTTGGGCGCATCCACCAGGCTGATGCTGTTGTCGTCGATGATAATCTTGCCCTGCTTGTAGAGGCCGCCGATGGCTTTCTTGAAGGTGCCCTTGCTCATGTTGAACATCTTGTAGATGAGCTCGGGTTCACTCTTGTCCCCCACCGCCAGGCTGCCGCCCTGCTTCTGCAGACGGGTCAGAATGCGGCCACCGGCATCATCCATCCGATCCATCCCTGGCTTTTGCAGGGTCAAGTCCAGCTTGCCGTCGTCACGCACCTGCTTGACCCAGGCGGTCAGCGGACGGCCCGTCATCACCCGGCCGAATACCTCGTTCTTGAACAACATGCCGGAGTACTTGCCATTGACCACCGCCTTGATACCGAGCGGGGTGTGTTCACCGGGCAGGGCGGTCACTTCGTCCCCGGCCTTGAAGGGCGGGTTATGAATGCTGAGGAAGCGCTCGAGGCGGCTGGTGCCCACCATGCGACCCTCGTTGTCCAGCATCAGGTGCACCAGATAGACATGACCCACCTGCATCGGCTTGTTCTGCTCGCGGCTCGGCACAAACAAGTCCTTCTTCATGCCCCAGTCGAGGAAGGCGCCGATCTTGTTGGCGTTGATCACCTTGAGGCCGACGATGTCGCCCACCATGGCAAACGGCTTGTCGGTGGTGATCACCGGCTCGCAGTCGGCATCCAGATAGAGGAAGACGGACACCTCGCTCTCCACGGTGACGCCTTCGGGCAACTGGCGCTTGGGCAGCAACAGCTCGCCATATTCGCCCGCAGCGAGCCAGGCGCCACGGTCTTCGAGCTCAACGACGGTGAGGGTGTTCATCTTGCCAATCTGTAACATGGTGATCTCTTCTTTCAATATCCGGGTGGGCCCAAATTTCGTGCCCGTAATATAGGTGTGCATCGCCCCTGTCATGCCGTGGGCACTGACAGCCAGCGTCATTTTTCATGCAGGCGCGCATGTTACCCCAGAGCCGTGACAGGGCCTAGTCCCTTGCCCCTGCCCCGCGCTATTTTCCCGTGCACCTGGCACCGCCCTGGCGATATTAGCAGCATTCAGCCAGCTCCTTGCTGCATATGACCCCATTTTTGGGTAGACTTCGCCACCGTAAAATCTAAAACAAGCTTCGTTAGGGGCTCAACACACTGTGAGCAGGAGATGAGCTGACCCGCTTTTTGCGTGCGTCCGGGGGCCTCAGCCTCCCGACTGACAGGCGAGTCGCCAAAATGAGATCTTGCGCCGCTTTTTACACAGCCGTGAAAGCCGTCTCGGCCACAATGCCTTGATCTCGTTACGAAAAAATGCGGCAAGCTAGTTCAATTGAAACCTTTAAAACTATATTCATGACGTAACACGTGCGCGAACGCACATTTTTCTGGTGCTTGTTCAGACAAATGCCCTTGTGTTACGTATCATCAGATTCAAAGTATCAAGAGAAACTGCACCAGATGCAGCCGCCACAGCAGGAAGTCCATATGTCAAAGATCATAGAGCTGCTCGCCCACTATCCTCCCTATCAGCTGGTCCATGCCGCTGAGATGGTGCGCGATACCTTCGAACAGTTTTATCAGCAACGTTATCAGCTGACGGTACCCCAGTGGCGCCTGATGATGGTGCTCGGCCCCAACTACCCCATCAGCCAGAAGGAGCTGGTGGAGGCGAGCGGGATGGACAAGGTGCGGATCTCCCGCGAGATCCACCGCCTGGTGGAAAAAGGCATCTTGGTCACCGAGAGCAGCCCCCAGGACAAGCGCATCAGCCTGGTCTCCTTCACTCACGCGGGGCTGGTCTTGTTCCAGCAGCTCAAGACCGAGGCCGGTAGCTGGCAGCATACCCTCACCGACTACCTGCCGAGCGAGGCGCGGGAGAGCATTCGTCTGCACCTGCAGAGCGTCAGTGACGCCATCGAGCAACTCCACCTGCTGGATCAGGAGCAACAGCCATGAACCTGAAAAATTTTGCCACCATGGACGTCAACATGCTGCTGAGTCTCATCAACATGCAGTTGCGTGATCGTTACGATGATCTCGACGATCTCTGCAAGGCCCAGGATCTCGATCAAGGAGCCCTGGTCGCCCGGCTCGCCAGCGGCGATTTCCATTATCAGACGGATCAAAAGCAGTTCAGATAGGGATCCGGATCACAGACTGCCCCATGGCGCTGGTTCTGGCGGCAAAAACTGCTAAGGTGAGAGCGACCACGTGCCGAGCCGTCGCCTGAGGTATGGATACATCAGGCTGTCACACACGGTGGTTAGCGTTACCAAGATCCACCAGCCAAGGACGACCCCCATGATCCTCACCCGACAGACCAGCCTGATCATTCTTAGCGCCCTCTTCACGATCAGCCTCTTCTCCCCCCAGTTGCCAGACAGCGCCGAACAGTGGCTCAGCAGCCTGTTGCTCGGTGCTCTGGTGGCCGTGTGCCTGATGGTCGGCAGCGGCTGTCGCCATTTCCTGCAAGAGTGATCGCCTCAGCGGCGCCCTCGCCTCAAAACAACAACGCAGCCCTTGGGCTGCGTTGTTGTTTCTGTCTGGCAGAGCCTGAGCGGTTTAGATAGCCAGGGCTTCCAGCTGCTCTTTGGCCTGCTCGATGCCCTTGGCCTGAGCATCCGGGCCCATGCCCATGCCTTCGGCGTAGATGAAGTCCACTTCGTTGATGCCGATGAAGCCGAGCACGGTGCGCATGTAAGGGGTCACCAGATCGGTGGCGGCGCCGACGTGCATGCCACCGCGGGGGCTAACCACCAGGGCGCGGGTATTTTCCACCATGCCGATCGGGCCAGTCTCGGTGTAGCGGAAGGTCACGCCAGCACGAGCCACCAGATCAATCCAGTTTTTCAGCTGGGTCGGGATGTTGAAGTTATACATGGGAGCAGCAATCACCACCAGATCGCTCGCTTTGAGTTCGGCAATCAGCTCGTCGGACTGCGCCAGCACGGCCAGTTGACGCTCGCTCAGGTTCTCACCACCGCGCAGACCGAAGGCCAGCTCGCCATCCAGCACCGGCAGGTTCAGGGCAGCCAGATCGCGCACTGTGATGTTGTCATCCTGGTGATCGGCCAGGAAGCCGTCGATCAGGGCGTTGGATTGGGAATATTGACCCAGGATGCTGGACTTGAGTACGAGGATGTTGGCCATGGTAAGACTCCATTTGATTGTCAGTTGGACAGCAGGACTGTCGATGGAGGTCACTATAAACAGAGGGGTTCAAGGCGGATAGCGAAAATAGATGCTCAACTTATTCAAAAAATTTGATGACTGGGCATTTCTTCGCCAGAGGGCACTCGCCAAGCACCCTGCCCTTGGCAGAACAAACGATTGCCGTTATGATCCGCGGCACTTTTTTGCATGACCCCGGATCCCATGGAACCCTCCCGCAGGCACTCTCCCTTTGCCGGCGCCGTCTGGATGATGGTGGCAGGCCTCTGTTTCGCCGCCGTCAACAGCCTGAGCCAGTACGTCAGCTTCACCCTCGGCCTCCCCTCCACTCAGGTCGCCTTCCATCAGTACCTGGTCGCCCTGGTGTGCCTGCTGCCCTGGCTGATACGCCACGGCCTGCGTCAATCCCTGATGACCAATCAATTGCGCCTGCACCTGCTGCGGGTGCTGCTGGCGGTCATCGGCATCCAGTTCTGGCTCTGGGCGCTGGCGGTGCCCGTGCCCATCTGGCAGGGCATAGCGCTGTTGATGACCTCGCCCCTGTTCGCCACCCTGGGGTCGGCGTTGCTGCTCAAGGAGCGGGTGAGCCGGGCCCGGATCCTGGCGACCCTTGCCGGTTTCGTCGGTGCCATGCTGATCCTGGCCCCCTGGACCGATGACTTCAGCATGGCCTCCCTGCTGCCGGTGGCGGCGGCGCTGTTCTGGGCCGGTTACTCCCTGCTGGTGCGCTACCAGGCGGCGAGCGAGTCGTCCCACACCATAGTGGTCTACCTGCTCATCTTCAGCACCCCGTTCAACGCCATGCTGGCACTGCCCCAGTGGCAGTGGCCTGGCGAGACCCAGTGGCTGCTGCTGGCGGCCTCCGGCGTGCTGTCGGCCCTGGCGCAGATGTCCATCGCCCGCGCCTACAGCGTGGCCGAGGCGTCCTTTGTGCAGCCGTTCGATTTCGCCAAGCTGCCGATGAACGTGCTGGCAGGCTGGCTGGTGTTTGGCTGGGCGCCCCCCGGCCGATTGTGGCTCGGCGCCGCCATCATCATAGGCGCCATCACGCTGCTGACTCATCTCGAGCAGCGCGCTCATAAATCCGTTTCCTGAGGTACGCTATGCGTGCCTCTTTTTTTGTCCCTTCATTGGCCCTGATCCGGCCATCGACGTGAGGAGAGATCAGATGTTTGGAACCGCTACCCGCCCCGGCGCCACCCGTGCCCTGCTGCTCGGCTCGGGAGAGCTCGGCAAGGAAGTCGCCATCGAGCTGCAACGCCTCGGCATCGAGGTGATCGCCGCCGACCGTTACCCCAACGCCCCCGCCATGCAGGTGGCTCACGATGCCCAGGTGCTGGACATGCTCGATGGCGCGGCCCTGCGCGCCCTGGTGGAACGGGTCAAACCCGACCTCATCATCCCCGAGATCGAGGCCATCGCCACCGATACCCTGGCGGCGCTTGAACAAGAAGGGGTGAGAGTGGTGCCAAACGCCCGCGCCACCCAGCTCACCATGAACCGGGAGGGGATCCGTCGCCTCGCCGCCGAAGAGCTCGACTTGCCCACTTCCAGCTATCGCTTCGCCCAGAGCAAGGAAGAGTTCGTCGCCGCGGTGGCGGCCATCGGCCTGCCCTGCGTGATCAAACCCGTGATGAGCTCGTCCGGCAAGGGCCAGAGTCTGCTGCGCGACCTTGCCAAGCTGGACGATGCCTGGACCTATGCCCAGGAGGGGGGCCGCGCCGGCCGTGGCAAGGTGATCGTCGAGGGCTTCGTGCCCTTCGATTACGAGATCACCCTGCTCACGGTGCGGGCGGTGGATGGCATCCACTTCTGCAATCCCATCGGCCACCGTCAGGAAGACGGCGACTATCGCGAATCCTGGCAGCCCCAGGCCATGAGCGAGCTGGCCCTAGCCCGTGCCAAGGAAGTCGCCGCCAAGGTGGTCGAAGCCCTCGGCGGCCATGGCCTGTTCGGGGTCGAGCTGTTCGTGCAGGGTGACAACGTCTGGTTCAGCGAGGTCTCCCCCCGTCCCCACGACACCGGCATGGTGACCCTCATCTCTCAGGATCTCTCCGAGTTCGCCCTGCACGTGCGCGCCATCCTGGGGCTGCCCGTAGGCCAAATCACCCAATACGGGCCGAGCGCCTCCGCCGTGGTGCTGCGAGAGGGCCACAGCCAGGACATCCGCTATCGAGGCATTGGCGAGGCCCTGAGCCTGGTGCCGGGCGCCCAGCTGCGGTTGTTCGGCAAGCCCGAGATCGCCGGTCGCCGTCGGCTCGGGGTGGCCCTGGCCCGCGGTCAGGACTGCGACGAGGCGGTCGAGCGGGCCAAGGCGGTGGCCGCCAAGGTAGAGGTCATCTTTTAAGCGAACGCCGCTTCCCACATGATCCGGCGCAAGGGGCAGTGAAATGCCCCTTTTGCATTTGCCCGTCCGGCTTATAATCCCCGTTCAACCTTGTCAGGAGTAGATGATGTTAACTGCCGTGATCTTCGATATGGACGGTGTCCTGATCGATTCCGAACCCTTTTGGCAGCGCGCCCAGATCGCCGTGTTCTCCGAAGTTGGTCACTTCCACACAGAAGAAGACTGCAACTCCACCATAGGCGTGCGCATCGATCAGCTGGTAGCCCACTGGTATCGCATTCGTCCCTGGAGTGGCCCGACCCAGGAAGAGGTGGTGCAGCGCATCCTGGATCAGGTGATCGCCCTTATCTTGCAGGAAGGCCAACCCAAGGAGGGCGTGCTGGAGGCGCTGGCACTGATGGAGGCCCGTGGCCTCAAGATCGGGCTCGCCACCTCCTCGCCCTTTGCCATGGTCGACGCCGTGCTCGGCAAGCTCGGCATCCGGGATCGCTTCCTCGCGGTGCACTCTGCCGAGGTGGAGCGCTTCGGCAAGCCGCACCCGGATGTCTACATCCACGCCGCCGAGAAGCTCGGCGTCCTGCCGGTGCAGTGTCTGGCCATCGAGGACAGCTTCACCGGGCTGCTGGCGGCCAAGGCGGCCTCCATGCAGGCGCTGATAGTGCCGGATCCCGCCTTGGTCGGCGATCCCCGCCTCGCCATCGCCGATCATCAGCTCGGCTCCCTGGCCGAGCTGGACGACGCCATGCTGGCGCGCTGGATAGCCTGAGTCATCGAGAGGCGCTGATCGTTCCCATGTGCCCGACCTTGGTCGGAGACCCCCGCCTCGCCATCGCCGATCACGAGCTCGGCTCTCTGGCCGAGCTGGATGACGCCATGCTGGCGCGCTGGATAGCCTGAGCCGCCTGGCAACAGGGATCCCGGTTTTGAGCCCCGCCTGTGCGGGGCTTTTTATTTTCTTCGCCAATCAATGCGCTGGGATTGCGGTGCCCGGCCGGCGCCGGGATTGGAGACAACCCAATCCAGGATTGTCCGCTCCACGGGGATCCCCCCTATCGCTGCCCCTGCCCTAAACGTGCGCTCGCTCGCGGATGTGGCGCCCCTTGCCGACTAGAATCAGGGGAAAGAGGCGGCCAGTCGGCCCCAGGAGGTCACCATGATCGAATACACCAGCAAGCGCATCGTCTGCCCCCACTGCGGCCACCACACCCGGATCGAGCTCGACGCGAGCCAGGGGGACCAGGAGTTCTACGAGGACTGCATGGCCTGTTGCAACCCCATCCACCTGAGGCTGCACCGAGACGAGGTGCGCGACTGCCTGCAGCTGTTTGTGGATGCGGACGACGAGCAGCTGTTTTAACGGTGCCGGGTGCGTTTATTGCCCCCACCAGGCAGTGAGTTGCACTGCCTTACCTCGATTTAACGAGATGCATCATCTGTAGAATGTAAAAAAGGCCAGCAATCTGCTGGCCTTTTGGCATCGATAGAGAGATGTCGGCTTAACTGCGCGCCGCCAGCACCCGCTCGACGGTATCGACGATGGCCTGGGTCTGGGGATCGATCTCGATGTTGGTGTGCCAGCCGGCCTTGACCCAACCGAGGTTGGTGCGGGCCAGGGTCTCGGGGATGAGGTTGACGCAGAACTCGTTGCCGCGCACCTCGCCGACGGTCAGGCTGATGCCGTCGATACCGATATAGCCCTTGGTCAGCACGTACTTCATCAGTTCGGGGGCGAGGCGATACCAGACCTGGCGGTTGTCGGGGGTATCGATGACGGAGCTGACCTCCGCCATGCCCATGATGTGGCCTGACATGGCGTGACCGCCGATCTCGTCGCCAAAGCGGGCCGCCCGCTCCAGGTTCACCTTGTCACCCACCTTCAGCTGGCCGAGGTTGGTGAGGCGCAGGGTCTCCTGCATCAGATCGAAGCTGACCAGCTCCCCCTCAATCCGGGTGAGCGTCAGGCAGCAGCCGTTGTGAGCCACGGAGGCGCCGAGCGCCAGCCCTTCGCCCCAGGCCGGATCGGGCATGCGGATCACATGGGTGCGAAAGTGGGGGCGCTCGGTGAAGGCCACCAGTTCGGCGGTCCCCTGTACTATGCCGGTGAACATGTCTCGTCTCCTGCTGTGTCAAAAATCGCTGGCAGGTTAACCCCAGCCACAGGCCAAGACAAGCACGCCAGCTGACAAGGGCGAGCCCGATCGCTATAGTGGCGACCAGTGCACTTTGCCGATTGAGGATGAAATAATGCAGGTATATCAGTGTTGTGAGGCCATTCGTATCGCCTATAGCCAGATTGGCTCAGGGGAGCAGGGCTATGTGCCGCAGGCCATCGCCGCCACCATCAGGGCGCTCAACGCCGTGGCCAGCGACGAGCGGGTGCCAAGCGAGCTGCGCGAGCAGGCCGCCTATGCCGCCGCCAATCTGCTGATCAGCGACCACGAAGACGCCTGATCCCGCGCCAAAATGCGCCGCCACACCTTTCGTATTGGCCATTTTTCAGGCTAGAATGACACCCCCGCGTTTTGTCTCCTCCGGGACGAGGAGACAAAAGCCCCTCTCAATCATCCGTTCTTTCTCTTTTATCTGATCCATTCGGAGGTGTCAGTGCAACGTTATTGGTCCGAGGCGAAGCAACTCGTTCGCCTAGCCAGCCCCATTCTGGTGGCCCAGGTCGCCCAGGTCGCCATGAGCTTCGTCGATACCGTGATGGCGGGCCAGGTCAGTGCCGTGGATCTCGCGGCGGTATCGGTGGCCTCCAGCTTCTGGCTGCCGATCATCTTGCTGACCCAGGGCATCATCATGGCCCTCACCCCCATCGTCTCCCAGCTCAACGGGGCCCGCAAACGGGACGAGGTGCGCCCCGCCGTGCACCAGGGCTTCTGGCTGGCGCTGATGGTGATCCCCTTCGCCATGCTGGCGCTCTATTTCAGCCCTCTGGCGCTGCATCTGATGGACGTGGATCCGGTCATGGCCGCCAAGACCACCGGCTTCCTGCACGCCATCATGTGGGGTCTGCCCGCCTTCGTGCTGTTCCAGGTGCTGCGCAACTTCAGTGAGGGGCTCTCCCACACCATGCCCACCATGGTGATCGGCTTCGTGGGGCTGGCGGTCAATATTCCCGCGAACTACGTCTTCATCCACGGTCACTTCGGCATGCCCAAGCTTGGCGGGGTCGGCTGCGGCGTGGCCACCGCCCTGGTGCTCTGGGCCATGCTGCTGGCGATGATCGTCTACGTGAAGTTCTCCTCCCACTTCAAGGCCATCAACCTGTTCGCCCAGCTCGCCCGCCCCGACTTCAGCCGGATCTCGCGCCTGTTCCGGCTCGGCTTTCCCATCGCCATGGCCATCTTCTGCGAGGTGACCCTGTTTACCGTGGTGGCGCTGATGTTGGCCCCGTTCGGTGCAGAGACGGTGGCGAGCCACCAGATAGCGCTGAACTTCTCCAGCCTGGTGTTCATGCTGCCGCTCTCCATCGGCGTGGGCGTGACCATCCGGGTTGGCCACAGCATAGGGGAAGGTCAACCGGCGAGCGCCCGCGTCGCCGCCCGCACCGGCCTGATGCTGGGCATGGCGGTCGCCGCCGGCACCGCCGCCCTCACCGTGCTGCTGCGCGAGCATATTGCGGGGATCTACACCGACGACATGCAGGTGATCACGCTGGCGGCCACCCTGCTGTTCTTCGCCGCCATCTACCAGATCTCCGATTCGGTACAGGTGGTCGCGGCCGCGGCACTGCGCGGCTACAAGGACACCAAGGCGATCTTCTACGTCACCATCGTCGCTTACTGGGGGCTGGGGCTGCCCACCGGCATGATCCTGGGGCTGACCGACTGGCTGGTGCCACGCATGGGCCCGCAGGGCTTCTGGGTGGGCTTCATCGTCGGCCTGACCGGCGCCGCCCTGATGCTGGGTGCCCGACTGCGCCTCATCTATGGCCGCTTCGCGAGTCCGGAGGCCTGCACCACCCTCTCCCGGGCCCAATAAAGGGGGCTTGCCGAGCCGCTCATGAGGGCGGCTCGCCTGCAAAATCAACAGGCTGCGCAAGAACTGGGCAAACAATCTCCTTTGTGCATGTCCCTTGTTGACAGCCTTGGGGGGCATGGGTAGTATGCCGACCACGCCAGCAATGCTGGCGTGGTTGAAGTGGGTTTATAGCTCAGTTGGTCAGAGCATTACCTTGGCATGGTGAATATTGTGTCGTTGGTTCGAATTCATTTCATAGAGTGGGTTTATAGCTCAGTTGGTTAGAGCACTACCTTGACATGGTAGGGGTCGTTGGTTCGAATCCAATTAAACCCACCACTTTTCGTGATGCGTCCTTAGCTCAGCTGGTTAGAGCACCACCTTGACATGGTGGGGGTCGGTGGTTCGAATCCACTAGGACGCACCATCACGAAAAACACTGTTATGCGTCCTTAGCTCAGCTGGTTAGAGCATCACCTTGACATGGTGGGGGTCGGTGGTTCGAATCCACTAGGACGCACCATAACAGTTTGAATAAATTGCAGATGTGGGTTTATAGCTCAGTTGGTTAGAGCACTACCTTGACATGGTAGGGGTCGTTGGTTCGAATCCAATTAAACCCACCACTCCCCTGCAAACACAAAGTCGCCTTGCGCACCCTGCGTCCTTAGCTCAGCTGGTTAGAGCATCACCTTGACATGGTGGGGGTCGGTGGTTCGAATCCACTAGGACGCACCAGATTAAAGAAGCCCGCTCATTGAGCGGGCTTTTTACATTTCAGCACCTTGCCAATCGGGAGCAGAGGCCAGGCCTGCCCCCGTCTGAGCTCGCCCTCCCGCTTCTTTTCCCTCCACGCCTTGCACGCCTTCGGACTAGAAGAGATCCAGCTGCTGGCCGCAGATCCGGTCGAACGACTCACCGATGAAGGGCAGGATGGCGTCGGCGATGGGCCGCAGCTGCTTGTCGATGTAGTGCTCGTAGTCGATGGCGCTGCGCCTGTATTCGAGCGGCTCGGGCCCCACTACCGTCATCAGGTAGGAGATGGTGCCCCTGTGCTGGTAGCGCTGGGGCCGGCCCCGGCGCAGGTTCTCCTCGTCCGCCAGACGCGCGGCCCGTACGTGGGGCGGCACATTCTTCTGATACTCCTCAAGCTTTTGCCGCAGCCGCTTGCGGTAGACCAGCAGTTCGTCGTGCTGACCGGCCCGGGTCTCATCCACCATGGTGCGCACATAGCCGCTGGGATCGGCGTCGTGAAACACCAGTTCATAGAGCCGGGTCTGGAACTGCTTGGCGAGGGTTGTCCAGTCGGTGCGCACCGTCTCCAGCCCCTTGAATACCAGGTGCTCCCCCTCGCCCTCTCCCACCAGACCGGCGTAGCGCTTCTTGCTGCCTTTCTCGAGGCCGCGGATGGTGGGCATCAGGAAGCGACGGTAGTGGGTCTCGTATTCGATCTCGAGGTAACAGGGCAGGTCGAACTCGCGCCTGATCAGGTTTATCCAGTTCTCGTTGATCATGGCAGCCAGCTTGCGGCCGATCTCGTCCGCCTCTTGCGGGCTGACCGCCCGGTTGAGGTGGACGAAGGTGGAGTCGGTGTCGCCGTAGATCACCTGATAGCCCTGCCCTTCGATCCACTCCCGGGTCTGCTGCATGATGCCGTGACCGCGCAATGTGATGGAGGAGGCAAGGCGCGGATCGTAGAAGCGGCAGCCGCCGGAGCCCAGCACCCCGTAGAAGGAGTTCATGATGATCTTGATGGCCTGGGAGAGCGCCTTGTTGCTGGCCGCCTTGGCCCTGTCTCGCGCCGCCCACAGGGTGGCGATGAGATCAGGCAAAAAGTGCCTGGTACGGGAGAACATGGCACCGCGAAAGCCAGGAATAGCCGTATTGGGCTGTTGCAAGCCTTCCACCAGCCCCATGGGGTCGATGCAGAAGGTGCGGATGATGCTGGGGTACAGGCTCTTGAAATCCAGCACCAGCACGTGATGATAAAGCCCAGGTTTGGAGTCCATGACATAGCCGCCCGGGCTCGCCAGGCCGCCATCGGCGGGCAGATTGGGGGCCACATAGCCGCCGCGATGCAGCCGTGGCAGATAGAGGTTGGTGAAGGCCGCCACCGAGCCACCGATCCGGTCCAGCTCCAGGCCGGTGAGGGAGGCGCGCTCGATGGCAAAGGCGATGAGGTGGCAATGGTCGAAGATCTCCCACACCAGCTTGCAGTCTTCCAGGTTGTAGCGGGCGAGCGCCTCCTTGTCGGAGTGGAACAACTCGGTGATCTTCTCCCCCCGGTTCGCCACGTCCTCGATGTCCTTGCCGCGACCGAGCAATTCACTTGCCACCGAATCCAGGCTGTAGCTGGCAAACTGCCAGGTGGCACTCTTGAGGGTATCGATGCCGTCCAGCACCATGCGCCCCGGGATGATGACGTTGCCGGTCTGGGGATCGTTGCGCGACGATCGCCAGAAGCAGAGCTCGCGGCCCCGCCCCAACCGCAGCCGCCGCTTGTTGAGCTCGGCCCGGCGCAGCAGCAGGCGAAAGTCGAAGTTCACCACGTTCCAGCCGATCACGAGATCGGGATCGTGGCGGCCAAACCAGGCCTCCAGCGCACCGAGCAGGGCGCTCTCATCCGCCACCCACTCAATGGTCGTCTCCCACGCCTCGGCGCCCGCTTCGGGGGCACCTATCATGATGACCCGCGCATCCTGCTCGCTATAGAGCCCCACCGAGAACAGGGCACCGTCCATGGCGCACTCCACGTCCAGGGACACCCAGGAGAGGCTCGGCGTCACCGCCTGGGGGGCGCAGCGCGCCTCGTTCACCTCCCAATGGCCCTGCTTGCCGCCCTTGCGCGACGCCTTGCCGCCAAAGCGTACCCCGGCGGTGATGAAACGCTCCATCAGGTAGCGCTCCGGCAGCCGGATGTCCGCCTCGAAGTGCTCGAGACCTCGGATCAGCAACAGCTCGATGGCGCGGTGAAAGGCGCTCAGGGTGGCGAAATAACAGCCCACCACGGCGCGCCCATCGAAGGTGTGCATGGGCAGGCGCCGAAACCGCCCGCTCACCCCGGCCCCCTTGAACAGCTCGGCCGCCTCCTCCATGTGGCTCTGTGGCAGGAAGAACACCGGCTCCTGCCCCGGCACTACCAGCCGCACCGGCCCCTGTTCGCTCCAGAGCCACATCACGATTTCCGTGCGCCCGCGCACGTCTCGCCCATGACGGGTCAGGATGAAGCCATCTACGGGTGGGCTGAGGGGGGATCGGGTCTGAGTCGCAGTCATGCAGGCTAGGGATTGGTTCTGGAATGGCACTATTGTACGTTCATACAGTGCCAGGCCGCAATTATCGCGAGGTGGCGGAGGTGGGAAGCGGCCGTTTTATCCGGCAAAGGCCTGCCATCGGGGCCGGGATT
The DNA here is from genome assembly GCF_000819865.1 of Aeromonas eucrenophila. Taxonomy (GTDB): domain Bacteria; phylum Pseudomonadota; class Gammaproteobacteria; order Enterobacterales; family Aeromonadaceae; genus Aeromonas; species Aeromonas eucrenophila. The sequence continues at coordinate 415,752 of NZ_CDDF01000001.1, forward strand.
AGTGCATATTTACTTTATCATCAGTTCATTGCGTCATTTCAAGGTTGCGGAGTCCCCATGCGTATCGCCCTCTTTGTCCCCCTGCTGGCCCTCGGCCTCGCAGGCTGCAGCAACACCTCCTCCTCAGGCGGCAGTGTGGGGGTCGGCTCTGGTGGCTATTACGGCAGTCACTATGGCGCCTCTTACTGGTGGTATGACGACTATTACGGCTATTGGGATGACTACTACCCCTGGTGCTGCGATAACGAGGGGGATTTTGACGAGCTGATCAAGAAGTGGTGGAGCGGGCTCGATCCTGAGCGCCAACAGGAGATCAAGGACAAGTATCAGGATTGGCAGGAGAACAATGGCCAGCCTGATGTGGCCGCCCTGCGGGGCGAGCTGGCGGGCCGCTGGAATGCCATGACGCCGGAGCAGCAACAGGCACTGCGTGACAACCGGCAAAACAGACCCAGCGTCAGCAACCCGGACAAGGGCCCGCGCTCACCACTGGACTACAAGGGCGGCACTCTCCCCAGGGCCGATAACGGCATGCTGGCGCCAACGCCGCGGCCCAAGGTCGACAACGGCTTGCTGACACCCGGAGCACAGCCAAGGGTCGATAACGGCTTGCTGACACCCGGGGCACAGCCCAGGGAAGATAACGGCCTGCCGGCACCCGGGACACAACCCAGGGAAGATAACGGCCTGCCGGCACCCGGGGCACAACCCAGGGTCGACGGCGGCCTGCTGGTACCCTCTACCCTGCCCAGCAACAATACCGGCGCGCTGACCCCCTCTACTCTGCCCAAGACAAATAACGGCATGCTGACCCCCGGGACTCAACCCAGGGTGGATGCCCGACCGCATCTCCCCCGCTCCATGGCCGCCCCGGTGCGCACGCCCACCGTCAGACCGGCGATAAGGCCGAGCTTCACCCCCATGCGCAGCTTCGGTGGCGGCCGCCGCCGCTAGCCCTGATCCCTCGCGCTCACTGCCCTCGGCGAGCGCGAGGGATACACTATCCTGATGCAGCAAGATCAACGCCCAGCAAGGAGCAGAAGATGAAACCACAGTGGCAACGCATTGCCTCCCGCCTCACCGACGTGGGCGGGATCCCGGTGGCTCGCGCCATTCCGGTCAAGGAGCGGCGCACCATAGGTCCCTGGTGCTTCCTCGATCACATAGGGCCGACCCGCTTTGCGCCGGGCGCGGCGGGCTTGGACGTGGGGCCTCATCCCCACATCGGCCTGCAGACCTTCACCTGGATGCTGGAAGGCGAAATATTGCACCGCGACAGTCTGGGGCATGAGCAGGTGATCCGCCCCGGTCAGGTCAATCTGATGACCGCCGGGCGCGGCATAGCCCACACCGAGGAGTCACTGGCGGGCCATCCCGACCTGCACGCTGCCCAGCTCTGGATAGCGCTGCCAGAGGGCGAGCAGGAGACCCAACCCCGTTTCGATCACTACCCCGCATTACCCCGCTGGCAGGAGGCGGAGATCAGCTTCACGCTGCTGATCGGCGACTATCAGGGGTGCAGTGCCCCTACCCTGCGCTTCTCCCCCATCCTGGGGCTGGATCTGCACGCCAGCGAGACGCAGCGGGTGCGGCTGTCCCTCGACCCGGCCTTCGAGCACGGCTTGTTCGCCCTGCAGGGGCAGGTGAGCATTGCCAAAGAACTTCTCGCCGCCGAACAGCTGCTCTACCTGCCGCCGGGAGAGCAGAGCCTGGAGGTCGAGCTGACGAAGGGCGCCCGCTTGCTGCTGATCGGTGGCGAGCCCCTGTCACAGCCGCTGCAGATCTGGTGGAACTTCGTGAGCTTTGACAGAGACGCTATTCGCACCGCCGCCCTGGATTGGGAGAGCGGCCATCCGCGCTTCGGTGAGGTGACAGGTTACCCCGGCCCCCGTCTTATCGCCCCGCCCCTGGCCGGGCTGTGAAGACCGCCCGATCCAAATAAAAAGAGAGCGCCGATGGCGCTCTCTTTTTGGCGGTAAACGAATCGGCGGCGATAAGCCACTCGGGCTGCGATCAGAACTCTTCTTCCTGCTCGGCCTTCATGCGGGCCCGACGCTCCATCGCCTCCTCTTCCGCGCTCTCGATCTCGTGCAGCACGGCATCGATGTCGATGGCCTCGGTGCTCTCCTCGAACAGGCCGGTCAGCTCGGATTCCGGGGTGAGCTTGCCGTCTTCGAACAGCGCCCACATCTCCTTGGCGTAGCGGGTCTTGAGCAGCTCGGGGGCATACATGCCGTAGTAGTTGCGCATGTTGTTGACGTCCCGCTCCAGCATCGCCTTGGCCTGATTGTTGGCGGCGGCATCCACCACTTGGGGCAGATCGATGATGACGGGGCCCTGTTGGTCCACCAGCACGTTGAACTCGGAGAGATCCCCGTGGATGAGGCCGGCGCAGAGCATGCGCACCACGTAACGGATCACCTTGGCATGATCGGCCAGGGCCTGCTCGGGGGAGAGTGCCACGTCGTTGAGGCGAGGCGCTACGTTGCCCTCCTCGTCGGTGATAAGCTCCATCAACAGCACGCCATCGAGGCAGACATAGGGTTGCGGCACCCGCACACCGGCGGCGGCCAGCTTGAACAGGGCATCCACCTCTGTGTTCTGCCACACCTCTTCGTGTTGCTTGCGACCGTACTTGGAGCCTTTCTCCATGGCGCGGGCGCTGCGGCTGTTGCGCACCTTGCGCCCTTCCTGATAGACCACGGCCTGTTTGAAGCTGCGTTTGGCCGCCTCTTTATAGACTTTGGCGCAGCGGATCTCGTCGCCGCAGCGCACCACATAGACGTCGGCTTCTTTGCCGCTCATCAGCCGGCTGATGACATCGTCGACCAGGCCGTCATCAACCAGAGGTTGGATTCGATTTGGAATTTTCATGACCGCCCTTTTACCTTATTTGCACCTTGTTTGCACCTTGTTTGCACCTTGTTTGCGTAGGACAAAAGCGTCCTCCACCGGCCTGTTTTACTCTCTTTGCGCCCTGTCACACCAGTATCCCCTGCAAGCCCCGGCCCAACTCGGCAGGACGGCGCAAAAACAGGGAACAAACGAGGCTTTCTTATGCCCGTCGCCATCAGGGCCAGACGGGCCGCCGGTTCATGGTTCGGGTGGCAGCCCCTGACGGATGCGCCTTATCCCTTCCTCATAGAGGCCGTCCTCCCCTTGCTGATCTTCCTGGGTCTCGAAGATCTTGAGGAACCACATGTACTGCTCCGGGAAGCGGCCGAGCTGGCGCTCCACCATGCGGTTCATGGCGTTGACGTCCGCCACCAGATCCGCCGTGGGATAGGGATCGAACGGCGGCTCCACCTCCAGCCGGTAGCAGTGTTCATCCTCGTCATAGCAGGCCAGGATGGGCACCGCTCTCGCGCCGGTCAGCTTCACCAGCTTGGGCAGGGCCGGCAGGGTCGCCTTGGGGTGGCCGAAGAAGGGCACGAAGATGCTCGCCTCCCGGCCATGATCCTGATCCGGCAGGTAGAAGAAGCTGTCGCCGCCGCGCAGGGCCTTGATGGCCGGCTTGATGCCCACGCTGCGCTCATAGACCCGACCACCCTTGCTGCGTTCCCGGTTGATATACCAGTCGAACACCGGATCCTTGGGGCTCTTCATCATGGTGCACAGGGGCACCCCCTCATCGGTCAGGTAGCGGCCAATGGTGTCCACCGCCCAGGTGTGGGGCACCACGAAGATCATCGGGCGCCCGGCCGCCAGCTCGGCGGCGATATGTTCCCAACCGCGCACCTTGATTCGCCCCTTGAGAAACGCCTTGCTGCGCCAGGTCAGCTCGCCAAAGCCCATGAAGGTCTTGAGGCCGGTGCGGATGGACTTGAGCAGCAAGGCCTCGCGCCCAGCCGCATCCAGGGCGGGGAAACAGATCTTGAGGTTGGTCTCGGCGATGTAGGCCTGCTTTTTGGAGAAGCGCAGCAGCAGCGGCGCCATGGCATCGGCCAGTCGGTCGCGATACCTGACCGGGATCCAGGCCAGCAGGGAGAGCAGTGCGAGGGCCAGCCAGCTACCCCACCAGCGTGGGTTGAGCATACCGGGATGAAATGAGGTGTCGAACACCGGATCTTGTGCGGACATGGTCGCCATCGAATCGTCAAAACAAACCGTTATTTTAGTGATCCTGACATTTTTTTCTACCCTGAGGCCCCCGAGAGGCCGCGCCAAGTCACTGATCAGACTAGTTAGAAATAAAGAATGGCCCACTTGGGGCCATTTGCAACTCGGGGTTAAGCAGGGGTTCAGGGATGGGGCGAGAGCCCCTTGCGGATGCGGCGGATCCCCTCTTCGTAGAGGCCGTCTTCCCCCTCCTGATCCTCGCGGGTATCGAAGATCTTGAGGAACCACATGTACTGGCCAGGGTGGCGCGTCAGCTGCTGCTGCACGCAATCGTTCATGCGGCAGGTGTCCGCCAGCAGATCCTCGCTCGGGTAGTCGGCGAAGGGGGCCTCTATCTCCAGCCGGTAGCAGTGGGCCGCCTCGTCATAGCAGGCCAGCACGGGCACTGCCTTGGCACGAGTCAGCTTCACCAGCCGGGGCAAGGCCGGCAGGGTCGCCTTGGGATGATTGAAGAAGGGGGCGAAGATGCTCGCCTCGCGGCCGTGATCCTGATCCGGCAGGTAGAAGAAACTCAGCCCGGACTTGACCGCCTTGATCACCGGCTTGATGCCGGCACTGCGCTCATAGACGCGGCAGCCGTTCTTGGCCCGCTCGCGGTTGATGTGCCAGTCGAACACCGGGTTGCGGGCGCTCTTCATCATGGTGCACATGGGCACCCCCTGCTGAGAGAAGTAGTAACCGGCCGCATCGATGGGCCAACTGTGGGGCACCACCAGGATCACCGGCCGACCGGCGGCCTGCTCGGCTTCGATGTGTTCCCAGCCGCTGACCGCAATGCGCTTCATCAGGTAGTCGGGGCTGCGCCAGGTGAACTCGCCAAAGCCGAGCAGGCTCTTGAGGCCGACCCGGATGGAGGTCATCAGGATGGCGTCGCGCTCCGCCTCGCTCTGCTCCTTGAAACAGATGGCGAGGTTGGTGCGGGCGATATAGACCTGCTTCTTGGAGATCTTCAGCACCAGGGGCGCCAGCAGGTCGGCCAGCTTGTCACGCCAGCGCGGCGGCACGAAGGCGAGCACACCGAGGGCGCCGAGGGCGAACCAGCTCAACCAGTAGCGCGGGTGCAACAAACGGGGCTGAAAAGAGGAGTCAAACACGGGATCTTGAGAGGACATGAATACGATTGAACGGTGGCAGTGGGCAATTGCGGCCATCCTGACAGGTAATACCAGTGAAAACCACCTTAATATCGCCTTAATGAGCGAGTATTTGAGCCGACTCTCACCTTGACAGGGGCACCGTCGGTCAGCGCTTGTCATGAGGGAGTATTTTCCCGCCAGGTCCCGATTTGACGGGGCTTTCATGCAAGACACCCCGCCAGGCGGGGTGTCTTGTTCATGGCTTGTGACCGGGTTAACGATGCAGCGGCTGACTCAGCACGTCCCGCTGGCTCAGCGGCAGGAAGAACATCAGGTAACGCAGCGCCACATAGCCGACGATCAGGGTGGCCGCACCGAGCTCGAGGTGAGCCAGCAGATTGATCTGCTGTGCGTAGTGAGCCGCCTCTGGCCACTGCGCCAGCAGATGGCCGACCTTGAACAGGGCGGTGGCGCCGATCACCAGCGGGAAGGTGAAGGCGGCAAAGCCCGGGGAGAACGGCAGACGCAGCAGCTTGATGAAGGCCAGGTAGATGATGCCTGTCATCAGGATGGCGATCCCGAGCAGGGTGGCCACCAGCAGCAAGGAGGGCTCCTCGCTCACCGTCAGGTACCCGGCGAGAGACAGGCTGGCGGGCGCCGCCAGGATGGCGATGGTCGGCTTGGCCGCGTCCGGTACCTCGTGGCTGAAGATGAGGCGATAGAGCATCAGCGGCAGCATCAGGCCGTAGCAGATCATGCCAAACCAGAGCAGGCCCTCGGCCAGCCCGGCGAAGGGGCCACCCGGGTAGGCCACGTCGGCCACGATGATCCCGACCGGCGGCACGAACCAGCTCGGCACCATGTGGTGGAGCTCAAACTCTTTCGCCCTGTGCCAGATGAAGGTGGCGAGGAACACCAAGTGCAGTACCACGGCGAACAGCCAGAGTCCCTGACCGAGCGCCGGCACCAGCATGCCGACGGCCTTGGAGACCACCATGGTGGCCATGGCATAAGTGGGCACCACACTGCCGACCACGGGGTGAGCGAGATCCTGCCACAGCAGGCGCGGGTGCAACAGGAACTTGCAGGTGAGGATCAGGAGCAGCGCGGCGGCGATGGCGGCGCCCAGCAGTTGCAGACGACCATCGAACTGACCGGCGTTTTCCCAACACCAGCCGAGGCTGGCGATCCCGAGAGCCAGCCCGGCCATGGGGGTCGGGGCTGAGGCCAGGGAGCGGCGGGTGCGTGCGATCATGCTTGATACCCTCTTCTTGATGACGATGGGCATAGGATAAGGGGAGACTATCGTTTACGATATCTAAATGAATTGAATTAAGCGTTAAGGAAAACTAAACACATGAAGCTGACACTGCAGCAACTCAAGGTCTTCGCCACCATAGCCCGCCACGGCAACCTGGGCGGCGCGGCCAACGAACTCTTCCTGAGCAAGGGCGCCGTCTCCCAGTCGTTGCAGGAGCTGGAGCGCCAGCTCGCCACCCCGCTGTTCGACAGGGTGCACCCCAGGTTGCAACTCAACAACGAGGGGCGCCTGCTGCAACCGGCCGCCGAGGAGCTGCTGACCCGGATGCAGGAGATAGAGCAGCTGTTCAGCCCGGATGCCGAGCCAAGCGGCCAGCTGCGGCTCGGCGCCAGCCAGACCATAGGCAACTATCTGTTGCCCAGCCTGCTGGCCGACAGCGCTCATGAGCTGGGGCTGCCGCCCAGAGTGACCATCGCCAACACCCACCTGCTGTGCCACGCCCTCGCCCACTTCGAGCTGGATCTGGCGCTGATCGAGGGGGAGAACCACCACCCGGATCTGCTGAGCGAGCCCTGGCTCGAGGACGAGATGCTGATCATAGCGCCGCCCCATCACCCTCTGGCCGATCGGCTCGAGCTGCCCCTGAGCCAGCTGGCCGGTGAGACCTGGGTGCTGCGCGAGCCCCAATCCGGCAGCCGCGAGCAGTTCGAGCAGCAGCTCCAGCCCAAATTGACGCGCTGGCGGGCAGGGCTCGAGTTCAATACCCTGGAGGCGGCGATGCTGGCTGTGGAGCACGGTCTGGGCCTCTCCTTCGTCTCCCGTCTCGCGGTCTCGGATAGGCTCGCGAGCGGTCGACTGGTCGCCCTCACCCTCAACCGCCGCTTCCCCCGTCAGCTCTCCCTCGTCTGGCACAAGCAGAAGTACCACTCCGCCGCTCTGCGCCATTTCCTGGCCTTCTGCCGCAAACAGAGCCTGCCTGACGCCTGAGCGCATCGCCCGCCCTGGCCAGATGCCGGATAACACAGAGGGCACCGTGGCGCCCTCTGTTGATCAAGCTGATGCCTACCGAGGTGATCACATCTCTCTATCGTGAGCCGATGCCAGCCCAGCCTCGACCCAGCCCAGTACCCGGCGCGTCAGGGCCTGGGGCACCCAGGGGGAGTCCAGCAGCCCCTCGGCAACGCAGCGGGCGAAGTGATCCGCCTCGTGCTGCATGCCGCCCCCCTCCACCGGCAGCACTATGTCGCCTGGCCAGGCGGCAAGGGGCTCGCCCGCGAGCCAGCGCACCGCTTGCGGATTCCACCACTTGCCCTCGATGACCAGCTCCCAGCGCTCGTTCCCCTCACCGCCGCTCAGGTAGGCGGCCTTGTCGAGGTCCTCGATGATGGAGGCGCCGAGCTCGGCGCAAAGCGGCCCGCCAAAGGCAAAGTGCGCCACCAGATCCACCTCGCCGGGGGCCCGCAGCAAACTGACCTCGGGCTCCCCGGCGGCCAATCCCAACCGCTCACAGAAAGCGGCATAGAGCCAGAGCGGATAGACCCCCACATCCCAGGCGGCGCCCCCATCCAGAGCCGGATCGAACAGCTTGCCCTCCCGGGGCGGCGCCGAGCCGAAGGCGGCGCGCAGGGAGTGCAAGGCGGGTAGCGCGGGCAAGCGTTGCAGCAATTCGCGCATGGCGGGGAAGCACATCACCTTCATGGCTTCCTGCAGCAAGAGACCGCGCTCGCGGGCGAGCGCTGTCAGGGCATCCCAGTCCTTAAGCTTGGTCACCGCCGGTTTCTCCACCAGCACGTGCTTGCCTGCCAGCAACATCAGTTTGATCAGCTCGGCATGCTCGGGGTGGATCACCGCCACGTAGACGGCGTCCACCTCGGGGCTCGCCGCCAGCGCCTGATAGCTGCCAAAGGCCAGCGGCAGGCCTTGCTCATCGGCAAAGTCCTGCGCCCGCCCCTGATCACGGGCGGCGATCGCCAGTACCCGTCCGGCACGGCCGTGCTGGTTCACGTCGTGGCAGAAACGACGGGCTATGGCCCCCGCCCCGGCGATCCCCCAGCGCAGGGTTACCGGCATCTCCTGTGGTTGCATCTTTTTCTCCCTTGCATTGCCAAGCAACAGCGTCTTCCCTAGCCCTTGGCCAGGCTGCGCAGCCAGTTGATCTCGTCGCCCCAGATGGACTCGTCTATGGTCTCGAGGATCAGCGGAATGCCGTCGAAGCGCGCGTCGTTCATGATGTGGTGGAACACCGCCTCACCGAGGTTGCCCTCGCGCAGGCTGTGGTGGCGATCGACCCGGCTACCGAAGGTACACTTGGCGCCGTTGATATGCATCCCCTTGAGGTACTCGAAACCCACGATGCGATCGAACTCGGCAAAGACGGCGGCGCAGCTCTCGGGAGTGCGCAGATCGTAGCCGGCGGCAAACGCATGACAGGTGTCGAAACAGACGCCGACCCGGCTCTTGTCTTCCACCCCCTCAATGAGGGTCGCCAGGTGCTCGAACGACCAGCCGAGGTTGGTGCCCTGGCCGGCGGTGTTCTCGATGATGGCGCTCACCCCTTCACTGCGCTCCAGCGCCCAGTTGATGGACTCGCTCACGAGCTTGAGGCTGGCAGCTTCCGGGATCTGCTTGAGGTGGCTGCCGGGGTGGAAGTTCAGGTAACAGAGGCCGAGCTGCTCGCAGCGCTTGATCTCGTCCAGAAACGCATCCCGGGACTTGGCCAGGGCATCGGGATCGGGATGACCCAGGTTGATGAGGTAGCTGTCGTGGGGCAGGATCTGCTCGGGGCGAAAGCCTGCCTTGTCGCAGGCCTGCTTGAAGGCGCGGATGCTGGCGTCCGACAGGGGCGCCGCCTGCCACTGGCGCTGGTTCTTGGTGAACAGGGCGAAGGCGTTGGCCCCGATAGCCTGGGCGCGGGCGATGCAGTTCTCCACCCCGCCGGCCGCACTGACGTGGGCACCGATAAATTTCATAGGATCTCCTCTGTGGGTCGCCATTATGCCCAAGCCTGCCCCTAGCGCCAAACCGGTATCCTCGATGACCCCCATAGAAAAGGCGCCCGCAGGCGCCTTGTTCATCATCTCGTGATCTTGGGAGACTCAATACGCCAGACCTGCGCCATAGGCATAGAGGGGGTTGACCGAGTCGCTCGCCACGTCCGAGGCCTGGTTCAGCACCGCCTGCCAGTTGGAGGGCAGCTCGAAGGGCAGCTTGCCACGGGCCTTGGCCTTGCCGCTGATGACATCGAACAGCGCCTGATCCAGGGCCCCGAAGTTGGCAAGCAGCACCTTGGCGGCCGGGGCCACCTCGGTCAGAATGGCCGGTCTGTCCAGATAGACCGACAGCACCAGGGGCACCCCTGCCTGCTCTATGGCCTGGATGGCCGCCAAGTCGTCGCCGCCATGATAGACCCCCTCGTGGGCCGTCTCCTGCACCAGCTGATCGCTGCTGGCAAAGCCGAGCTGACCGAAGTGGATGCTGCCAAACGGGAAGCGGGGATCCTGCTCGCCCGGCGCGTTGGCCCGCGCGATGGCGAGATCCGCCTCTGCCAGGTTTGTCACCACGGTATAACCGTTGGCCGTTGCCACCTCGGCATTGACGTTATAGAGGTAGACCCGCTTGCCCTCGGCCTTGAGGGGCAGCAATGCGCCCTCATTCTTGAGCAGGACGTGGGACGCCGCCTGGGCAGCCTGAGCCTCCTGCTGGAACTCGGCCTTGCCCACCAGGGCAACTGCCGCCTGAGCGTCCACATAGGGGTTCTCAAACAGCCCCAGCTCGAATTTCTGCTCGAGGATCCGCTCGGCCGACGAGGTAATGGCCGCTTCCGTCACCAGGCCGCTCTGCACCGCCGCCAGCAGGGGCGCCGGATCCTCCACCCCGCCAAACTGATCCACCCCGGCGGCGATGGACTTGGCGTAACGTTCGGCCTTGGTCAGCTTCTCCACTCCCCATGACATGCCAAAGGGCACAGTCCAGGGGCTGACGCCGGCATCCAGCTGCGCTTGGCTCAGCCCCTCCTCGCAGCGGGTATCGCAGTCATTGATGATGCCCCAGTCGCTCAGCACCACGCCGTCGAACTTGAAGTGGCCTCGCAGCAGATCGGTGATGATCTGGCGGTTGAAACCAAAGCCCACCTCCTCGATGGCCTGACCCTCGTAGGTCAGCCCCTCCGGCAGGGCGTAGTAAGGCATGACGGCCCCCACCTTGGCCTCGAAGGCGCCCTCGAACGGTACCAGATGGTAGGCGAACTGACCCCCCGGATAGACCTGCTCCTTGCCCCAGGGGTTGTGGGCATCCAGCCCGTCCTTCTGGGGACCGGCCCCGGCGAAGTGCTTGACGACGGTGACGACGCTCTCCTTGCCGATGCCCTTGTCCCCCTGCTGGAAGCCCTCGATGTAGGCCTTGACCAGGGACTTGGCGAGCTGGTTGTTCTCGCCGAAGGTGCCGTTGATGCGGCCCCAGCGCGGCTCGGTCGCGAGATCCGCCTGGGGGGAGAGCGCCTCGTGGATGCCGACGGCGCGGTACTCCTGGCGGGCGATGTCGCCGAAGCGCTGCACCAGGGCGGCGTCGCCGATGGCGGCCAGCCCCAGAGTCTCGGGCCATTGGGAGAAGGCGCCGGCGCCTATGCTGGTGGCGTTGGGATCATGGGTGAAGTGGTTGCGGGGATCCGTGCTGACGGTCATGGGAATGCCGAGCCCCACCCCTTCCAGCAGCGCCTGCAGCCGGTTGTTGTCCTCGGCGATGGCCGCCGGATCGCCGGCCATGCGGGTGATGTAGGTGTTGACCCCGTCTTGTTGCAGCATCTTCGCCATGGCGTCGAGGTTGACCCGCCCATCCCCGTCCAGCACCAGGGTGCCGTGCATCATCAGGCCGGCCTTCTGGGCAAGGGAGAGTCTGCCCACCAGATCCTGCGCCCGCTCGGCGGCGCCGAGGCGCCAGTCTTCATAGGGGGTCAGGGTGCCGCCGCCGTCCAGATCCTTGAACTGCAAGCCGTCCTGCTCGAGCAGGCTGACGGTGCGGTGACCCAGGCTGGGCTGGGTCGGTTTGGAGGCGGAGTCGTTGTCATTGCAACCCGCCAGCAGCAGGGCGCCTATGGTCATGGCGAGACGATGGTATTTCATTATTGTGGTCTTCCTTGTGTGTAGGTCAGGCCACTCTATGCAAAATCGACCGCCCCAACTTGTCCGCCGGGTGCAGGAAATTGCCGGTTGGGAGCAGTGTTCAAAACTGTGAAAAGGCTTGCAGGGTTACCCTTGGTTACATAAATGAAACAATTATCCGTGCCTGGCTCACGGCAATTTCTACCGACTGGCAGATGATGGTGGACCACCGTCGACAAGGATTTCGCCGTGAAAACTGTCTCAAACCGGATAGCCCTGCACTGCATCACCCACTGGCAGCAGCAGGGACGGGACCCAAGCCAGCTGCTGCTCAGTGCCGGCATCGCCCGGGAGGAGCTGCAACTGCCCCAGGGACGGATCGATGCCCAGCGCCACTTTCGGCTGCTGGCCCAGGTCGCCCCCCATGCGGACATGAGCCACAGCTGGTCGCCCCCCTCCCTCACCGGCCTGTTTGCGGACTTTCTGCCGCTGGCGAGCCTGTGCTGCAACGCCGCCAGCTGGCGCCAGGCGCTGCACTATTTCCTCTCCTTTCGCCCGCTCATCGGCGAGTGCGACCGGATCACTCTGCAGGAGGAGGATGGCTGGGCCCGGCTCAGCTATTACTCGGAGTCCGATCACCCGGACGTGGTTGCCCTCAGCAGCCTGGCCAACCTCTGCCACCTCTATGCCCTGCTCCAGTTTTATCACCCGGGCCAGGGCCAGCTGGTGCTACCCACCCCGGTGCGCCCCAGGCTGTGGCGCGAGCTGGCCGCCTGGCTCGAAGGGCGGCTGCAACTCGGCGATGGCTATCAGCTGCGCTTCCCCGCCGCCCTGCTCGATCAGGCCTACGAGGGGTACAACGGCCCCTTGCAGCCCCTGCTGCTGGGGGAGCTCGACAGTCAGATGAGCCTGCTGCGTCCCCGCCTCCACTATCGGGACAAGGTGATGGGGCTGATCCGGCAGCAGCTGTGGCAGGGGAGCGCCGATCCGCGCGCCCTGCTGGCCGGGATCTGCGACGCCCTCGGGCTGACCCGCTGGACCCTCAATCGCCACCTGCGCGAGGAGGGTTGCCACTTCTCGGCCCTGCTGGAGCTGGTGAGACGGGAAGAGGCCTGCCGGCTGTTGCAGGACTCCAGCCTGCAGTTGCAGGAGGTGGGCGGTCGGCTCGGTTTCGCCAGCCAGAGCAGCTTCACCCGCTTCTTCAAGGGGGCCTTCGCCCAGTCCCCCAGCCAGTACCGCTCAAGGCGCAGCCGCGTCTGACTCGGCGGCCAGGGCCGTCTCGAGCAACTCTGCCAGCCAGCGGATGAACAGCTGCACCCTGGGGGCCAACTGGCGACGATGGGCATAGAGGGCGTGAATGGGCAGCGGCGGCGCCTGCCAGCGGGGCAAGATGGTCACCAGCTCGCCGCTGTCCAGCAGCGGCTCCACCCCGACCCGCGGCATCTGGATGATGCCAAGCCCCGCCCGCGCCGCCGCGAGGTAGGATTCGCTGTCGTTGACCGTGAGCGCCCCCGCCATGGGCAACAGGGCGCGGCTGCCATCCTCGGCCAGATACTCGAAACCGGGCTCGCTGCGCCCCAGCCCGGAGCCGTAGTGCACCAACCGGTGACGGCTCAGATCCGCCAGGCTTTGGGGCACCCCGTGAGCGGCCAGGTAGCCGGCGCTCGCGCAGTTGATCTGGCGATACTGGCCGAGGGGACGCGCCACCAGGCTGGAGGACTCCAGCGCCCCGACCCGCACCACGCAATCGAAACCCTCGCGCACCAGATCGACCCGCCTGTCCGTGCTGCTCAGCATCAGCTGCAACTCCGGATGGGCCGCCAGCAGGGCGGGCAGCGCCGGGATCACCAAGTGGCGCGCCATCCGGCTCGGCATGTCCACCCGCAGTTGCCCCGAGATCTGCCCCTCCTGGCGAAACAGGCCGCCGAACTCCTCCATGTCCGCCAGCAGATCCCGGCAGCGGGCGTAACAGAGCTGACCGTCCGTGGTCAGCTGCACCCGCCTCGTGGTGCGCTGCAGCAGGCGGGTGCCCATTCGCTCCTCCAGCCGGCGGATGGCGGCGGAGAGGGTCGCCTTGGGGATCCCGAGCTGCTCGGCGCTGCGGCTGAAGCTCTCGAGTTCAGCGACCCGCATGAAGAGCCGCATCTCATCCAGTTGATCCATGGGCTATTATCCTTTCAAACGGAACAGTGCATTCATTATCACCATCTTTATCCCGCATGAAAGCACCAATAGAGTGAAGAGGTAAGTTCAACACACCCCCTTCATCCCCAGACAGGAGTCACACCATGACCAGATCCATCGCCCTCATCACCGGTGCCAGCCGCGGCCTCGGCAAACACGCGGCCCTGGCCCTCGCCGCCAAGGGGGTCGATCTCATCATCACCTACCGCAGCCAGGCCGACGAGGCCGCCGCCGTGGTGGCCGAGGCGCGTGCCCTCGGGGTACAGGCCCACGCCCTGGCGCTGGAGGTGGGCGAGAGCGCCGGCTTCCCGGCCTTCGCAGAGGAAGTACGCCAACTGCTCGTCCGGGAGTGGCAACGCACCCAGTTCAACTTCCTGGTCAACAACGCCGGCATCGGCATCCACGCCAGCTTCGAGCAGACCACGGAGCAGCAGTTCGATACCCTGCTCAACATCCACCTCAAGGGGACCTTCTTCCTGACCCAGAAGCTGTTGCCGCTCATCGCCGATGGCGGGCGCATCCTCAACCTCTCCACCGGCCTCACCCGCTTCGCCCTGCCGGGTTACGCCGCCTACGCCGCCATGAAGGGGGGTATCGAGGTGCTGAGCCACTATCTGGCCAAAGAGCTGGGCCCGCGCGGCATCGCGGTCAACGTGCTGGCCCCCGGCGCCATCGAGACCGACTTTGGCGGCGGCGCCGTGCGTGACAATCCGGCCCTCAACGATTTCGTGGCGAGCCAGACGGCCCTTGGCCGAGTCGGCCAGCCCGACGACATCGGCGGCGTCATCGCCGCCCTGCTCTCCCCGGACAGCCGCTGGATCAACGCCCAGCGCATCGAGGCCTCCGGCGGCATGTTTATCTAGGCCTCTTTCGCCGCAATCCCCCAGTTCCAGCAGCAACACAAACAACAAAAGGCCCCCGAGGGGGCCTTTTGACATGGTGGCAAGGGGAACACCTCCCCGCTCACGCGAGCCTTATAGCGTCTTGCCGCCGGAGGCGATGACGCTCTTGTACCAGTGGAAGCTCTCCTTCTTGATGCGGCGCAGCGATCCGCCCTGCTCGTCCCGCTCCACATAGACGAAGCCGTAGCGCTTCTGGTAACCGTTGAGCCAGCTCAGGATGTCGGTGAAGGACCAGGCGCAGTAGCCGAGCAGCTCGACCCCGTCCTGCAGCGCCTCCTGGCAGGCCTTCAGGTGGCTCTGCAGATAGGCGATGCGGTAGTCGTCGTGCACCCGGCCGTCCGCGGTCAGCTTGTCAAACTCGCCGAGGCCGTTTTCGGTGATCATCAGCGGCAGGCCGTAGCGGGACGAGAGGCGACGCAGGGCGATGCGCATCCCGGTGGGATCGATGGCCCAGTCCCAGTTGCTGGTCTCGAGGTGCGGGTTCGGGGTGGTCTTGTAGAGACCCGGCACGCCGCTGGACGGCGTGGTGCCCTTCTGGCCCGTGGTATTGATACGCTGCATGGTCTGACCGCCGATCGGGTTGTCGGTGAAGGTCAGGGTGTAGTAGTAGTTGACCCCGATGTAATCCGGCGTCCCCTCCCGCAAGAGTTCCAGATCCCCCGGCAGGATCTCGGGGGCCTCACCGGTTCCCCTCAGATAGGCGAGCGCCGCCTGGGGGTAGCGACCGAAGCAGTAGGCATCCAGCCACCAGAGGTTGGTGAACTCCTCGGCATTCTCATAGGCCAGCATGTCGCTCGGGGCGCAGGATGCCGGATAAGCGGGGGAATAGGCGAAG
Source organism: Aeromonas eucrenophila (assembly GCF_000819865.1). GTDB lineage: Bacteria > Pseudomonadota > Gammaproteobacteria > Enterobacterales > Aeromonadaceae > Aeromonas > Aeromonas eucrenophila. Next base: position 431,225 of record NZ_CDDF01000001.1, read on the forward strand.
CTCGGACCGATGAGCCCCCCCGGCACGTGCTGGCGGAACGCCTTGATGACCCGGGCGTTGGCCAGAAACGCGATGTGGTTGGCGGCGAAGAAACGCTTGCGGTCCTGCACTGCGGGCGGATGAGTCCCCAACTGATAGGCGTTGGTCAGGTTATAGTTTTGCTCATTGAGCGATACCCAGTATTTTACCTTGCCGGCGAAGCGCTGATACAGGGTCACGCAGTAGTGCTCGAAGTCGTCGATGATGCGCCTGTCTTCCCAGCCGCCGAACTCCTCTTGCAGCGCCTGGGGCAGGTCCCAGTGGTAGAGGGTCAGCACCGGCTCGATGCCGTGGGCCAGCAGGCTGTCGATGAGCCGCTCGTAGAAGGCCAGACCCGCCTCGTTCACCTCACCGCGACCGGTGGGGAAGATGCGCGGCCAGCTCACCGAGAAGCGATAGGCCTTGAGCCCCATCTCGGCCATCAGCGCCACGTCTTCCTCCACCCGGTGATAGTGATCCACCGCCACGTCACCGTTGCTGCCCTGGAAGGTCTTGCCCGGCAGCTTGGTGAAGACGTCCCACACCGAGGGGCCCTTGCCATCGTCCTGCCAGGCCCCTTCCACCTGATAGGCGGCGGAGGCGGCGCCCCACAGAAAATCGCTGGGGAAGTCTTTGATCTTGGGATGATGCATCTGGCTTGTCTCCTTCTGCTTGCGATGGCGCTGGCCACCTCGAATGAACGGGTGCCGATCACATGGGCGCCCCGAATGAATTGGCATAAGCATCGAACAGTTCTAAAATTCCGTCCAATGACAATTTTGGCCATTCAAAATTCCTATCGGGAATGATGGGCACGCATGAAGTGAGAAGGAGACGGGATGGAGCTAAGAGATCTGAAGGCCTTCGTGACCCTGGGGGAGGTGCTGCACTTCGGTCAGGCGGCGGCGCGCCAGCACATCACCCAGTCCGCTTTGAGCAAGCAGATAAGGCGGCTGGAGGCGGAATGGGGCGGCGAGCTGTTTGAGCGCAACGCCAGCAGCACCCGGCTCACCCTGCTCGGGCGCGCACTCTATGCCGACGCCAGCGCCCTGGTGGCCCAGAGCGAGCAGCTCGGGCGCAGTGCCCGGGACGTGCTGGCGGGCAACGGCGGCACCCTGCGCATCGGCTTCGGGGTCGCCACCAAGCTGCTGGTGCCCGCGGCCATCGCCCGTCTGCGGGCCGCGCGCCCGGGAGTGCGCATCGAGCTCAACGATCTCTCCACCCATCACCAGTTGCTGGCGCTCGCCGAGGGCAGGCTGGATCTGGGGTTTTGCCGCCTGCCCGCCCCCAAGGGCTGGCACTGCCTGCCGGTGGTGCGCGCCCATTTCATCGCCGTGCTGCCCGCCAGCTACGCCGGGGTGAAGGGGCTTGGGGATCTGGTGGACAGGCCGCTGGCCATACTGCGCCGGGACAAGGCCCCCTCCTTTCACGATCAGTTCGTCCACTACCTGGCCCAGAGCGGGCTGCGGTTTCGTGACATCCAGTATGTGAACGACTTCGCCGCCGGCATCGCCACCGCCGCCGCGGACATCGCCTGGACCCTGGTGCCCTCCTCCACCACCATAGAGCACCCGGATGTGATCTCCCTGCCCCTCACCGAGCCCGAGGCGAGCTGGACCATAGGCCTCATCCGTCCACCCGGCGATGACAACCCCCTCACCCAGGCCTTCTGGCAGACGGTGGATGAATTGAAGGATCCCGCGCCTGATGGGGCCTTATGACGGGGTCCATGGCGCTGGTGCAGCCACTGTTTCCACCAGCCAAAGGCTGCCGTAGCAGGAAGGTTTGCGAACCGATTTGGCCGGCACTTGACCCGATTTGCGGTAGCTTTTGAACCCTTAACCCCAGTAGAATTATCCACTGCCTCTGGCGTCAAGGTATCAACTGACGCCGACCTACAAGGAATGTTCGCCTCATGCAACCTCGCTGGCTGCCGAAGTTCGATCTGCATCGCCTCATCCTGGCCCTGGCCGTCCTCGGCGTCCTCGCCACCTTCGGCAACAGTTTCTACGCCGTCTATCAGGCTCAGAGACAGTTGCTGATCGCCAACACCCTGGAGTCCAACCGGGTTTATGCCGCCAAGCTGGCGGCCTCCACCGACAGCATGATCGCCTCGGCCCAGGGCCAGCTCGCCTACAGCGCCACCTTGCTGGCGCCGCTGCTGTCTGCCAAAGATGATCGGGGGATGGAGCAGGAGGTCAACCGCCTGCGCCTGCAGACCAGCACCTTCAACTCCGTGGTCATCGTCAACGACGACGCCACCATAGTCGCCGTCTCCCCCGAGACGCTGCAGGTCAAGGGCGCCAAGCTCAGTTCCCAGAGCGTCCTCGACGCCATCGCGAGCAAGAAGCCGCTGATCACCGATCCTTTCGTCTCCCTCTCCGGCAACTACCTCATCAGCCTCTCCTACCCGGTGTTCGCGGCCGACCAGCGCTACCTCGGCTACGTGGCCGGCACCATCTATCTGCAGTCCACCAGCGTGCTCTCCAGCTTGCTCGGCCAGCACTACTACCAGGACGGTTCCTATCTTTACGTGGTCGATCGGGCCAAGACCCTGATCTACCACCCGGATCCCAAGCGGATCGGCCACAGGATCGAGGGCAATGCCGCGGTCGATGAGGTGCTGGCGGGGGACAACGGGGCACTCGACGTGCTCAACTCGCGGGGCGTCGAGATGCTGGCGGGCTTCGCGCCGGTCGCCAGCGCAGGCTGGGGCATAGTGGCCCAGCGTCCCCGCAGCGCGACCCTGGCGGGGCTCGACAAGCAGATGTCCGGCGTGCTGATGCAGATGGTGCCCACCACCCTCTTCATCCTCTTCATCATCTGGCTCTCGGCCACCTTCATCTCCCGGCCCCTGCGCCAGCTCGCCAAGCGGGCCAGCCTGATGGATCAGCAGGGCGCCATCTCCAACATCTCCGGCATCCGCGCCTGGTACTTCGAGGCCGCCCAGTTGAAACAGGCCATCCTCAAGGGGCTGGGCCTGCTCAACACCAAGATCGACAAGCTGCACAACGACAGCCACACCGACCCCATGACGGGCCTGCTCAACCGGCGAGCGATGCAACAGTCTCTCGATGAGTACCTGCTGCAACCCAAGCCCCTTAGCGTCATCGCCCTCGACATCGATCACTTCAAGCAGATCAACGACAACTTCGGCCACGATGTCGGGGATGAGGTGATCGTCGCCCTGGCGCAGCTGATGCAACAGGACGTAAGGCCGGATGGCGCCCTGTGTCGCAGCGGCGGCGAAGAGTTCCTGCTGCTGCTGCCCAATGTCACCCTGGCGCAGGCCGCGCTCATCGCCGAGCGGTTGCGTCTGAAGGTGGCGAGCCATGAGATGGCGACGGCGGGACGGATCACCATCTCCCTCGGGGTCGCCCACTGGCCCGGCCATGAGCAGAGCGCGCTTGCGACCGTGCTCAAGCAGGCGGATGAGTCGCTCTATGAGGCCAAGCGCCAGGGTCGAAATCGCGTGGTGGTGACAGAGGCGGATTGAAATGCGGCCCCATCAGGGGCCGCGTTATATCAGAAGCTGTAACCCATCTTCAGGTAGATGCCGGAGTTGTTGTCCTTGCCCATGGCGTACTCGAGGTTGGCCACTATGCCCTCCTCGGGCTTGAGCAGGTACTGCACGCCCGCCCCCCAGGCCGGGTAGACGTTGTCGCTGTCGCCGCAATCGAGAGACTCCCCGTTCACCGCGTCACCGTAGAGGCAAGCCACCCCGGCGAAGGCGGTCAGGGTCCAGCGTTCGGCCAGCTTGTAGCGCTCCTCCACTTCCACCGCCGACATGTGCTGGGCCAGGTATTCCCCCGGGGTGTAGCCACGCAGATAGATGGGGGAATAGGAGCCGCTCGGCGCGTCGTTGGAGAACTGGTTGCGGTTTCGCCAGGCCAGCACATGCCCGTCGCCGTGGCTCCAGTAGCCGCGATAATCCACCCGATAGATGTCGAAGTCCTGCTCCCCGCCCAGCTCTTCCCGATAGGCCAGGTTGTTGACGTTCAGGTACCAGCCCTTGGTCGCGCTGAAGTCGCTGTCGCGGGAGTCATGTTGCACCACCAGCCCCAGGCCGCCGGAGGTGAAGCCCGCCAGCCCCAGTTCGTCGAGGATAAGCTCAGACTGGGCATCCTGGCCCTTTATCTCGTAGTTGGAGTAGGCCGCCATGCCGCCGACGAACCAGTCCCCTTCCACCCGATAGAGATAGCGGAAGAAGGCCGAGTTGAAGTTGTCGTTGGTCTCGAGGGCGTGGCCGGAGCCCAGGTAATTCTCGTAGTCGTTGTTGATGTCACCCGAGATCACGCCACCGACGATGCGGTGGTGATCCGCCCCGAAGGAGGTCTTGGCAAACACGCTGGCGATCAGGGATTCCGAGGTGGTGTACTTGGCCGAGACGGTGAACAGCGACGGGCGCGACTTCTCATCGAACTGGTGCAGATAGCCCACCATCATGCCTGCCGCCGTGTCCAGCTTGGGGCTGGAGCTGAGCAGGGGCACAAACAGCCAGGGTGAACGCGCGGCCTTCTTCTCCGTCGGATTGCTCTCCTTGCCATCCTGGCTGGCCTCTGTCGTCTCCTCGCCACCAGTAGGGATAGCTGCGTACAGGGGGAAGGCGGCCAGCGTCAGTGCCAGGCCGGTCAGGAGGGGTAAGGTTGAGTTGAGCATCTTGGCGGTCCACACGGGATCGCGTCGGCGAACCGGCGGCGCCGGGGCGCCCGGCTCGGCAGGCGCGGTCCATTTCAGGTTATCGGCCGAGGGCATCTGTCGCCTGCGGCCGGAAAAGGGCGCCAAGGATATCGGCATACTCAGCCCCCTTCTACCTAAAGCTGGTTAGCCATACAGCCCGCCTACAGCTTCGCTGACAGATTGGCTCAGATGAGGATTATCCATAGAAAAACCCCTGCCTGGGCAGGGGTCTGGAGGGACTGAAAGCTTACAGATTGACGGCGAGGCTGGTCACCGGCGCCCGGGTCGCTGTCACCAGCACGGGCACCGACTTGGAGGTCGGGGTGAAGGATCCCTCCCCTACGCTGTCGATGGCGACCAGGGGGTTGGTCTCCGGGTAATAGGCCGCGATGTTGCCCCGCGGGATCTCGTAGAAGATCACGCTAAAGCCGCTGACCATTCGCTCGCGGCCGTCGTTGCAGATGGCTGCCATGTCCACCTGCTGCTCCTCGGCGAAGCCCAGCCTCTTGGCGTCCTCCTCGTTCATAAACACCACGTTGCGCCGTCCCTTGATGCCGCGATAGCGATCGTCCATGCCGTAGATGGTGGTGTTGTACTGATCGTGGGAGCGCAGGCTCTGCAGCAGCAGCACAGGCTCGCCCACCATCTGCTCGGCGTGGCTGGTGCACTCCGGCAGTATGGAATCCGGCAATCGGCTGGCCCTGAACTCGGCGCGCCCGCTCTGGGTGTTGAAGCGCAGCTTGGCCGCCCCGTTTTCCAGGTGGAAGCCGCAGGGCTCCTCGATGCGGCGATTGAAGTCCTCAAAGCCCGCGATGGTTTCGGCGATGAGATCCCGCAACTTGGCGTAATCGTCCCGCAGGGCCAGCCAGTCGACCCGCTCGCTGCCCAACGTGGCCTCGGCCATGCGCGCCACTATGTCTATCTCGGACAGGCAGAGCGGAGAAACTGGCTCGTTCATGCCGGTGGAGGCATGCACCATGCTGAAGGTATCTTCCACCGTGATCTTCTGGATGCCGGCGCGCTGCACATCGAGCTCGGTGCGGCCGAGGCAGGGCAGGATCAGCGCATCCTTTGACACCATCAGATGGCTGCGGTTGAGCTTGGTGCTGATCTGCACGTTGAGCTCGCTGTTGCGCAGCGCCTCGTAGGTGAAGTCGGTGTCCGGCGCGGCGGCGGCCAGGTTGCCGCCGAGGCAGACGATCATCTTGCTCCTGCTGGCGTGCAACGCCTTGAGCGCCTCATAGACGTTGTGACCCGGCGTGCGCTTGAGCCCCACCGGGAAGCGGCGCTCCAGCCGGTCGATGAAGGCGGCATTGGGTTTCTCGTTGATCCCCATGGTGCGGTTGCCCTGCACATTGCTGTGGCCACGCACCGGGCACAGCCCCGCCCCCGGCTTGCCGAGCTGGCCGCACATCAGGTGCAGGTTGACGATTTCGCGGATGGTATCGACCGAGTGCTTGTGCTGGGTGATCCCCATGGCCCAGCAGCTGATCACGCTGCTGCTGCGCACGAAGATCTGCGCCGCCTGGGTGATCTCGTCACGACTCAACCCTGACTGGGCCTCGATCTGCGACCAATCGGTTGCCTTCACCTCGGCCACATACTGATCAAACCGGGTCGTGTGCCGGGCGACGAAGGCGAGATCGATGCGCTCCTCCTCCTCTTCCAGCAGGTACTTGGCCATGCCGCGCACCGCCGCCATGTCGCCGCCCAGCTTGGGGGTGAGGTACTGATGGCTGATGCGGGTGGCGGCCGGGGTCAACAGCTCAGCCGGGCTCTGGGGGCTGGCGAAGCGCTCGAGGGCCACCTCTTTCAAGTTGTTGAAGGTGACTATCTGGCAACCCTGGCGCGCCGCCTTGCGCAGGGCGTTCATCATGCGCGGGTGGTTGGTGCCCGGGTTCTGGCCGAACACGAAGATCGCCTTGGCCTCGTCAAAGTCCTCCAGCACCACTGTGCCCTTGCCCACGCCGACGGACTGGATAAGGCCGACACCGCTCGCCTCGTGGCACATGTTGGAGCAGTCGGGGAAGTTGTTGGTGCCATAGAGGCGGCCGAACAGCTGATAGAGGTAGGAGGCCTCGTTGCTGGCGCGCCCCGAGGTATAGAACTCCACCTCGTCCGGGCTGGCGAGACTCCTGAGCTTGTCCGCGATGATCCCGAAGGCCTGATCCCAGCTTACCGGCTCGTAGTGATCGTTTGCCGGGTTGTAGCGCATCGGCTCGGTCAGCCGGCCCTGATATTCGAGCCAGTAATCGCTCTGGCTAGAGAGGCGGCGCACCGAGTGTTCGGCGAAAAAGTCCGCCCCCACCGTCTTGCCGGTCGACTCCCAGGCCACCGCCTTGGCGCCATTCTCGCAGAACTGGAAGGCCCCCTGCTTGTTGTCACCCCAGGCGCAGCCCGGGCAGTCGAAGCCGTCGCTCTGGTTGACCCGCAGCAGGTTCTTGATGTTCTGGCGGGTCTTCTGGCTGCGCAGCACCTGCTTGAAGGTGGACTGCAGGGAGGAAAATCCGCCGGCCTTGGCCGGTTTCTCAATATGGCTGGACATTGCGTTCTCCGATCTGGTCTGAGGTGCCGGCATGGGAATAGTAAACCGGGGCATCAAACCTGGGCACATGGATGAGGTTCAGGTGGTATTTTTGGGCCAGTCGCACCGCGAGCTGGCTGGGGGATGCGAGGCTGATGAGGTGCGCCGCACCAAATTGCACCGCCTTGTGAATGAGTTCGCTGCCACAGCGGCTGGTGATGGCCAGGGTGGTGCAGCGCCTGGGTTGACGCAGTTGCATGCCGATGAGTTTATCCAACGCATTGTGACGGCCGATGTCTTCCCGGCAGGCCAGGATCTCGCCGCTTTCATCCAGCGCCAGCGCCGCATGGAGCGCCCCGCTCAGGCGCGCCTTGCGCTGCCAGGGGGCGATCCGCTCGCGCAGGTTGAGCAGGCTGTCGGCCTTGGGAGGTCGCTGGGGAGACAGAGGCGTCAAGGCAGGCAAGGCGTGCTCGATGGCCTCGACCCCGCAGATGCCGCAGCCGGTGGCGCCGGTGAGGCGGCGCTTGCGCTGGTTCAGCACGGCGAGGCAGCGATTGGCGATGGTAACATCAAGCACGAAGCCGTATTCCGAGGGGGTGATCTGGATGTCGTGCACGTCGTGGTTGCCTTGAATGATGCCCTCACCAAACAGAAAACCGATGGCGAAGTCATCGAGATCGTCGGGGGTGGTCATCATGACGGCGTGGTTGATGCCGTTGATGTTGATGGAGACGGCCACTTCTTCCACCAGCTCATCCAACCTGGGCAACCGCGAATTGAGAGGAACCATGCGAGGCGCTTATAAAATGTATTCGGGCCTCAAGTTTAGATAACTCGGGTAACCAAAACCAATGAAACAAATCTATTCGTCGATAGACGACTTCTATTGCAACCGGCGAGTCGATTGATTAAGTTTGTCAGCCCCCGTTGGCTGCCTTTCCCCTGTCTTCTATGAATATCAAACAGTTGCAGTATTTTTATGAGCTGGCGCAGCACCGTCACTTCGCCAAGGCCGCCAAGGCCTGCTTCATCACCCAGCCGACCCTCTCCGCCAGCATCACGGCGCTGGAGAAGTCCCTCGGCACCGAGCTGGTGGTGCGCAACAGCCAGTTCGTGTCGCTGACCCAGGCGGGCGAAGTGGTGCTGCGCCATGCCGAGCGCATGCTGCTCGAGCAGGATTCGATGCGCCAGGAGCTGAGCCTGTTCGGGGGCCAACTGTCCGGCGCCCTGCGCATCGGCATAGTGCCGCAGTCGAGTGTCGACATCATGCCGCTGTTCAAGCGCTTCAATGATGCCTTTCCCAACGTCATGCTGCGCCTGTCGGTGATGACCCACGCCGCCCTACTCGCGCAGCTGGACTTGCACCAGCTAGACATTGGCCTCGGCTTCGACGAGCTGCTCACCGACCACCAGCGCCGCTCCCTCGCGCTGCACTTCTCTCACCCCAACGCCATGGCGGTGCTGGGCACGGGGCCGCAGACTGGCGAGCCACTGCGACTGGCGGATCTACAGCCCCTGCCCCTGATCCTGCCGAGCAAGACCATGCAGTTTCGCCACCACTTCGACGAGGCCGTCGCCCGCCAGCAACTGAGCCTGAGGGTCGTGCTCGAGACCGACTCCCTGTTCCACCTGGTCAACGCGGTGCGCCATGGTCTGGGCACCGCCGTGGTCAGCGCCGGCATCGCGGCCACCGCCCACCAACTGTTCAGGGTGCCCTGCCAGCCCCTCACCGACGTGACGGCCGGCACCACCGCCTTCATCACCCGCAAGCACAGCGTCACCCCGGCCATGAAGGCCTTTCTCGGCCTGCTGAAGGAGTGAGTCACCCCTTGATGCAGGCTACCAGGTTCAACGCGAGTACCGCCCGCCTTCTGCGGCCGACAAGCCTGCGCTGGCCAATAAAAAAACGCCCCTGAGGGCGTTTTTTCTTTATCAGGGAATGGGACAGCTGGCCGGTGAGCCATGGTTGCGAGGCCAGAGGGTGCTGCCATCCGTCTCGGAGAGGGGCAGGAATGTCAGCCCCTCGCTCATGGTGACGGGCGGGAGATCGTCCTCCAGCACGTACATCCCCATGGGCAGGACGCCGGAGGGCTGGTTCGCCTCCACCTGAGCGGCTGCAAGCGTCGAGTAGCGCAGACCCAGCAGATCGAAGTGGCTGCGCCAGTCCAGGCCGGTGAGCCTGCCGAGGGCGACCAGCATGAAGTCGTTGCCCGGTATATCTCGCACCCGCTTGCCGCCATAGACGGCATGTCCCTGGAAGGGGAAGAGGCCAAAGCCGAGTCTGTCCCTGTTGGCACGCCAGTCGCTCTCGTTGTCTGCAACGGCGCCGAAGATCCGTGAATACTGGTAAAGCAGGGTGAAGATATTGAAGCCGTTGCTCAGACGGGTGCCGTCCGCCAGTGTCATGCCGTGGGCGCGCAGCGCCATCTGGATATAGAACGCCATACGATAGCCGTTGTGAACCGCATAGGCATTGCTCTGCCAGGGCGCCTCGTAGCGGCTCTCCCCCGCATCCAGCACCTTGCAATTGGCCCCCAGCACCACCCGGTTGCCGCTCTTGTCCTTCACCCCGGCTGCGTCGGACATGAAGGCGTAGAACAGATCCTTGTGATTCATGTGACCATCTTTGATGGGCGCCTGGTTGCCATCGCGCAGATAGTGGGCCTGCCACTTCACCACATAGGGGAAGATGTTGTTGGAGTTCTCCCCCGCCCGGCTGCCGTAGCCACTCCAGTTGTCGGCATCGCTGGCGGCGGCATAGTGCACATTCAGGCGCTGGGTTTGCAGGTTGTGTCCCAGCTCGTGATTGTCCAACCAACCGGTCGGGCTGATGCTGCCGGAAGAGTCCCAGGGGTTGCCGCTGCAGCCGACCCCGCAATGGGCATTCTGGTCGTAGTTGGCATGCTGGATGATGGTGCGGGTATGCAGCGACTCATCGAGACACTGATCCCCCAGCAGCGCGACACAGGCATTCCTGACCTCGGCGGGCAGCGACTCCTCCAGGCGCTTGCCCTGGATCTTGAAGCCCGCCAGGGTGTAGACACTGTTGATGTGATCCCGGGAGATGCTCTCCAACAGGGCATCGGTGTCGGCAATGGCGCCCCCGATGGCCCCGGTGAAGCGATCCCGACGCAGATGCTGCTCGGCGCCATCGGCCCTGAGATCGACATGAGGCAGCTCGGTCTGCTCCAGCCGCTCGTTGAAGTCCCGGATCTGCTGCTCATCACTGAAGTCCAGGATGGCCGGATGGCGAGTCACACCGGTGGCATTCACCTCCACTTGCAGCGCCCCGGCTCCCCCCTCCAGATAGAGGTAAATAGGCCCCCCATAGGGCGAGGTGAAGCTGACGCTGCCGCCCTTGTTCAGAGAAAGCCGCCCGCTGGCCAGCTCCAGCGGCGCCCGATAGACCTTCTGCTCATAGGCCCTGTTGGTGTTGGGTCTGTGGTAATTGAGCCGAACGGTAGCGGAAACATCCGCAGTATCCGTGCGACTCAGCGTGATACGCTGCCCCGGCAGGGCATACCAGCCCGTCGAGGTCCACTGCCCGGAATAGGGCACCGAGATGCGGCGGCTGTCGCTGATGACGGCGGGATAGGCATAATGGGCCTGATCTCCCTTGAACACCTGGCTGCGATCGACGACGTACTCCCCCAGATCGGGCTGGGCCGGGTTGCGAACACGGGCATAGCTTACCAGCCAGTCGGCAAACATCGCCCGCTGCCAGGCCTGATGCTCATCCCAGGCGATGGGGTAATCGATGGCGGCGCGGTATTTGTCGGCCAGCAGCAGGCTGGCCGGCAACAGCGCCAAACCGTCGCGGGCGAAGGGACTGCTCCCCGCCTTGTCCAGGGTGATGGCGGCATTTCTGAGCCAGTCGGCGCCGTTCTTGAACTGCACATTGAACTCATCAACGCCACCGCAATTGAGGAAGTTGCCGCCGCAGGCGTCCAGCCACTGGGTGCTGAAATGCCCCTCCTTGAGGTTGCTCAGCAGCCTATCGACCGCCATCAGCTGAGGATCGGGCGCCATGATGGTGCTCGCCGCCAGATTGCTGGCCTTGAGCTTCGACCAGTAGTTGCCCCAGGTCACCAGCCCCATCTCCAGATAGAGGGGCGCCAGCAATGGGCTCGCCTCTCGCCGGTAGTTGGAGAGCAGCAGCGGGATCCCGGCGGCCTTCGCCTTGGTGATGGCCTGGGCTATGCCTTGATATCCGAGCCCCTGGCGATCGAGATCGCTTATCACGATGAGATCCGGCGTCATGCGGTCGATGCAGGCGCCGAGGGCCTGATAATCGCATTCATCGGCCTGGTTGATGCTGTGCGCGTCCGGATACATGGCCTTGAGCCAGTCCCGGATCCCCTCGTTATGGGGGAAATACCAGCTGTCGGCGCGGCTCGGCACCTGGGCAGTCAGGATGCGAAGCCCATCGTCATCATTATCCCTTCCTCGGGTCAGCCAACCGATCAGCCCCTTGAGCAGCGCCTCGCTCTGGGGCGTGCGATCCACAGCAAACAGGTTCGCCCCCATGGCAGCCCGGCGATAGTCGTTTTGCTCGGAGACCATCACCAGGCCGCGGATCTCGCTCTCCCCCTTGCCATTGATGTTGGAGGGGAGCAGGGTCACGGTACTCTCGGGCTGAAAGCTGGAGAAGGTGATGGAGTCGTGGCTCGGGTTCCAGCTGATGGCACCCAAACCCTGATAGAGGGTGCGAACCAGCTCGGTGCGACGCGCCTCGCTGTCGGCGATGGCGCCACGGGCATGGGCGATCAGCTCCACATCGCTGGCGAGGGCGTGATCCTCGCGGGCAATGGCATGGGCGGCATGCTTGATGAAGCGGGCCGACACCTGGCAATCGGCGCCCATGGGGCCCGTGATGTAGTCGTGACCCTGCAAGGTGCCTTCACAGCCCTCTATGTGTTCCAGCACGAAGCCGGCGTCGGGCGCTACGGTGAAACTTCCCCGCTCACCGGCGCTCAGGCGCAGGCTGGCCGGGCTCAGCAGCCCGCCCTGGCTGCTCTGGGTGCTGGCCTCGAAATAGACGGGGGCCGTCTCCTGGCTGAAACTCGCCGAGATCTGGCAATCCCCGCGCATGGGGCCCGTGGTATAGGTGAGGCCGTCCAGCGTCCCCTCACAACCCGCAATCTGCGCCAACACATAGCCTGCGTCGGGCGCTACGGTGAAACTGCCCTGCTCACCCGCGCTCAGGCGCAGGCTGGCCGGGCTCAACTGCCCACCCTGGGTGCTCTGGGTGGATGCCTCGAAATACTCTGTTGTCGTGGGGGGAATGGCATCGTCTTTCCCGCCCTCTCCACCACCGCATCCGTTCATGGCAAGGGCCAGCAAGGGTGTGAGAATCACTCTTCTCATCTTCTATCCTCCTCTCTACCAGGCTGTTTGGGGCGGGCAGTGTAGGGGGCGTGATGCGTAATTTCAACCCTGAACGAATCCCATATTAGGCTCTGACTGACCGGGGTCTCCTTCCCTCGCCTGGCGGCACCTCATCCCCTCAGGACGACCGACCCCTCAAGAGAGAATGGCAGCCCCTTCCATCGCGGTCCGGGCTGCGCACATACCGTTCAGTTCGCCCCGGCGCGCTTATCCAGGGCCGAGACGAAGGCGTTCGCCAGTGCATGGTCGGAGAAGGGGTTCTGGCCGGTGATCAGCTCACGATCGATGACGACCTTCGGCGTCCATTCGGCGGCAAACTGCATCTGACCACCGGCTTGAGCCATCGCCCTGGCCGGGTAGTAGCGCAGTTTCCCCCCCTTGAGCGAGCCTTCAAACGCCGCTTCCTCCGCATCGGAGAAGATGGTCATCCTGTAACCGGCGTAGATCCAGTGGCTGGCGCTGGCCGCTTGACCCGCCACCAGCCGCTGCTCGAAGCCCGCCGGGTTGTCTTGCGCCGCCAGCAGCGCGATGGGGCCGTGGCAGATCGCCGCCGTGGGCTTGCCTTCAGAGTGAAAGTGCCTGAGCAAGGTGCCGACCTCGGGATCCTTGGCCAGATCGATGAGGGGCGCATGGCCACCCGGAATGAACAGACCAGCATAACGATCTGGCCCCGCCTGCAAGACCTCCCCGAGGGACTTGACCCTGTCGGCCTCAATCACTCCCTCGACCAGAGACGCGATATGCCGCATCTGTGTCGCCTCCCCTCCAAAATACTGGGGGTCGATGGATCCCTTGTCGGGCCTAGGCTGATTGCCCTTCGGCGTCACCACTGTCAGGGCATAGCCCGCGTCCAGCAGCGCCTTGGCAGGCACCCCCAGCTCGTTGAGATAGAAGCCGGAGTCGAAGTGCTTGCCGCCTTTGAGCGGCAGCTCGGTCTCGCTCGAGAGCAGAATAAGGACTTCCCCCTTGGGCGCCGCCTGGGCGACCGCCGCCGTCATCAGGAGCGACGCCAATACGGTGTTGATAAGCTTCTTCATCTTGCACTTCCTCTGGTTAAACAGGCGGAGACCCATAGCGCCGCCTTGGTTGAGGAATTTACTCATTCACTTGACGTGGATAAACTGACACTAATGAACTTGTTTATTTACACGAGAGAACAGATGGCCCACGCATTCGAACCCGTCCAGCTCGGCAGCATAGAGCTCTTCTGCAAGGCGGCGGAGCTGGGCAGTTTCACTTCGGCGGCGGAGGCGCTGGGGGTGACACCGGCCTCGGTGAGTCGCTCCATCAAGCGGCTCGAGACCCGGCTCGGGGTGCGGCTCTTCAACCGCACGACCCGCAACGTGAGGCTCACCCCGGACGGGGAGCTCTACCAAGAGCAGTGCCAGCAGGCGCTGGATCAGATTGCCGAAGCCGAGCGGGCCATCACCGGCCAGCAGCGCTACCCGAAGGGTCTGCTACGCATCAGCGTGGGGACCGTCTATGCCCACCACCGCCTCGTCCCCCTGCTGCCCGGTTTCATGGAGGCCTACCCGGATGTCGAGGTGGAGCTCAATGTGTCGAACAGAAATATCGACTTCGTGGAGGATGGCTACGATCTGGCCATTCGTCTGGGGGAGCCACGGGACTCGTCGCTCATCGCCCGCAAGCTGGAGGACGCCAGCGTCGGGGTATTCTGCTCCCCAGCCTATGCGAAACGCCGCCCCCCTCCCCAGTCATTGGCCGCGCTGCAGCAGCACGATCTGATCCAGTTCATCGCCCCCAGCTCAGGGCGCCCCTTCCCCTGGATCTTTCGAGACGAGGGTGGAGAGTCGCGGGACCTCAGCCTCAGCAGCCGCCAGCGAGTGCTGGAGGACGTGCTGGCTGGCCTGGGGTGGGCGGTGGCCGGGGGAGGATTGTTTCAGATCTACCATTTCGTGGCGGCAGACGCGCTCGCACAGGGCAGGCTGATCGAAGTCATGCAGCCCTTCGGAGGGCGCTCACGCCCCTTCTATGTGCTCTATCCGCAGAACCGGCACCTGTCTGCCAGGGTACGCGCCTTCGTGGATTACCTGTTGGCGGCGGCGCGACCGGGCTAAATCTACGAGAACCCGCCGGCCAACGGGCTCCATCATTCAGCCTCAGAGAGGGGCATAGGGGCCACGAGACAGATGGAGCGGCCCCGTCTGCCATTACCGGTGCCCGGCGCCCGTCAATCCCGCCACCAGGCACTGCCCCCATGGGGCGCCAGCAAGCTCAGGGGTTCTCCCATCAGGGGCGTGGTCAACGCTATGTTCTGCTCCTTAGCCAGGCGGCTGATCTGCTCGAGAGGCTCATCCCAACGGTGCATGGAAAGATCGAAGGTACCGTTGTGGACAGGGTACAGCCACTTGCCCCGCAGATCGTGAAACGCCTGCGCCGTCTGCGCCGGGAACATATGCACATAGGCCCAACGCTGGTTGTAGGCCCCGGTCTCGAGGAAGGTCATGTCGAAGGGGCCATAGCGTTTGCCGATCTCCTTGAAGCCATCGAAATAGCCGCTGTCGCCGCTGAAGAAGAGGTTGAAGCCCTCGCCGCGAATGACCCAGGAGGCCCACAGGGTCTGATTGCCGTCCCCAAGGCCGCGGCCGGAGAAGTGCTGGGCCGGGGTCGCGACCAGCTCGATGCCATCTAGGGTCATGTGCTGCCACCAGTCCAGCTCCCTGACCTTGTTGGTCGGTACTCCCCAGGCGATAAGCCGCGCCCCCACCCCGAGCGGGACGATGAAGTGCCCGACCCTCTCTTGCAGCGCCAGGATGGCGGCATGGTCCAGATGATCGTAATGGTCGTGGGAGAGGATCACCGCCTCGATGGGTGGCAACGCCTCGAGGGCAATGGGTGGCGCGTGCCAGCGCTTGGGGCCGACCCACTGCACCGGCGAGGCGCGCTCGCTGAACACGGGATCGGTCAGCCAGAACTTGCCGTGCAGCTTGAGCAGCAGGCTGGAATGTCCCAGCCGCCACACGCTGTTGTCGGGGGCCGCCAATAACCCCGCCAGGCTCATCTCTTGCACCGGAATGGCGCGATCCGGCACCGTATCGGCCGGCTTGCCGAAGAGAAAGTCCCGCCAGAGCCCGACCCCTTCCCAGAAACCCCGCGCAGGGGGCGCCACCGGGTTGCTGAACTGGCCACCGCGGTATTGCGGCGACTCCCCGTGCTCGGGCAGGCCCGGTTTCAGTACATACGAGATAATGCCGGCCATCAGGCCTCCCATGAGCAGTAACAGACAGTGCCGGCCCCGGCGTGGCGGGGTCTGGCGTGAAAGCGTCGATTGATTTCCCATAAACATCGCTCCTTTTTAGCATCATGGCTCCCGCCGTGCACGGGCTCCGCGCAGGCTCAGGGGCTAGCGGGCGTTGAGTGGTGAGACTTGCGCCTCAAACCGGATGTAACGAGCCGATACCATCAGGGCGCAGAGGAGGAACAGGGCGGCGCCCTCCAGTGCCAGGCCAGTGTGCAGCGCCATGCCGGCGGGATCCTGCAGGGGCACATCGCCACCGGCATAGACCACCACCAAGATGGCGAGCCCAAGCGAAGCACCGAGCTGATGCGCCACGTTGAGCAGGCCGGAGGCCGCGCCGGCATGGCGAGGCTCGACGCCAGCCACCCCCGCAATCATCAGCGGCCCCAGCACCCAACCCTGCCCCAGGCCGATGAGGATCATGGGTAGCAGCACGCCCCCCAGATAGGAAGCCTGGGTGGCCGCGAGTCCCAGCCACAACACGCCAATGAGACACAATGACAGGCCGCCGAGCAGCAGAGTGCGCTGGCCGACACGGCGCGCGGCGGCAGGCACAGAGGTGGAGCTGACAAACTGGGGCAGGGTCACCGGCACGAAGGCCAGTCCCGCCAGCATGGGCGAGAAGCCCAGCACCCTCTGCAGGTATTGCGCGCTGAAGAACCAGAACCCGGCCATGGCACACAGAAACAGCAGGCGCGCCAGGTAAGCACCGTTGCGCCTTGCATCCCCGAGCAGACTCAAGGGCAGCAAGGGTTGTTCGGCGCGCCTCTCCATCCACAGAAAGCCTGCCAGTAGCAGCAACCCGGCGCTGATACAACCCCAGGTCAGCGGAGAGGACCACCCCGCCTCGGCCGCCTCGACGATGCCGAACACCAGCAGGCACATGCCAAGGGTGGAGCCGATCGCCCCGTTCAGATCGAAGCGGCCAGGGTGCAGCGGCGTCTCGCGGATATACCGCAGGCTGCCGACCATCAGCAGGATGCCGATGGGCAGGTTGATCAGAAAACCCGCGCGCCACGAGATCAGATCGGCCAGGAGGCCCCCTAGCACCAGCCCCACGGTGGCACCTATGCCGGCCGCCGCGGCGTACCAGGCCAGCGCACGGGTGCGCTCGTGCCCCTCCTCGAAATGGGTCGAGATCAGCGCCAGCGTGGAGGGAGCCAGCACGGCGGCGCCAACCCCCTGCACGGCGCGAAAGCCTATTATCCACTCTGCTGACTGGGCGGCGCCTATGGCCAGGGAGGACAGGGTGAAGATCCCAAGGCCGACAATGAACATGCGCCGCCGGCCGAGGATGTCCCCCGCCCGCGCCCCCAGCAGCAGGAAGCCGCCAAAGGCGAGCGTATAGGCATTCTGGATCCACGACAGGCCCGCCGGGGTGAAGCCCAGCGCGGCCTGGATGCGGGGCAGACCGGTCAGCACGATCGAGATGTCGATGACGATCATCAGGTAGCTCGCCATGATGATCGCCAGCACGGCGCCGCGATGCTCTGTAACGGAGGCGGTATTCATGCTGCGCTCACCGGGTTGCCACACTGCGTTGCCCGGTGTGGGTGGCGGGCCAGCTGGCCGTCGGCACCCAGGCTCGAGGTCGGGCTCATGAAGCATTCTCCTTCTGGGGTCAGAAAAAGGGGCCTGTGCTTGCACCGGCCCCAACGCGCATTCCGGCATCACGCTACAGCGCCTTGCGCAAGATCTCGGTCAGCACATCCCGGGTATAGGTCTCGGCCAGGCCAAACCAGCGGGCATTGCCTGCCAGGTTGTCGAGGATGGCAGGCAGCTCGGCCTCAGTGATACCGAGCTGGGACAGCCGGGTGGGCGTACCAATCTTGTCAAACCACTGCTCCAGCGCCGCTATCCCCTCTTCCGCGCCTTGCAGGCCGAAGATCCGCTCGGCGAAGCGCTCGAACTGAGCCGGATGCTGGCCCTGATACCACTTCATCCAGGCGGGCATCACCACCGACAAGCCGGCGCCGTGGGGCACATTGAACAGCGCGGAGAGCGAGTGTTCGATCATGTGGTTGGGGTAGCCAAAGCCCGAGGTGCCGGCGTAGGTCAGGCCATTGAGGGCCAGGGTCGACGCCCAGGCGAATTCGGCGCGGGCGTTGTAATCGGTCGGATCCGCCAGCAGGGCCTCGGTCGTCTCCAGCACGGTCGCGATCACCGACTCCACCAGGCGGGACTGGATCGCCGGCTGTACGGTGGCGGTGAAATAGCCCTCGATGGAGTGGGTTATGATGTCGGCCGCGGAGTAGACCAGATAGTCGCGTGACACCGTCTGCATCAGCGCCGGGTTGACGATGGAGAGCTTGGGGAAGGTATGCACCGAATTGATGGCAAATTTCTCCCTGGTATCGTCATTGGTGACCACGGCCCCGCTGTTCATCTCGCTGCCGGTCGCCGCCAGAGTGAGGATGGCATCGACACTGTGCTCACGCGCCAGTGCGATGGCCTCGCGGACCCTGGACAGCAGCGGGTTGCTGACGATGCCGCCGCACTCGACGAAGCGAATGCCGTGGTTGCCGAGGCTGGCGCTCACGACGTCAAACAGGCCGTCGGCCTTGATGCGCTCGCTGCCATAGGTCAGCAGCACCTTCTTGATGCCGTATTGGGCCAGGATCTCGCCGATGAGCCGCTCTTTATCTGTGCCAAATTCGATCCGGGTCGGGTTGTAAAAACTGAAGTTGTCCATCTTGCTGCCTCGCAGGGTGGATGCCGGGTGGCATCTCGATGGAAGGCACTATAGAGGCGTGACCAACATCGAACTAGACGACAAACAGATGAATCAGTTACAACTAAACGATGTAAATACGTGACAAACAACCATGATCAGCGAATTGCGTTCCATCACCACCTTCGTGCGGACGGTCGAGTTGGGCAGCCTCAGCAAGGCGGCCGAGGCCCAGCAGATCTCCCCCCAGGCCGCCAGCAAGGCGCTGCGGCAACTGGAGACCTATCTGGGGGTGCGGTTGTTTCATCGCACCACCCGCAGCATGTCGCTGACCGAGGAGGGGCAACGCTTTCTGGAGGCGGCACAACCTGCCCTGCTGGCCCTGCAGCAGGCGCTGTCGGCGGCGCGGCAGACGCGAGAGGATTTTGCCGGTCCGCTGCGGATAGTGGGACCGCGCTCTGTGGTTCAGCTGGTCATAGGCTCCGTACTAGACGAATATTGCCGGCTTTATCCCGAGGTGCAGCCCGACGTGCAGCTCGACGATCGCATCGGTAACTGGGTGGAGGAGCGGGTCGACGTAGGGCTGCGGATCGGCATCTCCCCTCAGGACGGCTTGATCGCACGCCGGCTGTTCCCGTTGCAGCTGATCATCTGCGCCTCCCCCAGCTATCTGCGCAGACACGGCGTCCCGCTGACGCTGCACGATCTCAACCTGCATCGCTGCAGTCTGTTTCGGCACGCCGGCTCCGGTCGCCTCATCCCCTGGCATGTGAAAATGGGCGAGAGTATGCAAGAGCACCTCGTGCGCCCGGCGTTCTCCACCAATGACGAGACTGTGGAGTTGGGGGCTGTGCTGGCGGGTGAAGTCATCGGCCAGATTGCCGGGCCGACGGCGGCGGCGCACATCCGTGCCGGGAGGCTTGTCCCCCTGCTGCTCGAGCACATGACAGATGTACACAGCCTGCTTCTCTACTACGGCAGCCGCGCGGCCCAACCCGCCCGGGTGCGTCGCTTCATCGACCTTGCGGTCGAACGTCTGACCGACAACCCGGCGTTTTTGCTCGGCGCCGACGAGTTACGCATCGCCCATGCCAACGGGAGAGCCGCGCTCGGCTGAGGTGACGAGACGAGTGACAGTTCGCTGGTGTTTATCCGCAAGGGGAAGCTGTGGCTTGTCTGATAACAAGAAGGCTGTCAGAACGCTGACTATTTGGAGCCTGACGGGATCCTGGCTGGCAGTGAGGTATGAGGTAATCGAGGTAGCGGCGATGGCTCGCTACGGCTGTCAGAGTGTCTCGGGCATAATGAGATATCAGCCATGGTTACGGCGATCACGGGGAGGCCTGGTGACGTTGGTACGCGATGGCTTGAAGACTGAGGCAGCAATTTATTGCGAGCGCTCCTGTCGTCCTCATCAAGTAGGTGATCAAGGGCTCTTGGAGGGATAACTGATTGATTGTCGCTTGCACCATAAGCCGACATAATTTTCCATAAAATTTAGCCACTTATGACTTAATTGCCATAAAAAGGGAGGGCATCGACTGCCCTCCCCCTTCGTGGTTCACACTCCCTGTAACAGTACTCACTAAGACAGAAGGAAGTCTGTTGCAGTGACGGTTGTTGCATCGGCTACACCGACCAGGCGGATAGAATCAGCACCTCCGAAGTTGAGCAAGGTATCCGCACCAGCATCAATGATGGTGACTCTGCTGGCAAAGGTCGCCGCTGTGATGTTCAACGCGGCAATATTGATCCGATCCTGGCCTCCCGCTGCGTTGACATCAAAACCAGTGATCCTATCGGTCCCGAAGCCTGCAGCAAACAGGAAGATATCATTACCACTGCTGGCATCCATAGTGTCGTTACCCGCGCCACCAGTGACAGTATCATTTCCTGCCCCCCCATTCAGGATATCATTGCCAGCACCACCATTGAGGACGTCATTACCGGCTCCGCCAGTGATGCTGTTCGCCAGTGTATTACCTGTGCCGTTGAAATTGCCTAACCCGGTGTAGGTCAGATTTTCGACGTTGGCGCCGAGTACATAGCTCGCCAGACTGGTTCGCACGGTATCAGTACCACCATTCACACCCTCGACCACCACGTCCGTAGCCACATCGACCACGTAGGTGTCGTTACCTGCGTTACCGACCAACCGGTCCGCGCCCGCACCGCCATTGAGCACATCGTTGCCAGCTCCGCCGGTGATGATGTTGGCCAACGCATTACCGGTACCACTGAAGTTGCCAGATCCTGTACGGGTCAGGTTCTCGACATTGGCACCGAGTACATAGCTCGCCAGACCCGTCTGCACAGTATCAATACCGCCATTTACGCCCTCGACCACCACGTCCGTGGCCGCGTCAACGATGTAGGTGTCGTTACCAGCGTTACCAACCAACCGGTCCGCGCCCGCACCGCCATTGAGCACATCGTTGCCAGCACCGCCGGTGATGATGTTGGCCAGCGCATTACCGGTACCACTGAAGTTACCAGCTCCTGTACGGGTCAGGTTCTCGACATTGGCGCCGAGTACATAGCTCGCCAGGCTAGTCTGTACGGTATCAGTACCGCCATTCACGCCTTCGACCACCACATCCGCGGCCACATCGACAACGTAAGTGTCGTTGCCAACATTACCGACCAACCTGTCTGCGCCCACACCACCATTGAGCACATCGTTGCCAGATCCGCCAGTGATGATGTTAGCCAGCGTATTACCGGTACCGCTGAAGTTGCCTAACCCGGTGTAGGTCAGGTTCTCGACATTGGCGCCGAGTACATAACTCGCCAAACCAGCCTGCACGGTATCAGTACCGCCATTCAGACCCTCGACCACCACGTCCGTGGCCACGTCAACCACGTAGGTGTCGTTACCGGCGTTACCGACCAACCTGTCTGTGCCCGCACCGCCATTGAGCACATCGTTGCCAGCTCCGCCGGTGATGATGTTGGCCAGCGCATTACCGGTGCCGCTGAAACTCCCTAGCCCGGTGTAGGTCAGGTTCTCGACATTGGCGCCGAGTACATAGCTCGCCAGACCCGTCTGCACGGTATCAGTACCGCCATTCACACCCTCGACCACCACATCCGTGGCCACGTCGACCACGTAGGTGTCGTTACCGGCGTTACCGACCAACCTGTCTGCGCCCGCACCGCCATTGAGCACATCGTTGCCAGCTCCGCCGGTGATGATATTGGCCAGCGTATTACCGGTACCGCTGAAGTTGCCTAACCCGGTGTAGGTCAGGTTTTCGACATTGGCGCCGAGCACATAGCTCGCCAGGCTGGTTCGTACGGTATCAGTACCGCTATTCACCCCCTCGACCACCACGTCCGTGGCCACATCGACGACATAGGTATCGTTACCTGTCCCACCGTTCATCACGTCTGTGCCCAGACCACCGTTGAGAGTGTCATCACCATCTCCACCGTTGAGGACGTCGTTACCGATCCCACCGGTGATGGTGTTGGCCAGCGCATTACCTGTGCCGCTGAAACTCCCTAGCCCGGTGTAGGTCAGGTTCTCAACGTTGGCAGCCAGCGTGTAGCTTGCCAGACTGGTTCGTACCAGATCGGTACCATCGCCCAGCGCCTCGGTGACAGAATCACCAGCATTATCGACCACAAAGGTGTCATTGCCAGCACCACCGTCCATCAAGTCAGCACCCAGACCACCGTCTAGAATGTCGTCACCGGCACCGCCGAACAGCTGGTCAATGCCCGCCAAACCATTCAGCACATCATTTCCACCCAGGCCAATCAGCACATCATTGCCCGCGGTACCGGTCAGGATATTAGGCGCGTCTGTACCGGTCAGCACGACACCTGACACGGCTACCGTTGCCGCAGAAATAACCGTTTCCTGCGCACCGAAGCCGTCGATATAACTCACAACTACGCGTAGCTGCAGACCTGCCTGTGCCAAACCAGTGGTGAAGGTTTCGGCGGTCGCTCCATCGATGTCAGTGAATGTGCTGCCAATACCTTGCTGCCACTGGAAGCTGAATGTTCCCAGTCCGTCTACATCGGCAATGTCAGCAGGCAGCGCGACCAATTGTTGCCCCAGCGCTGGCGTCGTATCACTGATCCGCAATATCCCCGTTGGCAGATCGTTGACGTTGGCCACCGGCCCGACCAAGTCAGACTCAACGGTTTCCGCCACACCGAAATCATCCACATAGCTGACAATCACACGGATCAACTGATCAACATTCGCCTGTGACAGCGCCAAACTACTGGTTGTCGCCCCCACAATGTTGGCAAATCCATCACCGCTGTCGGCCTGCCATTGATAGCTGAACCCGTTGCTGGCCAAAGCATTGCTTAAACCATCCAGTTCGATGATGTTCGCCGGGTCAAGAGTCAGCAGCTGGTTCTGCTCAGCCACCCCGGTGATGATCGCCCCTAGCGGTGCGGTATTCGCCGCCGAATCAACGATCTCCAGCGTGCCCTTGGTATCCTGATACACAGCACGGACGCGGATGTTCAGACCCGCCACATCATCCGCCACCCGGTAGGTACTACCGGTTGCCCGCGAGACCTCACCGGCGGCGACAAAGGTGATGTCTTCATAGACGCCCGAACCCGCCACGTTCTCAACCTGCCAGTAATAGGACACCGCACCGGTAATAGCGCCGGTTGGATTGGTCCCACTCACATTGTCCAGATCGTGCACGGCCCGATCACTGACCCGCAGCAGTTGGCCAGCAACCGATGTATCGTTACGCACACCGGTGGCAGCATCGAGGATCGCCAGGTGACTCGTCGGGTCGTTGTTCACGGCGGTGCCAAATCCCGATATCGCAAAGTCTGAGAACTGCAGGCGCTCTATACCGGTCAAGCGATCAACGCCATCACGCCCAGCCACCGAATCAGTCACGATAATGGTATCGCCATCTTGAACAACGTCGTATTCCCCCGCAGTACCAGAGAACAGCGCAGTGTCATAGCGATCATTACCGGTCAGGATCTCCCGCACTATGACCAGTTGGCCCGGGTTGTAAGTACCGTTCAACATCGACTGTACCATCGGCTCCATGCTGTCGAAGGAAGCGATTTCCTCACCAGTACCATTCGCGTTCTGCCGTACGCTGATGCGTACGTTCAGCCACTTGTCACCATCGATGATGTCGTCTCCACCACGACCCTCGATGAGGTCGCTGCCGCTCCCACCAAGAATAATGTTGCCGCCATCAAAGAAGGTCGCCCCTGCTGGTAGCAGGTCTGCCAAACCATTGATCAGGCTGATGTTGGTCAGCACGCTGCCCTGTGCCCCTGCAGTGGGAAGCGTCGTGGCATTTTCGTTGTCGCCGCGCAAGAAGTCTCCATGCGACGATCCCGACAGACCTTCCATGATGTCGAACCGCACTAATGCCGAAGCACCTGACCCCGGCATCGGCGGCACATCGAAGAAGCGGTCGCTGTAATCGATGGTCACGCCTTGAGTGAGATCCTTGAAGGTCGCCCAGTCATAGCCCGAACCACCGATATAGCGGTCACCGAAACCAAGGCTGCCGACCATGATGTCGTCGCCACCCTCGCCGTTGAACTTGTCGTTCTCGTTGCCACCGATGAACACATCGTTACCGATCACCGGATCGTTGCCGAGCGGGTCGAAGTTGTCGCCTGGTGCGCCGTCTGAAGTCCCTTTCTCGATCCAGTCGTCACCTTCGTTGCCCATGTCCTGTTCGTTGGCCTTGCTGCCCAGGATGAAGTCATTACCCTGGCCGCCAATGGCTTCGGAAGCATCCTCACCGGTGATGATGAAGTCATTGCCAAAACCACCAATGATCAGGTTGACGCCGTTGCCTCCGTGCAACACATCGTTGCCGTCGCCACCTTGGATATTATCGTCACCACCCATGTCGGTGATGATGTCGTCACCCGCCCCACCGCGCAGCTGGTCGTTGCCGTAACCGCCTTCGATGCGATCGTTGCCACCATCCCCCCACACTGTGTCATCCCCCTCACTGGCAATGAGAATATCGGCACCATTGGTACCGCCCAACACAATGTGCTGGTCGCCGGCGTAGCGGATGTAGTTGGTGTCCGTCCCGGCGGTCAGTGGGTTGTCGCGAAAGACCACCTGCTCGCCGTTTGGACCCAGCGGATCGGCGTTACCCAAGCCATCGTTGAACTGCTTGGTGCTGTCCACTTCCAGATAGAGTCCAGGGTCGGAGAACACCAGACCCGGCAAGTGCGTGGCCGAGCTGTTGGCCATGATCAACTTGGCAAACGAGTTGCTTTCCAGTTCGGCATTCATCGACAGACCGGAAGTCCGCTCCAGATAATAGAAGCGGTCGCCGTCCTGCAGTTTTTCCAGCTGGTTTTCGAACACAAAGTTGAAGGTGGAGCCGAGCATGCCGCCAAACGGATTTTTCTCTTCGGCCAGACCACCGATCCACAGATCGATGTCGTCGACCCCCGTGACGGTCACACCATTGGGCAAACTGGCGTAGTCACCGGTGCCGTTGAGGAATGCGAGGCGATCGGCGGGAGTCGCGGTGAACACACGTTCAGTAAGGGTCCCTCCATTGATCACCGCACTACCACCCACGGTCAGAGCCAAGGCAACGGCGCGTTTTTCCTCCAGGGTATCGACATCAGCTGCCTGCAATGCGGCGTGTATGCCATAGGCCGCAATGAAGTTGATCAGCGATGCAGGGTGCTTGAGATGCTGTACCAAATCGGCCCAGCTAGTGTACGGCTTGAGCTGGGTGTCACCGGTTTGGCTGTAGATCTCACGACGCACCGCATTGAACGAGGGGATCCCCACGTCGCGGCCGCGAGCAATGTTGATCGCCGGCAGATCCAGTGGCAGGCCGAGCAAGTTATTGCGCAATGCCTCGGTGACGAACTCATCGATTTCGTTGCCAGCTTGGCGAGTGGCCCCACGGATAATCGCACTGGTCGCATCCTCTGGGTTATCGCCACTGGCCACGTAGGCCAGCGGGTTGAGGAAGGCTGCGATGAGGCCAAGTTGCTGATCAGGAGCTGCACTGTTCGGATCGTTGACCACATTGAAATCAATGTCGTAGCGATCGACAGTCTCGGTCAGCATGGAGTGGCCAAACCGATACACGGTGTGGGCAAACTCGGCGACGATAGAAGGGTCGAGGTTGACGTCATAGACCTGAGTCGGCGCAAAGAACAGATCGACGTTGGGCTGGATAGTCCGTGCAAACTCTTCAAATACCAGGTGCTGGTACTGCATCTCGGTACCGAACTTGGCAGCCTGGAACAAGCGCTCTCCATCCCACTGCAAAGTGGCAGCATTGGCCAGAGCCTCGCTCACCGAGCCGACGTCGACCAACAACCATTCGTTGATGAAGTCCAAGTCATTCGAGTCGAGCACAGTGTCTTTGGTCTGCGCGACCAGACGGTTGTGCTCGGAGTGAAAGATCGCATGCACCGTGGTCAGACCGATATTCTCATTAACCCGGCCGTCACCCGCAATGTAATGCGCATCCAGCAGTTCGTTGTCGTAGGCCAGATTGTTGCCTTGCGGCCCCACTGGCACGGCATTTCCGGTAGCCGTATCGCCATCAGGAGCAAGATCGTCAGCCGTGTTGGCGACACCGTCTGCACCAAGACCCGGCGTGAACACCACTTCCGCATTGTGTGCTATGTCGTTGAGGAAGGCATGACCGGTGCGTACCGCGTTGGTCAGACTGATCGGACTGGCTGGATTGCCTTCGACTTCTGTCGTGATGTCGTCGGCCGTTCCTGCGAGTCCGTCCGCACCATTTCCAGTGCGGATGACCACCATCGGGAAACCATTTGGTCCCTTGATGAAGTTACCGTAGGCGTCGGTTGCCAGCAGCGGCACGTTTCCGACATCGGCATCGGTCAAGTTGATCCCGAGCATTTCACGAGCCTGCGCTTTAACCACCGCCCAGGTTGCCATACCACCGATTTCGACACCCAGCGTGCCATTGGCGTTGATCTCGTGATTGGTGATCAACCGACCGGTCGCATGTGGGTCACCGTCAGGGCCGATTTTGTACTCACGCAAAAACACCTGATGTGACGGATGCGAACTGTAAGTCTGGTTTTGGTCCACGAACGGCGTGGTCGTGTTGGTGTGTTCGTGAATGTCGTCGGCCGTGCCAAGCAGCCCATCCTGTCCCGGCAGGTTAGTCGCACGGGTCAGCACCATGAAGTTGGTATTGCCGCCCACCACATATAACGGATCGTCCGGTTGCAGCGGAATATATACCGTCCCTGAGCCGCCCTTGGTGACCAGATCCAGACCATGATCGAAGAACTGCCCGAAGAACGTCATCAAGGAGTTGAATGGTGCAGACAATCCTGCATCAGGTGCTGTGTTCTCAAACAGGAACACATCGCGGTCATCGGCAGTCCCGAACTGACCATCCATGCCTGGGCTGGCCACTATGCGCACACCATCCTTGAGCACGTCATCGTTACCCGTCCCCACGATGCCAAAGTTCAGCACACCGTCTGCACCCGGGTCGTAAGCTGCGGTATAAGCCGCTGGATTGTTCGATGTCTGATCAACGATCAGATTGCTGATGGTGCGCGGTTCGGAGTCAAACACGGGGCCGCTGTTTTGCGCATACGAGGACCCTGGAATGGCTGGCGAGCCAGGACCAAAGAAACCGGCAGGTGCACCTTGCGCCTGATTGAACACCGGATCGGTCAGCCGCGGGAAGACATTATCGGCAGCACCAAACTCGGTGTTATCGGTGCCGTTGAGATTCATCAGGTTATTACCGCTACCATCCACATGGCGCAGCCCGAGAGGCGCACGAATATTCGGGATCAGCGACAGAATATCCTGACCAGCCGCCTCAGCTTCGGCAATCTTGATCTGAGCGAGAATGAAGTTGAGGTCGGAGCGAACCATGTTCAGGCCCTCTCCACCCGCTGTGGCATCGACCACCGGTATCGGCGCAGTCGGTACGACTGTCGCACCGGCAACGACGGCAGTGGTTGGCTCGGAGAACAGCATCTCAGTCGTGCCATGTGCATCCTGATAGATCGCCTTGACCCGCAGCGACAAGCCAAGGAGATCCGGAGAGACTTTAAACGTGGTGCCGTCGGCACTTTGGAACGCCAAGTCACCGGCTGGCAGCAGAATGATATCCTCAAACACCCCGCTACCTGGAGTGGCCTCGAACTGCCAGTAGTAGGACACCGACGAGGTGACCGCCCCGGTCGGATTACCTGGATTGCCCGGAGTCACCGCTACTACGTTGTCAACATCGAGCACACCTAGCATCGACACTGTCAGGGTATCACCCACTCTGAGCGCCCCACCGTTTCGATCAATGACGGTCGGTGAGCCGTTCGGTTGTGCGTTCCCGGCCGCCAGCACCCGCTGGCCATCAGCAAACTGCAAACGCTCGATATGCAGCAAGGTATCGGTACCTTCATTGCCAACGTTGTCGGTCACCGTCCAAACATCATCCGTCGCATCGTTGGCAGTGCCTGCGCCACGAGTCTGCGTCACCGTGTAATTAGTTTGCACGCCGGAATAAATCGCTGTGTCATACGCAGCCCCACCTGTCGAGGTGCCGGGCAGGATTTCCCGCACCGCCTTGAGTTGACCTGGGTTGTAAGTGCCATTGATCATCGCCGGGATCATGTCGGTCATGCTGTCGAAGCTGGCGATTTCAGGGCCGGTATGATTAACGTCACCAGGTGCGTAAACGGCGATCCTGACGTTGATCCATTTGTCACCGTCGATCAGATCATCGCCGCCGCGCCCCTCAATCAGGTCGCTGCCATTACCGCCAAGAATGATGTTCCCGGTGGCAAAACCGGTCGTCGGCAAGCCTGCCTCAGTCAGGAACTCCATGAGCCCCCGGATCAACGCCACATTGGTCAACGCACTACCGGTGGCCCCACCGTGGTTGACGATAGTGGCCGCATCGACATCATCACCTTTGAGTACATCGCCAAACCGCGAACCAGACAAACCTTCCACCTCGGCGAAGCGGTCAAGAATCGAGGCCGGCGAGGCCCCGACGGGATTGAACACCCCGGCATTTTGATTTGGCGCGTTGCCGTGTGGCTGGGCCAGCGCAGCCAACGACAAATCGACGGTGACACCGACGTTGTCGTTCTTGTAGGTCACCCAGTCGAAGCCGGACATGCCATCCATTTTGTCCTGGGCATCGCTACCAACAAAGATGTCGTCCCCCCCCTCTCCTATCATTTCGTCGAAACCACCACCGCCGACAAAGATATCGTTGCCAATCACGTCGTCAGTCAGTAAGGGAGCAGCATTGTCACCAGGCGCACCATCCTGGGTGCCATGTTCGATCCAGTCATCGCCTTCGTTGCCGGTCGGTGGCAGGTTGGTCTTGGCGCCGAGGATGAAGTCATCCCCCCTGCCGCCAAAGGTGGTAGTGATGTCTTCGGTGGTAATAATAAAGTCCTGCCCATCGCCGCCGAGGATCAGGTTACCGGCGCCGCCGACCAACATGCTGCCGGCAATGATGACGTCGTTACCTGCATTGCCTTCGAGGCGATTATCTCCGAAAGAGTCTGTGATGATGTCATCACCGTCCCCCCCCAGTACGGCATCGTTCCCGGCACCGCCCTCGAGACGGTCATTGCCAGCGTCGCCGTACACTGTGTCGTCGCCGTCACCTGAGATGATGGTGTCATTGCCAGCGGTACCGCCCAGGACCATATGGTCTTCCCCGGTGTACTGCAGGTAGTTGTTATCTGGACCGCCGGTATTGGGGTTGTCGCGGATCACCAACGGTACGATTTCAACGCCGTTGATCATGATGCCACCCGTCGGATCGGCGCGACCATCCGCCCCCAAACCCGTAAACTGCTTGCTCTGATCGACTTCAAGAGTAAAGGTCGGTGTCAGGAACACTGTATTCGACAAATGGGTGACGTTACTGTTGAGCATGATCAACTTGGCGAAAGAGTTGTTCTCCAACTCGGTGCCGAAGTTCATGCCCGCAGTGCGTGACAGATAGTAGAAGCGGTCGCCATTTTGCAACGCCTCCATCTGGGTTTCGAACACGAAGTTGAAGGTCGACCCCAGCATGCCACCAAATGGCATTTTCTCCTCTGCCAAGCCACCAACCCAGAAGTCTATGTCGTCCACCCCTGTGGTAGTGACACCATTGACCATCGCATAGTCGCCGGTGCTATTGAGGAAGTCCAAGCGGTCAGCTGGTGACCCCGCCCCCCCCAATACCAGCGCCAGGGCTGCCGCACGCTTGTCTGCCAACGTGGTTGCGGCCGTGATAGTGTCGTGTATCCCATAGGCTGCAATGAAATTGATCAGTGATTCGGGGTGCTTGAGGCTGTCCATCAGGTCTACCCAGCTGATGTACGGCTTGAGCTGGCTATCCCCGGTTGAGGCATAGAATTCCCGGCGAGCCTCGTTCAGCGTGGGGATGCCGGTGTCGCGACCACGTGCCAAGTTCAATGCTGGCAAGTCAAGCGGCAAACCGAGCAGATTGTTACGCAATGCTTCGGTGACAAACTCGTCGATCTCGTTGCCCAGCTGGCGGGTGGCACCGCGAATGATCGCTCCAGCCGCTTCGTCCGGTGATGAACCACTGCCCGAGAACGCCAACGGGTTGAGGAAGGCAGCGATCAGGCCAAGTTGCGAGTCTGCATTAGCCGGGTCGGTAAGGAGCGGATTGAAGTCTGGGTCGAAGCGATCGACTGTTTCGGTCAACATTGAGTGGCCGAAGCGGTACACCACGTGGGCGAACTCGGCGAGGATGGCCGGGTTGATTGAGGTGTCATATCCGTTGGGGGCAAGGAATTCGTCGATCTGCGGCTGCACTGTCCGCCCGAACTCTTCGAACACCAGGTGCTGGTATTGCATCTCGGTGCCAAACTTGGCGGCCTGGAATAACCGTTCGCCGTCCCACACCAACCCTGCGATTTGGGCGGGTGTAGTTGGGAAGCTGCCCACGTCATCCACCAGCCACTCATTGAGGAAGGCCAGATTGCCGGAGGCAAGGAGGGTGTCCTTGGTTTGCTCGATCAGGCGGTTATGCTCGGAGTGAAACACCTGGTGCACGGCGGTCAGGCCGATGTTCTCATTCACCCGCCCGTCACCGGCAATGTAGTGGGCGTTGAGCAGTTCGTTGTCATAGGTGCCAGCAGCCAATGGGCCAGTGTTTACTACATTGTCGCCATCGGCTGCCAGGCCTGCTGTGGGCGCAGCATTATGGGCAATATCATCGAGGAAGGCATGGCCGGTATGTACGGAGTTGGCCAGGCTGACCGGTGTACTGAGGCTGCCTTCGACAACAGAGCCATCGGTCATCATCACTTGCGGGAAGCCGTTGGCCCCCTTCAGGAAGTTACCGTATGCGTCGGTCGCCAGCAGTGGGACGTTGAACACATCTTGATCTGTCAGGTGGATACCGAGAATATGCTCGGCCTGTGCCTTAACCACAGCCCAAGTGGCCATACCACCAATTTCGGCACCCAGCGTTCCATCTGCATTGATAACGTGATTGGTGATCAACCTGCCAGTCGCCACAGGCTCACCCGCCGCATTAAGGACATACTCGCGCAGAAACACCTGGTGCGAGGGGTGTGAACTATAGGTCTGGCTTTGGTCTACAAACGGCGAGGTGGTGTTGGTCTGCCCATCATCGGCAGTGCCAATTTCACCGTCCGCACCCGCGGTGCGCACCGCCCGCGACAGAACCATGAAGTTGGTTGGGCTACCCTGCACGAACAGAGGATCATCCGGCTGCAGTTGAATAAATACTGTCTCAGTGTTGCTCTTGGTGACTAAGTCGAGGCCGTGATCGAAGAACTGGCCGAAGAAGGTCATCCATTGATTGAAACCTGCCGTCAGACCAACATCCGCCGATACGTTAGGGATGAAGAACACTGGCTTGTCGTCAGCGGTACCAAAAACGCCATCCAGCCCCGGGCTAAGCACTGACGCAGCACCGCCATTCGCCGCCACCGCAGCCGGGTTGTTAGCGGTCTGATCAACGATCAGGTTGCTGATAATCCGTGGTTGCGGGTCAACCACATTCCCTGCTGCGTCGTAGCCCGCTAGAAATGAGGGATCTAGCAAGTGCTGGAAATCATTATCCGCAGCGCCAAATTCACTTTGTCCGGCGACCAAGTTGTTGTAGCTGCCATCAACGGTACGCAGACCGAATGGCACCTGGCTGTTGGGTAGCAAATCGCTGAGTTCAGCGCCGTCGGCATGCGCTTCTGCAATAAGGATTTGCTGGAGGATGAATTCCAGATCCGACATATTGAAGTTGGCCATTTTCATTTCCCTTGATCTATCTGGGGGAAGGAAAGGAACAACAAAATATCCTGCCCGCACCCCATCAGGCGCTGACTTCCGCAGCGTGTTGGTTCAGCCTTTTGGCAATAGCAGATACGAGATTGATGAAGCCGTTAGCCCGTATCGACGCCTGGAGCTCGCACAATGAGTCACTCACTGGACAATTCAGGCAGAACTAATCAGATCTCAGGGGGACCATGGAGGCAAGAAATAAAAGCAACCGTTCTAAATAGCTTCACCTCTATGCAAAATATAAAAATGATCGACATATCCTACTCCATCAAAAATATCGTCTTTCATTGCCAACATAATGATTGGCTCCAGCTGGAGCGATATTTTCATAGTTTCAAAGTTCTATAACACGCAAATCTTTCAATACTCAAACAAGCCTACACAAAATTATAAAGTCACATATATTGACAACCGAGAGTTAACCGTTCAACGAGTAATGGTAAAATTACATTTTTTTCAAAAAATGAAAATACAGAAAGAGATAACCAAGTGAGTATGTTTTTATTTTCAGTCTAGAGCCTATTTTATACACACTAACTACAGTGTAATACACAGATGCCTTTTGTCACTTGACAGGAGTATTTTTAAAAAAATATACTACTACAGTATCAGTGCAATCGGTCTACACCGTTTAAATTATTGGTAACGACTGATGCCACTTACCTTAAGTCACACCAAAAGAAACCAAGAAAGCCTCTAACTACTCATTTACAGAAACACTTATAAATAGTTTAGCCGTATTATATCCTTATCTATCATTAATTAATGGCAATGCCTTCCTATCAAATACCGGTAATACTTTCACCTCAGCAAGCACTAATACTTTAATATCAGGCAGAGATAATGCACTCATATTGACTACAGCAATGGTGCGCAAATACGAATAACATAACTTCTCAACAACAATTGAATTTTCATTGTGATATATCATGAAGACAGCTGATATTCCTTAATTTTATTAATTAACATCTGTACCAATCATTGACTTCCTATCTTATAAGGAGAGCGATCTGCCGAGAGGCTCCACCTGCGTCGCCTTATCACTGGTAGGGCCGCCGGGAAAGACGATTCAACCACTCCCTCCTGTAGGCGTAGCGCGCGAGCTATCAATCGGGACTGTCACTTGACAACTGGTTGTCGCTATAAAAACAGTCTCAATATATTAAATATGTAGTTGCCATCAATTGGCTCTATCACCAGGAGAAATGGATGGCTATGTCGTGTAGTATGCCAGCTATCTCAGTCGAAGCTGTTCAGGTTCTCCCAGTAGAGGCAATACGGAAGCTACTCTACCCGTATTAAGAGGGACAAGTGAGTGCAATCCCTCAATAAAAAATATTAAATTGTTTAAGATCATTACATTACGAGTTGATACTTGCATACTGAACAACGTCCTCACAAATCCCCCCGTCTACTCTATTATCAAGAAATACTGTTCTATGCTGATTTGAACAATGCCTCATGCCTTTTTCATACTACATAAGTGATAAGTGCGAGGTTTACGTTATGGCCCACAACAGCCCAGAAAGACTAACTTAAACCGATAGGCACACCGTTCAAGGACGATTCCTATGAAAATAGAGACTCCATTGATACTGGTAACCGAAGCTAATGTTCAGGCGACGACCCTAACTACGTACCTGGCAGCTCAGCTCGGCACACCAATAGGCTTGATCAATCACCCCAATCAACTATTGGAGATCGAGGGTTGCAGCCTGTTTTTGATCGATCTTGACTACCTCAAATACAGCCAGCTGCTTAGCTGGAATCGGCATATCACCACCTTTGAGTTAACCAACACGGTGCTACTCAATGCACCGGCCAGCGCGGATCTCGATCTATTGCTCATGTGGCCA
This sequence comes from Aeromonas eucrenophila, assembly GCF_000819865.1. Lineage (GTDB taxonomy): Bacteria > Pseudomonadota > Gammaproteobacteria > Enterobacterales > Aeromonadaceae > Aeromonas > Aeromonas eucrenophila. The sequence goes on from NZ_CDDF01000001.1 coordinate 464,906, forward strand.
AATACCAGCGGTCTCTTCTTTCATCAGGACCCCCTGGATCGCCTAGCTGCAGGCCTCAAAAAGGTAGTGCAAGGTGAGTATTGGATCCCGCGCCACCTGCTATCTGAGCTAACCAATTACTATCGGCAGGGAATGGTTCTCGCTCAGACCAACCAAAATCTGCTCACAACCCGCGAGTGCGAGATCATTCGCTGCCTGATGACGGGTGCCTCCAATGTTGAGATAGCCAGTAAATTGTACGTCAGCGAACATACTATCAAATCTCATCTCTATAATGTTTTCAAGAAGCTCAACGTAAAGAACCGATTGCAGGCAGTCATCTGGGCCAAGGAATACCTAGATATAACAAGTTCGAGCTGATGTAGGTCTGCCTGCTCTGCCGCTGATGGTTGATGACCTGGATCAAAGAGCCGTGAAAATTTCCTTGATTGTATGATCTTTGGAACAGGGCCCACTTTTATACCATTTCCTCTAACCCGACAGATGGTCATTATGTCACCTGCTCTATTAATTTAAGTATCTGGTCTGGCTTGGCTAGCGCGGGTGCCATACTCCAGCGTGACAGCCTATTATTGCCAACTCTTAGCATTCCAGTATGACTTGTGCTGAGGCCATCAAGGGCAGGATCGGGATCATAGAACCCCATGCTATAGCGTACCAATTTTATCATCTCAGGTTTACCTGTCAGAAATAACCAACCTGGTGGTATATGGTGCTGCTTCACATAATGTGATAAATGAGTAACTGTATCTTCTTCTGGTCTTAGCGTTATTGAACACATTTGAATTGGTATGCCTTGCATTTTTTTAGCAATTAAGCGTTGCACTTGCATCAGATTGCTTGTGGTTAATGGACAGCTATCCATACAGTCGGCATACATCATATTAATGAGAAGAATTTTATTGTTCACTACATCGTCATAAAATTTTATTTCTTTGCCTTCATGTGTCCACAGAGGAGCATTAGGTATATTGCTTGGACCAAATTTGGGCACGTCAAGCACTACTTCAACTACTTCTTTTTTTTCTTTTTTGGCCGCAACAGGAAAACTAGCCATGATCGTGGCTGCGACAGTTGTCGCACCCAAACCCAGGATAAAATGCCGACGATTATTAACATTGATGTCCATATACGTATACCCTACTTATTGAAAAGGTCTATGTTGAGTTAACAATAGTCTGCTATGAGCCCTCTACAATATCCCAACGAAGCATCATGGCATGATCCTCATGAATCAAATTATGACAATGCATGACGTATTTTCCGGTACAGTCTCGAAATTCTAAATACACTCGAGTGATCGAGTTTGGTTCTAATACATATACATCTTTACGTCCTTGCTCGTGAAGGGGGATGGGTACTTTCACCCCATCAATAAATTTGCTTAATATTCGACCCTCTTCAAAGTGAATATGAATAGGGTGCTCCCAACCGCCAGAGTCATTCACCAACTCCCACACTTCTGCCGTTCCCTTTTTAACTTTTACTGTGGGTTTTGTAACATCAAATATCTTATCATTGATAACCCATAATCCACTCTTATGCTCAAATTCGAAACGCCGCACTGGTATATTCAACCGTTTGATTTCTTCCTCTGACAATGCAAATTTATCCGCAGGAAGAGGTCTTAAATAATCCCTAATTTCACTAAAGTCATCAACAATGCCCATGTCATAATCAATGACAATTTTCATTATGCGTTCACCAGGTAACACCACCTTATCCGGCTTGCGAGTCGATGTTTGCGTTAGTCGGTTAACCAAAAAGAGCTCCGTCTTGTTAGGATATCCTTTAAAGTCCATGACGATATCAGCTCGCTCGGCAACACCTAAAGATACATTCTTTACACCCCTGATCGGTTTTGGCAAAAGGTTGCCATCATTGGCAATATAAACGAAGGGTTGAATTACATTTTTTGCATTAACAACTGCCAAGTTATAAAATCGGCTTGGTCCACTATTTAGAAGACGCATTCTATATTTACGCGGGCTCACACGCCACACTGGTTTTATGCGACCATTAATAACAATTTTATCCCCCAATGTTCCTTCTGGATTTAACTGGTCATACAGGAGCTTTCCTTTATCATCAAAGTGTCGGTCACAAATGTTGAAGGGGTAATCATAATCACCACTCGGCAGGTGGAGAGCGTCATTGTTAGGATCTTTCTCATTCCCTGAATCCAGCTCATCAAATAACAAGTAGAATCCGGATAAACCACGGTAGACGTTTGGGCCGGTAAAGTTTTCAGTATGATCATGGTAAAATAAAGTACCCAAGGCTTCCGTTGGATCTCCAAGGCTCAACCCAGTGGATCCAAAAGGTGGCCAATCTACTGTGTTAGTAAAATCTGCTTTAAGATTGAGATACAGATGGTCTTTAAAACCACCGGCCTTGGTTAATGTTGGCCCGTACTTTGTTGAACTATACCAATCACCAGGAAAACCATCGCTTTCTGAACCAGTATGCAAGTTATGCAGGTGGGTGGATATATAGGGTGCACCGAAACCGACATGCCCTGCTGGTAATTTATTCCATATCCGACAAAGAAGAGGATGCCCATAATATGCCGCAACTATGACACTGGGCATCTCCGGTGACTTTGTTAATACAGCGCTATCCTGATAGCCCCATATTGGTTGCGCTGGATAGTTAGGATGAAATACCCAATTAAATTGAACTGCAAACAATTCATAATATCTAGACTTAAAATCTGCAAGATTTTGTGCATGCGTAACCTGGGCCCAAAATGGATGAGGAAGACGACCCGCTTCGCCCCCTGCAATATTAGCTGTTTCTTGAGGTATAGGAGAAAGATCACGGGGTTTTAAATAGGTGATATGTCGAGGCAAGGTGTACCCCCACCCAGCAGTTGCTGGACTTGGTGGTAAAATAGGTGCCGTCGTGACATCATCATCATCACTTCCTGCCTGAGCTAGATTATGATTCACCAATGCCGATGTGGCATATAGCAAGCCAGCTGAGTGCAATAATTCTCGCCTGGTTACTGAGCGATTTAATACTGAGTGCTCTTCACGTCTCTCATTACCACCATCTAATTCAATTGGAGTCAGCGATTTTTTATCTTCCATGTCTTTATGTGAAAAGTCCATATTAACCTCTCTAGAATGATCCAATCAGTAGCCTGAGATGGCAAAAATCAGTTTAACTCCGTTACCAGACAAATATATAACCTTTCGTTGTCATTGACAGACCTCCATCTCATTGCTCTTTAAATGATTTATCAAATCGTTCTAGCAAGGGCTTCAAAAGATAGCTAAGCAGTGTTCTCTCCCCTGTCTTAATGGTAATACTAGCAGGCATACCAGCCTTTATTTGATGGGTTCCTAATAATTTCATTCCCGCATCGGTGACCCCAATCTGAGCTAAATAATAAGGTTGGTGACTTGCTTCATCAATCATTCTATCTGCTGATATTGTGATGACTTTACCTGGGATAATAGGAGTCTGGGCATGATTAAATGCAGGAAAACTAATACTAACTGGCAGGCCTGATTCCATTTTATCAATTGATTGTACAGGTATCATCGCATCCACTTGTAGTGGTTGATCGCCAGGTACCACATCAAGTAAGGCTCCTCCAGCTTGGATCACCCCTCCTACCGTCGTCACGTGTAACCCTAAAACAACACCACCAATAGGAGCACGGATCGTGGTATGGTCCACATCATAATCTGCTGAATCGAGTTCATCCTCTAATGTTGCAACTTCCTTTTGCTGTGCGGTCAATTCGGTGACAACATCACGCTTGAATTCATTAGCTCTCTGCAATAGCTGAAGCTTTATTTCATTTATCTGACTGTATATACGACCAATATTAACGATATCTTCAGCGAGCTTGCCACTGATATCTGCAGATTCGCGCTCAAGTGTGAGTAGTTGCATTTTGGGGTAGTAGTTATTCTTACTCAAACGTCTAATCGCGTCTAACTCCCGCTCTATCAACATTAATTGCCGCTTACGTGAATATTGTACTTGGCTCAGACCGCTACTTTGTGCCAATGCACCTTGCAATGTTTCTTGCAAAATAGATGCCTCTCCTGCATTTGCATTCCGTCGTGCTGCAAATACCTTCTGCTGTAAATTGATGGCATCAGCCAAGCGTGGATTATCTTTAAACCGAGCAATAGTTTTTGGATCAAATTGCACCTCAGGAAGGCCATCCCGTTCAGCCAACAAGCGATCTTCGATCGTCTTCGCCACCAGATATTGGGCCTCGAGGGCATTCTGACGTGCAAGCACTTGGGTTTTATCCAATTGCAGTAAAGGTTGCCCACGTTCAACCAGATCCCCCTCCTTCACATAAATATCACTTACTGTGCCGCCGTTAAGGTGCTGCACTGTTTTTCTATTGTTGGCTATCGTGACAGTGGCATTTGCAACAACACCAGCATCCAATGGCGCTATAACGCCCCAAAATAAGAAGCTACCCAGCCCTATCACAATAACGAATAATCCGATCAGCAGTGGCCGCATCACCTGGACGTCAACTTCCCCTTGCCAATCTGCAAGTGGTGAAGAGGTCTCTTGCAGCGACAGTGAATCATTTACCGCGAGTTCTTTCATGATGACTCCCCTGTTCGTACAGCTTTTTTCTGAATATTAATGCTGTCTACTTCTGCTTGGGTAATCTCCGTGGTGATATCAGCCCCCTGTACGGGAACAGATCGCAACATGCTGGCCTCTCGCAGTGCAGCAAACACTTCATCGCGAGTACCAAATGCTTTCATCATGCCATCACTGAGCAGCAAGACTTTATCCACGACGCCCAGAATGGTTGGCCGGTGAGAGATCAACACCAATGTGTGACCTTTTTGCTTAAATCTCTGGATCGCTTGGATCAGGGCCGCTTCCCCCACATCGTCCAAGCTAGCATTGGGCTCATCCAGGACTATCAGTGCAGGATCACCATAGAGTGCCCGCGCTAACCCGATTCTCTGTTTCTGCCCGCCTGACAACAAGCAACCACCGACGCCCAGAGGGGTCTCATATCCAAGTGGAAAACGCAGGATCATCTCATGCACCCCGGCCAACTTGGCTGCGGCAACCAGCGCCTCACTATTCAATTCTCCGAAACGAGCAATGTTTTGCGCGACTGTGCCGTCGAACAGCTCAACTTCTTGCGGCAAATAGCCAAGGGATGCGCCTAATTCGGCTTTATCCCACTGATAAATATCGGCGCCATCAAGCCGAACCGTCCCGGACTGAGGAGCCCATATCCCCATCAACAACCTTGCCAAAGTCGACTTGCCACAGGCAGAAGGGCCAATGATCCCGAGTATCTCACCTGCAGAAAGAGTAAAATTGAAGTTACGCAAGATGGCTGGCCCACCGCCAGGGGCCGTGGCAAAGACCCCTTCAACCGAGAGATTCCCATTCGGTCGCGGTAAGGATACCTGTGCAGGGCGAGCGGGATAGTCATTGAGAAGGGTCAGCAAGCGATGCCAAGTTCCTCTAAATTGCAGCAACAATTTCCAGCTCGATATTACCTGTTCCACTGGTGTTAAGGCGCGACCAAGAATGATAGAGGAGGCGATCATCATGCCAGGCGTGATCTCACCCTCTATCACCAGCAAGGCTCCCGCTCCCAATGCGAGGGATTGCAGCAATACCCGAACAAAGCGGGTAATACTGTTCACAAACACGGCACGATCCGAAGCCATTGTTTGTAGACCCAGCACCTGACGCTGCAGGGTTAACCAATGTTGGCGCATGGCAGATAACATTCCCATCGCCTCGATCGCTTCACTATTACGTAACTGGTTATTAATCAAGGCGCTGCCCGCCATCGACAATTTATTGGCTTGAGCCAAGGGCTTATTGGTGAGGTTTTCCGTTATCAAGGCCAAAATAACCAGCAGGCTGGAACCAAATAATGTGAGCCAGCCCAGCAAGGGATGGATCAAGAAGGCAACGGCTAAATAGAGTGGAGTCCAGGGGGCATCAAAAAAGGCAAACAGGCTATTACCTGCCAAGAACTGACGGGCACTGGTCAAGTCTGAAAGAGCCTGAGCAGGAGTACCTTGGCCTTGGTGAAGGTTACGCTCGAAGGCAGCACCAAATACTCGTTTATTTAGTTGTTGTTCTAATCGATTGCCGATCCTAATCATCACCAAACCGCGTACACCCTCTAGCATAGCAATAAGGAGATAGACGCCAATTATCAGTAACGTCAGCATAAAAAGAGTGGTTGTATTCTGGCTCGCTAAGACGCGATCATAAACTTGCAGCATATAAATCGAAGGGGCAAACATCAATAAGTTGATGACACAGCTAAACAGGATCAACGTTGCAAACACTGGCCTAGCACTGAACAGTGCAGTGGTGAGTTCATTATGTGCTCCGAGAAATTTCATTTCTCACTCCCTTTATAGGCCATCCTGACCGGGAAGGTTAAGCCTCAAAAATTCAATCAGTTCGTTTTACGAGAAGTTTAATCTCATTTGATTCAGCACCGACTAGATAGGATGTAAAAAAATTAATTACAAAACGGAATAACATCCATCTCACCAACATCACATTCTCATTATGTGATTCTTTATCTCACTAAAACAGTCTAGCTGAACTGTAGCCCTTACCAATATCAATTTGCGAGGATGCTTTAACATTAGTTAGTGATGGTGCTTTCACATTAACAACATCTTAATGCTTCCACATCAATCAATACTAATGCTTTAATATTAACTGGTACTAATACCTCTATATTAATTAGTGTGGTACTTTGAGAGGCCCCATTTATGTCATGTTTAAATAAACCCAGATAATTAGATGCTTTGGAGTCTCTCAAAGTTTTTTGTCACACTCTACTGGTGATAACTCGTTGTGGAAACTGTATCTGTGCTTGAGAG
>NZ_CDDF01000001.1:471980-727845 GCF_000819865.1 Aeromonas eucrenophila
GTGCTTGAGAGACATCTATTTTCTGCCCATAACGCTCCAGCATCCTGTGCAAGCCTGGATAATTCCCCAGCTAATAGGTTGCTACCCCATGGAACCGCACCATCCATCCTTTCAACCGACTGTGGTAACCGTTCACGTGCTGGATGTGATAGGCCCCTACGACTGGCTCGCCTTCTCGATTGTGCACCACTTGATGTGTCAGCCCTTGCTGATGGCTGAAACTCGCATAGACCTCCGCTTCGTCACGGCAAAACACGGCATCAGGTGCAATCAACGGCATGAGTATCGCCTTGATCGTTCGGGCATCCATCTTATCCAGTTGGAAATCGGCCAGATGCCCCGCTCTGTCTTGCACCACCATCACCGGGATGTCATCTGCCCCGGTGCTACGGGTACGTTCCTTGCCACCGCGATGACGAGCAGGGCGGGCAATCTGCGTTGACCCTTGAACGATTCCAGGAAGAAGGCTTCATCCACGTCGACAATCCCGTCGCCTGATTGCTTGTCATGGCTTTCAAGAAGCGGTGACGCCACAGGGAAGCAGTGTTTTTGTAGACCCCACAGCGGATGGCCGCCTGCCGAACGATCAGTATCTCGATGATGGCCTGGGCATAGTATTCCCAGCACTGAGTCCCTTACGAAGTCGGCCCTGAATGTCTTGGTCATCACGGAACTGGTGCATAGACACGCTTTGCAGCTATAGCGGCGCAAGCCACGGTTCCAATCCCAAGGCGCCAATTGAGCGGCCGCGGCGTGGCAGTGAGGGCTGCAGCTGCAAGGGGGAGCACCGTCGTTGGGGAGGCAATGGGCGCAGGTGCGGTGAGTGCATGGACAGCAGTACGGCGCTAGCGCGGAGTGAAGAGTGGGACGTGAGACAAGAGATGTTGGAAAGCTTGGGTATCCATCTGATGACCTATTTCAAGGTTAACCTTCCAATTCGTAATTGGGACAGCGCCTTCTCTCCCAGATGGCTTTCACTGAGTTCTGAAAGTACAGGGGATGAAATAGCAGAAGGCGCCACTGGCGGCTGACTCAGAGGCAAGATTGGCCACAGATGGTGTCTGTTGCGGTAGCCGCTGAGGCTCCGGCAGGGAATTTGGCTGAGGTTCTGGCTGGACAGCCGCAGGTTTTACCCGAGAACGCGCACAAGCAAGCATCTGAGCCACCTTGTCACGAGCGACCAGCTTGTCCCGAGTACGGAGAGATTTCTTAATGTCTTTACGGCGACCACAGGGGAGCACTGTCACCTTGCGGTAGTACCAGATACCTTGAGGACTGAGCCAGAGATTCATTGCGAGCGCTCCTGTCGTCCACATAAAGTGGATGACCAGACGGCTCAAGAGGGTTAACTTATTGATCTGCAGAAACAAGTGGTGGCCCTACCAGCCACATCCCGGCACTCGAGTCCCCCACCTTGGCTGCTACCTTCCGGTCCTGACCAGGTCGACGGGTTATCAATGCGAGAGGACCAATAGGACCACCGGCGAGGAGAATAGGCAAACTGGCCGGTCAATGCAATGGCTTTCTGCCCCGAGCCGAACCGTTCGCCTGCTTTTTCGGCAATTTGCCAATAAATCAGCTAAATAGCATGAATTTTGCCCCGATCACCAGCATCAGCAGGGCGAAGGCCTGCTTGAGCCGCTGGGGGGAGAGGCGGTGTGCCAACCGGGCGCCGATGCGGGCAAACTGGGTGCTGGTGAGGATGATGCCGAGCAGCGCCGGCAGGTAGATAAAGCCAACGCTCCACTCGGGCAAGTCGGTGCGGCCCCAGCCGGCGTAGAGGTAGCTCAGGCTGCCCGCCACCGCGATGGGGATGCTGCAGGCGGCAGAGGCTGCCACGGCGTTGCGCATCGGCACCGAGTTCCAGCTCAGGTATGGCACCGTCATGGAGCCGCCCCCTATGCCAAACAGCGCCGAGAGCCAACCGATGAAGGTGCCCGCGATGCCGGTCCCGACGGGGCCTGGCAGACGACGTTCCGCCTTGGGCTTGAGGTTCAGCCCCATCTGCACCGCCATGGTCCAGGCGAAGCAGCCGATGATGATGTTGAGGGTGCTGGCGCTGAGCTGGCTGGCGGTCATGCCGCCGAGCCAGGCGCCGATCAACATGCCCACCCCCAGTCGGCGGATCATCACCCAGTCGACCGCGCCGGCCTCCTGGTGTGCCCGCAGCGAACTGAAGCCGGTGAAGATCATGGTGGGCAGCGAGGTGCCGAGGGCAAGGTGGGTGATGATCTCGGGGGAGACTCCCTGGGCGTGGAAGCTCAAGACCAGCACCGGTACTATGATGAGCCCTCCCCCTATGCCGAACAGCCCGGCCAACAGACCCGCGAAGGCCCCCAACACCAGATACCCCAAAAACAGCATAAAAATTCCTTCCCTAGCAATGTGGTGGTCATATTGACCAGATCCGCGCATAAAAAAAGAGATGGCACCAGGCCATCTCTTTATTGTGCCGATTAATGCAGGGGAATGGTACCGTCCATCACCTTGTAGAACGCCAGCACGGCGCAACCGAGCAGGGCCGCCGTCATCCCCTGCTCCAGCCGGTTGAGGCTGCGCAGGCCATGATGCTGGCGCGCCTTCCAGTAGATGAAGATGCCCGGGCTGTAGAGCAGCGCCACCAGCAGCAGGTATTCCACCCCGGCGGCATACACCAGCCAGCAGCCATAGACGGTGGCCACCAGCGCCAGCAGCAGGTCACGCTTGCGTTGGTGAGGCTGGTTCTCGTAGGTCGTGCCCTGCATCGCCAGCTTGAGGCCATAGGCGCCGGAGAAGACATAGGGCACCAGCGCCGCCGAGGTGGCGATGTTGACCAGCGCCAGGTAGGTGCTGTTCTGGAAGTAGATGATGATGAGGAAGACCTGCACCAGGCAGGTGGAGCACCAGAGCGACACCTGGGGCGAGCCGTTCTTGTTCTCCTTGGCAAACCAGGCCGGGAAGACCCCGGTCTTGCCCGCGATGTAGGGCACCTCAGCCGCCAGCACGGTCCAGCTCAGCAGGGCCCCCATCACCGAGATCACCAACCCGATGTTGATGAGCCAGGCACCCCAGGGACCGACCACGGCCTCCAGGATCATGGCGGTGGAGGGGTTCTTGAGTTCGGCCAGTTGCGGCTGGTTCATGACCCCCAGGGAGAACAGGGTCACCATCACGTAGAGTGCCAGGGCGCCGAGCAGCGCCAGCACGGTGGCACGGCCCACATCCTTGCGATGACGGGCACGGGCGGAGACCACCACGGCCCCCTCGATGCCGATGAAGACCCAGAGGGTCACCTTCATGGTGGACTTGACCTGATCCATCACCGAGCCGAGCTCGGTGTTGCCATGGCCCCAGAAGTCCAGGGTAAAGGTCTGCATATTGAAGGCGAGCAGCACGGCGACACAGAACACGATGAGCGGCACCATCTTGGCGATGGTGGTCACTATGTTCACCAGAGCGGCGACCTGGATCCCGCGCAGCACCAGGGCGTGCACCGACCAGATGAGGATGGACGCCAGGGTGATGGCCACCGGGGTGTTGCCATCGCCGAAGATGACGTTGTCCGGGGTGTCGAAGAAGTAGCTCAGGGCGCTGAACACCACGATGGCGTAGGAGACGTTGGCCAGCAGCTGGCAGAGCCAGTAGCCCCAGGCCGCGTTGAAGCCGACGAAATCACCGAAACCGGCCTTGGCGTAGCTGAAGATACCGCCATCGAGATCCGGGCGGCGCATGGAGAGGTTCTGGTACACCAGGGCGAGGCAGATCATGCCGATCCCGGTGATGGCCCATCCCAGCGCGACGGCCCCGGCGCTGGCATGAGCCGCGATGTTCTGTGGCAGACTGAAGACCCCGGCACCGACCATGGAGCCGATCACCAGCGAAATGAGGGCGCCTAGCCCTAGTTTCTTGTCCATCTCAATCCTGTTTTATTAGGCGGCTACAGAGCATCCGTATTCATGCTGCGCGCGACATGGGAGGGGCGAAAAATCCGTACCCCGTGAAAAAGGCGGCAACTATATTGCATGACTATTCCGACCGCAATCCCTCATAGCGCCGATCATGCACCGTCTTGACCGCGCGCAATTCTACAGCACTGACTCTGATGGCCTGTGAGCTGGTTCAAATTAAGAGAGACCCGCTGATATTTCACATTTTTCAATGACCTGGCGCCCCTTTTTCAACAAGACCTGCATGGGTATTCATCCAGGTAACGCCCGCCTGTTTCGGCCTGCCAGCCCGCCCACCAATAAAAACGCCCCTGATGGTCAGGGGCGTCGTGGTATCGCGGGCGAGGCTAGAGCCGCAGCCCGCCATCGAGATCGATGATCCGCCCGGACAGGTAGTCGTTGGCGAGGATGAACTGCACCGTCTGGGCCAGTTGCGCCCCCTGCCCCAGGGTACCGACCGGGATGGCCTGCTGCATGCGGGCCATGGCCTCGGGCTTCATCGCCGCCGTCATGTCGGTGGCAAAAACCCCGGGGGCGATGCCCATCACCCGGATCTTATGGCGCGCCAGCTCCCGTGCCCAGGTCACCACCAGGGAGGCCACCCCCGCCTTGCTGGCGGCGTAGTTGCTCTGACCGATATTCCCGGCACGGGCAATCGACGAAATATTGATGATGACACCGCCCTGCCCTTCTTTTGCCATCAGCGCCGCCCCCTCGCGGCCGCACAGGAAGGTGCCGGTCAGGTTGACGTCGATGACGGCCTGCCACTGGGCCAGGCTCATCTTCTCCACCAGTTCTCCCTCTTTCACCTTGATCAGCATGCCGTCCCGCAGGATCCCGGCGCAGTTGATGAGGCCGTGCAAGGCACCACATTGCTCCTTGATGGCGGCGAAGGTCGCCTCCACCTCGGCCTCGTCGGCCACGTTGCAGACGAACAAGGTGCAGCGCCCGTCACGGCTGCGCAGCTCCGCCTCGGTTACCTCCAGATCGGCGCGATTGACGTCGATAAGGGCCAGCACGGCCCCCTGACTGGCCAGGCTGAGGGCGATGGCGCGGCCAAGCCCCCGTCCCGCCCCCGTGATGGCAATGACTCTGTTATGAATGTCCATGAATGCTCCTGGTTATTGGGCTGGCCGCGGCCTGAGTACGGCCAAGACGTTCGGTAAATGGGGGATGGGCGGCGAGCCGCCACTTAACCCGGCTGTGATTTGTCCAGATAAAGCTCGAGAATGCTGGAGAAATCCTTGGCTCCCTGCCCCTGGCTCGCGTGCAGGCTGCACAGTGATGGGGGGCCAGCGCTCCCAAGCGCTTATTTTTCACCTGGCGCTTTATCCAGATACAGCCCTAGGATGCTGGAGAAATCCAGCTCTCCCAACCCCTGGCTCGCGTGCAGGTTGAACAGGTTGCGAGCCAGGGCTCCGAGCGGCACGGCGCTGTGGGCGTGCTCGGCCAGCGCCATGGCCAACCCCAAGTCTTTCACCATCAACTTGGTCATGAAGCCCCCCTGATAGCCGCGCGATGCGGGCACGTTCTCCATCACCCCGGGCCAGGGGTTATAGTGTTCAAGGCTCCAGTTGTTGCCCGAGCTCTTGCCCATGATGGTGGAGAGGACGCTTGGATCCAGCCCCTCCTTCACCCCGAGCGCCAGCGCCTCGGCGGTGCCCGCCATGTGGATGGCGAGCAGCATGTTGTTGCACATCTTGGCGATCTGCCCCGCCCCCAGAGCCCCGGCGTGGAACAGGTTCTGTCCCATCAGGGCCAGGATGGGTTTGGCCGCCTCGAAATCCGCCGCCTCGCCGCCAACGATGAAGGTCAGCGTCCCCGCCGCCGCACCGGCCACGCCCCCCGAGACGGGGGCATCAATGAAGCGGATGCCGCGGGCCCTGGCCGCCTCCCCCACCCGGCGGGCCGAGGCCACGTCTATGGTGGAGCTGTCGATGACCAGGGCCCCCGCCGGCAGGGCGGCCAGCAGATCCTGCCCGCCTCTCTCTCCCGCACTCTCACCGAGCCAGAGCCCACGCACATGGTCGCCTGCCGGCAGCATGCTGATGACCAGCTCGCAGCCGCTCACCGCCTCCCAGGCATCCCCGGCGGCGACGCAACCGGCCGCGATCGCTCGGGTCAGGTTGTCGGGCACCAGATCGAATACCTGCACTGCGTGTCCCGCCTTGGCCAGGTTGGCGGCCATGGGTCCCCCCATGTTGCCGAGCCCGATGAATCCAATCCTTGTCATTGTTTGCTCCTTGCTCTCAAGTTCACTTGCGTTGCGTTGCGCTAGCGGGCGCCAGCCTGCAGGGGGTTGCGCCCTTGGGGCCACGCATAATAATCATCCAGCCAGTCGGTGCCGGGCTGCGGCGCCTGCCAGCGGGGGGACTTGTCCTTGTCGATGAGCAGCGCCCTCACTCCCTCCACGAAGTCTCCCTTCAGCACACAGTTGACCGACAGCGCCAGCTCGTCGGCGAACACCTCGGCCAGTGACTGGCGGCGAGCCTGCCAATACTGGCGCCAGAGGATGGCACGGCTGATGGGGCTGCCGCTTAGGCAAGTCTCCCGGGCCAGGGCCAGGCTCCTGTCGTCGAAGCTGGCATCAGACAGCCGAGTCAGCACCCCCTCCAGGCTGACGCCAGCCAGCAGGGCATCGATCCTGGCCTGATGAGGCAAGAGCAGGGGCGCCGGAACATCAGCAGTAACCGCTACCTGCAAGCCCCTGAACAGTCGATCCAACTGCTCGCGGGGCTCGTTCTCCGACCAGTCGAGGGCGGCCAGACGGGGCAGCAGCTCAGCTCGCTCCGCACTGGCCATGGCGTGATCCGCAAGCCCGAGGCCAATGGCATCGGCACCGTTGAAGCGCGCCCCGGTCAGCCCGAGCCAGAGCCCTAGCCGCCCCGGCATCCGGCTTAAAAACCAGCTCGCCCCCACGTCCGGATAGAGGCCTATGGTCACCTCCGGCATGGCGAACAGGCTCTTCTCGGTCACTATCCTGAAATCGGCGCCGGCGAACAGGCCGATGCCGCCCCCCATGCAGATCCCGTCCGCCACGCAGATAAGCGGCTTGGCATAGCGGTGGATATGGTGATCGAGCCTGTATTCCTGCTCAAAGAAGTCGCGGGCGTAGTGAAACAGCGCCTGCTCATCCGCTTCCTGCCTGCGGTGATAGAAGGAGCGGATGTCGCCGCCGGCGCAGAACGCCTTCTCACCGGCCCCCTGCAGCAAGACGCAGACCACGGCGGGATCCTGCTCCCAGGCCGTGAGCGCCTCTTGCAGGCGCTGGATCATCTCAAGGCTCAGGGCGTTGAGGGAGGCGGGACTGTCGAGGGTCAACACCCCGATCCGATGACCATCCCCCGTGGGATAGAGAGCCATCCGCACCGCTTCACTCATGGGTCTCTCCATCTTGTGTTGAGGGCGCGCCGTAGTGCCAGCGTGGCGGCCGCTTCTCCAGGAAGGCGGCCACCCCCTCGCGCTGGTTGGCGTCCGCAAACAGCGCGAGGAAGAGGCTGCGCTCCTGTGGCAGACCCTCATCTCGATGGCCGCTGCGGCCCTGGTTGATAAGCACCTTGCAGGCGCGCAGGGCACTCGGGCTCTGGCGCTCCACCAACTGCGCCATCTGCTGCGCCGCCGCCCAGGCGCGGCCCTCGGTGACCACCTCCTCCACCAGCCCCATCTCGTAGGCCAGGGTGGCACCCACCTTCTCGCCGCACAGGATCATGCGCTTGGCCCAGCCCGGCCCCACCAGTTCGGTGAGACGCTGGGTGCCACCGGCGCAGGGCAGCAAGCCGACCGAGGCCTCCGGCAGCCCCAGCTTGGCCTGCTGCTCGGCGATGCGAATGTCGCAGGCCAGCGCCACTTCCAGCCCGCCGCCCATGGCATAACCATTGATGGCGGCGATGCTGACACCGTGGAAACGGGCAAGCGCCTCGAAGGCGCGACCGAAGGCCTCGGCCACCGCGCGGGCGTGCTCCACATTGCCATCGGCAAACATATTGAGATCGGCGCCGGCGCAGAAGAACTTGTCCCCCGCCCCGCGGATCACCAGGGCCACTACGTCCGGGCGGCCGTCGAGCTCCACCATCATCTGCAAGAAGGCCTGCAGGCTGGCGAGGGTCCAGGTGTTGGCAGGCGGATGGTCGAGGGTGATGTAGGCCACGTGGCCGTGGTATTCGAGCCTGATCCTTGTCATTGCATCGTCCTTGTGAATAAACCTGCCCCATGATGACAGGGTTGAATGGAGCCGACTTTCGGCTGGCTCACAAAGCCTTATCCGGGTGCGAGTTACTCCAACGAAAGGTCGGGCTCCGCCAGCAGGCGGCGGGCGATGTTTAACCACATGACCTGCCTTGGCGCCCTCCAGAAAAAGCGGCGCACCCGTTACTCCAGCGACAAACCGGGATCCGCCAGCAGGCGGCGGGCGATGATCAGCCTCATCACTTCGTTGGTGCCTTCCAGGATACGGTGTACCCGGGTGTCGCGCAGGTAGCGCTCCAGCGGGTATTCGCGGATATAACCATAGCCGCCAAAGAGTTGCAGAGCCTCGTCACAGATCTTGTAGCCCACATCGGTAGCCAGCCGCTTGGCCATGGCGCACCAGGCGCTCTTGTCCGGGCTGCCCCTGTCCAGCTTGTCGGCAGCCTGGCGCACCAGCAGTCTGGCGGCGGCGAGCTCGGTGGCCATGTCCGCCAACCTGAACTGCACGCTCTGGAATTCGCTGATCGGGCGACCAAATTGCTGGCGCTGCTGCACGTGGGCCAGGGCATCGTTCAGCGCCTGCTGAGCCGTCCCCACCGAGCAGCTGGCAATATTGATGCGCCCGCCATCCAGCGCCTGCATGGCAAATTTGAAGCCCTCCCCCTCCTCACCCAGCCGGTAGCGGGCGGGAATGCGCACGGCGCTGAAATTCACCTCACGGGTCGGCTGGCTGTTCCAGCCCATCTTCTCCTCGGCCTTGCCATAGCTCACCCCCGGCGTCTCGGCCGGCACCATAAAGGCGGAAATCCCCTTGGCCCCCTCGCCGCCGGTGCGGGCCATCACCACCAGTACCTGGGTGCTGCCCGCCCCGGAGATGAACACCTTGCTGCCGTCGATAAGATAATCCTCCCCGTCCCGCAACGCGCGGGTCTTGAGGGCCGCCGCGTCCGAGCCGGCCCCCGGCTCGGTGAGGCAATAAGAGCCGAGCAACTCGCCGCTGGCGAGCCTTGGCACCCACTCCTTGGCAACGTCTTCCGGCAGCCAGGTGCCCAGCATCCAGCTCACCATGTTGTGGATGGTCAGGTAAGCCGTGGTGGAGGTGCAACCCATGGACAGGCGCTCGAAGATCAGGCTGGCATCCAGCCTCGGCAGGGCCAGACCACCGTACTGCTCCGGGGTATAAAGGCCACAGAAGCCGAGCGCCGCCGCCTGCTTGATGGTGGGGATGGGGAACTCGTGCTCCCTGTCCCAGCGGGCGGCATGGGGTTTGAGCGCCTCGTCGGCGAAGGCGCTGGCGGCTTCGACGTAGGCCAGCTGATCCAAGGTCAAAGTAAAATCCATCTTGTTCGCTTCCTCGTTATCTCGATTGCTTATCTCTGGATGATCATGGTGAGCGCCGAGGGGAACGACCCCGGCGCAGCATTCAACGCAGGTGGATGGTCATATTGGGGCCGGTGGGGATGTCCTCGTCGAACCAGCGCTCGGTCACCGTCTTGGTCTCGGTGTAGAAGCGCACCGCCTGCTTGCCGTAGGCGTGCAGATCCCCGTAGAAGGAGCCACGCCAGCCGGTGAAGGAGAAGAACGGCAGCGGTACCGGGATGGGCACGTTGATCCCCACCTGGCCCACCGCCACCTCGTGACGGAACTTGCGGGCCGCGGCGCCGCAGCCGGTGAAGATGGAGGTGCCGTTGCCATAGGGGTTGTTGTTGATGAGGGTCAGCGCCTCGTCCAGGCTCTCCACCTCGAGACAGGCGAGCACGGGGCCGAAGATCTCCTCCTTATAGATGCGCATCTCGGGGGTCACGCCGCGAAACAGGGTGGGCCCCACCCAGTTGCCCACCGGGTAGCCGGGCACGTCGCAGAAGCGGCCATCCAGCAGGCACTCGGCCCCTTCCTTGATGCCCGCTTCGATGAGACCTTCTACCCTGACTTTCGCCTCCGGGCTGATAAGAGGGCCATAGGCGGCCTCTGGATCATGCCAGATCCCCGGTTTCACCTTGGCAAACTCGGCGGCGAGCGCCGGGATCCACTCCCGTGCGCTGCCCACGAACACCGCCACGCTGATGGCCATGCAGCGCTGGCCGGCGGCGCCGACCCCGGCCCCCACCAGGTTGCTCAGCACCTGGCTCTTGTTGGCGTCCGGCATGATCACCATGTGGTTCTTGGCACCGACGAAACACTGGGCCCGCTTGAGGTGTTCGGTGGCGGTGCGATAGACGTGGGCACCGACCCGGGCCGAGCCCACGAAGCTGACCGCCTTCACATCCGGATGGGTGAGCAGCCCATCTACTTGCTCGGCGCCGCCGTGCACCACCGAGAGGATGCCTTTGGGCGCCCCCGCCTCGGCGAACAGCTCCGCCAGTCGCATGGGGGTAAGGGGATCCTGCTCGGAGGGTTTGAGCACGAAGCCGTTGCCGCAGGCCACCGCCAGCGGAAACATCCAGAGCGGGATCATGGCCGGGAAGTTGAACGGTGTGATGCCGACGCAGACCCCCAGCGGCTGCACCCAGGAGTGGCCATCGACCCGGCGCGCCACGTTGCCCATGGTCTCCCCCAGGGTTTGGCTCGCGATGGCGCAGGCCTGCTCCACCACCTCGATGCCGCGCCACACGTCACCCTTGGCATCCGCCAGATTCTTGCCGGTCTCCTGAGCCAGCAGGGTCGCCAGTTCGTCGTGATGCACCTTCAGCAGATGCTGGTAGTTGAACATGACCCGAGCCCGCTCCGGGGCCGGCACCTCCCGCCACAGCAGATAGGCGTCGTGAGCGGTGCGCACCGCATGCTCGATCTCGGCCGATGTCGCCCTCGGCACCCGCGCTAGCAGGCTCTGATCCGCCGGGTTGGTCACCTCGATCCACTGCTCGCTCACGGACGGACAGGCCTCGCCGCCGATATACAGCGGCAGATCCCCGTACTGGGTGTGGTGCTGACTCATGCTGATCTCCCCTTTGCTCTTGTCTCTGTGCTTATCCCGGCCTTATCACCGAGCCCGGGTTGCGGGCCGCCATTGCGGTTGCCGTAGCTGGTCATCTTGCCCGCGCCTCGAGGCCGACCACGCCGAGATGCCCCTTGCAGTCACCCGTCAACGCATTTACCTTAGACTAACAATTCATTTACGTTTACGCTAACGTAAACTTGCTTCATGAGTGGACTGACCCCTTTTCCCTTGTGCGGGACAGTCGAACCTCCGAGCACAACCCTACATAAGGAGAGCAAGGATGCATGCCCTGATGGATGAGACCCTCCAGGCCCTGACTGAGCAGGTCGAGGCCTTCTGCCAGAAAGTGATAGCGCCCCGCGCCGAGGAGATAGACAGGAGCAACGCCTTCCCCCGCGACCTCTGGCCCAAGATGGGTGAGCTGGGCTTGCACGGCATCACGGTGGCGGAAGCCTATGATGGGGTGAGCCTCGGTTACCTCGCCCACGTGCTGGTGATGGAGCAGATAAGCCGCGCCAGCGCCTCGGTCGGCCTCTCCTACGGCGCCCATTCCAACCTCTGCATCAACCAGATCCACCGTCACGGCACCCCTGATCAGAAGGCTCGTTACCTGCCTGATCTCGTCAGCGGCAAGCACGTGGGAGCGCTCGCCATGAGCGAGCCCGGTGCGGGTTCAGACGTGGTCGCCATGCGCCTGACGGCGGAAGACAGGGGCGATCACTTCCTGTTCAATGGCAACAAGATGTGGATCACCAACGGTCCGGATGCGGACACCTTCGTGATCTATGCCAAGACGGATCCCAAGGCGGGCGCAAAGGGCATCTCCGCCTTTATCGTCGAGGCGGGCACCCCGGGATTCACCACAGCCCAGAAGCTCGACAAGCTCGGCATGCGCGGCTCCAGCACCTGCGAGCTGGTATTTGACGATTGCAAGGTGCCCAAAGAGAACCTGCTCGGCCCCCTGCACGGCGGGGTCAAGGTGCTGATGAGCGGGCTGGATTACGAACGCATCGTACTGGCGGCGGGGCCGCTCGGCATCATGCAGGCTTGCATGGACGTGGTGTTGCCCTATGTGCGCGAGCGCAAGCAGTTCGGCCAGGCCATCGGTGAGTTTCAGCTGGTGCAGGGCAAGCTCGCGGACATGTATACCCGCCTCGCCAGCAGCCGCGCCCTGGTCTATTCGGTGGCCGCGGCCTGCGATCGGGACCATACCAGCCGCAAGGATTGCGCCGCCGCCATCCTGTTTGCCGCCGAAAATGCCACCCAGATGGCCCTCGATGCCATCCAGCTGCTGGGGGGCAACGGTTATATCAACGACTACCCCACCGGCCGCCTGCTGCGAGACGCCAAGCTCTACGAAATCGGGGCCGGCACCTCGGAGATCCGTCGCTGGCTCATCGGCCGCGAACTGATGGGAGAGAACACATGAGCCGCCTGCTTTCATCCGAACTCGGCAGCAAGGCAGCTGCGGGAGCAAGCGCATGAGCCAGATACACGCGCGTATTCACTCTCGCCTCGACACCGCAAGCCCGGAGTTTGTGGCCAACAAGGCCGCCATGCAGGCGTTGGTCAGCGATCTCAATGCCCGCCTCGACGAGATTGCCCAGGGCGGCGGCGTGGCCAACAACGCCCGCCATCAGTCCCGTGGCAAGCTGCTGCCCCGCGAGCGCATCGATCAGTTGCTGGACCCCGGATCCCCCTTCCTCGAGCTCTCCGCCCTGGCGGCCTGGCAGGTCTATGACGATCTTGTACCCGCTGCGGGCATCATCACCGGGCTGGGCCAAATCGCGGGTCGGCTCTGCCTGCTGGTGGTGAACGATGCCACCGTCAAGGGGGGCACCTATTACCCCCTCACGGTGAAGAAGCACCTGCGGGCCCAGGCCATCGCCGAGCGGCTGCGGCTGCCCTGCCTCTATCTGGTGGATTCTGGCGGCGCCTTCCTGCCCATGCAGGACGAGGTGTTTCCCGACCGGGAGCACTTTGGCCGCATCTTCTACAACCAGGCCCGCATGTCGGCCCAGGGCATACCCCAGCTCGCCGTGGTAATGGGCCTGTGCACCGCCGGCGGCGCCTATGTGCCCGCCATGGCGGACGAGTCCATCATGGTCAAGAACCAGGCCACCATCTTCCTGGCGGGCCCACCCCTGGTCAAAGCCGCCACCGGTGAGGAGATCAGCGCCGAGGCCCTGGGTGGCTCCGAGGTACACTGCGCCCACTCCGGGGTGGCGGATCATATGGCGCGGGACGATGCCCATGCGCTCACCATCGCCCGCACATTAGTCAGCAACTTGGGGGACAGCCATGCGGGTGAAAACAATATTCCGACGTCGGGTTCCACTTCCCGCTCACCAACCTATGACGAGCCCCTCTACCCCATAGGCGAGATCTATGGTCTGGTGGGCACCAGCCTCAAGCGCCCCTATGACGCCCGAGAGCTGATCGCCCGCCTGGTCGATGGCTCCGAGTTTGACGAATTCAAGGCGCTGTTCGGCACCACGTTGGTGACCGGCTTTGCCCGGATCCAAGGCATGCCCGTGGGGATCCTCGCCAACAACGGGGTACTGCACAGCGACAGCGCCCAGAAGGGGGCTCACTTCATCCAGCTCTGCAACAAGCGCGCTATTCCCCTGCTGTTCCTGCAGAACATCACCGGCTTTATGGTGGGAAGCCAAGCCGAGCGAGAAGGCATCGCCAAGCACGGCGCCAAGCTGGTCACCGCCGTCGCCTGCAGCCGGGTGCCCAAGATCACCCTGATCGTCGGCGGCAGCTTCGGCGCCGGCAACTACGGCATGTGCGGCCGCGCCTATGAGCCCGACTTCCTGTTCAGCTGGCCCAACAGCCGCATCTCGGTGATGGGGGGCGAGCAGGCCGCCGGCGTGCTGGTGCAGGTGCGCCGGGACAAGCTGGCGGCCGAGGGCAAGATTTTGAGCGAGCAGGAGGCGGAGGCCATCCGCACTCCGGTGATCGCGACCTTTGAACAGCAGGGCCACCCCTACTACGCCAGTGCCAGGCTGTGGGACGACGGCGTCATCGATCCCGCCCAGAGCCGCACCGTGCTGGCGCTAGCGCTGGCCGCCTGCCGGGGCGCCGATATCGGCCCGGAACAATACGGCATCTTCCGGATGTAAGGAGTTCAACATGTCCGATCCCCTTTTTAGCGATCCTCTTGCCGGATTTCGGCTGGAGCGCCACGGCCCCCTGGCGGAGCTCATCTTGGCACGCCCGGAGCGCCACAACGCGCTGGATGCCAACCTCATGCAGGGGCTGCTCGATGGCCTGGAGGAGCTGGTTCAGGGCCACGCCGGCGCCGGTCGCCCCCACGCCCTGCTGCTGCGGGCGGAGGGCACGCATTTTTGCGCCGGCGCCGATCTCAACTGGATGCGCAGCCAGGCCCACGCGGATTTCGATCCCAGCTCTTTTGAGAAAAACCGGGAAGACGCCCGGGTGCTGGCCAGGCTGATGCAGACCCTGGATGAGCTGCCCTTCCCCACCCTCGCCCTGGTGCAGGGGGCAGCCTACGGCGGGGCGCTTGGCCTCATCTGCGCCTGCGACATAGTGCTCGCCGCCGACAACGCCCGCTTCTGCCTCTCCGAGGTGAGTCTGGGGCTGGTGCCCGCGGTGATCAGCCCCTACGTGGTGCGCACCATGGGCATGCGCCAGGCGCGCCGCTACATGCTGAGCGCCGAGCCGTTTGATGCCATCACCGCCTGTCGGCTCAATGTGGCCCACCTGATGACCAGCCCAACCGAGCTGCTGACCGAGGGGCGCCTGCTGGCCCTGCGCCTGTGCCGCAACGGCCCCGCCGCGATGAAAGAGACCAAGAGGCTGCTGGCCGCCATCGAGGGCCAGCCCGTCCACCAATGTGAAGAGAAAACCGTCGATACCATAGCCCGGGTGCGGGTCGGCCTCGAAGCCCAGGAGGGAATGCAGGCCTTCTTCGACAAACGCCCCCCCGGCTGGCGCCCCCGTTTCAAGGATGAAGCATGACCATTCACACGCCCATCAAACGCTTGCTGATAGCGAACCGTGGCGAAATCGCCGTGCGGATCATCAAGACAGCCCGCCGCCTCGGCATCCACTGCATCGCCCTCTATTCCGATGCCGATGCAAACGCCATGCACGTGCGCGAGGCGGACGAGGCCTGGCATCTCGGGCCGGCCCCCGCGCGGGAGAGCTACCTCGACGGCGCCAAGGTGCTCGCCATCGCCCGCCAGGCGAGTGTCGATGCCATCCACCCCGGCTACGGTTTTTTGTCGGAGAACCATGAATTTGCCAGCGCCTGCGAGGCAGAGGGGATCCGCTTTATCGGCCCAAGCGGCGCCGCCATCCTCGCCATGGGAGACAAGTCCGGCGCCAAGGCCTTGATGCAGGCGGCGGGCGTGCCCGTGCTGCCCGGCTATCACGGGGCAGATCAGCACCCTGAGGTGCTGCGTGATCAGGCACGCCAGACCGGCTTCCCGCTGCTGATCAAGGCCGCCAGCGGCGGCGGCGGCAAGGGGATGCGCCGGGTCGAGGAGATAGCCGAATTCGATGAGGCCCTGGCCGCGGTCAAGCGCGAGGCCCTGGCCGCCTTCGGCGATGACCACGTGTTGCTGGAGCGCTACCTGGCCCGTGCCCGTCACGTGGAGGTGCAGATCTTCGCCGACAGCCTGGGCAACGCCATCTATCTGGGGGATCGCGACTGCTCCTTGCAACGCCGCCACCAGAAGGTGATCGAAGAAGCACCCGCCCCCGACATCCCTGCGCCCCTGCGCCGCGCCATGGGCGAGGCGGCCGTCGCCGCCGCCAGGGCCATCGACTATCAGGGGGCCGGCACCATAGAGTTTCTGCTGTGCGACGGGGCCTTCTTCTTCATGGAGATGAACACCCGGCTGCAGGTGGAGCACCCGGTCACCGAGTGCGTCACCGGCCAGGATCTGGTGGCCTGGCAGCTCGCAGTTGCGGAAGGCAAGCCACTGCCGCTGGCACAAGCAGAAGTGGTGCTGAGCGGCCATGCGGTGGAGGCGCGCCTCTACGCCGAGGACGTAGGAGCCGGTTTCCTGCCCGCCAGCGGCCCCATCCATTGGCTGCACTGGCCTGCGGGGTTGCGTATCGACACCGGCGTCGCCGCCGGCGATGAGGTCAGCCCCTATTACGACCCCATGATCGCCAAGCTCATCGCTCACGGTCAGAGCCGCGCCGAGGCCTTCGCCCGCCTCGCCGACGGGCTGGCGGCACTGGAGATTGGCCCTCTGGTCCACAACGGCTCGCTGTTGCTGCGGCTGTGTCAGGAGCCTGAGGTGCTGGCCATGGACCATCACACCCAGTGGCCCATCCCCACAGAACCGCTGGCCACACCTGAGCTCGCCTGGCCGCTGGCCGCGCTCTGGCTCGCCAACGGCACCCACCAGCGCCCAGGCTCCTCTCCCTGGCAGCAAGCTCCGGGATTTCGTCTGGGGCAGAGCAGACGCTGGACGGCGGCGGTGCGGATCGGGGAAGAAGCCAGCGTCATCAGCCTCGACGAGCATCAAGGCCGGCTCGACTGGCAGGAGGAGCAGATCCCCTATGAGCTGGGCGCCGATCATATCCGCCTGTTGCAGGAGGGGCGCTGGCAGCGCTATCCGGTGCAAAAGAGCGAGGCCGGCACTTTCATCCTGCGGGTGGACGGCCGACTCGTGCGCTTCGGCGCAGACGATCAGCTTCATCACCCGACCCATGATCAGGACCACGGCGGCGCCATGCAGGGTGCCCTTGCGCCCATGCACGGCATCGTGGTGGCGCTGCTGGTCGAAGTGGGCCAACCAGTCAGCAAGGGGCAAGCCCTGCTGGTGCTGGAGGCCATGAAGATGGAGCACAGCCTCAAGGCCGAGCGGGACGGCATAGTCGACAGCCTGAGTTGCAAGGTGGGAGAACAGGTGAGTCAGGGCAGCGTGCTGGTGCACTTCGCCGACCCGGTCAGCAGCAGCGACGAGCACAAGGAGGCGAGCGCATCATGAGCAGAGAAACAACGAGGCCCGTCGATCGGGTGAGTCTGGTGGAGATGGGGCCGCGGGATGGCCTGCAAAACGAGATCCATATCCTGACCCTGGAGCAGCGGCTCGCACTGATAGCGCGCCTCGCGGACAGCGGCCTGCAGCGGATCGAGGTGGGCGCCTTCGTCTCGCCGAAGCGGGTGCCGCAGATGGCCGACTCCGGCGTCCTGTTTGAGCGACTGCCTCGCAAGGTGCCCACCCGCTACGGTGCCCTGGTACCGAACCTCCAGGGGCTGCAGGCCGCCATCGCCGCCCGGGTCGACGAGATTGGCCTCTTCACCGCCTGCTCGGACGGCTTCACCCGCGCCAACATCGGCATCGGTGTGGAGGAGTCCCTGGTGCGCTTCGCCCCCTTGGTGGCACAGGCGCGCCGACTCGGCATCAAGGTGCGCGGCTACCTCTCCACCGTCATCGCCTGCCCCTATGACGGCCCCACCCGACCAAAAAGGGTCGCCGCCCTGGCCGAGCGACTGCTGGATCTCGGCTGTCACGAGATCTCCCTCGGCGACACCATAGGCGTCGGCACCCCGGGCACAGTCGCCCCCATGCTGGACGCCGTCTTGCACGAGGTGCCGGCAGGGCGACTCGCGGTGCACTTTCACGACACCTATGGCCAGGGGCTCGCCAACCTGCTGCCGGCGCTGGAACGCGGCATCCGCACCATCGACTGCTCGGTGGCCGGGCTCGGCGGCTGTCCCTATGCGCCGGGGGCCTCCGGCAACGTCGCCTCCGAGGAGGTAGTCTACCTGTTGCACGGCCTTGGCATGAGCACAGGGGTGGATCTGGACAAGCTGGCCGCCACCGGCCAGTGGGTGAGCGAGCAGCTCGGCCGCGCCAACGGCTCCCGGGTCGGTCAGGCACTGCATGCCAGGGCCTTGCACCTGCGGACAGCGGCGGCTGAGATAGCGCAAGGAGAGTGCCATGGTCCCTGACAACCTTGCCGGCAAGGTGCTCATCGACGCCCATTCGGTACCGGCCCCGACCTTTGACCCCCACAGGAGCACACCATGAAAGCCACTCCCTTCTGTGGCAAGGAGGTGACCTACAGCATCTCCGAGCTGGCGCAGGAGTTTGACGTCACGCCGCGTACCATTCGCTACTACGAGGACGAGGGGCTGATCACCCCGACCCGGGAGGGACAGACCCGGATCTACAGCCACAAGGACAAGATCCGCCTGAAGTTGACCCTGCGTGGCAAGCGCCTCGGCTTCAGCCTGGCGGAGATCCGCGAGCTGTTCGACCTCTATGACACCGACAAGACCAGCCGGACCCAGCTGCACTCCATGATCCAGATCATCGAGGCGAGGCGCCACTCCCTGCGCCAGCAGCTGGAAGATATCCAGATGGTGATGGCCGAGCTGGAGGTGGCCGAGCAGCGCTGCGTCAATTCCCTCAACGCCTTGAAAACCGGCGCTGAGTGACCGGTGCCGGGAAGAGGGCGCCCCATCAGGCAGGGCCTTGGGTATGATGGCGTCGGCGTGGAAAGCAGGCTCTTATGGCAGCTGTTGGCGTCAAGATCCAGCCTTCCGCTGGCGGCTCGCGACCGAGGGGCTGTCACAGTGCCAGGCATCCTTCCTGCCCGGCGCCGGCATCTGTACCCATCCTCCGTCCACACTCTGACCGATCCCGGTCAGAGTCCGGCGCAATCCCTTCGCTCGCCTCATGATTACTCTTCGATTAATTGCTACCATGAGCGCATCAAATGGAGACCGTCATGCCCAAGCCTCTGTCCGCTCGCCTGTTGCGCTACGTCCTGTATCTCTGTGCGGCCCTGCTCGTCTCTCTCACCATCCTGCTGTGGCAAGCTCCCGGCCTCATCCAGCGGCACCTGCCCGACTGGCTGGCCAAGCACTATGGTCTGCATCTGACCCTGGGGGAGATAAGGGTCGATCTGCGCGCCCCCGCCCTCACCCTGGGCCCCAGCGCCCTGCTCGACGAAAAGCAGCAGCCCATGGTGGCGTTCGAGGAGCTGAGGCTCATCCCCAGGGTAAAAGAGAGCTGGCACCAGAAGGCCCTCCTGTTCGAAGAAGCCACCCTGGTCAAACCCGTGCTGAACCTGATCCGTCTCGAGGAGAGCAAAGACAAGGCGCGCAAGGGCGAGCTGCGTTTCAACCTGACCGAGGCGCTGGCCCCCTTGCTGGCAAGTATGCCGGCGTCCGATCCCGCGCAGCCGGTGACAGAGCCGCTGCCGGCGCAGATAGACAAGCTGGCGGTGGAGCAGGGCCGGATCCAGTACCTGGACAGCCGCAAGCGCGGCAGCCCGGGCTGGGTTGTACCTCTCACCCTCGGGGATCTCGCCCTGCAACTGCCGGGCTTTTCCACCGCTAAAGCCCACAGCAGCCCCTATCACTTAAGCGCCACCCTCAATCAGCAGAGCCCCCTCAAGGCCGAGGGAGAACTCGACGTCATGACCGGGGCCGGCAAGGGGCAGATCAGCCTGGGCAAGGTGGCGCTCGCCCCCCTGGCCCCGCTCTGGGCGCCCTATCTCAAGGTCAATCTGACCAGGGGAGAGGCCAGCGCCGAGCTGGCCTATAAGCTCTCGCCGGGCAAACAAGGGCTCGACTGGCAGATGTCAAAGGGCAAGCTGGTCGTGAACAACGGGCAGTTCAAGCGCCCCAAGGGCGCCGAGTTTGCCCGCTTCAACCAACTCGCCCTGACCGGCATCAGGCTCGATGGCAACAAGCAGTCCCTCAGCGTCGATGCCATCGAGCTCAAGTCCCCGGCCGTCACGGCCGTGCTCGATGACAAACAGCAGCTGGATCTGAGCGATCTGCTGATCCCGCAGACCACCGCCAAACCGGCGGGCAACGCGCCGAAGAAGACCAAACAACCGGCCGCCAAACCCTGGCGCTGGCAACTCAAGCAAACCCGCATCAGCGGCGGTGAGCTCAAGCTGACCGAGTCCAGCAGCGGCAAGGCGCTGCCACGGACGATCTCTGGGCTGGAGCTCAGCCTGGGCGCCTTGAGCAACGCCACCGATCAGGCCAGCCCGCTGAACTTGCGTGGCACTTTGGATAGCCAGAGCCAGCTCAATTTTGATGGCACCATTGTCCCCGCCCCCTTCGCCCTGCGCGGCGAGATCAGGCAGCAGGGGCTGCCGCTTGGCTGGGCCCAGCCCTATCTGCAGGATCTGTTGCGGATAAAGGTGCAAGACGGCGTGCTCAGTAGCCGCACCAAGCTGGCCATCGCCACCGACGCGACCGGAGCGCTGAGCCAACTGGAGCTGGAAGGCGGGCTCGATATCGACAAGCTGCACGTGCTGGACCGCGCCGACAACCAGCGCCTGCTGCAAATTGAACGGCTGGAGCTGAGCGGGCTGCACTATGACGGCATGCGCCAGCAGCTGAAGATCGACGACATCCTGCTGCGCCAACCCTTCGCCCGCATCGAGATCAGTGAGGAGGGGATCACCAACGTCCAGCAGTTGCTGCTGCCCCGGTCGGGCAACAAGGCCAGCCAGGGTCCCGCCCCGCGCATCTTCATCGACCAGGTGCGCACCGAGCAGGGCAACCTGCGCTTCGCCGATCGCAGCCTGAGCCCGGAGTTCGTGGTCGACATCGCCTCCCTCAACGGCCAGAACCGCCACATCAGCAACAACCCCGGCCAGCGCTCGGAGCTCAGCTTCAACGGCAAGGTGGACAGATATGCCCCCGTCACCATCCGGGGCGGCGCCAACCTGCTGATCGACGATCCCGTGCTCGACGTCGCCGTGGCCTTCACCAACCTGGAGCTCACCACCTTCACCCCCTACTCCAGCACCTACGCAGGCTACGCCATCGACAAGGGCCAGCTCTCCATGAAGCTCAACTACAAGTTGCAGGGCAAGCGGCTGGAGGGGGACAACGACATCACCATCAAGAAGCTGCAGCTCGGTGAGAAGATCAAGAGCGAGCAGGCCAGGGATCTGCCCCTCGGGCTCGCCATCGCCCTCCTGAGCGACGCAAGCGGCGTCATCAAGATGAACCTCAAGGTGAAGGGAGATCTGGATCAACCGAACTTCAGCCTGGGCAATATCTTCTGGGACGTACTCGGCAATACCCTGACCAAGGCCATCAGCTCCCCCTTCTCCCTGCTGGCCTCCCTCACCGGCGGCACCAAGGATCTCGATGAACTGCCCTTCCTGCTCGGGGATCCAAGCCTCACCCCGAGCCAGCAGACCAAGCTGACCAAGCTCGCTCAGGCATTGAAGGAGCGGCCCAAGCTCAGCATGAACATCAGGGGCAAGGTGAACTTCAACGAGGAGCGCCCCATCTTGCAGCGCCAGAAGCTGGAGCGGGTGCTGGCCAAGATCACCGGCGCGCCGGCGGATCTCGGCCTACTGGAGCAGGACGCCGCCCTGCAAGCCGCACTGGGGGAAGCCTATGAGGCCAAATTCAAGGAAGATCTCGGCAGCCTGGCCGACCGATTGAAGCTGGCCGAGCAGAGCCCGGCCCTGCGTACCCAGGCGATGATCCTGCTGCGAGATCAGCAGCTGATCACAGCCAAGTCATTGCGCAACCTCGCCATGCGCCGCGCCCAGAACACCAAGGAGTATCTGGTGGATACCCAGGGACTGGCGCCGGAGCGGTTGTTCGTGCTCGACAGCCAGGTCAAGGAGACGGACAAGGAGGCCAAGGTCGTGCTGACCCTGGATAACTGACGGCGCGGGGCGGCCCAGGCTGCCCCGCGCTGTTTGCCGTTCTGCTTATACCCTCTCCCTCGCCCCGCTTTATTCCGGCCGCTGCCATGTCTTCCCCTGCCCTCGCTCTGCACGGCTCGCATCTGCCCTGCGACCCCTTGCCAGGATGGGGTTAGCACCCCTTTTTAACCACATATTCCGCTACCCCCATGAAGACCAGTAGTGGAATACACCACCCATGTGCATTCAAGGCTGATAGCTCGCCACCCACTCCCTTCAAACAGGCATAAAATAGCTTTGTCTGATGGCATATGAGAATAAATATTGACCACCACAAGAGGGGTCGCCGGTCAGTCAGAGATCGAGTGAAGAGATCGGCAGGAGTCGGTCAGCCATCCCTGTACCACCCCCTGTCATTAATTTTCATACCGCCGTCATTTACACAAAAAATCAACCAAGAAAACGTCATTCATTTACCTGTTTCCTACCTGAATGACACGAATAATGGCCCGGGTAAAAATTCGTGTAGTTTTTTTACCTTTTCTGCCCTGTCCCCCCTTGCGAGGGGCCGAGAGCCTGCCTAAAATCGCGCGTCTTTTATCAACCCCCCTCTATTTTTGGAGAACACCACGTGAGCGAAAAATTGGCCAACCCTGCCCCTCTGGGTCTGATGGGTTTCGGTATGACCACCATTCTGCTGAACATCCATAACGCAGGTTTCTTCCCCATCAGCGCCATGATCCTGGCCATGGGCCTGTGCTACGGTGGCCTGGCCCAGATCATCGCCGGCATCATGGAGTACAAGCGTGGCAACACCTTCGGTGTGACCGCCTTCATCTCCTACGGCACCTTCTGGTGGAGCCTGGTGTTCCTGTTGATGATGCCGGGCATGGGTCTGGCCGAAGCCACCCCGCACGCCTTCATGGGCTGGTATCTGCTGATGTGGGGCATGTTCACCCTGTTCATGCTGGTTGGCACCATCAACTTCCCGCGCGTGAAGCAGTTCGTGTTCGCCTCCCTGACAGTGCTGTTCTTCCTGCTGGCCGCCCGTGATTTCACCGGCAGCACCCTGATCGGCACCATCGCCGGTTTTGAAGGCATCATCTGCGGCGCCAGCGCCATCTACCTGGCCATGGCCACCGTGATCAACGAGCAGTTCGGCCGCACCGTGCTGCCGATCGGCGATCACAAGAAAGCCGCCGCCGTGCAGCTCAAAGCCGCCGCTTAAGACTCGCATCCGGCGCTCGCGCCCAATGCAAAAAGGCACCCTCGGGTGCCTTTTGTTTATCCGCCTTTCAGAACCTGCTCACGATCTTACTGCGAGACCGTGATCAAGGCTCATGTGCTGCTCGGAATCCTCATGTATCCATATACATTCCGGTTCCTGCGCTGCTCTTCACCTTGCTGACAGCCTCTCATGACAGATCGTGAACAGGTTCTCAGTCCTTGCCCCTTACTCGGAGAAGTTTCCCTCCCCCGCCAGCAGGCGGGTAGCCGGGAAACGCGCCGCCGGCTGCTGCTCAAAGAAGCGCTCGAACTGGCCATAGACGGCGGGATACACCGTACGCAGGCGCAGGGGATCGGTGAAGAAGCTCTCGCTGCACACCGCGAAGAACTCGGCGGGGTGCTCGGCGGCGTAAGGATCGATGTCGGTCACCTCTCCCCGCTCGAGCTGTCCCTTCAGCTCATCAAATGCGCTCTGCAGGGCCAGGGTCCATTGCCTGGGATCCATGCCCCCATGCAGTGGTGGCGCCCCATCGGCGTCCCCGCCCAGCATGTCGAGCTTGTGGGCCAGCTCGTGGATCACCAGGTTGAAGCCGTCCCAGTCCCCATCCTGCTGCAACTCGCTCCAGGCCAGCACCAGCGGCCCCTGAGGCCAGGATTCACCGGCGTTTTCCTCTTCCCATTCGCTCACCAGTCCGAACTCGTCCTGCACCTCCTGGCGGCGGGTGACGGGCTCGGGGATGATGATCACCTCGTGAAAACCGCGATACCAGTCCAGCCCCAGGTGCAGGATCGGCAACACTGCCTGCAGGGCCAGCACCGCCTGCTGGCGTGCCGTGAGCTCGACCCCGATCTGGGTGAGGGTCTTGCGAGCCAGAAATTGTTGGGCCAACGCCACCAGCCGTTGTTCATCTGCTAGGGAAAACCCCTGCAAGATGGGCACGGCGGCCAGGGCCTGTTGCCACTCCAGCACCAGGGGGACTTTGCTCCTCGTATCCGAGGGACGACCAAATACAGCTCTCAATCTGGACCAGAACACGGGGACTCCTCTTGCCAATCACAACACTTTCACGAACCGTTTGGGGCGCTCGAGATACCCCTGCGCCTGATAGAAACGATGGGCCCCCTCCCGCTTGAGGCTGCTGGAGAGCTCCAGCTGGCTGCAACCCTGCGCCAGGGCGTGGGCCTCCGCCGTCGCCAGCAAGGCGGCGCCAACCCCGCTCCCCCTTGTGGCCTCATCAACAACCAGCGCCGAGATGAGACCCCAGGTGCCGGCCACATGCAGGGGCTGCAGCCGATGCCACACCAGTACCCCCAGCACCTTGCTCCCGAGTGAGGCCAGCAGCACCTCAGTTGCCGGATCCGGCGCCAGCAGGCGTGCCACCACCTCGTCCGCCCGGGTCTGATAACCCAACTGCTCGAACAGGCCGGCGAGGGCTGCGCCGTCTTCCCCGCCCGCGAGGCGAATGGTGCAGCTATCTGCTTTCATTTTCATGCCTGACCCCACTTTTATCCTCCCTCTGTTCTCCCTCCTGCGCCCCCATCGACAGGATGCAGGCCCGGATGATGGGCAAGAGCCGGATCTTGTCCAGCTCCCTTGGCCATTTGTTAACGCCAATTCACAAATTAACAATTGATGAACAATTTTTACTAGGAAGCCACAAAACAAATCGATATGTTAAAACC
The DNA here is from genome assembly GCF_000819865.1 of Aeromonas eucrenophila. GTDB lineage: Bacteria > Pseudomonadota > Gammaproteobacteria > Enterobacterales > Aeromonadaceae > Aeromonas > Aeromonas eucrenophila. The sequence continues at coordinate 496,569 of NZ_CDDF01000001.1, forward strand.
CGCGAACTTGGTAGTCGAAAGTTCTGCCCCATATTGGGCGACCTCTTTGGTCGCCTGTTTTTTCAAGAGCGAGGCACAGACCTCGCCAAGAGAGCACGACAAAGGAGTTGTTGTACATGAATGAGATCGTCAATGCCATCAATGGCGTGATTTGGAGCCCTGCGCTCATCTTCTTATGCCTGGGAGTCGGCCTCTACTTCTCCCTGCGCACCCGTTTTCTGCAACTGCGCCACATCAAGGAGATGATCCGCCTGATGTTTGATGGCAAGAGCACCGATGCCGGTGTCTCCTCCTTCCAGGCGCTGGCCATGACCCTGGCAGGCCGGGTCGGCACCGGCAACATCGCCGGGGTCGCCACCGCCATCACCTTCGGTGGCCCTGGCGCCCTGTTCTGGATGTGGATGGTCGCCTTCCTCGGTGCCAGCTCCGCCTTCGTGGAGTCCACCCTGGGTCAGGTCTACAAGGAGAAGATCAACGGTGAATACCGCGGCGGCCCGGCCTTCTACATCGAGAAGGGGCTCGGCATGAAGTGGTACGCCTGGACCTTCGCGATTTCCACCATCTTCGCCTGCGGCGTGCTGCTGCCCGGGGTGCAGGCCAACTCCATCGGCGCCAGCCTGCAGACCGCCTTCGCCATCGATCCGAACGTCACCGCCGCGGGCCTGGCGCTGCTGCTCGGCTTCATCATCTTCGGCGGGGTCAAACGCATCGCCCACTTCGCCAGCACCGTCGTGCCCTTCATGGCGCTGGGCTACATCATCGTCGCCTGCGTCATCATCGCCCTCAACATCGGTCAGTTGCCGGGCGTGCTGATGCTGATCTGGAAGAGCGCCTTCGGCTTTGACGCCGGCTTTGGCGCCGTACTGGGGCTGGCCATCATGTGGGGGGTCAAGCGCGGGGTCTACTCCAACGAAGCGGGTCAGGGCACGGGGCCGCACGCCTCCTCCGCCGCCGCTGTGAGCCACCCCGCCAAGCAGGGGCTGGTGCAGGCGTTCTCCGTCTACATCGACACCCTGTTCGTCTGCTCCGCCACCGGCTTTATGCTGCTGATCACTGGCCTCTACAACGTGCAGGGGCCGGATGGCGCCGCGATCTACACCGGCATCGCCGGCGTGGCCGCCGGTCCCGGCTATGTGCAGACCGCCATGGAGAGCATGATGCCTGGCTTTGGCAACATGTTCGTGGCCATCGCGCTGTTCTTCTTCGCGTTCACCACTATCGTCGCCTACTACTACATCGCCGAGACCAACATCGCCTACATCAACCGCAAGGTGAACCGCCCCTGGCTGACCTTCGTGCTGAAACTGACGCTGATGGCCTCCACCGTCTACGGCACCGTCAAGACCGCCGATCTCGCCTGGGGTATGGGTGACATCGGGGTAGGCCTGATGGCCTGGCTCAACATAGGCGCCATCCTGCTGCTGCAAAAAACCGCCCTCGTCTGCCTCAAGGACTACGAGGCCCAGCAGGCCCAGGGGCTGGATCCCGTGTTCCACCCGGAGAAGCTCGGCATCAAGAACGCCGACTACTGGGCGGGCCACCGCTCCGAAGACAACCTGGAGCAGGAGCAATCCGGTCACGCCTTCGAGCCGGATCGCAAGGTCTCCTGACGTCCGAATCCCTCCAAGAGAGATATAAAAAATGGCAGCCTTGGCTGCCATTTTCTTTGGGGCTAGGCCCTAGAGCGCGTTGCGGCGCGGGCCGAACGGCAGGCGCCAACGAAACAGGCTGTTGAGGGTGGCGCGCCACTGGTTCGGCCGCCCCAGGATCTGTTTCTGCAAGCGGGTCTCTTCTTTGAGCATCACCTCGTCGCTGCGGGCCCAGGCCTGGGTGTAGAGCTGCTTGATCCCCGCCAGCGCGTCCGGCGACTTGGTGATGAGGGTGCGGGCAAACTCCCGCGCCTCGGCCAGGGGATCAGCGCAGACCCGGCTCACCAGGCCGAGCACCCTGGCCTCGCTGGCGTCACATTCACGCCCGCTCATGGCGAGCTCCATGGCGGTGTCTATCCCCATCAGGTTGCGCAGGGTGACGCTACCGCTCATGTCGGGGATGATGCCCCACTTGATCTCCATCACCGAAAAGCGGCAATCCGGGGTGCTGAAGCGAAAATCGGCGCCGAGCGCTATCTGCAAGCCGCCACCGAAGCAGACCCCCTGAGTGACGACGATCACCGGCACCGGCAGCTGGTGCCAGCCATAGGCGACCCGCTGGGCCAGATTGGTGGCCTCGTCAGCCTCCCGTTTGAGGATCTCGAGGGCCGCCACCGGCTGCTTGAGCATGGATTTCACATCCAGCCCGGCGCAGAACGCCCGCCCCTCCCCGTGCAGGATCACCGCCCGCAAGCCTTTCTGCTGCTGCAACTGGGTGAGCGTCTCATCGATGGCGCCAAACATGGCCCTGTCCAGCGCGTTGAGCTTGTCTCCCCGCGCCAGCATCACCTCGGCGATGCCGTCCCGGATCTCGCACTTGACCCTTGGTTTATCCATTTCCCCTCTCCTCCTTGATATGGCACTGGTCATACCACAACGTTACCAGACTGTTACCAGCGGGTACAGGGAGGCTAAGCCCCCTCTGCGACTAAAGTCGGCTGGTTCCTGTCTGGCGCCTTTGCCAGACTGGCGCTATTTCCCATGCCCCATGCCCCCGGCCGAGACGAGAATTGTCATGACCATCTTGTTCAACTTCGACCGCCCGCCCTTCGATTGCCTCGACGAACCGGCGCGCCAGCGACTCGGACAGAGCCTCAGCATCTGCTACTTTCGGGCCGGCCAGACGGTGCTGAGCCCGGGCGAAGCCCCGCCGGGCCTCTATCTCGTCATCAAGGGGGCGGTGGAGGAGTCGAGCCCCCACCAGTCATTCGGGGATTATGGTGAAGGGGACCTGTTCGACGTGCGCGCCCAGTTCGATGGCCACTGTCGCCACCGTTTCGGCGCCCTGGAAGACTGCCTCTGCCAGCTCATTCCCCGCGCCGTGTTTCAGGGACTCTGCGCAGGCAACCCCGCCTTCGCCCGCTACTTCACCGCCAATCTGGCAGAGCGCCAGCGCGAGCAGGAGCGGCGCAGCCAGCTCGGCCAGCAGAACCTGGCGGAATTCATCCTGACCCGCATCGACATCAGCCACCTGCAACCGCCCCTGCAACTCGGCAGGCACAGCAGCCTGCTCGCCGCGAGCGAAGCCATGGCCGCCCGTGGCACCGACTGTCTGATCTACCCGGCCCCCGACGGCAGCCTGAGCCTCGCGACCCGCAAGACCCTGCTGCACGCCCTGACCCTGCAAGGATTGCCGCTGACGACCCCCCTCACGCTCCTGACCCCGGCCCCCCTCATCGGTCTGCCGCTCGGCGGCTATCTGTTCGATGCCCTGCTGCTGATGACCCGCCATCGCATCAAGCGTCTGGTGGTCTGGCAAGGGCAGGAAGTGGCCGGCATTCTGCACCTGACCCAGGTGCTCGGGCTCTTCTCCGCCCACTCCCATGTGCTGACCCTGCGCATCGCCCGGGCAGACAGCCTGGATGCTCTGGAGGCGGTCGCCAGGGAGCAGCAACAGCTGACCCGATCGCTGTTTGCCCAGGGGATCCACACCCTCTTTCTGATGAGGCTCATCGCCACCATCAACGAGCAGCTGATCGCCAAGGCCTTCGCCCTGGTGATCCCGCCCGAGGTGCAAGACAAGGTCTGCCTGCTGATGCTGGGCTCCGAGGGGCGCGGGGAGCAGATCCAGAAAACCGATCAGGACAACGCCCTGATCCTGCCAGATGGCCTGCACTGGCCAAGCCAGCAAACGGATCTCGCCGCGTTCAGCGCCCTGCTCGCGCGACTCGGCTACCCGCCCTGTCCGGGCCGGGTCATGGTCAGCAACCCCCAGTGGGTCAAGGAGGCGACCCAGTGGCGAGACGAGGTGGAGCGGGCCTGTGTCGTGGCGAGCGAAGGGGATCTGCTCTGGCTCGCCACCCTGGCCGACGCCCAGGCCATCGCCGGGCAGAGAGACCTGCTGGCCCCGCTCGCCCGCCAGTTGCGGATGCGGCTCGGCGACAGGCCCGACTTGCTGGCGGAGATGGCCCGCGCCGCCATCGCCTTTCACACCCCCCTCACCCTGTTCGGCCGGCTGGAGCAGGCCCCCGAGGGGCTGGATCTCAAGCGCGGCGGCCTGTTCCCGCTGGTGCACGGGCTGCGGGTGCTGGCGCTGGAGGCGGGCATATTGGAGACATCGACCCTGGGTCGCATCGAGGCGCTGGTCTCTGCGGGCCGGCTCAGCCACGACTATGGCGCCAACTTGGCGGAGGCGTTTCGGCTCTTTATCCGGCTGCGACTCGGCGGACAGCTCAAGGCGGGGGACCATAGGGTGCAGGTGGATGCCCTCAGCCACGGGGACAGGGATCTGCTGCGCCACGCCCTGCACCAGGTGAAGAAGTTTCAGCAGTGGCTGGGCGTCCACTTTCGGTTGCGGCAATGACGCCCTGGCACCAGTGGCGTCGACGCTGGTACGGCCGTGCCTTTCGCCACGGGGAGTTCGCCCCGCTGTTTGGTGACGCCCCGGCCGATGAGTGGGTGGCCCTCGATTTGGAGACCACGAGCCTGGATCCCGAGCGGGCCGAGATAGTGTCCATCGGTGCGGTGCGCATTCAGGGCAACCGGCTGCTGACTGGAGAGGCACTCTCCCTGCGGGTGTTGCCCCCCGCCAGCCTGAACGAGCAGTCGGTGGTGATCCACGGCCTGCGCCATCAGGATCTGCGGCACGGCTTGGCGCTGGAGGTCGCGCTGCGCCAGTTGCTGGCCTTTATCGGCCCCCGTGAACTGGTGGGTTACCACATCGCCTATGACTTGCGGATCCTCAATCTGGCCTGCCAGCGGCGGTGGGGCCTGCACCTGCCCCAGCCCGGTATAGAGGTGAGCCGCCTCTACCACGACAGGCTCTATCGCCGCTACCCGGACGCCGCCATCGATCTACACCTGGCCGCCATCAGCAGCCATCTGGGGCTGCCTGCCCTGCCCCCTCACGACGCCCTGAGCGATGCCATCACCGCCGCCCTCATCTTCTTGCGCCTGCGCCATGGCGGACCCCTGACTTATCCCAAAGTCTAATTGCCGACCAATAACATTTAATTCACATTTTCATTACATGAGCAGGCCTCCTGCTCGGTAGGGACAACCTTCATTCACAGCTGACACAACCGTCACGGAGAACTGCAATGGAACAGCAACGCTATCTGAGGATCCAGCAAGATCCCAACTTTCAGGAGTTGGTCGCCAAGCGCCAGCGCTTCGCCTGGACCCTCTCCATCCTGATGCTGGGGCTCTACCTGGCGTTTATCCTGCTCATCGCCTTCGCCCCCGGCTGGCTCGGCACCCCCCTGAGCGAAGGCTCCTCCATCACCCGCGGCATCCCGGTCGGAGTGGGCTTGATCCTCTCCTCCTTCGTGCTGACCGGCATCTACGTGTTCCGGGCCAACGGCGAGTTTGACGAATTGAATCAGAAGATCCTCAAGGGAGTGCAATCATGAAAGGCAAGTCTCTGCTGCTGCTCGGCGGCCTCATCTCCACTCCCTTGCTGGCGGCCGATGCGCTGACCGGCGAGGTGCAACGCCAGCCTCTGAACGTGCCGGCCATCGTCATGTTCGTGGCCTTCGTGGCCGCCACCCTGTTCATCACCTACTGGGCCTCCAAGCGCAACCGCTCGGCCTCGGATTACTATGCCGCCGGCGGGCGCATCACCGGCTTCCAGAATGGCCTGGCCATCGCCGGCGACTACATGTCCGCCGCCTCCTTCCTCGGCATCTCCGCCCTGGTCTACACCTCGGGCTATGACGGCCTCATCTACTCCATCGGCTTCCTGGTGGGCTGGCCCATCATCCTGTTCCTGATCGCGGAGCGGCTGCGCAACCTCGGCAAGTACACCTTCGCCGACGTGGCCTCCTATCGCCTCAAGCAGACCTCGGTGCGCACCCTCTCCGCCAGCGGTTCCCTGGTGGTGGTCGCCCTCTACCTGATCGCCCAGATGGTCGGTGCCGGCAAGCTCATCGAGCTCTTGTTCGGCCTGCAATACCACATCGCCGTGGTGCTGGTCGGCATACTGATGGTGCTCTACGTGCTGTTTGGCGGCATGCTGGCCACCACCTGGGTGCAGATCATCAAGGCGGTGATGCTGCTCTCCGGTGCCAGCTTCATGGCCATCATGGTGATGAAGTCCGTCAACTTCGACATCGGCGCCCTGTTCAGCGAGGCCGTCAAGGTGCACGCCAATGGCGCCGCCATCATGAGCCCGGGCGGTCTGGTGGCCGATCCCATCTCCGCCATCTCGCTGGGTCTGGCACTGATGTTCGGCACCGCCGGCCTGCCCCACATCCTGATGCGTTTCTTCACCGTGAGTGATGCCAAGGAAGCCCGCAAATCGGTGTTCTACGCCACCGGCTTCATCGGTTACTTCTACATCCTGACCTTCATCATCGGCTTTGGCGCCATCCTGCTGGTCAGCACCAACCCGGACTTCAAGGACGCCACCGGCGCCCTGCTCGGCGGCACCAACATGGCGGCCGTTCACCTGGCCGATGCGGTTGGCGGCAGCCTGTTCCTCGGCTTCATCTCCGCCGTGGCCTTCGCCACTATACTGGCGGTGGTCGCCGGTCTGACCCTGGCGGGTGCCTCCGCGGTGTCCCATGACCTCTATGCCTGCGTGCTGAAGAACGGCAAGGCCAACGAAGCCGATGAACTGCGCGTCTCCAAGATGACCACCCTGGTACTGGGGGTGGTTGCCATCGGTCTTGGCATCCTGTTCGAGAAGCAGAACATCGCCTTCATGGTGGGCCTGGCCTTCTCCATCGCGGCGAGCTGCAACTTCCCGGTGCTGTTCCTCTCGATGTTCTGGTCACGCCTGAGCACCCGTGGCGCCGTCTACGGCGGTTGGCTGGGTCTCATCAGCGCCGTGACCCTGATGATCCTGGGCCCCACCATCTGGGTGAAGGTACTGGGTCACACCGAGGCGATCTTCCCCTACGAATACCCTGCGCTCTTCTCCATGGCGCTGGCCTTCGTCGGGATCTGGTTCTTCTCGGTGACCGACAAGTCCCAGAACGCGGCCGACGAACACACCAAGTTCTTCCCGCAGTTCGTGCGCTCCCAGACCGGGCTCGGTGCCTCCGGCGCCAGCGCCCACTGATGCAATGTTGTCTCTCTCCAAGCCGGCCCTGTGCCGGCTTTTTTCATACTCCCTTGCCCCCCATGCAATAGCGCCAGATCACAGTTCTTGCTAAAACTTTCGGCGGATCTGTGCCATAATGCGCGCCATTTGACAGACCAACCGGGACATCTCCTTTGTTAAGCAGCAATAACATCACCATGCAGTTCGGCGCCAAGCCGTTGTTTGAGAACATCAGCGTCAAGTTTGGCGGCGGCAACCGCTACGGCCTCATCGGCGCCAACGGCTGTGGCAAGTCCACCTTTATGAAGATCCTCGGCGGCGACCTTGAGCCCACTGGCGGTAATGTGAGCCTGGACGTCAACGAGCGCATCGGTAAGTTGCGCCAGGATCAGTTCGCCTACGAAGAGATGCGCGTGCTGGACGTGGTCATGATGGGCCACGTCGAGCTGTGGGCCGCCATCGCCGAGCGCGATGCCATCTACGCGAACCTGGAAGCCACCGACGACGACTACATGCGTGCCGCCGAGCTGGAAGGCACCGTCGCCGAATTCGACGGCTACACCGCCGAAGCGCGCGCGGGTGAATTGCTGCTGGGCGCCGGTATCCCCATCGAGCAGCACAACGGCCCCATGAGTGAAGTGGCACCGGGCTGGAAACTGCGGGTGCTGCTGGCACAGGCGCTGTTCTCCAATCCCGACATCCTGTTGCTGGACGAACCGACCAACAACCTGGACATCAACACCATTCGCTGGCTGGAGCAGGTGCTCAACGATCGTGAAAGCACCATGATCATCATCTCTCACGACCGTCACTTCCTGAACTCCGTCTGTACTCATATGGCGGATCTGGACTACGGCGAGCTGCGCGTCTACCCGGGCAACTACGACGAGTACATGACCGCGGCCACCCAGGCCCGCGAGCGTCTGCTCTCCGACAACGCCAAGAAGAAGGCCCAGATTGCCGACTTGCAATCCTTCGTCTCTCGTTTCAGCGCCAACGCCTCCAAGTCCAGCCAGGCAACGTCCCGCTTGAAGCAGATCGACAAGATCAAGATTGAGGAAGTGAAGGTCTCCAGCCGTCAGAACCCCTTCATCCGCTTCGAGCAGGAGAAGAAGCTGTACCGCAACATCCTGGAAGTGGAAGGGGTATCCAAGGGCTACGGTGAAACACCGCTGTTCAAGGGCCTCAGCATGATGCTGGAAGTGGGCGAGAAGGTCGCCATTCTGGGTACCAACGGTATCGGTAAATCCACCCTGATCAAGACCCTGATGGGCGAGCTGGCACCGGACAGCGGCACCATCAAGTGGTCCGAAAACGCCCAGATCGGTTACTACGCCCAGGATCACGCCGAAGACTTCGACACCGATCTCAACGTGTTTGACTGGATGACCCAGTGGAAACAGCCCAACGAAGACGAGCAGGCGGTGCGCTCCATCCTGGGTCGTCTGCTGTTCACCCAGGACGACATCAAGAAGCCGGTCAAGGTGCTCTCCGGTGGCGAACAGGGTCGCATGCTGTTCGGCAAGCTGATGATGCAGCGCCCCAACATCCTGATCATGGATGAGCCGACCAACCACCTGGACATGGAATCTATCGAATCCTTGAACATGGCGCTCGAGATGTACCAAGGGACCCTGATCTTCGTCTCCCACGACCGCGAGTTCGTCTCCTCCCTGGCGACCCGCATCATGGAACTGACCGAGAACGGCATCCGCGACTTCGGCGGTACCTACGAGGATTACCTGCGTACTCAAGGCGTGGTGTAAACATCCTCCCCCGCACTCATCCAATGCAAACCGGCGCCCATGGGCGCCGGTTTTTTATTGCCTCCGAACTGCTGCCTGCAAGCCCATATAGCAGCCTGCAGGTTTGTCCAAGACAGGTATGGATGCTACTCGCAGTACTCACAGGTGCCGCGCCCCCCAGATCGATACGGATGCGGCTCGTGGCGCCCAGAGGCTCTCGCGCGCTCCCATACCAGCACTGATTATCCTAGCAGCGCCCGTGCATCCGATTGGCATTCAAGCTCCCATCGACTTGCACCCAGCCGATTCTTGATCGGCAGGCATCATCCCCACGGCGCCGACATCTGCCCCATGCCCCTTGAGTGACATATAACATCTGCATATTGAGTACATTGACGATGGATAACGCCATAAAATCTATATTTTATAGATAAAAAAACGGCCCCATAGTGGGGCCGTTTTCGATGGCGTGCGATGTCGGGTTTATTCGACGGCCGCTTCCACGTCGGTGAAGTACTCGATCTTCGCGGTCTTGCGCAGCTCGTCGATCAGCGACTTGTAGGAGGCCTGTGCCTTGCCTTGGCCAAGCTGGCCTTGCAGCAGGCTGACCATCTGGGACGGCTCCTTGGTCACGTTGACCTTGTCCAGCGCCACCACAACCCGATCGCCATTGGCTTCGGCGACCAGCTCCACGCTCGGCTTGCCATCCTTCGGATGGGGCATGCGGAAGGCTTGGGCCAGCAGGTTCTGATCCATGTCCTGAGTGAAGCGAGCGACGCCGTTATGGGTCTCCACTTTGGCACCCAGTGCGGTCAAGTCGGCCTGGATGTCTTCACCCGCGTGCAGCTTGTCCAGCAGGGCCTGCGCCTTGCTGCGCGCCACTTCGCTCGCCTTGTCGTGCTTGATGGCCGCAATCACCTGCTCCTTGATCTCCGCCAGCGGCTTGGCGGCCTTCGGCTGGTGACCCATGATGTGCAGCACCAGCGCCTTGCCATCTGCCAGTTCAATCACATCGGAGTTGGTGTTGTCATCGCGCAGCTGTTCGGAGAACGCCACCGCCAGCACCTTGGGATCATTGAGCGGTGCTGCCGCATCGGCCTGACTGAAGTAGTCAGAGGAGATGACCTTCAGGCCCATGGTCTCGGCGGTGAGATCCAGCGAGTCCGGGTTTTCGAAGCTGCTGTCGGCCATCTTCTGCTGCAGGGCAAAGAACTGCTCCTTGGCCTTGTCGGCTTGCAGACGGCTGATGGTTTCGCTCATCACATCGGCAAACGGCTTGGTCTGAGCAGGCTCGACGGCTAGCAGCTTGATGACGTGGAAGCCAAACGGGCTCTTCACCACGCCAGAGAGATCGCCGGCCTTGGCCAGCTCGAAGGCGGCCTTCTCGAAGGTAGGATCCATGACCCCTTTCTCGAACCAGTCCAGCTCGCCGCCCTTCTTGGCGGAGAAGGTATCGGAGGAGTTGGCCTTGGCCAGCGCGGCGAAGTCTTCACCGCCCTTGGCTTTCGCCAGCAACTCGCTCGCCTTCTGCTCGGCGGCTTTCTCATCCTTGCCAAACGGGATCAGGATGTGTGCCACCTGGCGACGCTCGGCACGCTGGAACTGGTCCTGGTGCTGATCGTAGTAATCCTGGGCATCCTGTTCGCTGACCTTGATGTCTTTGCTCAAGGTGGCGGCGTCCAGCAGCAGGTAGTCGACCTTGACCTTCTCGTCGTTCATGAAGCGGGCGCTGTTGGCCTTGTAGAACTGATCTACCTCGGCGTCGGTCACCTCGACCTCATTCATGTAAGCGGCGGCGCTCAGACGCACCAGGCGCAGATCACGGGTCTGGTTGTAGAGTCGGTCGAGCTGCTCGGCTTCACCCTTGAGCGCAAATTCGGAGCCCAGCAGGGCACCCATCAGTTGCTGACGCACCATGTCCTGGCGCAGGGAGTCACGGAACATCTCCGGCGTCATGCCGGCGCGGCGGATCAGCTGCAGATAGCGCTCGTTGTTGAACTTGCCGTCTTCGACAAACTCCGGCATGGCGACGATGGCCTGCTTGATCTGCTCGTCGCTGACGCGCAGGCCGAGTTCGCGGGCCTTGCCATCGATCAGCGCCTGATCGATCAACCGGTCCAGCACACCACGGCGGAACTGTTTCATGTAATCGGGGTTGGCAGCCATCTGATTGAAGGCCTCACCCATTTGAGATTCCATGCGGGCCCGCTCGTTGCGATAGGCATTCTCCAGTGCGGGAGCACTGATGTCATTGCCGTTGACGGTAGCGGGGGCGGTACGTGCCGGGCCATTGAGGTAGCTGCCTACCCCGGCCAAGGCAAAGGAGAGGATGATCAGGCCCAAGATAACCTTGGCTACCTTGCCCTGCGCCCCTTCGCGTAGTTTATCCAACATCATGTTTGTACTTATGCTCCCGAACTCGATGGGCGTAAATAATGAAAAGGCGCACCGATTGCGATGCGCCTTGGTCAATCAGTATGAGGGAGAGCCCTCTCACTTGTCTGGTCTGCGACCAAGGACGGTGGCCGATGTTGAAATCAGCGCCCGGCTTAGTTGACCGCGTCTTTCAGGGCCTTGCCGGCTTTGAAGGCAGGAACTTTACCGGCGGCGATTTCGATGGTCGCACCAGTTTGCGGGTTGCGGCCAGAACGAGCGGCACGCTCGCGAACAGCGAAAGTACCGAAACCAACCAGAGCAACCTGGTCACCCTCTTTCAGAGCTTCACCTACCGCATCGATGAAGGCATCCAGCGCACGGCCAGCAGCGGCTTTGGAGATATCAGCACCGTCTGCAATCTTGTCAATCAGTTGAGATTTATTCACTCTTATTTTCCCCTTTTATCGAACATCGCTGCGGCGCTGATTTCCCTGGCCACAACAAGTGGAGGTTTTATAACAAGCCTCCTGATCAGTTGCAAGTGACAATCTGGCGCAAACCCGCGCCACATCACGCATTGCGACTCATCATGAGTACCCGATCGGTGGTCAAGGCTACTTCCGTTATCCGGCGCATGCAAGCCTTAACCACCTCCCGAATGCGCCAAATTTGCGGCGCATCAACATTTACACGACAGAAACGCGTTCGAAGCCCTGCGGATTGTCCTGCAACGCCAGCGCCAACACCTCATCAATCCAGCGAACCGGATAAATTTCAAGATCTTGTTTGACGTTGGCCGGGATCTCTTCCAAGTCACGGGCGTTCTCAAACGGGATCAACACCCGCTTGATGCCACCACGGTGCGCCGCCAGCAGCTTCTCTTTGAGGCCACCGATGGGCAGCACTTCGCCGCGTAGGGTGATCTCCCCGGTCATGGCCACATCGGCACGCACCGGGTTGCCGGTCAGGCTGGAGACCAGGGCGGTACACATGGCGATACCGGCGCTCGGACCATCCTTCGGGGTCGCCCCTTCCGGCACGTGCACGTGGATGTCGCGCTTCTCGTAGAAGTCGGCGTTGATGCGCAGCTTCTCGGCGCGGGCCCGCACCACCGTCATGGCTGCCTGGATGGACTCCTGCATCACATCACCGAGGGACCCGGTGTAGGTGAGCTTGCCCTTGCCCGGCACGTTGGTGGTCTCGATGGTGAGCAGATCGCCCCCCACTTCGGTCCAGGCCAAGCCGCAGACCTGACCAATCTGGTTCTGGTCGGTGGCCTTGCCGTAATCGAAACGCTGCACCCCGAGGAATTCCTTGAGGTTGTCCTGATTGACCTGAACGTGCTTGATGCTCTTGTCCAGCAGGATGCGTTTGACCGCCTTGCGACAGATCTTGGAGATCTCGCGCTCCAGGCTACGCACCCCCGCCTCGCGGGTGTAGTAGCGGATCACGCCGATCAGCGCCGAGTCTTCGATGGTGATCTCGGACTCTTTCAGACCGTTGCGCTGGATCTGCTTCGCCACCAGGTGCTGCTTGGCGATGTTGAGCTTCTCGTCTTCGGTGTAACCGGACAAGCGGATCACTTCCATCCGATCCAGCAGCGGACCCGGGATGTTCATGGAGTTGGAAGTCGCCACGAACATCACGTCCGACAGGTCATAATCCACTTCCAGATAGTGATCGTTGAAGCTGTTGTTCTGCTCCGGATCCAGCACTTCCAGCAAGGCGGAGGCGGGATCGCCGCGCATGTCCGAGCTCATCTTGTCGATCTCGTCGAGCAGGAACAGCGGGTTCTTCACGCCGATCTTGGCCATCTTCTGGATGAGCTTGCCGGGCATGGAGCCGATGTAGGTGCGACGGTGACCGCGGATCTCCGCCTCGTCACGCACGCCGCCGAGCGCCATGCGCACGTACTTGCGACCGGTCGCCTTGGCGATGGACTGACCGAGCGAGGTCTTGCCCACACCGGGAGGCCCAACCAGACAGAGGATGGGGCCCTTGAGCTTGTTCACCCGCGCCTGCACCGCCAGATACTCGAGGATGCGATCCTTGACCTTCTCCAGGCCATAGTGATCCGCGTCCAGCACCTCTTGGGCCTTGCCGAGATCTTTCTTGACCTTGGAGCGGGCCTTCCAGGGCACCTGCACCATCCAGTCGACATAGCTGCGCACCACTGTGGCTTCCGCCGACATGGGGGACATCATCTTCAGCTTGGCAAGCTCGGCCAGCGCCTTCTCACGGGCATCTTCCGGCATCCCCGCCTCTTCAATCTTGCGATTGAGGGCTTCGAATTCGTCCGGACTGTCTTCCAGCTCACCCAGCTCTTTCTGGATGGCCTTCATCTGCTCGTTGAGGTAGTACTCGCGCTGGCTCTTCTCCATCTGTTTCTTGACCCGGGAGCGGATGCGTTTCTCGACCTGCAGCAGGTCAATCTCCGACTCCATCATGGCCATCAGAAACTCGATGCGCTCGGACACAGAGGCGATTTCCAGCACCTTCTGCTTGTCTTCGAGCTTGAGCGGCATGTGCGCGGCCATGGTATCGGCCAGGCGCGCAGCATCGTCGATCGCCGAGATCGAGGTCAGTACCTCGGGCGGGATCTTCTTGTTGAGCTTGATATAACCTTCAAACTGACCGATGGCGGAGCGCACCAGCACATCCTGATCCTTCTCCTCGATGGCGGCAGACGCTATGTACTGCGCCTCCCCGACGAAGAAGTCCTTGTCATCGATCATCCGCTCAAGACGGGCACGCTGGCCCCCTTCCACCAGCACCTTGACGGTGCCGTCCGGCAGCTTGAGCATCTGTAAAATATTGGCCACTGTCCCGACGGAGAAGATCTCCTCCACCGTTGGCTCGTCAGTCGACGCATCCTTCTGGGCCACCAGCAGGACTTTCTTGTCCTGCTCCATGGCCGCTTCCAGACAGCGAATGGATTTTTCCCGCCCCACGAAGAGTGGAATGACCATGTGGGGGTAAACCACCACGTCACGAAGAGGCAGGACGGGAATCTCGATGCGTTCTGAACGCTCTAGGTTCATATATGTCCTCTCGGCTTGTTATACCGTTGGCAAAGCACGTGGCTGAGTATATGGGGGCGCGAAGATGAGATTCAATCGCCTTGGCCGTAAAAAGCATGAAAGGGGCAAAAAGCCCCTTTATGTGATTAAAGATCAGCCAGTTACTCTGAGGCGGCGGCCTGAGTCTCGGGATTGTCGTAGATCATCAGCGGGGCGGAATCCCCCTTGATCACCGTCTCGTCGATCACCACCTTGCTGACCCCTTCCAGGGAGGGCAAGTCGTACATGGTGTCGAGCAACACGGCTTCGACGATGGATCTCAGACCCCGGGCACCGGTTTTACGCTCCATCGCCTTGCGCGCAATGGCGTTCAGGGCGTCGTCGCGGAACTCCAGCTCCACCTCTTCCAGCGCGAACAGGGCAGCGTACTGCTTGGTCAGCGCGTTCTTCGGCTCTTTCAGGATCTGGATGAGGGCAGCCTCATCGAGCTCGGTGAGCGTCGCCACCACCGGCAGACGACCGATAAACTCGGGGATCAGACCGTATTTGATCAGATCTTCCGGCTCCACCTTGGCAAAGTTCTCGCTCAGGGTCGCCTTGGCATTCTTGGATTTGACGTCGGCGCCAAACCCAATACCAGTGCCCTTGACGGAACGTTGTTCGATCACCTTGTCCAGGCCGGCGAAGGCGCCACCACAGATAAAGAGGATCTTGGAGGTATCAACCTGCAAGAACTCCTGCTGCGGGTGCTTGCGGCCACCTTGCGGCGGCACGGAGGCGACAGTGCCTTCGATCAGCTTGAGCAGCGCCTGCTGCACCCCTTCCCCGGACACGTCGCGGGTGATGGAGGGGTTGTCCGACTTGCGGGAGATCTTGTCGATCTCGTCGATGTAGACGATACCGCGCTGGGCCTTCTCCACGTCGTAGTCGCACTTTTGCAGCAGCTTCTGGATGATGTTCTCCACGTCCTCGCCCACATAACCGGCTTCGGTCAGGGTGGTGGCATCGGCCATGGTGAAGGGCACATCCAGCAGACGAGCCAGCGTCTCGGCAAGCAGGGTCTTGCCGCTGCCGGTTGGACCGATCAGCAGGATGTTGGACTTGCCAAGCTCCACACCACCGGCTTCGCTGCCACTGCGCAGACGCTTGTAGTGGTTGTAGACGGCAACCGCCAAGACCTTCTTGGCGTACTCCTGCCCGATCACATAGTCATCCAGGTGAGCGCGGATCTCATGAGGGGTCGGCAGCTCGCTACCATCACGCTTGGGGGAGATCTCACGGATCTCCTCGCGGATGATGTCGTTGCACAGCTCGACGCACTCATCACATACGTAGACGGAAGGGCCCGCGATCAGCTTGCGCACTTCATGCTGGCTTTTGCCGCAGAAAGAGCAATAAAGCAGCTTGTCGCCCTCACCCTTGCGTTTCTCTGTCATTCAGCAACCTCGTTTTATCAATAGAGGATGGATCGTTCTGTTGAGTTTACAACAGTCCGGAATACCCTGCTCAGCCACGCTGGCTCAGGATGCCATCGACCAGACCATAGGCCACGGCCTGCTCGGCCGACATGAAGTTGTCACGGTCGGTGTCACGTTCGATGGTGGCCATGTCCTGCCCGGTATGGAAGGCCAGACGGTCGTTCAGGGTATTCTTGATCTTCAGGATCTCCTGGGCATGGATCTGGATGTCAGATGCCTGGCCCTGGAAACCGCCAAGGGGTTGGTGGATCATCACACGGGCATTGGGCAGGCAGAAACGCTTGCCCTTGGCGCCACCGGCCAGCAAGAAGGCGCCCATGGAGCAGGCTTGCCCCATGCAGACGGTGCTGACGTCCGGCTTGATGAACTGCATGGTGTCATAAATGGACATACCCGCAGTGACGGCACCACCCGGTGAATTGATGTAGATGCTGATGTCCTGATCCGGGTTCTCGGATTCGAGGAACAACAGCTGAGCCACCACCAGATTCGCCATGTGATCTTCAACCTGACCGGTCAGGAAGATCACCCGCTCTTTGAGCAGACGGGAATAGATGTCGTAGGAACGCTCACCCTTAGCCGTTTGCTCGACCACCATAGGGATGAGCGCATTGCGTGGGGATTCAGTCACATCGTTATAGTTCTTGTACATAAGGCATTGTCCCTAAAATAAAATGGCCCGAGTGGAGATCACACGAGCCATTATACTTAACAGTTTTGACCTTAAGTCAAATGTTCTTAGGCAGCGGCACCGGACTTGTTGATCACTTCGTCAAAGGCCACTTCTTTCTCGGTCACTTGAGCCTTGGACAGGATCAGGTCGATGGCTTGATCTTCCACCGCCAGATTGCGCACGCCGTTCAGCATTTGCTCGTTCTGTTGGTAGTACTCGATCACTTCCTTCGGATCTTCGTAGGCGGTGGCCATGGACTCGATGATGCTGGTCACGCGGGCATCGTCAGCCTTGATCTCGTTGGTGCGGATGACGTCACCCAGCAGCAGACCGACGCGCACACGGCGCTCGGCTTGCGCCTGGAACAGCTCGGCCGGCAGCTCGGGAGCGTTGCCGCCCTGGAAGCCACCGAAGCGCTGCAGCGCTTGCTGACGCAGGGTGTCGATTTCCTGGGCAACGGCAGCCTTCGGCAGATCGATCTGGTTGGCTTCAACCAGGCCGTTCAGCACTTGCTCTTTCACGCTGTTTTTCAGGGCTTGAGCCAGTTCGCGCTCCATGTTCTTGCGCACTTCGGCCTTCAGCTCGTCCACGTTGCCGCTTTCGATGCCGAAACGCTTGACGAACTCTTCGGTCAGCTCAGGCAGAACCTGCTCTTCAACCTTGATCAGCTTGGAGGCAAACTTGGCCGCCTTGCCTTTCAGGTTTTCGGCGTGGTAGTCAGCCGGGAAAGTCACCTCGATGGTGAACTCGTCGCCTGCTTTCTTGCCCAGGATGGCATCTTCGAAGCCCGGGATCATGCGGCCAGCGCCCAGCTCCAGGGAGAAGCCTTCGGCCTTGCCGCCGTCGAACTCTTCACCGTCGATGGAACCAACGAAGTCCAGGGTGACACGCATGCCATTGGCGGCAGCGGCGTCAACATCGGTCCAGGTGGCGTGTTGCTTGCGCAGGGTGTTGATCATGTTGGCCAGATCTTCATCCTTGACGGTCGCAACCGGCTTCTCGACCTTGATGGTCTCGAGGCCTGCAACTTCAAACTCCGGGTACACTTCGAAAGTGGCGGTGAATTCGAAATCCTGGCCTTCCTTGATCTCTTTCGGATCCATGGTCGGCGCACCGGCCGGGCTCAGTTTGTTTTCGATGATGGCTTTGATGAAGTTGTTCTGCATCATTTCATCGGCAACGCGGGCATGAGCCATGGCGCCGAACATCTTCTTGATGATGGCAACCGGAGCCTTGCCAGGACGGAAACCGTCGATACGACGAGTCTTGGCCAGGCCATTCAATTCTTTACGCACGGCGGCGTCAACGGTAGCAGCCGGTACTGTGATGGTAAGACGGCGTTCCAGACCTTGGGTTGTCTCTACAGAAACTTGCATTCTTTTACCTCGTTCAACTCAGCACTGCGTGCTGACCCTTTATTGCCCCTGGGTAAATCCCCGGAGTCTTCCTGTTTATAAAGACAACGACTGTCTTTGTGATGAGAAAATATGACGCGACATTATAGCGGCGCACATTGGTCGCGTCGAGCCGCACATCCCCCATCCGGGGCACAGACAGCACAATTTGCGCAAGACTGCCCTCTATATGGGGAAAGCGGGCGCCGAGTTCAAGTAACGGATTAGCAATATTTTGCACTTGCTCACTCTTTTGTGGCCAAGTCCCGGTTTTTTTCATCCACATCACCGCCAAACCGCCCTCCGTCGGGAGGCTGCGACCCAAATTGTCCGCCTTCTCGCATCAGCCATTGCGTCCCCGAGTACGGATCGCTATGGTGACAACCATCTTATGAGTCTGGAGTGACCCAAATGTCCTTTTTTCGCTTCTTGTTTAACCTGATCTGGTTTGTGCTGGGGGGCGTCTTCATGGGGCTGGCCTGGTGGCTGGCCGGGCTGCTCTGTTTCGTGTCCCTCATCGGGATCCCCTGGGGACGCGCCTGCTTCGTCATCGGCACCTTCACCTTCTTCCCGTTCGGCAAGCAGGCGGTGAGCCGCAAGTCCATGACGGGCCAGAGCGACATCGGCACCGGCACCCTGGGGCTGATCGGCAACATTCTCTGGTTCCTGGTGATCGGGGTATGGCTCGCCATCGGCCACATCGCCTCGGCGCTTGCCTGCTTCGTCACTATCATCGGCATCCCGTTCGGCATCCAGCACCTCAAGCTGGCCCTGATCGCGCTCGCCCCCATCGGCCAGATGATAGTGACCAACCACGAGGCCGAATCCGGTCGCTATATCCGCTGAGACAGGATCACCACGCAGGCGATGCCTGCGGCGTAAAAAAAGGGCAGACTAGGGTCTGCCCTTTTTCATTGTCATTGTTCGAGGTCCTCATGCTCCCCAGCCACTTCTTCGCCAATCTCGCCCGCATGCGGCTCATCTACCGCTGGCCCCTGATGCGCAACATCCAGCCCGAGAACATCGCCGAGCACAGCCTGCAGGTCGCCATGGTGGCCCACGCCCTCGGGGTCATCAGCAACCGGTTGTTTGAGGGGAAGGTCGATGCCAACCTCGCCGCCGTGATGGCGCTCTACCACGACAGCAGCGAGGTGCTGACCGGCGACCTGCCCACCCCGGTCAAGTATTTCAACCCCGAGATAGCCCGTGAATACAAGAAGATAGAGCTCGCGGCCGAGCAGCGCCTGTTGGGGATGCTGCCCCCCGAGCTCATCGAGGACTTTCGTCCCCTGCTGGATTCGGCGGCCCAGGACAGCGAGCTCACCCGGCTGGTGAAGGATGCCGATACCCTCTGCGCCTATACAAAATGCCTGGAAGAGATCAACGCCGGCAACCGGGAGTTTGAACCTGCCAGGAAGCGCCTCGAGCAGATGCTGGACGCACGGATGAACCCCGCCATGCGCTACTTTATCGATGTGTTCGTGGCGAGTTTCTCACTGCCTCTCGATGAATTGAATGCACATTGACACTGCCTTTAAGCATTCCTGCATTGAATCGAGCTAGCAGGTAGCCTCCGCACCAAGCAAACCTCTGTTTTACATCCAAAACAAAGGGCCCCGACGGGCCCTTTTGGTGATCTCATCAGTTGCAATGGCACCGCATCAGTGCCCCAACTCCCGGGACGGCACCAGGCCGCTCGCCCGCCAGGCGGGGTAGAGGGTCGCCACCAGGCTCATCAGGATGGCGGCGCTGGTCACTATCACCAGATCCTGCATGTGCAATTCGGTCGGCAGGAAGTCGATGAAGTAGATGTCCGGATTGAGGAAACGATGGCCGATCACCCCTTCGATGAAGCTCAAGATCTGGGTCAGCTTGCTCGACAGCAGGCCGCCGAGCAGGGCCCCCAGCAAGGCACCGAGCACCCCGTTCACCATGCCCTGAATGACGAAGGTGAGCCGGATCTGGCCGGGGCTCGCCCCCATGGTCTTCAAGATGGCGATTTCGCTGCGCTTCTCGTTCACCGCCATCACCAGGGTGGAGACGATGTTGAAGCAGGCCACCGCCACCACCATCAGCATCACCACGTACATGACGGTACGCACCATCTGGATGTCTTGGTAGAGGTAGCCCTGACGGCTCATCCAGCTGCTGATGTAGACGTAGTGCGGGAACTTGCTCGCCGCCGCCACCGTGATGGACTGTGCCTTGAGCACGTCATTGACCTTGAGGCTGAAGCCCTCCACTGCGCTGCCCATGCCGGTGATGGCCTGAGCATCGGCCAGGTGCATAAAGCCCAATAGCCCATCCAACTGGCCGCCGATTTCCAACAGCCCCACCACCTTGAGCGCCTCCCGCTTGGGGTTCTTGATGCCGGCGGCATCCCCCCCTTGCGGCAGCAGCAAGGCGACGGTGTCACCAATAGCGACGCCCAGCTTATCGGCGATGGTCTTGCCGAGGATCACTCCCCGCTCGCCCGGCTGCAGCTCCCGCAGACCGCGGCCGGTCATGTATTTGCCCGCATCCGACAGGTTGGCTTCCAGCTCCGGCAGCACGGCGCGCAGCTGTACACCCTTCAAGGCGGAACCGTGTTCGAGCAGGCCGTCGAGGCGGATCACGGGGGCGGCAGCCTCGATGCCGGGCTGGGCCAGCAGGTAGTCCCGCAACCTCGGCCAGTCCGGCAGTGGTGCCTCCATGCCCACGAGCTCGCCGTGGGGCACCACGGAGAGCACCCGATTTTTAAGCTCCCGCTCGAAGCCGTTCATGGCGGAGAGGCCGAGGATCAGCGCCATCACCCCGAGGGCGATACCGATGAGGGAGGAGGCTGAAATAAAGGCGATGAAGCCGTTGCGACGGCGGGAGCGGCTGTAACGCAGGCCCAGGAAGAGGGGCAGCGGTTTGAACATCAGGCGACCTCCGCCATGATGCCGCTCACCAGGGTCACCCGCCGGTGCAGCTTGGCGGCGAGACTCAGGTCGTGGGTGACCACCACGAAGGCGGTACCCAGCTCCCGGTTCAGCTCGCACAGGAGCTCGTAGACGGCGGTGGCGCTGGCGTGATCCAGGTTGCCGGTGGGTTCATCCGCCAGCACCAGGCTCGGCTCGTTGACCAGGGCGCGGGCGATGGCCACCCGCTGGCGTTCACCACCGGAGAGCTCGGACGGCCTGTGATTCAGACGATGGGAGAGCCCCACCCGCCCCAGCATCCGGGTCGCCTTCTCGCTGGCACTGGCCACCGATTCTCCGGCGATCAGCAGCGGCATGGCGGTGTTCTCCAGCGCGGTGAACTCGGCGAGCAGGTGGTGGAACTGATACACAAACCCCAGCTCCTGGTTGCGGAATCTGGCCTGGGTACGGCTGTCCCAGTGATGGATGTCCTGACCCTTGAACAGCACGGCGCCGCTGGAGGGGTTGTCGAGCGCACCCATCAGGTGCAGCAATGTGGTCTTGCCCGAGCCCGAGCTGCCCACCACCGCCAGCATCTCGCCGGGGGCCACGGACAGGTCTATCCCCTTGAGCACTTGCGTCTCGAGATTGCCCTCTTGGTAGACATGATTCAGGGCCTCGCAGCGCAGCAAAGGTACATTCATAGAGGGGGCTCCACTTCGGGGGGATGTTACGACAGAAGATGAATTGTTCAGGGCGCTATTCATAACGTAATGCCTCGGCCGGTTTCACCCGGGCCGCACGGGCCGCCGGATAGAGGGTGGCACTGAAGCTGAGCAGCACGGCGCCAAGCAAGATGGTGATGACCTGGGCGGGCTCGACGATGACCGGCAGGCCCGAGCCGCCGGCGGCCATATAGAGGTTGAGGCCCACCGCATCGAGCAGGGGGTTGAGCCCAAGGGAGAGCGCCAGCCCCGCCAGGCCGCCAAACAGCGCGCCGATGACGCCGCTTGAGGCGCCGAGCACCATGAAGATCTTGACGATACCGGACTCGCTCATGCCCATGGTACGCAGGATGGCGACCTCCCCTTCCTTGTCGGTGACCACCATCACCAGGGCGGAGAGGATGTTGAAGGTGGCGACCGCGATGATCAGCACCAGCATCAACCCCATCATGCGTTTCTCCATGGCCACCGCCTGGAACAGCTCACCGCGCTCGCGGCGCCAGTCCTGCCACTCCAGCCCGTCCGGCAACGGCGTCTTGATCACCTGATCGGCGGCGAAGGGATCGTCCAGCCAGAGGCGAATGCCGCCGACAGTACCCTCGGGCAGGCGCAGCATGCGCTGGGCGTCGCCGAGCGCAATCAGCGCCACCTGACTGTCCACGTCGGCGCCGACCCCGAAGATGCCGGAGACGGTGAACAGACGCTGGGCCGGTACCCGGCCAAAGGGGGTGAAGCGGGTGCCTTCGGTCAGGATGAGACGTACCTCGTCACCGATCGACACCTTGAGACGGTTGGCGACCCCCTGCCCCAGCACGATGTGGTATTCACCGCGCTGCAGGCTGTCGAGGCGCCCCCCCAGCATCTGGGCATGGAGGATGTCATCCTTGGGCCAGTGCGCCGGATCGATGCCCTGCACGCTGACGCCGGTGAGCTGCCCCGGGCTCTGCAACATGCCTTCGCTGTCGAGCATGGGGGCATGGGCGACCACGTGGGGCAACTTGGCCAAGTCGGGCAGGCCCGCGGGCACCGCATCGATGCGCCCCGCCGGATTGGTCACCACCACATGGGGGATCACCCCGAGGATGCGGCCCTTGAGCTGCCCCTCGAAGCCGTTCATCACCGAGATGACCACCATCAGGGCGGCGACCCCGATGGCGATACCGAAGGTGGAAAACAGGGAGATGAAGGAGACGAAGCGGTTACTGCGTCGTGAGCCTGCATAACGCAGACCGATGGCCAGCGATAGTGGCTGAAAAAGTCCAGTCTTCAAGGATATCTACGTTGCCAACAAAATAAGATGCCGGATAATAAAGCTAAATCGTCTATGACAACAAGGGATAGCCTCCATGCAGGAACAGTTCTTCAGCGTCACCCACGCCACGCCGGTCAATGTGATCCCCATGCCGGCCGACTTTCACCTGCCGACGCTGGAGGCGCTGGACGCCGAGTTGCCCGAGCCCTTTCGCATCGCCTCCGCCATCACCGCCATCGATCTCGTCAGCAGCCGCTTGCTGCGCAACCAGAACGAGTCGATGCACGACCTCGTCGAGATCATCAACCAGCAGTCCCGCAAGATCGACATGATCATGGGCTATGTGCTGGCGGTGCAGGATCACCCGGAGCAGCGCTTCCACACCCTGCGCTTTGGCGCCGGTCAGCTCACCTACCTGCACCCGCGCCAGGGCCACGGCGAGCTGCCACACCTCCATCAGATAGTGCGGCTCAAGATCTTCCTGCGGGAAGAGGCGGCCGCCGTCTACTGCTATGCCGAAGTCAAACACCTTGAGTCTGGCGAGCACGGCACCCATGTATTGCTCGACTATGCCCGCATCCGTGAAGATGACCGGGAACTGCTGGTGCGTGCCAGCCTGCATGTGCAATCGAAACAGCTCAAGCTGCGTGCCCAAGAGCGTCAGCGCTAACAACCGCCAAGGTCAACGTTAAAAGAATCGAATGATGCCAATGACACTCCCCGCCTTGCCCGCCAAAGCGGGCCACAAGTTAACGCTCGGCCAGCTGGTCGGCAGCAGCCTGGCGCTGGTTGCCGCCCGCCTCACCGCCGAGGCCGATCGCCCCGTCCTGCTGGTAACCGCCGATACCCCGAGTGCGCTGCGCCTCGAGCAGGAGCTGCAACACCTGCTGGCCGACAAGGGCTGCCCCGTGTTGCTGTTCCCGGACTGGGAAACCCTGCCCTACGATACCTTCTCCCCCCATCAGGACATCATCTCCCAGCGGCTCGAGACCCTCTACAAGCTGCCGCAAATGAGCAACGGGGTGCTGATCGTGCCCATCTCCACCCTGATGCTGCGCACGGCGCCCCAGATCTACCTCGACAAATACAGCCTGCTGGTCAAAGCGGGCCAGCGCCTCAACCTGCAACAGTTGCGGGGGCGTCTCGCCGAGGCCGGCTACGTGGCGGTGGAGCAGGTGCTGGAGCACGGCGAGTTTGCCGCCCGCGGCTCCTTGCTGGATCTCTTCCCCATGGGCAGCAACAGCCCCTATCGCATCGACTTCTTCGACGACGAGGTGGACTCCATCCGCCCCTTCGATCCCGAGACCCAGCGCTCCAGCGAGCCGGTCACGTCGGTGAGCCTGTTGCCCGCCCGGGAGTTCCCCACCGACGAGGCGGCCATCGAGCTGTTCCGTGGCCAGTATCGCGAGCAGTTCGAGCTGTCGCGGGTGGAGGGCTCCGTCTATCAGGAGGTGAGCAAGGGGCGCTGGCCCGCCGGCATCGAATACTATCTGCCGCTCTTCTTCCAGCAGACCGCCAGCCTGTTTGACTACCTGCCGGACAACACCCTGCTGATCACGGTGGGAGAGATTTATCCTGCCGCTCAGCGGTTCTGGAACGACATCGGTCAGCGTTATGAGGACAGACGCTGGGACAACACCCGTCCCTTGCTGCCACCCCAGCAGATCTATCTGCCGGTGGAGCAGCTGTTTGCGGCCCTCGGCCAATATGGCGCCGTGCGGCTGCAGGCGGAGCCCACCGACGGCGGCGCCGGCCAGCACAACCTGCCCACGGCCCCCCTGCCCGACCTGCAGCTCGATCACAGCAAGGAGCAGCCCCTGCTGGCGCTGGATAAATTCCTGCAAGGCTTTGGCGGCCGCACCCTGTTTGCGGTGGAGTCCGAGGGGCGGCGCGAGGTGCTCGGCGATCTGCTCGCGCGCATCAGCGTGCAGCCAAAAGAGTTCCCCTCCCTCGAGGCGTTCGTCGGGAGCAAGGCCCGCCACGGCCTGCTGGTCAGCCCGCTGGAGCGCGGCTTCCTGCTGCAGGAGGCGGGCCAGGAAGAGCTCGCCCTCATCACCGAGACCGAGCTGCTCGGCGGCAAGATCCGCAGCAGACGCGCGCGGGAGAAGAGCAAGAACTTAAGCTCCGATGCGGTCATTCGAAACCTCGGCGAGCTGACCCAGGGTCAGCCGGTGGTGCACCTGGATCACGGGGTCGGCCGTTACCTCGGCCTCGAGACCTTGGACGCCGGCGGCCTGCCCACCGAGTTCCTGACCCTCGAATACGCCGGCGGCGACAAGCTGTTCGTGCCGGTCACCAACCTGCATCTGATCAGCCGCTACACCGGCTCGGACAACCCGCCGAGCCACAAGCTCGGCGGCGAGGCCTGGACCAAGGCGCGGCGCAAGGCGGCGGAGAAGATCCGCGACGTGGCGGCGGAGCTGTTGGATGTCTACGCCCTTCGGGCGGCGCGCCACGGCTTCGCCTTCAAACACGATAAAGAGGCCTACCGCCAGTTTGCCGCCGGCTTCCCGTTCGAGGAGACCGAAGATCAGCTCAACGCCATCAACGCGGTGCTGGGGGACATGTGCCAGGCCAAGAGCATGGACCGGCTGGTGTGCGGCGACGTGGGCTTTGGCAAGACCGAGGTGGCGATGCGGGCGGCCTTCGTGGCGGTGCACGGCGGCAAGCAGGTGGCGGTGCTGGTGCCCACCACCCTCTTGGCCCAGCAGCACTACGACAACTTCCGCGATCGCTTCGCGAACTGGCCGGTGCGGGTCGAGGTGCTGAGCCGCTTCCGCTCCGCCAAGGAGCAGACCGCCGTCATGAAGGAGCTGGCCGATGGCAAGGTGGACATCATCATCGGCACCCACAAGCTGCTGAGCTCGGATCTCACCTTCAAGGATCTCGGCCTGCTCATCGTCGATGAGGAGCACAGATTCGGGGTGCGCCAGAAGGAGAAGATCAAGGCGCTGCGGGCCGACGTGGACATCCTCACCCTCACGGCGACGCCCATTCCGCGCACCCTCAACATGGCGATGTCCGGCATGCGGGATCTCTCCATCATCGCCACCCCGCCCGCCAAGCGGCTCGCCATCAAGACCTTCGTGCGCCAGCAAGAGCCGGCGGTCACCCGGGAGGCGGTGCTGCGGGAGCTCAAACGCGGCGGTCAGGTCTACTACCTGCACAACGATGTGGAGAGCATAGAGCAGTGTGCGGCGGACCTGGCCGCCCTGGTGCCGGAGGCGCGCATCGGCGTCGCCCACGGCCAGATGCGCGAGCGGGAACTCGAGCGGGTGATGTCGGACTTCTACCACCAGCGCTTCAACCTGCTGGTGTGCACCACCATCATCGAGACCGGCATCGACGTGCCGAGCGCCAACACCATCATCATGGACCGCGCGGATCACCTGGGATTGGCCCAGTTGCACCAGCTGCGGGGCCGGGTCGGTCGCTCCCACCACCAGGCCTATGCCTATCTGCTCACCCCCCATCCCAAGCTGATGACCAAGGACGCCGCCAAGCGGCTGGAGGCCATCGCCTCCCTGGAAGATCTCGGCGCGGGCTTCGCGCTCGCCACCCACGATCTGGAGATCCGCGGCGCCGGCGAGCTGCTCGGGGATGATCAGAGCGGTCAGATCGAATCTATCGGCTTCACCCTCTACATGGAGCTGCTGGAGCAGGCGGTGGATGCGCTGAAAAACGGCAAGGAGCCGTCCCTGGATCAGCTGATGAGCCAGCACACCGAGGTGGAGCTGCGTCTGCCGGCCCTGTTGCCGGACGACTACATTCCGGACGTCAACATGCGGCTCTCCATGTACAAGCGCATCGCCAGCGCCAAGGACGAGCAGGAGCTACGGGAGCTGAAAGTGGAGCTGATCGATCGCTTCGGCTTGCTGCCGGAGGCGACCAAGACGCTGATGGAGATCGCGGCCTTCCGCCAGCGTGCCACTTTGCTTGGCATCCGCCGGGTGGAGATGAGCGAGCGCGGCGGTTATCTCGATTTCAATCAGGACACCAAGGTCAATCCGGGCTACCTGGTCAGGCTGCTCTCGGAGCAACCGCGCATCTACAAGATGGACGGGCCGACCCGATTGCGCTTCCAGGTGCCGAACCAGGACAGGGCCATGCGGCTCAAGCTGGTCGATTCCTTGTTGACGGATCTTGCCAACAACAGCCTGTAGGCGGCGAGCACGAAACAAAACGGGAGCCAATATGGCTCCCGTTTTTTATGCTCTCTGTACCGCTTTCAGCCGGAGATCAGCCCTGATTGGCCGGATCCTCGTGAGCGGAGAACTCCCGCATGAAGGCCTCGGCCCGCTCTACCATCTTGGTGGAGCCGACGAAATAGGGGGTGCGCTGGTGCAGCGCGGTGGGCTGCACATCCATGATGCGGCCGAAACCATCCGACGCCTTGCCGCCCGCCTGCTCCACCAAAAACGCCATGGGGTTGCACTCGTAGAGCAGGCGCAGCTTGCCGTTCGGGGAGTTGGTACCGGACGGATAGATGTAGATGCCGCCCTTGAGCAGGTTGCGGTGGAAATCCGATACCAGGGAGCCGATGTAGCGGGAGGTGTAGGGTCTGTGGGTCGCCTCGTCCCGCTCCTGGCAGTATTTGAGGTACTTCTTCACCCCGTCCGGGAACTTGATGTAGTTGCCCTCGTTGATGGAGTAGATCTTGCCCTCCTCCGGGATGCGGATGTTCTCGTGGGAGAGGCAGAAGCAGCCGATGGAGGGATCGTAGGTGAAGCCGTTGACCCCGAAGCCGGTGGTGTAGACCAGCATGGTGGAGGAGCCGTACACCACGTAACCGGCGGCGACCTGACGGTTGCCCGGCTGCAGGAAGTCCTCCAGGGTCACGCCGGCACCCGGGGTGCTGACCCGGCGGTAGATGGAGAAGATGGTGCCGACCGAGACGTTGACATCGATGTTGGAGGAGCCATCGAGGGGGTCAATCAACACTATGTATTTGGAGTGGCGGGAGAGCTCGGAATCGAAGGAGACGAAGTCCTCCTCTTCCTCTGAGGCCATGCCACATACCTCGCCACGGGCCTCCAGCGCCGCCTTGAAGCGTTCGTTGGCGTAGACGTCCAGCTTCTGCTGCACCTCGCCCTGCACGTTTTCGGCACCCATGGAGCCGATGATGTCCGCCAGCCCCGCCTTGTTGATCTCCCGGTTCACCACCTTGGCAGCCAGACGAATGGAGCTGAGCAAGGAAGTCAGCTCGCCGGTCGCGGTAGGGTAGTCCGCCTGCTTTTTGACGATGAACTCGCCCATGGTGATCATGTTTCGCATTCTTGTTCCTTTAGGAGCGTTTCCGTTGGCGTTGAAAACGTTTGCAAGTGTCGGCAAAAAAAGTGCCGAACCTCGGCAGCGTCATTTTGTAACCTAATGTAACGGTTGTTTTTTGTTTTTGCAGCGAATTAAGACGGCGTATAAATCGCCAGTTTGCCTCCTGAAAGCGGGATGAACTGGCAAAAAACAGGGCTCAATCGACCTCTTTCGGTATGTTAATTCGTGGCAAGAATGCACAGCGCTCACGCCACTTGACCCGCCTCCCCCCATACGGTCGAGCCAGGGGATCCCGCGCCCGCCCCCCCTTGAGATCTCCCCATCGATCCCGCACACTGGCCAGGCTTTGGAAGCAAAAAAACATAAGGATATTCAATGAAAAGGACTCTCATCGCCGGCACGGTTGCCGCCCTGATCTCCCTCCCCGCCCTGGGGGCCCAGGTGCCTGCCGGCACCCAATTACTCCCCGCAGCGCAGCAGACCTTCGTGCGCAATATCGGCGCAGAGCCAGGCTCCATCGACCCCCAAATGGTGGAAGAGAGCTCTGGCAGCGACATCGTCAACGATCTGTTCGAGGGGCTCTACACCCTGGATGGGAACGGCAAGCTGCTGGCTGCGGGGGCGCTCGGTTACGAGCTCGATCCCACGGGCACCGTCTACACCTTCAAGCTCAGACCCGACGCCAAGTGGTCAAACGGTGAGCCGGTCACCGCGGCGGACTATGTCTATGGCTGGCAGCGGGCGGCGGATCCCAAAAACGCCTCCAACTACGCCTGGTTCATCGAGCTGACCGGGGTGGCTCATGCCGGCGAGGTGATCCAGGGCAAGGCCAAGCCCGAGGCCCTCGGCATCAAGGCTCTGGATGCCCACACCCTGCAGATCACCCTGGCAAAGCCGGTGCCCTTCTTCCTGAAGACCCTGGCCCACTACACCACCTTCCCGGCCCCCAGGGCGACCATCGAGAAGTTCGGTCACGAGTGGGTCAAACCGGGCAACATCGTCTCCAACGGCGCCTTCGTGCTGAAGGAGTGGACTCCGAACGAACAGCTGGTTGCCGAGCGCAATCCCCACTACTGGGACAACCAGCATACGGTGTTGAACAAGGTGGTCTATCTGGAGATCGTCTCCGAGACCGCCGCTTACAACCGCTACCGCGCCAGCGAGTTGCACTACACCACCTATCCGCTCGAGCAGTATCAGCAGCTCAAGAGCCAAAGCCCCGAAGAGCTGGTCAGCGCCCCCTTGCTCTCGACCTATTACTACGTGTTCAACACCCAGCGCAAACCCTTCGACAACCCCAAGGTGCGCAAGGCGCTCTCCCTGGCCATCGATCGGAGCACCATCACCGAGAAGATCCTGGGACAGGGGCAGCTGCCGGCCTTCAGCCTGACGCCCCCCAGCGTGGATGGCTTCGAGCTCAAGCGCCCCGCCAGCGAGCTGATGAGCAAGGAGGAGAGGATCGCCAAGGCCAAGACCTTGCTGGCGGAGGCGGGGTACGGCCCCGACAAGCCGCTGGATGTGGATATCCTCTACAACACCAACGAGGGGCACAAGAAGATAGCGCTGGCCATCTCCTCCATGTGGAAACGCAACCTGGGGGTCAAGGCGGAGCTCAACAACATGGAGTGGAAGACCATGGTGTCGGTGCTCAACGAGGGGGATTTCGTGGTCAGCCGCTACGCCTGGAACGGGGATTACAACGACGCCTCCACCTTCCTCGACATCATGACCTCCAGCAGCAGCGCCAACAGCGGCAAGTGGTTCAACAAGCAGTATGACGCCCTGCTGGCCAAGGCCCATGACTCCCAGGATCCGGCCGAGCGCAACCGGCTCTATCAGCAGGCAGAAGCTTTGATCGACGAGGAGGCCCCCATCGCCCCCGTCTATTTCTACGTCAAGTCACGGCTGCTCAAGCCTAACGTCAAGGGTTACCCCTACCACAATCCGCAAGATCTGGTGTATTCGAAAGATCTCTATCTGACGGCGCAATAGCCCAACATCCGGCCCCAAGACCCGGATCCAAAAAGACCGCCTCCAAGGCGGTCTTTTTCTTTCAATCTTCCCGGCAAGTGGCCACCGCCAGCCTGGCCCGTCGCCGCACCACCACGGGTTTGACCAGCAATTGGGCCAGCAAGACCCCCAGCAACGTCATGCCGCCGCCGATCAGGTGATAGCTGGTCAGCGTCTCGCCCAGCAAGCTGATGGCCAACGCCGCCGTCATCACCGGCAGCAGGTTCATGAAGATGGCGGTGCGGCTCGCCCCGAGCAACGCTATGCCCTGCATCCAGAGCCAGGGAGAAAGTGCCGAAGTCGGGATCCCCGCATAGAGGATGAGCCAGAGCGCGCTGCCATCGGGCCAATTGCCGTCCACCAGCAGGTAGAAGGGGGTGAGGAACAGCAGGCTGCACAGCACCTGACCGTAGAGCATGGACCAGTTGTCGAGCCCCAGATCCCAGCGCTTGAGCAGCACGCTGTAAAGCGCATAGGTCGCCGCTGACAACAGCATGTAGACGTAACCCTGGTGGATGCCTTGGGTAAACAACCGGCCAGGATCCCCCTGCCCGAGCAAGATGGCCAACCCGAAGAGGGAGATGACGCCCCCGAGCAGAGCCCCCCAGGTCGGGCGCTCCCGCAGCAGCCAGATGCTGAGCAGCACCGTCATCAGTGGCGTCAGGCCCATCATCAGGCCGATCTCGGTGGCCCCCAGGGTCTGGGCCGCGTAGTAGCCGAAGGTCTGGTTCAGCACCATGCCGAGCAGCGCCAGCATGGCCAGCTGGTAAAAACCGGCCCGCAGCTTGGCACGCTCACGCCAGACCCGCTGTGCCAGGAAGGGGGTGAGAATGATGGCCGCCACCATCCAGCGTGACCAGGCCAGCGCGGCCGGCGAGAGTATCCCCACCGCCAGCTTGCTGACGATGCCGTTGCCGGCCCAGATAGCCATGCAGGAGAAAGGAAACAGAAAGGCAAGGGGCATTGCGATATCCAGAACGAAATGGCGGGTATTTCGCGGGAGTATAGAGAGGCAAACGGGATAAGCAAGCATCACCTACGGGGGTCGACAAAGTCAGTCAAAAACGGCATCAAACAGAGCTACCATCGCCGCTCTGGCCCCAAAAACAATCATGCCCGCACTGAGGCGGGCATGGGAAGGACCATCATGTTGACGAGGGGATCAAGCCGCGTCCATATGCAGCCTCGAAATGAGTTCGTTCACCTCGAGCACCGTCTGGCGATGGGGAATGTCGGCTTGCAATGGCATCATCAGCAAGCCCGACTGGAAATCGAAGCGCCCCCTGCCGTGAATGTAAATCCGTCCCTTGAAGAAGGTTTTGACATGTTTTGCCACCATCAGCGGCAGGTACTTCTTGAATACTCTCATCGTTTGCAACCTCATGCAGTTGTATCCGTATGACAGCAGCTTCTGCGAAATAATTCCGTTAAATTTGTATAAAAAACCGGAAAAACCGCCTATCTCATCCCCAAAAAACCAATCTGTAACTTTTTATTAACTTTTAACGTATTGTATGTGGTCCTTCCAACCAGAGCAATACCCCCTTGCCATTTTGCCACTCGATACAGGCAAGACCCGAGGTGGCAAACATGGGGGCACCCGCCGCCGGGCAGAGGCTCTGCACCAGATACCCTACCAGCGGCAGGTGGCTGACCAGCAGTATGCTGTCGTGCTGCGCCGCCAGCGCCGTGAGATAACTCGCGACAAAAGCCGGGTCACCATAGGGGGTGATGTCGCCGCTCTCCTCGACCATGGCGGCCTCGGGCAACTCGGGGGCGATGGCCTGCCAGGTTTGTCTCGCTCGCAAGTAGTTGCTGTGGAGCACCAGGCTCAGGGAGTCTGCCAGCTGGGGGGCCAGCCAGCGCGCCATGTGGATAGACTCTTCGATCCCCTGCTCGGTCAGTGGGCGCAGCTCATCGGTTTTTGCATTCATGCCAGCCTGGCCATGACGCATGATGTAGATCTTCATTACTACCTCGCCCAGGGGGCCTGTTTAAATAGCGGGAGAATCTTACCCCGCCATGCGGGGGGAAACAATTGCGCTACCTCTCAGAAAAGGGTTTGCCTCGTGAGATAGCGGGGTCGATAATCATGTTTAAATTCAAATAAATTCACCGCGAGTCAGCCCTAATGAGCCCACATGCCAGTCCCAATGACCATAGGCGGTATCACTATCTGGAGCTGGCAAACCGGCTCAGGGTCTTGCTGATCTGCGACCCGGATACCGACAAATCCGCCGCCTCTCTGGCCGTCAACACCGGCCATTTCGATGATCCCGTCGACCGCCAGGGGATGGCTCATTTCCTCGAGCATATGCTGTTCCTCGGTACCCGTACTTATCCCAAACCCGGCGAATACCAGCAGTTCATGAGTCGCCACGGCGGCAGCAACAACGCCTGGACCGGGACCGAGTTCACCAACTTCTTCTTCGATATCGACAACGGCTTCTTCGAGGCCGGGCTCGACCGCTTCTCCCAGTTTTTCATCTGCCCCACCTTCGCGCCGGAGTGGGTCGACAAGGAGCGCAACGCGGTCGACTCCGAGTATCGCCTCAAGCTGCAGGACGATGTGCGACGCAGCTATCAGGTCCATAAAGAGACGGTCAACCCGGCCCATCCCTTCTCCAAGTTCTCGGTCGGCAATCTCGATACCCTGGCGGATCTCCCGGGCCGGGATCTGCGCTCCGATCTCATAGCATTCTACGAACAACACTACAGTGCGGATCGCATGGCGCTGGTGATGATCTCCCCCGAGTCCATCGAAACCCAGCTCGGCTGGTGCGATCGCTTCTTTGGCCCCATCCCGGATCGCAATCTGGGCGAGCCCACCCTCTCCGCCCCACTCTACCGGCTCGACGATCTCGGCATCTGCATTCAGATAAGGCCGGTCAAGGAGAGCCGCAAGCTGGCGCTGACCTTCCCCCTGCCGAGCGTGGATGAGTTCTACCAGCAAAAACCGCTCACCTTCCTGAGCCACCTCATCGGCTACGAGGGGGACGGCAGCCTGCTCTCCCTGCTCAAGGCCCGTGGCTGGGTCAATCAGCTCGCCGCCGGCGGCGGCGTCAGCGGTGCCAACTTCAAGGATTTTGGCGTGAGCTTCGGCCTCACCCCCCTCGGGCTTGAACATGTCGACGAGATAGTGGCCGAGCTGTTTGGCTACCTGAAACTCATCGAGCGCGACGGCCTGCAGGCCTGGCGTTATGACGAGAAACGCAGCGTGCTGGAATCGGCATTTCGCTTCCAGGAGCGGGGCCGGGCGCTGGACACCGCCTCCGGCCTGGTGCTGAACCTGTTCAGTTACGCCCCGCAAGATCTGCTCTACGGCGACTACATGATGCGGGAATATGACGAGGCGCTGATCCGCCGTTTCCTCGCCAAACTCACCCCCCACAACCTGCGCATGACCATCCAGGCGCCGGAGGTGAACACGGATCGCCTCGCCCGCTGGTATCAAACTCCCTACAGCGTCACCCCCATCGCGGAGGCGGACAAGATCCGCTGGCAACAGAGCGAGCCGGACCCGGCCCTGCATCTGCCCAGCCCCAACCCCTTCATCAGCAACCGGCTGGACGCCCGGGCGCCGTCCCTGCCCGCCGACATGCCGGCCTGCCTCATCGACAGGCCCGGTTTTAGGCTCTGGCACCTGCACGAGCACCTGTTTGGGGTGCCCAAGGGCAACCTCTACATCTCCATCGACAGCGAACACGCGGTCAAGAGCCCGCGCCACATCGCCATGGCCCGCCTCGCGGTGGAGCTGCTCACGGATCACCTCAACGCCCTCACCTACCCGGCAGAGCTCGCGGGGCTTGGCTACCAGATCTATGCCCACCAGGGTGGCTTCACCATCAACATGAACGGCTTTGCCGACAAGCAGCCGCTGCTGCTGGACATGATCCTCGGCAACCGCACCCTGGGGTATCCGGATCCGGCCCGCTTTAGCGAGATCAAGGAGCAGCTCATTCGCAACTGGGAGAACCAGTCAAAGACAAGACCCATCTCCCAGCTGTTCAATCAGCTCACCAGCCTGCTGCAGCCCAACAACCCGCCGTTCGAGCAACTGCTGCGCCACCTGCGCACCATTCGCCTGGACGAGATGCCCGACTTCGTCGCCCAGCTGTTTGCCAAGGTACACGTGGAAACCCTGATCCACGGTGACTGGGACGCGGCCGAGGCACTGGATCTGGCGGCGCTGCTGGAGCGCCACCTCGGTGACAACAGCCAGCCCAGCGCCGAGACCCGCCGTCCCCTCATCTCCATTCAGGACAGAGGCACCCTCATTCGCGAGCAGGGTTGCGAGCACGAAGACTCGGCGCTGCTGGTCTACTACCAGTCCCGCACCGTGCGGCCACGGGATCTCGCCTGCTTCACCCTGGCCAACCACATCATGTCATCCACCTTCTTCCACGAACTGCGCACCCGCCAGCAGCTCGGCTACGTAGTGGGCGCCGGCAACCTGCCCCTCAACCGCCATCCCGGCCTCATCTTCTATATACAATCGCCGGTGGCTGGGCCCCAGATCCTGCTGGATGCGGTGGAGGAGTTCATCGATCTCTTCCCCATCGCCATGCTGGAGTTCACCGAGCAGCAGTGGCAAGACAGCAAGGCCGGTCTGCAGGCACAGCTCAGCGAGCGGGACGCCAACCTGCGCAGCCGTGGTCAGCGGCTCTGGGTCAGCATCGGCAACAAGGATCTCGGCTTCGATCAGCGGGAACGAGTGTGCGAGGAGGTCGGCAACCTCAGCCGCGCCGATCTGGTGCGCTTTATCACCCAGCTAAGATCGAGAACATCGGACAGGCTGATCCTCTGCAGCTATGGCCTTGGCCATGAGCACGATGAGCGGATCACCGGCCAGTTTATCGACGATCCCAAGGCATTTCGGCTCAATGCCAGCACCTTCGACGCCTGAACCCCTTCACAACAGCAGATGATGGACAATAAAAAGCCGACCCTCGGGTCGGCTGGAAATACCATTATCAATTGCGACCAAAGCCGCCAAAAGTGAACATGAGCGTGAAAATCAGACACTGAGCTGATAACGAGCCAGGCGAGATAACCAGAGCGCACCGGCCGAGACCAACAGTGATTGAGAAACAGGATCATCTTAAACAGAGCCCTGCACCACCACGTTGATCTACGTCAAAAGAGGTAAAGAGAGTCTCAGGCTCGTGATGCTTTCACGCTTGCCACTCAGGCGCGGCGAGTCAGACGATAGGCCACTTCATCGAAATAGGAGAGCTGACCGGACTGCACCCTGGGGTGATCCAGCTCGGCCGACCGACCCAGCACCTCCACGCCAAAATCACGCTCGAACAGGGTGCGCACCTCCATCTCCCCCACCGAAAACGGCGGCTGCTTCTGCTGCTCCGGCTGATATTCCAGGGTCACCAGCAAGACTTGCCCATTCGGCTCGATGAGGCAGCTCATCAGCTCCGCATATTGGCGGCGCATGGGGGTTGGCAACGCGATGAGCGCGGCCCTGTCGTAGGCCAGCCGATAGCGACGGCCCAGCGCGGGAGCCGCGAAGAAATCCCCCTGATAGAGGCTCAGGGTGCCGTGTCTATGGCAGCGATAAGGCCCGACCTCGGTCACTGTCTCGGTGAGATCGTTTTCACTGAAAAATTGGCCGATGGCCAGCTCAGATAGTTCGAAGCCATCGATGGGATGACCCTGCCGATTGAGCCAGAGCATGTCGCCGGACTTGCCGCACAGGGGCACCAGCACTGGCTCTTCCCCTTTTCTGGCCAACCAGACGTCTTGCAACCAGCGATTGAAATCCGCCTGATGAAAGCCTATCCGGTTCTCTTTCCACCTCTGATGCCAAAACTCAGCTTCCATCATCGTCCTCCTGTCATGTGCAATGATGCATCAATATCACAACTTCACCGGGGCGGCGCAAGCCTTGTCGACCCTGGCCTGCCCATTTCATCGGGCCATCGCCAGCAGCATTAAATGTGCATTAACTTCACTTTTACAGGTGCGTTTGACTACCAATTCGCCATCTTGCAACGCTTTATCTGCAGGACTCACCACCCACAGCCGTTTATGCCATCAGTGGCGCCATCTCGGCCCTCAACGGCAGCTGGATCTGACCAAGTCGGGCATGGATCTCGGCAAAACTCGGCCGCAGGGTCATCTCCGGGCGCTGGCATTCGTTAGCCAGTCGATGGAACGCCTCGCACGCGGCCGCCGTCGCCGGGCACAGCGCCAGCAATTCTTCGAGCAGGCAGCCAAAGGCGCGCACCTCCAGCCGCTCCAACCGGGTGGCCAGCAGCGGCGTCCCCAGCGGGTAGAAGGAGGCTGCGCCGAAGTCCCCGAGCAAGGCGCGGCCCTGCCCGTCGTGCAAGATGTTATGGCCGTAGAGATCCCCGTGCATGACGCCCGAGCGGTGCAGATGGGCCGCCGCAGAGGCTATCTGGCTGGCCATCTCCAGCGCAGTCGCCAGGGTGAGATAGAGCCCGGTCGGATAGATATCCCGGGTGCAGGAGTCGAGGCTGGGTGGCCCGGCCAGGTTCACAAAGGCCGGGTCGATGAGCGCCATCCCCAGGGCGGGGATGCCGGAGGGGTGATCGCTCACCCGACCCATCACCTCGATCAGCGCCGGATGCCGACCCACCGCCATGGCTGCCGTCATCTCGGCCGCCGGCAGACCGTCGCTGGTCATGGCCCCCTTGAACAGCTTGAGTGCCAACTCTTGCGGCTGCCCCGCTGCTTGCCCCAATTCGGGGTGCCAGTGAGCACGGTGAATGGCGCCGGATGCCCCCTGCCCCAGCAGCTCGCCCACTTCCAGCGCTTGCCAGGGAATCTCATCGACGGCGACCTCGGTACCAGCCTGCAGCTCCCACGCCTCGGCGAAGGGATTGCCCGCATAGGCGAGCCAGGAGAGCCGCGGCAGGGAGAGCAGCCACTCGGGCAACGCCTCAAGCCGGTTGGCAGAGATGCGCAGCAACTCGAGGCGCTGGCAGTTGACTAGGCTCACCGGCAATTCAGTCAAGCGGTTGCCCGCCAGCATCAGCTTTTGCAGGGAGGCACACTGACCCAGCTCCTCAGGCAGATGCTCAATGGCGTTATCGGTCAAGATCAGCCAACGCAGCCTGGTGGGGAGCGATTGGGGGGATACCACGGCGATCCGGTTGGCCTTGAAACCCACCATGGTGAGCGCTGGGCAGTTCCCCAGCACCTCGGGTAGCGCGGTGAAGTTGTTCTCGGAGCAGAAGATGATGCGAAGCTTGGTGCATTCGGCCAGTTCGCCCGGCAGCTCGCTCAACTGGTTGCCGGTGAGATCCAGCACCTCCAGCGTCTCTTTGAGGCTCAAAATCTCGAGGGGGAAAGTCGTCAGATTTTCACAGAGCTTCAGATGGCGAGCACCGTTCAACTCGCCAGCGTGCAGCTGTTCCAGGGTATGCATAACCGTTTCTCAATCTTGTCGTGGCCCTGCTTAACGACACTAAAGCAGACCATATGGCACCGCCGGACATGGGCCCGGCGGTTTAAAGAGAGGCATTATAGAGAACTCGGGCGCAGATCGCCCCTTTAGCAACAATCTTGGGGGGTCGTAGATGCGAATTTGCCCCATGCGGACTCCGGCAGAGTTAAGCTCGGTGGCTAGATTTGCGAATGGTGACATGGGAAGCCCTGCCGTTGAATTAAACGGCGTACCGCTTGCGGCACGCCCGAGCGACCGCAGGGAGCGTTTTTGAATGTGATGTTAGGAATCGACCCGCGCACTAACTAATAGAGCCGTGGTTTATTGAATGCAGCCAAACAACCTTTGTTCGTTTCATTGACTTGATTAGAAAACGCAGCTTGTTCTCTCAGTTCCATGCCCTTCGGCCCATCGACGATTTGAGCAATAGTGACGCGACACTCTTGAGGAGCCCATTTGAAACGAACTTCATAGTCAGCCCCGTCCTGAAATGAATACGAAAATGGTGTGCCGCAAAGATATGTCGTTAGGGCCGTCGTTTCCCCTCCTTGGAAAAGTCCGTATATCTGTTTGTTTGCCTCTACAAAGACTTCCTTCGCAGCATTGTCATGATAGTTCCACAGCGGCATGCCTAACCGTTTCGGCGAGCTGTTAATCATCATCCCATTTCTGAGGCGAAGCCATTCAACTTCATTTGTCGTGCAGTTTTTATCCCCGTAGGTTCGCAGTACTGATATCTGATTGGAATCGGTGACAAAGCGAACCCGCGCTAGCGGCCCAGTTTGTGGCTCTTGATACGTCAATGTGGAACAGGCTGCTATAGATAGACTTGCCAGTATTGTGATGGATGGAAAGCGCATGAATATTCCTA
Source organism: Aeromonas eucrenophila (assembly GCF_000819865.1). GTDB lineage: Bacteria > Pseudomonadota > Gammaproteobacteria > Enterobacterales > Aeromonadaceae > Aeromonas > Aeromonas eucrenophila. Next base: position 534,823 of record NZ_CDDF01000001.1, read on the forward strand.
ACAATGATTAAATAGAAGGCGGTACTAATCCGATAGCAGAGCCTTCCGTATAACTCAGCTTCACCTTCATAACCGCCAAAAATTTTATTTTAAATCATAACATTACCAGAGTATCACTGGTGCCTTAACGTATTATCTTGACTTCCTTTTTTGCTTTACCATACATAACTTTATAAAAAAAGATGATTAGGGCAGCCATGGAAAACACCAGTAGACCCGCCTACATGAACAAGTCTGGGCCATGATGCGCTTGTACCAACCGTTACGCCCACTGACGCTCGCTTGCTCATACTATTCCCGAATAACAACCAAGCTACCGCCCGACAGCCTGATGTTTTTTTACCTGTGGCGTTTTTCTGGACTGGCTTATGAGTTACTCCGGAAAGACTGTGCCAAACGACTATCTTAGCGAACGAGACTGTGGAGGAAAGAATTGGATGATAATTTCCTGAGCAAGATCAACAAACTAATCCACATGAGTGGTGATCTGTCGTATCGGCACATCGCATCAGCACGGGGCATGAAAACGGTGGTGTCGTATTTCATTCCCTAGCCCCACTTCATCCCCATACCTTACCTTCCCCCCTAGAGCTGCCAAGTCGAGCACAGTGCCGCAGCCTCACCCAGCTCTGGGACCAACTTTCTTGCTATCCATTGAAAAAGAAAAGACGCCACAAGGGCGTCTTTTTCATTGGTGAAGTTTGGAGGCTAACCAGTCGGTGGCTTCACCTCCTCCCCAGCTTTCCCCACTACCGGATCAGATAGGGGTGATGGAAGTGATATGGGCCGAACCATCCAGAGACTGGAAGATCTGCACTACGGCCTCCCCGTGGATGGGGTTCGGCAGCGGCACCGTGCTCTTGCATTTGAAGCGGTAATTGGTGCCGGCCACCACCTGAGTCGAGACTTCGAAGGGTTGGTACTGCACCCCCACAAATCCTTTCAGTGCTGCATCGAATACCGCCTGATCTTTTGCGGTCAACTTGTGGTATGCCGTCCATCCGCCAACAAGCACTGCTTGTTCTGACATAACAAACCCTCCGTGATTACTTGCCCTACTCGTATGGCTGTTCGGGATCCGCCCCGTTTATTCAAGTGGTTTCCAGACTCCACCGGAGTGGCATACCGAAGGCCTGACGGTATGACCATGAGCCATGTTGCTCTTGGTAAAACGAGCGCTGGCACTCCCTTGCTCTGCACTTTGCCACGACGTCCGTCTCACAACGGCCAGCCTCAATTGGCATGGATGAGCGTAGTGCTGGATCCATAAAACGCCCCCTGTCACATATGACAGGGGCAGACCAGTGTTGGAGGGCACTCAAACAAGGAAGATGTTGCACGCAAACGATTGAGAAAAGAAAAGACGCCTCAAGGGCGTCTTTTTGACAGTTTTACGTTATCGGCAGGAAGAGGTGCTAGCCCTTATTCCCACTCGATGGTCGCAGGCGGCTTGCCGGAGACGTCGTACACCACGCGGGAGATGCCGTTGATCTCGTTGATGATGCGATTCGACACGTGACCCAGGAAGTCATAGGGCAGATGAGCCCAGTGAGCGGTCATGAAGTCGATGGTCTCGACGGCGCGCAGGGCAATGACCCAGTCGTATTTGCGACCGTCACCCATGACGCCGACGGAGCGCACCGGCAGGAAGACGGCGAATGCCTGGCTGACCTGGTTGTAGAGGTCGGCCTTGCGCAGCTCTTCGATAAAGACTGCATCGGCCTTGCGCAGCAGCTCGCAGTACTCTTTCTTCACTTCGCCAAGCACCCGCACACCCAGACCCGGGCCCGGGAAGGGGTGACGGTAGAGCATGTCGTAGGGCAGGCCCAGCTCCAGACCGACGCGGCGCACCTCGTCCTTGAACAGCTCGCGCAGGGGCTCCACCAGACCCATCTTCATCTCGTCCGGCAGGCCGCCGACGTTGTGGTGAGACTTGATGACGTGGGCCTTGCCGGTGGCGCTGGCGGCAGATTCGATGACGTCCGGGTAGATGGTGCCCTGAGCCAGCCACTTGGCGTTTTTCAGCTTCTTGGCTTCGTCGTCGAACACTTCTACGAAGACGCGACCTATGGTCTTGCGCTTGGCTTCCGGCTCGTCGATGCCCGCCAGAGCCGACAGGAAGCGCTCCTCGGCGTCGACCTTGACGATCTTCAGACCAAAGTGGTCACCGAACATCTCCATCACCTGGGCGCCTTCGTTCAGACGCAGCAGGCCGTTATCCACGAACACGCAGGTCAGGCGATCACCGATGGCGCGGTGCACCAGCATGGCGACCACGGAGGAGTCCACGCCGCCGGAGAGGCCCAGGATCACTTCATCGTCACCCACTTGCTCGCGGATGCGCGTCACGGCATCATCGATGATGGTAGCCGGGGTCCACAGGCATTCGCAGCCACAGATGTCCTTGACGAAGTGCTCCAGCAGACGGGCACCCTGACGGGTGTGGGTCACTTCCGGGTGGAACTGCACGCCGTAGAATTTCTTCTCTTCGCAGGCCATGGCGGCGTGCGGGCAGGTGGCAGTCTGGGCGATGGTGGTGAAACCGGCCGGGATCTCGGTGACCTTGTCGCCGTGGCTCATCCAGACGTCCAGCAGGGCCTGGCCGCTCGGGGCGATGGCGTCTTCGATGTTGCGCAAGAGGGCGCTGGTCTGACCGGACTGACCCAGCACTTCGACCTGGGCATAGCCAAATTCACGTTCGGTGGAGGATTGCACCTTGCCGCCGAGCTGCTCGGCCATGGTCTGCATGCCGTAGCAGATGCCGAATACCGGCACGCCGGCGTTGAACACGTACTCGGGGGCACGGGGGCTGCCGGCCTCGGTCACGGACTCGGGGCCGCCGGAGAGGATGATACCGTTGGGATTGAAGTCGCGGATCTGCGCTTCGGTCACATCCCAGGCCCAGAGCTCGCAGTAGACACCGATTTCACGGACACGGCGGGCGATAAGCTGGGTGTACTGAGAACCGAAATCCAGGATAAGGATACGGTGAGCGTGAATATTGTTAGTCATTTTATTCCTGCATCAGGCTGGTGTGGGGATAAAAAGGATTAAAGAAACGGGGCCAGAGCCCCGTTTTATCAGCCCATCCGATAGTTGGGGGCTTCTTTGGTGATGGTCACGTCGTGGACGTGGGACTCTTTCATCCCGGCGCCCGAAATGCGCACGAACTCGGCCTTGGTGCGCATCTCATCGATGGTGGCGCTGCCGGTCAGGCCCATGGAGGAGCGCAGGCCGCCCATCTGCTGGTGAATGATCTCTTTGAGGCGACCCTTGTACGGCACCCGCCCTTCGATCCCTTCCGGCACCAGCTTGTCGGCGGCGTTGTCGGTCTGGAAGTAGCGATCGCTAGAGCCCTTGGACATGGCGCCCAAGGAGCCCATGCCGCGGTAGGACTTGAAGGAGCGGCCCTGGTAGAGCTCGATTTCACCCGGGGCTTCTTCGGTACCGGCGAACATGGAGCCGACCATGACGCTGCTGGCACCGGCGGCGATGGCCTTGGCCAGGTCGCCGGAGAAGCGGATGCCGCCATCGGCGATCACCGGGATACCGGTGCCTTCCAGCGCGTCAACGGCGTCGGAGATGGCGGTGATCTGGGGCACGCCGACACCGGTCACGATGCGGGTAGTACAGATGGAGCCCGGACCGATACCGACTTTGACGGCATTGACGCCGGCGGCGACCAGCGCCAGGGCGCCGGCGCCGGTGGCCACGTTGCCACCGATGATCTGCAGGTCAGGATAGGCGGCACGGGTTGCCTTGATGCGATCCAGCACGCCCTGGGAGTGACCGTGGGAAGAGTCAATCAGCAGCACATCCACACCGGCTTCCACCAGGGCGGCGACGCGCTCCTCGTTACCGGCACCAGCACCGACGGCGGCACCGACCCGCAGGCGACCGCGCTCGTCTTTACAGGCGTTCGGCTTGCGCTCGGCTTTCTGGAAGTCTTTAACGGTGATCATGCCCTTGAGCTTGAAGTCGGCGTCGACCACCAGCACCTTCTCGATACGGTGCTTTTGCATCAGGGCGACCACCTCTTCACGAGGTGCCCCTTCACGCACTGTCACCAGACGATCCTTCTGGGTCATGATCTGTTCGACGGTCTGGGAGAGATCGATCACGAAGCGCACATCACGGCCGGTGATGATACCGACCAGGATGTTGCCTTCGGTCACCACGGGGTAACCGGCGAAGCCGTTCTTGAGGCTCAGCTCTTTGATCTGGGCGATGGTCATGTCGGGACGAACGGTGACCGGGTCGGAGACGACGCCGCTCTCGTACTTCTTGACCTTGCGTACTTCGAAGGCCTGTTGCTCGATGGACATGTTCTTGTGAATGAAGCCGATACCGCCTTCCTGGGCCAGTGCGATAGCCAGACGGGCTTCGGTCACTGTGTCCATGGCAGCGGAAATCATCGGAATATTCAGGGAGATAGCAGACGTGAGCTTGGTGCGCAGGTCAGCGGTATTCGGAAGAACAGTGGAGTGGGCTGGAACCAACAATACATCGTCGAAGGTCAGCGCTTCTTTGGCAATCCTGAGCATGGCAATATCTCACCGTTGTGGAAGTGGGGGTGGAAAATATTGCCGACAAATTTTACTCATGCATTGGCCAGTGGTAAAGAAGTATTTTGAATTTTTTATGGTGTAGCCCGGTTTAACGCCACCAACGGGGCAAAAAACCAATAAATTCAGCTGCAACCATGCCGTTTTCCACGACAAGATGATCTTTTTTGCCATTGGGGCCTCTTCTGTCTCGAACCGCCCGATCCGGATGTTTTTGCACCATCCGCCCCCCTCCCCGACCCTCAGCCCCCCTGATAACGACCGGGCTTATGCCAGTTCATCAGCATGGCGTTCATGGCGAGCGCGCTCAAGGTAGACCAGAGCAGCAAGGGCAGCGGCAGGGTGAGCAGGGAGAGGGCGAACACCAGCACATCGAGCAGCATCTGACTCTTGCCCGCGTTGATGCCGGCGCGGCGCTGCAGCCAGAGCGTCACCACCCCTATGCCCCCGACGGAGGCATTGTGGCGAGCCAAAGAGAGCACCCCCATGCCGAGGAAGGTGCCCCCCACCAAAGCGGCAAACAGCGGGTGTATGTAGCTCACCGTCAGCAGCAGCGGCACCCCCTGGGTCGCGGCCGAGAGCGCCAGGTTGACCACCAGGGTCTTGAGCATGAAGTCGCGCCCCATGGTGAAGTAGCTGAACACCAGAAACGGCAAATTGGCCAGGAAGAACAGCACCCCGATGGGCAGGCTGCTGACATGGGCGAGCAAGAGCGCGATGCCGGCGATGCCGCCGGTGATCATGCCGGAGCATTTCAGCAGATTCAGGCCCACGGCGATGAACATGACGCCGAGCACCATACCGTACACATCGTCCTTGAGGGTATGGGCCAGCCCCTTGCTCGCAGCAAGCGGCTGCATGGTCATTTCACCTTCCATATGACTCCTTTTGATAACCAATAACACAACTTTGAATGCTGCCTGACGGCCGATAAGGCGCCGCGTGCGACGAAAATGGGAGGATTGCCCTGTCCATGGGGTTAACCCGCTACAAACTGCAGCAAAAACAGCGCCAATCAAAACAAGAGTCCGATAAACAATAGATATTCGGATTTAAGTTCCGCATGCAGATAAAAATGCATGGTGATAACACCAAATTGAAAAGCACCGGATCCGGCGAGCCAGCATATTTGCGAGGTCGGCGCTCAAGAAGCCGCACCGCGCCTCTCTCAAAACGCGCGGCAGTGGCCGCCATCCCTTGTCCCATCAGGCTTGGCGCCATATATGAGAACCAGAAGACACCCGTACACGACGGCATTTTCAGGGTCAATGGAGGCTCAGCCATTTAAGAGTGGCGCACCAATTCAGTGCGCGCGCATCATTTAGGTGCAACGGCACCCTAGCCCCCGCCTCGATACCCGTTGCGGCCAACACGCGGGCATAAAAAAGTCGGCCCAGGGGCCGACTTCGGGTATTTATCCATCTTCATTTCAGCGAAACGATGACCCGGCTTGCCGGACCATTCGCATCAGCCCCATCACTTCAGGTATTTGCCATCGGCACCGACCTTGCCGGGGCCACCAAGCACCCAGACCCGGGCCGAGTAGGCGGGCACCGCAAAGCTCAGGCTGCCATTGCTGGTGCTGAGCGTGGTGCCGGTCACCGCATCGGTGTAGCTGCCGTTCTTGACGCCGCTGATGGTGATCTGCTGGGCCGAGTTGGCGGCCAGGCCGACCGCCGCGTAGCTGCCCTCGGCGCCGAGATCCCGCACGAAGCTCATGCCGCTGCCCCATTCGCTCACCTGGCTCATGGGCGCCTTCTGCAGGGCGGGTACCGCCTTGCGGATCTGGTTCAGGCGCTTGATGTGCTGATAGAGCGGGTGGGACGGGGTCGCCGGGTTGTCCAGCACGTCGCCATAGTAGGCGCGGCCGGTCTGATCCACCGTCATGGTGGCGCCGTCGATGTCTTGCGGCTTGCCGGCCTGGAACATCACCTCCTCCCCGTAGTAGAGGGTCGGGATGCCCCGCGCCGTCCACAGCAGGTTGTAGGTCATGGCCGCGTTGCCCTCTTCCCCGCCGTAGCGGTACTTGAAGTCGTTGTCCGGCCCCACGTCATGGTTCTGGAAGAAGGTGATGAGCTTGGTGGCATCCCCGTAGACCCAGTCCATGCCGAAGATACCGCCCACGCCGCCGAAGCTGCCCTTGGTCACGTTGTCACGGAAGGTGGAGAACAGGGAGAAGTCCAGCACCGACAAGCCGGAATCACCGCCGGCGCGGGGGTTGGCCGGGTTGGTCGTGGTGCGGGTGTACCACCAGGGGCGGATCACCGCGGAGGCGTTGTCGTTGGCGATCTCGGATCCCCAGCCGGTGCCCTTCACCAGGTTCTCCCCGAACACGAACAGCCCCGGCTTGTGGGCCTGCCAGTCGTGGACATAGGTCAGCAGCTCGTCCCGCTCGATGTGCTTGAGGGTATCGATGCGGATGGCGTCGACCCCCATGTCGAGGTACTGGTGGATGGCGCCGTTGATGTAGGCCTTGACGTTCGCGTTGCCGGTGGCGAGATCGATGCAGTCCCCCGCCATGTGCTTGCGCTGCAGGGAGAGTGGATTCTCCCAGTCACCGCCGGACATGAAGCCGTCCAGGTGATACCAGGCCGGATCCAGCGTCTGGGCGTCGATGCCGAAGAAGCGGTTGGGGTTGTAGCCGGCGCTCGGTACCGTGCTGCCGGTCTTGGGATCCACCAGGGGCACCAGCCCTTCCGGATCGGACTGACAGCGCGCCTTGTACCAGTCGGGGGCCGCCGGGTTGTCATCGTCGCAGCGGTTCGCGCTGGCGTAGTCCCCGAGGTTGCCCTGATAGGGCCCGTTGTTGATCAGCCCCTGTTTGGAGCCGGTCGGCACGTAGTACTTGACGGGTAGGCGATCGATCCAGGTCTTGCCGCGCAGGCCGTACTGACTGGAGTGGTTGATCACCACGTCCTGTATCACCTTGATCCCCTTGGCGTGGGCCGCCTGGATAAACTCACGGTAACCCGCCCCCGGCGACTCCAGCCGGGGATCGACCCGGTAGAAGTCGTAGGCATGGTAGCCGTGATAATCGAGGCCGGAGCGGTTCTCCACCGGTGGCGTCACCCAGATGGCGGTGAAGCCGAGATCTTTGATGTAGTCCAGCTTCCCGATGAGCCCCTTGAAGTCGCCGCGCCAGTGGGGATCCCCCGCCTTGTAGCGATCCCGGTTGTAGTAATTGTTACCGGCATCCCCGTCATAGAAGCGGGCGGTCAGCAGGAAGTAGATGCTCTCCCCACGAAAATCACCAGCAGCCACTGCCTGATCGCCAATGTAGTAGCTGAAACTCTGCTCACGGCGGTTGCCGGTAGCATCGATGCCCAAGGTCTTTATCACCAGATCCGCACCACTGCCCTTGTCGCTGGCGGTGATCCCCTGCCCGCTGTAGAGGGCCGAGCTGGTGCTCGGGGTGCTGCCATCCAGGGTGAAGTAGAGCTTGGGTGCGCTGTCTTTATCATCGCTCACGATGAGGGTGATGGACTGCGCCTGGGCATAATTGCCGGGGGCCGGGCTCGCGCTGACCGTCGGCGCCTGGGTGTCGGCGCCGGCGAGCGGTGCCACGTCCAGTGCCTTGCGCTGGCTATCGAAACAGATGCGATAACTGGTGTTGCCGGTCACCTTGTAGTCCTGGGCCGGGTAGGCTTCGGTCCAGTCCCCCTTGTGATCCACCTTGAAGCGGGGATCGCTGTTGCCAAAGGCCTGCTCGGTACAGAAATTGACCCCATCCTGGCTGGTCATGGCGGTCAGGCCCCAGTTGTTGGGGGTGCCGCGGAAGTACCACTTGTCGCTGGCTTGCGGGGCCGCCACCACCACGCTGGCGCTGCTGCTGGCCTTGGCACCCTGATCGTCAGTCACCGTCAGGCCATAGGTGAAGGTACCCGCCTGGCTGGTATTGACGCTGATGCTCTCGGTGGTCTCACCGTTGCTCCAGAGGTAGCTGGCAATCTGGCCATCGGCATCCGTGGAGTCGCTGCCGCTCAAGGTAAGCGCCTCACCGACTGCCACATTGACCGTGCCGCCCGGGGTGATGACCGCCAGCGGTGGCTGATTGTCATCCCCGAAGGGTGTGATGCTGTAGGCCAGGGTCTGATCGTTGATCTGGAAGCGCACCGTGCCGGTGCCGCTCCAGAGGATGTCGCCGCCGCTGCGCTCGAGCACACCATCGGCGTTGCTGTCACCGTAATTAGTGGCCCAGTCACCGGCCTGATCGAACTTGAGGCGCTGGCTGGCCTTGCCATCCATGTAGGCCTCGGCCTGCCACAGGTGATCCGCGACCAGCGTCATGGGGAGGCTTGCCCAGCCGTTGAAGGTGCCGCGCACCTGCATCTGTGGCCAGCTCTTGGCAAACCCGGACGCCGTACAGCTGTCGACCGCCGTGGCGGTGATCGCCTGGGTGCCGGCATTGATCCGGATCTGATAGTGGGTATTGGCATTGACCAGCTTGTCGGCCGTCGGGTAGCTCTGCTGCCAGTTGCCGTATCTGTCGATCTTGAAGCGCGGGCCGCCACTGGCATCCCCGCTCTGGAAGAACTGGCAGGTATCGAAGTTGACGCCGTCGGTCGAGACCATGGCGGTCGCCGCCCATCCATTCGCAGTGCCGCGGAAGAACCACTCAGCCGCCGCCGCGCCGGGCGATGTCATGAGTGTCCCCAACAATCCGGCCGCGATTATCCATCTAGCCATTGATAGTCCTTTATTTTCATTGTTTTGTGTGTGACGCCGGTGTGCCCCGGCATTCCCCCATCCGCTACAGTCCCGCCTTCAGATGAGCCCTGCCAGTCTAGGGTGCAAAAAAACCAATTCACGGCAGATCCGTGCAAAATGTGACCACAATCCACTTCAAGATTGGCGAGATGTGATTGATAGCGCTTTCATTGCGCCACTCGAGAACGACGATGGCAGAGGGAGGATCGGGCCGCGGACATCCTTCCCCGCTTCCCGGCAGACATGGCTGGCTCGATGCTTCGCAGGCGCGACCCGGCGCTCAGGAGATGGATGGTGGGGGCGACCCATGCCGAGGCTGGCGGTCACAAGTGCAGGGGCCGACTCCCCCTCGCCTCCCGTCGTCCGGCCGAGGCCCCGTCAAGAGGCAAGCCGCTTGGGGCCGATAACCGGCCCCAAGCGGGACAAAACCACCCTGATCCCGTTCCTCGAGACCAAGGTACAATTGATAATCTTTCTTGTTTGCGCCATGCAAGCTAGGGTATGCTCCGCGGCAAGGCCCTGTTCTGGCGCCAGTATCATCGACGTTTTGAGTATGAATATGACCATCTGTAATGGAGAAGGGTGATGAATGCCTGCATCTCGAGGCCCGCACCCGGTAGCAACAATGTGACCTTTGGCCCGGCTCAGCTTGTCTGCCTGGCCGTCGCGATTGCGCTGCATCTCGCCATCCTGTGGTTGGTGCACAACAACCGCGCCGACCCCATCACACCACCCGAACCCATCACCTTGTCTGCCCGCTGGGCCGGCGAGTCGGACAAAGATGACGCACCGGCCAAGCCGGCGGCGCCAGCGGCCGTCCCTGCGCCGCCCGTGGTGAAGAAGCCGACCCCGGTGCCGCCAAAAGTGGTCAAGCCGGTCGTCAAGAAACCGGCTCCCAAACCGGCGCCTACTCCGCCCAAGCCAAAACCCAAGCCAGTGCCGGTGACCAAACCGGCGCCAGTGGCCAAGGCCGAGCCAGTGGTCGCGCCCTCTGCCCCTGCGACCCCGCAGGCGGCAACCAATACCCAGAGCGCGAGTGGTGCCAGTGCGCCGCCGACCAAGTCTCGCCAGACGGGCGCCGGGGCCGGCAGCAGTGCGCCCATCGCGCGGGATGCCAGATTGAATAACCCCGAGCCACCCTACCCCCAGGAGTCACGCCGACGGGGTGAGGAAGGGCGCGTGGTATTGAAGGTGCGCGTCACCAAAGAGGGCACCGCCGAGTCGGTCGAAGTGGAGCAGAGCAGTGGTCATCGGCGCCTGGACATGGTCGCTCGCAAGACCGTCAGCCGTTGGCGCTTCATTCCAGCCAAACAGAACAATACCGCCGTCCCAGCCTGGACAGGGGTTACCATTATTTTCAAGTTAGGGGCATAAGCCATGAATCCGGAAATCGAAACAAACTCGATGGGCATCTACCACCTGCTCAGCCAAAACACCGGGGTGGGCCTGGTCCCACTGATCCTGCTGGTACTGATGTCGCTCGGCACCTGCTACTACGCACTGCTCAAGCTCTACCTCAGCTACCGCGAGCAGCGGCTGAACACCCGCTTCGTGGATCAGTTCTGGCAGCATGAGAGCGTGCAGGAGATGGAACGCCAGCTCGCCCACACGCCCCCCGAGGAAGCCTATGGCCGGATAACCCATGCCGCCCTCGAGGCCGTCTCCCAGCTCGATCGGGCACAGGGTCGAGCCGTCTCCCTCAAGCTGGGCTCTCCGGACGACTTCTTGCTGCGCGCCCTGCGCCATGCCATCACCATGGAGCGGATCCGCCTCGAACACGGTCTGGCCTTCCTCGCCTCCGTCGGTTCCGCGGCCCCCTTCATCGGGCTCTTTGGTACCGTCTGGGGTATCTATCACGCGCTGCTGGCCATAGGTGCGGCCGGGCAGAGCAGCCTGGACAAGGTCGCAGGCCCGGTCGGTGAAGCCCTGATCATGACCGGCTTCGGCCTCGCCGTCGCCCTGCCGGCGGTGCTCATCTACAACTTCTTCGTGCGCCGCAACCGCCTCAAACTCGCGGCGCTGGACGAGTTCGCCTACGACCTCTTTGCCCTGCTGGTGACCGGATTTGAGAAAACCCCGTCCAACGTGACCCAGCTGTCCGACATCGAGAGTGCCAAGAGCGAGACCGCCAAGAAGGGGCAGATGTAATGGCTTTCGGCAAACTTCCCGGGGAATCGGACGAGCAGCCGCTCTCCGAGATCAACATGATCCCGATGATCGACGTCATGCTGGTGTTGCTCATCGTCTTCATGATCACCGCCCCCCTGCTCACCAACGCGGTCAAGCTCGAGTTGCCCGAGGCCAGCAGCCAGGTCAATCAGCCCAAGCAGGAAGATGTGATCCTCTCCATCGACAGTGCCGGCAAGATCTACTGGAACGACAAGCAGGTCGATGAGACGGCGCTGCTCGCCGAGATGGTCAAGGCCAGCGAGGCCAAGCCGGAGATCCCCGAGATCCAGCTGCGCATCGACAAGAGCGTGGAGTATGGTGCCATCGCCAAGGTGATGGCACAGGCCTCCCAGCACGGCCTGCACAAGATAGCCTTCGTCAGCCAGCCGGAAAGCGAGTGAGAATACCGGCCCCGCGCATCGAACGCGGCGCAGGCCGGATCCCACAGACCCCAGGTTGACTCAGGCACAGAGTCGTCACAAGGCATCACCCAGGTGGTGCCTTGTTTATTTGCACCCCCTTCACCCGGTTGCCAGACAGGGGGCGGCCCTGCATGATGCAGGGCCGCCCGTCATTTCAAGGAGAGAAGATGAGAACATCGGATTATGTGAGACTGCTGGCGCTGGCCGCCATCTGGGGCGCCAGCTTCCTGTTCATGCGCATCGCCGCCCCGGCGTTCGGCTCGGTCAACACCACCTTCCTGCGGGTCTTCTTCGCCCTCATCGGGCTGGCCGTCATGCTGCTTCTGCTGCGCACTCCCATGAGTTTCAAGGGCAAGCTCAAATCCGCCATGGTGCTCGGCATCATCAACTCGGGCGTGCCCTTTTTGATGTACGCCATCGCCGCACTCTGGTTGCCCGCCGGCTACTCCGCCATCCTCAACGCGACCACCCCGCTGATGGGGGCCCTGATCGGTTTCTCCTGCTTCAACGAGCCGCTGAGCCTGCGCAAGTGGGCCGGCGTCGTGCTGGGCCTGGTGGGCATCACCCTCATCAGCACCACGGGTGAGCTGAGCCTGACCGGCAACTTCATCACCGGGGTGCTGGCCTGTCTCATCGCCACCGCCTGCTACGGCTGCGCCGGCTTCCTGACCCGGCGCTGGATCACCGAGCAGGGCGGCCTCGATGCCAAGCTGGTGGCGTTCGGCAGCCAGCTGGGCGCCTGCCTGTTCCTGCTCCCCTTCTTCGGCTACACCATGGCGGCCGGGCCCGCCGTCAACTGGGCCATCCCCGAGGTGTGGGCCAGCATCCTGGCCGTCGGTTTCATCTGTACCGCCCTTGCCTACCTGCTCTACTTCCGGCTCATCGCCGACATAGGGCCACTGCGCTCCCTGACGGTCACCTTCCTCATTCCCCCGTTCGGCATACTGTGGGGCTATCTGGTGCTCGGCGAGACTCTCACCGGTGGCTTTGTCGTCGGCGGCGCCATCGTCTGTCTCGCGGTCTGGCTGGTGGTGAGCCCCGCCAAGGCCACAAAACCCGCGGGCCAACCGGTGCGCTGACCCACCCCCTGCCCTGTTCCAACCATCAGGCCGAGCCCCAGGGCTCGGCCTGTGTCTGGATAAAGGGCGCAAGCTGCCTCTCCCTCACGTTTCCCCACCAGATCGGATCAATGTTCACCAGACACGGCCGCCATGCCCGGGCTCGGCTCCCCGGGCGAACTGGGGTAAGATAGCCCCCATCGTCTTCTCCCGCCCCGGCGGACACAGCAGCAGGGCCAGCCTTGAATCACCTCAACGAATCCAGCCAAAACAGACAGCAGATCTTCACCGTCACCCGCCTCAACAGCGCCGTGCGCATGATCCTGGAGCAGGATCTGGGGCTGGTGTGGCTGACCGGTGAGCTCTCCAACCTGGCGATGCCAAGCTCCGGCCACTGGTATTTCTCCTTGAAGGACATATCGGCCCAGGTGCGCTGCGCCATGTTCAAGGGCAACAACCGGCGGGTGTCGTTCCGCCCGCAAGACGGCATGCAGGTGCTGGTGCAGGCACGGGTCTCTCTCTATGAGCCCCGCGGCGACTACCAGCTCATCATCGAATCCATGCAGCCCGCCGGCGACGGCATGTTGGCCCTGCGCTTCGAGGAGCTCAAGCGCCGCCTGGACGCCGAGGGCTTGTTCGACGAGGCTCGCAAGCGGCCACTGCCTCGCGAGCCACGCGCCGTGGGCCTGGTCACCTCCGCCACCGGCGCTGCCCTGCACGACATACTGACGGTGCTGAGGCGCCGGGCGCCGGACCTGCCGGTCTTTATCTACCCGACCCAGGTGCAGGGCAGCGCCGCCATCGGCCAGATAGTGGCGGCGATCCAGCTTGCCAACCGCCGCGCCGAGGTGGACGTACTGATCGTCGGTCGCGGTGGCGGATCGCTGGAAGATCTCTGGTGCTTCAACGAGGAGGCGGTGGCCCGCGCCATCAGCCGCTCCGCCATTCCCGTGGTAAGCGCCGTCGGCCACGAGGTGGATGTCACCATCAGCGACTTTGCCGCCGACTTGCGCGCTCCCACCCCCTCCGCCGCCGCCGAGCTGGTGGCGCCGGACAGAAGCGCCCGCGCCCAGCGCCTCGCCCACCTGCAACAAAGGCTCGCGCAGGCCATGGCGCGGCGCCAGACCGCCGCGAGCCACGGCTTCGCGCTGCTGCAAAAGCGGCTGGATCATCAAGATCCCAAGCGCCGGCTGGAGCAGCAATCCCAGCGCCTCGACGAGCTCGCAAGCCGCCTGCAGCAGTTGCTGGCAAGCCGCCTGCATCAGGGGGAGCGGCGTCTGGCCAACCTCGAGCTACGCCTGCAGGCCCAGAGCCCCGAGAAGCTGCTGGCGGCCGGCAAGCGCCGTCATCAGCTCGCCGAGGAGCGCCTCCATAGCTTGATGGCCAAGCGCCAGAGTCTCGCGGGCCATCGCCTCGCCATGCTGAGCGCGCGGCTAGACGGGGTCAGCCCGCTGGCCACCCTGGGCCGCGGCTACTCCATCACCCGCACACAAGGTGGCGAGGTCATCAGCCGCGCCAGCCAGGTGAGCCCCGGCCAGTCGCTCGTGACCACCCTGGCCGAGGGCAGCCTGCGGGTACGGGTAGACTGCATCGGCGACTAGCCACAAAGCATTTATCAGCATAAAAAATGGCCCATCACAGGATGGGCCATTTTTATAGTGTGCAAATCACTCATACCAGCGAATGTCGTACCGCTCCGCCCGGGTGTCCCAGACTGGCGGAGGGGACTGGTCCGCCCCCCAGGGGGTTGAGCTGCAGGAACTCGAACAACCCGGCCTGCAGGTTGACGTTCCAGAAGCGCCCCGCCAGGGTCAGCTCAAGCCGCTGGTCGGTCAGCTCCGCCAGCCCGTGGCGCTGCCAGCTCTCAAACAGCGGCATCAAGTGGGCTTGCAGGGGAGCCGGCAACCGGCTCAACGCGATCCAACCGGTATCCAGCGCCCCGCGCAGCAGGCCGTCGATGCGGGCATTGAGGTTGGTACCCATCACCATGCCGGGGGCCCGCACACCGGTTGCCAGCGCCTCGTGCCAGAGCGCCAGATCCCGGCCATACATCAGGCCGTGACCGTGCACATTGCCCCCGGCGCCGGCGCCGAAGGGGAGGATCTCGGCCCCGCGCTTGGCCATCTGATTATAGCGGCTCTGCTCGGCGTCACCGCGGCGCCAGTGGCTGCTGGAGAGGCGCTGCCAGCCTCCCTGCTCCAGGGTCTGGGCGCCATAGGCATACATGCTGGCCCGCTGCTGGCCGTCCGCCGACCAGCCGAGCTTGCCCTTGGCCTCGGCGCGCTCCAGATTGGTGCCCGCCATGGCGATGAGCTGATAGAGATCCACCCCGTGCACCCCGCTCGCCATCACGTCCGCAATATCCTGGCGCCAGACGGCGTCGTCCTGCCCCGGCAGGCCGAAGATGAGATCCGCGACTATAACGGCGGCGTCATCCCGGGTCAGCTCCTTCAGCCGGGCCAGCAGGGTCTCCCTGTCATCGAAGCGAGCCGCCTGCTGGCGCACTTCGGTATCGAAGCTCTGCACCCCGAACGAGAAACGGTTGAAGCCCCCCGCCAAGGCGGTCTGCCACTTCTCGTCATCGAAGCCGTTGAGGCGCCCCTCCAGGGTCACTTCCGCATCTGCCGTCAGCGGAAAACGGCGAATGGCCTCGGCGAGGCGCGCCAGATCGTCCGCCGCCATGTCGGTCGGCGTGCCGCCCCCCACGTAGACGGCCGAGAAGGGTCGGCTGCTGCCAAAGGGGGAATCCGCGGCCTGATGCAGGCTGGTGCACAGGGCCGCCATATAGCGGCTCATTCGCGCCGGGTTGGCGCCATTTTCGAAGAAGTTGCAGAAGCTGCAGCGTTTGCGGCAAAACGGAATGTGGATGTAAAGCGCTCGCTCGTCTGCCTGGCTCTGTTGCTGCCACCAGGCCTGCCAACCGGCGTCATCGAGCGTCAGGGGGCGTATGCCACCCCGGCTGGCATGGGCAGAAGTCTTGGCGGCGAAGGCGAATTTGAGGGGATCAGGGGTTGCGAGCCCTGTCATGGTCGGGGTGAGCTGTGTTGTCGTCACGGGCAAGTTACCATCAGAAAATAATGCAAATGATAACGAATATCAGTTCAGTGCGACCTTGTGCTGGATCAAGTCCGGGGCACTGGGGTGGCACTTAAGTCCTGGGTTGCAAGCGATCCCCGGTCAAGCGACCCGGATTGTATGGCGATGGAGAGACGGTGTTCTGCGATAGCCACTCCCCCGTTCGCAGCAAGGCTGCCAGGAGAGTGGTCGTACACACGCATTTTGACTAATGGGAGAAGTGGCCTAAGGCCCTCAAGACAGGGAATGCTCGCCGTTGATGCACGACCGGGATCAGTCGTTGCCGATGATGATGGCGACCCGGCGATTCTCCGCCCGTCCGGCGGCGTTGCCGTTGTCGGCAATCGGTGCCTCTTCGCCGCGGCCACGGATGTCCAGATTGGCCGCCGGCATTCCCACCGACACCAGGACGTCGGCCACGGACTGGGCCCGTTTCAGGGAGAGCTGCTGGTTGTAGCCGGCCTCGCCGTTGGCATCGGTATGACCGTCCACCCTGGCCTTGTTCAGACCCACGTCCAGCAGGGCCTTGCCCAGCTTCTCCACCACCTGGCGGGTGTTGGGGTTGAGGGCGCCCACGTTGTTGGCGAACAGCACCTTGTTGGAGATATCAAGGGTCCAGCCCTCGTCGGTGAGATGGAATCCCTGCTCCTTGAGCGTGGCGATCTGCTCGGCCGAGAGGCCATGCGGGGCGCTCTGGCATGCGGCCAGCACGCTCAGCAGCAGACCGACAAGGCCCGCCTTCATCAGGTTGGAAATCGTCATTGTTATCATCCTTTTTTTATTTTTTGCCTGAAAAAACATCATCTGTTCGTCTGTTGGTCGGTGATCCCCTCCCTGCGTTGTCGTTTGGCTTGATACATGTCGCTGTCCGCCTGTTGCAACAGCGCCTCGGCCGTCAGCCCCTGCTCGGGATACATGGCAAAGCCGACACTGACGCCCACCTCCAGATGACGACCATCCCCCAACACCACGGGGGCGGCCATCGCCTGCTGGATCCGCAACATCACCTCGCGCACTTCGCGCTCATGGTGCAACGGGGCCAGCAGGATGGCGAATTCGTCGCCCCCCAGCCGGCACACCAGATCCATGGGCCTGAGCTGGTGCTGTACCCGCCGCGCCAGGGCCACCAGCACATCGTCGCCGGCGGCGTGCCCCAGGCTGTCATTGATCTGCTTGAAACGATCGCAATCCAGATACAACAGGGCGAATCGCTCGTTCTGGGCGTCACCTAACCTGATGGCCTGGGCCAGACGGGCCTCGAACAGGGAGCGATTGGGGAGACCAGTCAAGGAGTCGTGGGTCGCCTGGTGCAGCAGGCTGGCATTCTCCCGCTTCTGGTGGGCCTGCCAGGCCTCCAGCTCATCGAGCAGGGAGTTGAAATCCTCCCCCAGTTCGTGCAGCTCGGCGATATTGGCGGAGGGAACCCGCTGATTGAGGGTTCGCCGGCGACGGACGCTGTGGGCGACCTGCGCCAGCGCCTTGAGGGGGGCAGTGATGGAATATTGCATCCGGCGCGCCACATAGAGGGCGCCCAGTATGCTGAGCAGCAGGCAGACCAGGGTCGCCAGCAGGGTCTGCAACAGGAAGCGCAGCAGGTATTGGCCGTGGCCGACCAGGTGAATGCGGGCTATCTCCTTGCCCTCACGCATCATGGGCAGCTCCACCGGTCCCGGCAGGAGCAGCCGCGCCAGGTGTTGCCCCAGATTGGACCAGGGGCTGGTGATGTCACGGCTCCAGCTCGCCAGCACCTGACCGCTCGGCAGCAAGATGGTGGCGCTGACCACGTCCTCGTGCGCCGTGATGGCCTGCAGGGCATCCTTCGCCGCCTCCTCGTCGTGGAACACCACGGCTGCCTCGGTGGTGTAGCTGATGGCACGGGCCAGCAGCTCCAGGTTGTGATCCGCATAGAGTCGCAGTGCCAGCAAGGCGGTGATGGTCAGGAACACCCCCGCCATGCAGACGGCGGTCAGGGAGGTCATCATGTGGGTGCGCCCCAGGCTCTGTCGCAAGGTGATGCGCGGGCCGACGGAATGAGACGGGTTTTTCATCGCTCCTCCTCGTCCGCTTTCGCCAGTTTCAGCACAGCCGGATGCACCCGCACGCCGCTGCGGGCCAGCGCATCCAGATTGACGCGAAAACGCACCCTATCCAGTCCGGCCTGCAGGCAGAACACCGCATCGGCGATGCAGTCACGGCTCTGTTCGCTGATGCTGAGGATGGCGTGGCCCCGCAGCCGCTCGAACAGTGCCAGACGCTGCTCGGGAGCCAATACCCCCAGATAGATCACATCGCAGCGCTGACTCAGCGCCTCGTCATCCGTCTCGTAGCGGTGAACATCGACCAGCCGGCCGTTGGCCTGCCGCGTGATGGTGAGCAGGGTGCTGGCGTACTCCGTCGGCGCAGTGATGCACAGCCGCAACTCGGCAGGCTCGCTCGGCCAGCGGGTATAACTCAGGATATCGAGCACGGTTTGACGCACGTGGTCGCTGCGGATCTCCGCCGAGGTCAGGGGCCCCGACTCGGCCGTCAAGGCCAGCGAATAGCACAGGGGGGCAAGCAAGGCCATGGCCCGGAAAAGATGAGGTGATTGCATGATGCCTGCGCTTATGCCCACGCCGGTACCGAAGTGGCCCGGCGCCCATGAAGGGAATGCCAGAGAGGGGTCGCCTCGAGCTTATCAGCCCCGAGGCTGGTGCCCATCGGGTCGGGCACCGGTTGCGTCACCCGGTGTCGCAGCAATGGCAAGCACCCGCCTTGAGGCGGGTGCCATGAAAGATAAGCCACCATCTGACTATTTCTTGCCGATCCCGTATTCACGCAGCTTGTTGGCGATGGCGGTGTGGGACACCCCGAGCCGTTTGGCCAGTTGGCGGGTGGAGGGAAATGCCGGGTAGAGCCGCTCCAGCAGCCGGCTCTCGAAGCGCTTCACCGCCTCGTCCAGCCCGCCCTCGAACCACTCGTCGATGAGCGGCATGGCATCCGCCGCCACCGGCAGGTCCACGTGCTCAGGGCCGATTTCGTCCCCTTCCAGCAGGGTCATGGCCCGATAGAGGCAGTTGCGCAGCTGGCGTACGTTGCCCGGCCAGCGATAGGCGGTCAGATATTCGGCCATGTTACGGGTGAAGCGCGGGCGCGGGCGCTGCAGCTCGCTCGCAAAACGAAACACGAACTGCTGGGCCAGCGCCATGATGTCCGCCTTGCGCTCGCGCAGCGGTGGCAGCGCCAGGCTCAGCACGTTGAGGCGGTAGTAGAGATCTTCCCGGAACTTGCCCTCGTGTACCAGATCCAGCAGCTGCTTCTGGGTGGTGCAGATGAAGCGCACGTTGACCCGCACCTCCTGCTCGTCACCGACCCGGCGGAAGACGCCATCTTGCAGCACCCGCAGGAACTTGGTCTGCAGGTGGGGGGACATATCGCCGATCTCGTCCAGCATCAGGGTGCCGCCGCTCGCCAGCTCCAGCACGCCGCGCTTGCCCTCGGTGTTGTTGCCAAAGGCACCGGGGGCGTAGCCAAACAGCTCGCTCTCGGCCACGTTGTCCGGCATGGCGGCGCAGTTCAGCGCCATGAAGGGGTGGCTGGAGCGCAGGCTGGCGCCGTGGCAGGCGCGGGCCAGCAACTCCTTGCCGGTGCCGGTCTCGCCCACGATGAGCAAGGGGGCATCCTGCATCGCCAGCTTGGCGGCCTGGGCCAGCACCTCTTTCATCTTCTGGCTCTCGGCCTGCAGATGCTCGAAGCCACCGACTTCCACCGCGTGCAGCGCGCTGAAGTGCATGCCGACCCGGCGGGCCGATTTGAGCACCACCACGGCGCCGGCCAGGGCCTGTTTGCCCTTCTCTTCGGCCACGAAGAGCGGCATCAGATCGCCCAAATACTCCTCGCCGCCGAGGCTGAGCTTGCAGGTCTGGGGCCGGATCTCGCTCGCCTCCAGCCAGCGGGCAAAGGAGAAGCCCTTGACCAGGGAGCCGAGGGAGACGCCGCGCACCTCTTCCGGCGGCAAGGCGAGCGTGGTGAGGGCGGCTTGGTTGGCCTGGGTCACCCGCCCCTTGCTGTCGAGGGAGAACACCAGATCCGGCAGCGCCTTGAGCAGCGCCTCTATCTCGTGATGCTCCCGCTCGGAGGGCATGTAGGGGATGGTCTTGACGTCGTAGATGCCGGGGATGCGACGAATTTCCGGCATCAGGTGCTGGAAATCGCGGAACTCCAGCTCGGGGAAGTTGAGGTAGATGATGCCTGAGGTATCGATTTCGATGCCGCGCAGATCGATGTTGTGCTCCACCAGACGGTCGAGCAATTCCCGGGTCAAGCCCAGGCGGTCTTCACAGCTGACTTCAAGACGCATTCGGCACACACTTCCTGGCTAACATTCTGAATAACCGGATGATACAGACTCGATCCCGCCAGTGCGAGGGCTGGCCCATAAAAATGCGGGCCCGTCCCGTTTTCACCGGACAGGCCCGCCTTGTGTGACGCTATTGCGACACTGAGGCGCCTAGACGAGGCGACTACTTGAGCAACTCGTCGGTGCGCGCCGCCATGATGAAGTCGTTGCGGTGCAGCCCGCCGATCTTGTGGGTCCACCAGCTGACGGTCACCTTGCCCCACTCGGTCAGGATCGCGGGGTGATGGAACTCCGCCTCAGCCAGCTCGCCGAGCCGGTTGGTGAAGGCCAGCGCCTCCTTGAAGTTGCGAAACACAAATTCCCGGCGCAATTGCAGCTCTCCCTTCACCACCAGGGGTTGCCAGTCGGGAATGAGGTGCATCAGCTCCGCCAGCTCCTCGTCGCTGACTCTGGGGGCATCGGCGCGGCACGCTTCGCACTGTTGGCTTGCCAGTTCGGACATTCGGGACTCCTTTCGTTGATAACTCGTGGGGAAATGGGCAATGCGCGGCCGTCAGCTCGCCTGCTTGCCCGCAGCTTGATTGATAGGCAGGAAGCGCGGGGCATGCAGGCCGAGGCGGCGGGCCTCGCCCACCATGGCCATGATGTCCTGATCCGCCAGGGGGTAGAGCGCATCCAGGCTTGGCAGCACAAAATAGATGGGCTGCATGATGTCGATGCGATAGGGGGTGCGCAGCACCTCTATGGGGTCAAACGGCTGCAACACTGGCACGCCCCCGAGGGCATAGGCGGTCTCACCGATAGAGGAGAGGATGCCACCGCCATAGATGCGCAGCCCCTCATTTCCCTCTGCCAGATCTCCCTGCACCAGACCAAACTCCACCGTGAACCAGTAGAGCCGCGCGAGGAAAACTCGATCCTCCTTGCTCGCCTTCTGGCCGAGCTGGCCGTAGACATGGGTGAAGTGGGCGAACGCCGGGTTGGTCAGCATGGCGCAGTGGCCAAACAGCTCGTGGAAGATGTCGGGCTCCTGCAGGTAATCGAGCTCGTCCCGGCGCCGGATAAAGGTGGCGACCGGGAACTGGCGGTTGGCCAGCAGCGAGAAGAAGCGATCGAAGGAGATGAGCGCCGGCACCGCCACCACGGACCAGCCGGTGGCGGGCTGCAACACGGCGTTGATCTCACCGAGCTGCGGAATGCGATCCAGGGGCAAATTGAGGCGAGCCAGCCCCGCCATATATTCGTCACAGGCCTTGCCCTCCAGCGCCGCGAGCTGGCGCTCGATCAGGATCCGCCAGGTGCCGTGTTCTTCATCCCGATAGTGGATGACGCCCTGCTCGTCCGCCTGATGTGCTGTGTAGAGGCTTGCCATGATCCCGTTCCATCCCGCCCCGCTGGGGCACGTCTGCGTTGGTCTGTTTGTCCAGACACGTCGATGAAGGTCTATGGGATCACTGTAACGGTTTGCCCCCTAAAAAAGCAGCCGACCCGAGGTCGGCTGCTTGCCAGAGATGTAAATAATTTGTGACATGCCGGTTCCCCGGCTCGTGACTGGTCGAGATAGCCCGCCAGTCGGCCGATCAGGCTGTGGAATCCCTTTTCATCATCACCCTTGCAGCGGACTCAAGACTTGCTGAGATAACCCGTAATTTGGCCGATCAGCCGCTTGCGCAGCTCGCCGAGCTTGGGCTTCTCATCGCCGCACCAGGGCAGTGGGCGGCACGCCTCCATGGTACGCAGCCCGAGCCGCGCGGTGAGCAGGCCGGCCCCCACCCCTTGCGCGGCACGGGCCGACAGCTTGGCGGTGAGCTCGGCGCCGAGCAAGTCCATCCCCACCTCGGTGACGAGCTCGGTGGCACCGGCATAGAGCATGTTGCGAAACACCTGACGGATCAGCTGAATACGACTCCAGTAACCGAGTTCGATGGCATAAACATCCGCAATATCTTCGATCATCCGCAGGTTGCGCCACAACATCAGCATCATGTCGACGGTGGCGAGCGGACTCAGGGCCACCAGCACGGCGGCTTCCCCCGACCACTTGGCAACCCGGGCCTGGGCCAGCTTGTCCCGCTCGGTCAGCACCAGCTGGCTATAGAGGGTCAGCACCTCCCGATCGCTGTGACTCTCGTCGAGCTGAGATAACCAGTGGTTGTACCCCTCCCGCCCCTTGTCACCGCTCCTGGTCGCCAGGGCCTCGCAAAACGCCTGCCCCTGCCCCACCCCCTGGCGAGCCAGCAGATCTTCGGCGCGGGAGCGCACATCCTGGCGTCGCTTGAGGGTGCGCAGCCGCAACCACTCGCGCCCCGCCACCCCGGCCGTGCCCACCAGCACCAGGCCCGACGCCACCAACCAGGCGCCGCCCCAGAGCGGGGACGAGACAAACTGGTCGTAGAGGAAGGCGCCAAACTGGCCGAGGGACAGCAGGCCGACCGCCCCCAGTCCCCAACCGAGCAGGCGGTGACGGCGGCGGGGCTTGATGGTCAGGGCCGGCTCCACCTCGGTGAAGTCGCTTAGCTCATCGAGCCGCTCGAAGCTCGCCTCCTCCAGCCGCTGGGCCGGGGCGGGAGCAGGCTCTTGTGACGCCACCGGGATCACCGGCTCCAGCACCACCTTGCCTTGCAGCGGCCCCCCCTGCGCCGGGGGGCGTTGTTTTGTCTGATCGTTCATCGTTTATCTTCCTCCGCGCCGATCCACGGGGTTAACCCGCCGATCGGCCAGCTGATTATTCGAGGTGATCCCCGAGCAGAAACTCCAGCGCCGCATCGAGCCGGATGTGGGGCAAGGCCTGATGGGCACTCATGGGCAGCGGGCGAAACGCCTGAAAATCGAAGCCCTGAGTGTTCCACCACTGGGCGGGGGGAATATGGGACGGCACCTCCCCCGGGAACAGTAGCAACGGCTCGCCCTCCAGGCTGGTGCCGCGAATGGCGGGGAACTCGCGGCCGTTGGCGATCCCCTTGCCCACCTCGGTCGCCTTGATGGCGGCGAGCGCCAGGCATTCTGTCTCTATGCCCTCGAAGCGGGCCTGGCCACGGCCACTGCTCACCAGATGTTGCAGCAGGGAGACCAGGGGCCCGTGCTGCTCCGGCGTCACGTGGTCCGCCTTGCTCGCCACGAACAACAGCTTGTCGATGCGCGGGGCGAACAGCCGGCGCCACCAGTTGCTCTTGCCGTAGGCGAAGCTCTCCATGATGCGGGCGATGGCCTGCTGCATGTCGCCGAAGCTGGCGGCGCCGGCGTTGAGGGGCTGCAGGCAGTCCACCAGCACTATCTGGCGGTCAAACCCCGCGAAGTGCTGCTCGTAGAAGCCCTGCACCAGGTGCTGCTTGTACTGCTCGAAGCGCTGCTTGAAGGTGGCATAGAGGCTGCCATCGGCGGGCTCGCCCGTGGGCTTGTCCCACACCCAGGGCACGAACTGCAGCAGTGGCGCGCCGGCATACTCCCCGGGCAACACGAAGCGGCCCGGCTGGATGAGGTGCAGGCCGAGCTCACGCTTGCAGGCGTGCAGATAATCGGTGTAGCGCTCGGCCAGCTCGCTCGCGGGTCGCTCCTCGAAGGGCTGTTCGGCCTGCCAGCGCGGTTCAAGCCAGTTGCTCGCGAGCGCTTGCAGCTCGGGGCGGCGCAGCTGCTGCTCAACCTGCTCGCTCCACTGCTCGTAGCTGAGTTCGAGCAGCGGCAAGTCCAGCAGCCACTCCCCCGGGTAGTCCACCAGATCCACGTAGAGGGTGGAGATCTCCCCCAGGTGCTTGCGCAGGGGATGGCGGGTGCGATAGCGAATTTCGAGGCGCACCTCGGCCACTCCGCGGGTCGGCTCCGGCCAGGCGGGAGGATCCCCAAACAGGGAGTCGAGCCCGCGCTCGTAGGGGAAGGTGGGAATGTGGGCATTTTGCTGGGGCACCCGGCGCGCCCCCAGGATCCGCCCCTGACGCTGAGCATCCCACAGGGGTAGCCGACCATCGATGGCCGCGTGCTCCAGCTGGTTCACCAGCGCCGTGATGAAGGCGGTCTTGCCGCTGCGGGACAGGCCGGTGACCGCCAGCCGGATGTGGCGATCCCGTACCCGGTTCACCACCTCATTGGCCTTGTGCTGCAGCACAGACCACTGCTGTTCGAGCTTGTTGCGTATCAAGGCGTGATCAATCCTCTCTGTTGTCGCACCCCGGCCCTCCCTGGCCCGGGACGCTATGGGTCATCTCATCACAGCTTGCTGAATTCCCGTTGCAAGTTGAACTCCTTGGAGGTCACCAGCTTCTCGATGCGCTGTACTCTGGGTTCGAGCGAATCCAGCTCTTGCGCGATGCGGCCCAGCGCCTGGTGGGGCGTCACCCCCGCCTGCCAGCTGCGCGACTTCATGCGCAGATCGCTGAACTCGGCATCCTTTTCCCCATAGAGGGTGACCGGCTTCTTGTCGAGCAGGAACCAGGCCGCGATGTAGGCGGTGAAGGTGATGAAGCCGGCGAAGATGAGGCCGGTGATGGCCAGCAGCCGCACTATCCAGATCTCCACCCCGAAGTAGTCGGCGAGGCCGGCGCAGATCCCCGCTATCTTGCCCCGCTGGGGGTCACGGTAGAGATTGCGACTCGTCTGATTTGACAGCGTCATACCTTGTTCCTCCAGCCGGGGACCTCGGCATCGAGAATGGATTCCAGTGCCCCCACTCGCTCCTGCATCTTCTCGGCGCGCACCAGCAGCCCTTCCAGCTGCTGCCGCTCACCGTCGGCGAGACCGACGCCGATCCGCCCCTTGGCTCGATAGTGCAACACCAGCCAGATGGGGGCCACTATCACCATGAAGACGATGAGCGGCGTCGCCAATATGCCAATGATGTCTTCCATTCGTTACTCCCCCTGCTTGGTGGCGTCGCTCTGGCCCAGCTTCTGGCGCATGGCCTCGAGTTCGCGGCTGATCTGATCGTCCACCTCCAGCTCGGCAAACTGCTGGGCCAGCGCCTTGTCGGACTGACCGAGATCGGCGCGGGCCTCCATCTCGTCGATGCGGCGCTCCATGCGCTCGAACTTGCTGACCACGGCCTGGCTGTCACCACGGGCCACCTGGCTCTGCACGTTCAAACGGCTGCTGGCCGCCTCGCTGCGAATGGCCATCGCCTTCTGGCGGGTGCGGGCGTCTTCGAGCTTGGCTTCCAGCTGGCGAATTTCGTCGCCCAGCTTGTCGATGCCGCTGTCCACCGCCTGCTGTTCACGCACCAGCGTCTCGGCCAGCTCGGTCTGTTTCTTCTTCTCGATGAGGGCGGCGCGGGCCAGATCGTCGCGACCCTTGGTCAAGGCCAGTTCGGCCTTGGCCTGCCACTCGTTCACCCGCTCCTGATGGCGGCTGACCTGGCGGCCAATCTCTTTCTGGTTCGCGAGGAAGCGGGCCAGGTTGGAGCGCTCCTTCACCAGCTCGTCTTCCATCTCCTGAATGATCAGGCGCACCATCTTCTGGGGATCTTCTGCCTTGTCGAGCAGGGCCGTCAGATTGGAATTGATGATGTCGGCCAGGCGGGAAAAAATACTCATGACTCTACTCCTGTGATGGGCATTGGGTTGTTTCTCCATTGACAATGGCAACTTGTGTGCCAATCTGGAACGAATTTTAACTCATTGATTTATATGGGCACACTTCATGAGTTTCAAGTCACTCGGAACAACGGGTGATAAAAATCACTAACTTTTGGTAAGATTGACCAGATTTTTCAACGAGCGGGTATCAGGATGAGCACAGACACGGAAAGCCTGTTGGGTGAGTCCAACGCGTTTCTCGAGATCATTGAGCAGACCTCGCGACTGGCGCCCCTGCGCAAACCCGTGCTGATCATCGGCGAGCGAGGGACCGGCAAGGAGCTCATCGCTCACCGCCTACATTATCTCTCGGCCCGCTGGGATCAAAGCTTTGTCACCATCAACTGCGCCACCCTGAGCGAGAGCCTGCTGGAAACTGAGCTGTTCGGCCACGAGGCGGGCGCCTTCACCGGTGCGGCCAAGCGCCATCAGGGCCGGTTCGAGCGCGCCGATGGCGGCACCCTGTTCCTCGACGAGCTGGCCACCACCAGCGCCCGGGTGCAGGAGAAACTGCTGCGGGTCATCGAATATGGCGAGTTCGAGCGGGTGGGCGGTGCCAAGCCGCTCAAGGTGGATGTGCGACTGGTGTGCGCCACCAACGAGGATCTGCCGGCGCTGGCCGAGCGGGGTCAGTTTCGCCACGATCTGCTGGATCGGCTGGCGTTCGACGTCATCACCCTGCCCCCCCTGCGGGAGCGGCGGGACGACATCCTGATGCTGGCGGAGCACTTCGCCCACAGCATGACCCGGGAGCTGGGCTATCCGCTGTTTGCCGGGTTCTCTCGCAAGGCGACCCAGCTGCTGCTGGACTACCCCTGGCCCGGCAACGTGCGGGAGCTCAAAAACGTGGTGGAGCGCAGCCTCTATCGCCAGGGCAATCCGCAGTTGCCGCTGGCGGAGCTGGTGATCAATCCCTTCGATTCCCCCTGGCGCCCCCGGGCCCGGACCGAGGCCCAGGCCACCGACTCAGCCGGACCTGCGACGTCAGGGGGGCGTCAGGCCCCCGCCCTGCCGCTGGATCTCAAGAGCACGGTCGCTGAGTTCGAAGTCAATTTACTCAAGCAAGCGATGCAGCAATCCCAGTATAATCAGCGCAAAGCGGCCGATCTGCTGGCCCTGAGCTACCACCAGTTCAGGGGTATGTTACGTAAATACCAGCTGCTCGAGGGGGATGACAACAATGGCAACACTGAGATCGGCTGATCCCTCCGGGATGCCCTGCCCGGCAGGCACCCGCAACGCGCCCGCCCTCCCGCGGGCAACCTTGCATGAACACATTTCGCATGAAGACATGGCTCCACAATGAGAATGCTCACACCACTGCTGCTCGGTCTCCTGGTACTCACCGGCTGTCAGAAACAAGACGATGCCTCGAAGACGGGGCTCATCTACTGCGCCGACGGGGCGCCCCAGACCTTCAACCCGCAGCTCGCCAACTCGGGTATGACCCTGGATGCCAGTGCCCGCCCGCTCTACGATCGCCTGCTTGAGGTCAATGCCAATACCCTGAGCCTGGAGGGGGGCCTTGCCACCGCCTGGCGCAGCAGCGAGGACGGGCTGACCTACACTCTCAGCCTGCGCAAGGGGGTCACCTTCCATCGCACCCCCTGGTTCAGCCCCTCGCGCCAGTTCAACGCCGACGACGTGCTGTTCACCTATCATCGCCTGCTGGACGAGCATCACCCCTACCACGCCATCTCCGGCGGCGAGTACCCCTATTTTTACAGCATGGGGCTGGCCTCCCTCATCAAGCGGGTCGACAAGCACGGGCCCCACGAGGTGGTGTTCGAGCTCAACCGGCCGGATGCCTCCTTCCTCGCGACCCTGGCCAGCGACTACGCCATCGTGCTCTCCGCCGAGTATGGCGAGCAGATGTTCAAGGCCGGCACCCCCGAGCTGCTCGACAGCCGCCCCATAGGAACGGGCCCCTTCAGCTTCAAGGAGTACCGTCACAACGAGTTCGTGCGCTACCTGCGCCACCCCGGTTACTGGGGCGGTGAGGCCAAGATTGAGCAACTGGTCTACGACATCACCCCCAGATCGTCCAAGCGGCTCGCCAAGCTGCTGACCGGCGAGTGCGATGTGATGAGCACCCCCTCCGCCAGCCAGCTGTCGGTGATCGACAAGGACTCCCACCTCAATCTGTCGGTGCAGTCGGGCATGAACGTCGCCTTCCTGGCCCTCAATACCCGCAAGGCCCCCTTCAACAAGGTGCAAGTCCGTCAGGCGCTGGCCAGCGCCATCAACGTGCAGAACCTGCTGCAGGCGGTCTATTTCGAAACCGGGCAGCCCGCTACCAGCCTGCTGCCGCCGCTCTCCTGGGGTTACAATCCCTCCCTGCCACTGCGCAAGCCGGATCTGCCCCTCGCCCGCAAGCTGCTCAAGGAGGTCGGGCTGGAGCAGGGCTTCGAGATGCAGGTGCTGGTGCAGCCGGGAGCCCGTCCCTACAACCCGGACGGCCTCAAGACCGCCCAACTGATGCGCAGCGATCTCGCCAAGATAGGGGTGAAGCTGAAAATCGTGCAGCAAGCCTGGCCCGTCATCGAGACCCGGCTCGCCAAGGGGCAATACGACAGCCTGCTGTCCGGCTGGATCGCCGACAACGCCGATCCGGACAATTTCTTCCGCCAACTGCTGAGCTGCGCCGCCGTCGAGCGGGGCAACAACTACAGCCGCTGGTGCAGCCCGGCCTTCGATCAGCTGCTGGACGATGCGGTGACCACCCCTCAGCTCGCCTTCCGCCTGCGCAATTACTACTATGCCCAGACCCTGCTCAATGAGCAGTTGCCACTCATCCCCCTGGCCCATGCCCTGCGCACCCAGGTGAGCCGCAGCGACATCGAGGGGCTGACCCTGATGCCCTTCGGTGGCACCACCTTCAACCAGGCCCATCGGGAGTGAGCATGCGGTTCGATATCCATTCCATCCCTGACCGGCCTTGCCGGTCATCGGCCAGCCAGCGGGCGGAGGCATAACCATGTTCTTTTATATTCTGCGCCGCATCACCCTGCTGCTCATCACCCTGCTGGTGCTGACCCTGGCGACCTATCTGCTGGAGTTTCGTCTCATCGGCCAGGCGCTGGACATCTGGCAAGGCTACCCGGACTTCCTGCAGCGCATCTTCGCCGGTGACTTCGGCCTCTCCAGCGTCTCCGGCCAGCCGGTGCTGGACGAAATTCGTCACTACTTCCCGGCGACCCTGACCCTGTGTCTCGCGGCCTTCGCCATCTCCCTGCTGGTGGGCATTCCGCTCGGCACCCTGGCCGCCCTCTATCAGGGGCGCGGGCTCGATCTCTCCATCATGGCCGCCGGTCTCATCGGCTACGCCGTGCCGGTATTCTGGCTCGCCTTGCTGATGGTGATGTTGTTCTCGCTGGATCTCGGCTGGTTGCCCGCCTCCGGCCAGATCAGCCTGCTCTACGACGTGCCCTCCATCACCGGCATCGCCATCGTCGATGTGCTGCTGAGTCACGAACCCTGGCGTGACGCCGCCTTGCACGATGCCTTGCGCCATCTGGTGCTGCCGTCTCTGGTGCTGGCGGTGGTGCCCACCACAGAGGTGATCCGCCACGTGCGCAGCTCCCTCATCGACGTGATGAAGCAGAACTACATCAAGGCTGCGGCGAGCCGGGGCCTCTCCCGCCGCCAGATCGTCTGGCGCCACGGCCTCAAGAATGCCCTGCCACCGGTGCTGCCGCTGCTCGGCCTGCAGCTTGGCAGCGTGCTCACCTCCGCCATGATCACCGAATTCGTGTTCGACTGGCCCGGCATCGGTCGCTGGCTGGTCAACAGCATAGCGCTGCAGGACTACGCCGCTATCCGGGGCGCCTTCCTGGTGGTGGCCAGCTTCGTGATCTTCATCAGCGTCAGCACCGAGTTGCTCACCACCATCATGTATCCGGCACGGCGTAAAGAACTCTATGCAAAACAAGACTAAACCTGTCCAGCACCTGGGCTGGAGCCTGACTCATGCAAGATAAATCGAACATCTACCCGGAGCTCAGGATCCTCTCCCCCCTGGAGCAGACTTGGGCCTCCTATAGGCGCAACCCGCTGGCCATGGCCGGTCTCTGGTGTTTCGTGCTGCTGTTGCTGGTTACCCTGGTGGGCCCTTTGGTGGTGCCCTATGGCATCGACGATCAACACAGCAGCCGCCTGCTGCTTGAGCCTTCCTGGGCCAGCACCGGCAACATCGACTACTTCCTCGGCACTGACGATCTGGGCCGCGACATCCTCTCGCGCCTGGTGGTGGGTGCCCGCCTCACCTTCGGCAACGCCCTGCTGGTGGTGGTGATTGCCCTCGTGGTTGGCTCCACCATCGGCATCCTCGGCGGCATGAGCAAGGGGGTCAAATCGAGCGTGCTGCACCACCTGCTCGACACCCTGCTCTCCATCCCCTCCCTGCTGCTGGCCATCATTGTGGTCGCCATCTTGGGGCCAGGGCTGTTCAACACCCTGATCGCCATCACGCTGGCGCTCATCCCCCCCTTTATCCGGGCGACCTACAACGCGGTCCACGCCGAGATGCAGAAGGAGTACATCATCGCCAGCCGCCTCGATGGCTCGCCCCCCTGGCGGATCATGCGTCTGGCCATCCTGCCGAACATCGTCGAGACCCTGGTGGCGCAGACCACCCGCACCCTGTCTGCCGCCATTCTGGACATCTCGGCGGTGGGCTTCCTCGGCCTCGGCGCCCAGTCGCCCCAGCCCGAGTGGGGCGCCATGCTGGCGGATTCGAGCGATCTCATCTATCTGGCCCCCTGGACAGTGACCCTGCCGGGCATGGCCATCCTGTTCAGCGTGCTGGTGACCAATTTAGTGGGTGAAGGCATTCGCGAAGCACTCAAAGAGGGGAACGATTGATGCAGCGCTCTCTGCCCAAGATAGACATGTTCACCCTTGGCCCCTGCCCATTCCTGTACGGCGTGCTGGTCAACCGATCACTGGTGGGTGAAGGCATTCGCGAAGCGCTCAAAGAGGGGAACGATTGATGATCCCGTTGCTCTATACCATCAAGGACGGCATCTCCCCGATGCAACCCGCCGTGCCACAGCCTCATGAGGAGCGCCACTGATGCCCTTGCTCGATATACGCAACCTCACCATCGAGATCGACACGCCTCAGGGCAAGGTCAAGGCGGTGGACAGGGTCAGCCTGACCCTGAACGAGGGGGAAATTCGCGGTCTGGTCGGAGAGTCGGGCTCCGGCAAGAGCCTGGTGGCCAAGGTGATCGTCGGCATCCAGAAGGACAACTGGATAGTGCGCGCCGACCGGATGCGCTTCAACGACATGGACTTGCTGACCATGGCCCCCAAGGAGCGGCGCCGCATCATGGGCCGGGAGATCGCCATGATCTTTCAGGATCCCATCAGCTGCCTCGATCCGTCCGAGGAGATAGGCACCCAGCTGGAGGAGGCCATCCCCACCAGCGCCTTCGTCGGCAAGTTCTGGCAGCGCTTCCAGTGGCGCAAGAAGCGGGCCATCGCCCTGCTGCACAGAGTCGGCGTCAAGGATCACCGCAAGGTGATGCGGGCCTATCCCCACGAGCTGTCGGACGGCATGTGCCAGAAGGTGATGATCGCCATGGCCATCGCCAATCAGCCGCGCCTGCTGGTGGCCGACGAGCCCACCAGCGCCATGGAGTCCACCACCCACTCCCAGATCCTGCGGCTGCTGGACAAGATGAACAAGCTGGGCAACACCACCATCCTGATCATCAGCAACGACATCGCCGCCATCGCGAACCTGACCGACACCATCAACATCATGTACTGCGGCCAGATGGTGGAGGTGGGCACCCGGGATCAGATCCTGGAATCCCCCCACCATCCCTATACGGATGCCCTGCTCAAATCCATCCCCGACTTTGACAAGCTGGTGCGCCACAAGTCCCGGCTCGAGACCCTGCCCGGGGTGATACCGCCGCTGCAACACCTGCCCATCGGCTGCCGGCTCGGCCCCCGCTGCCCCTATGCCCAGAAGCAGTGCGTGCAGACGCCGCTGATGAGCAAGATCAAGGGCCATCAGTTCAGTTGTCACTTCCCGCTGAACATGGAAGAGCCGAAGAAATGATCCGGGCCCATTCTCAATCGCTGACCCTTGATGTTCCCCGAGTGCAGATATCCTATTCTGCCGAGCCGGAGCGATTCAACAGCATCAACATGAGCAGTTTTCAGCCTGTGGCAGCCTATTGCGCCATAAAGGAGCCAATACAGTGATCGAACCCGCTCTGTTACAGGTCAGAGGCCTGTGCAAGACCTATCAGAATCGCACCGGTCTGTTCCGGCGCCAGGCGGTGGAGGCCATCAAGCCGCTCTCGTTCGATCTCGGCGTGGGCCAGACCCTGGCCATCGTCGGCGAGGCGGGCTCCGGCAAGAGCACCCTAGCCCGTATCCTGGCGGGCATGATAGAGCCGAGCGGCGGCGAGATCGCCGTCGAGGGCCAGCGCCTGGTGCACGGGGATTATCAGACCCGTTGCAAGCTGCTGCGGATGATCTTTCAGGATCCCAACACCTCTCTTAACCGAAAAATTCGGGTCGGCCAGATCCTGGAGACGCCCCTGCGCCTCAACACCGAGATGAGCGAAGAGGAGCGCCGCGACAAGGTGGTGCAGACCCTGCGCATGGTGGGCATGCTGGCGGATCACGCGCTCTTCTACCCGCAGATGCTCTCCGCCGGTCAGCAACAACGGGTGGGGCTGGCACGGGCGCTGATCCTCAACCCCAAGATAGTGGTGGCGGACGAGGCGTTGTCGACTCTGGATATCTCGGTGCGCTCCCAGATCATCAACCTGCTGTTGGAGATGCAGGAGACCATGGGGCTGAGCTATGTGCTGGTGGCCAACGATCTGGGCATCGTCAGCCACATCAGCGACGAGGTGCTGGTGATGCACGACGGCCGGGTGGTGGAACGCGGCAAGACCCTCAAGGTGTTTGCCGATCCCCAGCACGAGGTGACCCGCCGCCTCATTCAGAACTACAACAACGAATACCGCCGCTGATCCCCGGGTCGATGGCGCCATCGACCCTGCTCCCTTTCTGCGCCATAAAAAAAACCCGGCCTGATGTCGCATCAGTAGCCGGGGATTGCGCTCAAAAAAATGATTGCGTCGCTCGTAGTAGGAACACCGCGATAGTAGGTGGCCCCCGCTGGCTCAACAACTGTCAAATCTGACAGGCAGTCCGCTATGGAACCTGAACTGCGGATCCGGCGAGCAGATGAGCTCGGCCTCGATGGCGCCGAAGAAGGCCACCCGCTCGCTGATGTCCTCCCCCGCATATTGCTCCGCCAGGGCCAGATAGTCCTGGTAGTGGCGCGCCTCGGAGCGCAGCAAGGAGACATAGAAGCGGCCAAGCTCCTCGTCCAAGTGCGGCGCCAGTTTGGCGAAACGCTCGCAGGAGCGCGCTTCTATGTAGGCGCCGATGATCATCTTGTCCACCACGGCGGCCGGCTCGTAGGTGCGCACATGGGTGAGCAGGCTGCGGGCGTAGCGTGACGCGCTGACCGGGCCGTAGGCAATGCCGCGTGCCTGCATCAACTCCAGCACCTGCTCGAAGTGGTGCAGCTCCTCCTGGATGAGCCGCACCATGGGGAATAACAGCGGATTGCGCTCCAGCTCGGCAAACACGCTCTTGTCCATCTCCCCCATGGTGCGCTTGCCCAGGATCTCCGCCTTCTCGGGAATGGCGTCCAGCTCACGGTAAAACTCGAGTTTGGGCAGCAGGTGACGCTTGCCCTTGGGCAGGCAGTAGCGGCGCACCAGGCTGTGAGCGGTCAGGGCGGCCTTGTTCTCGCAGTTGGCGTGATCGATGAGCAGGGTCGGCAACTGGGCGGGATCCCGCGCCATCTCCACCCACTCATCCGGGGTCTCACAATGCAGGAACTGGCGAACGGGGGCTAGCAGGTCATCCATCTGAACTCTTGTACTCTCTGGTTGGCGTTGATTGGCATAGGTTGATGCGGCTTGATAAGGCTTGGCTTGATATGCCAGCGTTCGCGAAGGGGGCTCATGCTAACGGATCCCGCCCCGCCTGCCCACCTCTTGGTGGCGCACCGCTTGGTGGAGCACCTCTTGATAGAACAAGAATGGCCTCACTCCAGCAGGCGCTTGAGGGAGTCGCGCCGGATCAGCTTGCCGCTGAAGGAGGGTGGCTCACCGGCCTCCCCCTCCTCCACCATGGTGATCAGCCGGCTGATGGTCTCCTGGATCATCTCGGTCACCGGCATCTTGACGCTGGCCAGCGAAGGAATGACGTAGGGCGCCAGGGCGATGTCATCAAACCCCACCACGGAGACCTGCTCCGGCACCGACATGCCAGCCTGGTGCAACTGCTTGATGGCGCCGATCGCCATGTCGTCGTTGCTGGCCACCAAGGCGCTGAAATTGGTCCCTCGTCCCAGCAGGGTCGAGACCCCGGCCGCGCCGCAGGCGGGGGTCCACTTGCCTTGCGCGATCAATTCGTCGCGCAGCGGGATCCCGTGACGGGCCAGGGCCTGCCGGTAGCCGGCCAGCCGCTCGATGCCGGTCGGCGAATCCGCCGAGCCGGTGATGAAGGCGATGTCGGTGTGCCCCATCTCCACCAGTTTATCCACCACGGCCGCGGCGGCGGCCTGTTGATCGGAGTAGACGCAATGGCGGTGGTGGCGCCGCAACTTGCGGTTGAGCACCATGATGGGCTGGGGATGCTGCTCTATGATCTCGTCCATCTCCTCGACGCTCAGGAAGCGCGGGTAGATGATGATGCCGTCACAGCGCAGATCCAGCAGATACTGGATGGCCTGACGCTCCTCCTCGGCACTGTGCTTGCCATCGGCCAGGATCAGCTGGCGACCGCGATCCTCGGTCATCCGCGCCGCATGGGAGAGCAGCTCGCTGAAATAGACGCCGTGATACAAGGTGTTGGTCACCACCAACCCCAGGGTCTGGGTGTTCTTGGTCGCCAGCTGTCTGGCCAGCAGGTTGGGGCGATAACCGCTCTCCTCGATGGCCTGGAACACCCGGTCCCGGGTCTCCTGGCTGGTGTAGCCATTGCCCGACAACACGCGAGAGACCGTCGCCTTCGACACCCCTGCCCGCCTTGCCACCTCCAGCATCGTCGTCATCTTGCTCCATCCCGTTATGCTTGACGGGCCGCAGTGTACTGCACCGGCCTGGGGTTGTCGTAGCAAGAATGCAGGCAGGAGGGGTCATTGAGTGATCCCATTCACGGATCTGCACAATGATCGGGGGACCATCTTGTATCGCAGAAAGAAACTGAGCACTCTATGTGGAACCGGTTCCACACATGCAGTTTCACACCGTCCATCCCCACACCACTGGCGGGCTATGGCCGGTCTCTCTTGGTCAAAAAGGATAAACCAGATGTCAAAAAACTATGCGGCCCTGGCCAGTGCCGTCGTCAGTGCCCTGGGGGGAGCGGACAACATCGTCGCGGTCACCCACTGCATGACGCGCCTGCGCTTCGTCTTGAAGGATGCAAGCCGAGTGGACAACCCCGCCCTGAAAGCCACCAGCGGGGTGATGGGGGTGGTGAACAATGACAACCAGTGCCAGGTGATCATCGGCAACATGGTGTCCCACGCCTACCGCGAGGTGCTCGCCCGACTGCCACAAGACGCACAGGGCGCACCACAAGAAGAGGTGAAAGCCGGTTTCAGCCTCAAGCGCCTCGGCGCCGGCATCCTCGACGCCCTGATCGGCACCATGTCGCCGCTCATTCCGGCCATCATCGGCGGCTCCATGGTCAAGCTTTTGGCCATGGTGCTCAGCATGAGCGGCATGGTGGAGGTCACCTCCCCCAGCTACATCATCCTCAACGCCATCGGCGACGGCGCCTTCTTCTTCCTGCCCCTGATGGTCGCCGCCTCGGCGGCGGTCAAGTTCAAGACCAACATGTCGCTCGCCATCGCCGGCGTGCTGGTGCACCCGAGCTTCATCGAGCTGATGGCCAGGGCCGCCCAGGGGGAGCAGGTCAGCTTCGGCTTTATCCCGGTCACCGCGGTGAAATACACCTACACCGTCATCCCGGCCCTGGTGATGACCTGGTGCCTCTCTTACATAGAGCGCTGGGTTGACCGCATCACTCCGGCGGTGACCAAGAACTTCTTGAAACCCATGCTGATCGTGCTGATCGCGGCGCCCCTCGCCATCCTGCTGATCGGCCCCATCGGCATCTGGATCGGCACCGCCATCTCCGGCCTGGTCTACACAGTCCACGACTACCTCGGCTGGCTGTCGGTGGCCATCATGGGGGCCCTGTGGCCGCTGTTGGTGATGACCGGCATGCACCGCGTCTTCACTCCGACCATCATCCAGACCATCGCCGAGACCGGCAAGGAAGGCATGGTGATGCCCTCCGAGATCGGCGCCAACCTCTCCCTCGGCGGCTCCTCCCTGGCGGTGGCCTGGCGTACCAAGAACCCCGAGCTGCGCCAGACCGCGCTGGCGGCGGCGGCCTCCGCCATCATGGCGGGGATCTCCGAGCCCGCGCTCTACGGGGTGGCCCTGCGCCTGAAACGGCCGCTCATCGCCAGCCTCATCAGCGGCTTCATCTGTGGCGCCGTGGCCGGCATGGCCGGGCTGGCCAGCCACTCCATGGCGGCACCGGGTCTCTTCACCAGCGTCCAGTTCTTCGATCCGGCCAACCCCATGAGCATCGCCTGGGTGTTCGGGGTCATGGCGCTCTCTGTGGTGCTCTCCTTCGTGCTCACCCTGCTGATGGGCTTTGAAGACATTCCGGTGCAGGAGGAGCACCCTAAGGCCGCCTCCGATGAGACAGTGCCGACGCTGCAGGTCAAGACGGCCGCCAGCCTGTGAATTCGCATCATCCGACATGACAAGAGGTAACAGATGTCGTTAGCAAGATTTCCCCGAGACTTCCTCTGGGGCGGCGCCCTGGCCGCCAACCAGGCGGAGGGGGGCTACCGTGAGGGAGGCAAGGGCCTGACCACGGTCGACATGATCCCCCACGGCCCGAACCGCATGGCGGTGAAACTCGGCCAGGAGCAGCGCTTCACCCTGCGAGACGACGAGTATTATCCGAGCCACGACGCCATCGATTTTTATCACCGCTACCAAGAAGACATAGCGCTGATGGCCGAGATGGGCTTCACGGTGTTTCGCACCTCCATCGCCTGGGCCCGGCTCTATCCCAAGGGGGACGAGCAAGCGCCCAACCCCGAGGGCATCGCCTTCTACCGGGCGGTGTTCGAGGAGTGCAAGAAGTACGGCATCGAGCCGCTGGTGACCCTGTGCCACTTCGACGTGCCCATGCACCTGGTGGTGGAGTACGGCTCCTGGCGCAACCGCAAGATGGTGGAGTTTTTCACCCGCTACGCGCGCACCTGCTTCGAGCAATTCGATGGCCTGGTGAAGTACTGGCTCACCTTCAACGAGATCAACATCATGCTGCACAGTCCCTTCTCCGGGGCCGGGCTGGTGTTCGACGCGGGTGAAGATCAGGAGCAGGTGAAGTATCAGGCGGCCCACCACGAGCTGGTTGCCAGCGCCCTGGCGACCCAAATTGCCCACGAGGTGAACCCGCACAACCAGGTGGGCTGCATGCTGGCGGGGGGCAACTTCTACCCCTACTCCTGCAAGCCAGAGGATGTGTGGGCCGCGATCCAGAAGGAGCGGGAGAACCTGCTGTTCATCGACGTGCAGGCCCGCGGCGCCTACCCGGCCTATGCCGCCAGCCTGTTTCGCGAGAAGGGCGTGACCCTGATCAAGGAGCCGGGAGATGACGAGATCCTCAAACACACCGTCGACTTCGTCTCCTTCAGCTACTACGCCTCCCGCTGCGCCTCCGCCGAGATGAACGCGGGCAACACCAGCGCCGCCAACGTGGTCAAGTCCCTGCGCAACCCTCACATCAAGGTAAGCGAATGGGGCTGGGGTATAGATCCCCTCGGCCTGCGCATCACCATGAATACCCTGTACGATCGCTATCAGAAACCGCTGTTTCTGGTGGAGAACGGCCTGGGCGCCGTCGATGAGCCGAATGAGCAGGGCGAGATCGAGGACGATTACCGCATCGCTTACCTGCGCGAGCACATCAGCGCCATGGGGGACGCCATCGGTGACGGCATCCCGCTCTTGGGCTACACCAGCTGGGGCTGCATCGATCTGGTGGCCGCCTCCACCGGCGAGATGAGCAAGCGCTACGGCTTCGTGTATGTGGACAGGGACGACGCCGGCAAGGGCACCCTGGCGCGCAGGCGCAAGAAGTCGTTCTGGTGGTACAAGAAGGTGATCGCCAGCCACGGGGAAGATCTGGCCTGAGATGACAGAGAGAAAACAGAAATAAAGATGGGGGCCAAGGCCCCCATCTTTATTTACGGTCTAGACCGACTGAAAAACGTTTAACTGCCTTCGTTAAAAATTTCCAGATTGCTGGTGCCTTCCTGCCATTCGCGCACGGCCTTGTTGTCGTCGCTGCGCATGGCGTTGAGGTGATCCAGGTAGCTCTGATCCACGTCCGAGGTGACGTAGTGGCCGTTGAACACCGAGGTCTCGAAGTGACGCAGCTCGGGGTTGATCTCCCGCACCGCCTCTTCCAGATCTTCCAGATCCTGGAAGATCAGGCCGTCGGCGCCAATCAGCTTGCACACCTCTTCCACTTCCCGACCGTGGGCGATCAGTTCGTTGGCGGTGGGCATGTCGATGCCGTAGACGTTGGGGAAGCGGATCTCGGGGGCGGCGGAGGCGAAGTAGACCTTGGCCGCACCGGCTTCCCGCGCCATCTGGATGATCTGCTCGGAGGTGGTGCCACGCACGATAGAGTCATCCACCAGCAACACCTTCTTGCCCTTGAACTCGGAGCCGATGGCGTTGAGCTTGCGGCGCACCGACTTCTTGCGCTGGGTCTGGCCCGGCATGATGAAAGTACGGCCGATGTAGCGGTTCTTCACGAAGCCCTGACGGTACGGCAGGTCCAGGGTGTGAGCGATTTCCAGCGCCACGTCGCAGGAGGTCTCGGGGATGGGGATGACCACATCGATGTCGAGATCTTCCCACTCGCGGGCGATCTTCTTGCCCAGCTTGCGGCCCATGTTGAGGCGGGCTGCATAGACGGAGACCTTGTCGATGCACGAATCGGGACGGGCAAAATAGACGTACTCGAAGATGCAGGGGCTCATCTGCGGGTGCTCGGCACACTGCTCGGAGAACAGCTGACCCTGCTCGGTGATGTAGATGGCTTCGCCCGGGGCGACATCTCGCACCGTCTCGAACCCGATGGCGTCGAGTGCCACGCTTTCGGAGGCGAGCATGTACTCCACCTGGCCCTGCTCGTCGGCGCGGCGACCCAGGATCAGCGGACGGATGCCGTTGGGATCACGGAAACCGATGAGACCGTGGCCTATCACCAGGGTGACCACGGCGTAGGCGCCGCGGATCTGCTGGTGGGTCTTGCGCACCGCAGAGAAGATATCCTCCGGGCGCAGTTCCATCTTGTCGCACAGGTCCAGCTCGTGGGCCAGCACGTTCAGCAGCACTTCCGAGTCGGAGGTGGTGTTGATGTGGCGGCGGGCCACCTTGAACTGCTGCTCCTTGAGCGCCTTGGCGTTGGTGAGGTTGCCGTTGTGGGCCAGCACCATGCCGTAGGGAGAGTTGACGTAAAAAGGTTGGGCTTCTGCGGCACTGGAGCTGCCTGCGGTGGGATAACGGACATGTCCTATGCCGATATTCCCTTGCAGCCGCTGCATGTGGCGCACTTCAAACACATCCTTCACCAGGCCGTTAGCCTTGCGTTGCCGGAAGTTTCCACTGTCAATGGTCACGATCCCGGCGGCATCCTGTCCCCTGTGCTGCAACACCGTCAAGGCGTCGTAGAGGGCCTGATTGACGGGGGTGGTGCCAACTATACCGACAATACCGCACATGTCTTTGCTACCTCGAAGTCACTGTACCTGTTGGAGAAAACTCGATGAGTTCAACATGAACCCGAAAAACCACTGGATCACCGGCTTGAACTCCGGCACCAGCTTGGACGCCAGCCACCAGTCACTCTGGGAGAGACCGGTGAAGGTGTCCATAAAAAACAGCAGGGCACTGACGATCAGTACCCCGCGAATGGCGCCAAAGCAGACGCCAAGCACCCTGTCCGTACCGGACAGGCCGGTCTTGTCCACCAGCAGGCCCACCACATAGTTCACCACGCTGCCGAGGATCAGGGTCGCCACGAACAGGGCGGCGATGGCGAGGCCGTTGCGCACGAGATCGTCCGAGAACGAGGTGAAGTAGATGGCGAGATCGGGATAGAAATGGCTGGCGATGAAGAAGGCGACGAACCAGGTGACGAGCGACATGGCTTCCTTGAGAAAGCCGCGCACCAGGCTGATGAGAGCGGAGAAACCGACGATGCCGATGATGGCGTAATCAATCCAGACCATAGAAACGAGTGTCCTGCGAAATTGCGGCGCAGTCTAACAAAAACGATTGCGCAATGCTTGATAAAATTGTGTTAACGGATCGAGGGGGAGCCGATGGAGACGGCTTTACCCCCACTCAAACGGTTGAGCGGCGCCTGAATGCACAACGCCATGGCTGGGCCATGGCGTTGTCGTTATCGGCGCGGGCTTAGCCGATGTGGCTCAGGCCGCCCATGTAGGGCTGCAGCGCCGTCGGGATGGCGATGCGGCCATCGGCCTGCTGGTAGTTCTCCATCACCGCCACCAGGGTGCGACCCACCGCCAGGCCGGAGCCGTTCAGGGTGTGCAGCAACTGGGGCTTGCCGTCGATGCGCACACGAGCCTGCATGCGGCGCGCCTGGAAGTCGGTGCAGTTGGAGACGGAGGAGATCTCGCGGTAGGTGTCTTGAGCCGGCAGCCAGACTTCCAGATCGTAAGTCTTGGCGGCGCAGAAGCCCATGTCACCGGTGGCCAGCGCCATCACGCGATACGGCAGCTCCAGCAGTTGCAGCACCTTCTCGGCGTGACCGACCATCTCTTCCAGCGCAGCCCAGGATTGCTCCGGGTGCACCAGCTGTACCATCTCGACCTTGTCGAACTGGTGCATGCGGATGAGACCGCGGGTGTCGCGACCGTAGGAGCCCGCTTCGGAGCGGAAGCAGGGGCTGTGGGCGGTCATCTTGATGGGCAGTTCCTGCTCGTCGAAGATCTCGTCGCGGGCCATGTTGGTGAGCGGCACTTCGGAGGTCGGGATCAGGGAGAACTTGCGCAGCTTGCCCTCGTCGTCCCCTTCACCCTCGATGCCGGTGTTGAAGAGATCTTCGGAGAACTTCGGCAGCTGACCGGTGCCGTACAGGCTGTCCGGGTTCACCAGGTAGGGCACGTAGCACTCGGTGTAGCCGTGCTGCAGGGTGTGCAGGTCCAGCATGAACTGCGCCAGGGCGCGGTGCAGGCGGGCAATCTGACCCTTCATCACCACGAAGCGGGCACCGGAGAGCTTGACGCCGTTCTTGAAGTCCACGCCCTTGGCCGCTTCGCCGAGATCGATGTGATCGCGCACCGGGAAGTCGAACGCACGCGGGGTACCCCAGCGGCGCACTTCCACGTTGTCGTTCTCATCGCGACCCACCGGGGTGGTGTCGCTCGGCAGGTTGGGGATGGCGTCGGAGATGGCTTTGATGTCGGCCAGCAGCGTCTCGAGCTCGACCTTGCTGGTCTCGAGCTCGTCGTTGATCTTGGTCACTTCCGCTTTCAGCGGGGTCACATCTTCACCACGACGAGCCGCCTCACCGATGGACTTGGAGCGGGCGTTGCGCTCGGCCTGCAGCTCCTGGGTGCGGGACTGCAGATCCTTGCGTTTCTCTTCCAGAGCGTTGACAGCCGCTACGTCCAAAACGTAGCCACGTGTCGCCAGACGAGCGGCAGCCTCGGCGATATCGCTGCGCAGATATTTGGGATCCAGCATGGTTTACCTACTTTTTTTAATGGGATCTGGCCTGGGTTATCCGCCCTGGCGAGAAAACAGATCCGGAAGTTAACATCGGTTGGCGCACCCCTGTCGTCTTTGAATATCGAGCCGTGAACATCGGGCCTTCAAAATCAAGAAGATGGCACCAGGCCAAGACAAACGGGGTCAGAGGGGCAGTGTAGCAGACCGCCCCCCCGCCCGAACAGGGCGTATTGCTGT
Organism: Aeromonas eucrenophila; assembly: GCF_000819865.1. Classification (GTDB taxonomy): domain Bacteria; phylum Pseudomonadota; class Gammaproteobacteria; order Enterobacterales; family Aeromonadaceae; genus Aeromonas; species Aeromonas eucrenophila. The sequence continues at coordinate 576,815 of NZ_CDDF01000001.1, forward strand.
CGTTTTTACCAAGTTTGGGGGGGCAGGCAGGCCAAACTTCGGCGATCCAATCGATTGGGATGCCAATGTTCAAATCGGGAAGCTATTTGTCTCTTTTGCGCGGGCTCTGGCGGTCGAGATCGCGCAGGTAATCGAGCTTCTGGCCGATCTGTTTCTCCAGCCCCCGGTCGGTGGGCTGGTAGTAGTGCTTGCCGGCGAGCTCGGGGGGGAAGTAGCTCTCCCCCGCCGCATAGGCACCGGGCTCGTCATGGGCATAGCGGTATTCGGCGCCGTAGCCGAGCTCGCTCATCAGCTTGGTCGGGGCGTTGCGCAGATGCGGCGGCACCTCGAAGTCCGGCAGGTTTTTGGCGTCATGGAGCGCCGCCTTCCAGGCGGTGTAGACCGCATTGCTCTTGGGGGCGCAGGCGAGGTAGACGATGGCCTGGGCGATGGCCCGCTCCCCTTCCGCCGGGCCGATGCGATGGAAGCAGTCCCAGGCCGACAGCGCCACCTGCATGGCGCGGGGATCCGCGTTGCCCACGTCTTCCGAGGCGATGGCCAGCAGACGGCGGGCGATATAGAGGGGATCGCAGCCGGCGCTCACCATGCGGGCATACCAATAGAGGGCCGCATCCGGTGCCGAGCCACGGATGGACTTGTGCACCGCCGAGATGAGGTCGTAGAAGTGATCGCCGCCCTTGTCGAAGCGCGCCACGTGCTCCCCGACCACGGCGGCGAGCAGGGTGCTGTCGATGACTCGCTCCTCTCGTCCATCAGGGCCGGCCCCACTGCTCTCGGCCATGTCGGCCAGGAGCTCGAGATAGTTGAGGGACTTGCGCCCGTCGCCATCCACGGCTTTCGCCAGCGCCTCCTTCACCCCGGGGGCAAAACGCAGGCTGGGATCATTGAGGCCACGGGGATCGGTCATGGCCTGATCGATCATGGCGAGGATGTCGTCTTCCTCCAGCCGTTTCAGCAGATAGACCCGGGCCCGGGAGAGCAGCGCGTTGTTGAGCTCGAACGAGGGGTTTTCGGTGGTGGCGCCGATGAAGGTGATGGTGCCGTCTTCGATGTGAGGCAGGAACACATCCTGCTGGCTCTTGTTGAAGCGGTGCACCTCGTCCACGAACAAGATGGTGCGCACCCCGCGCCAGCTGTTCTCCTTCGCCTTGTCGATGGCGGCGCGGATCTCCTTGATGCCGGAGGTGACCGCGGAGAGCCGCTCCACCTCGGCCTGGCAGTAGTGCGCCATGAGTTCGGCCAGCGTGGTCTTGCCGGTGCCGGGAGGCCCCCACAGGATCATGGAGTGGCAGTGCCCCGCCAATATGGCCTTGCGCAGGGGCTTGTCGGCCCCCAGGATGTGCTGCTGACCTATGTATTGGTCGAGATTTTGCGGCCGCATCCGGGCCGCCAGCGGGCGGAAGTCAGACGAAAAATCCAGCGACAGGTTGCTCATCGGCCTCGGTCATCCAGCGTGGTGCGGGCCGTCAGCAGGTGACAGCCCGACAAGAAATTCGACTCCAGCGTGTTCATCAGCGCTGATCGTCCAGCGTGACCCCCTTCGGAGCCTTGAACACGAACTCGTTGCCCTTGAGCACCGGCTTGCGGTTGAAGCCGCTCAGGGTGAATTCACTCCACTGCCCCTGCGCCTCTTTCACGTCGAAGCGGCTGATGTTGTTCTGCCGATCGAAGGTGATGCGGAAGGAGGCGATCAGCTCATCCTGGTTACGGCTGGTGACGGTATAGACGTCCCCCTGCTGGGTCACGTCGTAGTTCTTCCAGAGCGCGTTGTCGTTGCCGGCGATCAGCACGAAGGGGGTGTTAAGCACCGCGTCCTTGAGCTTGAGGGCGGTGACCTGCTCGACGAAGGGATCGTAGACCCAGACATCCTTGCCGTCGGCCACGATCAGACTCTCGTCCGGGGTGGTGGTGTGCCAGTTGAAGCGGTTCGGCCGCTGCACCAGCAGATCGCCGCCGGCCCGTTGCAGCTCCTTGCCCTTGCTGTCATAGACCACCTGGGCAAACTTGGCGGAGAACAGGCTCACGCCGGCCAGCTTCTGCTTGAGATCGCTGGCGGCATCGGCCCACACCTGGCTGCTGGCCAGCAGCAGTACAGAACCCATCAATAATGCTTTTTTCATCACGATTCCCGTTCAAGAGGGTCAGATAAAAGGCCATGTCCGCAGACATGGCCAGGATGATATGGAGGCTTAATCGCGCACCGGCGGCGGGGCCAGTACGTCGCGCTGACCGTTGCCGCCCGGGGCACTGACGATACCCTGATTTTCCATCTGCTCGATGAGACGGGCCGCCCGGTTGTACCCTATTTTGAACTTGCGCTGCACGCTGGAGGTGGAGCCACGGCGGGATTCCACCACGAAGGCCACCGCCTCGTCGAACAGAGCGTCGAGCTCTTCATCGCCGTTGCTGCCGTAGTCGCCACCGCCGCCCTCGCCGTCCGATTCGCCGGAGAGGATCTCGTCGATGTAGTTTGGCTCACCGCGCAGCTTCCAGTCCGCCACCACCTTGTGCACCTCGTGGTCATCGACGAAGGCACCGTGCACCCGGGTCGGGTTGGAGGTGCCGGCCGGCATGTAGAGCATGTCCCCCATGCCGAGCAGGGATTCGGCGCCGCCCTGATCCAGGATGGTGCGGGAATCGATCTTGCTCGACACCTGGAACGAGATCCGGGTCGGGATGTTGGCCTTGATGAGGCCGGTGATCACATCCACCGACGGACGCTGGGTCGCGAGGATGAGGTGAATACCGGCGGCCCGCGCCTTCTGGGCGATACGGGCGATGAGCTCTTCCACCTTCTTGCCGACGATCATCATCATGTCGGCGAACTCGTCCACCACCACCACTATGTGGGGCAACTTCTCGAGCTCGGGTGGCATCTGATCCATGGAGTCGCCAGGGCGCCACAGGGGATCCCGCAGTGGTTGCCCCTCGGCGGCCGCGGCCAGCACCTTATCGTTGTACCCCTTGAGGTTGCGCACCCCGACCGCGGACATCAGCTTGTAGCGACGCTCCATCTCCCCCACGCACCAGCGCAGGGCGTTGGCGGCGTCCTTCATGTCGGTGACGACTTCGGTCAGCAGGTGCGGGATCCCCTCGTAGACCGAGAGCTCCAGCATCTTGGGATCGATCATGATGAAGCGCAGATCGTCCGGGGACGACTTGTAGAGCATCGAAATGATCATGGTGTTCACCCCCACCGACTTGCCCGAACCGGTGGTACCGGCCACCAGCAGGTGCGGCATCTTGGCGAGGTTGACCACCACGGGTTCCCCGGCGATGTCCTGACCCAGACCCATGGTGAGCGGGTTACGGCTATCGCGGAAGGCTTCGCAATCCAGAGTCTCGCGCAGGTAGACGGTCTGGCGCACCCGGTTGGGCAGCTCGATGCCGACGAAGGTCTTGCCCGGAATGACTTCCACCACCCGCACGCTGCTGGCGGAGAGAGAGCGGGCCAGATCGCGGGACAAGTTCGTTATCTTGCTCGCCTTCATGCCAGGCGCGAGATCCAGCTCGAAGCGGGTGATGACGGGGCCCGGATAGACGCCGACCACCTTGGCTTGCACGTTGTAATCGGCGAGCTTGGCTTCCACCAGCCGGCCCATGCGGTCCAGCTCGTCCTTGCTCATCATCTGGGTCTTGGCGGGCGGCCTGTCCAGCAACTCGACGCTCGGCAAGGGGGCCATGCCCGGCTGCGGGCGACGCTTGGGTTTGGGCGCTGCGGCGACAGGAGCAACGGCGTCCTCATCCCCTTCCGCCCAGGGCAAATCGAGATCGTCTTCGTCCTCGTTTGCCATCACCTGCTGCGGGCGCGCTTTGGCGGCGCGCTTGGCCTTGGGTGCGGACGCCTCGTCCTCTTCGTCGTCAAACTGCGGATCGAACTGGAAGGTATCCTCGTCGAGCTCCGGCAGCCACTGGTCCGATTTTGACTTCTGGGCCTTGCCGCCAGCCTTGGCCTTGGGATTGCGCGTCCAGCTGCTGTGCGGCTCGTCGTCCTCGTCATCCAGATCAAGGACGCCCACACCCCCTTCCAACAGGGGATCCGGCCCCTCATAGCGGGGCTGGCGCCAGCCCCCGGTCAACCAGCGGCCGAGGGTGGTGGGGAAGTGGTAGACGGCGCTGACGCTGCCGGTACAGGTGGCCCCGATCCGCTCGACTATGGTGAGCCAGGACCAGCCGGTAAACAGGGTGATGCCGGTGGCCACGAAGCAGAGCAGCATCAGGTTGGCACCGACGCCACCAAACAGCGGCACCACGGCAGAGGCGATGACATCCCCTACCAGGCCGCCGGCGGAGAAATTCTGCAAGTCGTTGAAGTTCATGCTGGCGATGGCCGACATGCCGAGCACGGTCAGCACGAAACCGATGATCCGCACCGACAGGGTGAGATAGTCCACCTCCAGCAGTCGGCTCGGGCGCCAGAACAGGCTCCAGCCGAGCAGCACCGTCAGCGGAGGCACCAGATAGGAGAAGGCACCGAAGGTAAACATGGTGATATCGGCGAGCCAGGCACCGGCGCTGCCTGCCAGGTTCTTCACCTCCCCCTGCCAGGAGGTCTGGGACCAACCGGGATCGGCGGGGTGATAGGTCAAGAGGGCAAGCAAGAGATAGGCAGCCATCAGGGTGATGGCGATCAAGACGGCCTCGAAGATCCGTTGTGTACCTGATAAAGGAGTAAACAGCTTTTTATCGGCCAAACTCCGGCTCCTTTCTGAAAACATGTAATGCGGGGATAGGGGGCCTAGTATCCCTGAAAAGCCCACCCATTGTCAGCCTGTGCCTGAGGCGGGCTATGAATACGGTAATAACATGAATACGCCATAAGAAGAAACGAGCGGACCAGCCGCTCGTTTCTGACTATCGTGACTCGTCATGGAACTTGCAAGTCACAGCATAACCCGCTTAGCGGGTGCTGATCACCAGACGACTACTCTGCTTGACTTCTTCCATCACCACGTAGGTGCGGGTGTCGTTGACCCCGGGCAGACGCAGCAGCGTCTCCCCAAGCAAGCGGCGGTAAGCCGACATGTCGCTGACGCGGGTCTTGAGCAGATAGTCAAAATCACCGGAGACCAAGTGGCATTCCTGGATCTCTTCGAGCACCTGAACAGCCTTGTTGAACTGCTCGAATACATCGGGGGCGCCACGATTGAGGGTAATCTCCACGAATACCAACAGAGACGCATCCAGATAATGAGGGTTCAGAATAGCGGCATACCCTTCGATATAACCTTGTCGCTCAAGGCGACGAACCCGTTCCAGACACGGTGTAGGACTCAGGCCAACTCGTTTGGACAACTCAACATTCGAAATCCTGCCGTCCTTTTGCAGTTCGTTCAGAATGTTGCGGTCAATCCTGTCCAAATCCTTTAGCCGACTCTTAGCTTCCATCATTTAATTCCATCCTTTGGCTATTTTTTGGTAAGAATCACCAGCTATCTTATAATTATGGTCACAAATCCTGTCAATACCTGAATATACTAGGCGCAAATGCCACTTAACATTCCAGCAACATAAACCACCAATCGATAGACGAGGGATAGCATGATTATCGGTGTACCTAAGGAAATAAAAAACCATGAATATCGCGTAGGCATGGTTCCAGCCAGTGTACGTGAACTAACAGCACGAAACCATACTGTTTTCGTCCAAAGCGGTGCAGGAAGTGGCATTGGCTTCAGTGATGCAGATTATCTGGCTGCTGGAGCCGAAATTTTGGCCTCCGCTGGCGATGTTTTCGCCAAAGCTGAGATGATCGTCAAGGTCAAGGAGCCCCAGGCGGTCGAGCGTGCCATGCTGCGTCCCGGCCAGACCCTGTTCACCTACCTGCATCTGGCGCCAGACCTGGCCCAGACCCGGGAATTGCAGGACAGCGGCGCGGTCTGCATCGCCTATGAAACCGTCACCGACAGCCGCGGCGGCCTGCCGCTGCTGGCCCCCATGTCGGAGGTGGCCGGACGCATGTCTATTCAAGCCGGTGCCCAGGCGCTGGAGAAGTCCCGCGGCGGTAGCGGCATGCTGCTCGGCGGCGTACCCGGGGTCGAGCCGGCCAAGGTGGTGATCATCGGTGGTGGTGTAGTGGGTTCGAACGCAGCCCGCATGGCCATCGGCCTGCGCGCCGATGTCACCATACTCGACAACAACATCGATACCCTGCGTCGCCTCGACAGCGAGTTCCAGGGTGCGGCCAAGGTGGTTTACTCCAACCGCGAGACCCTGGAGCGCCACATATTGGCGGCGGATCTGGTCATCGGCGGCGTGCTGGTGCCCGGTGCCACTGCGCCAAAACTTGTCAGCCGTGACCACATTGCGCGCATGAAGCCGGGCTCGGCCGTGGTCGACGTGGCCATCGATCAGGGCGGCTGCGTGGAAACCTCCCACGCCACCACCCACCAGGATCCGACCTTCATCGTCGACGAGGTGGTGCACTACTGCGTGGCCAACATGCCGGGCGCCGTGGCCAGAACCTCCACCGTGGCCCTCAACAACGCCACCCTGCCCTTCATCATCCGGCTGGCCGAGCAGGGTTATCGCAAGGCCCTGCTGGGAGATCCCCACCTGCTGCACGGGCTGAACGTGATGGAAGGCAAGATCACCTGCCGGGAAGTGGCCGAGGCGCACAGTCTGGCCTACACAGACCCCCTGACCCTGTTGAACTGATCGCCCCCCGCAAGGGGAAGCGATGAGTGAAAATCCGCCCGCGATGGGCGGTTTTTTTATGGCCTAACCCCAGCCCCTCCCCCCTCGATAGCGATTGCCACAATCGATGCGCTGGCCTTTGACCCCGGATCACGAATTACCTACAATCGCGCAAACTCAACACGTCTCGGAAATCACATCATGAGCCAAGTTACTCACAGCAAACTGCTGATCCTGGGGTCAGGCCCCGCCGGTTATACCGCCGCCGTCTATGCCGCCCGCGCCAACCTCAATCCCCTGCTCATCACCGGCATGCAGCAAGGTGGTCAGCTGACCACCACCACCGAAGTGGAAAACTGGCCGGGTGATGCGGAAGGGCTGACCGGTCCGGCCCTGATGGAGCGCATGCAGGCCCATGCGGAAAAATTCGATACCCGTATCCTGTTCGATCACATCAACGAGGTAGAGCTGACCCAGCGTCCGTTCCGCCTCAAGGGTGACAACGGCGAATACAGCTGCGATGCGCTGATCATCGCCACCGGCGCCTCCGCCAAGTATCTGGGGCTGCCCTCCGAAGAGGCCTTCAAGGGCCGTGGCGTCTCCGCCTGCGCTACCTGCGACGGTTTCTTCTATCGCAATCAGGAAGTGGCCGTGATCGGCGGCGGCAACACCGCCGTGGAAGAGGCACTCTATCTGGCCAACATCGCCAAGAAGGTGCACCTCATTCATCGCCGCGACGAGTTCCGCGCCGAGAAGATCCTGATCAAGCGCCTGCACGACAAGGTGGCCAGCGGCAACATAGTGCTGCACACCCACCAGACCCTGGATGAAGTGCTGGGTGACAACATGGGCGTAACCGGCGTGCGCCTGCGCAGCACCCGGGATGAGTCCACCTCCGAGCTGCCGCTGATGGGCGTCTTCATCGCCATCGGCCACCAGCCCAACACCCAGATCTTCGCCGGCCAGCTGGCCATGGAGAACGGTTATCTCAAGGTGCGTGGCGGCCTGGAAGGCTTTGCGACCCAGACCAGCATCCCGGGCGTGTTTGCCGCAGGGGACGTGGCCGACCATGTCTACCGTCAGGCGATCACCTCCGCCGGCACAGGTTGCATGGCGGCACTGGATGCAGAACGGTATCTGGACGCACAATAAGCACAAGGATATAAAGGGCATGCCAAGAGGCATGCCCTTTTGTTTTAAGGAGCCGGATGAAACGAAAAATATTGATAGTCGAAGACAGCCTGACGATCCGTCGCATGCTGATCCAGGCCATCACCCAGCAAACCGGGCTAGAAATCGACGCCTTCGATACCCTGGCGGGCGCCAGCCACTGTCAGGGAGAGGAGTACGTGGTCGCCCTGGTGGATCTCACCCTGCCGGATGCCCCCAACGGAGAGGCGGTCAATGTGCTGCTGACCCAGGGTCTGCCGGTGGTGATCCTCACCGCCGACATCAGCGAGGAGAAGCGGGAAGCCTGGCTGGAGGCCGGGGTGATGGATTACGTGATGAAGGATTCGCGCCACTCCCTGCAATACGCCGTCAGCCTGGTACACCGTCTCTACCTCAACCAGGCCATCGAGGTGCTGGTGGTCGATGACTCCCGTACCGCCCGTCACCGCACCATGGCCCAGTTGCGCAAGCAGCTGTTGCAGGTGCACGAGGCCACCAGCGCTCGCGACGCCCTGGCCATCCTCGAGCAGCATCCCGCCATTCGGCTGATGCTGGTGGACTACTACATGCCGGAGATCGACGGTATCAGCCTGGTGCGCATGCTGCGAGAGCGCTACAGCAAACAGCGGCTCGCCATCATCGGCATCTCGGTGTCGGACAAGCGCGGCCTCTCCGCCCGTTACCTCAAGCAGGGCGCGAACGACTTTCTCAACCAGCCGTTCGAACCCGAGGAGCTGCAGTGCCGGGTCAGCCACAATCTGGAGGCACTGGAGCAATTCAACAGCATCCAGGAGTCGGCCAACCGCGACTACCTGACCGGGCTCTACAACCGGCGCTACTGGTTCAACGAGGGACAGAAGTGGTTCGAGGAGCATCAGCGCCAGCAGACGCAGCTCACCCTGTGTGTGCTCGACGTGGATCACTTCAAGCAAGTCAACGATCACTGGGGCCATGCCATCGGTGATCTGCTGCTCTGCCACCTGACCCGCCTGCTCACCCAGTTCTTCCCCGACGCCATGATTGCCCGCTTCGGAGGAGAGGAGTTTGCCCTGATGGTGCCCCATTGCACCGTGCCCGTGTTGCTCAAACGACTGGAGGGGCTACGCCAGCAGATGCGTCAGCAGCCGCTGTCCCGGGAGATATCGCTGTTCGTGCGCGCCAGTTTTGGCGTCATCAACGTCGGGCGGCTCTCCATGGACGAGGCGCTCAGCGAGGCGGATCGCCAGTTGTATCAGGCGAAGAACACCGGCCGCGACAAGATAGTGTCTCAGGACTCCTCTGCCTGACAGGGGCATTCCGTGTAGTACCGCCCGGCCCCCCTCGCAGGGGCTGCCGGGTTATTCTTCCCGCTTTTAATCTCTCTTCTTGCTTTCTCTTCCCGACAGATGGCCTGACTCAATAGGTCTTGTCGACCCGCACCCCATCGCTGAAGTAGAGGATCCGCACCTTGTCGCCACTGGCGAACACCATGGCCGGATCGTAATCCTGGATCACGTTGATAAGCCCGTCCTGCTCATTGCGGATCAGCAGCTCCACCAGCTTGTTCTCCACCACGCTGCCGCCAGACTGATACTGCTGGGCCGCGGCCGCCCCCGCCAGGGCCCCCACCGCGGTGGCGATCTCCCGCCCATGACCACCACCAAACTGGTTGCCAAGCAGGCCGCCGAGCACGGCGCCCCCCAGGGTCTTCCAGCCGGAATGCTCGGACTCCACCATCTGGCGCTGGGTGATGTTGCGCACCGTGTCCACCTGGCCAAACACCACCTGATCCACGGGGCGCGCCGTGTTGCGCTCATAGGGCGCAGCCCAGGTGGGCGCCGTGACAAAGCCGAGCAAGCTGGATACTATCAGGATAATGGCCTTCATCTATGAACCTCTGTCTTATGTCTCGCTATCTTACCCAACTGGATGATGAGCTGTGCTGGTTCCCCTCCCCCAGCCATGCGCTGGAAGAGCCCAACGGCCTGCTGGCCATCGGCGGCGATCTCACCCCTGACCGCTTGCTGGCAGCTTATCACAGGGGGATCTTCCCGTGGAATGAGCCACACCAGCCCCTGCTGTGGTGGTCGCCGGATCCCAGAGGCGTCGTCGAGCCCGAGCGGCTGCACATAGGGCGCAGCCTGCACAAGTTTATCCGCCGAACCTCATTCGATATTTCCATCGATTGCGCCTTTAATGAGGTGATAGCGGCCTGCGCCGCACCCCGTCGCAGTGCCAGTGGAACCTGGATAAGCACGCCCATGATCGACGCCTATCAGCAACTTCACCACTTGGGCCACGCCCACTCCATCGAGATCTGGCAGAACGGCCAGTTGCAGGCCGGGCTCTACGGTCTCTCCCTCGGTCGCGTCTTCTGTGGCGAGTCCATGTTCAGCCGCATCGATAATGGCGCCAAGCTGGCTATGGTGGCGCTCTGCCGTCACTTCGCCCGCCATGGCGGCGCCCTCATCGACTGTCAGATGCAAAACGACTTTCTGGCCACCCTGGGAATAGAGCAGTGGCCCAGACGCCAGTTTCTGACGGCCCTGACGAGTCTAAGTCAACAGCGACTGACCGATGGCTGCTGGCAAGCTGGGAGCATCAGCCTATGACTGAAGAAGTGATCCTCAAGGTCGGCTTGACCCCCAAACATCCCTGCAGCTACCTCGGCCACGAGCAGGAACAACTGCTGGTGCTGATGGATCACGAACTGCTCAATGCCGCGGGCTACGAGCGGCTGCTGACGGCGGGCTTTCGGCGCAGCGGCAACGACATCTATCGCCCCCACTGCCCGGCCTGCAGTGCCTGCCAGTCCTTGCGTATCCACAGCGAGCGTTTCGTGCCGAGTCGCGGCCAGAAACGCATTCGCCAGCTGAACAAGGATCTCGAGCTCGTGCTGAGCTACGACGACAAGCCCGAATATTATCAGCTCTACGAGCGCTACATTCGCGAGCGTCACCGCGATGGCAGCATGTACCCGCCGAGCCGCACCCAGTACAAAGGCTTCCTGCATTGCGACTGGATGCCGCCGCTTTATCTGGAGATGCGTAAAGAGGGACGACTCATCGGGGTCGCCACGACGGACATGCTGCCCCACGCCCTGAGCGCCATGTACACCTTCTTCGATCCGGACTATGCCGATCGCTCCCTCGGTACCTTCGCCATTCTGAGTCAGTTGGAACTTGCCCGACGCACCGGTCGCAGCTGGCTGTATCTGGGCTATCTGGTGGAGGCGTGCCGCAAGATGAATTACAAGCGCCAATACCTGCCCCACGAGCTGCTGGTGCAGGGAGAATGGAAAAAATTCGACACCAAGCCCGAGTAAACTTTACACATAGCCTTAAATCCGGCATGATCCAGCGGTTTTTTGTTGTGGCTTATCAAGAGGATTCAATGGCTAAAGAAGACAGTATTGAGATGCAGGGTACCATTCTCGAAACCTTGCCCAATACCATGTTCCGTGTGGAACTGGAAAATGGTCACGTGGTTATCGCTCATATTTCCGGCAAGATGCGCAAAAACTACATCCGTATCCTGACTGGGGACAAAGTAACGGTGGCTCTGACTCCGTACGATCTCTCCAAGGGACGTATTGTTTTCCGCTCTCGCTAAGCCAGGAATTCAGCAAAAAACCCCAGCCTCTCGGCTGGGGTTTTTTGTCATTTCTGGTATTGAACGTACTTAGTGGGAGACAGCTTCAACATTGACCTGAAAGTCAAAGCTGAGGCTGTTATCCACCAACTCCACTTTCACCACCCCACCGTCGACCAGTGAACCAAACAGGATCTCATTGGCCAGCGGCTTCTTGAGGTGCTCCTGAATGACCCGTCCCATGGGTCTGGCACCCATTGCTCGATCGTAACCCTTCTCTGCCAGCCAGTGGCGCACCTCTTCGGATACCTCGAGTGACACGCCTTTGGCGTCCAGCTGTACCTGCAATTCGACGATGAACTTGTCGACCACCTGGTGGATCACTGTCATGTCCAGATGATTGAACCAGATGGTGTGATCCAGCCGGTTGCGGAATTCCGGGCTGAAGGTCTTGTTGATCACCACCATGGCGTCGTGGCTCATGTCCTGTTGCTGGAAGCCGATGGACTTGCGCTGGGTCTCCTGTACCCCCGCGTTGGTGGTCATCACCAGGATCACGTTGCGAAAATCGGCCTTACGTCCGTTGTTGTCCGTCAGGGTCCCGTTATCCATCACCTGCAGCAGCAGGTTGAAGACATCCGGATGCGCCTTCTCGATCTCATCGAGCAGCACCACAGAGTGCGGATGCTTGAGCACCGAATCGGTCAGCAAGCCCCCCTGCTCGAAGCCGACATAGCCAGGAGGAGCCCCGATCAGCCGGGAGACGGTGTGGCGCTCCATGTATTCGGACATGTCAAAACGCAGTACTTCGACCCCCAGCGCCTTGCCGAGCTGCTGAGTGACTTCGGTCTTGCCCACCCCGGTCGGGCCGGCAAACAGGAAGCAACCCACGGGTCGGCGCTCATTGCCGAGGCCGGAGCGTGACAGGCGGATGGCGTCGGTCAGCACGCTGATGGCCTTGTCTTGGCCAAACACCACCATCTTGAGGTTGCGCTCCAGGTTCTTCAGCACTTCCTTGTCGGAGGAAGAGACCGATTTTTCCGGGATGCGAGCAATCTTGGCCACGATCGCCTCGATCTCCGGCACATTGATCACCTTCTTACGCTTGCTGGCTGGCAGCAGACGCTGACCCGCCCCGGCCTCGTCGATCACATCGATCGCCTTGTCCGGCAGGTGGCGGTCGTTGATGTACTTGGCAGAGAGCTCCACCGCGGCCCGGATGGCCTTGACGGTGTAACGCACGCCGTGGTGCGACTCATAGCGGCTCTTGAGCCCCATCAGGATACGGGTAGTGTCGTCCACACTCGGCTCGACGATGTCGATCTTCTGGAAGCGACGCGCCAAGGCCCTGTCTTTTTCGAAGATCTGGGAATATTCCTGATAAGTGGTGGAACCGACACAGCGCAGCAGGCCATTGGAGAGCAGTGGCTTGATGAGGTTGGCCGCGTCCAGCTGACCACCAGATGCCGCCCCGGCACCGATGATGGTGTGGATCTCGTCGATAAACAGGATGGCCCCTTCCTGACGCTCAATCTGCTTGAGCAGCACCTTGAGGCGTTTCTCGAAATCGCCGCGATACTTGGTCCCCGCCAGCAGGGAGCCCATGTCCAGCGAATAGATGGTGCTGTTTGCGATCACCTCGGGCACATCACCCTTGACGATGCGATAGGCCAGCCCCTCGGCGATGGCGGTTTTGCCGACACCGGCCTCCCCCACCAGCAGCGGGTTGTTCTTGCGGCGACGACACAGGACCTGGATGGTACGGCTCAGCTCCTGATCCCGGCCGATAAGCGGATCGATGCGCCCCTCCAGCACCAGCTGATTGAGGTTGGTGGCAAAGCTCTCTATCTGGGCAGAGGAGACCTCGTCGTCAGACTCGGCATTGTTGCCGCTACCACCCTCGGGTTTGCTGTCTTTGCGCACCCCGTGGGAGAGGAAGTTCACCACATCCAGCCGGCTTACTTCGGCTTTTTTCAGGAAATAGGCTGCCTGGGACTCCTGCTCACTGAAGATGGCGACCAGCACATTGGCGCCGCTCACCTCGGTGTTACCGGACGACTGGACATGGAACACGGCCCGTTGCAGCACGCGCTGGAAGCCTAGGGTCGGTTGAGTTTCACGGTCTTCATCATCGCGGGGGATGAGCGGGGTAGTTTGATTGATGAATGCGCGGATCTCCTTGCGCATCGACTCCACATCAGCACCACATGAACTCAGCGCCTCATGGGCTGAGCTGTTATCCAACAGGGCTAACAACAGGTGCTCGACGGTCATGAATTCGTGGCGCTCGTCACGAGCCAGCTTGAAAGCTTCGTTCAGCGTCTTTTCTAGATCTTTGTTCAACATAGGCACCTCCCCTCAGTACAACAACAATGCGGTGTCGTTATCGCGATCAAGTCATCAGATTCAAGCCTTTTCCATGGTACATAGCAGTGGATGTTCGTTGTTACGTGCGTAGGTGTTTACCTGGACCATCTTGGTCTCGGCAATCTCGGCGGTAAATGTGCCGCAGACTCCCTTACCACTATAATGCACGCTCAGCATCACCTGAGTGGCCTTGTCCAGATCCATACCAAAGAACCTTTGCAGCACCTCCACCACGAACTCCATCGGTGTGTAGTCATCGTTGTTCAACACGACCTTGTACATGGGTGGCGGTTGCAGCTTCGTTTTCTCTGCTTGTGCAATCTCTTCATTAGCAAAGAGTTCTTTCTGCTTGCTCATAATTGCGCTTTGGTACCTCTAGATTACTACCGTCTCGTCGAAGATTGTCAATAGACTTGTTAACCAGATCACATCGGTTGTTAACAACTTCTTGACTCGCTCAAAAGTTGGACTAGATTGGTTACTTGCTAATCGGCGCCCGTCTGCTATGGGCTGATGTTCTAGTTATATAAGGCTGGCGCAGGTTACTCAACGACTTCAGGGTAATCAATAAAAGGATGTAGATGTATGGCAACCGGAACAGTCAAGTGGTTCAACAACGCAAAAGGATTTGGGTTTATCTGTCCGGAAGGCGGTGGTGAAGATATCTTCGCTCACTACTCCACGATACAAATGGAAGGTTACAAGACCTTGAAAGCAGGTCAGGCAGTCAACTTTGAACTGCAGCAGGGGCCGAAAGGAAATCACGCCTCTGTCATCGTGCCAAACGAAGCACAGAACATGTAAGAGTCAAACTGAATAAATTGAAAAACGGCAGGCCGCAAGGCTGCCGTTTTTTATTGGGCGTTGATCGCAAAAAAGGAAGGCCAAGCCTTCCTTCTTTAATATATGCGGCGTCGGCCTATCAGCGCGCCAGCAAGATGTTCAGCATGCGGCGCAGGGGCTCGGCGGCGCCCCACAACAGTTGATCACCCACGGTGAAGGCGGCCAAGTATTCCGGCCCCATGTTGAGCTTGCGCAGACGGCCCACCGGGATGCTGAGGGTGCCGGTGACGGCGGCCGGGGTCAGCTCGCGAGCGGTGATGTCGCGATCGTTCGGGATCACCTTGACCCAGTCGTTGTGAGCCGCGATCAGTGCCTCGATCTCGGCCAGCGGCACATCCTTCTTCAACTTGATGGTGAAGGCCTGGCTGTGGCAACGCAGGGCGCCGATCCGTACGCAGAGGCCGTCTACCGGGATGGCAGCGTCTTCGATGCCGAGGATCTTGTTGGTCTCGGCCTGGCCCTTCCACTCTTCACGGCTCTGGCCATTGTCGAGCTTGGTGTCGATCCAGGGGATGAGACCACCGGCCAGCGGCACGCCGAAGTTGTCCACCGGCAAGGTGCCAGAGCGGGTCTTCTCGGTGATCTTGCGCTCGATGTCGAGGATGGCGGAGGCGGGATCCGCCAGCTCCACCGCCACTTCGTCGCGCAGCAGGCCCATCTGGGTGACCAGCTCGCGCATGTGACGGGCACCGCCACCGGAAGCGGCCTGATAGGTGGCCACGCTCACCCACTCCACCAGATCGGCCTTGAACAGGCCGCCGAGGGCCAGCGTCATCAGGCTGACGGTGCAGTTGCCACCGACGAAGGTCTTGACGCCGTTGTTCAGGGCCTGTTCGATGACGTCGCCGTTGACCGGATCCAGGATGATGACGGCGTCCTTCTCCATGCGCAGGGAGGAGGCGGCATCGATCCAGTAGCCTTTCCAGCCGGCAGCCAGCAGACGCGGATAGACATCCTTGGTGTAGTCGCCGCCCTGGGCCGTGATGATGATCTCCTGCGCGGCCAGCGCCTCGAGATCGAAGGCATCCTGCAAGGTGCCGGCATCGACGCCGAAGTTGGGGGCGGCCTCACCGGCCTGGGAGGTGGTGAAGAAGGTGGGTTGAATGCGGGCAAAATCTTTCTCTTCCTGCATCCGGCTCATCAGCACCGAACCCACCATGCCACGCCAACCGACCAAACCTACTTTTTTCATAATGTCCTACCCTGGATAGCTGCTATTAAAAACGAAGCGTCATACACCGTGACCCCTTGCCGGACGCGGGCCCGTTCACAAGTTTGTCACATGATTGATTTGCAAAAACTGCGTCTGTCCACATTACGGATTGTCGCGGCGGGCGCAAGTCGAATTGCGCAATATTCTGTGTCGATTGCCGCAATATCCACCGCCGTCACCTCCCTTGGCGGCGGCACTTGGCAGCCAGACCCGCTTTGGGGCATGATTGGCGCTGATTGGCAGTCGCACTGCCCCTCGGGGACGACCCCGAGGCTCCTCTCCCCGCAGGGACGACCCTGCCCCGCTGGAATTCACCATGCCCTGGTTACTCCTGCTACTGGCTGGCCTGTTCGAGGTCGCCTGGGCCATAGGCCTCAAATACACCGACGGCTTCAGCCGTCCCCTCCCCACCCTGCTGACCCTCTCTGCCATGGGGGTGAGCGTGTTCTTGCTCGCCATGGCGGTCAAACAGTTGCCGCTCGGCACCGCCTACGCGGTCTGGACCGGCATCGGCGCCGTCGGCACAGTGCTGATGGGGATCTGGCTGTTCAACGAGCCCGCCACCCTGGCGCGGGTGCTCTGCCTGATGCTGATCATCGGCGGCATACTGGGGCTGAAATTTATCGGCTAAGCAAAGACAAGGGGATCGGACTGACCGATCCCCTTTGCCATCGCTGTGCCCCGTGTACTGACCCATGCCGACATATCACTACCAGAATCGATTTTTCATCATTTTTATCTGAAAAAATGGATATAAAGCAGCATATCAATCTGCCTGGATTCAGCATTTATTGACAGGTCGGCTCTCGCTAATCCCCGAGCAGCGCGCATAAAAAATGGCCACTCAGGGTGGCCATCCTCTTTCTTCCCTTTTTATGTCTGGGCCAACCTTATGCTTCCGTCAGGCAACCGATCAGCTCATGTTCGATGCGGGCCTCCGGCATCATCTGCCTCAGGCCCTCGATCAGCCGATCGCCGGCCTCCTGCAGCGCTGCCAGCGGCATTGGTGGCAGGCTTTCCAGGATAAACCACATCTGGCCGGACTCGACGCTGAGCCGGGTTCTGACTCCTTGCCGCCAGTTCCAGCGCCGACAGGTCACGCCCCTGTCGTCGCGCCACACCACTTCGCCGGGCTCCGGACTCTCATGGGCGGGCACCCCTTCCTTCATGGTATCGAACAGCTCGCTGCCGTCGGCGACGATGAGGCGCGGCGCCCCCTCGTAGGCGGTCAAGTCCTCGCCGCCCACCGGGATGGCGTACTCGATGCTGATGGCGTTGTAGAGATCCACCACGGGATCGATGCAGGGCAGCGAGCCGTCCCGCAGCGCCCGCTTGCGCAGGGCCTGGGCCGAGCAGGGAAAACGCTGGGGCTTGGCGCCGAAGCGCTTGAACACCTGGTCCCAGGCATCGAGGTGATCCTGCGCCCAGGGGGCCTCCCCCGCCGCGACCGACTGGCAGGCCCGCACCAGCGCCCGGCTGCCGACCTCGGCATCGACGATGGGGGCCCCGTCGACCAGAATGCTCAGGGCCCGAAATCCCGGTGCCAGGGCGGTCACGCCGGGTGCGATCTGTGGTGTCATCAATGGCATAGCAACTCCCAATGGATAGGCTCTGGGGAAGGCAATCATCAAGGGCGACCCGTATCAGAATGCGGCGCGTATTCCCTCTCCGAGCAAGAGGGGCCCATGATGGCGGGAGACGAGTCATAAAAAAAACTACTTTTTCTTAATGTTGTTTAGGGAAACTTATAAAGGAGGGGCATAACGGCCCCGGATTGCAGCGCGCTGCGCCCCTGGAATGGGATTGTCCTCGCCGCGTCCCCGCCGACTCATGCTATTATCTGCGGCCTAACATGAGTCAATAAAATCAGGATATTGTGATGACCGACCACACCTTTATTCCCGGCAAGGACGCGGCGCTGGAAGACTCCATCGAACGCTTCCAGACCAAGCTGCAAGCCCTGGGGTTTGATATCGAGGAAGCCTCCTGGCTCAACCCCGTGCCCAACGTCTGGTCTGTGCATATCCGCGACAAGGAGTGCGCCCTCTGCTTCACCAACGGCAAGGGTGCCAGCAAGAAGGCGGCGCTCGCCTCCGCCCTCGGCGAATACTTCGAGCGTCTCTCCACCAACTACTTCTTCGCCGACTTCTATCTGGGGGAGCAGGTAGCGAACGGCGACTTCGTTCACTACCCGAACGAGAAGTGGTTCCCCATCGAGGGGGATCAGCTGCCCGCCGGCCTGCTCGACAGCTTCACCCGCAAGTTCTACAACCCGGACGGTGAGGTCACCGCCGACATGCTGGTGGACCTGCAATCGGGCAACGAGGAGCGCGGCATCGTCGCGCTGCCGTTCGAGCGTCAGTCCGATCACCAGACCGTCTACATCCCGATGAACATCATCGGCAACCTCTATGTCTCCAACGGCATGAGCGCCGGCAACACCAAGACCGAGGCCCGCACCCAGGGGCTGTCCGAGGTGTTCGAGCGCCACGTGAAGAACAAGATCATCGCCGAGGCCATCAGCCTGCCGGAGATCCCGGCCGAGGTGATCGCCCGCTACCCCGGCATTGCCGCCTCCATCGCCGCATTGGAGGCCGAAGGCTTCCCCATCTACAGCTTCGATGCGTCCCTCGGCGGTCGCTATCCGGTCATCTGCGTGGTGCTGCTCAACCCGAGCAACGGCACCTGCTTCGCCTCCTTCGGCGCTCACCCGCGCTTCGAAGTGGCGTTCGAGCGCACCGTCACCGAGCTGCTGCAGGGCCGTGGTCTGAAAGATCTGGACGTGTTCGTGCCCCCCTCGTTCGACAACGAGCAGGTGGCGGATCACCACAACCTGGAGACCCACTTCATCGACTCCTCCGGCCTCATCAGCTGGGATCTGTTCAAGCAGGAAGCCGACTTCGAGTTCGCCGACTGGGACTTCCGCGGCAGCTCCCAGGAGGAGTTCGACCACCTGATCGGCATCTTCCACGAGCTGGAGCAGCCGGTCTATATCGCCGACTACGAGCACCTCGGCGTCTACGCCTGCCGCATCCTGGTGCCCGGCATGTCCGACATCTATCCGGTCGAGGATCTGCTGCTGGCCAACAACACCATGGGCGCTCACCTGCGTGAAACCCTCCTCGCCCTGCCGGCGCTGGAGTGGGACGCGGAGCAGTACATGGCGCTGTTCGATCAGCTGGATGAAGAGGGGCACGACGAGCGTACCCGGGTGCGCGAGCTGCTCGGCATCGCCGCCGCCAAGGGCACCGCCCTGCATACCCTGCGGGTGGGCGAGCTCAAGGCCATGCTGGCGCTGGCCGCGGGTGAGCTGGAGAGCGCGCTGGATCTCATCGACTGGACCATGGAGTACAACCAGTCGGTGTTCCCGAGCGATCGCGCCAACTACTACCGCGCCCTGCGCGCCTGTGTCGAGCTGTTCCTGGATGAGGAGCGCGACCCCGAGCAGTATCGTGCCGTGTTCAGCCGCATGTTCGGGGAAGAGACCCTGGCGCAGGCCTGGGCCCATGCCAGCGGCGAGGCGCGCTTCCACGGGCTGGAGGCGGCCGACTTGTCGCTGTCCCAGTTCCCGCTGCACCAGAAACTGCTGGCGGCCTATGAGAAATTACAGAAGGCCAAACGAGCCCATTCCTGGGCCTGATGTGGTAATGTAACGAAGGGGCCTGATGGCCCCTTCTGTTTTATGGTCTACGCTTTGGCTGGCCGTTATTCGGGGATGAAATAAAAAACAAAAAATACCTCTTAGGGGGTTGTCAACCAGGGCAGTTGTGTGCAGCGTTGCCGCAAAGCTATCTTGCCGATATATTTTAAGAGAAAATAATTTTAAATAGTTTAAAATCATCAACTTAACAACACCACCAATTCTGTTTCACCTGAAATCGGCTGTAAAGTCAAGCTTCCAGAGGGCTCAAATTTCTGTAGTAAAATTACATTCACAATCTGTAATTCTTGATCGATGTCAATTTTGGCGATCAGGCCCTTTGTTATGATTTCCACAGGCAAAATATGCAGGTACATGAGAATTGAAAGCAGAATCTCCCTTTGATTGTCTGAAGCCCGAAGCCATCGCTGCACTGGCAGAAGATATCACCTATGCCAAGGCCACCAAGCCTGCATACAAGACCATCCCACTGGCCATCACCGCAGGCGCCTTCATCGCCATCGCGTTTGTTTTCTACATTACCGTCACCACCGGCAGCAGCGGCATGTCCTGGGGCATGGCCAAGCTGGTTGGCGGTCTGTGCTTCTCCCTCGGCCTCATCCTGTGCGTGCTGCTCGGTGCCGAGCTGTTCACCTCCACCACCCTGACCCTGGTGGCCAAGGCGGCCAATCGCATCAGCTGGGCCCAGTTGCTCAAGAACTGGGGCCTGGTCTATTTTGGCAACCTCATCGGTGGCCTCATCGTAGTGGCGCTCATCATCATGTCGGCCGAGTACACGGCGGCAGACGGTCAGTGGGGTCTGAACGCCCTGAAAGTCGCCCAGCACAAGATCCACCACAGCTTCTTCGAGGCCCTTGCCCTCGGTATTCTCTGCAACCTCATGGTGTGTCTCGCCGTGTGGATGGCGTTCGGCGCCCGCAGTGCCACCGACAAGGTAATGGTCATGCTGCTCCCCGTCGCCATGTTCGTGGCCTCCGGTTTTGAGCACAGCATCGCAAACATGTTTATGATCCCGGTCGGTATCGCTATCCACAGCGTCGCGAGCCCGGAATTCTGGCAGGCCATCGGCCAGGACCCGGCTACCTTCGCCGACCTGACCGTATCCAACTTCGTTCTACACAACCTGATCCCGGTCACCATTGGTAATATCATTGGTGGTGGCGTCATGGTTGGCTTGACTTACTGGTTTATCTTCCGTCGCCATCATTAAGGATGGCGGCAGACACATAAATACCTTGAGAGGTAATGAAAATGGCAGAACTTAACGAACAGTTCCAAAAAGCATGGGAAGGCTTCGCGGCCGGTGAATGGCAGACCTCTGTCAACACCCGTGACTTCATCCAGAAGAACTACACCCCGTATGAAGGTGACGAGTCCTTCCTGGTTGGCGCGACCGAAGCTACCACCAAGCTGTGGGACAAGGTCATGGAAGGCATCAAGATCGAGAACCGCACTCACGCGCCGGTCGATTTTGATACTGACCTGCCCTCCACCATTACCGCTCACGATGCCGGCTATATCGACCAGAGCCTGGAGCAAATCGTCGGTCTGCAGACTGACAAGCCGCTCAAGCGCGCCATCATCGCCAACGGCGGTATCAAGATGGTTAAGACTTCCTGCGAAGTGTACGGCCGTCAACTTGACCCCATGGTCGAGAAGATCTTCACCGAGTACCGCAAGACCCACAACCAGGGCGTGTTCGATGTCTACACCAAGGACATCCTGAACTGCCGCAAGTCCGGCGTCATCACCGGTCTGCCGGATGCCTACGGCCGTGGCCGTATCATCGGTGACTACCGTCGTGTGGCTCTGTACGGTATCGACTTCCTGATGGCCGACAAACTGGCTCAGTTCAAGTCCCTGCAAGCTGATCTGGAAAACGGTGTCAACCTGGAAGCCACCATCCGTCTGCGCGAAGAGATCTCCGAGCAGCACCGTGCCCTGGCCCAGATGAAGGTGATGGCAGCTAAATATGGCTGCGACATCTCCGTACCGGCCAAGAACGCCAAAGAAGCCGTACAGTGGACCTACTTCGCCTACCTGGCGGCAGTCAAGTCCCAGAACGGTGCCGCCATGTCCTTCGGTCGTACCTCCAGCTTCCTGGACGTGTACATCGAACGTGACCTGAAGAAAGGCCTGATCACCGAGCAAGAAGCCCAGGAGCTGATGGACCACATGGTCATGAAGCTGCGTATGGTTCGCTTCCTGCGTACCCCTGAATACGATTCACTGTTCTCCGGCGACCCGATGTGGGCTACCGAGACCCTGGCCGGTATGGGCGTTGATGGCCGTACCCTGGTCACCAAGAACAGCTTCCGTATGCTGAACACCCTGTACACCATGGGCCCGTCCCCTGAGCCGAACCTGACCATCCTGTGGTCCGAGAAGCTGCCGGTCGGTTTCAAGAAGTACTGCGCCAAGGTATCCATCGAGACCTCTTCCGTTCAGTACGAGAACGACGATCTGATGCGTCCGGACTTCAACAACGATGACTATGCCATCGCTTGCTGCGTGTCCCCGATGATCATCGGCAAACAGATGCAGTTCTTCGGTGCTCGTGCCAACCTGGCCAAGACCATGCTGTACGCAATCAACGGCGGTATCGACGAGAAGCTCAAGATCCAGATCGGTCCCAAGACCGAAATGGTCAAGGGCGAGTACCTCGAGTACAACGACGTGATGGACAGGCTGGATCACTTCATGGACTGGCTGGCCAAGCAATACGTCGCCGCCCTGAACATCATCCACTACATGCACGACAAGTACAGCTACGAAGCCTCCCTGATGGCG
This sequence comes from Aeromonas eucrenophila, assembly GCF_000819865.1. Lineage (GTDB taxonomy): Bacteria > Pseudomonadota > Gammaproteobacteria > Enterobacterales > Aeromonadaceae > Aeromonas > Aeromonas eucrenophila. The sequence goes on from NZ_CDDF01000001.1 coordinate 599,065, forward strand.
CTGCACGACCGTGACGTCTATCGCACCATGGCTTGCGGCATCGCCGGTCTGTCCGTGGCAGCTGACTCCCTGTCTGCCATCAAGTACGCCAAGGTCAAGCCGATTCGTGACGAAGATGGCGTGGCCATCGACTTCGAGATCGACGGTGAGTACCCGCAGTTCGGTAACAACGACGCTCGTGTCGATGACATCGCCTGTGACCTGGTCGAGCGCTTCATGAAGAAGATCCAGAAGCTCAACACCTACCGCAACGCCGTGGCTACCCAGTCCGTGCTGACCATCACCTCCAACGTGGTGTACGGCAAGAAGACCGGTAACACCCCGGATGGCCGTCGCGCCGGTGCACCGTTCGGCCCGGGTGCCAACCCGATGCACGGTCGTGATCAGAAGGGCGCCGTTGCCTCACTGACTTCCGTCGCCAAGCTGCCGTTCGCCTACGCCAAAGATGGTATCTCCTATACCTTCTCCATCGTACCGAACGCCCTGGGTAAAGACATGGAATCCCAGAAGTCCAACCTGGCGGGTCTGATGGACGGTTACTTCCATCACGAGACCAACCTGGAAGGCGGTCAGCACCTGAACGTCAACGTGATGAACCGTGAAATGCTGCTGGACGCCATGGAAAACCCGGAGAAATATCCGCAGTTGACCATCCGCGTATCCGGTTATGCCGTTCGCTTCAACTCTTTGACCAAAGAGCAACAGCAAGACGTCATCACCCGTACCTTCACCGCGTCTCTGTAATCAAGAGTCGCAGTGACTAAAAACCGGCGCTAAGGCGCCGGTTTTTTTATGGCTGTTTGTCAGCGCTGAGCCTGTCCCTCTGCTTTTGACCCGCTGACTTGGGATAGGCGTGTGCCTCTCTTTAACCTGCCCTTTCCTTCACGCCTTCAGCACAACGCCATGCTCAGCCACTACAGGTGTTGTTGCACACAAACCTCGATCTGTTCCCTCTCCCCCTCGGGAGAGGGCCAGGGTGAGGGAAATCACTCTACATCGCTAGAAGGCGCCAGAAAGCAACAAGGGCAGCAGAGTGTGACTCTCCTGCCCCTGTGTCATGGAAGCGATTGGACAGGGGCTGCACATAAACCCCGATCAGTTCCTTCTCCCTCTTGGGAGAGGGCCAGGGTAAGGGAAACCACTCTACATCGCTACGAGGCGCCAGAAAGCAGCAGGGGCAGAAGAGTGTGACTCTCCTGCCCCTGTGTCATGGAAGCGGTTTGACGTGCGCTGGCGGCGCCAGGGACGACATCTCACGACCCCATGATGCTTTCGTCCCGATTCACCATTTTAAACTGCCTTTACCGCCAAAAACTCATCATTTGCATGCCAAAAGCAACAAGGGCAGAGGAGTCTCACTCCCCTGCCCTTGTTTTGGCATATAAAACCCGGTTTAACGGCTCAGCTCGCCCAGGTAATGATGTGGTCGGCCCAGTCGCCAGCTTGCGCCTCGTGCACCACCTTGCCCCGCACCGACTGGCCGGCCTGGTGCATGGCGCTGCGGCTGCCGGTGATCAGCGGATGCCAGGCAGGCAGGGTATCCCCTTCTGCCAGCAGGCGATAGGCGCAGCTCGACGGCAGCCAGTCGTACTCGGCTATCTTGTCGACGGTGATCTGCAGGCAGTCCGGCTCCTTCTTGAAGCGGTTGCCGTAGTCGGAGCACTGGCAGGTCTTGGTATTGAGCAGGTTGCAGGCCACGTTGGTGAACACCAGCTCCTCGGTGTCCTCGTCAATGAGCTTGTTCAGGCAGCACTTGCCGCAGCCATCGCACAGGGACTCCCACTCGGCCATGGTCATCTGCTGCAGGCTCTTCGCCTGCCAAAAAGGGGCGGTCTGCACTTCGTCTGTCTGCTGCACTTTTTGCTGCGCTCTTTGCTGCATGAAGATGGGCTCACTCAATACACTAACAAGCGCGAGGTTATACGCTTTTTAGCCCGATTTTTCAAGGCAGGTGGGGAGATCCCAAAACAGCGGAAAGACCAAAAGCGGGTATTAAACCTCGGGTCTCGCTGCGCGGGGCCACATTCGACAACGCCCATGGCGAGTGACCGCGTCTGTGAAGACCAACATGCGAGAGGGCCATGTCCGAAGCCGATCCACCCCACGCCTGAGGGGATCGCTTTCAATCGGCGAATTAACCAGAGTGGAGCCGTTTTCGGTCGGCATCCATCCAAAGCGCCGGGAACGGCTCGCCTTTGACGACTTCCACGCATTTTTTGACAAATTTGCCGTGGCCTTATTGCCGTTGAATTTGTAAAAGTTTCCCGCCAGCAAGCTTCCAATGGCTACAGATCCAATCACGGTTGAGGCATTGCGCCCAGTCACAGGACCTAAACTGATTAGTCGCAAGTCCAGCCCATTAGCTGGACAGAGGACGTTGTCATGAAGACGTTGAAACTTGCGTTGCTAATAGCGGCTCCGCTATTGCTCGCGTCCTGCTCCTCCTCGGAGTTCCCGGGAGAAGCGCCCGCCGCTGGAGGCGATCCCCCGTCTGGAGGAGTGGATCACCCTTATGGCAAAGGAGGTGGTCGCAATAACTTTGCTGCCACCCTCCCACAGCATGCCCAGCAGGACATTGCTGTTTTAACAGAATAGGTGCACAGCCCTGGCCGCTTCCCCGGGGCCCATCTCAGACCATTGCTCAGCGGGCCGGACTTGGACCGTCCTTCCGGCCACCAGCCCAGCCTCAACCGACTCAGCGGAAAGATGCAGGTTGGCACCGCGCGTACTGACACCCGCATTCATAAAAAAAGCCGCCCATTGGGCGGCATTTTTATCAGAGATAACTGGCTTGAAGGAATTACCAGCCGGTTACTTCACGCAGGGCCTTGCCGATGTCGGCCAGGGAGCGCACGGTTTTCACGCCGGCATCTTCCAGGGCGGCAAATTTCTCTGCTGCAGTGCCTTTACCACCGGCGATGATGGCGCCCGCATGACCCATGCGCTTGCCAGCCGGGGCGGTGACGCCCGCGATGTAGGAGACCACCGGTTTGGTGACGTGAGCCTTGATGTAGGCTGCCGCTTCTTCTTCGGCGCTGCCGCCGATCTCGCCGATCATGACGATGGCTTCGGTCTGCGGATCCTTCTGGAACATTTCCAGAATGTCGATGAAGTTGGAGCCAGGGATGGGGTCACCACCGATGCCGACGCAGGTGGACTGGCCGAAGCCCTCGTCCGTGGTCTGCTTGACCGCTTCGTAGGTCAGGGTGCCGGAGCGGGAGACGATACCTACCTTGCCCGGCTTGTGGATGTGGCCAGGCATGATGCCGATCTTGCACTCACCCGGGGTGATGACGCCCGGGCAGTTCGGACCAATCATGCGCACGCCGGTTTCCTGCAGCTTCACCTTGACCTGCAGCATGTCCAGGGTCGGGATGCCTTCGGTGATGGTAACGATGAGCTTGATGCCGGCATCGATGGCTTCCAGGATGGCGTCTTTGCAGAACGGGGCCGGAACATAGATGACGGAGGCGGTGGCGCCGGTCGCTTCGACCGCGTCACGGACGGTGTTGAACACCGGCAGGCCCAGGTGAGTGGTGCCGCCCTTGCCCGGGGACACGCCGCCGACCATCTGGGTTCCGTAGGCAATCGCCTGTTCGGAGTGGAAGGTACCCTGACCGCCGGTGAAGCCCTGGCAGATCACCTTGGTGTCTTTGTTGATCAGAACGCTCATTATTTGGCCTCCGCGGCTTTAACCACTTGCTGAGCTGCATCAGTCAGACTCGTCGCGGCGATGATGTTGAGGCCGCTGTCGGCCAGCTTACGGGCACCCAGTTCGGCATTGTTGCCTTCCAGACGCACAACGACGGGCACCTTGACCCCCACTTCCTTGACCGCGCCGATAATGCCTTCCGCGATCATGTCGCAGCGCACTATGCCGCCGAAGATGTTGACCAGCACGGCCTGAACCTTGCTGTCAGACAGGATGATCTTGAAGGCCTCGGTCACGCGCTCCTTGGTGGCGCCGCCGCCGACGTCCAGGAAGTTGGCCGGTGAGCCGCCGTGCAGGTTGACGATGTCCATGGTACCCATGGCCAGACCGGCGCCGTTGACCATGCAGCCGATGTTGCCATCGAGCGCCACATAGTTCAGCTCCCACTGGGCGGCATGCGCTTCGCGGGGGTCATCCTGGGACGGGTCATGCATCTGGCGCAGCTTGGGCTGACGGAACAGGGCGTTGGCGTCGATGTTGATCTTGCCATCCAGGCAGTGCAAGTTGCCCTGGGCGGTGATCACCAGCGGGTTGATTTCCAGCAATGCGAAGTCGCAGTCCAGGAACATCTGGCCCAGGCCCAGGAAAATCTTGGTGAACTGCTTGATCTGATCGCCGACCAGACCCAGCTTGAAGGCCAGCTCGCGAGCCTGATAGGCCTGCGGGCCCACCAGCGGATCGATGGCCGCCTTGTGAATGAGTTCCGGGGTTTCGTGGGCGATCTTCTCGATGTCCACGCCACCTTCGGTGGAGGCCATGAAGACCACGCGGCGGCTGCCACGATCGACCACGGCGCCCAGGTAGAGCTCCTTGGCGATGTCGGTGCAGGATTCCACCAGGATCTTGGTGACCAGCTGACCGTTGGCGTCAGTCTGGTAGGTCACCAGGTTCTTGCCGAGCCAGTGCTGGGCGAAGGCACGGATCTCGTCCTTGCTCTTGGCCAGCTTCACGCCGCCCGCTTTACCGCGGCCACCGGCGTGGACCTGGCATTTGACGACCCAGGTGTTGCCGCCAATTTTGTCGGCCGCTTCGGCCGCTTCCTGCGGGGTGGCGCAGGCATAACCTTCGGAGACCGGCAGGCCATACTCGGCAAACAGCTGTTTTGCCTGATATTCATGCAGATTCATAGATGCTCTATCCGTGTTGTAGGTCTTTCTGTCCGGGGCTCGTTGTTTCTCAATCCCCTGTGAAAGGGGCCTCGGGGGCCCCTCGTTATCTTTTTAATTTCGTTTAGACGTCCAGCAACAGGCGGGTCGGATCTTCCAGCAGTTCCTTGATGGAGACCAGGAAGCCGACCGACTCGCGACCGTCGACGATGCGGTGGTCATAGGAGAGGGCCAGGTACATCATCGGCAGGATCTCGACCTTGCCGTCCACCGCCATGGGTCTGTCCTGGATCTTGTGCATCCCCAGGATGGCGCTCTGCGGCGGGTTGATGATGGGGGTGGACATCAGGGAGCCGAACACACCACCGTTGGTGATGGTGAAGTTGCCACCGGTCAGTTCATCCACGGTCAGCTTGCCGTCACGGCCCTTGCCAGCCAAGTCTTTGATGGCCTTCTCGATGTCGGCGAGGCTCATGTTGTCGCAGTCGCGCAGCACCGGGGTCACCAGACCGCGGGGGGTGGAGACGGCGATGCTGACGTCGAAGTAGTTGTGGTAGACGATGTCATCGCCATCCAGCGCCGCGTTCACTTCCGGGTAGCGCTTCAGGGATTCAACAACCGCCTTCACGTAGAAGGACATAAAGCCGAGCTTGATGCCGTGCTTCTTCTCGAAGATCTCGCCGTACTGCTTGCGCAGCTTCATGATGGGCGCCATGTTGATCTCGTTGAACGTGGTCAGCATGGCGGTGGTGTTCTTGGCTTCCAGCAGACGCTCGGCGATGCGCTTGCGCAGCCGGGTCATGGGAACGCGCTTCTCGGTGCGACCCGCCAGCGGTGCGATCGGCGCGGCAGGTGCAGCGGCAACCGGTACAGCCGCAGCCGCCTTGCTCAGCCCCTTGATGAAGGCTTCCACGTCTTCCTTGGTGACGCGACCGCCCTTGCCGGTGCCGGTCAGCTTGGCCACGTCGATGGCATGCTCGGCCACCAGGCGGCGCACGGACGGGCTCATGCCATCGGTGCTGTCGTCGGCGACGGCTTCCACCGGCTTCTCTTTGGTCTCTTCACCGGCTACGGGGGCAGGCTTGAGCATGGCGATCAGCTGACGGGACAGCACGGTCGCGCCTTCGTTTTGCAGGATGTCGCCCAGTACGCCGGCTTCCGGCGCGGGGACTTCCAGCACGACTTTATCGGTTTCGATGTCAACCAGCACTTCATCACGGGCAACCAGATCACCCGGTTTCTTGTGCCAGGTGGCGATGGTGGCATCCGCCACTGATTCGGGCAGGTCCGGTACCTTGATCTCGATAGTCATGTAATCAGTTCCTTGTTACTTCTTGGCCAGCAGGCTTATTCCAGAGTCCGAGAGGGTCATCTCAGGGAGCGCCCTCTCATCCACAATGCGTTTATTCCAGGGTAAGAGCGTCTTCCACCAGGGCTTTCTGCTGCTTGGCGTGGACGGACATGTAGCCGACGGCCGGTGAGGCCGAGGCCGGACGACCGGCATAACGCAGACGGGCAACGCTTGGCAGCACGCTATCGTAGTGATGGCGAGTGCTGTACCAGGCGCCCTGATTCTGCGGCTCTTCCTGACACCAGACGAAATCGGTGACGTGAGCGTAATCGGCGAGGATGGCGCGCACTTCCTCTTCCGGGAAGGGATAGAGCTGCTCGATCCGCACCAGGGCCACGTCTTGCTGCTCGGCCTTGCGACGGGCATCGAGCAGGTCGTAGTAGACCTTGCCGGAGCAGAACACCACACGCTTGACGCCCTTGGGATCCAGCGCATCGATCTCGCCGATGGCGTTCTGGAAGGTCCCTTCCGCCAGCTCCTCGAGCTTGCTCACCGCCAGCGGGTGGCGCAGCAGGGATTTTGGCGTCATCACGATGAGCGGACGGCGCATCGGGCGCACTACCTGACGGCGCAGCATGTGGAACACTTGCGCCGGGGTGGACGGTACGCACACCTGCATGTTGTGCTGGGCGCACATCTGCAGGTAACGCTCCAGACGGGCGGAGGAGTGCTCGGGGCCCTGGCCCTCGTAACCGTGGGGCAGCAGCATGGTCAGACCGCACATCCGGCCCCACTTCTGTTCACCGGAGGAGAGGAACTGATCCACCACGACCTGGGCGCAGTTGGCGAAGTCGCCGAACTGGGCTTCCCAGATGGTCAGGCCGGCCGGCTCGGCGCTGGCATAGCCATATTCGAACGCCAGTACCGCGTTTTCGGTCAGCACTGAGTCGTAAATTTCAAACGGGCCTTGCTCGTCGTGCAGGTTGCACAGCGGGGTGTAGGTGCTGGCATCGGTCTGGTTGTGCAGCACGGCGTGGCGGTGGAAGAAGGTGCCACGGCCGGAATCTTCCCCGGTGAAGCGGATGCGGGAACCCTTGTCCACCAGGGTGGCGTAAGCCAGGGTCTCGGCAAAGCCCCAGTCCAGCAGTTTCTCGCCGGCGGCCATCAGGCGGCGGTCTTCGTAGATCTTCTCGACCTGGCGCTGCAGCACGTGGGTGGCCGGGTACTGGCTGATGCGCTCCCCTAAGGATTTCAGGTGCGCCATGGGCACAGTGCTGTCGTAGCTCATGGCCCAGTCGTGGCCCAGATACGGCGTCCAGTCGACGGAGTGCAGCTCCATCGGGCGCCACTCCTTGCTCACCCGCTCCCCCTTGTCCAGGGCATCGCGATAGTCGTTGACCTGAGCGGTCACCAGCTCCGGCGTGACGCAGCCTTCGGCGATCAGCTGATCGGCGTAGATCTTGCGCGGAGTCGGATGCTGTTTGATCTTCTGGTACATCAGGGGCTGGGTCGCACTCGGCTCATCCGCCTCGTTGTGACCGTGACGACGGTAGCAGACCAGCTCGATCACCACGTCGCGCTTGAAGGTGTTGCGGTAATCCAACGCAATCTGGGTCACCAGCACCACGGCTTCCGGATCGTCGCCGTTGACGTGCAGCACGGGGGCCTGCACCGCCTTGGCGATGTCGGTGCAATATTCGGTAGAGCGCAGGTCACGGAAATAGGAGGTGGTGAAACCGACCTGGTTGTTGATGACGATGCGCACAGTGCCGCCGACGCCGTAGGCACGGGTCAGGGACATGTTGAAGGTTTCCGCTACCACGCCCTGGCCGGCGATGGCCGAGTCACCGTGGATGGTGATGGGCAGGACGCTGGAGCCATCCTTGTCGCCGTGTCTGTCCATCCGCGCCCGCACCGAGCCGATGACCACGGGGTTGACGATCTCCAGGTGAGACGGGTTGAACGCCAGCGCCAGGTGGACGTTGCCACCCGGGGTCGCGAAGTCGGAGGAGAAGCCCATGTGGTACTTAACATCCCCGGTACCCCAGGACTCGCCGTGCTTGCCGGCGAACTCGTCGAACAATTCTTGCGCCCGCTTGCCGAGCACGTTGATCAGCACGTTCAGGCGACCACGGTGGGCCATGCCGATGACGGCCTCTTTGCAGCCCTGCTCACCGGCGCGACGGATCAGTTCCTTGAGCATGGGCACCATGGCATCGCCCCCTTCCAGGGAGAAACGCTTGGCCCCCGGGAACTTGGCGCCCAGGTATTTTTCCAGCCCTTCGGCGGCGGTCAGGCTCTCGAGGAAGCGAGTCTTCTCCTCGCTGCTGTAGTTGCCCTTCCCTTCGATGGATTCGAGTCTGTCCTGCAGCCAGCGCTTCTCCTCGGTAGAGGTGATGTGCATGTAGTCGGCGCCGATGCTGCCGCAGTAGGTCTTCTTCAGGGAGGCGTAGAGATCGGACAGCACCATGGTTTCGCGACCGATGGCGTAGGAGCCCACGTTGAAGGTGGCCTCCATGTCTGCACCCTGCAGGTTGTGAAACGCGGGATCCAGTTCGGCAACGGTTTCACGCTGCCATAGGCCGAGCGGATCCAGATTGGCATTCTGATGGCCACGGAAACGGAAGGCGTTGATCATTTGCAGCACGCGAACCTGCTTGGCGTCCACCTGGGGATCGCTGACAGGGGTGCTGTAACGGGAGTTGTCCTTGGCCAGGCGGCGGAAATAGTCGCGGACCGGGGAGTGAGGTTGTTCTACCACATGACCATTCACCTGGGGCAGCTGCTGGAACAGGCTGCGCCACTCATCGGCCACGGAGTCGGGGTTTTCAAGGAAGGATTCGTACAAATCCTCAATGTAGCTTGCATTCGCACCAGCCAGGTGAGATGACTCCAACCAGGCCTTCATCACGCCGTTATGCATTTCTATCCCTTGTACATCTTGTCGCTGCCTGTGCAGCTGGTAGGGGTTAAATAGCCATCCCGCCAACGGGTTGGATGGCTATCCAGAGGTCGGGCCCGGCGCGTGACGCCTCAGGCCCTGATACTAAACAGCCCGGTTGAGCAACATCGACTTGATCTGACCGATGGCCTTGGTCGGATTCAAGCCCTTGGGGCAGACGTTCACGCAGTTCATGATGCCGTGGCAGCGGAACACGCTGAAGGCGTCGTCCAGGTTACCCAGTCGTTCGGTCGCGGCGGTGTCGCGGCTGTCAGCCAACCAGCGGTAGGCGGCGAGCAGACCGGCCGGGCCGATGAACTTGTCCGGGTTCCACCAGAAGGAGGGGCAAGAGGTGGAGCAGCAGGCGCACAGAATGCACTCGTACAGACCGTCCAGCTTGGCGCGCTCTTCGGGGGATTGCAGGTGCTCACGCACGGGCGGCAGTTTTTCATCGTTGATGAGGAAGGGTTTGACCTTCTCCCACTGGGTGTAGAACTGGGTCATGTCGATCACCAGATCGCGGATCACCGGCAGGCCAGGCAGGGGTCGGATGACGACCTTGTTGCCCTTCTTCAGCAGATCGGAGAGCGGGGTGATGCAGGCAAGACCATTCTTGCCATTCATGTTGAGACCGTCGGATCCACAGACCCCTTCGCGGCAGGAGCGGCGGAAGGCGAGCGTGGGATCCAGCTCTTTGAGCTGGATCAGTGCGTCAAGCACCATCATGTCGGAGCCTTCAGGAATATCGAGCTGATAATCCTTCATATGCGGAACGTTATCAACGTCCGGGTTATAGCGATATAGCGAGAATGTGACGTTCATTGTACTTGGCTCCGCAATCAGTAAGTCCGCACCTTGGGCGGGAACGCCTCACGGGTCTTGGGTGACATGTTGACAGCGCGACGGGTCATGGACTCTGTGTCCGGATGATAGAGGCTGTGGCACAGCCAGCCCTCGTCGTCACGATCCGGGAAGTCGAAGCGACTGTGGGCGCCACGGCTCTCGGTGCGGAAGTTCGCCGCCACCGCGGTGGCAAAGGCCGTCTCCATCAGGTTGTCCAGCTCCAGGCACTCGATGCGCTGGGTGTTGAACTCCCTGGAGCGGTCGTCCAAGCGGGCATTCTTGAGGCGCTCGCGGATAAGTTTGAGCTCGGCCAGCCCTTCTGCCATGGCATCCCCTTCCCGGAACACGGAGAAGTTGTTCTGCATGCAGCGCTGCAGATCCTTGCGGATCTGGGCCGGGTCTTCCCCGTCACGGTTCGCTTCCCAGCGGTTGAGGCGGGCAAGGGCGGCGGCGATGTCGGCCTCGGAGGCCTCACGACCGTGCTCCATGGACCCCAGAGTCTCCACCAGATGCATGCCGGCGGCACGACCGAACACCACCAGATCCAGCAGCGAGTTGCCACCGAGACGGTTGGCGCCGTGCACGGACACACAGGCGATCTCGCCCACCGCGAACAGGCCGACCACGGGCACGTCGTTGCCGCTCTTGTCCTGGGTCAGGCACTGACCATTCACGCTGGTCGGCACGCCGCCCATCATGTAGTGGCAAGTCGGGATGATGGGGATGGGTTCCTTGACCGGATCCACGTGGGCGAAGGTGCGCGACAGCTCGCAGATGCCCGGCAGACGGGATTCCAGTACCTCTTTACCGAGGTGATCCAGCTTGAGCTTGATGTGCGGACCCCAGGGGCCGTCACAGCCACGGCCTTCACGGATCTCGATCATGATGGAGCGAGCCACCACGTCGCGACCGGCCAGGTCCTTGGCGTTCGGCGCATAACGCTCCATGAAGCGTTCGCCGTCTTTATTGAGCAGATAACCGCCTTCACCACGGCAACCTTCGGTGACCAGCACTCCTGCCCCGGCGATGCCGGTCGGGTGGAACTGCCAGAACTCCATGTCCTGCACGCCGACACCGGCGCGCAGCGCCATGCCGACACCGTCACCGGTGTTGATGTGAGCGTTGGTGGTGGACTGATAGATGCGACCAGCGCCGCCAGTGGCGAGCACGGTGGCCTTGGCCTTGAAGTAAACGACTTCGCCGCTCTCCATGTCGATGGCGGTGCAGCCGACGACGTGGCCATCCTGGTTCTTCACCAGATCCAGCGCATACCACTCGGAGAAAACGGTGGTCTTGTTCTTGACGTTCTGCTGATACAGGGTGTGCAGCAGCGCATGACCGGTCCGGTCTGCCGCAGCCGCAGTACGGGCCGCCTGCTCGCCACCAAAATTCTTGGACTGGCCGCCAAACGGACGCTGATATACGGAGCCGTTGTCGAAGCGGGAGAAGGGCAAGCCCATGTTCTCCAGCTCATAGACGGCTTCCGGGCCCGTCTTGCACATGTATTCGATCGCTTCCTGGTCACCGATGTAGTCGGAGCCCTTGACGGTGTCGTACATGTGCCACTGCCAGTTGTCGTCGTGGGCATTGCCCAGCGCAACCGTGATCCCGCCCTGGGCGGAAACGGTGTGGGAACGGGTCGGGAACACTTTGGATAACAGGGCGCAGGTCTTGCCGGACTGGGCAATCTGCAGCGCGGCGCGCATGCCGGCGCCACCGGCACCGATCACGACCGCATCAAATTCACGAATTGGAATAGTCACCTTACACCCCCCACAGCACGACGAAACCCGTCATCAGATAGACAAACAGCACCACAACCAATGCAAATTGCAGCGCGCCGCGCAATCCGACCGGTTTGATATAGTCGGTCAGCACCTGCCACAGGCCGATCCAGGCGTGGATCAGGATGCACAGCAGTGTCAGCAGGGTGAAGACCTTGGTGAAGGTTTTAGCGAAGAAGCCGGTCCACACCTCGTAGCTGATGTCGTTGAACGCGACAAAGCCAACCAGGTAGAGGACGTAAGCCGTCATGATGAGGGCGGTAGCGCGGATCAGGATGTAGTCATGAACACCGCTGCGCCCGAAAGTTGCAGAATTGGTTACCATACCAGTACCCCCGCCAATACCGCCAGAACCGCGGTGATCACGAAGGCCACACGGGCACTCTGATTCGCGGAATCCAGCTCTTCCCAATGCCCCATGTCCATGACCAGGTGACGCAGACCGCCCACAATGTGGTAAGCCAGCGCAGTCAGGATCCCCCACAACACGAACTTGACCAGGAAGTTGTCCATGATGGCAACGACGTCGTCGAATCCTTCGGGAGAGGAGAGTGAAGTACCAAGCATCCACAGCAAGATGGCAAGCGCCACAAAGGTGATGACCCCTGAGACACGATGCAAGATGGAAGCGATGGCGGTGACAGGAAAGCTGATCGTCTGTAGGTCGAGGTTTACAGGTCTCTGTTTATTTTTCACGGCTTTGCCCACTCAGCTCCATTGAGCACGTTAGTTATTGTTTTTACACGCTTTGAGGGCTAGGAGTGGCATTTGTTAGGTTTTTGTTACCAAAACAACTCAGGAAAGCCAAAAATAACATTTTCAATATCACATCTGGCTTTGCGAAAGCGTTTCAAACACCGACGACCATCACCCACGTGGCGCAGTATATCGGCGGCCTTAACCAATGACAATCAATTAGCTACATAGAAAACCCAAAACCGTAAACCAGATCCCACAACGACTTTAACAAGTCATTAATGATCCTCCTGAAAAATTGACAAAGCAGTGGATTTCTGGTTCAAATAAGGCGCTCCAGCCGCCGTGGTACGGGTAAGAACCTTTGCCAGCGTCATGAAAGTCGTAATAAAGTAGGACTGGAACCAAATTATAAAAGAGCAAAGGAGACGTGCTATGGCTGATAAAATAGCCACCCTACATCTGCCCGGAAAAGAGCCGGTAGAACTACCGATCCTGTCCGGTACTGTCGGCCCCGATGTCATCGATGTCAGAAAACTCGGTGCACAAGGGTACTTCACCTTCGACCCCGGCTTTATGGCCACCGGTGCCTGTAAGTCATCCATTACCTATATCGACGGCGATCAGGGTGTCTTGCTGCACCGTGGTTACCCCATCGCCCAGTTGGCCACCCAGGCCAGCTACCTGGAAGTCTGCTACATCCTGCTGTACGGGGAAGCGCCCACCAAGACGCAATACGCTGAATTTGAACGCCTGGTCACCCGCCATACCATGGTGCATGAGCAGATCGCCTTCTTCTTCCGCGGCTTCCGTCGTGACTCCCACCCCATGGCGATCATGTGCGGTGTGGTCAGCGCCCTGTCCGCCTTCTATCACGATGCCCTCGACATCAACAACGAAGAGCATCGCGAGATCTGCGCCTTCCGTCTGCTCTCCAAGATGCCGACCCTGGCCGCCATGTGCTACAAGTACTCCATCGGTCAGCCGTTCATGCAGCCGCGTAACGCCCTCTCCTATGCCGGCAACTTCCTGCACATGATGTTTGGTGTGCCGACCGAAGAGTACAAGGTCAACCCCATCGTCGAGCGCGCCATGGACCGCATCTTCACCCTGCATGCGGATCATGAGCAGAACGCCTCCACCTCCACCGTCCGTCTGGCCGGCTCCTCCGGTGCCAACCCGTTCGCCTGTATCGCCGCGGGGATCGCCTCCCTGTGGGGCCCGGCTCACGGCGGCGCCAACGAAGCCTGCCTCAAGATGCTCGAAGAGATTGGCTCCGTGGATCGCATCCCCGAGTTCATCGCCAAGGCCAAGGACAAGAACGATCCCTTCCGTCTGATGGGCTTCGGTCACCGGGTTTACAAGAACCACGATCCCCGTGCCCAGGTCATGCGCCAGACCTGCCACGAGGTGCTGCAAGAGCTGCAGATCAAGGATCCGCTGCTGGACGTGGCCATGGAGCTGGAGCGCATCGCGCTGTCGGACTCCTATTTCATCGAGAAGAAGCTCTACCCGAACGTGGACTTCTACTCCGGCATCATCATGAAGGCCATCGGCATCCCTATGTCCATGTTCACCGTGATCTTCGCCATCTCCCGCACCATCGGCTGGATCGCCCACTGGAACGAGATGCACTCGGACCCGGATCAGAAGATAGGTCGTCCACGTCAGCTCTACACCGGCCTGGCCCAGCGGGAATTCACCCCGCTCGATCAACGCTGATTTAATCGCTGACATGGTTTGTTACAAAGGCGGTCATTGACCGCCTTTTCATTTGAGGTTTTAATCGCGCCCTTTTACGTCAAGGACACTCCATCATGAAAACCCCTCTCCTGCTCTGCTCCGCCCTGTTGCTCGCCGCCTGCCAAAGCACCCCGGCCACCGAAACCCTTTACATCAAGAGCCAGCTGGCCGATTGCATCGGTGTCGCCCCCATGAAGTGCATGCAGGTACGTGGTCAGCCCGGCGAGAGCTGGAGCCTGTTCTACCAGCAGATCGAGGGCTTCACCTTCGAGCCCGGCTACCGCTATGAGCTGGAAGTCTCCAAGGAGCAGCTGACCGACGTGCCGGCCGACGCCTCCTCGGTGCGCTACCAGCTGATCAAAGTGGTGAGCAAGCAGGCCGACAACTGATCCAAAGGGCGTCAAACAGACCTTTTTAGTTCAATTTATCAGCACCTTATGCTACTCTGGTGCTCCGTCACAGAGTGACTCACTGCATCAGCATGCCAGGTTATGATTAACATCCGCACCATCCGGGCCCTCGACTGGCCCGCCATCATGGCCATCCAGCACGAGTGTTATCACCAGCTGGAGCCCGAGCCCCTCGAGGTGATGAGCAACAAGGCCGAGCTGGCACCGGCCTGCTGCTGGGTCGCCGAACGCCAGGGCAAGGTGCTGGGCTATCTGCTCTGCCACCCCTGGCGTGCCCACCAGCCCCCGCCCCTTTCGATGCCCATGCAGGCCCTGGCCGGCGATGAGGAGTTCTACCTGCACGATCTCGCCGTCTCCGGCGAGGCCCGTGGACTGGGGGTGGGTCAGCGCCTGTTGGCGACCGCCCTCGAGTTCGCCAGCAATGAGGGGTATGAGCACGCGGGCCTGGTGGCGGTGCAGGATGCGCCGGCCTTCTGGCGCAAGCAGGGGTTCATTCCCTCTGCCACCCGCAAGCCGCTGGATGAGTATGGGGAGGGGGCCGTCTATATGCGGCTGCCGTTGGCCGAGCCAGCCTGAAAGTCACTGACAATCCAATAAAAAAGGCGCCTTTCGGCGCCTTTTTCTATCTCAACCCGGTGAACATCAAGCCTTGAACTTGCTGAACACCAGAGAAGCGTTGGTACCGCCAAAGCCGAAGCTGTTGGACATGACGGTATTGAGGTCGGCGGTTTCGTACTCGCGCACGATGGGCAGACCCACGGCCTTCTCGTCCAGATTGTCGATGTTGATGCTGGGGGCGATGAAGCCGTGCTGCATCATCAACAGGGAGTAGACGGCCTCATGCACACCGGCGGCGCCCAGGGCGTGCCCTGTCATGGCCTTGGTGGCGGAGAGCTTGGGTGCGTTGCTGCCAAACAGGGTCTGGATGGCTTCCAGCTCCTTGGTATCACCGACCGGGGTGGAGGTGCCGTGGGTGTTGATGTAATCCACCTTGCCGACACCCTGCATCGCCATCTTCATGCAACGCACGGCGCCTTCACCGCTCGGGGCGACCATGTCGTAGCCGTCGGAGGTGGCGCCATAGCCGGTGATCTCGGCGTAGATGTGAGCCCCACGGGCCAGAGCGTGTTCCAGCTCCTCGACCACCAGGATGCCGCCGCCACCGGAGATGACGAAACCGTCGCGGTCCGCATCATAGGTACGGGACGCCTTTTCCGGGGTGTCGTTGTACTTGGTGGACAGGGCGCCCATGGCGTCGAACTGGATGGTGGAAGACCAGTCCAGCTCCTCGCCGCCGCCGGCGAAGACGATGTCCTGCTTGCCGAGCTGGATCAGCTCCATGGCGTGACCGATGCAGTGGGCAGAGGTCGCGCAGGCGGAGCTGATGGTGTAGTTGACACCCTTGATCTTGAATGGCGTGGCCAGACAGGCGGAGGTGGTGGAGGACATGGTACGCGGTACCATGTAAGGACCCACCCGCTTGACGCCCTTCTCACGAGCGATGTCCGCGGACTCCGAGGTGTTCTTGCCGGAGGCGCCACCGGAGCCGGTGACTATACCGGTACGCTCGTTGGAGACCATCTCTTCCGGCAAACCGGCGTCGTCGATGGCTTGCTGCATGGAGAGATAGGCATAAGCAGCGGCATCTCCCATGAAACGCATGACTTTACGGTCGATCAGTTCAGACGGCTCGAGTTTGAGGTTACCCCAGACACGGCTGCGCAGGTTGTATTGCTCAAACTGCTCGGAATAGGTGATGCCGGATTTGCCTGCTTTCAGGGAGGCCAGCACTTCTTCCTTGTTGTTGCCGATACTGGAGATGACGCCGATACCGGTGATCACTGCTCTTCTCATTAATTCATCTCGTCTGGAAAAACTGGCACCGAGTCTACCCGCTTTCGGCTGCCAAACTGGTCTGCTTTCACGTAGAATGCCCGCGATTTTGTGACGCGAGCAGAGGGAAACGTGAGTCAAACATCCTTACATCATGCCCGATTGGACTGGAATGAAGCGGGAACTCCAGTCTCCAGTGAGTTCGGGGATGTGTACTTTTCCAATGATAACGGTCTAAGTGAAACCCGCTACGTCTTTTTACAGCAAAATCGGCTGCCAGCGCGATTTTTGCACCACGATAGTGACAGTTTCGTGATTGGTGAAACAGGTTTCGGCACAGGCCTTAACTTTCTGGCGACAATGGCCGCCTTTCTGGAACAGGCCGTTGACCCCGCGCGTTGCGCCCGTCTGCACTTTATCAGCTTCGAGAAATACCCTCTGACCCGGGCCGATCTGCGCAAGGCCCTGGATGCCTGGCCGGAGCTCGCGTCCTTGAGCCAGGAACTCGTCGAGCAGTGGCCACTGCCTATAGAAGGCTGCCACCGTTTGCAGTTTGCCGAGGGCCGGGTGCGGCTCGACCTCTGGTTTGGCGACATCAAAGACACCCTGCCCCTAGTGCCTCAGGGCCCGAGCGGCTTGGTGGATGCCTGGTATCTTGACGGTTTTTCGCCGGCCAAGAATCCCGAGATGTGGACCCAGGATCTGTTTGACGGCCTCGCTCGCCTCGCCCGCCCCAGCGCCACCATTTCCACCTTTACCTGCGCCGGTTTCGTGCGCCGTGGGCTGATCGCCGCTGGCTTTGGCGCGAAAAAGGTCAAGGGACACGGCAGCAAGCGGGAGATGCTGGCGGGGATGCGGGAAGACAAACAGCCCGAGCAGAGCATAGCCCCCTGGTATGCCCGCCCGGCCGGCTTGCCCGGCGAGGTGCTGATCATCGGTGGCGGTATCGCCTCGGCCATGACGGCGCTCTCCCTCACGGAGCGGGGCCGCACCGTCACCCTGCTGTGCGCGGACGACGAGCCGGCCGCCGGTGCCTCCGGCAATCGCCAGGGGGCGCTCTACCCGCTGCTCAACGGCGAGCACGACGCCCTTTCCCGCTTCTATGCCCTGGCCTTTGGTTATGCCCGCACTCGCCTGCTGGCACTGGCAAAGCGCCACTCCATCGCCTTCGGGCTGGGGGATGAGTCGGATGGCGGATCACCGGGTGGCGTGGTGCAGCTCGGCTATGACGACAAATCTGCCGCCAAGCTCGCCAAGATGGGCCAGGGCCCCTTCCCGCCCACACTGATGCGCCCACTCGACGCCGCCGAGGTGGAGCAAACCTCCGGCCTGCCCTGTGGCCACGGTGGGGTCAGCTATCCGCTGGGAGGCTGGCTCTGCCCGGCGGATCTGACCCGCGCCGCGCTGGCTGAGGCCGAGGCCACCGGACTGCTGCGGCTGGAATATGGCGCCGAGATCACGGCCGTCCACGAACACGCGGATGGCTGGCAGGTTGAAAGCAGGGATGGCCGCCACTGGCAGGCACCCACCCTGGTGGTGGCCGCCGGCCATCAGCTGCCCGCGCTGCTGCCCTTCGCCGAGCTGCCGCTCTACCCGGTGCGCGGTCAGGTGAGCCATGTGCCGACCACTGAACGGTTAAGCCAACTCAGGACGGTGCTCTGCTACGACGGCTATCTGACCCCGGCCCACAACGGCCAGCACTGCATCGGTGCCAGCTATGGCCGCAACCAGAGCGGGACCGACTACAGCGCCGAGGAGCAGGCACAGAACCAAAGCCGGCTGCAGGCCTGCCTGCCGGAGGAGACTTGGCCAGGCGAGGTGGATGTGAGCGGTGGCGAGGCGCGCGTTGGCGTGCGCTGCGCCAGTCGGGATCACCTGCCGGTGGCGGGACCCGTCGCCAGGTTGGCCAAGCTTGAAGAGCAGTACGCCCGCCTCCAGACCCAGCAGGCGGATGCCGCACCCTTGCCACTGCACCCCGGCCTGTTCGTCTTGGGGGCGCTCGGCTCCCGAGGTCTGTGCTCGGCGCCCCTGTGCGGCGAGCTGATCGCCAGCGAGATCTGTGGGGATCCCCTGCCGCTGCCAACCGACCTGCTGGAGGCGCTGCACCCCGCCCGTTACTGGGTACGCAAGCTGCTCAAGGGCAAGCCCCTGCGCGGCTAACCCTGGCTTGCCAAGACAGCCACCTAATAGTCGCTGCCAATGAAAACGGGCTGTCCCTGCGGACAGCCCGTTTCTTTTAATCCCATAGAAGATAGATCAGCTCGGTTTCGGCCAACCCAGCCCGAGCTTGCGACCCCCATCGGTCTGCTGCGCCAGCGCGGCAAAGCGCGCACGGGTGCTCTCCAGCACCGCCTGCCCCTCTTGCCAGCCTTGCGACTGCAGGGCGGCGCAATCGCGCGTCACCGGCAACTGGGCGAGGCGGGTGCCGAGCTGGCTGACACTCTCCAGCAGTATGTCCTTGTGACGGCTCTCGTAGTCGAACATGGCGGCCACCAGCTTGTCCCACTTCTGCCGCTCGGCGGCGGATGCCTTGGCCTTGTCCATCCAGTTCGGCACCCGTACCTGGATACGCGCCGTCACACCGCTCTGCTCCAGCTCGCAGCGGGCGGCGGTCGGCCTGGTCTGCAACTGCCAGGAGAGCTGATAACTGGCCCTGCCGATATGGCCGCCGGCCTGGGCGGCCCCTTGTTTGGCTATCTGGCGCATGACGGCGGCGACATCGGGGCCGGAGACCCGATAAAACTGGAAATCCACCTTGATGTCGGGGGCTAGTCTGACGCCGGCATAATGGGAAGGCTCGGCCCCGCTTGCGGCGGCGAACATCAAGGCCGCCACCACGCCTGTCTTAGTGAAGAGTCCCATCTTTCCGCAGTCTTGCCCCTTGTGAGTCCCAGCGTGAATTCAATTAAGAATCAATGAATTAATACTCAGGATGGGAGATTAACCGCGATCTTGGGCGCTGTCACCTGCTGTCGCAGCGCCCCCTGACAAAGCCGCAGGACGGCCCCCCGCTGCAGAGCGTTAAATTTCAAGATGGGGAGGTGGATCAAAGAAAAATACTACTTTAGGGCTAATAATCAGCACGATTTTTGTCGGAGCAGGTTGAGACTGGTCAGATCCACCAAGGACCGCTCGCCCCCTGACCCCAACCTTTATCTCGTACTCAGGAACTTATTCTATGATGGAACTCCTTATTGGCACCCTGGTCACCCTGGCCGTGGGTCGCTACATCTTCAAGGGCTACTCGGCCACCGGGGTGTTGCTCAGCGGCGGCTTGCTGCTGCTGGCGATCACCGCCCTGATGGGCAAGGCCGTGTTACCCGCCAGCGTCGCCTCCACCGGCCACGTGGCCACCGACGTGTTCGAGTACGTGCGCTTCCTGCTGGTGGACCGTGGCGGTGGCCTGGGCATGCTGATCATGGTGCTGTGCGGCTTCGCCGGTTACATGAGCCACATCGGCGCCAACACCATCTTGGTGAAACTCGCGAGCAAACCGCTTGGCATCATCAAGTCCCCCTACATCCTGCTGGTCGCCGCCTACCTGGTGGCCTGCGCCATGTCGCTGGCGGTGAGCTCCGCCACCGGTCTCGGCGTGCTCTTGATGGCGACCCTATTCCCGCTGATGGTCAACATGGGGATCTCCCGCGGCGCGGCGGCGGCGGTGTGCGCTTCCCCTGCGGCCATCATACTGGCCCCCACCTCGGGAGACGTGGTGATGGCGGCGCAAGCGGCCAACCTGGAGCTCATCGAGTTTGCCTTCAAACTGACCCTGCCCATCTCGATCGCGGCCATCGCCGCCATGGCGGTGACCCACTTCTTCTGGCAGCGCTATCTGGATCAGAAGTCCGGCGAGCACAACGCCCCGGTCGCCCCGAGCGATCTCATCACCGATGCCCCGGCGCTCTACGCCATACTGCCGTTCACCCCCATCATCGGCGTGCTGCTGTTTGACGGCAAAGTCGGGCCCAAGCTCGACATCGTCACCATCATCGTCATCTGCCTGGTGCTGGCCGCCCTGCTGGAGCTGGTGCGCAAGCGCAACGGTAAAGAGCTGCTGGACGGTCTGCAGGTGTGCTGGCGCAGCATGGCCGACGCCTTCGCCGGCGTGGTCATGCTGCTGGTGGGTGCCGGGGTCTTCGCCCAGGGGCTGATGGGGCTCGGCTTCATCGCCAATCTGCTGGATCTCGCCCAGAGCTTCGGCACCGGGGGCGTCGTCATCATGCTGGTGCTGGTGGTCATCACCACCCTGGCGGCCTTCACCACGGGCTCGGGCAATGCGCCCTTCTATGCCTTCGTGGAGCTGATCCCCCATCTGGCCACCAGTCTCGGCGTCAACCCCGCCTACCTGGTCATCCCCATGCTGCAGGCATCCAACCTGGGCCGCACCATCTCCCCAGTATCCGGGGTGGTGGTCGCCTGTGCGGGCATGGGCAACCTGTCGCCGTTCGAGGTGGTCAAACGCACCTCGGTACCGGTCGCGGTCGGCCTGGTGGTGGTGATCCTCGCCACCCAGATCCTGGTGCCTGCCTGAGTCACGCCTGATCTGTCACTGGCCCGGCTCCCGCCGGGCTGGTATCTCTCCCCGTGATTGGAGTAGACTCGGTCCTCTTTTGTCTCTAAGGAGGACCGAGATGAGTATTACGGTTCAACTTGCCCACTTCAGTGACTGCCACTCCCACTTCGATGGCGCGCCCATGCGCTTCCTCCCCGCCGGGGAGTCCGAGTGGCGCACCCAGTGTGGCGGCTATGCCCGCATCCTGTCCCGGCTCACCGCCCTGCGCCAGCAAGCCGCAGACGCGGGCCAGACCTGCCTGTTCCTGCACGGCGGTGACACCTTCCAGGGCTCCCTCTATTTCAACCGCTTCAAGGGACGGGCCAACGCCGACTTGCTCGGCCTGCTGCGCCCCGATGCCATGGTGATCGGCAATCACGAGTTCGATCTCGGCAACGGCCCCCTGGTGGAGTTTCTGCGCCAGCTCGACTTTCCGGTGCTGGCCGCCAACCTCGACAGCAGTCAGGAGCCTACCGACATTGCGTTGCGGCTGCGAGGCCTGCCACGGCTCTATGACGCCAGTCGCCCCTGGCACAAGCGCCTCATCGATGGCGTGCCCTTCGCCCTGCTCGGCATCACCCTGCCGCAGATGGCGGCCATCGCGAGCCCGGATGCCCACACCCATTTTCACGGCATCGAGCAGACCCTCACCGCCGCCCTCAGCGAGATCAAGGCCGAGGGCATCCACCACATCATTTTGTTGAGCCACCTCGGGCTCGAGCAGGACAAACGCCTGGCCGCCCGTTTCCCCGAGCTCAGCCTCATCGTCGGCGGTCACACCCACAGCCAGCTGGGGGACTTGGCTCCGCTCGGGCTCGTCAGCGAGGGCAGCTACCCGCTGATGGTCGAGGGAGTCGCCATCCTGCACGCCGCCCACAGCGCGCTCTGCCTCGGGGTCTGCGAACTGGAGTTTGACGACAATGGCCGGGTGCAACGCAGCGCCGGCCAACTCGAATGGCTGCCCTGGCAGCCCTGGCCCTTCGCCTCAGAGCCGCCCGCCGGCCTGCACTTCTGCGAGCCCGCCCCCGCGCTTGAGCAGCATCTGGCCAAACGCTACCGGCCCGAACTCGAGACCATGACCCGGCGCATCGTGACCCGACTCGCCGGGCCACTGCACCATCAGCGCCTGCCCGATGCGGCCCTGCCCGCTGGCAGCCAGGTGGCGCCACTGGTGGCCCAGGCCATGCTGACCGGCGCCCGCGAGCAGGTCGGCCAGGTGGATTTCGCGCTGCATAACGCCGGGGGTGTGCGCTGCTCGCTTGAGCCAGGCCCCTTGAGCGAGGCGGACATCGCTGGCCGCCTGCTGCCCTTTGCCATCCCGCTCACCCTCTATCGGGTGCACGGTCATGAGCTCGCCGAGGCGCTGGAGGGGGCCATCGACAACGCCACCAACAACGGCGTGGTCGGCAATGGCAGCGGCAGCTTCCCCTACACCGCCGGGGTGCGCTTCTGCTATCAGGCGGACAAGCCCAAGGGACGCCGGATCACCCGTCTCGAATGGGAGGCGAGCCCGGGGCTGTGGCAAGCAGTCGAGCCGGAGGCCGTCTATCGGGGGGT
The DNA here is from genome assembly GCF_000819865.1 of Aeromonas eucrenophila. GTDB lineage: Bacteria > Pseudomonadota > Gammaproteobacteria > Enterobacterales > Aeromonadaceae > Aeromonas > Aeromonas eucrenophila. The sequence goes on from NZ_CDDF01000001.1 coordinate 621,533, forward strand.
CTCCAGCGCCTACACCGCCTCCGGCAAGGAGGGCTATACGGCGTTGGCCCGCACCCTGACCCAGCATAATCAGGAGCTTGGCATCACCCTGGCGGATGCCTTTATCCGCTGGGCCCGCTACCTGCCCGAACTCGCCCCCCTGCCGGCGCTGGTGGAATATCAGGGCTAGGCCATTGCCCCTGGTGACTGGTATCAGCGAAGGCCCTTTCCCCTTGCGGGGGAAGGGCCTTAACCCACGAGACGACACCAGCCACGATGGCAGTCAAAACATCCACCATACTGCGATTTACCAGCAGATGAGAGAGACTAGATAGAGCATCACCAACATAAAACGACGCTCATTTAAGTGCATCGATATTTTTCACTCCCAAAATGCATGGAAAATGAGCACCTCGGCAACACTGGGCCCCGCTTTTCGTCTCCCCGTGAGGGACTGAAAACGATACTTTTATAAATTATTTCAAGCACATCCCCCCACCCCATTGCATAGAGCTGCTAGCCTCGGCAAGATAGGCCCCGCTTTTCGTTTCTCCCGCAGCCACAGGTCATCCATGAATAACAGCATCCGTTTTACCCCACAACGCCACAATCCGGGGCTCAAACCACTGGTTGTCCTGCTCACCGCCCTGATGGCACTGCTGTTTTGCCTGCGCAACCCGCTGTTTCATGGCATGGCGCCGGGCTTCGATGCTTCGTTGTTCGCGGTCATGGGCAAGATGTGGAGCGAAGGCGGCGTGCTCTATCGAGACATGATCGACATCAAGGGTCCGATGATCTTCGCCCTCGATGCGCTCGGCTACGGGATGGGTGGCTTCTTCGGGATCTGGCTGCTGGAGTGGGTGCTGTGCTGGCTGGGTCTGCTCGCCAGCTGGCAGGCCTTTGCCCAGCTCGGCCTCTCCCTGCGGGCGCGGCTCGGCAGCATGCTGGCGCTGCTGGCGCTCTATGGCACCCGCTATTACTACGGCAACATGACCGAGGACTGGACCTTCTATCTGGCCCTCCTCGCCCAGTGGGCCTTCATTACCCTGCTGCTGGACAAGCGCTTCAGCTGGGGACCGGCGCTGGTGGCGGCCATCACCTTCGCCATCGTCGCCTGGATGCGCACCAACAACGGCGCCTTCTGGGGAGCATGGTATCTGGTGCTGTTCTGCCACTGGTGCCTGCGCGAGCAGTGGCGCTGCGCCTTTGGCCTGCTCCTCTCCAGCCTGCTGGGGTTGGCGCTGGTCGGCGGCCCGTTGTTTGCCTACTTCCAGCACCATGGTCTGCTGGCCGAGTTCCAGTATTACGCCTTCGGCATCTTCTTCGAGGGCAGCTACGGCAACGGCTTCTCCCCCGAGGTGGGCGCCGTCGGCCTGCTGCGCACCGGCCTCGTCATGCTGCTGCCCGCCTTCATCGTGCTGATGCTGACCAGGCGGCAGGAGTGGCACCTGCCCGTTCTGTGCGCCACCCTGCTCGGGGTGCTGTTTACCCTGATCGCCAACTCGGTCTCCGGCCATGTGTTCGATCACTACGACGTGCTCTATCTGCAGCTCGGCCTGCTGCCGCTCGCCTGCCTGCTGGATCGCAGCGAGCAGCAGACCGATGCCCTCGGCCTGCTCTGCATCTCGCTGGTGGTGCTGACGGCCAGCTGGCTGCTGGCCCAACAGCTCGGCTACGGCTGGAGCACCAAGGAGTGGTCGCTGGAACGGGTGCGTGAAGTGCTCGGCAATAGCCTGCTGTGGGCCCTGCCGGTACTGATCCTGGTGCCCCTGTGGCGCGCCTGGGATGTGCGCAGCGCCACCCCTTGGCTCGCCTCGCTGGCCATGCTGGCCCTGCTGCTCAACAATGCCTGGGAGGGAACTCTCAAGGGCAAGCCGTTCAACCCGCCGGCCCAGGTGCGGGTCGACAGGATCAAGGCCGAGACCAGCCCGACCGACAAGATCTGGGTCGACGGCATCCAGCCGCAGTACTACCTGTGGACCGATCGCCAGCCGGCGTCCGCCTACCTGTTCTTTGCCAACGTCAACCCGCCCTACGACGTGCGTGAACGTGTGCTGGCCGATCTCAAACGCCAGAACCCCAAGTTCATCATCGCCAAGCCGGAGCGGATCGCGGCCGAGCTGAAAAAGCCGAGCTCCCCCTCCAGCCTCGCCTTCTATCAATACCTGACGGAGCGCTATGAGGAGGTTGATCCCGGCCTCTATCGCCGTCGCTGAACCACGCATCCCGACTGACAAGCAAGAGAGGCCGTCATTGGCAACGATGACGGCCTTTTTGTCGGTTATGAGAAGACGCCAGCGGTGTTCAAGCGGCCACATCATGACTACAATGGCGCTCTTTTTTCGTGTGGAGGCTGAGAAATCATGGCGGAACTGACCTATCTGGGCGGCTATCCAGACCCGCTCAAGGCCCAGGTGCAGCAGTTGATTGCGGCGGGCAAGCTCGGCGACATGCTGGCCAAACGCTACCCCGATACGCACCTCATCCAAAGTGACAAGGCGCTGCTGAGCTATACCATGGAGCTGAAGAACCGCTACCTCAAAAGCTCCTCTCCCCTTTCCAAGGTGATCTTCGATGGCAAGATCAACGTGATCAAGGATGCCCTCGGGCTGCACACCTATGTCAGCCGGGTGCAGGGCAACAAGCTCAAGGCCAAGAACGAGATCCGCATCGCCGCCCTGTTCAAGGAGGCTCATCCCGCCTTCCTGAAAATGATCGTGGTGCACGAGCTGGCCCATCTCAAAGAGAAGGATCACAACAAGGCCTTCTACCAGCTCTGCCAGCATATGGAACCGGACTATCATCAACTGGAGTTCGATCTCAGGCTCTGGCTCACTTGGCGTGACCTTGAGCGCACCAAGGGCTGAGTCCCCGGTTGCAAGGAGGCAACATGAATCCAAGACGACACCCTGTGCGGCAAGCTGGTCACCTCGTCTGGATCTGCCGGATGCTGGGCCTGTGGCTGCTCTCCCTGCCCGTCTTCTCCGCCGAGCGCTGGCAGAGCGATGACTACCTGACTCAGAGCTTCTTCGAGGTCGCCATGAAGCGGGAATACGGCCATGAGCAACATGTGCGCTTCTCGCGCTGGCAGACGCCTATTCGCCTCAAACTCATCAACGAATTTGGTGACAAGCCGTTGCAGGCCGAGGTGGTCAGGATCCAGAGCCAGCACCTGGCCAGGATCACCGGCCAACCGATCAAACTCGTCGACGACAACCCCAATCTCACCCTCATCATGACCCGGCACAAGCAGATGGCAAGCTGGGCCAGCCGCACCATAGGCCAGGATGGCTCGGTCAAGATCGCCCTCAAGGAGGGGATCTGCCTGGCCAACTTTGCCACCAACACCGCCTATGAAATCACCCGCGCCACCGTCATCATTCCGGTGGATTACAGCCGAGACAAGGGGCGTTTCCTGGACTGCGTGGTGGAGGAGCTCACCCAGATCATGGGATTGCCCAATGACTCGGACAAGGTGTTTCCCTCCATCTTCAATGACCACAGCGTCGACAGCTTCCCGACCGGGCTCGACTACGTGCTGCTCAAGCTCGCCTATCACCCGGCTCTGCATGCAGGTATGACCGCCGACGAGGTACGCAGCGCCCTGCCCATCGCCATCAAGGCCCTGCGCAGCAACGGCGACATCGCCCAGGCCAACCAGCGGGTACAACAAGACAGTCTCAAACAGTGGGCCGGGCTCTGAACGGGCCTGCGGTCTTGCCACGCCCTTCGTTCACCCGCTGACACCGGCCTCGCCATCAACAAAAAACGCAGCCCTTGGCTGCGTTTTTTGTTTGATCCGGATAGCGCCGCATATCCTGGCAGACACTGAAATCCACCGCAGCTATCCCCTCAGGCGTCGGCGTTTTCCGTCTCCGGCATCCAGCTGTCGGAATTCTCCCACACCTCCTGCACCATGGCCTCTGCCCGCTCCCTGTCTTCCTTGCTGGCACGGCTGACCGTCAGCGCCATGGCGCTGCCCGGCGCGACCCGCACGTGCAAGTCGGGGAACGGCTCGCCCAGTTGCTTGAGCAACTCCTGCCGCAGCGCCTCCATGGTCGGAGTGGGGATCTGATGTTTCTTGTCGATGATGATTTCCAGGCGCATAGGATAGCTCTCCATGATTTATAACTGTATTTTTATACAGTAAATATGAAAAGTAAAGAGGCGGCTTGCCAGAACCCAGACCCAAGCCAGCCAAACGCCCGTCACGCCTTCCACCATCAAGACCTGGCCCACCGCCCGGCATCCTGGCCCCAGCGGTGCGCTTGTCGATTCTGCGGCCATGGCCTAGCTCGATGAGGCAAACTGAAACGACATCGAGAGAAACAGTGCGATACTTGCATCACAAATACGAAACGCTGTTTTGATTTTTATTTTTTGTTTGGTAGAATTGTAGTCACTGAAGACACACCCGCTTGCCAACGCCCGAGGGCTATTACCGAGGTTAATTATGCAAATTCGTCAAAGTATCCACAGCGATCATGCCAAACAGCTGGACACTCAGGGTCTGCGCCGTGAATTCCTGGTAGAAGAGATCTTCACGCCAGATCAGCTGACCATGACTTATAGCCACATCGATCGCATCGTGTTCGGTGGCATGATGCCGGTGCACGGCACCCTCGGTTTCTCGGATGAGCTGGGCAAGACCTTCGGCGTCAGTTATTTCCTGGAGCGCCGTGAGCTCGGCCTCATCAACATCGGCGGCCCCGGTGTAGTAGTGGTCGATGGCACCACCTTCGAGATCGGCAACGCCGAGGCCCTCTATGTGGGTCTGGGTGCCCGCGAGCTGAGCTTTGCCAGCGTCGATACCTCACAGCCCGCCAAGTTCTACTACAACAGCGCCCCGGCCCACATGAACTTCCCGACCCGCAAGGTCACCCAGGATCAGGCGTCTCCGAGCACCATAGGCGAGGCCGCCACCAGCAATCGTCGCACCATCTACAAGTACCTGGTACCGGACGTGCTACCGACCTGCCAGCTGGTGATGGGCATGACTCAACTGGAAGAGGGCAGCCTGTGGAACACCATGCCTTGCCACACCCATGAGCGCCGCATGGAAGTCTATTTCTACTTCAACATGAAAGACGATGCTGCCGTGTTCCACATGATGGGCAAGCCGGACGAGACCCGCCATATGCTGGTGCACAACGAGCAGGCGGTCATCTCCCCGAGCTGGTCCATTCACTCCGGCGTAGGCACCCAGGCCTACACCTTCATCTGGGGCATGGTCGGCGAGAACCAGGTGTTCGGTGACATGGATCATGTGGCCGTCAAGGATCTGCGCTAGTCCCCATTCTGTGCCGGGCAGTCTGCACTGCCCGTTTTTTCCCCCATTGATATCTGCCACTTCGAGTGGCAGCAGAGGAAACAAGATGATTCTCAACGCATTCGATTTGAAGGGTAAGGTTGCCATCGTGACCGGCTGTGACACCGGCCTGGGTCAGGGCATGGCACTGGGTCTGGCCGAAGCCGGCTGTGACATCGTGGGCATCAACATCGTCGAACCCACCGACACCATTGCCAAGGTTGAGGCGCTCGGTCGCAAATTCCTGAGCCTCAAGGCCGACGTAAGCAAGGTGGATACCCTGCCCGCCCTGGTGGATCAGGCCGTATCCCACTTCGGTCGCGTCGATGTGCTGGTCAACAACGCCGGCATCATCCGCCGCGAAGATGCCATCAATTTCAGCGAGAAAGACTGGGACGATGTGATGAACATCAACATCAAGAGCGTCTTCTTCATGTCCCAGGCGGTCGCCAGGCAGTTCATCGCCCAGGGTCAGGGCGGCAAAATAGTCAACATCGCCTCCATGCTCTCCTATCAGGGCGGGATCCGGGTGCCCTCTTATACCGCCTCCAAGAGCGGCGTCATGGGGATCACCCGTCTGCTGGCCAACGAATGGGCCAGCCAGGGCATCAATGTCAACGCCATCGCCCCGGGTTATATGGCCACCAACAACACCACAGCCCTGCGCGCCGATGAAGATCGCAACGCCGCCATTCTGGAGCGGATCCCGGCCGGTCGCTGGGGTGTGCCGGATGACATGATGGGCCCCGTGGTGTTCCTGGCGTCCGCCGCCTCCGACTACATCAACGGCTACACCATCGCCGTCGACGGTGGCTGGTTGGCCCGTTAATTCCTCCCCATGCTAAAAGGCGCCTATGGCGCCTTTTTTCGTTCTTCTCATCACGGATATTCGCTCCATGCCGCTCGACTCCCCCTGGTTCACCCAACTGCTTGGCCTGCTGGCCTGCGCCATCGGCGCCGTCGCCTTCCTGCAACGCCAGGATGCGAAACTGCGACTGCACCTGACCCTCAACGGTGCGCTCCTGGCACTGCATTTCATGCTGCTTGGCGCCACGGCAGCCGCCATCAACTGCCTGCTCTGTGCGATCCGAACCTGGGTCTCCGGCTACTATCGCACCCTGGGCGTCATGTTGCTGTTCATTGCCCTGTCCTGGGGATTGGTACTACCTCAACTGACACATCCCATTCAGTTGCTCACCCTGATCGGTACCACGTTGAGTACCTATGCGCTGTTTAGGCTGGAGGGGGTGTCACTGCGCTGGTGCATGCTGGCCAGCAGCCTGTGCTGGGTCATTCACAACATCTGGGCGGGATCGATTGGGGGGATCTTGCTGGAGGGGATGTTCCTCGTCATCAATGGCTACACCATCTTTTCACTCTACCGCAGCCAGCGCACGGCCCAGCCAGATAGCGTTCGATAACCGAGGGTATGCAGGGATGCCAGCTTCAGTTTGCTGACATCCCTTCAGTGAGTGCGACCAAGGGATGGAACTCGGCGCCTTATCGCGGGGTAAAGGGATAGTCGTGATAACCCAGCTCGGCCGAAATCTGGCCTGCGGCCTCATGCAGCAGACTGATCAGCTCGGCTCGTTTGCCCTCTTCAAAGCGCACTATGGGCAGCGACAGGGAGAGCCCGGTGATGATGCGCCCCATCCGGTTGTAGATGGGTACCGCAAAACAACGCAGCCCATGCTCGTTCTCTTCGTTGTCTTCCGCATAACCCAGCTCACGCACCCGCACCAGCTCAGCCAGCACTTCATCGATGTTGGCCAGGGTGTGCTCGGTGAATCGCTCGAAGGTCACGTTGGCCAGCATGCTGCGCACTTCCTCTTCCGGCAACCAGGCCATCATCACCTTGCCAAGGCCGGTGCTGTAGAGCGGGCAACGGCGCCCGATGCGCGAATACATCCGCAGATTGTATTCAGAATCGATCTTGTGCAGATAGACGACGCTGTTTTCGTCGAGCGTCCCCAGGTGCAGGGTCTCCTTGGTCAGCTTGCCCAACCGGTGCATCTGGACATCCGCTATCTGGATCAGGTCCTGATAGCCCAGCGCCTTGCCGCCCAGCTCGAACAGCTTCAGGCTCAGGGTGTATTTGTCAGTCTCCCCTTCCTGCTTGACATAGCCCAGGGTCTTCATCGTCTGCAAGAAGCGATAGACGGTGCTCTTGGACATCATGATCCGCTGGGACAACTCGGTGACGCCGATCTCTTTTTGCTCGCCCAGTGCCTGCAAGATGCCAAACACTTTCAATACAGACGAGACAGAATCCGGCGAATTATCTACCACTGACATGTAAACCTCCTTCAGAAACCTATCGTTTCATTATATTTGAAACGGCATCGCAATCATAGTCATGAGTCCCTCCAACGAGCCTCTTTCGACATCATTCCTCCCATCGAGCAGGCTTCCGTGATCGCGCTCACACCTGGCGCAGACTCGGTATTTCCTGTGCCTCACCGCGTCCGAAACCGAGCTGAGCAGGTGAATCTCCTCCCGTCGCCGACCAATCTTTGCGCTTAATCACACTTTAATGAAATGGCGTTTCAATTCATTTGATAGTTTCGTTTCATTAAATAGAATGAGCACATCATAAAAGTGGGAGGACATATGTCTATCAAGGTTGCCGTCATCGGCGAGTGCATGATCGAGTTATCCGAAAGCAAGACGGATCTCGTGCGCCATTTTGGAGGGGACACCCTCAACACCGCCGTCTACCTGACCCGTGCCAACCCCGAGTTGACCGTGCACTATGTGACCGCCATGGGTACCGATGCCATCAGCGGCGCCATGATGGCCCAGTGGCAGCAGGAAGGGGTTCACACCAATCTGGTACAGCGCCTCGGCCACAAGCTGCCCGGCCTCTATCTCATCGAAACCGATGAACAGGGTGAGCGCACCTTCCACTACTGGCGCAGCGATGCCGCGGCCCGTTACTGGTTGCAAGGGCCCGAGGCAGACCAGGTCTGCCAACAATTGCGCGAGTTTGACTACCTCTATCTGAGCGGGATCAGCCTCGCCATTCTCTCCCCCGCCGACCGGACAGCCCTGCTCCAGCAGTTGGCCGAGTGCCGGACTGCTGGTGTGAAGATCGCGTTTGACAACAACTACCGCCCACGGCTGTGGGAAAGTAAAGAGGCGGCGCAGCAGACCTATAGCGCCATGCTGGCCCTGACCGACATCGCCTTCCTGACTCTGGACGACGAATTTGCCTTGTGGGGCGACCACCAGGAAGCCCAGACACTGGCGCGCACTCAGGCACTCGGGGTTGGCGAAATCGTCATCAAACGGGGCGCAGAGCCCTGCCTCATCGTGCAGGGCGAACAGCACGATGAAGTGCCCGCAATATCGCTGGCCAAAGAACAAGTGATCGATACCACGGCAGCAGGAGATTCCTTCAGCGCCGGTTACCTCGCCAAACGACTGGCCAAGGCCTCGGCAAGCGAAGCGGCATCTTATGCCCACCTGCTGGCCAGCACCGTCATCCAGCATCGCGGGGCCATCATTCCCCTGCCGGCCATGCCGGTTACCCACACACTTTCTCTTTCCAGTGAGGCATCCCATGTCAGCATTGCTTGAAAAACTGTCGACCCTGAAGGTCATCCCCGTCATCGCCATCAAGAACGCCGACGATGCCGTAGCCCTTGGCCATGCCCTGATGGACAACGGCATGCCGAGCGCGGAGATCACCTTCCGTACCCCTGCCGCCGCCGATGCCATCCGTCAGATGCGTGCCGCCTTCCCCGACATGATCATCGGTGCCGGTACCGTGCTCACCACGGCCCAGGTGGATCAAGCCATCGACGCCGGCGTGGACTTCGTCGTCAGCCCCGGTTTCAACCCGCGCATCGTCCAGTATTGCCAGGCACGCGGCGTGCTGATGATCCCCGGGGTCAACAACCCCAGCATGGTCGAACAGGCGATGGAGCTCGGCCTGCGCACCCTCAAATTCTTCCCGGCCGAGCCCTCCGGCGGCCTGTCCATGCTCAAGGCCATGAGCGCCGTCTACCCGGTCCGCTTCATGCCGACCGGCGGCGTCAGCCCGAGCAATGTGAAGGAGTATCTGGCGCAAGGATCGGTGTTTGCCTGCGGTGGCACCTGGATGGTGCCCGCGGATCTCATCGATCGGCAGGAGTGGGAACAGATAGGCACCCTGGTCCGTGAGGCCATGGCGGCACTCTGATGATGGCGGAGCCCGGTAAACGGGCTCCCAAACGACCCACACACGTATCCCCATTTCATCCTCTCGGCTGGCATCACTTAGTGCATCAGCGATCAGGACGAACAATACGAAAAGGAAGACTCGCTGATGATCACCGGTAATTTGCAACGGCTCGACATGGCCATGCTGCCAGCCCCTCTCTTGCAGCTCTTGAGTCGCGAAGAGTGTTCTCATCAAAATCTGCTGAATAAAGCCGATGGTAAATACGACATTATCGACAATGCCGTTTTCTATCTGATATCCAGCCCCGTCACGGCGGATGAAAGCAGTGTGAAGAGTGAATTCCATGAACAATATCTCGATATTCAGGTATTGCTCACCGGCCAGGAAATTATCGCCACCAGCGCCACTATTTCCGCCCCCCATGATTATCAGGAGAGCAAACCGGATCTGATATTTGTCGAGAATGATGAAATCACGACCAGGATCATGCTTGGAGCCGGTGACTTTGCTATTTTCTATCCTGGTGAAGTACATCGTCCGACCTGCCAGATTGATGCCCCAGACAGAATTAAAAAAGCCGTATTCAAGGTCAGCAAGAGCTGGTTAGCCAACCACTGATCTGCCAACACCATCAATAATCAAAATTTTAATAACTCTGTTTTATAACAAATGAGGTAGGTATGAAAATCAAGCAGACGTTGGACAAGATCCCAGGCGGGATCATGCTGATCCCCTTGTTGCTGGGCGCCACATTGAATACCTTTGCCCCCGGAACCGCCGAATATTATGGCGGCTTCACCAAGGGTATCATCACCGGGACGGTCCCCATCCTGGCCGTCTGGTTCTTCTGTATCGGGGCCTCCATCAACCTGCGAGCCACCGGGACTGTACTGCGCAAATCCGGCGTGCTGGTAGTCACCAAGATTGCCGTGGCCTGGCTGGTGGCGATACTGGCGTCTCAGCTCATTCCCGAGCATGGTATCGAGGCGGGTCTGCTGGCCGGTCTGTCTACCCTGGCGCTCGTCTCGGCCATGGACATGACCAACGGCGGCCTCTATGCCAGCCTGATGAACCAGTACGGCACCAAAGAAGAGTCCGGTGCCTTCGTACTCATGTCCGTTGAATCTGGCCCGCTGATGACCATGGTCATCCTGGGTGCCACTGGGCTGGCTTCCTTCCAGGGCCACCACTTCGTCGGCGCCATCCTGCCCTTCCTGATCGGCTTTGCCCTGGGCAACCTGGATCCGGATCTGAAGGAGTTCTTCAGCAAGGCCACCGGCACCCTGATCCCCTTCTTCGGCTTCGCGCTGGGTAACACCATCAACTTCTCGGTCATCATCGACACCGGTCTGTTGGGGATCTTGCTCGGCCTGGCCGTCATCATCGTCACCGGCATCCCGCTGATCCTCGCCGACAAGTGGCTGGCAGGCGGTAACGGCACCGCCGGGGTCGCAGCCTCCTCCACCGCCGGTGCCGCGGTTGCCAACCCGATGATCATCGCCCAGATGAACCCGGCGTTTGAATCGGTCGCTCAATCCGCCACCGCCCTGGTCGCAACCTGCGTGATAGTGACCGCCGTGCTGGTGCCTATCCTCACCGCCATTTACAGCAAGAAATATTCGGTGAAAAAAGAGATAACGGTCGACTCGGTGCAAGCCAAAGTACGAAGTGCATAACCTGAGTATCTGACTGCGGCGAATATATTAGCTGCACATAGAAGCCCCTGACAGATTGAGCGTCAGGGGCTTTTGTTTTTATTACCGGAAAATACGCCAACCTATCTTCATTATCGACACTATGATATTTGCCGGTTCTTCTTCTCTGCGAACGCTTTGTATTCCACATTGCCTGATGCATCCTCCTCTCTCAGCCCTGAACTCGCTTTAGATACGAAGCAATACACATTGCATTGACAGATATTTTTATTTTTTACCAATGAAATGTGCATGACCAATCGCCTTATCCCTGTTGTGTTCATGATGCAAAAAATATTTGACGTCTACCCATTCAACACCGTTGTTGCTCATTCGCCTGATGGCCAACCTCATACGAATAAAGTCATCGCCCCAACGCTCACACCACAGATTCACATTGCTGTTTGCCATTTGGACATGGAGCACCTTATCCCACGGGAGGATACGCCATCGCGATCTCCATGTGACGCGAATGGCCGAGATCGGGAGCTGGAATTCCGACACAGGATCAGGCAAGGCAAAGCGGCGCTCCCTGCCTTGAGGATACAGACGATAATCCCGCACGATGACGTCATGGCAGCTGAATAGAGAGGCTTTGCGACCCAGAAGAGCCTGCCTGATGGCAGCCTATAAAATTGAGGTTTTATGAAAAACCAGCATCATTCACTTTGTTTAATTTATTATCCAGTGCAATCTTTTTGATTTAGCCACGGCACTTGCCTTGTCACGCGATAATCGATTTACTTGCCACCCGCCACAACGGCGAACGATATAAAACCAATAAATATTTTCTCCTGATTTCTCAGGATGATTATCCCGTAGATACAGATTGCTACAGGTTTTTTGACCGCATTAGCACTTTCAGACAGGTATGACACTCCAATGAAACGACAATTAGCTCCCAAAGATATCGTCGCCTTGGGATTTATGACCTTTGCGCTCTTCGTCGGCGCAGGCAACATCATCTTCCCCCCCATGGTCGGCTTGCAGGCCGGTGAACAGGTCTGGACCGCCGCCCTGGGCTTCCTGCTGACGGCAGTCGGGCTGCCCGTCCTGACCGTGATCGCGCTGGCGCGGGTCGGCGGTGGCATCGACGCCCTCAGCCTGCCCATCGGCAAACGGGCCGGTGTGCTGCTGGCCACCGTCTGCTACCTGGCCGTCGGCCCACTGTTTGCCACGCCGCGCACCGCGACCGTCTCCTATGAAGTGGGCCTTGCCCCCTTCTTTGGCAGCGATGCGACCCCCCTGCTCATCTACAGCGTCGTCTACTTCTCACTGGTGATTGGCATCTCTCTCTACCCGGGGCGGCTGCTGGACACCGTCGGCCACGTGCTGGCGCCGATGAAGATCTTGGCCTTGTCGGTGCTCGGCCTCGCCGCCCTGCTCTGGCCCGCGGGCGGCGCCATCCCGGCCACCGAGGCCTATCAGCAACTCCCCTTCTCCAACGGTTTCGTCAACGGCTACCTGACCATGGATACCCTGGGGGCCATGGTGTTCGGCATCGTCATCGTCAACGCTGCCCGCTCCCGGGGCATCGACAGTCCCAAATTGCTGACCCGCTACACCATACTGGCGGGCCTCATGGCCGGCGTGGGCCTGACTCTGGTCTATCTGGGCCTGTTCAAGCTCGGCGCCAGCAGTGGTGAGCTGGTGCCCAATGCCCAGAATGGCGCCGAGATCCTGCACGCCTATGTGCAGCACACCTTCGGCGGCATGGGGAGCGCCTTCCTGGCTCTGCTCATCTTCATCGCTTGCATGGTCACCGCCGTTGGCCTGACCTGCGCCTGTGCGGAGTTTTTCTCCCAGCACCTGCCTTTCTCGTACCGCACCCTGGTGTTTGTGCTGGGGGGCTTCTCCACCCTGGTCTCCAACCTGGGGTTGAGCCACCTGATCCAGCTCTCCATCCCGGTGCTGACGGCCATCTACCCCCCTTGCATCGTGCTGGTGCTGCTGAGCTTCACCCTGCGCTGGTGGAACAATGCCACCCGCATCGTGATCCCGACCATGCTGATCAGCCTGCTGTTTGGCATGATCGACGGCATCAAGGGATCGGCACTGGCTGGCATGCTGCCCGAGTGGAGCCTGCATCTGCCGCTGGCGGAGCAGGGTCTCGCCTGGTTGCTGCCCTCCCTGCTGGGGCTGATGCTGGCCGCCATCTATGACCGGCTGCTTGGTCGTGAGTCTGTGACGGTCTACCAGTAACCTCACCAGCCTGTGTAACGGGGGAGCAGACAGAGCCCCCGTGACAACGTCACGCGGGGCTGTTTCAGCCCCGCGTGTCCTCTCCCCTCTCGACCTATATTCTCCCTGAGCAATTCGCCTCCCCTCATCACTCCGTCCCTTGCAAAGGCCGACACTCATAGCCCCTCCGGGCCTTGAAGACCTCTTTTATGCCCGAGTTTCGGCTTCGCCATCTTTTGCGCTGTCGATGAAGACAAACCAGATACGGGCGGCCGTTTCACCGCCACCAGAATAGGGAGATAAGCAGGCCGCTGACGACAGGCGAGGTGTGTCAGGCGCCTGATGTATAAGGGTCAGGCGCCCTTGCAGCGATAACGAGAGGGCTTCAGGGGTGTGGAGGGCTGTCCTGCAACCAGCGGTAGACCCGGGCCACGCCGGGGCGCTGGCTGTCGGGCCGGGCGAGCAGGGCATATTCGTGATCCGTGCTGAGCACGGGGGCAAAGGGTGCCACCAGAGCGCCGCTGTCCAGCTCCTCCGCCACTATGGTGGGATCCCCGAGGGAGAGACCGAAGCCCTGCAGGGCCGCATTCATCGCCAGATCCAGGGTATCGAACAGCTGGCCGCCCTGGGGTTGCCAGGGTGTATCGAGGAAGGCCGTAAACCAGTTGCGCCAGTCCCGTCGATCCGCGCTGGCATGGAGCAGGGGCAACAGGGGCAGCTCCTCGAGAGATCGCTCGAACAATCGATGTTTGGCCGCGAAGGCGGGGGCACAGATGGGGGTCAAGCGCTCCCGAAACAACGGCCGGCTGTGGGGGTACCTGGCCTGAGTGGCTTGATAGACGATGGCGAGATCGAAGGGCTCGCGGGAGAAATCGATGCCGTGACTGTGGCTGCCGCGCACCTCGACCGCGTCCTCCTCGAACGCCTGCAGCCGTCGCAGCAACCAGCGGCTGGCGCAGGAGGGCACCTTGATGCTGATGGCCTGCTCATGGGGCAGGGTTTGCAGGGCGCTCACCCCCTCCCCCATGCGAGCCAGCCCCTCCCCGATGAAGGGCAGCAGCCGCTCGGCGGCCGGGGTCAGGCTCAGGCAACGGGTGCCGCGCACGAACAACAAATGGCCGAGCCGCTCCTCCAGCTGGGCAATCTGCTTGCTCACCGCCCCCTGGCTCACGCACAGCTCGTCGGCCGCCAGGGTGAAACTCAGGTGGCGGGCGGCACACTCGAACACCTGCAAGCCATAGAGGGGCAAGTGGCTACGGGGCTGGCTGGTCAACATGCAAGGCTCCATGCTTGAGAAAAACTCATGCATAACATGCCGAATAATCCGTTGTCCGGCAAGGGCCCGCGAGGCTAAAAAGGGACATCTTTCACACACACATCGGTGATGGCGCCATGTCCTCCCCCCGCATTCTCAGCAAACTGCCCCAGGTGGGCACCACCATTTTCAGCGTCATCGGGGATCTGGCCGACCGCCATCCCAGCATCAACCTCTCCCAGGGAGCCCCGAGCTTCCCCTGCGATCCTGATCTCATCCGGGTCACCCATGAGGCCATGCTGGCCGGCGAAAACCAGTATGCCCCCATGACCGGGCTGCCCGCCCTGCGCGAACAGCTGGCGAGCAAGATAGCCACCAGTTACGGCCATCACTACAATGCCGGCGAGGAGATCACCATCACCGCCAGCGCCAGTGAGGCCCTGTTCTGCGCCATCACGGCCCTGGTGCATCCGGGGGACGAGGTGATCATGTTCGAGCCGGCCTTTGACAGCTACCGCCCCATGATCCAGCTGCAGGGGGCCACCCCGGTGGTGATCGCCCTCAAGGCACCGAGCTTCGCCATCCCCTGGGACGAGGTCGCCGCCCGCATCACGCCCCGCACCCGCATGATAGTGCTCAACACCCCCCACAATCCCACCGGTACCGTCTGGCAGGCAGGGGATCAGGAGCGCCTCGCCCGCCTGGTGCGCGGCACCGACATCATCATCCTCTCGGACGAGGTGTATGAGCACGTGGTATTCGATGGCGCCCTGCACCAGAGCGTCATCCGCTATCCGGAGCTGGTGGAGCGCTCCGTCGCCGTCTTCTCCTTCGGCAAGACCTTCCATGTCACCGGCTGGCGGGTGGGCTATTGCGTGGCCCCCCGTCCCCTGATGGAGGAGATCCGCAAGGTGCACCAGTTCGCCATGTTCGCCGCCGATACCCCCATGCAGTACGGCTTCGCCCACCTGTTGCAACAACCGGCCCAGTATCAGGGGCTGGCGGCCTTCTATCAGCGCAAGCGGGATCTGCTGGCCTCGGCCCTGGGGGATTCGCGTTTTACCCTGTTGCCCTCCGCCGGCAGCTTCTTCATGCTGGCCAGCTACGAGCGCATCAGCGACGAGGCGGACAGCCTGTTCGTGCAGCGGCTCATTCGCGAGCACGGGGTCGCCACCATTCCCGTCTCCGCCTTCTATCACGACGGCACGGATCAGCGGGTCATCCGCCTCTCCTTCTCCAAGGACGACGACACCCTGCTGGCGGGCGCCGAGCGCCTGTGCGGCGTCTAGGAGGCAACATGGATTACGTGCGCGTTGCCGTTTTGCAGATGGTGTCGGGGGATGATCTTGCCCACAACCTGGCACAGGCCGAGTCGCTGCTGCGCCAGGCCGCGGCCGAGGGGGCCGAGTTCGCCCAGTTGCCCGAATATTTCTATTTGATGCCGGTCGATGAGCGGGCGCGGGTCGCCCTGGCCGCACCGGTGGACGCTCACCCCCTGCTGGCATGGGCGCAGGGGCTGGCCCGGGAACTCGGGCTCTGGATCCTGGCGGGCACATTGCCGCTCGCAAGCGAAGAGCCCGGCAAGATGCACAACAGCAGTCTGCTCATCGATCCCCAAGGGAACTTGGCCAGCCGTTATGACAAGCTGCACCTGTTCGGCTTTTGCACCGACAGCGAGCAATACGACGAGGCCGCGACCATGAGCCCGGGCCGGCAGGTGGTGAGCCATCCCCTGCCCTGGGGCCTGCTGCGTTTAGGGATCTGTTACGATTTGCGCTTCCCCGAGCTGTTTCGACTCGATCCGGCGCCCGATTTCATCGCCCTGCCCGCCGCCTTCACCCATACCACGGGCCTGGCCCATTGGGAGTTGCTGCTGCGGGCCCGGGCGGTGGAGAACCTGGCCTTCGTGCTGGCATCGGCCCAAGGCGGGCATCATCCGGGTGGGCGCCGCACCTTCGGCCACAGCATGATCATCGATCCCTGGGGCCGGGTGCTGGCCCGGGTGGAAGAAGGTCAGGGCATGGCCATCGCCACCCTGGATCTGGCCGCCCAGCGCAAGGTGCGCAGCCAGCTGCCGGCTCTCAACCATCGCAAGATATCCGTCGGCCCCTGAGGCCGGTACATTCAAGACCATCGGCATGACGCCACAGACGTACAACTACAAGGGAATGACCATGAAACTCAACACAGCCATGATGCTGATGGCCCTGGCCACCGCCGGCCAGGCCGCCGCCAAACCCCTGGTGATCGCCACCGACGCCACCTATCCCCCCTTCGAGATGGTCGATAGCAGCGGCAAGCTCGGC
Source organism: Aeromonas eucrenophila (assembly GCF_000819865.1). Taxonomy (GTDB): domain Bacteria; phylum Pseudomonadota; class Gammaproteobacteria; order Enterobacterales; family Aeromonadaceae; genus Aeromonas; species Aeromonas eucrenophila. The sequence goes on from NZ_CDDF01000001.1 coordinate 638,421, forward strand.
GGCTTCGAAGTCGATCTGGCCTACGCCCTGTGCGCGGCCATGAAGACCGAGTGCGAGGTGATCAACCAACCCTGGGACGCCCTGCTGCCGGGTCTGCAGGTGCGCAAGTACGACGCCATCATGTCCTCCATGAACATCACCGACGAGCGGCGCCAGAAGGTGGACTTCAGCCAGGTCTATTACATGATGCAAAACCGCTTCGTGGGTCGCAGCGACAAGGCCGCCACCTTCGCCGACGACCAGGCGCACTTCAAGGGCAAGGTGATAGCGGTGCAGGAAGGAACGCCCCAGGACAACTTCATCACCGCCCGTTACGGGGAAGTGGCCAAGATCAAGCGCTACGTCAACGCCCAGTCCCCCATGCTGGATCTGCAATCCGGCCGCGCCGATTACACCTTCGGCAACATGGTGCAGCTGAAAGTGGGTTTCCTCGACAAGGAGATGGGCAAGCAGTTCGCCTTCGTCGGCCCCCAGTTCAACGGCACCCAGGACAAGACCCTTGGTGAAGGGGTGGCGGTGGCGCTGCGCAAGAACGACGCCAAACTCAAGGGCCAGTTCGATGCCGCCATCGACAGCGTCAAGGCCGATGGCACCTTCGATCAATTGCTCAAGAAGTATCAGCTGGAAGATCTGCTCTAAGGCCGGTTGACTCGCCATCGAAAGCCGTATCACAGAATAAAACAACGCCATTCAATTGACTGGCGTTGTTTTATTCTGCTTACAGCTAAATGACTCTCTCAGTCAGCCTCCCCTGGCGGTCCAGGCTGGCTCAGTGATCCGGCTCATCCCCCGCCCAGGGCAGCCGATCGGCGATGCTCCGGTACAACACCCCGTAGTCGTCGTCGAAGTGGTGGGATCCCGGCAAGGTGACGGTGGTGACGTTCGGCTGCTGCAGGTGCGGGCAGAGCTTCACCGGGGAGTCGTCATCCGAACCCTGCACGCAGAGCAGCGGCAGGCTCTTGATGGCCTTGACCTCCGGCAGGGTGGGATAGCTGCCCGCCTTGTCGTGCACCACCATGTCGCTGACGTGGATCTCGAAGTCCGATGCGGTCGAGGGAGAGAGCATCACAGCCCCCACCAGGCTGTTGCGATAGGCCTGTGGCAGGCGATTGATGACGAAGGGCACTATCTCGGCACCGAAGGAGAAGCCCACCAGCAGCCAGCGTTGACGCCCCCAGCGGGACTGGTAGTCCGCGAGGATCCGCACCAGATCGGCGGTGGCCTGCTCAGGGGTCTTCTTCTTCCAGTAATAACTCAGCGAGCTCCAGCCCACCACCGGCATGCCGTGACGCTGCAACTCGGCGCTGAGCCCCTTGTCCAGCGCGGCCCAGCCGCCATCCCCGCTCATAAAGACCACCATGGGGGCGGACGAGGCTTGCGCCACCGGCAGCTCCACCAGCCCCAGATCCGCCTTCACCGCAGCGGACGAAGGGGCGGCAAACAACGGAAACGCAAAACACAGCAACAGTAATAACCAGGCTCTCATGGCCAACTCCTATTTCTTTATCAGCCCATTTTTCATCAAACTATTCGTCATCAATCCAAGGGGGCCACGGCTTATCAGGGAGATCAGGTGGGTCAGAGTCTTGGGCAACGCCAGCCGACTGGTGCAGAGCAGGTAACGGGGCTCCCAGTTAGGGGAGAACTTCTCCTTGTAGCGCCGCAGCCCCTGGAAGTTGTAGAAGCGGCTACCCCGGGTGAAGAGGGTATTGCCGAGCCGGGCCCAGTAACCGCCGAGGGGGTGATCGTTGAAGCCGGACATGGGCGCCATGCCGAGGTTGAAGCTGGCGTACCCCTCTGCCTTGCCCCACAACAGCAGCTCGACGAACAGGAAGTCCATGATGGGCGCCGCCCCCGTGTCCATGCTGTAGCGCATCAGATCGATGGAGAGGCTCTCCCTGTTGTCGCTGACCCAGAGGTTGGCAAAGCCGACCACCTGGCCGCCGTGCCGCACCAGGGCCGCCGGGCTCAGGGTCAGGTAATCCGGTTCGAAGCTGCCCACCGAGAAGCCCTTCTCCTTGCCCTGTTTGCTCTGCAGCCAGGTATCGGAGATGGTCTTCAACTCGGGCAGCAGGGCGGCCACCTGGCCAGCCTCCACCACCTCGAACGACAACCCTTCCCGCTTGCCCTTGGCATGGCTCTGGCGCAGGTTGCGCAGGCGACTGCCGGCGAGATCGAACCCCTGCAGATCGACGATAGCCTCCTCACCGAGCTTGAACGGGATCAACCCCTGATCCAGGTAGAGCGGCAGATAGCGGGCCGATACCTGATAGAACACCGGATTGACGTCGTGCTCGTCACACAGCTCGCGAAACTGCCAGAGTAGCTCTTCGATGAGGGCGGCCTGACCGATGGGATCCCCCATCACTATCCAGCAGTTGCCCTCGACCCCGTACATCAGAAACGCCTCGCCACCGGGGTGGAACAGCAAGGATTTGTCGCCGAGCTGCGCCAGATAGCCGTGGCCGCCCCCTTCTCGCAGCACCAGTGCCTGCGCCCGGGCCAGCTCCTCCTTGTCCGGCTTGTTGCCAAAGACCCGCAAGGGTGCCAGCAACTGCGCCACCCCGACCACCGCCAGCACGGCGACCACGCTGCCCATGGCGCGCAGGCCACGAGACGCAGCCCCGGGACCATGGGGCGAGAAATTGAGCCAGAGGGTGTGTTCGTACTCCACGTGACGGTAGGAGAACATCAGTAGCCACAGGGCACCCAGCAGCACGGCCCCCACCGACATCAGCCAGGCCGGTGTGAACGGGGCGTGCAGCAGGGATCCCTTGCGATAGAACAGCGGACGGCAGGGGCTGATGATCAGCAGGAAGAGCCCGAGCAGCAGGGCAGACTCCCAGTCAAAACCCTTGAACAGGGAGAAGAGGATGCCGAGCCCCAGCAACCACTGGGTGATCCGGAAGGCCCCGTCATGGCGTCGGTAGAGGCTGTGCGCCAGCAGGATCAGCAACACGCCGCTCACGCTGCCGAGCACGTGGGACAGCTCCAGCAGATGCAGCGGCAGCACCTGCAAAAACGTCTCTATCCGTTCCCGCATGGTCGGGATCATGCCGGAGCAGAGCAGCAGGCTGCCGGCGGCGAAGGTCCCCATGCTGACGAGGGCCGGCACGAACTCCCGGCTGGCGACCATGATCCCCTGCAGCCGATGCCAGCGCGCCCGCTGTTGCAGCGCCTCCTGGCTGGCAAACAGCAGCAGGGCGCAGAGGAAGGGCAGCACGTAATAGGCGAGGCGATAGAGCAGCAGGGCGGCCAGCAGCTTGTCCACCGGCAGATACTGGGACAGCAGCAGGCTCATGCTCGCCTCGAACACCCCTATTCCTCCCGGCACATGGGCCAGCACCCCGAGCAGGCTGGACAGCACGAAGGCACTGAGCAACACCGGGTAGGGCACGCTGTCTGTCGGCAGCAGCACAAAGAGCACAGCGGCGGCGGCCATCCAGTCGAACAGTGCGATCAGCAGTTGCAGCAGACGCAGCCTGAAGGACGGCAGGATCAGCTCATGTCCGCGCCAGGCGAGCACAGGTTTGGGCCACAGCAGATAACCCAGCACGGCCAGCAGCGCCAGGGCGCCCGTCACCTGCAACGACCAGCCAGCCCAGTCCGGCCAGCCGGGCAGCAAGGTGGTGGCCTGCCCCAGCAACAGTGCGGCGCCGCCCCATCCCAGCAGACCGAGGAAGAAGGTGATGGAGCAGAACAGAATGACGCGGGCCACCTCCCCCGTACCGAGCCCGAGGGCAGAGTAAAGGCGGTAGCGCACCGAGGAACCGGTCAGCAGCGCAAACCCCAGGGTATTGGAGAAGGTGTAGGCGATGAAGGAGGTCACCCCGACCTGTTGCCAGGGCAGCCGCTTGCCGACCATGCGCACCGCCAGCAGGTCATAGCAACACAGGCAGGCGTAGCTGAGCAGGGTCAGCAGCAAGGCGCCCCCCAGCTGTGGCAAGGGCTGGGACCAGATGGCCAGCCGGATGTCGTGCCAATGCCAGAGGTGGGTCAAACGATAGAGCACGGTCAATGCCGCCCCCAGCAGCAGCAAGCTGCACAGAGGGCCAATCCAGATCAACAGCTGACGCCGCATAAGCTTCCTGTCGCGAGAAGAGATGATGAAGACACCCTGTTGAGACTACTGGCAAAATCAGTCCAGGGTGAAAAAAACACAATCCAAATGAGAACGCACATTGGCCGATCGCTCCGTCGCCCGCCATGGAGGGCGGGCAGATCCCGAGCAACGCCTGCGATCCGGCCTGCCGGCTGCCAGCCTGACTCAAGCTCCCCTATGATTCACCAGCGCCTCCCCGAGCCGCCATTCTTCTTCTGTAACCTTTTGTACGAACTGATAAAAGGGTGCCCGGCAGACCAGGCTGCCGTGCACCCTTTTGTCGCAATTTTTCAGTAGCCGTAGAAGGATTCGCTGCGCAGATCCTCCTCGTCCAAGCCGGCCACCTTCAACGCCTCGCTGATGGCCTCGACCATGGGGGGCGGACCGGACACATAGCAAACCGGCTTGGCCAGCCCACCGATGGCCTGCCACAACCAGTGGCCGTCGAGCCTGTGGGTCTCCCCCTGCCAGGGCTGCGCCGAGCGCGCCATGTCCGTCATGGTCGCCAGCAGACGAAACCTCGGGTTCTGTTGCTCGAGCCGCTGCAACTCATCGAGAAAGGCGGCATCTTCGGGGCGCCGGTTGCTGTAGATCAGCAGCAGATCCTGAGGCGTCTGTTGCGCCGCCGCCTGCCTCAACATGCTGATGAAGGGGGTGATACCTATGCCACCGGCGATGAGCACCCCGGTGCGATCCAGGCTCTTGTGCAGGGTGAGCGAGCCGAAGGGGCCGTTTAGCTGCAGCTCTGTGCCCAGGGGCAGAGCCCCGAGTGCGCGCTTGAAGGGGCTGTCCCGCATGCGGGTGGCAACCACCAGCTCATTCTCATGGGGCGCGGTGACGATGGAGAAGGTGTGGCGGGCATCGGGAGATCTGGGATTCTCATGATGCCCTGGCAGGGTGAGATTCAGGGCCTGACCCGGCTTGTGGTCAAACCCGGCGGGTTTTTCGAGGTGAAAAGCCAGGGTGCCTTCGGCAAGCGGCTGGCGGGCGATCAGACGAACCCTGTATTCGGCCATGATGGGACTCCTTGTGTGGTACAGAGTGTGTGGTACCGCTTGTGTGATGCAGAGTGTGAAGAAGATGGCGGTGTTTCATTAGGATGGGATAGCAGGCCGAAATATTCCCGAAAAATGGGCAACCATAGGGGCGCTGACCCGGCCCTCTCGCCGCAAGGGGCCGCAGATGAGCGCCCCTCTACCCCGGCGAGGCGGGTCGTGCCATGCTGCACTTAGCCACTGTCCAACCATCCGTACCGGCCATGGGATGCTGGGCGCGAGCGGTGCCAGGCAAAAAATGCAGAAAGGAGTGCAGAGATGAGCGAGGGTGTATTGATCAGCCGTTTCCCCCTCAACGAGCGAGGGCGCGATCTCGCCGTCGGCGACATCCACGGCTACTTCGCGCTGCTGCAACGGGCGTTGGATAGAGCCGACTTTGATCCGGCCCGGGATCGCCTCTTCTCCGTCGGCGATCTGACCGATCGCGGGCCCGAGTGCGCACAGGCTCTCGACTGGCTGGATAAGCCCTGGTTCCACCCTGTCTGCGGCAATCACGACGACTACGTCTGCCGCCACCAGAGCTGCGACCGGGAGAATTGGATCCAGAACGGGGGAAGCTGGTTTGAGCGCCTTAGCCCGACCGAGCAAGACAACTTTGCCGCTCGCTACCGTAGGCTGCCGATCGCCATCGAGGTGACCACCCCGGCCGGCCCGATCGGGCTGCTCCATGCCGACTGCCCCTTCCCCTCCTGGCAGAGCCTGCTGGACAGGCTGGACGGCGGAGTCAGCGGCGGCCAGTTGCGAGCCATCAAGAACGTCTGCCTCTGGTCACGGCGCCGCATCGAGCTGATGGATGAGCGCGGCGTCGAGGATCTGGTCGCCCTGATAGTGGGCCACACCCCGGTGAGCGCCCCGGCCCGCCTCGGCAATGTGTTCTACATCGACACCGGCGGCTGGTATCCCCACGCAGGAGGCGTCTTCACCCTGCTCGATCTGCACAGCCTGACCCCGGTGGCCATAGGGGATCCCGAGCCACCAGACAGTGGCGATGCCGATCCCGGGTTCAACGCCTTCACCCGATGAGCCCCTTCGCGCCCGAGCGTTCATTAAACCGGCAGGCGGCGTGCGCGGGCTTCGTTCTGCCAGCGCTATGGTTTACCATGCAGGGCATTGCGGTGCCCGCCACCGCCCAACCTTGCCACCGCCACCTGCCGTGGCGCCGTCGATATTGCGGACACCCATCCCGGAACACATGAGCAGACCAGCACAACCCGGCCTCGAGCCCACGTTTTATTTTCACGACTACGAGACCTTCGGGATCAGCCCGGCCAAAGACAGGCCGGCGCAGTTCGCCGGCATTCGCACCGACGCAGATTTCAACATCATCGGCGAGCCGCTGGTCATCTATTGCAAGCCGCCGGCGGACTATCTGCCCGAGCCAGAGGCCTGCCTCATCACCGGCATCACGCCGCAAAAGGCGATGAAGGATGGCTTGTGCGAGGCGGATTTCATCCGCCAGATCCACGAGCAGTTTGCGACCCCCAACACCTGCGTGCTGGGTTACAACAGCATCCGCTTCGATGACGAGGTGACGCGCTACACCCTCTATCGCAACTTCTACGACCCCTATGCCTACAGCTGGCAGAACGGCAACTCCCGCTGGGACATCCTCGACATGCTGCGGGCCTGCTATGCCTTGCGCCCGGAGGGGATAGCGTGGGCCTTCGATGAAGAGGGCAAGCCGAGTTTTCGGCTCGAAAAACTGACGGTGGCCAACGGCGTGGCCCACGCCAACGCCCACGACGCCCTCTCGGACGTGCTGGCCACCATAGAGCTGGCCAAGCTGGTGAAACGCGCCCAGCCGAAGCTGTTTGACTACCTGTTTGCCCTGCGCAACAAGAACAAGGTCAAGGCGCTGATCGACGTGGTGACCATGAAGCCGCTGACCCACGTCTCGGGGATGTTCTCCCCCTGGCAGGGCTGCGTGAGCTGGGTGTCACCGCTGGCCTGGCACCCGACCAACCAGAATGCCGTCATCATGGTGGATCTCACCCGCGACCCCAGCCCCCTCATCGAGCTCACCAGCGACGAGATCCGCGAGCGGCTCTACACCAAAAAAGACGATCTCGGGGATCTGGCGGGCATACCGGTCAAGCTGGTGCACATCAACAAGTGCCCCGTGCTGGCCCCGGCCGCCACCCTGACCGCGGAGCGGGCGGACGAGCTCGGCGTCGATCGGGAGCAGTGCCGCAAGAGCCTCAATCTGCTGCGAGCCCACCCCGAGGTGCGCGAGAAGCTGGTGGAGGTGTTCAACCAGGAGTTTGTCGGCAGCAATGACAGCGACCCGGACACCCAGCTCTACGCCGGTTTCTTCGGCCACGGCGACAAGGCCACCCTGGATCTGGTGCGCGCCACCCCGGCGGATCTGCTGGGAGAGCGGGAATTTGCCTTCAGCGACCCGCGCCTGCCCGAGATGCTGTTCCGTTATCGCGCCCGCAACTGGCCACACACCTTAAGCGAAGCCGAGCAGAAGCGCTGGCGGCTGCACTGCAGCGACTACTTCAGCCGCCGTCTGCCGGATTATGTTCCCCGCCTCGAGGCGCTGGCGGAGCAGAATCAGGGTAACGATCGGAACTTTGCCATTCTGAAAAGTCTCTATCACTACCTCGAAGATCTCTGATATGTGAGTGATTTCACAGTTAAAGCCCTGTACGCGCCCCGCGCTCGCGACATAATGAGCGAGGGGAGCCAGACTCCTGACAATTTAATTATTTGTATGTACCGACGGCATGGATGCCGTGTTATCGACTCTTGGGGAACTCTCGTTTGATGCGTTCAGGACCAGCTGCTTTCACGCTTATCGCCTGTGCCTTGCTGCCATCGGCCGCCATGGCCGGGGCCCGTTTCGAGGTGCCGGACTATCTGCTCCGCCTGCCGGAGCAGACCTATCAGCAGATCGAGAGCAACTTCAGCACCCTTTACAAGCAGACCGACTTCACCCCTCTTATCACCAACAGCTATTTCAACCACTCCGATCTCTACCGCTTCGCCGGGATCCCGCTCGCCATCACGGCGCAGAATGGTTTCCAGATGGAAGTGTTCGGCCAGCTCTACAACAAGTCGTCCCAGATCTACGCCCAGATGAGCGAGGATCTCTCCCTCTATCGCACCCTGCGGGTCGACATGATGGGGGATCAAAGCGATGAGGTCGCCATCGGCATGGGGCTCGGCATTCCCCTGAGTGCCCGCCTGACCGTCAAGGCGCTGGCCTCCAGCAACGACATTCCGGGCTATGGCTCGTCCAACTACGCCGTCGGCGTGGAGTGGCACTTCTAAGCCAGGACGCCCCTGGCTGATTTTAACAGGCGACACCCTGTAAAAAGGCTCCCGCGGGAGCCTTTTTATCTGCTTTAACGGCATTTAGCGGTATCGCAGCACCCTGCCTTGCCCGGCGCGCAGCACAACTCGCTGCCCCACAGGGTGCTCATCCCAGAAGTCCAGGGCCCCTGCCGGTACCTCGACCTCCCTCTCAGCATCGTCCCAGTTGAACAGGCAGAGCAGCTCGCCGCCACCCGGCAGCGCCACCCGGCCACGGCTGAAATTCATGTCATCGAAGCGGGCCGCCGGCGCACGCTCCTCGCACAGGGCCAGCAGCTTGTGCAGTTGCCCAGCCTGAACTTCGTCAAGATCCCGCAGCCGGTCCCCCGCCAGCACCATGCCGCCGCTCGCCACCAGGGCGGCGAGGTGGAACTGGTAATCTGTCTCGCCGGCACGCTGGTTCGGCAGGTCCCGCAGGCAGACGCAGTCGGGATCCAGCGCCCAGAGCCGGTCGTTTTGCCAGGCACGGCAGAAGGCTTCCCGCGCAATCTGGCGAAAACGGGGGCCATGGCGCTCCACGTCGTCGCTCACCCGCATGCCGTGCACCAGGCCCAAGCTCGGCCAGATAGGGGCGTTGCAACCGAGCAGGAAGGCGCCTTCCCCCGCCCCGCGCAGTACCGCCGCCATGCCCCGGCGATAGGCCTCGACTCTCGTCGCGGACGGATCATGGAAGTGGCCACCGTGGATGGCGCCCCAGAAGTTCGCATCCAGCTTGAAGTAGTGAATGCCCCACTGCTCGCGCAGAGTGCGGAACACCCGCTCGAGGTGGGCTTGCACCTCGGGGTGGGTGCCGTCCAGCACATACCAGGGGGTGCAGCGCCAGCCACCGTAGGTGACCTTCTCGGAGGGCAGCGGCAGGCCGTCATCCCCCTTCACGAACCAGTCGGGATGATCCTGAAACACCCGGGAGCCGGGCTCTGCGATAAAGGGGGCGACCCAGAGCGCCGGCTCGCAACCTGCGGCGTGGATCTCGCGGGCGAGCGCCGCCACCCCTTGCTCGAACTTGGCAGACGGCGTCAGCCAGTCCCCCATTTTGGCCTGATAGCCGTCGTCTATCTGCACGTAGCGCAGAGTCGGGAAGCGCGCCGCCCGCTCCGCCAGGTTCTCGCGAATATCCGCCGCGCTCACGTCCGCATAGTAGTGATACCAAGAGCACCAGCCGCTGGGGCGGGTCGGCACGCTGTCGACCAGGCTGCCGTGCTCGGCATGGATCCGGGCCGCGAGTGTCGCCAACAGCGCCTCCCTGTCCGGCCCCTCCAGGCAGAGCAGGGCTTCACTCTGCCAATGTTCGCCCGGCAGCAACTGCCGTCCCTCACCGTTTATCAGGATCTGCAGCCGGCCGCTCGGGTAGAGCCGGAACTCGCCGCCGAAGCGCTGGCAGCTCGCAAAGGCCAGCAGCAGCCAGCCCGCTGGTACTTGTACCAGCAGCAGGTTGTGGACTGTGTGATAGCCCTGATCCGCCGTGATGTGATAGACGCTCGCATCCGGGCAGCGCCCCACCGGTTGTGGGGCCTGCCAGGTCCCCATGGTCTGGGCCAGCATCTGGAACCCCTCGCCGTAGATGGCCGCCGCAGGGTCTATGCCGAACTCGCCGTCAAACAGCAGCCAGTCGTGCACCGCCTGCGGCGCATGGCCGACGTTGTCGAGCCGCACCCGGCACAGGGGGCCGTCCCAGGCGGGGGTCTGCAACAGCTGGGGAGCCAGGGCGGGATCGGCGGCCAGTTGGCGCAGCCGGGACAACAGAGAGGGGGAAGACATGGGATCTCCTTCTTATGAACAGGAATGACTCTGGTCGCCATTGTATCGCCTGTGGGCCAGTTGACCCTGTTCTGCGCCCCCTGCGCTCTGCTAAACTGCGACCTCGCTCACAGTTGCCAAGATGAGGCCCCAGTGCTGCTTCAACGCGCCTTGCTCTACCTTCGTGATTTCATGGTCATCGTCGCCTGCCTGCTGGTCGGCAAAGCCCTGGCGGCCCTGCTGCCCTTCGCCTTCCCCGGCAGCATCATCGGCATGCTGCTGCTGTTCGTGCTGCTCTCCTTGCAGTTCATCAAGCTGCACTGGGTCGAGCAGGGAGCCGGCCTGCTGCTGCGTCACATGGGCGTCCTGTTCGTGCCGGTGGCGGTCGGGCTGGTGGCCTGGCTCGAACCCCTGCGCCAATCCTTCGGCCTCATCCTGCTGTGCGTGGTGCTCGGCATAGTGCTGATCCTCGCCACCGTCGGCCACCTCTACCAGAGGATGAACAAGCAATGATGTTCTGGTTTGCTATACCCCTGACCCTCGCGCTCTATTTCGCCACCCGGGCCCTCTATCGTCGCCTGCCCTGGCCCATCATCAACCCTGTGCTGCTGCCCACCGCCGTCATCATAGGCCTGCTGCTCTGGCTCGAATTGCCCCTCGAGCAGTACCAGCGCGGCACCTTCCCCATCACGGCCCTGCTCGAACCCGCCGTGGTGGCGCTGGCGTTACCGCTCTATCAGCAGGCCCGCCAGATCCAGGCCAAGCTCAAGCCCATATTGCTCTGCACCCTGGCGTCCGTGCTGATCTCGGTCTGTACCACTCTGGTGATCGGCCATCTGATGGGGGCGGATCCGGCGCTGCTGGCCTCCTTGGCCACCAAGTCCATCACCACCCCGCTCGCCATGAGCGTCAGCCAGTCGCTGGGGGGCATTCCCGCCATCGCCGCCGCCGTGGTGGTGGTGGTCGGCATCATCGGCGCCCTCATCGGTTACCCCCTGCTCAAGCTGATGCGGGTGACCGATCCCGAGGCCCAGGGGCTCGCCATGGGGGCCTGCGCCCACGCCATCGGCACCGCCACCTCCGCCGAGAAGGGGGTCACCCAGGGCGCCTTCTCGTCGCTGGCCATGGTGGTGTGCGGCGTGCTCACCGCCGCCGTCGCCCCCCTGCTCTTTGCCATTTATCACTGGCTCACCTGAGCGTCGAAAGATGGGAGGCGCAGGGGCTAACAGCCCGCGGTGTTCCTCCCATCACTCGCCCCTCTTCTGTTGACTCTCCATCGCTGGCTCAGCTGACGTCACCAAAGGATGCTGCCCATTCCCTTTCTCTCGGCGTCGATGCGATCTCTCGGGCCCATAGGGGTGCCAACCGGCAATGACGCTGGCCTGAGAGCCGCGCCATCTGCGAGCCGGCGCACAGAACGCACACAAATTGCGAAAGACAAACGTTTCCTTTAACATCTGCGGCCCTTTGCCCACCAAGGCGTGAGCGCGCTCACACATTTCGCCGCGCTTGCTCCCTACAATGGCCCCCCAATTGGCCTTTGAGGACACAGTATGCATCCCCGTTTTGCCAAGCCATTCGAGACCCTTTCTGCCCCGCTGCAAGCGGCCCTGCGCCCCATGCTGGATGAGGAATTCAACGCCAGCTTCAGCCCGGCACAAATCGCCGTGCTCAAAGCCGCCACCGGCCTCGAGGATCGTGCCCTGCGCCTGGCGCTGCTGCCGCTGGCCGCCGCCTGCTCGGTCGCCCCCATCTCCAAGTTCTTCGTCGGCGCCATCGCCTGTGGCCTGAGCGGCCGCTGGTATCTGGGTGCCAACATGGAGTTTGCCGGTCCTGGCCTGTTCCACTCGGTGCACGCCGAGCAGTCCGCCATCTCCAATGCCTGGCTCGGCGGCGAGACCGGGATCAGTGAGATCACCGTCAACTACACCCCCTGCGGCCATTGCCGTCAGTTCATGAACGAGCTGAGCACCGCCAAGACCCTGAAGGTCTCCCTGCCCGACGATCTCAGCGAGCTGCAGTCCTTCCTGCCCCACTCCTTCGGCCCGGCGGATCTGGACATCACCGATGCCCTGATGAGCCCCCAGGCCCACGACGAGCTCAAGCTTGAGAGCGACGACCCCCTGTGGCAGGCCGCGCTGGCCGCCGCCCGCCAGAGCTATGCCCCCTACAGCCAGGGCTACGCCGCGGTGGCGCTGCAGTTCGAGGATGGTCGCATCTTCTGCGGGCGCTACGCCGAGAACGCCGCCTTCAACCCCAGCCTGCCACCGATGCAGATGGCCTGTGCCCACGCGGTCTTGAACGGCGAGGATCTCGGCACTGTGCGCCGCGCCGTGCTGCTGGAGAACGGCAACAGCCCGATCAGCCAGCGAGATGCGGCCCAGTCCACCCTCAAGGCACTGGGAACGGTCGAGCTGGAGTACCAAGCCGTCTAATCGATGCCTTGAACGCAGAAAGGGGAGCCAGTGGCTCCCCTTTTTCATTTGTTTTCTAAATAGTGCGGCGCTTGGCAGTGATTTGCTAAATGCCGATACGGGGGCACCAGGCCCCCTCACAGGCCCATCAGGATTCCCAGATGATGCTCTCGCCACCGGCCCAGCGCTCGCCGATGTCCGCGTATTTCTGCTCGAGCAGGTGGCGGCGGATCTTCATGGTGGGGGTCAGCACCCCATTCTCGATGTTCCAGGGGCTCTTCACCACCAGGATGCCGCGAATGCGGGCGTGGGATTCCAGCTTGTCGTTGACCCTGTTGCGGGCCGCCTCCAGCTGGGCGTTGACCGCGGCGCGATCCCCCTTCATGGCGCTCTCGGCCAACTGCACCAGGGCCACCGGCTGCGGCATGCCGTACCCGATGACGCACAGCTGCTCTATGATGGGCTCCTGCCCCAGCAGCCCCTCGATGGGCACCGGCGCCACGTACTTGCCCTTGGCGGTCTTGAACACGTCCTTCATGCGGCCGGTGATGGTGAGGTAGCCCTCCCGGTCCAGCTTGCCCATGTCACCGGTGTGCAGCCAGCCGTCGGCGTCGATGGCCTCGGCACTGTGCTCGGGATCCTTGTAGTAGCCGATCATCATGCCCTCACAGCGGCAGAGGATCTCCCCCTCGTCGGAGATCTTGATGGTCACCCCCGGCCCCGCCTTGCCGACCGTGCCTATCTTGTCGGCCCGAAACGGGCAGTTGAGGGTGGAGAAGGCGTGGTTCTCGGTCATGCCCCAGGCTTCGGTGATCTCGATGCCGATGCGGTAGTACCACTCGAGCAAAGCAGGTGCCACCGGCGCCGAGCCGCAGCCCAGCACCCGCGCCTGATCCAGCCCCAGCCCCTTTTGCAGCTTGCGCTTGATAAGGCCGGAGACGAGCGGGATCTTGAGCAGCAGATCCAGCTTCTTCTGGGGCAGCTTCTCGAGGATCTTGATGCGGAACATGGCCCAGAGGCGTGGCACCGAGATGAAAACGGTGGGACGGCAACGTTTGACGTCGTCGATGAAGGTATCGAGGGACTCCGGGAAGGCGATGGTGGCGCCGCTGAACAGGCTGCCACCGTAGATGTAGACCCGCTCGGTGATGTGGGCCAGCGGCAGGTAGGAGAAGCCGCGATCGGCCTCGGTCAGCGCCACCGCCTCCACCAGCTTCTCGCAGGACCAAGCATAGCGCTCCACGCTCAGCATGGCGCCCTTGGGCTTGCCGGTGCTGCCGGAGGTGTAGACCAGGCTCAGCAGGGCGTCCGGCGCCTGTACCGGGCTGCCCTCGATGGGAGCGTGTGCATCCAGCAGCGCATCCCATTGATGGGGGGCCGGCATGGTGTCATAGGGGAAGGCGATGCGCAGCAAGTCCGCCGGCACCCCCGCCTCCTGGCTCTGCCAGTCATCGAGCTTGCCGACGAAGATCGCCTTGGCCTCGCTGTGGCGCAGCACGTATTCGATGGTGTCGACGTTGGCGGTCGGGTAGATGGGCACACTCACGTACTGCCCCATCTGCATCGCGAGATCGGCGATGAACCACTGGGCGCAGTTCTTGGAGAGCAGCGCCACCTTGTCACCGGCCACCAGCCCCAGCTCGCGCAGTGCCGTCACCATGCGCCGCGCCTGATCGGCTACCTCACCCCAGGTGAAGTCGACGTATTCACGGTGAATGGTTTGACGCAGGTAGACTCGGTCAGGACACTGCCGCTCCCAGTGGTAGAGCATCTCGAGCGGCAGTTTGTTGGCAATGCGTGAGGAGGACATAGTTCAATCCCTGAAACAAAAGGCGAGTCCCATTATTAACCTTTTGATAACACTCAGGGAAGCAGATTACTTAAACTTCTGTTTGAACTGAGAATGGGATCAAGCTTCCGCCTGTTGCTGCAGACGCTGCCACAGATCCTGCACCAGCACCTCGTCCTGCTCGGACAGCTCGCCCTGCAAGATGGCCTCATTCAGGCTACGCAAGACATAGCTCTTTACATCCCGCACCAGGGTCTTGCCTTCCAGCTCGGCACGGGCCACCGCCAGGGAGATATGACCGCGCAGGTAGCCGCCAGCAAACAGATCGTCATCGCTGGCCGTGGCCACCATGCCGTCGATCAATCCCAACAACTTGTGCTCAAAATCGTGAATTGTCATGTAACGCAGCCTCATTTCCGGGATTGCCGGCAAAAAATTCGGGGAGTGGAACCGCGATCCTGTTGATCGCGGCTCTCTGGCGCCAGGCCAGCCGCATCCTTGGTGTCCTATTCCGGGTTGGCCACCGGGTAGATGACCTGATCCTTGTAGCCGGTGGTTATCCGCAGATAACCCCTTAACGACCGGTTCAGTGCCGGATCGTCGGTGTCCACCAGCAGCGGACGGCCTTCGAGTGCCGCCAGCTTAGCTTTGGTGGCGAGCACCTGAATATGGTCTCGCCCGACGGCCCTGATCACCTCTGGACTCAGTTGCTGATTTCCGCGCCCGAACAGATGTCCCTGACCGCCGATCAGGGTAATGATCAGGCGACAGCGACGACCGCGGATCCGGGTCAGGATCTCGGCGGCGGACAGATCCTGCCCGATAAGCCGGCCATTTTCCACCAGATCCACACCGAGCAACGTATTTTCCAGCCCCAGCTCCCCCATACAGGCGGCGACCGTGCTGCCCGACCCCATCAGATAGAGGGTATCCGGTTCCATTTCCTCCACCACCCCGGCGGCGAGATCCGCGAGCACCAGCTCCTCGGACTCCCGCCCGCCCTGCTTGGTCGCCTGCACGTAGCGCAGATCGCCGGGCACCTGCATCTGGCCATAGTGACGGGCCCGCACCTTGCCGGCACGAAACGCCTCCTCGTCGATGTCCACCACCTCGGCGTCCACCAGGCTGAGCAGCTCACCTTCTATCATCCGCGCCGCCACCCGCCCGCTGGCAGCTGGGGTGACCCCATAGACCCCGGAGTGGATCTTGCACCCGGCCGGGATGCCGAGCACGTGGCAGGACTCCCCCACCACGGCGCAGATGTCCCTGGCCGTGCCATCCCCACCGGCGAACAGCAGCAGATCGACCCCCGCTTCGCGCATCAGGGCGGCGGCGGCGCGGGTATCGGCCGCGGTGGTGGCGTCTGCGGCGGGCTGATAGACGATGCGGTGCGGCAGTTGCAGCGAGGCGGCAAGCTCTGCCCCCATCTCCCCCGCCACCGTCAGCAGCTCGAAGGGCTGCGTCAGATCCAGTAGCGGCAGCAGGGCCTGACGGGTCCGTGCCTGCGCCTTGGGCACGGCACCCCGGGCCAGCGCCTCGGCCACCACCCCATCGCTGCCCTTGAGGCCAACCGCCCCGCCGATACCGGCCACCGGATTGATAATGAGCCCTAAACGAAACATGATTCTCTCCCTCTGAACAGCGCCATTTTATCTGTTCGCCGCTATGGGACAAGCCGTGCTTGCCTGCTAAAATGCGCTGCTTCAATATTTCAACCAAGGTTCAATCATGCTGGAATGGATTGCTGATCCCTCTGCCTGGGTAGCACTCGCCACCCTTACCCTGCTCGAGATCGTGCTGGGCATCGACAACATCATCTTCATCTCTATCCTGGTCGGTCGCCTGCCGGAGGCCCAGCGCCAACGGGCACGGATCCTCGGGCTGGGGCTCGCCATGGGCACTCGCATCCTGCTGCTGCTGTCCCTGGCCTGGGTGATGCGTCTCACCCATCCGCTGTTCAGCCTGTTCGATGAGGCCATCTCGGGCCGGGATCTGATCCTGCTGGTGGGGGGTCTGTTCCTCATCGCCAAGAGTACCCACGAGATCCACCAGAGCCTGGAAGGGGCCGCCGAAGAGCCGGGGACGGTCAGCAAGACCGCCGGCTTCATGTCGACACTGGTGCAGATCGCCATCCTCGACATCATCTTCAGCCTGGACTCCGTCATCACCGCGGTCGGCATGGCGGATCACGTGCCCGTCATGGTGCTGGCCATCGTCATCGCCGTCGGCGTCATGATGTTTGCCGCCAAGGCCATCGGTGACTTCGTCGACGAGCACCCCACCATCAAGATGCTGGCGCTCTCCTTCCTGATCCTGGTCGGGGTTGCCCTGGTCGGCGAAGGGCTGGATATGCACATTCCTAAGGGTTACATCTACTTCGCCATGGCCTTCTCGCTGGTGGTGGAGATGATCAACATCCGCATGCGCGGCCATCAGGAAAAAGCCAAGTAAGCGGCCCTTACTGCCACACAAGGCCAACAAAAAGCGCGACCCCAGGTCGCGCTTTTTTTATCTGTTGTGAACGGGCCGCTTGGGCCTGGGCATCAGAGCGCGTTGCGCGTCGCCACCGCATCGGCCAGGTTGCGCAGCAGGACCTCGGTATCGGCCCAGTTGATGCACGCATCCGTGATGCTCTGGCCGAAGGTGAGCTCGCAGCCTTCCACCAGATCCTGGCGTCCTTCCACCAGGTGGCTCTCCACCATGACACCGAACACCGCCTTGCTGCCGGCGCGCAGCTGGCCGGCCACGTCCTCGGCCACCAGCATCTGATTCTTGAACTGCTTGCTGCTGTTGGCGTGGCTGAAGTCGATCATCACCTTCTGCGGCAGACCGGCCTTGTCCAGCCCCTTCACCACCTCCTCGACGTGGGCGGCGCTGTAGTTCGGCTCGCGGCCACCGCGCAGGATGATGTGACAGTCCGGGTTACCGGCGGTGGAGACGATGGCGGAGTGGCCGTACTTGGTCACCGACAGGAAGTGGTGCGGCGCGCTGGCGGCGCCGATGGCATCGATGGCCACCTTGATGGTGCCGTCGGTGCCGTTCTTGAAACCGACCGGGCAGGAGAGACCGGAGGCCAGCTCACGGTGCACCTGGGATTCGGTGGTACGGGCCCCGATGGCGCCCCAGCTCATCAGATCCGCCATGTATTGCGGAGTGATCATGTCGAGGAACTCGGAGGCGGTCGGCAGCCCCATGTCGTTGAGATCCAGCAGCAGCTTGCGACCGATTCGCAGGCCGTCGTTGATCTGGCAGCTGTTGTCGAGGTAAGGGTCGTTGATCAGTCCCTTCCAGCCCACGGTGGTGCGCGGCTTCTCGAAGTAGACCCGCATCACGATTTCCAGCTGACCCTTGAGCTCATCACGCAAGGTCTTGAGGCGCTTGCCATATTCCAGTGCCGCCACCGGATCGTGAATGGAGCAGGGGCCGATCACCACCAGCAGGCGCTGATCTTCGCCGGCCAGGATCTGATGAATGGCCTGGCGGGATTCAAACACGGTCGATGAGGCGGTTTCAGTCGCCGGAAACTTCTCGAGCACCGCAACCGGGGGCAATAATTCTTTGATTTCACTGATACGAACGTCGTCGGTTTGATGCTTCATGACAAGGCTTCCTGCTAGATAACTGCGATAAAGAAACTTCAATCTAGCCCGCAGCCGGAGCGGTGTAAATAGAAAATTACATCTTCATGAAATGAATTTAGCAACGGAGTCTTGCAAGTTGTAATAATGATGCTAGCGAAGTGTTGGCGGGGCTGAAAAGAAGAGACCCGCCCTTCGCGCATGGCGAGAGGGCGGGCACGGGCAGCGGACCTTTGGGATCAGACCGCTTGGCTGATGCTGGCCAGCTTGTCGAAGTAGTCCGGGAAGGTCTTGGAGGTGCAACCCGGATCGTTGATGGTCACCGCAGTATCCGACAGGGCCACCAGGGAGAAGCACATGGCGATGCGGTGATCGTTGTAGGTGTCGATGGCCGCGTGCTTGAGGCTGGCGGGCGGCGTGACCGTGATGAAGTCGTGCCCCTCCTCCACTTCCACACCCAGCTTTCGCAGCTCGGTCGCCATGGCGTGCAGTCGATCCGTCTCCTTCACCCGCCAGTTGTAGATGTTGCGAATGGAGGTGGGCCCCTCGGCAAACAGCGCCGTGGTGGCGATGGTCATGGCCGCATCGGGGATCTGGTTCATGTCCATGTCGATGCCGTGCAGCGGTGCTTGCTCCGCCTCGATGAAGTCATCGCCCCAGGTGATGCGCGCCCCCATCTTCTCCAGCACGTCGGCGAAGTGAATGTCGCCCTGGATGCTGTGTTTGCCGATACCGGTCACCCGCACCTTGCCCTTGATGGCACCCGCCGCGAGGAAGTAGGAGGCGCTGGAGGCATCCCCTTCCACCAGGAAGTCGCCCGGGCTGACGTAGGTCTGGTTGCCCTTGATATAGAACAGCTTGTAGTCGTCGTGCTCGATGACCACCCCGAACTGCTTCATGATGTGCAGGGTGATGTCGATGTAGGGCTTGGAGACCAGCTCCCCCTTGATGTGGATGCGGGTGTCGCCGGCCGCCATGGGGGCCGCCATCAGAAACGCCGTCAGGAACTGGCTGGAGACGGAGCCGTCCACGTGCACGTCGCCGCCCCAGAGTCCCTTGGCATCCACCACCAGCGGCGGGTAGCCATCTTTTTTCAGGTACTGGATATGGGCACCCGCCTCGCGCAGGGCATCCACCAGGT
This sequence comes from Aeromonas eucrenophila, assembly GCF_000819865.1. Classification (GTDB taxonomy): domain Bacteria; phylum Pseudomonadota; class Gammaproteobacteria; order Enterobacterales; family Aeromonadaceae; genus Aeromonas; species Aeromonas eucrenophila. Next base: position 657,555 of record NZ_CDDF01000001.1, read on the forward strand.
GGCCGATGGGGCGCTCTTCCATGCGGGGCTCGCCGCCCAGCATGTATTCGCCGGAGCCCAGACAGAGCGCGGCGCAGAGCGGACGCATGGCGGTGCCGGCGTTGCCGAGGAACAGGTTGACCGGATCCTTCACCGCGAAGCTGCGACCCAGGCCATGCACTGTGCACTCGGTCTTGTCGGCGGAGAGCTTGTACTTGACCCCGAGCTGGGTCAGCGCCGCCAGCATGTGGCGGATGTCATCGCTGTCGAGCAGGTTGGTCAGCCGGGTGGTGCCACGCGCCAGGGCCGCCAGCAGCAGGGCCCGGTTAGAGACACTTTTGGAGCCTGGCAGATTGACCACGCCAGTCACACGAGAAATGGGTTCCAAACGCAACGAATTCATAGACTTCCTGTAAGATCTCAATTAAATCGCCTGACCGGACGTTAACAGCCCCTGCCCTGTGCGGCAAGACTGCGCATGGCACAAAATCGGGCCCATGGGATGGACGGTCAGGATCTGCTGGAAAAACAGACGCCGGGGAGTCCCCGGCGTCTCGCATCATGGGACTGCGCCTCAGCCGTGGCGCTTGGCAAAACCATCCATAAAGTGCACCAGGGCCTTGACCCCTTCCAGCGGCATGGCGTTGTAGAGGCTGGCACGCATGCCACCGACGATGCGGTGCCCTTTCAGTGCCAGCAGGCCGGCGGCCTCCGACTCGGCCAAGAACAGCTTGTCCAGGGCCTCGTTTTTGAGCTGGAACGGCACGTTCATGCGGGAGCGACAGGCGACGTCCACCCTGTTGCCGTAGAAGCTGGAGTCGTCGAGGTAGCCGTAGAGGAAGTCGGCCTTCTCCTTGTTGCGCGCTTCCATGGCGGCGAGGCCGCCCTGCTCTTTGAGCCACTCGAACACCAGACCGGCCAGATACCAGGCGTAGGTCGGCGGGGTGTTGAACATGGAGTCGTTCTTGGCGGTGAGCTGGTAGTCGAAAATGGACGGCACATCGGCGCGGGCCTGGCTCAGCAGATCGTCCCGCACTATGGCGATGGCGAGCCCGGAGGGGCCTATGTTCTTCTGGGCGCCGGCGTAGATGACGCCGAAGCGGCTCACATCGAGGGGACGGGAGAGGATGGTGGAGGAGAGATCCGCCACCAGGGGCACAGAGCCGGTGGCCGGGATGTCGAACATCTCTATGCCATCGATGGTTTCGTTCGGGCAGTAGTGCACATAGGCCGCGTCGGCGCGAAACGCCGGGGTCGGCAGCAGATGGCTTATCCCTTGTGCGTTCTTGGCGACTCCATCAAAGGTCTGGATGTCGCCGAACTTGCGCGCCTCATCCACGGCGCTCGCGGCCCAGACGCCGGTCAGCAGATAATCGGCTTTTTTGTTGGCGCCACCGAGCAGGTTCATGGGCACGGCGGAGAACTGGCCACGACCGCCGCCGTGCATGAACAGCACCTTGTAGTTGTCCGGCACCGCCAGCAACTCGCGCAAGTCGGCTTCCGCCTTCTCGGCGACCGCCATATAGGGCTTGCCGCGATGGGAAAGCTCCATGACCGAGGCTCCCAGCCCCTGGAAGTTACAAAATTCGCGCTGGGCGCGCTCCATGACTTCAACCGGCAACATGGCGGGGCCGGCGCAGAAGTTGTAAATTTTTTGGCTCATGACGCTTTCCGTGAGTGGATGAGAGTGATCGATGACTTGAATGTTTTTACACGAGAGGGCCCCGTCGGGGCAAAGGCTTTTTGGGATCTGGCGCACCCTTTTGGGTCAGCCAGGCCGATCCCAAAGAGTAGAAAAGCCCTGAATGGGTCAGGGCTTGCAGAGAACGTGCAGAGAAATGGCCGGCTGCTGGCATAAATGCGCTGCCGAGGCCCTTTTTCACAACATCACAGCTTGGCGGTGAGCTCGGGCAACAGGCTGAACAGGTCCCCCACCAGGCCGTAGTCCGCCACCTGGAAGATGGGGGCCTCGGGATCCTTGTTGATGGCGACGATCACCTTGGACTCCTTCATGCCCGCCAGGTGCTGGATGGCCCCCGAGATGCCGACCGCGATGTAGAGCTCGGGGGCCACTATCTTGCCGGTCTGGCCCACCTGCAGATCGTTGGCGACAAAGCCCGCGTCCACCGCTGCCCGCGACGCCCCGACCGCAGCCCCCAGTTTGTCGGCCAGGGCTTCGATGAGGGCGAACTGCTCTTTCGAGCCGAGCGCCCGTCCCCCCGAGACCACCACCCGGGCCGCGCCGAGCTCGGGCCGAGCCGATCGCACCGCCCGCCGCTCGATGAGGCGGGTGCGGCACCTGAGATCGGACACGGGCAGTCGCTCGACCGGCGTTCCACCCGCCCCGCCACTGACCCCGGTGAAGGCGCTGGCGCGAATGCTGAGCACCTTGACGGGGGCCGAACTCGCCACTCTGGCGATGGCGTTGCCCGCATAGATGGGACGCAGGAAGGTATCGGCGGATTCGATGCCGGTCACCTCGGAGATCATCTCCACCCCGAGCCTGGCCGCCACCCGCGGCAGCAGATCCTTGCCGTGGCTGCTCGCCGCCATCAGGCAGTGCTGATAGTCCCGCACCACCTGGGCCAGCAAGCGATCGACCCCATCGTTCAACCCTTCCGCCAGCAGGGGATGCTCGGCCAGCAGCACCCGATCGACCCCTTGCAGGCCGGCGGCCTGCTCCCCCGCCTCGGTCAGCCCCTGCCCCAGCAGCAGCAGGTGCACCTCACCGCCGAGTTGGGTGGCCGCCGCCACCAGTCGGGCGGCGCTGTCGGCCAACTGGCCCTGATGATGTTCGGCTATAACCAGTACGCTCATGGCTGCACCTTAGCTTCGTTCGCAATCCGTTCCACCGCGCCAGCCCTTGTCCCTGCGACAGGCCGGCATCCGCTATGTGTCGCGCTCACCCGGGCGCTGATACCAATGGGATTCATGACAGCACCCTGGCTTCGTGTTTGAGTTTGTCCAGCAGCTCGTCCACCGAGCCAACCCTGACGCCGGCACTGCGCACCGCGGGTGCCATCACCCCGAGTAGCCGGATGTCACTGTCGGTGTCTAGACCGAGGGCCGCAAAGGGCTGGCTCTCCAGCGGCTTGCGCTTGGCCTTCATGATGTTGGGGAGCGAGGCAAAGCGCGGCTCGTTCAGGCGCAAGTCCACCGTCACCACGGCGGGCAGCGCCATGCCGAGGGTCTCGAGGCCGCCGTCGATTTCCCGGGTCACCTGCAACTCGCCTTCCACCAGCTTGATGGCGGAGGCGAAGGTGGCCAGCGGCCAATCGGTGAGCGCAGCCAGCATCTGGCCGACCTGATTGTTGTCAGAATCGATGGACTGCTTGCCAAGCAGCACCAGATCCGGTTGCTCCTGCACGCACAGCTTTTGCAGCGCCTGCGCCACCTTGAGCGGGCTCAGCTGCTCCTCTGTGACAAAGTGGAGCGCCCGATCCGCCCCCAGCGCCAGGGTATGGCGCAACTGCTCGGCGGCGGCGGCGGGCCCGAAGGTGACCACCACCAGCTCGGTCGCGATCCCGGCTTCCCGCAGCCTGACCCCCTCCTCCACCGCGATTTCGCAAAACGGGTTGATGCCCATCTTCACATTGGCGAGCTCCACATCGGAGCCATCGCTCTTGACCCGGATCTTGACGTTGAAGTCGACGACCCGTTTGACAGCGACCAGCAGCTTCATGGCGGTCATTCCTCGTATCGGTTGAGTGAGTCCATTTTGCACTTCCGCACTTTATATGCTGACAAAATGGTTTACGTTTACGTAAACTACCAGCACTACCCTAGGCCAAGTCGAGCGCAGAGGCAAGATGGAACGCGAAGCAATGGAATTTGATGTCGTCATCGTCGGTGGCGGCCCGGCAGGCCTCAGTGCCGCCATCGCACTCAAGCAGCAGAGCCCGGATCTGGCGGTCTGCCTGCTGGAGAAGGGGGCGGAGATCGGTGCCCACCTGCTCTCCGGCGCCCTGCTCGATCCCGTCGCCCTCAAGGAGCTGCTGCCGGACAGTTGGCAACAGGCACCGCTCGGGGCGCCGGTCACGGACGATCGAGTGCACCTGCTGCAAAGCGCCACCCGCGCCCTGCAACTGCCCCACTGGGCGGTGCCGCCGCGCATGCACAACGACAACTGCCACATCATCAGCCTCGGCAACCTCTGCCGCTGGCTCGGCCAGCAGGCCGAATCCCTCGGGGTCGAGATCTACCCCGGCTTCGCCGCCAGCGAGCTCATCCTGGAAAAAGGAAGGGTAAGGGGGGTGATCACCGGCGATCTCGGGCTGGACAGGGAGGGCAATCCCAAGGCGGATCACGTGCCCGGCATGGCGCTTCTCGGCCGCTACACCCTGCTTGCCGAGGGCGCCCGCGGCCACCTTGGCAAGCAGTTGATCGCCGAATTCAATCTGGAGAGCGACGCCCAACCGCAGCACTATGCCATCGGCTTCAAGGAGCTGTGGCAGGTGCCTGCCAGCCAGTCGAAACCAGGCCTGGTGCTGCACGGCAGCGGCTGGCCGCTCGGCGAGGAGAAGGGCAGCAAGAGCCAGGGTGGCTTCTACCTCTATCATCTGGCTGACAATCAGGTGGCGGTCGGTCTCATCGTCGATCTCAACTACCAGAATCCCTGGCTCAGCCCGTTTGACGAGTTCCAGCGTCTCAAGCATCACCCGTTGATTACCGACACCCTGCAGGGGGGCGAGCGCATCAGTTACGGCGCCCGCGCCATCACCAAGGGGGGCTGGCACTCCCTGCCGCGCATGCACTTCCCCGGCGGCCTGCTCATCGGCTGCGATGCCGGCACCCTGGATTTCTCCCGCATCAAGGGCATCCACTGCGCCATGAAGTCCGGCATGCTGGCGGCAAAGACGGTGGCCATGAGCCTGCGCGGGGGAGATGAGGGGGGCCGGGATCTGGCCGAGTTCGGCGATGCGCTGCAGCAGAGCTGGCTGGCACAAGAGCTCAAGGCCGCCCGCAACTTCGGCGCTGCCCTGCACCGCTTCGGCCCCTGGTTCGGCGGCGCCTTCAACTGGCTGGAGCAGCGGCTCTGGGGCAAGGGCTCCCCCGTGACGCTATTGGACAAGGAGCCGGATTATCGTCAGCTGCGCCTGGCCAGTCGCTGCCAGCCCATCCCCTATCCCAAGCCCGATGGCAAGTTCAGCTTCGACAAGCTCTCGTCCGTCTATCTCGCCAACACCAGTCACGACGAGGATCAACCCTGCCACCTCAAGTTGCAGGACGCGAGCATCCCGGTGACGGTCAACCTGCCCACCTGGGCCGAGCCCGCCCAGCGCTATTGCCCGGCGGGCGTCTTTGAGATAGTGGAGACCGAGATCCCGGGGGCGGATAGCCAGCCTCGCTTGCAGATCAACGCGGCGAACTGTATCCACTGCAAGACTTGCGACATCAAGGATCCCAGCCAGAACATCGTCTGGACCCCACCGCAAGGTGGCTCTGGGCCCAACTATCCCAATATGTGAGATATGGGATTTGAGATGTGGGGAAAGCTGCGACAGCAAGGATACTCAAGCCCAGAATATCGTCTGGACCCCGCCGCAAGGTGGCTCTGGGCCCAACTATCCCAATATGTGAGATATGGGATTTGAGATGTGGGGAAAGCTGCGACAGCAAGGATGCTCAATCCCAGAATATCGTCTGGACGCCACCTCAGGGGGGATCGGGCCCCAACTACCCCAATATGTGAAATGGGGATGTGAGAAAACCCGCGACAGCGAGGATGTTCAAGCCAACCCCCCCCTCTGGACCCGCCCGGGATAAGTTCGCAGCCCAGCCACCCGGCCATATGGCTCCTGCCCTCTTGTTCCCCTGACTCGACAGGGGAATAGGGCGAGGCCGATCTTGCCACTTTCGAGGCCAGATCCGCTGATCCGACCTCGCTGTTTTTTTGAGCGAACAGGCCGGAAGCCTGATGAATAGGCCCTGACAAGCGCGACGCGCCCCTGTATAGTTCGCCGCATTCAGGTTGTCCATCGGCCTCGCTACGTTATTTCATGGGATCGCTTTCTGTGCGATCTAGGGCCGCATGAACCTGTGCAACCATCCCTGATTACCCACGACTTCTTAAGGGGGGACAGATGATCACCGCCTACATTCTCAATAACAAGGTGCTGGACATAGTCACGCTCGGGCCGGACGACATAGTCCCCGACAACACTGTCTGGCTGGATGCCTACAAGCCGGACACGGCGGAGCGAGAATGGTTGACGGGCCTGTTCCTGGAAGAGGTGCCGGACAAGGAAGAGCTGGACGACATCGAGGCCTCCGCCCGTTTCTACTGGGACACCGACGGCCTGCACATCCACTCCCTGTTCCCCCAGCGGATCGGCCGCGACACCAAGGGGGTCCACGTCTCCTTCACCCTGCGCAACAACCTGCTGATCAGCATCCGCGAGGATGACATCGGTCTGGTGCGCCTGCTGCGCCACTACATGCGCCAGGACCGCCTGGAGGTGGAGGATGCCCTCGATATCCTGCTGGAAGTGCAGAATCTGAAGGTGGAATATCTCTCAGATCTCATCGAAGACGGTTATAAAACACTGGAAAACACCGCAGACCAGATTTTTGAACCAGATCAGATCAATCCCATGCTGAAAGAGCTGATGGCCCAGGAAGAAGCCAACGGCCAGATCCGCCTCTCTCTGCACGATACCCGCCGCGCCCTGCGCTTCCTCAAACGCAGCCTGCGCCAGCGCATGACCAGCGAGCAGAACAAGTGGATCGACGAGATGCTGCACGACGTGGAGTCCCTGCTGCCCCACACCCAGTTCCTGTTCGACAAGATCAACTTCCAGCTGGAGGCCTCCATGGGGGTGACCAATCTGGAGCAGAACAAGGTGATCAAGATCTTCTCGGTGGCCGCGGTGATCTTCCTGCCACCGACCCTGATCGCCAGCATCTACGGCATGAACTTCGGCCGCATGCCGGAGCTCGCCTGGGAGTATGGCTATGCTATGTCCCTGGTGCTGATGGTGATGTCGTCCCTCGGCACCGGCCTGTTCTTCAAGCGCAAGGGCTGGCTGTAAGCCACCGAAAACAGAATTGGTGGATTGGGGAGCTTAAGGCTCCCCGATTAATTCCGGCCAAGCCCTCACCTTGTAAAGCCACCCCCGTCGCCCCATATCCCCTTTATCACTAGCCCAACCAACGCAAACAGGGCCTTATGACCCTCTATCCCGAACACCGTTATGACGATCACGGCCAGCTGCGTCCGCCGCTCTGGTTCTGGCCCATCGCCCTGCTGTTGACCCGCTCGGTCTGGCTGTTTCTGATGGCGGGGGTCACCCGCGAGAGCGGCAGCGAGATCCTGACGCTGTTTTATCCGGACAGGATGAGCCTCTATCTCGGCCTCTTGAGCGATCTGCCCGCCATGCTGGCGCTGCTCGCCTTCGGCGGCACCCATCAACATACCCGCAGCCCCCGTGCCTGGCTCAGGCGCCACAGTCGCGGCCTGCTGCTCTGCTCGACCCTGGGGGGCCTGGCCCTGCAGTTGCATAGCCTCAACCTGCAGAAGTGGTCGTTCAGCTGGCCGACGGCGCTGGTGCTGATCGGCAGCCTGTGGGCACTTTGGTATCTGCTCAAGAGCCGTCAGCTGCGGGAATACGCCGTCGATCAACCCCACGCCGGGGGCTGATCGGGCAAGTTCAACCTAGGTGATCATGACTCTGAGGGGAGTCGTGATCAGCCTGGCGCCTATTGGCGGGTGACCCGGATCTGCAGGGTCTGGCGTTCGCCGCCGCTGGCCACCCCGACTTGTGACGAATTCGAGAGCTCGGCCCCCCGACTGCTCTGGCTGGTGGAGAGCTCCCCCACCGTCAGCCACTGGCCGGGTGCACCGCTCACCTCGGTGGCGCTCTGCCCTGTCTTGATGTCGCCCCGCTCCAGCCTGGCCTGCTCGCTGCTGAGCGCTATCTGCACCCGATCGCCTATCAGGGTCGCGGTGGCATAGAGACCGTTGATCAAGGGCACCATGCCCACCACTCGCCCCCCCTGCCAGCGGTAGAAGGTGACCGGCTGGTAGGAGCCCATCTGCAACAGCACCGGCCGCCCCGACAGGCCGCGCACCTGCCAGCTGTCGTTCTGGGTGCGCTGATAATCCTGCGCCCCGCCCTCGACGAGCCACTGCCGTTTGGCGTTGTCATTGCCGACCCCCACTCCCAACTGCCGGCTGCTGGAGGCTCCCTCCACCCGCCACTCGATGAGCAGACTCTGGGGTGGCTGGTTGAGCTGATTCAGGGTGGCCTCTGCCTCCTGCAACTGCGCGGGCGTGCCGCTCAGCACCAGCTGATTGCCCATGGCGCTCACCCCGAGCGCCGGGTAGATCTCTTTGAGGGTCTGCACCATGGCGGGCGCCTCAAATACCGGGATCACCTTGACCTCGGCGTGCAGCGGCAGGGCCCAGAGCCCGCAGCAGCACCACAGCCAGATCCATCGCCACACTCTCATCATCGTCTCCCCCTTCTTGCCACATAGTCTGCTTGCCCCGTGCCGTCATTGTAATGATAGCGGCGCCAGAAGCCCTTCATTTTGCTGTGTATTTACACATTATCTCGCCCTTTATCAGGCCATCGTCCAACGCAACAAAAAAGACTCATTGAGAGACCACTCAATACAAATAAAAATGGTTATCATTTGTTGTCACAACGAAAACCCTCGGATACAATTCGGACTCATTTTTTCGAGTCAGCCTCTGATGAAGCCAGTTTCGACCCTCTCCAGCATCCCTGCCGCCATTCATCTGGCGATGCTGATCAACATGCTCTCCATGGGCAGCATGATGATGGTGATGCCCCTTGGGCCGGATCTCGTCATCAGCCTCGGCATGGCGCCGGAGCAGACCGGCTATTTCAGTGGCGGCGCGACTCTGGGGGCCGCCCTGATGGGGATCCTCGCCGCCCCCTGGCTCGATCGCTTCAACCGTAAACCCGCCATGTTGTTGCTGCTGACCTTGCGTTTCCTGCTGCTGATGGCCTGTGCCCTGGTGCAGGACAGCCAGCAACTCTTGCTGCTGTTTATCCTCTCTGGTTGCGTGGCGGGCCCGCTCTCCGCCATCCTGATGGCCGCCGTGCTGGATCTGGTGCCACCCAGCGAGCGCGGACGCCGCCTCGCCTATGTGGGCATGGCGTTTTCCCTGGCCGCCATCCTGATCGTGCCCGTCGCCCTGACCCTGGCCCAGTGGCTCGGCTGGCAGAGCCCCTTCCTGCTGTTTGGCGCCTGTGGCTTGCTGCTTGCCCTGATAAGCAGCCGCCTGCTGCCCTCCCTGCCGGTCACCCGAGCCCCCCAGGGTAGCGGCCTGCGCCAGTTGCTGAGCTCCCCCCTGTGCCAGGGCGCCCTCGGCATTCTCAGCCTGCAGATGTTCGGTCACTTCCTGCTGATCCCGCACTTCGCTAACTATTTCCAGTTCAACCTGAGCTTCCCGCGCGAGCAGATCGCCGCCCTCTATCTGTGCGGCGGCCTCGCCAGCATGGCCACCATGCGTCTGTGCGGCGGCTGGATAGACAAGGGCCGTGCCCAGGGCGCCATCCTGCTCACCAGCCTGTTGCTGGCCCTGGTGACCCTGCTCGGCTTCGCCCTGCCGGTCGGCATGCCCATCTATTTGCTGTTTACCCTCTTCATGGCCCTGAGTTCGGCCCGTGCCAGCACCACGCTCGCCGTCACCGCAGGCATCCCGGCCCCCCATCAGCGCGCCGCCTTCATGTCATTCCAGGGCACTGTCACCAATGTGGCGGCCGGGCTCGGCAGCCTGTTGTCAGCCAAGTTCCTCATCTCGGACGAGAGCGGCGCCCTGCACGGCTTCGCCACCCTCGCCTGGATCAATATCGCCTGCGGCCTGTTGGCCTGCACGGGCGTCTGGTTCCTCATCCGGGGACTGGAGCGGATACAAAACAACAATAATCCTGCCCCTGGCACTGCCAGACAAGGAAGTCAGTGAGCACTGGACCAGAAGAGTCCGGATCCCATAACCCAGGTTTTTCCATGGAGTTTTAACAATGCAGTTGCAGCACGGCGTATTTAAATTGAACCCCATCTTGCTCTCCCTCGGTCTGCTGGCCCTGCCGGGTCTGGCCCAGGCCGAGTCGGCCAAGGCCAACGAGACAGTGGTGGTCACCGCCACCCAGACCAAGCACACCGAATTCACGGCCCCGGCCAGCGTCTCGGTCGTGAGCCGCGCCGATCTGGACAAGATGAACGTCAACAACATCGGCGATGCGCTCAAGCATGTGCCGGGTGTCAACATCATCGCCACCAACCCCACCGGCCGTAACGAGATCAAGATCCGTGGCATGGGCGGCGACTACACCCTGCTGTTGATCAACGGCAAGCGGGTCAATGCCCGCGAGACCCTGGGCAGCGCCTACGGCAACGACTTCGATCTCAGCTCCATTCCCATGGCGGCCATCGAGCGTATCGAAGTGATCCGTGGCCCGGTCTCCTCCCTGTACGGTGCCGATGCCCTGGGGGGCGTGGTCAACGTGATCCTGCGCCAGGCCACCGAAAAGACCGAAGCCTCCGTCGGCTACACCCACAGCATCCCGACCAAGGGTGACGGCGGCGATGCCAACCAGGGCAGCGCCTATGTATCCGGTGCCCTCATCGACAACAAGCTGCTCGGCAACATAGTGGTCGAAGGCTACCAGCGTGACCGCTGGAAGAGCGAACAGTCCAACAACCCGGACGCCGATGCGCTGGAAAAACGCGAAGTGGTCAACGTGCTGACCGGCCTGAAGTGGCTGGTTGCCGACAACCAGGACGTGGAATTCGATCTGGGCTACAACCAGAACGACATGGACAGCTACTTCAACAACGTGCCCCGCGCCCCGACCGCACCGGCCACCCCGCACAACGTACAGAACCTGGATCGTCTGAGCCTGGGGGTGAGCCACAACGGCCGCTGGCAGCATTTTGACAGCCGGGTGCGCTACTACTTTGAGCAGATCGACCTGATGGACGACTCCCAGCTCAACGGCGGCGCCGCCGATGTCACCCAGACCAACAACACGGTCGACGGTCAGGTCAGCGGCTACCTGGGTGAGCACCTGCTGACCTCGGGCGCCGAGCTGCGCAAGACCGAGCTGGAGCACAGCCGCAACATCGCCAACGGCAGCGTGGATGCGTCCCAGAGCGCCGTCTACCTGCAAGACGAGTTCGGCTTTGGCGATCTGGCCCTGACCCTCTCCGGTCGTCTGGATCACCACGAGACCTATGGCAACGAGTTCAGCCCCCGTGCCTACGCCCTCTACACCCTGACCGACGAGTGGGTGATCAAGGGTGGCGCCGGCAAGGCGTTCAAGGCACCTACCCTGGCCCAGTCCAGCGAAGGCTTCTCCACCACCGCCTGCCGTGGTGCCTGCCAGGTGATTGGCAACCCGGATCTGAAACCGGAAACCGCGGTCAGCTATGAGCTCGGCACCGCCTACGAGAGCGCCCGCTTCGGCGCCGGCGTGACCGGCTTCCACAACGACATCGAGGATCTGATCCAGAGCGATCAGTGGGGCCCAGGCTACCGTCCGACCGTGATGACCTACCTCAACGTCAAGAAGGCCCGCATCAAGGGTCTGGAGCTGACCGGTTGGGTCGACGTGCTGGACAACGTGCAGCTGACCGGTAACTGGACCATGCTGGACTCCGAAGACAAGAGCACGGGTGATGACCTGGCCAAGACCCCGGATCACACCGGCAACCTCGGTCTGGACTGGCAGGCAACGGACATCGTCAGCGCCAACCTGGCCTGGCAATATGTCGGCAGCCAGATCATCAAGGTCCCGGCCCGCAACGCCCAGGCGTTCAAATCCGAGCACTACCAGACCCTGGACGTGAACACCAACTGGAAGGTCACGCCGGCCCTGGACTTCAAGCTCGGCATCACCAACCTGACCAACACTCAACGTGATCAGGTCGCCACCGACGCCGACTTCATCCTGGAAGGTCGTACCGTCTACGCCGGGATCGATTACAGGATGTAATCTCCCCCTTGTGCAGGGAGCCCGACAGGGCTCCCTTTTTGCGTTTCTACCATCCCGAATTCAAAGGAGTCATTGAGTGCTCAGATACCAAGCACAGCTGTTCTGGCTCGGAGTGCTGCTCCTGTTCCTGCTGATTTGCCTGTCACTGGCCACCGGGGCCGGTGTCTATGGTGGCCGCGAGGTCGCCGGTTTCCTGCTGGGCGACCCCGTCCTCGTAGCCGATGAAAAGCTCGCCATGATAGTCAACACCCTGCGCCTGCCCCGCACCCTGGCGGCCCTGGTGGTCGGGGTCTGTCTCGCACTCGCCGCCTCCATGCTGCAGAGCGCCACCCGCAATCCCCTGGCCGAGCCCGGCCTGCTCGGGGTCAACGCCGGCGCCGTCTTCGCCCTGGTCATAGGCCTCACCTATTTCGGCGTCGAATCCGCCTACGGCTACCTGCTCTGGTCTGGCATGGGGGCCCTGCTTGGCAACCTCGTCGTGCTCGGCCTCGGCCTGATGGTGGGTCGCTCCAACCCCCTCAAACTCATCCTGGTGGGGGTCGCCCTCTCCGCCACCTTCGGCGGCCTCTCCAACTTCCTGCTGCTCTCCAACAAGGTGGTGCTGGAACAGTTCCGTTTCTGGAACTTAGGATCGCTCGCCGCCTCCAACCTCGATTCGGTGCTGACCGTGGTGCCCTTCGCCCTGGCGGGCCTGCTGTTGACCCTGGCCCTGTGCCGTCAGCTCACCCTGATGCAGATGGGGGACAACCAGGCCCAGGCGCTCGGCATCCGGCCGACCCGGGTGCGCATCGGCGTGCTCTTGGCCGCCACCCTGTTCACCGCCTGCGCCATCGCCATCGCCGGCCCCATCGGTTTCGTCGGCTTCCTCGCCGCCTACTGCGCCCGCCTGGTAGAGCCGGTGCGCCTGTCCATTCAGGTGCGCTTCTCCGCCCTGTTCGGCGTCCTGTTCCTGCTCGGCGCGGACATACTGGCGCGCTGGTTGCTGCAGCCGTTCGAACTGCCCAACGGGGTGATCCTGGCGCTGATCGGTGCCCCCGTGCTCATCCTGGTGGTGCGCAGCGGCGGCTTCCGCTCCCTGCTGGCCGTCAAATAAGGAGCCTCCCATGCATAACGCCATCCAAGACGCCCCTGCCCCCTACCCTCTCCCCGCCGGCACCCTCTGCCTGCGCCTGGGCTCCCGCACCCTGCTGCTCGAACGCCGGGCCTGGCTTATCACCCTCGCGCTGATCGTCGCTCTGGTGCTGCTCTCCTTGCTGGCGCTGACCCTGGGCTCCGGCAAGATCACCATGCTGGGGGTCGTCCAGACCCTGCTCGGCGAGGGGAGCCGACTCGATCAGGTGACGGTGTTCAAGATCCGGCTGCCGCGCATCGTCGCCGTGCTGGTGGCGGGCGCCGCCATGGGCCTCTCCGGTTGCCTGGTGCAGACCCTGATCCGCAACCGCCTCGCCACCCCGGACATGATAGGGGTCAACGAGGGGGCCTCCCTGGCCATCATCATCTTCTCCCTCTACCTGACCCTCGGCAGCTGGCCCTGGTGGGCCGCGCCCCTCGGCGCCCTGTTCGCCGCCATGGTGCTCTACGCCCTGTGCAACAAGCCGGGGGAGCAGGGCTATCTGTTCGTGGTGATCGGCATCGGCGTCTCCGAGCTGATGAACGCCATCGGCCAGTTCGCCATGTCCACCCAGTCCCTGGTGCACCTCACCAGCCTCTACCTGTGGAACATGGGCAACTTCGTCGGCCAGGGCTATGGCACTGTGTTGCCGGTCGGCGTGCTGATCCTGCTGATCTGCCCCTGGATCCTCTACCTCTCCCGCGCCCTCGGCGTGTTGCGCCTGGGCCCCGTCACCGCCCAGACCCTGGGGGTGAACGTGAACCGGGTGCAGCTCGGGGTGCTGGCCCAGGCCATCATAGTCGCAGCACTTGGCACCGCCATCGGCGGCCCCGTGGTGTTCATCGCCATGGCGGCCCCCATCCTCGCCTCCTGGCTCTCCCGGGATCGCATAGTGCCGCTCTGGATAGCGGCCCTGTGCGGCGCCCTGCTGCTGCTGGCGAGCGACACCCTGGTGCGGGTGCTGGCCAGCCCCCACGAGGTCGCCACCGGCATCATGACCCGTATCCTCGGCGGCCTGTTGCTGCTGTTCATCCTTATCAAAGACAGGCAGAGAGCCGACTGATGATGCACTCCATCCTTTTCCAAGACCGACAAGGGGCCCTCCTATGACCCTCTGCGTGAATAACCTGCGTTTCGGCTATCAGCACAAACCCGTGTTCGACGACGTCTCCTTCACCCTGCCCAAGGGCAAGCTGGTGGGCATCGTCGGCCCGAACGGCGGCGGCAAGTCCACCCTGCTCAAGCTGCTGGCGGGACAAGAGCAGCCCCAGAGCGGGGAGATCCTGCTCAAGGGCAAGCCGCTGGCGAGCCACGGCATGAAGGCGCTGGCCCGGGAGCTCGCCTACCTGCCCCAGCGCCCGCTGGTGCCTGCGGGCATCCTGGTGGAGCAGTTGGTGCAATACGGCCGCCATCCCCATCAGGGCTGGTTCAATCAGTGGAGCGCGGAGGATGCCCACATGGTCAACTGGGCTCGCGAGCGGATGCAGCTGGACGCCATCTGGCACCAGAGCGCCAGCTCTCTCTCCGGCGGTCAGGCCCAGCGGGTCTGGCTCGCCATGGTGCTGGCCCAGGACGCGGACATCATCTTGCTGGACGAGCCCACCAGCGCGCTCGACATAGGCCACCAGACCGAGGTGATGGAGGCCATCCACCAGATCACCGCCGAGGGCAAGACGGTGCTCATCGTCATCCACGATCTCGCCACCGCCGCCCGCTACTGCGACGAGCTGATCGCCCTCGGGAACGGCGGCGTTCAGGCCATGGGGCCGGCCCGGGAGGTGGTGACCAAGCCCCTGATCGACCGCCTCTACCAGACCGACGTCGACATACTGCACGCCCCAGGCGACGGCGCCCCCGTCATAGTGCCCCGTCGGCGCACTGATGCCGCGGCCGGCAAACAACGGGCCTGACGCCTTCAATAAAAAACCGCCCATCGGGCGGTTTTTTTATTGGCTGATGTCCTGGTGGATTCAAAGCGCCAGCAGGGTGAGCAGGCCTCCCGGCAACCGCTGCCAGCGCAGGGTGCATTGCCAGCCGGCGGGCAAGTCCGGGGCAAGCGCCGTCTTCAGACTCAACCTCAGGGTCTGGGCCCCCATGGCCGACCAGCTCGCATCGAGAAAATCGAAATAGCGCCCAACCCTGGGGTAGAGCGCCTTGAACAGGCTCTCCTTGGCGGAGAACACCAGGGTCAGCCCCTCCGCCAGGCTCAGATCGGCGGCAGCGGCCCCCGAAGCCAGTCGCCCCCACTCCTCCTTATCGACGATGCCGGGCCAGAGCTGCGCCGTTTGGCTTTCATCGAGCCAGGCCTCCAGATCCAGCCCCAGCCCCGCCTTGCCGGGGCGCACCGCGCAGAGCGCCATCCCCTGCCCCTGCAGCTGGCTGTGGCTGATACTGCCCTCCATCCCCGCAGGCCAGCGCGGTTCCCGGTTTTGGCCTATGGTCACCGTCTCGTCGCCCAGCCCATAAGGACGCAGGGCCAGCCGCGCCGCCAGCCGACCCGCCAGAAACTCCCCCTGTCGCTTGGCCACGGCATTCTGCAACTCGGCCGGCAAGGCCATCCCCTGCTCGGCAAAGCAAGCGGGCCTGAAGGCCGCTAGATCGAAACAGACCCTGTGAAGGGGGAGGCTGTCGAGACAAGGCATGAACAAGGCATCGGCGTGACGAATAAAGCGCCCATCGGCGGAGGGGGAGGAAGGGGGCATGGAAGGCTCCTGGCATGGGTGCCTGATGGTACCAAAGCCAACCCGGAACATGCCACAAATACAAATGACAACGCTTCTCAATCGCTCCTGTGGTAGCATGTTCCCGCCCATTTGGGGCTGAACAAAGAGAGTGCACCCTGGCCGATAGGCAGAGCCGTCCAGCCGATAGACAGAGCCGTCCGGTCGATAGACAGCGCCGCCAAGTCGATAGACAGCGCCGCCAGGGTGCCCGCCGATTTCACCCATAAGGATGTAACCATGAAGATCTCCTCCCCCCTGGCCGCCGCCCTGATGCTGGCGAGCCTGGTTGGCTTCCAGGCCCAGGCCGGCACCCGCCAGATCCTCGATGCCAACGGCCAGTCCCAAGCCGTTCCCGACGCCCCCAAGCGCATTGTGGTGCTGAGCGAGCTGGATCTGGACAGCGCCCTGACCCTGGGCGTGCAGCCGGTCGGCACCGTCAACGGCCGCGGCCAGGCCACCCTGCCCCGCTACCTGCTGGACAAGGCGGGCAAGGAGATCGCCGTGGTCGGGGATCTGGACAATCCGAACCTGGAGAAACTCATCGATCTGGAGCCGGATCTCATCCTGACCGGCCAGACCAAGCCCGAGCTGCTGGCCCTGCTCAAGGAGATAGCGCCGACCGTGGTCACCGGCAACTGGGGCGAGCCCTGGAAGCTGGTGTTCCAGCGCAGCGCCCTGGTGATGAACAGGGAGGCCGAGGGCAAGGCCTTCCTCGCCCAATATGACGCCCGCCTGCAGGAGGCGCGTACCCGGCTTGCCAAGCATCAGGGGGAGCAGATCAGCATAGTGCGCTGGAACCCCAAGGGGCCGAGCTACATGCACGGTGGCACCTTCGCCAGCAGCGTGGTGCAGGAGATGGGCCTCGCCCGCCCGGCCCACCAGATCGGCGACAAGAGACCCCACTCCCCGGCCCTGAGCCTGGAATCCCTCAACCTGCTGGACGGTGACTGGCTGGTGATCGGCACCCTGAGCACCAGCGGTGACGCGGTGGATGCCATGAAGCAGGCCGAGCAGACCCCAGCCTTCCAGCAGCTCAGCGCCATCAAGGGCAAGCGCTTCGGCGCCGTGGACGGATCGCTCTGGACCTCCACCGGCGGCCCCCAGGCGGCCCTGCGGGTGATCGACGATGTGGAGCAGCTGATGAGCAAGCCGGATGCGGCCCCCATCACCCGTTAATGCCGTCACACAGGAATAAAAAAAGCCCGCATCATGCGGGCTTTTGTTTGGCTGGCAGGCTGGAGCTGTCGACTGGAACAGGATCCCCTGGGAGATCCGGCCTGCCGCTCGCGGGATAGGTCTGCGAGCGATAACTCACCAGTTAGTTTGAGTTTCAAAGCATATGTGATCTATGAAAATCAGATCTGGCAGTTTACCGCCCCACCACCATTCACTCCGGCAGTGGCAACGCCTTTCTGTCCAGTTTCCCGCTGCCGGTCTTGGGCAGGGCATCCAACAGTATGAGGCGGGCCGGCACCATGTAGTGGGGCAAACTCGCTTGCAGCCCCTTGCGCAGGGCCAGCCGGTTCAGGGTTATCCCGACCTTGGCCTCCACATAGCCCACCAGCATGGCCTCATCCCCCTCGCCGACCAGTCGCACCGCCGCCTCCTGCACCCCGGCCTGGCGGCGAAGGCCGGCCTCCACCTCCCCGAGTTCGATGCGAAAACCGCGCAATTTGATCTGATCGTCGCGCCGCCCCAGATAGAGGAAGCTGTCGCTGCCAAGCCTGCGCACCCGATCGCCGGTGCGGTAGAGGCGATGGGTACCCAGGCGCAGGAAGGCCGCCGCGGTGAGAGCCGGCTTGCGCCAATAGCCCTCGCACAGGGCCGGGCTCTCGATGCAGAGCTCTCCCTCCTCCCCCTCGCTCACCGGCAGCCCCTCG
This sequence comes from Aeromonas eucrenophila, assembly GCF_000819865.1. GTDB lineage: Bacteria > Pseudomonadota > Gammaproteobacteria > Enterobacterales > Aeromonadaceae > Aeromonas > Aeromonas eucrenophila. The sequence continues at coordinate 675,217 of NZ_CDDF01000001.1, forward strand.
GCGTCCAGCACCCAGTGGCGGTAGCCCGGCAGGCTATGACCCACGGTGATGCGCCCGCCGACCGGCGGCATGCGCACCTCGCTCACCAGGGACCAGACGGTGGCCTCGGTCGGACCGTAGCAATTCCACAGCCGCTGGGTGCGGCCGCACAGTTGCTCGGCGAGACCGAGATCCAGCGCCTCGCCGCCGCACAGGGCGGTGAGGCTGTCACTGCCCTGCCAGCCCGCCTTGAGCAGCATGCGCCAGCAGGCCGGGGTTGCCTGCAGCCAATTGATGGACGAGTCCGCCGCCAGCAGCGCCAGCATTCCCAAGGGATCCTTGTTGTGCTGATTGCCCGCTACCGTCAGCCGGCCCCCGCTCCAGAGCGGCCCCAGCATCTCCAGCAGGGAGATGTCGAAGGCCGGGGTGGTGATGAAAAGCCAGTGGCAAGCCGGGGTCAGGCCTAACCGCTCACGGATCCCGTCGAGGAAGCAGAGCAGGGCGCGCCGACTGATGACCACCCCCTTGGGCTCACCGGTGGAACCCGAGGTGAACATCATGTAGGCCGCCAGAGCGTCGTCCACCTGGGGACAGGAGACCGCCCCGCTTCGCACAAGGCCGGAGTCAGCCAGCTCGGCGAGGGCCCGCAGCGGGCAGCCAAAGTCCGGCACATCCGACCCGCGATCGCAGAGCACCGCCGAGAGCCGCGCCTGACGGGCGATGCCCTGCAGCCGCTCCACCGGGAAGTCCGGCTCGAGGGGCACGAAGCAGAGTCCGAGGCGCAGACAGGCGAGCAGGCTGGCCACCAGATCCGGCGTGCGATCCAGATAGAGACCGACTCGCTCCCCCACCGCCAGCCCTTGCAGGCTGGCGGCGATCTGATCGACCCGGCGTTGCAGATCCGCGTAGGTGAGCCAATCACCCTCCATGCCGATGGCGGGGGCCAGCGGCGTGCCGCCGAGCAACCCGGCCAGCCGGGCACTCAGCCCCGCCCGCTGCGGTGAATGGGACGGGGAACCCCCCGCCTCCTTTGTTGCAATCGGTGTAGCGACCGTCATAGCACCTCCTCGGGCAGCCGTTCCAGCCAGTGATGGTAGAGGGCACAGGGCGCCCCGTGCGCCTTGAGATCCCGCAGCGTCAGCGGGCGGTGATCCCCGGCGAACTCTTGATTGAGAGCCGCCAGCAGGGCGAGCTGTTGCACCGAGTCCGCCCCGAGCGCTGCCAGCGGCTGCTGCCAGCGCGCGGCCTCGCCACAGTGCTGCTGCCACAGGGCCAGCAGGCGGCGAGCGGCGGGATGGGCGGGGCACGCCTCCTGCCCTGACGGGATCTGTACCGGCGCGGCAGTCTGGCTCCTCTCCATCCCCACCAGGCGGGCAGGCTCGGTCAGGGGGGCCTGCGCCAGCCACGCCAGCTCCGCCAGCCACTGCGCCAATACCCTTTTGGCCCCTTCCCGCGCTATCAGCTCGCCGTCGTATTCGAGGCGCAGGTTGAGCTGGCCGCCGCGAGCGTTGACCACCAAGGAGAGCGGCAGCTCCACCTTCTCCACCACGGTGCCAAACTGCGGCACCAGCTGATGGGGCTCCGGCGTCTCGGGCCGCGCCGGCATGGGGTAGTTCTCGAACACGAACAGGCTCTGGAACAGGCGCGGACCACCCCGGGTCAGGGCCGCCAGAGACTGGGTGCCGTGCTCATTGAGCGCCAGCGAGCTCCGCTGCAACAAGGCGATATGCTGCTCCAGGGTCGCCTCGCTGCGCCAATCCAGGGCGAGCGGCAGGCTGTTGATGTAGAGCCCGACGCTCTGGGTGATCCCCTCGATGGGGAAGTCCCGGCCCGGGGTCACGTTGCCCACCAGGGTTATCTCGTCGCCACACTGGCGGGCGAGCAGGCGATGCCAGGCGTATTGGGCCAGCAGGCCCGCGGTCACCCCGAGCGCCCGGGCCCGCGCCTCCAGTTGCCCGGACAGGGCCGGCGCCAGCGTCTCACCGCAGACTTCGGGCCTGTGCTGGGTCAGGTGTGGCTCCAGCGCCACCCCGAACAGGCACGAGAGATCGTTGGGCTTGGCCAGCAGCTCGGCACGTCCCTGCCAGTAGGCGGCGCTGGTGGCCGATCCGCTGGCGATATGGCGACCGAAGGCGAGCCAGGCGGTATCCGGTGTCACTTCAGGAGCCTGGCCCTGCATCAGCGCTTGGTAGTGTCTATGCAGGGAGCCCAGCAGCACGGGACCGCTCCAGCCATCGAGCACGGCGTGATGAGCGCTCAGGATCACCTTGTGGTGATCGGGGGCCAGTGTGAAGCAGGCGATCCGCAACAGCGGTGCCTTGTCCAGCCCGATGGGATGGACCAGATCCTGTTGGCGATAGGCCTCGATGCGAGCGTCCGCCCCCGCCACGCCGGACAAGTCCTCATGGTGGAACGGCAGCTCGGCGTGGCGCAGTATGCGCTGCAACGCCACGCCCTCCTCCATCAGCAGGGCGGCCCTGAGCACGGGCCAGCGGGCGAGCTGAGCCTGCCAGGCAGCGTGATAGGCTGCCACATCCAGGTTTTGCCGATAGCTTATCTCGGTCTGCAGGTGATAGGCCGTATCACGGGGCGCCAGCGCCCTGTGATAGAGCATGCTCTGCTGCAGGGACGTCATGGGCAGCAGGGTCTCCACCTCGCCGCCGGCCTGTTCTGCGTCCAGCACCAAATCCAGGGCGGATTGGGAGAGCGCCAGCCCCGGGAAGTCGCTCGGGGTGCGGCGCGGCTTGGCTTGCGCGCAGCAGGCGTTCACCAGGGCCTCGATATTGGCCGCGAGGGTCGCCATCAGGGCGTCGCTCGCCGCCTGGTTGAGGGCGCCGACCTGGCGCAGGGTGAGGCAACCGCCATAGACGCCGCCGTGGAGGCTGATGAGCTCGCGCGGCAGGTTCTCGGGCGCCGAGGGTTGGCCCGGCGCCACCGGCAGGGGCTGCCAGGGAGCCGGCGTGCCTCTGTGGGAGACCCCCAGATAGTTGAAGACGATGGCGGAGTGGGGCAGCTCACCACCATTGGGATGGTGCAGGCGCAGGGCGTTGAAGCCCACCCCCTTGTCCGGCACGGCCCGCAGCCGCTCCTTGGTGTCACAGACGAGATCGCTCCAGGACGCGCTATCGGCCAGCGCCAGGGGATAAGTGCTGGTGAACCAGCCGAGGGTGCGGCTCACATCCAGTTGCAGATCTATAACTTCACGACCATGCCCTTCCAGCATCACGCACTGTTTGGCGCCGTAACCGAGCTCGCTCAGGGTGCGGGTCAGGGCGGCCAGCAGCAGATCTGGCACCTGGGTGAGATGGGCCTGGTTGGCCTCATCGATGAGGCGAGCAGTAGTGCTTTCATCCAGACGCAACAGGCTGGCGGCGGCGCGGCCATCGGGGGCGCGCTGGGCCTCCAGCAAGCCTTGCTCGCTGCCCTCCCCCTGCCCCAGCCAGAACGCCAGCTGGGCCGCTTCGCGGGTCGCGTAGGCGGCCAGCCCCTCTCCCCATTGGCGGTAGCTGCTACCCTTGGCGGGCAAGGCCCGACCCTCGGCGAGACGGACCAGATCCTCGGCCAGGATGCGCCAGGAGACGGCATCGATGACCAGATGGTGGAAGGCGATAAAGAGCCCCTCAACGGGCTCGGCATCCGCCTCGCTCGCAAGGTTGCAGAGCCGCCCCCAGGCCAGGGTCTGGCCCTGCTCGGGTGCAAGCTCCCCCTGCCATTGGGTCAGCCGAGCCTGCAGCTCGGCCTCGTCCAGCGTGGCCGCATCCAACCGATGCAGGGGCGGCAGCGCCAGCTCGGGCAGATAGCGCTGGCCGGTCGGGGTCACCGCCAGGCGCAGGGCGTCGTGGTGACCGAGCAGGGTACTCATCCAGCCAGTCAGGGCATCGTCGTCTATGCCGGCAGGCAGGCGCAGTATCACCCCCTGATTCCAGTGGCCGGGCTTGGCGAAGCCCTGCTCGAAGAACCAGTGCTGAATGGGGTGCAGGGGGAATTCCCCCTCCAGGATCCCCTGCTCAGTCTGGTGGCTGACCGCCTGCTGCTGACCGAGCTGGCGGCAGAGGCGGCGCACCGTCTTGGCCTCGAACACGTCCTTCACGCTGCAGTGCAGTCCGGCGTCCCGTAAGCGGGTAGTGAGCTGGATGCTGAGGATGGAGTCTCCGCCTAAGCGGAAGAAGTCATCCTCCACCCCGAGGGGCTGTTTCAGCACCCCCTGCCAGATGGCGAGCACTGTCTGCTCCAGCTTGCTCTGTGGCTCGGCCTTGCTCTCCTGCCAGCTGATGGCGGGCAGGCGGCGCAAGTCCAGCTTGCCGTTGGGAGTGAGCGGCATCTCGGGCAGCCAACAGAGCCGTACCGGCACCATGTATTCGGGCAGACACTCACCGGCCCGTTGCAGCAGTGCCTCGGCGTCCGGCTCGGTCGCGCCGGCTTGCATGCTGGCGTAAGCGAGCAGACGACCCTCTTGCACCACCACCTTGATCTGGCGAATGGCCGGCTCGAGCACGGCAATCTGGGTCTCTATCTCGCCGGGCTCGATGCGATAGCCCCTGAGCTTTATCTGCTCATCGAGGCGGCCCAGGTAGTTGATGTTGCCATCACGGCGCAGCAGCGCCCGATCGCCTGTGCGATAGAGGCGATAAGTACGGCCATCGGCGCTGTCATCAAGAGTCAGCTCGACGAAGGCCTCCTGGGTGCGCTCCGGCAAGTTGAGGTAGCCACGGGCCAGGCCGAGGCCGGCCAGACAGAGCTCGCCCGGCACTCCCACCGGGCAGGGGTTGCCCGCCTCGTCCAGGATCAGTGCCTTCAGGTTGGCTATGGGCTGGCCTATGGTGATGGGCGCGCCCGGCACCAGCCGCGCGCAGAGCGCGGTGACGGTGCACTCGGTCGGGCCGTACATGTTGTAGAGCGCAACCCGGTTCCCCCAACGATCCACCAGGCTGCTCGGGCAAGCCTCGCCACCAAAACCTATGGCCTTGAGGGATCCGAGATCCGTCGGCGGCAGCAGGTTCGCCAGCAGCGCTGTCGGCAGGATCATATGGCTGGCGCCTTTGGCCATGGCGGCAGTGATGACCCCCTCCCCCGGCTCGCCGAAATGCAGGGCCGCGCCGCAAGAGAGCGGCAACAGGGCCGTCATGTTGCCCGCATCGAACGACAGGGACATGCAGTTGAACATGGCGCCGTGCCGATCGAGCTCGATCCGTGCGCCGTGATCCGCCATCAGGTTGACCAGGCTGCCCTGCTCCACCATGACCCCCTTGGGCAGGCCGGTAGATCCCGAGGTGTAGATGATCTGGGCCAGCATGGCGGGCTCGCGAACCAAAGCCGGGGCCTGTGCCGGCGAGTCGGCCAGCGCCAATCGATGCAGGTTCTGGTAGCGGACCTGGCGGCTGGCGGCCACCAGCGGCAGGGCCTCGGCCAGTCGTTCGTCCTGCTCGCCCCCCAGCACCAGGCGAATGGACGCATCTGTGAGGATATGGGCCAGTCGCTCGGCGGGATAGGCGGGGTCGAGCGGTACATAGGCCGCCCCCGCCTTCCAGCAGGCCAAGAGGCCGATGACGAAGGCGACATCCCGTTTGGCCTGGATGCCGACGGCGGCGCCCGGGGTCACCCCTTGCGCCAGCAGCCAATGAGCCAGCCGGTTGGCCTGATCTTCCAGCTCGCCATAGCTCAGGGCGCGCTCATCGTCGGTCACGGCCAGCGCAGCGGGATGAGTCGCCGCCTGGCTCTCGAACTGGCAGAGCAGGGTGTCCCGGCTCGGGTAGTCGCTCGGCAGGCTGGCGAGCTCGGCGGCCAGCGCCGCCTTGTCCATCCCCGCCTCCAGGGGCAACTGCCAGATGTCGGTGTCGGGGGCGGCCACTACGGCGCGCATCAGGTGCAGCAGGCGATCGGCGTAGGCTTCGATGGTGGCACGCTCGAACAGGGCGGTGGCAAACAGCCAGTCCACCCGCACCGAGTCCATCAACTCGGTCACCTTGACCGAGATGTCGGTCTTGGCGGGCAACACGGGGGAAGTCTCCTCCACCAGCTGGCAGCCGGGGATGAGATCGTTGAAATCCACCTTGGCCTGATACACCAGCATGATCTGGAAGATGGGATTGATGGCGGTAGTGCGATCCGCTCCTATGGCCTCGGCCAGCGCCTCGAACCGATAGAGTTGATGGTCAAAGGCAGCGAGATCTTCCTCCCGACACTGTTGCAGATAGTCGACGAAGCTCGGCCGCCCCTCCAGCCGTGTTCTCAGCACGAGCGTGTTGACGAAGAAGCCCACCAGGGACTCTATCTCGTGGCGCTCGCGGTAAGCGAGCGGGGTGCCGATGACCACCTCCTTCTCCCCGCTCTGGCGCACCATCAGCAAGGCGAACAGGGCGTGCAGACCGATGAAGTTGGAGGTGCTGTGGCGCTGGCACAGCCGCTTGAAGCTGTCCCACAGGGCGTTGTCTATGGTGGAGAACACCAGCTCGCCGCCGCTGGCCTGATGGGCCGGGCGCGGTTTGTCGAGCGGCAGGCCGTGCACCTCGGGGCTTCCGCCCAGCCTGTCCACCCAGAACGGCTTGAACTCGGCGTGGTAATCGAGAAAGCGCGGCGAGTTGAACCAGTGGGCATAGTCGAGGTAGTTGAGCGGCAGCTCGGCCACGTTCAAGGGTGCGCGGTTCTGATGAGCCAGGAAGGCACGTTTCAGGTCCGCAAACATGTTCTTGACCGACCAGCCATCGGAGATGATGTGATGCTGGGTGATCAGCAGCACATGTTCATGAGTCCCCAACCGGATAAGGTTGACCCGGCTCAAATCCCCCTTGGTCAGGGAGAAGGGGCGGCCAATTTCTTCCCGCACCCGCTTGGCCACATAGGCTTCGCGCTCGGCATTGGGCTCTGTGCTCATATCCTCTATCTGCAGCTTGAAGGGAACATGGGGCAGGATCTCCTGGGCTCCCCTGCCCGCCTCGTCCTTGACGAAACGGGTGCGCATGCTGGGATGGCGGGCAAACAGGTGATCGAAGGCAAACTCCAGGGCGGCGGTGTCGAGATCTCCCCTGACCCTAAAATAGACCGGCATGTTGTAGAGGTGGGAGGCCTCCTCGTACTGCTCGATAAACCAGAGCCCGCTCTGGGAGGAGGAGAGCGGCCCCTGCAGGGCACCCTGGGCAAGGATGGGCGCCTCGAAGGCGGCGCGGGCGGCCAGGCAGCGCACCAGCTCGTCCTTGTGCGCCTTGATGAGGGCGCCGATGGCGGGGGTCACCGCCTCCTTGCTCGACTGGGAGATGAGCTGACCCTTGTCGTTCAGGGCCAGCTTGACTCCCTGGCGCTCCAGCTGCTGGAGCAACGCAATCATGTTGTTCATAAGTTATCTCAGCCTCTTGGATCAGGCGCTCAGGGTGGCGCCGCCGTCGACGACCAGATCCTGCAGCGTGATGTGGCTGGCCAAGTCAGAGGCCAGGAAGAGGACGGTATTGGCGATCTCGCTGGGGGTGGCGATCTTGTTCAGCGGTATGCCGAGTTTGAACTGATCCGGCAGCCCTTTGATGGTGCGAGCCATGGCCCCTTCATCGGGCAGCATGCCGCGCAGCATCTCGGTATCCGTCGAACCCGGCGACACCAGGTTGACCCGCACGCCGAAGGGGGCCAGCTCCAGCCCCACCGTCTGGGTCAGGCTGGTGACCGCCGCCTTGGAGGCGCAGTAGGCCGCCATCTGCATGCGCGGCACATGGGCCGCGTTGGAGCCGATGGTGACGATGGCGCCACTCTGCTGCCCCTTGAAATGGGGCACCAGGGCCCGCAGCAGGTAGAAGACGCCGCTGGCGTTGACCGCGAGGCAATCATCCCAATCGGTGTCGCTCAGGGTCTCGGTGGGACCGAGGCGCAAGACCCCGGCCCCGTTCACCAGCACGTCCAGCCCGCCATCGGCCAGCAGCTCCTCGCAGCAGGCATTGACCGCCCCCGAGTCGCGAATGTCGAGCAGCCGGGTGGCGAAGGGGTAATCCGCATGGGGGAAGGCCTGATCCAGCCCAATCACCTCGGCGCCGGCGGCCACGAACTGCTGCGCCACCTCATACCCTATGCCACGTCCGGCCCCGGTCACCCAGACCCGCTTGCCACTGAAATCAAAGTTCATCATCTGTTCGCCTTTCATCACCAGACCATCTCCACGCTCTCTTCGTCTTCGGTCAGCTTGCCGTCGAGGAAACGGCAGAAGTCGTCCAGACGGGGATGATCGAACACATCGGAGACCTTCACCTGCACCCCGAACTCGGCGCCGAGCCGGTTCACTATCTGTATGGTCTGCAGGGACTGGCCCCCCAGCTCGAAGAAGTTGTCCGCCGGCCCCATGGTGGCCAGCCCCAGGATCTGCTGCCAGATGGCGCCGACCCTGTTCTCTGTCTCGCTGCCCAGCGTCAGGGCTTCCCCACCCGCCTGGTATTGGGCCAGCAGCCCCTTGCGATCCAGCTTGTTGGAGCCGGTGCGGGGCAGTTGATCAAAGTGGCGATAGTCGGTGGGGATCATGGCGGCAGGCAGCACCCTGGCGAGCTGGGCCTTGATGACCCGGCTATCCCGCTCGGCTCCGGCCACGAAGGCCACCAGCCGGCGTACATTGCCGATGCTCACCCCCTGCACGCAGGCCTCATCCACTCCGGGCAGCGCCAGCAACTGGGCCTCCACCTCACCGGGCTGGATGCGATAGCCGCTGATCTTGAACTCGTTGTCGCGCCGACCGAGATAGACCAGACGACCGGCCACCCAGCGCACGCGATCGCCGGTGCGATAGACGGGCAGATCCTGCGCGCCGACCCTCAGGGTGCCGAAACTCCCCTGAACGCCGCCGACGTAGCCGTTGGCGAGTTGCGGGCCGAGCAGCACCAGCTCCCCCTCCTCGGCGGGTTGCTCCCCCGCCCCCAGGATCAGCGCCTGCATGCCGGGCAGCGGCAGGCCGATGGGCAGCTGGGCCTGAGTCGGGTCTTCCCCTTGCAGCTCCTGGGTGGTGACCACGACCGTGGTCTCGGTGGGACCATAGGTGTTGAACAGACGCAGATCGGCGCGTCCCTGACGCTGCCACTGGGCCAGCTGCTCCGGGTAGACCGCCTCGCCGCCGATGATGACGGTGGCCAGATTGGCCGGGATATGGGCCTGGCCTGCGCCCAGCGACACCACCCACTCGTTCCAGAAGGCGGTGGGCAGGTCCAGATGGGTGATCTCCATCTCTTCCACTCCGGCCACGAAGGCGGGGATGGATTCGAGCAGAGCGTCGGTGCGCAGCACCAGGGTGGCGCCGGCACTCAGGGTGGCGAACACCTCCTCTATGCTGGCGTCGAAGTTGAAGGGGGCGAATTGCAGCATCCGCGCGTCCCCATCAAGGTGATAGCGGCAGCGAGCGGCGGCGGCGAAGTGATCCAGGGCGCCGTGGCTGATGGCCACCCCCTTGGGCAGACCCGTGCTGCCTGAGGTGAACATCAGGTAAGCCACCGCAGCGCAGTTGGTCGGCTGGCAGAGACGGTTCTCGCTCACCAGATCCCCAACCAAGAGAGTCCGGCCCTCGAACAGGCTGGCCAGCTTGTGGCGATATTCCGCCTGGGTGATCAGGGTCTTCACCTCCCCCAGACGCAGTATGTGGCCCTGACGCTCCAGGGGTTGCTCGGGATCGAGGGGCACATAGACGGCGCCCGCCAGGAGCACCGCCAGCTGGGCGAAGATGGCCTGGGGGCTGCGCGCCAGCATGACGCCGACCCTGTCTCCCGGCTGCACACCGGCGGCCTGCAGGGCTGAGGCCATCTGCTCGCTGCGCGCCAGCAGCGCCTCGTAGCTAAAGCGAGCCTCCCCTTGCTCCAGCGCTATCTTGTGCGGGGTCTGGGCCGCGAAGTGGCAGAGGGCATCCAGCACAGGGCGCACCTTGATAACTTCGTGGGAAGGGCCAGTGATCAGCGCAGTCAGCCGCTGCTCGGCCAGCCAATCGGCCTTGAGGCTGCCCAGGGTCAGGGTGGGCTCGGCCAGCCAGCGACCCAGCAGGGCGAACAGGGTATCGGCGATGCGCGCCAGATCGGCCTGCTGGTAGCAACCCGGGTTGGCGTCCAGATCCAGCCTGGGCTGACCATCGGCTCCGACCTGGATCTCGATGGTGAGATCCTCCACAGGACCTGCGCTGATGTTGAGGATATGAGCATTGAGCGGCCCGAAGCGGCGGGCATGGTCGAACGGCATGATGTTGACCAGGGGGCCAAACAGCCGCTTGTCGCCCCCCACCAGGCCGAGGTCGCGGCGCAGCAACTCGTAGCGATAGTGCTGATGCTTGCGCACACCACGCTTGGCCTTGGCCACGGCGCTGGCGGCGACCGTCAGATCCAGCCCCTCATCGAGCGCCAGCGCCAGCGGAATGATGTTCATCTGCATGCAGGGCACGGTCAGGGAGGCCGAGCCGATGCGGTTCATCATCATCAGGCCAAACAGGGTCTTTTCCTGACCGCTGGCGAGGGACAATTGGGCCGAGAGCCCGGCCAGCAGTAGATCCGGCCAGCCCAGCTTGTTGTCATCGGCAAAGCGCACCAGGGTCTGCCACAGCTCGGCAGGCAGCGGGCGGCTCTCACGAATGAATTCGGCGGCGATGGGGGCGCGGGACTCGCTGAAGGATTTCACCTCGGGCCAGCCTTGCAACTGCTCCTGCCAGAAGGTGCGAGCGGCGGCGTTCTTGCCACTCTCCTCCCGGGTCACTTCTTCTGCCAGCACCTCGTCCAGCAGGCCGAACGGGGACGGCGACAACATGGCCCCTTCCAGCCCTTCCCCATAGAGCTCGGCGATGCGCTGGAACAGCAGGGTGGTGCCGAAGCCGTCGAGGGCGATGTGGTGCACGCAGCTGTAGAGATAATCCCGCTCCGGCCCACGCAGCAGGGCGAAGCGGCAGGGGGATTCCGTGGTCAGCTCGAACGGGCGGCGCAGATCCGCCCATGCCCAGGCGCGGGCCTCCGTCTCGTCACCGCGCGCCAGGTTCACCTCGCGGTAGGCCGGGGCCAGGGCGTGGCTGACGAAGCAGACTTCATCGCCATTGTCCTCGAAATGGCCCTGCAGGGCCTCGCACTCGCCCACCGCCTGGGCGAGTGCCGCGGCCAGCACGGTGCCGTCCACCTTGCCATCGAAGGCGATGCACTCGGCGGTGTTGAACATCGCCTTGTCGTCGTTGAGCAGATGACCGGACCAGAGCCCCTGCTGGGGGATGGTCAAGGGAAAGCGGCTCATTGCACCACCTCCAGGGTGTTTTGCTCGGCCAGCTTGGCGTCGATCAGGCGCCACCAGCCGTTCAGGGTCGGCGTCTTGGCCAAGTCCACGAAGCCGAGTTCCACCCCGGCGGCGCGCCATTCGGTGAGCAGGGACATGATGCGCACCGAGTCGAGACCGTAGTCGATGAGGTTCTCGTCCGCGTCGAACTCTGCTTCATCCTCGTCGATGTGGCTCAGCAGCCGCGCCTTGAGCCCCTCATAGGTCAGCAACGGATTGGTGAGCAGAGGGATTGCCTGGGCGGCCGGTGCAAGGGCCAGCACCTCCTCGCAGGGCACCACCTTGCCGCAGCGGGTCGCCACATAGTCCAGCGCCATCTGGTGATCTGCCAGGGAGAAGTCCGCCACCCCGTCCGCCAGGAAGAAGGGCTGGATGTCGCGCATGAAGGCGTCGCAGGCGGTCATCATGCAGCCGATGTGGCCGTAGATGCCGCCGATGATCAGTTGATCTCGCCCTTGCTCTTTCAGCATCTGCTCGAGCTCTGAGCGCTGGAAGGCGCTGTAGCGCCATTTGACCAGCACCACATCGTCGCTCTCGGGGCGCAGGGGGGCCACCACCTGCTGCAACTCGGGGCTCTTGTTCAGACCCGGACCCCACATGTCGTTGAGCAGGGCCCTGTCCTCGAGCGCCTGATCCTTGGGCTGGGCGGTGTAGTAAACCGGGATACCGAGGGCCTTGCAGTGCTTGCGCACCGCGGCCAGACGCGCGACAAGCTCGCCAATGAGAGGGCTGTTCTCGCCATAGAAGGCGGTGAAGTACTCCTGCATGTCGTGAATGAGCAGGGCTGCGCGGCGCGGCGCCAGGGTCCAGCTGACCTTGTTGGCCTTCCATTGGCTGGGCATGGCGTAGTTGTTCAGGGTTGGGATAGCCATAACGTCATGATTCCTTTTAGTTTTAAACTGTTGTCAGGGGCTGGCTTGCGGCAACGGATTGCGCGATGCGCTCACGCAGGCCCTTCTTGTCTATCTTGCCTACCGCCGTCATGGGCAGGGCTTCGAGGATCTCGAAGCGATCCGGCAACTTGAATTCGGCGACACCGCGAGAGCGCAGGAACTTGCGCAGGGCCAGCGCCCTGAGGCCCGGCTCAGTGGTGACGATGAAGGCGCAGCTCTTCTCCCCCATGGTGCTGTCCGGCATGGAGACCAGGGCCGCCTGGGTGATGGCCGGGTGGTGCAGCAGCTGGTTCTCCACCTCTTCGGCCGCGATCTTCTCGCCGCCTCTGTTGATCTGATCCTTCTGCCGCCCCACCACGGTGAGGTAGCCATCCTGGTCTTGCACCACCAGATCCCCGGAGCAGTAGAAGCCCTCGGCATCAAACACCCGGGCATTGTGGTCCGGGCTCTGGTAGTAACCGCGGAAGGTGTAGGGGCCGCGGGTGTGCAGGGCGCCGGGCTGGCCCTGGGCAACCGGATTGCCCTCCTCGTCCAGCACCCGCACCTCGTCATCCGGGCACATGGGGCGGCCCTGGGTGTGGATTATCTTGTCGTCGCTATCGTCCAGCCGGGTGTAGTTGACCAGGCCCTCGGCCATGCCAAACACCTGTTGCAGCTGGCAACCAAGCAGCGGGGTGATCCTCCTGGCCACCGCCTCGGCCAGCTTGGCACCGCCCACTTGCAGCAAGGCCAGGCTCTCGAGCTGGCTGCGCACGGACGGGTCCGCCTCGGCCGCCTGCAACCAGAGGGAGACCGCTGGCGGCACCAGGGAGCAGAGGTTGACGCCGTGGCGGGCGATCAGCGGGAAGCAGCTCATGGGGCCGGGATCCGGCGCCAGCACCACGGCGCCGCCCGCCTCGAATACCCCCAGCGCCCCGGGGGAGCTTAAGGGGAAATTGTGAGGGGCCGGCAGGGCGCACAGGTAACGGGTATGGGGGCCGAGCTCGCAGATCTCGTTGCTGCGGCGCACGCTGTAGAGATAATCGTCGTGGGTGCGGGGAATGAGCTTGGGGGTGCCTGTGCTGCCGCCGGAGAGCTGGAAGAAGGCCACCTCGTCCGCCGGGCTAGGGCCATAGCTCACAGGCGCCGTGCCCATGTCATCCCGCGCCCCTAGCCAGTGGGCCAGACCCAGCTCTGCGCTCTCGCCATCGAGCAGCACCAGCTCGGCGCCTATCCCTGCCAGCAGCTCAGCGCCGCGATCCAGGCCTGCGAAGAGCGGATGCGCGGTGGAGCCGATAAAGAGCCGGGGGGCAATCTGCTCGGCATAGGAGACCAGCTCCAGCCGGTTGTGGCTAAAGAGCGCATTGACCGGCGCTATGCCCACTTTGAGCAGGGCGAAGAACACCAGGTAGAACTCGGCCACATTGGGCAGCTGCACCAGGGCGGTATCGCCGACGCCAAAGCCGTGGCAGGCCAGCCTCTCGGCCAACCGGGTCGCGCCTTCATCGAGCTCGCGATAACTGATGCTGCGCTCGCCGCAGAGGATGGCGACCGCATCCGGCGCCAGCTCGCACTGGCGACTCAGCATGGCGGTCAGCGGCTCACCGCGCCAATAGCCCTTGGCACGGTAGGATTCCGCCAGCCTGCTTGGCCAGCGGGTGTAGGGCAGGAAACGCTTGGCATCGCTCATAGGGCCACCTCCAGATCCAGGCCCAGGGCATTGAACTTGGGCTGCCGGCTCGGCAAGCCCATGTGGTAAGGCTGTCTCATAGCGCCACCTCCAGATCCAGACCCAGCGCTTTCAACATGGTGCCGAGCTTGGTGCCGGTCTCGGCCCACTCCATGGCGGGATCCGACCCCGCCACTATGCCTGCGCCGGCAAACAGCTCAACATGATGACCATCCAGCACGCCGCAGCGGATCACCACGGCCCACTCGCCATTGCCCTGGCTGTCGCACCAGCCGACGATGCCGCTGAACAGGGCGCGCCGGAAGGGCTCCTGCTCGCGAATGAACTGACGCGCCAGATCCGTGGGATAGCCGCACAGGGCCGGGGTGGGATGCAGCTGGCAGGCGAGGGAGAGCACGGAGGCATCGCGCCCGTGCAGCTGGCCCGCGATAGGGGTGCCCAGATGCCAGAGGGTGTCCGTGCTCATCAGGGTCGGGCTCGCGGGGATCGCCAGCTCGCGGCAATGGGGGGTCAGCACCCGGCGGATCTCGTCGATCACCAGGCGGTGCTCGTGCTGATCCTTGTGAGAGGCCAGCAACTTGCGCGCCACCGCCTCATCCTGTTGCGGCTCGCCGCCCCGCTTGGCGGAGCCCGCCAGCGGATGGGTGAAGACGGCGCCCTCACTGACTCGCAGCAGCAACTCGGGGCTGGCACCGAGCAGGCGACGGCCCTGCCCGAGCGGCAAGGAGAAGTGGAAGGCGTTGGGATTTTGGGTCATCAAGCGGGCAAGCACCCGCTCGGGATCGGCGGCTTTGCGCAGGTGCAGCTTGAGTTTGCGCGACAGCACCACCTTGGCAAGGCTGCCCTTCGCGAAGGCATCGAGGGCCGAGCTCACCGAGGCTTTGAATTCGGCGGCGGCGGGCGTGCTGCTCACCGAGATTACCTGATTGGTGTCGGGGGTGCTCGCCTGGGGGGAGACTCGCTCTCCCCGCTCATAGCGGCCGGGCACATAGAGACAGGAGGCTTCGGCAGGGTCAAAGGCGAAGGCACCGACCAGCAGCGGATTGGCCTGGCCTGCGGCTTCTGCCGCCGCCAGGGCCTGCACTATCTGTCGCTCCAGAAGGGACCACTCGCTGGCCGGGGTGCTGATGGGCTGGCCCAAATCATAGGCGCGAAGGCAGCCCTGGCCCGAGGTAAACAAGAAATCGGGCGGGGATCCGGCCTCGGCAGGGACACCATCTTTCATTACAAGAGTATTCACGCTAGACCCTCAAAGATGATTCAAAATGATAATCGTTATCAATTGCTTTTGAGCGGCGGTAAAATACGCGGGTCGAAAGAGCCCGGTCAAGGGGATTTTTTGGCGGAAAAACTGGAGCTTATCTGTGGATATAGGGGCGATGAGGCCAGCACTGGCCTGGCGTGACCGGGGCCTGAAGTGCTACTCGAATGAACACAAATTGCCATCCCCATATGGGGGATGCGACAGAAACGGGATAAAAAGGCCTGAGCTGGCGGCCAAGCCGCTTTGCCCCTAAGATGGCGCCATGTCCTGTTGTCACCCGTCGAGATGAAACCCTCCATGTTAAAAAACCTGCTTCTGCTTCCCCTGAGCCTGCTGCTGGCAGCCTGTTCCCTCACCCAGTACAACGTCAGCGAGAGCGAGATAAACCAGTACCTCAAAGACAGGGTCGCCTTCGAGAAAGAGATCGGCATCCCCGGCATCATGTCGAGCAAGATCCGGCTCGACGATCTGCAGAGCCGCATCGGTCGCAGCCGCGCCGATCGGGTCGAACTGGATGCCGCCGGGGATCTGCAGGTGGCGAGCCCGCTGGGCAGCCAGCAGATGAAGATCCGCCTCTCCCTGAGTGCCCGCCCGGACTATGTGGCCGAGCAAGGCGCCATCTACCTTCGCGATCTGGAGCTCATCTCGGTCAAGACGGAGCCGGCCGACGTGGGCACCGCCCTCACCCCGCTGTTGCCGACCTTCAACCAGTCCCTCTCCCTGTTCCTCTCCCAGACCCCGGTCTACCGTCTGGATGGCAACCGCAAGAACGAGGCCAGGATCAAGGATAAGGTCGAGGCCCTCAAGGTGGAGCCGGGCCGCCTGGTCATCCCCTTCAAACTGATGTAATACTCATCGCCGCGCCTCCCCTCTCCCCAGCAACCCAGGCGCGGCTTTTCTCTTCTCAAGCCCCCTCCTTTGCCCCATAATGCACACCATTCTCATTTAGATTTTGAGAAGCGTCATAATAAAATCAAACATATGGGTGAAAAGGACATGAGAAAAACCGTACTGGTGCAGGCGATTGCCTGTGCACTGATCGGCGGCGCCGCGCACGCCGCCGTCAAGGTCGAGGACAAGACCTTCAATACCGCCGCCAGCATGCTGGCCTACACCGAATTCGAGCTCTCCGGCGAGCCGCTGGCCGAGGCCCTTGGCCTGGATCTGGACGTGCTGGATGCCAACCGCGCCGATGAGCCGACCCCGTTCGACTTCGCCGCTGGCATCGAATCCTATGAATACTCCGAAGAGGCCATGTATGCCCTGAACTACCAGTCCAGCATGGGCCCGCATCTGGTGAACGGGCCGCAGAACCTGGCTCGTGGCGGCACCCTGGCCGATCTCGGCAAGCGGGTACTGGCCATGGCCGAGGCCGTCGGCTTCCCGGCCGACGAAGTGCCGCAAGGCATGTATCCCCTCTCCCTGCCCTACGCCTCCGCCAATCCCGAGTTTGCGCAAGCCGTGAACACCACCCCGGTCAACGGCGATCAGGTCACCATCAAGACCGCCAAGGGCGTCGAGAAATCCGTCAAGACCCAGGTTCCCGCCTACTTCCGTGACTACACCACTCTGCGCTGGAGCGGCAGTGACAACCTGCTGAACCCGGCGGCCGTGGGCGGCATCCTGCTCAAGGAAGTGATGTGGTCCCAGGACTTCCTCGGTGGCATGCACGTCGCCGAGAGCGACGAAGAAGTTGAAGCTGCCTCCTCCACCATGGATCAGGACGGCAAGCACAAGCTCGGCGTCTCCGCCGCAGATGGCTTCAACGGCATGATGCTGACCGAACAGTCCATCGACAAGCTGGCCATCTTGCAGGGTCAGCTCGGCTTCGACGGCAAACAGCTCGGCGCCAAGATAAGCCCCCAATACGATCCGGCCAAGGGCGTGGTCTACTTCCCCCATCAGGTGAAAGTGACCGAAACCACCAAGAACGAGGTGGGTGCCATCGGCAAGCTGGAGGTCGTGGATGGCTCAGCCCAGTTGCGCGACGCCTGGATGCTGCTGTGGCCCCTGTCCGAATTCTACGCCTTCAGCGATCAGCGCAGCGCCAACACCAACCAGAACCCGGCCTTCCACGCCGTGTTTGACGGCGCCCCCTTCGCCGCCGCACCGGCGGCCAACCAAGGCAGCGATGCCGCCAAGCTGGTCGCGGGCCAGGATGCCTTCTCCCTGGCACTGAACCTCTCCGGCATGGTGTTCAAGAACCTCAATGCCCTGCACTTCGACGCCAAGGCCGGCACCCTGGTGGACAGCTGGCAGGCAGGCAAACAGGGCAAGCACGTCACCACCTTCGACGCCGCTTATTCCCTGGTCGCCCTGCAGATCTTCCAGCGCGCCCAGGATGCGCTGCCGGTCGGCTACGCCGCCGGTGACAACGGCGAGCTGAACCTCAAGACCGCCCAGGGCCAACAGGCTCTGACGCTCGTTCGCAAGCAGGCGGACTTCCTGCTCGCCCAGCTCAAGGGCAAGAATGGTCTGCTGCACGATGGCCTGACCTTGGGTGCCAAACCGGATGCGGGCCAGTCCATCGAGACCCAGTTCGCCGCCATCCGCGGCCTGACCGCCGCCTTCCTCGCCACCTCGGATGCCAAGTACCGCACCGCGGCAAGGGAGCTGTTCATCGCCACCGACAAGGCCTTCTTCAATGCCAAGGCCGGTACCTGGCTCGCGGGCAAGCAGGGTGAATACAGCCCCTGGACCCAGGCCGCCATCTCCGGCGCCCTGCGCTCCGCCATGCTGAACCTGCGCAACGAAGGAGCCGAGAAGGCACCAGAGCTTGAGCTGGCCCACCTGACCCAGCGTTATGTGAGCTGGTTCCGTGGCACCGTCAACGGCGGCATGCAGATGGCCGAATGGATCGGCGACTCCGGTGAGAACGTCATCGAAGGCGCAGGCCATGACACCGACGAAGACGGCGTGCCGCAAGTCACCGCCGCCGGTGGCAAGCACGGCACCGCCATGGTGATGGCCGGCAAGGCCGTCGTGAGTGAGAAATAAGTGAACCAAGGGTCATCTGGCCCATGAAAAAGGGAGCCCTCGTGGCTCCCTTGTTTTTTATCGTTTTAAATCATCCCTTCAACTTGGCCAGCATCGCCTTGGTCACCAGCACTATGCCCTGCTCGGAGCGATAGAAGCGGCGGCTATCCTCGTCCGCGTTCTCCCCCACCACCAGCCCATCGGGCAGCTTGCAGCCCTTGTCCACCACCACCCGACGTAGTCGGCAGCCGGCACCGATCTCGACCCCGGGGAAGATGATCGCCTGATCCAGGGTGCAGAAGGAGTGCACCCGCACATTGGTGAACAGCACCGAGTTGAGCACGAAGGAGCCGCTGACGATGGAGCCACCCGCAAACATGGAGTTGATGGTCATGCCGTGCTGGCCGTTTCTGTCCTGCACGAACTTGGCGGGAGGGGCCATGTTCTGGCTGGTCCAGATGGGCCAGTTCTCGTCATAGATGTCGAGCTCGGGCACCACGGAGGCGAGATCCATGTTCGCCTCCCAGAAGGAATCCAGGGTTCCCACGTCGCGCCAGTAGGGTTTCACCCCCTCCTTGGCACCCACACAGGACATGGTGAAGGGGTGGGCGAAGGCCTTGCCTTCGGTGACGATGCGGGGGATCAGGTCCATGCCGAAGTCGTGCTTGGACTCCTGGTTGTTGATGTCCTCCTCCAGCAGTTGATACAGATACTCCGCCTCGAAGATGTAGATCCCCATGGAGGCCAGGGAGACATCCTCGTTACCCGGCATGGCGGGCGGGTTGGCCGGCTTCTCCACGAAGGCGCGGATCTGACGATGCTCGTCGATGTCCATGACGCCGAAGGCCGAGGCCTCCACCCGTGGCACCTCGATGCAGCCCACCGTCACCTTGGCGCCGAGGCGCACGTGATCGAGCAGCATGGCGGCGTAGTCCATCTTGTAGATGTGATCCCCCGCCAGCACCACTATGTACTTGGGGCCGTAGTCGCGGATGATGTCGACGTTCTGGTAGATGGCGTCAGCGGTGCCGCGATACCAGTGCACCTCGTCCACCCGCTGCTGGGCGGGCAGCAGATCGATGAACTCGTTCATCTGGTAGCGCAGGAAGGACCAGCCCGATTGCAGGTGGCGCAGCAGGCTGTGGGACTTGTACTGGGTCACCACACCCACCCGGCGGATGCCGGAGTTGATGCAGTTGGAGAGCACGAAATCGATGATGCGGAACTTGCCGCCGAAATGAACGGCGGGTTTGGCACGGTTGTCGGTCAGCTGCTTCAGACGGCTGCCCCGCCCTCCCGCGAGCACCAAGGCCATACTCTGATTCAATAGTTGCCGTGCTTTGGCAGTATCTACGGGTTCTAACGACATAATCACCTCGGCCTAGTTGGAGCTGTTTTCATCTCATCTTCACCTTTTTTAGCGGTTATGAAAGTGTTTTCACTCACAGATTAGCCGCTTTTTACCCATCTTTTCCCGGAGTTGTGTGAGTACACAGGCACCGGGCTGCCGACTTGATTAGAATTCATCCATTATGGACATCATCAAGGATGAAACGATGTTGATTAAACGTGAAGGGAATCTGCGGCTGGTCGGCGCCCTGGTCTGCCTGCCCCTGTTGCTGCTGCAGGGGATCTGGCTCTCTCCCTCGACCTCATCACCCACCCAGTGGCTGGTCATGGCGACCACCCTGCTCGGCTTTGCCCTGCTGATCTTTCTCAGCCACAGCCTGCGCAAGGGCGCCTTGGCGAGGCAGGAGCAGGACTGGCTGCAGGCGCTCGCACAGCGGGATCCCGCCAAACTGAGCAGCCCGCAGGCCCAGGAGGCGCTGCGTCAGCTGCTCGCCTCCTTCAGCGAGGCCGAACTCGATGCCCACCGCCAGATCAGCGAGCTGCACAGCCAGGCCACTCAGGATGAGATGACGGGGCTGCGCAATCGCCACGCGTTTCGGCGCGATCTGACCGAACTGCTGCAACAGGAGGATACCCAGACCGCGATCCTGGTACTGATCCGCGCCACCGAGCTTGGCAAACTCAACGCCCAGCGCGGCTTCCAGTCGGGGGATGCCTACATCAAGGACATAGCCCACCTCATCATCCACACGGTCAGCCGCTTCCCCGGCCACCAGGTCTATCGCATCTCGGGCGCCGACTTTGCGGTGCTGGTGCCGCCGCTCGCCAAGATCCCCCCCCATCTTCTAGGGCGGGATCTCAAGCATGCCTTCGACCACTACCAGCAAGAGCACGAACTGGAGAGCGCTGCCTACTCGGGGATGACCCGCCTTAGCAGCGAGCAAAAGATAGAGGCCATCCTGGCCCGGGCCGATCTGGCGCTGGCCCGTGCCCAGACCGAGGCGGTCAACGGCTGGGCCATCCAGCAAAATGATGAGGTGGTCGAATTGCAGGGGCAACGGCACTGGACCCAGGTGCTGACCGATCTGCTGGAGCAGGAGCGCGTCAGCTTCAGCTGTCAGCCCATACTGCCCCTGCACAGCGGCATGCTCGCCTATCACGAGATCTACCCCCGCTTCAGCAGCGTCGACGGCACCGTGCTCCCCAGCGATACCCTGCTCGCCATGGCCCAGCGGCTGGACATGACGATGCGGCTGGAGCAGATGGTGATCCGGCACGTCATGCGCCAGTACCGGGCCTTCGGCAGCCACAGCAGCCGCTGGGGTCTGAATCTGCCGGGCAGCCTGCTGCAAAACAGCGCCTTCCTGATCTGGCTCGATCACCAGCTGCAGCGGGATCCCGACATCGGCGCCAACCTGGTGTTCGAGCTGGACGAGGAGCAGCTGGAGCGCAACCTGACCGGGGCCAGGCGGCTGTTCGAGCTGCTCAGGCGCCACGGCAGTCGCTCGGCCATCTGCAACTTCGGCAAGGGGATAGGGTCATTCAGCCTGTTTCGTGAGCTCAAGCCCGATTACATCAAGCTGGATCCCGCCCTCATCACCGAGCTGGAGCAGGATCTCACCAACCAGCAGTTCGTGCGGATGATAGTCGACGTGTCCCATCGCATGGGGTGCGTGGTGATCGCGGAAGGGGTGGAGCAGCTCAGCCAGCAAGAGTTGCTGCAAGGCATGTATGTGGACGGATTGCAGGGATATCTCATTGCCCGGCCCCAGGAGCTGAGACCGGACAACGGCCAGTTCGGCCTCTTTACTGAGGCCGTTTCAGCTTCAGCAGGGTCAGAATGATGTCGTTGAGCTGGCGATAGCGCTCCAGCTCCTTCTGATCGTAACGGGTCGCCAGCATGGTCGGGTTGTGGCGATTCTTGAGGTAGCGGTTGATCTGCAACCGGTTGAAGCCGGCCACCTTGTAGACCTGACCCAGCAGGGCATTGAGCTCCTCGTCATCCAGTCCGGCCTTGGCCAGATAATCGCTCTGGACCGGGCTCTCCAGCTGGCAACTCTGTTTGTCGATGTGGCCGCTCTCTTGCAAGTAAGCGAGCCACTGCTCCACATAGAGCGGCTTGCAACCGGCCAGCAGGTTGAAAAATCCCACCGCATCGCAGCGACAACCACCAAGCAGCACCAGCGCCAGCTCGTCGCTGTCACAGCTGAAGGTCACGGGTCCGCTCTGGCTCCAGTCCAGCGCCTGCACCCGGATCTGTGCCCGCGCGCCCGCCGCTGTGGTCACGTCAAATACAAACATGGCACCTCCCGTCCGGCAAAGGGTTGATGATGGCCCATAGCGCCGCCTTCGCCAAGGCAAATCGCCTTTTCATTCAGTATTCTGCCGGCGCGGGCATAAAAAAACCGACCGCCTCGCGGCGGTCGGTTCTGCTGTCAGAGGGCCCGCTTGCGGGCTCTCAATGCAGCACAGTTCAGGCGTCCAGTTCGACCAGCGCCTTGGCCAGCTCGATGGGTTCGAGCTCCTGGCCTTCCAGATCGGCGTTCCAGTTCGGGCCGACCAGCACATCGTCTTCGTCCAGATCGTTGATCCAGATGTCGAGGAACTCTTCCAGCTCGATCACTTCCGGCTCGTAATCCGCCCACTCGTCCACGCAGTGCAGACGGGCATCGCCCTCGGCGGACCAGAGCGGCATCACATCGGCATCTTCGAACTCGGCGGAGCGGCATACCACCCAATCTTCACCGTAGCGCAGACCCCACACCTGACCCGACTCACGGACTTCTTCGATAAACAGCTGGAAATTGGCGTCAAGATTGTCAGTTAGTTTGCTCATGGGGATCTCTCTCTTGCTGGCAAATGGCAGGCAGTCGGCCAACGTGGCCGAGAATGGGGCTGATGGTGTCCCAAAAGCCCCCCAGACTCAAGTCAAATCCCCAAAAAGCAGGGGATAAGCGCCCTCAGGTACGATATTGGGCGACCAGGGCCCCCAATTCGTCGCACGAGTGGGCCAGGGTGCCCGCCGCCTGCTCCGTCAACCGGTTCTGGGCCAGGGCATCCGCCGCCAGGGTGGTGATGGCCACCAGCCGCTGATTGATCTCCTCCGCCGCCCGGCTCTGCTCGGCGGCGGCGGTGGCTATCTGACTATTCATGGCAGTAATGGTGTGCACGGATCCAGCGATGGCATGGATGGCGCCGTCCGCCTCACCGGCCTTGTCGGCGGTGCTGCGGGAGAGTTGCTGCAACTGGGTGATGCCGCTTGCGACCTTGCCCGCTCCCTCCTGCAGCCGCTGTATCATCTGCCGGATCTCGTCGGTGGAGCTGTGGGTACGGGTCGCCAGGGTGCGCACCTCGTCCGCCACCACCGCGAAGCCGCGACCCTGCTCGCCCGCCCGGGCCGCCTCGATGGCGGCGTTGAGCGCCAGCAGGTTGGTCTGCTCGGCCACCCCCCGGATCACGTCGAGCACGGAGCCAATCTGCTGGGTCTCCTGCTCGAGCTGACCCACGGCTCGCACCGTCTGGGCCATCTCGTCCCCCAGCTGATCTATGGTGGCGATGGTCTGGGCCACCACCTCGCGACCCTGCTGGGCCAGATTGAGCGCGGCGTCCGCCGCATCGGCCGCCTGGGCGGCGTGCTGGCCCACCTCCCGGCTGCTCACCGTCATCTGCTCCATGGCGCTGGCGACCCTCAGGGTATCCTGCTCCTGGCCGGTGACGATGGCACCGGTACGATCGACGATCTGCTCCAGCTGATGGGCCTGCTCCCGGTTCTGGGCAGCGATCTGCTGGCTGCGCCCCACCAGCTGCGCCATCTGGCTGGCAAACTGGTTGAAGTTGACGGACAGCTGACTCAGCTCATCCCGACCCAACTCCGGCAGGCGGAACCGCAAGTCCCCCTCTCCCCTGGCGATGTTGCCGAGGGCCGACACGGATTGGGACAGGGGCACTACTATGCTGCGCACTATGAGGCCGACCACCAGGAACAGCAGGACAGCCAGCAGGGCGCCAATCCCGAGCAGGGTGAACAGCACCTCCCGATACTGGGCCTCCACGTCATCCACATAGACGCCGGTGCCGATGATCCAGTCCCAGGGGGCGAAGCGCTTGACGTAGGAGATCTTGCGCACCGGCTCCTCCACCCCGGGCTTGGGCCAGTAGTAGGCCACCTCCCCCGCCCCTTGCACCTTGGCGAGCTCGGCGAAGGCGACGAACAGCTTGAGCCCCTGCTTGTCTTCCACCCCGGAGAGATCCTGGCCATCCAGCGCGGGTTTCATGGGGTGCATCACCATGGTGGGGTGACTGTCGTTGATCCAGAAGTAGTCGTCCTGGCCATAGCGCAGCCCCTTGAGCAGCGCCAGGGCCTGAGCCTTGGCATCGGCCTCGCTGAGCTCGCCTCGCCGCACCCTGGCCTCGAATTCGGCCACCAGGCTGTAGGCGGTCTCGACCTGAGCCTGGGTCTGCCGGCTCTTCTCCGCCATCAGCCCCTGCTGGTAGATCTGCAGACAGGAAAACAGCAAGAGCCCCAGCAGGACCAGCACCATCAGGGTCACCAGCGACAGCCGCCGGCCGATACTCCATCGTCTCAACATAAGCCCATCCCTCAACCGCTACATGTTGTTAACAAGGTATGTCGCATCGGCGCGGGCTGTCCACGATGGCGGCCAACGCGCTGCCAGAAATATGATCCAGCCCCGAAATGCACGAAGGCGCCCATTGGGCGCCTTCGTTTTTTTCAGCACAAACCAACCGGGATCAACGCTCCCAGTACACCTCTTCCAGGCTGTCTTCCTTCTCCGGCAGACCGCGAGAGAGGCGCGGGCTGCTCTGGGCCAGCACCTCGTAGCTCACCCGGTTCGCGTATTTGCACACCTGGGCCAGGGACGAATAGGTCAGGAACTCGGACAGGTGCTTGGCGGAGTTCGGCACATTCATGCGGTGGTAGGCGTTGGCCACCATGTCGTGCAGCACCGCAGACAGGGCGCCATCTCCGGCGCCGTTGGTGTTCTTGATCTTCTCCGGGCCGCCCATGTAAGGGGAGATGTGGGAGTAGATGCGGGCCGGCTTACGGCACTTGGCACGGGTCATGGGACGGCTGAACTCATACATGTTGAACTCGGGGATGACGCCGGGCAGCAGGGTATGAGTGGTCTCGCGCTTGTAGTCCTCCTCGGTGTAGCTCGCCATGTAGAGGCCGATGGGGCCGGCGGTGCAGAGCACCATGTCGGCCCAATCCAGCGCCTTGTCGGCGGCGCCGAGGGGGTCTTTTATCCCAGTCAGGGCTTCGGCCTCGTCCTCGTTCATCGCGAGCACCGTCACGTTCTCGGCGATGAAGTCGCGCCACCACTGGGGATTCTCATCGATGACGAAGCGGGTGCCCAGGGTCAGCACCACGGGCACCCCGGCCTCGCGGGCATAACGCACGGCGGTCATGGCCGCGTCCTTCATGGGGGTACCGTCGGCGCCACGCACCAGATAGGCGGTGATCACCAGGGCGGAGGCCTCCTTGATGATGGCCTCGGGGATGTGCGCCACATCCAGGTGATCCATCTTGCCGGCGTTGATGCCAAAGCTGCGCTCGCCCCCTTCGGTGATGAAGGTGAAGCAGCGGCCGACCGGACCGTCTACCGGCTGCAGGTAGTCGAGGTTGACGCGAGAGGAGGTGTTGCACAGATAGCGGTAGGCGTAGCTGCCGATGCGGATGTCCTGGCTCATGACGCCGAGCAGGATGGAGTGGGAATCCGCCAGCACGGAGTAGTTGTGCATGGTGTTGCCGATGGTGCCACCGGCAAACTCGCTCACCACCATGTTGTTGGCCTTGAGCTCTTCATACACCTGCTCGGCCACGTCGTCGGAGATGAGCATGGAGTGGCCCTTGCTCAGGCCATAACGGTTCAGGAAGTCTTCATCCACATGAGCTTCGATGTCCACCAGAGTCTGATCGATGCCCACCACATAGGCCTTGCCCAGTTCGGTGAGCAGGGGATTCTGCGGGATCAGGGGATCACGCCTGTCGACCGGGAAGTAGTGTTTGGACTTGCGCTGACCGGGAAATTTCATGGCAATGTTCTGTGCTCTGGGGGAAAGAGGGGCGGGATTTTAACACAATCCGCCTCGCCGAAAAGTCGCCCGATTAAAATATGGGGTCAGTATAGGCAAGGGTTGCAGAGGCAAACGTTTGACTTTGATGCAATAAAAAACCACCTCGGCATGAGGTGGTTTTTTACAAATGAGCGGACCCGGGCTGGCACTCAGCCGAACGACAACCCCTGCACCAGCGCCAACACCGAGAACAGGCCGAGGGACAACCAGAAGAACAGGGTGCCGAACAGTCTGGGCTTGTTCGGTGCCTTGGGGATCTGGATGCCGATGGCGTGCAGGATGCGCCCCACCAGCAGCAGCATGCCGCCGAGGTGCAGCCAGAAGGCGCCGACCCCGGCCAGCTCGCACAGGGCCATCAGCAGCAGGGTGAGCGGCACGTACTCGGCGAAGTTGCCGTGGGCGCGGATCGCGGCCAGCATCTCCGGCGCCTCCCCTTCCCCTATCATCACCTTGAACTGGGCCCGGCGCTTGACCACCCAGAAGGAGAGCAGCAGGAACAAGAGCCCCAAGAGGCCTGCGTAAATCAGCGTGATATGCATCATCTGGACAATCCTTATCGTTGAACGTTGAAATCCCGGTCGATCACGCCAGCTCGCGGCAGATCAGCGACACCATCATGCGGATATGGGCCTGATCGCTGTTGAGCGCGGGGATGTAGTGGAACTGCTCGCCCCCCGCCTCCAGGAAGAGGTGACGGTTCTCGACCTGGATCTCCTCCAGGGTCTCGAGGCAGTCGGCGGAGAACGCCGGGCAGATCACATCGAGTCGCTTGACCCCCTGCCCCGCCAGCTGGGTGATGGTGGCATCGGTGTAAGGCTTGAGCCACTCCTGTTTGCCGAAGCGAGACTGGAAGCTGGCGCTCCACTGCTCGGGGGCGAGACCCAGGGCCTCGGCCAGCAGGGTCGCGGTGCGGCGACACTGATGACCATAAGGGTCACCCTCGTCCTCGCTGCGCTGGGGGATGCCGTGGAAGGACATCAGCAGGTGCTCACCCTGGCCCTGCTGCTCCCACTGGCGGCGTACACTCATGGCCAGCGCCTGTATGTATTCGGGGTGGTTGTGATAGTCACGGATGAGGCGCATCACCGGCAGGTGACGCTCACGCTTCATCACCCGCGCCCAGCCGTCGAAAACGGCGGCCGTGGTGCTGGCGGCATATTGCGGATAGAGCGGTAGCAGTATCACCCGGTTGACCCCTTGCGCCTTGAGCGCCTGCCAGCCGTCATTCAGTGACGGGCTGCCATAGGTCATGGCGAGCACCACGGGCACATCCACCCCTTCGCGCTTGAGCTCCTGCTCGAGGGCGTCACGCTGACGCTGGCTGATGGCCATCAGCGGTGAGCCCTGCTCGGTCCAGATCTGCTGGTAGAGCTTGGACACCCTGGGGGCACGCAGTGGCAATATGACGAAATTGAGCAGGGGGGACCACAACAGGCGGGGTATCTCGACCACCCGCGGATCCTGTAAGAACTGGCTGAGGAAGGCCCTGACGGCGGCAGCGGTCGGTGCGGCGGGTGTCCCCAGATTGACGAGCAAGATCCCGGTTTTGGTGGTCACGTTAGCTTCCTGTCATGCGGTTTTGTCATTCTTGTTATGATGCAAGAAAGGGCCCTGTATGGACCCTTGTCTCAGACTATCGCGGCTGGCCCAGGCAAGATGATTGCCAGCGGCTGGCAAAGCAGATCGACTGGCAATGGCGGGTTAGCCCAGGATGCTCGCCAGCTGCTTGCTGACCTGATCCACCGGCTGGGTGCCGTCGATCTTGACGTAACGGGTGTGGCCCGCTTCCGCTTCCTTGCCGTAGAAACCGATCAGCGGGGCAGTCTGCTGATGGTACACGTCCAGACGCTTGCGCACCGTGGTCTCTTCGTCGTCGGCACGGATCACCAGGTCTTCGCCGGTCACGTCATCCTTGCCTTCTACCTTCGGCGGGTTGAACACCACGTGGTAGGTACGGCCGGAGCCGGAGTGCACGCGGCGGCCGCTCATGCGCTTAACGATCTCTTCGTCCGGCACGTCGAATTCCAGCACGAAGTCCACCACCACACCGGCTTCCTTCATGGCTTGCGCCTGGGGAATGGTGCGCGGGAAGCCATCCAGCAGGAAGCCGTTGGCGCAATCCGCTTGCGCGATACGTTCTTTGACCAGGCCGATGATGATGTCGTCAGAGACGAGCTGACCTGCGTCCATCACGGCCTTGGCCTTGAGGCCCAGCTCGGTGCCCGCCTTGATCGCCGCACGCAGCATGTCGCCGGTGGAGATCTGCGGAATACCGTGTTTTTCCATGATGAACTGAGCCTGGGTACCCTTGCCGGCACCCGGTGCTCCCAACAGAACAATGCGCATACACGCTCCTAATTGATTGGTTATTCAATTCTTGAGAAGGCAAAAAACTACACGTTTTCGCCCCTATTAACAAGCTTGCCCCGTGCAAGTGGCCACATTATCACCATGGGTTCGTGCAGGCGATGCGACCAAAGGCGCAGGACTCGCGCACAAAAAATGATTGAAAATGCAGCAAAATAGTGGTCTGGCCAGATTGGCGCACACCCGGCGCCATAAAAAGGCCCGCTGTATCACAGCGGGCCTTGGTGTCCGGCCTGTCAGCCAGGAAGGGCCATCACGCCTGCAGCAGCAGACGGTTGATGCGGGCGACGAAGCTCGCCGGATCGTTGAGGCCACCCTGCTCGGCCAGCTGGGCCTGTTCGTGCAGCAGGCTCACCCACTCGCCAAACAGGCTCTCGTCTTCGATGGTGTCGAGCTTCTTCACCAGCGCATGGTCGGGGTTGAGCTCCAGTATGTACTTCTGCTCAGGTACCGGCTGGCCGGCGGCGCGCATCAGCTTGATCATCTGGGTGCTCATGCCGTGGTCGTCGGTAACTATGCAGGAGGGTGAATCGGTCAGACGGTGGGTGACACGCACCTCTTTCACCGCGTCGGCCAGGCTCTGCTTGACCCGCTCCACCAGACCGGCGTTGGCTTTTTCAGCCTCTTCCTGCGCCTGCTTGGAAGCCTCGTCCTCCAGATCCCCCAGATCCAGCTCGCCACGGGTCACGGAGACCAGCTGCTTGCCGTCGAACTCGGTGAGGTGGCTCATCAGCCACTCGTCGACGCGCTCCCACATCAGCAGCACTTCGACGCCCTTCTTGCGGAAGATCTCGAGGTGCGGGCTGTTCTTGGCGGCGGCGAAGCTGTCGGCGGTGATGTAATAAATCTTCTGCTGGCCTTCCTTCATGCGGCCAACGTAATCCTCGAGAGAGACGGTCTGGGCTTCGCCCTCGCCCGCCGTGCTGGCAAAGCGCAAGAGCTTCGCGATCTCTTCGCGGTTGGCGTGATCCTCGGCCGGACCCTCTTTGAGCACGTTGCCGAACTCGCTCCAGAACTTGGCGTACTTCTCGCTGTCATCCTTGGCCAGCTTGGCCAGCATGGTCAGCACCCGCTTGGAGCAGGCCTTGCGCAGGGAGACGGTCACCTTGTTGTCTTGCAGAATTTCACGGCTGACGTTGAGCGGCAGATCGTTGGAATCCAGCACCCCTTTGACAAAGCGCAGGTAGGCCGGCATGAACTGCTCGGCGTCGTCCATGATGAAGACGCGCTGCACGTAGAGCTTGAGGCCGTGTTTCTGATCCCGGTTGTAGAGATCGAAGGGGGCACGGGCCGGTACGTAGAGCAGGCTGGTGTACTCCTGCGCCCCTTCCACCCGGTTGTGACCCCACAAGAGCGGATCTTCGAAGTCGTGGGCGACGTGCTTGTAGAACTCCTGGTACTCCTCGTCCTTGATCTCTTTCGGATTGCGGGTCCAGAGTGCGGTGGCGCGGTTGACCTGCTCCCACTCGCCCGGGGTGCCGACGATGGTTTCACCATCCTCCTCCCGATCCGGGGTGCCCTCTTTGTACATCTCGACCGGCACGCTGATGTGGTCGGAATACTTGGCCACCACGGAGCGCAGGCGCCAGTCGTCCAGGAACTCTTCTTCCTCGGCACGCAGGTGCAGGATGACGTCGGTACCGCGACCTTCTTTGGTCACGTCAGCCACGGTGAAGGAACCTTCCCCTTCGGATTCCCACTGCACGCCCTGGCTCGGCTCGGTGCCGGCGGCGCGGGAGATGACGGTCACCTTGTCGGCGACGATGAAAGCGGAGTAGAAGCCCACCCCGAACTGACCGATCAGCTGGGAGTCTTTGCCCTGATCGCCGGACAGGTGCTTGAAGAAGTCGGCGGTGCCGGATTTGGCGATGGTGCCCAGGTGTTCGATCACCTGGTCACGGGTCATGCCGATGCCGTTGTCCGAGATGGTCAGGGTCTTGTTTTCTTTGTCCACCACCAGGCGCACGCGCAGTTGGCCGTCGTTTTCGAACAAAGAGGCATCGGAAAGCGCCTTGAAGCGCAGCTTGTCCGCCGCATCGGAGGCGTTGGAAATCAGCTCGCGCAGGAATACTTCTTTGTTGGAGTAGAGGCTGTGAGCCATCAGGCTCAGCAGTTGTTTGACTTCGGTTTGAAAGCCGTGGGTTTCGGCGTGAACACTTTGGGTCATCGACCAGTCCTCAAAACGTCGGGTTGAACAGATTCCCAACCTAGATGGGGGTAGCCTCCCAAATATCAAGGGGCGAGTGTGCAAACTTGCGCACTCGCCCCTCATCCTGAACTCAGTTGTCCACTTCTTGTACCATCAGGCCTAGATACGCTGGCGTCCCATCAGGGAGTGAGAGAGCGTGGTGCCATCCACCAGCTCCAGCTCGCCACCCACCGGCACCCCGTGGGCGATGCGGCTCACCTCGACCCCGGCGGCCCGCGCCATGTCGGCGATGTACCAGGCGGTGGCGTCCCCCTCTATGGTGGGATTGGTAGCGAGGATCAGTTCCTTGATGGACTCATCCTTGAGGCGGCGCTCCAGGATCTCCAGCCCCAGCTCTTCCGGGCCTATGCCGTCGAGCGGTGACAAGTGCCCCATCAGCACGAAGTAGCGGCCGGAGAACTGGCCGGTGTGCTCGATGGCGGCCACGTCCGCCGGGCTCTCCACCACGCACAGCAAACCGCTCTCTTCCCGCTTGGGGTTCGCGCAGATCTCGCAGCGATCGTTCTCGGTGAAGGTGCGGCAGTGGCTGCAGTGACCTATTTCGGTCAGCGCCCGGTTGAGCAATGAGGCCAGACGCAGGCCGCCGCTGCGCTCGCGCTCGAGCAGGGTGAACGCCATGCGCTGGGCCGACTTGGGGCCGACGCCCGGCAGCACCTGCAGCGCCTTCATCATCTCATCGAGCAGGGGACTGAATTTCATGGGGATATCCTTTAAAGCCGCGCCAGAGGGACAAGCCGGGCGCGTGGCCAGGGCTTATTCATCCAAACCTATCTTGTTGGCGCAGGACTATACCCGAGCCGGCCCCGAGCGCCAATGATCGGCGCCTCGCCGGGTGACGCGAGACGATGGCGCCCGGGCGCGCTTATTCCAGCAGGATGCGCTGGCGGCCGCTGTAGATCTCGGCCCGGCCCGGGCGGCAGAAGCCCACCAGGGTGAGGCCGGTCTGCTCCGCCCGCTCCACCGCGAGCCCGGTGGCCGCCGAGATGGCGAGCAGGATCTCGACCCCGGCGCTGGCGCACTTTTGCACCATCTCGAAGCTGGCGCGGCTGGTCACCAGGATGGCGCCGTCGCGCCGACCGCT
Organism: Aeromonas eucrenophila; assembly: GCF_000819865.1. Lineage (GTDB taxonomy): Bacteria > Pseudomonadota > Gammaproteobacteria > Enterobacterales > Aeromonadaceae > Aeromonas > Aeromonas eucrenophila. Next base: position 706,351 of record NZ_CDDF01000001.1, read on the forward strand.
GCGGCAAAGGTGCCCCACCAGCTTGTCGAGCGCGATATGACGGCCCACGTCCTCGCGGATGGCGAGGATGTTGCCCTCCCCGTCCACATGCACGGCGGCATGGGTGGCCCCCGTGCTCTGCCCCAGCAGTTGCAGCGGGCGCAGCGCGTCCAGCACCTTGTCGATCAGGGTCACCTCGAAGCGCTGGCTGTCGGGCAGGGAGGGCAAGGTGCGCACCACCTGCTCCAGGCTCTCGCTGCCACAGATGCCGCAACCGGTGCGCCCGGCCAGGGTGCGCTTCTTCTCTTTCAGGCGATGGACACAGCGGTTGGCCAGGGTGATCTGCAACTCTATGCCCTGGCAGCCATCGACTCGTTCTATGTCGTGGATATCGTGCAGGCCGTCGATGATCCCCTCGGACAACGAGAAGCCGATGGCAAAGTCCTCCAGATCCGCGGCCGAGCACATCATGACGCCGTGGGCGATGCCGTTGTAGACCAGCGCCACCGGGGTCTCGGCGGGCAACAGCATGGCGCTGTCGGTGCGACTCCCTTCTCTGTGGTAGTGCACCACCTCGCGGGGGGCGCACAGGCCGTGCAGGGGGGACGCCCCTTCGTTCTCTGACAACATCTGCGCCGTCCTTAGTCGAGGGTCTCGGGGGCTTTCGCCGAGATACCGAGCCGCTTCATCTTCGAGAGCAGGGTGGTGCGCTTCATGCCGAGCCGGTTGGCGGCCCCCCGCTCGCCGGCGACGATGCCGTTGCAGGCCCGCAGGGCGGCGATGATGGCCTCGCGCTCGCCCTCCCCCTGCACGCCGTCGCGATCCCGCACGGCTTGCGCCCTGTCTCCGTGACTGCCTTCGCCGCCGAACAATCCCTGAGAGGGCTCGTCATAGACCAGGGTCTCAATCTTGTGAAAACCCTTGAGGGGCAAGAGCTCGTCCGGGGAGAGGTTCAGTACCTGACCGCGGGTCATCACCACGGCCCGCTCTATGATGTTTTCGAGCTCACGGATGTTGCCGTACCAGGGGAGCGACACCAGCATCTTCATGGCATCGGCCGGGATGGCGGTGATGTTGCGCCGCATCCGCTTGGCGATCTTCTTGATGAAGAAGTTGACCAACAGCGGTATGTCCTCGCGCCGCTCGCGCAGGGGCGGCAGCTCGATGGGGAAGACGTTGAGCCGGTAGTAGAGATCGCTTCGAAAGCGCTTGTTCTTGACCATGGAGAGCAGATCGCAGTTGGTGGCCGCCACCAGTCGCACGTCGATGGGGATGGGAGTGCTGTTGCCGACCCGCTCCAGCTCGTGCTCCTGCAATACCCGCAAGAGCTTGGGTTGCAGATCCAGGGGCATGTCCCCCACTTCGTCCAGGAACAGGGTGCCCTTGTGGGCGCGCTCGAAGCGGCCGATGCGCTGGCTCAGGGCGCCGGTGAAGGCCCCCTTCTCGTGGCCAAACAGGTCGCTCTCGATGAGGCCGGTGGGGATGGCGGCGCAGTTCACCTTCACCATCTCCTGCTCATTGCGCTGGCTCAAGCCGTGAATGGCCTGGGCGATCAGCTCCTTGCCGGTGCCCGTCTCCCCCAGGATGAGCACCGAGCAGTCACTCTGGGCCACCAGCCTCACCTTCTCCAGCACGCTCTGCATCGCGGCACTCTGATGGATGATGTTGGCGAAGTCGGCGTCGGGTTGGCTGTCGGCCACCCTGATGGTCTTCTCCCGGGCGCCGTTGGTGTTGGAGATCTCCTGCTGCGCCTGCACGTTGTTCATGGCGATCGCCGTGCGGGCCGCGACCTGCTCCAAGAGGGAGAGATCGATGTCGGCAAAGAAGTCGGCCGCCGGGTGGGAGAGGATCAACACCCCCAGCAGGTTGCCGCGATAGCGCAGGGGCAAAATGCAGGAGCTGTTCGCCTCGGGGGGCAGGATCTGGGCGCTGAAGCGGCAACCTGAGTTGCAGCCGTGACCCTGCTCGCGGTAGACGAAGAAGGGCTCGCTCTGGATGAGCGCCCCCTGCAGGCAGTGTTTCTCGAAGCAGGAGTGGTTGATGATGCCGGGTTGATCGCTCTCGCGCGGGTTCACCAGATAGCTCTTGAAGCTGTCGGAGGTGGCGTTGTATTCCGCCAGGCAGAGGCTGCCGATGGCGAAATGGTGCTGCAAGATGGCGAACAGGCTCTTGGGCAGCTCGGCGATGCGCACCAGCTTAATCACCGCATTGGTCACGTCCACCAGGATCTTGCAGCTGTCGCGCTCCAGGCGCAGGGAGTGGGCCTGCTCCAGGGTGCGCTCCTTGTCCTGCACGCTCTCGAGCGCAATGGCAACGATGGCGGCGAGTTGGGTCAACTTGGCCAGGGTTTCCATTGGGAAGGCATTGGGCTGGGAGCTGATAAACTCCACCCCGCCCAGGTGACTGCGGGCCGTGGTGATGGGCAACTGGCAATAGGATTGCAGACCGTCATAGACCGGGGTGCTGGCAAGCTTGGCGCAGCGGTTCACGAAGCGGGCCGCCGGCAGGACGATGGCCTGCTCCGAGTGGGCGGAGAAGTGCAGATCCCCCTTGCGACAGACAAGGTGCTGCGGGCCCTGCTCTCCCATGAAGCAGACCACCGCCTCCTCTCCCCCCAGGTTGAGGATGAGGTTGACCCGGGTCACGCCACCGAAACAGGCCTCGATCCGGTTCAGCTTCTCGATGAAGTCGTCCAGGGTCACGGCAGAGAGCAGGGTCTTGGAGAGGGAGAGAAAGCCGTCATCCCAGATGGGGGAAATATCGGTCAACGGAATGGCACTCAGATTCAGCATTCTGGCCTCGCATTATATCTGTGTGGGGAAATTGCAGGCACATTGCAATCAGCAACGACGATAAACGATGCCTCAGCCAATTCCGTCAGATGTTATAATTAAGACTTAACAAATTAACACTTAATTATAAAAACAAACATCCATTGAAATAGCATCGTGCTGGTGCGTCGCATCATAGAGTAGGCCCAATGGCATTACAACCGCGCCCGTCCGCCTATTATTCATAAGCAGGGCATGTTTATTCCTCCCGCAGGAAATATACCGCCGCTCCCGCCGATATTCGGTGTGCAATCGCCGGCCACCGGCCTCTGTGACCCCCCAGGCGCGCCTTGCCCCGCCTCAGGAGGGGTGCAGATCATGGCGATAGAGCTTGAGGCCGCCGAAGATGAAGCCGGCCGAGAGGAGCTGAAACGCCACCAATAACCAACTGATATTCTGTGATATTTCAACGGAGATCGCCTGATGGGTCAGGTAGATGACCAGGGCAGAGAGGCCCAGCAGCAGGCAGTTGACCAGGGTGGTGGAGAGGAAAGCGACGAGCCAGGCCAGCTGCACGCTCAGGGCCGCCAGCACGGCGCCCATGGCGATCCGTGCGGCGATAAAACAGCCGAAAAAACCAAAGCCCAGCAGGAATATCAATTCGTCGTACCAGAGGTAACACCCCATGCCCAATAACATTGCCAGTAAATAGGCTGAAACATAAAAGATCCCGAACGAGATAGTTAATTCACTTCTCATGATGGTGTCTGCCAATTGAAAAAAGGATGAGGGAATCCGGGCCCTGCGAACAGAGCCTGGATCCACTTTATTTAACGAGACTTACCCCTTGGCGGCGCTGCGCAATTTCGCCTTGAGCGCACTGTATTCGGTCTGGACATAATTCTCCGCCTCAGACTGATTATCAATTCGCTCTATTTTCACCGCGCAGTATTTGTACTCTGGGGTGTAGGAGACGGGGTCCACGTGCTCTATGGTGAGCTCGTTGCAGGCCCCTATCCACCACTGGTAGGTCATGTAGACCACACCGGCATTCACCCGCTCGTTGTAGTTCGCGCGGGTGATCACCTTGCCACGGCGAGACGAGATCCAGACCAGCGCCTGATCCTTGACCCCGAGCTGTTGCGCATCCTTCGGGTGGATCTGCACATAGCCGGGCTCATCGGCGAGGGTCTGCAGCGCCGAGCAGTTGCCGGTCATGGAGCGGCAGGAGTAGTGACCCACCTCCCGCACGGTGGAGAGCACCAGCGGGTAGTTTTCGTCGGGCTGCTCCAGGGGTGGCCTCCACTCGGAGGCAATCAACTGACCCTTGCCGCTCGGGGTGGTGAACACATTGCCCTCGAACAGGGTGCTGGTGCCCGGGTGATCCTCGGTCGGGCAAGGCCACTGCACACTCTTGAGATCCGCCATCTTGTCGTAGCTGACCCCGGCGTAGAGTGGGCAGAGCGCCCGCATCTCATCCCAGATCTGGTTTGTATCCCGGTATTCCATGGGATAACCCATAGTGGTCGCCATCAGGGAGAAGATGGCCCAGTCCGGTTTGACATTGTCCGGCGGGGTCACCGCCTTGTAGAAGCGCTGGAAGCCGCGATCCGCCGAGCTGTAGACCCCCTCGTGCTCGCCCCAACTGGTGGCGGGCAAGATGACATCCGCCATCTCGGCGGTCTGGGTCATGAAGATGTCCTGGACGATCACCAGCTCCATGCCCCCCAGGGTGCGCCTGAACTGGGCCAGGTCCGCTTCCGTCTGGGCCGGATCTTCCCCGAAGATGTAGAAGGCCTTGCACTTGCCCTCCTCCACCTTGTGGCTGAGCTCGGTCAGGCGATAACCCGGTTTCTGGGACAGCGACTCCACGCCCCAGGCCTTGGCAAACTTGGCGCTGATGGCGGGATCGGCCACGGACTGATAGCCCGGGAACTGGTGGGGCAGCATCCCCATGTCGCAGGTGCCCTGCACGTTGTTCTGACCGCGCACCGGGCCGCAGCCGGTGCCGCGCCGGCCGAAGTTGCCGGTGAGCAGCGCAAGCCCCGCGAGGCCCTTCACGACGTCCACTGCCTGACCGTACTGGGTCACCCCCATGCCCCACAGGATCATGGAGGCCGGTGCCGCCGCATAGGTGCGGATGGCCGCGCGGATATCCGCCGCCTTGAGGCCGGTGATCCCCTCTACGTATTCCGGGGTGTACTTGGCTACCAGCGCCTTGTAGGTCTCAAAGCCCTCGGTGTAGTTGGCGACGAACGCCTTGTCATAAAGGTTCTCGGCGATCAGTACGTTGCCGAAGGCATTGACCAGCGCCATGTTGGAGCCGTTTTTGAGCGGCAGCCACTGATCGGCGATGCGGGCGGTTTCCACCATGCGCGGATCGCAGACGATCACCTTGGCTCCGTTCGCCTTCGCCTTGAGGATGTGGCGCGCCACTATGGGGTGGGAGTCGGCCGCATTGTAACCAAACACCAGCAGGCACTTGGTTTCTTGAATTTCGGGAATGGCGTTGCTCATGGCGCCGTTGCCTACTGTTGTCTCCAGACCGGAGACTGAGGGTGCGTGTCACACCCTCGCGCAGTGATCGACGTTGTTCGTCCCCAGCACGGCGCGGGCAAATTTTTGCATCACATAGTTGGCTTCGTTGCCGGGGCCGCGGGCCGAGCCCGTGGTCATGATGGCGTCGGCGCCGTATTTCGCCTTGATAGCCGACAAGCGGCTGCTGGCAAAGCCGATGGCCTCGTCCCAGGAGACGGCTTCGAGCTTGCCACCGCGCTCGCGGCGGATCATCGGGCTTTTCAGACGCGGGGTCAGCAGGTTGGTGTCGTTCAAGAAATCCCAACCGTAGTAGCCCTTGAGGCAGAGCTGCCCCTCGTTGGTCCGGCCGTGGGCACCCTCGGCCCCCACCACCTTGTCGTTATCAACCAGCAGGTTGATCTTGCAACCGGTGCCGCAATAGGGGCAGACGGTGATGACTTTTTTCATGACTCAGTCTCTTGTTGGTTAACGATAAATGGTTGGATTGATGGGGTGATGGCTCTCTGGCAGTGCATTCGACAGGTAAAAAACACTCAAAGCAGAAAGACGCACTGCACCATCCAGAGCCCATCCGGCTTGTCGGCCTGGTCGGCGGCGCCGGGACTGCGGCTCACGCTCAATGCCATAGACCCGCGCTGACACGCCGACACCCGCATCGCCATCAAAGGCGCGACCTAACCCGCCGGCATCGCCTCGGCGCTGGCCAGCTGTTTCTGCCGGTTCAGGGTCGCCAGACTCTGTGGGGTTACCAGGCGCAGCGCCTGGGTCGGGCACACCTCGACGCAGGCCGGGCCCGCCTCACGGTGGCGGCAGAGATCGCACTTCAGGGCCTGGGCCTTGGTCTGCGGGCGCTTGAACAGCGCATCGGCGGCCGGGGCCACCTCCTGCACCACCACCGCCATGGCGCCATAGGGGCAAGCCACCACACAGGATTTGCAGCCGATGCAGCGCGCCTGATAGACCTTGACGCAACCATCCTCGGTGACGATGGCGTTATTGGGGCAGGCCATGGCGCAGGGCTTGTCTTCACACTGACGGCACAGCACGGGGGTGGTCACCTTGCTGCCGACGATGACTTTCAGGCGCGGCTGAAAATAGCTGTCCTTGGAGACCAGATGCCCATCCTCGATGGCGAGATGCAGGCCGCCCTCCCGCGCCAGGGTCCCGCCGCAGGACGCTGACTGGTGTGACACGGCGCAGGCCACCTCACAGGTACGACACCCAATGCAGAGACTGGGATCGGCAATCACGAAGCTGTTCATAAAAAGAGGGATCCTAAATGGTTCGTTGCACCGGCCGCCGGGCTGAATACAAGCAACGACGCAGCCGGTCACCCCACTAGGCATTAATCAGACCAAACCGGCCCCCGCTTGCGATAAAAATCACAAGACACTGAAAATAAAGGGGTAATCAGGGATCTGAGCGGCTGCTCTCAGGCGAGTGACGATGACGAGCGAGGCGGGACGCCGGGCTCGACACGACAAAAGTGACGAGCTCGACACCCGGTGACAACCCCTGCCCCATCGGATGGGCCGACCTTTCGACGAGATATCGATGGCATGGCAGCAACAGGGCTCAAGACAGCAGCGGCAGGCCCTGGAGAGGGCAAATGGGGGGCAAAGTTGTTTAGTTTTACTATCTAGATGACAGGACACGTAAAGAAGAATCGAACAAAAAAGCCCCCTACTGACAAATTTATTGAGCCAGATCCGGTTTCCAACGCCTCTAGCTTCTGTTTTTTCTCCAGCCGGATAACATGTCCCAGATGGCAACCAGCTCCTTTAGGGGGCGACTCCATGGAACAGATATATCAAACAGCGCGGGTTAATAGCAGCAAGCGAGTGTCAGGAACTTAAGATATGACCGAAGATGACAACAAAAGCCTAAATAATATTTCTACCAGAAAAATAATATTGGGTAGACACCACTAAATACTAATGAAATTTTATTGAGCATATTAAATATAAGCCTCTAATCTCTCTGAAATCCCCCATCAATAAATGGATGACTGAATTTATTATTTAATATTATGATTTAAATATAAGCAATTAAAGATCGGTTTCCATAAAATATGGACTTTTATAAAAACACGGAGAAAAACAATTGAGATTGTATAAGCAAGATGATGGTTTTCTAGAACACATGGTCAAGATCTCAACAATAATAAGTTTAGGATTTGGTGTCTGGGCATATTTCAGCACTATTCATCCAGTGTTCGAAAAAGAAAAAGAATTACAGCAAGCAAAAATTGATAACCAGTCACTTGTCTCTACAAAAAACGAGTTAAAAAGCCAATTAAAAACACTAGACAGTAAAATATTAGAGCATCAAAAATCAATTGGCTCGTTAAATAAACAGGAATCTAAACTCATATTTTTGGTGGAAGAAAAAGAATTGAAGATAGTCAATTCTAAGTTAGGTGAAGCAAGAACAGTAGCTGTTGTAAATAAGCTTAATTATTACATGGATAAAATTATAAATGGCTACCTTTTAGCAATAACCACTGGAAAGCAAGAAACATTTGATGCTGTTGAATACGCTGAGAAATTGCTAAGTACTCATGGCTCAGATAATAATGACCCATACAACGAGGAAGCATATGTTTTTTTAAAGGTTATGTCGTAAGTTACAAAAATAAAAAAGTACTAGGTGAAGACTCTATTGCCTTTGCAATCACTTTACCCTTTATGTATAAAAAAGATCATGGCTTGTAAAGCCTCTAACAATCAAGTTTAAAGGACTATCAATATGTGGCGCCGTGTAAATGACTGGTTTATATATTAATGAATCATTTAAATGTTTTTCTAAACAATGAAATTATATAGGAAAGAGAACGTATGAGCGAATACCTATCGATTGGAGCAACTGTTATCGCATCTTTAGGTGGTAGTGGTGCAATTATTCTTGGTATGTCTAATTATTTAGGTAAGATATGGGCGAGCCGTCTTATGGCTACAGAAAAGGCCAATCACGAACAGAAACTAGAGCAACTAAGGATAAAATTACAAAAAGAAAACCAGCTACACTTAGCCGAATTAAATCATGAATTGGAAATTTATAAGCAAACTCATATTAGAGAACATAACGATAAACTAGCAATTTATAGAGCGACTGTCGACTTAGTGGCTATAATGCTAGCTAAAGTCGAGATGATCGTATTGCGACATAAGAAAGAACTATCTCCAGAAGAACAAGAACAGTTCGAAACAGAAAGGCTTAAAATATATGGTTACCTTGCAATGATCGCACCACAAGATGTCATGGATGCTAATGATGCGTTCATAGATAAATTGTTGGCTATTGTTTTCGATGGTGATACTGCAAGTTGGGAAGAAATTAGGCATAAGGCTTTAAGTTTAACAAATGCTATGAGACGAGATATTGGCATTGACAAATCTGATGTTATGTATAACGGCATTCGATAAAATAGACCATCCCGGATATATAACAAACATCGCAGGGAGCTACTTACTCGAATCGCAGCGTATTGCTGCCACATTACATTTTTTAGTTAGTGGTGCAATTCACTTCGTTCATTGCACCCTACATTTATCTACATACTACCTCTTCATTTTTACAGTGACCGTCTTTAACTATGCCCACTGAATGTAACTATTTTCTTACCAAGTCACCAAATAAAGACTCCATCGCCACCCAATTCCCTCCCGCCTTTACTCTCCAACTACCTCTTTATTGGACAGCATTTTATCGTTTATTTTTCAGCCAGATTGACAGGAAACGCTGGGTAAAATGGAACCCCAGCTAAAACAAGCACTTGCTCACCGTTCGGCGCTGCATTTCAATCAATGAACAATTAATAATTTCACTCAATATGGCCCTTTGATTATTTATACCAGCATCGATTCCCACAGACTCTGTGTCATCATGAGCTGAATCGCAGATGAACAGACTGTGTCCCATGATGAGCCTATTTCTATCCAGCTAACGCCCTTTCCCATTGCAATCCTTGAATACCCTCCCGAATAACGATCCCGGTTTTCCGATCGCTCGGGACCCCTGTGTTGGCGACTGCGCCACCGGCAATCTGACAAGATAACTCATGAACTGTACTAACAAACCCGCCCTGTCCGGCGTCACCCTGGCGGCGATCGGCGTGGTCTATGGCGATATCGGCACCAGTCCGCTCTATACCCTGCGCGAGTGCCTGTCCGGTCAATTCGGCTTCGGGGTCGAACCCGCCTCCATCCTGGGCTTCCTCTCTCTTATCTTCTGGCTGCTGCTGCTGGTAGTTTCGGTCAAGTACCTCTCCTTCGTGATGCGGGCCGACAACGCAGGTGAGGGGGGCATTTTGACCCTGATGTCGCTGGCGACCCGCAACAGCCCCGAGAAGTGGGCCCCCGTGCTCATCATCCTCGGGCTCATCGGCGGCAGCTTCTTCTACGGCGAGGTGGTGATCACCCCCGCCATGTCGGTGATGTCGGCCATCGAGGGGCTGAAAATTGTGGCCCCCTCCCTCGACGCCTACATAGTGCCGCTCTCGGTGCTGGTGCTGACCCTGCTGTTTGCCATTCAGCGCCATGGCACTGCCACCGTGGGCAAGCTGTTTGCCCCCATCATGCTGGTCTGGTTCCTGACCCTGGCGGCGCTTGGCCTTAGCAGCATCGTCCAGAGCCCCGAGGTGCTGGGGGCGCTCAACCCGCTCTGGGCCCTGCGTTTCTTCATGGAATACCGGCTCACCTCCTTCTTCGCCCTCGGCGCCGTGGTGCTGGCCATCACAGGGGTGGAGGCGCTCTACGCGGACATGGGCCACTTCGGCAAGAGCCCGATCCGGCGCGCCTGGTTTATGGTGGTGCTGCCGTCGCTGGTGCTCAACTACTTCGGCCAGGGGGCCCTGCTGCTGCGCGACCCCGAGGCCATCGCCAACCCCTTCTTCCTGCTCGCCCCCAAGTGGGCGCTGCTGCCGCTCTTGCTGCTCGCGACCCTGGCGACCGTCATCGCCTCCCAGGCGGTGATCTCCGGGGTCTTCTCCCTGACTCGTCAGGCGGTGCGCCTGGGCTATCTCAACCCCATTCGCATCGTCCACACCTCGGAGCAGGAGTCCGGCCAGATCTATATTCCGGTCATCAACTGGATGCTCTATGTGTCCGTGGTGATCGTCATCATGAGCTTCGAGCACTCCAGCAATCTGGCGGCGGCCTACGGCATCGCCGTGACCGGCACCATGGTGCTGACCAGCATCCTCTTCTGCTCGGTGGCCAAGAACAGCTGGCACTGGCACAAGTACCTGGTGGCTGCCCTGTTCACTCTGCTGCTCGCCATCGACGTGCCGCTCTTTGCCGCGAACCTGGCCAAGATCGTCTCCGGCGGCTGGCTGCCGCTGACCCTGGGCGCCGTCATGTTCACCCTGATGACCAGCTGGAAGAGCGAGCGTTTCCAGCTTATCCGCCGCCTCAACGAGCACGGCAACTCGCTGGATCCCATGATCGCATCCTTGGAAAAATCCCCCCCGACCCGGGTGGCGGGCACCGCCGTCTATATGTCGCGGGTGGTCAACGTGATCCCCCATGCGCTCTTGCACAACCTCAAGCACAACAAGGTACTGCACGAGCGGGTGATCCTGCTGACCATGCGGGTGGAAGATGTGCCCTACGTCCACAACGTGCGCCGGGTCTGCGTCGAGCAGCTCTCCCCCACCTTCTGGCGGGTGGTGGCGAGCCATGGCTGGCGCGAGACCCCGAACGTGGAGGAGATCTTCCATCGCTGCAATGCGGAGGGACTGAGCTGCCGGATGATGGAGACCTCGTTCTTCATGGCCCACGAGTCCCTCATCATGAAGGAGCGCCCCTGGTATCTCTATCTGCGCGGCCAGCTGTTTATGCTGCTGCAGCGCAACGCCCTGCGGGCGCCAGATCAGTTCGAGATCCCGCCCAATCGGGTGATCGAGCTCGGCTCGCAAGTGGATATCTGATGGCAGGTTCGATTAGCGAAGCCTAATCGGACGTACGAGAGAGGCGAACGTACGATGGCACCTGCCGGCAAATCGAATCAGCTTGCCAACAGGCGCACCAGACAAAGAAGAGGGAGGCATCAGCCTCCCTCTTTTTTTGCCGTTAACCATGGACGAAGACCACTCCCCCTCATCCCCAGCCCTTCTCCCGCGAGGGGAGAAGGGAGTAGAACTGTGATGCTCGCAGATCCGCCATCGCAGGGTGGTGAACCGCAGAGCACAAGCCGTAGGGTGCAATAAGCGCAGCGCATTGCACCCTGTTGAGCGCCCGGATCTTGGGTGAGTGGTGCAATTCACTTCGTTCATTGCACCCTACCCTTATCCCTTCCATGCTCAGGTGTTCCTCTGCCGACGAACGGTTGTCCTTTTGTGTGACGAACTCTCTCCCGCCCTTCGTCACTAGTGACGAGCGTCACGGTTCGACACCCGATGGCCCTCTCGCCAGCCTCCCCCTTGAAATTTAAATCTCTTTAAAAACAGCACCTAAGAGTCAATATTGGCACTTAACCCAATCTGGCCCGCATCTTGCCAACCTGCCCCTACTTTCTCCGTTCGCGACACGACAAGGTAGGCTATGAACCGCTTCGTTATCGCCGACCCCAGGCTTTGTATCGGCTGTGGCACCTGTATGGCCGCCTGCTCAACCGTTCACAAGGCCCAGGGTTTGCAGCAAGCCCCCCGATTAACCGTCATGCGACACGAGCAGGCGACCATGCCGGTTCAGTGCCGTCACTGTGACGACGCCCCCTGCATCAAGGTCTGCCCGGTCGAGGCCATCCGCCAGACCGACGACAGCGTGCAACTGAACGAATCCCTCTGCATCGGCTGCAACCTCTGCGCCGTGGCCTGCCCGTTTGGCGCCATCCAGAGCGGCGGCAGCCGCCCGGTGGCCATCGCCAACAGCTACGACACCTATATCCCCTGCTCCATCCGCTCCAGCAACCCCTCCACCTCGGCAGGCCTGAGCTGCTTTGGGGAAGACCTGCTGAGCTGGGAGCCCGGCGTGCGCAGCATCGCGGTCAAATGCGATCTCTGCGCCTTTCGCGAGGATGGCCCGGCCTGCATCGAGGCTTGCCCCTCCCAGGCGCTGACCCTGGTCAACGACAGTGTCTGCGCCAGTGCAGCCCGTGAGCGGCGCCAACAGGCCGCCAGCGCCCATCCGGGAGGGGCTCCCGCCTTCTCGGCCTCTCATGCCTCACAGCCTTTATCGTCCACACAGGGAGATTTCTGATGCTGCCCCCTCTTCTACTGGGCAGCCTGCTGCTCTTTCTGTTAGGTGCGCTGCTGGGCGCCGCGGCGGGCGGCTTGCTCAAGCAAGCCTCCCTCGCCAATCGCCTCAACAGTGGCCTGGCCCTGCTGGGCTCCCTGGCCGGTGTGGCGGTTGCCGTGGAGGCCCTCGCCTCGGGTACCCCCATCGATGGCCAGCTCTGGCTGCTGGGCTCGGTGCACCTCGACATGCTCGCCGCCCTGATGCTCTTGGTGATCACCCTCGTTGGATCAGCCGTGTCCCTCTACTCCTTTGCCTATATCAAGGAGTACCAGGGCAAGGGGGACGTTTCCATCGGCGTGCTGATGAACCTCTTCCTGTTCGCCATGGTGGGCATGGTGCTGGCCGACAACGCGCTGGGCTTTTTGCTCTGTTACGAGCTGGTGACGCTGACCAGCTACTGGCTGGTCAAGTGCAACCCGGAGGCCGCCAAACAGAGCAGGCTGTATCTGGTGATGAACCATATCGGCATGGCGCTGGTGCTCGTCGCCTTCTGGCTGCTCTGCCGTGAGAGCGGCAGTCTGGAGTTCAGCGCCCTGCGTGAACAGCACTTGGCCGGGGCGCTCGCCTCCCTGGTGTTCCTGCTGAGCTTCTGCGGCTTTGGCCTGCGCGCCGGTTTCGTGCCCCTGCACGGCTGGCTGCCGGTGGCCGAACCCGTCGCCCCCTCCCATATCTCGGCGCTGATGTCCGGGGTCATGGTCAAACTGGGCCTCTTTGGCATCTTGCGGGTCGCCATCGATTTTCTCGGTGCCAGCCAGCTCTGGTGGGGCTACATGGTGCTGATCTTCGGCGCCTGCTCGGCGGTGCTCGGGGTGCTGTTTGCGCTGGCCGAGCACGATCTCAAGCGGCTGCTCGCCTACCACACGGTGGAGAACATCGGCATCATCCTGATGGGCATGGGGATCGGCATGATTGGCCTCGCCAACCAGCAACCGACCCTGGTGGCGCTGGGGCTGCTCGGCGCGCTCTATCACCTGCTCAACCACGCCATCTTCAAGAGCCTGCTGTTTATGGGCACAGGCTCGGTCATGTTCCGCCTGCACACCCGCGACATGGACAAGATGGGGGGCCTCGCCAAGCTGATGCCCTGGACGGCGCTGGCGTTTCTCATCGGCGCCATGGCCATCTCGGCCCTGCCACCGCTCAACGGCTTCGTGAGCGAATGGTTCATCTATCAGGCCCTGCTCAGCATGACCAAGCTCGGCACCTCCATAGTCGCGCCGCTGGCCGTGGTGATGCTGGCGGTGACCGGTGCCATGGCGGTGATGTGCTTCGTCAAGGTCTACGGCATCTGCTTCTGCGGCGCCCCGCGCAGCGAGAAGGCGAGCCAGGCCCGCGAGGTACCGGGCACCATGGTGGCGGGCACAATGCTGCTGGCCGCCGTCTGTCTGGTGCTGGGCCTCGGCGCCCCCTGGATTGCCCCCCTGGTCAACGGCTACGGTCAGGCACTGGTTGCCGCTCAAGTGGCGAGCCAAATGAGCGTGGCAACCGGCGCCACCCTGCTGCCGCTCGACAGCAGTCAGGCCGTGCTCTCTCCCCCCGTGATTGCCATCACCCTTATTGGTCTCTTCTTCATTCCGCTGCTCCTGCTGGCCCTGTTCAAGGGGCCCAAGCTCGGTCGTCGTCACGCTGGCACGCCCTGGGCATGCGGTTACGCCTACGAGGAGCGCATGAGCCTCACCTCCGGCGCGGTTACCCATACCCTGCGCCAGCTCTGCGCGCCCCTCTATCGCAAGCAATCGCGCCTCGATCTGGCCAGTTCGCTGCACGGGGTGAGTGAGTCGCCCTCCACCGCTGGCTGGCTGCTTCATGGCCTGGTGCTGGCGCTCTTTATCCTGATGGCAGTAGGAGTTCAATGATGCCCGCTCTCGAAATGCCAAGCTGGGGCATGGTGGCCCTCGCCCTCACCCAGGCCCTCGCCATGCTGGCGCTGGCCCCGCTCGCCACCGGTTTTAACCGGGTGTTGCGGGCCAAGATGCACTCGCGCCAGGGGCCGGGACTGCTGCAGGATTACCGGGATATCGGCAAACTGCTGCGCCGTCAGGAAGTCACCCCGGAGCCTGCCGGCATAATCTTCAACCTGACCCCGGCCCTGCTCATCGCCACCCTGCTGTTGGTGGCCATGGCACTGCCGACCCTGACGCACGAGTCCCCCTTCCCCATCGCCGGGGATCTCATCACCGACATCTATCTGTTCGCCATCTTCCGCTTCTTCTTCGCCCTCACCGGGCTCGACAGCGGCAGCATGTTTGCAGGGATCGGTGCCCGCCGCGAGCTGACCCTCGGCATCCTGGTCGAGCCGATCCTGGTGCTGGCCTGTTTCATCATGGCGATGATGGTGGGCAGCTCGGATCTCGGCAACATCAGCACCTATGTGGCCACCCAGCCGCTGGCCGCCCCCGTCGCCACCCTGCTGGCGGGGGCCGCCTGCGCCTTCGCGGTCTTCGTGGAGATGGGCAAGCTGCCCTTCGACTGCGCGGAAGCCGAGCAGGAGCTGCAGGAGGGGCCGCTCACCGAGTATTCCGGTGCGGGTCTCGCCCTGTTCAAGCTCGGCATCGGCCTCAAGCAACTGGTGGTGGTGCAGCTCTTTTTGGTCATCTTCCTACCCTTTGGCAAGGCGGCGGACTGGAGCCTGCCAGCGCTAGCCATGGCGGCCCTGATCCTCGCCTGCAAACTGCTGCTGGCCTTTGGGCTCGCGGGCCTCATCGAAAACGCCATGGCCCGTACCCAGTTCGTGCGCACCCACAGGCTGACCCGCTATGGCCTGGGGCTCGCCCTCCTGGCCCTGCTCGCCTATCTGGTCGGGGTATAAGCCATGTCCGCCTTGGCCCCCGCTGTTTCCGATTTCATTTTTCCCGATTTTAACGAGATAACTGCATGACCATCGCCATCTCAGATCGCATCGGCTGCGACTACATCCAGCAACTGCGACAGCAACTGCCCCACGCCATCACGGACGAGCAGTGGCAGACCGCCGATCAGGCCACCCTGACCGTCAAACCCACCGACTTGATTGCCCTCACCAGCATATTGTTCCACAAGCTCGGCGGCTGGCTGTCGGTCTCCTTTGCCAACGACGAGCGCAGCCTCAACGGCCACTTCGCCGTCTACCACGTCTTCTCCATGGAGGCCGAGACCAAGAGCTGGATCACCGTCAAGGTGCTGGTCAACGCCATAGAGCAGGAGTATCCCTCCATCACCCCGACCATACCGGCGGCGGTCTGGGGGGAGCGGGAGATCCGCGACATGTACGGCCTGCGGGCGGTCGGCCTGCCGGACGAGCGGCGGCTGGTGCTGCCGGACGACTGGCCCGAGGATATCCATCCCCTTCGCAAAGACGCCATGGATTACCGCCAGCGCCCCGTCCCCACCACGGACACCGAGACCTACCCCTTCGTCAACGAGCTCGGCAATGAGGCCAATCGCATCGTGCCGGTGGGGCCGCTGCACATCACCTCGGACGAGCCGGGTCACTTCCGGCTGTTTGTGGACGGCGAAGACATCATCGATGCCGACTACCGGCTGTTTTATGTCCACCGTGGCATGGAGAAGCTGGCAGAGACTCGCATGGGTTACAACGAGGTGGCCTTTCTGACGGATCGGGTGTGCGGCATCTGCGGCTTCACCCACAGCGTCGCCTACACCACCTCGGTCGAGAACGCCATGGGCATTCAGGTGCCGGAGCGGGCCAAGATGATTCGTGCCGTGCTGCTGGAGGTCGAACGCCTGCACAGCCACATCCTCAACATCGGGCTGTCGAGCCACTTCACCGGCTTCGATACCGGCTTCATGCAGTTCTTCCGGGTGCGGGAAAAATCCATGACCCTGGCCGAGCTACTGACCGGCGCCCGCAAGACCTATGGCCTCAACCTCATCGGCGGGGTGCGTCGGGACATCTTCAAGGAGGATCGCATCAAGGGTGCCCAACTGGTGCGGGAACTGCGCGATGAGCTCAAACCCCTGGTGGCCATGCTGCTCGATACCGCCAACATCTCCTCCCGCCTGGTGGGGATAGGTCGGCTGGATCCGCAAATCGCCCGGGATTTCAGCTGTGTCGGCCCCATGGTGCGGGCCAGCGGCTTCAAGCGCGACGTGCGCCGGGTCCACGACTTCGCCGCCTATCGGGAGCTCCCCATGGAGATCCAGAGCCTCGCCGGTTGCGACGTGCAATCCCGGGTGCTGGTGCGCATCCACGAGCTCTACGACTCCCTCGACATGATTGAGTTCGGTCTGGGCCACCTGCCGGAAGGCCCTCTGCTCACCGAAGACTTCACTTATCAGCCGGGCAAGTTTGCCCTGGGCTTCACCGAGGCGCCCCGCGGCGAGAACG
This sequence comes from Aeromonas eucrenophila, assembly GCF_000819865.1. Classification (GTDB taxonomy): domain Bacteria; phylum Pseudomonadota; class Gammaproteobacteria; order Enterobacterales; family Aeromonadaceae; genus Aeromonas; species Aeromonas eucrenophila. Next base: position 723,204 of record NZ_CDDF01000001.1, read on the forward strand.
TGCACTGGAGCATGACGGGAGACAACCAGAAGCTGTTTCGCTGGCGCTGCCGCGCCGCCACCTACGCCAACTGGCCCGCCCTGCGCTACATGCTGCGGGGTAATACGGTGGCGGATGCGCCCCTCATCATCGGCAGCCTGGATCCCTGCTACTCCTGCACCGACAGGGTCACCCTGGTCGATCCGAAGAAGGGCAAGTCCACCGTGGTCTCCTACAAGGAGATCGAGCGCTACGGCATCGACCGCAAGCACTCTCCGCTCAAATAAGGGGTCATCATGATCAAGCTGTTCAAGACCATACTCAGGGCCGGCACACCGACCGCCAGGTACCCCTTCGCCCCCTTCGAGGTGAACCGGGACTTTCGCGGCAAGCCGGAATACCAGGCAGATCAGTGCATCGCCTGCGCCGCCTGTACCAAGGCCTGCCCGGCCAACGCCCTCATCATGGAAGTGGACATGGAGAGCGGCGAGCGGCGCTGGGAGCTCTCCATGGCGCGCTGCATCTTCTGCGGCCGCTGCGAGGAGGTGTGCCCGACCCACGCCATCGCCCTCTCCCCGAACTTCGAGCTGGCGGTGACCAACAAGGCGGATCTCTATGAGGAGGCCCGCTTCCCGCTCGCCCCTTGCGAGCTGTGCGGCACCTTCTTCGCCCCCGCCAGACTGGTGGCCCTGGTGGAAGACACCCTAGCGCAAGCGGCAAAGCCCCTCGCCCATCCGGAGCGGTTGCACCACTGCCCCGACTGCAAACGCAAACAGAGCATGTTGAACCAGCCCATCCGGGCGACAGCCCAACAGGAGTGGATCTGATGAGCCAAATCAAAGGCATAGAACCCATAGTCGGCGATGCCCATAGCCGCGCCGTGCCGCTGGTGCAGGATCCCGAGATAACGCGCCTGAAAAAGACGCTGCTCAGAGACATTCGCCGCTCGGCCTATGTCTATCGGGTGGATTGCGGCGGCTGCAACGCCTGCGAGATCGAGATCTTCGCCACCATCACCCCGCTGTTCGATGCCGAGCGTTTCGGCATCAAGGTGGTCGCCTCCCCCCGCCACGCCGATATCCTGCTGTTCACCGGCGCCGTGACCAGAGCCATGCGGGTGCCGGCCCTGCGCGCCTACGAGGCGGCCCCGGATCCCAAGATCTGCATCGCCTATGGCGCCTGCGGCTGTGACGGCGGCATCTTCCACGATCTCTATTGCGTCTGGGGAGGCACCGACAAGATAGTGCCGGTGGATGTCTACATTCCCGGCTGCCCCCCTACCCCGGCGGCCACCATCTACGGCTTCGCGGTGGCCCTCGGCCTACTCGAGCAGAAACTCAAAGCCACCAGCCACGAGGTGCAGGCGGGTGAGCGAGTCGAGCTGCGCCACACCGGCATCCCGAATGAAATCCGGGTGATGATAGAGCGCGAGGCGCGCCGCATGGCGGGTTACCGTCAGGGTCGCATCATCGCCGATGAGTTTATGGCGCTGCTCGAAGGGGCGACCCAGCAGGACGTGGACCTGCGCATCCAGAGCTATCTGCAGCAGCACGACGATCCGCGTCTCGGCGAAATCGTCAACAACCTGGCCAACGCCTGCCTCAACCGGGGCGCGGGCAAGAGAGAGATCGCCCATGGCTGACCAGGTCTTCTTCTATCGCCTCTCCCGCAAGTTCGTGGACGAGCAGTTCGACGTGCCGGAGGAGGCGAAAGAGGTGATGTACTACAGCCTCGCCATCGGCCACCACCTCGGCATCGTCGATTGCCTCAGTGCCGATCTGGTCTGCCCCCTGGCGGGCTATCGGGATTGGGTCGCCAAACTCCCGGCGGGCAGCGAGGCGCGCCGCAAGATGGAGGGGTTTCTCACCTTTGGCGAGATCACCGTCTATCGGGAGCACTGCCACCTGCTGGCCTGCGCCTTCGACCGGCTGCGCAAAGCCGAGGGTGTGCTCGATGAGCAGGAGCTGGGCTGGACCGAGACCTTCATGGACCAGCTCACCGCCCTTTATAACGATCCCCATATGTACCTGATGATAAGGAGCCGCTGATGAGCCGCAATCTCGTGTTGACCGTGGGCAATGCCATGATGGGGGACGACGGTGCCGGCCCCTATCTGGCGGACAAGTTGCAGGCGAGCCCCCTGCCCGGCTGGCTGCACATCGACGGCGGCATAGCGCCTGAGAATGTGGTGCACAAGGTGCGGGAGCTGCAACCGGATCGCATCGTGCTGGTGGACGCCGCCGAGATAGGCGAGAAGGCGGGCACCCTCAAGGTGATCCCGCCCGAGACCATCGCCGACATGTTCATCTTCTCGACCCACAACATGCCGCTGAACTTCCTCATCGATGAGCTGAAGACCTTCGTGCCCGAGGTGATCTTCATCGGGGTGCAGCCCGCCATAGTGGCCTTTTCCTTCCCCATGACCGAGATGGTGAGCGGCGCCATGGATTATCTTCACCAGCATCTGGAGGCGGCCCAGGATACCAGGTTGTTAATACATCGACTCGCCCAGTGGAATATGCGCAGTGACGCGATATAAATATCCCACAGGCCATTAAAAATAATTCTCACTTCATTTCATCGAGGCCCGTTATGACAATAAAAACTTCGGGTTAACTGCGCCGTTTTTGATATAAAACAACGCTTGTGGAGATTCATGTCGAAATGGCTAAACAACGCTTTTTTATGACAAAAAAAGCGTTGTCAGTCACAAAAAATTGCCACAAAATGGCGTCCGCCGTGGAAGTTGATAGGGTCTGGTGGCCCTCTCGGTCTTCAAAACCGATGTGAGCCGAGAAGGCTTGGGCAGGTTCGATTCCTGCCTCTTCCGCCACTTTTCTATATTGGATAGAACGCTTCATACCGCTTGCCAATATAATCAGACCGATGGTTTTCTGGCCCTGAAATTAATTCAATCGCATCGGCGAGTCATTAATTCCCGATGCTGTTTCCTCGCGCCGAAATATCCAGCCATTGCCGTCACCTTATCGGCCAGCCGGTGTGCATCAGCCAGCACAGTCCGGGTAACATCATGCCGAACCAGTCTCACGCATCCGCCACCGACGAGCAGCACCATCAGCCGAGCGCCCAGCCCAATCATCGCCTGCCCCAGGTGGAGCAGTTGCTGCAGCAAGCCTTTCTCGCGCCCCATATCGCCGACTTGAGCCGCCCCCTGGTGACCCAGGCGGTGCGAGAGACTCTGAGCGAGCTGCGCCAGAGCGAAGCCTTTCGCCAGCATGGGGTAGATCCTGCCCGACTTGAGGCGCTGATCGGCAAACGTTGCCAGCGCCTGGTGCGCCAGCGCCAGACCCGGCTGATCAACGCCACCGGCACCCTGGTGCATACCAATTTGGGGCGCTCTCCTCTCAATGCCGAACTCTGGGACGAGGTACGCGAGCTCAACACCGGTTACAACAACCTCGAACTGGATCTCGCCACCGGCAAGCGCGGCGGGCGCAAGGGGCTGATCGCCCCCCTGCTCGCCAGCCTGACCCAGGCCGAAGACTCCCTGGTGGTGAACAACAACGCCGCCTCCCTCTTCCTGCTGCTGCAGGAAATTGCCAAGGGGCGCGAGGTGATCGTCTCCCGGGGCGAGCAGATCCAGATTGGCGGCGGCTTTCGCATCCCGGACATTCTGGCGCTCTCCGGCGCCACCCTGGTGGAGGTGGGCACCACCAACATCACCACGGCCAAGGATTACCTCGATGCCATCACGGATCAGACCGCCCTGGTGCTGATGGTGCACAGATCGAATTTCGCCATTCGCGGCTTCACCGAATCCCCGGACATCGGCGAGGTCGCCCGCGCCCTGCCGGATCACATAGTACTGGCGGTGGATCAGGGCTCAGGCCTCACCACAGAAGGGTTCGCACCGGACGAAACCTCGGTGCGCCAGTACCTCAAGGCGGGAGCGGATCTGGTCTGCTACTCCGGCGACAAGCTGCTGGGGGGGCCCCAGTGCGGCATCATCGGCGGCCGCGCCGATCTCATCAAGCGGCTGGAAAAACACCCCATGATGCGCACCTTCCGCCCGAGCCGCATCGTCTACTCCCTGCTCGAACGCCTGCTCATTCACAAGCTCAACAAGTCCCCCACAGGGGAAGGGATCGCCCAGCGCACCCTCTCCGACCCCGCCGCCATGCAAGAGAAGGCCGAACGATTGATGGCCGCCCTGCCCGGTTGCTTCGCCCAGGTGCCAGCCCAGCTGGTGGTCGGCGGCGGCACCCTGCCGGACGAGTTCTATCCCGCCCCGGCATTGGTCTGCCTTGACCCTCGCCCCGCCCAGCAACTGCTCGACGCACTGCGAGAATTGCCGGTGCCGGTGATAGCGACCGTGCGACAGCAGCAGGTGCTGCTCAACATGGCTTCCTTGCTGGAAGAGGATATGTCCGTGCTGGTTTCGCAGCTAAACATGCTGTCAAAACCGGCAGAATGCAGTGAAAACACCACAGAAATTCCCCGAACGAGCCATCCCCTGAGCATCCCGAGGGAGGCGCCCTGATCCCATGAGCCCTTATCGCGCCGTCATCGGCCTAGCCGGCCACGTGGATCATGGCAAGACCCTGCTGATCCAGGCCCTCACCGGCATCATCACCGCCCGCGCCCATGAGCAAGCCATCGGCATGACCCAGGATCTCGGCTTCGCCCACTTCGACGATGGCCA
>NZ_CDDF01000001.1:728080-728464 GCF_000819865.1 Aeromonas eucrenophila
GCCCACTTCGACGATGGCCAGGGCAATACGATCGGGGTGATCGACGTGCCCGGCCACGAGCGCTATGTGCGCAACATGGTGGCCGGGCTCTGGAGCCTGGATCTGGTGCTCTTGGTGATCGCCGCCGACGAGGGCTGGATGCCCATGACCGGCGATCACCTGCGCCTGCTCAAGGCCATGGGGGTGCCGCGCCTGCTGGTGTGTATCAACAAGTGCGATCTGGTGAGCACAGATGAGCTGGCGCTGCTGGAAGAGAGCCTGCTGGAGCGGGTGATGGACGAGAGCGGCATGGTGCCGGACATCGTCAGCGTCAGCGCCAAGAGTGGCGAGAATATCGACGGACTGCACGCCGCCATCGTCCACCAGCTGGCGGATGTGGCGGGC
>NZ_CDDF01000002.1 GCF_000819865.1 Aeromonas eucrenophila
CGATAGACTGGGCTTTTTTCATATCTGCTATTCACTCACATCCATTCAGCAGCGGTATTCTGGTACAGATCTTCACCACTCTCTGTGAGTGGCACCCGTTTCTCTCGACATAGCCCCCTCCCTTTTTCACTACCCATGATGATGACGCCAATGACTGGCTTGATTTACTCATGTCATAACAATCTGTATTTGCTTAAGTTATTTTTTATTAATCCTCCTTATATTTGAAAAAGAGATAAGCAAAGCGCGTTTTCTTCCTTCCTGATATATCGAGGAGACGGCATGCTGTACTCAATCCAACGATAAGGAGTATCACCATGAAACTGCGAATGACCGCCCTGACTCTGCTCTCTCTACTGGCGCTCGGCCAAGCCAATGCCGCCGAAATCCGTCTGCTCAACGTCTCTTACGATCCGACCCGCGAGCTGTTCCAAGAATACAACAGTGCCTTCGCCAAGGAGTGGAAGACCAAGACCGGTGACGATGTGGTGGTGAGCCAGTCCCACGGTGGCTCCGGCAAGCAGGCGCGCGCCGTGGTGGATGGGCTGGAGGCCGATGTGGTGTCGCTGGCGCTGGCTTATGACGTCGATGCCGTGGCCAAGGCAGGCCTCACCGCAGCGGATTGGGAGAGCCAGTTGGCCAACAACGCTTCCCCCTATACCTCCACCATCGTCTTCCTGGTGCGCAAGGGTAACCCCAAGCAGATAAAGGATTGGGATGATCTGGTGCGCAAGGATGTGGCCATCGTCACTCCCAACCCCAAGACTTCCGGCGGAGCACGCTGGAACTACCTGGCTGCCTGGGGTTATGCCCTGAAGAAGAGTGGCAGTGAAGAGGGAGCCAAGCAGTTCGTCGGCGATCTGTTCAAGAACGTGAAGGTGCTGGACTCCGGCGCCCGCGGCGCCACCACCAGCTTCATCGAGCGTGGTCTGGGTGACGTACTGCTGGCCTGGGAGAACGAAGCCCTGCTGGTACTGGGTCAACCGGGCACCAGCGACAAGTTTGAACTGGTAGTGCCCTCCGTTTCGATTCTGGCTGAGCCGCCGGTGGCTGTGGTCGACAAGGTTGCCAAGAAGCACGGCACCGAGGCCGTCGCCAAGGGATACCTCGATTATCTCTACTCCGATGAGGGGCAGCGCATCATCGCCAAGTACCACTATCGCCCCAGCAATCCGGCGATCCTGAAGGAGACCTCGGCTCAGTTCCCCACCCTGAACCTGTTCACCGTCAAGGACCTGGAAGGGGATTGGAGCAAGGCCCAGAAGAAGCACTTCGCCCAGGGCGGTCTGTTTGACCAGATCTACCAACCAGGTAGCTAAGCCCACACCAAACTGGCCCCTGTGCCAACGGATAGGAGCACCGAGATGAACAAAATCCTCCTGGTTCCCGGTCTGCACAACAGTGGGCCGGATCACTGGCAGAGCCGATGGCATCAGCACTTCCCACACTGGCAGCGCATGGTTGGCCTGCCTTGGGACAAGCCAGACTTAACGGTCTGGAGTGCCAAGCTGGCGAGCAAGCTCAGGAGCCGGCGTAGCCGGGTCCACCTGGTAGCACACTCTTTCGGTGCCCTGACGGCCATCGCCGCCGCCCGGCTGCAGCCGGAGAAGGTCTCCTCCATCCTGATAGTGGCGCCAGCGGATCCGGCCCGCTTCGGTATCCCGGATGAACTGCTGGCGGGATCCATCAAGGTATCCGCCCAGCTCATCGCCAGCCGCAACGATCCCTGGATGTCGTTCGAGCGGGCCGAGTTCTGGAGCCGTCAGTGGCAGGTACCGCTGTTCGATGCCGGTGAGGTGGGCCACATCAATGCCCAGTCCGGTCATGGGGAGTGGAGTCAGGGTCTTAACCTGCTCGGCACTCTTCACCGCCGGGCCGAGATGGTGGTCGAGCCTGCCCCGGCTGAATGGGGCCGGCAGGCGGCGATCAGCTTTCGTTGATGTTTTGTATGTATGACAAGGAAGGTGACCATATGAGATCAAGCAGGTTCGCTAGCCTGTATCCATAGCAACAGACTCCGCAGTTCCCGGTTCCACAGCTCCGTTTAGTTAGGTCTTTTATTTATATAAAAGACCTTTTTTTATATTTATCGCTCTAAAAGCCTTGTTCCGCCGTTGTTATACAAAAAAGTAATTAGCAAAGGCGATATTGGTGTTTGTTGCACCTGGCGGGAGTGAGCAGAATCGCTACATCGAATGTTTTTTATAACAAACGGAAGTGTTATGCGATTAAGTTCTTATTCCGTCCTGCCCGGATTGGGCCCGACCCTCGGCTTCAGCCTGCTCTATCTGAGCATACTGGTGCTGCTGCCGCTCTCCGCATTGGTGTTGTTCGCCGTGAACAATCTCAACGCCGCCGAGTTCTGGCAGGTGATCAGCTCCCCGCGAGTGCTGGCTTCCTTTCGTCTGAGCTTTGGGGCAGCCTTTATCGCGGCCCTGCTCAACAGCCTGTTCGGGCTGATCCTGGCCTGGGTATTGGTGCGCTACACCTTCCCCGGTCGCCGCTTAGTGGATGCATTGATCGATCTGCCGTTTGCCATGCCCACCGCCGTCTCCGGTATCGCCCTGTGTGCCATCTTCGCCCCCAACGGCTGGATAGGTCAGTGGGTCGCCCCCTTTGGTATCGAGCTCGCCTACAACCCCATAGGGGTGGTGATAGCGCTGACCTTCATCGGCCTGCCCTTCGTGGTGCGCACCCTGCAACCTGTGCTGCGCGAGGCGGAGGCAGAACAGGAAGAGGCCGCCGCCAGCTTGGGTGCCAACCGCTGGCAGACCTTTGTCCGGGTACTCTGGCCGACCCTGATCCCGGCACTGCTGACCGGCTTCGCCCTGGCCTTCGCCCGCGGAGTGGGGGAGTACGGCTCCGTCATCTTTATCGCTGGCAACCTGCCCATGGTCTCCGAGATAGCGCCGCTGATGATCATGAGCCACCTGGAGGAGTATGACTACGCCGGTGCGTCTGCCATCGCCTCCGTCATGCTGCTTATCTCATTCATTCTGCTGTTGATTATCAATAAGTTGCAGGCCTGGAGCTGGGCCCGTATCGGAGGGAGCCGTATATGACCGCATCCAGCATTGCACTCGACAAGGCACCGCAAGTGACTGTGGTCGTGAGCCATCAACCCGTGACCCGTGAGCCGGTCTGGGTCAAGTGGCTGCTTATCACTGTGGGATTAGGCTGGTTTGCCGCCCTGCTGCTGCTGCCGCTCGCCACCGTCTTCATTCAGGCGCTGACTCCGGGCCTTGCCTTCTTCTGGCACGCCATCAGTGAGCCGGATGCCCTGAGTGCCCTCGGCCTGACCGCGCTGGTAACCCTCTGCTCGGTGCCGCTCAACGTGTTGTTCGGTCTGGCGGCCGCCTGGGCCATCGCCCGCTTCCGCTTTCCGGGTCGGCAACTGCTGATCACCATCATCGATCTGCCGTTCTCGGTGTCGCCCGTCATCGCGGGCCTGATGTTCGTGCTGATGTTCGGCAGCCGCGGCTGGTTTGGCGACTGGCTGAGCGAGCACGACATCAAGATCATCTTCGCCACCCCTGGCATCATCCTGGCGACCACTTTTATCACGGTGCCCTTCGTGGTGCGCGAACTGCTGCCCCAGATGGAGGCGCGCGGGCCGGAAGAGGAAGAAGCCGCCATCATGCTGGGAGCGAGCGGCTTGCAGATGTTCTGGCGAGTCACTCTGCCCGGCATTCGCTGGAGCCTGATGTATGGCGTGCTGCTCTGTACCGCCCGGGCGGTGGGGGAGTTTGGTGCCGTCTCCGTGGTCTCCGGCCACATTCGTGGTCAGACCAATACCCTGCCACTGCACATCGAGATCCTCTACAACGAGTACCAGACCGGCGCCGCCTTCGCGGTAGCCAGCCTGCTGGCCCTGTTCGGGATCTTCACCCTGTTGGGGGAAACCCTGTTGGCCCGGCTGCGTGGTCAGCCCACCAAATCTCACTGATTTCACAGTTTCAACGAGGCAGCCATGAGCATTCAGGTTCAACAACTCAACAAGCATTTCAATCAGTACGCGGCCCTTGCCGACATCAACCTCGACTTTCACGACGGCGAGCTGGTCGCGCTGCTGGGCCCGTCCGGCTGCGGCAAGACTACCTTGCTGCGGATCATCGCCGGGCTGGAGCAGGCCGACAGCGGTAGCGTCATCATCCGTGGGGAGGATGCCTCGGCGCTCCACGTGCGTGAGCGCAACGTCGGCTTCGTGTTCCAGCACTATGCCCTGTTCCGCCACATGACGGTGTTCGAGAACGTGGCGTTCGGCCTGAGGGTCAAGCCGCGCAGTGAGCGTCCGGGCGAAACCGCCATCCGCGCCCGGGTCAAGGAGCTGCTGGATCTGGTGCAGCTCAGCCACGTGGCCGAGCGTTATCCGACCCAGCTCTCCGGCGGTCAACGCCAGCGGGTCGCCCTGGCCCGCGCTTTGGCGGTGCAGCCCAAGGTGCTGCTGCTGGACGAGCCGTTCGGTGCCCTCGATGCCCAGGTGCGCAAGGAGCTGCGCCGCTGGTTGCGGGAACTGCACGACGAGCTGCACGTCACTAGCCTGTTCGTGACCCACGATCAGGAGGAGGCGCTGGAGGTGGCGGATAGAGTCGTCTTGATGAATGCCGGCCGGGTCGAGCAGATAGGCACCCCGGCCGAGGTCTATGACCAACCAGCCAGCTCCTTCGTGCACAGCTTCCTCGGCAGCGTGAATCTGTTCCGTGGTCGGGTGGCGGAGCAGGGGCTCGGCATCGGCGAGCAGTCGCTGGGCGCCCCTGCGGTTTCCCACCTGGCCAAGGGCAGTGCGGCCATAGCCTATGTGCGCCCCCACGAGCTGGATATTCTGCCAGCGGAGGCGATCGGCGGCATCAGTGCCACCATCACCCGGCTGCTGCCCATGGGGCCGCGGATCCGGGTCGAGCTGCGTGGCGTAGGTGACACCCAGGGGGCACACTTCGAGGTCGAACTGAGCAAAGAGGCCGCCCGAGCCCTGACGCCGGGGCAGGGAGTGCGCCTGGTGGCCAGACAGGCTCAGCTCTATCCGGACTACCAGATTTAAGGCGACGAGTTCGTCGATGTGATGAGCATCAGGCTTGAAACAGATAACAAGGCCGCGGGGTCAACCCCACGCGGCCGGTCAGCGCAGGAGGCGATGACGTGAACTTTCAGCAACTACGCATTATTCGTGAGGCGGCCCGGCGGGACTACAACCTGACCGAGGTCGCCAACGCCCTGTTTACCTCCCAGTCTGGGGTCAGCCGCCACATTCGCGAGCTGGAAGAGGAGCTTGGGCTAGAGCTGTTCATTCGTTACGGCAAGCGACTGCTCGGCATGACGGAGCCGGGCAAGGAGCTGCTGGTGATCGCCGAGCGCATCCTGGGGGATGCCAACAACATCCGCAAGCTGGCCAGTACCTTCGCGAACCGCGACTCGGGCCGGCTGCTGGTAGCGACCACTCACACCCAGGCGCGTTACGCCCTGCCACGGGTGGTGAAGGCGTTTCGCGAGCAGTTTCCGCTGGTGCAACTGGAACTGCGTCAGGGCAGCCCGGAGGAGATAGTACGGCTGGTGCAGACCGGCGAGGTGGATATCGGCATCAGCAGCGAGCAGCTCGATCGCAGCGAAGGGGTGGTGGCCTTCCCCTACTACCGCTGGCACCACAACATAGTGGTTCCCGAGCAGCATCCCCTCACCGCCGAGCGGGATCTGACCCTGGCGGCGCTGGCCCACTGGCCCATAGTCACCTACCAATCGGGCCTGACCGGCCGGGCGCGGGTGGACGAGGCCTTCGCCGAGGCAGGTATAGAGCCGCAGATCCTGCTGACCGCCCAGGACTCGGACGTCATCAAGACCTATGTCGAGCTGGAGATGGGGGTCGGCATACTGGCGGACATGGCGTTCGACGCCCAGCGGGACAAGGGGCTGGTGCAGCTCGACGGCAGCCGGCTGTTTGCACCCCACACCGCCTGGATCGGCCTAAAACAGGGGCAGTTCCAGCACAACTTCGCCTGGCAGTTCATCCAGCTGTGCAACCCCGAGCTGGCGTTGGCGGACATCCAGGCGCGGGCCATGGGCAACGAGCCGCAGCTGGATTACCAGATCTGATGCCTGCCACGAGATGAGGGAACAGGGAGCCCATGGCTCCCTGTTTGTTTATCTGCCTCTGGATGGAAAGCCGGTCTCTGCGACCTGGCGCCGTCTGCTTATTTGCCGCTGCGGGGCCCCAGCATGCGATAGAGGGTGCGATCGCCTTTTATCCCGTGGTGGTACAGGGCAGCGGCCACGTGCAGCAGGACCAGCGCCGCCAGCGACAGGCAACCGAGGCGGTGCACGCGAAAGAAGAAGGCGTTGATCTCGGGGCTGTCGATGGGGTTGGTGATCGGATAGAGCCAGAACAGGGCGTAATCCTGCTCCAGCATCAGGAAGCCGCTCAGCAGCACGACGAACATCAGCCCATAGAGCAGGGCATGGGCCAGCTTGACCCAGCCATGGTAGTGCCCGGCCTCACTCTCGGGCAGTGGCGTTCTCAGGTGCTGCCAGCCCCAGCGCAGCAGGAAGAGCGGGGTGATTAGGGTCGCCATCGACATGTTCAGCACCGACAGAAACTGAAACAGCCGGGGGTGGCTGTCGATCACCAGGTGCATCAGGTAGCCCGCCAGGGTGGCGTAGAGAATGACGACGGCCATCAGCCAGTGCAGCAGGCGACTCAGGGGGTCATAGTAGTTTTTCGTCATATTGTTTGTCCGACAGGGGAGCTCGCGCTGCCAAAGACAGCGGGATCTCGGATAACAGGCAAAAAAAAAGAGGCCGCTCGGGCCTCTTCTGCTCAGGAGTTGCGGGCTCAGTTCACCAGGGTCCAGGCATCCTGCCAGTTGGATCCCACGCCGGGCTCATACTGGGTGGCCGTGCTCGACCAGATGCTGCACCAACCGCTGTAGGGGTAGGGCTTGCACTGGTATACCTTGCCGTTCTTGGGTTGCAGCACCTTGGTGCCGGCCACATAGGACTTCAACCCTTCCGGGAAGCTGTACTGGTAGTCGCCGCCGCTGGCCGGATCCTTGAACATCAGATCCAGGGTCTGCTGCAGTGAGGCGCCACCCGCCTTCGGCTTGCCTTCGATCACCAGCTGATGGTGACCCGCGCTCAGGCCGCTGACCGCCATGGTGAAGCTCTGGCTGCTGTCCTTGATGTCGGCACTGGTCTGTCCCTTGGCGGCACCGCCATGGTCATACAGGGTGTTGGTGACCGCGAGATCCCCCTGGGCCGTGACGCTGAAGTTCAGGGTGACCTTGCCGTTGTCGAGCAGGTATTCGCTCTCCAGACCGCTCACGCTGATGCTGTCGTTCACTGGAGGCTGCTGCTGCTCGAGCTGGACCTCGACCCGTTGCAGGTTGCTGCCAGCCTTCAGGTAGATGGGGTTCTGCCCGTAAACCGGGTTGAACTGGCCATCTGTTCCCTGCTGGCCGGCGCGGATCTGGCTCTGCTCTGTGTTGATCTTGGCTGCCAGATCGTGGGCCCAGTTGTTCTTCTGGCCCTGCTCGGAGGAGCCTATGGTCAGCACCGTCTGCAGATCGGTGCGCTCGCCGTTGGCGTCGAACACCCGGGTCTTGGCCTTGTCACCAGCCACCAGATCGATGGAGGGATAGATGGTTCCGCCCTGGCTCCAGGTCAGCGGCGGCTGGGTGCCACCATCGAACTTGGCATCGATCAGGTTGTAGAAGCTGTTGGCGGTATCACCCACCTCCCAGACCCCCAGGATCACCTGATAACCGGTGCGGGCCGGCAGGGTGCAATTGTGGGTGACCTGCTTGGGTGGTTGCACCATGCCCCCGTCGATGACGCAGAAGGGGGTCAGATCGAAGGAGTCCCGGGTCAGCGGCTGGTTCGGGTTCCAATCCTGCTTGGTGAGGTAGTAACGCCAGTTGCGGGTCACGTGGTTGGCGGTGAAGCTCCAGCTGATGGCGAAGGGGCCCCCCTGCACCGGACGCTTGGTCCAGCGATCGCTGGTCTGAACGTCGAGCTCGGCGAACTGCGGGTGACCGGCCGAGGCGATCTGGCCGTCGGCGGGACCACCATTGGGGAAGCCGGACGGTGCCTCCAGGCTCTGGGGCTCCCACTGGACGGCGCCACACTGGCTGTTGCCACCGGTCTTGCACAGGTAGTTGCGCGCCTCCGGTTGGTTGATGTAGCCATGGGCGAGTACGCCGCCGCTGGCCAGCAGCGCGAGCGCCGCCGCGAGGTGATTGAGTTGAGTTTTTGCTGCCATACATTCCTCTGTTCGACAGATGTGGGCAGTCAAGTTGGCTGGGGTTTTCCCCGAAACACGATGCTGCAACCCCGCTATCCTGGACGAGACGTCTTTAGACCGGAGGCTTTGCGTCCTGGCCTTTCAACCAGTTTGCCAAATGACTACATAAAGGGTCATTGCGTCGCGTTTGACGACGCGCTGCCATCATGTCTTATTTTGATTAAATTATTAAGTGTAAATGTTTACAGCTTGACCTCGTCGGAGTAGAGCCAATACTTAACTTTTTGTTTTCAAATGCCTATTTTATTGGCCATCGGTGCGGCGCCTTTCGATTCGCTTAATTAATATGCAAATACAATGCATTATTTATTGCCCCATGAGCAGAGCCTAGTGAAATGGAGTCTGGCTTGGCCAGGTGCAGGCCGGATCCCTGTGCTACAGACATGGCCAGCGGCTTTTGATAGCGTGGTGAGGCGCATCCCGGCGCCCCTTGTCTGGCCACGGCCGGGCATCATCACAAGGCAAGGCGCTCAATCGCCACCGATAACAAGAGGGACCTTATGACTTCCATTGCCAGGAACTACCTGAACCAGCTCAACGCCGACTACCTGCAGGTGCACAGGCGCAAGGAGGACTTGTTCTGGTCCACCTACATGGGCACCAGCGACGATCAGGCGGGCTTTACCGCCGCCGAGCAGGCCTACAAGACGTTCTGCGCCAATCCTGCCCGGCTGCCGGTGCTGCGTGAGATGCAGGCCCAGGCCGAAGAGACCGAGCTCAAGCGCGGCCTGGCCGGCTGGATCGCCTTCTTCGAATGCAACGTGATCGAGGATCCGGCCGCCGCCGCCCTGATGGACGAGCTGGTGGCCGCCGAGGCGGCGCTCTTTGCCCGCCGCCGGGAGCTCAAGCTCAGCCTGCTGGACGAGCAGGGCCAGAGGGTGGCCGGCAGCCTGCCCACCGCCAGCACGGCGCTGGCCGCCAGTGCGAGCGAGCCGGTGCGCCAGAGCGCCATCGCCATGTTCCATGCCCTCGAGCAGTGGGTGGTGGACAATGGTTTCCTCGAGGTGGTGGCGCTTCGCAACCGCTTCGCCAGCGCCATGGGCTATCGGGACTACTTCGAGTACAAGGTGCACAAGAACGAGCAGATGAGCCCGGAGCAATTATTTACGGTGTTGGATGACTTTATCGCCCGCACCGAACAGCGCCTGCACCAGAGCTTGGCCGAGTTGAAGGCGGCCAAGGGGGAGGCGGCGCTGCTACCCCACAACCTGCGCTACAGCGTGAGCGGCGATGTGACTCGCCAGCTCGATCCCTATGTGCCGTTCGCGCGGGCGCTGAAAGACTGGGTCGAGAGCTTCCGCCGGCTCGGCATCCAGTACAGAGAGGCGACCCTGACCCTGGATCTGCTGACCCGGGAGGGGAAATACGAGAACGGCTTCTGCCACGGCCCCGTGCCGAGCTTCTGGCAGGAGGGCCAGTGGGTGCCGGCGGTGGTCAATTTCACCAGCCTGGCGGATCCGGCCCAGGTCGGCAGTGGCTGGAGCGGTCTCAACACCCTGTTCCACGAGGGGGGCCATGCGGCGCATTTTGCCAATGTCACCGGCAACGCGCCCTGCTTCTCCCAGGAGTTTCCGCCCACCTCCATGGCCTATGCCGAGACCCAGTCCATGTTCTGCGACAGCCTGCTGGACGACGCTGACTGGCTCAAGCGCTACGCCAGGAACGCCGCGGGGGAGGAAATTCCCGACGAGCTGATCCAGGCGATGATCGAGGCCCGCCAGCCGTTCCGGGCCTTCAATGAGCGCCAGATCGCGCTGGTAGCCTACTTCGAGCGGGATCTCTACGCCATGGGCGAGGCCGAGCGCACCCCGGCCGCCGTGCTGGCGCTGGCTCGTCGGTGGGAGCGCCAGATCCTGGGGGTGGAGAGCCCGCGCCCGCTGCTGGCCATCCCGCATCTGCTCAACCAAGAGTCGGCCTGCGCCTATCACGGCTACCTGCTGGCGCTGATGGCGGTGGAGCAGACCCGCGCCTACTTCCTGCGCCGGGACGGCTACCTTACCGACAACCCGCGCATAGGCCCGGATCTGGCCGCCCACTACTGGGGGCCGGGCAACGGCATGACCCACGATCAGACCCTGCAGAGCCTCACCGGCGAGGGCTTCAGCGCCGGGCCCCTGGCCCGGGCGTGCAACCAGAGCGTGGCCGAGGCCTGGAAGACGGCGGCAGCCTGCATGGCGGCGGCGCGCCAGCGGCCCCTCGCCGGTGACGGCACCCCGCTCAACGCCCGGATCCGGGTCGTGCACGGCGCCGAGCTGATTGCCGACAACAGCGAATCCGAGGCGCGCATGCTAGCGGATTTCGAGGCCTGGATCCGGCGCCACGGGGCTGAGCCCGTTGCGGCAGTCTGAGACCCGCCCTGCAAACAAAGAGCCCTGCCCACTGGCAGGGCTCTTTCATTTTGGGGCGCTCAGATCTTCAACAGGGTGACGGGCTTGTCCTTGAGGGCCACCAGCAACTGCCGACCCGGCAGCTTGTGACCATCGATCTGGATGCTGCTGTTGCCGAAGTTCGCCACCAGCCGACTGCCATCGGAGAAGCGGGTCTCCTGCACCCGCCCCGCTCCGTCCCGCCAACGGAAGCTCACCAGCGCCTTGTCCCACAGCGCCTCGTGCAGTGGCGCGAACTGGGCGTCCAGCCTGACCAGCTCAGGCAGGCGGCTGGCCAGCGTGCTGCGGCTCAGGTTGATCAGGGGCGGGGTGTTGTAGAGCAGGCCGAGCAGGGCCCGTTCCTCCCGGATGGCGGGGAACTTGAGGTTGTCCAGCAGCCAGTGGTGGCTGTTGATCACCGAATCGTGGAACACCGCCTGGTAGAGCGGAAGCCTGTCCGCCGGGTTGAACACGGTTTTGAGGTAGCGGGGCTTGAGCCGGGCGGGCTGGAAGAAGACCTGGGGTGCCTCGTCTGGCCACCACTTGCCGAGGTAGTAAGGGGACTTGGCCTGCTTGCGCATGGCGGCGTCGGTCCAGCCGAAGCCCCAGCTCTGGACGCCGTGGGCAAACATCAGCGGCTTGCTGGTGAGGGCGTTACCATCCTCCGAACCCAGCACCAGCCCGAGCCGCTCCCCGATCCAGCCCATGCGGGCGTTGCGGGCGGCGACCATGGCCGCGCTGCCCTGCTGGTGGGCTGGGCTGTAGTCGCTGGAGGCCATGGCGGTGCCATCGACGTCGAGGAACAGGCTGTTGATGCCGCTGGCCTTGGCCAGCTCGCTCATGCGGCTCTTGGCGTAGGGCAGGGTACAGCCGGGGTTGAGATAGACCCCCTCGCCGCCAAAGCCCGGTCTCGGCTTGCCGTCGGCCTCGACGATGGCGCAGCGCTTGCCAAGTTCGGGCGGGATCTGGGCGGTGAGCCAGCTGTCGTTGCTGCCCGGGGCGATGGCGGTGTCGTAAGAGTCATAGCTGCCCACCAGATAGCCGAGGCGCTTGGCGGCGGCGATGGCCTGATCCTGCAGCAGGGCTGCCGTCCACTGGGGAGTGCCGAGCCAGAGCTTGCGCAGTCCCGCCTGTTGCAGCGCCTCGAGCACCGGCAGCGACAGTCCCTGGCCCCAGCGCTCCCGGGCCACCAGCTGCTCGCCGAACTGGCCCTTGACCCACTGCTGGCGCAGGGCCAGCACCTTGCCCTGGCTGACGGGGCCCTGCTGGGCCGGTAGCGGCAGCTGGCGTTCAATCAGCCGGTTGAGGCCTGCCATGATCAGCGTCTGCTGCCAAGGCTGGGGACTGGGGGCCGCCAGCGCCTCGCGCTCCTCGGGGTTGAAGGTTTTGAGCCATTCCGGTTTCTGGGTGAGTTTGGCCTGCAGGCCGGGCCAGTCGGTCACGTCCTGCCGGTCCAGCAGATCATCTCCCCAGAGATAGAGGTGGCTGGCGCCGATCAGCCGCCGGCCCGCCGGGATGCGGGCGAACTTGTCGGCGAGAGATTGCCAGGCTCCCTCGGCCTGCAACCACTCCCGGTAGCGCCTTGCCCCCGCCAGCCAGTCATCCCCCACGCTCAGGCGTATCTCCAGCGGCGCGGGGTTGAAGTGGTTGAACTCGTGGCTGGCGGCAAGCTGCAGGCGTCCCCCCTTGCGGCTGAAGCTGAGCTTGTTGTCGTAGGGACTTTGCAGTATCCAGCTGTAGGTCCGCTTGCCCGCGTCCTGACTCCACAGGGGCAGCTTGAGATCATGGTGGGTATCGATTTCGGCCAGCTCGTCTCCTATGTAGCCGAGCCAGTCGCTGTCACGCACCGAGAAGCGGCTGCCCTCACCAAAGGCCATGGAGAGGTGGGTCTGGTTCTTCGGCAGACTGTACCAAGCGATCTGGCGGGGACCGCTGCTGATCAGGGTCAGCAGCAGATCCTCCCCGTCCAGCCGCACCTCGACCCGGGTCTCCTGGGCCGGCCACTGCCAGCTGGCCTGTTGTTCATCCTGTTGCAACCGATCGACCTGGCGGGCGTTTTGTCCCGCGCTGACCTGCACCCCGTTGACCGAGATGGCCAGGGTGTCGGGGTCGATGAGATAGCTCAGGGTCTCGCCTTGCAGTTGAAGCGGGGCGGCCAGCGTCTGGGGTAGCCACAGCAGGGCGGGGAGCAAGAGCAAGAACAGGCGCAGTGGTCGCATGAGGCGGGATCCTGGAGGAGGGCAAAGTGGGCATCTTCGCCGATCCTGACGGGGAGCGCCAGCCGCAGAAATCGGCTATATAACTGTTTCCATTATCAATTGATGGGGCCGGGGTAGCGGGGCTCAATCCCCTTCGTGAGGCTGGCTTCAGATATGTTTCTCTGGATATATTGAGTATTGACGGCGATCCCATATCATGACGCTCGCTCGCCACCAGAGAGTGGCGACATTCAGATGATTTGCTAACA
This sequence comes from Aeromonas eucrenophila, assembly GCF_000819865.1. Classification (GTDB taxonomy): domain Bacteria; phylum Pseudomonadota; class Gammaproteobacteria; order Enterobacterales; family Aeromonadaceae; genus Aeromonas; species Aeromonas eucrenophila. The sequence goes on from NZ_CDDF01000002.1 coordinate 13,121, forward strand.
ATAAAGCCCTGAAGGCTTGTCGAGGGATGGAATGAAAGCCGTATTGTTGTGTTTGCTGGGGCTGTGGCCCGCCTTAAGTTTTGCGACCCTGTCTGCGGACATGGTGGTGGTCAAGAAGTCGAGCTATAGCCTGACCCTGATGAAGGATGGCAAGGAGGTCAAACGCTACTGGATCGCCCTGGGCCCGGCCCCAATGGGACACAAGCAGCGGGAAGGGGATCAGCGTACGCCGGAAGGGCGCTACACCCTCGACTACAAGAAGACCAACTCCGGCTATTACAAGGCCATCCACATCAACTACCCGAACCTGGACGACATCAAGTCGGCCAACGAGAAGGGCGTGAATCCGGGTGGCATGATCATGATCCATGGTCAGCGCAACGACATCGGCAACCGCCGTCTGCAGCCGTCCAACTGGACCAATGGCTGCATCGCCATGCTGAACCACGATCTGGATGAGGTGTGGAGCGCCATCGAACCAGGCACCCCCATCGTCATCGAACCCTGATCCCCGAGATCCCCTGCTCAGACCCGCCCCTGCATCACCCTGCGGGGGCGGGTCTGTCGTTTTCTCCTTGCTGTCACCGCGTGCGCGTCCTGACGATGGCATGGCATCTGAACGGGTGCTGTGTTAGGTTTTTCCGTTCTCGCTGACAGGACAAGGAAAACTGCATGACTTCGCCAACTCGCCCCCAGCAGGCCGGGGTCGAGAGTACGGGCGCGCTCTGGTGGCGTGCCTCCCTCGATATTCTCCCGCTCTCCGTCTCGGTCATCCCTTGGGGCATCCTGTGCGGCGCCCTGGCGCTGCAGGTGGGCCTCAGCCCCATTCAGGCTCAGCTGATGTCGCTGCTGGTCTATGCCGGCGCCGCCCAGCTCTCGGCCACCACCCTGTTCGGGGCCGGCACGCCGCTGTTGCCCATCGTCGGCTCCACCTTCGTCATCACCTCCCAGCACCTGCTGTACGGCTTCACCTTCCGCCGGGATGTGTTGCCGCTCTCCCTGCGCTGGCGCGCGAGCCTGGCCTTCTTCCTGACCGACGAGATGTTCGCGGTTGCGCTGAAAGACAGGGAGCGCAGCGGCGCCTTCAATCCCGCCTATGCGCTGATCGCGGGCTTCGTGTTTTACCTGTTCTGGAATCTCGCGACCCTGCTCGGCATCGCCGCCGGCCAGTACATCGAGGGGCTGGATCACATGGGGCTGGACTTCGCCATCGCGGCGACCTTCATCGCCATGACGATCCCGGCCATGAAGAACCTGCCCATGGTGGCGGCGACCCTGGTAAGCGGCGGCACGGCCCTGCTCACCAAGCCGCTGCTGGCGGAGGTCTACATCATCATCTCGGCCCTGGCCGGCATGCTGGTGGGCTATATGCTGCATCGGATGAGGAGGTAATCATGAGCTGGCTGAAGATAAGGCTGCTGGCGGAGGTCTACACCATCATTGTCTCGGCCCTGGCCGGCATGCTGGTGGGTTATGTGTTGCACCGGATGAGGAGATAACCATGAGCTGGCTGATGATAGGGCTGTTGACCCTGATCACCTTCTTCAACCGCTTCGCCTTCTTCTCGCGGCTGACCCGTTATCAACCCGGCGCCGAGATGGGGGCCTTCTTGAGCTTCTCGGCCCAGTCGGTGCTGACCGCCATCTGGCTGCCTATCGTCTTCAGCTACCAGCCCGGCAAGGGGCTGGACTGGGATCCCGACTACCTGGCGGCTACCCTGCTGGTGACGGCGCTGACCCTGCTGCGGCTGCCGACCCTGCTGGTGGTGGTGGTCGGCATGGGGGGCTTCTTCCTGCTGCGTTGGCAGGGGGGACTGCTCACCTTGCTACCCTGGCTGGGATAGCTCGTGATCCCACGTAGCGGATGTTCATTATGGACATCCGCTCTGTTGTGAATGTCACTTCAAATAAGGCCCTGCAAGTGTGAGGATTTAGCCATCATCCGCTTTGGAGCCTGTCATGTCCCTCACCGCCACCTGTCAGCGCATAGTGCGCGACCCCCTGCTCTCACCGGCCCAGAAGAGCCACGCCCTGGCCCTGGCCGCCGAGAATGCCCTGCCTTACCCGGATCTCCCCGCCAGCGTTTCAGATGCCATGGCGCAGGGAGTATTGTGCGACATGTTCGAGGGCCACGCTCCCTACAAGCCGCGCTACGTGCTGCCGGATTACCAACGATTTCTGAGCCAGGGCTCGGCCTGGCTGGAGCTGGCGCCGCCCAAGGATTTTGACGAGGCGCTGGATGCCCTGCGCATCCTCTATCACCAGGTGCCCTCGGTGACCGGCATGCCGGTCTGGCTGGGGCGGCTGGATCAGCTGCTGCTGCCCTTCGTCGGGGCGCTGGACGACGAGACCCTCCATGGCAAGTTGCGGCGCTTCTGGATCTACCTGGACAGGGTGCTGCCGGATGCCTTCATGCACGTCAACATCGGGCCGGACGACAACCGGATCTGCCGGCTGATCCTGCGCATCGACGGTGAGCTCAAGCAAGTGGCGCCGAACCTCAGCCTGTTCCACGACCCCGCCCAGAGCCCGGACTCCCTGCTGATGCAGGGGGTACAAAATATCGCCGAGTGCGGCAAACCCCACATCGTCAACTATCCACTGCACAGGGACACCTTCGATGAGCGCGGTTTTGGCATCGTCAGCTGCTACAACGCGCTGCCGCTGGGGGGCGGCGCCAATACCCTGGTGCGCATCTCCCTCAAGGGGGTGGCCGAGCAGAGCGCCGGCATCGACGACTTCCTGGAGAAATGGCTGCCCCACTATTGCGAGCAGGCCTCCCTGCTCATCGAGGCCCGTGCCCGCTTCCTGCATCTGGAATCCGGCTTCTTCGACAGCTTCCTGGTGCAGGAGGGGCTGATCGAGGAGGATCGCTTCGTGCCCATGTACGGCATCTATGGCATGGCGGAGGCGGTCAATCTGCTGATGGACAAGGAAAATCGACCCGAGCGTTACGGCCGGGACGAGGAGGCAAACCGGCTCGGCTATCGCATCTCGGCACAGCTCTCCGGTTATGTGACCAGCAGACCTCAGCCCCACGCCTGGGGCGGGCGGGCCCTGCTCCATGCCCAGGGGGGACTGAGCCTGGACAGGGGCGTGACACCAGGGGTGCGCATCCCTTACGGCGAGGAGCCGGATCCCGCCAGCCACGTGCTGGCGCTGGCGCCCCACCACGGCTTCTACGGCTCAGGCATCAGCGAGATCCTGACCCTGGATCCCACCATACGCCAGAACCCGGAGGCGCTGCTGCAGCTGTGCAAGGGGGCCTTCGTCCTCGGCATGCGGGAATTCAGCGCCAACGTGGCAGACAGCGATCTGGTGCGGGTGACCGGCTACATGATCCGCAAGAGCGACGTGGCCCGCTTCGCGGCCGAGGGCTCGCGCCTGCAGACCACCTGTCTCGGCGCCGAGGCGAGCGAGCTGACCGGCATTCGCCAGCGCGCTCCTCGGGTGGTGGCCCTCGAGAGCTGCCTGAGTGAGTGCTGACCCGAGCCGACTGCTGGCGAGGACCGCCATCGTCAGCAGAATATTGCCCTTCTCCTGCGTGGACGGGCCGGGCAATCGTCTGGTGCTCTTCCTGCAGGGGTGTAACTTTCGCTGCCCCGGTTGCCACAACCCGCACACCATAGGGCTGTGCGATCACTGTGGCGACTGCGTGCCCGCCTGTCCGAGCGGCGCCCTGACGATGGCGGAGGGGCGGGTGAGCTGGCAGGCTGCGCTCTGTATCCATTGCGATCGCTGCACCGATGGCTGTCCGCGCCAGGCCAGCCCCAAGACCCAAATCATGTCGGTGGCAGAGGTGCTGGCGGAACTGCGCCGCTACGGCCCGCTGCTGAGCGGCATCACCGTCTCCGGCGGGGAGGCGAGCACCCAGCTGCCCTTTGTGATCGCTCTGTTCACCACCATCAAGGCCGACCCTGAATTGGCCCACCTGAGCTGCCTGCTGGACAGCAACGGCTCCCTGGCCCCGGCGGGCTGGCAGCGGCTGCTGCCGGTGCTGGATGGCGCCATGCTCGATCTCAAGGGGTGGCGGGACGAGGTGCACCGCGCGCTGACCGGCTACGATCGCGAGCGGGTGCTGGCCTCCCTGCAATTGCTGGCACGGTGCGGCAAGCTGACGGAGCTGCGGCTGCTCCACGTGCCGGGCAGAACGGATTTCGTCGATGAGCGGGGGGAGCCAGACGCCGGCCTCTGCGCCTTCCTGCAGAGCCTCGGCCCCATACCCATCCGCCTCAACGGTTTTCGTCATCACGGGGTACGAGGGGAGGCGCTGAGCTGGCGGGAGGCCGGCATGGATGAGCTGAAAAAGCTGGCCAACGCCCTGATGGCCAAGGGGTTTGGCCCCATCTCGCTGCCTGCCATCGGGTGAGGGGCCGGTAGCGCGCTTTGAGACCCGATATGACGCAACTGTGAAGTTCGTCTATATGGTGTGCGCGAAGTGACGGCTAGAATGGGAAAACCGCCCACCATCAACAGATAAATATGAGTGAAGCCAACGCCTTATACCGAGTGCAGTTTATTTGCCACAGCGAGCGCTACGAGGTCTATGTCAGGGAGGTCAATCAGGGTCCGCTGTTCGGCTTCATCGAGATAGCGAATTTTGTCTGGGACAATCACACGGCCCTCATCGTCGATCCGGGTCACGAGAAGCTCAAGAGCGAGTTTGCCGACGTCAATCGCACCCTGATCCCCATGCACCAGGTGCTGCGCATCGATCAGGTGCGCAAGCAGGGGGCTGCCCGCATCACAGAGCTCGGCAACAACGTCGCCTCCTTCCCCGGCCCCATCTATACCAAGAAGCCCTGAGCAGGGGCGAGCCCGCTATCCCTGTACCATGACCCGCCCCAGTTGCAGGATCCGTTGACGGAACCAGCGCAGGGCGGGCTCTTCCCCCGTGGGGCCGTACCACACCAGGCTGTGGGTCACGGCGCCATAGTCGAAGGGAGGCGCGAGGCGCACCAGCCCCGGCAGATCGGCCTGGGTCGCCCAGCCTTCGATGGCGGTGAGGATGAGATCGCTCTGGCGCAGCAAGGCCGCAGCGCTGCCAAAGTCCGGCAGGGTGGCCCCTAGCTGGCGGCGCACCTGCAACTGGGCCAGGCTCTGCTCGAAGAAGGGGTTGGCGAGCTCGGTGTCGCGAATGGCGATGTGGCGCCAGCTCAGGTAAGCATCCAGATCCCAGGGCCTGTCCAGCGCCGGGTGATCCGAGCGCAGCAGGCAGACCAGCCTGTCTTCGCGCAAGGGTTCCCACACCAGCCCAGGGTGGCTCGGCAGGGGTTGGCTCTGATCGTGGGGCAGGATCACGAAGTCGAGTTTTCCCGCCGCCAGCCGCGCCAGCGCCTGTTCATCCTTGTTCCAGATGACGGGCATCATCCCCGGCACCTCCCGCATCAGCTGACCTAGAATGGGCCCCATGGGCCAGACCATGCCGCTCTCTCGCAGCGCTATGTTCAGCTGTCCCTGCCAGCTGGCGGGGTTGAACCCTTCCTGGCTGGTGAGACCGTTCAGCTCGCGCAACAGCCGCTGCAGGCTGGGGCCGAGCCGTTCGGCGAAGGGGGTGAGCAGCAGCTGATTACCCTGGCGATAGAGCAGCTGATCCCCCAGCAGGGCGCGCAGTTGATTGAGAGTCTTGCTGACGGAGGAGGGGGTGGTGCAGAGGCGCTCGGCGCTGCGGGTGACGCTGCGGCTGTCCAGCAGCAGGTGCAGGGTGACCAGATGGCGTCCCCCCAGGCGAGAGAGTGCTATCAGATCCATGGCAGGCTCCAGATAAAGGCGGGGAAGGGGACACAAAAAGCCCCGCCGAAGCGGGGCTCTGGGGTCAGCCCTTGAGCACGGCAGCCATGGCGTCGGCCACGTAGTCGACGTTGCGGCTGTTGAGGCCCGCCACGCACATGCGACCGGAGCGCACCAGGTAGACGGCGAACTCCTCGCGCAGGCGATCGACCTGCTCCGGGGTGAAGCCGGTGTAGCTGAACATGCCGCGCTGGCTGATGAAGTAGCCAAAATCGCGGCCCGGCACCTTGGCGCTCAGCACCTCGAACAGCTTCTGGCGCATGGCCTTGATGCGGGTACGCATCTCGGTCACTTCATCCACCCAGAGGGCGTGCAGGCTGGCATCGTTCATCACGGCCGCGGTGATTTGGCCACCGTGGGTGGGGGGGCTGGAGTAGTTGCGACGCACTGTCGCCTTCATCTGACCCAGCACCCGGCCAGCCTCTTCCGCATCCTGGCAGATGACCGACAGACCGCCGCAGCGCTCGCCGTAGAAGGAGAGGTTCTTGGAGAAGGAGTTGCTGACGAAGAAGCTAACCCCCGCATCGACCATGGCGCGGATGGCGTAGGCATCCTCTTCCAGGCCGTCACCGAAGCCCTGATAGGCGATGTCCATGAAGGGGATCAGCCCCTTATCCACGACGAGCGCGATCACTTGATCCCACTGGGCGCGGGAGAGATCCACCCCGGTCGGGTTGTGGCAGCAGGGATGCAGCAGCACGATGCTCTTGGCCGGCAGGGTCGTGAGGCAGTCCAGCATGGCGTCGAAGTTGACGCCGCCGGTGGCTGCGTCGTAGTAGGAGTAGTCGTGCACCTTGATGCCGGCCCCCTCGAACATGGCCTTGTGGTTGTCCCAGGTCGGATTGCTGACCCAGACCTCGGAGGTCGGGAAGTAGCGCTTGAGCAGGTCTGCCCCGATCTTCAGGGCGCCCGAGCCACCTATGGTCTGGATGGTGGCGATGCGGCCGGCCTTGACCGCGGCATGCTCGGCGCCAAACAGCAGATGCTGCACGGCGGTACGGTAGTTGGCGGCGCCTTCCATCGGCTGATAGGGGCGTGGCGCCGGGGCGGCGGCGCGGGCGGCTTCGGCCTGCTGTACCGAGCCCAGCAGCGGAATGCGGCCCTGCTCATCGTAATAGAGGCCGATCCCCAGGTTCACCTTCTGTTCGCGGGTGTCTTTGTGGAAGGTCTCGACTAGCGTCAGTATGGGGTCGCCAGCATAGGCATCGACGTGTTCAAACATGGGGGGTCCTTGAAGTTGACTGTCCAATCCGGCCGGCCACGGGCCGGGGTCAATATCATGGCGTAATCCAGACCTTGCCTCAAGCTGTTCGAATGGAGGCTTGAATGACAGTTGCTGTCGTAGAGAGACCGCCTCGAAACCCACGAACAGCGAGCTCCGTCACACTTGTATATAAAAAATAAATGTTTATTGGGCGGCGTGGGGATGGGCTTTATGGCGTCACTTGGATAGTATTTGGTTGCATATGGAGCTTCTTGTGGCGGCCACCCTGCCAGCTCCGATCTGATCCTGAGGCTCACTTGGGTGAAGCAACTAGTTGCATAATAAACTAAGTTTTATTTTTCATAATAAATTGCAGTGTGCTCGGACCCTCCATGGGGGCCGATGATAACAGGTGACCCATCGCCGATGACTCGATACGTCTCTCGCTCCTCTTCCCCCTGGCTGGACTGGCAAGGTCTGGGCGGCTGGAATATCTATTTCCTCGCCAAGCTGGCCCTGCTGTGGGCGGGCTATTTGAACTTCCATCCCCTGATCAACCTGGTCTTCGCGGCGGCTCTGATCTTCCCCTTGCCCTGGGCTCGTGTGCGGCGGTTGCGCCACTGGCTGGCCTTGCCGGTGGGGGCCGGGATCTTCTATCACGACACCTGGCTGCCCGGCATAGAGAGCATCCGGGCCCAGGGTAGCCAGGTCTTCTCCTTCACTCTGGATTACTGGCTGGAGCTGCTCGGCCGCTTCATCAACTGGGAGATGGTCGGCGCCGGTTTCGTCATGCTGACCCTCTATCTGTTCCTGGCCCAGTGGCTGCGTTTCACCCCCTGGATCCTGCTCACCCTGCTCTGGCTGTGGCTCTCGCCGCTGGTGGGCAATCCGTTTGCCTCCACGGGGGAAGTGGCGACGGTCAGCACGAGCAAGGCCGGCTCATCGACGTCCGAAGAACCGGAGAAGAAGACTTCGATGACGGAGCAGCTGGATCAGAGTGCGCCGCCCACCAATGAGAACCTCAACGCCTACCTCGACGATTTCTACGGGGAGGAGCGGGATCGTCTGGTGCAATTCCCGAGCAAGCTGCCCGTCCAGGCGGCACCCTTCGACGTGCTGATCATCAACATCTGCTCCCTCGCCTGGAGCGACGTGCAGGCGAGCGGCCTGACGGAGCACCCGGTCTGGCGCCACTTCGACATCATGTTCAAGCATTTCAACTCGGCGACCTCCTACAGCGGCCCGGCCTCCATCCGCCTGCTGCGAGCCAGTTGCGGACAGCCCAGCCACGCCGGGCTCTATGTGACGGCCCCGAGCCAGTGCCTGCTGTTCGACAACCTGGCCCAGCTCGGCTTCGAGCAGCAGGTGGCCATGGATCACTCCGGTGCCTTCGGCAACTACCTCAAGGATCTGCAGCAGTACGCCGGTCTGCACACGCCCCTCATGAGCAAGGAGGGGATGGTCCATGATCTCGCCTCCTTCGATGGGGAGCCCATCTACCGGACCTCGGACGTGCTCGGCCACTGGCTGAGCGAGCGGGAGAAGAGCAAGGCGGCGCGCAACGTCACCTTCTTCAACCTGATCGCCCTGCACGACGGCAACCGTTATGCGGCCAATCGCCAGATAGCGCCCTACAAGGCGCAGCTGCAGACCCTGCTGGATCAGCTGGACAGCTTCCTGACCGCGCTGGAGAAATCCGGCCGCAAGGTGGCCGTGGTGGTGGTGCCGGAGCACGGCGGCGCGATCGCCGGGGACAAGATGCAGATGGCCGGCCTGCGGGACATCCCGAGCCCCAGCATCACCCAGGTGCCGGTCGGCGTCGCGCTGATCGGCACCAAGGTGGCCCATGAGGCGACCCGCAACATCGACAGCCCCAGCAGCTTCCTGGCCATCTCCGAGCTGACCTCCAGGCTGGTGGGCGGCAATCTGTTCGACAGCGACAGCATCGACTGGAACGCGCTGCTGGACAACCTGCCGGAGACCCCGTCCGTGGCGGAAAATCAGGGCTCGGTCGTGCTCGAGTATCAGAACAAGTATCACATCAAGCTGGGGCAGGGGGACTGGGTCCCCTATCCCCAGTGACGCAGGAGATCGGGATGAAAACGGACAAGCAACAGATGCCGCTGACCCCCTTCGGCGTGCCGGTCGAGGGGGAGGTGGTGAGCGATGTGGCCATGGTGCAGCAGACATTCGATGTCCAGCTGCCCTATCAGGACATAGCCCTCAATGAACATCTGGCCGCCCTGCGTGCGCGCTTTCCGTTGCTGGCGGAGCTGGACATGAACCGGAGCCGCGGATGAACACAGTGGCGCTGCAAGGGATCCGCGGTGGGGTGGGCACCACCTCTCTCGTCGCCGGGCTGGCCTGGGCCGCGCGGGAGCAGGGGGCGCGGGTGCTGGCGGTGGATCTCTGCCCGGACAACCTGCTCGGCATTCATCTGGGGCAGCCTCACGACGAGGCGGCTGGTTGGAGCCAACTGAGCGATCCGGCGCGAGAGTGGCGCTCGGCCCTGCACCCTTATGAGAGCGGGCTCGATCTGTTGCCCTATGGTGGCCAACCGAATGGCGGCCAATCGAACGGTGCTTCCCTTGACTGGCTACAGGCCATCGACGGTTACGATCTGTTGCTGCTGGACTTGCCCGTGAAGGCGGTTCTTGAGCTTCCCTGCCGGAGGCTGACCGTGGTCAACGCCGATGCCAACTGTCATGTGCGGCTCTACCACCGAGCCTGGGTGACCGACGAGCGACTGCTGGTGACCCAGTTCACCAGCAGTCGTGCCTTGCAGCAGGATCTGCTGGATCTCTGGTCTGTGGCAGGACTTCCTCAGCTCACCCAGCGGCTGCACCGTGACGAAGCCATGGCCGAGGCCATGGCAGCCAAACAACCCGTGGGTCGCTACGCCCCCACCAGCCTGATTGCCCATGAACTCACCGCCCTGGCACGCTGGTGCCTGATGCGAAAGGCTGACGCCTGATGCTGGCCGCTCTGGTGACGCCGACGGCGGGACGCTGGTGCGCGGAGCGCTACCAGAGCCTGCGCCAGCGGGGGGCGTCCCGGGCGGGCGCTGCCAGCCTGACCCTGCTCTGGCTGCTGGCCTGGACCCTGTTCCCGCTGGAACACCATGGCTGGCAATGGATACTGAGCCATGCCAAGGGCCTCTATCCCCAGGTGGCCAAACCCAGGGCCGGGGATCCCCTGCGCATCCTGCTGCAGAGCCTCTGGCTTATAGTGCGTCGGCCAGAGCCCATCCCCCTGCGCTGGCCGGCCTCCTGGCAGCGGGCCTGGCAGCGGGGCACCCAGGGGCTCAGCACCCTGTTGCTGCGCCAGGAGGAGAAAGGGCTGGCCGCCGCCAAAGCGACACCGCAGGAGGCGCGCTGGAAGAGCGTGCTGCTGTGCGTGGTGGCAGGCAGTCTCTCCCTGCTCTGCATCACCCAGCCGTTTACCCTGCAGGCCCAGCTGGTGTTCGTCATCATGCTGGTGGTCATGGCCTTCATCCTGCGCGCCGTGCCGGGGCGCTACCCCATGCTGATGATGATGGTGCTCTCCCTCACCGTCTCCTGCCGCTACATCTGGTGGCGTTACACCTCGACCCTGGACTGGTTCGACCCGGTCAGCCTCACCTGCGGCCTGTTGCTGCTGTTTGCCGAGACCTATGCCTGGGTGGTGCTGCTGCTCGGTTACTGGCAGACGGCCTGGCCCCTCAATCGACCCCCGGCCCCCTTGCCGGCGGATCCGGGCCAGTGGCCGACGGTGGATCTGATGATCCCCACCTACAACGAGGATCTCGCCATCGTCAAGGGCACCGTCTACGCGGCCATGGGCCTGGACTGGCCCAAGGACAAGCTGACCATCTGGCTGCTCGATGACGGGGGCCGCGAGGCGTTTCGCGACTTTGCCGAAGGGGTCGGGATCCGCTATGTGGCGCGGGAGACCCACGAGCACGCCAAGGCGGGCAACATCAACAATGCCCTCAAGCAGGCGAGCGGGGAGCTGGTGGCCATCTTCGATTGCGACCACCTGCCGACCCGCTCCTTCCTGCAGATGACGGTGGGCTGGTTCTACCGGGATCCCAAGCTGGGGGTGGTACAGACCCCTCACCACTTCTTCTCGGCCGATCCGTTCGAACACAACCTGCAGCGTTTTCGCAAGATGCCGAACGAAGGGGCCCTGTTCTACGGTCTGGTGCAGGATGGCAACGACATGTGGGATGCCAGCTTCTTCTGCGGCTCCTGCGCCGTCATCAAGCGCTCGGCCCTGGACGAGATCGGCGGCATAGCCGTAGAGACGGTCACCGAGGACGCCCACACCTCGCTGCGATTGCACCGGCTCGGCTACACCTCGGCCTATATCCGGATCCCGCTGGCGGCGGGGCTGGCTACCGAGAGCCTGTCCGCCCACATAGGCCAGCGCATTCGCTGGGCCCGCGGCATGGTGCAGATCCTGCGCCTGGACAACCCCCTGTTCGGCAAGGGGCTCAACTTCGGCCAGCGGCTCTGCTACTTCAACGCCATGCTGCACTTCCTGTCGGGCATCCCCAGGATCATCTTCCTGACCGCGCCGCTGGCCTTCCTGATCCTGCACGCCTACATCATCTATGCGCCGGCGGCGGCCATCGCGCTCTACATGCTGCCGCACATCTTCCACAGCGCCCTGACCAACTCCCGCTTGCAGGGCAAGGTGCGCCACTCCTTCTGGGGCGAGGTGTACGAGACGGTGCTGGCCTGGTATATCGCCCGCCCGACGACGGTGGCGCTGTTTGCCCCCCACAAGGGCAAGTTCAACGTGACCGCCAAGGGGGGCATGACGGAGGAGGTGTATTTGGACCTGTCGGTCTCCCGCCCCTATCTCATCCTGATCCTGCTCAGCCTGTGCGGGCTGGGCTTTGGCGTCTGGCGCATCCTGACCGGCCCTGCCGACGAGATCCTGACCCTGATCCTCAGCATGATCTGGACCCTCTATAACCTGACCATCTTGGGCGGCGCCCTGGCGGTGGCCTTCGAGTCGCGCCAGGTGCGCTCCAACCCCAGGGTGGAGATGGTGATGCCGGCGGCTATCAAGCTGGCCAACGGCCACCTCTATCCCTGCACCGTGAAGGATTACTCCAACGGCGGGGTAGGGGTGCTGCTGGAGAGCCCCTTGCCCCTGGCCGACAAGGAGCGGGTCTGGCTGCTGCTGCGCAGTGGCCAGCGGGAGCAGGCCTTTGCCGCCAAGGTGCAGCGGGTGTTCGGTCGCAAGCTGGGGCTGGAGCTCGAACCCATGGCGCAGCAACAGAACATCGACTTCATCCAGTGCACCTTCGCCCGGGCCGACACCTGGTCACTGTGGCAGCAGCGGCTAGGCAAGGACAGGCCGCTGCACAGCCTGCTCGATATCACCCTGCTCGGCTGGGGCGCTTACTGGCGCCTGGCCCGCAGCTCCCCGCTCGCACCGATTTGTATCCTGCTTGAGAAGCTGGCTCGCTGGCTGCTCTCCTTCGTTCCTCGTCGCGTCTCGCCGGATTTCCGGTCCCAGGCTCCGACCCCCCAGACAGTGGAAGGCTGATGAAACCACAACGCTACCTTATTCCTCTCCTGCTGATGGCGCAGAGTGCGGTGGCCGCCGAGGCGACCGGGCCCTTGCCGCCCGTACCAGCCCCGGTGCGCAGCCAGGACCAGAGCTTCGAGCAGATGTCCTCGGCCCCGGGTACCCTCTCCCTGCGCGGCAATGCGCCGGATGGGCAGGCGGACTTCACCGTGCGGCGAGACGAGGTGGTCACCAAGGCCAGCCTGGATCTCGACTTCACCCCGTCGCCCTCCCTGCTGCCGCTCATCTCCCAGATCAAGGTCTATCTCAACGATGAGCTGATGGGGGTCACCGCCCTCACCAAGGAGCAGATGGGGGAGCGCAACCATGTCCGCATCGATCTGGATCCTCGCTATGCCAAGGATTTCAACCGGCTCAAGGTCAGCTTCGTCGGTCACTACCAGAACGTGTGCGAGAACCCGTCGAGCGATACCCTCTGGCTCAACGTCAACCGGGACAGCAAGCTGAGCCTGCAACTGCAGACCCTGCCGGTACGCAACGAGCTCTCCTTCTTCCCCATGCCCTTCCTCGACGTGCGGGACAACAAGAAGCTGACCCTGCCCATGGTGTTCAGTGGCGAAGTGCCCCTCGAGCAGCAGCAGGCGGCGGCTGTGCTGGCCTCCTGGTTCGGCGCCAAGGCGCAGTGGCGCGGCCAGCAGTTCCCGGTACTCATCGATCAACTGCCGGAGCGCAACGCCGTCGTCTTCGCCACCAATGAACAGAGACCCGCCTTCCTGGCGGATTATCCCAAGGTGAAGGGGCCGACCATCGACATGGTAAGCTCCCCCGACAACCCTTACGTGAAGCTGCTGCTGATCCTGGGTCGGGATCAGCAGGATCTGCTGATGGCCGCCAAGGGGCTGGCGCAGGGGGATGTGCTGCTGCGCGGCCAGAGCGTGCGGGTGGACGAGGTCAAACCCCTCTCACCTCGCCAGCCTTACGACGCGCCGAACTGGGTGCGGCTCGATCGCAAGATGCGCTTCGACGAGCTGACCGACTATCAGGGCCAGCTGCAGGCCACGGGCCGTCGACTCTGGCCCCTGAGCATGACCCTGCGGCTGCCGCCGGATCTCTATCTGCTGGGGGCAAACGGGATCAAGGCAGACCTCAAGTATCACCACACGGCTCCCATCATGCGGGACGGCTCCCGCCTGGATGTGGCGGTCAACGGCCAGTTCATGAAGTCCTTCCCCCTGGAGCCCGGCGAGTTCAAGAGTGAGCAGTTGCTCACGCTGCCGCTCTGGTTTGCCGGAGATGATCAGGCGAGGGCCCTGCGCATGCCGGGGCTCAAGACCACCCAGGTCAACAACCTGAGCTTCTCGTTTGAATATGCCCAGGAGTCGATGGGGGGCAACGCCAATGGTCGCTGCGATCTGGTGTTGCCGCCGGCCCATCAGGTGCGCATCGACGACAGCTCTACCATCGATTTCACCGGTTATCGCCACTTCATCGAGATGCCGGATCTCAAGGCCTTCGCCAACGCGGGCTTCCCGTTCAGCCGCATGGCCGATCTCGCCGACACCCAGGTGGTTATGCCTGCCAAGCCCCATCCGGCTCAGCTCACCACCTTGCTCAACGCGGTGGGGGCCATCGGTGCCGAGACAGGTTATCCCGCGCTGTCACTGCGGATCGTCAACGACTGGGAGCAGGCGCGAGGGGAGGATCTCGATACCCTGCTCATTGGCTCCCTGCCCAAGGAGTTCCAGCAGGATGCCGAACCCGATGCGCTGCTGGCCTCCACCAGCAGCTGGGTAAACCAGCCACATCGTGAATATCGGGACGATCTGCTAAGTACCCTTGCCGATCGGGAGCCACAGGCGAGGGTCGGCATGAGCGGGAATCAGGCCATCGCCGCCATTCTGGGACTGCAGTCACCGACCCATGATCAGCGCAGCCTGGTGGCCCTGCTGGCCGATGGCCCGGCCGGCGTCACCTTGCTCAACGACACCCTGCAAAATGCCTCCCTGCGTGGTCAGGTCGCCGGTTCCGTGGCCATCATCCGCGAGTCGGGGGTGAAGAGTCTGGCGGTGGGCGAGCGCTACGAGGTGGGTTATTTGCCGTGGTGGGAGCGGGTCTGGCAGCTGTTTGCCAACTATCCGCTGCGCCTCGCCGGCTTGACGCTGCTCTGCATGCTGGTGCTGGGCTGGGGTCTGCGGGTGTTGCTGGCCAGTGCCAGTCGCCGCCGTCTGAAGGAAGATTAAGGGATGAACCAGATGAACAGAATGTGTGGTGCCCTGCTGTTGTGGGCCCTGAGTGCCTTGCCCGCCCTCGCGGCCTGTGACTGGCCCGAGTGGCAGCATTTTCGCCAGCACTACATCAGCGAGGAGGGGCGGGTCATAGACCCCGCTGACGGTCGGCGCATCACCACCTCGGAGGGGCAGAGTTACGGCCTCTTCTTCGCCCTGGTCAATAACGACAAGGAGACCTTTGCGAAGCTGCTTGGCTGGACCGAGCAACAGCTCGCCCGCGGTGATCTGACCGGTTTTCTGCCTGCCTGGCTGTGGGGTGAGAAGGAGGATGGCAGTTGGGGCCTGCTCGATGAGAACAGCGCCTCCGACTCGGATCTCTGGATAGCCTACAGCCTGCTCGAGGCAGGCAGGCTGTGGGACAACCACAGCTATGTCTCCATCGGTACCATGTTGCTCAAGCGCATCGCCCGGGAAGAGGTGGCGACGCTGCCGGGCCTGGGCCCCGTGATGTTGCCCGGCGTGCACGGCTTTACCGGGGAGGGACGCTGGACCCTGAATCCCAGCTACCTGCCCCCGCAACTGCTGGCGCGCTTCGCGCAGCAGCAGGGCCCCTGGCGCGAGATGCGGGCATTGCTGCCCGGCTTGTTGAAGGGCAGTGCGCCGCACGGCTTCGCCCCGGACTGGGTGGACTGGCAAGGAGACAAGGGCTGGCAGGTGACGGCCAGCAAGGGCCCCATGGGTAGCTATGACGCCATCCGTGTCTATCTCTGGCTCGGCATGCTGAGCGACGAGGATCCCGCCAAGGCCGCTCTGGTGGCGCACTTTGCCCCCATGCTGGCGAAAATTGCCGAGCAGGGCGCCGTTCCCGAGCGGGCCGACAGCCAGACGGGCCAGACCGAGGGCCGTGGGCCGGTCGGCTTTGCCGCCGCCCTGCTGCCCTTGACCCAGGGCCAGCCGACGCAGGCCACCCTGCGGGAGCAGGTGAAACAGCATGGTCAGGATGCCGATGCCTATTACGGTAGCGTGCTGACCCTGTTCGGTGCGGGCTGGGATCAGGGCCGCTATCGCTTCGCCGCGGACGGCACTCTGCAGCCAGGTTGGAGCGAGTCATGCGAAGCCGATTGACCCTGGGTTGCCTGCTCGCCGCGCTGGTGGGCGGCAACCTGGCACAGGCGACGGTGGATCCCGTCTCCTCCTTGCTGGAGCGGGTGCGCATCGGCGAAGCCACCGGGCGGGAGGATCTGGTCAGCAACTCCCTCTACTCCCTCTCTCTGGTGGAACCCAATCATCCCGAACTGCTGGCGGCCCAGGCGCGGCAGGCGCTGCGTCAGGGCAAGGTCAAGGAGGCCAAGGCCCTGCTCGACAGGCTCGGCAAGATGGCGCCGGACTCGCGGCTCTATCGCCTGGGGATGGCGAACCTGGCGGTCAACGACTCGGCCCAGCGCCAGCAGTTGCAACAGGCCAGGTTGCTGGTCAACGCCGGGCGGCTGGAAGAGGGAGAGCGGCTCTACCGCTCGCTGTTCGTGGATGAGCTGGCGCCGAATCTGGAGATGGCGATCGAGTATGCCTTGCTGCAGGTGCGCATCTCTGGGCAGAGAGCCAAGGGCATGGCGGCGCTGGAGGCGCTCAATCGCCAGTACCCCGGCCAACCCAGGGTGCGGGCCGGACTGGCGCGTAACTATCTGGCCGATGGACGCTGGCAGGAGGCCAGGGCGCTGCTGCAACAGATGGCCCTGAGCGAATATAACCGGGGGGAAGCCGCCGAGATCTGGCTGGCGAATATCAAGGACATGCCGGTCGGTCCCAAGAGCATGGCCGAGTTGCAGCTGTACATAGGCGCCTTCGGCACTGGGACAGAGGCGAAGCAGGGAATGGCGCTGCTCGCCGATCAGGAGGCGAAGTGGGCCTCTCCCGCCTATCGCGCACGCCAGCAGGCGCTGCAGCATCAGGACAAGGGCACGGCGTCCGTCGCCGAGTTGCAGCGGGCGCTGGCCGCCAATCCCGATGACCCTGAGCTGGTCGGGGCGCTCGGTCAGGCCTATTCCCGCAGCAACCAGCGCGCGCTGGCCATCGCCCAGTTCGAGCGGGTACTGCGCCACCCCAAGGTGACTGACAAGGATAAGTGGACCAGCCTGCTGGCCACCAACCGCTACTGGCTGCTCATCAGCCAGGCAGAGCAGGCGGCAAAACAGCAGCAGTGGGAGAAGACGGTTGGCCTCTACCGCCAGGCCATCAAGCAGGATGGCAAGGAGCCCGAGGCCTGGCTCGGCCTGGGGGACGCCGAACTGGCGCGCCACGACAGCGCCGAGGCCGAGCGAGCCTATCGCAAGGCCCTCACCCTGCCGGGGGCCCGCGATCGCGCCCTGACCCGGCTGTTTGAACTCTACAAGGATCAGGATCCCGCCCGGGCGTTGGCCCTGCTGGAGCAGTATCGGGATCCGGCCATGCAGGCGGAAGGCAAGCGGCTCAAGGCCGAGCTGCTGCAATCCCAGGCCGATGTGCTGGAGCAGGCTGGCAAGCTGCCGCAGGCCCTCGAGCCGCGTCAGCAGGCGCTTGCCCTGATGCCGGACGACGTCTGGCTGGCCTACCGGGTGGCGGTTACCCAGGCCCGCCTCGGTGATGCCGAAGGCGGCGAGCGGCTGCTGCGAGGCAAGCTGGCGGCGCGGCCACAGGACATGACCCTGCGCTACGCCGCCGCGCTCTATCTGTCGGGGCAGGATAAAGCCCGCGAGGCGCGTGAACTGCTGGCCGCGGTACCGACCGGAAGCTGGTCTGCGGACATGGGCGAGCTGGATCGGCGTCTCGCCCGCGGCGAGGTGCTGGCCAAGGCCAGGTCGCTGCACGAGGGGGGCGACGAGGTGGCGGCCGAGGGGTTGTTGCAGCCCCTGTTGCCGGATGATGAGATAGCCCTGACCCTGGCCGAGTGGGCAGTCGCGCGTAACGACTGGGCAAAGGCCGAGCGCCATTACCGGGATGTGCTGGCCCACCAGCCGCAACAGGCCGAGGCACGGCTCGGCATGGCGGAGCTGGCGCAGGCGAGGGGCGATGAGCCGCAGGCCCGCCACTGGCTGCCCACCTGGCCGGTCAGCCCGCTGCCGGCCGATGAATTCAATTACTACCGCCGGGTCGCCAACCTCTATCAGGCGCTGGGGGAGAGCGGCATGGCGGAGGCCATCTTCACCGCCTATGAGCCTCTGGTCACGGGGCAACCCGCTTCCCAGTCGACGGCGCTGTTCTGGCGCGACGCCGCCCGCCAGCGTTTCGATACCGGTGATTCTGAAGGCGCCCTGTCGCGGGATCGCAAGGGGCTGGTGGCCGCGGGAATCGCTCCCCGCGAGGATCTGGAGGGGGGTGAGCTGACCCGGCTGGCTCGCAGCCGAGAGGGGGAGGAGTGGCTGGCCTCGGGCCTGCGCGGGGATCTCGACCGACACTACCGGCAGAGCCAGACCACAGTCTCCCTCGACAGCGACTACTGGGGCTCCAGCGGCACGGGGGGGCTATCGGATCTGCGCGCCCTGACCCAGATGCTGCAACTCGACACTCCCCTGGCCGGCGGTACCTTCTTCGGCCGGTTGGAGCTGGTGGACATGGACGCCGGCAAGTTGCCCTCCTCTCCCTATAGAGAAGAGTTCGGCACCTGCGCCGCCCGGGATTGCTCGGGGCAGGAGCATCAGCAGAACAGGGGTACCACCCTGGCGGCGGGCTGGCATGGGGGCGCCTGGGCCTTCGATCTCGGCACCACGCCGCTCGGCTTCGAGGTGGTGGACTGGGTCGGCGGCGCGACTGTGGAAGGGGACCTGGGGGATCTCGGCTGGGGTGTCACCCTCTCCCGGCGCCCGGTCAGCAGCTCATTGCTCTCCTACTCGGGCACCGTCGATCCCGGCACCGGGATCCGCTGGGGCGGGGTGAGAGCGAACGGGGTTCGCCTCGATCTCAGCCACGATCTCGGCGGTGCCATCGGCTTCTGGGGCAGCGCCCAGCAACACCTGCTGACGGGCGAGAACGTACCGGACAACTGGCGTACCCGCCTCATGGGGGGCACTTATTACAAGCTGGTCAACGAGACGAACCGGCGTGTCAGCCTGGGGCTCAGCAGCATGCTGTGGCATTACCAGAAGGATCTGAGTGGCTATACGCTAGGGCAGGGGGGCTATTACAGCCCGCAGGGCTACTTCTCGCTCTCGGTGCCGGTCAACTACCGGCAACGCAGTGCGGATTGGTCCTGGGAGTTGGGGGGCTCTGGCTCCTGGTCCCACTCCCGCACCGACGACAGCCGCCGCTATCCGCTGGAAGGCCTGCTACCGGCCGGATTGCCAGACAGAAATGCTCCGGTGAAGGGCAGCAGTAGCAGTGGCTTCGGTTATACCCTGAATGCCATAGTGGAACATCGGCTGACCGAGCACTGGCGCATCGGCGGACGGGTGGATATCCAGCAGGCCGATGACTATGCGCCCAGCCATGCCACCCTATTCCTGCGCTATACCTTCAAGCCCTGGCAGGGGGATCTCGACATGCCACCCCAGCCGCTCACCCCCTACGCGGACTTCGACTGACCCCTACGCCCGACTCGTCGGGCGTATTTATTTCAGGTAGGAGCGCAGCACCCGCACCACCTGATCCAGATCCTCGAGCCGCTCGGTCGGGGTCGCCTCGGCGGCGCCCAGATGCTCACGCATGTGGCCCTCCAGCACCTCCAGCATCAGGCCGTTGACGGCGCCGCGAATGGCCGCGATCTGCTGCAAGATGGCGGCGCAGTCGCTCCCCTGCTCCAGCGCGCTCTCCAGCGCCCCCGTCTGCCCCTTGATGCGGCGGACGCGGGCCAGCAGCTTCTTCTTGTTGTGTACCGTGTGTGACATGCAGGATCCTCTCGCGCGATAAAACTATACTGGGGTATAGTATATTTCATCCCAGCTCTCAGGAGAAATTCATGTCGTCCGTCGCCTCACATTGCCAGCAGCCCGTGGTACACCAGGGCAATCCGCTGGCCGAACAGAAGACCCGTTGGGCCGTGCTGCTCACCCTCGTCATGATGGTGGCGGAGATCGGCGGTGGCTGGGTTTTCAACTCCATGGCGCTGCTGGCTGACGGTTGGCACATGAGCTCCCACGCCCTGGCCCTCGGCCTCTCGGTGCTGGCCTACCGCGCCGCCCGCCACTATGCCCGTGACCACAGGTTCAGCTTCGGCACCTGGAAGATAGAGGTGCTTGGCGGCTTCACCAGCGCCCTGCTGCTGGTGGGGGTGGCGGGGCTGATGCTGTTCGAATCGGTAGCCAGGTTGCTGGATCCCAGCCCCATTCACTATCAGCAAGCCATCGGCATCGCCCTGCTTGGCCTCTTGGTGAACCTCGCCTGTGCCTGGCTGCTCAAGGACGATCAGGGCCATCATCACGGTCACGACCATGGTCACGGGCATGACCATGCCCACCATTCACATGGGGAGCAGCACGGCCATCAGGATCTGAACCTGCGCGCGGCCTATATCCACGTGCTGGCGGATGCGGCGACCTCGGTGCTGGCCATCATCGCGCTGGTGGGAGGCATGTTGTGGGGGGCCGACTGGCTGGATCCCCTGATGGGCATAGTGGGGGCCGTGCTGGTGGCGGTCTGGGCCAAGGGTCTGCTGCGCGACACCGGGCTGGTGCTGCTGGATGCGGAGATGGATGCCCCCGTGGTGGAGGAGATCCGGGAGGTGATCGCCGAGCTGCCCGGCGCCGGGATCCGCGACTTGCACGTCTGGCGGGTCGGGCAGGGGCAATATGCCGGCGTGCTGTCGCTGCAGATGACCGAGCCTGTGCCTGCCAGCGAGATCCGCGAGCGACTCGCCATCCACGAGGAGCTGGTGCACCTGACCATCGAGATCGCCAAGGCCTGAATCAAGCCGGCGCGGCGGCTCCACAAGGGGGCCGCCCTGCTGGCCGGCGCCCGACTGCGGTATTAGCCGAAGGGCGCTGTCTCTCAGGCAACGACGAGGGGTTCACGCCTCGGGTTTGTGCTGCCAGACGGTGCCCAGCAGCAGCCTGAGCAGCAACCTGGGGGGATCATCCAACAGACGGCCCGACTCCAGTTGCAACTGACCATCGGCACCAAACCTCAGGCTGGCGTGGGGCAGCTCCTCCTCATCCACTATCTGGATGATGCCGTGCAGGGCGCCCCGCTCCCCGGGCTGGCAGCGCAGCCTCAGCTCGCGCGGCTCTCCCAGCAGAGTGAAGGCGCGGGAGAGTGGCGGTGTATCCTCGTAGTCCGGCCATTTGAAGAAGTGATACTGCTCGGCGAGGGCCCCGGCTCGCTGGCAGAATTGATCGAACAGCTGGCTGATGGCCAGGTACTCCTCGTCCAGCCGTTTTGCCTGTTCATCGATACGCGTCATCGACATCTCCTGATATCCATTTGATCGGAAATAGATTTTTACTGCATCACCGGGACAGATTCCGGTATGGGGACAATATTGACCCCAGTCTGTGAGCTTGCTCCAACTTTCGTTATGAAAACGTTATCTTGTTGAAACAGATTGGTTTTTTTTGCCGACCTGCTCACATTTACAACAATCTCCGCTGATTAATATGACATCGCTCGGCCAAGGCCGGGTACTCGTCTATCGAGACTAACTACAGCGGGAATTATAAAAAAATGGATATGAAAAAGACCAAAGTGGCGCTGGTTACAGCCTCACTGCTTGCGCTTTTGTCTGGCTGTAATGACAACAGCTCCTCTGCTACCACCCCAACCCCTCAGGATGAGCCCGTCGCTCGCCTTCCCAATGTGCAACCCCCGGCCGAACAGCTGGTAGCCGGCCCCAATGAAGCCGTGATCGCCCTGGTCGACACCCAGACCAGCGCGGCACGGGCTGTCGACGGCCCCTTCGCCGGCCACAGCATGCACCTGTGGAACAACGATGCCTGTAACTCGACCGCCGACAGTGGCCTGAACGCGAACTGGGATGACAAGAGCAAGACGCCGTCTGCGGCGGACAGCTTCGGTCCGAGCTGGGTGGTGCCGCTCTCCAAGATGGAGGGCTGCATCAACTTTATCGCCCGTAACGGCGATATGGCGAACCTGACCGGCTCCGACATGAAGGTCGTCTTCAGCGATCACCCGGATCGCACAGTGGCCATAGTCGCGGGCAAGAACGAGATCTTCGGCAGCCGTGCCGAGGCCTTCACCGCCGCTTTTGGCGTGGCAGGGGCCAGTGCCCACCTGATCGATGGCAACACCCTGATCTGGCAAGGGGGCAAGGACAAACCCCATGTGCGCCTCTACTACACGGACTCCGGCACCATCACCGCCAACAGCGAGGGGGTGTTCGACTTCCCCTATCTCAAGCTGACCCCCACCAGCCTGACTGCCGAGCAGCAGGCCAAGTATCCGCATCTCAAGGATGCCGCCGCCTTCGCCCTGCCGTCTGGCAAAGATCTCAAGCCCCTGCTCAAGGGTGAACTGGTGGCCATCGGCACCGATCAGAGCGGTATCCTGCAGGGGGCGACCCTGGTGCAGAGCGCCGGTGCCCTCGACGCTGTCTACGCCGAGGCGGCCACCAAGCTCAGCTATGGCGCCATCATCGAGGGTGGCAACGTCACCTTCCGGCTCTGGGCGCCGACCGCCAAGTCGGTCAAGCTGGCGCTATTCGATGAGCAGCACAAATCCCTGGGTGAGCGCGCCATGACCCTGGACGAGGCCAGCGGCAGCTGGAGTCTGCAGGGCGGTACCGATCTGGTGGGCAAATATTACCGCTATGACATTCAGGTCTATCACCCCCTGAGTCGCAAGCTGGAATCCTATCAGGTCACCGACCCCTACTCCCTGAGCCTGGCCATGAACTCCGAGTTCAGCCAGGTGGTGGATCTTGACGATCCGGCCCTGAAACCGGCGGGTTGGGACAGCCTGAAGGCTCCCCACAGCCAGGCCAATCCGGCCGACATCGTCATCTATGAGGCCCATGTCCGGGATCTGACCGGCAACGACGAATCCACCCCAGTCGAGCATCGCGGCAAGTTCCTGGGGCTGACCGACAGCGACAGCGTGCCGGTGACTCACCTCAAGGCGTTGGCCAAGAGCGGCGTCAGCCACCTGCACCTGCTGCCGGTGTTCGACATCGCCACCATCAACGAAGACCCGGCCAAGGTCGCCAACATCGGCGACGACTTCAGCAAGCTGTGCGAGGTCAATCCCGAGGTCAAGACCTCCAAGTTCGCCAGCCACTGTGGCGGTGGTGAGACCATCGAGGCCGTGCTGACGGATCTGCAAGGAAGTGACAGCAAGGAGAACCCGGTAGTGCAGGAGCTGTACGGCTATCTGCGCGGGGTGGACTCCTTCAACTGGGGTTATGATCCCTTCCACTACACCACCCCGGAAGGCTCCTACGCCACCAATGCGGAGGGGACGACCCGGATCAAGGAGTTCCGCGAGATGGTGCAGGCCATCAAGCAGGACATCGGCATGAACGTGGTGATGGACGTGGTCTACAACCACACCAACGAGGCTGGCCTGGGCCCGAAATCGGTGCTCGACAAGATAGTGCCCTGGTATTACCAGCGCCTGAACCCGGAGACCGGCTCGGTCGAGAACTCCACCTGCTGTTCCAACACGGCGCCGGAACACGCCATGTTCGCCAAGCTGATGGATGACTCCCTGGTGACCTGGGCACGGGACTACAAGGTCGACGCCTTCCGCTTCGACCTGATGGGCCACCATCCGAAAGATCAGATGGTGCAGGCCCTGGCCGAGGTGAAGAAGGTCAACCCCGAGATGTACTTCTACGGGGAAGGCTGGAACTTCGGCGAGGTGCAGGATGACAAGCGCTTCGTGCAGGCTATCCAGAAACACCTTGGCGGCACCGGCATCGGCTCCTTCTCCGACCGGCTGCGGGATGCGGTCCGTGGTGGCAGCCCGTTTGACGGCGGCGACGCCATCCGCAAGACCCAGGGCTTCGGCAACGGCGCCTATGTGGATCCCAACGAGGTGAACGGGGTCGATCTCGCCACCGCCCTGCATCAGTCCGACCTGGTGCGCCTCGGCATGGCGGGCAACCTCAAGGAGTTCGTGCTGACCGACAAGGACGGCATTCCGAAGAAGGGCTCCGACATCGACTACAACGGTCAACCCGCGGGCTATGCCCAGGATCCGACCGAAGTGCAGAACTATGTCGACAAGCACGACAACCAGACCCTGTTCGATAACCTGGCCTACAAGGCGCCTGCCGGTGCCGATCTAGTGCGGATGCAAGGGGTATCGCTCGCGACCGCCATGCTGGGGCAGGGCATTCCCTTCACCCACGCCGGCGTCGAGCTGCTGCGCTCCAAATCCATGGAGCGGGACAGCTACGACTCGGGTGACTGGTACAACAGAGTCGACTACGGCCTGAACGACAACAACTTCGACAAGGGCCTGCCGCGTAAGGACAAGGATGGTGACAACTATCCGTTGATCGAGCAGGTACTGGGCAAGCACACCAAGCCGGGTGCCGCCGAGATGGAGCGCATGGTGGGCTTCTACCAGGAGCTGGCCGAGCTGCGTCAATCCTCCCGCTTGCTGCGTCTTGGCAGCGGTGCCGAGGTGATCAAGCGGGTCGACTTCCGCAACACGGGGCCGGACCAGGTGCCAGGTCTCATCGTGATGAGCGTGGATGACGGTGCGAGCGCCGGTGCGGATCTGGATCCGACCATCGACGGCCTGGTGGTGATGATCAACGCCACCAATGCGCCCCAGAGCACAGGCGACTTCCGTGACGGCAACGATCAGCCCATCGATCTTTCCGGCATGGTGTTGAGCGGCGTTCACCACTCGAGCGACAGCATCGCCAGCGGTGCCGCCGTGGGCAACGGTGAGCTGACGCTGGGAGCCTGGTCTGCCGCCGTCTTCGTCAAACCGCAAGCCGGTGCCCAGGGCGCGGGTCTGCCGGTCGGCAAGAAGACGGACTTGAGCACGCTGCCACCCTTCGGTGACACCGGTGTCTATCTGAAAGGCTTCCTCGGTGAATGGGGCGTGGCCAATCAGCTGCACTTCACCACCAACTTCATGTACGAGTTCAGCACCGAGGTGACGGCCGACAAGCTGGGCATGACGGAAGTGAAGATCGCCGACGCCGACTGGGGGCCGCTCAACTACGGCAGCTGCAACGCCGGTGACAAGCTGGTCGTGGGGACGCCGTTGACCCTCTGTGCCGGTGGTTCGACTGGCAACATAGGGCTGGATCTGGCCAAGGCCGGTACCTACAAGTTCGTCTTCACCGCCATGAACAAGGACAAGCCGACCCTGAGCGTCAGCTACACCGAACCGGTGCAGAGCTGCAAGGTGCTGGATACCGTTGCCGGTAATCCGCTTGGCTACCCGATCTTCGTGCGCGGCAGCCTGAGTGACTGGAATGCACAGCCGGCCTATCAGTTGAACTACAAGGGGATGGAAGGCAACCTTGCCGTCTATCAGGCCGCGTTCAACTACGCAGGCAGCTTTGACTTCAAGTTTGCCAATGATGACGGCAGCTGGAGCAAGCAGTTCTTCGTCAAGGATGCGGGCGGCAAGCTGATCCCGCTGGAGACCGAGCTGGCCTATCCGCTTCAGCATGGCGATGGCGGCATGGGCAACAACAGCATCACGCTGGCAAACGGTCTGTGGAGCTTCCTGGTCAAGGTCGACCCGAGCAAGACGTCCGGCGAAGTGGGCTCTGTCATAGTGCAGGAGTGCAGCGCCAAGTAAGCCAACCCATCGAGTCCGGGGCTGGCTCGGCAGACCCGGGTTGAATTCCACCTCGCCAAGGGTGGGATAAACCGAGAGAGTAAGAACAAAGCGCGGACTGTCATCATCAGCCGCGCTTTGATTTTTTAGGCGGTCTCACTGCCTGCATAAAGAAAAGCCGCAACCCGGGGTTGCGGCTTTTTGTTTGGGCCAGTCCGGGCCAGGTGTCTCAGCGCTTGCGCAGCAGGCGCAGGGCGTTGGCGGTGACCAGGGCGGTGGCGCCGGTATCGGCCAGCACCGCAATCCACAGGCCGGTGATGCCGAGCAGGCTGGTGACCAGGAAGATGGCCTTGAGCCCCAGTGCCAGCGCTATGTTCTGGTGGATGTTGGCGAGCGCGGCGCGCGACAGCCGGATCATGGCGGCAAGGCCGCCGAGCTGGTTGTGGGTCAAAGCCGCGTCTGCGGTCTCCAGCGCCACGTCGGTGCCGCCTCCCATGGCGATGCCGATGCTGGCTCGCTTCATGGCGGGGGCGTCGTTGATGCCGTCCCCTATCATGGCCACTTTCTGTGTCTGGGCAAGCCTGGCTATCTCCTCCACCTTGCCCTCCGGCAGCAGCCCGGCGCGCCACATCATGCCTAGCTCGCCGGCGATGGCTTCGGCGGCGCGGGGGTTATCCCCGGTGAGCATGATGCTCTGCAGCCCGAGCTCGCGAAGCTCTTGCAGCGCCGCCGCGGCCTCTGGCCGGATCTGGTCGCGCAGTGCCAGCAGGGCGGCGGGTGCGGCATCTGCCTGTGTGAGCACCACCACCGTCTTGCCTTGTGCCTCCAGGGTGGCAATTTGGGCATGAAGCGCCGGCTCCAGGGACGGGATCCGACTCGGTGCCAGCAGCTGCCAGAGGGCGCCGTCGATGCGTCCCTCCACCCCCATGCCGGGCAGGGCGCGCAGATCCCTGGCCTCGGCCAGACGCAATCCCTGCTCCTTGGCTGCGGCGACCACGGCGCGGGCCAGAGGATGATGGGAGCCCTGTTCGATGGCGGCGGCCAGTGCCAGCAACTCGCTCTCGGGTTGGCCGTTCAGGGAGATGAAATCGGTTAGCTGTGGCTTGCCCAGGGTCAGGGTACCGGTCTTGTCGAAGGCAACGGTGTCGACATGGGCCAGCCGCTCCAGCGCGGCCCCCCCCTTGATCAGGGCCCCTTGTCGGGTCGCGGCCGCCAGGGCCGAGGTCACCGCCGCCGGAGTCGAGATGACCAGAGCGCAGGGACAGCCGATGAGCAGCAGGGCCAGGGCGCGATAGATCCACTCGTCCCAGCTCTGGCCGAAGGCCAGCGGTGGCACCAGCATCACCAGCAGGGCGACCAGCATCATGGCCGGGGTGTACCAGCGGCTGAAGCGGTCGATGAAGCGCTCTATGGGCGCGCGCTGGGTCTCGGCCTCCTCGATGAGATGCAGGATGCGGTCGATGGCGTTATTGCCGGGCTCCGAGACCACCTCGAGACGCAGCACTCTATCCGCCGCCAGACTGCCGGCGGCCACCTTGTCGCCCTGGCGGCGTTCCACCGGGATCGACTCACCGGTCAGGGCGCTTTCATCAAAGGCCCCGAGAGCATCGAGCAGGCGGGCATCGGCGGGCAGGCGGGCACCCGGGGCTATCTCTATGATGTCGCCTGGACGCAGTGCGTCGGCTGCCACCTCTTCGCGCACATCACCAGTTGGCGTGGGGCGGATGCGCAGCGCCTTGTCGGGCACCAGTGCCATCAGGGCGCTGACCCCGGCGCGGGCGCGGCCGGCGGCATAGGCCTCCAGATGTTCTCCCAACATGAACAGCAGCAACACCATGGCCGCCTCGGCGGTCTCGCCGAGGAAGAGGGCGCCGAGCGCCGCCACCGTCATCAGGGTCTCGATGGCGAAGGGGGAGCCGCTTTTGGTCAGGGCCCAGGCCTTGCGGGCGACGGGCCAGAGCCCCCAGAGAGTCGCCAGGATAAACAGCGGCTTGCCGAGGGTGTCGGGCAACAGGGCCGCCGCCAGCATCAGACCGGCCAGCGACAGGGGCTGCCAGTATTTGCCGAGCAGCGTCAGCAAGGGGCTGTGGCGTTTGGTATCGGTGTTGGTCTGAGAATTCCCCTTGAGCTGGAAACCCGCGGCCAACACGGCGGCCGTGATGGGATCGGGGGAGAGGCCGGGGGCCAGATCCACCACCAGCTTCTCGGTGGCAAACAACACGCGGGCCTGCTGCACGCCAGCCACCCGGCTGACGGCGGTCTCTATCTTGCGGGCGCAGCTGGGGCAGTCCATGCCCAGCACCTGCCAGCTGTGGCGGCGGCTGTTCTGCTCTGGCTCGTGCAAAGGGGCGCGCTCGTCGGAAGCCTCGTCATGGTCATGATGACCATGGTCAGCATGGTCAGCATGGTTGGTATGGTCATGAGCAAGCTGCGAGTCGCAGCAACCCTGGCTCTGACAGCCCCCTCTGGGGGGCTCGTCATCTCCCGGCCCCTGCTCCTGATGGGCAGGGGAGGCCGCTGCGGCGCTGCAGCCGACCGGGGCCGCGTTGTCGCAGCAGTGGCTGTCGTGGCTGTGCTCGGTTTGAGGCGTGGCTGCCTTGCTGACCGCCTTGATGGGGGAGGCCTGTGAATGGTTGCAGCAGGTTTTGCTCATCATGTGTCCCTCTTGGATGGATCCCGCCGGTGCGAAACCCTGGATGATTGAGCCGAGTGTAAACCTTGGTGTTTAGTCCAAGGTCAAGACACTAATTCACCCTGTCGGCACTGGCAGGATCCGTTGACGCGGGCCAAGGGATAAATCCCTCTTGTTGGCGGGTGTTTGTCCCCGTCGGCAGCGCCTATACTGGGAGCCCTGATCCTCCCTCGATAATCAAGGACACAACAATGAGCAATACCGTTACCCTGCAAGGCAACCCTGTTTCCGTTTCCGGCCATTTCCCCGTTGCCGGTGAGCAGGCCAAGCCTTTCTCCCTGGTTGCCAAGGATCTGTCTGACGTGACCCTGGCGGCCTACGCCGGTCAGCGCAAGATCCTGAACATCTTCCCGAGCGTCGATACCCCGACCTGCGCCACCTCAGTACGCAAGTTCAACGAGCAGGCCAGCGCCCTGAACAACGCCGTTGTGCTGTGCATCTCCGCCGATCTGCCGTTCGCCCAGTCCCGCTTCTGCGGCGCCGAAGGCCTGGACAAGGTCGTGAGCCTGTCCACCCTGCGTGGCGTCTCCTTCCTGCAAGACTACGGTGTGGCCTTCTCCTCCGGCCCGCTGGTTGGCCTGGCCGCCCGCGCCATCGTCGTGCTGGACGCTGACAACAAGGTGCTGCACAGCGAGCTGGTCGCCGAAGTCGCCGACGAGCCGAATTACGCCGCAGCCCTGGCTGCCCTGGCCTGATAGCTGACGCAGATTGATGCAACACGGCCCGCTCCCTGAGCGGGCCGTTTTTTATTGCGGGTTTCGGCGCATCCGGTCGCACCCTTTTACTTATGGGATGGGTCTGGCTAGACTTCGCCTCCCACTCCTTGATCCGACACTCCCATGACCTTCAGTGAACTGACCCTGGCCCCGGCTTTATTGGCCGCCTTGCCCGCCACCCTGCAACACCCGACCCGCATTCAGCAGCTGGCAATACCAGCGGCATTGGCGGGGCAGGATCTGCTGGCGCTGGCCCAGACCGGCAGCGGCAAGACCCTGGCGTTCGGCTTGCCGCTGTTGCAGCGGCTGGATCCGGCCTCCGATCGGGTGCAGGGGCTGGTGCTGGTGCCGACCCGTGAGCTGGCGCTGCAGGTGACGGACGCGCTGCAGGGGATTGCCGAGGGGTTGGGGCTGCGCGTGCTGACCCTGTGCGGGGGCGTGGCGCAGGAGCTGCAACAGGCCGAGCTGGCGCTGGGGCCGCAACTGCTGGTGGCGACCCCGGGGCGGCTGCGGGATCTGCTGGCGCAGCGTGTGCTGGGATTGAGCAACCTGCAGTGCCTGGTGCTGGACGAGGCGGATCGCCTGCTGGAGATGGGCTTCTGGCCCGATATCCAGTGGTTGATGAATGCCATGCCCGCCGAGCGCCAGAATCTGCTGTTCTCCGCTACCCTGCCAACCGAGCTGGAGAGCCTGGCCACCGGCCTGCTGACGAACCCGCAGCGCATCGAGGTGGATCCGGTGAACAGCCTGGTGAGCGAGATAGAGGAGCGGCTCTATCTGGTCAACAAGAGCAGCAAGGTGCCGGCTCTCATCAGCTTGCTCAAGGAGCAGGATTGGTCTCAGGTGCTGGTGTTTATCAGCGCCAGGGACGATGCCGATGGGGTGGCCCGCAAGCTCGCCAAGGCGGGCATCAAGGTGGCGGCCCTGCACGGAGACAAGGATCAGGTCGCGCGGGAGCAGGCGTTGGCGGATTTCAAGGCCGGCAAGGTGCGAGTGCTGGTGGCCACGGATCTGATGGCCCGCGGTATCCACGTGGAGGCGTTGCCGGTGGTGATCAACCTGGATCTGCCCGCCAGCGCCCCCGTCTATGTGCATCGCATCGGCCGTACCGCCCGGGCCGGGCGCAAGGGGCTGGCCATGTCGCTGGTCTGCCACGGCGAGGCCGAGACGCTCGCGGCCATCCGCACCCTGACCGGGCGCGAACTGCCCCTCGGTGACTTGCCCGGCTTCCCGGTGACCGACCAGCCCGCCAGCGGCGAGGGCAAACGGGCGCCTCGGGACAAGCAGGCGAACCGTCGCACCGCCAACAAGCGCAGCGTCAAGCAGTTCAAGGGCAAGGTCTGACGCTTCCCTAGCCCTTCAGACGGTTTTCCGGCCCGGCTGCCCGGCTGGGCAGTATCAAAAGACGCCGGTTTCACTATGCTCCATGGGGTCAATCATGGAGGGATAGCGGATGGCAACTTTGGTAATGGGCCCCCTGTTGGGGCTCGAGTCGGAGACGCAATACAGTTTCTGTTTTCTGGCGGAGGCAAGCTGCAAGGACGCCAGCGTCAGGGTCAATGGCAAGTCGCTGGCGGCGAGCAAGCAGGCGGACACCCCCAAGGGGGGTTTCTGGCGAGCGGTCTGGAAGGCGCCCCTGAAGGCCGAGGGCAGCACGGTCGGCTACGAGATCCTGCTGGATGGCGAGCCGGCCCAGGATCTGGCCGGGCTCAGCCAGTGGCAGTTTCATCTGCCGGGGAAGCAGGACAAGGTGCACATCGGCTATGCCTCCTGCAACGGTTTCTCCGACTTCAAGCTGCTCACCTCCACCCCCAGGCCCTACGCCATGTGGGACCGGCTGGCCGCCGAGCACGGGAGCAATCCCTTCGCTCTGCTGCTGATGGGGGGTGATCAGGTCTATGCCGATTCCCTCTGGACCACGGTGCCGACCCTCAAGGCCTGGAATGAGCTGGACAGGTCGGAGAAGGTCAAGCGCAAGGCGACCCGCACCATGGCGGAGCAGCTCGACCGCTTCTATTGCGAGCTCTACTGCAAGCAGTGGAGCCGCCCCGAGGTGGCGCGCATGCTGGCCTCCATCCCCAGCGCCATGATGTGGGATGATCACGACATCTTCGATGGTTGGGGCAGTTACCCCGCCGACCTGCAGGGCTGCGAGGTCTATCAGGCCATCTACGCCGCCGCGGCCAAATACTTCCGGTTGTTCCAGCTGCGCTCCGGTGCCAATGCCGGGCTACTCGATGCCGGCCTGACGCACCACTCCTGGCGGCTGAGCTTTCGGGGCTACCAGATCCTGGCCCTGGACAACAGGGCGACCCGCACCCTGACCCAGGTGATGAGCCGGGGCCAGTGGGATCAGGTCAATGAGGCGCTGGCCGCCTGCGACTCGGGGCATTTGCTGGTGATGACAGGGGTGCCCGTGGTCTATCGGGACTTCTCCTTCACCGAGGCTGCGCTGGATGCCACCCCCTGGGAGGAGGAGCTGACCGACGATCTCAAGGATCACTGGCGCGCCAAGGCCCACGAGGGGGAGCGGGCCCGCCTCATCATGCGGCTGCTGGACAACGCCCGCGCACGGCGCAAGAGCGACAAGGCGGGCAAGGTCGAGTCGAAGACCCTGATCCTGTCCGGGGATGTGCACGTGGGTTGCCTCGGTGTCATCCAGGACAGGCGGGTGAAGGGAGTGCTGAACGTGCACCAGCTGGTCTCCTCCGGCATAGTGCATCCCTGTCCGACCCAGTTCCAGTGGACGGGGATCCTCGCCATGACCAACGACAACCCCGAATACCTCGACGAGAGCCGGCTGATCCGCACCGAACTCATCAAGCCGTTTGGCGCCCCCGTCTATCTGCGCACCCGCAACTTCGCGACCCTGCAGATGGGTAGCGATGGCAAACTCTGGGCCAACTGGCGTTGTGAGAACGCGCTGGATGCCAGCTATCCCCTGGCCTGATGGCTTGGCGTGACAAGAAAAGGGCCCAAATGCGGGCCCTTCTTTATGACGCCTTGCTGGCACCGCATAGCGCCGCTTGATGGTTGATCTAGTGCTGGGCCTGCTCCTGAGCGAAGAAGTCACGCCGCCACTGGCCGAGTACCTCCTCCCTGTGTTGCTGCCAGCGATCGCCGTCCATGGCGCCCTGGCTCGCCGCCAACTGCTGCTCCAGCTCGGCCAGTTGCTGCTGATAGCGGGCTCGTTGATCCAGCTGCTGCTGACGCTGGCCGGCAAACGCCAGGCTGGCATCGGCCCGTTCGCTGGGCAGGAAGTGGCGAGTCAGGGTTTCCAGCTCCTCATCCCCCCACAGCTGGCGCGCCTGCAGCAATCTGGCGTCCGGGTTGAACAGGTCTGCCGCCAGATCCGGGTACTGCGTAGCCCACTCGTCCTGCAATCGGGTCAGGGCGGCCAGCCGCTCGGTCAGGGTCAACTGCTCGCCATCCCTGGCCAATTGCGCCAGCGCCTCGGCGTAGCGCCCCTGCAGCAGGGCCAGGCTCTCCCCCTCGCTCGGCCACTGTCCCTCCACATTTCTCAGGTTCTCCAGCCGCTCATCCAGCGGCTGGTCGCTCTCCTGGATCTCACTGGCGAGTCGCTCCTCGGCCTCCTCGGACAGTGGTCGCCAACTGCGGGGCTGGTCCCCGACGGTTGTCTGGCTGGCAGCAACCACCAACGGTGGCGGATCTGCTTGCGCCGGCTTGGAGGGGACCAGGGCCGCCTGCTGCGGGCTGGCGCTGGCCTGGCTGGCATTGCTGGCGGCGGCCGGTTCGTCCTGCCCAATCAGGTAGAGCAACAGCAGCGACACTGTGGCCAGCGCCAGGGCTCCGTGGCGCCGTCTCATCGGCTGATCTCCCCCTTGACCGGGAAGTGATCCGAGAGGTTGCTGGCGGGCCAGAGGCTGCCATCGCTGGTGCGGGGGATCCAGACGCTGTTGAGGTTATGGCTGGCGGCGCCGTACTCCCGACTCACCAGCAGGTAGTCCAGGTATTCGACGTTGGCGCCACCGGAGAGGGGGCCGCCGGCATAGGGGTTGAGCCTGGGGTCGAAGGTCGCCTCGGTGTAGCCGCCATAGGCGGGGGCATGGACATTCAGATTGGCCAGCATGTTGGCGTAGTCATCGGCAAACTTGCGCTTGTTGACGTTGAAGTCGCCGCCATAGATGACGGTGTCCGTGGCCGGGATCTTGAGGCTGGCGGCCAGGGAGCGAATTTGGCCGAACTGGATCTGGCGCAGCCTGCGCGCCTCGTCCGTGTCGAAGCTGGCGGTGTGGGTGGCGAACAGGTGCCAGGCCTTGCCGCCCTTGATCACCTCCGCATACATGACCCCCTTGTCGGCGAAACAATCGGTGCCGGTGCACTGGGGATAGACCAGCTGGGCCTCCCGCACTATGGGGTAGCGGCTGACGATCACCACGCCGCCGTCGTGGATGTTGATGCCCGGCTTGTCGAGCACCTTGGTCTGGTAGGGATACTCCTTCGCCAGGGCCTGCAGGAAGCCCGCGCGGCGGCCGTCGAACACCTCCTGCAGCAGCAGGGCGTCATAGCCCTTGAGGTGTGCGGGCAGCAGGGTCAGCCGCTCTCCTATGCTGGAGGCGATCACCGGCAGGGCCCAGACGTTGTAGCTGGCGACCTTCAGTTTGTCTTCCGCCGGCTCCGGCTGCTCCCGGGGCTGAGGCGGGGTCAGCATATAGTGCAGATCGTCGTAGCGGCCGGTGAACTTGGCGGCGAAGGCCAGCTCCTGGGGGCCCTCGGTACGGTGCAGGACGCGATCGCTCTGCCAGCCGGAGGCGCCGGTGGGTGTCTCGCCGCCGTGCTGCAAGGTGGTGTTCCACCAGGTGCCCTCCATCAACTGGTTGAGGCGGTAGACGTCGCCGCCGGCCGTGGTGACCCGGGTCTCGAACAGATAGTTCTTGCCCGCTTTCACTCCTTCATAGCGGTTGAAGCTGAGCACCATGGCGCTCTCCCAGGGGCCCAGCTCCGTCCTGTGCTGAGTCCACTGGCTGCCTTGCTGCAACTGGCCGCTGCCACTTTGGCGGATCTCCAGCTGCAGGGGCTCGGGGCCGTTGTTGGTGAGATAGACATCGGTATCGGCCAGCGCCTGCAACGGCAGGGAGCCGGCGAGCAGCAGGGCGGCATAACGGAGGGGGTGGTGCATCATTGAAGTCCTTTTGGTCGAGGCACGGTGGAAACTGACTGTTATGGCGGGCACAGAGGTCATTTCATTTACATTTTTGTTACAAATAAATGAAAGGCCCCATATGGGGAGTATTTGACGGGGAAGGCGGGGAAAACAGAAGCGCGTCTTGAGACGCGCCTGGCTACACGGGGAGCGGGCTTAGTCGTGGAACTGGTTGATCAGGCGGGAGAGGTTTTGCAGCCGTTCCACCAAGAGGGTGATGCCATCCAGCGCCTGTCGGCTGCTGTCGGCGGTGTGGTTGGCGAGCTGGTGGATCTGGTGGATCCCCTGATCCAGGGTGCTGGTGACGTCCGCCTGCTGGCTGACGGCCTGGGCTATCTCGTCGCTGGTGTGGGTGACCTGGGCCAGCATCTGGTTGATCTGGTCCAGCACCTCGGCGGTGGCCCCCATGTGTTGCTGGCAGAGAGCCGAGGTCTGGGCCCCCTGGATCATGCCATCGGCCAGCTGTTGGGTGCTCTGTTGCAGCGCCCCTATCATGTCGCTGATCTCGCCGGTGGAGCTGCGGGTCTTCTGGGCCAGCGCCCGGATCTCGTCGGCCACCACCGCAAAGCCGCGTCCCTGCTCGCCGGCGCGCGCCGCCTCGATGGCCGCGTTGAGGGAGAGCAGGTTGGTCTGATCCGCTATCTGGCCTATCACCTCCAGGATCCCGCTGATCTTCTGGCTGTCCTGGGTCAGCCGGGCCAACACGCCCTGGCTGGCATCCAGCTCGTGGTGGAGCCGGTTGACCGATGAGCGGGTGGTGGCCAGCGCCTGCTGGCCGCTGGCGGAGACCTGCTGCACCTCGCTCACCAGCGCATTGGCCTGATGGGCGCTGTTGGCCACGTCGCGGATGGAGTGACTCATCTCGGTGATGGCGGCGGCCAGCTGCTCGCTCTGCACGCGCTGCTGCTGCAGGTGGGTGTCTATGGTCTGGATATGGCCCCTGTCATCCTCGGCGGCCTGCAGGATCTGCTGGTTGGTGTCGGCGCTGCGCCCCACCACGGCCCTGAGCTCGGCCTTCTTCATGCGCAGCAGCAGTTCGATGGCCCCCAGGCTGTCCCGCCGCCTGGTGTAGAGCACCTGGCAGAGCGGGGTGCCGAGCTCCTCCCCCGCCGCGGCCAGCAGCTTTGCCAGCCGTTGTTGCAGGTGCCAGCCATGGGCCATCTGCCCCAGCAGGCAGAGCAGGGGGATCAGGCTCCACCAGGGCTGCCCCGTGACCAGGCTGGTGCCCAGCCCGAGCAGGGCTGTGGCCGACAGCAACAGGCTGAGCTGACCCGGCTCCAGGGCGAAGCGGCTGAGCCAGGGCAGGGCCTTGCCCGCCCGGATGCGGGCATAGAGCCGTTCCGCCCAGGCGATGTCCTGCTCGCTCGGGCGGGTGCGCACCGACTGGTACTCGATGATCTGCTGCCGCTCGTTGAGGATGGGGGTGACATAGGCGTTGACCCAGTAGAACTGGCCGCTCTTGGCGCGGTTCTTCACCAGCCCCATCCAGCTCTTGCCTTGCTGCAGCCGGCGCCACATGTCGGCAAAGGCGGCCTTGGGCATGTCCGGGTGGCGCACCAGATTGTGGGGGACCCCGTCCATCTCGCTGGCGCTGTAACCGGCCACGTCGCAGAAGTGCTGGTTGGCATAGGTGATGTGGCTGGCGGGATCCGTGGTCGAGATCAGTGATATGTGGTCGGGGAAACGGATCTCCCCTTCTCGCTGGGTTGTGGTCATGTGCGCATCCTGATTTGAGCCAAGTAACTGATAAATTTGTTTTTATTTTGTGTGGTTGTTACGGCTTCATTGTAGATGCGGGCCATGGCCCCACCTTGGCTTAGGTCAATTAATCGCCACTGGGAAGATTGAAAAGAGACAACGCAAAGGCTTATTCAAGTCGGGCTCAATGCAGGGGAGTGAAATCGTGGATTTCTCCCTCTCTCGGCTTGAAGCGCGGATCCTGGCGCTGGTCGCCTGCGACCCAGGCCATGGTCTGGCAGAAGCTCTCCTGTTTGGCGTACTCATCGCGAGCCTGATCTATGGTGCGCTCGGCGTTGCGCCGCGCCATCTTGCTGGCCTTGCGATCGCTGAACTGCTGTTGCTGATCCAGCATCCATTCGACGAAGGCCCGCTGGCATTCGGCTTCGGTGGCGGCCCGGACGGGCAGGGGAGAGAGCAGGAGGATCAGCAGTAGGGTGCGCATATGGGTAGCGTGTTCACTAAGTCTAGCGACAGAAAGGCAGCATTCTATGCCGTAAAACGAGGACGGGACAGTGCCTGAACGGGGCCAGCCAGGCTGGCCCCGTGGTGTCGGCGTCTGATGAGCGGGATCAGTGCTTGATAAGGTAGAGCTGGCGGCTGTAGGCCACGTCCTCCGGGTTGTTGATGGGATAGCCCTTGAGCCAGGGCTTGATCAGCCGGGCGTTGGTGTACTGGTAGATGGGGGCGATGGGCGCCTCCTCCTGCAATATGGTCTCGGCCTCGTCGAACAGGCGGGCCCGCTCGCGGGGATCCTGGCTGCTGGCAGCCTGGGTCAGCAAGGCGTCGTAGCGGGGGTTGGCGAAGCGGGCCATGTTGCCGCTGTGGTGGCTGCCCCAGAGGCCGAGGAAGGCGGAAGGATCGTTGTAATCGGCGACCCAGGAGGAGCGGATCACCTCGAACTGGCCACTCTGGCGGCTGTCGAGATAGGTCTTCCACTCCTGATTGGTGAGCTCGACCCGAGCACCGAGCTTCTGCTTCCACAGGTTGGCGATGGCCAGCGCCATCTTCTTGTGGATCTCGGCGGTGTTGTAGAGCAGGGTCAGCTTGAGGGGCTTGTCCGGGCCATAACCGGCCTCTTTGAGCAATGCCCTGGCTTTGTCATCCAGCTCGCGCTGGCTGCTGGTGGAGAGCAGGTTCGGTTTGGGCTCGAAGTCGGCGGTCACGTCCGGGGTGAAGTGATAGGCCGGCTTCTCGCCGGTGCCCAGCACCTTGTTGGCGATGAGGCCGCGATCGATGGTGTAGGAGAGCGCCTTGCGCACCCGCACGTCATCCAGTGGCGCCCGCTGGGTGTTGAAGGCGTAGTAGTAGGTGCCAAGCTGCTCCGGGGTATAGACCTCTCCCGGGATCTGCTGCATCAGCTTCTGGTACTGCTCCTTGGGGAAGGACTCGGTGATCTGCAGATCCCCCGCCAGGTAGCGGTTGGTGGCGGCGCTCTCCTGGTTGATGGGCACGAAGGTGACCTTGGTCAGCACAGTGTGGGCCCTGTCCCAGTAATAGGGGTTTGGGGTCAGCTCCAGTCGCTCGTTCACCACTCGGTTGTTCAGCACGAAGGCGCCATTGCCCACCAGTTTGCCCGGCTGGGTCCACTGGCTGCCATATTGCTCCATGCTGGCTCGATGCAAGGGTGACAGGCTGGGATGGGTCAAGAGACTCAGGAAGTAGGGCACCGGCTGGGACAGGTTCACCTGCAGGGTGTGGTCATCGAGGGCTTGCACCCCGAGCGCCTCGGGGGCCAGCTTGCCCGCCACTATCTCGTCCACGTTATTGAAGTGGGTGAGCTGGGCAAACCAGGCGAAGGTGGCGGCTTCCTTGGGATCCACCAGCTTGCGCCAGCCATAGACGAAATCGCTGGCCTTGACCTCGTCGCCGTTGGACCAGCGGGCATCCGGCCGCAGGTGGAAGGTGAATTGCCGGTTGTCCTTGTTCTCCCAACGCATCGCCACGCCGGGCATCACCTTGCCATCCGGCCCCTGGGTCAGCAGCCCCTCGTAGAGATCCCGCAGCACCTGCAACTCGGGCAGACCGACCAGTTTGAGCGGACTCAGGCTGGTGGGCTCGTCTTTGAGATGACGCACGACCACCTGTTCGGCGGCGAGTTGGGTACCGGGCGGAACATCGGCGGCCTGGACACAGGCGGCGCCCAGCAGGGCCAGCAAGGGACTCCATCCTTTCATGGCTAATCCTTCAAATTGTGTGAAGCGGGGAGAAAAGTCGGCGAGAAATCATCGCCGATAGACGGGGAATCATGATATCTCCTTTGCTGGTCAGACCGCCAGCATGAGTCCCGTGATAGCCGGGCTACAACCTTATGTGCTCCCGCGCGGGTCGCGGGAAGAGAGGAGTGAAGAATGAGAGCATGGATAGTTTTGGCTTGTCTCCTGAGCCCGGGCGCCTGGGCGCTGGATCCGTGCGTGCCAACGACTGCGGTGGGAAGCTGGTGCGAGTTGGGCATAACGCAGTTGCATCCGACCCAGGGCGGAGTGGGCCAATTGCAGGTCGATGCCACGGCGCGCGAGTTGGCGGACAAGAGCCCGGAACAGCTCGACAAGCTGATGAAGAAAAAAGAGATCCCCGTGGTCATCGCCCCCGATGGCGGCTACTGGCTGGTGGACAGGCACCACCTGACCAAGGCGCTGTGGCAGCAGGGGGTGAAGCAGGCGAGGGTCAAAGTCATAGCCCGGCTGCAGGACAAGACCAACTTCTGGAGCCAGATGCAGAACAACCACTGGGCCTGGTTGAAGGATGAGCGGGGCCAGCCCCTGACCCCGGAGCAACTGCCCAAGCAGATCGGCGAGCTGCCGGATTACCCCTATCGCTCCCTGGCGGGCCAGCTGCAGGATGCGGGCTATTTCAGCAAGAAGGATCAGGTCTATTTCGTCGAGTTCGCCTGGGCCAGCTGGCTCGGCCAGCAGATGGACTGGCTGCCGGTCAATGCCGCCAATCTAGGGGATCGCCTCGGCCAGGCCAAGCGGTTGGCCTGCAGCAGCAAGGCCGAGGGGCTGCCGGGTTATCCCGGCAAGCAGTGCCGCCTCAACCCCCTGCGTACGGGCAACTAAACGGCAACCCTGGATGGGACGAATGCGGGGCGCCAGGGCGCCCCGCTGTCATTCACCCAGGTCGACGGCTTGCCAGCGGGCGGCGGCTTGTTCCAGCAGCGTCACTTCGCCCTGCTGGATTAGCGGCAGCAAGGCGTTCACCTGCGCATCCGGCCAATCCCACCAGGCCAGCGCCAGCAGCCGGGCAATCTCCTCCTGTGTGAAGCGTTGCCGGATCACCCTGGCGGGGGAGCCGGCCACCACGCAGTAGGGCGGCACATCCGCCGTGACCAGGCTGCGGGCGGCGATGATGGCGCCATCCCCCAGGGTGACGCCCGGCATGATCATGGCCTCCATGCCGATCCAGACATCGTTGCCGATGCGGGTATCGCCGGCGGGGCGGTAGCAGCGCTTGAGTGCATCCAGATCCGCAAACGGATAGGTACTGATGAAGCCGGTGTTGTGGGTGTGGTTGCCACCCATGATGATCTTCACGCCGGCGGCGATCTGCACATAGTCGCCGATGTGGAGCTTGTCTATGTGCCAGAGCGGCTCCCAGCCGGTGTCGGGGTTGCGGCTAAAACGGTCGCCGTGCAGGTAGCGCACCGCCTCCTCTTCGAAGGGGCCGTCCCAGGCGCCGGAGTAGTAGCTGTGGCGCCCCTTGAGGCAGATGTTGGGATTGGTCACCGTCAGATGCAGGTATTCGACCTGCGACCAGTGTTGGCAGGGTTTCATGGTTGTGTTCCTCGTTGAATGGATCAGGTTATAGCGGGCGCG
The DNA here is from genome assembly GCF_000819865.1 of Aeromonas eucrenophila. GTDB lineage: Bacteria > Pseudomonadota > Gammaproteobacteria > Enterobacterales > Aeromonadaceae > Aeromonas > Aeromonas eucrenophila. The sequence goes on from NZ_CDDF01000002.1 coordinate 52,657, forward strand.
CGTCGGCCAGCTAATAGATCCAGACCAGCAGGCGGGGCACGCACAGGGTGGAGCAGCCCAGCGCCTGGGGTAAACGGGGTCGTTGCATGAGGAGAAGGTTCCCGACGAAAGAGAGCAGATGGTAAGGGATGGGGAGGGGGATGCCAAGCCGGGAAAAAGAGGTGGGTCGGATCCTGCACAAAACGTCTGGTTGATATTTATTCTCAATTAGCCATGATACAGGCTCCACTCATGTCGGCAGGGGAGAGGGAGATGACGAATCAAAACTGGCAGCGTTACATGCTGGAGGCGGAGAATGCCCTGGGCAAGGGGGCGCTTGGCACGGCCATCTGCCTCTATCAGCAGGCCCTGGGGGAGGTGTATGAGCTGGAGTCGGACGATCTGGACGAGCTGGCCAGCATGAGGGTCGCCACCTGTCATCGCCTCGCCGACTTCTGGCGTGCCATGGAGGAGCCCGCCTACGAGCTGCGCTACCTCAAGCTCGCCTCCGAGCTGGTCACCGCCCTGGTGCCCCAGTGCCCCAACCGCGAATGCGAGTCCCTCATCAGCGAGCTGGGTTGCTGCCGCGCCGCCCTGCTCTCCTTCTTGAAGCGCCACCCCAACCCCGAGATCGCCAAGCTGATCCAGCTGCAGGACAAGGTGCAGGGCTGCGAGCTGATCGGCCGTTTCCGCCTGAACTAGCGGCTCGACTCAGCGTTTGAGCCTGCGGGCAATGCGCTCCTGGGCCTCTTCCCCCTGCAGGGCTTGGGAGAAGGCGCGGGCCTCCAGATCGATGACGAAGTGCACCGCCTGCCTGAGCTCCTGCTTGAGCAGGGCCTTGCTCTTTTGCAGTGCCTTCGGCGGCTTGGAAGCCAGCTTCAGCCCCTGCTCCCGGGCAAAGGCCAGCAAGCAGTCGCTCGGCAACACCCGGTTGGCGAGCCCGAGCCGTAGCGCTTCACTGGCATCGATCGCTTCCGCCAACAACAGCAACTCCGCCGCCTTCAGATGGCCGACGGCCCTGGGCAACAAGAGACTGGAGGCAAATTCCGGCACCAGCCCCAGCTCGACGAACGGCAGTTGCAGCCGGGCGTTGTCCCCCAGATAGACCAGATCGCAGTGCAGCAGCATTGTGGTGCCTATGCCCACGGCGGGGCCGGCGACCGCGGCGATGACCGGCTTGGAAAAATCGGCGAGGGTATGCAGGAACTGCAAGATGGGGTCGTCCGCCTCCAGACTGGTTTTGCCCATGAAGTCGGCCAGATCGTTGCCGGCGGTAAAACAATGGTCCTGCCCCTGCAGCAGCACCACATGGACGCTGTCGTCCTGAGTCGCCTGATGCAGCGCGGCAGTGAGGGCCTGATACATCTCGGTGTTGAGGGCGTTGCGCTTGTCCGGCCGATGGAGGGTCAGGATGAGCAAGCCATCCTGCTGCTCGGTCAGAATTGTGAGGGCCATGTCTGAATCCTTGTTATCGGAGGCTGTCAAAAGCTTGCCACAGGGGTAAGCTTCGCTTCTTTTAACAACATCATAAAAGGATTCCAACCATGTTTAAACGTGCGTTTTACGCCATCCTGACCCTGTTGTTGGCGGCCCCCGCCCTGGCCAAGGTCGAGGCCGTCGATGGCTATGTGCGCCTGCTGCCCCTCGGCTCCCCCAACACGGCCGCCTTCATGGTGCTCAAGAACGATGGCGACAAAGCCGTGACCCTGACCGCCGTCGCCTCTCCCGACGCGGGCCGGGCCGAGCTGCATACCCACCTGCACGAGAACGGGGTGATGAAGATGCGCCAGGTCGAGGGGATCGCCATTCCCGCCAAGGGTGAGGTCGCACTCCAGCCCGGCAGTTTCCACATCATGTTGTTCGAGGTGCGTGCGCTGTCTCAGGACACCCCCTTCCCGTTGACCCTGACTCTGGACGATGGTCAGACCATCAGCCTGAGCCTGCCGGTGAAGCCGGTTGAGCCGATGAAAGGCATGCAGCACTGACATTTCTGGACGCTTGTTCAGCTTTTTACTCTAGGTATTCCCCGTATAGAGGGTAAAATAGTGGCCTTTCCAGTCCATTAGGGAGCGATATGATGAAAAAGACTTTGATTGCCGCCAGTTTGTTGGCCCTGTTCAGCCACGCCGCCATGGCCGCCGATGACTGGCGTTTTGCCGCCGGTGCCGATATGTGGAATTCCCAGGGCAGTGGCAGCATCCACGGTGTGGATGCCAACGGCAGCTACGATGACCAGTACAACTGGACTGGCTACCTGCAACTGGAGCACGACATCTTCCTGCTGCCTAACGCCAAGTTCGAGATCACCGATTTCAGCACCTCCGGCGGCGCCTTCAGCAACGATCTCGAAGCCTATGATCTGACCCTTTACTATCGCCTGCTGAACAACGACCTGTTCAAGATCGATCTGGGTCTGACCGGTCGTCAGTATGACGGCAAGTTCCACACCCTGAACGAATCCTATGACGAGGGTGAGCTGATGGCCTACACAGGCGCAGAAGTGATGCTGCCGGGCACCGGTGTCTCCTTCTTCGGCGACGCTCGCATCGAGAATGGCGATCACTATGACTACCGGATCGGGGCGGCTTATCAGTTCTCCTCCATCCCGATGCAGATCCGCGCCGGCTGGCGTGACGCTGCCATCGACATCGCCGAGATGGATCAGGGCATCGAAGGCTGGTTTGTCGGCGCCGCGTTCCGCTTCTAAGCATGCAAGGATGCGTTACGACGAGGTAGCGCACTCTTTGGCTTCCACCGTTAAGGGGTAACAATATGGGCCACATCATAGTGACTGGTGCGGGCTCCGGCCTCGGCCGCGCACTGACAATAGGACTGGTAGCGCGTGGTCACCAGGTCTCCATGATGGGGCGCCGTTATCAGAAGCTGCAGGAGCAGGAACAACTGCTCGGTCGCGCCGTGGTCGGGATCGCCGCCGATCTGGCGCACCACGAAGAGGTGGAGATGGCGTTCTCCGCCGCGGTGGCCTGGGGTGGCTTGCCCGAGATGGTGATCCACTGCGCCGGCGTGGGGGAGTTCGGCCCGGTAGGTGTCTACACCGCCGAGCAGATACGCCGGGTGGTGGAGAGCAATCTTATCTCCACCATACTGGTGGCCCAGCAGACGGTGAAGCTTATCGGCAGCAAGGGGGGCGTGCTCGCCAGCGTGCTCTCCTCCGCGGCCCAGGCCGGCAAGGCCAACGAGAGCCTCTATTGTGCCTCCAAGTGGGGCATGCGCGGCTTTCTGGAGTCCCTGCGGGTCGAGCTCAAGGGCTCAAAGCTGCGTCTGGTGAACCTCTATCCGAGCGGGATCCGCAGCGAATTCTGGGACAACTCGAACCATGTGGACTCGAGCAACTTCATGACCCCGGAAGACGCCGCCGCCTACATGCTGGATGCGCTGGAATCGCGCAGCAGCTGTCATGTGACCGATCTCTTTATCGGACGCAACGACTAGGTTGCTTGTTCCAAGCGGTATAAACCGCTGCCTGCACAACAAAAAGCGCGCCAACTGGCGCGCTTTTTTCATTGAAATGCAGTGTTAAGTATCGTCGGCGGCGCTTGTTTTTGAGCCAGGTCATGATGTCGGCAATGCCAGCGGCAATGGTCACTTGCTGCTTGCTCGTCGGTGCGGCGGCGCTGTGCCCCAGCAGGTACTTATCAAGGCCTCGGATACCGATGAGATGGGGCATTTCCAGCCGAGTTCGGGTAATAGCGTTTGTAATGAGATATGGTCAGATGGATATATTTATCGGTCGGCAAGGCAATGCATTAATTACTGTCATATTTTATGGGATATAACAGTCATTCTTGAAGTAGAAGTAATAACCTCGCCGACATTTATAAGGCATGTTGCAATTCATTACTGCGCTACTTTGTTATTTTAAAATAAGCCAGATATATCCCATGCCAGGCTAAATGATCTTTTAATTTCCGGGGTATGGGTTAATCGAACTCGAATGACTCATTTCTTAGTCGCATATCCCTGCAGGAAGGAGTGAACTGCATGCTTTGATTTCTTGCCGAGAGTGAGCAGCAATTCAAAATCAGGGTCGATAATGCCATATCGCACGTCCAATTCCTTTAACAAGGCAAGCCAGAGGTGCGCCGTCACCTCGGCATCGGCCAGCGCGCGGTGAAATACGCCGTCATTGGGCAGGCTATGGTATTGCACCAGGGTACCCAGCTTATGATTGGGCGCCTCGGGGAATAGCCGTCTCGACAGCAGCAGGGAGCAGGCGAACTGCCCACGGTAGCGCGCCGACAGCCGCTCAATTTCCGCATCCAGAAAGCGCTTGTCGAAGGAGGCATTATGGGCGACCAGGTTATCATCCCCGATAAACGCGACGAAGTCCGCCATCACCTCGTTGCAAGGTGGCGCCTGTTTCAGCATGGCATTGCTGATCCCGGTATATTGCTCAATAAAGCTGCTGACGTTAAAACCAGGGTTCATCAATGCCGAAAAACGTTCACTGATATGGCCGTCTTTAATTCTGACGGCACCAATTTCGATGGCTCTATCACCCTGTCCCGGTGAGAGCCCGGTGGTCTCGAAATCGAGCACGACAACGGTATTGGCTGAGGCAGTGGACATAGATTCTCGGGCAAGCTGGATAAAGAGCGTCAGTCTAGGAAATCTGCCACTTCATGTACAGCGTCATATCGCGATACAACTGGCACCCTGTTTTTGTGATAAGCAGCAGCGACAGGTAGCATATAAAAAGCCCCGGGTGAAATTCACACCCGGGGCTTTTTTATCAAAGAAGAAAAGCGGAGTTAACTGGCGCTATTAGCGACCCAGCTTGCCCTTGAGCAGGGCAACGATCTCGGTGATCGCCACTTCCTGCTTCTCGCCGGAGCGGCGGCACTTGTACTCCACCACGCCGTTGTCCAGACCGCGATCGCCGATGACGATGGCGTGGGGAACCCCCAGCAGCTCCATGTCGGCGAACATCACGCCCGGGCGCTCCTTGCGGTCATCGAACAGGACGTCCACACCGGCGGCTTTGAGCTCGGCGTAGAACTGCTGTGCCTGCTCGGCGACGCGCTCGGACTTGTGCATGTTCATCGGCACTATGGCCACTTCGAACGGCGCTATGGCGTCCGGCCAGATGATGCCGTACTGATCGTTGTTCTGCTCGATGGCGGCGGCCACCAGGCGGGAAACCCCGATGCCGTAGCAACCCATCTCCATGGTGACGGACTTGCCGCCCTCGTTCAGCACGCTCGCCTTCATGGCTTCGGAGTACTTGGTGCCGAGCTGGAAGATGTGACCCACCTCGATGCCGCGCTTGAGCAGCAGCTTGCCCTGGCCGCAGGGGCTGGGGTCGCCTTCCACCACGTTGCGCAGATCGGCGACTTCGTAAGTGGCGATGTCGCGATCCCAGTTCGCACCGGTCAGGTGGAAGCCGGTCTCGTTGGCGCCGCAGACGAAGTCCGCCAGGTGAGCGGCGCTGCGATCGGCGATGATGCGACCGGCAAAGCCGACCGGGCCGATGGAGCCTGCGTCACAACCGGCGGCAGCCTTGATCTGCTCGTCGTTGGCGAAGGTCAGCGGGTTGGCGACGCCCGGCAGCTTCTCGGCCTTGATCTCGTTCAGCTCGTGATCACCGCGCAGCACCAGGGCGACGACGGCCTGATTGCCGTGCTCGTCCGCCTCGGCCAATACCAGCAGGGTCTTGGCGATGGTGGCCGGAGCAACATTCAGGAAGGCGGCAACCTCGTCTATGGTATGCACGCCCGGGGTGGCGACCTTGCTCAGGGCTTTGGTCGCGGCGGCGCGCTCACCGGCCGGCGCCAGGGCCTCGGCCATCTCGATGTTGGCGGCGTAGTCGGAGGTATCGGAGAAGGCGATCAAGTCTTCACCGCTCTCGGCCAGCACCTGGAACTCGTGGGAGCCGGTGCCACCGATGGAGCCGGTATCGGCCTGCACCGGACGGAAGTTCAGGCCCATGCGGGTGAAGGCGGCGCAGTAGGCGGCGTGCATCCGCTCGTAGGTCTCGATCAGCGATTCTTTGTTGATGTGGAAGGAGTAGGCATCCTTCATCAGGAATTCGCGGCCACGCATCACGCCGAAGCGGGGACGGACCTCGTCACGGAACTTGGTCTGGATCTGGTAGAGGTTCAGCGGCAGCTGTTTGTAGCTGTTCACTTCATAACGGATCAGCGAGGTGATCACCTCTTCGTGGGTCGGGCCCAGCACGAAGGGACGGTTGTGGCGGTCGGTCAGGCGGCACAGCTCGGGGCCGTAGTCATCCCAGCGGCCGGATTCCTGCCACAGCTCCGCCGGTTGCACCACCGGCATGGAGACTTCGATGGCACCAGCATTGTTCATCTCTTCGCGAACGATGTTTTCGATCTTCTTCAGGACCCGCAGGCCGGACGGCAGCCAGGCATACATGCCGGAGGCCAGTTTGCGGATCATGCCGGCGCGCAGCATCAGCTGATGGCTGACGACTTCCGCGTCGGAGGGGGTTTCCTTGAGAGTGGAAAGCAGGTATTGGCTGGTACGCATCGCGGTAGACCTTCGCTAGTTCGGGCGGCTTGGCCCTGGAAAATTTCAAGAGCGGAATTTTAACAGGCCGAGCCCCGTGGCCCAAGGGCTAAATTCAGTCCGGCGGGGGAAAGGCGCCGGTGCGATGGGGGCCATCCGTCCGGGTTGGGGAGGAAGAACAAGGGAGGGCCGAAGCAAGCCGATCTCGACGTCGCCGCTCCGCCCTATGCTGGATACTTATCCAGTTATTCTTTATGCTATGACCCAATTTAAAAGAGTCTGCGTGGCGAGGAAGAGAAGATGATTGGTCGCTTGAGAGGCGTTGTGATTGAGAAGAACCCCCCTGAGGTGTTGATCGAGGTCGGGGGCCTGGGCTATGAGGTGCAGATGCCCATGAGCTGCTTCTATGATCTGCCCGAGCTTGGCAAGGAAGCGACCATTCACACTCACTTCGTGGTGCGTGAAGACGCCCAGTTGCTCTATGGCTTCAATCACAAGCAGGAGCGGGCGCTGTTTCGCGAGTTGATCAAGACCAACGGGGTCGGCCCCAAGCTGGCGCTGGCCATTCTGTCCGGTATGACCGCCACCCAGTTTGTGATGAGCGTGGAGCGCGAAGAGATAAGCTCCCTGGTGAAATTGCCCGGCGTGGGCAAGAAGACCGCCGAGCGGCTGGTCGTCGAGATGAAGGACCGCCTCAAGGGTTGGGTCAGCCACGATCTCTTCTCCCCCGCGGCCATCAGCCTGCCCGCCCAGGAGAGCCAGTTGCGCGCCCCCGATGCGAGCGAAGAGGCGGCCAGCGCCCTGGTGGCGCTCGGCTACAAGCCCCAGCAGGCGAGCCAGATCGTCGCCAAGGTGGCCGTCGAGGGGATGTCGGTCGAGGCCATCATCCGCGAATCCCTGCGCAGCCTGGTATGACAATGAACATGAATAGAGCGCCGTTCTTTGACGAGCGTGGAGACGCACATGATTGAAGCGGATCGTCTTATCTCGGCCACCGCCATCGGCGGGGGGCGTGAGGATGAGGTCATCGATCGGGCCATCCGTCCCAGGAAGCTGGCGGATTACACCGGTCAGGATCACGTCTGCGGCCAGATGGAGATCTTCATCGAGGCCGCCCGTCAGCGCGGAGAGGCCCTGGATCACCTGCTGATCTTCGGCCCGCCGGGCCTTGGCAAGACCACCCTGGCCAACATCGTCGCCAACGAGATGGGGGTCAACATCAAGACCACCTCGGGCCCGGTGCTGGAGAAGGCGGGAGATCTGGCGGCGCTGCTCACCAACCTCGAGCCGAACGATGTGCTGTTCATCGACGAGATCCACCGCCTCAGCCCCGTGGTGGAGGAGGTGCTCTATCCGGCCATGGAGGACTACCAGCTCGACATCATGATAGGGGAGGGCCCCGCCGCCCGCTCCATCAAGCTCGACCTGCCTCCCTTCACCCTGATCGGGGCGACCACCCGGGCCGGCTCCCTGACCAGCCCGTTGCGGGACCGTTTCGGCATAGTCCAGCGGCTGGAGTTCTACAACGTCAAGGATCTCACCGACATAGTCGCGCGCAGCGCCCGCTGCCTCGGTCTCGAGATGTCGGGGGATGGGGCGCTGGAAGTGGCCCGCCGCTCTCGCGGCACGCCGCGTATTGCTAACCGCTTGTTAAGACGGGTGCGTGATTTTGCCCAGGTGAAGTCCGATGGCCGGATTGATGGGGCCATTGCGGCCCGCGCCATGGACATGCTGGACGTGGACAACGAAGGGTTCGACTTCATGGACCGCAAGCTATTGTTGGCCGTCATCGACAAGTTTATGGGAGGCCCCGTGGGCCTCGACAACCTGGCGGCGGCCATAGGGGAAGAGAAAGACACCATCGAGGATGTGCTTGAGCCTTACCTCATCCAGCAAGGTTATCTGCAGCGCACCCCCAGAGGGCGGTTGGCGACCCCCAGAGCCTATGCTCACTTCGGCCTGCAACGGCCGGAAGAAGGATAAAAATAGCTGATTGAACAAAAACCGCCTCCAGGGGCGGTTTTTTACTATTCTGACAAAAAAAAGCCCACGGCACAGGCGGTGGGCAAAGACAATTCAGGATGGATGTTCACAGACAGTGAGCGCGTCTGGAGACAGGCCGGGAAAAAAACAAAGGAGCCGTCGCGAGGCCTCAGAGTCGGTTCATTTGATAGAGCTGAACGAACGAAAGCTTGTAGTAACGTATGGTCTTGGCAACAAACTTTTTCATCATTAATCCCAACAAACAGGTTCGAAATGTTCATCGAATACGTACCGGGAACCCAGATTGACCGGCCTGTATCCAGAGGTGTGCCCTCACTGCGAGGCGCATTGTAGGAGCTCTTCCCAGGCCGGACAAACAAGAAATTCTATGCGTTTCAGATTAGATTAAGTAATTAATGATTTTGGGCGCAGACAAGCATAAACATGTGTTTTTGTTGGTTTTAAATTGAAATAAGGATGGCCTGTACGATTTTGTAAATATCGAGTTAATGAGGCCGTAAATACGCGGGGGTATTATTTTTTTAACAGAATTGAAACCAATCGGATATTATTTAAAATTGATTTAAATCAAACATTTACGGCTACATGTTTTTTGTGAGCAAGCTCTCATAATTAGTGATTATCGATCTTTAAGTTGCCCCCAAAAGGCATGTATTGGTGATGGTTTTACATTGATTTCAATCAAATAAAGGTGATATAAAACAGCGGTCATTAAAGGCGGGAATAGAATCACCACTAATGTTTACCAGATGTTAAACATTAGCTTTTTTTGTTCTTGTATATTGCCTTGTTGTTAATGTGGTGGCGTTCGAATCTGGTCATCGGTATCAACCGGGTGATGACCGACCATTCGGGGACTTCCAACGGAAGCATTGTCCTTAAAACTTAAAATAGCCGTGCCAATAATCGGTGAGGAAACATCATGATTGCTGAGCATGTGGTAGACCTATCGCGGTTCCAATTTGCCGCGACGGCCCTTTATCACTTCCTGTTTGTACCCCTGACGCTGGGGATGGCCTTCATCCTGGCGATCATGGAGTCTGTCTATGTGATGACCAACAACACTGTCTACCGGGACATGACCAAGTTCTGGGGCAAGTTGTTCGGGATTAACTTTGCCCTCGGGGTCACCACAGGGCTGACCATGGAGTTTCAGTTCGGTACCAACTGGGCCTACTACTCCCACTATGTCGGCGATATCTTCGGGGCTCCGCTGGCCATCGAAGGGCTGATGGCCTTCTTCCTGGAGTCCACCTTCGTCGGTATGTTCTTCTTCGGTTGGGATCGCCTCAGCAAGCGTCAGCACCTGGCTGCCACCTGGTTGATGGCGCTCGGGACCAACCTCTCCGCCCTCTGGATCCTGGTCGCCAACGGCTGGATGCAAAACCCGGTCGGTGCCGAGTTCAACTTCGAATCCATGCGCATGGAGATGGTGAGCTTCGCCGAACTGGTGTTCAACCCGGTTGCTCAGGTCAAGTTCGTCCACACGGTCGCGGCTGGCTACACCACCGGCGCCATGTTCGTGCTGGGCATCTCTTCTTATTACCTGCTGAAGAATCGTGATGTGGCCTTCGCCCGTCGCTCCTTCGCCATCGCCGCCGCCTTTGGCATGGCCTCCATCCTCTCCGTGCTGGTGCTGGGTGACGAGTCCGGTTACGAGACGGGTGAAGTGCAGAAGGTGAAACTCGCGGCCATCGAAGCCGAGTGGAACACCGAGCCGGCGCCAGCCTCCTTCACCCTGTTCGGTATCCCGAATCAGGAAGAGATGCGCACCGACTACGCCATCAAGATCCCCTATGCCCTCGGCATCATCGCCACCCGTTCCCTGGATACCCAGGTGACTGGCCTCAAGGATCTGAAGAGCGAGCACGAGCTGCGCGTGCGTAACGGCATGGTCGCCTATGACCTGCTGACCAAGCTGCAATCTGGTGACAAGTCCGACGATACCCGCGCCCGCTTCGACGAAGTGAAGCAGGATCTGGGCTACGGTCTGCTGCTCAAGCGCTACACCCCGAACGTGACCGACGCGACCGACGAGCAGATCAAGTCCGCCGTGGATGACTCCATCCCGCAGGTGGCCCCGCTGTTCTTCGCGTTCCGTATCATGGTGGCCTGTGGCATCGCCATGCTACTGCTGATCGGCATCGCCTTCTATGACAGCACCCGCCACCGCATCGGTGAGCGCAAGTGGCTGCTCAAAGCGCTGCTGTGGGGTATCCCGCTGCCCTGGATCGCCATCGAGTGTGGCTGGTTCGTGGCGGAATACGGTCGTCAGCCCTGGACCATCGCCGAGATGCTGCCGACCTCCGTCTCCGCATCCAATATCCCTGCGTCCGAGATCTGGTTCTCCCTGATCGGGATCTGCCTGTTCTACACGGTGCTGCTCGTCATCGAGATGTACCTGATGTTCAAGTACGCGCGCCTGGGCCCAAGCAGTCTGAGAACGGGCAAGTACCACTTCGAACAGAGCAAGGCATAAGGAGAGGATCCCATGTTTGATTACGAATTATTGCGTCTGGTCTGGTGGGTGCTGGTCGGCGTCCTGCTGATTGGCTTCGCCATCACCGACGGTTTCGATATGGGGGTGGGTGCCCTGCTTCCCTTCGTCGGCAAGAAGGATGTTGAGCGTCGGGTGATGCTCAACACCATGGGCCCGCACTGGGAAGGCAACCAGGTCTGGCTGGTGACGGCGGGTGGCGCGCTGTTCGCGGCCTGGCCCATGGTCTATGCGGCGGCCTTCTCCGGCTTCTACATCGCCATGATCCTGACCCTGATGGCGCTGTTCTTCCGTCCGGTCGGCTTCAAGTACCGCTCCCTGATGGAAGGCTCCCAATGGCGCACCAGCTGGGACTGGGCGCTGTTTATCGGCAGCGCCGTGCCGCCGGTGATCTTCGGGGTGGCGTTCGGCAACCTGCTGCAAGGGGTACCGTTCAGCTTCAACCAGTTCCTGATGCTGACCTATGAGGGTAACTTCTTCGGCCTGCTCAACCCGTTTGGCCTGTTGGCCGGTCTGGTCAGCCTGTTCATGATCGTGACCCAGGGCGCCGCCTGGCTGATGATGAAGACCGAAGGGGAAGTGCTGGCTCGCTCCCGCACCGCCGCCATGATCTTCTCCCTGCTGACCCTGGTGTGCTTCGCGCTGGCCGGTGTCTGGGTGAACGGCATGGACGGCTATGTGATCGTGGGCAACATCGCCACCGACGCCGTCACCAACCCGCTCCATAAGGAAGTGGTGGTGCAGGCCGGTGCCTGGATGCAGAACTACAACCTCTATCCCTGGATGATCGCCGCCCCCGTACTGGGTCTGGTGATGAGCCTGCTGACCGCCGTGGTGGCCAAGCTGGGCAAGGGTTGGCTGGCGTTCCTGTGCTCCTCCCTGGCGATTGCCGGCATCATCCTGACCGCGGGCTTCTCCATGTTCCCGTTCGTGATGCCCTCTAGCCTGGAACCCTCGCAGAGTCTGACCATGTGGGATGCCACCGCCTCCTTCAACACCCTCAAGGTGATGACGGTCGTCGCGGCCATCTTCGTCCCGACCGTGCTGGGCTATACCCTCTGGACCTACATCAAGATGTTTGGCCGGGTGAGCAACAAGCACATCGAAGACAACCAACAATCGCTCTACTAAGAAGGTGCCCTGATATGTGGTATTTCACCTGGATCCTGGGTCTGTTGCTGGCTTGTGCGTTTGGGATCATCAACGCGCTCTGGCTGGAGCACACCGAGAACCTGGATCGTCAGATCGATGAAGATAAGTGACGGACTTGCCCGGCTGGCCGCTCCCCTGGAGCGCCAGCCCTGGCAGGGTCTGATGTTGCTGGCGGCGGCCCTGCTGGGCGTCGCCATCTTGCAGGCACCGAACCTGATCGCCGCCAACACCAGTGAGCACGGGCTGATGCTCGCGCCCTGGCTGATGTGGGCGGTCTGTTGTGGTGTGATGCACGGGTTGGGGTTCCATCCCCGCAGCCTCATCGGCCGAGTCCTGTTTTTCCCCTGGCTCGCCTTGCCCAGTCTGTTGTATGGGCTTTGGTTGACCCAAGGCTATTTCCTGTCATAAAAATGGAGGGAGGCAGAGTGTTATCTGCCTCCCTCCTGCTTTTACCGTGCCAGTCGGCGACTCGCCTCCCTCTCTTTATCTAGCCAAGCCAGTCTGCTGTGCGGGTGCTGCTCGACCACGAGTTCGTTGCCTGCCATCAAAACGGCAAGCGCCTGTGGCTCCCCTGCTTCCTACCGCTTCTTCGTCCAGGGGCTGACGGCCACTTTCCCCTCGGTTCACCCAGCCCAGTCTGTTGTGTGGGTTCTGATTGACCATGCACTATTGCCTGCCATAAAAACGGCGGGAGATGGGATTTCCCTGTCTCCCCCTGCTTCTTTCCTATTCAGCCCTGCGCTATGATAGCCCCCCATCTGACTGTCGAATGGATCACAGATTTTTATGGGGGAAGTCTCTGAGTTTCCGGTGCGTGTCTACTACGAAGACACCGACGCCGGAGGCATCGTCTACAACGCCAATTATCTCAAGTTTATGGAACGGGCTCGTACCGAATTCCTGCGCGCCGGTGGCATCGAACAAGATGTCCTGCTGCAGGCGGGATTCGCCTTCGTGGTGAGTCGCACCGAGATCGATTTCCGCTCTGCGGCCCGTTTCAATGAACTGCTGACCGTAATGACGCAAGTGATTGAAGTGAAACGCGCTTCCATGCGCTTTTCACAACAGATCCTGGCGGCTGATGGACGACTGATCACCCAGGCCATGGTTCAGATAGCCTGTGTCAGTCATCCGCAAATGAAACCTGTTGCAATACCTGAAAAAATCAAGGGAGTGCTGTTAAGTGCACGCTGAAATTTCGTTTATTGGTCTGTTCTGGCAAGCCAGCCTGTTGGTGAAACTGGTCATGATGACCCTGATGGGCATGTCGGTCGTCTCCTGGGCGCTGATCTTCCAGCGTTCCAAGGCCATCAAGGCCGCCAACCTGGCCTCCGAGCAGTTTGAAGACAGATTCTGGTCCGGAGTCGACCTCAACCGTCTCTACCAGGAGTCCTCCTCCCGCCGCGATGACATCGAAGGCATGGAAGACATCTTCTACTCCGGCTTCAAGGAGTACGCCCGCCTGCTCAAGGCCGGCGCCCGTGGTCAGGATGCGGTGATGGACGGTACCTATCGCGCCATGCGGGTCTCCCTGTCCCGTGCGGTAGACGAGCTGGAATCCAACCTGCCGGTACTGGCGACCATCGGCTCCATCAGCCCCTACATCGGTCTGTTCGGTACCGTCTGGGGCATCATGAACGCCTTTATCGCCCTGGGTCAGGTGCAGCAGGCGACCCTGCAGATGGTGGCTCCCGGTATCGCGGAGGCGCTGATCGCCACCGCCATGGGTCTGTTCGCGGCCATCCCGGCGGTCATCTTCTACAACCGTTTCACCAACAAGGTGGAGCGGCTGGAAAACGCCTACGCCAACTTCATGGACGAGTTCACTACCATTCTGAACCGCCAGATCGCACAGCAGCAGGGTGAGAAGTAATGCAAACCTATCAGCGGATCCGGCGCAAGAAGGTGGCCGAGATCAACGTGGTGCCCTATATCGACGTCATGCTGGTGCTGCTCATCATCTTCATGGCGGTGACGCCGGTGATCACGCAGGGGGTCAAGGTTGACCTGCCCCAGGCGGAGTCGGAGCAGTTGCCCGAGGATGCCAAGCCCCCCTTCATCGTCAGCGTCAACACCGAAGGCGAGTATGTCATCAAGGCCGGTGAGGCGGATGACGAGCCGGTACCGAGCGGTACGCCCGAGGCGATGCAGCAATACATCACCGAGAAGGCCATGGGCTATCTGGCCATCAACCAGAATGCCCCCGTGGTGGTGGCTGGTGACAAGTCCGTGCGCTATGAAGAGGTGATCCTGTTGATGGTCGCCCTCAAGAAAGCCGGCGTGCCTCAGGTTGGCCTGATGACGGATCCGGTGAACTGACGGAGATGGATGTGAAGCGTGGTATTTCCGGTTATCTCATCGCGTCGGTGCTGCTGCACCTGATCATCGGCATCATATTGCTGGTCGGGATCGACTTCAGCAAGCCGAAGCGCCCCGAGTCGAAAGGGGAGATCGTCAATGCGGTGATGCTGGACAGCGAGTTCCTGGAACAACAGGCACAACAGATCCAGCAGCAGAAGAAGGCACAACCCAAGGCCGCACAGCAGCAGAAGGAGAAGGACAAGGAAGACGCCGATCAGGCCCGGCGTGAGCTGGCGCAGGAGCAGGAGCGTCTGCGCGTTGCCGAGACCAAGCGCAAGGAGGCCGAGGAGGCCACTCGCAAGGCCGAGACCGAGAAGCAGAAGAAGGTCGCCGAGCAGAAGCAGGCGGAGGAGCAGGCCCAGAAAGCCGAGGAAGCCCGCAAGCTGGATGCGCAGAAGGCCAAGCAGGCCGAAGCCAAGCGTCAGGAAGCCGAGCTGGCCAAGGCGCTGGCGCTGAAGAAAAAGAAAGAAGAGTTAGAGAAGAAGCAGGCCGACGATAAAGCCAAGGCGGATGCGGCCAAGAAGGCGGAAGCCGACAAGAAAGCCAAGGCCGAGGCAGAGAAGAAAGCCAAGGCGGAAGCCGACAAGAAGGCCAAGGCTGAGGCCGATAAAAAGGCTGCGGACGACGCCGCCAAGAAGGCAAAAGCTGACGCAGAGAAGAAGGCGAAGGCCGAGGCCGACAAGAAGGCCAAGATCGATGCCGAGCGCAAGCGCAAGGCAGCCGAAGAGGCCAAGCTGCAAAAAGAGATGGAAGCCATGATGCAGCAGCAGCTGGAGGCTGAGGCCAATTCTCGCAGTCAGGCCGCCTCGGCGGCAGCCAAGGGGGAGGTCGACAAGTATGCGGCCCTCATCAAGGCGACGGTCGAGCGCTATATGATTTTGGATCCCACCATGCGGGGTAAAACCTGTACTATCGGTGTCAAATTGGCCAGTACCGGTTTCGTCATCTCGGTGGACAACGGCCAGGGCGACCCGGCGGTCTGTCGCTCCGGCAAGGCGGCCGTGCTGAAGGCCAATCAGCTGCCGGTGCCGAAGGATCCGGCTGCGTTCGAGATGTTGAAGGAGTTTAACCTCAAGTTAGAACCTAACATCTAGGCATGATAAAACGGGGTCATTGACTGTGGTTGGCAGGGTCTGCTGATAAAGGAATTTCACCTCTCAATTTTTATTGGAACAGAGTATTTAAGCCATGATAAGAAAAGTGTTTTTTGCTTTGGTTGGCTGCCTTCTGCTGGGCCAGAGCGCTCAGGCGGCCTTGGACATCGTCATCACCGGCGGTATTGACAGCGCAAGACCCATCGCGATTGCGCCCTTCAAGTGGGAAGGCAATGGCCAACTGCCACAGGATATCGCCGAGGTGGTCTCCAACGATCTGATGCGCAGCGGCAAGTTCAAGCCGCTGGCCCGTGGTCAGATGCCGCAGACCCCGAGCACCAGTGGCGAGATCAACTTCGCCCCCTGGGCCTCCCAGGGCGTCGAGGCCGTGGTGGTCGGTACCGTCGCCGCCGTGGGTGATGGCACCTACAAGATCAACTTCGAGCTGGTCGATGTGCTGAAGGGCCAGCTGGCCAAGACCCAGGGTGGGGAAGCCAACGGTTACATCCTCGATAGCCGCATGGCGACTATCCCGGGTGCCCAGATGCGTCAGTTCGCCCATCGCATCTCCGACATCGTCTACGAGCGTCTGACCGGTGAGCGTGGCGCCTTCCTGACCCGACTGGCCTATGTCTCCGTCCAGCAGGGCACCCAGTTCCCGTATCAACTGCGGATCTCCGACTACGACGGTTACAACGAGAAGACGCTGCTGCGCTCCCGTGAACCGCTGATGTCCCCGGCCTGGTCACCGGACGGTAGCAAGCTGGCCTATGTCAGCTTCGAGAACCAGAAATCCGAGATCTATGTGCAGGATATCTACAACCAGCAGCGCAGTCTGATCACCAGTTTCCGTGGCATCAATGGCGCCCCGGAATGGTCACCAGATGGTCGCCGATTGGCTATCGTTTTGTCCAAAGATGGGCAGCCTGATCTCTATGTCATTGATGTGGCTAGCAAGCAACTCACTCGAGTCACAAACAACCGCACCATAGACACCGAACCCTCCTGGATGCCGGACGGTCAAACTTTGCTGTTCACCTCTGAACGTGGTGGCAAACCCCAGATTTATAGCGTAAATTTGGCGACTGGCGTCACTCGCCGGATGACCTGGGAAGGGGATTCCAATCAGGGGGCATCCATCACGCCGGACGGCAAGTCCATGGTGATGGTGACCCGGGTTCAGGGACAATATCGCATCGCTCGCCAGGATATGGAAAACGGCGCCATGTTGGTTCTGACTCAGAGTGCTCTGGACGAGTCGCCAAGTGTGGCTCCCAATGGCAGCATGATCATCTATGCCACCATCTATCAGGGTCGTAAGAGTCTGGCTTTGGTCTCGACCGATGGTCGTTTCAAGGCAGTGCTTCCGACCAGTAGCGGTGAAATTCGTGCACCAGCTTGGTCGCCCTTCTTGAATTGATAAAAAAATCGATTGTTTTTTGTTTTGTTATAAAGGTTTAAGGAAATAGCATGCAACTCAATAAACTGCTCAAGGGTTTGGCCATCGCACTGCCACTGTTCACCCTGGCTGCCTGTAGTTCTTCTTCCGACTCCGACGCCGCTGGTGCCGAGTCTGGCATGACCGACGGCATGGGCGGTGTACAAACCGGTGGCGCCAACGGCATGTTGTCCCCGGAAGAGCAGATGCGTCAGAAGTTCGAAGCTCTGCAACGCGACAACGTGATCTTCTTCCCGTACGACGGTTACGACATCCAGGGTCAGTACGCCGACCTGCTGGATGCCCATGCCAGCTACCTACGTGAACGTCCGTCCGTCAAGGTGTTGATCGAAGGTCACGCCGATGAGCGCGGTACTCCGGAGTACAACATCGCCCTGGGCGAGCGTCGTGCCAAGGCCGTTGCCAAGTATCTGCAAACCCTGGGTGTGCAGGCCGAGCAGCTCTCCATCGTCAGCTATGGCGAAGAGAAGCCGCTGGACTTGTCCCACACCGAGGACGCCTTTGCCAAGAACCGCCGCGCGGTCCTGGTTTACTAAGGTTTGACGCGAACGAAATTCGTGTATATGCAACGGCCATTTCGATGGCCGTTTTATTTACACCGAGCCTGCGGATTTTATCCGAATGAAATTTGTGTATAAGCAAGCGACTAATGCGATGGCCGTGTTAGTTGCACTAAACGCTAAGGTTTGATCCGAATGAAATCTGTGTATAAACAAGCGACTCTTGTGATGGCCGTGTTGGTGGCGCTGAACGCGCAAGCGGCGGCGCCGGTGAGCGATCTCAGTGGCGACAGCGGCAGTGCCGTGGCCCTCAGCGGCAACAATGGCGCCATCGTGCCCACCGGCAGCCTGGAAGACAGGGTCGCCTTGCTGGAGCGCACCCTCAACGCCCGTCTGCGCCTGCAGGCCGAGTTGCAGCAACAGGTGGATTCCCTGCAAGGGGAGGTCTCCGAACTGCGCGGCCAGCTGGAACAGCAAACCTACCAGATGGAACAGTCCCAGGAGCGCCAGCGCCAGCTCTATCAAGAGCTCGACAAGGTGGCGAACAGCCAGCCTGCCGCCACGCCTGCGACCCCGGCAGCCGCTGCCACGGCCCCAGCCGCCGCGGCCAACTACTCGACCAACCAGGACGAGAACCAGGCCTACGACGCCGCCGTGAACATGGTGCTCAAGGAGAAGAACTACGACAAGGCCATTCCCGCCTTCGAAGGGTTCATCAAGCAGTTCCCGAACTCCAGCTACGTGCCCAATGCCCATTACTGGCTCGGCCAGCTTATGTTCAACAAGGGCGACAGAGCCGGCGCCTCTGCCCAGTTCTCTACGGTCGCGAACAAGTACAGCAAGTCGCCCAAGCGAGCCGATGCCCTGCTGAAACTCGGCATGCTGGCACAGCTCGATGGCAAGAAGGCGGAAGCCAAGACGTTCTATGAGCAGGTGATCAAGGGCTACCCCAACACCTCGCCGGCCCAGTTGGCCAAGCAGAGTCTGAGCAAGTTGTAGCATTGCCGTAGGTCACTGTTTTCGTAACAGTCTTGTAAATACGGCACCGCTTTGTATGCGCAGTGAGCAAACAGATTTAATTTAAGAATTTTCTATTGCGCCAGGATGATAAATCCGTAATATAGGCCGCCGTCAGAGCCGGTGCAGTAGTGCACTCGAATCTGGTCGTGGTGAGGGTCGTTAGCTCAGTCGGTAGAGCAGTTGACTTTTAATCAATTGGTCGCTGGTTCGAATCCAGCACGACCCACCATTTCTTCACTGCGGGTGAAGACAGAATTCCCAGGTCGTTTAGCTCAGCTGGGAGAGCACCTCCCTTACAAGGAGGGGGTCACTGGTTCGAGCCCAGTAACGACCACCATGTTTAACACGGTTCGCCACATGCGGACGGTGACAGGTTTAAGATGGGTCGTTAGCTCAG
>NZ_CDDF01000003.1:0-213 GCF_000819865.1 Aeromonas eucrenophila
TTCATAACCAACCACAGCTTTTATACAAACTTATCCACAAAAAGGCGCTGTTCTGGGGAAGGAGTTGGCTGCCTCCCCTGTAACCTACAACTCCGTTCACTTATTACCGGATCTATCGCGGCACCAGGTGAATGCAGAATTA
Source organism: Aeromonas eucrenophila (assembly GCF_000819865.1). Lineage (GTDB taxonomy): Bacteria > Pseudomonadota > Gammaproteobacteria > Enterobacterales > Aeromonadaceae > Aeromonas > Aeromonas eucrenophila. Next base: position 143 of record NZ_CDDF01000003.1, read on the forward strand.
CCTCGATGATGAGGAACAACTATATGAAGGAACAATCAGACTAAAGCTCGAAGGCAGTAGAGGCAGTAGAG
>NZ_CDDF01000003.1:577-122631 GCF_000819865.1 Aeromonas eucrenophila
TAGAGGCAGTAGAGGCAGTATCAGGATTACTTAAAAGAAAAGCCGGGACAAGCCCGGCTTTTTCTTTATCACTCAGCAGCTGCTTCAGCAGCGGCCGGGCGGTCTACCAGCTCAATGTAAGCCATAGGGGCGTTATCGCCTGCACGGAAACCGCATTTCAGAATGCGAGTATAACCGCCGGCGCGCTCCAGGTAGCGCGGGCCCAGTTCATTGAACAGCTTAGCCACGATCGCGTTGTCACGAGTGCGGGCAAATGCCAGACGACGATTAGCAACGCTATCGGTCTTGGCAAGGGTGATCAGCGGTTCAACTACACGACGCAGCTCTTTTGCCTTAGGCAGAGTCGTCTTGATGATCTCATGACGAACCAGGGAGCTGGCCATGTTACGGAACATAGCCTGACGGTGGCTGCTGTTCCGGTTCAGTTGACGACCACTCAAACGATGGCGCATGACCTTATCCTTCTAACTAAATCTGTGAAACCCGTAATCTGGATTACTCGTCAGCGATGCTGGCGGGCGGCCAGTTCTCAAGGCGCATGCCAAGAGACAGACCACGGGAGGCCAACACGTCCTTGATCTCAGTCAGGGACTTCTTACCGAGGTTAGGAGTTTTAAGCAACTCAACTTCGGTACGCTGTACCAGATCACCAATATAGTGGATTGCTTCTGCCTTCAGACAGTTCGCAGAACGAACTGTCAGCTCCAAATCATCGACAGGACGTAGCAGAATCGGATCAAACTCGGGTTTCTCTTCTTTCTTCTCAGGCACGCTGACATCGCGCAGATCCACGAAGGCTTCCAGTTGTTCGGCCAGAATAGTGGCAGAACGACGGATGGCTTCTTCAGGATCCAGAGTACCATTGGTCTCCATGTCGATAACCAGCTTGTCCAAGTCGGTGCGCTGTTCTACACGTGCCGCTTCAACATTGTAGGCAATGCGAACGATGGGGCTGAACGCGGAGTCCAGCAGCAGGCGACCAATAGGACGCTCTTCATCATCGTTGTGAACACGAGCAGAAGCAGGCACATAACCACGACCGCGCTGAACTTTCAGGCGCATGCTGATTTCAGCATTGGCACCAGTCAGGTGGCAGATTACGTGCTCCGGGTTTACGATCTCGACTTCATCACCGTGAGTGATATCACCAGCGGTAACGGGGCCTGTTCCAGACTTGGTCAGGGACAGAGTTACCTCGTCCTTGCCTTCCAGCTTCACAGCGATACCTTTCAGGTTAAGCAGGATTTCCAGTATGTCTTCCTGTACACCTTCTTTGCTGCTGTACTCGTGCAGTACTCCGTCGATCTCGACTTCAGTAACCGCACAACCGGGCATAGATGACAGCAAAATACGACGCAGGGCATTACCCAGCGTGTGACCAAAGCCACGTTCAAGCGGCTCGAGAGTCACTTTTGCGTGAGTCGGGCTAACTTGCTCGATGTCAACCAGCCGCGGTTTAAGAAAATCTGTTACAGAACCCAGCATTGTGTCCTCTCTTTAGAAGCTAGCTTTACTTGGAGTAAAGCTCGACGATCAGCTGTTCGTTAATGTCGGCAGACAGGTCGGAACGCTCTGGCAGGCGCTTGAAGGCACCTTCCATCTTAGCAGTGTCAACCTCTACCCAAGTCGGCTTCTCGCGCTGACCAGCAACTTCCAGGGAAGCTTTGATACGCGCTTGCTTCTTAGCCTTCTCACGAACGCAGATCACGTCCTCAGGGGATACCTGGAAAGAAGGAACATTCACAACGCGGCCGTTTACCATGATGGCCTTGTGGCTCACCAGCTGACGAGATTCAGCACGGGTAGCGCCGAAGCCCATACGGTAGACGACGTTGTCCAGACGACCTTCCAGCAGCTGCAACAGGTTCTCACCGGTGTTACCCTTTTGACGGGCAGCGTCGCGGTAGTAGTTGCGGAACTGTTTTTCCAATACGCCGTAGATACGACGTACTTTTTGTTTCTCGCGCAGTTGCACACCGTAGTCGGACAGACGCGCTTTACGCGCACCGTGTTGACCAGGAACGGTGTCAATCTTGCACTTAGAATCAATCGCACGAACACCAGACTTCAGGAAGAGGTCGGTGCCCTCACGACGGCTAAGCTTAAGCTTAGGACCGATATATCTTGCCATCTTCTTTCTCCAACAATCCTAGACCAAGTAGCTACAGCGTTATACGCGGCGCTTCTTGGGAGGACGACAACCGTTGTGCGGGATCGGAGTCACATCAGTAATATTAGTGATGCGGAAACCAGCCGCGTTCAGAGCGCGGATGGAAGACTCACGACCGGGACCCGGACCTTTAACCATGACTTCCAGGTTCTTCACGCCGTATTCTTTGGCGATCTCACCAGCACGCTCAGCAGCTACCTGGGCAGCAAACGGAGTGGACTTACGGGAACCACGGAAACCGGAACCACCAGAGGTAGCCCAAGACAGAGCATTGCCCTGACGGTCAGTAATGGTCACGATTGTGTTGTTGAAAGATGCATGAACGTGCGCAATACCGTCGCTCACTTGCTTTTTAACGCGCTTGCGAGCACGAGTCGGAGTTTTAGCCATTTTCTACCTTCCCGTTACTTCTTGATAGCCTTGCGCGGACCCTTACGGGTACGAGCGTTGGTCTTGGTACGTTGACCACGAACAGGCAGGCTACGACGGTGACGCAAACCACGGTAGCAACCCAGATCCATCAAGCGTTTGATGTTCATGGAAATCTGACGACGCAAGTCACCTTCAACGGTGAATTTACCTACTTGCTCGCGCAGACTTTCGATCTGAGCTTCGTCCAAGTCTTTAATTTTCACATTCTCAGCAATACCGGCTGCGGCACAGATGGCCTTGGAGCGGGTACGACCGACGCCATAAATCGCAGTCAACGCAATGACTGCATGCTTATGGTCAGGAATGTTAATGCCAGCGATACGGGCCACTGTTCACTCCTACGTAGAGTAGATAACGACCACCACAAAGCCCGTGAGCGGATACGTGGCGGTCAACCAATACACAACAAAAGTTGGCTGGCTATATTAGCCAGCACAACTATTTGTTGCAAGTACTAACCGTAAAAAATTAGCCTTGGCGCTGTTTATGCTTTGGCTCGCTGCAAATCACACGCACCACACCGTGACGCTTGATGATTTTGCAGTTACGGCAGATTGCCTTAACGGAAGCACGAACTTTCATTGCTTAACTCCGTAACTACGCCGACCTTTAGCGGCCGTAGCCCTTCAGGTTGGCCTTCCTCAGGACGTCACCATATTGATGAGACATCATATGGGTTTGTACCTGAGCCATGAAGTCCATGATAACTACCACGATAATCAGCAGCGAAGTGCCACCGAAGTAGAACTGTACGTTCCAGGCAGTCATCAAGAACTGGGGTACCAGACAGATAAAGGTGATATAGAGCGCACCTGCCAATGTCAGGCGAGTCATAACCTTATCGATGTAACGTGCTGTCTGCTCGCCCGGGCGGATCCCCGGGATAAAGGCTCCACTCTTCTTCAGATTATCTGCTGTCTCGCGGGGGTTAAACACCAGCGCGGTATAGAAGAAGCAGAAGAAGATAATGGCTGCTGCATAGAGCATCTCATACAAGGGCTGACCCGGCTGCAGGACCATAGAGACCTGTTGCAGCACGTCGGCTACCTTGCCCTCGCCCTGACCAAACCAAGAGGTGATGGTCCCTGGGAAGAGGATGATGCTGGATGCGAAAATCGCAGGAATCACACCGGCCATATTCACTTTCAATGGCAGGTGTGTGCTTTGCGCGGCGAATACCTGGCGGCCTTGTTGACGCTTGGCGTAGTTAACGACGATACGACGCTGACCACGTTCCACGAACACCACAAAGTAAGTCACTGCGAAAACAATCAAGCCCAGCAACAACAACAGCAGGATGTGCAATTCCCCTTGACGTGCCTGTTCGGCCGTAGCGCCAATGGCATGAGGCAGACCAGCAACGATACCCGTGAAGATAATCAACGAGATGCCATTACCAATCCCACGCTCGGTAATCTGCTCACCCAACCACATCAAGAACATGGTACCGGTGACCAGACTCACAACGGCCGTGAAATAGAAGCCCAAACCCGGATGACTCACGAGTCCTTGCATCATATTCGGCAGACCGGTTGCAATACCAATGGCCTGGAAAGTTCCCAAAACCAGCGTGCCCCAACGGGTATATTGGCTAATCTTGCGACGGCCTGATTCACCTTCTTTCTTGAGTTCAGCAAGAGCGGGGTGAACCACAGTCAGCAGCTGGATAATGATCGATGCCGAAATGTACGGCATGATCCCCAACGCAAGAATAGAAGCACGCGAGAGTGCACCACCACTGAACATGTTAAACATCTCAATGATGGTGCCCTTCTGTTGTTGGAACAACTCGGCCAGTACGGCGGCGTCAATACCAGGAATCGGCACATAAGAGCCTGCACGGAAAACGATAATCGCCCCGAGAACGAAGAGCAGACGGCTCTTCAATTCACTCAGACCACCCTGTGCTTTAACATCCAATCCTGGTTTCTTAGCCATTGTACTGATTATTCCTCGATTTTACCGCCAGCGGCCTCGATGGCTGCGCGTGCACCTTTGGTGACGGACAGACCACGAACGGTCACAGCACGGTCAATGTTGCCAGACAGAACAACTTTAGCGAAAACGATGTTCTTAGTAACAACACCGGCTTGCTTCAGAGTGCTCAAATCGACCACATCACCTTCTACCAGGGCGATTTCGTTCAGGCGGACTTCGGCAGAAACCAAAGACTTGCGAGAGAAGAAACCGAACTTCGGCAGACGGATTTTCAAAGGCATCTGGCCGCCTTCGAAACCGTTGCGGACTTTGCCGCCACCGGAACGAGAGGTTTGGCCTTTAACACCACGACCACCAGTCTTGCCCAGACCAGAACCGATACCACGGCCCGGACGGTGCTTAACAGACTTGGAACCTGGGGCCGGAGACAGAGTGTTCAGACGCATGCTTAGCCCTCCACCTTAACCATGTAATAAACCTGGTTGATCATACCGCGTACGCAAGGAGTATCCTCCAGCTCGACGGTGTGACCAATGCGACGCAGACCCAGACCACGCAGAGTCGCCTTGTGCTTTGGCAGACGGCCGATAGAGCTGCGAGTTTGAGTTACTTTTACAGTGTTAGCCATGTCGCATTACCCCAGAATTTCTTCAACGCGCAGACCACGCTTGGCAGCGATCTGGGCCGGGGATTGACCCTGTACCAGAGCGTCGACAGTTGCGCGAACAACGTTGATTGGGTTGGTGGAACCGTAGGTCTTAGCCAGCACGTTGTGGATACCAGCAACTTCCAGCACGGCACGCATAGCGCCGCCTGCAATGATACCAGTACCTTGTGAGGCCGGCTTCATGAACACGGTGGAGCCAGAGTGAACACCGCGCACCGGGTGGTGCAGAGTGCCATTGTTCAGCTCAACTTTGTTCAGGTTACGCTTAGCCTGTTCCATTGCCTTTTGAATGGCAGCTGGAACTTCACGGGCTTTACCGTAACCGTAACCTACACGGCCGTTACCATCACCCACCACGGTCAACGCGGTGAAGGACATGATACGACCACCTTTAACAGTTTTCGAAACACGGTTGACTGCAATCAGCTTTTCTTGCAGTTCGCCGGCTTGAGATTCGACTTTAGCCATCTTCGACTCCTAGCTTAGAACTGAAGACCAGCGTCACGAGCAGCGGTAGCCAGAGCGGCTACACGACCGTGATACTTGAAACCGGAACGATCGAAAGATACGTTCTGAACGCCTTTGGCAATAGCTCGCTCAGCGATGGCTTTACCTACTGCGGTAGCTGCATCAGCATTACCGGTAGACTTGAGCGCTTCACTGATGGCTTTCTCTACTGTAGAAGCAGAGGCCAGAACTTCGGAACCGTTGGCTGCGATAACCTGCGCGTAGATATGACGCGGGGTACGGTGAACAACCAGACGGGTGGCTCCCAGTTCCTGCATCTTCTTCCGAGCACGAGTAGCACGACGGAGACGAGCTGCTTTCTTGTCCATAGTGTTACCTTACTTCTTCTTAGCTTCTTTAGTACGCACTTGCTCGTTGGCATAGCGTACACCCTTGCCCTTGTAGGGCTCCGGAGCGCGGTAAGAACGGATGTCGGCGGCGACTTGGCCAACCAGCTGCTTGTCCACACCACGGAGAACGATCTCAGTAGCAGTCGGGCATTCAGCGGTGACACCAGCCGGCAGCGCATGCTCTACCGGGTGAGAGAAGCCCAGGGCCAGCGCGACAGCATTGCCCTTGATGGAGGCTTTGTAACCTACACCAACCAGCTGCAGCTTACGCTCGAAGCCTTGGGTAACACCGATTACCATGTTGTTGACCAATGCACGGGCAGTACCGGCCTGAGCGTCAGCACCAGCGATGCCGTCGCGCGGGGCGAACTTCAGTACATTGTCTTCTTTGGTCACTTCTACACCGGCGTGGATGGAACTAACCAGAGAACCTTTACCACCTTTGATGGACAGTTCCTGACCGTTCAGAGTCACCTCTACGCCAGCAGGAATAGTGACGGGTGCCTTAGCAACGCGAGACATTTCCGACCTCCTAATTAAGCGACGTAGCAGATGATCTCACCACCCATGCTTGCCTTGCGGGCAGCACGGTCGGTCATCACACCTTTAGACGTGGACACGATAGCAACACCGAGACCGCCCATAACTTTCGGCAGATCAGTAGTGCGCTTGTAAATACGCAGGCCGGGACGGCTCACGCGTTGGATCAGTTCTACAACCGGCTTGCCCTGGAAATATTTCAGTTCAATTTCCAGCTCCGGCTTCACATCACCTGCTACGGAGTAGCCAGCGATGTAACCTTCTTCTTTCAGCACTTTGGCAATTGCCACTTTCAGCTTGGAAGAAGGCATGGAAACCGCAACTTTGCTCGCCGCCTGACCGTTACGGATGCGGGTCAGCATATCCGCGATCGGATCTTGCATGCTCATAGTCTAACTCCCGAGATTCTTACCAAGAGGCCTTTTTGAGGCCTGGAATTTCGCCCTTCATGGCATGCTCACGCACCTTGATGCGAGACAGACCAAACTTGCGCAGGAAACCGTGCGGACGACCAGTAATATTGCAACGGTTACGCTGGCGGGACGGACTGGAATCACGGGGCAGCTGTTGCAGTTGCAAGACAGCATCCCAACGCGCTTCTTCAGAAGCGTTCATATCAACGATGATAGCTTTCAGCTCGGTTCGCTTAGTGGCGAACTTGGCTACCAGCTTCGCACGCTTTGCTTCACGTGCTTTCATGGATGTTTTAGCCATAACCCTAACCTTACTTGCGGAATGGGAAGTTAAAGGCAGCCAGCAGAGCACGGCCTTCTTCGTCGGTATTCGCGGAAGTGGTGATGGTGATATCCAGACCACGGACGCGATCGACCTTGTCATAGTCGATTTCCGGGAAGATGATTTGCTCACGCACGCCCATGGAGTAGTTACCACGGCCATCGAACGCCTTGGCGTTCAGACCACGGAAGTCACGGATACGCGGTACGGAGATGCAAATCAGCCGTTCCAGGAACTCCCACATACGCTCGCCACGCAGGGTTACTTTACAACCTATCGGGTAGCCTTCACGAATCTTGAAGCCCGCAACAGATTTGCGTGCTTTGGTGATCAGCGGCTTCTGACCGGAAATGGCAGCCATATCGGCAGCAGCATTTTCCAGCAATTTCTTGTCAGAAATCGCCTCACCAACACCCATGTTCAGGGTGATTTTCTCGATCCGAGGGACTTGCATGATAGTCTTGTAACCGAACTGCTTGGACAGTTCATTTACTACATCGGATTTGTAGTAATCATGCAGTTTCGCCATCGTTAAACTCCAATTACTTCACAAGTTCGCCGGTGGATTTGAAGAAACGGACTTTCTTGCCGTCTTCAACCCGGAAACCAACGCGGTCAGCTTTGCCAGTGGCAGAGTTGAACAGCGCTACGTTAGATACATCAATGGGGGCTTCTTTGGTGACGATACCGCCAGCCTGACCCAATGCGGGTACCGGCTTCTGGTGTTTCTTCACCTGGTTGAGACCTTCCACGATAACCTTACCTTTTGCAATCAGGACTTGAGTGACTTTGCCACGCTTGCCCTTGTCTTTGCCGGTAAGAACAATCACTTCGTCTTCGCGACGGATTTTAGCTGCCATCGTTCGACTCCTTACAGTACTTCGGGTGCCAGGGACACAATCTTCATGAACTTCTCATTACGGAGTTCACGGGTCACCGGGCCAAAAATACGAGTACCGATTGGCTGTTGGTTGTTGTTAAGCAACACAGCCGCATTGTTGTCGAAACGGATGACAGAGCCGTCCGGACGACGAACGCCTTTACGGGTGCGTACGACCACCGCGTTATACACATCACCTTTCTTCACTTTACCGCGAGGAATGGCTTCCTTGATGGAAACCTTGATGATGTCGCCGATGCCGGCATAACGGCGGTGCGAACCACCCAGAACCTTAATACACATTACACTGCGAGCGCCGGAGTTGTCGGCAACACCCAGCATACTTTGCATCTGGATCATCTTAGTGCTCCGCTTTGTTTACTTCTTATCCCTTTGGGGGATCTGGCTGCCTTCAAAAGGCGCGAAACTATAACACAGCTATTTTCGAAAAGGTAGCCTAAAAAACAAACGGCCCCGATAAGGGGCCGTTTGGGCAAAAAAGAACCGATTAGGCCTTTTCTACGACAGCAACCAGGGTCCAGGACTTGGTCTTGGACAGCGGGCGGCATTCGCGGATTTCCACGAGGTCACCAGCTTTACACTCGTTGTTTTCGTCATGTACGTGCAGCTTGGTAGTACGCTTGATGATCTTACCGTAGATCGGGTGCTTTACCTTGCGCTCGATAGCGACGGTGATGGACTTGTCCATCTTGTCGCTAATCACACGACCTTGCAGAGTACGGATTTTATCAGTCATTACGCACCTGCCTTCTCTGTCAGTACAGTCTTGATACGTGCGACGTCACGACGCACTTGTTTCAGAGTGTGAGTCTGAGCCAGCTGACCGGTGGAAGCTTGCATGCGCATGTTGAATTGCTCACGCAGCAGACCCAGCAGTTCCTGGTTCAGTTCATCGACGCTCTTTTGACGCAGATCTTGGGCTTTCATCACATCACCGTCTTAATTACGAAAGTGGTCTGAACGGACAGCTTGGCAGCAGCCAGGGCGAAGGCTTCACGAGCCAGAGCCTCAGGAACACCATCCATCTCGTACAGAACCTTGCCAGGTTGAATCGGGCATACCCAGTATTCGACGTTACCCTTACCTTTACCCATACGAACTTCGAGGGGCTTTTCGGTAATCGGTTTGTCCGGGAACACACGGATCCAGATTTTACCTTGACGCTTAACGTGACGGGTCATGGCACGACGAGCTGCTTCGATTTGACGAGCAGTCAGTTGACCACGAGATGTCGCCTTCAGGCCAAAGGTACCGAAGGATACTTCGTTACCAGAGTTGGCCAGACCGCGGTTACGACCCTTATGGGTCTTGCGGAATTTAGTACGCTTAGGTTGCAACATTTACCGAATCTCCTTACTTAGCAGCGCGGCGCTTGTTGTCACGCTTGGGCTTTGCAGGAGCTTGCTCTTGAGCAGCGGCAGCATTGACTGCAGCCAGACCGCCCAGAACTTCGCCCTTGAAGATCCAAACTTTGACGCCGATCACACCGTAAGTGGTGTGGGCTTCAGAAGTTGCGTAGTCGATGTCGGCACGCAGGGTGTGCAACGGCACACGACCTTCACGGTACCATTCGGTACGCGCGATTTCAGCGCCGCCCAGACGACCGGACACTTCCACTTTGATGCCCTTGGCACCCAGGCGCATGGCGTTTTGTACGGCGCGCTTCATAGCACGACGGAACATAACGCGACGTTCCAGCTGGGAAGTGATGCTGTCGGCAACGAGTTTGCCATCCAGCTCCGGCTTGCGGACTTCGGAAATGTTGATCTGAGCAGGCACGCCAGCAATTACGGCGACGGCTTTGCGCAGTTTCTCAACGTCTTCGCCTTTCTTGCCGATCACGACACCCGGACGAGCGGTGTGAATAGTCACACGGATGCTCTTGGCCGGACGCTCGATGGTGATCTTGGACAAGGAAGCGTTTTTCAGCTCCTTGGTCAGGAACTGGCGTACTTGGAAATCGCTGTACAGGTTGTCAGCGAAGTCTTTGGTGTTCGCGAACCAGGTAGAATTCCAAGGCTTGGTAATACCCAGGCGAATGCCATTAGGATGTACTTTCTGACCCATTGCTTATCTCCCAGCCTTAGCGTCGGATACCACTACAGTGATGTGAGCGGTACGCTTGAGGATACGATCCGCGCGACCTTTGGCACGCGGGCGGATGCGCTTCATGGAGGGACCTTCGTCTACCATGATGGTGGCAACACGCAGGGCGTCGATATCGGCGCCTTCGTTGTGCTCAGCGTTTGCAATGGCAGATTCCAGCACTTTCTTCACCAGAACTGCAGCCTTTTTCGGGCTGAAGGTCAGGAGGTTCAGAGCCTTGTCTACGGACAGACCACGTACTTGATCGGCTACCAGACGAGCTTTCTGGGCAGAAGTACGGGCATAACGGTGTTTAGCGATAGCTTCCATCATTTATCCCTTAGCGCTTCTTAGCCTTCTTATCAGCAGCATGGCCGCGATAAGTACGAGTCGGTGCGAATTCACCCAGTTTGTGACCGATCATTTCTTCGGTAACGAAAACCGGAACGTGCTGACGACCATTATGGACAGCGATGGTCAAACCGATCATGTTCGGGATGATCATTGAACGACGGGACCAGGTCTTAACCGGCTTTTTATCCCCGCTTTCCACCGCTTTCTCTACCTTCTTCAGCAAGTGCAGGTCAATAAATGGACCCTTCTTGAGAGAACGTGGCATGGTGATTCCTCTATGTTAACAATTACTTGTTACGACGACGTACGATGTACTTGTCGGTACGCTTGTTCTTACGGGTCTTGAAGCCCTTAGCCTTCTGGCCCCATGGGGACACAGGCTGCATGCCCTTGTTACGACCCTCACCACCACCGTGCGGGTGATCAACCGGGTTCATCGCCATACCGCGAACGGTCGGACGAATACCACGCCAGCGGTTTGCACCGGCTTTACCCAGTTGACGCAGCATGTGCTCGGAGTTACCCACTTCACCGATGGTGGCGCGGCACTCGGCCAGAACTTTACGTACTTCGCCGGAACGCAGACGCAGAGTTACATAGTTACCATCACGAGCCAGGATCTGGATGAAAGTACCAGCGGAACGAGCCAGCTGGGCCCCTTTACCAGGTTTCATCTCAACGGCGTGAACGGTAGAACCAACCGGGATGTTACGCATCGGCAGGGTGTTACCTACCTTGATCGCAGCATCAGCACCAGAAGCGATTGCATCACCAGCTTTCAGGCCTTTCGGGGCCAGGATGTAACGACGCTCACCGTCTGCATACAACACCAGGGCGATGTTAGCGGTACGGTTAGGATCGTATTCCAGACGCTCTACTTTGGCCGGAATGCCGTCTTTGTCGCGCTTGAAGTCGACCAGACGGTAGTGTTGCTTGTGACCACCACCGATATGACGGGTGGTGATACGGCCGTTGTTGTTACGACCACCGGACTTGCTTTTGCTGTCCAGCAGAGCGGCGAAGGGCTTACCCTTGTACAGCTCTTGGTTGACGATCTTAACGACGTGGCGGCGGCCCGGAGAAGTAGGCTTGCACTTAACGATTGCCATTTTTCAGAACTCCTCTTACTCGGCTGCGCCCATGAAGTCGATGTCCTGACCAGCTTTCAGGGTCACATAAGCCTTTTTCCAATCGGAACGACGGCCTACACGCGCACCTGAGCGCTTGGTTTTACCCTTCATGTTCAGGGTACGGACGGTCTCAACTTCGACCTCGAACAGTTTCGCAACTGCAGCTTTGACTTCCGCCTTGGTGGCATCAACAGCAATCTTGAACACGATAGTGTTCTGCTTTTCTGCGACCATGGTGCTCTTTTCAGAGATATGCGGAGCCTTCAGAACTTTCAACAAACGCTCTTCGCGGATCATGCCAGCATCTCCTCGATTTGCTTAACTGCGTCAGCAGTCATCAGAATCTTGTCGAAAGCGATCAGGCTGACCGGGTCGATACCGGCAACGTCACGCACGTCAACTTTGTACAGGTTGCGAGCAGCCAGGAACAGGTTCTCATCGACTTCAGCAGTCACGATCAGAACGTCAGTCAGTTCCATCTCTTTCAGCTTGGCGATCAGTTCTTTAGTCTTCGGCGCTTCGATGCCGAATTTCTCAACAACGATCAGGCGCTCTTGACGTACCAGCTCGGACAGGATGCTACGGATAGCGCCGCGGTACATCTTCTTGTTTACTTTTTGGCTGTGATCTTGCGGCTTAGCAGCAAAAGTCACACCACCGGAACGCCAAATGGGCGAACGGATGGAGCCAGCACGGGCACGACCAGTACCCTTCTGACGCCACGGCTTTTTGCCGCCACCAGACACTTCAGAGCGAGTCAGCTGCGCACGAGTACCCTGACGGGCACCAGCGGCATATGCAACGACGACCTGGTGAACCAGAGCTTCGTTGAATTCGCGCCCGAAGGTAGTCTCGGAAACTTCAAGAGCGCTCTTGGCGTCTTTCATTACCAATTCCATTACTATCTCCTCAGACGTTACGCTTTGACGGCAGGTTTGACGATCACGTTGCCGTTGGTTGCACCCGGTACTGCACCTTTGATGAGCAGCAGGTTACGTTCAGCGTCAACACGAACCAGTTCCAGGTTCTGAGTCGTTACACGCTCAGCACCCATGTGACCAGCCATCTTTTTGCCCTTGAATACACGACCCGGAGTCTGGTTCTGACCGATAGAACCCGGAGCGCGGTGAGACAAGGAGTTACCGTGGGTCATATCCTGGGTACGGAAGTTGTGGCGCTTAACAGTGCCCGCAAAACCTTTACCCTTGGATGTGCCGGTAACGTCTACCATCTTAACGTCAGCGAGAAGATCTACTTTCAGCTCGCTACCAACAGTGAAAGTTTCACCGTTGTTCAAGCGGAATTCCCACAGACCGCGGCCGGCTTCTACACCAGCTTTGGCGAAGTGGCCAGCTTCCGGCTTGGTTACACGGCTGGCTTTTTTGGCGCCAGTGGTAACCTGAATAGCGTTGTAGCCGTCGGTTTCTACAGATTTGACCTGAGTTACACGGTTAGCTTCAACTTCGATAACAGTCACCGGGATAGAAACGCCATCTTCAGTGAAGATGCGAGTCATACCCACTTTGCGACCTACAAGACCGATTGTCATTGTTATCAACCTCTTTCCGTAATTAACCCAGGCTGATCTGGACGTCTACACCAGCTGCCAGATCCAGACGCATCAGAGCGTCAACGGTCTTGTCAGTCGGTTCAACGATGTCTACCAGACGCTTGTGAGTGCGGATCTCGTACTGATCACGCGCATCTTTGTTGACGTGCGGGGAGATCAGGACGGTGAAGCGCTCTTTGCGAGTCGGCAGCGGGATAGGACCGCGAACCTGCGCGCCGGTGCGCTTTGCAGTTTCAACGATTTCCGCTGTGGATTGATCAATCAGGCGATGATCAAAAGCCTTCAGGCGAATACGGATTCTTTGGTTCTGCATTGACAGAGCTCCAATAGATAAAAGAACATAAATCAACACCGCCCGACCGGGAATATTCCCGCCAGAGGTGCGACTTTTCACGTTTCCTCCCATATCGGGAGGACTGTAAGGCTGGCGACTCGTAAACGGGAAGCTCAGCAAGCAGACATATCGTCTGGCTACCTCATGGGTAAGCGGAGGGGATTATACGGATTTTTTCAATTCGTGCAAGAGAGGGCGGACAGATAGTGCGCAATCTTGTGGGACGGATGGATCTCGCACTCGCCGGGCGGATTGCCCCCATGCGGTGGTGACGACAAGGCCCCAAGCAGGCTGATAGACTGCGCCCTCGCCTCTGTCAGTGGAACGACCCCAGATGATCAAAGATCAGAAGAAAGCCTATCAATATGGACTCTGCGCCGTCGCCCTCTGGTCGACCGTGGCCACCGCCTTCAAGATCTCCCTCGCCTACTTCGAGCCGGTGCAGTTGCTGCTTGTGGCGGCCTTCACCTCGACCCTGACGCTGGGGCTCATCGTCGCCAAGCAGGGCAAGCTGCCCCTGCTGCTGAGCTACATCAAGACGCGCCCCTACTATTATCTGGCGCTGGGAGTATTGAACCCCTTCCTCTATTATCTGCTGCTGTTCAAGGCCTATGATCTGCTGCCCGCCCAGCAGGCCCAGACCCTCAACTACACCTGGGCCATCACCCTCAGCCTGCTGGCAGTGCCCTTCCTCGGCCAGAAGCTGCGCCGCCGCGATGGGGTTGCCATCGTACTGGGTTACTTCGGCGCCCTGGTCATCGCCACCAAGGGGGACCTGTTCGGTCTGCACTTCGACAGCCCGCTCGGGGTCACCCTGGCGCTGGTGTCTACCTTCATCTGGGCCGGCTACTGGATCCTCAACACCCGCAATCAGGGGGATCCCATCGTCAGCCTGCTGCTCGGCTTTATCATCAGCCTGCCTTTCATCGTCGTGGCAACCTGGCTGCTCGCCGATTTCCACATGACAGCCTGGCAGGGCTGGGCCGGCGCCATCTACGTCGGGCTATTCGAGATGGGCTTTGGCTTCGTACTCTGGCTGATGGCCCTGCGCCACGCCACCAACACGGCCCCCATCAGCAACCTCATCTTCATCTCCCCGTTTGCCTCCCTGGTGCTGCTCAACCTGCTGATCGGCGAGACCATTCATCCGGCCACCCCCATAGGGCTGGCGCTGATCGTGGCCGCCCTGCTCATTCAGCAGCTCAAATACGGCAAACGCTACCGCAAGAAGACCGAACCCCAAGCTTGATAACACAGAGGGCGCACCCATCGATGCGCCCTCTGTTCAATCCACCCACTCCAGCGGCTGGTACTTGGGTAGCCGGATCTCCACCAGCAGCCCTCCCAGCTCGGACTGGCCAAGCCGTATGGTGCCGTGGTGCTGGGACACTATCTTGGCGACGATGGCCAACCCCAAGCCACTGCCGCCGCCGGTGCGCGCCACATTGCCCTGGGTAAAGGGCTTGAGCACCCGGGTGTAGTCCTGTTCCGGAATGCCGGGTCCGTTGTCCGACAGCCGCAGCCGCACCCAGTGACCGTCATCCTTGAGCTCCGCCTGCAGTCGGGTTGCCCCGTAGCGCAGGGAATTACCCGACAGGTTGTTGAGGATACGGCGCAGGCTGATGGGGTTGCAGGCGACTCGCACCGCCTGCTCCGGCAACAGCAGCTCCACCTCCAGCCCCTGATCGGTTTGCATCAGCAAGGCATCGTGGATCAGCTGGGTCAGATCGATCTGCTGGGTATCCAGCCCTTCATCCGGCCGTATGTAATCGATGAACTGATCGATGATGCCATTGGACTCGTCGATGTCCGCGTTGATGCTCTCCTTGAGGTACTCATCCCCGGATGACATCATCTCGGTCGCCAGACGGATGCGGGTCAGAGGCGTGCGCAGATCATGGGAGACCCCGGCCATCATCATGTTGCGCTCCTCGATCAGCCGCTTGATGGAGCTCGACATGTGGTTGAAGGTGCGCGTCAGCCGGCGCACCTCCCGAGAGCCTTGCTCCCCCAACGCATCGGGGAAGTTGCCACGGGCCACCGCCACGGCCCCCGCCTCCAGATCCTCCAGCGGGCGCACCAACTGGCGTGCGAAGCGCCAGGCGGCAAACAGGGTCACCACCAGCAGCACGCTCATGTAGAGCAGCAGCGGCTCTATGTCGTCGTCCTCGATCTCGGTCAAGGGGATCCGCACCCACATCTGCTTGGCCTGGGGCGGCTGAATCCAGATGATGTAGTGATCCTGGATTTCGACCCTGACCTTAGTCTGCCCCTTCAGCTCGCGGCTGATGCTCTCCTCCAGGTAGGTGTAAGGCTTGGACTCCTTGAGACCGTGCTGCTCCGCCTCGGCCTGGGTATAGATATCGCTGCCGGTCGCCACATAGACCAGCGCCTCGGCATCTTCGCTGAGCGCCAGTTGCTTGCTGTCGATGGGGAAGATGAGCTTGACCTGATTGGCCAGCAGGTGGCTTATCTGCTTGACGGTGGGCGCCAGCAGGTAGTTGTAGAAGGTGGCATAGGAGACAAACTGATAGACCACCAGCACGGCGGCCAGAAACCAGAGCATGCGGGAGAACATGCTGCTCACTTTCTTCATTCGCCGTCACCGTCCGGCACGAAGACATAGCCGAGACCCCAGACGGTCTGCAGGTAACGGGGCTGGGCCGGATCCTGCTCCAGCAGCCGGCGCAGGCGGGAGACCTGCACATCGATGCTGCGTTCGGTGGCGGTGTATTCGCGGCCACGGGCCAGGTTCATCAGCTTGTCGCGAGAGAGCGGCTCACGGGGATGGCTCACCAGCACTTTGAGCACGGCGAACTCGCCGCTGGTCAGGGCCACGGGCTCACCGTCCCGACTGAGTTCCCGGGTCGCCAGGTTGAGCTGATAGGCGCCGAAACTCACCATCTTCTCGGCGACGGAGGGTGCGCCGGGCAACTCGACGGTATGACGGCGCAACACGGCGCGGATCCGGGCCAGCAGTTCGCGGGGGTTGAACGGCTTGGGCAGATAGTCGTCGGCTCCCATCTCGAGTCCGACGATGCGATCCACCTCGTCTCCCTTGGCGGTGAGCATCAGCACCGGGATCTGGTTGCCCGCCTCGCGCAGGCGGCGGCAGATGGAGAGGCCGTCCTCCCCCGGCAGCATCAGATCCAGCACCATCAGGCTGAAATTCTCGCGAGTCAGCAGGCGATCGGCCTGCTCCCCGTTGGCGACGCCCCGCACCATGAAACCCTGCTCGGTGAGGTAACGCTCCAGCAGGGAACGTAATTTCAGGTCATCGTCGACCACCAGGACCTTGTATTGCTGACTCATGCTTGCCACTCCTCTTTCTCTGCTCCCAATACTAGGGCTCCCCCCTGCAACGGCAAAGCATAAAAGTGTTACCGGTTATTACCCCCAGCCGGTCAACCGCGGGCCATGGCGGCTGCCAGTCACAGGGCAAGGAGCCGCCAGCGGCGCGTAGGTGCCCGACCGCCAGGCAGCGGGTGCAAGATCTGCTGACGCAGTCGCGCGGCTTGTGTCTTGGCATCGACAGACTCTACTATCCCCTGCAGTACAACCTAACCCGCCAGCTGGCGTCAGGGACTGATAACCCCATGAAAACCAAACTCATTACCCGTGAAGGCTACAACCGACTGCGGCAAGAGCACGACATGCTGTGGCGGGAGGAGCGGCCCGAGGTCACCAAGAAGGTCACCTGGGCGGCCAGCCTCGGGGATCGCAGCGAGAATGCCGACTACCAGTACAACAAGAAGCGGCTGCGGGAGATAGACAGACGGGTGCGCTACCTGCGCAAGTGTCTGGAGGAGCTGACCATAGTCGATTATGCCCCCTCCCAGGAGGGCAAGGTGTTCTTCGGCGCCTGGGTCGAGGTGGAGAGCGAGGAGGGCGAGACCAAGCGCTTTCGCATCGTCGGCTATGACGAGATCTTCGGTCGCAAGGATTACATCTCCATCGACTCCCCCATGGCCCGCGCCCTGCTCAAGAAAGAGGTCGGCGACGAGGCCATAGTGCGCACCCCAGTGGGTGACGCCTGCTGGTATGTGAACGAGATAACCTATCCCAGGTGATCCCGACAGGGGCATCTTGCGACCATCCCATGCCGGTGAGCCCATCACAGGTTCCCTTGGCCAGGGTGGCATCCCCTGCCCCGACCCCATATAGTGCTCACACTCGGCGCCTCAGGGCGCAAACCGGCCACAGCGATGCTCGATACCTCATCCATATGCCGCAAGAGGCCGCTGACCCCAGCCACGGCAATCCGACGCCATGGCCGGCCAGTTACAGACCCGACCATTAGAGACCCCCGATGCACAGCCACGTCATAGAGAAACAGATCGCCACCGAGCTCAACGCTCGCCCAGAACAGGTGCAGGCCGCCGTACGCCTGCTGGATGAAGGCTCGACCGTGCCCTTCATCGCCCGTTACCGCAAGGAAGTGACCGGCGGTCTGGACGACAGCCAACTGCGCACCCTGGAGAGCCGCCTCGGCTACCTGCGCGAGCTGGCCGATCGCCGCCAGGTGATCCTGCGCTCCATCGAGGAGCAGGGCAAACTCACCCCCGAGTTGGCCCGCGAGCTGAACGAGGCGGACAGCAAGACCCGGCTGGAAGATCTCTACCTGCCCTACAAACCCAAGCGCCGCACCAAGGGGCAGATGGCCATCGAAGCCGGACTGGAGCCCCTGGCCAACCTGTTGCTCACCGATCCCATGCGGGATCCCGAGCAGGAGGCGCTGGCCTTCCTCAATGCTGAACAAGGCATCACGGATGCCAAAGCCGCCCTCGACGGCGCCCGCTACATACTGATGGAGCGCTTCGCCGAGCAGGCGGACCTGCTGGAGAAGCTGCGGGACTACCTGTGGCACAACGCCACCCTGCGCGCCCGGGTAGTGGCGGGCAAGGAGCAGGAGGGGGCCAAGTTCAAGGACTACTTCGAGCACGACGAGCCGCTGCACAAGGCGCCCTCCCACCGGGTGCTCGCCATGCTGCGCGGCCGTAACGAGGGAGTGCTCAACCTGGCGCTGGTGACCGGCGAGGATGAGAGTGCCAGCCCCTGCGAGGGGATCATCACCCATCACCTCAGGCTCAACTTGCAAGGCCGCCCGGCGGACAAGTGGCTGCAAGGGGTAGTGAGTTGGACCTGGAAGATCAAGCTCTCCCTGCAGATGGAGACCGAGCTTATCGGCCGTATCCGCGAGAGCGCCGAGGAGGAGGCGATCAAGGTGTTCGCCATGAACCTGCAGGATCTGCTGATGGCGGCGCCGGCCGGCATGCGCTGCACCATGGGGCTGGATCCGGGCATCCGCACCGGGGTCAAGGTCGCCGTGGTGGATGCCACCGGCAAGCTGGTCGATTACGCCACCATCTATCCGTTCGAACCGAAGCGCCAGATCGATCAGAGCCTCAAGACCCTGAGCGAGCTGTGCCAGAAGCACAAGGTCGAACTCATCAGCATCGGCAACGGCACCGCCTCCCGGGAGACCGACCGGCTGGTGAGCGATCTGTTCGAGCGCTACCCCGCCGCCAAGTCGCAGAAAATCGTGGTAAGCGAGGCGGGGGCCTCCGTCTACTCCGCCTCCGAGCTCGCCTCCCAGGAGTTCCCGGATCTCGACGTCTCCATCCGCGGTGCCGTCTCCATCGCCCGCCGGCTGCAGGATCCCCTGGCCGAGCTGGTCAAAATCGATCCCAAGAGCATCGGCGTCGGCCAATATCAGCACGACGTGGGCCAGAGCCAGCTGGCCCGCCGGCTGGACGCCGTGGTCGAGGACTGCGTGAACGCGGTCGGGGTGGATGTGAACACCGCCTCGGTGGCCCTGCTGAACCGGGTCTCCGGCCTCTCCCAGACCCTGGCCCAGAATATCGTCGCCTATAGAGACGATAACGGCGCCTTCCACAACCGCCAGCAGTTGCTGAAAGTGAGCCGGCTCGGTCCCAAGGCGTTCGAGCAGTGCGCCGGCTTCCTGCGCATCCGCGGCGGCAGCAACCCGCTGGACGGATCGGCGGTGCACCCGGAATCCTACCCCGTGGTGGAGCGGATCCTGGCGCAGCTACAGCAGCAGGTTGAAAACCTGCTCGGCAACGGCAGTCTGCTCAAGAGCCTCAAGCCTGCCGACTACACGGATGAGCGCTTCGGGGTGCCTACCGTCACCGACATCATCGGCGAGTTGGACAAGCCGGGCCGGGATCCGCGCCCCGAGTTCAAGACCGCCACCTTCAAGGAAGGGGTGGAGAAGATAAGCGATCTGGTGCCCGAGATGGTGCTGGAAGGGGTGGTCACCAACGTCACCAACTTCGGTGCCTTCGTCGACATTGGGGTACACCAAGATGGTTTGGTGCATATCAGCTCGCTGACCGATCGCTTCGTCAAGGATCCCCGCGAGGTGGTGAAGGCCGGCGACATAGTGAGGGTCAAGGTGTTGGAGGTGGATGCCCCGCGCAAACGCATCAGCCTCACCATGCGCCTCGATGAGAAGCCGGGGCAACCGGCCCGCAAGCCAGCCGAGCAGCGTCAATCACCGGTGGGCAGCGCCAGACCCAAGGGTGCCTCTGGCAGCAAGCCAGCCCCAGCCAGCCCCCTGGGGGGTGCCATGGGCAACGCCTTCGCCGCCGCCCTCTCCAAGACCAAGAAGTAAGCTGCCCGAAAATGCAAAAAGCCCCGTGAGGGGCTTTTTTATTGCTAGTGCCTGACGGCGCTTATCATCGCGAGTCGGCGGGCGTTGCATCCCCCCCAGCGTCACCTCAGATATCCAGGCCGAAGCTCTGGCGGGGTGCCGGTCGGCTCGCCTGCTGATAGTGCTGTGCTATGACCTGATTGCGCCTGTCCATGTAAATACCGAGCGGGCTGGCCGACTGCGCATCCTCCGACCCTGCCGCCATCAGCTCCTTGCGGGTCTGCGCCTCCTTGAGGATAGCGCTGCGGGCCACGCTCAGGTCTTGGGAAGACGGCTCGATCGGTGCCAGCGCCGCGGCACGCACCTGTTGCATCTTGGCGAGGGTCGCCGCCGGGTCTCCATGAACGGCGGCAATATCGATGGCCACCTCCCCCCCGCTGGCGTAGCGCTTGCCATCGGGCCCATAGGCATACTCATAGGTCGGGCTGCCCGCATGCTGACCACCCGCGCTCTGGTGTGCCTGCTCGTGCTTGCGCACCTCCAGATCCCGCTCGACCAGCACCTCGACCTGTCGTTGCTGCTTCTGTTGCTCCTGTCGGCCGGACTCCTGCTGCTGTCTGCGCTTGCCCTCTTCATCCGTGGCCTCGGCAAAACGCTGGGGCAAGGCCGCCGGATTGGCCTGAGGATTGTCCCGGGTCGATTGAGGCAGTGCATTGGGATGGGTCTGGGGAGTACTGGACTTGTCTTTCTGGGAGGAGACGCCGGACTCGGCACCGGAGGCCTCGCTCTGGCGCAGCTGGGGAACCAGCTCGGCGCGGCGGTTGTCAGTCTGTGCCGATTCCGTCTGCGGATGCAGTTGATTCGGAATGATGGGCGGCAGACTGACGTTGATGTTCATCTCACACCCTGATGTCGATCAGGGTACCCATCATGTCGCTGGCGGTCTGGATCACCTTGGCGGAGGCGCCGGCCTGCAGCTCGGCCACCTTGAGATTGACCAGCTCCTCTGGTAGCTCCACCCGCTCACCAGCCGGTGTATTGAGGCGGGCTATCTGGCCCGATGCCTGATCGGCCAGCTGCTCCGCCCGCTGAAATCCCTGTACCCCCGTGGTCATGGCAGAATCGATACGCATCATCTTGCTCCTCTGGCTGTTGGCTGATTATTCACCACCCGGAGGCATTATTGAAGTCTGACGCTCACTTTTCAGCCGATGAACTGCCGCACCATGGTGATGAACTGGGCTGGATGGGAGATGAAGGGGGCGTGGGAGGCCTTGTCCAGCACCCGGCTCTGGCTATGGGGATAACGCTCGTCCAGCAACGGGATGGCCGCCTTGGGCACCAGCGAGTCCAACCGGCCATAGATCCGCAGCCAGGGCAGGCTGAGCGCCGTCAGCTCGTCCCGCAGATCGACGTCGGCCAGCAGGCCGAGGCCCGCCTCCAGAGCAGCAAGCTGAGGCGCCGGCCGCTCCGCCAACCAGTGGCGCAGCTGGCGGATGTCGTCACGGGCGTGCTCGCTGCCCATGGCCTGGATCGCGAGGAAACGCTCTATGGTCTGCTTGAAGTCACCGGCCAGCATCTGATTGAAACCGGCGAGCACCTTGGGGGCGATACCGGGCCACTCCTCCCGCGCCATGAAGCAGGGGGAACTGGCAACAGTAAGCAGGGATTGCACCCGCTCGGGATGAGTCAGGGCCAACTGGCTCGCCACCAAACCGCCGAGGGACCAGCCGAGCAGATGGCATCTCTCCGGCAAGACGGCGACGACCTGCTCCGCCAGCCAGGGCAGGTCGTATTCGACACCGCTCGCCAAGGGGCTGTTGCCAAACCCCGGCAAATCGACCAGGTGCAGCCGATAATGGGCCGCCAGCTCGGGGACTATGCCGTGCCAGACGGCCCCATTCATGCCCCAGCCATGCAACAACACAAGGTCCTGACCCTGGCCAAACCGCTCAACCGATACGCTCATCTAGACTCAAGATCCTGTTTATCTGCTTGGAGCCTGCATGTTAAAGCGGCTGCTCGGCAAAGCAAGTCCGATCCTCGGCGACCGGGCCGACTGGCTGGGCCTCTGCCTGCTCTGCCGCCAGCCTTGCGACACCCAGCCGCTGCTGTGCAGTTGGTGTCAGCACGCCCTGCACCAGCCTGGTCTCAAGTGTCAGCTCTGTGCGGTGCCACTGCCGGAAAGCGCGGAAGAGACGGAGCCGGTCTGCGGCCGCTGCCAGCGCAGGCCACCCCCCTGGCAACGGCTGCAGGTGATCGGAGACTATCTTCCCCCCTACCCCTTACTGATCCCCCAGCTGAAATACGCGGGTCAGGTCTTGCTGGCCCCGCCCCTGGCCCGTCTGCTCGCCGACCATCTGGTGATGGACGATCCCCCCGAGGCCATCCTGCCCGTGCCCCTGCACTGGTGGCGCCAGTGGTGGCGCGGCTTCAATCAGGCGGAAGAGATTGCCCTGGCCCTGGCGCTATCACCAAGATTCCCTGCGATACCCGGCTGCTGCGCAGGATCAGGGCGACCCCTCGGCAGACCAGCCTGAGTGCGGGGCAACGCAGGCGCAACCTGCGCGGCGCCTTTCAGATTGCCCCCCACCACTACCGTCATGTCGCCCTGCTCGACGACGTGGTCACCACGGGCGCCACCGCCGGCCAGCTCAGCCGTTTACTCCGCGCCAGCGGTGTTGAACAGGTGGACGTGTGGGCACTCTGCCGCACGCAGAGACAGATCAAATAGTCGGGGCCACATGGAGAAGAGGAAATGGCGGCCTGACGCCCTGTCATGCGCTTGTTGCGTTCAGGGTCACATCGGGTAGCCATCGACACGCTACCCAAGCCAGGCCAAGAGAGTTATCATGAATACCCTAGTCGTACACTCAGGTTTATGAGGATAGTGATGATCAGCATTTCCGACACCGCCCAGGCCCATTTCCGCAAGTTGCTGGAAAAGCAGCCTGATGGCACCAATATCCGGGTGTTTGTGGTCAATCCGGGAACCCAAAATGCCGAGTGCGGCGTATCATATTGCCCACCCGACGCGGTCGATCCGGAAGATCAACACCTGCCCTTCAGCGGCTTTGACTGCCTGGTAGATCCCTTGAGCGCCCCCTTCCTGATAGATGCCACCATCGACTTCGTCACCGATCAGATGGGCTCCCAGCTCACCCTGAAGGCGCCGAACGCCAAGATGCGCAAGGTCGACGACGATGCCCCCCTGGCCGATCGCATCGAATACGTGCTGATGTCAGAGGTGAACCCCATGCTGGCAGGTCACGGTGGCAAGGTGACCTTGATTGACATCACCGACGACAAGCTGGCGATTCTGCAGTTTGGCGGCGGTTGCAACGGCTGTTCTCAGGTGGATTACACCCTGAAAGAGGGGATCGAGAAGCAGCTGCTGGAGAAATTCCCGGGCGAGCTCAACGGCGTGAAAGATGCCACCGAGCACCAGCGTGGCGATCACTCCTACTATTAATCTCCCCGCCTACCCATGAAAAAGGCCCTGCCAATTGGCAGGGCCTTTTGCTATCCGGCGCACCGAGCACCATGACGACTACTCGTCCTTCTTGTCCCGGCTGAGCAGGGCGATAGCGGCCTCTTTCGGGTTCTTGCCCTGATAGAGGACTTCGAAGATCTGCTCACAGATGGGCATCTCGACGCCGAAACGGGCCGCCAGCAGATGCACCTCCTTGGTGTTGCGATAACCTTCCACCACTTGGCCTATCTCCGCCATGGCGGTGTCCACGCTCTTGCCCGCCCCGAGCGCCAGACCGAAACGACGGTTGCGAGACTGGTTGTCGGTACAGGTCAGCACCAGATCCCCGAGCCCCGCCATCCCCATGAAGGTCTTGGCATCGGCACCCAAGGCGGCGCCCAGACGCTGCATCTCCACCAGACCCCGGGTGATGAGCGCGGTTCTGGCGTTGGCGCCAAAACCCAGCCCGTCGGACAGACCGGCACCGATGGCGATGACGTTCTTGACCGCGCCGCCGAGTTGCAGGCCGATGAAGTCCGGGTTGGTATAGACCCGGAAAGAGCGGCCGCAATGCAGCAGGTGGGACAGATCGTCGGCAAAGTCGTCGTGGGTCGAGGCCACCGAGATGGCGGTCGGCATGCCGGCGGCCAGCTCGCGAGCGAAGGTGGGACCGGAGATCACCGCCAGCGGTATCTCGTCACCCAGAACCTCGCGGGCCACGTCCTGCAGCAGACGGCCACTGTCCGGCTCCAGCCCCTTGGTGGCCCAGGCGATACGGGTATCGGGGCGCAGGAAGGGCTTGACCCGGGTCAGCACCTGGCCGAACACATGGCTCGGCACCACCAGCAGCAGCACGGGGGCGGCTTGCACCGCGGCCTGCAGATCCGCCGTCAGTTGCAGATCGGTGGGGAAAGGCACATCCGGCAGGAAAGCCTTGTTGCAGCGATCTTGTTCCAGCACGGCGACATGGGCGGCATCGTGACCCCACAGCAGGGTCGGATGGCCGTTGCGCGCCAGAGAAATGGCAAGGGCGGAGCCGTAAGACCCCGCCCCCAAGACCGAGATAGCGATCTGGTCGGCCATTATCAGGCTTCCGCAGTCGCCTGCTGGGCCTGTGCTTGCGCCATGTGCTGGGCAAACAGGGCATCGAAGTTGACCGGTGCCAGGTTCAGCTGCGGGAAGGAACCCTTGCTCACCAGATTAGCCACTGCTTCGCGGGCGTACGGGAACAGAATGTTCGGGCAGAAGGCGGCCAGGCAGTGAGCCAGCTGGGGCTCCGGCAGGTTGCCGATGGTGAAGATACCGGCTTGCTGTACTTCGCACAGGAAGGCGGTTTCGGTTTCCAGCTTGCAGGTCACGGTCAGGGTCAGCACGACTTCGAACACGCCGTCAGCCAGCACGTTGGTCTTGGTGTCCATGTCCAGCTTGACGTCCGGCTGCCACTCTTTCTGGAAGATGTGGGGAGTATTCGGGGCTTCGAAGGAAACATCCTTGGTGTAGACACGCTGGATGTGGAATTCCGGTTGCACTTCCTGATTGTTGATTTCGTCAGCCATTTCGTTTGATTCCTTTTAAGAAAATGAGTGGGCGCAGGCCCTTAAATCAGCGTTTTTTGGTCACCGGCAGATTTTCTGCACGCCATTGGGCCATGCCACCGCTGAGCACATATACCTGCTTGAAACCGGCCTTGCTCAGTTGGCGACCCGCGCCACCAGCGGTCATCCCCGACTCGCACACCACTATGATGGGGGCGTCTTTGTGTTTTTCAACCGGGCCCAGATTGTTGGCCTGGATCTGGGTGAGTGGCAGGTGATGGGCACCGGCCAGATGACCCTTGGCAAACTCATCCTGACTGCGAATGTCCACGACGGTGGCATTCTCACGGTTGATCAGCAGGGTGGCGGCGTGGTTGTTCACCACCTTGACCGGAGAAAAACGAGCACGCACCGTGGTGTACACCAGGGTGCCTGCCAGACCCAACCAGGCTGCGGTCAGCAGCGGGTTGCGGGTCGCAAAATCCAAATACTCTTGCATCTTCTACTATCCAGGGACCAAGACAAGGGCCCGAGTATACATGGGGCCCTTGATAAGATCAGCCATCTTGGCGGCAAAGCGAGAGCAAGCTCCCATCGGGGGTTGCCAGCCGATCGCCCCCTCTAATGAAGCGACCCTGGATATGGATCCGGCGGGCAGGTTCCCTAGGAAATAAGGAGGAAATGCGGGTTGTCAGACAAGCCGGCAACATGCCTAAAACGCGGTCTTAACAACCAAAAAGCCAGGCCACAGAGGGACTTGGCTATCAGGTGACTATTTCGGCAGATGTAGTAATATTACGCTAGTTTCACTTCCCGCAATTCATTCCTATCCGAGAGGACATAGCCTTATGTCAACAGCTAAGAAACCTTTGGTTCTGGTCATCATGGACGGTTGGGGCTACAGCACCAAGCAAGAGCACAACGCCGTCGCTGCCGCCAAGACCCCCAACCTCGACCGCCTCGCCCGTGACTACACCAGCACCCTGATCTCCGGCTCCGGCCTGGACGTGGGCCTGCCGGATGGCCAGATGGGCAACTCCGAAGTGGGTCACGTCAACATAGGTGCAGGTCGCATCGTGTATCAGGAGCTGACCCGCATCTCCAAAGAGATCCAGGACGGTGACTTCTTCCAGAACGTCGAGCTGGCCAAGGCTGTTGACGGCGCCGTGACCAACGGCAAGGCCGTGCACATCATGGGTCTGATGTCCCCGGGTGGCGTACACAGCCACGAAGAGCACATCATGGGCATGATCGAGATGGCCGCCAAGCGTGGCGCCGAGCAGATCTACTTCCACGCCTTCCTGGATGGCCGCGACGTACCGCCGCGCTCCGCCCAGTCCTCCATCGAGCAGTTCGATGCCCTGTTTGCCCGTCTGGGCAAGGGTCGTTTCGCCTCCATGATCGGCCGTTACTACGCCATGGACCGTGACAACCGTTGGGATCGCGTGCAGCAAGCCTATGACCTGATGACTCAGGGCAAGGGCGAGTTCACCGCCGACAGCGCCAGCGAAGCCCTGGCCGCCGCCTATGCGCGCGACGAGAACGACGAGTTCGTCAAGGCCACCCGCATCGGTGCCGCCGCCCCCATGCAGGATGGCGATGCGCTGATCTTCATGAACTTCCGTGCCGACCGTGCTCGCGAGATCACCCGCGCCTTCGTCGACAGCGACTTCACCGGCTTCGCCCGTGCCGTCACCCCGGCCCTGAACTTCGTGATGCTGACCGAATACGCGGCCGACATCAAAACCCCTTGCGCCTACCCGCCCACTGCCCTGGTGAACACCCTGGGTGAATGGCTGGCCAAGCAGGGCAAGACCCAGCTGCGCATCTCCGAGACCGAGAAGTACGCCCACGTCACCTTCTTCTTCAACGGTGGCGAGGAAGAGTGCTTCACCGGTGAAGATCGCGAGATCGTCGCCAGCCCGAAAGTGGCCACCTATGATCTGCAGCCGGAGATGAGCTCGGAAGAGCTGACCGACAAGCTGGTCGCGGCCATCAAGAGCGGCAAGTACGACACCATCATCTGCAACTACCCGAACGGCGACATGGTCGGCCACACCGGTGTGTTCGATGCGGCCGTCAAAGCCTGTGAAGCGGTTGACCACTGCATCGGTCGCGTCACCGAGGCTCTGGCCGAAGTGGGCGGCGAATGCCTGATCACCGCCGACCACGGCAACGCCGAGAAGATGCTGGACGAAGAGACCGGTCAGGCCCACACCGCCCACACCAATCTGCCCGTCCCCCTCATCTACTTCGGTCGCAAGGCCGAGGTGCTGGAAGGCGGCAAACTGTCCGATCTGGCCCCCACCATGCTGACCCTGATGGGTCTGCCGGTGCCGCCGGAAATGACTGGCAAGCCCCTGATGATTCTGAAATAATCCTTCCCCATGCGGGGATGCGAAGTTATTTCAACCAAAACCAGTCGCGTCGGCCTGTTGGCCGGCGCGCTGTTTTTTTGTCTGTCGTTCGGCGCAGGCAAGGCCCTGGCTGCCAACCAGCAGCTCGGCGCCATGCAGTCCGAGATCAAAGAACAACAGAAGACCATCAAGCTCAGCAAGCAGGAGCTGGCCAAGCTCAACACCCAGCTCAAGGCCGATGAGCAGGCCATCTCGGCCGCAGCCGCCAAGCTCGATCAGACCAAAGCGCAACTCAAGCAGAACCAGCAGAAGCTGGTAACACTGCAGCGAGACAAGCTGGATCTGGAGCAACAGGCCAAACATCAGAAGCAATTGCTGGCCAAGCAGGCGGAAAGCGCCTTCCAGGCGGGCAATCACGATTACCTCAAACTGCTGCTCAACCAGCAGGATCCGGCCAAACTGAGCCGCGCTCTCGATTACTTCGACTACCTCAACAAGGCCCGCATCGAGGCCATCGAGGCCCTGCGCGCCACCCGCACCAAGCTGGCCAAGAACCAGCAGGCCACCCAAGAGACCGAAAGCAAGCTACAGAGCCTGCTGAGCGAACAGCAGCAACATCACCAGAGCCTGCTGGCCAGCCAGCAGAGCCGTGCCACGGTGCGCAACCAGCTGCAGCAGTCGGTGCAAGATGACGAACAGAAGCTCACCAAGCTGGTCAAGGCGGAGAAGGCCTTGAAGGCCCGGCTGGAAGAGCTGCGCCGTCAGCAGGAAGAGAAAGAGCGGCGCGAGCGCGCCGAGCGGGAACGCCTCGCCAAGCTGAAGGCCGAGCAGGAGCGCCAGCGCCGTCTGGAGGCGCAACGCCTGGCCGCCGAGCAGAAGCGGATTGCGGAGCAGCAGCGGATCGCGGCCCAGCAGCGGATCGCGGCCCAGCAGCGACAAGTCGGCGAGCAACAACGACTCGCGGCCGAGCAGCAGAGAGTCACCGAGCAACAGGACAGGGTGACGAAGCAGCAAGCCGCCGCGCGCAACAGCGCCAAGGCCAGCAGCAACGGCTACGGCGGCCTCAGCACCAATGGCAGCCTGCGCTGGCCGGTGCAGGGCCCCATCCTCATCTCCTATGGCTCGGCCCGTACCGCCGAGCTGAAGTGGAAGGGCACCCTGATCGGCGCCAGCGAAGGTACCCAGGTCAAGGCGGTGGCGGCGGGTCAGGTGGTCTATGCGGACTGGCTGGATGGCTTCGGCATGCTGCTGGTCATCGACCACGGCCGCGGCTATATGAGCCTCTACGGTCACAACCAGTCGCTGCTGCGCCAGGTCGGCCAGAAGGTGGAGCAGGGTGAACCCGTGGCCCTGGTCGGTGACAGCGGTGGCCAGGACAGACCCGGCCTCTACTTCGAGATCCGCTATCAGGGTGAGGCCATCAACCCCACCAAGTGGCTGGCAAAGCGCTGACATCCTCGTCCAATCCATGAAAAAAGCCTGCATCTTGCAGGCTTTTTTCATGCCGTCCTTCGCCAGGCGCCGGCCCAGAATGATGAAAACTTACGGCATTTCCTGTCTCTTAGAACCTGTTCACGATCTGTCACGAGAGGCTGTCAGCAAGGTGAAGAGCAGCGCAAGAACCGGAGTTTATAGACATAAATGAGCTTTCTTGATGACAAACAAGCGAGCAGCGCATGAGCCTTGATCACGGTCTCGCAGTAAGATCGTGAACAGGTTCTTAGGGGAAGACGATCAGGCCGATCTGTTCGAGCAGCCCCTGCTGCTGCTCTTCGTTTATCTGCACCCCGTCCAGATTGACTCGCCGCAGATCCAGCCCGGGCAGATCGCACTGGCGCAGGTCGCAGCCCTGCAGGTTGAAGCTGGTCCAGTCTATCTGGCCGAATTCGGCGCCGCTGAGATCGGATCCCGCCAGCGAGGCTCCCCGCAGGCTGGCCCCCTGCCAGCGGTTGCCACTCAGCTCGCAGCGCTCCAGCAGGCAGCCATCGAAGTTCGCATAACTGAAGTTGTTGCCGGTCAGATGGGCCTCGCAGAAGTAGCTCTTGGCGGTGATCTGGTTCGCGAAGCTGGCCTGGGCGAAGTTGATCCCCATGGCCTGACACTCCCGCATCTCCAGCCCCAGGCACTGGCTGCGGCTCAAATCTGCCAGGGTCAGATCGCAGCGCAGGAAGCTGGCCTCCCGCAAATCGCAGCCCTGCAACTGGCAGCCGAGCTCGCGTTCGCGCTCATAGAAGCTGCAGTCGACGAACCTGCTCTCGCTCAAGTCGAGCCAGGAGAAGTTGCAGCCGATGAAGCGGCAATCGCTGAACTGCTCATCCTCCACCTCCTGCTGCTCGAACCGCTTCCCCTCGAACGTTTTGCCCTTGATCATGCCAAGCTTCCTCCTGTTTATGGCGCCATATGCTGACACCCTGGCGTAAAAACGGTAATGTTACCTGTAACATTTTTGACGGATCTCGAGATGAACGACACCCGCAAGCGCCGCCCCACCCTGCAAGACATCGCCGATCTGACCGGGGTCACCAAGATGACCGTCAGCCGCTACCTGCGCGATCCCGGCGCCGTGGCCGAAGGCACCCGTGAGCGCATCGCCGCCGCGGTGGAAGAGCTCGGCTACATCCCGAACCGGGCGCCGGAGATGCTCTCCAACGCCACCAGCAAGGCGATCGGCATCCTGATCCCCTCCCTCTCCAACCAGGTCTTCTCCGCCCTGGTACAGGGCATAGAGGCAGTGACCCGCCCCGCCGGCTACCAGACCCTGCTCGCCCACTACGGCTACAGCCCGCAGCGGGAGGAGGAGCAGGTGGCCGCCCTGCTCTCCTACAACGTGGATGGGCTGATCCTCTCCGACAGCGAGCACACCGAGCGCACCCGCAAGATGATCGCCACCGCCGGCATTCCGGTGGTGGAGACCATGGATCTGCCCCAGACTCCCATCGACATGGTGGCCGGCATGGATCACAGGGCCGCCGCCCGGGCCATGGTAACAGAGATGCTGCAGCGGGGTCGGCGCAAGGTGGTCTATCTCGGCGCCCGGCTCGATGTGCGCACCCAGCTGCGGATGGAGGGCTACTACCAGGCGATGAGCGATTATGGTCTCGAGGGCCAGCACCTGCTGACCGAGCAATCCTCCAGCTTCACCCTGGGGGGCCAGTTGCTGCAACAGGCGCTGACGCGCTATCCCGATCTCGACGGCCTGTTTTGCACCAACGACGACCTCGCGGTCGGTGCCCTGCTGCAGTGCCAAGCCAAGTGGATACCCGTGCCGCAGCAGGTCGCCATCGCCGGCAGCAATGGCCTCGACATCGGCCAGGCCATGACCCCCAAGCTCGCCAGCATCATCACCCCGCGCCAGGAGATAGGCCGCGAGGCGGCGACCATGATGCTGGCCCGGCTCAATGGCCAGCCGCTGACCGAGACCTGCCGGGACCTGGGTTTCTCCCTCTATCAGGGGGAGAGCCTGGGCTGACCTCATCCCCGCCCCCTCTCCCCACGGCAGAGAAGCGCTCGCCACCCTCTGAAATCCATGAAAAAAACAGGCCACCCTAGGGTGACCTGTTTGGTTTTTCTAAACGATATGCGCTTAGCGTTTAACCAGCTCAACCGCTTCACGAGACAAACGAGTCACCTCATCCCAGTTGCCGCTCTTGATGGCATCGGCCGGCAGCATCCAGGAGCCGCCGACGGTGGCCACGCATTTGAGCGCCAGGTAGTCGGCCACGTTCTTCGGGCCTATGCCTCCGGTCGGGCAGAAGTGCACCTGAGGCAAAGGTGCGGCGATGGCGGCCAGCGCCTTGGTGCCGCCGTTGGCCTCGGCCGGGAAGAATTTCAGGTGGTCATAACCGGCTTCCAGCGCCTGCATCACCTCGGACGGGGTGGCAACACCGGGGATCAGCGGCGCCGTGCTCCGGGCCGCGTGAGCCAGCAGGGCCGGGGTCATGCCCGGGGAGATGACGAAGCGGGCACCGGCGGCCACGGCGGCATCGAACTGCGCACAGTTCAGCACTGTGCCGGCGCCGACCATGGCTTCCGGCATCGCCTTGGCGATCAGGGCGATGGCATCCAGTGCCACCGGGGTGCGCAGGGTGATCTCGAACACCGAGATGCCGCCGGCCAGCAGTGCCTTGGCCATGGGCAGGGCCTGCTCCAGATCGTTGATGACCATCACGGGTACCAGCGGGGAGGCGGCAAACACCTCGGCGGGAGTCACTTTCCAGTTTTGCATAGCTCTTCCTTAGTCAGCTCTTAGTCAAAGATGGTGGCGCCACACTCGGCGCTCGATACCGCGCGACGCATCACGCTGAACAGTTCACGGCCCCAGCCCTCTTGTTCCAGGCTGAGATCGATCTCGGCCTGGGTGCGGCCGGTCAAATCGGTCAGGCAATCCAGGCGGCCGGTTTCGGCATCCACCCGCAGCAGGTCACCGTCTCGCAGCAGGCCGATGGCACCGCCGTGCAGTGCCTCCGGGGTGACGTGGATGGCGGCCGGGATCTTGCCGGAGGCACCGGACAGGCGGCCATCGGTGACCAGCGCCATCTTGTGACCCGCCTTTTGCAGGTTGCCGAGCACCGGCATCAGCTTGTGCAGCTCCGGCATGCCGTTGGCGGCGGGGCCGTTGTGGCGCACGACGATGACCGCATCCTGGTTGAGTTCGCCGGCCTTGTAAGCCGCCTCCACCGCGTGCTGGGAGGAGAAGACCCGGGCGGGCGCCTCTATGACGCGGTATTCCGGCGCAACGGCCGAGACCTTGACCACGGCGCGGCCCAGGTTGCCTGACAGCAACTTGGTGCCACCGGTGGCCTGGAACTGGGCGCCTGACACTGACAACACGCTCGGATCCTGGCTCTCGCCCACCGGCTGCCACGCCAGCTTACCATCCACCAGCGCGGGGCGACTGAGGTAATCCTGCATCTCGCCGAAGGTCGGGGTGGCATCCATGTGGATCAGGCCATCTTCGGCCAGACGGCGCATCAGGCCTGGCACGGCACCCGCCTGCTCGAAAGCGTTCACGTCCGCCGGGCCGTTCGGGTACATGCGCACCAAGAGCGGCACCACCTCGGAGAGATCGCTCAGGTCGTCCCAGGTCAGCTCCAGACCGGCGGCGCGGGCCAGCGCCACCATGTGGATGCTGTGGTTGGTGCTGCCGCCGGAGGCGAGCAGGGCCACCAGGCCGTTGACCAGAGAGCGCTCGTCCAGCACGGCGCTCAGGGGGCGATAGGCCGGGGAGCCGGGGATCATGGCGCTGATGCGACGGGCCGCCTCGGCGGTCAGGGCATGGCGCAGCTCGCTGTGGGGATGCACGAAGGCAGAGCCCGGCAGCATCAGGCCCATGGCCTCGAACACCAGCTGATTGGTGTTGGCGGTGCCATAGAAGGTGCAGGTGCCGGCCGAATGGTAGGCGCCACACTCCATCTCCAGCAGGGCCTCGCGACCCACCTCACCGGCAGCATACTGCTGGCGTACCTTCACCTTCTCGTCGTTGCTGATGCCGCTGGCCATGGGGCCGGCGGGCACGAAGGCGGTGGGCAGATGAGCATGGGAGAGCGCCCCCATGATCTGGCCAGGGGCTATCTTGTCGCAGATGCCGAGCAGCAGGGTGGCGTCGAAGGTGTTGTGAGACAGCGACAGCGCGGTGGCCTGGGCGATGAGATCCCGGGAGAACAGCGACATGTCCATCCCGGGCTGGCCCTGGGTGACGCCATCGCACATGGCGGGCACGCCGCCGGCGACCTGGGCACTGTGGCCGAGTTCGGCCAGCGCGGCCTTGATCTGGTCCGGGTAGCCCTGGTAGGGCTGATGGGCGCTCAACATGTCGTTGTAGGCGGTGACTATGCCGACGTTGGCACGGGTCATGTCGAGGATGCGACCCTTCTCGTCACAGCCGGAGGCGGCCACGGCGTGGGCCAGATTGCCACAGGCCAGGGCGGCGCGGGTCTTGCCCTGATCGGCCTGGCGCTGGATGCGGGCCAGGAAGGCCGCGCGACGGCTGCGGCTGCGCTCACGAATGCGCTCGGTGACCGCGGTGATGACGCTATGGGTCATAGTGATTGCTCCAATACGGTGATGAGGCGGCGGTCGGCAACCGCCGGGATCAGGGGGCGGCTCATAGTGCCGGCTCCAGTACGGTGACGGCGCGATCGACCACCTGATCGAAGGACCCGTCTATGTCGATGTGGAATACTCCGGCCTCGCCATCCGGCCGCTCCAGGGCATCAAACTGGCTCTGCACCATGCCCTCGCGCATGAAGTGACCCTTGCGAGCCCGCATCCGCTCGAGAATGAGCGACTGGCTGCCATCCAGAAACAGGAAGTGCACCGAATCGTTGCCCTCGCGGATCTGATCCCGGTATTGACGCTTGAGGGCGGAGCAGACGATCACCCCCACCTCGTTCTTCTGCTCCAGGCTGTAGGCCGCATCACGGATCCGTTCAAGCCAGGGAGCGCGATCCGCATCGTCGAGCGGGGCGCCGCTGGCCATCTTCTGGATGTTGGCACGGGGGTGCAGATCGTCCCCGTCGATGAACTTGGCTCCCAGGGCTTGCGCCAGCTTGAGGCCGACGCTCGACTTGCCGCTACCACAGACGCCCATCACGATAATGCTCTTTCCCGCCATTTTTTGACCTCTATCTCAATTCTTAAATAACCTGTCGTTGATGGGTTCTAAGCTACCACGTTACCGGTAACATGTTACCGGTAACGTTACGGTGTGTGAAGTGGTGCACAAAATAGTGCAGGCCAATAACTGGAACTCGTGAGGAAATAAAAATTATGGATGGTGCGGTAAATACCCCCGATGTCACCTACCTGCTCTCGGTAGCAGGCGGTGCAATTATCCTGCTGCTGCTGTTGATCATGCGCTTCAAGATCCACGCCTTCGTCTCCCTGACGTTGGTCAGCGTGGTCACTGCCCTCGCCACCGGCGTCGCCTATGACCAGGTCGTCCCCACCATCCTCGGTGGCTTCGGCAGCACCCTGGCCTCGGTCGCCCTGCTGGTCGGTCTCGGCGCCATGATAGGTCGGATCCTGGAGATGACAGGCGGGGCCAAGGTATTGGCCGACACCCTCATCAGCCGCTTCGGCGCCCACCGCGCCCCCTTCGCGCTGGGGGTGGCCTCTCTGCTGTTCGGCTTCCCCATCTTCTTCGATGCGGGCCTCATCGTCATGCTGCCCATCATCTTCAGCGTGGCCAAGCAGTTCGGGGGCTCCGTTCTCAAGTACGCACTGCCCTCCGCCGGCGCCTTCGCGGTGATGCATGCCTTCATGCCTCCACACCCCGGCCCCGTCGCCGCGAGCGAGCTGCTCGGTGCCAACATAGGACTGCTGACCATAGTCGGCCTGCTAGTCGCCATCCCGACCTGGTACCTGGGCGCCTATCTGTTTGGCCTCTGGGCCGGCAAAAAATTCGAGCTGCCGCTGCCGCCGAGCTTCACCGCACAGCCCGAGATCCCGGCCAACATGCTGCCGAGCTTCGGTCAGGTGATCTCCATCCTGCTGTTGCCGCTGGTGCTGATCTTCATGGATACCGGCCTCAACACCCTGGGTTCCATGGGGCTGATCGAGAAGGGTGCGGACTGGGTCAACCTGCTGCGCATGATCGGCAAAACCCCGATCGCCCTGATGATCACCCTGCTTTACGCCCTCTGGATATTCCATCGCCAGCAAGGCCGGGTGCAGCTCGAGAAGTTCTGTAACGATGCGCTGGCCCCGGTCTGTGCCGTCATCCTGGTCACCGGTGCCGGTGGTATGTTCGGTGGTGTGCTGCGCGCCAGCGGCATCGGCTCGGCACTGGCGGACGTGCTATCGGATACCGGCATGCCGGTGATCCTGGCCGCCTTCCTGGTCTCCACCGCACTGCGCGTGGCCCAGGGCTCCGCCACCGTGGCCCTCACCACCACCGCCGCCCTGATGGCCCCCATGGTGGCCGCGACCCCTGGCCTGAGCGAGCTGGATCTGACCTTCATCGTCATCGCCATCGCCGGCGGGGCGACCGTGCTGTCTCACTTCAATGACTCGGGCTTCTGGCTGGTCGGTCGCTTCCTCAACATGGATGTGAAGACCACCCTCAAGACCTGGACAGTGATGGAGACCCTGCTCGGCACCATCGCCTTCCTCATAGTGGCGCTGGCCAGCATGCTGTTCTAATCACCCACTATTTATGCCGCTTGCAATACGGGTCGGGCCCTTTCCCCGACCCGTATTCTTTTAGCAGGGTCACACCGGCGTGGATTCTTTATTGGGTATTCAGCGCCGAGATTGCTAGAATCGCCTATTCATTGCCCCGAGTGGAACGCTTAACCCCGTGATTTCAGGTTTCTCTATGCATTCATCGGCACATTATCGACAGTTGCTGACACGTTTACCCCAGATCGCGGTTGCCGCGGATCAGTTTCAGGTACTCAGCAGCGCCAAAGACTTCAAGAGCCGGATCCTGTCGCTCATCGCCGGCGCGACCCAGCGCATCTATCTGATCGCCCTCTATCTGCAGGATGACGAGGCGGGACGGGAGATACTGTCGGCGCTCTATGCCGCCAAGCAGCGCAACCCGGCCCTCGACATCAAGGTGTTTGTCGACTTCCACCGCGCCCAGCGCGGCCTCATCGGCAAGGGCAAGCAGGGCGGCAACCACCTGATGTATCAGGAGATGGCCGCTCGCCACGAACACCAGATCGAGATCTACGGCGTGCCCGTGAAGGGACGCGAGCTGCTCGGCGTGCTGCACCTCAAGGGCTTCATCTTCGACGACACCCTGCTCTATTCCGGCGCCAGCCTGAACGACATCTACCTGCATCAGCAGGATCGCTACCGTTTCGATCGCTATCACCAGATCCGCAGCCAGGCGCTGACCCGCAGCATGATCAACTACGTGGACGATGTGTTCCTGCGCAGCGATGCCGTCCAGCGACTGGATCGCACCAAGATCCCGGGCGCCAAACAGCTGAAGAGCCAGATCCGCCGCTTCAAGCAGAGCCTGCGCACCAGCCAGTACCGTTTCGAGAGCATCCCGGCCAACAGCCAGGAGATCGCCATCACTCCCATGGCGGGGCTGGGCAAGCGTGGCAACCAGCTCAACCGGATGATCCGCAACCTGGTGCGCGCCACCGAGCGCGAGATCTTCATCTGCACCCCTTACTTCAACCCGCCAAAGGAGTTGAGCAAGGACGTGGAGTCGCTGCTCAAGCGCGGTTGCACCGTGACCATAGTGGTGGGCGACAAGACCGCGAACGACTTCTTCATCCCGCCGGAGGAGAAGTTCTCCACCATAGGCGGCCTGCCTTATCTGTACGAGACCAACCTGCGCAAGTTTGCCGAGCGCAACCAGCGTCACATCGATGCCGGCCGTCTCAACCTGATGCTCTGGTGCTGCGAGCAGAACTCCTATCACCTCAAGGGGCTCTTCGTGGACCAGGAGTGGGCGCTGCTGACCGGCAACAACCTCAATCCCCGCGCCTGGGCGCTGGATCTGGAGAACGGCCTGCTGGTGCACGACAGGCATCACCACCTGCGCGAGCGGTTCGGCGAGGAGCGGGCCAACATACTGGCGCACACCCGTCGCATCAGCCACTTCGACCAGATAGAGCAGATCAAGGATTACCCGGAACAGGTCCGCAAACTGCTGGCCCGCATCCACAGGGTCAAGGCGCACCTGCTGCTCAAACGCATCATCTAACAGGTTGTCTGGCACAGTCCCCCAGATGATGCTGGCTCCTTTCCCCCCTTCTCCCCTCGCGGGAGAAGGGCCGGGGATGAGGGGCGAATACCAATTTTCCCCCTAAGCATTGAAGTGTAAGAAGAAAGTCCCCTCACCCTGCCCTCTCCCAGAGGGAGAGGTAACAGATCTCAAAACCCGGACGGCGCACAGCAACGCGGCTTGCATCGAGACATCGATAGACCCTATCATCTGGACATATTTACAGTATTTCCGGGCATCTAATTGATGAAATTGGATAAAATCTCCCTCGACAGCCTCAAGGGCGTCGGCAGCAAGATGCTGGAGAAACTCGAACGACTGGGGCTAGCGACGGTGCAGGATCTGCTGTTCCACCTCCCCCTGCGCTACGAGGATCGCACCCAGGTGTGGCCCATCGGCGATCTGCCGCCGGGCCTGCACGGTGCGGTCGAGGGCGAAATCCAGGACACCCAGCTGGTGATGGGCCGCCGCCGCATGCTGGTGTGCCGCATCAGCGATGGCACCGGCAGCCTGACTCTGCGTTTCTTCAACTTCACCGCCGCCCAGAAGAACAGCCTGGCCCCAGGCCGCCTGCTGCGCTGCTTCGGTGAGGTACGCCCCGGCAAATACGGACTGGAGATGGCCCACCCCGAGTACAAGTTGCTCGGCGAGGAACAGGCCGGCCAGACCGAAGAGGCACTCACCCCCGTCTACCCCACCACCGAAGGGCTGCGTCAGCTCAGCCTGCGCAGCCTCACCGATCAGGCGCTGGCCCAGCTCGATCTCTATGGGGTGGACGAGCTGCTGCCCGCCGGCCTCTATCCCCAGCAGATCGATCTGGCCGCCGCCCTGCGGCTGTTGCACCGTCCGCCCCCCTCGGTGGCGCTGGCGCTGCTCGAGAGCGGCCAACACCCGGCCCAGCAGCGGCTGGTGCTCGAAGAGCTGCTGGCCCACAACCTGTCTGTGCTGAAAGTGCGCGCCCAGGCCCAAACCCAGCTGGCCCGAATACTCAAACCGGCGCCGACCCTGGTCAAGCAACTGCTCGGCGCCCTGCCGTTCAAGCCGACCGGGGCCCAGAGCCGGGTGGTGGCGGAGATAAGCCAGGATCTGCAGCGCAGCTATCCCATGATGCGGCTGGTGCAGGGGGATGTGGGCTCCGGCAAGACGCTGGTGGCGGCGCTGGCAGCGCTGCAGGCCATCGGCAACGGCTGTCAGGTGGGGCTGATGGCGCCGACCGAGCTGCTGGCCGAGCAACACGCCATCAACTTCGCCCACTGGCTGGAGCCGCTCGGCATCAAGGTCGGCTGGCTGGCGGGCAAGCAGAAGGGCAAGGCGCGGGAGACCCAGCTCGCCGCCATTGCCGATGGCAGCGTCAAGATGGTGGTGGGCACCCACGCCATCTTCCAGGAGCAGGTGGTGTTCCAGCGTCTCGCCCTGGTCATCATCGACGAACAACACAGATTCGGGGTGCACCAGCGCCTCGCCCTGCGCGAGAAGGGCGAGCGGGAGGGAGTTCACCCCCATCAACTGATCATGACCGCCACTCCCATTCCCCGTACCCTGGCGATGACCGCCTACGCCGATCTCGACACCTCCGTCATCGACGAGCTGCCGCCGGGTCGCACCCCGATCACCACGGTCGCCCTGCCAGACAGTCGCCGGAGCGACGTGATCGAGCGGGTCAAGCTGGCCTGCCAGGAGGGCAAGCAGGCTTACTGGGTCTGCACCCTGATCGAGGAATCCGAGGTGCTGGAGTGCCAGGC
This sequence comes from Aeromonas eucrenophila, assembly GCF_000819865.1. Classification (GTDB taxonomy): domain Bacteria; phylum Pseudomonadota; class Gammaproteobacteria; order Enterobacterales; family Aeromonadaceae; genus Aeromonas; species Aeromonas eucrenophila. Next base: position 39,698 of record NZ_CDDF01000003.1, read on the forward strand.
CGCCGAGGATACCGCCACCGAGCTGCAGGCCCAGCTGCCCGGCCTGCACATCGGACTGGTGCACGGCCGGATGCGGCCGGTGGAGAAACAGAGGGTGATGGAGGAGTTCAAGGCCGGCATCTTGCAACTGCTGGTCGCGACCACCGTCATCGAGGTGGGAGTGGACGTGCCGAACGCCAGCCTGATGATCATCGAGAACCCGGAGCGGCTCGGGCTGGCCCAGCTGCACCAGCTGCGTGGCCGGGTCGGGCGGGGATCCGTTGCCTCTCACTGCGTGCTGCTCTACCACGCCCCCCTCTCCAAGACGGCCCAGAGCCGGCTCGGGGTACTGCGCGAGACCAACGACGGCTTCCTCATCGCCCAGCGGGATCTGGAGCTGCGCGGCCCAGGGGAACTGCTCGGCACCCGCCAGACTGGGCTGGCGGATCTCAAGATCGCCGATCTGGTGCGCGACCAGTCGCTCATCCCCCAGGTGCAGAAGATGGCGCGCTTCCTGATGGACAAGCATCCGGGCCATGTCGAACCCTTGATCCGCCGCTGGCTGGGACTGCGGGATCACTATTCCAATGCCTGACCTGGGGATAGGCAGAAGATGGACAGATTGCCTGATGGACAGGCATCCGGGCCATGTCGAACCCTTGATCCGCCGCTGGCTGGGACTGCGGGATCACTATTCCAATGCCTGACCTGGGGATAGGCAGAAAGTGGTCAGAGTGCCTGATGGACAGGCATCCCAACCATGTCGAACCGCTGATCCGCCGCTGGCTGGGCCTGCGGGATCACTATTCCAACGCCTGATAATTTCCTGACGAGGAGGAAAGCACCGATGAATTCCTGGCTACGCGCCCTGCTCTACCTCTTTGCCTTCCTGTTGCTGTTCGTCTGGGTGGGTCTCGGCCTGTTCGACGCCGAGCGCGCCCGGGCTCCCATCGCCAACTGGCTCAGCCAGCAGACCGGCGTGCCCGTCTCCATAGGCCGGCTGGTGTTCAATCCACTGCATCCCTACACCTTGCTGGCGGAGCAGGTGCACTACGGGGACGCGGTGCAGCTGGACAAGATCTATCTGGAGATAGACAACATCGACTGGCTGAACCGGGACGTGCGTATCGCCCATCTCGATCTCATCCGCCCCATCATCAAGCTGCCGTTGCCCAATCAGCTGCCGACCCTGCCGGTGCGATCCCTCACCATCAGCGACAGCACCATAGACAACCTCAGCCTGCTGAGCCCACAGCTGACCCTGCGCGGCCTGAGCGCCACCCTGAGCGACTGGGAACTGATCGATCCCAAGCGCCAGCCACAGGCCAATCTCAGTCTCGGCATCAATCAGCTGGAGACGCCCCAGTTCACCCTGGCCCGCCTCAGCCTGAAGGGGCGGTTGGAGGGCCAGGTGCTGAGCAGCGACAGGCTGACCACCAACCTGTTTGATGGCCTGGTGGAGACCGGCATGGTGCTGGACTGGCCCGAGCGCAGCCTGCAACTGCACGGACTCAAGGCGCGGGCCATACGCGTCGAGCTCGGCGACTTCCGGCAGGGCGAGTTCCCCCTGCGCCGCATCAGCCTGGATCGGGGTCAATTCGATGAGACCAGCCTCAATGCCATCGACCAGGAGATCGCCCTCAACAACTTCAGCGGCCAGCTGACCGCCTTCGAGTGGCAAGCCGGTAGTCGGCCAAGCGGCTATCTCTCCGGCTCCTTGGCGGATCTCGGCCGCGGCCTGTTCCAGCTGGAAGCGATCAAGGGGCGGCTCGCCTTCTCACCCCAGCAGATCGATGCCGAGCTGCAGGGCAAGGCCTACGAGGGGGAGTTCAGCCTGGAGCTGGCGGCGGACCCCGATCTGCAGAAGCTGACCCTCAAAGAGATGAGTCTGAGCGGCATGGACATCAGCCTGCCGGACGGTTGGTGGCAGGATTGGCAAGGGTGGCGCCCCCAGCAGATCGACGTGCGCAAGCTGACGTTTGATCGGCTCAAGGTGCTCTCCTTCGACGATGCCCTGCCGCTCTCCCTGACCGGCTGGCAGTTCTACCTGACCGATCTCAGCCTGCGCGACAACCAGCCGGGGCCCCTGCTCGGCCGGGCCAGGGTCGAGAGCAAGTGGTTCGAGCTGGTGTGGGATGGCCTCAGTGCTCGCAACGGCGAGCTCGATGCGGAGCTGACCCCCAGCTCCTGGCAGCTCAACAAGCTGACCAGCGCACTGCCGGATCAGGGCTCCCTCAGCCTGAGCGGCCAGTGGGGCAAGGCACCCGGCCAGCTCAGCCAGCTGCAACTGCAGGGCAAGCAGCTGGATCTGGAGCAGTGGAACAAGCTGCTGCATCCCCACTCACCGTCTCCCGTCTCCCTGGCAGGCAAGCTGGATATCAGCGCCGACCTGCAGGCAGACATGCAAAAAACGCAGGACGGCGCGCCGGATGAGGCCGCTGACGGCTGGCTCGGCACCCTGCAGGGCAAGATCAGCCTGGATGCCAAGGATCCCTTCTGGGACAAGGTCGGCATAGATCCCCTGCTGGATGACTGGTTCAAGGGCAACAAGCCCCCCAGCCTGACACCGGCGGCGCTGTGGCAGGCGATGCAGCAGGGGGATACCCCCTTCTATCGCATCAAGCTGCAGGCCAAGGCGGAGCAGGGCCAACTGGCGATCGAGCAGGCCGGTGCCTCCACCATCACCCACCTGCTTGCCCTGCAAGGGGGCGTGGATCTGGCCAAGGGTCAGTGGCAGCTGGATCTCGGCGTGCTCAACGGTCAGCGCTGCGCCGAGTTGCTGGCCCGCTGGCGCGGTCCGCTCGACGATCCCAGCCTGAATTGGGAGCTGCCGGCCCAGGCCTCCTGCGGCTGGGAGCCGGGCGTGCGCTACCCGGCCCAGGGCCGCAGCAGCCCGCTATGGCGACCGGCAACGACGCCCAAGCCACAAGCAGCGCAGGAAGCCACCCAGTAACAAACAAGGCCTCACGATGAGGCCTTGTTTGCAATAGGTTGCTGGATAGCGCAGGTCATTGACCCGGTGGCTGACCTCGTTTGATGGGTTGCACCACATAGTGGCCTGCAAACTCTGCCGCCAGCTTGCCACCGCTGAACAGTTGCACCTTGAGGCTGAACCGGGCGGATTCCCCCTCCTTGAGCGGCGCCAGCACGGCGGGCATCCCCTCTCGGGCCACCCTGGCCTCCGGCTCCTCGCGTACCGGCCTGTGGTATTTGATGTTGCCCTCGGCCAGCACTATGTCGCCTCCCAGCCCGGCCTCCTTGAGTTGCAACCAGATAAGCCCCCAGCCCGCCAGCACGCACTGGCTATAGATGCTGCCGGCGAACATGGTGTCGTGGACGTTGAGGTTGGCCGCCAGCTTGGCCTTGAGATGGAAGGTCTGGCCGTCGTAATGGGTGATGTGGACCCCCATCTTCTCGCTGATGGGAATGCCCCTCGACCAGCGGGTGGTGAGATCCTGGCACCACTCGGGGCGGTACTGGATGGTCTGCAGCGGGCTCAGGGACTTGATCATCTGACGGTGGGCGATGCGGCCGAAGGAGACGGGCCCTTCCCCTACCTCGAGAAAGCCGCACTTGCGGTAGAACTCCACCGCCTCCTGGCGCGCGTTCATCACCAACCGCTTCACCTTCTCGTCCCGGGCGAGTTGTTCGAGATCCTCCACCATGCGGGCCCCCAGCCCCTGGCCACGAAACTCGGGGCGCAGCGCCATGAAGCGGATCTGGGCCTCGTCACCGCCGACGAACAGCCGACCGACGGCGATGGGGGTGCCATCCTCGGCCAGCATCAACCGGTGAATGGCGACGCTGTCGTATTCGTCCCGCTCGGAGCCGATGGGCAGATTGAAGGGTTTTCGCAGCAGTTCCCAGCGCAGTTGGTAGTAAGAGTCCAGCTCGGCTGCTGTTTGAGGAGTGACTACCCGGTACATAAAGCGATCCTTGAGTTAGCGCCGACGGACAGATCGAAGGGCTTGCGCACCAATGCCTCCCAGCGCAGCGGGTAGTAAGAGTCCAGCTCGGCTGGCGTTTGGGGAGTGACCACCCGGTACATAGGTACATCCTTGAGTTACACTGGTCGAAATCCATCTTGCCGTGCAAATTCATGGACTTCAATCTGCAAGCGTACCAAGCCGACCACTTATTGCACCTCAGCGTCAAAGCCGAGCGTCGGCTCTGTGTGCTGGAAAATGGTCAGCACCGCTGGCTGGAAATGGACGGCGTGGTGCAGTCGGCCATGAGCCTCGCCGACCCGGCCACCCTCTGCCTGCCCCATCAGCGCTACATCGCGGCTCAGTTGCCCGCCCAGGCGAGCCGCATCCTGGAGCTGGGGCTTGGCGGCGGCGATCTCAGCCGCCACCTGGCCGCCCGCTGGCCCGAGGCGCAGCAAGACTGCGTGGATCTGGACGCCGAGATCCTCACCCTGTTCCAACAGTTCTTTCAGCCCTCCCCGGGGCACAGGCCCAAGCTGCACCATGCCGATGCGCTGCAGTTCCTGCTCCAGAGCCAGGATAGCTACGATCTGGTGCTGCTGGACCTGTTCAACCAGGACGGCAACCCGCTGCTGCTGTTCCAGGCCCCCCTCTATCAAGCGCTGGCCCGGCGCCTGTGCGGTACCCTGATCATCAACCTGCTGCCACGCACCCGACTGGAGCAGGAGCAGGCGCTGCGGCTGGCCAGTGAGTGGGTTGGCCCGACCCAGGCCCACGCCGTGCCCGGCTACCGCAACCTCATCCTGCACACGACTCGCCAACCCGCATAGGCCGGCCCATGCTCGGCCAGGAGAGGCCGCCGACATCATAAACGGCGGCGCCAAGGCAGTTTTAATAACTATTAATGCTACAATTAACAGCAAGATGTGCTGATAAATATCGAATTTACGAGATAAATATCAAGATGTCAGACCTGCAGCCAGAAGGTCACGGGGCCGTCGTTCAGCAGTCGCACCTTCATATCCGCGGCAAAGCGGCCGGTCTCGGTCGGCAGGCCGCTCTCCCGTGCCTTGGCGACGAAGTAGTCGTACAGTCGCTCGGCCTCCACCGGGTGGGCGCCGCCGGAGAAGCTCGGCCTCATCCCCTTGCCGGTATCCGCCGCCAGGGTGAACTGGGAGACGACCAGCAGGCCGCCGCCTGCCTGACTCACATTGAGGTTCATCTTGCCGGCCTCATCGGAGAAGATCCGGTAGCCGCTCACCTTGTGCAGCAGCTTGTCGGCCTTGGCCTCGTCATCCCCTTGCTCAACCCCGAGCAGCACCAGCAAACCGCCGTCGATGGCCCCGACGATCTCTCCCTCCACGGTCACGCTGGCCTCGGATACCCGTTGAATCAATGCAATCACCCGCGACTCCTTTGTCCATGTCAAAAATAAGCGACCGCCCGAAGGCGGTCGTCAATGTTAGCAATAAGCGGCGGGCAGAGGCCAATTTCTCGGCACGGCCATCGCCACAGCAGGCAGCTGACTCAACCCAGCTCCTCGGCACCCGGTTTCTCGTATTCCCCGAGGCAGGCGGTGGTCTCCGCCCCCAGCACCACCACCAACCAGCTCAGGTAAACCCAGACGAACAGGATGGGCACAGCGCTCGCCGGGGCGGGCGATAGACTCAGCCCAGCTCCTCGGCACCCGGTTTCTCGTACTCCCCGAGGCAGGCGGTGGTCTCCGCTCCCAGCAGCACCACCAACCAGCTCAGGTAGACCCAGACAAACAGGATGGGGATGGTCGCCAAGGCGCCATAGATGGCCTGATAGGAGGGGAAGTTGGTGATGTAGATAGAGAAGCCACGCTTGGCCAGCTCGAACAGGGTTGCCGCCACCAGAGCACCGATGAAGGCGTGGCTCAGCCGCACCTTGCAGTTCGGCACCACGGTATAGATCAGCAGGAAGGTGAGCACCGAGAACAGGAATGGCAGGCTGCGCAGCAGCAGATAGCCGACGCCAAACAGACTGTCGGCGGCGAACAGCTTGAGAGACAGTATGTAAGAGGAGATGGCGAGGCTGGCACCGATGAGCACGGGGCCCAGGGTCAGGATCATCCAGTACATGGCGAAGGCCTGGGCCAGCGGCCGGTTCTGAGTCGAGCGCCAGATGTAGTTCAGGTTCTTGTCGATGGCCGAGATCAGCATCAGGGCCACCACGATCAGGGCGCCGATGCCGACCGCCGTGGTGTTGGTGGCATTGGCCACGAAGCCGTCGATGTACTCCTTGAGCATCTCGCCGGCGGTGGGCACGAAGTTGTGATAGACGAACTGCTCCATCTGCTGCTTCAGGCTCTGGAACACGGGGAAGGCCGACATCATACCGAACACCACGGCAACCATGGGCACCAGGGAAAGCAGGGTCACATAGGCCAGATAACCGGCGGTGACGGTCAGCCTGTCCTGTTGGAAACGGCCCCAGACAAAGTGGGCGAAGTGGCCACCATCGTGGCGCAAGAAGGAGATTACATGAGCCAGGCGGCCGCTGATTTTATGCTGCATCGTGGTTCTCGAAGAGTTCGTCATGGGGATATTGTGTCAGACAGGGTGGCCATTTGACCACCCATGAGCAGGCTCGACATGGCCAGTAACAGCGGGCAAGCCGTCATCGGCGCTCAAACGGCCATAAAAAAAGAGGCCCTAAGGCCTCTCTCTGTCTGTCGAGTAACAGATATCAAGCACGACCGGCGCGCTTGCGATCCATTTCGGTCAGCAGTTTCTTACGGATGCGGATCGCCTTCGGCGTGATCTCGACCAGCTCATCGTTGTCGATGAACTCGAGCGCCTGCTCCAGGGTCATGCGGATCGGCGGAGTCAGCACCTGGGCTTCGTCGGTACCGGAGGCACGCATGTTGGTCAGCTGTTTGCCCTTCAGGCAGTTAACAGTCAGATCGTTGGAGCGGGAGTGAATACCGATCACCTGGCCTTCGTACACTTCGGTCGCGTGACCGATGAACAGACGACCGCGGTCTTGCAGACCGAACAGGGCGAAGGTCAGGGCCTTGCCGGTAGCGTTGGAGATCAGCACGCCGTTCTGACGCTCGCCGATGCTGCCACCCTTGTGCGGACCGTAATGGTCGAAGGTGTGGTACAGCAGACCGGTACCTGAGGTCATGGTCAGGAACTCGGTCTGGAAGCCGATCAGGCCACGGCTCGGGATCATGAAGTCCAGACGGACACGACCCTTGCCATCCGGGGTCATGTTGGTCATCTCGCCCTTACGCAGGCCGAGTTGCTCCATCACGGAACCCTGGTGGATCTCTTCCACGTCCACGGTCACGGTTTCGAACGGTTCTTGCAGAACGCCGTCAACGGTGCGCAGGATAACTTCCGGACGGGATACGGCCAGTTCGTAGCCTTCGCGACGCATGTTTTCGATCAGGATGGACAGGTGCAGTTCACCACGGCCGGAGACGCGGAACTTGTCCGGATCTTCGGTCTCTTCCACGCGCAGGGCCACGTTGTGGACCAGCTCCTGGTTCAGACGCTCCATGATGTTGCGGGAGGTCACGAACTTGCCTTCTTTACCGGCGAATGGGGAGGTGTTGACCTGGAAGGTCATGTTCACGGTCGGCTCGTCAACGGACAGCGGCGGCAGGGCTTCGACGGCATTGTTGTCACAGATGGTGTCGGAGATTTTCAGCTCGCCCAGACCGGTGATGGCAATGATGTCGCCCGCTTGCGCGTCGGCCACTTCGGTACGGGACAGACCCAGGTAACCCAGCACCTGACCGACTTTACCGGTACGGCTCTTGCCGTTGGCACCGACGATGGTGACTTGCTGGTTGGTCTTGACGCGACCACGGGTGATACGGCCGATACCGATAACACCGACGTAGGAGTTGTAGTCCAGCTGGGAAATCTGCATCTGGAAACCACCGTCGGCATCTGCCGCAGGAGCTTCTACGTTGTCAACGATGGCCTGGAACAGGGGTTCCATGTTCTCGGACTCAACGTCCAGATCCATGGTGGCCCAACCGTTCAGTGCTGAGGCGTAGACAACTTTGAAGTCCAGCTGGTCGTCGGTGGCACCCAGGTTGTCAAACAGGTCGAAGACCTGGTCCATTACCCAATCAGGACGAGCACCCGGACGGTCGATCTTGTTGATGACCACGATCGGCTTCAGACCCTGGGCGAAAGCCTTCTGGGTCACGAAACGGGTTTGCGGCATCGGGCCGTCAACGGCGTCAACCAGCAGCAGCACGGAGTCAACCATGGACAGCACGCGCTCAACTTCACCACCGAAGTCGGCGTGACCCGGGGTATCAACGATGTTGATGCGGTAGTCGTTCCAGCGGATCGCAGTGTTCTTGGCGAGAATGGTGATGCCACGTTCCCGTTCCAGATCATTGGAGTCCATGATCCGTTCCTGACCTTCGCTGGTGCGATCCAGAGTACCGGATTGCTGCAGCAGCTTATCAACCAGAGTCGTTTTGCCGTGGTCAACGTGCGCAATAATCGCAATATTGCGTAAATTCTCTAACATTCTCGCCTCAAATCACCGGGTAAAATTGGGCGCTAATTGTACTCTCGCCTTTGTGATCTGCCTAGCAGAATTGCAGCACATTCGAATACAACAGGGGATCTGGATCATGGACCCCACGCCGAAAGCCTGCTTAGATGGCATCGGGACGTGGGCGCACCAAGCTGGTGCACCAAAACGATCCAAGGTTGCACCACTTTGATGCGCAGCCATGCACGAGAGCGGGTGACCCGACAGCCTGAAACGGTGCAAATGCCCTGAAATCAAGCTGTCACAAACTTGGCACGATACTGGCTTATGTGAATGTGACGACGCATTCACCCAAAGAGTTTTAACACCGGAGGTTACTTAGCATGTCAGCCCAGAACGTTTTGGCCTTGATCCAGGAACACGAAGTCAAGTTTGTTGATCTGCGTTTTACCGACACCAAGGGTAAAGAGCAGCACGTATCCATCCCTTCCCACCAGGTCAACGAAGAGTTCTTCGAAGACGGCAAGATGTTCGATGGTTCCTCCATCGGCGGCTGGAAGGGCATCAACGAGTCTGACATGGTGCTGATGCCGGATGCGGCCTCCGCCAAGCTGGATCCCTTCACCGAAGAGACCACCCTGAACATCGTCTGTGACGTGCTCGAGCCTGCCACCATGCAGGGCTACGACCGTGACCCGCGCTCCATCGCCAAGCGCGCCGAAGATTTCCTGAAGTCCAGCGGCATCGCTGACACCGTGCTGTTCGGGCCGGAGCCGGAATTCTTCATGTTCGACAACATCACCTTCTCCAACACCATGGGCCACAGCTTCGTGAAGATCGAATCCGAAGAAGCTGCCTGGAACTCGGGTACCGAGTACGAGCACGGCAACAAGGGTCACCGTCCCTTCGTCAAGGGTGGTTACTTCCCGGTTGCACCGGTTGACTCCTCCCAGGACATCCGTGCCGCCATGTGTCTGGTGCTGGAAGAGATGGGCCAGGTCGTTGAGGCTCACCACCACGAAGTGGCGACCGCCGGTCAGAACGAGATCGCGACCCGTTTCAACACCCTCACCCTGAAGGCGGATGAAGTTCAGGTGCTGAAGTACGTGATCCACAACGTGGCCCACGCCTACAACAAGACAGTCACCTTCATGCCGAAACCCATGTTCGGTGACAACGGCTCCGGCATGCACTGCCACCAGTCCCTGGCCAAGAACGGCGTCAACCTGTTCGCTGGCGACCTGTACGGCGGTCTGTCCGAGATGGCACTGCACTACATCGGCGGTATCATCAAGCACGCCAAGGCCATCAACGCCTTCGCCAACCCGACCACCAACTCCTACAAGCGTCTGGTCCCGGGTTATGAAGCACCGGTCATGCTGGCCTACTCCGCCCGCAACCGCTCTGCATCCATCCGTATCCCTGTGGTACCGAGCCCGAAAGCCCGCCGTATCGAAGTCCGCTTCCCGGATCCGGCTGCCAACCCTTACCTGGCCTTCGCCGCCCAGCTGATGGCCGGCCTGGACGGCATCATCAACAAGATCCACCCGGGCGACGCCATGGACAAGAACTTGTATGACCTGCCGCCGGAAGAAGCCGCAGAAGTGCCGACCGTTGCCGGCTCCCTGGACGAAGCGCTGTCCGCCCTGAATAGCGATCGCGAGTTCCTGACCCGTGGTGGCGTGTTCAGCGATGACTTCATCAACTCCTACCTGGAGCTGAAGCAGCATGACGTGGATCGCGTCCGCATGACCCCGCACCCGCTGGAGTTCGAGCTGTACTACTCCGTCTAAGCCGGATAGCTTGTCTCAAATGAAAAACCCGCCATCTGGCGGGTTTTTTATCTAAGGGGCTGAAATATCATGATCCCGCCTGCCGAGCGGGCGAGTCATCTAACTAAAGGATCTATATCGCCGCCACAGACCCGACAATCGGTCTGACGGTTTTTTCTCTGATAGGATTAAGTGAAACCCCGTCAAGGAGAGATGGATGAAAACAGTACCATGGATGCTGGGCCTATTGCTGATGATGTCTTGCACCGCCCAGGCTGCCAGAGTCTATTCCTGGACCGATGCCAACGGCGTCACCCACTACACCGATGCCCCCCCTCCCGGCAAGAATGCCAAGGAAATAGACCTGCGGGTCTCCCCCCTCATCGGCACCTCACCCCACTCGGTCCAGGTCGACAACTTCAACAGCCTGACCGGGGTCGATGCCAAGAAGGCACAGGAAGCCGCCCAGCTGACGATCGAATTGCTCTCCCCTGAGCCGGGCAGCACCCTGCGTGACAACACCGGCAACATCGTCTTCCAGGCCGAAGTCCACCCTCAGGCCCCGGTGCAATTCGATGTGCGCCTGACTCTGGACGGCAAGGCGGCCCCCCTGGTCCACAACAGCCTGGCCATCCGGGTAGAAAACCTCGATCGCGGTGCCCATGAGGCGCAGCTCGAGCTGCTCGCCAAAGACGGTACGATCCTTGCTAAATCCAAGCTAGCCACCTTCTACCTGCATAGAACGACTGTGGATCAGGCTCCCAAAGCCACCCCCAAGGCCAATTAGGGGTGATGTGATGCACCGATGCGGGTAAACTCAATGCACCATATCGGTGCACAACTGGTGTGCAGCACCGTTTTAGGGAGAAACCTGTGCCAACCCGCTCGGACCACGCCAAGACCCTCTTGGACAATCTGCTGACCGCCGTCATCCTGATGGATGAACGGCTCTGCATCCAATTCGTCAACCCCGCGGCCGAACAGCTGCTCTCCCTCAGTGAACGGCGGTTGATCGGGATCGAGCTGCCCCATCTGCTTGAGCATATTTCTCTCGACTTGCAGCGATTCAAACAGTGCCTCATTTCGGGGCAAGGTTTCACCGACAGCGAAGTCACGCTGGTGGTGGAAGGGGAGCCCAGGCTGGTCGAGATCAGTGTGAGCCCTATGGCCGACACCCTTGGCGACCACGAGCAGCGGCTGATGGTGGTGGAGCTACGCAAGATCGATCAGCAGAAGAAGATCAGCCAGGAGCTGCAGCAACACGCCCAGCAGCAAGCCGCCAGAGAGCTGGTGCGCGGCCTGGCCCACGAGATCAAGAATCCCCTCGGTGGCCTGCGCGGCGCGGCGCAACTGCTGCAAAAGGAGTTGCCGGACCCTGGCCTGCGCGAATACACCGGCATCATCATCGAACAGGCGGATCGCCTGCGGGTGCTGGTCGATCGCCTGCTCGGCCCCCAGCGTCCCGGTCGCCATCAGATGCACAATGTGCACTCTGTGCTCGAGCAGGTGCGCCGCCTGGTGGATCTGGAGCTGCCGCCCCAGATCCGCATCGAGCGGGATTACGACCCCAGCATCCCCGAATTCGAGATGGAGGCGGATCAGCTGCAGCAGGCCTTCCTCAACATGGTGCGCAATGCCGCCGAGGCGCTGGGCGAGCAGGCCGGGCTCATCCGCATCAAGACCCGCACCGCCTTCCAGATCACCATCCACGGCCAGCGTTACCGCTTGGCGGCGGAGATCAAGATCATCGACAACGGCCCCGGCATCCCCGATGCCATTCGTGACACCCTCTTCTACCCCATGATCACCGGTAAGGAGGGGGGCACTGGCCTCGGTCTCTCCATCGCCCAGAACCTGATCGATCAGCACAAGGGGCGCATCGACTGCATCAGCTGGCCCGGCCACACCGAATTCACCATCTATCTACCGCTTCGCAAATAAGGGAACCTCATGACAGCAAAAGTGTGGATCGTCGACGACGACAGCTCCATCCGGTGGGTGCTGGAGCGAACCCTGGGCAGCGAGGGCTTCGAGTGCGAGAGCTTTGCCGATGGCGAAGCCCTGCTGAGCTCGCTGGAGATGCGCTCGCCGGACGTGATCCTGTCCGATATCCGCATGCCGGGCATCGACGGCCTCAGCCTGCTGGAGCAGATCCATCGTCGTCAGGCCGACCTGCCCATCATCATCATGACGGCCCACTCGGATCTCGACAGTGCGGTCAACGCCTACCAGCGCGGCGCCTTCGAATACCTGCCCAAGCCGTTCGACATCGACGAGGCGGTCACCCTGGTGCGCCGGGCCGAGAATCACCTCAAGGAGCAGCGCACCAAGCGCAAGGGACGCCAGCAGGAGCCCGGCAACAGCCCCGAGATCATCGGCGAGGCCCCCGCCATGCAGGAGGTGTTTCGCGCCATCGGCCGGCTGTCCCGCTCCAGCATCTCGGTGCTGATCAACGGCCAGAGCGGCACCGGCAAGGAGTTGGTCGCCCATGCCCTGCACAAGCACAGCCCGCGCGCCCACAAGAACTTCATCGCCCTCAACATGGCTGCCATCCCGAAAGATCTCATCGAATCCGAGCTGTTTGGCCATGAGAAGGGGGCCTTCACCGGTGCCAACAACATCCGTCACGGTCGCTTCGAACAGGCCGACGGCGGCACCCTGTTTCTGGACGAGATAGGCGACATGCCGCTGGATGTGCAGACCCGACTGCTGCGGGTGCTGGCGGATGGCCAGTTCTACCGAGTCGGCGGTCATCAGCCGGTGCAGGTGGACGTGCGGATCATCGCCGCGACCCACCAGAATCTGGAAAAAAGGGTCGCGGATGGCGAGTTTCGGGAGGACTTGTTCCACCGCCTCAACGTCATCCGCATCCATATCCCGGCCCTCAAGGAGCGCCGTGAGGACATCCCCCAGCTCGCCCAGCACTTCCTGCTGCGGGCCGCCAAGGAGCTGAACGTGGAGGCCAAGAGCCTGCACCCGGATACCCAGGCCTACGTCAGCCGCCTGCCCTGGCCGGGCAACGTGCGCCAGCTGGAGAACGTCTGCCGCTGGCTGACGGTGATGGCCTCGGGGCAGGAGGTGCTGGTGAGCGATCTGCCGCCGGAACTGCTGACCCCCATCACCAGCACGGCGGAGCCGGGTCAGCCCGCCCTGACCGGCGGCTGGCAACAGCAGTTGCAGGATTGGGTGGCCACCAAGCTGGCGCTGGGGGAGACCGACATCCTGGCCGATGCCCTGCCCCAGTTCGAGCGGATCATGCTGGAAACCGCGCTGGAGCATACCCGAGGCCACAAGCAGGAGGCGGCCCGCCTGCTCGGTTGGGGCCGCAACACCCTGACCCGCAAGCTCAAGGAGCTCGACATTCCATAAGCCGTTGGGAAAAACGATTCCCATCACGCCTTGACGAATCCCCTGCCAATCAGACCCCGTTTGCTCGCAAACGGGGTATCTTTTTCAAGAGTCCCGCCTAGAATGGCAGGCTTTCCAACCCGACTCGCAGAAGGCGCCACCATGATTGACAGATCCCTCCCCCTGACCGACCTGCACCGCCATCTGGATGGCAACATCCGTCCGCAGACCATTCTCGAGCTGGGTCGCCTGCACAACATCCGGTTGCCCGCCGATGAGCTAGAGGCGCTGCGCCCCCACGTGCAGATCGTCGAGAACGAGCCGAGTCTGGTCGCCTTCCTGAAGAAGCTGGACTGGGGCGTGGCCGTGCTGGCCGATTACGATGCCTGCCGCCGGGTCGCTTACGAGAACGTGGAAGACCTGCTGCGCGCCGGCATCGATTACGCCGAGCTGCGCTTCAGTCCGGCCTACATGGCGATGGCCCACAAGCTGCACCCACAAGGAGTGGTCGAGGCCATCATCGACGGCGTGGCCGCCGGCAGCCGTGATTTTGGCATCAAGACCAACCTCATCGGCATCATGAGCCGCACCTTCGGCACCGAGCAGTGCCGGGTCGAGCTGGATGCCTGTCTGGCCCTCAGGGATCGCCTGGTCGCCATCGATCTGGCCGGTGACGAGCTGGGCTTCCCCGGCGAGCTGTTCACCAGCCACTTCCGTCGGGTGCGGGATGCGGGCATGCGGGTCAGCGTCCACGCCGGCGAGGCGGCGGGCCCCGAAAGCATGTGGCAAGCCATCCGCGATCTGGGGGCCGAGCGTATCGGTCACGGCGTCAAGGCCATCCAGGATCCGGCCCTGATGGCCTATCTGGCGGAGCACCGCATCGGCATCGAATCCTGCCTCACCTCCAACCTGCAGACCACCACGGTGGCGAGCCTCGCCGATCACCCGATCCGCCAGTTCCTGGCTGCCGGCGTGCTGGCCTGTCTCAACACAGATGACCCTGCTGTTGAAGGCATAGATCTGCCATATGAATACGAGGTCGCAGCCCCTGCAGCCGGCATGACTGCGGATGAAATCCGCACCGCACAGCGCAATGGTCTGACGCTGGCCTTCCTGAGCGAGGCCGAGAAGGCCGAACTGAGCGCCCGCGCCGCCAGCCGTCGGGGCTAACCGCCATCCCGCCTCCAATAAAAAACCGCCGAGAGGCGGTTTTTTATTGCTCAGTATGGGTAGTCGATCAGATCACCCGGGAAAACTGCTGCTGACGCGCCTTGCTGCGCAGGTAGACGTCGAAGCACATGCAGATGTTGCGAATGAGCAGCTGACCGGTGGAGACCACCTCCAGTCCGTCGTCGTTCATGCGCACCAGGCCATCGTCGATGAAGGTCTGCAGCAGCTTGAGATCCTCGGCGAAATACTCCTTGAACACCAGGCCATGGGCCTGCTCGACGGCGGCGAAGTTCAGGGAGAAATCGCAGATGAGGCGTTTGATCACCTCACGGCGGATCAGGTCATCCCGATTGAGGGAGCACCCCTTCCACTGGGCATGGCCCAGCTCATCCACTTGGGCGTAATAGGCCTTGAGATCCTTCTGATTCTGGGAATAGGCATCGCCGATCATGCTGATGGAGGAGACGCCGAGGCCCAGCAGATCGCAATCCCCCTGAGTGGTATAACCCTGGAAGTTGCGATGCAGCTTGCCCTCTCGCTGGGCCACCGCCAGCTCGTCATCGGGCTTGGCGAAGTGATCCATGCCGATGAACTGGTAGCCCTGGCCGGTGAGGAAGGCGATGGTGTCCTGCAGCATGGCCAGCTTCTCGCGGGGCGCCGGCATGTCGGCCTCCTTCAACTTGTGCTGGGCGGCGAAGCGGCTCGGCAGATGGGCATAGTTGAAGATGGAGAGGCGGGCCGGGTCCGTTTTGAGCACTTCTTCCAGGGTGTGATGGAAGCTGTCGCGGTTCTGGTGCGGCAGGCCATAGATCAGATCGAGATTGGTGGAGCGGAAACCGAGCTCGCGGGCCCGCTCCAGCATGGCGCGGATGAAGTCGTTGTCCTGCTCGCGGTTGACCGCGACCTGGACCGCCTTGTTGAAGTCCTGCACCCCGAGGCTGATGCGGTTGAAGCCCACTTCTCGCAGCACATCCAGCATGGAGAGTTCGATCTCCCGCGGATCCACTTCGATGCTGATCTCCCCTTCGGCTGCAAAGTCGAAGTGCTCCCGCAGCATGGCCATCAGCCGTCTGGTCTGAGCTTCATTCAGGTAAGTCGGCGTGCCGCCGCCCCAGTGCAGCTGGGTCACCAGCCGGTGCTTGAACAGCGGGGCCTGAGCCTTGATCTCTTGTTCGAGGAAGTCGAGGTACTGGTCGGCCTTGTGCTGATGACGGGTGATCACCTTGTTGCAGCCGCAGTAATAGCAGAGCTTGTGACAGAAGGGGATGTGCACGTAAAGCGACAGATTGCGGGTCGGGTACTGGCCCGCGGCGTGGACGAAGTCCGGATAACCAAACTGCTCGCTGAATTCCAGCGCAGTGGGATAGGAGGTATAACGTGGGCCGCTGTAGTTGTATTTCTCGATCAGGGCCTGGTCCCACACAATCTGCTCTACTTGCACGCTTGCTTCCTCTTTCTTTTTGTCATCGACGGCTTAACTGAAGATCCTTCAGTTGGGCAACATCCTTCAAGATCTGCGCCTCCAGCTCGGCCTCATAGCCGCTGCGCTCGAGATCCATCCTCATCACTTCATTGCGTTTGAGGGCCCGCCTCGCCTCGTGAGTCGGCATCTCTTTCACCTTCTCATAGAGCGCATACAGACCGGGAAATTCACTGGCGAAGGGACGACCACCCTGGATCTGCAAGGCATCCAGCAAGTTGGTCAGCCGGATGGCCCCTTCGGAATAGTCACACTGACCATCCCGCACCGCATGGGCGATCACCCTGACACTCTCGAGGATGCGTTCGTTGCGGGCCGCGATGGCCTGTTGCTGCGCATCGCGCTGGCGCTTGAGACGCGCCAGCAGGGTACCGGCGTATACCGCCAGCCCCAGCAAGATCAGGCCACCCAACAGGGCAGCCAGCATCCATCCACTCATCACTTCTTCTTCGACTCTGGCTTGGGCTCAGGCTGATAACCGGCCTGGTTGAAGCGCTCCCACAGCTCCTCTTCGGAGGCTGGCTGGGTCGGCTCGTCAAAGTCGGCTTCGTCGAACACGCCATCTTCATCTTCGTCTTCATCGGTGTCGATGATGCCGAGCTCGTCCATCAGCTCCTGATAGCGATCGACACGCTGGTCAACCCAGGCCTGCTCGGCCGCTTCCAGCGTCTCACCGTTGTCCAGGCGATCCAGCAGATCGTTCAGGCGATCATCGTTCTCGATGGAGGCGAGTTCCTGCTCCGGTGTCATCACCAGCTTCTTTTCTTTCAGTGGTTTGGCTGCCACCGATTTGGCTTTCTTCTCGTCCAGCACCAGCACGATCGGCTTGCGGGAACCGATGCGCGGATCCTTAGGCTGCTTGTTGCCACTGCTATGAGACTGTTCTGCCTGTTGACGGGAGCCCGCCTTCAAGCCTTTGCGCTTGGCGGCGCGCTTGCGCTCACGACCTTCCTGGGCACTGGCATCTGATTCTTTGCGCTTGCCGGTAGGCTTGCGGGTAGGTTGTTTGGCCGACATGAGTGACTCCGACAAATAACTGGATTAAAGCCCGAACCCGGGATGATTTCGTCCGGGGAGATGCTGAGACGGGGAACAGTAAATCTGGAACAAGAGTGGGATCCCGCACCAATTCGACCAGATTTGGTCGCTGAACACCGCAGGATCGGCATCCTCTGGGCATGTTGCTGGTATTTTGACACAGAATGGCTAGGCGGGTTAATGACCCAACTGAAAAAAGGCAGCCGAAGCTGCCTTTATATGTTTATGCGAGTCCCATTCCCTGGTTGCAAACGCCTTTTCCCTGGGCGTACTTCTGCGCATCATGTTTTGTGGGGTCATCCTGACCCTTATTAGTCGTTCCTGAATGTGCATGTGCTTGCCTGACCCGTCTCGATGACATCCTGCCATCCATCCGGGGTGGTTGCCTCCCGCAGCCCCGCTCATCCCGAGCGGTTACCATCCTGGTCATTCAATCCCGTGCTCACCACTTGCATGTGCCGAGCCGACTCCCTGTCCACCCTTGCCGAGCGCAGATCCGCTCGCAGGGTCATTCCATGGCTCCACTGTAGCAACTTGGCAGAATGGCTCAATCCACTCAGAATGTTTTCAAACGAAGATAAATAGCCGATTCTTATTTAACACATTGAAACTTATGACTTCCATAATGAAAGCTGCAGGCTGTTTCAGCCCAGGCCGGATTTGCAAATGGAAGATCTCTTACAACAATGCGGGCCGTTTGTGGCCAATGGTGTTAAAGGCCAAAAATAAACGGGGAACATGAAGTTCCCCGTTTATTTTCAACAAGATAGATTTCGGATGCTATCAGTGCAAACCGGCCACGTATTTGGACAGCGCTTCGATATCCTGATCCGTCAGCTTCTTGGCCACGTCTCGCATCATGCCATTGGGGTCATTTTCGCGGGCAGCCGTGCGGAAGGCGGTGAGCTGCGCCTTGATGTAGGCGGGATGCTGCCCCGACAGGCTGGGATACTTGGCCTGTTCAATGCCGGAGCCACGCGGTCCATGGCAGGCTGTGCAAGCGGCCAGACCACGGCTCATGTCGCCTCCCATGTAGAGCGCCTTGCCAGCGGCGACCACCTCATCAGGCACGGCGATTGGCGTGACCTTCTGAGTGGAGAAATAGGCGGCCAGATCGTCCATGTCCTGATCGGACAGGGGCAAAGCCATGGGTCCCATGATGGGAGCAACCCGGCCAGTTTGGCCAGAAGCTGCAGCCTTCAGTTCAACTAATTGTTTTTTGATATATGATGCGTGCTGACCAGCAATCTTGGGATACATGTCAACTGGGCTGTTGCCGTCCGGTCCATGGCAGGCCGCACAGACGGCAGCCTTGGTTTGTCCCGCAGCGGCATCGCCCTTGGCTTGTGCCATCCCAGTTACGCCAACCATCAGAGCAAGAGTAATGACTAGGTTCTTCATGGCGTTCCAACTTTCTCGTTATTAGGCTTCCAGATCCCATGCCGCCGAAGGCATGTTAAAATAAACGCGTTAAAGCGACGCCATTTTACACGATTTCACATAAAAGTAACTCTATAACCCTCTATCTCTATGGGGAATTTACGTTGGATACACAAACTCTAAATTTCAATAAGGTGCATTTTGTGACCAGCGCACCCGACATCCGCCACCTGCCAAATGATGGGGGTGTCGAGATCGCGTTTGCCGGTCGTTCCAACGCCGGTAAGTCATCTGCATTGAATACCTTAACCAAACACAAGAACCTGGCACGCACCAGTAAGACGCCGGGCCGTACCCAGCTGATCAACCTGTTCGAGCTGGAACCAGGCAAGCGTCTGGTCGATCTGCCGGGCTATGGTTATGCCCAAGTACCGTTGGAAATGAAGCTCAAGTGGCAAAAGTCGTTGGCAGAGTATCTGCAACGCCGTGAGTCATTGAAAGGACTGGTGATCCTGATGGATATCCGCCATCCGCTCAAAGAGACTGACATGAACATGCTGGAGTGGAGCGCACACCGTGAACTGCCCGTCATGCTGCTGCTGACCAAGGCCGACAAGCTGAGCCCGGGCCCGCGCAACAATCAGGTGATCAAGGTACGCCAGGCCGTGGCGGAACTGGGCCCGCAGATCCAGGTTGAGGCTTTCTCTTCTCTCACCAACATAGGTGTCGAGAAGCTGGCTCAAACCCTGAGTGGCTGGTATCTGTCCGGTGCCGACGTTGCCCCGATTGACACTGACGAAGACGACCGTATCGAGGAGTAAGGTACTCCTCGCCCTGCTCAATGAGCGGAGTTAGTCCTCCGCTGATTGAAAGACTTTCACTCTGCCCCTTCCTTCCAGCCTCTTGTCCCCCGTCATGTCGCCGTCGAACCTGCCAATGAAATAAGCTTTTATAATCAGAATGATATCTAGTTTGGCTGCTTGGATAATTAACTTGGTGTCAACTTGATAGCGTTTTCAGTTTTCGACCAGGATAGAACCCGATCAGAACCTGAAAGAAACAAAACTGAAATTTTATTACATGACTTCAGAGGGAATAAATGGAGGAGGGACAAAAATGAGGCCAGTAACGCAATCCGCGGTACTGGCCTGAAGCAATGAGTTCAAAAATTGGGAAAAAGCTAATTCTCGAGAACAAAGACGATTGGTTTTCCTCAAGAAACACCCTCATTCTAACAAAAATCACGCCTCATTAAAGCATTTACTCTAATCGTTAGACATAAAAAAACGCCCCGACGAAGACTCATCGGGGCTGCTATTCAGCCACATTCAATTACGTGAAATAAAAGGTCTGAAAGATAGAACATCTTACCTCTGTACCCTACGCAGATAACTGTACAGCAAAGCAGCAGAAGGTGAAAGTAATTTATGTAATTTAGTTTCAATGAAAATAGATAAGATAAATTACTTTATTTTTCATATAGATAAAAAAATCCCCAGTACGAATACCGGGGAGTTATAAAGGTGACTAGCTAGCACTTCCTCAACTATCTAGTTAGTCAGCAGCATTTCATGCAAGTTCCGCTGTATCGGAAAAAAACTTGAAGAATCTTTCGATCAGGCAAATGAGACAAGACTAACCAACTGTTTTAAAACAATTTAAATAAAAGCCCCCTCTAATGCAGAAGCACTGACACTTGAAGGTTTTACGGCTATTTCGCCCTGAACGAGGGGCGGTACGGCTGATCGGCCCCATCGCAGGCGGCCGTTGAACGATAGTTACATCGGCTGACCTCGCTCATCACCTCTTGCTGCAGCCTCTGTAGCACGCCGCAATGCCCCATAGTCCGTCCTGCCAAGCGTCAGATCGGGAAACGGTGGCCCTGATTCACAGTATCCCCAGATTGCGCTTCAACTCTCGCAGTACCTGCTTGGTTCCGGGTCGGATGCCACGCCACACGGTGAACGCCTCGGCGGCCTGCTCCACCAGCATGCCCAACCCATCCATGGTCTGCCGGGCGCCGTGCTGTTTTGCCCAATGAATGAAGGGGGTGTCCGTCGCACCGTACATCATGTCGTAAATGGCGATATCGGCGTGGATCAGGGCTGATTCGAGGGGAGGCAAGTCACCCTGCAAGCTGGCGGAAGTGGAATTGATGATGAGATCGAACGGCCCCTGCAGCACCTCGTAGCGCTGGGCCACAACGGCCCCCAGTTCATGGAACTCGGCAGCCAGCTGTTCAGCTTTGGCATGGGTGCGGTTGGCGATCACCAGCTCGGCCGGTTGTTCGGCCAACAAGGGGGCCAGCGCCCCCCGGGCCGCGCCACCCGCCCCGAGCAGCAGGATCCGGCTGCCCGCCAGAGTGATGCCGTGGGCCTTGAGATCCGCCACCAGACCGGCCCCATCGGTATTGTCCCCGAGCAGCACGCCGTCGTCCGTCAGCTTGATGGTGTTGACCGCCCCCGCCAGCCTGGCCCTTGGACTCAGCCGATCGACGAGGGAAAATGCCTGCTCCTTGAAGGGAACCGTCACGTTGCAACCCTTGCCTCCCTCGGCAAAGAAAGCGCGCAAGGCAAGGGCAAAGTCATCGACGGCAGGTTCTGAAAGACCGTACTCCAGCGCTTGCTGGGTCTGTCTGGCAAACAGGGTGTGGATAAAGGGGGACTTGCTATGGCGCACCGGGTGGCCAAAAACCAGATAACGATCCATCAATGAGTTCCATCAGAAGGCGATAGTCCGATTTAACGGGTTTTCCCCCTCGGGAACAAGCCGAATATCGGCAACAAAAAGGGGCCGATAAAGGCCCCTCTGCTCACAACCAGTCTCTTGGTACCAGGTAGTCGCGGTAGAGCAACGCCTCAGGGCTGCCCGCCTCCGGCTGCCAGTCATACTCCCAGCGCGCCAGGGGGGGCATGGACATCAGGATCGACTCGGTCCGGCCACCGGTCTGCAGACCAAACAGGGTCCCCCTGTCATAAACCAGGTTGAATTCCACGTAACGACCACGACGATAGAGCTGGAACGATCGCTCCCGCTCACCATAGGGTGCTGTCTTGCGACGTTCGACGATCGGCAGATAGGCGTCGAGGTAGCCATTGCCGACCGCCTGCATGAAGGCGAAGCAATCCTCGAATGGCCAACGATTCAGATCGTCGAAGAAGAGGCCGCCGACGCCGCGCGTCTCGTTCCTGTGTTTGAGGAAGAAGTAACTGTCGCACCAGGACTTGAACTCGGGATAGATATCCTCGCCAAAAGGCTGACAGAGGTCGTGGGATACCCGATGCCAGTGCAGCACATCTTCGGCCAAGGGATAAAACGGTGTCAGGTCGAAGCCACCGCCAAACCACCAGATGGGATCCTCTCCCTCTTTTTCGGCGATGAAGAAACGGACGTTGGCGTGGCTGGTCGGCACATGGGGATTGTGCGGATGGATCACCAGCGAGACGCCCATGGCCTCGAACGTGCGACCCGCCAGTTCGGGACGGTGAGCGGTCGCCGATGCGGGCATGGCGTTGCCATAAACATGGGAGAAGTTGACACCGCCTTGCTCGATCACGGCGCCCTGACGCAATACCCGGGTGCGGCCACCGCCGCCACCGTCACGGGTCCAGGCATCCTCCACGAAGCGCCCTTCCCCATCGGCCTGCTCCAGTGCCCGGCAGATCTCGTCCTGCAACTGCAGCAGGAAGTCCTTGACCTGGGCCACGTCCGGTTTGCTCATCTCATCTCCAGTCAGGCGGGGTCATGCCCCGCCTGTTTTATTATGATGTCGCGACAGGGCTCGAGGCACGTCCGCTCTTTGACAAAAGAAAGTTCCCCCTTCTCAAGAAGGGCGAATGACGGCGCCGGTTCTGGCGTCCTTGATCTCGGATGGATTGGCCTGGCCGCCCACTTCGCCGGGCAGCACATAGGCCAGCAGTTGTGTCAGGGTTGCCCCTATGTCGGCGGTGCAACGGGCCGGCTCTTCACCGGTCAGGTTGGCACTGGTGGAGACCAGCGGCTTGCCATAGGCGCGGCACAGGGCCTGCACCTGAGGGTGGGCGCTGACTCGCACAGCCAGGGTATCGAAACGACCCGTCAACCAGGCTGGCGTTGTAGCGCGAGCCGGCATGATCCAGGTGAAGGGACCCGGCCAACTCGCCTGCACGCGAGCAAGCTGCTCGGGGCTGAGCTGGCTGAGGTCGATGTAATCCTGCAACTGCGCCACATCGGCGGCGATCAGGATCAAGCCCTTCTCCACCGGACGCTGCTTGATGGTCAGCAGGCGCTGCACCGCTGCCTCGGAGTCGGGATCACAGCCCAAGCCAAACACGGCCTCGGTCGCATAGGCGATCACCCCGTCGGTGCGGAGGGCGGCAATCGCTTGTTCAAATTCATTTGGCATAAAAAATGCGGCAGCCAAGCTACCGCCTCATCACTTATTTGGATTGAACCTGTTAGAGCCGCAGCCGCCGGTGCACATTCTCGCGTCCTGTTATCCAGGAAAAGCGCGAACCTGTCCGGCTGGCTGCCGCCTCATTACTTACTTGAGCAGTTCAGCCTGCAGGGCGGCATCCTTGGCCATCACCTCTTCGGCATTCTTCTGGCGTTCCGCCCGTACCTTGGCCGCCAGCTCGTCATTACCGACCGCCAACATCTGGGCAGCCAGGTAACCTGCGTTCTTGGCGCCGGCTTTGCCGATCGCCACTGTCGCTACCGGCACGCCACCCGGCATTTGCACGGTGGAGAGCAGCGCATCCAGGCCCTTGAGCGGACCGCCATCGATAGGCACTCCGATCACCGGGCGGGTGGTGATGCCGGCGACGGCACCGGCCAGGTGGGCAGCCAGCCCGGCAGCACAGATAAAGACCTTGCAGCCACGGGCTTCGGCATCGGTGACGTACTGATGCGTCGCCGCCGGAGTACGGTGCGCGGAGGTCACTTTCACTTCCACTGTGATATCAAAAGTCTTGAGGACTTCAAGGGTGGTTTGCATCACGGGGAAATCTGAGTCAGAGCCCATCAATACGGCAACAAAGGGTTTATTCATGGTGGGAATTTCCTTACTCCAAGTGGGGGGTTGAAGTTCGCCGAAAACGTTTCAATTTGGTTACGGCGGCGGGATTATACCTGCTCAGTTTGATGGCCGCATTTCTTTTGCGGGCAGATCCAGCACAGATTTCCCCTCACTTTCTTCTCTACCATGATGCCCCAGCCACATTTTGGACAGGGCATGGGGATCGGCTTGTCGTTAACCACATATTTACAATGGGGATAGCCGTCGCAGGAATAAAACTGTTTGCCGTAGCGGGAAGTGCGACTCACCAGATGGTTCTTGCCACACTCGGGACAGGGTATCTGGGTATCGTCGCTTTCCTGCAAGGATTCGATGTGCTGGCAGGCCGGATACTGGGTACAACCCACAAACAGGCCGTAGCGCCCCTTCTTGATCGCCAGTGGCTGGCCGCAGTCTGGACAGGCAGAACCCTCGAGCACCTTCTCGATGTCGCGACCGGAGGGGGTCAGGGAGCGGATATAGTCGCAGGAGGGATAGGCGGAGCAACCGAGAAAAGGGCCATGCTTGCCCTGGCGGATCACCAGCTCGGCACCACACTGCGGGCAAGGTTCCCGCTCGAACGCAGGTTCGTGGGTGGAGAAAAGGTGATGATCGATCTTTGACATGGGCCGCGCCTTGAAATCCAGATGGTCTGAATTCTACCAGCGCGGCACCGGACTGTCAGTGGATGACGCCGTCTGACTCATCAAACACCAGCTCTTCCATCTGCTGGTAGGCATTTTCACTGCCCGGTACGTTGAAAAGAACCATCATGACTACCCATTTGAGATCATCCAGCTCGATATCCGGTTTATCCAGCTCGAGCAGGCGCTCGATGCAGATCTCGCGGGTCTCGGCATTCAGTACCTGAGCCTGCTCCAGGAACAACAGGAAGCCGCGACACTCGGTGCCCAGACGAGCCAGCTCTTGCGGGGCATAGATCCGCATCGAACCTTGCGCGCTGGCGGTGACATACACCTCCCGCTCGCTGTCATGCAGATTGGCCAGCCGTTCCAGCCAGTTGAGCGCCTTCTCGATCTCGTCCGGATTGAAACCGGCCCGGCTCAGTTCGTCGGTGAGTTCATCCTGCTCGACCATCACATCTGCATCGCTGTGGATGTAGGTCTCGAAAAGGTACATCAATACATCAAACATGATTCGCCCTCCTCGTTCTGACGTATCCACCGGCTACCGCCATCACTGCACCGGCCAGCTCCAGCTCTACCAACCTGCCGAGGACTTGCTCGACAGGAAGCCGGGACCGCTCGGCAACGGTATCCACGCTCGTGGCTTCATAATCTACGTTATCCAACAAATCGGCATAAGGCAATTCGCTATTATGCGGAGGCTCGGGAGAGCGACTCATGGGCCGTGGCAGGGATACCAAGGCCGGCAACTCCTCAATGACATCGGCCGCGGTCAAGACCAGCTTGGCGCCCTGTTGGAGCAACCGGTTGCAACCCGCAGCCTGGGCATTTTGCGGGGCGCCGGGCACGGCAAACACCTCGCGGCCCTGCTCCAGAGCGTAACGAGCGGTGATGAGGGAACCGCTCTGCTCGGCGGCCTCCACCACCAAGGTTCCGAGCGACAGGCCGCTGATGATGCGATTGCGACGGGGGAAGTGCTCCGCCAAGGGTCCCTTGTCCGGTGCCAGCTCGGAGATAAGCAGACCACCGCGATCCAGGATCTGTTCGGCCAGCCCTTGATGGCGCTTGGGGTAGAGACAATCCAGCCCGGAACCCAACACCGCCAGGGTCACGCCGCCCGCTGCCAGCGCCTGCTGATGACAAACCCCATCGATACCCAGCGCCAGCCCGGAGGTGATCGCCAGGCCGCAGGCCACCAGCTCGGCGCACAGGCGAGCCGCGTTGTCCTTGCCGGCATAGGTAGGATGGCGCGTGCCCACCATCGCCAGCTGTGGCAGGGCGAGGGCATCCAGCTCGCCACGGCAATAGAGCAATAAGGGGGCGGCCGGGATCTCTTTTAACAGGGAGGGATAATGAGGGGAGTCGGGACAGACAAGATGATGGCCTTGCCTGGTGGCCCAGTTCAGGCTCTGCTCTACCTCGGGTTGCGGCCATCGGAGTTGCCGGATCTGGGCCTCATCGAGACCAATCTCCCGCAGCTTCCTGTCATCACAGTCAAACAGGGCGACGATGTCGCCCTCGAAGCGGGCCAGCAGGCGTGATGCGGTGACCGGGCCTATGCCGGCCACTGCATCCAGCGTCAGCCAGAGTACGAGTCGTTCCAACGAGGGCGACACGTCAGAAATTGCTGACCTGATAACCGGAACCGACCATGTCCTGGCTCTGCAGGATGAGGCCGTAACTCAGCTTGTCGTACACCTTGAACAGCATGACCCTGGCAACCGCCTCGGCCGGCAGGGATGACTTGCCCGCGGAATAGAATGCCTTGTCATAAATGGAGGTATATTCCCGGTATGATACCTTGCCATTCTTGTCCACCATCTCGGCGCCCGGACGCTGGATCTCGAGCACATCGCCGGGGGACACCTGATCCCGCAACCCCTTGTTGATGAGGACAACGTCAAACTTGCCGCCACCGTGCGCCTTGCTCGGCAGCTCGATCACATAACCGGGGGTAATGGCTGGCGCCGCCTTTGGCATGAAGACGGCGGAGAGGCTCTCCTGGGGTGGCAAGGGGATGATCTTGTCCCCCTGATACACCTCGCGTCTGTTGTGGGTGAGCGTGACTCTGGTGCTGTTGTTGGCCAACCGCTCCTCTGCCCGCACCGTACCGACGAAGACCGCCTCCTGCCCGAGCTGCTCCCCTGTTTTTCTGTCCTTGTACACGACCCCGGGATGATAGACGCCGTAGTCCTGGCCCGGGGTCAACGAACCCTGCACATAGAGGGTGTCCCCCTCCAGCATGCCGACATGCTTTTCGTTATTGCCGAGCACGTAAGGCATATCCTTGCTCTGCTGGCTGTCGGCCAGGATGTGATCGGTCTGCAGGAAGGGGCCTATCTCGCTGAGTGGCAAGGTCGGGATCGGACTGGCCTTGTTGTCATAGCGGCTCTTGGGTGACAGGTGAATGACCTGCTTGCCACCCTGGCTGGCCTTGCCGAGACGCGGCTCGCCATTGACCCAGCTCAGTTGCAGCACGTCGCCCGGGTAGATCCAGTGCGGATTGGCGATCTGGGGATTGATGTTCCAGAGGCGTGGCCAGAGCCAGGGTTCGGCCAGATACTGGCCCGAGATATCCCAAAGAGTATCTCCTTTCTGCACCACATAATTGTCAGGATGGCCAGGTTTCAACGTCAGTTGCTGCGCCATGGCGCCACTGCTCAGGGCTACCGCCAGGCAGGCGAAGATGGTTTGCTTCAGATGCATAACACTCCCTGTTATTTCTGCTCGCAAAGTGTTGCTGTTTTTTGTCGACGTAAATGACTAGAATTACGTCAATATTGACTGCATTTATACGAAACTAAAGAAAAAACTATGGCCATTCTAGATGTATTGCGTTTCCCCGATGAGCGTCTGCGTACCATCGCAGCCCCTGTCGAGACCATTACACCCGAGTTACAACAGATTGTAGATGATATGTTCGAAACCATGTACGCGGAGGAAGGCATAGGCCTGGCCGCGACTCAGGTCGACATTCATCAGCGCATCATAGTGATCGATGTCTCCGAGGACCGTGAAGATCAGCTGGTATTGATCAACCCCGAAATCCTGGAGCAATCCGGCAGCACCGGCATCGAAGAGGGTTGCCTCTCCGTCCCCGGCAGCCGCGCCCTGGTGCCACGCGCCGAGTGGGTCAAGGTACGGGCGCTGGATCGCAACGGCAAGCCTTTCGAGCTGGAAGCAGACGATCTGCTCGCTATCTGCATACAGCATGAGATGGATCATCTGGTCGGCAAGCTGTTTGTGGATTACTTGTCCCCGCTCAAGCGCCAGCGCATTCGTCAGAAGCTGGAAAAGATGGCCCGTGAAGATCGCCAAGCCCTCTGAGGATCTGCCCCATTGAATAAGCTGAAACTGATTTTTGCCGGTACCCCCGACTTCGCCGCCCGTCACCTGGCGGCGTTGTTGTCTTCCGACCACGAGGTCGTCGCCGTCTATACCCAGCCCGACAAGCCGGCCGGCCGTGGTCAGAAGCTCACCGCCAGCCCGGTCAAGGAGCTGGCCCTCGCCCACGGGCTGCCGGTCTATCAGCCCGCCTCCCTGCGCAATGAAGAGGCCCAGGCCGAGCTAGCCGCTCTTGGCGCCGATCTGATGGTGGTGGTGGCCTATGGCCTGATCCTGCCAAAAACGGTGCTCGACACCCCGCGTCTCGGTTGCATCAACGTGCACGGCTCCCTGCTGCCACGCTGGCGCGGTGCCGCCCCCATCCAGCGCTCCATCTGGGCGGGGGATAGCGAGACCGGCGTCACCATCATGCAGATGGACGTGGGGCTGGATACCGGCGCCATGATCCGTAAAGTCACCTGCCCCATCGCCCTTGATGAGACCTCCACCAGCCTGTATGACAAGCTGGCCGAGCTGGGCCCCCAGGCCTTGGTCGAGACCGTCAATGCCATGGCCGCAGGCGAGGCTCAAGCCGAGCAGCAGGACGATGCGCTGGCGAACTACGCCCAGAAGCTTTCAAAGGAAGAAGCCCGCATCGACTGGTCCATGGATGCCGCCGCCATCGAGCGTTGCATCCGCGCCTTCAATCCCTGGCCCATCAGCTGGTTCGAGGTGGCGGAGCAGACCATCAAAGTCTGGCAAGCCGAGGTGCTCGTGCAGGAACACGGCCAAACGGCCGGCACCCTGCTCAAGGCCGACAAGCAGGGGATCGACGTTGCCACCGGCAAGGGCGTGCTGCGCCTGCTGACCCTGCAACCGCCTGGCAAGAAGGCCATGTCCGTCTCGGACCTGCTCAACTCTCGCCGCGACTGGTTTGAACCCGGCACGCAATTGAATTGAACCAAGCGGGGCTGATGCCCCGACTTGCGCATCTAAGGTAACCATATGAAAACACGTGCACAGGCCGCTCTCGTTATCCAACAGGTGCTGGATCAGGGCCAATCCCTCTCCGCTGTTCTGCCTGCTGCCCAGGAGAAGGTCGCCCCTCGCGATCGCGCCCTCCTGCAAGAACTCTGCTATGGCACCCTGCGCTGGCTACCCCGCCTCGATGCGGCGGTGAGCGAGATGATGGACAAGCCGCTCAAGAACAAGAGCCGCATCTTCCACTATCTGATCCTGGTCGGTCTCTACCAGCTCATCTACACCCGCATTCCGGCTCACGCCGCCGTGGCCGAGACCGTCAACGCCGTCAAACTGCTCAAGGGCACCTCATTGCGTGGCCTCATCAACGGCGTGCTGCGCAACTTCCAGCGCAGCGCCGAAGTCATACTGCTGCGCATCGACCGCGTCCCCAGCATCCGCCTCGGCCACCCGGAGTGGATCACCAAGCGCCTGCGCCAGGCCTATCCCGAAGACTGGGAATTCATCATGGAGGCCAACAACCAGCGCCCCCCCATGTGGATCCGCAACAACAGCCAGCGCCAGAGTCGCGAGCAGATGCTGGCCCGCATGGCCGAGGTTGGCATCAATGCGATGGCCGGCGAGGAAGGGGATGACTGCATCCTGCTGGAGCGCCCCTGCGACGTGACCAAGCTGCCCGGCTTCGAGCAGGGCGATTGCTCGGTACAGGATGGTGCCGCCCAGCAGGCCGCTCGCCTGCTCGACCCGCAAGCCGGTGACTGGGTGCTGGATGCCTGCGCCGCCCCCGGCGGCAAGACCGCTCACCTGCTGGAATTGCAACCCAAACTGGCCGGGGTGGTCGCCGTCGATGCCGATGAAAACCGCCTCAAACGGGTGCAAGAAAACCTGGATCGCATCGGCCTCTCCGCCCAGGTAATCCACGGTGACGCCAGCACCCCGGATCTGTGGTGGCCACAGGGTCAGTTCGATCGCATCCTGCTGGACGCCCCCTGCTCCGCCACCGGCGTCATCCGCCGCCACCCGGACATCAAGTGGTTGCGCCGGGATCAGGACATCCGCGAGCTGGCCGAGCTGCAGCGCCGCATCCTCAATGCACTCTGGGCCAAACTCAAAAGCGGCGGCACCCTGCTCTACGCTACCTGTTCCGTGCTGCCGGAGGAGAACCGGGATCAGATCCGCGCCTTCCTGGTCGACACCAAGGACGCCCGTCTGGTGCCGCTGCACGAGCAGGATACCCCGGCCAATCCGGGCCGCCAGTTCCTGCCCGGCGAGGCGGAGATGGACGGTTTCTACTACGCCAAGCTGATCAAGCAGTAAGCTGCAGATGAGGGGTCGGGGCGCCGGATCGGGCGCCCTCGTTTCGAAGCAACCTTGAGCACGATTTCCCTATGAAAAATGTCGCCGCGGGCATCGAACTGACTGGCCCCTCCCGTAATGAAGCAACCTTGAGCAAGATTCCCCTATGAAGATCATCATTCTTGGCGCGGGCCAGGTCGGCGGCACCCTGGCGGAGAACCTCGCCGGTGAGAACAACGACATCACCATAGTCGACACCGACAGCGACCGTCTGCGGGAGCTGCAGGACAAGTTCGATCTGCGGGTGGTGAATGGCCACGGTGCCCATCCCAGGGTGCTGCGGGAAGCGGGCGCTCAGGATGCGGACATGCTGGTCGCGGTCACCAACAGCGACGAGACCAACATGATCGCCTGCCAGGTGGCCTACTCCCTGTTCAACACCCCGAACAAGGTGGCGCGCATCCGCTCACCGGCCTATCTGGTGGAGCGGGATCGGCTGTTCCTGCCGGAATCCGTGCCGGTGGATCACCTGATCGCCCCCGAGCAGCTGGTGACCGACTATGTGCGTCGTCTCATCGAGTATCCGGGCGCCCTGCAGGTGGTGGACTTCGCCGGCGGCAAGGTGGGTCTGGTGGCGGTCAAGGCTTACTACGGCGGCCCCCTGGTGGGCAATGCGCTCTCCACCCTGCGGGATCACATGCCGAACATCGAGACCCGGGTCGCCGCCATCTTCCGCCAGGGTCGCTCCATCCGCCCGCAAGGCACCACCATCATAGAGGCGGATGACGAGGTGTTCTTCGTCGCCGCCGCCGGCCATATTCGCGCCGTGATGTCGGAGCTGCAGCGCCTCGAGAGCCCCTATCGCCGCATCATGATCGTCGGGGGCGGCAACATAGGGGCCGGCCTCGCCCGTCAGCTGGAGAAGCGCTACAGCGTCAAGCTTATCGAGCGCAACCAGAAGCGGGCTGAGCAGCTCTCGGAGATCCTGGAGAACACCATAGTCTTCTGCGGCGACGCGGCGGATCAGGAGCTGCTGGCGGAGGAGCACATCGACCAGATCGACGTCTTCATCGCGGTGACCAACGAGGACGAGGCCAACATCATGTCGGCCCTGCTCGCCAAGAAGATGGGCGCCAAGAAGACAATGGTGCTGATCCAGCGCGGCGCCTACGTGGATCTGGTGCAGGGTGGCTCCATCGACATCGCCATCTCGCCGCAGCAGGCCACCATCTCGGCCCTGCTGACCCACGTGCGCCGCGCCGACATCGCCAACGTCTACAGCCTGCGCCGTGGCGCGGCCGAGGCCATCGAGGCCATCGCTCACGGGGACGAGAACACCTCCAAGGTGGTGGGCAAGACGGTGGGTGAGCTCAAGCTGCCGCCGGGTACCACCATAGGTGCCGTGGTCCGTGGGGACGAGGTGCTGATCGCCCACGATCGCACCCAGATCCAGCAGGATGACCACGTGGTGATGTTCCTGGTCGACAAGAAGTACATCCCGGAAGTGGAACGCCTGTTCCAGCCAAGCCCCTTCTTCCTCTAACCTGACCATGCATCAGACAACGGCAGCCAGACCCGGACAACGACCCAGCGTCTTGTCCGGGCCTCTTGTACATCCACGACCCGGTTCTCTTCCATGATCAAGCTGCGTCCCATCCTCTTCAGCCTCGGGCTGGTGCTCTCCAAGCTGGCCCTGTTCATGTGGTTGCCCACCCTGCTGGCCCTGTTCACCGGCTCCGAGGGCTTCGTCGAGTTTCTGAAATCCGTGCTGATCACCCACGGCGCTGCCCTGCTCTGCCTGCACCACGGCCGCAAGGCGGAGTTTCACCTCGGGGTGCGGGAGATGTTCCTGCTCACCACCTCGGTCTGGGTGGTGGCCTGCATCTTCGGCGCCCTGCCCTTCGTCTTCATCACCCACATCAACTTCACCGACGCCTATTTCGAGACCATGTCAGGGGTCACCACCACGGGTTCCACCGTGCTGTCGGGGCTGGATGGCATGGCCCACAGCATACTGCTGTGGCGATCCATCTTGCAGTGGCTCGGCGGAGTGGGCTTCATCGTGATGGCGGTGGCGGTGCTGCCTTACCTCAACGTCGGCGGCATGAAGCTGTTCCAGACCGAGAGCTCGGATTGGTCTGACAAGAGTGCGCCGCGCGCCAAGACGGTGGCGAACAACATAGTGCTGGTCTATCTGGTGCTCTCCATGCTCTGTTTCCTCGCCTACTGGGTGAGCGGCATGAACCTGTTCGAGGCAGTCAACCACGCCATGGCGACCCTGAGCACCGGCGGTTACTCCACCTCGGATCAGTCCATGTCCCACTTCTCCCATGCGGCGCACTGGATTGGCACCCTCTTCATGTTCCTTGGCGGCCTGCCCTTCCTGCTCTATGTGCAGGCGCTGTCGCGCCGTGACAACAGCCTGCTCAAGGATGCCCAGGTACGGGGCTTCTTCTGGCTGGTCGTCTGGGTCACCGCCATCGTCACCTTCTATCTGTGGATCCGGGACATCTACGGTTTCATGGACGCCC
Source organism: Aeromonas eucrenophila (assembly GCF_000819865.1). Lineage (GTDB taxonomy): Bacteria > Pseudomonadota > Gammaproteobacteria > Enterobacterales > Aeromonadaceae > Aeromonas > Aeromonas eucrenophila. The sequence continues at coordinate 72,096 of NZ_CDDF01000003.1, forward strand.
TGCGCATCAGCAGCTTCAACATCGTCTCGGTACTCACCACCACCGGTTTCGGCCTCGGTGACTTCGGCACCTGGGGGCCGCTCACCAGCATCATCTTCATCATCTTGCTGGCGCTCGGCGCCTGCTCCGGCTCCACCGCCGGGGGCCTCAAGATCTTCCGGGTGCAGGTAGCCTTCTCTCTGTTCAAGAAGCAGATGCGCCAGCTGATGCACCCCTCCGCCGTCTTCCCGCAGAAGTACAACGGCCGGCCGGTCAACGACGCCATCATCCGCTCTCTGATCTCCTTCGTGCTGGCCTACTTCGCCATCATCCTGTTTATAGCCGCCCTGCTCGCCGCCATCGGCCTGGATCCCCTGACCGCCATCTCCGGCTCCATCACGGCGGTGGCGAACGTGGGCCCGGGCATGGGCCCTGTCATCGGTCCCAGCACCAACTTCGCCAGTCTGCCTGACTCGGCCAAGTGGATACTGTCGTTCGGCATGCTGCTGGGGCGGCTCGAGATCCTGACGGTGGCGGTGATCTTCTTCCCCTCGTTCTGGAAGCAATGACGGGAAGATGGCATGACCGCGAACGTCTGATTACGCCGCTGCGCGGCTAATCAAACCTACAGCCCGCGAGTTGTGGTAATAAACGAGGAAATGAATCCCGTAGGTTCGAATAGCGAAGCGTATTCGGACGCGGCAACGGGGTTGGTAACGATGTGTATTCGGACACGCAAATGCAGAAGGGCAGCCACTGGCTGCCCTTCTTGTCAGGTGAACGACGAACCGCCTCAATCGGCCGGCTCTTCCCGCTCCAGCGCCCGGTTGATAAGGGGCTCCGGCAGCGGCTTGGTTACCTCCACCCCCAGCTCGCGAAAACGCTCGGCCTGGGCGATCAGGTTGCCACGGCCGTTGACCAGCCGTCCCATCGCTTTGTCGTAGCTCTCCTGCGCCTTGTGCAGGCTGCTCCCCATCTGCTGCATCTCCTCCACGAACAGCCGCAGCTTCTCGTAGAGCCGTCCGGCCCGCTCCGCAATCTGGCGCGAGTTCTGGTTCTGGCGCTCGTAGCGCCACAGGTTCTCTATGGTGCGCAGCGCCACCATCAGGTTGGTGGGGCTCACCAGCAGTATGTTGTGATCCAGCCCGTAGCGCACCAGGGAAGGATCCGCCTCCACCGCGGTCAGGAAGGCGGGCTCCACCGCCACGAACATCAGCACATAGTCCAGGGTGCGCACCCCGGGCAGTTGCTGGTAATCCTTGCGGCCCAGCTCGCGGATGTGGTTGCGCACCGAGGCGACGTGCTCTTTCAGTGCCACCGCCTTGGCCAGCTCGTCATCGCTGTTGTACCAGCGCTCGTAGGCGGTCAGGGAGACCTTGGCATCGATGATGATGTCCTTCTCCTGGGGCAGGTGGACTATCACGTCCGGCTGGTAGCGCTTGTTCTTCTCCACCTCGATATTGACCTGAGTGTGGTACTCGTGGCCCTCTCGCAGGCCGCACTCGGAGAGGATCCTGGCCAGCACCACCTCGCCCCAGTTGCCCTGCTGCTTGCTGTCGCCCTTCAAGGCACGAGTCAGGGCCGCGGCTTCTTCGGTCATGCGGGCATTGAGCTCGGCGAGGCGCTCCAGCTCGAACTTCAGGCTGTGGCGCTGGGCCGTCTCCTGGGCGTGGGTCTCTCCCACCTGACGGCGGAAGCCCTCCAGCTGCTCTTTGAGCGGTGTCAGCAACAGATCCAGGCTGTTCTGGTTCAGTTCGCGGAAGTTGCCGGAGTTTTGCTCGAAGATACGGTTGGCGAGGTTTTCGAACTGCTGGCTGAGGCGAGCCTCCGCCTGCTGTTGCAGTTGCAGCTTCTCGGCGCTGGCGAGGCGCTCGCTGCGCAGGGTGGCCTCCGCATCCTTGAGGCGGGCGGTGAGCTTGAGCAGCAGGGTCTGCTGCTGCTCCAGCTTCTGCTGGCCCAGCATCTTCTCGTCCTGCAGCTCGTCGAACCTGTCCTGCAGCGCCTGATAACGCTCCTCGATGAGCAAGGCGTGCTCACGGGCACCGCGGCGCCCCACCAGCCAGCCGAGCCCCAGGGCAAGCAGGCCCGCCAGCAGCACGGACAGCCAGAGCGTCGAAGGGATCATCGACGGCCCCGCTGGCGCAGGAAGAGTTCGAGGTAGCGGTTGAGCAGCAGCCAGAGCAGGACATAGAGCAGGTAGGCGGCCAGCACCACCCACTTGTGGCTGTTGACCCCGGTATCGAGCTCGGCGAACTCGATACCCTTGATGTCGCAGTAGGCCCACATCAGCAAGGGGAAGACATAGAGCAGGGAGGCACGCCAGAGAAATAACCACATGTGTATGTTCAACCACGCAAAAAGACCTGCCTAGCTTACACAAGGGCAACCCGGCTTGCGATCCTGGGGCGCGCTAATCTCTGGCTTGCCGACGGAAAACTGGCTAAAATTAACCCCTAATGGGTATTCGGGGTAGGCATGACGCATTTTTTCTGTCGCTGGTTGATGAACGCACTGGGAGAGCCCGGCCAACCGGCCGTGGTTTGTCATGAGGCACGCCCGCCCTGGGCCATCGAAGAGTCCCAATTCCTCTCCCTGTGCAGCCGCTGCGGTGACTGCTTCAAGGCCTGCCCCAACGGCCTGCTCAAACCAGCCGATCAGCCGGAATACGACGGCACCCCCATCGCCGGCACCCCGGTGCTGGATCTCGCCTGCGGCCAATGCAGCTACTGCGGCAGCTGTGCCAGAGCCTGCCCCACGGGGGCGCTGGATCTGCACCTCGGCCGCCAGGTACAAACCCGGGTCAGGATCGAGGAGAGCTGCCAGTCCCGCCAGGGTTACTATTGCCTGCTGTGCGAGGACGCCTGTCCCCAGCAGGCGATCAAGGCCAGCAGCGACGGGGTGAGCATCAACATGGCGGCCTGCGATGGCTGCGGCGCCTGCGGCCTCGCCTGCCTGCACGGCGCCATCACCCTGATCCCCCAGCACTGAGATCCCGCGCCTCGACCCCCGCTCCCGGCAAGGGCATCACCCCTCCCGAAAAACACAAAGGGGCCCGCAGGCCCCGATGATTTGGCAGTCCCCTCAGGACATCACCAGAACATTATCCTGCTCTATGCCCAGCAGGTGGCATAGTCGGGTGGGATCTCGCACCGCATCCGCCAGGGTGTACTCCCCCAGCACCTCGAGGAAGGCGTTCATGGCGCGGCGCAGAATGCCCTGAATGCGGCAGCCACCGGACAGGCGGCAGTTCTCGCGCTTACAGTCCACCGGGCAGAGCACATTCTCCATGTCCATCACCACGTCCCGCAGGTTGATGGAGACGGCGGAACGGCCGAGGCGGATGCCGCCATGCTTGCCACGTACCGTCTCGATGTAACCCTTGATGCCGAGCTGATGCACTATCTTGACCACGTGGTTGCGGGAGATGGCGAAGGTGTCGGCCACCTCTGTGATGGTCGACAGGCGATCACCTGGCTGGATCGCCAGAAACGTCAGGGTACGCAGGGCGTAGTCGGTAAATCGTGTCAGTTGCATGGTCGCACTTGCCTCTTACTACAAGCCAGAAATCAGGACGACAACCGGTGGCCAAGAGGTGAGATGACAGGTGCGCCGGCACAGGATCCGCTTCTTCAGCCGAGTCGTGGAATGACAAGGTTAAGAGCAGCCCGGACGGGTGTCGACGAAGATGTACATAAATCGACACTTTCTTTGATTGATCGCAAACTTGCCGGCTCGAGGGGAGGTTTTGGCCATTTCTGGCGGCGAACTTCCGCCAGCCAGCCTGACCCGAACCGGGTAAAGAGGGACTGGTCGAGGCGCCTCAGAACCTGTTCACGATCTGTCACGAGAGGCTGTCAGCAAGGTGAAGAGCAGCACAGGAACCGGAGTTTATAGGCATAAATGAGGATTCCGAGCAGCACATGAGCCTTGATCACGGTCTCGCAGTAAGATCGTGAACAGGTTCTCAGTGAGGCTGCTTCAACCAGTTTTTCAGCGCCTGTGAGGGGATGGAGCTCTCGGAGGCCACCGCGAAGGCGCCCCAGTCCACCGCACACTGCAGGGCATCCCCGATCGCCATGCCCCGCGCCAGACCGTGGATGAGGCCGCCGGCGAAGGCATCCCCCGCCCCCGTGGTGTCCACCACGGACACCGGCCGCGCCGCCACCCGGATCTGCTCCTCGCCGTGGATGGCCACGGCCCCCGCCTTGCCCTCGGTCAGCACCAGCCACTCCAGCTGATCCCCCGCCAACTGGCGGGCGTGCAGCCAGGGATCGCTCACCTCGGCGAGATCGGAGCGGGAGGCCACCAGCACGTGGCAGGGGCGGCGGGCCTGACCGCCCTTGGGGTACTGGGCCACCACGAAGCTCTTGCCGAGCATCTGGCGCATGTAACCGATGATGGCGGTGCCCGGATAGTTCACATAGAGGCAATCCACCCCTTCCGTGGGCAGATCGCCGGGCAGATCGGGGCGGCGCGGGCGCCGCAGTATGGTGCGCTCGCCGGTGGAGTCCACCAGGATCAGCAGCTCGCCGGTCTCGCCACCGAAGCGCTCCACGTGGGCACAGTTCAGGCCATGGCCGGCCGCCTGCTCCAGCAGCCAGTCGCCGGTCTCGTCCAGCCCGACCCGGGAGGCGATGCACACCTCGTGCCCAGCCCACACCAGGCCGATGCCGCTATTGGCGGCGCCGCCCCCGAGCCTGCGCCCCTGATCCACATACTGCAGTCGTGCCCCCGCCACCAGGGGTTCGGCCAGGGAGAGCACGTGATCACAGTTGAGATTGGCAAGCAGCAGAATGCGGGACATGGGAACCTCCGAAACGGGAAGGGCCCGGCGGGGCCCAAGATAGCGGTGTCATCAGGGGAAGGACGGGAGAGGGATCAGTAGACCGGCAGTTCCACCCCGGCCAGCAGCTCCTCGATGCGCGCCTGGGTCGGCTGCTGCATCACGTTCTGGATCATCTCCTTGGTGAGATGGGGGGAGAAGGAGCTGATGAAGTCATACATGTAGTTCTGCAACAGTATGCTCTTGCTGAAGCAGAGCTGGGCAGGGCAAGGCTCGAACAGGTATTCCAGGTTGATGGCCACCAGACCGGGGGCATCGGTGTCATTGGCCACCAGGGACGAGATGATGCCGATGCCGAAGCCCAGCTCCACGTAGCGCTTGATGACGCCGGCATCCATCACCGTCATGTAGTAATTGGGGGTGAGGCCGGCGGCCTGGAACACCCGATCCTGCACCTGACGCCCGGTGGCGCCACTCTCGTAGCTGAGGATGGGATACTGGCAGAGCTGCTCCAGGCTCGGCTTCTTCACCTTGGCCAGGGGGTGATCCTGCGGCACCACCAGGGACAGGGTCCAGAGGTAGGCGGGTAGCGCGATCAGCTCCTTGTCGAAGCCGATCTCGTGGGCCACGATGGAGAAATCCGAGTAACCCTTGCTGATCTGTTCCTTGGTCGCCGACATCACGGGATGCAGGTGGAACGAGATCTTGGGGTACTTCTTGGTGAAATAGGTGACGCTTTTGGGCAGCAGGTAGCGCGCTATGGTGTGAGTGGTGTGGATGTTGAGGGTCCCCACGGTCGGATCCAGATACTCGCGGGAGATGGCCTTGATCTTGCCCTCGATGTTGAGCATGGCCTCGGCGCACCTGATGATCTCCTCCCCCACCGGGGTGATGCGATGCAGGTGTTTGCCACGCCGCTCGAAGATACGCACCCCCAGCTCGCTCTCCAGCAAGCCGATCTGCTTGCTCACCCCAGGCTGGCTGGTGTAGAGCGCATCGGAGGCGACGGACACGTTGAGATTGTGGTCCCGCACCGCGATCAGATACTTCAACTGCTGTAGTTTCAAGGTTGCATCCTCACTGGCTGGCGCGGCTGTCATCAGATGGACAAGGCCGCCACAAATGGCGGCCAGTGTATCATCCGAACTTGGCATATCACCGCTTGATCCTTCATTTTGCTACAAAATCTAGCATCTGCCGCGGTGATATGACAAACGGGCTTCAGCGCAATGCGGGCCCGACCGGCAGTATGCCGAGGAACTGCAACAACCACTGCATCATGGTGGCCGAGTCCACCTCCCCCTCCAGGGAGGAGAGGCTGCTCTGGTAATGCTCATCGGGCAGCCTGTCCCGGCGCCGCTCGATCAACGCCCGGTTGTACTCCACCGAAAATTCCGGGTGGCCCTGGATGGCCACTATGTGATCCCCCTGCAGGAACATGAAGTTGGGGCAGAAATCGTTGCCCGCCAGCAGGGTCGCCCCCGGCGGCAGCTGCTCCACCTGATCCTGATGACTGGCCAGGATCCGGATGGTCTCCAGCTCCGGCTGCATCCAGGGTTTCGCCGCCTGCATGGGGTGCACAGAGACGCCGAGCCCCCAGCCCTTGGTGGACTTCATCACCTCCCCCCCCAGCGCCTGGGCGATCACCTGGTGGCCGAAGCAGACCCCCGCCAGCTTGACGTTGGCGTCGTGGGCCTGACGGATCCAGTCGCGCAGCGCCAGGATCCAGGGCAGATCACTGTAGGCATCGTGGCGGGAGCCGGTGATGAGCCAGGCATCGCACTCATTCAGATCGGCCGGCAGCTCGCCGTCGAGGGCCGACCAGACTCGGTATTCCAGCGCCGGCGCCAGCGCCCGGAAGCCCTTGATAAACATCTCGGAGTAAACGGGGCCAAAACTTCCCACCAAATCGGGATCCAGCCGGTCACAATCGAGAATTCCCAGTCGCATCTGTCACTCCTTCACAGGGATAGCGGGGCACTCCGGCGGATCCCTCCGCCGGGCCATGCCTGGGCTAACTACTGCATGGTTGTCATTTCATGGTCGGCATGGAGAACTCGGCGCCGGCGCGAAGGCTCTGGGGCCAACGGGCGGTCACCGTCTTCATCCGGGTGTAGAAACGTACCCCGTCCGGCCCGTGCATGTTGAGTGGCCCGAAGATGGACCGCTTCCAGCCACCGAAGCTGTGAAACGCCATGGGCACCGGGATGGGTACGTTCACCCCTACCATACCGACCTGCACCCGCGTGGTGAAGTCCCTTGCGGTGTCTCCGTCGCAAGTAAAGATGGCGGTGCCGTTGCCGTACTCGTGTTCGTTGATGAGCTTGAGCGCCGTTTCATAGTCCGGCGCCCGTACTATGGCCAGTACAGGGCCGAAGATCTCCTCCCGGTAGATGCGCATCTCGGGGCCCACCTTGTCGAACAGACTGCCGCCGATAAAGTAACCGTCCCCATGACTCACACCACGGCCATCGACCACCAACGCAGCGCCCTCGGCCACCCCCTGATCCACGTAGCCGCGCACCTTGGCCAGGTGCTCACGGCTGATGAGGGGCCCCATCTCGTTCTCCGGGCTAGGGCCCAGGCCGGGTCCGACCCGCAGTTTCTCCACCAGCGGCGCCAGCTTCCCAACCAGGGCGTCGGCGGTCTCATCGCCGACCACCAGGGCCACCGAGATCGCCATGCAGCGCTCGCCGGCCGCACCGTAGGCCGCCCCCATCAGGGCGGAGACCGCCTGATCGAGGTCCGCGTCCGGCATCACCAGCATGTGGTTCTTGGCGCCGCCCAGCGCCTGCACCCGCTTGCCGTGGGCCGAGGCGGTGGCATAGATGTACTGAGCTATGGGGGTGGAGCCGACAAATGACACGGCGCCGACTCGCGGATCGGTCAGCAGCACGTCCACCACCTCCTTGTCACCGTTGACCACGTTCAGCACCCCGTCCGGCAGGCCCGCCTGCTTGAGCAACTCGGCCATGCGCAGGGCCAGGGAGGGATCCTTCTCGGACGGCTTGAGGATGAAAGTGTTGCCGCAAGCCAGCGCCACCGGGAACATCCAGAGCGGCACCATGGCCGGGAAATTGAACGGCGTGATGCCGGCGCAGACCCCTACGGGTTGCATCATGGAGTGGCTGTCGACCCCGCGGCCCACGTTGAGGGAGTGCTCCCCCTTGAGCAGGTGGGGAATGCCGCAGGCAAACTCCACCACCTCCAGCCCCCGGGTCAGTTCCCCCTGGGCATCGGAGAACACCTTGCCATGCTCACGGCTGATGAGCCTGGCCAGCTCATCCCTGTACTGCTCCATCAACTCCTTGAAGCGAAACAGCACCCGCGCCCGCACCAGCGGCGGGGTCTGGGACCAGTCCGCGAAGGCGCGCTCCGCGCTGGCGATGGCCTCGGTACACTCGGCGGCGGTGCTGAGCGCCACCGAGCCCTGCTGCTGGCCGGTGGCCGGATTGAAGATGGCGCCGAAGCGCTCGCCACGACTCTCTTGCAACTGGCCGTCGATGAAGTTGTTAACCCTGTATGTCATATATCCTCCGTGATGGGTAATGCTGGTCGCTCCCGTGCGCGGCCATTGGCGTCAGGCACGGGAAGAGGGCGCCCGCTCGGCGGGCACCCTGCAATCCAATGAAAGGGTCACTCCTGCGTCTGCAACACATCCTGCAGCAGGGTGAAGAGATCGTCGATCTGGCTGCGCTCTATGATGAGGGGCGGCGACAGGGCGATGATGTCGCCGGTGACGCGGATCAGGGCCCCCTTCTCGAAGCAGCGCACGAACACCTCATAGGCACGCTTGCCCGGTGCATCCGGCAGGGCTTCCAGCTCTATGCCCGCCACCAGGCCGTAGTTGCGCACGTCTTTCACATGCTTGCAGCCCTTGAGGGAATGGGCCGCCTCCTCCCAGTAGCCCGCCAGATCGGCGGCGCGGCTCAGCAGGTTTTCGCTCCGGTAGATTTCGAGGGTCGCGAGGCCCGCGGCGGCGGCCACCGGGTGGCCGGAGTAGGTGTAACCGTGGAACAGCTCGATGGCGCCCTTGCCCGCGGCCATCATGTCGTCATAGATATGGTCGCGCACCAGCACGGCCCCCATGGGGATGGCGCCGTTGGTGAGCCCCTTGGCGCAGGTGATCATATCGGGCATGACGTCGAATTCCTGGGCGGCGAAGGGAGCGCCCAAACGGCCGAAGCCGGTGATGACCTCGTCGAAGATCAGCAGGATGCCGTGTTTGGTGCAGATCTCCCGCAGCCGCTTGAGGTAACCCTTGGGGGGCATGATGACGCCTGTGCTGCCGGCGATGGGTTCGACGATGACCGCCGCTATGTTGCTGGCGTCATGCAGGAAGACGATCTTCTCGAGTTCGTCGGCCAGGCTAGTGTCTTCTGCTGGCAGGCCCCGGGTGAACGCATTTTTGGCGATATTCAGGGTGTGAGGCAGATGATCCACCCCGCCGAGCAGGGAGCCGAACCACTTGCGGTTGCCGGGGATGCCGCCCACCGAGATGCCGCCGAAGCCGACCCCGTGATAGCCGCGCTCACGGCCGATGAGGCGGGTGCGAGTGCCCTGGCCCCGCGCTCGCTGCCAGGCCAGCGCCATCTTCAGCGCCGTGTCCACGGCCTCGGAGCCCGAGTTGGTATAGAAGACGTGGCCGAATCCCTTGGGGGCGATCTCCACCAGCCGGTTGGCCAGCTCGAACGGCAGCGGGTGGCCCATCTGGAACGTCGGGGCGAAGTCGAGGTGGGAAATCTGCTGGGAGACCGCCTCGGCGATCTCGCGCCGACCATGACCCGCGTTGCAACACCAGAGTCCGGCGGTGCCATCCAGTATCTTGCGGCCATCCTCTGAGTGATAATACATCCCCTCTGCCGACTTCAGGATCCGCGGCGCCGCCTTGAACTGCTGGTTGGCGGTGAAGGGCATCCAGAAGGCGGACATGTCGGAAGGGGTATTGATGTCGCTAATCGGTTTCATGGTCACCTCATCCTTAAGGCGTTTAGTAACGCTTGGCTTATGCCTATTAAATTAAACACTAGAATCCATAAAAAAGGGCTATTTATCGCCCTGCTTGGTGTCACCCCCTCGGGGTGGTATAAGATATTTAACACAATTTTAATAATAGTAAACAGTCAAGGAGTGTCTATCGATGGATATCGGTCACCGCCTCAAGGCGGTTCGCACCAAGGCGGCCCTTTCCCAGCGTGAGCTGGCCAAGCGCTCGGGTGTGACCAACGGCTTTATCTCCCAGATCGAAAAGAATCAGGTGAGCCCCTCCGTGGCCTCACTGCGCAAGGTGCTGGAAGGCATTCCCATGTCGCTCGCCAGCTTCTTCACCGATGAGACGGAGATGGATTCCGAGGTGATCTTCCGCGCGGACGACATGCCGGATCTCGGCACCCATCCCATCAGCTACAGGTTGGTGGGCCACAGCCGTGCGAACCGCGCCATCGGCATGATGCAGGAGGTCCTTCCCCCCGGCGCCGACACCGGCGACGACATGCTGAGCCACGAGGGGGAAGAGTGCGGCATCGTCATCCAGGGCCAGGTCGAGGTCACGGTCGGCGAGCAGGTCCACCTGCTGGCGCCGGGAGATGGCTACTACTTTGACAGCCGCACCCCGCACCGTTTCCGCAACTTGGGCGAGCAGGAGTGCGTGCTGATCTCCGCCAACACCCCCGCCAGCTTCTAATAACCGATAGCACCCATGGTCGGACGCACGGGAGCCTGTCCGATCCCGGTTAATATCCCCTTGGATCTGACCGCCGGCAACGACGGTCAGATCCACTGAAACCCGGCCGATCCCGGTGAATGTCCCCCTGCTTTTGACCGCCGACAACGGCGGTCAGACCCTCTGAAACTCGGCCGATCCCGACTAACGCCCTCGTCAACCGCCCCTGGCTGGGGAGGGTGAATGTTTAATAAAGTTGTTCACATATGATTTACAAGCGGCGACATGTTTAGCATATTGATACACAGAGACTGTCTTTGCCGGTTCAAGGAGTGAACATGAGTGACCTGACCCTGGCCCAGTGGCAACACAAGGCCTCCCATCTGACCCTGCCCTCGCAAGCCTTTATCGACGGCAACTACCGGGACGCCGTGAACGGCGCCACCTTCGACTGTATCAACCCGGCCAACGGCCAGCTGCTGACCAAGGTCGCCTCCTGCGACGCCGCCGATGCCGAGCTGGCGGTGAAAGCTGCCCGCGCCGCCTTCGATGACAAACGCTGGAGCGGGCTGGCCCCGAAACAGCGCAAGCTCATCATGCAACGTTTCGCCGAGCTGATGCGCCTCAACAAGGTGGAGCTGGCGCTGCTGGAATCCCTGGACATGGGCAAGCCCATCGGCGATGCCATGGGCTATGACGCCCCGGCCGCCGCCAACTGCATCGCCTGGAACGCCGAGGCCATCGACAAGATCTACGATCAGGTCGCCCCGGTGGAGGAGTCCGCCCTGGCGCTGGTGACCCGTGAGGCGCTCGGCGTCGTCGCCGCCATAGTCCCCTGGAACTTCCCGCTGGTGATGGCCTGCTGGAAGCTGGGCCCGGCGCTCGCCACCGGCAACTCGGTGATCCTCAAACCGTCCGAGAAATCCCCCCTCACCGCCCTGCGCATCGCCGGCATCGCCAAAGAGGCGGGCATCCCCGACGGGGTGTTCAACGTGCTGCCGGGCTTTGGCCACACGGTCGGCGAGGCGCTGGCCATGCACATGGACGTGGACTGCATCACCTTCACCGGCTCCACCAAGATCGGCAAACATCTGGTGCAGTGCTCCGGCAAGTCGAACCTCAAGCGCGCCTTTATGGAGTGTGGCGGCAAGAGCCCCAATATAGTGCTGGCGGATGCGCCGGATCTGGACGCCGCCGCCAAGAGCGCTGTGGGCGCCATCTTCTACAACCAGGGCGAGGTGTGCACCGCCGCCTCCCGCCTGCTGGTACAAAACAGCATCAAGCCGCAGTTCATGGAGCGCCTGCTGGCCCATGCCCGCGAATGGATTGCCGCCAACCCGCTCGATCCCAGCACCCGCATCGGCGCCATGGTGGACGGCATCCAGATGGAGCAGGTGCTGAACTACATCGAGATCGGCAAGCAGGAGGGCGCCAGGCTGCTGCTGGGGGGCAACCGCACCCATGCCGAGAGTGGCGGCTTCTATATCGAGCCCACGATTTTTGACGAGGTGACACCGCAGATGCGCATCTTCCGCGAGGAGATCTTCGGCCCCGTGCTGGCGGTGACCGGCTTCAACAGCCTCGAAGACGCCATCGCGCTGGGCAACGACACCGACTACGGCCTGGCCGCCGCCATCTGGACCGCGGACTTGAACAAGGCGGTCAAGGGCTCCCGCGCCCTGCGCGCCGGCACCGTGTTCGTCAACAACTGGGACGGCGGTGACATGACGATGCCGTTCGGCGGCTTCAAGCAGTCCGGCAACGGGCGCGACAAGTCCCTGCACGCGCTGGAGAAGTACACAGAGCTGAAAAGCACCTGGATCCAGCTCGAATAACGCCAGATATGACCATATCGGCACGACTAGGGGGAGAAATCCCCCTTTTTCATTTTTACCCTTTCATCACAAGCCTCAATCGATATAATCGTCAAATAGACAAGCCCTTAAATATAAAGATAAAAATGTTGTTCTTCCTGGCGAGTGTACTGTTTCTGGTGGTGGGTCTGCCGCTGCTGTTCTTCATGTTGGGTCAGGGTGAAGCCTACGTGACCTGGGGCCCCTGGATCTCCGCCATCGCCCTGATGTTGTGGCTGCTGATGGACGTGGAGAAGATCCGCCGTGGCGGTGGCCGCTGACCCCGAGCCTGCTGTAAAAATCCCCTCCGACCAATTTATTGACTTCTTTCCCCCCAAAAGGATCGCTACACTGACTTTTTGCGATGTTTTCCAACATCCGCTCTCCAGTGAAGGTTCTCCGCATGCAACAGCAAGTTCAGCGCCAGGGCGTCATCTATGCCCTGTGCGCCTATACCCTTTGGGGTCTGGCCCCCATCTACTTCAAGACCATCTCCGCCGTGCCGGCCGCCGAGATCCTGACTCACCGCATGATCTGGTCCTGCGCCCTGCTGATGGTGATGACCCTGCTCGCCCGCCAGTGGCACAAGGTGCAGGCGGTGCTGCGCCAGCCCAAGGTGTTGCTCACCCTGGCCTTCACCTCGGTCACCGTCGGTGGCAACTGGCTGCTGTTTATCTGGGCCATCAACAACGGCCACATGCTGGATGCCAGCCTCGGTTACTACATCAACCCGCTGTTCAACGTGCTGCTCGGCATGCTGTTCCTGAGCGAGAAGCTGCGCCGCCTGCAATGGTGGGCGGTGGGGCTGGCGGTGGTCGGCGTCGCCGTTCAGCTCATCGCCTTCGGTTCCCTGCCCTGGATAGCCCTGGTACTGGCCTCGAGCTTCGCCATCTACGGCCTCATCCGCAAGAAACTGGCCCTCGATGCCCTCACCGGCCTGCTGATCGAGACCATGATCATGCTGCCGCCGGCGGCCATCTATCTGTGGGGTTTCGCCGACAGTCCCACCAGCCATCTCACAGAAAATAATTGGCACCTGAACCTGTTGCTGATCGCCGCCGGGGCCGTCACCACGGCGCCCCTGCTCTGCTTCACCGCGGCCGCCACCCGTCTCAAGCTCTCCACCCTGGGCTTCTTCCAGTACATAGGCCCCAGCCTGATGTTCATCCTGGCGGTGACCCTGTACGGGGAGGCGTTGGCGCTGGACAAGATGATCACCTTCGGCTGTATCTGGAGTGCCCTGGTGCTGTTCACCCTGGACGGGCTGCACAGCGGCAAGCGGCGTCAGGCGGCCGGTTGAGGTGCCGGGCGCTCCGTGGCTGCAATAATCTACAAGCCAACCCCCGGGTTTTGAGATATCAATAGCCGATGAGCGCCCCCCCATCCCACATCCATTACTGGCAACCCCGGCTGCTGCCGGGGGTTGAACTCTCCCACTCCCACCACAGGGAGTTCAGCTATGGCCGCCACGTGCACCTGGACTACCACATAGGTCTGGTGCAGCAGGGTGGCCAGAAGTTCATCCACAAGGGCAGCAGCCACAATCTGGTGCGCGGCGAGCTCTCCACCGTCAACCCGGACGAGATGCACGACGGCCTGAGCCTGCTGCCGGAAGGCTACGAGGTGCGGGTGTTCGCCATCGCCCCGGAGCAGCTGGCGCGCTGGCTGCCAAACAATCCCGAGCCCTTCTTCGACAAGGGCCTGCAGACCAGACCCGATCTCTATCAGGGCTTCGCCCGCCTGCACATGTATCTGGATGGCCCGGAGCCGGACGGCCTGCTGGCGGAGAGCCAGCTGCTGGCCCTGCTCGACGAGCTCTTCGGGCTGGCCCCCGAGCGCCATGCCCTGGCGGATCCCCAGTTGCGATACCTGCGGGACCATCTGCTCGGTCAGCTGGACCAGCGCCACAGCCTGGAGGATCTGGCCGCCCAGTTCGGGCTGGATCGTTTCGCCTTCCTGCGCCAGTTCAAGAAGAAGACCGGCATGACCCCCTATGCCTGGCTCAAGCGACTGCGCCTCGAGCAGGGCAAGCGCCTGCTCGGCAGCGGCATGCCGGTGAGCGAGGTGGCCCTCGCGGTCGGCTTCTTCGATCAGAGCCACTTCCATCACGGCTTCCGGCAGGCCTTCGGGCTCACGCCCGCGGATTACCGCCAGCAGATACGGCCTTAGAGACATCAGCCCGGCGGATTACCGCCAGCAGATACGGCCTTAGAGGCACCAGTCCGGCGGAGCACCGCCAGCAAATACTGTCTGAAGCAAGCCAGCCCCACCGATAACTGCCAGCAAACACTGCCCTTTTCCCGTCGATCCGGCTGACCACTCGCCATGACGCTAATTTACACACCAAATTTCGGCATTTTTACGCTATAAAATTCCGAAAAATAAATGCCTGGCAATACCAAACACTGCAACAAGGTGCCGCCTCTGACAGGCGAGTGCGGCCAGACATGGCCGACCCGGAGTGCAATCTTTTACAAGCCAGCCCCCGCCCCCATCCCTCATGCTGCAACCTCATCTAGTCATCGAGGTATCTCATGTTCACCAGCCTGTTCCTGACCATAGGTCTCATCCATCTGATCGCCCTGGCGAGCCCAGGCCCCGACTTCGCGCTGATCCTGCGCACCAGCCTGCACAGACCCACGGCCCTGGGGGCGGCGCTCGGCATAGCGCTCGCCATCTTGCTGCACGCCACCTTGAGCCTCACCGGCATCAGCCTGCTGATCGCGAGCCAACCCTGGCTGTTTATGGTGGTGAAGATAGTGGGCGCCCTCTATCTGGGCTGGCTCGGTTGGGGGGCCATCAAGGCGGCGTGGCACAGTGCCGCCAGCCAGACACTCAGGGCAGGCGGCGAGCTGCAAGGCTGGAACAGGGGCGTAAAGGCTGGCCTCGCCACCAATCTGCTCAATCCCAAGGCGCTGCTGTTCTTCATGGGGCTGCTGGCGGCCATGGTGACACCCCAGGTGGACGGCCTGACCCGTGGCCTGCTGATCCTGGAGCTGTTCCTGCTCTCCCTGGCCTGGTTCGGGCTACTGGCCTGGAGCCTCTCCACCGCGCGGGCCCAGCATCTGCTCAGCCGGGTGCAGCGCCCCCTCAATATGGTCACAGGCCTGCTGTTCGGTGCCGTTAGCCTCTCCATCCTGGTGGATCTGGCACAGCCACTGCTGGCGTAAGGCAAGGGGGCCGACTCACCCCCCTTGGTTGAGCCAGCCGGTGGGGCGAACACCATAACGGGAGCCTCTATCCGATCTTCGTAACAATATGGCCCCGGTGTGCTGGTGCCGGACTCATTGTGGGATTAGGATGCACGCCTTCACCACAATAACGTTATGGACGTATCGGCATGACTCGACAATGGTCGCTCCCCATCGTGGCACTCGCGGGGGGAGCTTTGTTCTGGCTCGGCAGCAACTTCGGCATGAAATGGGCACTGATGGCCCTGATCGGTTTCGGCTTCGGCTTCACCCTCTCTTTCAGCCGCTTCGGCATAGTGTTCGGTTGGCGCGAGATGCTGACCAAGCGCAACAGCTACTATGTGCGGGTTCACCTGCTCACCATCGCCATCGAGATCCTGCTGTTCACCTGCTTCCTCTCCTTCACTCACGCCCTGTTTGGCGATGCCATGGTGGGCAACGTCATGGCCATAGGCGTGCCCTTTATCGTCGGCGCCTTTCTGTTCGGCATCGGCATGCAGCTGGCGGGGGTCTGCGCCACCGGCACCCTCTACTGCTGCGGCGAGGGGCAGCCGCGCTTCTGGCTGGTGCTGCTCTGCTACGGCATCGGCACCCTGATCAGCAACCAGTTCCGGCCAACCCTGGATGCGACCTTCTCCAGCCAGGTAGTGCTGGCCAAGGATCTGACCGGCAATATCTGGAGCGGCATGCTGCTGAACCTGGCGCTGGTCGCCGTGCTCTTCGCGCTGTTTCGCAGCAGCGAGTTGAAGCGCACCGGCGAGCTCAAGCCGATCTTCAGCGGCGGCAACCTGTTCTGGCGCGATGGCCGCTTCACCGTGCTGACCGGCGGCATCCTCATCGCCCTGCTCAACTCCGCCGTGGTCGCCCTGCACGGCTCGGCCTGGACCATCACCGGCGCCGTCTATGACATGGCGCTGCGCGGCGCCTCTGTTTTCGGCCTGTTCGAGGGCAACCCCAAGCTGGCCCAGCCGCTGTTCATCAACCCCATGGTCGGCATGTTCTGGCTCGGGATCCTGGGGGCCATGCTCGCGCGCTGCCTCAGCGGTGGCGGCAACTTCGCCCCGATGCGGCTAGGCAACAGCCTGGCATCCATCATCGGCGGCCTGCTGATGGGGATGGGCGCCATGTACAGCGCCTGTAACCTCGGCGGCTTCTTCGATGGCACGGCGTCCGGCAGCCTGCACGGCTGGGTCTGGATGCTGATGGCGCTGGGCGGCAGCCTGATCGGCATTCGCCTGCGGCCGTTGTTCAGGCTCTGATGCAAAAACGGGATGACGCCGGCACCCGGCGTCATCCCGTACTCTCTCGGTAGCAGGGTCTCCCTCCTGCTCCCACTTCCCCTTAGCCGAGCGCCCTGATCAACAGCAACAGGGCAAAGCCGGTAAACATCACGGCCGACATCCGGTTGATCCCCCTCGCGAAGCGCTCGCCATAGCCCTGCAACCCCACCCAGCGAAACACCAGGCAGTAACCACCGTGCACCACCAGCACCACGGCGCTGAAGGTCAGCGCCAGCAGCATGCACTGGCCAAGGGCCCCCTGGCGAAAGTCGATGAACTGGGGAAACAGGCTGGTGAAGAAGATGATCGCCTTGGGATTGAGCAGGCTGATGAGCGCCCCCTTGAGGAAGCTGCGGCCGCAGTCCCGATCGCTCGGCGTGCTCACCAGCGGGCTCACCGCACGCTGGCGCCAGGAGTTTATCCCGAGATAGAGCAGGTAGAGGGCGCCCCCCAGGGTGAGGATCTGCTGGCCCGCGGCCAGCCAGTGGGTAAACCAGAGCACCGCCAGCGAGGCCAGGGTCGCCACCAACAGGATCCCGACCGCCACCCCGATGAAGCCGGCGATGGCATGGCGGGTTCCCCGGGTCAGGGTGTTGCCTATGGTGTAGATCACCGCCGGGCCGGGGCTGAGCACGGTGCCGACGGCGAGTAGCAGGTAGAGGGCGTAATAGTCGAGGCTCATGGGCACATTCCATCTTCGTTTGATGCCGCCCAGTATATTGACAGCCGCTTCGCCAGCCAGACATAGTGGCGCTCGGCTTTATAAACCAGGAGTTTAGAGTGGATCGCCTGACCGCCATCGAGATCTTCGTCGCAGTCGCCCGTGCGGGCAGCTTCAGTGCCGTGGCGGAGCGATTCGAGATGACGCCGGCCATGATCGGCAAATACATCAAGTGGCTGGAGACCCGCGTCGGCTCCCGCCTGCTCAACCGCAACACCCGCTGCCAGAGCCTGACCGAGGCGGGCAGAGAGTACCTCGGCGGTTGCCAGCACCTGCTGCAACACTATCGGGAGCTGGAGCAGAACACCTTGGCCCACACCGGTCAGGCGGCGGGCAAGATCCGCATCAATGCCCCCATCACCTTCGGCAGCCAGCGGCTGACCCCCTTGTTGTGCGACTTCATGGCGCGCTATCCGCAGATCCGCATCGAGCTGGATCTCTGCGATCGGCTGGTCGATGTGATTGGCGACGGCTTCGACCTCATCTTCCGGGTCGGCACCCCCAAGGATGCCGCCTACATAGCCCGCCCGCTGGCCAGCTCAGCCTCGGTGTTCTGCGCCTCGCCGCGCTATCTGCAGCACCACGGCACCCCGCTGGAACTCGCGGATCTGGCCCGTCACCGCTGCCTGGGCTTCAGCCCCTGGCTGACGCAATCCAGCCTGGCGGAGGCCTTTCCTCTCGAGCACCTGCATCTGTGGGACAGCCAGTTCATCAGCAACAACGGCAGCGCCCTCAAGGTGGCCGCACTGCATCACGCGGGCATAGTGCTGCAGCCGCGCGCCCTGCTGATCGACGAGCTGAGCAGTGGCGCCCTGCTGGAGATACTGCCGGATGCCCTGCCCGCCCCGCGCCCGGTCAACATGCTCTACCCGGCCAGGGAGCCGATGCCGCTGCGGCTACGACTGCTGATCGACTACCTCAGCGAGCACCGCCACAAGCTGGATCTGCCCGCCTGAGCGCTTATTCACCGCGCTGCTTCACCCTTCGCAGATAGACATAGCCCTCCCCCGGGCTGCCCCAGCGTTGATGGGCCTCGTTGTCATAGGCTCTGTCCAGCAGCCTGACGCTGTTGGGGCCGATCCAGAGGTATTGCACCAGGGTGCTGGCGCCGCCGAAATTGGTGGCGCAGCTGCCGACCTGGCTGTGGCCCGCGTATTCCCCGGAAGGTTGGCGGCTCAGCCAGATCTCGCAGCCCTCGCGCAGGGAGAGTTGTGGCGGGGTGAGGGAATCGAGCAACTCAGGTTTGCGCCAGGCGCCGGCGAAATCGATGGCCCTGGGCATGGTCAGCTCGGCCATCAGGATGCGGCCATCCGGCAGCGGGGAGAAACGATAGATGCGCTGGCGAAACGGCCGCACCGCCCGCTCGGTCAGGAACTGCTCCGCATAGACCCAGCGAAAGTGGTTGTAGCCGGGCCAGATCTCCACCAGGCGCAGCTCGGCACTGGTGAAACGCTTGTCGTAGCTGGCCTGCTCCTGGCTGGAAAACTCGCCGGTGAACCAAGAGAGCAGCGGCTCCATGCTGGCCTGGCTCACGAAGGGGCTGACCGGGGTGGTGGGCGGGGGAACGGGCGCCGCCCAGGTCAGGCAGGCGTAAAACAACCCGAACAGGGCCGCCATCAGCTGTATCATCGAATCCTTCCGAGTCGCTTGCATGGCGGCGATTATATGAGCGAACGCCGACAATAACCTCTACCTTGATCAACTCCTTGCAGATCCATCGAAAAATCACTCGGTTAGCGAAGAAATCAGACGCAGATACAAGCGCGGCCAGGCTCACTCGACCCACCCTTGTCCCACCTCTTTAGGGACCAATCGGATCACTTGGCTTCAATAGGCTATCGCGCTGCAGGCCCCGGTTTATCAGGGCTGCGGGTTTCTCGCTACCAAGCTGGATGGCGGCTTACTGGCGTGTGCGATCGCCTTGAACATGCCCGGAACTCGACCCATGATAATGTCATCAACATCATCCATTGGTCCCATCATGAACCAGCCCCGTTTTTCCCCTATCGACCCCATCTCCCGCTACTCCGAGATCCTGTTCGGTCTGCTGATGGTGCTGACCTTCACCGGTTGTTTCAACGCCTTGGAGGCGGGGAAAGCCGAGATCAAGGACCTGCTGATCGCCGGCATCGGCTGCAACATCGCCTGGGGCATGATCGACGCCATCGTCTACCTCATCACCACCCTGACCGAGCGGGCCCGCGCCCTGCGGCTGCTGCAACAGCTGCACAACTTGCAGCCCGGTGACAACCGGGGCATAGCGGCGCTGCGGGATGCCCTGCCCGGCCCGCTGGCGGCCATCTGCCGCGACGATGAGCTCGGTGACTGGCAATCACGCCTGCGCCAGCACCCCGAGTTGAGCCAGGGCCCCATCTTCCGCTGGAACGATCTGCTCAACAGCCTGGGGGTCTTCCTGATGGTGTTCCTCTCCACCTTCCCCGTGTTGCTGCCCTTCATGTTCCTCCAGGATCCGGTGCCGGCCCTGCGCCTCTCCCACGGCATCGCCCTGCTGATGCTGATGCTGATCGGCCGTGGCCTGGCTCGCTACGCCGGCTCGCCGCGCCCCAGGCTTGTCGGCGTGCTCTTCGCCGCCGCGGGCGTCGCCATAGTGCTGGCCACCATAGCCCTGGGCGGCTGAGGCGACGCAACAGGTGACGAGCGGAGGGAGGCCAGCGCCTCCCTCTCTTTTTTCATTCGACCACGGGAGCGCTGCCGCCGATCGATCCCGGCATTGGCGACTATCCTTGGTCCGAAACCACTCAGAAGGAATCCATCATGACGACAGGAACAGTGCGGCTGCACAGGGTAGTCAAGGCGCCGCCGATGCGGGTCTATCGGGCCTTTATCGAGGCGGATGCGCTGGCCAAGTGGCTGCCACCCCACGGCTTCACCTGCAAGGTGGCCCATCTGGAGGCCAGCGTCGGCGGCACCTTCCGCATGGCGTTCACCAACTTCGGTACCGGCCACTCCCACTCCTTCGGCGGCGAGTACCTCGAACTGGTGCCGGGGGAGCGCATTCGCTACACCGACAGTTTCGACGCGCCCGGCCTGCCGGGGGAGATGCAGGTGACCATCACCCTGACCCCAGTGCTGTGCGGCACCGATCTCGCCATCGAGCAGGCGGGGATCCCGGCGGTCATCCCGGTCGAGATGTGCTACCTCGGCTGGCAGGAGTCCCTGACCCAGCTGCTCGCCCTGGTGGAGCCCGAGATCCCGAACGAATAGTCCGCGCCTCTGCGCTAGCCAGGTCCCGAAAAACAGAGAGCCTGCCGATTGGCAGGCTCTCTTCATTGCGGCAGGGCGGCGGCTTATCGCAGGTTCAGGCCACCCAGGTAATCCCCCTTGCCGAGGTTCACACCGGCCTGGCGCAGCAGCGCATAGGCCATGGTCAGGTGGAAGTAGAAGTTCGGGATGCCGTACTCATGGACGCAGGTATGGCCGTCCATGCTCTTGCCACCGGCCCAGTAAGGGAAGTACTGGCCACTCTCGAACCCGCTGAAGTCGGCCTCCAGCTTGCTCTGCAGGAAGGCGATGCTGCGCTGGATGTGGGCGCGCAGATCCGCCATGGTCTTGGGATCGTCCCCCATGGCCGGCAACTCGCTGTGGCTGGCGGTGGCAATGACGGCGCGGGCACTGTCGCAGCAGATCAGCACCTGCTTGGAGAAGGGCAGCATGTCGACGATGAGGCGTTCATTGAAGAAGTTGTCCACGTTGAACTTCTTCGCCTCGGCATGGGCCTCGGCCTTGGCCAGACACTGGTCGAGGTTGGTCAGCATCTTGATAAACTGGGCGGCAATATCACGGTTCATGGTGCGTTCTCTAATCGGATTGAAGGCGGGTTTGCACAAGCGGCATCACTATAGCGCATCCCCTTTGTGGTTCGAGCCCATGCCAGTAAAAAGCGCAGCCCATCCATCGGCGGAGCGACAGTATATGGCAAGCCCGGCGGCGCTGATCTTGCCAACGCCGCCAGGTGTCCCCGCCATGATGAGTCCCTCTTTGCCTCTTTTTTGATCTGTGACATACATCACCCTTTTTCAGGGGCGTAGTCTGATCCCGCCGCCCGGAGCACCCATCCGGGTACAACGAAAGGAGAATGCAATGAAGATCTATGACCGGAACAGAAATGTGCTGAACCTGGGTCAGCGCGTCATGATTGCCGCCACCAGTGCCGTCGACGTCCTGAAGGAGGCCCACACCGACAATATGACCCCCTACGAGGCAGAGCATGAGAAGTGTGTGCTGCTGGCCAACTCCCAAGAGCGTTACGCGCCCATCGAGTTGATTAGACTAGGCTGATACCCGGCGTTACCTGTCACCCTACTCTTTACAATTCACCCGGCCGCCGCGCCCCATCTAACGGCCGGGTTTCTGATTCCCTCCCTCGTTCTCCACCGTTTTTATTACGTAGGTTCGATTAGCGAAGCGTAATCGGACGATCCAAAACTAATGCTCCCGCGCCTTGCCCCCGACCGACGCAGCAGCCAGACCCAGTTACGCCACGGGGAGCGGAGCATCTGGCAACACCAATACTGGGAACACCTGATCCGGGATGAGCAGAATCCGCCATATGGATTACGTCCATATCAATCCGCTCAAGCATGGTCATGTCACCCAAGTGGCTGACTGGCCTTATTCCATCTTCCATCGTTATGTGGCATGGGATTGATGCGGGTCGGTTGAGGGAAGGCTGGAGGGTTTTGCCTTCGCTAATGTTCGAATAGACGATTGCCCCATACGCGATCGTCTGATTACGCTTCGCTAATCGAACCTACAGTCCTGAATTGGCTGATGATCACAAAATGAGCTCGCATTGTTTCAAATGAAGCATTCCATCCATTAGCATGACTTCATATTGTCAATGCTTGGTAAGAGGGTTCTATGGATTATGCATTGTGCCAGCAGACTGGAATTACATACTCCGCTACTGATTTTTCGATATTGTCTCCTGAGCATCAAAAAAAGCTAAAAGCAGGTCTTGTATGTAAAGGATGTGGCGATGTTGCATGGTTCCGTTCTGCAACTAACCCTCTTGCTAAAGTGAAAAGGGCTGCTCACTTTAACTCCCACCACTATAATTCTGAGTGTCAATATAGAACATCATATGTGCTTATTGAAGATGAAACTGATGGTGAACTTTCCACGGCAGGTAAAATCCCATTAGTAACGGAGTACGTTATTAATTTGGATGATAAGATTGGCGGCATTTTAGCTGACATATCGTATGACCAAATACCTGAAGCGGAGTTTGTAGTTAAACCTAGCGGTGGAGCTATAGGAAAAGGGGCTGGTGTCAAAAATGAAACTGAAGCAAACAAAAGTTTGCGTCAAATTTTATCTTACCTAAAAAGATTCCCTGAATTTAGGCAATCAGACAAGCAAGTTAGATTGTTTTCTGATGCTGGTAGACTAAAGGTTGACGGAAAAATAAAGAATCTTGTTGTTTCATTTGATGAAGTCGACGACTCCATGGATGACAATAAATATAGACTATTCTGGGGGGTTATTGTTGATGCCCAAGATGAAACTCTTGATGGTGGTCTATGGCTAAATGCAAGTGAATCGAGGAAAGGTGTCAGCATAAAAATATTTAGAGATATAAAAGAAAAGTTCATCTCATCTTTCCACTTAAAAAGCCTCGATGACTTACAGGGAGCATATGTATTAGTTGCTGGGCAGGTACATTATTCTCCTTCCACAGGAAAACCTACCATTTATTGTGCCATTGTCAATTTTATTACAGTTCAAAAATACAAAGAATCACAATAGTGTGATTTAGTT
This sequence comes from Aeromonas eucrenophila, assembly GCF_000819865.1. Classification (GTDB taxonomy): domain Bacteria; phylum Pseudomonadota; class Gammaproteobacteria; order Enterobacterales; family Aeromonadaceae; genus Aeromonas; species Aeromonas eucrenophila. The sequence continues at coordinate 95,346 of NZ_CDDF01000003.1, forward strand.
GCCGATAGAGATGTTATACCAACTCAATGTAATATAAATTTTTAATGGAGTATAACGTGATTCAACAACACTTGTCCTTAGTACCAGTTAAGATTCAAGAGGTTGATAGTATTAGCATGGGGGTTTTACCCAATGGTGAAACATTCCTTTCTCTCCAAGGCTTAGCCAAGTTCTGTGGTTTAGCTCCCAGTTCGGTTATACAACTAGCTCAAGACTGGGCGGCTGGTGATGCGCAAGGTAGAACTCGGGGACAACAGTTAACAGAACTGATTAAAGAGTGGACCGAGTCTGATTCAGTCCCCGATAGTTTATATGTTGAAATTGATAGTCATAACTCTATAACTGGTGTAATTCATGCTGTGCCAGAACAGATAGTGATGGCAATTACTGATTATTATGCCCACTACGCTCAAACAACCAAGTTAGAAGCAATTCAGAATTATAGGAAGGCAGCAAAATTAGGCCTGCGAAAATATATACATGAGCGGTTGGGTTATAATGAAAAGGACGTATTTGCTGAAAGCTGGAGACTATTTCAAGAGAGAGTCCTTAGTAATGAATCTCCGAAGGGATTTTTACTATGTTCGATGAAGCTACAACTATTATTGCGTCCTTGATTCGCAATAATATTGCAGTTGATGATTCAATTATGCCAGATGGTAGTTTAGGAATCCATTGGGCAAAACATTGGAAAACTAGTCAACTAGCAGCGATACATGGTGAAAGAATTAAAATACATCATAAATACCCAGAGTCATATCGCCTGCTAGATCCTGAGATTAATGCATATCCAATAAGTGCATTGTCTGAGTTCAGAGCATGGTTTCAAAACATTTACTTACCAGAGAAATACCCGGCTTACATAAAAAGGAAAGTCGGTGATGGTACTGTTAAGTTGGAATCTATGCCTCTTCTTCTCGCAGCAGTGATGCCGCCAGATGTGACCAGTAAAATTCTAATAAATTAATTTTCATCCCGTCTGTAGTTTCTAACGGCGAAGCGTATTCTGACGATCGCGTCATTAAGACTGTCTTGATAACTGATATGAAAACCAACCCGGCCTAAGCCGGGTTGGTTATATCAAAAGGTGGGAAAATCAGAGCGCTTCCAATCTGGCATAGGCGGTCACCAACCACTTAGCGCCGACGTCGTCGAACTGGATCTGCACCCGGCTCTGGGGGCCGACCCCTTCGAAGTTCAGCACTATCCCTTCCCCGAATTTCGGGTGCAGCACCCGCTGGCCGAGCTTGATGCCGCTGGCGTCGAAGCTCTGCTGCACCTCGTTCTGGCTGAAGCGGCCGTACTGGGTGGGGCGGCTGACCTGGGTGCGCAGCCGGATCTCTTCGAGGCACTCGGCTGGCATCTCGCGGATGAAGCGGCTCGGCTTGTGGAACATCTCGCGACCGTAGATGCGGCGGCTCTCCGCATAACAGATGTAGAGCTTCTCCATGGCGCGGGTCATGCCCACGTAACAGAGGCGGCGCTCCTCCTCGAGGCGGCCCGACTCCTCGGTGGATTGCTGGCTCGGGAACATGCCCTCCTCCACCCCCACCAGCAGCACCAGCGGGAACTCCAGGCCCTTGGCGCTGTGCAGCGTCATCAGCTGCACCGCATCGGCGTATTCGTCCGCCTGATTCTCACCGGACTCCAGCGCCGCGTGGGCGAGGAAGGCGGAGAGATCGCTCATGTCTTCCAGCTCGTCCGGGCGCTGGTACTGGCGGCAGGCCGTCACCAGCTCATCCAGGTTCTCCACCCGCGCCTGGGACTTCTCCCCCTTCTCCGCCAGATACATGGCCTTGAGGCCGGAATGCTGGATGGCGATGTCCGCCTGCTGATGCAGGGGCAATAAGGAGACCTGCTCCTCCAGCGCGTCGATCAGCTCGACGAAGCCGCGCACCGCGTTGCCGGCGCGGCCGGTCAGCACCTTGTCGTTCAGCAGTGTCTTGGCGGACTGCCACAGGTTCTGGCCCTGATCGCGGGCGTTGTTGCGCAGGATCTCCAGAGTGCGCTCACCTATGCCCCGGGTCGGGGTGTTGACGACCCGCTCGAAGCTGGCGTCGTCGCCTCTGTTGTTGATGAGGCGCAGGTAGGCCATGGCGTCCTTGATTTCTTGGCGCTCGAAGAAGCGCAGGCCGCCGTAGATGCGGTACGGCATGGCGTCCTGCATCAGCGCCTCTTCCAGCACCCGCGACTGGGCGTTGGAGCGGTAGAGGATGGCGCAGTCGGCCAGCAGGCCGCCCTTCTCCTTCCAGTCCTTGAGCCGGCCGACCACGAAGCGGGCCTCGTCCACCTCGTTGAAGGCTGCGTAGAGCGAGATGGGATCCCCCTCGGCCCCTTCGGTCCACAGCTCCTTGCCGAGCCGCTCCGAGTTGTTGGCGATGACGCAGTTGGCGGCTTTCAGGATGTTGGCGGTGGAGCGGTAGTTCTGCTCGAGGCGAATGGTCTCGGCGCCCTGATAGTCAGTCAGGAAGCGCTGGATGTTCTCTATCTTGGCGCCGCGCCAGCCGTAGATGGACTGGTCATCGTCGCCGACTATCATCACCCGGCCGCTGTCGCCCGCCAGCATCCGCAGCCAGGCGTACTGGATGCCGTTGGTGTCCTGAAACTCGTCCACCAGTATGTTCTGGAAGCGATCCCGGTAGTGCTCGAGGATGTGGGGTTTGTTCAGCCACAGCTCGTGGGCGCGCAGCAACAGCTCGGCGAAGTCCACCAGCCCGGAGCGATCGCAGGTCTCCTGATAGGTCTTGTAGATCTGCTGATAGGTGCGGGTGACGGGGTCGCCGTAGAGGTCGATGTCGCCGGGGCGCAGCCCTTCATCTTTCTTGCCGTTGATGTAGCCCATCACGGCGCGGGGAGCCCAGTGCTTCTCGTCTAGGTTCAGCGCCTTGAGCACCCGGCGGATCAGGCGGTACTGATCGTCGGAGTCGAGGATCTGGAAGTCTTGCGGCAGGCCAGCATCCAGATGATGGGCCCGCAGCAGGCGGTGGGCGATGCCGTGGAAGGTGCCTATCCACATGCCGCGCACGCCGTCCCCTATGACCTTCTCGACCCGACCGCGCATCTCGGCGGCGGCCTTGTTGGTGAAGGTCACGGCGATGATGGAGAAGGGTGAACAACGTTCCACCTGCATCAGCCAGGCGATGCGGTGCACCAGTACCCGGGTCTTGCCCGAACCGGCACCGGCCAGCACCAGCAGATTGCTGCGGGGCGCCGCAACGGCATCTCTTTGCTTGTCGTTGAGCCCGTCGAGCAGGGTCGAAACGTCCATCACCACTCCTGTTTATTTATACAGGCGGCGATTATACGGCCTGCGGAGCCAGAGACCAAATCGACATGCGGGGGGCACCGGCACGGCCCGAAGTGGCAGGGATGCCATGCCACAAATTGGCGCCAATGGAAGCTAGCTTTTTCACCGCTTGATTAAAACGATTGCGCACAACCATATGAATATAAACAAAAATGTCATTTGACCCCTATTAATCACAGAATTTAATTCTGAAAACGACGTCAAAAACAAACACTTATAAAGCAAATTGCTTATATTTCAAACCGTTAACGCAAACGTTTTTCCTTTATGATCTCCTTGACCCACAATCTGGCTCACTTACAGTTAGCCAGCGTGCTATATGACCTGCCCAGGCAGGTTGTGGACCCTCACATAACAATCAAGGATACGATCGTGACTAAAGTGCTCAAGCTGGCCACCGTTGCCGCCTTCACCCTCGCTGCCCTTTCCGCTCAGGCAGCTTCCGAGCCCGCCGTCATCTATGACACCGCTGGCAAATTCGACAAATCCTTCAACGAAGCCGTGTTCCGCAATGGCGTCGAAGTCTACAACAAAGACAAGGGCGTCAAGGTCAAGGAGTTCGAACCCCAGAACGAGGCCCAGCGTGAGCAGGGCCTGCGTCGTCTGGCCAGCCGTGGCAACGGTCCCATCGTCGCCGTCGGCTTCAACATGGGCTCCGCGGTAGAAAAAGTCGCCACCGAATTCCCGAACACCCAGTTCACCATCATCGACATGGTGGTCGACAAGCCGAACGTACAGTCCCTCATCTTCAAGGAGCATGAAGGTTCCTTCCTGGTGGGTGCACTGGCTGCCATCGCCTCCAAGACCGGCAAAGTCGGCTTCGTGGGCGGCATGGACATCCCGCTGATCCGCAAATTCCAGTGCGGCTACGAGCAGGGCGCCAAGTACATCAATCCGAAGATCGACGTATACCAGAACATGACCGGCTCCACCCCGGCCGCCTTTGCTGACCCGGCCAAGGGTGCCGAACTGGCCAAATCCCAGTTCGCCAAGGGCGCCGACGTGGTCTATGCCGCCGCCGGCGGTACCGGTATCGGTGTCTATCAAGCCGCCAAGGACGAAGGCAAGCTGGCCATCGGCGTGGATTCCAACCAGAACCACCTGCAACCTGGCACCATGCTGACTTCCATGGTCAAAGACGTTGGCATGGCCGCGTACAAGTCCTGGGATGACGGCGCCAAGGGCACCTGGAAACCGGGTATCCAGACTCTGGGTCTGGCCGAAGGTGGTGTGGATTGGGCTATCGACGAGAACAACAAGGCGCTGATCACCCCGGAAATGAAAACCAAGGTTGATGCCATCAAGGCCGACATCATCGCCGGCAAGATCAAGGTGCATGACTACATGAGCGACAACAGCTGCAAATACTGAGTCAGCACTACTACGCTCAAACCTGATGACCGGCCCACAGGGGCCGGTTTTTAGTTCCAATTTCATGACCGGACGGAATCATGGATCAGACAGATCGCTATGCCATCGAATTAAGAGGTATCGATAAGCGGTTCGGCGAAGTGTACGCCAACAAGCAGATCGACCTTCAGGTTCAAAAAGGCAGTATTCACGGCATCGTCGGCGAAAATGGCGCCGGCAAGTCGACCCTGATGAGCATCATCTACGGTTTCTACCACGCCGACAAAGGCGAGATGCTGATCGACGGAAGCCCCTTCAAGCCCCATGGCTCACAAGATGCGATTGCCGCAGGCGTGGGCATGGTGCACCAGCACTTCATGCTGGTGAACAATTTCACCGTGCTGGAGAACGTCATTCTCGGCGCGGAAAACGACTGGTATCTCGGTCGCAGCCTGGCCGGCGCCGAGAAGGTGCTCGGCGAGCTGGCGCGGGACTATGGTCTCGAAGTGCCGCTGCACGAGAAGGTCGAGGATCTGCCGGTGGGCCTGCAACAGCGGGTCGAGATCCTCAAGGCGCTCTATCGTGGCGCCCGCATCCTGATCCTCGACGAGCCGACCGGGGTACTGACCCCGCAAGAGGCGGATCACCTGTTCGAGGTGCTGAAAAAGCTGCGGGATCAGGGCACCACCATCATCATCATCACCCACAAGCTGCGCGAGATCCTGGCCATCACCGATCAGGTCTCCATCATGCGCCGGGGCGAGATGGTGGCACACGTCGCCACCAAGGATACCGACAAGGAACAGCTGGCCGAGCTGATGGTGGGCCGCAAGGTGCGCCTCAAGGTCGACAAGGGTGCCGCCCAGCCGGGCGAAGCCAAGCTCAAGGTCGAAGGGCTGTGCTACTTCGATGACGCCAAGGTGGAACGGGTCAAATCCGTCAGCTTCGAGGTGCGTGCAGGGGAAGTGGTCGGTATCGCCGGCGTCTCCGGCAACGGTCAGTCCGAGCTGCTCAGCCTGCTCGGCGGCATCATCAAGCCGAGCAAGGGCAACTTCACCATCACCGGTCGCGGCCAGGTGCATCTGGTCAATCCGGCCCAGCCGGCCGATCCGGAGCAGGTGCGCAACTTTGGCCTCGGCCACATCCCGGAAGACCGCCACAAGATGGGGCTGATCAATCGCTTCGAGGCGAAAGAGGCCTTCATCCTCGGCTATCACAGACGCGCCCAGTACAACAAAGGCTGGCTGCAGAACAAGGACGCAATCCTGCAGGATTGCCAAGCCAAGATGGACAAGTGGGACGTGCGCCCGCCCCATCCCGATCACAAGACCGCGAACTTCTCCGGTGGCAACCAGCAGAAGCTGGTGATCGCCCGTGAGGTGGAGCAGGACCCGGATGTGCTGCTGGTCGGCCAACCGACCCGTGGGGTCGACATCGGCGCCATCGAGTACATCCACCAGCAGATCATCGCCATGCGCGACAAGGGCAAGGCCGTGTTGCTGGTGTCGGTTGAGCTGGACGAGATCATGAGCCTGTCGGACCGGATCCTGGTCATCGCCGACGGTCGCATCGTCGGTGAGCTGGACGGTGCCAAGGCGGACGAACGCACCATAGGCCTGATGATGGCTAACATCATTCCCGACGAGATTGCCAAGGAGGCTCGGTCATGAGCCAAGCACGTATCCCTGCCTGGATATCCGTGGGCGTGTTGCCCGCGGTCAACATACTGCTGGCCTTCCTGGTGTCGGCCATCTTGTTCTATTACCTCGACATTAACCCGGTCGATGCCGCCAAGATCATGTGGTACGGCGCCTTCGGCACCGGCGAGGGGATAGGCTTCACCCTCTACTACGCCACCGGTTTCATCTTCACCGGTCTGGCGGTAGCGGTGGCCTTCCACGCCGGCCTGTTCAACATCGGCGGTGAGGGGCAGGCCTATATCGGCGGCCTCGGCGTCGGCCTGGTCTGTCTGCTGCTCGGTGACGTGCTGCCGTTCGCGCTGCTGCTGCCGCTGGCCATCATCGCCGGCGGTCTGTTCGGTGCGGCCTGGGCCTTCATCCCGGCCTGGCTGCAAGCCAAGCGCGGCAGCCACATCGTTATCACCACCATCATGTTCAACTTCATCGCCGCCTCCCTGATGGCTTACCTGCTGGTCGACGTCTTCAAGCCACCAGGATCCATGGCCACCGAGAGCAAGGTGTTCGCCGTGGCGAGCTGGTTGCCGAAGATGAGTGAGCTGGCGGCCGGTTTCGGCGTGGCCATGCCCAACAGCCCGCTGAACATCAGCTTCTTCTGGGCGCTGATCTGCGCGGTGCTGGTCTGGGTCTTCATCTGGCATACCCGCTGGGGCTACGAGATCCGCTCGGTCGGCGCCAGCCAGAGTGCCTCCGCCTACGCGGGCATCTCCTATCCCAAGGTGGTGATCCTGGCCATGGTGATCTCCGGCATGCTGGCGGGCTTCTTCGCCCTCAACGTGCTGCAGGGTGAGCTGCACCAGATCAAGTTGAACTTCGTGGAAGGTTTCGGCTTCACCGGTATCGCGGTGGCGCTGATGGGACGCAATCATCCAGTCGGCGTCATCATCGCCAGCCTGCTGTTCGGCTTCCTCTATCAGGGCGGCGCCGAGCTCAGCTTCGAATTCGGGGTGGATCGCAACATCGTCGTGGTGCTGCAGGGTCTGGTGATCCTGTTCTGCGGCGCCCTCGAGCACATGCTGCGCCCGCGCATCGAGCAGGCTTATCTGGCCTTCGCCAACCGTTCAGCCGCGCAAGTCAAAGGAGCCTGACCATCATGTTCGAAACATTGATTCTGATGCTGGATGCGACTATCCGTACCGCACCGCCGCTCATCCTGGCGGCTATGGCGGGGATGTTCTGCGAACGATCCGGGGTGGTCAACATCGCGCTGGAAGGCAAGCTGCTGGCGGCGGCCTTCGCCAGTGCGGCGGCAGCGGCGGTCTCCGGCTCGGCCTGGATCGGCCTCGGCGCCGGGGTGGGTGTCTCCATCCTGTTCGCCCTGTTGCACGGCTTCTCCACCATCACCCACCGCGGTGATCAGGTGGTGAGCGGCATGGCCATCAACATACTGGCGGCCGGCCTGACCGTGACCCTCGGCCGTTACTGGTTCGATCAGGGCGGTCAGACCCCGGCTCTGTCCGGTGCGGCCCGCTTCGCCCCCATCGATCTGCCCTACGCCAAGGAGCTGTATGACGTGCCGGTTATCGGCCAGCTCTACAGCGAGCTGCTGAGCGGTCACTCCCTGCTGGAGTACGTGGCCTTCGCCGCCGTGCCGCTGGCCTGGTGGGTGCTGTTCCGTACCCGTTTCGGCCTGCGTCTGCGCGCCGTGGGTGAAGCCCCGGCCGCGGTCGATACCGCCGGCATCTCTGTAGTGCGCATGCGTTACACCGCGCTCATCATCGGCGGCCTGCTGGCCGGCATAGGTGGCACCTACCTGGCCGTGGCCCAGACCGCTCAGTTCATCCCGAACATGAGTGCGGGCAAGGGCTTCATGGCGCTGGCGGCGCTGGTGTTCGGCAAGTGGAAACCCTGGAGCGCCATGGCGGCCTGCCTGCTGTTCGGCTTCCTCGACGCGGTCGCCATCCGGTTGCAGGGGGTCAGCATCGGCGACTTCCCGATCCCGGTACAGGCCATCGAGGCGCTGCCTTACATCCTGACCGTGTTCCTGCTGGCCGGTTTCATCGGCAAGGCGGTGGCACCCAAGGCACTCGGCACCCCCTACGTCAAGGAACGGGAATAGCTTCCCATCTATGCAAACAATGCAAAAGGCCCACGAAAGTGGGCCTTTTTTTGCGTGGTTCATCACCCCCTGGCGCCTCAGTTTATCTTGCCCATCTCGATGGCGAAGCTGGTGGCCAGCTGGGCAAACTTGAGGGCGTGGGCGGCCGAGGGATCGGCGTTCTGCAATGTGTCCTGGGCGGTGTGGATGTTGGGGTTGTAGTCGTTGAAGCGCGACTCGAACGGCATGGCGGCCGGGTAGCCCTGATTGTGCCAGGAGGCGTGATCCGAGCAGCCGTAACCACAGCTGTCGTAGCCGTAGCGGATCTGGGGCAGATAGGCGTCGAGCAGCTGGGCCAGATAGCCGGTCAGCCCCTTGTCGGTGTAGTCGGTCATGAAGACGATGTCTTCCGCCGATCCCTGGTAGTTGGTCATATCCAGCTGCAGCGCCGCCAGCACCTTGGTGTTGGCTGCTTTATAGCGGGTGGCGATGTCCTTGGAGCCGCGCAGCCCCACCTCTTCCGCCGCATAGCCGATGAACTGCAGGGTGCGTTCCGGCTGACGGCCCTGCTCGGCGATGACCCGCAGCACCTCGGTCAGGGTGGCGATGCCGGAGGCATCGTCGTCGGCGCCCGGTGCCAGGGTGCGGCTGTTGGGGGCGGAGCCCGCAGTGGAGTCGAGGTGGCCGCCGAGCACCACCACTTCGTCCGGGTAGCGACTGCCCTTGAGGGTCAACACCACGGATTGCTGCGGATAGCCGCTGTGCTTGACCCGGCTGACGCTGGCCCAGGGCAGGGCGGCGCTCAGACTCTGCCACTGGCCGGCCACCCAGTCGGCCGACTGTACCCCGGTGGTGGTGGTGTAGTAGCGGTTGCGCCAGCTGGCGAGCTGGCTGATGGTGCCGGCTATGTTTCCCTGATCCAGGTAGGGCAGCAGCCGGTTGACGCTGGCTCCCTGGGTCAGCGGCGGGGCACTGAACAGACTCTGGCTGATGGGCTGGGCCATGCTCTGCAGCGCGTCGGCCAGGGTGCTGTGCACCACATAGCCGCCGCAGCGCTGATGTCCTTCGTGCATCAGGTGGGAGAGGGTGCCGAGTTCGCTTGCCTCGACCTGGGCCAGCTGGACTGGGGCGCCGCTGGCGCTGAACAGGGGGGCCAGCTTGGCCTTGACCTGCTTGAGTTCGACGCCGCTGTCGGCACCGATCGTGATCCAGACGGGTTCGGCGGCTTGTACGGCGAGGGGCAGCAAGAGGGCGGTCAACAAGGGTTTCATATCGGATCCTTCCAGATATAGTGGCGGGCAAATGTGCCAAATGGGTGTCATAAGACGACTGGCCCAGTCTAGCCAAGGGTGGATGCATGTGAATTTGCCCATCTGGTGTGGCTATCCCCCCGTCCGGTGGGGGCCGCTGCAGGATCTGCTGTCTACTACGCCGGTACGAGGGGGGCAGGCGGAGCTTTGTGCTGGCGAAGGTGTTCCACACAGCGTGCCCGCCGGACAGGACGATAACAGCCCAGGCTGGGGGGCTGACATAGGGAGTCAAACTGTGCCATTTCGGCACAGATAGCCGGGGGGCAGCAACGACATACCGGCAATTGTGTGGTCAATGAAGCCGTCGGATGGGGAGTGGCAACGCGGCACTGGAGCAAGGTAAGTCATGGGAAGAGAGACAACAGGTGTTGAAAGGCTGGGGTATCCAGGATGACGGCCCTCACGGTAATGACCTGCTTCAGGATTCGCCTTCCAACACGGAATTGGGACAGAACCTTTTGTATGGGGAGAATTTTATCATCAGAGCGTTAGCCGATGGGCCGCACCAGCACGGGCTGGGCGGGTGCGCTCAGCCGCTCGGCGAGATAATCCACCAGCAGCCGCACCTTGGGGGAGAGGTGGCGATTGTGGGGATAGAGCGCCCAGATCCCCTCCTCCGGCGCCCGTAGCTCGGGCAGCAACTCGATAAGCTCCCCCTGTGCGAGGTGGTCGCTCACGTAGTAGTCCGGCAACTGGATGATGCCGATCCCCTTGAGCGCCGCATCCAGCAAGGCGTGGCCGCTGTTGCACTGCAGCACGCCGCGCACCCGTGCGCTGTGGGGGCGACCGTCCAGGGTGAAGTGCCACTCGTCCCCGTTGCCCACCAGGCAGCGGTGGCGAGCCAGCTCGGACAGGCTGTTGGGCATGCCGTGGCGGGCGGTGTAGGCCGGCGAGGCGCACACATAGGGCACCCGCTTGGCCAGCTTGCGCGCCACCAGGCTCGAGTCCTTGAGATGGCCGAGCCGGATCGCGAGATCGAAGCCTTCGTGCACCAGATCCAGCAGCTGGTTGGTGAGGTTGAGGGTCACCTCCAGCTGGGGGAAACGCACCATGAAGTCGTTCACCAGCGGGGCGATGCGGCTCTCGCCGTAGGAGACGGGGGCCGTGATGCGCAAGCTACCCTGCGGCACCGCCTGATGGCGCCCCAGGGCCAGCTCGGCCTCGTACAGGTTGTCCAGCAGCTGGCGGCAGTGGCGAAAATAGATCTCACCGAGCTCGGTGAGCCGCACCTGACGGGTGGTGCGCAGCAGCAGCTTGGCCTGCAGCCGGTCTTCCAGCTGCGCCACCTGGCGGCTGACCTGAGCCACCGACACCCCCAGCTTGCGCGCCGCCGGGGTGAAGCCCCCCTGCTCCGCCACGCTGACAAACTCACAGATCCCTTCCCAGCCGAACATTATTACCTATCTGTAAAAGTGATTTGATATTTCGCCTTATTATCACCAAATCGATGGGAAACTACACTGATTGTCCGAACTCATTTCCGTTCAACTCTCCACCAAAAGGACATCATCCATGGCACAGGTTCAAAGCATCAAGTGTAAGGCCGCCATCGCCTGGGGCCCGGGTCAGCCGCTCTCCATCGAAGAGGTCGAGGTCATGCCACCCCAGGCCGGCGAGGTGCGGGTGCGGATCGTCGCGACCGGCGTCTGCCACACCGATGCCTTCACGCTGTCCGGTGAGGATCCGGAAGGGGTCTTCCCCTGCATCCTGGGCCACGAGGGCGGCGGCATCGTCGAGTCCGTCGGCGCCGGCGTCACCAGCGTCAAGGTCGGCGATCACGTGATCCCGCTCTACACCCCGGAATGCGGCGAGTGCAAGTTCTGCAAATCCGGCAAGACCAACCTGTGCCAGAAGATCCGCGCCACCCAGGGCAAGGGGCTGATGCCGGACGGCACCACCCGTTTCTCCAAGGATGGTCAGCCCATCTATCACTACATGGGCACCTCCACCTTCAGCGAATACACTGTGCTGCCGGAGATCTCCATCGCCAAGGTTGATCCGGCTGCCCCGCTGGAAGAGGTGTGCCTGCTCGGTTGCGGCGTCACCACCGGCATCGGCGCCGTGATAAACACCGCCAAGGTCAAAGAGGGTGAGAGCGTCGCCATCTTCGGGCTGGGTGGCATCGGCCTCTCCGCCGTGATCGGCGCCCGTCTGGCCAAGGCCGGTCGCATCATCGCCATCGACATCAACGAGAGCAAGTTCGAACTGGCCCGCAAGCTGGGCGCCACCGACTGCATCAACCCGAACGACTATGACAAACCCATTCAGGAGGTGATCGTCGAGATGACCGACGGCGGCGTCGACTTCTCCTTCGAGTGCATCGGCAACGTCAAGGTGATGCGCGCCGCGCTCGAGTGCTGCCACAAGGGCTGGGGCGAGTCGGTCATCATAGGGGTGGCCGGTGCCGGTCAGGAGATCAGCACCCGTCCGTTCCAGCTGGTCACCGGCCGGGTCTGGCGCGGCAGCGCCTTCGGCGGCGTGCGCGGTCGCAGCGAGCTGCCGAGCTACGTGCAGCGCTACATGCAGGGTGAGTTCCGTCTCGATGACTTCATCACCCACACCATGCCGCTCGAGCAGATCAACGAGGCGTTCGATCTGATGCACGAAGGCAAGAGCATCCGCACCGTCATCCACTACTGATCCCATCACGGCCCCGCCCATCGATGAATGTGCGGGGCTGAGGAGTTCGTCGATGAATCTGGACATCATCAGCAGCAACAAGAGTTTCGGCGGCTGGCACAAACAGTACCGCCACCCCTCCACCGTGCTCGGTTGCGAGATGCGCTTCGCCATCTACCTGCCGCCCCAGGCCCTCACCGGCCAGAAGGTACCCGTGCTCTACTGGCTCTCCGGCCTCACCTGCACCGATGAAAACTTCATGCAGAAAGCCGGGGCCCAGCGCATCGCCGCCGAGCTCGGCATCGCCCTGGTGGCGCCTGACACCAGCCCGCGCGGCGAGGGGATCCCGGACGATCCCGGCTATGACCTCGGCATGGGCGCCGGTTTCTACGTCAACGCCACCCAGCACCCCTGGCGCGATCACTACCAGATGTATGACTACGTCATCCGGGAGCTGCCCGAGCTCATCGAGACCCACTTCCCGGTCTCGACGAAACGCGCCATCAGCGGCCACTCCATGGGGGGCCACGGGGCCCTGATCGCGGCGCTGCGCGAACCCGGTCGCTATCGCTCGGTATCGGCCTTCAGCCCCATCAGCCACCCGAGCCGCTGCCCCTGGGGCCAGAAGGCGCTCGGTGCCTACCTCGGCAACAACCCCTTGCTGTGGCAGGAGTGGGATGCTTGCCAGCTGCTGCGCCACCACGGCGGCCAATCGCTGCCGACTCTGGTGGAAGTGGGGCTGGACGATCCCTTCCTCGCCGAGCAGCTCGGCATCGACGCCCTGGCCGAGGTCGCCGCGACCAAGGAGTGGCCACTGGAGCTCAACCGCCACGCCGGCTACGACCACAGCTACTACTTCGTGGCGAGCTTCATCGAGGGACACCTGCGCTTCCACGCACGGCACCTCGGCGACTAGCCAACGGCCTTCTCTGGCCCTGATCGTGGCAAGAGAGGCAAATACCCAAGGGTCACCGCCAGTTGGCGGTGGCCCGCTTGACGCAAGGAACGGGAGACAAGGATGCATCTCTTCACCAGCCTGCAGGCCATGCCGGATCAGTTCGCACAACTGCTGGCCCAGGTGCCCGCCGACCATCTGAACTGGGAGCCAGCCAACTGGGCCGGCATCCCCTCCGAGCGCTTCAGCGCTCAGGGCCACCTCTGCCACCTGCTGGATATCGAGGTGCTGGGTTATCGGGTCCGTTTTCAACGCACCCTGGATGAGGATCTGCCCGAGCTCGTTTCCCTCGATGGCTATCAGCTGGCGCTGGATAACGACTACCGCCAACAGGATCCCGCCACCCAGCTGGCCCGCTTTCGTGCCGCCCGCACCGAGACAGTCGCCTGGCTAAGGGAGCGGGCTCCCTCGGTCTGGGAACGACGAGCCCACTACGGCAACTATGGGGAGCTGACCCTGGACGGTCTGGTGCGCCTGCTGGTCAGCCACGACCACCAGCACCTCGCCGGCATGCAGTGGCTGCTGATGCGGCTGAATGCGGATCTGCGTCTCGCCCTGCCCCTCGCCTGAGATGAAGCGCCACGACCACGGATAACAAAACAGGCCCTTCACGGGCCTGTTTTTTAACTGCGATCGGAATTCTCAGCTCCCTTCCCGGGAGACGGCGCCCGAGCCGGCGATCTCGCTCTCCAGTCGGGGATCACCCCAATAATTGACCGACCCCGAGCCGGCGATGCCGACCTTGAGCAGCTCGCTGGCACGCACCTCCACGTCGCCACTGCCCGCGATATTGACCTCGACCTTCTCCCCCTGCAGACCGCCTCCCAGCACGCCGCCGGCGCCGGCGATGTTCAGCTCTATCTCCCTGGCCGAGCCCTCCCCCAGATCCAGGTTGCCCGCGCCGGCGATATTGCCCTCCAGACGGTCCAGTTCCAGCTGGCTGGCGACTATATCCCCCAAGCCCGCCACCGACAGCACCAGTTCATCCCCCTTGAAGCCGCCCAGATCGCCACGGGCCAGACCCGCCAGCGCCAGCTCATTGAGCCTTGGCAGGGTGATGGTGATATCGATGGGCTCGGAGAGATCGAACCGATAACCATCCTTGACCTCAATCTCCAGCTTGTCGCCCCGCTCGGTCAGCACCAGATAGGGCAGCAGGTTCTCCTGCCCCTTGATGCGGATCCCGCTCGTCTGCCCTGCCACCAGATGGATATTGGCTGGCACCCCGGCCAACACCCGGGTCACCTGCTGGCCCAACGCATGCTGCTGCTCGATCACCTCCCCGGTTCCGCTCACTCGGGTCACATCCGGCCAGCTGCACCCGCCGAGTCCCAGGGCCAATATCGCTCCCATCATCCACTTCATCACGACACTCCTGTGTTATGGCCACATCCGGCCTGTTGCCATCACGAGGGCAAACCTCATGCCATATCATCAACATTATGATTTTCATCAAAATTACTGATATTTACGCCATCACCACCCTGCTGAACGGCGTCATTTAGACCATATGTTGGCAAAACTGACCATCCCCAAACGGGGATGAGCCGGGCCCATCATCGGCACCTTCTGCAGGCGGGTCATCGAAGTTTTTGGTTGTCGCGCCGGTCTATTGCGCCAATAGTGATACTTTGTGCGTATAGAGCTCTCCAGCGATGTATTTGTCCCTGTCTTGCCCGTCTTCACTGCCAACAAGGAGTCAGAGCGTGACCCAAGCCAGCCACCCGCTTGCCGGCATCAGCGGCCTGCCAGCACCAACCCGCACCCCGCTGTTGACCGGCGAAGATCCCGAGCAGAAGCGCCGCGAGCTGCTCGGCTATTTCTGCCAGACCTTCGATCTCTACGACAGCCTGTTCGACTGCCTGGCCGATGAGCGCGCCTGGTTCAACAAGGCGATCTCATTGCGCCACCCGCTCATCTTCTACTACGGCCACACCGCCGCCTTCTTCGTCAACAAGCTGCTGGCGGCCCGCCTCATCGACCACCGGCTCGATCCGCGCATCGAGGCCATGGTCGCCATCGGGGTGGATGAGATGAGCTGGGACGATCTCGACGACACCCACTACGACTGGCCCAAGGTGGCGCAGTTGCGCGCCTACCGTGGCCGCGTGCGCGCCCTGGTGGTCGACTTCATCCAGCAGATGCCGCTGACCCTGCCCATCGACTGGCAGAGCCCGGCCTGGGTCATCCTGATGGGGACCGAGCACGAGCGCATCCACCTCGAGACCTCCAGCGTGCTGATCCGCCAGTTGCCGCTGGCCTGGGTACGCCCCCAGTCCCACTGGCCGGTCTGCGAGGATCGCTGCCACCAGCGGGATGAGGTACCCGCCAACGACCTGCAGCCGGTGGCGGGAGGACGGGTGCGCCTCGGCAAGCAGGACGCCACCTACGGCTGGGACAACGAATACGGCGAGCGCCACATCGCGCTGGCCCCCTTCCAGGCGAGCCGCATGCTGGTGAGCAATGCCGAGTACCTCGTGTTCGTGCAGGCCGGTGGCTACCAGCAACCCGAGTGGTGGGATGAGGAGGGCTGGGGCTGGCGCCTGTTCGCCGGCGCGCGGATGCCGAGCTTCTGGGTGGGGGATCCCGCCGAGCCGGATCAGCTGCAACTGCGGCTGATGACGGAGCAGGTCGCCATGCCCTGGGACTGGCCCGCCGAGGTGAACCAGCTGGAGGCCGCCGCCTTCTGCCGCTGGAAATCAGCCCAGACCGGGCTGCCGATCCAGCTGCCGAGCGAGGCCGAGTGGGCGCTGCTGCGGGAGCAACTGGCGGGGGATCAACCGGACTGGCTGGAAGCCCCTGGCAACCTCAACCTGGCCCGCTTCGCCTCCCCCTGCCCGGTCAATGCCTGCCCCCAGGGGAGCTTCTTCGATCTGGTGGGCAATGTCTGGCAGTGGACCAGCACCGCCATCGACGGCTTCGAGGGCTTCAAGGTGCATCCGCTCTATGACGACTTCTCCACCCCCACCTTCGATGGCAAGCACAGCCTGATCAAGGGGGGCAGCTGGGCAAGCACCGGCAACGAGGCGCTCAAGTCGTCCCGCTACGCCTTCCGCCGCCACTTCTTCCAGCATGCGGGCTTCCGCTATCTGGTCTCCCGTTATCAGGAAGCCATCACAGTGAACCCTTACGAAACCGACACGCTCGTAGCGCAATACCTCGATTTCCAATACGGCCCGACCCATTTCGGGGTGGCCAACTACGCCAAGACCCTGGCAGATCTTGCCGGCGAGCTGTGTGGCAACCACCAGCGGGCGCTGGACATCGGCTGCGCCACCGGCCGCGCCAGTTTCGAGCTGGCCCGCCACTTCCAGCACGTGGACGGGGTGGACTACTCGGCCCGCTTCATCGACGTGGCACTGGCGCTGGCGAGTCAGGACAGCTTCCGCTACGCCATGCCGGTGGAGGGGGATCTGGTGGAGTATTGCGAGGCTCGCCTCTCCGCCCAGGATCTCGGCAGTGCGCAAGCCGACCGCATCCACTTCAGCCAGGGGGACGCCTGCAACCTCAAGCCCAAGTACGATCACTACGATCTGGTGCTCGCCTCCAACCTGATCGACAGATTGCGCGAACCTGCCCGCTTCCTGCGGGACATCGCCCCGCGCCTGCGCAGTGGCGGCCTACTGATGCTCACCAGCCCCTACACCTGGCTGACGGACTACACCCCCAAGGCGAACTGGCTCGGCGGCATCCGGGAAAACGGCGAGGCGCTCAGCACCCATCAGGCGCTGCAGCGCTTGCTGGCGGCGGAATTCGAGGAGCTCTGCCCGCCAAGGGACGTCCCCTTCGTCATCCGCGAGACCGCCCGCAAGTACCAGCACACCCTGGCCCAGCTCACCGTCTGGCGCAAACGCTGAGGCTGATGCAACAAAAGAGAGAGGGAGGCACTGGCCTCCCTCTCTCTTGTCCGCATTTATCTCTTGTCCACGCAGCCCTCTTGTCACTTCGCTGGGTGCCTCATCCCTCCTGAGTGGAGGTCTGGCTTGTCCCCTCGTGATAGCGGCGCGCCAGCACGGCGCACACCATCAGCTGGATCTGGTGGAAGATCATCAGCGGCAACACCATGACCCCGACGCTGGCAGCCGGGAACATGACGTTCGCCATGGGCACCCCGTTGGCCAGGCTCTTCTTGGAGCCGCAGAAGACGATAGTGATCTCGTCCGCCTTGTCGAACCCGAGCCAGCGGCTGATCCAGACGTTCCAGCCCAGCACCAGCGCCAGCAGCACGCAGCTCAGCAGCACTATGCTGACCAGGTCGTACCAGCCCACCTGATGCCAGATCCCCTGCACCACCGCCTCGCTGAAGGCCACATAGACCACCAGCAGGATGGAGCTCTGGTCCAGCTTGCCGATGAGCGGTCTGTGACTGTCGACCCAGAGGCCGATGAGGGGCCGGGACAAGTGTCCCACCACGAAGGGCAGCATCAGCTGCACCATGATGGACTGGATCGAGTGCCAGGTGTCTATGCCCTCCCCCTGCACATTGATCATCAGACCCACCAGCACCGGGGAGAGGAAGATGCCGAGTATGCTGGAGGCCGAGGCGCTGCACACCGCCGCCGACACGTTGCCGCCGGCCATGGAGGTGAAGGCGATGGCCGACTGTACGGTGGCGGGCAAGGCGCACAGATAGAGGAAGCCGAGGTAGATGGCCGGGCTCAGCCAGTGGGGCACCAGGGGGGCGAGCAGCAGCCCGAGCAGCGGGAACAGCAGGAAGGTGCTGGCCATGACCACCAGGTGCAGCCGCCAGTGGCCGAGCCCCGCCAGCAGGTTCTGGCGCGACAGCTTGGCGCCGTGCATGAAGAACAGGAGCGCCACCGCCAGCTTGGTCAGCAGACCGAACCAGACGGCGACTTCTCCCTCGCAGGGGAAGAGGGAGGCCAGGGTGACCACCAGGATGAGCACAAGGGTAAAGGGATCCAGACGCACGGAGAGTCTCCAACGAAAGCGCATCCCGCTCCGCCGAGGCGTTCGGGAGGGGACGACAGGAAAGACAACAGGAGCTGTTTGACAGCTCCCGTTGCAACGAGTCCCCAGCTTACCCCGAGAAATGGGTGCTGCAAAGTTGAGCGACGGCCTCAGGTGTTCAAGAAAATTAAACGTCTTTGCGCCATGTTGGTGTGAAATTGAACAAAAAGCAGGGTTCCACGGACGATAAAGCATAAAAAACGGGTGGCCTGGGCCACCCGTTGCACAAGGAGTCCGGATGTCGTCAGCTCTGTTTGGCCAGGCTGTCGACCTTGCCTTTGGTCGCCCCGCCCTTGCGGGCCTGACGCCGTTCGAAGCGAGAGATCCACCAGTAGGCGATGGCCGAGAACACCGCCGTCATGAAGACGTTGATGAAGAAGGCGCGTACCAGATCCACCCCGGCCGGGAAGGCGGAGGCGCTCATGCTCACCACGAAGATGGCGATCAGCACCGACACCACGGCCATGCCGAAGGTGCGCGAGCCCATGCGGAAGTCCCGCGGGGTGTCGTCGTGTTTCCAGCGGAACACGAAGTAGGCCACCATGATGAAGATCGGCGGCAGCATGGCGGTACCGGCGGTGAGATTGATGGCGGTGTTCATCATCTGCTGCACCGACTCCGAGCCGAAGCCGTTCACCACCAGCATCACGAACACGAACACAAACTGCCACCAGGCGGCGCGCACCGGCACCCCGTGCTCGTTGAGCTGGGTGGTCTTCTCCCCATAGACCCCCTGGGGGATCTCGGAGAAGTGGATCTTTACCGGCGCCGAGGTCCACATCATCATGGAGCCGAACATGGCGATGAACAGCACTATGCCGACGAAGCGGCCCACCAGCGCTTCGGACAGCTGGAAGTACTGGGCCATGCCGGTGAAGATCTCCACCATGCCGCCGGCGTAGGTGAGGCTCTCCCGCGGTACGAACACGTTCACCAGCAAGGAACCCAGCGCATACATGGCGCCTATGATGATGCCGGCGGTGATGATCACCCGAATGAAGGACTTCTGGCCGCCCTTGACGTCATTGAGGTAGGCCGCCGCCGTCTCGGCGCCGCCCGCCGCCTGGAAGATCCAGCACATGATGCCCAGCGTCGCCCAGTTGACGGTTGGCATCATGGCCTCCAGGGTGATGGGCTGGGCCGGCACATGGTCGCCACTCAGGGCCATCAGCGCCCCCAACACGTAGATGGCGAACAGGGCGAACACCCCATAGGCCACCAGTTCGGCAATCTTGCCGAGCCAGTTCGCCCCCTTGGTGGAGATGTGGGTCGCCGCCGCGAACAGGGCGATGGAGATGATGGAGGTCACCATGGGGGAGAAGCTGTACTCATAGCCCAGCATGGCGTAGGAGGCGTAGGCGATGACGTTCGGCAACAGGGAGACGAACCAGAACAGGTTCACGAACCAGTAGAGGAAGGAGCCGAGATAGGCCATGCGGGTGCCGAGCGGCTTCTTGAGCCAGTCATACATGCCCGATTCCGACTGCCTGTTGGCGGAGACGAACTCGGAAATGATGAACACGAAAGGGATGAAGTAAACGAGCGTGGCCAGCAGGAAGATGGGAGCAGAGCTCAGCCCCAGTTCGATGTTGTTGTTGACGATGTTGCGCACGTTGAACACGGCGGCAAAGGTCATCGACAACAGGGCAAACTTGCCCAGGGTGCCGCGTACTGAATCAGACATGGTGTTCTCCAATGGGATCACGCCGCTTCATGAGCTGACGCTTTGACTCTGAATGTGTGCCGTCCTGGCCTATGGCCGGATCCTGTCGTTTCTTGTTATGGCCGAGCGGGCCGTCCTGATCCGCCCGGCAGAGATATGCACTATCGGCCATCAGACGATGGGGGTACCCGGCGCCATGGGCACGCGAGGTTGCAACAGCACGCTCTGGCTCTCGTCCGGCGTCTCGGCGCACAGCAACATGCACTCGGAGCGCTCGCCGCGCATCTTGGTGGGCTTGAGGTTGGTCAGCACCACCACCTGACTGCCCAGCAGCTCCGCCTCGCTGTAGTGGGGCACCAGGCTGGTGACCGTCTGCAACGGCCGCTCGCCCCCCACGTCTATCTGCACTATGTAGAGCTTGTCGGCGCCGGGATGGCGCACCACCTCCAGCACCTTGCCCACCTTCATCTCGACCCGCTTGAATTCGGCAAACTCGATCACCTCGCTCATTCCATTCTCCTTGTTCTCTGTTGTGCAACCGGTCACGGGTGGCCGCAGCCACCCGGTTTAGCGTTCGTGGCCACTCGGCCTTGCTCAGGACGCCGGGACGGCAGCCTGGGCGGTCGGCTGGGCTTCTATCCGCCGCGCCTCAGCGCTCAGGGAGGCTTCGTATCTGTTGTATTTCCACCAGGCGAAGCCCAGGAAGATCACGATACCGCCCACGTTGTAGAAGACGATGGTCAGGATGTCGGCGCCGGTCGGGAAGGTGGAGGCCAGAAAGCCTATCCCGAAGATGACGATCAGCACCGAGACCACGGCGATGCCTGTGGTGCGCGAGCCCATCTTGAAATCCCGTGGCAGGTGATCCAGCTTCAGGCGCAGATTCAGGTAGGCCAGCATGATGAACAGGGGGGGCAGCATGGAGGCGGCCGCCGTCATGTTGATCACGGTATTCATCAGGTCCTGGGCGGTGTTGGAGCCCAACGTCGGGATCAGCATCAGGGGCAGCACTATCAGGTACTGGATCCAGGCCGCCCGGGCGGGCACGCCGTTCTCGTTCAGCTCGACCGTCTTCTTGCCGAAGATGCCGGCCGGGATCTCGGAGAAGAAGATCTTCACCGGAGTGGCGGTCCACATCAGCAGGGAGCCGAACATGGCGGTGAAGGAGACCAGACCCACGAAGCGGTTCGTCAACACGGCGGGCAGACCAAAGTAGGAGGCCAGCCCTTCGAAGACCTGCACCGAGCCGCCGGTGAATTTCAGGGTGTCGCTGGGTGCAAAGACATTGATCAGCAGGGAGGCGACGGAGTAGAGCACGCCGATGAAGATGCCGGCGATGATGATCACCTTCACGAAGGACTTGGAGCCGCCCTTGACGTCATTCACGTACACGGCGACCGACTCGGCACCACCGGCAGCCATAAAGATCCAGGTGGTAATGCCGAGGAAAGCCCAGCTGAAATCGGGGATCATGGCCTCCACCGTGATGGGGTCCGCCGGCTGCACGCCGCCGATCAGGGCCGCCCCCGCCAAGAGAATGTAAGACAAGGTCAGCAGCAGCATCAGGGACGAGGTCACCGAGGTGATGGGACCGAGCATCTTGGCGCCGTTTGTGGAGACGTAAGTGGCGAAGGCGAACAGGATCATGCTCAAGGCCGTCGTCGCCAGCGGCGTGAGTATGTATTCGTAACCCAGGAAGGCGTAAGAGGCGTAGGCGATGACCCGCGGCAATAGCGAGGTGAAGAAGAACAGGTTCACGAACCAGTAGGTGTAGGCGGAGATAAAGGCCCAGCGCCCGCCGAGGGAGCTCTTCACCCAGGCATAGACACCGGCTTCGGAGTTCTTATTCAGTGACACGAATTCCGCGATGATGAGGCAAAACGGAATGAAGTAAAAAATAGTGGCCAGAAAGAACATCGGGGCCGAGGCCAGACCGATCTCGATGTTGTTGTTGATGACGTTGTTGAAGCTGAATACGGCCGCAAAGGTGAGCGACAGCAATCCGAACTTGCCTATCGTATTGCGCTTGGCATCTGACATTTTCCATCTCCAGACCTGTAGTTATATTTCTGCGAAAGGGCGGGGCTTGGATGTAGGGTGAGCCCCGCCCTTCCGGCTTTTATCAGTACAGAAGCAGCGGCTTGTTATTTGTTTTTGAAGTAGCCGCCTTCCACCGTGACCTTGATGATCAGCTTGCGAACCGGGCTATCGCCTGCGAAGCGGTAGGCCTCGTGGTTCTCGAAGATCACCAGCTGACCGTTGCCGACCCGCTGGCGCGCTCGCACCTCGCCGGCCAGCCACTCGCGGTCGCTGGTGTCGTCATAGGCCGATTCCGTCTGCAGGTCGCGCTTCTCGGCCCACTCCACCGTCTCCTCCCCTTCCAGGTAGTAATGGATGTCGAAGTAGCGGCGCTGCCCCTCGAACAGGGAGGTGGCCGGGCTGGCCCCCTCCTGCAAGCGGTAGGTGAGGGAGTCACCGATGGAGTGACAGATACCGGGCTTGAGGTTGGCCAGGTTGTCGATGGCCTCCACGCAGCGGCCCCACTTCTTGCCTTCCCGGTAGATGTTTTTGAACAGGGTCAGGTTGTCCAGGGTGATCATGCGAGCGTCCTCCCGCCGTTGATGCCGAGATCGATCCCGGCCAGCACGGCCGGATTGAGGTTGCCGCGAGCGATGGGCAACAGGGTCAGGCCGAAGCTGAACGGCTCGAAGCGCACCCGCCAGGAGTCCAGCACCTCGGAGCCCCAGGAGTTGGAGCCGAGCCCCAGCACCTTGTGATCCAGGTTGAGGGTCAGATAGCCGCTGGGCTCCAGCTCGTTGATGTGCTGGGCGCCGTGGATATGTTCCCAGCTATGGGGCCAGACGCTCAGGTTGATGGGGGCATCGGGGCGCACATAGAGACCCTCGCCATGGCGGTTGGTCAGGGTCGCCCAGCGCACCTGCTGGCGGTTGCCGTTGTCTTGCGGGAAGGGGTAGTGCTCCCACATCTCGGCCACCGTGCTCTGGAAGCAGTCGATCCAGTTGCTCTGGCGGCTGTCCTGGTAATTCTCCCCCGGACCCATGCCGAAGTAGTGCACCCGTTCGAGATCCTGGCGGATACCCAGCTCGAAACCGATCTTGGGGATGATGTCGTCATAACCGCCATAGGGCTGGCCGCTCAGGGCCACGTGCAACTGGCCGTTCTGGCTCAGGGTGTAGACATAGCGGCAGCGCATGCCGAAATCGAACACCGGGGGCGCTATCAGGCTCTCCACCGTCACCTCGACCGCCTCCCCCAGCTGACGCCAGCTCAGGGAGCGGAAGTGCTCCTGCATGATCTGCAGGTGGTTCGGGTGCCAGAGGCTCTCGTACTCCTGCTTGTGGTTGTCGATCATCGGCTTGAAGAAGGTCAGGCGCGGCGAGCGCTCGATCAGCTCATTGCCATCCTGCTGCCAGCTCACCAGCTTGCCGTCGAGGCGGGAGAAGCGCAGGACGAAGCCGTTGCCGGTCAGGGTCAACGCGAGCCTTTCATCGGCAATCTGCAACGGGGTGGCATTGGGATTGCGAAGCGGTTGCAGCTGGCGGGTCGATGCCTTGAGCCGGAACTGATACTGGCCGAGCTCGTGATCCGCCGGGCTATAGGAGGTGGTGCTGACCTTGATGACCCGGATCTGGATGAAGGTTTCCCGCTCATCCAGGCTCGGCAGCACCAACTGCAGCGGCGTGATGGCGCCGGGGGCAACCCCGTCCAGCCGGATCTGCTGGCTCCCCAGCAATTCCCCTTCCGCCTTCACCTCGACCAGCAGGCGAACGTCGTCCAGGGTCGAGAACCAATAACGGTTCTCCACTTCCAGTTTGCCGCTCGCGCCATCGATGGCGCGGATCTTGACCGGGCAGATCACCTGCTTGTATTCACGCAGGCCAGGCCCCGGGGTCTGATCCGGATAGATGAGGCCATCCATGCAGAAGTTGTAGTTGTTGGGGTAGTCGCCGTAGTCACCGCCGTACTTGTAGACCGGGCGGCCCTGCTCGTCCTCATCCAGGATGCCGTGATCGCACCACTCCCAGATGTAGTGACCCTGGATGTGGGGATGGCGGTCGAACACCTGCTGGTATTCGTGCAGGCCACCCGGGCCGTTGCCCATGGCGTGGGCGTATTCGCAGAGAATGCGCGGTTTGTCCATCGGGAACTCGCCGAAGCAGTTCATCTGGGAAACGCGGGAATACATGGTGCTGACCACATCCACTACCTCGGCGTCGCGGTCTTCCTCGTAGTGCACCAGCCGGGTCGGATCGAGCGCCTTGCAGCGCTGGTACATGGCCCTGATGTTGCAGCCGTAGCCGGACTCGTTGCCGAGGGACCAGATGATGATGGCAGGATGATTCTTCTGGGCGTGGACGTGACGCTCGATGCGGTCGATGAACACCGGCTCCCAGAAGGGATCGTCCGTGATGCGGCTGAGATCGCCGACGTTGGCAAAGCCGTGGGTCTCCACGTCCGTCTCCGCCATCACGAACAGGCCGTACTGGTCGCACAGCTCGTAGAAGCGCGGATCGTTCGGGTAGTGGGCGGTGCGCACCGAGTTGAGGTTGTGCTGCTTCATCAGCACGATATCCCGCTCCACCCGATCCATGCCTACGGCGCGGCCCTTCAGATGGTCGTTGTCGTGGCGGTTCACCCCGTGCAGTTTGAGGTACTGACCGTTGACGTAGAAGAGCCCGTCTTTGACGCGGATCTCGCGCACCCCGACCCGCTGCGGGATCACTTCCAGCAACTCGCCCTTGTCGTCATAGAGGGAGAACTGCAGCTGATAGAGGTAGGGATCTTCCGCGTTCCACAGGTGCGGGGCCGCCAGGTCCAGCGTGAACCCACAGGTCAGCTCGCCGTCGATGGCGAGGTTATCGAGAGAACCGCTGGCGATCTCGGCGCCCTGATCCAGCAGGGACCAGACCAGACGATGATCCCGAGCCAGCGCTCCCAGGTTCTCCAAGCGAATGTCGCAGCTCAGGGTAGCGCTGTCGTCGGCCAGGGCGGTCTGGATGAAGAAGTCCTGCACATGGACGGGGGTCTTGCCCACCAGGTAGACGTCGCGGAAGATCCCCGCCATCCACCACATGTCCTGATCCTCGATGTAGGTGGAATCCGCCCACTGCATCACCCGCACCGACAGCAGGTTCTCGCCGGTGTGGGCATAGGCGCTGATATCGAACTCGGCGGTGAGGCGACTGCCCTTGCTGAAGCCCGCATAGTGGCCGTTCACATAGACCTCGAAGTAGGTCTCTACCCCGTCGAACTTGATGATCACCTGTTCACCCGCCCAGGCAGGGCTCAAGGTGAAGCTGCGCTGATAGGCACCGGTCGGGTTGTTGCTCGGCACGAAGGGCACATCTATGGGGAAGGGAAAACCCTCGTCCGTGTACTGCAGGTTGCCATGGCCTTCCATCTGCCACATGTTGGGCACGGCTATCTGGCCCCATTCCGCCATCGGGCTGTGATAGAAGGCCTCAGGCACCTGCAGAGGGTGTTCGAAGTAGTGGAACTGCCACTGACCGCTGAGGCTCAGGAAGCGGCGGCTCAGCTCCCGCTGCATGGACGATGCGGCATGAGCATCGGCATAAGAAAAGAAATAGGCACGGGGTGCCAGTCGGTGTTCACCGACGAGTTGAACGTTTTCCCAGTTATTCACATGTCCTCCCGGAACAAGGCAAGGTAGCTGGGTAAACTTTAGATAAACATTTACTAAATATCAGGTAATGATCGGTAAACTTTTAACCGCATCACACAAGATCGCCTGAACTGTGAGCAAGATCCGAAGTCGAGGAGAAAAGGTCGGGTGAGCCGCCTGGATGGCATAGATGTTGATAAACAAAGAACAGATAAGACTAATGCAGTTATATTACAAGATGTTATGAGTAGTGATGGCAGAAGGGAGCGATAGAGAGGACAGAGGGAAGAGCGCGCCATCTGACAATGGCGCAGATAAAGAGTGGATTATTTTACTAAACCTGGCGAGTCGTACCGCGCAGGGTCAGACGGCTGGGCACCAACACCCGCAGCGGCACTTCCCGCTCGTCCCGCAACCGCTCGACCAGCAGATTGACCCCCTGGGAGCCCATCAAC
This sequence comes from Aeromonas eucrenophila, assembly GCF_000819865.1. Taxonomy (GTDB): domain Bacteria; phylum Pseudomonadota; class Gammaproteobacteria; order Enterobacterales; family Aeromonadaceae; genus Aeromonas; species Aeromonas eucrenophila. The sequence continues at coordinate 121,352 of NZ_CDDF01000003.1, forward strand.
TCGGAGTGGATGCGCACGGTGGAGAGCGGTGGGAAGGTGAATTTGGCGGTCGGAATATCGTTTACGCTGATGAGTTCGATCTGCTGGGGAATAGCCAGCCCCTTCTCATGGATCGCCCGCAGTACGCCGATGGCGATGGAGTCGGAGGCCACGAACAAGGCCCTGGGCCAGTCACCGGTCAGCATCTCCTTGGCCAATTTATAGCCGGAGGCACTGGAGAAATCCCCGCGATAGAGATCGCCATCCTGCACCACCCCCAGCCGTTGGCCATAATCGAGGAAGGCCAGCTCGCGCAGGTCAGGCAGTTCATCCTGACCGCCGATATAGCCGATGCGCCCGTGTCCCTGCGCGATAAAGAAGTCCACCACCTGCCGACTGATGAGCGCCAGATCCACGTCCACCGAATCGAATTCCCCCTCGGAGCGGCAGTCGATAAACACCAACTGAGTGGAGAGAGAATAGAGTGCAGCCAGGCGCTCGGGGGAGAGATGTCCTATCACCAGGACGCCATCGACGGCGCTGAGATCGCGTCCCTCGGCACCGTTGTAGAAATGGGTCAGCTCGATGTTGAGGCGGGCACACTGGGTCTCGATGCCATAGCGAATGGAGAGATAGTAGGGGTCATTGACCTCGGTGCTTTGGGGGTAGGCATAGACCGCCAGGAAGTGCAGCTTGCTCTTGTGTATCCCCTTGCGGGCACTGCTGGTCTTGTACTCCAGCCGCTCGGCGATTTCGAAGATCTTCTGCTTGGTCTCTTCCTTGACGCTCAGCGTCGGGTCTTCATTGAGCACCCGTGACACCGTGGCCTGGGAAACCCCGGCTTCCTGTGCAATTTCCTTCAACGTGGCCATGCATACTCCTCTGGCGATGACACCCGATCCGAGCCTCCAGAGTAACGGGCAAGCCGCTGACAGCCCAGCATTTTTACTAAAAGATGCCCGTCAAAACAGCAAAAATTCCAAAGCAAAAAGGCCTCCCGAATGGGAGGCCTCTTCTAAATAGGTGCCTGACAATGTCCTACTCTCGCATGGCGAATGCCACACTACCATCGGCGCTACCGCGTTTCACTTCTGAGTTCGGCATGGGATCAGGTGGTTCCACGGCGCTATTGTCGTCAGACAAAAGCTTTATCACTAACTGAAAGCTGGTGCTGATACCCAGAGTCGAACTGGGGACCTCATCCTTACCAAGGATGCGCTCTACCAACTGAGCCATATCAGCATACTAACTTGTTGAAATTACGCTTATCGCGCAATCTCGAATTGGGTGCCTGGCAGTGT
>NZ_CDDF01000004.1 GCF_000819865.1 Aeromonas eucrenophila
TTCATAACCAACCACAGCTTCTATACAAACTTATCCACAGATAGGAGCCCAAATTGCTAGAATGGCCGAAAACAAGGAGGCCAAGATGGACCTGAGACTGAGACCCTACAAAGGAAAACACCCACAACTGGGCGCACGCGTCTATGTGGATCCCTGCGCCACCCTGGTGGGAGATATAGAACTCGGCGACGATGCCAGCATCTGGCCCATGGTGGCGGCGCGGGGCGACGTGAACCACATTCGCATCGGCGCCCGCAGCAATGTGCAGGACGGTACAGTGCTGCACCTCAGCCGCAGGAGCGCCAGCAATCCCGATGGCCATCCGCTGCTGATCGGCGAGGATGTCACCGTGGGCCACAAGGCCATGCTGCACGGCTGCACCATAGGCAATAGAGTGCTGGTTGGCATGGGGGCCATCCTGCTGGACGGGGTAATAGTAGAGGACGATGTCATGATAGGTGCCGGCAGCCTGGTACCGCCGGGCAAGCGGCTCGAATCCGGCTTCTTATATATGGGCAATCCAGCCAAGCAGGCCAGAGCGCTCAAGCCGGCCGAGATCGCCTTCCTGAAAACGTCCGCCGACAACTATGTGCTGCTCAAGGACGAGTACCTGCAAGAAGCCTGAGGCGCTGCATCGCGACCAGATACAAGAAGCCCGGCATGATGCCGGGCTTCTCTTCTTATATAGCTAACGGATACAGATAGAAGGATCAGTGGGCCTGATCCCAGTTGTCACCAACGCCGGCTTCCACCTCCAACGGCACGTGCAGCTCGGCCGCCGCCGACATCTTCTCCTTGATGATGCCGACGTACTCTTCCAGCTTCTCCTCCCGGATCTCGAACACCAGTTCATCGTGCACCTGCATCAGCATGTGGATGGAGTCATCGGTAATCCCCTGGATCCAGCCATCGACGCCGATCATGGCGCGCTTGATGATATCGGCGGCCGTCCCCTGCATGGGGGCGTTGATCGCCGCCCGCTCCGCGCCCTTGCGCAGACCGGCGTTACGGGACTTGATGTCCGGCAGGTAGAGGCGGCGGCCGAACAGGGTCTCGACATAGCCTTGGGCTTCGGCCTGCTGGCGGGTGCGCTCCATGTAGTCCAGCACGCCCGGGTAACGCTCGAAGTAGAGATCCATGTACTTCTGCGCCTCGGCACGGCCGATCCCCAGCTGCTTGGCGAGGCCGAAGGCGCTCATGCCATAGATGAGGCCGAAGTTGATCGCCTTGGCACTGCGGCGCATGTCGGTGGTCACCGCATCCAGCGCGACGCCAAATACCTCGGCGGCGGTCGCCTTGTGGATGTCCTTGCCCTCGGCGAAGGCGGTCAGCAACCCCTTGTCACCGGAGAGGTGCGCCATGATGCGCAGCTCGATCTGGGAATAGTCCGCCGCCACCAACTTGTAACCGGCGCTCGGGATGAAGGCCTGCCGAATGCGGCGCCCCTGTTCGTTGCGTACCGGGATGTTCTGCAGGTTCGGATCGGTGGACGAGAGCCGGCCGGTCGCCGCCACCGCCTGATGATAGGAGGTGTGCACTCGCCCGGTCTGGGGCTTGATCATCAACGGCAGCTTGTCGGTATAGGTGGACTTGAGCTTGGCGAGGCCACGGTGTTCCATCAACAGACGCGGCAACTCGTAGGTTTCCGCCAGCTCGGCCAACACCTCTTCGGCGGTGGACGCGGCCCCCTTGGGGGTCTTCTTGAGGATGGGTAACCCCAGCTTGACGAACAGGATCTCGCCGAGCTGCTTGGGAGAGGAGAGGTTGAACTCCTGCCCGGCCAGCTCGTGGGCCTGGCGCTCCAGTTCCCCCAGTCGCACCTCTATCTCCTGGCTCTGCTGGTGCAGCAGCTTGGGCTCTATGGTGGTACCCATCAGCTCCATCCTGGCCAGCACCGGCAACAGGGGCAGCTCTATCTCGGTGAATACCTTGGCAAGCTCAGGCAGCTTGCTCAGATTACCCCACAGGGTCTGATGCAGACGCAGGGTAATGTCCGCATCTTCCGCCGCATAGGGCGCCGCCTGCTCCAGTTCTATCTGGTTGAAGGTGAGCTGCTTGGCCCCCTTGCCGGCGATCTCCTCGAAGGAAATGGTCTCGACATTCAGGTATCTCCTGGCCAGGGAGTCCATGTCGTGACGGCTAGCAGTGGAGTTGAGCACATAGGATTCGAGCATGGTATCGAAGGCGATGCCCTGCAGATCGATGCCGTGGTTGAGCAGCACGTTGCGATCGTACTTGAGGTTCTGGCCGACCTTGAGGTGGCTGGCATCTTCCAACAGGGGCTTGAGCTTGCCGAGCACCAGTTCCTCGCTCAGCTGGGTCGGTGCACCCAGGTAGTCGTGGCCGAACGGCACATAGGCCGCCTTGCCCGCTTCGATGGCAAAGGAGACACCGACGACCCGCGCCTCCATGTAATCCAGACTGGTGGTCTCGGTGTCGAACGCAAACAGCGGCGCGGCTTTCAGTTGTGCCAGCCAGTCGTCGAACTCGGCCTCGTCCAGGATGCAGCGATAGTCGGTCTCGATGGCGGCGGCTGGACTCGTTTCCTCATCGGAAGAATCCTGGCCGGCACTCGCGCTGGCCCCCTCATCGCCAGACTCCAGCTCCTTGATCAGGTTGCGCAGTTCGTACTCGCGGTAGACTTCCAGCAGGGATTCCTTGTCGATCGGGCCCAGTTGCAACTGTTCCAGCCCCTGCTCCAGCTCGACGTCGGTCTTGATGGTCGCCAACAGATAGGAGAGGCGCACCTGATCCTCCTGCTCACGGAACTTGTCGGCAAACGCCTTGGAGCCACGAAAACCCAGGGCGGCGACCTTGTCCAGATTGGCGGCGATCTCATCGATACTGCCGATCCCCTGCAACAGAGCCAGGGCCGTCTTCTCGCCCACCCCCGTCATGCCGGGGATGTTGTCCACCTTGTCCCCCATCAGGGCCAGGTAGTCGATGATGAGCTCGGGCGGCACGCCGAACTTCTCGATCACCCCTTCCCGATCCGTAGTCACGTCCTTCATGGTGTCGATCAGGGTGACGTGGTCGGAGACCAGCTGCGCCATGTCCTTGTCGCCCGTGCTGATGAGCACTGGCAGCTTCTTCTCGGTGGCCTGGCGCGCGAGGGTGCCGATCACGTCGTCCGCCTCGACCCCTTCCACCATCAAAAACGGGAAGCCCATGGCCTTGATCATCTGATGGATAGGCGCGACCTGGCTGCGCAGATCGTCCGGCATGCTGGCGCGAGTCGCCTTGTATTCGGGATAGATGTCGTCGCGGAAGGTCTTGCCCTTGGCATCGAACACCACGGCCACGTGGCAGTCAGGGTATTGCTTGCGCAGGCTGCGCATCATGTTGGCCATCACGCGGACGGCGCCGCTCGGCAGCCCGGTCGATGTGCGCAGGTCAGCCTGCTGGGAGGCGAAGAAGGCGCGGTAAAGATATGAAGAGCCGTCGACCAGAATAAGGGGATTGCTAGAGGCCATGAAATCGTCCTGCCAAGAATAAACAGTCGCTAGGATGCCACAGGGCCCGCAGCACACCAAGGGGCTGGCACCTTGCCGCTCGGGCCATCAGCCGGGTCACAGACTGTGGATAAGTCTGTGCCCAAAAATGGAGGCATGGGCGAGGCGTGGTGACAAAGCTGTGGATTGAATTAAAAAATCACATATAAAACAAACAATTGAGATCGTCAAAACCGATCGCGATGCGACCATCATGATCTCGATCAATGTGGAAAAAATTTTAAGGGGGCGATACGGCAGGATCCAAAACGAAACAATCCTAGCACAGCGGGATGACTTGACCAGTGGAGGGCGAACGATAACCATACAAAAGTACAACAATCTACCCTGGCTCACATTTTCAACAACGAGGAGTTCGCCATGAAAAAAGTGGCCGTGATCTTGAGTGGCTGCGGCGTCTTTGACGGCGCCGAGATCCATGAGACCGTCATCAGCCTGCTGGCGCTGGCCCGCCAGGGCGCCCAGGTCCAATGCTTTGCACCGAACGTGCAACAGCTGCACGTCGTCAACCATCTGACCGGTGAGGTGAGCGAAGGAGAGAATCGCAACGTGCTGGTCGAGGCGGCCCGGATCGTACGCGGCCAGATCCGGGACGTGGCCGAGCTGGATGCGGCCGACTTCGACGCCCTGCTGCTACCCGGTGGCTTCGGCGCCGCCAAGAATCTGTGTGATTTCGCCGTCCAGGGCGCCAACTGCCGGATCCAGCCGGATGTGCTCAAGGCGTGCCAGAGTTTCGCCAAGGCCCGCAAGCCGGCGGCCTATATCTGCATCGCGCCCGCCATGATCCCCCTCGTCTATGGCGCCGGCACCCTGGCCACCATAGGCACTGACGAGGGCACCGCCAATGCCATCGAGGCCATGGGTGGCAGTCATCTCAACTGCCCGGTCAGCGAGTTCGTGGTGGATCAGGAGCGTAAAGTCATCTCGACCCCCGCTTATATGCTGGCAAACAACATAGTGGAAGCGGCCGACGGCATCGAGAAGACGGTCACACAACTGCTCGCCATGTAAGGCACGGCCGGAAAACAAACGGGCCACTCATGGAGTGGCCCGTTTTCATTCTTGCCAGCAGAGACGGAATTAGATGGCTTCGCCCATCTGATCCATCTTGCCCAGCAGGGCACGCAGACGTTCTTGCCAGGCAACGTGTTCGTTGCGCAGCAGATGGTTCTCGTCTTGCAGCTTGCTGTTCTGCTCTTTCAGCTCGTCCAGCTCCATCTTCAGCAGGGAGATGTTGTCGACGGCGGATTGTACTTTGGATTCGAGTTGCTCAAGGACTTCTAGTGACATATGCATACCTGTTTGTTCAATTGCGATGCCCCACAGAGGGCGATTCAAGCGCGTGAAGCCAGCATACCCTGATGCGCTCGGCACAAACAAGACGGTGCGCCGTAAAATGCGCCTTCCCTGCCGGTATTGCTTAAATATGCGTCTATTTTTCTCGCAGGCAGCAGGAACACCGATTCGGGATGCCTGTAGCAGCACAATTGCGATATATAGCACGCTGCCAACCGGTGGCTCAAGCCGCCGTCGCCCTCATCCATGCAGGGCGATGAAGGCCCCCATCAACAGGCAGGCGACCCCGTACATCAGCAGGCCGTAGAGCAGATTCCAGCGCAGCAGCAAGCCAGCGCTCAGGTTGTAGCGTGACGCCAGCGCCAGGTTGGAACCGGACAGCGGGCTGGTGCCGGTGGCCAGCCCCCAGCCCAGCAGGAAGCACATGCCGAGCAGGCTGGGATCCGGCGAGAGCGGCCACAACAAAGGGGCCACGCCCGAGATGCTGATGAGGGGATGCACGCCTATGATGGCCACCAGGAAGATCAGCAGCAGGGTCAGGCAGGCCTCCAGCCAGCCGAAGTGATTGAACAGCGGCAGACCGTGACCGCCCCCCATGTCCAGCACCGACAGGGCGCTGTTGATGCCCGCCGCCAGCAGGCCGGCCCCAAGGAACAACACCAGCTGACCCCCGATGGCGGGGAAGCGCTCCACCACTTGCCGCTTGAGGGCAGCCCCTCGCCCGACCCTTGGCATGAACAGCAGCGCCAGCAAGGGCGCCACCAGCGCGATCACCGCCATTATGCTGAGACCGGGCCAGAGCTTGTTGATCAACAAGACCAGCAGCGCCAGGGTCACCGGCAGCCCCAGGGTCTGCAGGCGCAGCGGATAGCCCTCGAAATCGGCGACCCCGAGCCGCTCCACCTGCCAGGCCGTCAGCCCCATGGCCAGCAGGGCGCCGACGAGGCCAAACGGCAAGATGCTGGAAAGTTGCAGGCCCGGCGCATAGGTCAGTGCCACCGCCATGGCGACGAAGAAGGGAGACCAGAAGGCGGCCACGCAGAAGATCCGGCTCAGCACCATGATCTGGCGCCGCTCAAGGGTCCCGTTTTTCTCCAGCCGATCGCCGATGATAAACAGCACCGAGAGGTTGATGACGGCGCCCAGCAGGTTGAGGCTGGCCATGGTGCTCCACAGCCCCTTGCGGCCAGACCAGGAGCTTGTGCCGGTCAGCAGACCGGAAGTGGCGAGGTTGAGGGTACTGACGGCGGCAAACATGGTGAGCATGTTGATGTTGGGCAGCAGCCAGTCGCCGGGGCTGAGGCTGGCACCGCGCCACCAGGAGAAGACGAGCAGCAGCGCTGCCGCGCCGTAGAGGGCCAGCGCCTGACGCCGTGCGGCGCCCACCAGCCAGGGCCAGGTGAGCAGAGAGGCGGCCCAGGCGGCGATGGCCGCCGGCCAGGGGGAGAATCCCAGATAGAGATGCAGCAGGTTGAGCAGCCACATCCCCAGGATCAGAAAGCCTGACCAGCGCTTGACCATGAGCCCCTAGATGTTCTGGTTCATGTCGAAAGAGGGCTTGTCGCACTCCGGTCGGCCCACGATCTTGGCCGGCACCCCGGCGACCGTGGTGTGGGGCGGCACGGGATTGATCACCACGCTGCCGGCCCCTATCTTGGCGCCTACGCCCACTTCGATGTTGCCGAGCACCTTGGCCCCCGCCCCTATCATGACCCCTTCCCGGATCTTGGGGTGACGATCGCCACTCTCCTTGCCGGTTCCCCCCAGGGTCACGCTCTGCAGAATGGAGACGTCATCCTCTATCACCGCCGTCTCGCCGACGACGATGCCGGTGGCATGGTCAAACATGATGCCCTTGCCTATCCGTGCGGCCGGATGCACGTCGACCCCGAACACCACCGAGATCTGGTTTTGCAGATAGAGCGCCAGCGAGCGGCGTCCCTGGCGCCATAGCCAGTTGGCGACCCGATACCCCTGCAGGGCGTGGAAGCCCTTGAGGTAGAGCAGCGGCGTGGAGAAGAGATCGACGGCGGGGTCGCGGTCCTGCACGGCGCAGATGTCGGCGGCCACCATCTCCAGCAGCTCGGGCTCGCTGCGCAGGGCCAGCTCGATCACCTCACGCAGGGCGATGGCCGGCATGGTGGTGCTGTCGAGCTTGTTGGCCAGCTGGAAGCTGAGCGCCGAGCGCAGATCCCCGTGGTTGAGGATGGTGGAGTGGAAGAAGCTGGCCAGCATGGGCTCCTGGGCCGCCATGCTCTGCGCTTCTTGCTGAATTTTTTGCCACGTTTGGGCAACCAGATCGTCCATGTTGCAGCCTACTGTTGTTCGGGGTGAGGGCTTTTTTGTTCTTTTGTCAGCACCGAGATGGGGTCCATGTGAATGATCACATCCATCCGCTCGAATGACTGGCGCACGGCCAGTTCAGCCTCGTCGGCTATCTGGTGGGCCTTGACCAAGGGAAGTTGATCGTCAAGCTCCAGATGCAGTTGCACGAAACGGGTGGGCCCGGATTGGCGGGTACGCAGATCATGTACACCATGTACCCCCTCTACGGCACAGCAGAGCGCCATTATTCTCGCTTGTTCTTCCGCTGGCAACTGACGATCGAGCAGGGCCTGTACCGATTCGTAGCCAATCTGAGCGGCGCCCCACACCAGGAACAGGCCGATCAGGATGGCAAACAGGCCGTCTGCCCAGTACCAGCCCTGCCCCGCCAGCACCAGCGCCAGCAGCACGCCGGCGTTGAGCAGCAGATCGGAACGGTAGTGCAGCATGTCGGCCTTGATGGCCACGCTCTTGGTGCGTTGCACCACCCAGCGCTGGAAGCTGACCAGCAGCAGGGTCAGCAGGATGGAGCCGCCACTGACCCAGAGCCCGGCCTCCAGCCGCTGTACCGGCACCTGATTGAGCAGGGAGGAGATGCCGTGCATCACCAGCAGCAGAGCCGAGCCCGAGATGAAGGCCGACTGGATGAGGCCCGCCAGGGACTCCGCCTTGCCGTGGCCGAAGCGATGCTCCTCATCCGCCGGCACCAAGGCATAGCGAATGGCGAACAGATTGATGAGGGAGGCGCTGACATCCATCAAGGAGTCGGTCAGGGAGGCGAGCAGGCTGGACGAATCCGTCATCAACCAGGCGATCAGCTTGCCGATGATCAGCAGGGTCGCGACGGTGACCGCCGCCATGCTGGCCAGGGTGACCCAGCGAGAATATTGTTGATGGCTCAAAACCGGCTTTCCTCTGGCGCGTAAAAATCTATTATACCCTGACCCGAGCGTCAGTTTGGCGTGCAAAATCAACGGAGTGACTCCAGATGAACAAAATACTCCTGGTCGACGACGATCTCGAGCTGACCCAGTTGCTGACCGAGATCCTGACCCTGGAAGGCTTCGAGGTCACGGTCGCCGAGGACGGCGAGGAGGGATTGCAACGGTTGGCCGAGCAGACGTTCGATCTGGTGCTGCTGGATGTGATGATGCCCAGGCTCAACGGCTTCGCCATGCTGGCCAAGCTGCGCAAGCGCCACGAGACCCCGGTGCTGATGCTGACCGCCCGCGGCGACAGCCAGGACAGGGTGGACGGCCTTGAGGCCGGTGCCGATGACTACCTCGCCAAACCGTTCGACGACAGGGAGCTGCTGGCCAGGGTGCGCGCCATCCTGCGCCGCACCCAGAGCCTGCAGCAACCCCAGCGCGGCGGCAGCGACGAGCTGAGGTTCATGGATCTGGTGCTGCAACCCGGCCTGCAACAGGCCCGCAGCGATGGCCAGCTACTGGATCTCACCGCCACCGAATTCGGCCTGCTGGAGTGCCTGTTGCGCAGCCCTGGCCAGATCGTCAGCAAGAATCTGCTGTCTGAACAAGTGCTTGGCAAGAAGCTTGAGCCCTTCGATCGGGCCATCGACATGCACCTGAGCAACCTGCGCAAGAAGCTGCCGGAGCGCAGCGATGGCCAGCCCCGCTTCAAGACGGTGCGTGGCCGAGGCTACCTCTGGCTGGAACAGGCATAACTATGAATCGTTCACTCGGTGGACTTTCAACCCAGATATTTCTTTGGTTCTGGTTGATACTGCTGTTGATGATGGTTGCAGTGGTCATATTGCCCACTCTGGACCCCCGCAATACCATCCCGCTCCCCGAACACGAGGTCAGCCGGATGAACAACAACCTGCAGGCGCTGCAGCGGGGGGCGGATCCGAACCAGGACTTCAACCTGTCCCAGGCGATGGAGGCCACGGGCCTGCTGCCGGTGGACAACGTCTATCTGCGCGATGCCAAGGGCCAGCTGCAGTTCACCGCCAAGCCCAACAAGTTTGTCATCCGCTTCATGCTGGACTCGGACAACCCGGCCAAGCCCATGCTGGGCAGCGAGCACAAGCGGGCCATCGCCGGCCCCTTCCTGATGCAGCACAACGGTCAGCCCTACCACGTCTACTTCGGCCTCAACGTCGAAAACTCCTACCTCTTCCTGTTCATCCAGATCCTGGATCACCCCATCCAGATCCTGGGCATCGCCATGCTGGTCAGTACCCCGCTCTGTCTGCTGCTGGCCTGGCGGCTGACTCGCCCCATACTGCAGCTGCAGCAGGCAGTCTCGCAGTTGGCCCAGGGCAAGCTGGAGACCCGGATCCCCAACCTCGGCAGGCAGGATGAGATCGGTCAGCTGGCGGATCACGTCAGCTACATGGTGGATACCCTCAAGAACATGATCCAGAAGCAGAAGCAGCTGCTGTCCGACATCTCCCACGAGCTGCGCAGCCCCCTCACCCGCATCCAGCTGGCGCAGGCCTTGATCCGCCGCAAGCAGGGGGACAGCAGTGAGCTGGCGCGGATCGAGACCGAGATCGGGCGGCTCGACAAGCTGATCGGGGATCTGCTGGACCTGTCCCGGGTGCAGCAACATGTGGAGGCCCCCGTGCTGCTGCCACTGGCTGAGCTGCTGGAGCCCATCCTGGACGACGCCATGTTCGAGGCAAACCAGAACGGCAAACAGTTGCGCCTGCCTGCCCTGCCGACGGAATCCCTCATGATGCGGCCGGAGTTGCTGGCGCGGGCACTGGAAAACCCGCTGCGCAACGCCCTCAAATATGCCCGCGAGTTCATCCAGGCGGACTGGTATAGAGAAGGGCGGATGTGGGTGATGACCATCCGGGATGATGGCCCGGGTGTGCCGGTGGAGCAGCAGGCTCAGCTGTTCTTGCCGTTCTTTCGGGTCGACGATGCCCGCAACGCCAAGACGGGGGGCACCGGCCTTGGCCTCGCCATCGCCGCCGAGGCGATCCAGCAGCACGGCGGCACCATCAAGGCCAGCAGCAATCAGCCGACCGGGCTCATCATCACCATCCGCCTGCCCATCTCGTGAGACTCCCCCTTTTCATCCCCGTGGGCGCTGGGTATGCTGGCGCCCTTATTGCGCCCTCAGGACCCCGCCATGCTCGACATAGTGCTCTATCAACCGGAAATCCCGCCCAATACCGGCAACATCATCCGCCTCTGTGCCAACACCGGCTACCGGTTGCACCTGATCGAGCCGTTGGGATTTGAGTGGGATGACAAGCGGGTGAAGCGGGCCGGACTCGACTATCACGAGTTTGCCGAGGTGAAGCGCTGGCCGAGCTATGGGGCGTTCCTGGCGGCGGTGGCACCGACGCGGGTGTTTGCCTGCACCACCAAGGGGCGTACCGCCCACTCGGCGGTCCAGTTCGCCCTGGGGGACGCCCTGCTGTTTGGCCCGGAGAGCCGCGGCCTGCCGGCCGAGATCATCGAGAGCCTGCCGTTCGAGCAACGGCTGCGCATCCCCATGTTGCCCCAGAGCCGCAGCATGAACCTGGCCAATGCGGTCTCGGTCTTCGTGTATGAGAGCTGGCGCCAGTTCGGCTATGAGGGCTCCCTCTAAGCCTTCGTCATAGCCGCGCCGGGTGGATGCCATCCAGTCGGCGCGGGTTCAGCTCCCCCTCCCCAACGCCCTGTACGAAGAAACCCGGCACTCAGGCGCGATCGGCTGAGATGGCTCCGTGCACGCCGAGAAAGCGACCATCCCGTTCCATTTGCCAGCACAGCCAGCCCAGGGTCAGGCCGCGCCCCGCCATCAGAGCCGCCATCGCGGCCCACAGGGCGGAGACGCCCCACGACTGGCACAGCCACCAGACCGGGAAGAAGCCAGCGAACACCGCCACCAGCATGCTGTTGCGCATCTCCCGGGCGCGGGTCGCGCCGATGAAGACCCCATCCAGCAGGAAGCACCAGACCGCCAGCAGGGGCATGGCCACCAGCCAGGGCAACTGGCGGCTCGCCTCAGCGATCACCGCCGGGATGTCGGTGATATGGGTGATGAGCAGCTCTCCCCCCAAGGCAAACGACAACGTGAAACCGAGGGCGATCAGCAGAGCCCAGCCCAGGTTGAGCACGATCGCCTCCCGCAAGCCCTGCCGATCCCGCCGCCCGATGGCGCGCCCCACCATGGCCTCCACCGCATAGGCGAAACCATCCAGCCCGTAGGAGATGAGCATCAGGAAGTTGAGCAGCACCGCATTGGCGGCCACCGCCACATCCCCCAACCTGGCCCCCTGCAACGTCATGAAGGCAAAGCAGAGCTGCAGGCAGAGGGAGCGAATGAAGATGTCCCGGTTCAGACCGAGCAGGCGCCGCAGCGCTGACCATTGCCACCAGCGCTGCCAGGCCCCCTGCCACACCGACAGGTGGCGCAGCCGGCGGCTCACCAGCCAGAGCCCGACCCCCAGCGCACTGTAGTCCGCCAGCAGCGAGGCGGCGGCCACCCCTTTCACCTGCCAGCCCAGGCCCAGCACGAACCAGGTATCCAGCACCATGTTGATCAGATTACTCAGGATCAGCAGCAACATGGGGCTGCGGGCGTCTTGCATGCCCAGCAACCAGCCCATGATGACCAGGTTGCACAGGGCCGCCGGGGCACTCCAGATCCGCACCGACACATATTCCGCGGCATAGCCCTGCACCTCGGGGGAGCCACCGCTCAATGCAATAAGGGCCGGCAGCAAGGGCAACACCAGCAGCAACAGCGCCACACCCAAGCCGATCGCCAGCCCCAGGGCCCGCGCCAGGGTGTCCAACTGTCCCTCGGCACTGCCAGCCCCATGGGCCTGGGCGGTCAGCCCCGTGGTGGACATCCGCAGGAAGCCAAGCAGCCAGAACAAGAGGTTGATGAGGGTCGCCCCGACCGAGACGCCGCCGAGAAACCAGGCCTGACCGAGATGACCGATCACCCAGGTATCCACCAGCCCGAGCAGCGGGGTGGTGACGTTCGAGAACACCATCGGCAGGGCAAGCACAAACACGGCCCTGTGGCGCCGTGGATCGCGCAACCAGTGCGGGATCAGCATGGGCAGGATTCGCTTATTCCCATCACTGGTCGGCCAGCCGCACTATCCGCGCGAAGTCCGAGACCAGGGTCTTCATGACCACGTGGGGCACCTGGCTAGGCTCCATCTGGGGGCGGAACACGGCCGTCAGCTTGCCCTCCGGGCTGATCAGCACGATCGAGGCCGAGTGGTCTATCAGGTAATCCTGGTTCCCGTGATCGACGATGGAGTAGACGAGGCCGAGGTTGCGCACGAAGGGAAACAGCTGGTTGTGAGGGCCGGTGGCTGCCTTGAACTCTGGCTGAAAGAAACTGGTGTATTGCTTGAGGCGGGCACTGTCATCGCGCTGGGGATCCGCCGAGATGAAGGCGACCTCACTGCCGGGCGCTATCTTCTGCAGCTCCGGATAGACGGAGCGCAGATCCGCCAGCGTGGTCGGGCAGATGTCCGGGCAATAGGTGTAGCCGAGAAACAGGAAGGTCCAATGCCCGACCAGGTTGGCTGCGGTGAAGGGTTTGCCATCGCCGTCGGTGAGGGTGAAGGGGTTGATGTCCCGTCCCACCGGATAATAGTCGGCCTGCTCGGGTGGGGAAGGCTGGCTCCAGCTGTATGCAACCATCATGCTGCCGACCAGCAACAGAAACAGCAGGGGATAACGAGGTTTAATCATATAAAACAGAGCCTTGCTAGTCTAATCAGCCGTTGGGCTGGGCCCGGTGGAGGAGCATTGTAACCCGGACACTCCCATCGCTGGCTACCCCGGAGTCCGGATATCGGGCACAAAGAGGCCCAATACGGGGTGACACCGGCCCTCATTATTCATCACAGATGGGAAAAAACAGAAGCCCCACACCAGGTGGGGCTCACACACAATACTGACGAAATGGATCAGGGTCGCCGCCGGTGCTGCGCCTGAGGGCGCCGGGCCACGGCGCGCAGCGGAACCACGGGGGCCACCCAGGGGGCATCGGGCAGCCCTATGTCGTGGTGGCGGCGAAACAGGCGCACCAGGTGGACAATCTTGTCCTTGGGACACCCCAGCCAGATGGTCCAGCCATCCCCCTTGTGATAGACCCAGAGCGCATAAAACCACGTCATCCGACTGCCCTTGATGAACCGGGTGATGGAGGATGCGGGCGCTGCGGCCAGACCCGGATCCCATGGCGAGCTTGAAGCCATACCTGTCCTCCTTGCTCAACAGGCCACGTCGATCAGTGTCCCGCCATCGGGATGACAGGCAAAACACAGTCGCGTACTGACTGAGTCGTTCCGGGTCATGGACTGCGAGCACCCTGACGACTCTCCCTTCTACTTGGTACCGCCTTGGCGGTGCCAGTGATGCATCCCTGCGACCTTATGCTGGCCGGTTCAGGCAACAACCCGGATCATGGCAGATCCCGTGGCCCGGTAACGGGGTACCGTGCCTCATCAAAGGATATATCCGAAATGCCGGCCGTGTGGCTGCACTCTCTCTAGTTGCGATCTCTTTAGTCGCTTTCTGATGCGGTAGACGAGGTCGACGAAAATGGCGGGTATCGGGAAGGGAGCAAGAGCGCGGGGAAAACGGCGGAAACGAAACGGCCTCCCGCGGGAGGCCGTGTCATGGCATCAGAGGCTTACATCCAGTCAGCATTGCGAATAACGCCAACTGCCAGGCCTTCGATGGTAAGGTGCTGGCTGGAGAGATCCACCGAGATGGGCTCGAGATCTTCGTTCTCCGGCAGCAGCCATACTTGGCTGCCCTTGCGCTGGAAACGTTTGACGGTGACATCTTCATCGAGACGGGCGACCACGACCTGGCCGTTGCGCACGTCCTGGGTCTTGTGCACCGCCAGCAGATCTCCGTCCATGATGCCGATGTTCTTCATGCTCATCCCCTGCACCCGCAGCAGGAAGTCTGCCCGCGGATGGAACAGGGCGGGATCCACCTGATAGTGGCTCTCGATGTGCTCCTGGGCCAGGATAGGCTCGCCGGCCGCCACCTTGCCGATCAGCGGCAAACCGCTCTCTTCCGTTGCGGCTTCCTCTTCTTCGATCAGCAGACGGATACCGCGGGAGGTACCGGGCATGATCTCGATGACCCCTTTCTTGGCCAGGGCCTTCAGATGTTCCTCGGCCGCATTGGCCGACTTGAAACCAAGCTTCTGGGCGATCTCGGCACGAGTCGGCGGCATGCCGGTCTCACTCATGTTCGCCTTGATAAGCTCCAGCACTTCAGCCTGGCGGGGGGTAAGAGGTTTCATAGCATGGGCACCTGTCTTTTTATACAGCACACTGGCAGTATATACAGTGCTGGGGCCAAGGCAAGGCGTTGCTGATATTTGTCGTCTGCTTCTCGCAAAATGACGCATCCTTGATCCTGTATCGGCACTCATCCTACCTCTCGGCGACAAGCCAGCGGTGATTTGTTATGCTCACGCCGCATTTTTTTGGAGAGCAGACACCCATGTCCATCGGACAGAAGATTTCCAGAGCCATTCTGCAATGGCCGGTCAGCGGCTTGGTCAATCACAAGAGCCTGCCGGAAAACCCCATTACGGAACTGGATCTGGACCCGGCCAGACCCATTGTCTACGCCCTGAAAACCAGCTCGATCACCGATCTGATGACCCTGCAGCAGTGCTGCGAGGATCTCGGTCTGCCCGGCCCTTTCACTCCGCTCGAGCTGAACGGCCAGCTGCTGCCGCGCTACGTCTGCCTGGATCGTCCGCCTCCCCTGTTTGGCACACGCACCAAGCCGCTCCCCTTCTTGCAAGAATTTCATCAGCTGCTGGACCTGCACAAACAGGATCCTGCGCTGGATATCCAGGTCGTGCCCGTCACCCTGTTCTGGGGCCGCGCCCCTGGCCGTGAAGGGGAAGAGGCTTCCGGCTGGAACATCATCAGCAGCTTGGCGCCGAACCGGCTCAAGAAGGCCCTGATCGTGATCCTCAAGGGACGCGAGAACCTGGTACGCTTCTCCCCGCCGCTCTCTCTGCGTCATATGGCGGACAAGCACGGCACCGACGAGGCCATCGCCCACAAGCTGGCGCGGGTGGCGCGCATCCACTTCAGCCGTCAGCAGCTCGCTGCCACCGGCCCCAAGCTGCCGAACCGCAACCTGCTGTTCAAGCAGTTGCTGGATTCGAGCGTGATCCAGCAGGCGATCGAGGAAGAGGCCCAGCGCGAGGGCATCAGCCTGGAGAAGGCGCAGAAGCGCGCCCACGGCTACATGGACGAGATCGCCTCCAACTTCTCCTTCCGCCTGATCCGGCTCGGCGAGACCTTCCTCGGCTGGCTGTGGAACAAGCTCTACCGCGGCCTGTCGGTCAACGGCGCCGAGCGGGTACGCCAGTTGGCGCAAGAAGGCCACGAGATCGTCTACGTGCCCTGCCATCGCAGCCACATGGACTACCTGCTGCTCTCCTATGTCATCTACCACCAGGGCATGGTGCCGCCCCACATCGCGGCGGGCATCAACCTGAACTTCTGGCCGGCGGGCCCCATCTTCCGTCACGGCGGCGCCTTCTTCATCCGCCGTACCTTCAAGGGCAACCCGCTCTACAGCACGGTATTTCGCGAGTATCTGAACCTGCTGTTCGCCAAGGGCTACTCGGTGGAGTTCTTCACCGAGGGCGGACGTTCCCGCACCGGCCGTCTGCTGCCCCCCAAGACCGGCATGCTGGCCATGACCTTGCAGGCCATGATGCGCGGGCTGGACAGGCCGGTGACCCTGGTTCCCGTCTATCTCGGCTACGAGCACGTGATGGAGGTGAACACCTATCACAACGAGCTCAAGGGCAGCCGTAAAGAGAAAGAGAGCTTCCTGCAGGTGCTCGGCATCTTGCGCAAGCTGCGCAACTACGGCCGCGGCTTCGTCAACTTCGGTGAGCCGCTGACGCTCAATACCTACCTCGGCGAGCATGTGCCGAGCTGGAAGGAGAGCATCGGCAAAGAAGAGCGCCCCGAGTGGATGGCCCCCACCGTCAACCAGCTGGCCGAGCTGCTGATGACCCGCATCAACGATGCGGCCGCCGTCAATGGCCTGACCCTGAGCGCCCTGGCGCTGCTGGCCGCCGATCGCCACGCCCTGACCCGGGACGAGCTGCAGGCGCAGCTCAACACCTATCTGGACTTGCTCAAGCAGGTGCCCTACAGCCCAGAGAGCACCCTGCCGGACGAGGATGCCAAGACCCTGCTGGATCAGGCGATGGAACTCAACAAGTTCGAGGTGAGCGAGGATAAACTCGGTCAGATAGTCAGCCTGGATCGCTATCAGGCGATCCTGCTGACCTACTATCGCAACAACATACTGCACCTGTTCGCCATCCCCTCCCTGGTGGCGGCGCTGATCGAACGTTGCGAGGGGATCAGCCGCGGCGAAATCGTCGCCCGCTGCGTCGACATCTACCCGCTGCTCAAGACAGAGCTGTTCCTGCGCTATCAGGAAGAAGAGCTGCCTGCGCTGGTCGATGCTCTGCTGGCCGAGCTGCAGCGCCAGCAGCTCATCGAGGAGCGCGAGGGCGGCCATTGGGTCAACCCGGTCAACCAGATGCGCCTGCTGCTGCTGGCGGAGAGCATTCAGGAGACCCTGCAACGCTACGCCATCGTGCTGACCCGGGTGCTGGCCCAGCCCTATATAGAGGCGGAGCAGCTGGAGGCGGACGGCCTGATGATGGCGGAGCGCCTCGGCACCCTGCACGGCATCAACGCCCCCGAGTTCTTCGACCAGAAGCTGTTTAGCACCCTGATCCACTCCTTGCGCAGCGAAGGCTATCTGGATACGGGCTGCAAGCCGGATCTGGGCCGCTTCCAGGCCCTTGCCGACAACATAGTGCCGCTGCTCAGCACCAAGATCCGCCGCACCATAGAAGCAGGCAACCGGAACTGATGCCGTAGCGAGGTAACAAGCGAGTGCCGCTGCTCAGCCTCACAAGGCCCGCCGCACCATAGAAGCGGGCAACCGTTCGTAGCCGCGGGCTGACAGCCAATAATCGGAAATAAAAAGGCCGCATCAAGATGCGGCCTTTTTTCATGGGTACTCGGCGCTCAGAGGTAGTGACTCGCCACCCCGAGCAGCACCAGCGCCCCCACGTAGTTGTTGTTGAGGAACGCCTTGAAGCAGGCTTCTCGCTGCCGCTCCCGGATCAGTCGCTGCTGATAGACGAACAGCGCCCCCGCCCCCAGCAAGCCCCAGTAGTAACCCGAGCCGAGCGCCATCAGCTGGCCCACCAGCAGCAGGATCAGCAGGGTCGCCAGCTGCAGCACGCCGATGATCCGCTTGTCCTGGCGACCGAACAGAATGGCGCTCGACTTCAGGCCGAGCTTGAGGTCATCGTCCCTGTCCACCATGGCGTACTGGGTGTCGTAGGCGATGGTCCACAGCACATTGGCGAGAAACAGCAGCCAGGCCACCGGTGGCAGCGCATCCGCCTGGGCCGCGTAGGCCATGGGGATGGACCAGGAGAAGGCCATCCCCAGCACCAGCTGCGGTATGGGAATGAAGCGCTTCATGAAGGGGTAGCAGACCGCCAGCAACAGGCCGGCAAACGACAGGCCTATGGTGAGCGGGTTCAGGGTCAGCACCAGTCCGAACGAGATGAGGGCCAGCACGGCGAACAGCACCAGCACCTCGCGCGGCGCAACCTTGCCCATGGGCAGCGGCCGTCCGGCGGTGCGTTTCACGTGACCATCGAAGTTGCGATCCGCATAGTCATTGATGACGCAACCGGCGGAGCGCATCAGGAAGACCCCCACCACGAACACGATCAGGATCCAGGGATCCGGCAGGCCACCGGCCGCCAGCCAGAGTGCCCACAGGGTCGGCCACAGCAACAGCAGGGTGCCGATGGGCTTGTCGATGCGGGCCAACTGCACATAGGCCAGTCCCCGCTCCTTGGTTAACAATTTCACTCCGGCTCCTTATTCGATGGCAGCGGGTTGGACGATAGCGAGGGCAGGAAGAGTTCGTGGACCAGCAAGGGCCACTGCCCCAGATACAGACGGGAACGACGTCCCCAGACGATGGCGGCCGGACACCAGGGGTTGGCCAGGATTTCGAAACATGCCAGCAACAGATGATCTCGTTTTGCAGGCTCATGACCGAAGATACGTTCACCCAGAGGCTGCTCACCCAAATCATGTAAACCGCCCCCCTGCAATGCCGCCTCGGCAAACAGGGTCCAGCCCAGGATGGCCGGCCCGCCATCGCCGTGCAGTATCACCTCGCGGCACAGCCCCTCTGGGCAGTCGGCCGCCACCAGCGCCTGCTCATCGGCCGCCAGCGGCACGCTGCTATTGCCCAGCAGTTGCACCGATAGCTGGCGATTGTAGCGACGCAGCCGCCGGGTCATGGAATCTGCTTCCAGCAACCAGGGACGCAGCGCCTCTGGAGGCTCGCACTGCTCGGGTGCCCGCCAGGGTGCGAGCTGGATGAGGGGAACAGTCAACTCGGACTTCACAGCTTCACCATCCGGAGATTTCCGTTGTCAGGTTAAAATCCGGTTTATTATCCGTAAATCAATGGAGAATTGTAAGAACATCCGTGCTTGACGGCCCCGATGACAGCATCAAAAATGGGGCACCCGTCGTCGCCGAGCCATCTAGATGAAGATCGCCAATGTTCTGCTGATGTTATTGCTGAGTTGTACCGCGTTGAATGCACAAGCCTCCGCCGCCGAAGAGCCCGCGGCCGATCCGGCCGCCGCCGCCAAGCCGGGATTTGCCTATCATGCGCTGGATCCGGACATCATCACCAATTACCTTGGGGATGGCAAAACCCTGGGTTACGTGCGAGTGACGGTGGAGCTGATGGCCGAGAACGCCGCCGATCTGAAATTGCTGGAGCAGCATGACCCCTTGATCCGCGACGCCATCATCCGCCTGATTGGCAGCAAGACCGGTGATCAGATCAAGTCGCTGGTGAGCCGGGAAGAGCTGCGCAAGGAGTGCGAGAACCGGGTCAATGAGCTGCTGGTGAAGGAGACGGGCAAGAAGGCGGTACGCGAGCTCATCTTCACCAAGTATCTCTACCAGTAACGAGGATGAGCGCCGTGCCGACAGTGCACCCGGCGCGCCTCATGTCCCCCATTCGTTGTCGAGGGAGTCATCGTCATGGGCCACAAGACGCTGTGTGAATGGCGCCGTAATGAGATCCCCTTCGAGCTCAAGGCGCTGCGCAAGATAGTAAAGAAGCCCAAATTCGTATGTGGCAAGTGTGCCCGCAGCGCCAATGACAAACAGTATCTGTGCCAGCCGCTGCGGCTGAAGGGGAAGGAGGAGTAGGCCATCTGGCCCCTCTCTCCCCGCCTCTGCATTCCTGAGGGGGCCGACCCTCTTATTGATCGGTCCAGCCCTGGCGGCCCTGCTCGAACAGGCGACGGGCCTGCACGTCATTGGGGCAGACGCCGCGGTACTCCTCCCCGGATCGCCCGGCCAGATAGAGGTGTTCGGGGCGGCAATACCAGGCCAGTCCCTTCTGGCGACCCTGCTCCCACATGGCGACATCCACCTTGGTCCCGCACTGGGTCTGATGGAATTCCACCCGATCGGCGGCAAAACCCAGCTTGCCGTCTCCCTCCCCCACATCGGCCCATACCTTCTCGCAGGGATCGTCCGAGTTGGAGACACAACCCCCGAGCAAGCCGGCACACATCATGATGACGAGTAAGCGCATATTCATCCTTGAGCGTCCATGACGCTGGTTATCCGTCCTGTGGCGCGACGAGGGATCGCCCTCTCACAGCGCCATTTGAGCAGTTCATTCTAACCAGCCCGACAACCCCCACCAAGTCACATCCCGCTGAATACACAAAAAATCGGGCGGGCCCCTGGGCCCGCCCGTACGTTTCACCGGAGCTTACTGATCGTCGAGGGAGTCAAAGTCTTGCCAACCCTCGTCATCCAGCTCCTCCAGCTCGTCTTCCCAGGATTCCGGCTCCCAATCATCGTCGAGCTCGTAATCCGGCGTCTGTTCACCCATGCTCATTCTCCTTGGATAGTGCACCGGCCTTCAAAGTCTATCCAGAAAAATGGGGCTCGCCAGTGTGCTTGCTCAGAGTTTGACCAGGGTGCGCCCCGCCACCTGACCCAGGGTAATGGCCTCGGCGGTGGTCACCACCTGCTCCAGCCCTATCTCGGTCACCGCCTGCTCGAAGAAGCTGGCGGGCAGATCCCGCGCCAACCTTGCCCAGGCCTGCTGGCGCCGTGCCAGCGGGCACATCACCGAGTCAACCCCCTGCAGGCGCACGTTGCGCAGGATGAAAGGCATGACGCTGGTCGGCAGATCGAAGCCGCCCGCCAGCCCGCACGCCGCCACGGCGCCGCCGTAGTTCATCTGGGCCAGTAGCTTGGCCAGCACCTGGCTGCCGACGGTATCGATGGCACCGGCCCACAGCTGCTTCTCCAGCGGCTTGGCGGGCTCCAGCAGCTCGCTGCGCGGCACTATGCGACTCGCACCCAAGGCGGTCAGCATCTCGCCCTGCTCCTCGGGGCGGCCGGTCAGGGCCGCGACTTGATAGCCCAGCGCCGCCAGCAGGGCGACGGCGGTCGAGCCTACCCCACCGGCGGCGCCGGTCACCAGCACCTCGCCGCTCGCGGGAGTGATGCCCGCCTCCTCCAGCGCCAGCACGCACAGCATGGCGGTGAGGCCGGCGGTGCCGATGCACATGGCCTGACGCTCATCCAGCCCGGCCGGCAGCGGCACCAGCCAGTCCGCCTTGACCCGCGCCTGCTCGGCCATGCCACCCCAGTGGCCCTCGCCCACACCCCAACCGGTCAGCACCACCCGATCGCCCGGCTGATAGCGCGCATCGGCGGATTCCAGCACTGTACCGGCGAAGTCGATGCCCGGCACCAGCGGCCACTGACGCACTATCCGGCCCTTGCCGGTGATGGCCAGCCCATCCTTGTAGTTGATGGAGCTGAAGCTCACCGCCACCCGCACTTCCCCTTCCGGCAACTGGCTCTCGACCAGTTGAGTCAGGGTCGGGACCGTCTTGCCATCCTGGTTTTCCAGTAACAGAGCCTTGAACATGCTTGCCTCTCGCTGTTTTGTAGTCATTAATCAGGTGCTTTGACGCTTTTGCAGTTGGAAATCCAACGCCAGGGTCATGCCCGCCACCTCGTCACCCGCCAGCTGGCGCAGGATCAAGGCTGCCGCCTCCTGGCCCATCTGGTGATAGGGGATCCTGACCGAGGTGAGCGCCGGGTAACAGGCGCGCGCCACGTCCAGATCGTCGAAACCGGCGATGGCCAGCTTGCCCGGCACGCTCAGGTGGCGGCGCTGGCATTCAAATAGCACGCCCGCCGCCAGTTCGTCGTTGACACAGATCAGCGCGTCCAGCTCGGGCCAGCGCAGCAGCATCTCCCCCAGCATGGCGGCGCCGGTGCTGAAGCTCGGCCGCTCCGAGGTGTTGATGATGGCATCGGGGGAGAGGTAGTTGTCCAGCAGCGCCTTCTGCCAACCCTGCATGCGCTGCTGCAGCATCCACTGCTCCTGGCGGGCGCACAGAAAACCTATGTTGCGATAACCACGCTCGATGAGGTGGCGGGTCAGCTGATAACCCGCGTCGAAGTTGGAGACTCCCACGTTCATGTCGACGGGTTGGCGCGCCATGGCCCCCACCTCCACCACCGGCAGGCGGGCCGCCACCAGCCGGCTGCGCATGGTCTCACCAGGATCGCCACCAAACAGCACCACGGCGGCCGGATTGTGCTGCAGGAAATTGTTGAGCAGGCTCTCTTCCTGGTGCTTCAGGTGCTGGGCATCCCCCAGCATGATCTGGTAGCCCTCGGCGAGCAGAGTCTGTTGCAGACCGGCAATCATGTCGCCACAGCCATGCTCGGCCAGGCTGGGGACTATGACCACTATGGTCTGGGAGGTGGCGGAGGCCAGCGCGCCCGCCGCCCGATTGGGGATATAGCCGAGTTCATCCACCGCTGCCTCGATGCGCTCGCGCATCTTGTCCGACACCAGCTCGGGGGTACGCAGGGCGCGCGATACCGTCATGGCCCCCACCCCGGCCAGCCGGGCAACCTCGTTGAGGGTCACCCGACCCGTGCTACGGCGTTTTTTGACTTCTGACATCCTTTCCCTTCCTCGGCATGCGGGTACTCACTTTAAGGCAAAAGTGCGGCACTGACTATTTGCTCAGGTTCTATTTTACCTCTCCAGTACGGGATTGAGCTCAAGATGAATCCTGCTGATGATGAAAATGATAGCGCTATCACAGATCAATGTTAGCGCTATCTGGTAGCGCTAACTTTCGAGATCCAGCTCACAGTTATCGAGGCGAAGGATCGCTAGATTGGCGCCATCGCATCAAGCCGGAACACCGCCATGCTGACTCAACTGTTGACCGAAGAGGTCATTTCCATTGAAGCGGGGGCCCGCGACTGGCGCCATGCCATCGAGCTTGCCACCGCTCCCCTGCTGGCCAACGGCACCATAGAGCCCTCCTATGTGGCGGCGCTGTTTCGCTCCCATGAGGAGCTCGGCCCCTACTATGTGCTGGGTCCCGGCCTAGCCATGCCCCACGCACGCCCGGAAGACGGTGTCAACCGGCTGGGCCTCGGCCTGACCGTGCTCAAGCAAGGGGTCAACTTCGACTCCGAGGGCAACGACCCTGTCCAGTTGTTGATCACCCTGGCCGCCAGCGACAGCAGCTCCCACGTGGAGACCATCGCCCAGCTGGCCGAGCTGTTCATGAATGAAGAAGACGTGGCGGCCATCATCGCGGCCGACACCAAAGACGACATATTGCGCATCCTGGCGCGCTACTGAGTTGCGCCGCGGCGCCCTGACAGAGGAAGAGACAATGAAAATTCTGGTTGTATGCGGACATGGCCTGGGCACCAGCCTGATGATGGAGATGAGCATCAAGAGCATCCTCAAGGAGCTCAATGTGACCGCTGAGGTGGACCATCGCGATCTCGCCTCCGCCGGCAGCGAAAGCGCCGAGATGTTCGTCGCCACCCGCGACATCGCCGAACAGCTCAGCAGCATGGGGGTCAACGGCCGACTGGTGTCGCTGGACAACATGGTCGACAAGGCCGCCATGAAGGAGCGACTCTCTGCCGCCTTGCGGGAACTGGGCGCACTCTAAGGACTTACCATGCGGCCTGCGGGCCGCCTCTTCCATTGATTGGAGCTGACCATGGAATTTTTCAATTTTCTGATGTTTGACGTGCTGTCGGAGCCGGCCGTGCTGGTCGGTCTGATCGCCCTTATCGGCTTGATTGCCCAGAAAAAACCCGTGACCGAGTGCATCAAGGGCACGGTCAAGACCATCATGGGCTTCGTCATCCTGGGGGCCGGCGCCACCCTGGTGGTGAACTCCCTCGGCGACTTCGCCACCATCTTCCAGCACGCCTTCGGCATCAAGGGCGTGGTCCCCAACAACGAGGCCATCGTCTCCATCGCCCAGCAGTCGTTCGGCAAGGAGATGGCGATGATCATGTTCTTCGCCATGCTGGTGAACATCCTGATCGCCCGCCTCACCCCCTGGAAATTCATCTTCCTGACCGGTCACCACACCCTGTTCATGTCGATGATGGTGGCGGCCATCCTCTCCGCCGGCGGCATGAGCGGCATTCCGCTGATCGCGGTCGGCAGCCTGGTGGTCGGTGTGACCATGGTGCTGTTCCCGGCCCTCGCTCACCCCTATATGAAGCAGATCACCGGCTCGGACGACGTGGCACTCGGCCACTTCTCCACCATCTCCTACGTGCTGGCCGGCTGGATCGGTGCCAAGTTCGGCAACAAGGCTCACAGCAGTGAAGAGGTGCAGGTGCCCAAGAGCCTGTTGTTCCTGCGCGACACCCCGGTGGCCATCTCCTTCACCATGGGCATCATCTTCCTCATCACCTCCGCCTTCGCCGGCCCCGAGTTCGTCAGCAACGTCGCCAAGGGTAAACACTGGTTCATGTTCTCCCTGATGCAGTCCATCACCTTCGCGGCCGGGGTCTACGTCATCCTGCAAGGGGTGCGCATGGTCATCGCCGAAATCGTGCCGGCCTTCAAGGGGATCTCCGACAAGCTGGTGCCGAACGCCAAACCGGCGCTGGACTGCCCCATCGTCTTCCCCTACGCCCCCAACGCCGTGCTGATCGGCTTCCTGTCGAGCTTCGCCGCCGGCCTGGTGGGCATGGTGCTGCTCTATCTGCTGGGGCTGACCGTCATCATCCCGGGCGTGGTGCCACACTTCTTCGTCGGCGCCGCCGCCGGGGTATTCGGCAACGCCACCGGCGGTCGTCGCGGTGCCCTGCTCGGGGCCTTCGCCAACGGCCTGCTGATCACCTTCCTGCCGGTGTTCCTACTGCCGGTGCTGGGGGATCTCGGCTTTGCCAACACCACCTTCAGCGATGCCGACTTCGGCGTGGTGGGCATACTGCTCGGCCTGATTGTGCGCTGATCCTATCTCGCATCCTTGATAAGGCACGGCCCCAGGGTCGTGCCTTTTTCGATCCGCGCGCCAGCCTTACCTGCATGGCCAACAATTAAACACCGGCTGGGAAAAAGGGGCTTCTGCAGTGCGCCTGATCGGATTTTCACGCCGTCGCGGCAGCATCTGACGGTCGAGTACGATATGCTGTTGTGCTGTCGCTCAACCATGACCTCACTCGAGGCCTTCTCCATGAAATACCTAGTAGTACAAACCAAACAGATAGGGGACGTGCTGATCTCCACGGCCCTTTGCAACAATCTCAAGCAGAACGACTCCGCCGGGGAAGTTCACTATCTGGTCATGGATTACTGCGCGGGCATGGCGGAGGGTAACCCTAACATCGACAAGCTGATCGTCATCGAGAAGGCGCGTCGCAACGAGTGGGGCTACATGAAGGCGCTGCTGCTGGGGATCCGCCGCGAGCGTTATGACGTGGTAATCAACAGCCAGGGTCAGATGATAGGTCTGCTGACCTGCCTGCTGTCGGGGGCCAAATTGCGCATAGGCTTCGACTCCTTCCCCTGGCGACTCGGCCACAACCGCATAGTGCGGTTTCGAAAAGACACTGAACATCAGGGCAATAGCACCCTGGTCGACGATCGCTTCGCCCTGCTTGCCCCCCTCAAACTCGCCCGGGAGGATCGCAACTACTATCTCTGGCTGAGTGAAGAAGAAAAACAACGGGGACGCGAGGCCCTGCTGGCCGCCGGCATCGACTCTGACAGACCGCTGATCGCCATGGGGGTCAACTCCCTTGGCCACTACAAGCGCTGGCCCATCGGCTGCTTTGCCAAGGTGGCGCAATGGCTGATCGAAGAGCACAACGCCCAGATCCTGATCTACTGCGGGCCGGGGGAAGAGGAGTACAACCGGGGCCTGAAACCGCTGCTACCCGAAGCCCTGCAGGCCAGCGTGTTCGATCGGATTCAGACTCGCTCGGTGCGGGAGCTGGTCGGACTCTTCGCCCATAGCCAGCTGTTCGTCGGTAACGACACGGGCCCGCGGCACATGGCGCAGGCGCTGGACATACCGCTGCTGACCATAGTTTCCCCCCTGGGCCACTCGGCCATCGCCAACCCGCTCTCCCACCCCCGCTATCAGTTCATCGATACCGACCATCAGGATCCCGAGCAGGAAATCCTGAACGTGCAGGAAAGGCTGGCCACATTCTGGGCTGAAATTGACATAGCTCACGACAAGGTATAAATGAGCGGCTATGAAAATATGTCTCGCCAGTAACGAAGTTAACGGGCTAGACCTTTAGTTAATTACTGGTGTGGTCACTCCACATGAAAATAGGTTTCACCACTATATGCTATGGCTGGATGATTTTTGTACTCGGCACCATCCATAGATTAAAGCTATTTAACCATAATAGCTTATTCTGTCTCAATCTATTAAAGCGAAGTAGATTAGATTCGTTTAATTAAATATACTATATTTATTTTTATTGTGGTATCGCGCCTAATGAATTCCTTCACAAAATATAATATATCCATTTTAAATCACACTCTATCTATTTTACCTATTATTAAATAATATTAATTTTTCAAACCTCGTTGCTTATGTCTTAAGGAATGAGATAGTGATGACTTCCTGATGATAGCCAAGAGTAACTTAAACCGGGCTGGGTTTTTACATGATTTGATTAGTTCTTTGGTAATAAATCTAAATTTAAGGGCTCTTGCTGATATATATTTATAGTTTTTATCAAAGAAGTAAAATAAAGACCTATAAAATTCTATTTCTATTTCTATATTTCTATTCGTACTTCCACCACCATAGTGGATTATTTTTGCATCTGGAACAAAAAAGATATTCATTTTTTCTTTTTTCATTCTAATGCAGATATCCTCTTCCTCACAGTAAAGGAAAAAATTAGGATCCAAACCTCCAACTTTAAAATAATCAGACGCTCGGAAGAACATTGATGCTCCACTGCCCATTTGGACACTAAATGGAGTTTTATATTCCTTTTTCCTATCCATATATTCTGATGGTTTTAACATTCGACACAACCCGTCACCCAACCACTGATTAGCTACTGATGGTAAATAGGCAAAGGATGGATGATATCTACCATCTTTATCATACTGAGATGGTATACACAGCGACACATCTGGATTATCCTCCATGAATGAATGAAGTATGCCAAGCGCATGCTCATCAACTAGAGTATCATTATTAAGAACAAATATGTATTCCCCTTTTGCTTCAGATATTCCAAATATATTTCCGAGAGCAAATCCGAAATTAAAACCATTTTCTCTATAATGTATTTTACCATTATTTTTAACATTCAAGTAGTCAATAATAACACCACGTTCATCTGCGTTTGAATTGTTATCGACCAGTATTATTTCATAATTTTGATATGAACCACTCAATATACTGTTAATACAGTCTATTGTATATTTAGATGAGTTGTAATTTAAAATTACAATTGAAATAGAAACCCCCACGCGACACCCCTCTAATTTCTATGACTACATAATTAAGTTAACTACACTCAAAAATTTTATAGCTTCCTTGTTTAACGTCATTAATTTAATTATTTCACTCGCTTTGATTTTTATTGAAAACGATGGATACAGCTATGACTAAGGATGAAACAAAGAAAGTAATGCCAGAATTGTGACCAAAAAACGCCTGACTGAGACAG
The DNA here is from genome assembly GCF_000819865.1 of Aeromonas eucrenophila. GTDB lineage: Bacteria > Pseudomonadota > Gammaproteobacteria > Enterobacterales > Aeromonadaceae > Aeromonas > Aeromonas eucrenophila. The sequence continues at coordinate 27,232 of NZ_CDDF01000004.1, forward strand.
TAGTCTATCGATGAAAAAATGGTCACTATAACCAACGCAGCCCCACAATGCACATCATCATTATGGGGTTGATACAAACGCTTTTTTACCAAAAATAGGGGAATAAGCATCATCAACAGCAGCATACCAAGACCAACGATACCTCGTTTTGCCATTTCATCAAGGAATTGGTTATGGGCATGGGAATTGAAGTCATAGATAAACTGGCTGATCTCACCACGAACCAACTGCGCCTTCTGAGACTCCCTAACCCCATGATTTCCCCAGCCAAATAACGGCTTTTCAGTAAAGCTCTGCCAAGCACTCTGCCAAAGCTGAAGCCTGACACCAAGGGAGGTATTTAGGTTAGTCTTGTCGATATATTGGCTTATATCATTCTGAGCCAGCTCTATCCGTGCCTCGACACCACTCTGTGGTTGAACCACAAAGAAAGCGCCACACAGCAGGACACTCACGACCATCGCAAGAGTACTCTTACGATAGAGAGATTCTTTGAACAACATCACGATGGTAAACAAAATGATGGGTAACAGTACCCAACCACCACGGGTGCCAGAGAGGAAACTAGCCCCCATTCCAGCACAGGTACCCAGCACCATAAAGAATGAGAAGAGAAAATTTCTCTTCTTTTGAGCCCAAAGTAAACCACAGAGGCAGAAGAGGCCAAGCGACATGGCTATGTTACCACTTTGAATTGGCATCACATCATCAAATGCCCGTGCATAGCCCAATACAAATTTATCATAAATGGCGATGCCAAATGCTAGAAGTGCTCCGACACCACAACCTGATAATAGAGAAGGAAGACGTACCGGTGTGCTCGCCAATAGGGGAATCATGACGACTGCCATCACAGCTCGACTAGCCCTGTCAATTTCGCTTATCTTGCCTCCGTCCAACCAAACAGAGAGCGCCATGACGATAAAATAGAGTAGCAAACCCAGTCCAATGAGTTTGAATTCACGGCCTAATCCCCATGTAGAACGTTTCATACCGATAAAGAAAAGGCTTGCCAGCAATAGCAGACCAGGACCATACGAGTAGCCACTTGGCACAGCCAGCGCCAAAGCACCAAACAGAAAAGCTGACAACTGAACCAACAGCGATAACACCCGATCATTACGTGGCCAAAAAGAACTCTGATTAACTGACGGATCTATTTTCAACGGCATGTTTTTCTCTACCACTACATTATTTCCTGAATACGTAATTACCCCGGATCTTGCGCCACAGCCCGAATGCATCGGTGCGGGGGAAGATGGCGATCCGGCGGATCTGGAACGGATCCTGGTGCATGGCCCTGGGGCCGCTGTTGGTAGCTACCGCGTAGCGATAACCGGCGGCACTGGCTTGTTTTTTGGCGTCGTCGTTCAGATCCCCATAGGGGTAAGCGAATGACAGGAGTGAATGGCCAAGCAACTGTTCCAGCCTCTCCTTGTTGGCGCGGATCTCGTGGGCCTGAGCTTCGGGGGCGAGCGTGCTGAGACGCGGATGGGTCAAGGTATGCCCCCCTATCTCCACATGCCCCGAAGCCACCAGCGCCTTGATCTCGTCGCCATTCATCAGCGCCACCGGGGTATCGGGGTGGGTCGGATGCTCCACATCCCAGCGATTGTGATCCTCGCCGGTCACTATGTACACCACGGCTTTGTAACCATATTTTTCCAACAGCGGCAGCATGCGGGTCAGGTTGTCCCGATAGCCGTCGTCGACGGTGATCATCAGGTACTTCTTGCCGTACTGCAGCCGGTGAATGAAGCCCTTGTCCGCCAGATCCCGGAAGGTCAGGGTCTCGTAGCCGAGCCACTTCATCAGCTTCAGGTGTTTCTCGAACATGGCAATCGGCATCCAGGTACCATGCACCCCCTTCTCGCTGTCCTGCTCGATGAAGCGGTGATACATGATGACCGGCATCTCCCGGCGCAGGGTCTCCACCACGGCATCCTGATAGACGCACTCCAGCTCGGAGACAACCCCTTGCAAGCCGTACTCATCCTGAATGCGCAGGCGAATCGCCTCCGGCACCTCCTTGCTGGCTAGCGCCTCGGCGATCAGCTGCTTCAGGACGGCAAAGTCGATCGCCAGATCCTTGGGGCCTATGTCGCCGAAGTTGCTGGCCAGCGCCTCGGCCAGGTTGGACTCGGTGACCAGGCCTATGGCCTTGGCCTCGCCGATGGCGAAGGCAGGGCGGCCACACAGCAGCGCCTCCATTGCCACCCGACCGGCACCTATCACCAGATCGCAGTTGGCCAGCAGGGCGGGCACATCGTCCACGTAACCCACGAACTCGGCTTTTTCCTTGAATCGGGCGAAGCGTTCCGGCACCTGGGTACCGCTGACGATCCGCACCCGATAGGCGTCCAGATCCAGCACCTCGTCCAGCAGACGGTAGCAGAGCTCCCCCTTGGGACCGCTCAGCCGACCTATGATGGCGATCACCGGCTTGGGGTTGGCCGGTGCCGGCACGGGCTGGAACTGATCGGTCTCGATGCCGTTGCGCAGCACCTGCACCTTGGCCGGATCCACCCCCAGGTTGTCGATGATCTGGTGGGCAATGTCCTCGCACACCGCCACCGCCCGGTAACCGAGTGCATGGAAGGCCTTGCGCGACGCGTGCACCGGCTGACGGCCGTGCACAGTAGTGATCATGGGCGTGCCGGTGAGCTTGCAGGCCACGTAACTGCTCCAGCCGGAGGCGCGCGAATGAGCGTGCACCAGTTGGATATGGTGTTTCTTGATGAGATAGATGAGGTAAAACACGTGCCAGAAGCGGCGCAAGATGCTGCGCTTGTTGAAACGCAACTTGAACACGGGCCCCTGGGTGGGCTTGGTCAGGGTGTCAGAAACATAGAAAACGTTGTGACCACGCCGGGTCAGCTCGTTACCGACCGTGGTGGCATAGACCTCAGCTCCCGTCACTTCGAGCTGGGAGAGTGCCATCAATATATTCATGCAAGCGTATCCGATCGACGGGCGGCCAGGGCCGCCCGTCAGGAGGGGATCAAGCCCGGTTCAACCAGGCCATGTAATCGGCCACGCCTTCGGCCACCGTCTTGAACTCGCCGTCATAACCGATGCCACGCAACTTGGTGAGATCGGCCTGGGTGAAGCTCTGGTAACGACCCTTCAGGTGATCCGGGAAGGGAATGTATTCGATGGCGCCCTGCTGGTGATGCTTGATCACGGCCTCGGCCACGTTCTGGAACGGCTCGGCCCGGCCGGTGCCGCAGTTGAAGATGCCGGAGTGCTGCGGATTCTGCCAGAACCAGAGGTTCACCTTGCAGACGTCGTCCACATAGATGAAGTCGCGCATCTGGCCGCCATCCGGGAAGCCGTCACAGCCTTCGAACAGCTTGGGGTTGCCGCCCTGCTTCACCTGGGTGTTGAGGTGGAAGGCGACGGAGGCCATGGAGCCCTTGTGCTGCTCACGCGGGCCGTAGACGTTGAAGTACTTCAGGCCGACGACCTGGGAGTCGATCTCCGGCAGCCAGCGGCGCACGTACTGATCGAACAGCTGCTTGGAGTAGCCGTAGACGTTGAGCGGCTGCTCGAATCGCGGATCTTCGATGAAGTTGTCGTTGCGTCCGCCATAGGTGGCGGCGGAGGAGGCATAGATGAACGGAATTTCCCGCTCGATGCAGTAATGGAACAGATCCTTGGAGTACTCGTAGTTGACCTCCATGATGAACTTGCCATTCCACTCGGTGGTCGCGGAGCAGGCGCCTTCATGGAAGATCACCTCGATGCCGCCATCCCACTCCTCGAATTCGTCGCCGGAGACGATGCGCGCCTGGAACTCGTCCTTATCCATGTAATCGGCGATGGTGAGATCGACCAGATTGACGAACTTGGTGCCGTCAGTCAGGTCATCGATGACCACCACATCGGTCCGTCCTTGAGCGTTCAGCTGCTTGACCAGATTGCTGCCGATAAAGCCAGCACCGCCAGTTACTACGATCATGGAGTTTGCCTCGCGTACGTTGATGGCCCCGTGTGACTGCTTGTTAAAGCTGTGTATAGTGGGCCAATTTGAAATTGCCGAAAAGTTTATCACGGGCCGCAAGGGGATTCGACCTTGATGCACAGGGCCCGGCAGAGGGATCAGCGATGAAAACCAGAGACAGGATCATTCACAGCGCCACCGAGCTGTTCAACGATCAGGGTGAACGCAACATCACCACCAACCACATTGCCGCCCATCTCGGCATCAGCCCAGGCAACCTTTATTACCACTTCCGCAATAAAGAAGACATCATCCACTCCATCTTCGATCAATATGCCCGCCACCTGAGCGACAGCTTCACTCCGGCCCGCAGCAACGAGATCAAGCTGGAAGATCTGATGGGCTACCTGGACGCCATCTTCTATCTGATGTGGCAGTTCCGCTTCTTCTACGCGAATCTGCCAGACATCCTCAGTCGCGACGAACCGCTGCAACAGAAGTACCTCAAGGCCCAGGAGCAGCTGCGCGCCTCCGTGGTTGCCCTGCTCAGGAGCCTGCGCGAGGGCGGCATCATAGACGTCAGCGATGACGACCTGCCGGATCTCGGCCAGACCATCAAGATGGTGGTGACCTGCTGGATCCCGTTCCAGATAGCCCAGGCGCCCGCCACCCGCATCACCAAGCCACTGCTCTATCAGGGGGTCCTGCGGGTGCTGTTCCTGCTGCGTCCCTATGTGCAGCCTCAGGTTGCCGAACAGATCCACCAGCTGGAGCAACATTACCATCAGCTGGCCCAACCAGCTGGGTGAGATCTGTTTCACAATTGTTGAATATCAGCACAATAATTTGAATTTCAGCGAACCTATTACAGTAAAATGTTGCCTACCCTAGGGCCTGTCGACATTTCGTCACGACCGCGACGGTGTCAGTTTTTGCGCATCGCGAGGCGCGAGACACGAAGTTTGGTCGTTCAAATGAGTTGTCGAGAAACGACGTTATGCGCAAGAAATTGACCCGTCCCTACGGGTTGCACGGCAAATCAGGCCATGCGTTGTTGCAGGACTTGCCAAGGGGATGGCCATTGCCGGCGCCCTGCGCCTAGCCTGGCGTCATTTGTCGTAGCAACGCGGCTTGCGACGAAACGTCAACAGACCCTAATTTCCCAGCCGAAATAGCTAATGAGGACCGAGGATGTCTAACGGATTCTATCGTCACCTGAGCGAGCAGCTCGAGCAGGTCAAAGCGGAAGGCTTGTACAAGCAGGAACGCATCATCACCTCGGCTCAGCAGGCCAGGATCGCGGTGGGCGGCGAGCAGGTACTGAACTTCTGTGCCAACAACTATCTGGGGCTCGCCAATCATCCTGAGCTGATCAAGGCGGCCCATGAGGGGCTCGATAGCCACGGCTTCGGCATGGCCTCGGTGCGCTTCATCTGCGGCACCCAGGATCAGCACAAGGTGCTGGAGCAGAAGTTGTCGACCTTCCTCGGCACCGAAGACAGCATCCTCTACTCCTCCTGCTTCGATGCCAACGGCGGCCTGTTCGAGACCCTGTTTGGCGCCGAAGACGCCATCATCTCAGATGCGCTCAACCACGCCTCCATCATCGATGGCGTGCGACTGTGCAAGGCGAAACGCTACCGCTATGCCAACAACGACATGGCCGAGCTGGAGGCCCAGCTCAAGCAGGCCAATGCCGATGGCGCCCGTTTCAAGCTGATCGCCACCGACGGCGTCTTCTCCATGGACGGCGTCATCGCCGACCTGAAATCCATCTGCGATCTGGCCGACAAGTACGATGCCCTGGTCATGGTGGATGACTCCCACGCGGTCGGCTTCATCGGCGAGAACGGCCGCGGCACCCACGAATACTGCGGCGTGCTGGACAGGGTCGACATCATCACCGGCACCCTGGGCAAGGCCCTCGGTGGCGCCTCCGGTGGCTACACCTCCGGCAAGAAAGAGGTGATCGACTGGCTGCGTCAGCGCTCCCGTCCCTACCTGTTCTCCAACTCCCTGGCACCGTCCATCGTCTCCGCCACCATCAGGGTGATCGACATGCTGGCCGAGGGCCACGCCCTGCGTGCCAGCCTGAAAGAGAACAGCAACTACTTCCGCACGCGCATGAGCGCCGCCGGTTTCACCCTGGCCGGCGCCGATCACGCCATCATTCCGGTGATGCTGGGGGATGCCAAGCTGGCCTCCGAGATGGCGAGCCGCATGCTGGCCGCCGGCATCTACGTGGTGGGCTTCTCCTTCCCCGTGGTGCCCAAGGGGCAGGCCCGCATCCGCACCCAGATGTCCGCCGCCCACACCCGCGAGCAGCTGGACAAGGCGATCGACGCCTTCATCCGCATCGGCCGTGAACTCGGCGTGATCTGATTGAAACGGGGCCGATATCGGCCCCATTTTTTGCACTCTCTGCTGTGCCCACAGAACCCTGCGCAGCGCCTTGAGGAAGTCTGTCATGAAAGCACTCTCCAAACTGAAGAAAGAAGTCGGCATCTGGATGACGGATGTCCCGGCCCCCGAGCTCGGCCACAATGATCTGCTGATCAAGATCCGCAAGACCGCCATCTGCGGTACCGACATCCACATCTACAACTGGGACGAGTGGTCCCAGAAGACCATCCCGACACCCATGGTGGTGGGTCACGAATACGTGGGGGAAGTGGTCGCCGTCGGTCAGGAGGTGCGTGGCTTCGCCGTAGGCGATCGCGTCTCGGGTGAAGGCCATATCACCTGCGGCCACTGCCGCAACTGCCGTGCCGGTCGCACCCACCTATGCCGCAACACCATAGGCGTCGGCGTCAACCGCCCTGGCTCCTTCGCCGAGTATTTGGTGATCCCGGCCTTCAACGCCTTCAAGTTGCCGGACAACGTACCCGATGAGCTGGCCGCCATCTTCGATCCCTTCGGCAACGCCGTGCACACCGCGCTCTCCTTCGATCTGGTGGGTGAAGACGTGCTCATCACCGGTGCCGGCCCCATCGGCATCATGGCCGCCGCCGTCTGCCGCCACGTCGGCGCGCGCCACGTGGTGATCACCGACGTCAACGAATACCGGCTCGAACTGGCTCGCAAGATGGGCGCTACCCGCGCCGTCAACGTGAGCACGGAGAAACTCTCCGACGTCATGACCGAGCTCGGCATGACCGAAGGCTTCGACGTGGGGCTGGAGATGTCCGGCGTGCCCAGCGCCTTCCAGGACATGATCGACAAGATGAACCACGGCGGCAAAATCGCCATGCTCGGCATCCCCCCCGCCACCATGGCCATCGATTGGGGCAAGGTGATCTTCAAGGGGCTGTTTATCAAAGGGATCTACGGCCGTGAGATGTTCGAGACCTGGTACAAGATGGCCAGCCTCATCCAGTCTGGGCTGGATCTCTCCCCCATCATCACCCACAACTTCCACATCGATGACTTCCAGCAGGGCTTCGATGCCATGCGCTCCGGTCAGTCCGGCAAGGTGATCCTGAATTGGGATTGATGACGTCTTCGCCGTGCCGGTGCACTTGCCAGCAGAGCACTCTGGGTGCGATGCAGTTCGACAAGCCCGGCAAGGTGATGCTCAATCGGGATAAATAAGTCTTTTCCCATGCCTGCCCCAGAAAACCCGGCGAAAGCCGGGTTTCTTTTTACCAGCACCGGCCCCCAAGCCCCTGCCGCCGTCGAATTTTTATTCGCAGATTGCTTAACACTTCACACACAAGCGTTTAAATGCCTGTAACTATTCGGTTATAATCCCGTCGTTTTCTAGGGATAATAAGAGCCTGCTGGGAGTATATGAGCGTGTTGAGAAAACTGAGCTATTTGCTGGTTGCCGGGATGGCGGTTGCCAGTCTGTCCGGCACCGTGTTTGCTGCCGACGAGATGTCAGCGGAAGCCATCGCCGAGCGTATCGCCCCGGTCGGCCAGGTCTACACCGCCAAGGATCTGGAAGGGATTGCAACGGCCGCCGCGGCGCCGGCTGCCGCATCGTCCGGTCCCCGCGACGGCGAGACCGTGTTCAAGGGTGCCTGCTTCGCCTGCCATGACACCGGCGCGGCCGGTGCCCCCAAGCGCGGTGACAAGGCCGCCTGGGAGCCCCGCATCGCCCAGGGCATAGACACCCTGAAAAAACACGCGATCGAAGGCTTCACCGGCCAGTCCGGCATGATGCCGCCACGGGGTACCTGCGCCACCTGTAGCGACGAAGAGATCCTGAATGCCGTCCACTACATGATCGACAAGCTATAAGTAATTGAAAGGACTTCTATTGAAGTCCTTTCAATCCGTTTGCTTCCGGCAACCCTTGAAGGTCTGTTCAATCGGGAGTTTTGCATGTCAGCCCAGCCCACCACACCGCACGACTCCGCGCCCTTGCTGGCGATCGTCTCCTCCATCATGGATTTTCCTGCGCCCGGTGCTGCCTCCCGGGAGGACTACGGCAGGCTGCTCGAGCAGCTGGGCAGGCTCTGTCCCTTGCGGCACTTTGCCATGCTGGGGCTGGCGAATGCCGGCTTGCACTGGGTGTATGAACATCAGATCGACGAGGACTTCAAGCAGCAGCTGGGGCGTGAAGAGCCCCGCCTCAACGAGCAGCTCACCCGGCTCGATGAACATCAGGGCTGGTGTGTGCAGGCGGTGGAGCATGGCGAGGTGCAGTGGTTGCTGGCCTGCGCGGCACCCGAGCACCTGCCCACCCTGCGGCTGCTGCTGGAGTGTCTGGCCAAGCGGCTGCATGAGACCCAGACCGGCGCCCAGCTGGCGGGACAGGCCTCCCCCCTCATGCAGCGGGATCCCCACTGGCAGCAGAAGATAGAAAAGATCAGCCGCATCATGCGATTGGCTCACAGCCTGCCCCAGCATGCTCTGCTCTCCCAGCTGGAGGCCGTGTTGCGCCAGATGCTGGCAGTCAGCGACATGCTGCTGATCCGGCTCGACAGCCAGCGCCTGGAGAAGCTCTACCCGGCGCAACTCTCCTATGGCGACGACTTCATCAGGGCGCTCTGCCACAGCACCAACGGGGTCGAGCGATACGAGGCGGGGCAGTATTGGTACAGCCTGCCCCTGCGCCAGCAACAACAGTATTTCGCCCACCTCCTCATCAATACCGCCCAACCGCTGGAGACCGATGATCGGCTGTTCCTCGACTTCCTGCGCCACCAACTGACCCTGCTGCTGGAGCTCAAGCGGGTGCGGCAGCAGCTGGACGACATCCATTCGGAAGAGTCCATCAACCAGCGGCTGCAACAACTGCGTCAGACCAATCTGCGGCTGCAAAAGCAGCTCAAGCAGCACCAGGAGCTGGAGCGTCGGCTGCAATTCAACGCGCTGCACGACCCCCTGACCCAGTTGCCGAACCGGGCCCTGCTGATGAATCACCTTCATCACGCCATGACCCGCTATCGCCGTTACCAGACGGCTGGTTTCACCCTGATTTTCATCGATGTGGATCACTTCAAGCAGGTCAACGATGCCCTGGGTCATGGCGCCGGCGATCAGTTGCTGCAGGAGTTGAGCCGGCGGCTGCAGAGCTGCATCCGGCAGAACGACATGGTGGCGAGGCTCGGAGGGGATGAGTTCGTCATCTATCTGGACAACAGTCAGCAGGAGGAGGACGTCAGCCCTGTGCTCAATCGCCTGGTCGGCCGGGTCTCCCACCCGTTCCGGTTGCAGGGCAATGAGTTGAGCATCACGGTGAGTCTGGGGGTCGCCAGCGTCTCTGAGCAGACAGCGGACATCAGCGAGCTGCTGCACCAGGCCGATCTGGCCATGTACCAGGCCAAACGCAATGGTCGCAGCCGCATCGTCACCTATTCCGAGGCCTGTCAGGATCACACCGGCTCACCGGAGGAGAAGCTGACCCGCGCCTTGCGGGAAGGCAGGATAGTGCCCTACTTCCAGCCGGTGATCCGGCTAGAAGACAGCCGTCTGACCGGGCTCGAGGTGATGGCGCGCTGGATAACGGAGGAGGGAGAGCTCAAGGACGCCTTCGACTTCATCCCGCTGGCGGAGCAGTGCGGCCTCATCCAGGAGCTGGACCGACATATCCTCAGCCTGACCTGCCGGCAGTTGAAGAGCTGGCTGCCCGTCTCGGGTCGCAGCCGCTTCAAGATCGCCATCAACCTCTCCGGCAAGCACCTGGCCAGCCGTGAGCAGGTCATGCAGCTGGTCAACATCATGGAAGAAGAGGGGGTACTGCCGAGTTACTTCATCTTCGAATTCAACGAGCGGGAGCTGTCGCGGCAGAATGTCGACTCCCTCACCTCGTTGCATGAACTCAGGGCCAAGGGCATCCAGATCAGCCTGGATGACTTCGGCACCGGCTTCTCTTCCCTCAATGCCCTGTTCCACTTCCCGGTGGACTACATCAAGGTGGATGACAGCTTCACCCACCGGATGCTGAATTCTCCCAAGGATCTGGCGCTGATCCGCGCCATGCGGGACATCTGTCAGGATCTCGACTTCACCCTGGTGGTCGAGGGGATCGAAAACCAGCAGCAGTTGCAGAAGCTGATCGATCTCGGCTGCACCATGGGGCAGGGGCGCCACATCTCTCCGCCCCTGCCCGGCGCCGACATTACCCCATTGCTGAGCCAGGCGAACTGACGCCGGCTCAAGCCCTCCTGGACTCCGTCAATCCTTCTTGAACAGGGCCCGCAGGTTGGCGACCCCGACCTGCCCCTTCTGCTGGCGCTCCTCGGCGGTCACCTTCTTCTGGTTTTCCCACTCCAGGTCATCCTGGGGCAGCTCCAACAGGAAGCGGCTCGGTTCGGGCCGCACCGATTCCCCGTACTGGCGCCGCTCCTTGCAGAGGGTGAAGGTGAGCTCGGTCTGGGCACGGGTGATGCCCACGTAGGCGAGGCGACGCTCCTCCTCCACGTTATCTTCATCTATGCTGGTCTGGTGTGGCAGCATACCCTCCTCCATACCCACCATGTAGACATAAGGAAACTCCAATCCCTTGGAGGCATGCAGTGTCATCAACTGCACCTGATCCGCGTCATCCTCCCCCTCGTTGCGTTCCATCATGTCCCGCAGGGTGAGCCGGGTCACCACCTGGGGCAGGGTCATGGGCTCGTCCAGCTCGTTGCCCTCCAGCATCTCGGTGATCCAGCGATAGAGGGTGGAGACGTTCTGCATCCGCATCTCCGCGGCCTTGGGGCTGGGTGAGGTCTCATGGAGCCACTCCTCGTAGTGGATCTCCTTGATCATGTCCCGCACCGCCTCCACCGGGTTGCCGCGCTGGGCCTGATCCCCGAGCCGCACCAGCCAGTTGGTGAAGGCCTGCAGGGCGTGCAGACCACGGCCAGTCAGTGACTGCTCCAGCCCCAGCTCGAAGCTGGCGGCAAACAGGCTCTTGCCGCGCTGGTTCGCGTACTGGCCGAGCTTCTCCAGCGTGGTGGGGCCTATCTCCCGGCGCGGCAGGTTGACCACCCGCAGGAAGGCGGTGTCCTCGTCCGGGTTCACCAGCAGCTTGAGGTAGGCCATGATGTCCTTGATCTCGGTACGCGAGAAAAACGAGGTGCCCCCCGAGATGCGGTAGGGAATGCGGTTGGTCATCAGCGCCTTCTCGAAGATGCGCGACTGATGGTTGCCCCGATAGAGGATGGCGTAGTCCTTGAAGCGGGTGCGGTTCATGAACTTGTGGCCCATCAGCTCGGCGGCGATCCGCTCCGCCTCGTGCTCCTCGTTCTTGGCGAACAGCACCTTGACCGGCACCCCGTAGTCGAGCTCGGAGAACAACGCCTTGTCGAACACATGGGGGTTGTTGGCGATCAAGATGTTGGCGCACTTCAGGATGCGCCCCTTGGAGCGGTAGTTCTGCTCCAGCTTGATCAGCTTGAGGCTCGGGAAGTCCTCGTTCAGCAGCACCAGGTTCTGGGGCTTGGCGCCGCGCCAGGAGTAGATAGACTGGTCATCGTCCCCCACCACCGTGAAGCGGGCCCGCTCGCCGACAATCTGCTTCACCAGCTCGTACTGGCTGGTGTTGGTGTCCTGATACTCATCGACCAGCAGGTAGCGGATCTTGTTCTGCCAACGGGTGCGCACCTCCTCGTTGCTCTTGAGCAACAGGGTCGGCATCACTATGAGGTCATCAAAATCCAGCGCGTTATAGGCCACCATCTGGCGGTGATAACGCTCATAGAGCTGGGCCATCAGCACCTCTTCCGGTCCCTGGGCGATGCGCATGGCGCGGGCCGGCAGTATCAGGTCGTTCTTCCAGTTGGAGATCTGGCTGATGAGGGCGGACAGCTTGTCCTTGTCGTTGTCGAGCTCGGCTTCCGTCAGCTCCTTGAGCAGGGCCAGCTGATCCGTATCGTCGAACAGGGAGAAGTTCGCCTTGAGATTCAGGCTCTTGTGCTCACGACGTATGATGTCGAGGCCCAGAGTGTGGAAGGTGGAGACCATGAGCCCCCGTGCCTCCTTACGACCCAGGGTCTGGCCGACCCGCTCCTTCATCTCCCGCGCCGCCTTGTTGGTGAAGGTGACAGCCGCGATATTGCGGGCGTTATAACCGCACTGCTGTACCAGGTAGGCGATCTTGTTTGTGATGACGCGGGTCTTGCCCGATCCGGCGCCCGCCAGCACCAGGCAAGGGCCGGAGACGTGCTTGACCGCTTCGTTCTGATTGGGGTTGAGCTTCATGGGCCGGATCTCTTGGCTTATGATGAGGGGCGGCATTGTAACAGAGATCCCGCAGGCAGCCGAAACCGGACGCGGGACCCAACCACTTCGCCTTGTGTTTGGCCGCCAATTTCAGGATCATGACCGACTTTTCCAGAAGATGATGAGGGGAGCATGAACCAGCAACAGCACGCCAAGCTGCGCAGCCAGTTTCCGGCCTTGGCGCAGGAGGTCAACGGCCACCCTCTGATCTATCTGGACAACGCCGCCACCACCCAGAAACCCCAGGCGGTGCTAGATGCGATCGCTCACTACTACAGCGCCGACAATGCCAACGTACACCGCGCCGCCCATGCCCTGAGTGGCCGCGCCACCCGCGCCTTCGAGGATGCCCGCGAGACGGTCGCCCGCTTTATCAACGCACCCCATTCCCATGAGATCATCTGGACGCGCGGCACCACAGAGGCGATCAACCTGGTAGCCCAGAGCTGGGGCCAGAGCGAGTTGCAGGCGGGGGACGAGATCGTGCTCAGCACCCTGGAGCACCACGCCAATATAGTGCCATGGCAGCTGGTTGCCCAGCGTACCGGTGCCCTGATCCGGGTCATTCCGCTGGATAAGCACGGCGATCTCGATATGAACGCCTACCAGGGCTTGTTGGGACCTCGCACCCGATTGGTCAGCGTCGCCCATGTCTCCAATGCCCTCGGCACAGTCAATCCGGTGAAGGAGATAGTGGCGGCCGCCAAGGCGGTGGGTGCCCTGACCCTGATCGACGGCGCCCAGGCCGTCGCCCACCTCGAAGTGGATGTGCAGGCCATCGGCTGCGACTTCTACGCCTTCTCCGGTCACAAGCTCTATGGTCCGACCGGGATCGGCGCCTTGTGGGGCAAGACAGAACTGCTGGAGCGGATGCCCCCCTGGCAGGCAGGCGGCGAGATGATCGACCGCGTCAGCTTCGCGGGCACCAGCTTCAATGCTCTGCCGTTCAAGTTCGAGGCGGGCACCCCTCATATCGCCGGCGCCATCGGCCTCGCCAGCGCCATCGACTTCATCACTGCGCTGGACAGAGCCGAACTGGTTCGCCATGAACAGGCGCTAACCGACTATCTGGTGGCGGGGCTGCGACAGGTGCCGGGTCTGCGCCTTATCGGTGAACCAAAGCAACGGGCCGGAGCCGTCTCCTTCCTGCTGGACGAGATCCACGCCCAGGATGCGGCCACCCTGCTCGACATGCAGGGCATTGCGCTGCGAGTAGGCCACCACTGCGCCATGCCGCTGATGGAGAGCTTGGGGATCGGCGGCACCATGAGGGCCTCGCTGGCCTGCTACAACAACCAGGATGACGTGGATGCCCTGCTGGCGGCCCTGCACAAGTTAAGTGACTTCTTCTAAGGCGGATGATTGAAATGAGTGAGCTCGCAACCTACACCCAAATCGGCCAAGAACCTGACGCCGATACTATCCGACAGCAGTTTGCGGCGGCCAAGGGCTGGGAGAACCAGTATCGGCTCATCATCCAACTCGGCAAGTTGCTACCCGCGCTGCCCGCCGAATGGCAGACCGAAGAGCACCGCCTGAAAGGCTGCGAGAGCCAGGCCTGGTTGAAGGGTGAGCAGAGCGAAGGTGGCCGCTGGCACTTCGCCTGCGACTCCGATGCCCGCATCGTGCGCGGCCTTATCGTCATCGTGCTGGCGGCCCTCAATCACCAGAGTGCGGAGACCATTCAGGCCTTCGACATTGACGGCTATTTCGCCGAACTGGGGCTGGAGAAACACCTGAGCCCATCGCGGGGCAACGGCCTCAGATCCATAGTGCAGGGCATAATGGCGCTGGCGACTGCCTGACGCACCGTGATACAAGAGCACCGCCAGAAACGAAAAGAGCGCCCAAGGGCGCTCTTTTCGTTTGTGTGTTGCCAGAGAAAAACTACTCCACGAACTTCTCGGCCCGAGCGCCCCGCTCCGCAATCTTCTTCAATACCCGGGAGGCAGCCACCAGTCCGAAGGTTGCCGTCACCGGCGTCACAGCCCCGAAGCCGGAGGCGCAATCCATCTTCATGTTGCCGTCGCTGGTCGCCTTGGCCTGGCAGGTACCGCCCTTGCCATCCGGGTAGCTCAACTGCTCGGTTGAGAAGACACACTCCACGCCGAACTTGCGGGCCGGGTTTTTGCTGAAGTGATGCAGACGGCGCAGATCGGATCGCACCTTGGCCGCCAGCGGATCCTGGATGGTCTTGGCGAGATCGGCCACCGTGATCTGGGTCGGATCCATCTGCCCGCCGGCACCGCCCGCCACTATCACGGGTATCTTGTTGCGCTTGCAGAAGGCGATCAGCGCCACCTTGGCCTTGACCGAGTCGATGGCATCCACCACATAGTCGAACTCTTTCTTGATGTGCTCGGCCAGGTTGTCGACGGTGACGAAGTCATCCACCTCGTTCACCTCGCAATCCGGGTTGATGGCGCGGATGCGCTCGGCCATCACCTCTGTCTTGAGGCGACCGACTGTACCCTGCATGGCGTGGATCTGGCGGTTGGTATTGGTGATGCAGATGTCGTCCATGTCGATCAGGGTGATCTGGTTGATGCCGGCACGGGCCAGCGCCTCAGCAGCCCAGGAGCCGACGCCGCCGATCCCGACCACACAGACCCTAGCCTGACTAAAGGAGTTGAGAGCGCTCTGGCCATAAAGACGGGCAATGCCCCCGAATCGCTGTAGATATTCTGCTTTCATACCACCACCTTGCTTGAGGGCGGCCATTATAGCGGCAACAACGCCCCGCGACATCATCGGATGAGGTGGTATGGATACAGGAAGAGGGGAAGAACTGGCAGCCAGTGCTAAATTTTTGGATATCCAAAACGAAAAAAAGCCCAGTCTTTCGACTGGGCTTCTTGTTAG
>NZ_CDDF01000005.1:0-252519 GCF_000819865.1 Aeromonas eucrenophila
CATCTGTATCTCCTGCGATTATTTCATGTGAAGTGGCAATGACGGGGGCTCGAAACAGGGCGGTCCACCCGTGCTGAATGGCCGCCACTGGATGCTCAATGTCTCACGGGATCAGGCCAGCCTGGCCGCCAGCAACTGCTCCAACTTCTGTTGATCGATGGCAAAGGCCCGGATCCCTTCGGCCAGTTTTTCCGTCGCCATCGCATCTTCGTTGTGCTGCCAGCGGAAGGCCGCCTCACACAAGGGCGCGGGCCGCTCGCGGCGTTCACCGCCATCGTTCAGCTGGCGGCTAACCGCGCCTTGTTGGTTGGCAAGTTCATCGAGCAGCGCCGGGCTGATGGTGAGCCGATCGCAACCTGCCAAGGCAAGCACTTCTCCCACGTTGCGGAAGCTGGCACCCATGACCACCGTCTCGTAGCCGTGCTGTTTGTAATAGTGGTAAATGTCGCGCACCGAGATAACGCCTGGGTCTGTTTTGGCATCATAGTCCTGGCCGGTTTTGGCCTTGTGCCAGTCGAGGATGCGGCCGACAAAGGGCGAGATGAGGTAGACACCGGCCTCGGCGCAGGCCCGCGCCTGGGCGAAGCTGAACAACAGGGTCAGATTGCAGTTGATCCCTTCTTTTTCCAGCTGTTCGGCGGCGCGGATCCCTTCCCAGGTGGCAGCCATCTTGATGAGCACTCGCTCCTTGCCGATGCCTTGTGCCCCGTAGAGCGAAATCAGCTTGCGCGCCTTGGCCACGGTCGCGTCTGTATCAAAGGAGAGGCGGGCATCCACCTCGGTGGAGATCCGCCCCGGAATATGGCTCAGCACCTCGCAGCCAATCGCGACTATCAGTCGGTCGGCGGTCTCCATCACCCGATCCGTTAACGGGCTGCTGTGCTGTCTGGCCTGTTCTATGGCGTTTGCCAGCAAAGGGGCGTAGTCCGGATGGGACACCGCCTTGAGGATCAGGGAAGGATTGGTGGTGGCATCTTGTGGCTGGAATACCTTGATGGCCGCGAGTTCGCCCGTATCGGCAACCACTGTGGTGAGGGCGCCAAGCTGCGCCAACAAACTGGTCATAACGTTGTCCTTGGGAAAATGAGGGCAATAAAAAGCCCCCGGGAGCGGGGGCTTGCAAGGGGTTATTGGCAGATCTTGTAGTAGACCTCGTTCCAGCGGATCTCTTGCTTGAACGCCGGGATCTGGGTGGTTTCATCGATCACCAGGAATTCGATGCCCATGATGTCGGCGAAGGTGCGCAACTGCTCGATGTCCACCGATTGGCTAAAGACCGAGTGGTGGGCGGCGCCAGCCAGGATCCAGGCCTCTGCGCTGGTTTGCAGATTTGGCATGGGGTTCCACAGCGCGCTCGCCACCGGCAGATTTGGCATGGATTCCGGCAGATCCACCACTTCGAGCTGGTTGACCACCAGGCGGAAGCGATTGCCCATGTCGATCAAGCTGGCATTGATGGCTTTGCCGGCGGGTGCCGAGAACAGCAGGCGCGCCGGATCGGCCTTCTTGCCGATCCCCAGATGCTTGGCATCGAGCACCGGCTTGGCGGCGGCGATGGAGGGGCAGACTTCCAGCATGTGGGCGCCCAGCACCAGGTTGTTACCGGCCTCGAGATGGTAGGTGTAGTCCTCCATGAAGGAGGTACCGCCTGGCAGGCCATGGCCCATGATCTTGAGGGTGCGCAGCAGGGCCGCGGTCTTCCAATCCCCCTCCCCACCAAAGCCGAAACCTTGTTGCATCAAGCGTTGGCAGGCCAGCCCCGGCAACTGATGCATGCCGTAGAGATCTTCGAAGGTGGTGGTGAAGGCACCGAAGTTGCCGTCGGTGAGGAATTTTTTCATCCCCAGTTCCTGACGAGCCGCCTCATACAGGGATTCACGCTGTGGGCCGCCCGCTTGGACCGCCTCGGTCAGGGTGTAGCTCTGCTCATACTCGGCCAGCAGCGCCTCGATATCGGCGGCGGGGACGGCGTCGATGACTTTGACCAGATCGCCGACCGGGTGATAGTTCACCTGATAGCCAAACCGGATCTGAGCCTCCACTTTATCCCCTTCGGTGACAGCGACGTTGCGCATGTTGTCACCGAAACGGGCGACTTTCATCTTGCGGCTGTCGTGAATGGCAGCGGCGATACGCATCCAGTTGCCGATCTTGGTGTGGGCCTCCTCATCCTGCCAGTGACCGACCACTATGGTGCGCGGCAGGCGCAGGCGAGCGCCCATGAAACCGAATTCGCGGCCGCCGTGGGCGGTCTGGTTGAGGTTCATGAAGTCCATGTCGATCTCGCCCCAGGGCAGATCGCGGTTGAACTGGGTGTGGAATTGCAGCAGGGGCTTCTGCAACTGGCTGAGGGCCGGGATCCACATCTTGGCGGGGGAGAAGGTGTGCATCCACACCATCAGCCCTGCGCATTGCTCGCTGTGATTGGCATCGCGGGCGACGCTACTTATCTCATCGAGGGTGGTGCTGGTGGGCTTGAGCACGATCTTGAGGGGGAGACCCGCGTGCTCGTTGAGTTGCTTGGTGATGGTGTCGGCGTGATCGGCGACCTGCTTCAGGGTGTTGGCGCCATACAGGTGCTGGCTGCCAACCAGGAACCACACTTCCAGTTGCTTCATAAATTCCATGTTCTTATCCTCTGCTTAGGCTTTTGTCTGGCCGTAGTAGGCGTGTTTGCCATGTTTGCGCTGGTAGTGTTTTTCCAGCATGTAGTCGGGCAGGTTGTTTGCCTGCGGATTGATTTGATGGGTGAGCCAGGCCATGCGCGCCACCTCTTCCAGTACTACGGCGTTGTGCACCGCCTCATGGGCATCCTTGCCCCAGCTGAAGGGGCCATGGTTTGCCACCAGTACGCCCGGCATGGTGAGGATGGGGATCTGCTGCAAGGTCTCGACGATGAGGTGGCCGGTGAGCCCCTCATAATCTTCACCGACCTCACTCGGGGTCAGCAGGCGGGAACAGGGCACGGCACCGTTGAAATAGTCGGCCTGGGTGGTGCCAAAAACGGGAATGGCACGACCCGCCTGGGCCCAGGCGGTGGCGTGGGTGGAGTGGGTATGCACCACACCGCCGAGTTCGGGGTAGGTACGATAGAGCACCAGATGGGTTGCGGTGTCGGAGGAGGGGCGCAACGCACCCTCGACCTGTCTGCCCGCCAGATCCAGCACCACCAGATCCTCCAATAGCATCTTGTCGTAGCTGACCCCGCTCGGCTTGATGACCACCAGACCCTGCTCGCGATCGATACCGCTCACATTGCCCCAGGTGAAGGTCACCAAGCCGTGTCTCGGCAGGTCGAGATTGGCGGTGAGCACCTGCTCTTTGAGTCTTTTGAGGTTCATGCCAGGGCTCCTTCGTTGTAGAGGGGCTCGGCGGCATCGCTCCAGTGGAGGTAGCGCTGATACAGCAGTTCGTACTCGGCCACCCTCTCGGCCTGCGGCTGATGGGTGCGTTCAATGCCGCTGGCCATATCCACCTGCGCATCGGCCACATTGGCGTAGATCCCGGCGGCGACGGCGGCAAAGATGGCGGCGCCGAGGGCGCAGCACTGATCCGATGCCACCACCTGGATGGGGCGATTCATCACGTCGGCACAGGTCTGCATGACGGTGGCGGATTTGCGGGCGATGCCGCCGAGGGCGATCACCTGCTCAACCGGCACCTGCTGGCTGGTCATGCACTCCATGATGCTGCGAGCACCAAAGGCGGTGGATGCCACCAGGGCGCCAAACAGATCGGCGGTGTTGGAGCCGAGGTTAAGACCCGTGATGGTGCCTTGCAGGCGTTGGTTGGCGTACGGGGTACGGCGGCCATTGAACCAGTCGAGCACCACCGGCAGATGTTGCAAGTCGAGTTGCTGGTCCCAGGTCGCGGCGAGGCTTGGCAGCAGCTGCTGTTTCTGGGTTTCGACGGCGGTGTGCAGCTCGGGATATTGCTCTGCCAGCCGATCCAGTGGCCAGCTCAGCAGGCGTTGGTACCAGGCATAGATATCGCCAAAGGCGGATTGTCCCGCCTCCAACCCGACCATGCCGGGCACCACGCTGCCATCGACCTGGCCACAGATCCCTTTGATCGCCCGCTCACCAATGGTCTCTTCATCGGCGATCAGAATGTCGCAGGTGGAGGTGCCGATGACTTTCACCAGCGCATTCTTGCTGGCTCCTGCGCCCACCGCCCCCATGTGGCAATCGAAGGCGCCGCCGGCAATGACGACATCACAGCTCAGATTGAACCGCTCGGCCCACGCCGGCGTCAGCCTGCCCACCGGCACATCGGCGGTCCAGGTATCGGTAAACAGCGGGAAATCCAGCGTCTGGGTCAGCAGCGGATCCAGGGCATCGAGAAACTCGGCAGGGGGCAGGCCACCCCAGCTCGGGTGCCACAGGGACTTGTGACCCGCAGAGCAGCGACCGCGCTTGATGTTGGCCGGCGACTCGGTGCCACTCAGGATGGCGGGGACCCAGTCACAGAGTTCCACCCAGTTACAGGCGGCTTCACGTACTGCGGCATCCGCGCGGGAGACGTGCAAGATCTTGGCCCAGAACCACTCGGAGGAGTAAATGCCCCCGATATAGCGGCTGTAATCGGCAAACTGGCCACCGTGGCAGAGGGCGGTGATGGCCTCGGCCTCCTCGATGGCGGTGTGATCTTTCCACAGCACGAACATGGCATTGGGGTTGTCGGCAAATTCGGGGCGCAGTGCCAGTACTCGGCCTTCGTCATCGATGGGGGCGGGCGTCGAGCCCGTGCTGTCGACCCCGATGCCACGGACGGCGGCACGCTGCGCGGCGGACAGCTGGCCGACCACATTGACCACGGCTTGTTCCATCGACTCCATGTAGTCGCGGGGGTGGTGGCGGAACTGGTTCTGGATCGGCTGGCAATATTGTCCGGCCTGCCAGCGCGGGTAGTAGACAACGTGAGTGGCGAGTTCGGCGCCGTCGTGACAACGAACGGCGAGTGCCCTGACCGAGTCGCTACCGAAGTCGAGTCCGATGACGATGTGCTCAAGCATGCTGTGCTCCTGACCATTAATGAATGGGGTGACTGGGGAGCAACCATAGGAGATGAGGCGAGAGGGGAGTTATCAATAGGCTGCTAAAAATATGGATATTTAAGCTGTTAATGTAAGGGTGTGACCGCGTACTTAAATCCGATATATGACGATTTAGCTAAAGATATAGACTAAATAGCTACGATCCCATGGCGTGATCCTGCTCTCAAACTCCCACCGGAAAAACTACTAAAACTAAGCTCGCTCATAGGCACTGAATAACGAAATAAGAATAACATTATGTTTTGAAATGTTTTTATGCTCGCTGTGAATTGAGTGAAGCAAATAAATCAATAAGCAGCTCCTCTTAGATACATGGATTGATTGAACGATTGGAGACAATGGCATGAACAAAATAGTTAAAAGCATGATTGCTGTCGGATTGGCACTTGGCATAGCAAATACTGCTTTTTCTGCCGAACAATTGAAGCTGGGTTATTTGGTCAAGCAGCCGGAGGAGCCCTGGTTCCAGACCGAGTGGAACTTCGCCGACAAGGCGGGTAAAGACCTCGGCTTCGACGTCATCAAGATAGCCGTGCCGGATGGCGAGAAGACGCTGAATGCGATCGACAGCCTGGCGGCAAACGGTGCCAAAGGATTCGTTATCTGCACCCCGGATCCCAAGCTCGGGGCGGCCATCATGGCCAAGGCCAAGAGCATGGATCTGAAAGTCATCACGGTGGACGACCAGTTCGTCAATGCCAAGGGCCAGCCGATGTCGGATGTGCCGCTGGTGATGATGGCCGCCACCAAGATCGGTGAGCGCCAGGGCCAGGAGCTCTACAAAGAGATGCAGAATCGCCAGTGGGATCTGAAGGAATCGGCCGTGCTCGCCATCACCGCCGATGAGCTGGATACCGCCCGCCGCCGCGTCGAAGGCTCCCTGAGTGCCTTGAAGGCCGCAGGTTTCCCCGATGCCCAGATCTATCGCGCCCCGACCAAGGCCAACGACATTCCAGGTGCCCTGGATGCGGCGAACTCCATGCTGGTACAGCATCCAGAGGTGAAGAACTGGCTCATCGTCGGCATGAATGACAACACCGTACTGGGCGGCGTGCGTGCCACCGAAGGGCAGGGCTTCAAGGCCGAGAGCGTCATCGGCATCGGCATCAACGGGGTGGATGCGGTGAATGAGCTGTCCAAGTCGAAGGCGACTGGCTTCTTCGGTTCCCTGCTGCCAAGCCCCGACGTGCATGGCTACAAGAGCATCCAGATGCTGCACGACTGGGTGACCAATGACGTCGAACCCGCCAAGTTCACCGAAGTGACCGATGTGGTGCTGATCACCCGCAACAACTTCAAGGAAGAGCTACAGAAGAAAGGCCTGTAATAGTCGTCATTCGTACTGGCACCGATACCGGCATGGCGCAGAGCCGCCATGCCGGTTGCTTGGAGTGAACACATGAATCAGTCAGTTCCTTATTTGGAGTTTTGCGGCATCAGCAAGGAGTTTCCTGGTGTCAAGGCGCTGCAAAACGTCTCCTTTTCCTGCCATCAGGGCACGGTCCATGCGCTGATGGGAGAGAATGGAGCCGGAAAATCCACCCTGCTCAAGATCCTGAGTGGCTTTCAGGCGCCGACCACCGGGGTCGTCAAGTTGGCTGGGCAGGATCAGGTCTTCCAGAGCACGGTCGATGCCCTGGAGAGCGGGATCGCCATCATCTATCAGGAGCTGCATCTGGTGCCTGAGATGACGGTGGCGGAAAACATCTATCTCGGTCAGCTGCCGACCCGACGCGGGGTCATAGACCGGGAAAAACTCTATCAGGATGCGGCTAAACAGCTGACCCGGCTGGGGATGGATGTGGCACCAGAAACGCCACTCAAATACCTGTCGCTCGGTCAGTGGCAGATGGTGGAAATCGCCAAGGCGCTGACCCGCGATGCCAGCATCATCGCCTTCGATGAGCCGACCAGCAGCCTCTCCGCCCGCGAGATCGAGCAGTTGTTCCGGGTCATTCGCCAGCTGCGCGACGAAGGCAAGGTGATCCTCTATGTCTCCCACCGCATGGACGAAATTTTCGAGCTGTGCGACGCCATCACTGTGTTCAAGGATGGCCAGTTCGTGCGCACCTTCGCCTCCATGGCCGAGGTCAACCGGGATCTGCTGGTCAAGACCATGGTGGGGCGCGAGCTGACCGATATCTATGGCTATAGCCCGCGCCCGCTCGGCGAGGTGGGCTTGCAAGTCAGTGAGCTGATGGGCCCCGGGTTGAAGGCACCCGTCTCATTCGAGGTCAAACGCGGGGAGATCCTCGGCATCTTCGGACTGGTCGGTGCCGGCCGCAGTGAGCTGATGAAGCTCATCTTCGGCGCCGACAAGATGGTGTCTGGCGAGATCTCCATCTTCGGCAATCCGGTGACGATCCGTAGTCCCATCGACGCCATCCGCAGCGGGATCATGCTCTGCACCGAAGATCGCAAGGCGCTCGGCATCATTCCCATCCACTCGGTACAGGAAAATATCAACATCAGCGCCCGTCGCCACAAGGCGTGGGGAGGCTTCTGGATCAACCAGAAGTGGGAGGATGAGAACGCCAGGCTGCGGATCCGCGACATGCGGGTCAAGACCCCGTCACCCCAGCAGGCCATCATGAACCTCTCCGGCGGTAACCAGCAGAAGGCCATTCTGGGGCGCTGGCTCTCGGAAGACATGAAGGTGATCCTGCTCGATGAACCGACCCGGGGCATCGACGTCGGGGCCAAGAACGAGATCTACAACGTGATTTACGATCTGGCCAAGGTCGGCATTGCCGTGGTGGTGGTGTCGAGCGAGCTGCCGGAAGTGCTGGGCGTGGCGGACCGCATCATGGTCATGCGGGAAGGGCTGATCGCGGGGGAGCTATCCCACGATGAGGCCGACGAAATAAAGGCACTGAATCTGGCGATGCCAGCGCGGTAATCCCTTATCACCCCATTCGACAGCGACCCAGAATAACAAGGAGCAATACCATGACTACCACCACCTCAACCGGACAGCAATCGAGCCTGTCCACGGCAAACAGCCCGCGACTGCAATTGGCCCGTATCTGGGATCAATACGGCATGCTCGTGGTCTTCGCCATCCTGTTTCTGCTGGCCTGTGCCCTGGTGCCCAACTTTGCCAGCCTGATCAACATGCGCGGGCTGGGCCTTGCCGTCTCCATGTCCGGCATGGTGGCGTGCGGCATGCTGTTCTGCCTGGCCTCCGGCGAGTTTGACATGTCGGTCGGCTCGGTAGTTGCCTGTTCCGGCGTGGCCTGCGCCGTGGCGATCAACGCGACCGAGAGCATCACGGTCGGCATCTTTGCCGGCATGGCGGTCGGGGTGCTGTTTGGCCTCATCAACGGGATAGTGGTGGCCAAATTCAAGATCAACGCCCTGATCACTACGCTGGCGACCATGCAGATGGCGCGCGGGGTGGGTTATATCATCTCGGACGGCAAGGCGGTCGGCATCGTCGAAGAGGGCTTCTTCGATCTGGGCAACTCCGCCCTGCTGGGCATTCCGACCCCGGTCTGGTTGACCGCACTCTGTTTCATCCTGTTCGGTCTGTTGCTCAACAAGACCACCTTTGGTCGCAATACCCTGGCGATGGGGGGTAATGAAGAAGCGGCGCGGCTGGCCGGGGTCAACGTGGTGCGCACCAAGATCATCATCTTCGCCATGACGGGCCTTATCGCCTCGATCGCCGGCATCATACTCGCCTCCCGCATGACCTCGGGGCAACCCATGACCTCCATCGGCTTCGAGCTGGTGGTCATCTCGGCCTGCGTGCTGGGCGGGGTGTCCATGAAGGGGGGGATCGGCAAGATCTCTTATGTCATCGCGGGGGTATTGATCCTGGGGCTGATGGAGAACGCCATGAACCTGCTCAACATCTCGCCGTTTGCCCAGTACGTGGTTCGGGGCTTGATCCTGTTGGCCGCCGTGCTGTTCGACCGCTACAAACAGGTGCGCAAGGCCCGTATCTGACCCTCATACCAGGCCAGCCTCCCGCTGGCCTGGTTGTTTGCACTGTGTTTCATGTCAATGATTGTGATCCAGCTCAATTATCCCGCATCGGGCTGGCCGCCAGATGGCGTATTCGGAGGATGAATCTCTACAATGGCTGACGCTGATTTTTTTACTGAAACGCTTTTCTCTGCCATGTCCTCGATACAGAAAGACAAGCCAAAACAACTCAACCCCTTGTTGCCGGGATACGCATTCAATGTGTTCCTCGTATCCGACATGACGCCCATCGAGAAGGGCAGCGCGCTCGACTTCATCATCGATCGCCCTGGCGGCATGAAGGGTTTCATCGTCAATCTGACCATCAAGGGAAAGGGGCAGATCTTCCAGGGCGATCAGGCTTTTACGGTCGAGCCAGGCGATCTCTTGCTGTTCCCGCCCGCGGCGGTGCACTGTTACGGCCGGGCGCAGGATGCGCAGGAGTGGCATCATCGCTGGGTCTATTTCAGACCGAGGGCCTATTGGGCCGACTGGCTCAAGTGGCCGCAGGTGGTCGAGAAGGTGGGGCGATTGAACCTGGCCGATGCGCAGTTGCTCCAGGAGTTTGACGATCTCTTCATCGATATCGCGGAGACCCACAAGCAGATCCGCCCCATGTCTGAACAGCTGGCTATGAACCTGCTGGAGCGCCTGCTGATCCGCTGCCATGAAGTGACCTCCCTGACGGAATATTCTCCTATCGATCACCGTGTTCATGAGGCCTGCCAGATCCTGAGCGAGTCGCTCTCGGCAGAAATCTCCATTGAAGCGCTGGCTGAGAGAGTGTTTCTCTCCCCTTCACGCCTTGCCCATCTATTCCGGGATCAGGTGGGGGTGAGCATAGTGCGCTGGCGCGAGGATCAACGGATCATGCGTGCCAAGCTGCTGCTGCAAACCACCCCCCTGGCGGTGGCGGTCATCGGCCAGCAAGTGGGTTATGACGATCAGCTCTACTTCTCGCGAGTCTTCAAGAAGCGGGTCGGGGTTAGCCCGACCGAATATCGGAAATGTGCCGCTCCGCTCTGATGGTTTCATTGCCCCATGAGATCCAATTCTGAGTGCCCGGATGACCCCGGTTATAAAATAGCGATATTGTCACCCTGCCTGGGAATATGGCGGGGTGACGATATTATTTCAGGATGACCGGAATATCGGCTGGTGAGTCAGGGACAGTTCAGGTAAGCGGGTGGTTTATATCCATTTGGCATTGCAATTAAATTAATGCATGCCCAGACAGATTTAAATGATACCCAGCCAACTATTCTCTTTATTATTTTCCCCGGATCCAGCGAACATCACACTTTACTGCCCATGACAACATCATCCATATTCGCAGCACATTCTTGGCAGGTAAGATTTTCATCGAAGATGAATAATGCTGTCCACGCACTTATTGCTCGGGAGAGCTGACGATGGAAAGCAATCGACTATCGG
This sequence comes from Aeromonas eucrenophila, assembly GCF_000819865.1. Lineage (GTDB taxonomy): Bacteria > Pseudomonadota > Gammaproteobacteria > Enterobacterales > Aeromonadaceae > Aeromonas > Aeromonas eucrenophila. The sequence goes on from NZ_CDDF01000005.1 coordinate 10,460, forward strand.
TGAGAGAAAAAATCGGTTATGGAATGGGCGATGCAGGATGCAATATTCTGTTTGGCACCATAATGCTCTTTGTGAATTATTTTTATACCGACGTATTTGGTCTAGCGCCGGCCCTAGTGGGGGTGCTGTTACTCTCGGTGAGAATCATCGATGCAATAACAGACCCTATTATGGGGGCCATCGCCGATCGAACACAGAGCCGATGGGGTCGTTTTCGCCCATGGCTATTATGGATGGCCCTGCCCTTTGCCATCTGCAGCATTCTGATGTTCACGACTCCCGACTGGAGTTATGAAAGCAAGGTTATCTATGCCTTTGCGACCTATTTCCTGTGCTCCCTTGCCTACACAGCCGTCGGTGTGCCTTATTGCTCATTGGGCAGCGTGATTACCAACGATCCGAAAGAGCGTGTCTCCTGCCAATCCTACCGCTTCGTCATGGTAGGTATAGCAACCTTGATCCTATCGCTGACGCTGTTACCCATGGTCGAGTGGTTTGGGGATGGCGACAAGGCGAAGGGCTATCAAATGGCCATGGCGGTGCTCGCTGTCCTCGCCATGTGCATGTATTTATTCTGCTTCGCGACCGTCCGCGAGCGTATTCGTCCGGCGGTGCCAACGAACAGTGATCTCAAATCTGATTTGAAAGACATCTGGAAAAATGATCAGTGGGTACGGATTTTATTGCTGACGCTGTGCAATGTCTGCCCTGGTTTTATTCGCATGGCCGCCACCATGTATTACGTCCTCTGGGTCATGCAACAGAGTACCAGCTTTGCCACTATGTTCATCAGCCTGGGCGTGGTCGGCATGATGGGTGGCAGCATGCTTGCCAAGACCCTGACCGACCGGTTCTGCAAGTTGAAGGTGTTCTTCTGGACGAATATCGCGCTGGCCCTCTTCTCCTGCGGCTTCTATTTCCTCGACCCCCATGCCACCGTGCTGATCGTGGTGATGTATTTCTTGCTCAATATCCTGCACCAGATCCCTTCCCCGCTGCACTGGTCACTGATGGCCGATGTGGATGACTATGGTGAATGGAAAACCGGTAAACGTATTACGGGTATCAGCTTCTCCGGTAACCTGTTCTTCCTGAAACTGGGCCTGGCGATAGCGGGTGCCATGGTTGGCTTCTTGCTCTCCTGGTACGGCTATGACGCGAGTGCACAGCACCAAAATCCGGATGCGGTCCATGGCATCGTCATGTTGTTCACCATCATTCCGGGCATTGGATACCTGATCACCGCCGGGGTCGTGCGGCTGCTTAAAGTCGACACGAAATTGATGAAGCAGATTCAAGAAGATTTGAAGAAACGCCGTACCAATTATCAAGAACTCAATGGTCAATCCGTTGAAGCTGGAATATAAGGAACATCAAATGATGCAACAATCGTGGCCAAACCCCTTCATCGAGCAGCGTGCAGATCCATTTATTCTATACCATGAAGGGCGCTATTACTTTATTGCATCGGTGCCGGAATACGACAGGCTCGAAATTCGCTGTGCCGCCACTCTCGAGGGGTTGGCCAATGCTGCCGCTGTTGTGGTGTGGCGCAAGCCAGATATAGGCCCCATGAGCAACCTTATTTGGGCGCCAGAACTGCACCATATTGATGGAAAATGGTATATCTATTTCGCGGCTGCCCACACCCAGGCGCTTGATGGCCTCAATATGTTCCAGCATCGCATGTTTGTGCTGGAATGTGCGGACAGGGATCCCATGACGGGTCAATGGCTGGAAAAAGGGAAAATAAAGACGCAATTCGATACCTTCAGCCTGGATGCCACCATTTTCCATCATCAGGGGAAGCTATGGTATCTCTGGGCTCAAAAAGCCCCCGATATTCCTGGCAACTCGAATATCTATCTCGCAGAAATGGAATCGCCATGGTCAATAAAAGGTGAGCCGGTATTGCTCAGCAAACCCGAATTACCCTGGGAATGCCGAGGATTCCTGGTGAACGAAGGGCCCGCCGTGGTGGTGCACGGGGAGAGACTCTTTGTGAGTTATTCGGCCAGCGCCACGGATGAGAATTATTGCCTTGGGCTCTTGTGGATCGATATGGCGGCAGATCCGGGCAAGGCCGAAAATTGGCATAAATCCCCGCACCCCGTCTTTACCACTAGCCATGAAAACAAGCAGTTTGGGCCGGGTCACAACAGCTTTACCAAGACGAAAGAAGGTGACGATGTGCTGGTTTATCACGCACGAAATTACACAGAGATTGAGGGCGATCCGCTTTACGATCCCAACCGTCATACCCGTCTGAAAACGATCACTTGGGATGACAAGGGGATGCCTGAATTCGGCATACCGCCAGCTGACCATGACTAGAGGAGGACACCCCCGGTTGTTGCGCAGCTGGGGGGCTTTCAGCCTGTGATGGCTTGGACAGGTTGGCCGACCAAGGGAGCTTGCCAGAGCCAAAAACGACCAAGGGGTTGGCATCTGATGATGCCAACCCCTTGTCTTGTATGGTGTTCCCGACTGGAGTCGAACCAGTGGCCTGTCCCTTAGGAGGGGACCGCTCTATCCAACTGAGCTACGGGAACCTTGTGGCGGGCATTATACAAGAAGCCACCGCCTTTTAAACCCTTGATTCCTATTCCAATACGGCCAAATCACCGACTTGGACGTTAAATGGCGAATATTTGTTCTGACTGCTGATGACGGCGCCATCCTCGAACACCTGCACCACCTCGAACAGGCCATCGGCCGGGTTGCGCATGACCCGGGACTTGCCATAGGGATCGACGAAGTCGGCGCTGTGCTGAATGCGGAACTGATCCCCGAGTTTGACCCCGTTGCGCCTTCCTAAGTTGATGTGAGGGCCGCGCTCGTGCTGGCCGACGATGCGGGCGGTGACCTGGGCACAGCCCAGCTCGGCGATGATGTCCTGGGCTGCTTCCTGCAACTGGTAGTTCACCTCCTGACCGTAACTCGACTGCCAGAACTGGCCGCTGCTGCTGCCGACCTGCTCCCGCTTGGAGAAGGTCCAGTTGGCGCGGCCCTGATACTCCTTGCGGCCGAGCAGGCTGCCGTTGATGCCGTCGAACAGGTAGAGCTGCATGCGGAAATTGCGGATGGGATCCCGGTACCAGCTGGTCAGCTGGTTGCCCTGGGGCTCGAGGGAGAGATCGTCGATGCTGCCGAGCACCAGATACTGGCTGTCGGTGCGCAGGCTCAGGGCCTTGATCTCCTCGAGCACGCTGCGGTCCCCCTGTTGCAGGTGGAGCGGATCGATGCGCAGGTTCTCGTCCAGCCACTGGCGGGTGAGCACCCCTTGCGGCGCCCTGGCCAGGGTTTCGAACAGGCGGCGGGAGAGATCCGCCGGCATGTCGTCGAGGGCGCCGGTGCTCGCCTGATCCGGGTAACGCATCCGCAGGCGAACCAGCGTCAAATCCTTGGCGTACTGCTGGGTCTGGCAGATCTGGCGCTGGGCCAGGATGTCGGCCTGCACCGTGATGTACATGCGGCCGTTGCGTACCTCCTCCCGCTTGAGCCGATACTGGCGGATGTCGCCCCCCGAGCGGATCTGGATCTGCTCGGAGCGCAGGCTGCCATTCTCCAGACGCTGGATGCTGGAGACGGCCGCGCCGCTCGCCAGCAGGGCTTGGCGCAGCGCATCCCGGGTCGCCTGCTCGCGAGCATAGGCTTCATCGCCGTCCAGAATGGCGGCGCTGCCCTGGGCCTCGATGAGCTCGGCCCGGGCCGACAGGCTGGCCAGCAGCAGGGTTAACAGCAGCACTACTTTCATAACGGATACCTTGAATAAGCAGACACCGGCGGCCGGCTGTCGAGAAGACGGCCAGGGCCGGGACTGAGCATGAACACTTGCCGGTTTACACCTTTGCTGCAAATAAAAGCAAGATCCATGCCTCATCCCCCATGCCGCTCCCGCCTGGCCCGGGATCCACGCAAGCTCACCGGGATCTTGGGGGAGGGATAACGAGATCCAGGGCGATTCCCGCCTCAAGTGTTGGCCGTTTCGACCGATAACAGAGTCAGGTGTAGATACAGGAAAGGTATCCATGAACAGATTTATCACGGCGCTGGCTTTCGCGCTGGCGTTGGCCGGCTGCGGGGCCGCCGATCCCATCAACCGGGATCAAGGGGATCCTCGTCAGGCGGCGAAGGGGATGGAGCTCAACTGGCTGGTGGCGCGCATGACCGATCAGCTGATGGAGCGCAAGTCCCTCACTACCCTGAGTGAGCCCATAGCGGTGGCCTCCTTCGTCGATCTCGATACCCTCAAGGACACCAACTGGATGGGCCTGCAGATCGAGGAGAGCTTCATCTATGAGCTCAACCGGCGCGGGGAAGTGGTGGTGGACTTCAAGACCACGGGCAGCATTCAGGTGACGCCCCAGGGCGACTTCGTGATGAGCCGCAACTACCGGGATCTCTCCGCCCGTCTGCCCATCTCCCGCATCCTGACCGGCACCTTCAGCCGCAATTCTCAGGGGATCCTGGTCAACGCCCGCATCATAGACTTGCGCACCAAGATGGTGGAGACCACGGCCCAGAGCCTGATCCCGCAACAATACCTGTCCGGCGCCAGCAACTCCTTTGGCCGGGCATCCGTCAACCGGGGTTACCTGATGCGGGGCGGCCAGAGCCCGTCCGGACATCTGGTCAACCTGACCCCATGACAGGGAGCAATAGATGAAAATTCTACTGGGTTGCCTGATGGCAATGCTGTTGACTGCTTGCAGCGGGAATCGGGTCGTGAACTACGACGGAGGGGGCAAACCGGATGATTTCCCGGTGCTCAAGGCGGTCGGCTACGCGGTGATCGACATCCAGCCGGGACCGTCCCAGTCGGAGAAGATGCTGCAGGCCATTCGCGCCTCCAAGATGGATGCCTACCGGGAACTGGCGGAGCAGCTCAACGGCCAGCAGGTGAGCGGTCGCAGCAGCTACAAGGACTTGACCCAGACCGCCAACACCCTGGATGTGTCCGTGGCCGGCATGGTGCGCGGCGCCCGGGTGGTGGCGACCTATCCCCGTGGCAACACCTATGCCACCGAGCTCGAGCTCGATACCCGCAACCTCTATCACCTCAACCAGCTGATGGCGGGCCAGTTCTAGGGGCCGTCGGCGACAGTGTGAACAAGGCGAGCCAGGGGCTCGCCTTTTTGTTGCCCGGGATCCGGATCTGCCGGGCGTAGCAGGGGGGTTGATCCCTCGCCAGTCTGGAAAAAGGGCCTACGGGCGGCCCAGAGCGTATCAATAAAGTGAATGCTCGGTGCCTATCGTTCAATTTGATTAAACGTGCAGTCGAGGGGGGATGGCTGTGGAGGAGGGGACGGGCGGGCTCAGGCAGAGAAAAAAGAGGCGAGCAGGTTGCTCGCCTCTTGCGGTCGGGACGGCTTATTTGCCCATCAGCACCGGCGGCACCGTGGTCGGCTTGACGTCTTCGCTCGGGTAGCAGCCCAGCACCTTGACGTAGCGGGTGATCTTGGTCAGTTCCAGCAGAGCGGCCTGCATCTGCGGGGTCTGCAGGTTGGCGGACACATCCAGGTAGAACATCTCCTCCCAGGGGTTGCCCTGCACCGGCCGGGATTCCAGCTTGGTCATGTTGATGTCGTGGCTGCGCAGCACCAGCAGGGCCTCCACCAGGGAGCCGGGGCGCTGGGAGGTAGACATGATGAGGGTGGTCTTGGCCGGAATCTGCGGCGCCACGTCGATGGGCTTGCGGGCCACCACGATGAAGCGGCTGTAGTTCTCTTTCTGGTTCGCGAGCTGCTCGGCCAGCACGTCCAGCCCATAGAGCTCGCCGCCCGCCGCGCTGCCGATGGCGGCCGCCTCCGGGCTGCCCAGCTCCTTGACCTTCATCATGGCGCTGGAGGAGGAGTCGCAGATCTCGTGACGTGCCCCTTCCAGCTTGCTCAGGTAATGGGAGCACTGCTGGAACACCTGAGGATGGGCGTAGAAGGTCTTGATGCGGGCCAGATCGGTCGGCACAGCCGTCAGAATGCAGTGCTCTATGGGGTAGGTCAGCTCACCGACGATGGAGAGGGTGGTGTGCTGCATCACGTCGTACACCTCGTTGATGGAGCCCGAGCTGGTGTTCTCGATGGGCAGCACCCCGAAGGCGGCGCGGCCCGATTCCACGGTATCCAGCACCTCGCGGAAGTTCTGGCAGTTCACCTCGATCACCTGATCCTTGTAGCGGGCCAGATACTTGCGGGCCGCGAGACTGGAATAGGAACCGCGCGGACCCAGGTAGGCGACGCTGGTCATGGGCTCCTGCTGCTCGGGGTTGAGCAGGCTCTGCAGATAGGCTTGCTGGGAGAGCACTGAGTCTTCGATGATGGTGTGGTAGATGCGGGTGATGTACTGGGCATCCAGGGCGAGGGGGCGCCCTTTCTGGATCAGGGCGACCAGCAGGTCCTGCTCGCGCTGGGTATCGCGGATGGGGCGTGGGTTGGCCTGCTTGGCACGGGCGACCTCGATGCTGAGGGTCTTGCGCTTGGCCAGCAGGGCGAGCAGCTCCTCATCCAACTGGGTTATGTCCTGTCTGATCTCGTCGAGCGTAGCCATTGTGGTTCCCTATCCAAGTATTCTGTGGTGGTGAATGCAAAAAAAAGCCTCCGCTAGGGGAGGCTCGATTCGTCTTTGTTTTCTATTCATGCGACGACAGGGCCTTCCCTCATGTGGGCCGGATAAACGAGAAAACGAAGAAGAATGGTGCGTGCATGGGGTTGTCCTTAAGGTAACGCCATAAGCATTAAGGGATTTGGGCGTTCGATGCAAGTAAAACTTGCCCGAGGTCGGCGAACGGGGCAGGGTATGCAGCTGGGCGCGATGGATGTTCCCAGGGTATCAAGACAGTTGAGCAGGAGGCGAGGCGATGGCGATTATCTTCGATCTGGGACGGGTGGTGGTGAGCTGGGATCCGGTGGCCATAGTGGGCTCAGTGATGGGCCCGGCGGATGCCGAGGCCTTGGCCGAGCGGCTGTTCAATCACCCGGATTGGCTGGAGGTGGACAGGGGCACGCTCTCCCTGCACGCCATGGCGCGCCAGGCCGAGTTACGTACCGGACTCTCTGCGGCGCAGAACCTCGCCATCTTGCAGGCGGTGCCCGCCTCGCTGCTGCCGGATCCCGCCATGGTGCGCCTCATCGAGCAGTTGCACGGCGCCGGTCACGTCCTCTATGCGCTCTCCAACATGGGCCACGCCAGCATCGACTGGCTGGAGCAACACCAGTCGTTCTGGCGTTTCTTCAGCGGCAAGGTGGTGTCGGCGCGGGTGCGGATGATGAAGCCGGAGCCGGACATCTACCGCTACCTGCTGGTGTCGTTCGATCTCAAGGCGAAGGAGTGCCTGTTTATCGACGACAGCCCGGCCAACGTGGCGGCCGCAGAGGCGCTGGGGATAGGGGGCATGGTATTCACCGATGCGGTGCAGTGCCGCCGGCAACTCATCGAGCAGGGATGGCTGCATGATTGACCCCGGGCTGGCCCCGGGCCCTCAGTCGACCAATACGGATCTCGTTCGACCCCCTTTGAGTCGGGACCGGATTTTATCCCTGTTCTGTAAGCACCTATTCAGCCTGTTGAGCACAAAATGTACGTCAATTTATCATCCGGGGCCGCTGTAATGGATGCCAATGTTGTCGTGCTGAATCGGGGATACGATCAGAGTTTTCAGACCAGGGAGCAGGGGTTTATCGAGACCCTGGCCGGTCATGACGAGCTGATCGTCACCTTCTCCGGCCGGCTGGAATCCTGCTACAGCATGGATCTGTGCCGTGCCAGCGGGGTCCGGTTCCGTGCCATCACGCTGGATAACCCGACCCTCAGCCGCAAGGCGGTGGCCAGGGCCAAGCGCTACTGCCAGCATTACGGCATAGCGCACCAGGTGATCAAGACCGATGAGATGATCTTCAGCGTGCACCTCGGCCATCTCGCCGACGTCAAGGATCCGGTGCGTTACCTCTGCCAGCTGCTGGGGCAGGATCATTCCCCGATCCTGTTGTCGGCCTCTGTCGAAGAGATGCGAGAATACCTGCGCCGTTTCGACAGCCTGCCCCCTAACACGCTCTGGCTCTTTGCCGAGCAGGGCATGACCAACCGGGACTTTCGCTATGGCTTTCAAAAGCGACAGCTGGATCTTTGGGGCAAGGGGGGGGAGAACTGCCTGAGCCGGCGCTTCTCCGATCCCGAGTCGCTGGACAGGCGCCACCTGCGCATGGTCGACATGGCCGAGCAGTTGCTCTGTGACATGGGGCTGGAAGGGGTACAGGTTTACTTCCATACCCTGGCCGACAGGGTCACCACCCTGGCGCGGGTCCAGACGCCCACTAGCCTGCGAGCCCGGGTGTTCGACATGCAGGCAACCATATTGCAGGCGCTGCTCGGTGCCCAGTTCGATCTGGTCACCCTGGACATGGTGCCGGGCGAGGATCCCCATGCCTTGGCCATCTGAGAGCGGGGGAGGGAGAGCACGGTAACGTGAGTCGGGTCATAGGCAAGGACGACCCGACTCTCTATACTGACGCCCTCTGCTTCTCCACCGAGCCATTAACCTATGAAGCCCCTGTCCCGACTGCTGGTTGCCCTCTGCCTCTCCCCTCTGTTGGTCCAAGCCGCCCCTCTGACTCAGGTCACCTTGCCGGATGGACGCCAGGTGCAGCTCAACGACGACTTCACTTGGGAATACCTGCTGGTCAAGCCGGCCACCGCGGCCACCACGGCCGAGGCGGCGACGGGCGCCGCAGTGGCACCTGTGTTGACCGAGCAAGCCCTGACCAATCCGGACATGCTCTCCCAGGCCGTCAAGGATGGCATCACCGTCAAGCTGAACCGGATCGAGGGTGAGGATCCGCTGCAACTGCAATTCATGCTGAGCAACACCGGCAGCCGCAACGTGGTGCGGGTGAACGGCAGCGTCACCCTGTTCAACGCCAAGGGCACTCAGCTGTCGAGCCAGGAGGTGCACTTCTGGGTCGGAGAAAACCGGCTGCCCGACTCCTATCTGCGCAAGGGTGAACAGCGCCCCTCCCGGGACATCGAGCTGGCTCGCCCGGCGGGCCTCAGCGGCAAGCCGCTGGTGCGGGTGCAGATCGACGAAGTCGAGTTTCGCTGAGCTTTGGAAAACGGGCCTCATGGCCCGTTTTCCTGTTCAATTGTTAACCCGGTAACCGCCAGCAATATTTGCTTACATCTGACATCGTTTGGCAACAGCTTGCCGCTCGGCTCCTCACCCTTTGCCCGTCACAATGACCCCATTCCAGTTAGGTCCCGCCTAACTCAACACATGGAGTCAATGAAATGCAAAAAGTCGCACTGTCTGTTCTGGTTCTGGCCGGTCTCTCTTCTACCTCCGTCATGGCACAGGACGCCTTCAGCTACGCCAAGGGCGCCGCTACCTGGGCTCACACCAATTCCGACTTCGTCGGTGGCAAAGACAGCAACAACCGTGACTTCGGTGGTCTGAGCCTGGACTTGTCCAAGAGCTTCGGTTCCAACTACTACGGTCGCCTCGGCTCCGAATACACCTCCCGCAACAGCGGCAACGACAGCATGGCCATCACCAATCTGGGGATGGGGGTGTTCACTCCCCTCAGCACCGGCCTGAACCTGTACGGTGAAGCCGGCCTGATGGGCTACAGCATGGAGCGTGAACTGGCCAACAACGTGAACGACTCCGGCTGGGATAACATCACCCGCAAGCAGAGCGGCAGCCTGTACGGTGAAGTGGGTCTGCGTTACGACCTGGGCGTGATGGAACTCTCCACCGGCTATCGCTACGCCAACATGACCGACGACATGCACGATTTCAAGGTGGGTGCCGCCTACAAGGTCAGCCAGAATCTGGCCCTGACCGCCGATTACACCTACCGCAAGTGGGACCTGCAACAGGGCTCCATCTCCAGCCTGGGTGTGAAGTACAGCTTCTAACGCTTCCTTTCTGTGGTGTCTTGGTTTTGCCCATGGTTTCGGCCATGGGCTTTCTTGTTTGTCCGTTTTTCTTCTCTCATTTAATCTTGTACATCTTTACCTATCTTGTACAACTGCTATAACTGAACGAATAGTTATACGCCGGAGGTTGTCATGTACAAGATTAAGGTGGGGATCAGCGCCTGTCTGCTCGGTCAGGCAGTCCGTTTCGATGGCGGCCACAAGCGTTCAAGCTTCTGTGAACGGGATCTTGGGGCTCACTTTGACTATCACCCCGTATGCCCCGAGATGGCCATCGGTCTGGGGGCGCCGCGCGCCGCCATCCGGCTGGTCAGGCGCAAGGGGGAGATCCGCGCCGAGGCCAGCAACGGCAGCTTCGACGTGACGGACAAGCTGATCGCCTTCAGCGAGCAGCAGGCCGGCCAGCTCGATTTTCTCTCCGGTTACATCCTCTGCGCCAAGTCGCCGAGCTGTGGCATGGAGCGGGTGCGGGTCTATTCTGCCGGTGGCAAGGAAGCGGGCGGTGAGGGCGGTGCCAAGGAGGGGACAGGGCTGTTTGCCAGGGCGCTGATGGCGGCCAACCCCCTGCTGCCGGTGGAGGAGGATGGCCGGCTGTGCGATCCCGTGCTACGGGAGAACTTCGTGCTGCGGGTGTTTGCCTATCACGACTGGCAACAGCTGCTCGCCCGTGGGCTCAGCGCCGCCGCTCTCATCGGCTTTCACTCCCGCTACAAGTATCTGGTGCTCTCTCACGCCACCGGCCACTACCGGGCGCTCGGTACCTTGCTCGGCAATCTGGGCAAAACCAACCTGCAGGAGGTGGCCGAGCGTTACATCCAGGGGCTGATGACGGCCCTGACCTTGCGGGCCAATCGGCGCAGCCACACCAACGTGCTGATGCACCTGCAGGGCTACTTCAAACGGGTACTGACCCCCTCCCAGAAGCAGGAACTGACCGAGGCCATCGACAAGTACCGCGTCGGTATCTTCCCGCTGCTGGTGCCCCTGACCCTGCTGCGCCACCACCTGCGCGAACATCCCAACCCCTATCTGGCCGAGCAGGTCTATCTTAATCCTCATCCGGAAACGCTCAGACTCAGATATGGACTATGAGTAAGGCTGAAGACGACGCTTTCCATGGCCCCGTGGTCGCCACCAAGGCGGCTAACCTGGGGCATCCTCTCTTATCAAATGGACTCCACATGCAAGAAAAGGCGATTTACCCCATCCGCGAGGTCTCACGGCTGACCGGCGTCAATGCCGTCACCCTGCGGGCCTGGCAACGACGCCATGGCCTGGTGCAACCAGCCCGTACCGAGAAGGGACACAGGCTCTACAGCGAACAGGATATCCGGCAGATCGGCGAGATCCTGAGCTGGCTCGAGCGGGGGGTGAGTATTGGCCAGGTCAAGGGGTTGCTGAGCGAGCCGGACCGTCCCCTTGCCAGCGATCACTGGCAGCAGAGCATGGCGCAGTTTGGCGAAGTCATGCTCGCTTTTAATCAGCGCAAGGCCGAGGCCCTGCTACAGGAGCTGCTCACCAGCTACCCCTTCGAGCTGGTTCGTAGCCGAGTATTGCAACCGCTGCTGGATCAACTGCTCGGCCTGTGGCGCGAGCGGCCCGATGGGGAGCTGCTGCAGCGCTTCTGGCTGGGCTGGCTGCAGGCTCACTTCGGTCGCCACCTCATCGAGCAGGAGAAGGGGAGCCCCGTCTGCCTGGCGAGCTGGGGCCAGGTCGGCCCGTTGGACCTGCTCTGGTGCGCCTATGAGCTCGTCAACCAGGGCCAGGAGGTACATCTGATCGGCCCCTGCGAGCCGAGGGGCGCCGCGCTGCTCGGCGGACGGGTACCCGATCGCTGGTTGGTGTTGCTGGGGGCCGGGCTCGGCAAGGGGGATCTGGCCGAGCGATGGCCTGCCTCGGCCCGGCTGTTCGGGGCGCTGGGTAGCCTCTATGAGCCGGCCTGGCTGGCGGAGCAAGCCTGGTCACCGACCCTGTCGGCCGCGCTGGCCGACCCGCGGGCACAGGGTTTGTCGGGCGGCGAGGGCAAGGGATCATGAAACTCGTCTGGTTTCGCAGCGATCTGCGTCTGGCCGACAATCCGGCCCTGCGCCACGCCTGCGCCGATTGGGAGGGCGAGAGAGGCGAGGTCGCGGCTCTGTTCGTCATCAGCCCCGCTCAGTGGCAACAGCACAAGGTGGCCCCCATCCGGCAGCGTTTCCTGCTGGCCCAGCTCGATGAGCTGGGCAAATCGCTGGCGGCGCTTGGCATTCCCCTGCACCTGCTGCGGGTAGAGACATTTGCCGAGGTGCCGGCCGAGATCGGTGCCCTGGCGAGCCGGCTCGGGGTGCGCCAGCTCTACGCCAATCAGGCCATAGAGCTCGACGAGCAGCGCCGGGATCTGGCGGTGAGCCAGGCGTTGCAGGGGCAGGGAGTCCAGAGCCACTGGTTCAACGGCTGCTGCGTGCTGCCGCCGGGGCGGGTGCTGACCGGTTCCAAAGAGATGTTCAAGGTGTTTACCCCCTTCAGCCGCGCCTGGCTCAAGGCCCTGGAGGAGGACGGCTTCGTCATCCACCGTGCCCCGGCGCCGCGGGGGGCGCCGTTGCCATGGCGACCGCTCTGTGAAACGGGTCTGGTCGACCCCGATTTTTGGGATGGGAGCCCGGATCCACGCTGGCCTGTGGGGGAGGCCGAGGCCCAACGCCGGCTGCACGCTTTTCTGGAGCTGGGGGTGCTGGACTATGGGGAGACCCGGGACTTTCCGGCCCTGGCCGGCACTTCCACTCTCTCCCCCTATCTGGCGGCGGGGATCGTCAGCCCGCGCCAGTGCGTGGCAGCCTTGCAGCAGCGGCTCGGCTACCGGCCCCAGTCCAAGGGGCAACCCGGCTTCGTCTGGCTCAATGAGCTCATCTGGCGCGAGTTTTATCGCCACCTGCTGATGCTGGTGCCGGCCCTCTCCATGAACCTGCCGTTCAAGGCCGAGACCCGGGCCCTGCCCTGGGGCTGGGATCCGGCGGCGCTCTCGGCCTGGTGCGAGGGGCGCACCGGTTACCCCATCGTCGATGCGGCCATGCGTTGCCTTAATGCCACCGGCTGGATGCACAACCGGTTGCGGATGATAGTGGCGAGCTTCCTGACCAAGGATCTGCACCTGCACTGGCGGCTCGGGGAGGATTACTTCATGAGCCGGCTGGTGGACGGCGATCTGGCGGCCAACAACGGTGGCTGGCAGTGGGCGGCGGGTACAGGTGCCGATGCGGCCCCTTACTTTCGGGTGTTCAATCCCACCACTCAGGGCCAGCGCTTTGATCCTGACGGCAGCTTTATCCGTATCTGGGTGGCAGAGCTCAAGGATGTGCCGACCGCCCTGTTGCATCAGCCTCACGACTGGCTGGTGCAGCAGGGGAGAGGGGATTATCCGGCTCCCATGGTGGATCATGCCAAGGCACGGCTGAGGGCCATCGAGATGTTTCAGGAACTGGAGAGAAAATAGGATGAAAGAACCGCTGGCCCACTTTATCGTCCTCTACCTGCAACTGGACAGGCAGCAGTTGCACCGGCTGCCGGAGATCTATGCCGAGCAGGTGGTCTTCATCGATCCGGCGCACCGGATCGATGGGCTGGCGGCACTCACCCGTTATTTCTCCTCCCTGTATCAGCGACTGCACTACTGCCGCTTCGAGATAGTGAGCCAGCAGCAGCAGGGCAATGAGGCCTGGCTCGGCTGGATCATGACCTTCTCCCATCCCAGGCTCGCCGGTGGTCAGCCGGTGCGGGTCGAGGGGGCGACCCAGTTGCAGTTCGATGCCTGGGGCAAGGTGTGCCTGCACCGGGACTACTTCGATCTCGGCGCCATGCTCTACGAGCAGCTGCCCCTGCTGGGGCGCCTCATCCGCGCCATCCGCACCAGGCTGGGCGCATGAGCGGGCGGGTGCTGATCACCGGCGCCAGCTCGGGCCTCGGCCGCCAGCTGGCGCTCACATACCGCCAGGCGGGCTGGCAGGTGTGGGGCTGCGGCCGCGACGAGGGGCGGCTGGCCGAGCTCGCGGTTGCAGGGATTATCCCGCTGCGCTTCGATGCCCGCGATGGTGACGCTACTGCCGCGGCGGCCGCTGGCTTGCCGCCGCTGGATCTGCTGATCCTCAATGCGGGTAGCTGCGAATACATCAGGGATGCCCACCAGTTTGATGGCGCCCTGTTCGCCCGGGTCATCGACACCAACCTGGTGGCCACCGGCCATGCCCTTGCCGCCTTCCTGCCGCTGCTTGGCAAGGGATCGCGGCTGGCCATCGTCGGCTCGGCGGTGAGCTGGCTGCCACTGCCCCAGGCCGAGGCCTATGGTGCCTCCAAGGCGGCCCTCGACTATCTGGCGGCCAGCCTGCGCCTCGATCTGCAGGGGACCGGCATAGGGGTGACCCTGATCCGGCCCGGCTTCATCGAGACCCCATTGACCGCCCGCAATCGCTTCGCCATGCCCTGCCTGCTGCCGGTCGAGACGGCGGCCCGGCTCATAGTGCGCGGCCTCGCCGCCGGTCGGTCACAGATCCATTTCCCGTTTCGTTTCATATTGTTATTGCGCCTGCTTGGGGCGCTCCCCTTGGGCCTCTGGCTGCGCCTGGCCCGCCACCTCACTTAGCAAGGATGCCAAGTATGAAGAGAAGGATCGCCATCGTCGGCTCGGGGATCTCGGGACTCACGGCCGGGCACATGCTGCATCGGCACCATGACATCAGCCTGTTTGAGGCCGCCTCCGTGCTGGGAGGGCACACCGCCACCGTCGATATCAGCCAGGATGGCCGCAGTCACGCCATCGACACCGGCTTCATCGTGTTCAACGACAGAACCTATCCCAATTTCCTGAAACTGCTGGCAAAAATCGGGGTGGCCCGCCAACCCACCGAGATGAGCTTCTCGGTCAAGAGCGAGGGGCTGGAGTACAACGGCCACTCCCTGGCCAGCCTGTTTGCCCAGCGCAGCAACCTGCTGCGGCCCCGTTTCTACCGTTTCATCGCCGAGATCCTGCGCTTCAACCGCGCGGCCCGCCGCTGGCTGGCTACACCGCAGACGGGAAGCGGGGAGCCGAGCCTGGGGGCCTTCCTGCAGGGGGGCGGGTTCAGTGACTACTTCGCCCGCCACTACATCTTGCCCATGGGGGCGGCCATCTGGTCATCCACCCTGGCGGACATGCGCGCCTTTCCCCTCGGCTTCTTCCTGCGTTTCTTCGACCATCACGGCCTGCTCAACGTCAGCAATCGCCCCCAGTGGTACGTGATCCCCGGGGGCTCGCGAGAATACATAGCCCCCCTCACCGCCGGCTGGCAGTCGCAGATCCGTCTGGCCTGCCCGGTGCAGGGGATCCGGCGGGTGAGCAGTGGCGTCTTGATTCGGAGCGCCCGCGGCGAGGAGCAGTTCGATGAGGTGATCCTGGCCTGCCACAGCGATCAGGCGCTGGCCCTGCTTGCCGATGCCACTGAGCGGGAGCGGCAGATCCTCGGGGGCATCGTCTATCAGGCCAACGATGTCTGGCTGCACACCGACGTCGCCAGCTTGCCCAAGCGGCGTCAGGCCTGGGCCAGCTGGAACTATCAGCTCGGCGACGACGAGCAGGCGAGGCCCCTGGTGACCTACAGCATGAACATCCTGCAGGGGCTTGAATCCAGCCGCGAGTTTTGCGTCAGCCTCAACCCCGCCGGCAGGGTGGATGAGCGCAAGGTGCTGAGGCGCTTCGTCTACCATCACCCCGTGTTCAACGAGGCCGCGCTGGCGGCGCAGGCATCGCGCGGCGAGATCTGCGGGCAACGGCATACCCACTTCTGTGGCGCCTACTGGTACAACGGCTTTCATGAGGATGGGGTGCGCAGCGCCCTGGATGTGACCCGTCGCTTCGGAGCCGAGTTATGAGCGCCGCCCTCATCAGCGGCATCTGGCAAGGGGCGGTGCGCCATCGCCGCTTCGCACCCAGGCCCCATGCTTTCTCCTACCCTCTGTTCATGCTGGGACTGGATCTGGACGAGTTGTCCGACTTGCAGCTGGGCCCCTGGTTCGGGGTCGAGCGCGCCGGCCTGCTCTCGTTTCGTCGTGGCGATTACCTGCGCGGGACGCGGGGGCCGCTCAAGCAGGCGGTATGGGACAAGGTGGGCGAGCTGGGAGGGGCGGCCCAAGGGGGCAGGGTATTGCTGCTGGGCAATGTACGCTGCCTCGGGTTCTACTTCAGCCCGGTCAACTTCTACTTCTGCTATCAGGGGCGCGACGCCCGCTATCTGCTGGCCGAGGTCTCCAACACCCCCTGGAACGAGCGCCACTATTATCTGCTGGATTTGGCGGCGCTGGTGCCCCACGACAAGGACTTTCACGTCTCCCCCTTCATGGCGCTGGCCATGCGCTATCACTGGCGCATTCGCCCGCCGAGGGAGGAGACCCTGATCCACATCGAGAGTCATCCCCAAAGCGGCGATCCCAAGTTGTTCGATGCCACCCTGGCACTGGCCCGCGCGCCACTGTCCAAGCGGGGGCTCGGCATGCTGTTGCTGCGCTGGCCCTGGATGACCATGCGAGTGCTGCTCGGCATCTATTGGCAGGCGCTGCGGCTCTTCATCAAGCGGATCCCGCTGTTTACCCACCCGGAGACTCACTAATGGAACTGGTGCAACTCACAACCTCCATCCCCCTGCTCGATCGCTTTGCGCGGCAACTGGTGCTCCGGCTGCTTGGGCACCTGCAACATGGTCAGCTGCTGCTGCGTGACGGGGAGGCGAGCCTCACCTTCGGGGAGCCTGGGTCGGATCTGCAGGCCGAGGTGGTGGTACTGGATCCCGCCTTCTACCGACGGCTCCTGCTGGGGGGCAGCATAGCGGCGGGGGAGACCTGGGTGGAGGGGCTCTGGACCAGCCAGGCACCGGTCACCCTGGTGCGGCTGCTGGCCCGCAACATGGGGATGCTCGATCGGCTGGAGCGGCGATTTGGCTGGCTCAGCTTTCCGCTCAACAGGCTGCGGCACTGGGGTAGCCGCAATACTCTGACCGGCTCAAGGGTCAACATCGCGGCGCACTACGACCTCGGCAACCGGCTCTATCAGGGCTTTCTCGACAGCCACATGCAGTATTCCAGCGCCATCTACCCGGCCGCGGATGCCACTCTGGAGGAGGGGCAGCAGGCCAAGCTCAGGACCATCTGCGAACGATTGGCACTGGGGCCGGATGATCACCTGCTGGAAATCGGCACGGGCTGGGGCGGGCTTGCCATCTACGCCGCCCGCCACTACGGCTGCCGGGTCACAACCACCACCATCTCCCAGGCCCAGCACGATCACGCCCGCGACTGGATTGCGGCGGCGGGGCTCGAAGATCGCATCACCTTGCTGCTGGAGGATTATCGCAAGCTGGAAGGGCGCTACGACAAGCTGGTCTCCATCGAGATGATAGAGGCAGTGGGTCATGCCTTTTTACCAGACTATTTCAGGCAATTATCTCGCCTTCTTAAACCCGGCGGCCGCCTGCTGATCCAGGCCATCACCATCGCCGATCAGCGCCACGCCCGGTATGTGCGCAGCGTCGACTTCATCCAGCGCTACATCTTCCCCGGCGGCTGTTTGCCGAGTGTCTCCCAGATGGCGGGACTGCTGGCCCGGGAGACCGACATGCAACTGGTGCGCCTGCATGATCATGGTCACCACTACGCCCGCACCCTGGCCCACTGGTGCGAGCGCTTCCTGGCGCTGGCCCCCGAGCTGCCGAGGCTCGGCTACAGCCAGGACTTCATCCGGCTGTGGCACTTCTATTTCGCCTATTGCGAGGGGGGCTTCTGGGAGCGAGCCATCAGCCTGGTGCAGCTGGAAGCCGCCAAGCCTGGACCGGACGGCTGGTCGGGGGACAGGCCCGTGAACTTCCCTTAAATCATGCGGGGCTGGCTGCAACTGCTGGGGTTCAACCTCTACTGGTGGCTGGCGGTGGTATGGCAGCAGCCGGGCCCGCTGCTGTTGCTGCTGGGGCTGCATCTGCTCTGCTCGCCGGATGCCCGAGGGGATCTGCGGTTATGGCCGCTGGCGCTGGCCGGTTGCCTGCTCGATGCCCTGCTGTGGCGGCTCGGGTTGTTCGAGTTTCCCCATGGCTTTCCCCTCTGGCTGGAGCTGCTGTGGCTCGGATTTGCGATGACCCTGGGCCAGGGGCTGCGCTGGTTGCTGGTGTTGCCCCGCTGGCAGCAGGGGCTGCTCGGCATGGTGGGGGGAACGGGTTCCTATGTGGCGGGAGCCGCCTTGGGATCGGTACACTTGTCATGGGGCATCGGGATCAGCGCCCTCACATTGGCGCTGATCTGGGTGTGGTGGTTACCCGTATTGCTGTGGGTAATGGTCAAGCTGGAGGGTGAGCCAAGATGAGCACCTTTTCGACCGATACGCTGCTGTTTTCGAAGTGGACCAGGGAGGGCCAGCAAGGGCCAAACGCGCACTTCTATCTGGTGGTCTCCTGCCAGCGGGATGCGCAGGGGCTGCTGGCTCGCGTGGTGTTGCAGGATATCAACACCTTGCAGGAACAGGAGATGAACTGGCATGAGCTGGAAGATCCCACCCGCTGGCACATGGGCTGGAACTAGCCTGCTGATCTGGGCGCTGTGCTGGCCACTCGCCGCCAATGCGGAAACGCTCCCCTGGCAGCGACTGCGCACCGTCGGTCAGGGGCAGATGCACTGGCTCTGGTTCAAGCTCTACGACGCGACCCTCTACAGCCAGACGGGCCACTATCGCCCGCAGCACTATCCGCAGGCCCTGACCATCACCTATGCCAAGTCCATTTCCCGAGAGGACCTGCTCGCCGCGACCGGGCAGGAGTGGCAGCGACTCGGGGTGGGCAACCAGGATCAGCGACGCCGCTGGTTGCAACAGCTGGCGACCCTGTGGCCGGATGTGAGCTCGGGGGATGCATTGACCTTCTACGTGGATGACGCCGGGCTTGGCCACTTCTGGTGGCGAGACAAGCCGCTGGGCACCGTGCCTGATCCTCAGTTCCCGGCCGCGTTTCTGGCCATCTGGCTGGCAGACAACAGCCGCGATCCCGCCCTCACCCGCCGCCTGCGCGGCCAACCCTGATACCGGAGTCCCTCATGCCTCTCTACCGCACATGGCGCATTCTGCTGCTGTGGCCACTGTTGCTGCTGGCAGCTTGTGGCGCCAGCCTCGATGACTATAGAGGGCAGGGCCCGAACTGGGATCTCGCCCGTTTCTTCAATGGCAAGCTCGTGGCTCACGGCCTGGTGACCGACCGTAGCGGCGAAGTGACCAGTCGCTTTCGGGTCGAGATGCAGGGGCGCTGGCAGGGTGGCAAGGGGGAGCTGTTCGAGCAGTTCTATTTTGACGACGGCCGCCGGCAGACCCGCACCTGGTTTTTGAACAAGGGGGCGGACGGACACTGGCGCGGCACCGCCTCGGATGTGGTGGGGGAGGCGGTGGGCAAGACGGCAGGCTTTGCCCTCAACTGGCGCTATCAACTCGATCTTGCCCTGCCGGACGGGGAGGTAGTGAGGGTCAGTTTCGATGACTGGATGTATCTGCTGGATGAAGATCGCCTGATCAATCGTGCCGAGATCAGCAAGTTCGGCATTCACCTGGGGGAGGTGATCCTCTATATCGAGCGGCTTGAGCGATGAAAGCATGTGCTTTTCCCGCTGACGATAGTCATTCGCTATCAATGGGCAAGGCACAGACGATTGTCCTTTGAGTCTATACGGGGATATTCTAGCCCTGTTCCCGAATTTGATGTCCACCTGGAGGTAAATGATGAAGAGCCCAATCGGTCTTGATACCGTCCAATCGCAAGCCCTGGCCGCCGAGCTGAACAAGTTGCTGGCCAGCTACCAGATCCTCTACATGAACGTGCGCGGCTTCCACTGGAATATCCGCGGCAACCAGTTCTTCGAACTGCACCTGAAGTTCGAGGAGATCTACAACGATCTGCTGCTCAAAGTCGATGCCCTGGCCGAGCGTATCCTCACCCTGGACGGGGTGCCCATGCACAGCTTCAGCGACTACTTGAAGGTCTCCGCCATCCCCGAGCAGAAGGGGCTGCACGATGGCCGCGCCTGCGTCGAGTCCCTGCTGGAGAGCTTCCGCGAGCTGCTGGTGGCCCAGCGCCGCATCCTGGGGCAGGCCGCCGAGGCCGGTGACGAGGGCACGGCCTCCATCCTCTCCGACTACGTGCAGCAGCAGGAAAAGCTGGTCTGGATGCTGCGAGCCTATCTGGCCTGACGTCAAAGGGGCTGGATGCAGCATAATTAAGGCTGATCCGCCCCTGTTGTGCTCGAATATTGTTGCAAGCCTGAGTCGTCTTTCCCCTATATCTACCCCTTTGCCGCCCTGTTTGGGCGGCTTTTTTGTTTTTGATCTGCATCAATGAATACTTAATTGGTAAATTGAATGCCTATTAAGTTTTTACCGGGGGGAATAGAATCGCCACAAAACAAGTAACTGAAATGTCCAATTAGGAGAGGCATGATGTTTTGTGTGCAATGTGAACAGACAATTCGTACCCCGGCAGGCAATGGCTGCGCTTACGCGCAAGGTATGTGCGGCAAGACGGCCGAAACCTCGGATCTGCAGGATGTGCTGATTTATACGCTGCAAGGCCTCAGCGCCTGGGCGTTGGCCGCCCGCGAGCACGGTATCGTCGATGACGAGATCGATGCCTTCGTGCCCAAGGCGTTCTTCGCCACCCTCACCAACGTCAACTTCGACTCGGCTCGCATCGTCGCCTACGTCAATCAGGCGCTGGCCCATCGTCGTCACCTTGCCGCTCGCCTGGCCGAGCTGGCGGTGCAAGTGAACGAACTGCCCGCCGCCGCCGGTTTCGAGCCCGGTGACGAGCTGCTGGCCCAACTGGCCAATGCACCGCAAACCGCGGTCAACCGCGGCAAGCATGAAGTCAACGAAGACATCATGGGGCTGCGTCTGCTCTGCCTCTACGGCCTCAAGGGCGCCGCCGCCTACATGGAACACGCCCGGGTGCTGGATCAGCAAGACAGCGCCGTGGCCGCCGAATTCCACCGCATCATGAGCTGGCTGGGCACGGATCCGAGCGATCTGGATCCCCTGTTCAAGTGCGCAATGGACATCGGTCTGCTGAACTTCAAGATCATGGAAATGCTGGATCTCGGTGAAACCACCGCCTTCGGCCACCCGGAGCCGACTCAGGTCCGCGTCACCCCGGTGCCGGGCAAGTGCATCCTGGTCTCCGGCCATGACATGGTGGATCTCAAGCTCATCCTGGAGCAGACCGCAGGCACTGGCATCAACGTTTACACCCACGGTGAGATGCTGCCCGCCCTGGCCTACCCCTTCTTCAAGCAGTACCCGCACCTGGTGGGCAACTATGGCTCCGCCTGGCAGAACCAGCAGAAGGAGTTCGCGAACTTCCCCGGCGCCGTGGTGATGACCTCCAACTGCATCATCGACCCGAACGTGGGCGACTACAGCGATCGCATTTTCACCCGTTCCATCGTCGGCTGGCCTGGCGTGACCCACCTGGAAGGGGAAGATTTCTCCGTCGTGGTTGCCAAGGCGCAGGCGCTGGAGGGCTTCAAGCACGTTGAGCTCGAGCACTTCATCACCATCGGCTTTGCCCGCAACGCCCTGATGCAAGCTGCCCCTGCGGTGATCGACAAGGTCAAGGCCGGCGAGATCAGCCACTTCTTCCTGGTCGGTGGCTGTGACGGCGACCGTGCCGAGCGCGCTTACTACACCGAGTTTGCCAAGGCGATTCCGCAGGACAGCCTGTTGCTGACCCTGGGTTGCGGCAAGTACAAGTTCAACAAGCTCGACTTTGGCGACATCGGCGGCATCCCCCGCCTGCTGGACGTGGGTCAGTGCAACGACGCCTACTCCGCCATCCAGCTCGCGCTGGCGCTGTCCGAGGCGTTCGAGTGCGGCGTCAACGATCTGCCGCTGACCCTGGTGCTTTCCTGGTTCGAGCAAAAGGCCATCGTCATCCTGCTCACCCTGTTGGCGCTCGGCGTGAAGGACATCCGTACCGGCCCGACCGCACCGGCCTTCCTGACCCCGGCCCTGCTCAAGGTGTTGGAAGAGCAGTTCGGTCTCAAGGGAACCACTACTGCAGAGGCGGATCTGGCCGAGATCCTGGCTGCTTGATCAAGGTGCGGGAGACATAGTCCGGTCTCAAGGGCACCACCAGGGCCGAAGCCGGTCTGGCCGAGATCCTGGCGGCCTGATCCGGGCTTTTTCCGGCCAGACGCATTTCGCATGTTGTAAGCCTTTGGCGAGCCGATTGGCTCGCCTTTTTTTCAAACAAGGCTGTTCATCAGACCTTTTACATTCGATAGAGGAGCCTAGTGATGAGCTCAACGTCTCTCACGCTCAGATGCACCGCACGCCGGGCGGATACCCACGATGTGACCAGCTGGCAATTTGCCTCGCTAACGGGCGACCTGCCCCCCGTGCTGGCCGGCCAGTGCATCACCCTGCACACCGAAATAGACGGCAAGCCCCAGTGCCGCGCCTATACCCTCTCCTCCAGCCCGCAGGATGCCTGTTGGCAGGTCACCATCAAGGACGTGGGGCTGGTCTCTCACCATCTGCACCAGAGCCTCCAGGTGGGGGACGAGATCCGGGTCGAGGGCCCCTTCGGCGACTTTCATCTGACCGCCTTGCCCTGCGAGCGACCGCTGCTGCTGAGCGCGGGCTCCGGCATCACCCCCATGTGGGCCATGCTGCGGGACGAGCTCGCCAAGCGACCCGAGGCGGATGTTCGCTTCATCCACAGCGCCCGTTCCCCCCAGGATGTGATCTTCGCGGGTGAATTGGCCGCCCTGGCAGAGGCACATCCCGGTGTGCGCCATGGGCTGGTGTTGGAGCAAGCCCCCGAGACTCACCCCTGGGTTGGTCGGCTCAGTCCGGAGATGCTCAAAGAGCTGGCGCCAGACTTGCTCAGCCGCCACGCCTACCTGTGCGGGCCGGCGCCTTACATGACGGCGGTCTGCACCATGCTGACGGCGCTGGGGCTGCCGGCAGATCAACTGCATCAGGAGTCGTTTGGCCTGCCTTCTGTTGCATCAGGAGCGGCGCCGGTTGCGGCCGCCGGCGACCATTTCTGGCTGACCCTCAAGAAGAGCGGCAAGAAGGTGAAGATACAGCCGGGACAGACCCTGCTGGCCGCGCTGGAAGGGGCGGGGGAGACCATGATGGCGGCCTGTCGCGCCGGGGTGTGCGGCTCCTGCCGCTGCACCACCACCGGTGAGATAGAGCGCCAGAGCGTGATGACGCTGAGCGCGCAGGATCTCGAAAACGGGGTGGCGCTGGCCTGCTCCTGCATCGCCAAGGGGGATGTCAGCCTCGACTATTGATGGCGCCATGAGCATCCCTGTCTTCTCCCGTTGAAACCGGGCGGGTACACTTGGCCCAGTTTCAACGGAGCACGGGATAAAAAATGACAATCTTGGTCACGGGGGGCGCCGGTTACATCGGCTCCCACACCCTGGTGGAGCTGCTGGAGGCCGGGCAGCAAGTGGTGGTACTGGATAACCTCTCCAACGCATCGCCGGAATCCCTCAAGCGGGTCGAGCGGATCACCGGCAAGGCGGTCACCTTCGTCGAGGGGGATATCCTCGACCGTGTTTGCCTGCAGGCGTTGTTCGCCAAGCACAGGATCGAATCGGTTATTCACTTTGCCGGATTGAAAGCGGTAGGGGAGTCCAGCCAGATCCCGCTCACCTACTACCAGAACAACGTGACCGGTACCCTGGTGCTGTGCGAGGAGATGGCCATGGCCGGGGTGTTCCGGCTGGTGTTCAGCTCCTCGGCTACCGTGTACGGGGATCCGGCTTCGGTACCGCTGCGGGAAGACTTCCCTACCGGCGCCACCAACCCCTACGGTCGCTCCAAGCTGATGGTGGAGGAGATACTGCGGGATCTTGCCAAATCCGATCCGCGCTGGGCCATCGTCCTGCTGCGCTACTTCAACCCAGTCGGCGCCCACCAGAGCGGTCTCATCGGCGAAGATCCCAACGGCATCCCCAACAACCTGCTGCCCTACATCAGTCAGGTCGGGGTGGGCAAGCTCAAGGAGTTGGGGGTATTCGGTGACGACTATCCGACGCCGGACGGCACCGGGGTACGCGACTATATCCACGTGGTGGATCTCGCCATCGGCCACTTGAAGGCGCTGGCACGCATCGCAAGCGACACCGGGGTGTTTACCTACAACCTCGGCACCGGCCAGGGTTACTCGGTGCTGGAGATGATCCGTGCATTCGAGGCGGCCAGTGGTCGCCCCATCCCTTATCAGATCAAGCCCCGCCGCCCCGGCGACATCGCCGAATGCTGGGCCGAACCTACCCTGGCCCGTGACGAGCTGGGCTGGCAAGCGATGCGTGGGCTGGAGCAGATGATGGTGGACACCTGGCGCTGGCAAAGCCAGAACCCGAATGGCTATGGTCCTGCTGCGAAGCCGTGATCAAGGGTCATGCGCAGCTCTTCGCCTTGCTGACCGCTTCTCGCGACGGCCTATCAGGCTTGATGGTTTGCAGCATGAATAAAAAACGCCCCGACATTGCGGGGCGTTTTTTATGGGGGCGGGCAGGATTACTGAATGCTCTTGCCCGCGCGCACGTCCTTGATGATGGCCTGCAGGCTGGCCAGATCGCGCGGGGCACCACGCAGGATCTGATCGCCGATGATGAAGGCCGGCGTGCCCGAGATGCTCATGGCTTCGGCCAGGGCCCGGTTGGTGCCAAGGTTCTGATCGATGCTGCCATCCTTGATCTTCGCCTCGACCTTGCTCCAGTCCACCCCGGCGGCCTTGGCGACGGCTTTCACCTGGGCTTCGTCGGACAACGGGCCCTGATGGGCATACAGCTTGTCGTGGAAGGCCTGGTACTTGTCGGGCTGGCCGAGCTGTACCGCCAGCGCCGCGCGGGCGGCGTAGTAGGAGGTCTCGCTCAGGATGGGGAACTGCTTGTAGATGTAGCGGATCTCCTTGTCTTCGCCGAGCAGTTGCTGGATGAGCGGATGAGCGCGCTTGCAGTAGCCGCAGTTGTAGTCGAAGAACTCGACCACGGTCAGGCTGCCCTTGGGGTTGCCGCTTTCAGGATCCTTGTTGGAATAGAGCTGCTTGGCATGAGCCTCGATCAGCGACT
This sequence comes from Aeromonas eucrenophila, assembly GCF_000819865.1. GTDB lineage: Bacteria > Pseudomonadota > Gammaproteobacteria > Enterobacterales > Aeromonadaceae > Aeromonas > Aeromonas eucrenophila. The sequence continues at coordinate 35,501 of NZ_CDDF01000005.1, forward strand.
TGTCGTTGGCGGACTGCTGGCTCTCCTGCTTGGCGCGCAGGGCGTTGGACATCTCGACCAGTATTTCCGGGTTCTTCACCAGATAGTCGCGCACTATCTGCTCGACATCCGTCTTGGTCAGCTCACTCGCCTGCAGCGGCGCCGCAAGCAGGGTCGCGCCAGTCAAGGCGGCGATCAGGGCATGTTTGATTCTCATAGGTCCAACTTGCTGGGAATATCGTGGAGGCCACTATAGTGGTTGAGTCTGTTTTCAAGTCAAGTTGTCCGGCTTAAAAAGCACGGCTTGTGCCCAATTTACGGGTTTTATGCGTCATTTAGCCCAATAAATCGGCAAACAGTCAGGGCGGGGATTTACAAGCCAGATCGCGATGGGTAATATTCTGCGCACTGCTGCGGAGGGGTGGCAGAGCGGCTGAATGCACCGGTCTTGAAAACCGGCGATGGGCGACCATCCGTGGGTTCAAATCCCACCTCCTCCGCCATTTATATAGCCCAATCGATTGAATCGGTTGGGCTTTTTTGTGTCTGAAAATTCTGGTGCGTACCCGTTGGTGTTGCTCCCTCTGCTGGCCAGCCTGTTGCAAACCTGAGCCGCCTTCTGCCTGAATGACAACCTGCGGCGGTGCTGGATACTGCTAACTCCCCTCTAGTGGCTGGTCAGCATCCTGCTGATGGGCGCCCCCGTGACGGCCCTGATGGAGGGACTCTTTCTCATCAGCCATCTGGTGAGTTATTACCGCTTCCACGTTCGCAAGACACCCATCCAGAAGGATTGCCAGCAGGCACGATGAAGGGCCCTATGGCCAGTCCATCCAGGGAAAAACCTGCTCGATACCGCCAGAATAGGGCCCATCATTCGTGGTATGAATGATGGCTCGATAGTCATAAATCAGAAGAATAATCAGAGAGCGAACGTGGGCAATCGCCAGCCATCTTGGCGGCGACTTCCGGGTCCTGGCTTTCCCCGTCGGTCTGGAGACGTTTTGCAACAATAGGGCGTGGTGTACTTGGCTAAGAGTCGGGCTGCCAGGGCCAGCAGCCTCGCCTTGCCCACGCCAGAGATCCTCATGTCAGTTGAGGAGTGGCAGTTGACTATGCTGGCATCTGTGCTTTTAACACATTGAATTTATGCATGATTATCGAGATAAATCATATAATGCCTTATTAATCATGTAATAACTGGTGTTTTAGAGGATTTGATGAGCATTGTCCTCGTCCGACATGATTACGCATTTATGTACTCCAAGTAGCTGAATAACTTGTTCTTTATTTTTTGTATCTCAATTGTTTCAACCTGTTAACATGCGATTCAGCGCCCATTGGGTTTTCTGTTGAACAATAGAGCTACCCTTTCCAAGCGACATCGTGACATGGATACAACTGACGCATTAGACCTCATCTCCCAGTTCGACCGAGCCGGCGATGAAGGCACCATAGTGGCCTTGCTGCGCAAGCTGACGGTGCAAATGGGGTTCGATCATTTTCGTCTGGCGCTGATTTTCCCGAATACCATACAACGGCCGGATGTCATCATCTTCAACGGCTGCCCGCAGGCCTGGGTGGATGCCTATACCCGGGCCAATTTCCTGGCCATCGATCCCGTGGTGCTGCGTGGCATGGTGCAGAGTACCCCTATCCTGTGGGCGGACCTCATGAGCGAGGGAGCCTGCGATGAGCAGAGTCTGGCGGTCATGACGCTGGCCCAGGAGGCAGGGCTGCGCGATGGCATCACCTTCCCCTGGCACGGTGCCAATGGCCATGTAGGCCTGCTCTCCCTGATCAGCCGCGAACCTCGCAGCAGTCAGCAGTGGCTGGCCGTTACCCCTTCTCTCACCTGGTTATCCATGCATATCTTCGAGGCCGTTGCCCGGGTATGCCTGGTGGGTCTGTCGCCCCACGATGCCTTGAGCCTGCGCGAGCTGGAAGTGTGCCGCTGGGCGGCGGAGGGCAAACAGGTGAGTGACATCGCCCAGATCCTGGGGATCACCCCGCGTACTGTGACGTTTCATCTGAACAACGTGGTCACCAAGCTGGGGGCGAGCAGCAAGTGCCAGGCCATCTCCTGGGCCCTCAAGCAGGGGGTCGTCAGATTGAATGTCGAGCTGGCGTCTCTGGTCAATGTGGATGAGAAGTAGTGATCTCGTCTTTATGGAGCAAAAAATGGCGCGCAATTCAGAGTTTTATGCCGCCTGGGCAATCATTGGTGGTTTAAAAGAGGGTGAGACACAACTTGTTGCGCCATTCATGCTGATGATTGCGCAGGGTTTGCTAGTAACACATTGAAATATATCAATAAAAATGAGTGGCATGGTCACTGCTAAGGGTTTCGGTCGAGTGTCATTACCGTTCAACCCATCAGGAGCATACCCATGCCAACTCCATGTTATATCAGCATCGAAGGTAAAACTCAGGGCAACATCACCGCCGGTGCCTTCACCTCTGACTCCGTCGGCAACATCTTCGTGCAGGGCCATGAAGACGAGATGCTGGTTCAGGAATTCCAACACGTCGTCACAGTGCCGACTGATCCGCAATCCGGCCAACCTGCCGGCCAGCGTGTCCACAAGCCGTTCAAGTTCACCGTCGCGCTGAACAAAGCCGTACCGCTGATGTACAACTCCCTGGCTTCCGGCGAGATGCTGCCGACAGTGACCCTGAAGTGGTACCGCACCTCGGTCGAGGGCAAGCAGGAACACTTCTTCTCGACCGTGCTGACCGACGCCACCATAGTCGACATCGACTGCCAGATGCCGCACTGCCAGGATCCGGCAAAGTCCGACTTCACCCAGCTGATCCAGGTCTCCCTGGCCTACCGCAAGATCGACTGGGAGCACACCGTTGCCGGCACTTCCGGTGCCGATGACTGGCGCGCGCCCATCGAGGCTTAATCCTCGGTGTTATCGAGCTATTCCTTGTAGTGCATTTCTGGGCCTGACTGCCAAGTCAGGCCTGTGCAAGCTTTCTCCAACCTGCCTGTCCTGGCCGGTTGGAGCTTTTGTGTTTTGCCATCTGGTCGGGCGGGCCGGATGGCAAAGCACAACAGAGGCCAGTCGTGATCTGTCCCACCATGGCATTCGGCTTGGGCAGCGGGCAGGCAGGATAAGGAGCCACTGATGGCAGACAGCACAGGATTACAATTCACCGTCAAGGTGGGGGCCTTGCCCGAGAGCACCTTCGTGGTGGCCGAGTTCGCGCTGGAAGATGCGTTAAACGGCCCCTTCCAGCTGAGGCTGGAACTCGCCAGCCCCCAGTCGGACGTCGACTTTGGCGCCGTGCTGGACCAACCCTGCGAGCTGATGGTGTGGTACAACGGTGAGCTGCAGCGGCGGGTCTGCGGTGTGGTGAGCGACTTTGCCCAGGGGGACAGTGGCTTTCGCCGCACCCGCTACCAGCTGTTGGTGCAACCGGCCCTGTGGCGGCTCTCCCTTCGTCAGAATTCGCGCATCTTCCAGGCCCAGAAGCCGGACGAAATCCTCAGTATTCTTTTGCAAGAGCATGGCATCACCGACTACGCCTTTGCGCTCAAGAACGAGCACGCTAAGCGGGAGTACTGCGTCCAGTACCGGGAGACGGACCTCGCGTTCCTGAACCGCCTCGCCGCGGAAGAGGGGCTCTTCTACTTCCACGAGTTCGAGCAGGGCAAACACCGGCTGGTGTTTGCCGACGATGCCGCAGCGCTGACTGCCGGCCCCGAGCTCTTCTTCAATCTCGGCAACCGCTCCTTGGAGCAGGGCGCTTATGTGCGCCAGTTCCACTACCGGGAGGCAGTGCGCCCGAGCGATGTGGAGCTCAAGGACTACAGCTTCAAGACCCCGGCCTATGGCCTCTCCCACAAGAAGCTTGGCGCCGAGCTGTCCCATCAGCGCGATACCTATCAGCACTTCGACTATCCGGGCCGCTACAAGCTGGACCCGAGCGGCAAAGCCTTTGCCCAGCACAGGCTCGATGCCCTGCGCAATGACGCCGTCACCGGCCAGGGCAAATCCAACTGTGCGGCGCTGCTACCGGGTCAGACGTTTTCCCTCACCGAACACCCGAACGGGGCGCTCAACGCCGACTGGCAAGTCGTGCGCATCAGTCACACCGGCTCGCAGCCCCAGGCGCTGGAAGAGGAGGGGGGCAGCGGCCCGACTGTCTACCACAACGAATTCGGAGTGGTGAAGGGGAGTACCACCTGGCGCGCACGCATCGGCAGCCCACAGGCGCCCCACAAGCCCATGGTGGACGGCCCGCAGATCGCCATCGTGGTGGGCCCGGAAGGGGAAGAGATCTACTGCGACGAGCACGGCCGGGTGAAGCTGCAATTCCCCTGGGACCGCTACGGCTCGAGCAACGACCAGAGTTCCTGTTGGGTGCGTGTCTCCCAGGGATGGGCCGGCGGTCAGTACGGCATGATGACTATTCCACGCATCGGCCACGAAGTGATTGTCTCCTTCCTAGAAGGGGACCCGGACCAGCCGATTATCACGGGCCGTACCTATCACGCCACCAACCGCCCCCCCTATGAGTTGCCGGCCAACAAGACTCGCACAGTACTGCGCACCGAAACCCATCAGGGGGAAGGCTTCAACGAGCTGAGATTCGAAGATCAGGCGGGCAAGGAAGAGATCTATATCCACGGTCAGAAAGACCTGAACCTGCTCATCGAGAAGGATACGGCCTGGCACATCAAGCACGACGAGCACAGGGACATCGACAATGAGCGGGTGACCCGCATCAAGGCCAATGACCATCTCACGGTGAATGGTGAGAAGCGGGATCACATCAAGGGTGACTATTCGCTCACCGTGGATGCGTCCATGCACCAGAAACTGGGGCAATCCCTGCTGGTGGAGGCGGGCAGCGAAGTGCATCACAAGGCGGGCATGAAGATAGTGATGGAAGCGGGCTCAGAGCTGACCCTGAAAGTGGGGGGGAGCTTTGTCAAGATAGACCCGAGCGGCGTCACCCTCAGCGGTGGATCCATCAAGATGAACTCCGGCGGCAGCCCGGGGGTAGGCTCCGGCTGGGCTGGGCAGATGCCAGTCCAGCCCGGCGAGGTGGAAGTGGTGGCGCCGCCACCGGCAACTTTGCCTGCTCCAACCATTCAAAAAAGCATGGAGTCCATGGCGCCGCTGGCCAAGCCTTGCCCACTGGCATCGACCCCCAAGCCTCCACCACCATCGGCGCCTCCCGCGCCTCCCGCGCCTGCTGGGGGACCATCGATTCCACCACCGCCTCCACCTGTGGTTTCCAAAGGGGCTGGTGCTAAGCCTGCCAAGAAATGGGCGACGGTAGAGATTTCCAAGTCAGATGAAGCTCTCCGGTATTACTCGGCGCAGGGTTACACCCTGCTTAACAGCTATCTGCGTGGACGTCCCTACAAGCGGCAGGAGGCTGTCGATACCCTGCTTAGTCGCAGTTATCTGAATCACGAGCCGACATCCGAGGCCGAGTTTAATCAGGGTATGCAGGCCTATGTAACGGATGTGGAAACCGGTCTTGCAAAGCAACCTCCATCACCCGAACTGCAATTCGTGTACCGGGGGTTAGCACTGGACAAACCGGAACTCGCAGCCTTGAAGGAGGAGTTCACGAGAGTAGGCAAGGTGATCACTGAGGCTGGATTTATGAGTACCTCACCGGATAAGGCTTGGGTCAATGACAGCCTGTTGAGGATCAGTTTGCCTGCTGGCCATAGTGGCCGCCTGTTGGGCGAGGCTGCTCATTTCAAGGGAGAGGCGGAAATGCTCTTCCCAACCAAGACCCGCCTCAGAGTCGATCGTGTGGTTACCTCCTCGAGTGAGGAGTTTGATGCCTTGCTCAGCACAATTCCGACCTCAGACAATGCTTCGGACAACAGGGGCAGGATCAAGCGGCTGATTGAGGTCACCGTCTTATGACGCTATCCGAATGGTTCAAAAGTGGGCTGTCTGGCAAGCGATATGTTGTCATGGATGGGGCGCTGGCTCCGTCTGCCGTGGCTGATTTCTATTCTTCTGACGGGGAAAATGCCATCCCGTTGTTTGCCGGTACACCGTTTGAAGATCAACTTGAATCTGGCCCCTGGTTGCTGCCTGATCCTTCTGCGGCATTTGTTGCAACTCATCCTTCCCCAACGGGTTTTGGCCTGATTTGCGATCAGCCCATCGAGATTGTGCAGCGTCATTGGCAGAGCCTGATTGAGGCGATCCGTGAGGGGGAGGCGGTCTGGTTTCGCTTCTCGGATCCCTGTATTTTGCAGCCAATGCTCAACGCCATGACACCCGATGAGCTCGACAGTGTGCTGGGGCCTTGTACTGGTTTGTGGATCCATGGGGAGGCCTTCATGCGTACACCGGATGCCAAGTTCCAGCCAGCATCGCAGATCCCCTGGCTCCATATCCGGGCACATCATCTGGCCGCGCTCTACGACGAAAATCGTCATGCCTATATCTTGCGCCGGCGTTTCTGGCAGACCATGACAGGTATGATGGAACTTCATCCAGACCCGAAAGACGCTATCCTGCCTGTGCTCAACGCAGCTAACCTGGCATGCCTGAAAGAGGATGTGCTTGACGGTGTGGTGGCTGGCGCCTTGACCTTGCAGGTGGGTCTGCCCCTTGACAGCATACGGGCTCCCTTGATGTTGACCGATGATGAGATGTCTCAGGTGGCCAACTGGCTGCACAAGTATCAAGCGAAGACAGGAGTTTCTTGATGGCGGCAGATCCCCATTGCATCCCTTGTGAGCGTTACGAGAACTGGATAGAGATCGATGTTCGTGATGAACACAATCAGTCGTTCAAGGGGCTCAAGGCCATCTTGACTGACGAGACAGGCAAGTCAGAGACAGTCACACTGAAAGACGGACCTACCTTGGTGCGCGGTTTTGCGGTGGGTCCCGTGGACGTGAAAATAGAGACCCAACCCTGGCTCAAGGCGGCGCAATCTCGAGAAAGGCTCAAAGAAGGAGAATTGAGCGAAGTCCCTGCCTATACCGACAAGCTATCTGGATATGAGAATTCCAAACGGGAGCATATCAGGGTCACCACAGGGGACCTCTGCGAGAGTGAACCTTCAACCCCGCTGCCGGAGGCTCACCAGAAGGGCAAGGCAGGCAATGCACGCTTCTTTACCAAGCACTCCTATGTAATTGAAGTGAAAGGCTATCAAATCAATACTCTGCGGATCGGGGTATTCTTCGATGGTACCGGCAACAATACTCGTAATGCTCAGGCCGGGTTGCAAAAGGTAGAGCAGTGGTTACTGGAGACTTGCTCTGATCCACACCAGCGGGAAAAGGAACTGCGTGCTTGCCAAATGGGCCAAAGCCCGGTCGAAGGGAGTTCGGCCAATGATGTGACCAATGTGGGTAAGCTATTTGAGCAATATGACATAACGGCTGGAGCTCTGGTCGCTCACAGCTATATCAGTGGTATTGGGACTCGAGATCCAATTGCGGGAGACAATGGTCCTGAATATCGTTCGGACGATACCCTGACCCAAGGACTGGATCTCGACTTCGGTGGGGAAGATACCTCCATCATTGGAAAAGTGACATTAGCTTGCGAAATCAAGATTATCGAAAGTATCCAGCTTGATCTGGGACGGGTGTTGCCCGAGATCGACAATATTGGTCGTATTGAGTTTGATGTGTTTGGTTTTAGTCGTGGTGCAGCAGCAGCTCGCCACTTTGTTAATACACTCGACCAGAAGGCCATTCACCCTCTGGCTAAGGCTGTAGCTAACACCCCCTCTATTCGGTTAAAGGCTGGTTTTGATTGGGCTAGTCGGAACGATGTACGCTTTACCTTTGTTGGATTGTTCGATACCGTCGTTTCCTCTTATAACTCCAGGGTCAACGTCAATCTTAAGGCTGATTGTGCGCAACGAGTGGTACACTTGACGGCGCAGGATGAGGTGCGAAAGCATTTTCCATTATACCGTATCACAGATGTAACGGGTAGTAATATTCCGGCTAATTTTACCGAGATGGCACTACCGGGGGCTCACTCCGATATAGGGGGAGGTTACTATAGCCGATGGAGCCTAGGTAATCCCAATAGCGATCCCGCTCTGATTGAGTGTATCGAACTAGAACGTTTCATGAGCGTGGAAAGCGTCGATATCCCAGACACTATGAGCAGTGCATATATTAAAGCCAAAGCTTATGCCGAAGAAAAAAAAGCTAAGGGGTGGGTGGAAGAAATTCATCAAAAATTATCTCGTGGTGCAGTACCACCTTTGGGATTTATTAGTCTGAAACCTTATTCTTTTCGTCGCCCGGAGGGGAAAAACAGTTCTGGTCCAGGCAAGAAATCAGTCTATGTTGAAGTGTTAATGAATAGGGTTGTGGAGGGGGAATATTCCCGTATCCCACTACATATGATGGTGGAGGCAGGGCGTGCTGTGGGGGTCCCATTTAATGAATGGAAACCTGACGATAGGGCATTACAACTTGAATCACTCTCACCAAAACGGCCAGCAGTTGACTTGAAAGCTCTGGACCAGCTTTGGGCACAATCAGCCATAAAACAAGCGGTAGCAGATGATTTAGCCCATAATTTATCCTCAAATATATACCGTGCCTTGCGCCGTGATTATTTGCATCATAGCGCTAGTAACCAGGGTATTGCTAATCCTGCTGATATCAATAAATCCGAATCAAGTATCAGCAAGGAGAGACGGACGCTGATAGGGAACAAGGGGTAATGATGCCAAAACGATTGTTGATCCTAGGCTGCTTTTTTTGGTCGCTGACAGTTGCTGCGGTAGAGCCAATCTATTGGATTTATGGCACGGGTAGTAATATCGATAGCACCAAAAATACCAAGACAGAGTTTTATCGTGGTGGAAAGCAAATTTATGCTGACCGCTTGGCTGGTGGCGGTGGGGGGGGCCTGTTAGCTGATCGTATTAAGGGGCAACGTTATTACTGGGCTGGTGGTGGGGGTCTCCCTACAGATGGAGTATCTGTACCTGATAAAGCCGTGGTTGAGATTGTCTCGTTTCATGATCGTAAGCGCTACCGTATCAAAGTCGATTTGCCCGCTGATCTGGAGAAATGGATACGGCAAAAGTTCATGGTCGATGGCAAGCTTGAGCGTCGCCATTGGCTCTATTTTGGGTTAGCTCCCGGAGGTTACTTTGAGGTACTTCTGCAGGGTTTTAGGGTTAGCCCTGATTTACTGCTCACTCGAGGTATTGCCGAAGAAGTGACCGACGACTGGTATGATAAAAAAGTCTCGGTAGCTCGCCAATATGGCATGGATGATTTTGACAAAAAATATGGCGAGCTATTCAAGCAATATCCTGTATCGCTCGGCATGGATTGGGCTCCCATCATGGATGCCTACCGCGCCAAGCAGCCCAAAACAGATATAGAACCAGTCAACTAGCCAGCAGTATCCAAAAACTTCGTTTTATGGCATTACCATGGGGCCGGCGACGGCGAGGGCGGCTTGGTCGCCGCGAAGCGCCCGCACAATTTCGAGGGCGAATTCGATGGCGCTGCCGGGGCCCTGGCTGGTGATAAGGCGATTGGCTTCGTCTCGCACCACCCGCTCCGTGCTCAGCTGAGCGGGGGGGAGTTGGGCCTGAAAGCCCGGGTGGCAGGTGACCCGGGCATCTCCCAGCAGATGATGGTGCTGCAGCACTACCACGGGGGCGGCGCAGAGGGCGGCGCGCCAGCGGCACAGCAGAGCCTGCTCCTTGAGCAGGTCGATGGCGAGGGGGGTATCGCGGATCGCCTCGCTGCCGGGCAGGCCGCCCGGCACGACGATGGCCTCGAAGTCACGGCTGGTCAGCTCGTCGATGTGGCAGTCGGTCACCAGCTGCACCCCGCGGGAGGCGCGGATCTGGCGCTGTCCCGCGGGGCAGCAGGAGGCGAGCACCACTTCGATGGAAGCCCGTACCAGGGTGTCGACGATGGCAACTGTCTCGATCTCTTCCGAGCCCGGGGCAACCAATACCAAAACGCTCATTCTGTACTCCTCGCTATGTGGGCTTGCCAAGGTTCGCATTCGAGCCTCTTTCAATCGCTAACTTCTGATACTGGCTCCGATTGTTCGACCCCGCGATGGAGTCATTTGGCCGGATGGGGCAAACGGTGGTGATGACCTCATCCACGCCCACCCCCCAGGCTTAACTCTTCTCTTTGATGGCCTGATAGAGCCCCTGATTGACCGGCACCGCGATGCCGTGCTTGGCGGCGCGTGCCAGCAGGAAACCGGTGATGGCCTCGATCTCGGTCTCTCGACCCAGATCCATGTCCTGATACATGGAAGAGTAATTGTCGGCGGTGAGCTCCACCACCATCATCACCCGGCGCAGCAGCTCATCGCTGCTGGTGGCTTGGCCCTCGGCCTGCATCACATCCGCGACTTCCACACAGACTTGCTGCAGGACATCGGCGAAGCGGGGGCCGGCCAAGTCGCCATTCTTGAGTTTATAGAGTGCCGTCAGCGGATTGATGGCGCAATTGATGGCGAGCTTCTGCCATTGGCGGGTCAGGATCTGCTCATCCCAGCCGGCTTGGCCGAGGGCGCTTGCGAGATCCTCTGCCAGATAGGCGTGAGCCTTGGCCGCGTCATTGACAGGGCCTAGCCAGGTTTCGCCCTTGCCGGTGTGACGGAACACGAAGTGGCCCCCTTGCATGGCACCGTGGCTGGTGACGCCAGCGATCACCGGGTTATGGGGGAACAGCTGCACCACCTGCTCGGCGATGCCCATGCCGTTGTGCAGCAGCACTATGGGAGTGTCTGTTGCCAGGATACCCACCAGCGGCGTCAGGGCGGGAACGACCTGGTTGGCCTTGGTCATCACCAGCAACCGCTTGATCTTGCCGGGCTGACTGACGAAGCCCCGCTCGATGGCGAGCAACTGGGTGTAGCCCTCGAGAGAGGTGAAGTCGATACCGGGATGCAGGGTGGCGCGGTGCCGGTCGCGCAGCAGGACGCGAGTCGGTTGATCGCTCAGGGTCAGCAGGGAAGCGAACACGCCACCCAGGGCACCACAGCCCAGTAATGTCCATTGAGGAGAAGAGGGGTGTCGGCTTTTTTCAAGGTTGTTGTCGCGTGATCCGCTTGGCATGGAGAGACTCGATCAGGGTAGGGGTTGCAATCCGATCAACCGGCTACCTGGGATAAGTGAGATGTCGCTTGGCGGACACTATCGGGTCTCGCCATTCCTGTGCGCAGGGGATTCTAGCAGAGCAACCCCATCGAAATCAGCAAATTTGCCCGTTTTCTGGTAGATTTGCCCACCTATAAGCACAACCTAAAGTACAGCATGAGGAGCCCGGTTATGCCGTCATTCGATATTGTCTCTGAAGTCAAAATGAACGAGGTGTTGAACGCCGTCGATAACGCCAATCGTGAACTGGCGACCCGTTTCGATTTTCGTGGTGTCGAAGCCAGCTTCGAGATGAGCAAGGAAGAGGTCAAGCTGGAGGCCGACGCCGATTTCCAGCTCAAGCAGATGGTCGAGATCCTGCGCGGGGCCCTGCTCAAGCGCAACATCGAGAACAGTTCCATGGAAGTGGGGGACAGCGTCCACTCCGGCAAGCGCTTCCATCTGAACGTCAAATTCAAGCAGGGGATCGAGAAAGAGATCGCCAAGAAGCTGGTGAAGCTGATCAAGGATTCCAAGATCAAGGTGCAGGTTGCCATCCAGGGCGACGAAGTGCGCGTCACCGGCAAGAAGCGTGACGATCTGCAGGAGGCCATGGCGCTGGTGCGCGGGGCCGAGCTGGGTCAGCCGATGCAGTTCCAGAATTTCCGCGATTGATGGCGAGGGGGAAGGGCAAATCCCTTCCCCCTTGTCTCAGACCGAGCCATAAAAAAACCGGAGCAGCTGCTCCGGTTTTTTGTGTCCGCGATACGAGTTCGATTAGAACTTGTAGGTCACGGAGAAGTAGTGGCCGAAACCAGTGGATTTGAAGCCATCGGAGTTTTGAATGCCATAAACGTCATTGAAGTATTTCAGGCCGTAACCGACGGCGTAGCGGTCGGAGTGCCAGTACAGGCCGTTAAACATGGCGGTACCGTCAGTCGACTGGGAAGCTACATCATAAGTATCAGCGCCAAACAGGTGATCCAAATAACCTTGATAGGCGATGAAACTACCGTTGGAGAAGGTATAGAAGGGTTTGAACCAGTTCATGGAGAATTGATAGCCGTTCCAATGACCTTCTTCTTCCTTGAAGAAATTATTCTGCAGAGAATGACGAGCATACAGGTTCATGCCTACCTTGCCAAACCAAGGTACCATCACATCTGAGCCCAGACCAATCATGGTATCGAATTGGTCATCACTAACGTTGCTGAGGCTTGCAATGTAGAGTTCTTGTACCGGGCCAAAGGAAAGATCTTTACCCGTCAGTGCGTCCAGAGACAGGCGTGGAGCGAACTTCATGAAGATATTTTGACCATCATGCTTATCGCTCTTACTGGTGTTGAAAATATCAAAAACATCAACATAGCCATAAAGGTCAAACATACCTGAACGACCACCAAACTCCATTTCGAAGTAGGTATCGTCGTAACCAGAACCACTGTAGGGCATCTGATCGATGGTGTGCATGAGGTTGAACTGCATCCACTTGTAGTCGTTTTTATGGATGTCACCGCTGTAGTCGGCAGCGAAGGCCGGAGTAGCGGCGGCAGCCAGCAGACCGGCAGCGATCAGAGTCTTGGTAAATTTGGCCATTTTATTGGTCTCTTGTGTGTTTAGTTGAGGTTTTCCGTAGCCTGCCCACAAGGAGCGGGAGGGATTCTAGCCAATTAATTTCAACGGATAAACAAGAGCCAGGGAACTTTCTCAGGATCTGTGAGTCCAATCACCCCCTAAATGGCGCAAACGCTTGCTATTTGTTCGCTTGTGGTAACAAATGCTTGTGCCGTTTGGCAACCATGATGATCAGCACCATCACCGGAATGCCGAGCAGGCTGGTGCCGATGAAGAAGCTGCTGTAGCCAAACTGCTCGACGAAATGACCGGAAAAACCCGCAAGCAATTTGGGCAGCAGCAGCATGATGGAGCTGAACAGCGCGTACTGGGTGGCCGAGAAGGCGACGTTGGTCAGGCTCGACAGGTAGGTCACGAAGGCCGCAGTGGCGATCCCCGCGCTGAGGTTGTCCAGCGAGATGATCAGGGTCAGCAGTTCCAGATCGTGGCCAACCTGGTTGAGCAGGGCAAACAGTAAGTTGGTGCTGGCGGTGAGCACTGCGCCGAGAAACAGGATGCGCAGGGTGCCAAAGCGCATCACCAGCACGCCCCCGAGCGCAGCCCCCACCAGCGTCATGATGACGCCATACACCTTGGTGATGGTGGCCACTTCCGTCTTGCTGAACTGCAAATCCACGTAGAAGCTGTTGGACATCACCCCCATCACCACATCCGAGATGCGATAGCAGGCGATGAGTCCGAGGATCAGCAGGGCAGAGCCGCCATGGCGGCGGAAGAAGTCGGCAAAGGGACACCAGATCGCCTCATAGACCCAGGCTCCCAGCCCCGCCAGCGGCGTGGGCCAGCCCTGGCCGAGCAGCAGCGCCTTGCGCTCCGCCTGTTGTACATTTTGCCGGCTGATGTCGATGTCCGGCTCGTGGCAGCACAGCGTCGTGATGACGCCGAGGGACATCAATCCCGCCATCAGCAGATAGGTGAGCTGCCAGCCGCGATAGTCATAACCGCTGTTGCTGCCAAGCCAAGCCGCCAGCGCCAGCGCACCGGCCCCCGCCATGATCATCGCCAGCCGGTAACCCGTCATGTAGGAGGCCGCCATGGCCGCCTGCAGCCGCTCCGGCGCCGACTCGATGCGATAGGCATCGATGACGATGTCCTGGGTCGCCGAGGCAAAGGCCACCAGCAGGGCAAACAGGGCGAGCTGGGCGAGCTGGGTCTTGGGATCGCAGTAGGCCATGCCCACCAGGGAGAGGGCGACCAGCAACTGGGAGAGCAGCATCCAGCTGCGGCGGCGCCCCAGCAAGCGGGAGAGCAGGGGCAGGGGCAGCCTGTCGACCAGCGGCGACCATATCCATTTAAAGCCGTAGGCCAGCGCCACCCAGCTCATGTAACCGATGTCGGTCAGGCTGACATCGGCCTCACGCAGCCAGAACGAGAGGGTGCCGAACACCAGCAGCAGCGGCAGACCGGAGGAGAAGCCCATGGCGAACAGGGTGAGCACTCGCCCCTCCAGATAGACGGCGAGGGCATCTCGCCAACTGGTAAGGCGGCTTGGCGGGCGGAGAGTGTTCAAATGCCTGACTCCTCTGGGAAAAGGGGGTCATTTTGTCAGGTTCGCGGGGGATAGCCAAGGCAAGCCGAGTGCGGCCATCAGGATTTCAGGGGCGTGAGCCGAGGCAATGAGGTGGGCAGGGGCCTTCCGCCGTGAGGAAGTTGGCGCAGGCCAGCAGTTGCAAGCGCAGCCAGCTGTCGGTGATGAGCTGTTGCTCGTCCCATTGATGCAGACTGTGCAGCAGGTGCCAGAAGACGGCCTCCTGTGTGCTGGCCGGTTGCTTGTCGGGGATATGAGGCAGGGTTTGCCAGTGGGAGAGGAGCTGCCAGCTCAGATCTTCCAGCTGTCGATAGGGCATTTCCCGCGCCAGAAAGTGGCGAACCGCCCGGGCCAGCGGGATGGCGTGTTGGGTTATGTAGTCGCGATAGATCACCGGCGCCTCCTTGTTTCTCCTCTGGATCATGCTCCGGAAATGGGGCAAGGCCAGAGTATAGAAAGGGGCGCCGGCGATCTTGGCAGGGATGCGGCGGAATGTGATCCGGTCCGCGTTATTTGTCTGCCAGCAGCACCACTTTCTTCAGGATGATGGGGCTGGTCGGCACGTCGTTGGCGCGCAGGATCGAGCTGTAACCCGTCTGCACCTGCGCCAGTTTGTCCAGCACCTCCATGCCCTGCACCACCTGTCCGAACACGGTATAACCGGCGCCGGCATTGGCGTTGAGATTGTCGTTGTCCACCAGGTTGAAGTAGAACTGACGGGTGGCGCTGTCGACCGCCTGGGTGCGCGCCATGGCGATGCTACCGCGCTTGTTGGGCAGGCCGCCCTTGGACTCGTTCACCACGGGTTCGAAGGTCGGCAGCGGCTGGAATTGTTGGTTGTAGCCACCCCCTTGCACCACGAAGTTCTGGATCACGCGATGGAACAGGCTGCCGTCATAGCTGCCATCGCCCACGTAGCGCAGGAAGTTCTTCACCGTCTGCGGCGCCTGCTTGGGAGCCAGCTCGATCACGATATTGCCGTGGTTGGTCTCCATCCTGACCTTGGGGCCGGCGAAGGCCAGTGGGGCGATCAGCATGGCCAGTAACCAGAGTTTCTTCATCTATATATCCTCGCTCAGCTCGGCTGGCCCTTGAGATAACCACGCAGCGCCTCGTCAGCCATGATCTGCTGCAATAAACTGCCAAGCTGCTGGTTCAGGGTGGATTCCAGATCGGCCATGCTCGGCTCACCCGGTTCTTCCTTGCTGGACGACATGTTGAACTGCTTGGTCAGCTTGTTGCCCTGGAAGTCGGCGATCACCTGCAGGCTGACCTTGGACTTGGTGACGTAGGTGAAGGTTTTTTCCTCCACGGTGACGGCGGCGGTGGAGACGGCCAGGGTCAGGTTGGTCGTACCGCTGTTGCCCACTTCCAGCCCCTGGCTGCGCAGGCCTTCCGCCAGCTTCTCGGCCAGCAGGTTGTTGAGGGGCTGCTCGCTGTTGACCAGCACGGCGGCCTTCTCTTTCTTCTTGATGGAGAAGACATAGGCGGCTTCACGCTTGTCCACCCCTTCCATGGTGATCCTGTTACCGGAGTAGTACTGCTGGTTGGAGGGGATGACCTGCGGATTGAGCATGGCGGTCTCCGGCCAGTGAGTGGCACAACCACCCAGCATCAGGGCGGCCAGCAGCAAGAGTGACTTTTTCATCATGGTTTTCCTTTAGCGTTTGATGGCTTTCAAAATAACGAATTTGCTGTTCGACGCAACGACTTGTGCATTGGCAAACAAGCGCTTGAGTTTGTTGTGATAGTCCAGATGACGGTTGCCTACTATCCAGAGTTCCCCCCCCTGAGGCAACACCCGGTGCGCATCGGTGAACATCTGCCAGGCGATGTGATCGGTGATCGCCTGCAACTGATGGAAGGGAGGGTTACAGAGGATCCTGTCCGCTGCTCCCACCGCCACCTCGTCGAGACAGTTGTTGACCATGAAGTGGGCACGGGGAAGGGCGTCTGGCAGATTGTGCTCGACGTTCAGCCGCGCCGAAGCGACCGCCATATAGGACTCATCGATGAAGGTCACCTCCACCTCGCTGTCCCGTGCCAGCAAGGCCAGCCCAAGCACACCGTTGCCGCAGCCCAGATCGATCACCCTGCGTGCGCTATGGATGGGCAAATTATCCAGCATGAAGCGGGCACCTATATCCAGGCTGGTGCGCGAAAACACGTTGGCGTGGTTGTGGATGAGCATGTCGGTGCCCTCCAGCGGCCAGACGGTCGGGAAGGGATTGTCCGGCGCCGGGTGCTCGGCCGCGTCGTCAATGGTGCAATGAATGAGGCGCGCCTTCTTCCAGGCGAGGGAGGTTCTGGTCGCTCCCAGGTACTTTTCAAACAGCTTGAGGGTCGAGCTATGGATGTCTTTTGCCTTGCCCGCCGCCAGGATGCGGGTCGCCGGTGTCACCACCTGGCGCAGCGCCAGCAGCTGTTGCTCCAGCAACGCCTGATATTTGGAGACCTTGATCACCACCAGCGCGGGGGCCTGGGGCAAAGGGGCCAGGGCATCCTGCAACCGGACTTGTCCGGGATCCAGCTCGTTTTCCACCAGATTGGCCAGGGTCGCCCGCTCGCTGATATAGGAATCGGTCACACAGACAGGCGCATGAGCGTGCAGGTAGGCGGCCAGGGCACCGAAGGCATCGTTCATGATGATGACGGGGCCGTCCTGCTCGAGGGGCGACTCGGCGAGCTCGTTGATCAGATACTCGTCCGCCGCATCCCAGGCCTGCAGGGGATCCTGGCTCTGCCGCGGGTAACGATAGAGGGTCAGACGACAATGGGCTGTGTCGAGCAGGGTTTGCATAAGAGAGAGTCCAACCTGTTGCAAAGAGAGGTGTCCGCCGGGGATTGCCCGGCAGGCAGATAAAGTGGCGCTATTCTAGCGGCGGCAAAGAATTTCACCAGTCCGGTGCGCCCCTGAAAGCGCCCAATTCCCACGGGTTGATGTATCCGGCGCGCAACCCTGGCTACAATGGCCACACATCCATCGAGGGAGTCTTTACCGTGAGCATGCAACAACAGATCGAGGCCAAGCTGGCCGCCGCCTTGTCCCCCAGCCACCTGGAGGTGATCAACGAGAGCTATATGCACAGGGTGGAGCCGGGCTCCGAGAGTCACTTCAAGGTGATCGTGGTGAGCAAGGCATTCGAGGGCCAGCGTCTGCTGGGGCGTCATCGTCAGGTCAATGCCGTGCTGGCCGAGGAATTGGCTGGTGCAATCCATGCATTAGCACTGCATACCTATACCGACGCTGAATGGCAACAACGAGAACAGGCCCCCAAAACGCCGAGTTGCGTCAGCAAATCCCCCTTCGCCTGAGCTCCTTTACCTTTTAATTACTTAATCCTCGACCAGTTAATAAATTACCTACATTTTCAATTTTCAGATGCCTGAAAGTGGGAGAGGGCGGGCCTGGGTGAGGATTATTTTTTCTAATCAATGGTTTCCTCTTCCTTAAAGTACCTCCATTGAGGTATTCAAGTAAAAAATCCTTTAAAACCACGGGTTGCAACGGCGGGCCGCAAATATTCATTAGAGGTTAATTTTGTGATAGCGCGGGGGTTTTCCCTATTTTGCGTGGCGACGAACTTGCCGAAGGTGGTAAACTCAAGCGCTTTTGAATGAACCTGTATGTTGCTGATTTGTTTGTTTTCCCGACAATTTGTCGCGACCTTGACGGGCTCATTCAACAACTCGTCGGGATCTGTTCCCGGCGCCAACCTGTCTTCCCTTAACGGTAGTGCAAGTGAGTATGATTACAATTAAAAGAGGACTGGACATCCCCGTGCTGGGTGCTCCGGAGCAAGTAATCTACGATGGCCCGGCCATCACCCGTGTTGCTACACTCGGCGAAGAGTTCGTGGGGATGCGTCCTACTATGTTCGTCAAAGTAGGTGATCGCGTCATTAAAGGTCAGGAGCTCTTCGAAGATAAGAAGAACCCCGGCGTTAAATTCACGGCTCCTGCCACAGGTGTAGTTTCTGAGATCAACCGTGGTGCCAAGCGTGTTCTGCAATCTGTCGTCATCGATCTCGATGGCTCCGACGAGCAGGTAACCTTCGAACACTTTGCGTCTGCCGAGCTGGCACAGCTCGAGCGCAGCAAGGTGCAGGATATCCTGGTCGCGTCAGGTCAGTGGACCGCTCTGCGTACCCGTCCATTCAGCAAGGTGCCCGCCGTGGGTTCTGCCCCGCGCGCCATCTTCGTCACCGCCATGGACACCAACCCGCTCGCCGCCAGTAGCGATCTGATCATCAAGGAACAGGCCCAGGCCTTCCTCGATGGTCTGGCCGTGCTGACTCGCCTGACCGATGGCACCGTCCATGTCTGCAAGGGCGAAGCCAGCCTGCCGCACGCCTCCCTGGCACAGGTCAAGGAAGCCGTGTTTGTCGGCCCGCACCCTGCCGGTCTGCCGGGCACCCACATCCACTTCCTGGATCCGGTGGGCGCCAAGAAGGTGCAGTGGTACATCAACTATCAGGATGTCATCGCCTACGGCAAGCTGTTCACCACAGGCCAGATCTTTACCGACAAGGTGATCTCCCTGGCCGGTCCGAACGTGGTCAAGCCACGCCTGCTGCGCACCCGCATGGGCGCCTGCATCAGCCAGCTGACCAACAACGAGCTGCGTGCAGACGAAAACCGTGTCATCTCCGGTTCCATTCTGAGTGGTGCCAAGGCCGAAGGGGTTCATAACTACCTGGGGCGTTACCACAATCAGGTGAGCGTACTGGGCGAAGGGCGTGAGAAAGAGTTCCTGGGCTGGGTCAATCCGAGCGCTGACAAATTCTCCATCACCCGCACCACCCTCTCTCATTTGATGAAGGGCAAACTCATCAACTTCACTACCACCACCAACGGTAGTGATCGCTCCATGGTGCCTATCGGCAACTATGAGCGCGTGATGCCGCTCGACATCCTGCCGACCCTGCTGCTGCGGGATCTGGTCTCCGGCGACACCGACAGCGCCCAAGCGCTCGGCTGCCTGGAGTTGGATGAGGAAGATCTGGCGCTCTGTACCTTCGTCTGCCCAGGCAAGACCGAGTACGGCCCCGTCTTGCGAGAGTGCCTGACCAAGATAGAACTGGAAGGTTAAGCGATGAGTTTCAAGCAACTTCTTGAAAATATGGAACATCACTTCGAGCCGGGTGGAAAGTACGCCAAGTACTACGCCCTGTTCGAGGCGGCGTACACCCTGTTTTATACCCCCGGGTCCGTGACCCGCAATGCCGCCCACGTCCGTGATGCGATCGATCTGAAGCGCATGATGATCATGGTGTGGCTGGCCGTGTTCCCGGCCATGTTCTGGGGCATGTACAACGTCGGCAACCAGTCCATCGCCGCCATTGCCCACCTGGGCTCTGCGGCCGGTGCCGATACCTGGCAATATACCATCGCCACCCTGCTCGGCGCCTCGCTGGATCCGGCCCTGGCTGGCATCGGCAGCAAGATGCTGATCGGCGCGGCCCACTTCCTGCCCATCTACCTGACCGTGTTCCTGGTCGGCGGTTTCTGGGAAGTGCTGTTCGCCATGGTGCGCAAGCACGAGATCAACGAAGGCTTCTTCGTGACCTCCATCCTGTTCGCCCTGATAGTGCCGCCCGAGCTGCCCCTGTGGCAAGCCGCGCTCGGCATCACCTTCGGCGTGGTGCTGGCCAAGGAAGTGTTCGGTGGTACCGGCAAGAACTTCCTGAACCCGGCCCTGGCGGGTCGTGCGTTCCTGTTCTTCGCCTACCCCGGTCAGATCTCCGGCGACGCCGTCTGGGTAGCCGTCGATGGCTTCTCCGGCGCGACCGCGCTGAGCCAGTGGGCCCAGGGCGGCCAGATGGCGCTGATCAACGGTGCTACCGGCGACGCCATCAGCTGGATGGATGCCTTCCTCGGCAACCTGCCAGGCTCCATCGGTGAAGTCTCCACCCTGATGATCCTCATCGGTGCGGCCATGATCGTCTACATGCGGATCGCCTCCTGGCGCATCATCGCCGGTGTGATGATCGGCATGGTGGCCACCTCCCTGCTGTTCAACGTCATCGGATCCGATACCAACCCCATGTTCAACATGCCGTGGCACTGGCATCTGGTGCTGGGCGGCTTTGCCTTTGGTATGGCGTTCATGGCGACCGATCCGGTCTCCGCCGCCTTCACCAATAAAGGCAAGTGGTGGTACGGCGCCCTCATCGGCGTCATGGTGGTGCTGATCCGGGTCGTGAACCCCGCCTTCCCGGAAGGCATGATGCTGGCCATTCTGTTTGCCAACCTGTTTGCCCCCTTGTTTGACCATTTCGTGGCGCAGGCGAACATCAAGCGGAGGATCGCACGTGGCGTTTAATAAAGACTCTACTTTCGGCACCATCGCCGTCGTGACCGGTCTGTGTCTGGTGTGCTCCATCGTGGTCTCAGTGGCCGCCGTGGGGCTGCGTCCGGCCCAGCAGGAAAACAAGGCGCTGGACAAGCAAAGCAACATCCTGGCCGTGGCCGGTGTCGACGTCACTGCCGTGGCCAAGCAAGATCTGGCCAAGCTGTATGGTGACAAGATTGAGGCGCGCCTGGTCGATTTGACCACCGGCGAGTTCGTGGATGGCGATGCCGACAACTTCGACGCCGCCAAGGCAGCGAAAGATCCGGCCCAGAACATTCGTCTTGCTCCGGCCGACGACAAGGCCGGTGTGCGCCAGATCTCCAGGCTGATCCCGGTGTTCTTCGCCAAAGATGCGCAAGGCAAGGTCGACAACATCATACTGCCGGTCTATGGCCGCGGTCTGTGGTCTACCATGTATGCCTTCGTGGCTGTCGCGGCCGATGGCCAGACCGTCAAGGGCATCACCTACTATGACCACGGCGAAACCCCGGGTCTGGGTGATGGCATCGAGCGGCCCGAGTGGCGTGAGCTGTGGGTCGGCAAGAAGCTGTTCGATCAGGATGGTATGCCTGCGATCAAGGTGATCAAGGGCCACGCTCCGGCGGGCTCCGAGCATGAGATCGACGGCCTGTCCGGCGCGACCCTGACCGGTAACGGCGTGCAGCACACCTTCGACTTCTGGATGGGCCCCAAGGGCTTCGGTCCCTTCCTGGCCAAGATTCGTGCAGGAGAACTCAACAATGGCTGACAAGAGCGAAATGAAAAAGCTGCTGTTGACGCCAGTGATCGGCAACAACCCCATCGCCTTGCAGGTGCTGGGTGTCTGTTCCGCGCTGGCCGTTACCAGCCAGATGAAGACGGCATTCGTGATGGCGCTGGCCGTGACCGCGGTCACCGCCTTCTCCAACCTGTTCATCTCCCTGATCCGCAACCAGATCCCGAACAGCGTGCGGATCATCGCCCAGATGGCGGTGATCGCGTCCCTGGTTATCGTGGTTGACCAGGTGCTCAAGGCTTATGCCTATGACATCTCCAAGCAACTGTCGGTCTTCGTGGGTCTCATCATCACCAACTGTATCGTGATGGGGCGTGCCGAAGCCTATGCCATGAAGAGCGCCCCGCTGCCCTCCTTCCTGGACGGCATCGGCAACGGTCTGGGCTATGGCGCCGTGCTGCTGGCCGTGGCCACTGTGCGTGAACTGCTGGGCTCCGGTACCTGGTTCGGCTTCGAGCTGCTGCCGCTGGTGAACAACGGTGGCTGGTATGTGCCCAACGGCCTGCTGCTGCTGCCGCCGAGTGCGTTCTTCATCATTGGTCTGATCATCTGGGGCGTGCGCACCCATGATCCCAAGCAGGTGGAGGCGAAGGATTAAGGTATGGAACACTATCTGAGTCTGTTGATTCGTTCGATTTTCATCGAAAACCTGGCGCTCTCCTTCTTCCTGGGGATGTGTACCTATCTGGCGGTGTCCAAGAAGGTCAAGACCTCCATCGGTCTGGGGATTGCCGTTGTCGTGGTACAGACGGTGGCCGTCCCTGCCAACAACCTGATCTACAACTACGTCCTGAAAGAGGGCGCGTTGGTGGAAGGGTTGGATCTGAGCTTCCTGAGCTTCATCACCTTCATCGGGGTGATCGCGGCCCTGGTGCAGATCCTGGAGATGGCGCTGGACAAGTATTTCCCTGCGCTCTACAACGCGCTCGGCATCTTCCTGCCGCTCATCACCGTGAACTGCGCCATCTTCGGTGGCGTCTCCTTCATGGTGCAGCGTGACTACAACTTCGTGGAGTCTGTGGTCTATGGGGTGGGCTCGGGTGCCGGTTGGATGCTGGCCATAGTGGCGCTCGCGGGGATCCGCGAGAAGATGAAGTACTCCGATGTCCCCGAAGGCCTGCGTGGCCTTGGCATCACCTTCATCACCGCGGGTCTGATGGCGCTGGGCTTCATGTCCTTCTCTGGTATTTCCCTGTAATCGGAAAGGAAATATAGATGGAAATTATTCTGGGTGTGGTCATGTTCACCGTGATCCTGCTGGCCCTGGTAGCAGTCATTCTGTTCGCCAAGTCCAAGCTGGTGACCGCGGGTGACGTGACAATCAGCATCAACGGCGACCCGGCCAAGGCTGTCACCAGCCCGGCGGGTGGCAAGCTGCTCGGCGTCTTGGCCGGCAGCGGTATCTTCGTCTCCTCCGCCTGTGGCGGCGGTGGCTCCTGTGGTCAGTGCAAAGTGCGGGTGAAGGCCGGCGGCGGCGACATCCTGCCGACCGAACTCGATCACATCAGCAAGGGCGAGGCCCGTCACGGCGAGCGTCTGGCCTGCCAGGTCACCGTCCGTGGCGACATGGACATCGAGCTGCCAGAAGAGATCTTCGGGGTGAAGAAGTGGGACTGTACCGTCATCTCCAATGACAACAAGGCCACCTTCATCAAGGAACTCAAGCTGCAGATCCCGGACGGCGAGAGCGTGCCGTTCCGCGCCGGTGGTTATATCCAGATCGAAGCGCCTGCACACCATGTGCACTACAAGAACTTCGATATTCCAGAGGAATATCGCGGGGATTGGGATCGCTTCAAGATCTTCGAACTGGAGTCCAAGGTGGACGAGCCGATCATTCGTGCTTACTCCATGGCCAACTATCCGGAAGAGTTCGGCATCATCATGCTGAACGTGCGGATCGCGACCCCACCGCCGAGCAACTGGACTGCGCCTCCCGGTCAGATGTCCTCCTACATCTTCAACCTGAAGGCGGGTGACAAGGTGACCATCTCCGGTCCCTTCGGCGAGTTCTTCGCGAAAGACACCGATGCCGAGATGGTGTTCATCGGCGGTGGTGCGGGCATGGCGCCGATGCGCTCCCACATCTTCGATCAGCTGCGCCGGCTCAAGACCAAGCGCAAGATGAGCTTCTGGTATGGTGCCCGTTCCAAGCGCGAGATGTTCTATGTCGAAGACTTCGACATGCTGGCCGCCGAGAACGACAACTTCCAATGGCACGTCGCCCTGTCGGATCCGCAACCGGAAGACAACTGGGATGGCTACACCGGCTTCATCCACAACGTGCTCTACGAGCAATACCTCAAGGATCACGAGGCGCCGGAAGACTGCGAGTTCTACATGTGTGGACCTCCCGTCATGAACGCTGCCGTCATCAACATGCTGAAAAACCTCGGTGTTGAAGACGAAAATATCCTCCTGGATGACTTTGGTGGTTAATCCATGCACAGTGTTGTAAAGACTTGGCTAGCCTTCGGGCTAGCTTTTTTCATGACAGGGTGTGGTCAGGAAGCGGTTAAAACCAATCCCGAGACGCACATCACCGGCAGTACCATGGGGACTTACTACTCCATCAAGGTGGCGGACGGTGTCGCCCCGGATGCAGCCAAGCTGCAGGCCGAGATCGATGTGCTGCTGGAGCGGGTCAACGATCAGATGTCGACCTACAGACCGGACTCCGAGCTGTCGCGTTTCAACCAGCACAAGGGACCGACCCCGGTGGTGGTCTCCCGCGATACCGCGCGGGTGGTGACCGAGGCCATTCATATCGGCCGCGAGAGCCGCGGCGCGCTGGACGTGACCGTGGGCCCGCTGGTCAATCTGTGGGGCTTCGGGCCGGACGCCAAGCCGACCAAGGTGCCGTCCGATGAGCTGATCAATCAGACTCGCCAGAAGACTGGGCTCGGCAACCTGCACGTCCTGACCTCCGCCGACGCGGACACCCTGCAAAAAGACATCCCGGATCTCTACGTGGATCTCTCCGCCATCGCCAAGGGCTTTGGGGTGGACAAGGTGGCCGAATACCTGGAATCCCTGGGGTCGCGCAACTATCTGGTGGAGATAGGCGGTGAGCTGCGCATCAGCGGCGTCAACGGCAAGGGCCACCCCTGGCGGGTCGCCATCGAAAAGCCGACCGCTAACGCCGGCTCGGTGCAGGAGGTGATCCTGCCGGGGACCAATGGCGTGGCCACCTCGGGCGAGTATCGCAACTACTACGAGATGGATGGCAAGCGCTTCTCCCACACCATAGATCCGGTGACGGGCAAGCCCATCCAGCATCGCCTGGTGTCGGTGACCGTGATCCATCCGTCCTGCATGACCGCAGACGGGCTGGCGACCGTGTTCATGGTGATGGGGCCCGAGAAGAGCCTGGCCTACGCCAAGGAGCGGGGCATCGCCATCTTCACCATCACCAAGACGGACGAGGGTTTCGAGGAAGCCTACTCGGATGCCTTCAAACCCTATTTAGTGAAAAAGTAAGGGGTCATGACATGCAGATTTTTCTGATTACCTTCGGGGTATTTCTGACCGTGGTGGTGGCCATGGCCATCGGTTACATCTTTCAGAAGAAGACCATCTCCGGCTCCTGTGGCGGCCTGGGCACCATAGGGATCGAAAAGGAGTGTGATTGCCCCGAGCCTTGCGACAACCGCAAGAAGAAGATGGCCAAGGAAGAGGCCCGTCGCAAGATGCTGACCGAGAACCGCATCATCTGACTCTGAGCTGGTCAAGGATGCCTGATGCAAGCGAGCCGACCCATGTGTTGAATCAAGGGTCGGCTCGCTTTTTTATGGTCCTCAGTAGTCGTATTGCTGGCAGGACTTCTTGCGAAACTCGAGCTTCCAGCGTGCCAACTCCTCTTTGGTGCCCAGCTCGTCCCCTTTCTTGATGGCCTTTTCCAGCACCTCGATGCGTTTGAACAGCCAGCTGCATTCGGCGGTCGGATGATCCTTGGCCATGCCGAGCAGCGGCAGCAGGCAGAGCCCCAGCCAGATTGCCTTCATTTCTCCTCCTTGAGTCGACAGTGACGGTGCCTTAGGAGTCTATATGCCTCCCATTCCCGCGTGACTGGCAGAAATAGCAGGGCTGGGGTAGCATGGGCGTGTTTCCTGTCTATATATACAGTGCTATGCGCAAGATCATTCACATCGACATGGACTGCTTCTTCGCTGCGGTGGAGATGCGGGACAACCCGGCCCTGCGGGAGGTGCCGCTGGCCATCGGTGGCTCCTCCGACCGGCGCGGTGTCATCTCCACCTGCAACTACGTGGCGCGCCGCTTCGGGGTGCGCTCCGCCATGCCGAGCGGTCTGGCCATGAAGCTCTGCCCACCGCTGGTGCTCATCCCCGGCCGAATGGCCGTCTACAAGGAGGTGTCGCGCCAGCTGCGCGCCATTTTCCTGCGCTACACCGAGCTGGTGGAGCCGCTCTCCCTCGATGAAGCCTACCTCGATGTCACCGACAGCCCCCACTGTGGCGGCAGCGCCACCCTGATGGCGACCGAGATCCGCGCCGCCATTGCCGCCGAACTGGGGCTGACCGCCTCCGCCGGGGTGGCGCCGAACAAGTTTCTGGCCAAGCTCGCCTCCGAACAGCGCAAGCCCGACGGCCTGTTCGTGATAACGCCGGGGGAGGTCGATGAGTTCGTGCGCCAGCTGCCGCTGGGCAAGCTGCCCGGCATCGGCCGTAAGACCGCCGATCGGCTGGAGTCGCAGGGCCTCTACTCCTGCGAGGATGCCAGAGCCATCAGCCACGAAGAGCTGGTCGCCCGCTTCGGCAAGCTGGGGGAGATGCTGACCGGCCGCATCTGGGGTCATGACGAACAGCCGGTGCAGGCCAAGCGTGTGCGTAAGACCATAGGGGTGGAGACCACCCTGGCCAGCGATGTGCTGGACGAAGACGCCTGCTGGCGAGTGCTGAGCCAGCTCATCCCGGAGCTGGAGTTGCGCTTTGCCAAGGCCTGTCCCGCCGAGGCGCTGATGGGGCAGGGGATCAAGCTGAAGTTTGCCGATTTTCAGCAGACCACCGTCTATCGACGGGGTGGCTATCAGGCCGGGTTGTTTCACGATCTGCTGCACGAGGGGTTACAACGGGCTCAAGGAAAACCCATTCGCCTGCTGGGTCTGGTGGTGGGCCTGCCCGCTGCCGGTGAGATCAACCAACTTAGCCTGGATCTCAGCTGATTTAGTTAAGTTTTTGTATCCGAAACCGATACAGATGATCACATCTGTAGACGTTAGGAAATCATGCATGAGTGCTCTTTCTGTTCAGGGACGGATCACCCTGATCGCCGGTTGTTGTCTGTTGGCCAGTGCCGGTGCACTGGTCGCCTCATCCCTCTTCAATGCGGCCCGCATGCAGGAGCAAGTGCGCACCTCCACCACTTTGGAGGCGCAACACGCGGCAGAAAACTGGATGCAGGCCATGGGGGCCACCCAGGCGGCTCGGGTGACCAGCTACCTCGATGAAGCCTACTTCAGGGTCACCCTGCTGGCCGAGGGCATTCTGTTCCAGCGCAAGAATGCGGCCGACAACTTCGTCCACTCCGAGGCGCTGCGCGGCGCCGTGAACCAGCAACTGCAGGATGCGGCGGAGTCGTCGGACAATCTGCTCGGGGTCTACGGCATCTTCGAGCCCAACCAGCTCGATGCCGAGGACGAAAATTACCAGGGCTCGACCGCGCTCGGTGCCAACGACAAGGGGCGCTTCTCCAGCTACTGGGCCAGGGTCGATGGCAAGGTCTCGCTGGAGGTGATGGATGAAGCCATGCTGGCCGACGACAAGCCGGCCGCCAACGGTGGCGCCAAGAATGACTGGTACAAGTGCAGCATTCGCACGGGGGCGCTCTGCCTGCTCGAACCCTATCTCGACGAGGTGGGCAGCCAACAAGTATTGATGACCTCGGTCACGGCGCCCCTGCTGGAGCAGGGCAAGCTGCTCGGCATGGTCGGGGTCGATATCTCGCTGACCAGGCTGCAGACCCTGGTGCTGGAGATGGACAAGGCCCTCTACGAGGGGCAGGGCAAGGTGCTGCTGCTCAGCCACGAGGGCCGGGTGGCCGGGGTGGAAGGATTCAAGACTCAGCTTGGCAACCTCCTGGGCCAGCAGGAGCAAGGGTTGGCGACGGATCTGAACGGTTGGCTCGCCAAAGGGGCGCTGGTCACCCGCTGGAGCCCTGACGGCGCTCTGCTGCAGACCTTCGTACCGGTCACCATGCGCGGCACGGATCGCAAGTGGGGCATCTATATCGAGCTGCCCCGCGCCGTGGTGCTCGCCTCCGCCTTGCAGCTGCAAGGGGATCTCGAAGAGCAAGCCCAGAGCAGCGTGGTGACGCAACTGCTCATCGGCGGCGCCATTTCCTTGCTGGGTCTGCTCTGCATCTGGCTGATGGCGCAGCGCATAGTCGCGCCGATCCGCACCATGGTGGCCCGTCTCAAGGACATCGCCAGCGGTGAGGGGGATCTGACCCAGCGCATCGTCTTGCAGCGGGACGACGAGATAGGCGAGCTGGCCAAGTGGTTCAACAACTTCCTGGACAAGCTGCAGAGCACCATCAGCCAGGTGATCGATACGGTGGCGGGCACCAGAGCCAGCGCGGTGCAGGCGGCGCACGGGGCCGAGCGCACCAGCGCCGGCATGCAGGCCCAGTATCAGGAGGTGGATCTGGTGGCGACCGCATTCGAGGAGCTCAGCGCCACCGCCCTGCAGGTCGCAGGCAACGCCAGCTCGGCGGTGAACGCGGCCAATCAGGCCGACACGGCGGCCCAGGAGGGTAAGTCCGTGGTGGCTGACACGCAAGCGGCCATGTCCAGGCTGATGACGGTCATCAGCGATGCCAAGCCGGTGGTGGAGCGTCTCGCCGCCAACAGCGACAACATCAACGACATCCTCGCCGTCATTCAGGGCATCGCCGAGCAGACCAACCTGCTGGCCCTCAATGCCGCCATCGAGGCGGCCCGGGCTGGCGAGCAGGGCCGTGGCTTCGCTGTAGTGGCGGACGAGGTACGCAACCTGGCCGGTCGCACCCAGAACGCCATCGTCGAGATCCAGACCCTGACCAATCAGCTGCAATCGGGCACCGAGGCGGTGGTCAAGGCGATCATGACGGGTCACAGTCAGGCGGATGTGACCCTTACCAAGGTAGAGCTCTCGGTCAGTGTGCTGGAGCAGATCATCCATGCGGTGGCCACCATCCATCAGATGAACGGGCAGATAGCCCGGGCGGCCCAGGAGCAGAGCGGGGTGGCGGATGAGATCAACCGCAACGTCAGCAACATCCGCGATGTGAGCCATACCATCCGGGCCGAGGCGGCGACGTCCGCCGAAAACGGGCGCGAGTTGTCGCAACTGGCGGACAAGCAGCAGCAACTGGTGGGACAATTCAGGGTGTAGGGATGAGAAAAAAGGCGCCATCCAACCGGAGGCGCCAAACACATTCAGATGACAGACTGGGTTAAATCGGTCCGATTTAGCCCTTTCTTCCCGCAGAGGAAGAAACACAACACCACAATCTTTGCCGACCCACTCACAAAAATCGCATGTAAACCAACATGGAAGAAAAAGTGTGAGCCATATGGCAACGAATTGCGTGGCGAATTATGTTTATTCACTGGTCGACCCGCAACCGACAATTTATAATGCGCACCATTAGAAAAACTCATCGTCGGCCGATCCCATGTCTCGTCGTTTACCCCCGCTCAATGCACTGAAAGCCTTTGAAGCAGCGGCTCGTCACTTAAGCTTCACCCGGGCTGCGGAAGAGCTGTTCGTGACCCAGGCCGCCATCAGTCACCAGATCAAGGCGCTGGAAGAGTATCTCGGCATCAAGCTGTTTCGCCGCAAGAACCGCTCCCTGCTGCTGACCGAGGAGGGGCAGAGTTACTTCCTCGACATCAAGGACATCTTCGCCTCCATCTCGGAGGCGACCGACAAGCTGCTGGCCCGCAGCGCCAAGGGGGCGCTCACCGTCAGCCTGCAGCCGAGCTTTGCCATCCAGTGGCTGGTGCCGCGGCTGGTGCGATTCAGCGAGCGTCACCCGGACATCGACGTGCGGATAAAGGCGGTGGATCTGGACGAGGGCTCGCTGACCGACGATGTGGACGTGGCCATCTATTACGGCCGTGGCAACTGGCCCGGGCTGCGCTCGGACAAGCTGCACACCGAATACCTGATCCCGGTCTGCGCCCCGCTGCTGCTGACGGGGCCCAAGCCGCTGCGCACCCCGGAGGACCTGACCCGTCACACCCTGCTGCACGACACCTCCCGCCGCGACTGGAAGGCCTGGTTCCGCCAGCTCGACATCGATGCGCCTAACGTCAATCAGGGGCCCATCTTCAGCCACTCGACCATGGTGATCCAGGCGGCGATCCACGGTCAGGGGGTCGCGCTCGGTCACAGCGTGCTGGCCCAGCCCGAGATCGAAGCGGGGCGGCTCATCTGCCCGTTCGAACAGGTGCTGGTCAGCAAGAATGCCTTCTACCTGGTGTGCCAGGAACAGCAGTCCGATCAGGGTAAGATAGTGGCCTTCCGCGACTGGATGCTGGAGTTGGTGGAGCAGGAGGAGGCCCGTCGCCGGGCACGGCTCGCCGATGCATGAGACCCTGATGGGCGATGCGCAGAGGTGATAGCGTGAGAGAGGACATCATGACTGAGGTGATAAGGGAGGGGGCGAGCGACGCCCCCGCTCGCATTCTGTTGGCCCACGGCGCCGGTGCCGGCATGGATCACGCCTTCCTCACCGAGCTGTCACGCCTGCTGGCGGGGCCGGACATCGAGGTGGTGCGTTTCAACTTCCCCTACATGAGCAAGCGGGCCCTGGATGGCAAGCGCAGGCCGCCGGACCGGCAGCCGGTCTTGCTCGATCACTGGCGCGAGCGGGTACGGGAATTTGCCCACCCTCGGCTGTTTGTGGCGGGCAAGTCCATGGGCGGGCGCATGGCCGCCGAGATCTGCGATGAGATGGATGCTGCAGGATTGATCGTTCTCGGGTATCCTTTCCACCCCTCGGCCAAGCCCGACAGCTGGCGGGGCGAGGTGCTCAAGCAAATAAAGACGCCGACCCTGCTGTTGCAAGGGGAGCGCGACACCTTCGGCACCCGCGCCGAACTGGCCGATTTCCCCTTCTCACCCGCTGTATCGGTCCACTGGCTGACCGATGGCGATCATGGCTTCAAGCCGAGAAAGGCGAGCGGTCTGAGCGAGCAGGAGAACCTGCAGCAGGCGGCGGATCGGATAAGGGGCTTTATCGCCGAGCAGGCCTCAAGGCCTTGAGCGAGACAACGAGGAGCTAAGGATGCAGATCCAGCGAGAGGTTCAACGGCATTGGTTGGTGCTTGCCGGTTTCTTCGGCCTGACGGGGACCATGCTGGGGGCTTACGGCGCCCACGGCCTGGCGGCGAGCGGCATTTCGCCTGCGCTGCTGGCGGCGTTCAATACCGCCGTGCAATATCAGTTTTTTCACGCACTGGCCCTGCTGGTGCTGGGTTGGTGCGGTGTGCGCGACAAGGTCATCACCTTTGCCGGCACCGCCTTTGTGCTGGGAACTCTCGGGTTCTCCGGCAGTATTTATGCCATGGTGCTGCTCGGCAGCAAGGGGCTGGGGCTCATTACCCCGGCCGGTGGCCTCTGTTTTATGTTGGGATGGGCGGCTCTGATATGGGCTGGCTGTCGTCTTGGAGGAAAAAATGAATAATCTGCTGCTTTATTGCCGCCCCGGTTTTGAGAAAGAGGCGGCGGCAGAGATCACCGAGCGTGCCAGTAACATGCAGTGCTACGGCTTCGCCCGGGTCAAGGACGACAGCGGTTATGTGATTTTCGAGTTGTATGACGAGGAGCAGGCGGATCTGCTGGCCCGCAAGCTGCCGTTCCGCGAGCTGATCTTCATCCGCCAGATGCTGGTGGTGACCCATGAGCTGAAGGATCTGGATCTCTCCGATCGGATTTCCCCCATCCTGGAGGCGGCCGCCGGTTATACCATCTGCGGCGATCTGCGGGTGGAAACGGCCGACACCAACGAGGCGAAAGAGCTGTCGGCCTTCTGCCGCAAGTTCACCGTGCCCCTGCGCCAGGCGCTGCGCAACAACGAGTTGCTGACCAAGAAGGAGACGCCGCACCGTCCGGTGTTCCACGCCTTCTTCATGGCCAATGATCACCTGTTGATCGGTTACTCCTACTCGTTCAACAACTCCGAATTCCACATGGGTATCCCGCGTCTGCGCTGCCCGGCAGACGCTCCGAGCCGCTCCAGCCTCAAGCTGGAAGAGGCCTTCTACGTGTTCGTGCCACGGGAAGAGTGGGACACGCGCCTCACCTCCGGCATGAAGGCCGTCGATCTGGGCGCCTGTCCAGGTGGCTGGACCTATCAGCTGGTGCGCCGCGGCATGATGGTGACCGCGGTGGACAACGGCACCATGGCCCCCTCCCTGATGGAGACAGGCCAGGTCAAACACCTGCGCGATGACGGCTTCGTCTGGCGGCCCAGCAAGAAGAACATCTACTGGCTGGTATGCGACATGGTGGAGAAGCCGGCGCGGGTGACCCACATGATCGCCGACTGGTTCCGCGAGAACGACTGCCAGGAGGCGATGTTCAACCTCAAGCTGCCGATGAAGAAGCGCTACGCCGAGGCGGTGCACAACATCGAGGTGCTGCGCGGCCTGCTCAAGGAGATCGACAATGCGTTCGTGATCCAGGCCAAGCAGCTCTATCACGATCGCGAAGAGATCACCGTGCACGTCTACAACAAGTATTGGGTCTCCAAGCTGACGCCAAAAGAGTAACTCTCTTCGAGCGGAGTGAGTAAAACCCACGTCTACAGCAATAGACTGGGTCTCCAAGCTGACGCCAAAGGAGTAACTCTCTTCGAGCGAAGTGAGTAAAACCCACGTCTACAGCAATAGACTGGGTTTCCAAGCTGACGCCAAAGGAGTAACTCTCTTCGGGCAAAGTGAGTAAAGTCCACGTCTACAGCAGTAGACTGGGTCTCCAAGCCGGAGCCCAAGGCGTAACTCGCAGAGTTGTGGCGGCATCAAAAAACCGGACGGGTTAATCCCGTCCGGTTTTTTCATTTCAGCAGGCTTAGAAGCGGTAGTCGAAGGTGACCTTGGACTCGTCGTTCGTGACCTTGAGTTCTACCTGCAGGGGAATGGTTCTGTCGGTCGGGTTGAACTGCATCTTGACCCCGTCACCTCTCAGCTTGATCGCGGTGTTGATGCCGCCGGCGTTGAACTTGATCCTGGGTTTGTGTTTTTCAAAGGAGAGGCTGACGCTCTTCTCGGCGGTGAGGTTCAGTTTCTGGTAGGGGGTGATACTGCGGGCGCCGTTGCTGTCGGTCATGATATCCACCCCGAATGAGAGCTGTTTGGGGGCTTTGAGCAGGTCGTTGGTATTGATATTGGACTGCCAGACCTGCTTGGCCGGTTGTGTGCTCTGGGGCGGGGGGGTCAACCAGGCGTTGTCGATGGGCCTGTCCAATGCCATGGCAGAGCTGCTGAAGATCAGCAAGATGAAGGTAGCGCGCATAGTGGATCTCCTTATCCTCCTTATGAACATAGTAGTCATCTGGCGAGGGGGGTAGGGAGAGCCGATATAAAACAAAGGGAGCCGAAGCTCCCTTTTTAAATCATGATGTTAGCTGCTATTTACAGACGGTCTATGATGGCTTGGGTAAATTCGCTGGTGGAAGCCGTGCCCCCCAGATCCCGGGTAACTCTATCGCCGGATTCGATGGTCGCACGTACCGCCTCGCGAATGCGCTCGGCCTTGTCCTGCATGCCTAGGTATTCCAGCATCTGGATGGCGGCGAGGATCACCGAGGTCGGGTTGGCGATGTTCTTGCCGGCGATGTCCGGCGCTGAGCCGTGTACCGCTTCGAAGATGGCGGCCCCTTCACCTATGTTGGCGCCGGGCGCCATGCCCAGCCCGCCTACCAGACCGGCGCACAGATCCGAGAGGATATCGCCGAACAGGTTGGTGGTGACCATTACATCGAAGCGCTCCGGGTACATCACCAGGTTCATGCAGGCGGC
The DNA here is from genome assembly GCF_000819865.1 of Aeromonas eucrenophila. Lineage (GTDB taxonomy): Bacteria > Pseudomonadota > Gammaproteobacteria > Enterobacterales > Aeromonadaceae > Aeromonas > Aeromonas eucrenophila. The sequence continues at coordinate 68,892 of NZ_CDDF01000005.1, forward strand.
ATCGACGATCATCTCTTCGTTCTGGATGTCCGGATAGCGGGCAGCCACTTCCCGCGCCACTTCCAGGAACAGGCCCGAGGTGGACTTGAGGATGTTGGCCTTGTGGATGATGGTGACCTTCTTGCGCCCTTCCTGGCGTGCCAGCTCGAAGGCGAAAGTGACGATGCGCTCGGCGCCGTCACGGGTGATGATGCTCATCGCCTCGGCGCTCTGGTTGTCATCACTGCGCTTCTGACCCGCACCCGAGTACATGCCTTCGGTGTTTTCACGCACCGTGATGATGTCGATGTTGTCGTAACGGCTCTTGGTGCCCTTGAAGGAGATGACCGGGCGCACGTTGGCGTAGAGGTTGAACTTCTTGCGCAGGGAGACGTTGATGGAGGTGAAGCCGCCGCCGACCGGAGTGGTGAGCGGGCCCTTCAGGCTGACCTTGTTCTTCTCGATGAGGTCGAGGGTGCTTTGCGGCAGCAGCTCGCCGTGTTTCTCCAGTGCGACCAGACCGGCATCCGCATAGTCGTAGTCAAAATCACAACCGACATGCTTGAGGATCTGGATGGCGGATTCGATGATGCTGGGGCCGATGCCGTCGCCCGGAATGACGGTAATTTTTCTTTTAGACATGAGGCGTATCCACTTCTAGGGGACAGAGGGGGAGGATTCGGCGGTTTTATACCATTTTTGCACCACTTTCTCCATGTTTCTTTACATATATCCCATTTATGTCAACAGGAAGATGCGCGCAGGATGTGGGTTATGCTGGCCGTCTTACTCGGCCCTGTCTGCCGGGGGCGGGTAGCGGATCTCCCGCAAGTTGAACCCGAGGGGGATATCCCGCTGCAGCCGCACCAGCCGCTGGGCCAGCAAGGCGTCGTCCCTGTGCTGGCGCAGCTTGAGCAGGGGCTTGGCGGCGTCGTCCTGCTCGCAGGCGCTCAGCAGGGCGGCCAGGGTGCCGTGTTGCAACAGTAACGTGGTGGCCGTCTTGGGGCCTATCCCCGGCACCCCCTTGATGTTGGAGCCGCCGATGCCGGTCAGGGCCCAGAAGTCCACCAGCTGAGCCGGGGTCACGCCATATTGCTGCTGGACGAAGGCCGCATCCAGCCAGCGCTTGTTGAAATGGTCCCGGATCTGGATCTGCGGGCAGATGAGCTGACAAAAGCCCTTGTCGGTGGAGATGATGGTGGCCTGATGTCCGTGCTGGGCAACCCCAGTGGCCAGGGTGGCGATAAGATCGTCCGCCTCGTCGGTCTGGGAGAGCAAGGCGTCCACGCCGCACTCCCAGAAGGCATCCTGCAATTGGGCCAACCCTTCCCTCAGCTCTTCGGGCATGGGGGTACGCCCCTCCTTGTAGGCCGGATAAACCTCCTTGCGCCAGCTGTGTACCTCACCGTCAAACACCGCGATGGCATGGGTCGGTTCGCTGTTGGCCAGCAGCTTGCGGCAGGTGTTGATGAGGTTGGCGCGGGTGGCGATCAGCGCCTGTGCCGGAGTCAGCGCCTGCTGGACCTGTACCGCGTGCAGCCGGCGGATGAGGTTGAGGGCATCGATGATAAGCAGCTGTGGCCTGGGGTTTTGCATGGAAGGGAGGGCTCCTGGCGGTCGGGACGGCCCATTGTAACAAGGGACGCGCGGCTTGCCGACAAAAGAGGAGGGGCCTCTTGGCCCCTCTCGTCAGCGTCGAACTATGGCGCTCTTTATTTCACTATCTCGTAGCAGGGGATGTACTGGGTGCCGGGCAGCTTCATCCGTTGCTGCCTGACGAAGCTCTCCAGCAGCCTGTCCATCAGGTGCATCAGCTCCTTGTCGCCGTGCAACTTGAAGGGCCCCTTCTTCTCGATGGCGCGGATGCCCCCTTCCTTGACGTTGCCCGCGACTATGCCGGAGAAGGCACGGCGCAGGTTGGCCGCCAGCAGCTGGGGCGGCTGGTTGCGATGCAGATCCAGGCTGGCCATGCTGGCGTGATCCGGCTCGAATGGCAGCTGGAACTCCGGCTCAATCTTGAGGGACCAGTTGAAGGAGTAGGCATCCCCGACGGATTTGCGGTATTCGCGGATCTTGGGCATCGCCTCCTTCATGACCCGGGCCACTTCCGGTGCATCGCCGATGATGATCCGGTAGAGGCGGGTGGCCGGTTCCCCCAGGGTCGCCTTGACGAAGTCGTCGATGGCGCGGAAGTAGTCGGCGCTCTCCTTGGGCCCAGTCAGCACTATGGGGATGGGTTGGCGCTCGTTGGCCGGGTGCATCATGATGCCGAGCAGATAGAGCAGCTCCTCGGCGGTGCCGACCCCGCCCGGGAAGATGATGATGCCGTGGCCGAGGCGCACGAAGGCTTCCAGTCGCTTCTCGATGTCCGGCAGGATCACCAGCTCGTTGACGATGGGGTTGGGGGGCTCGGCGGCGATGATGGACGGTTCGGTCAGGCCTATGTAGCGACCGTTGCGTACCCGTTGTTTGGCGTGGCCGACGGCCGCCCCCTTCATCGGGCCCTCCATGGCACCCGGTCCGCAGCCGGTGCAGATATTCAGCTCGCGCAGGCCAAGCTCACTGCCCACCGAGCGGGTGTACTGGTATTCGATCTCGTTGATGGAGTGGCCGCCCCAGCAGACGATCAGGTTAGGATCCGCCCCCGGCAGGATCGCCTTGGCGTTGCGCAGTATGGCGAACACCACGTTGGAGATGTGGGTGGAGCTGGTCAGGTTGACCAGGCGGTTCGACTCCAGCTGGGTCGAGACGTAGAGGATGTCCCGCAACACCGAGAAGAGGTGCTCCTGGATGCCGCGGATGATCTCGCCATCGACGAAGGCGTGCTCGGGGGCGTTGAATAGCTCGAGCTTGACCCCGCGCTCGCGCCGGATCACATGAATGTCGAAGGATTTGAAGCGCTCCAGTATCTCTTTGGAGCTGTCGGTGTGGCTGCCGGAGTTGAGCACCGCCAGCGAGCAGTTGCGAAACAGTTGATAGATATCGCTGGAGGCGGTCTGTTTGAGGCGATCCACCTCGAGCTGAGACAGCAAGTCCATGCTGCCGACAGGATTGATGTGCGTAATCATAGGTTCCCCTTCACTCGTCTTGTTATCGTTGTGCTTTCCCTGGGGAGAAAACGGGATGCCGTGACATCCCTCGATTTCGATAGTAGAGGCAAGGGGTAGGGAAGGGGAATAGGGGGTTGGTGCGTTTGCGCGTTTTTTAGTCGCTTGTCAGGCCGGATTCAGGCCAGATTGACCTGATCCCGTCCCAGGTGCTTGGAGCTGTAGAGTGCCTTGTCGGCGCGCTCAAACGCATCCGTGGTATGGTCTCCTTCCCTAAACAGGGTGGCACCGATGGAGATGGTGATCTCGACCTTGGCATCCCTGAACCGGAACGGGATGCTCTTGATGGTCTGGCGCAGGTTCTCCAGCGGCTTCTGGTACTTGTCCGGATTGATGTTGGGCAGCAGCACCACGAACTCTTCACCGCCGAAACGGGCGATAAAATCGGTATCGCGCAGGGCGCTCTGCAGCGCCTTGGCAACCACCTTCAACGCCTTGTCGCCGGCCATGTGGCCGTAGTTGTCGTTGATGTTCTTGAAGTGATCGATGTCGATGATGGCCAGACAGAGCGGGGTGCTGTAACGCAGCCAGCGCTTGTATTCGAGCTCGAGTCGCTCGTCGAGGGCCGCTCTGTTGTGCACTTGGGTCAGGCTGTCGAGGAACAGCTTGTGTTTTTGAATGGTGAGCCGCTTCTTGTACTCGGCGGTCTCCTCCTTCATCAGCCGCAGCTTGGCCTCCATGTTGGAGAGGTGGGTGAGCAGGTGACGCTCACGACCGGCCATGGCCTCCCTGTCCTGCTGCAGGCGGCGAATGGCGTCCACGTGGCTGCAGATGGCCTCTTTCAGGACGATGGAAGAGTCGTGGGTAAGCAGGGTGCGATCGATGGCCTCGAGCTCCCGTGTCAACGCCTGGTCGCTGAGGTGGGTGGCATTTTGCAGCGCCCGCCCCTCGTCGAGAGATTCGGTGAAGTTGAAATGGACGGCCGACAGGCTCTCGTTGAGGGTGCTGAGGAAGGCCTGGGACGATTTGCGCTCTTCCCGGGTGCCCTCGATGATGAGTTCGATGATCTGCAGGCAGATCTCGGCCAGCAACTGCGGTGTGATCCCTCCCAGCAACTGGCGGCGGATGTCCGCCAGGCTCTCGCCGACGGCGCCGGCGAAATCGAGCTCGGTGATGAGGCGCTGCAATTCGTCGGCGATCTGGGCATGGGCCTTGACGTCAAACGAGGCGGTTACCTCCGGCGGGGCCAGATCTGTGCCGGCTAGCCGGGGAGGCGGCTGGCTGAGCAGGGGCTGGGTCGGCAACAGCTGGATCTTGATGGCCTGCTGGTAGAACTCCAGCAAGCGGATCACCTTCTTCTGGTGATCGCCAATGCCATAGCCCTCGGGGCTGGCGAGAAACTCTTTGAGCGAGCGACGGGTATCTTCCGGGAAGCCTTTGAGCGACTTGAGCTGCTTGCTGCCAAGTTCGATGGCGGCCCGGGTCAGGCCGATGGACTCTTCCAGCGCGTTGCCATGTTGCTGCAACAGCTTCTCGATGACGGCCAGGTCCCCGTCGAGGGACGAGAGCGGAGGATTGCCATCGAGTTTCTGCTTGAGTTTGGCGAGGCGGCTGTCCAGCTCACGGTCGTGACCACGGCAGGCCTGCATCAGCTTGGCGATGAACTGGATGCTGCGGGTGCGTTCAGCATCGGAGAACGTGGCCATGCCCTCGAGCTCCTGCTGTTTTTGCTGAAGGGATTCCCTGAGTCTTGCCAATTGTCCTGTTACGGCAGCGATATCATTCATTGTTCAGGTCGCCCTGTTGTCATTATCGTTTTTGTATCGTCCAGCAACAGTAAGCCAATGAAAGACCCCGTTGAGTACCTTTTTGTCACATGTTATCCGGCACTTTCGTCCGTGAAAGCACAAGCCAGTTAACCCATTGCTTTTCATGAGAAGAATTTACTTTTACCAGCCCCTTGTCAATTGCCATCAAGCAGCATTGCCACACATCGCCATTAAAAAACGCGGCTTGCTGGCAATCGATGGCGGCCAGCTCCAGCCAGACACTTTGGCGGTATTTTTCACTGAGCTGCATGGCCCCCGACAGCGCCAGGTAGCAGAGGTCGAACAGGCCGTGATGATCGAGCGCCATCGCCGCCTTCGGCAGGAAGGGATGGCTGACAATACCGAGGCTGATATGCCTGTCGAGCGGGTACTCGCAGGGGAAGGCGGCGAGGGTATCGAGCAGCTCCTGCGCCAGCTCGTGCAACTGAGCCACGTGGCGTTGTGGCACCACATACAGCAGGTGCCCTTCGCGCAGATCGTAGATGCGGCCATCCTGCGGGGTCAGCTGGTTGACGTAGTTGCCAAAGGCCTGCTCGATCTCGCGGCTGACCTGATAACCATGTTGTTCCAGGCTGTTGACCAGGAAAGGCACCCGAAACAGCAGATAGTGCAACTTGTCGTCAAATTCGCTGGTGGAGCGCTCGCTCAAGTACCAGCGATCGGATTTCTGCTGGCGCTTGGCCATCTCCCGCGGCCAGCGGCTCATCAACCGTTGCCAGTTGGCCAGCCCGCTGCGCGGCTCGATCAGCAGGGCTTCTCTGAGCTGCTTGGCGTTGAGACGGGCGACCCGCAGCTTGAGCCAGAGGGTGAAGAACAGGTAAATGAAGAGGGCCAGCAACAGGCCGGTGCTGACGCTGGACCAGAGATAGCGATCCTGCTGGTGCTGGCTGATGTCGAGCCGTTGTTCCAGCTCCTTGACCTGCTGTGCCTGCTCCACCTGGGCGTAGTTGTCACGGACGGCCTCCTGCTCCAGATCCAGCTGCTGCTGGCGCACCAGCTCGCTGCGCTGATGGAAGTTCTTGTAGCTGTCGAGGGCCTGCTTGATATAGCCCTTCTGCTCGTAGGCGATGGAGAGCAGGCGGAAGATCTCGAACTGACGCCGGATATCGCCGAGCCGGTTCGCCAGGGTCAGGGCATTCTCCAGCTGCAGAATGGCGATCCCCGCCTCCTGTTGCTTGAGGTGCAGCTCCCCGAGCAGCAGCAGGGTGTCGATCAGCGACTCCTTGTCATCCCCCATCTCGTGGGACTGGCGCGCGGCATTGAGGTAGTTGCGGGCCAGGGTCAGGTTGCCGGTCATCAGGTAGGTCTTGCCAATCTCGTACTTGAGGTGGGCGATGCGGATGCGGTTGTTGCCCTCGTCGAGCAGGTCCAGGGCATTGAAGAAGTAGACCAGCGCCATGTTCATCTCGCCCTGATCCCGGTTGAGGCGGGCGAGCACGATCAGCGCATCGCTGAGCAGAGAGGGGTTGCCCAGCGCATGGAAGTAGTTGGCCGCCTCATTGGCATATTGCAGCGCCTTCTGGGGCTCCTGCTCCTCCTGATAGAGGCTGACCATCTGGTTCGACAGCAGGCCGAGGAACAACGGATCTTGCAGGCCCTTGGCTTGCTGCTGGGCATCTATGTATTCGCCAAGGGCGAGCTGGGGCTGGCCGAGCGCATGGTAGAGATCTCCGCCGACGGCACTGACCCAGGCCAGGGAGAGGGGGTTCTTGGTCTGCTCCGCCCACTTGTGGCTCTCCGCCAGCTGGCGTTTGGCCGCCTCGAATTGCTGTCCCTCCATGCTGGCGTTGACGTGCAGCAGGCGGCTGTAGACCTGCAACTGGCTTTCTTTGAGGCTCGGGTTGGCCAGCAACTTGTCCAGCTCATCGAGCAAGATGGCGCTGGCCCCGTGGGAGCGCTCCTGCATGTTCCGGCTGCGGATCTTGAGATAGAGGCCGTGGGCCTGCAGCTCGAACTGCTGCTCCTTCTCGGCCATGGCGATGCCCTGCTCGAGGGACTCTTGCGCCGCCTTGGCTTGTCCCAGCTGCTGCAGGCACTCGCCCTTGAGCAGGTAGGCGCCGGTGGCCTGGGTGGCCGTGCCGTAGTTCAGGATCGGCTCTCGGTAGCCGTATTCCTGACGATTGCTGATGATCTGCTTGGGATTATTGGCGGTGCGTTCGAGGAAGGAGGTGGCGATCTGGACACATCTGACGGGATCGGTCAGCACCAGGGTCTGGGCCTGCTGAAGATCGATAGACAACTGCTCCTTGGCCAGATCCAGATCCGGAGCCGACAGGGAGGACATCATCATTGCCAGAAAAAACAGTTGATTCATTGGATTAAGAACGCCACAGGAGTGCTGGCATGTTATCCAAGCCCACCCCTGCGCGTCCAGAGTTTACTCAATAGATTGGAAATGGTGCCCAGGCCCACTGCCGTCAGCGGCGCCCAGAGTTTACTCAATAGATTGGAGCTTGATGGCCAAGCCCACTACCGTCAGCGGCATCCAGCGTCTACCGGTGGATTGGGCATGATGGACTAGGTGGGCGATGGCCGCCAAGCCCACCCATTGCCAACGGCGCCGGTGTTTACTGGCGGATCAGGCGCAGGTTGGCTGGAACCGGCTCCCAGTCGCTGCGGAAGGGGTTGATGTCCAGCCCACCGCGGCGGGTGTAGCGGGCATAGACGGTCAGCTCGCTTGGGCGGCAGAAGTGCTTGAGATCGATGAAGATCCGCTCGATGCACTGCTCGTGGAACTCGTTGTGCTGGCGGAACGAGATGAGATAGCGCAGCAGCTTCTCCCGATCGAGGCGCGGGCCGCGATAGTGGATAACCAGGGAGCCCCAGTCCGGCTGGCTGGTGACCAGGCAGTTGGACTTGAGCAGGTGGCTGTGCAGCGTCTCTTCCACGACCTCGGTGCCCGCCGCTCCCTGCAGCAGGGTCTGGTCGAACTCGTAGCTGTCGATCTCGAGGTCCTGCTCGTCGATGCACTCACCCGGCAGGGTCGCTATCTGGTGTGGCGCCTGGCTGAGGGTGAACAGGGTGACGCCGACCTCGTCCCCGGCGCAGGCGCTCAGATCCTTGACCAACAGGGCCTGCACCGCCGCCAGCGAGTCGCAGCGGGTCTGGTTGAAGGAGTTGAGATAGAGCTTGAACGACTTGGATTCGATGAGATTCGGGCTCTGCGCCGGTACCGACACCTCGCCAACTGCCACCATGGGCATGCCCTTGGCGTTGAGCCAGGAGAGTTCGTACAACGTCCAGACGTCACACCCCTGGAAGGGCAACGTCTCGCCAAGGCCGAGATCGTCACGGTTCAGGCTGCGTGGCACGGGTTGCAGCAGCTCGGGGCTGTACTGGCTGATGTAGGCCGATTGCTGGCCCAGGCTCAGGCCCTGCAGCGCGCTGGCGCCGGCGTATCTCTCTTGTTTGCTCATTGCTTGTCTGCTCAGCTGTTTGATGGTGCAATAGCCGGATTTTGCGTTCGAACTTGCGGCTATTTTGGGCCGTTATTGTGGGGGATTTCGATGTCGGATCAAGTCTTGTCTGCCCTTGAGCAGTTTTTTTTACGCTGGCAGCGCGATGGTGAGGCGAGGCGAGGGTTGCCCCTGTGCGAGTGGGAACAGGGATGGCGCTCCCCCTGTGAGCTGGATGATCCCAAGGAAGGCAAGGTAGCCTGGCGCCCTTACCAGCGAAGCGAGCCGGCGGATTTCGGCGCCATGGCCGATGCGCTGGAGTTGACGCTGCACCCCGCCGCCCTTGCCCTGTTTGGGCACTGGTTCAGCCGCCCCATCCCCTGTTCGTACAAGGGGTTGCGCATCGAGCTCATACTGCCGTGGAACGAGGAAGATCTGGACTTGCTCAGGGAGAATCTCATTGGCCACCTGCTGATGCTGCGCAAACTCAAGCGCTCGCCGTCGATCTTCATCGCCACCACCCGCAACGAGATGACGCTGATATCCTTCGACAACGAGAGCGGCCAAGTCTGGCTGGAATGGCTCGACTCCGGCCGCCGGCTGGTGCTGGCCCCTTCGTTGCCCGCCTTCCTCACCCGGCTGGAAACCCTGCCTCAGTGAGCCTGAAATAGCAGAAGGGCCTTGCCAGATGGCAAGGCCCTTCTTTTTTGTATCGTCGTTCCATGGTCAGGGGCGCTTTTATATCGCCGCTCGATGGCGCCGGACGCCGTGCCTCAATCCTTGAAATCCCAGGAGAGGTTGGAGACCAGCCGGCAGGGATCGCACTTGAAGTCGAAGATCTCGTGCAGCGGGGCCTTGAGCGCCCAGTCGCCGCCACAGCCGGGGCAGAGGCGAGCCTGCTCCGCCGCCTTGCTCAGGCCGCCGACCCGATAGAGATAGTAGTAAGTCGGGATGCCGCTCACGGCTTCCAGCCGCTTGACCAGATCGCTGCCCCGGCGCTGCAGGCGGCTGCCCACCTCGCCGATCTCGTGCAGCACGGCGTGTTCGGCGATGGAGCCGTTCATCTGCAACTGATCGCAGGCCTCCCAGTCCTCCTGCCACTTGATGATCTGCTTGTGATCCCCGTTGGCGATGGCGGGCAGCCGGTAGAGCGGGATGGGGGCGAAATGATCGCCGCAGCGCAGGGGCGAGCAGCTGTGCAGGAAGCTGGTATAGAGCAGCATCCAGCTCGGGCGCTCCCCTGTGTGGCCGCAAGGATCCGTGTTGTCGGACAGCAGATCCATGCCCTGCAGGCGCAGCTTGGGTGCCAACAGGCCTGCCTGGTGCAGGCCCTGCTCGGCCAGTGCAACCTGCTCGCTCTGGTTGTCCGGGTGCAGGCTGTCTTGCTCGGGACAGACCACCCGGCTGATGAAGTGCCCCTCCTGCATGCTGGTGGGGAACTCCCGCCCCAGGATCTGGCCCTGATAACGCAGCATGTCGAGGTAGTTGACTATGGCCCGCTCGGCCTCGCCGAGGGAGGTGTCGCGGTAACATTCAAAATGCAGTTCGAGGATATGCATGGCGACGGGTCAGTCCGGCTGGCGCTGGAGCAGCAGGGCGGTCAGGCGATCCACCTTCTGCTCGAGCCGGTTGAGCTGCTCGCTCAGTTGCTGCAGGTTGACGGCATCGGCCGGTGTCTCACGGCTGGTTGCGCTGGGCGTCGTGGTCGGGGCGGACTCGGTGGGTTGCTGTTTCCACTGGCTCAACACCTTGAGCAGCTCGGCCATGGGCACGGGATGACTGAGGCGCGCCTTGACCATGGCGGTGGAAGGGGTGATCCCCTTGGCACTCAGTTCGTTGGCGATGCGGATGATCTCTTGGGCTGACATCTTGGCTTCTCACTGCGACCTTAAGTGGCGGCCGGCTTGCTGCTTGCGAATGGGAGCACGGAGCTTAACCAAAGCCTGGCCGTCAGAAAAGCCGCGTGAAGGGCGCCGGGTCAGTTTGCCTGGCGCAGCATCACATCCAGCTGATCGATGCTTGCCGACCAGTCGGCGTCATTCCAGAGCGCATCGCGCAGGAAGCCGGCCTGGGCCGGGTTCCAGAAGTCGGCTTCGGGTAGCAGGGTCTGATTGTCCAGGCGGTGCTCGCGGATGAAACGGTGCAGGCTTACTTCGTCATTGGCCAGCCCGAGCTGGGCAAACAGGGCGGGCATGTCGTGGGTCAGCAATTCCATCTCGTCTCTCCTTGAAAGGGATCCTCGAGAATTATAGTCAGGCTGACTCCCTTGTTCCCCCGGGCCCTGTTAGGAGGGCAGGCGATGGGGTGGCAGCTCGACGCCGGCAACGTGGAAGCCCTGCATGCAGAGCTGACCCTGATAGTGGCTCTCGCCATCGCTTGAGAACTCGAACTGGTAATAGGTCAGCAGACGCAGGGGGCCGTGCCCCAGCGCGCGGTGGGTGCGGGCGAGGGAGAGCAGTTGCAGATCGTGGTGCTGGCAGTAACGTCGCATGTATTGCCAGGCGATCTCGGCCTGACGACGTTGCTGCCAGAAGGCCCCACCGATGAGGATCAGCAACAAGATTCCGAGCATTTCTCCCATCAACGGGTTCCTTCTGTGAGATGAGGGTCTGAGGCTGTGGTTTGCGGTGGCTCATCGGATCGATGCGCCACCGCGTTCATTATGCCGACGCGAACAGCCGGCCGATAGCCTGACCGAGGGCGTCGCTGCGCTCGGGATCACGCAATCTCGCCAGCATATCATCGCGCAGGGCCGGCAGGGTCACCAGCTCGGCAAAGACCTGATTGAAGAACTGGCTGGGCTGCAACGCCAGCTGCTCCAGGAACAGGCTGAGCAGCGCGGGTGACTTCAGATCCGGCCAGAGCCGGCCGGCGATGGCGAGCAACAGGGCCGGGCTCGGCTGGGTTTGCAGCAGGGTCAGCAGCTTGTTGGTGCGCAGGCTGTTGCCGTTGCAGGAGGCCAGCGCCCGGCACAGATAGGCCAGGGTCTCGGCGTTGGGTTCGCCACACTCCTGCTCCTTGCCGATGCGTTCGAGCAGCGCACCCTGCAGCGCCGGGGGCAGCGGGGCGTTTTCCAGACTCTGGCACAGGGCATAGAGCGGGGCCTGGGGCAGCTTGGGCAGCGCCTTGCACACCAGCGCCAGATTGCGCTCGTCCTGCAGGCGCTCGGCCAAGTCGGCGAAGCCTTGCAACCCCAGGCTCTGCCAACCCTCTTCACCGGGCGCCGCCAGGTAGAGGCACAGGGCGTCGTAGTAGGCCGAGGGCGGCTGTTCCAGCTGGCGGGCCAGTTTGGCATGCAGGCTCGCCATCTTGGCTTCGGCCGGGCGGAAGGTGTAGGGATTGTCAGCCAGGCGCTCGGCCTTCTCCTCATCCAGCTCGCCGGTGAGCTTGTAGCCCAGGGTCTCGATCACCTGATCCATGAAGTGCTTGGGACCGGCGCCCATCAGCAGGCCACGCTCATCGAGCGCAAACTTGAGGAACCAGAGGTAGTGCTTGGCATCGCTTGGCTGGAAGAAATGCACGCCGAGCCAGGCATGTTGTTGCAGGGGCCAGGGATAGGGTTCCTGCTGCTGCTCGATGCGCGTGAAGAGATCGCTGGCCAGCGGGCGCACCTGGCGACCCATGTCAAACAGCTGGAACTGGGTGTCGGCCTGGGTCAGGAATTCGGTCAAGGTGTTGATGTCAGACATGAGAGGGTCCGGCTAAGGGTGATGTCGGCGATTATAAGGGCGCGCCATCAGATAGCCAGCGGTGCGGCCCCGAGGAGGGCAAGTGACGGCACCATGGCAGCCATCGGGGGGGCGGTGTATAGTAGCGCCCCTTTTTGACACGCAGTTTGATGAGTGCGGCCGCAACGCCTGCCCGGCACGCGGGGCCCCAAGATGAGGAAGAGGACGAGATGAATCAATATTTGCTGGTAGCCAACCTGCTGGGTGAACTCACCGCCGAGTTGCAGCGCCTCGACCGCTGGCAAACAGGCCATCCGGGCGCCGAGGCCCTGGCCAGCGAGCTGCCCTTTTGCGTCGATACCCTGAGCTTCGATCAGTGGCTGCAGTTCGTGCTGATCCCGCGCATGGAACAGCTGGTGCTGCTGCTGGCCCCCTTGCCGACCAGCGTCTCGCTCTACCCCATGGCGAGCGAAGTCTATAAGGAAGAGCTGGCCGAGGTGGCGGGGCTGTTGCGACTCATCGCGCGCTTCGATCTGCTGCTCTCCGGCAAGATAGTGGAGCAATGATGCCGACGGACCCCGATCTGTGCGGGATGGCAGAAATAACCAGCATTTCACGCTTTAATCTATGCAATGTGCTGAATTTTAACGACGTATTGGTCCAATCATGAAGTTAACCTTGCTCTATCAGGACGACTGGCTGGTGGCGGTCAACAAACCGTCCGGTCTGCTGGTGCATCGCAGCTGGCTCGACAAGGCCGAGACCCGCTTCGCCATGCAGATGACCCGGGATCTTATCGGCGGCCGTCACGTCTATCCGGTACACAGGCTCGACAGGCCCACCTCGGGGGTGCTGCTGTTTGCACTGGATCCCGCCGTGGCGCGCACCCTGACGGAGGCCTTCGCCGCCCGCCGGGTGCACAAAGAGTATCTGGCGCTGGTGCGTGGCTGGGCGCCGGAAGAGGGCCTCATCGACTATCCGCTCAAAGAGCAGCTGGACAAGATAGCCGATGCCATGAGCAACCCGGATCGCCCGGCCCAGGAGGCGGTGACGGCGTTTCGTCGCCTGCACAGCGTTGAGCTGCCCCATGCGGTCTCCAAGAAGCATCCCACCAGTCGCTACAGCCTGGTGAGGCTCTTCCCCAAGACCGGCCGCAAGCATCAGCTGCGCCGCCATCTCGATCACCTGTTCCACCCCATCGTCGGGGATACCACCCACGGGGATGGCCGCCATAACCGCTTCTTCCGCGAGCACTTTGGCTGCGAGCGGCTGTTGCTGGTGGCCCACAAACTCAGTTTCGAGCACCCCGTGCTCAAGGTGCCGATGCGGATCCAGGCTCCGCTCGGGCCGGAAGTGTTGGGCCTGTTTGCCAAGCTGGGCTGGCCCGCCTGCGAGAGCGATTACGCGCCCTAGCCATCCCATCGGCTGTTTCCTCTGACCCGGCTGTGGCATGCTGTAGACCACGCCAGTCAGAGGAACAGGTTATGGCTCAACGAGATACCCCGCTAACAAGTCCCCGTCTTCCCTCCCGTCCCGCGTTGGGCAGGTTGTCGCCTTGGCACTGCCTCTATTGCCTGAGGGGGTGCTGATGGCCGAGATAGATATCCTGGTCGGTACCGTCTACGGCTCGGCCATGCTGGTGGCCGAGACCCTGAGCCGCCATCTGGAGGGAAAAGGCCATGTCTGCCGGGTCTTCGATGAGGCCGAGCTGGAAGACATCGACTCCTCCCGCTTCTTGCTGCTGATCACGGCGACCACGGGGCAGGGGGACATCCCCCCCAACCTGCAATCCTTTGCCAGCGCCCTGGCCGATCGCGCTCCCTATATGAAGGGCTGGCGCTATGCCCTCATCGCCATGGGAGATAGCAGCTATGAGCATTTTTGCGGGGCAGGCCGCAGGCTCGATGAATTGCTGCAGGAACTGGCCGCCGAGCCCCTGGTTGAGCGTCTGGAGATAGATGCGACTGTGGAGGATGAGCCCGAAGTGGCGGCGCTCAGCTGGCTCAGGCAATGGGAAAATACGCTGTAAGTTTTTCATCCCGATATTTCAAATTATCCCCCGTCGGTTTACCCGCGGGGGATAGTTATTTTAGGACTCACTCAGCCGGATCGGGAAATATATCCTGCATTTTGTCAGGTTATTTTCTATGCGTAAAACACCCCTGCCGAGCCCGTTATTAGTCAACGGCGCGACAAATCAGAAAATTAAAAGTTCCGCGATGAAAGCGATTTCAGTCATGTTTTCGTCACGGAATAACCGGATCGCAACTTAATCTCCATCGCGAATTAATACCAGAAAACCTTTTCATGGGCTTTTCATTGCTCGTATGTGTTGTTTTTTGGTGTTTTATTGTGGTTTTTGTCATTTTTCAATCCTTGATTCTCCTGTGAGGTTGAGTCCCGGCAATTTGTCGCCGTTTTGTGAATCAGCTCATGTTTGTCGCGAAATTGGCTACTTATAATCGACCTCGGTTATCACCCAAACGTTTTTACGGTGATAAGAACTTGAATATCAGGATCACACTCCCAGCGGGAATAAGGAAAAATGAAAATGAAAGCAAAGTGGCTCCCGATTGCAGCAGCAGTAACCGCTGCCCTGGCTTCACAAGCCGCCTTCGCCGTTGATTTCCACGGCTACTTCCGTTCAGGCATTGGTGTCTCCGAAGATGGTGACATGCAAACTTTCGACAAGCAGAAAGTTGGACGTCTGGGTAATGAAAATGAAACCTATGGCGAAGTGCAACTGGGACAAGAAGTCTTTAACAAGGATGGCAAGACCTTCTATGTGGATTCAATGGTTGCTATGCAAAGCGATCAGTCGAATGACTGGGAGAGTACTGATACGGTATGTAACTTTGATACTAAACAATGTAAGAATGATGCCACATTCGCATTGCGCCAGTTCAACGTCCAAGCCAAGGGCGTGCTGGGCTTCGCACCTGAAGCCACCCTCTGGGCTGGTAAGCGTTACTACCAACGTCACGATATCCACATCTCCGACTTCTACTACTGGGACGTGTCTGGTGCTGGTGCTGGTATCGAAAACATCCAGGCTGGTCCGGGCAAATTCTCCTTGGCTTGGACGCGCAGTGATGCCGGTGAGCTGAACAATAACATTCTGGATGCCCGTTATGCCGGAATCCCGCTCTGGAATGATGCTTCCTTGGAGCTGGGTGTTGACTATGCCATCGCCAACCCGACTGACGATCAGGACAAGGTCAACGATGATATTAAAGATGGCGTCATGCTGACCGCCGAACTGACTCAGAACCTGCTGGGTGGCTTTAACAAGACCACGCTGCAATACATGAGCGACAGCTATGCCACCTTGCCGATTTACTACGGTTCAGGTAACTGGACTAGCCAAGATGGCGCCAGCGGTGACGGCTTCCGTATCATCAACTGGGGCGTGCTGCCGATCGGTGACAAAGTCGAGTTTGGTCATCAGCTGGTCTACGGTCAGTCCAATGACGTGACCATCAATGGTGTGGCGGGCTCGGATGCCGATACCTTCTCCGCAGTAATTCGTCCCATGTATAAGTGGGATGAGATCCAGAAGACCATCTTGGAGCTTGGCTATTATCACGACACCCAAGATGTCAAGGGGCAGGAGAGCAAGGATCGCAACGGTCAGAAGTACACCATCGCACAGGCTTGGTCTGCCGGCCCCAGCTTCTGGGCCCGTCCGGAAATCCGCGTGTTCGCTTCCTACCTGAAGTCCGGTGGCGACAACGGTCAGACTTTTAATGGCAGCAACAACGACGACAACACTTGGAACTTCGGTGTACAAGCAGAAGCTTGGTGGTAAGCAGTATCTTCAGTTAAGTTAGTCACTGCCCCCTTCTGGGGGCAGTTTTGTTTTGCTGGATTTGGCAACCGGGTTATGGAGATAAGAAGAATGAAACTGGTAAAGATGTCTATCGCGGCCGTAGTTACCGCGCTGTTGGCCGGCTGTTCCGGTAGCATGGTCGTGCCCATGCAAGAGCATGCCTCCATCCTGAGCAATGCCGACCAGGCCAAGCAGGCGCTCTCTCAGACCACGAGCTGCTGCAAGGGATTCAACGAATTCAACTACGTCTCTCTGCCCGAAGGAGAGACGCTGCTGGCCATCGATGGCAAGCAGCCTAGCTATCAATTCGATGAGGGAATGAGCTACTTCGCCGCCTATCGTCTGCCCGTCAATACCGGCAACCTGGCCATCACGCTGGCCTCTCAAGTAAGCAAGACGGTGCTGATCCCCAAGGTAGTCATGCTGGATGCCGAGTTCAAGGTGACCCGCGTACTGGGTGAATCAGTCTTCACCTACCAGCCGGCCCATCTGCTCGACAACGACAGGATCGAAGGCAAGGTGTTCGTCGATCGCAGCATGCCGGGCAACCCGGCCACCGAGACCTACATGGTGGTCTATGCCCCGGCCGATGAACTCGCCGGCAGCACCACCATCTTGCACCCGGCCAAGGCGTTTGCCCGTGCGAATGGCACGGTCGAGCCGAATATCAAGGATCCCCTCATCCCGCACTCTCCCTGGGGTTTGGTCCAGATCAAGGTCGTCGACATGGCCAAGGGACAGGGCATTGAGGCAGTGTTCAAACCCGAGTACTCCGACAAGGTGGAGATGAGTCAGGCCAAGCCTGCCGCGACGACTGCCGCTGTCGCAGCCGCCTCCAGCAAACCGGCGCCGGCCATGCTGAGCGAGACCGAAAGCTTCTACAACAGCCAGATCGAGAAAGCGGTGAAGGCTGGGGATATCGACAAGGCGATGCAGCTGGTGAATGAAGCGGAGCGCGCCGGTTCGACCAAGGCGAAGTCGGTCTTTATTGATGCGGTGAAACGTTCACAGAAAAATTAAATCGCGGTATTTATATTGTCTAATATTTATTTGAGGCCTCCTTGTTGGAGGCCTTTTTAATCGGTAGACTAGGTCATAGAAAATAGCAATGCGTTACGTTATGTTACAATGAGTTTCCTTTGGTATTGTTGTGATTCTCTAAAATACAATGCGAAACAGCACTTCTTGTTTATTCGTAATAAGATGATGATGCGGAATAATATCCGTAATCTGTGCAAATAAACCTCTTCTTATTATCTTGTGATCTCCCCTCCAAATTCATTATTCCCTTCTGCCTGATGGAAGAAATTCCAATACTGCTGGGTTATATTCAGCTGGTCAAAATAAGTAAACCCGGGTCGACTAGGTACAAAGCCGGATGATGAACGCTGTCATCTCTCAATTGCACCGAGCCGCTTACGGAAAATCCATTCAGGAGCGCACACATGTTAAAAAATGCTTTCGCTAATCTGCAAAAGGTCGGTAAGGCGCTGATGCTGCCAGTATCGGTCTTGCCCGTTGCAGGTATTCTGCTGGGGGTGGGCGCTGCCCACTTCAGCTGGTTGCCGGAAATTGTCTCCCAGTTGATGGAGCAAGCCGGTGGTTCCGTGTTCGGTCAGATGGCCCTGCTGTTTGCCGTGGGTGTGGCCCTTGGCTTCACCAATAACGACGGTGTATCCGGTCTGTCTGCCATCGTTGGCTACGGCATCATGACCGCCACCTTGTCTGTGATGGCACCTGTGATGGGTGTTGAGAAGATCGACACCGGTGTACTGGGCGGTATCCTCGCCGGTGGCGTCGCCGCCTGGGCGTTCAACCGCTTCTACAAGATCCAGCTGCCAGAGTACCTGGGCTTCTTCGCTGGTAAACGTGCCGTGCCCATCATCACCGGTTTCGTGTCCATCGGCCTGGGTGTGATCCTGTCCGTGATCTGGCCGCCGGTAGGGGGTGCCATCGGTGCCTTCTCCGACTGGGCTGCCAACCAGAACCCGGTACTGGCCTTCGGTATCTACGGCGTGGTTGAGCGCTCCCTGATCCCGTTCGGTCTGCACCACATCTGGAACGTACCTTTCTTCTATCAGGCTGGTACCTGTGTCAACGGCGCCGGTGAAACCGTACACGGCATCATGACCTGCTTCCTGACTGCTGACGACGCTTCCCGCGCTGCCGGTAACGGCTTCGGTCAGCTGGCCGGTGGCTACCTGTTCAAGATGTTCGGTCTGCCTGCTGCTGCATTTGCCATCGCGCACTCTGCCAAGCCGGAAAACCGCGCCAAGATCGTTGGTATCATGGCCTCTGCCGCCCTGACCTCCTTCCTGACCGGTATCACCGAGCCTATCGAATTCTCCTTCCTGTTCGTGGCACCGGTACTGTACGCAATCCACGCCCTGCTGGCGGGCCTGGCCTATGTGCTGACCAACTCTCTGGGTATCGTGCACGGTCACACCTTCTCCAACGGCTTCATCGACTTCGTGGTGCAATCACCCCGTGCCGATAACATGCTGCTGCTGGTAGGTCTGGGTCTGGTCTACGCCGTCCTCTACTACGTGGTCTTCACCGTGGTCATCCGTGCCATGAACCTGAAGACTCCGGGCCGTGAAGACGAAACCCAAGAAGCGACTGCTGCTCAGAGCAAGGACGAGATGTCTGCCGCCCTGGTCTCTGCCTTCGGTGGTAAAGAGAACATCGCCTCCCTGGACGCCTGCATCACCCGTCTGCGTGTCGGTGTGAAGGACGTGGCCAAGGTTGACCAGGCTGGTCTGAAGAAGCTGGGCGCTGCCGGTGTGGTAGTGGCTGGTTCCGGCGTACAAGCCATCTTCGGTACCAAGTCCGACAACCTGAAAACCGAAATGGACATCTGGATGAAGAGCAACTAATTGGTTGCCTGACATCGAGAGTTCCGAGAAGGGAGGCGCAAGCCTCCCTTTTTGTTGGGCGTTATCCGTGCCTTGCAAGGCGATGGGGATCCCGGCATAGCTACCGGGCGGACATGGTCCTGACAGGGCCTCAAGGCTCGCTGGTGGTAGATAAACAGACTGCTTGAGTCAAATCTGATGGCAGATTTCACTGCTTTGTTCATTAAAAAAGGCGCCTTATGGCGCCTTTTTGCAATGAGGTGGGATCTACAACTTCTCCAGATCCCGCTCTATCTCGCTGATCTTGTTCTGTACCACCTTCTCCAGGTGGCGCAGGTCACGCAGTATCTTCTGCTTGATGTCCTGATCGATCTCGACGTGCACGCCCTGAGTCAGGTTGTCTAGCTCATCCACCACGTACTTGAGGTTGGCATTGATCTCGGTGACATCCTTGTACTCGTGGGTGCCCGAATCGACCAGCATGGTCTTGCGCTGGCGCGGGTATTTGAATTTGACACTCTTGGCGAAGAACTCGCCCTTCTGCTTCTTGAAGTAGATCTTGAGGATGTCGTGATTGGCTTCCTGGCGCAGGGTATAGCTGTCCACTGAGGTGGGTTCCTGGATCCCCAGGCTCTTCAGATTCTCGTACATCGGGCTTCCTCGGTTTGAAACGATCCTGACCCGTCTATCTTAACCGAGTCACTGTGGCTTGCCTGTGACAGGGGCGCCAAAATCAAAAGGGGCCCAAAAGAACCCTTGTTTTGTCCGCGCCCGTCGACGCGGGCGCAGCCATAGAAAAAGGCGCCATCGGGCGCCTTTTTTGTTCAGTCGTATCGGCTGTCGATGACTCGCCGATGGCGCGCAGCAGGGCGTTGATGCCGACGGCTTGGGCCGCGGTTCTCGACTGCTGGGATAGAGGTGAAGGTATAGAAAAAGGCGCCATCAGGCGCCTTTTTTTATTCAGTCGTATCGGCTGCCGATTACTCGTCGATGGAGCGCAGCAGGGCGTTGATGCCGACCTTGGCGCGGGTCTTGGCATCCACCTTCTTGACGATGACGGCGGCGTACAGGCTGTACTTGCCGCACTTGGAGGGCAGGGAGCCGGAGACGACCACTGAGCCTGCCGGCACGCGGCCGTAGTGGATCTCGCCGGTTTCGCGGTCATAGATGCGGGTGGACTGGCCGATGAAGACGCCCATGGAGATGACGGAGCCTTCCTCGACGATCACGCCTTCAACCACTTCGGAGCGAGCACCGATAAAGCAGTTGTCTTCGATGATGGTCGGGTTGGCCTGCAGCGGCTCCAGCACGCCGCCGATGCCGACGCCGCCGGAGAGGTGGACGTTCTTGCCGAGCTGGGCGCAGGAGCCGACGGTGGCCCAGGTGTCGACCATGGTGCCTTCATCGACGAAGGCGCCGATGTTGACGTAGGAGGGCATCAGCACGGTATTGGGGGCGATGAAGGAGCCTTTGCGGGCGGTCGCCGGCGGTACCACGCGCACACCGGCCGCCTTGAATTGCTCGGCGGTGTAGTCGGAGAACTTGAGGGGAACCTTGTCGTAGTACTGGGCATCGTCGCCCTTGATGATGCCGTTGTCATTGATGCGGAAGTAGAGCAGTACCGCCTTCTTCAGCCACTGGTGGACCACCCACTCGCCGGCGATCTTCTCGGCGACCCGGGCCTTGCCGGAATCCAGCAGCTCGATGGCCTCCAGGATGGCGGTCTTGGTGGCGGCATCGACGGAGCCGGGAGTGATGGAATCACGGCGTTCGAAGGCCGCTTCGATGATCTGTTGCAACTCGGTCATGACAGGTTTCCTCTAAAAAATTCCGTTTGTTGTATCACACTTTTCCAATTGTTTTTAAGGGCCCCGGCCGATTTCTTCGAGAGAGCGGCGCTTTCTTGTGCATTGTCCATTCAAGGGCTTGTTCTGATTAGTAAATCAGAAGGAAATATGGCGTCCAGCGAGGCCCCCTTGCGATCCCTCGTCGTCCGCGGATTCCTGCGGATTGAGCTGATTGACCAGCCGCTCCTCCAGCGCCTGCTGCTCGGCCTGGTTCAGGGGCTCGCCCTCGAGCGTGGTCAGGCTGAAGAAGTCTTCCACCCGCTCGCCTATGGTGGTGATCTTGGCCGCATGCAGGGACAGGCCGCACTGCTGGAACACGGCGCCGATGCGGGCCAGGAGGCCCGGGGTATCCAGCGCCGTCAGCTCCAGCAGGGTGTGGCGGTTCTCCCCCTTGTGGGGCAAGAACACTACCCGGGTCGGCACGCTGAACTGTCGGTGGCGCCGGGACAGGGGTTTGCTGCGCAGCACCAGCTTACCCGGCTCCTGCAAGGCCTTCTCCAGCGCCTTCTTGATGGTGGCGGTGCGGTTCGGGCTGATGGGCTCGCCGGTTGGCTCCAGCACGATGAAGGTATCCAGCACATAGTCGCTGCGGGAGTTCATGATCTGGGCGTCGTGGATGTTGAGGTTCTTCTGATCCAGGGCCGAGGCCACGGTGGCGAACAGATTCGGGGTGTCGCGGCAATAGATGAACACCTCGCTGCCCCCGCGGATGGGGTGCTTGCCGATCAGCACCAGGGGCGCCGGGTTGTCGCCGTGAGCGATGATCTTGCGGCAGTGCCAGGCGATCTGCTCCGGGCTGTGGCGCAGGAAGTAGTCAGCCTTGAAGTCGCTCCAGAGGGCGTTGACCGCATCGAGCGAGACCTCGCGCTGGGCCAGGATCTGTTTGGCCTGACGCTGGTTCTCGCGGATCTTGAGGCGCATGTCCGGCGGGTTCTCCAGCCCCTGGCGCAGCGCCTTCTGGGTGGCGAAGTAGAGCTCCCGCAACAGGGTGCCCTTCCAGTCGTTCCAGAGGGTGTCGTTGGTGGCACAGATGTCGGCCACGGTCAGGCAGTAGAGCAGGTCGAGGTGCAATTCGTCCCGCACCTTCTGGGCGAAGTCAGCCACCACCTCGGGATCATAGATGTCCCGGCGCTGGGCGGTGACCGACATCAGCAGGTGGTGACGCACCAGCCAGGCCACCAGCCGGCTCTCGTAGCGATCCAGCCCGTGCAACTGGCAGAACTCCAGCGCATCGACGGCGCCGAGCTCGGAGTGATCGCCGCGCCGGCCCTTGGCGATGTCGTGGAACAGGGCGGCGATGCTGAGCAGCTCCGGTTTGCGCAGCTGGGTGAACACCTCGTGGCAGAGCGGGTGGGTCTGGCGGCTGGCCGGATTGGCGAAACGGTGGATGTTCTTGAGCAGGCGGTGGGTGTGCTCATCCACGGTGTAGGCGTGGAACATGTCGAACTGCATCTGGCCGACGATGAGGTTCCACTGGGGCAGATAGGCCGCGAGGATGCCGTATTTGTGCATCAGGGTGAGCGGCTGGCCGATGCCGTTGGGGTGGCGCAACAGCGCCATGAACAGGCGGCGGCACTCGGGCAGATCCTGCAACCAGCAGTTGAGGGTGCGTCTGGCTTCCCGCAGCTGGCGCAGGGTGGCGGAGTGAATGCCGACTATCTCGGGGTGCTGGGCTATCTGGTAGAAGAGCCGCAGTATGGCGGCGGGATCCCGGCCAAACAGCTCGGAGTCCACCGCATCGATGAGCCGGCCCCGCAGCTGGAACTCGTCGCTGATGCGGCGCACGTCCATGGCGGTATTGCCGAGGATAGCCTCGTCAAACAGCTGCAGCAGCATCTCGTTGAGCTCAGCCACCCGCCGCACCGTCTGGTAGAAGCGCTTCATCATCTGCTCGACCGGGCCGTTGCCGTCCCCCTCGAAGCCGAGCATCTGGGCCACGGTGCGCTGGCGGTCGAACAGCAGGCGGTTGTCCCCCTTGTTAATGGCCATGTGCAGGGCGAAACGCACTTTCCAC
The DNA here is from genome assembly GCF_000819865.1 of Aeromonas eucrenophila. GTDB lineage: Bacteria > Pseudomonadota > Gammaproteobacteria > Enterobacterales > Aeromonadaceae > Aeromonas > Aeromonas eucrenophila. The sequence goes on from NZ_CDDF01000005.1 coordinate 91,355, forward strand.
AGGAAGTTCTGGCAGTCCAGCAACTCCCGGTACTCGGCTCGGTTCAGGAAGCCGTGGCTGGTCATCTCGAACAGGGTGGTGGCGCCGAAATGGCGGCGGGCGACCCAGGCCAGGGTCTGGATGTCGCGAAGGCCACCGGGATTGCTCTTGAGATCTGGCTCCAGCTTGTAGGCGGTGCCGAGAAACTGCTGGTGGCGCAGGTGTTGCTCCTCGCGCTTGGCGCGAAAGAACTCCTCACTCGGCCAGAAATGCTGGGGCAGGGTGGCCTCTTGCAACTGCTCGAAGCCCGCCTGGCGGCCAGTTATGTAGCGCGCCTCGATGAGGTTGGTGGCGACCGTGATGTCGGCGCGACCCTGCTCGATGCACTCGCTCACGTTGCGCACCGATTGTCCGACCTCCAGCTTGAGGTCCCACAGCAGGGTGATGAACTCGCCGATGCGCAGCCCCAGCACCTCGTCCAGCTCTTCCCCCTCATAGAGGATGAGCAGGTCGATGTCGGAGTGGGGGTGCAATTCGCCGCGGCCATAGCCCCCCACCGCGATCAGGGTGAGGCTGGTCTTGTCGAAGCCGAACTTGTGCCACAACCGGGTCAGCAGCGCATCCATGTATTCGGAGCGGGTGGCCACCAGTTCGATGATGTTGTCACCGGCATCGAAGCGCTCATGCAGCCAGGCGAGGAAGCGGCTCAGGTACTCCTTGCAGTTCTCGCGGGTGAGCTGATCGTCGGGTAACAGGTGGGGGGAAAGCAGGCTGGCATCCATGGCATCTCACACTCTTGTCGCACGCATGCACGGCGGATAAAAACAAAACCCCGGCGAAGGGCCGGGGTTTGATGTTAACCGTGTTTGATGACTCGGTCGATAGTGTCATCGGGGCGCAGGGTCAGCACCTCGCAGCCATCCTCGGTCACCAGCAGGGTGTGCTCCCACTGGGCGGAGTCGCCGCCGTCCTTGGTGGTCACTGTCCAGCCATCCTTCGGGTTGACGCGGCAGTGATACTTCTTGCTGTTGACCATGGGCTCGATGGTGAAGCACATGCCGGGCTTGAGCTCCTGCTTGCCGCCGTTGCGATAGTGCAGGATCTGCGGCTCTTCATGGAACTCGGCACCGATGCCGTGGCCACAGTAGTCGCGCACCACGGAGAAACCGGCCTGCTCGACGATGGGCTGGATCACGGCGCCAATCTCGGTGATGCACATGCCGGGGCGCACCCGCTTGATGGCGGCGTACAGGCTCTCCTGGGCTACCTTGCACAGCTGACGGCGCAGCGGGGTGGTCTGGCCCACGATGAACATGGCGGAGGTATCGCCATGGTAACCGTCCTTGATGACGGTGATATCCAGGTTGATGATGTCCCCTTCCCGCAGCTTCTTGTGATTGGGAATGCCGTGGCAGATCACATCATTGACCGAGGTGCAGATGGACTTGGGAAAACCGTGATAGTTCAGCGGTGCGGGCACGGCCTGCTGCACGTTGACGATATAGTCGTGGCACAGGGTGTTCAGCTCGTCGGTGGTGACACCGGCGTTGACATGGGGGGCGATCATTACCAGCACATCGGCAGCCAGCTGGCCGGCGACACGCATTTTTTCAATCTCTTCCGGTGTCTTGATTTGGATGGACATGGGATCTCTCTTGCGGCCTGATCTTCATCCTGTGGATGACCAACAATCAGGTAATGAAAAATAGATGCGTTTGCAATCAGGCCAAAATTTTATCCCCAACCCCCGTTTACTTCCAGTGTGATCGTCATCGCAGCGTCATCCAGCGGTCGCAGGCTGGGTTTGGGGATCCACTTTTAGCGAGGCAGCCGGTGGTATCCTGAGCAAAGTTATGGTATAAAGCGCGCCGGAATGGGGAACTTGTGTCCTCCTTCCATCACCCTTACTCAATAACACACACACATCGACACCTGTACCGGGGTGCCCCTTTGGGGTCGGTTACATGGGATGTGTGGAGGCCTAACCCCAATACAGAGGTATAAAATGGCTAAAGTTTCTATGCGCGACATGCTGCAAGCCGGCGTTCACTTCGGTCACCAGACTCGTTACTGGAACCCGAAAATGAAGTCCTACATCTTCGGCGCCCGCAGCAAGGTTCACATCATCAACTTGGAAAAAACCGTTCCGATGTTTGACGATGCCATGAACTTCATCAGCTCCGTAGCTGCCAAGAAAGGCAAGGTACTGTTCGTAGGTACCAAGCGTGCCGCGTCTGAAGCCGTAAAAGAAGCCGCTGATCGTTGTGACCAGTTCTATGTTAACCACCGCTGGCTGGGCGGCATGCTGACCAACTGGAAAACCGTTCGTCAGTCCATCAAGCGCCTGAAAGATCTGGAAACCCAGAGCCAAGACGGTACCTTCGACAAGCTGACCAAGAAAGAGGCGCTGATGCGTACTCGCGAAATGGAAAAGCTGGAGAAGAGCCTGGGTGGTATCAAGAACATGGGCGGCCTGCCTGACGTTCTGTTCGTTGTCGATGCCGACCACGAGCACATTGCTATCAAAGAAGCCAATAACCTGGGTATCCCGGTCGTTTCCATCGTTGATACCAACTCCAACCCGGACGGCGTTGACTATGTCATCCCGGGTAACGACGATGCTATCCGTGCTGTGAACCTGTACCTGAACGCTGCCGCTGACACCGTACTGGAAGCTCGCGCTCAGGACATCGTTGTTCAAGCCGAACAAGATGGTTTCGTTGAAGCTGAGTAATTGATAAGGACTGAAAAGCCCTTATTAACCAAGCTGATGTAATTGGTTAGCAGGGGCCCTTGTGGCCCCTGTTTCTTGTCAAATCAAGACCGAGGATACTGAAAATGGCTAACGTTACTGCCGCCCTGGTAAAAGAACTGCGTGAGCGCACCGCCGCTGGCATGATGGATTGCAAAAAAGCACTGGAAGAAGCTCAGGGTGATATCGAGCTGGCTATCGAGAACATGCGCAAATCCGGTCAGGCCAAGGCCGCCAAGAAAGCCGGCCGTATCGCCGCTGAAGGCGTGATCTTCGCCCGTACCGAAGGCAACGTTGCCGTCATGATCGAGCTGAACAGCGAAACCGACTTCGTCGCCAAAGATGCCAGCTTCATGGGCATGGGCCAGAAGATCGCCGACATCGCCGCCACCCAGAAAATTGCTGACGTTGACGCCCTGAAAGCGGCCGACTTCGGTAACGGTGAGTCCGTTGAGCTGACCATCACCAACCTGATCGCCAAGATCGGTGAGAACATGAACCTGCGTCGCGTGATGCTGGTTGAAGGTGACAACCTGGGTACCTACGTACACGGTTCCCGTATCGGTGTTATCACCAAGCTGATCGGTGGCACTGCCGAGCTGGCCAAAGATCTGGCCATGCACGTTGCTGCCAACAGCCCGCAGTTCGTCAAGCCGGAAGACGTGTCCGCTGAAGTCGTTGCCAAAGAGCGCGAAATTCAGATCGACATCGCCATCAACTCCGGCAAGCCGAAAGACATCGCCGAGAAGATGGTTGAAGGCCGCATGAAGAAGTTCACCGGTGAGGTTTCCCTGACTGGTCAACCCTTCGTGAAGGACCCGTCCATCACCGTCGCCGAACTGCTGAAGAAAGAAGGTGCTGACGTTGTCTCCTTCACCCGTTTCGAAGTGGGCGAAGGCATCGAGAAGCAAGAGACCGATTTCGCTGCTGAAGTAGCAGCCCAGATCGCAGCCGCTCAGAAGGCTTAATCGAACCGGTTTTTCCGTTTCCCCAGACCGCGACTTATGTCGCGGTCTTTATATGACCAGGAATCAGTGACATGAGTACCAATCCCAAGCCTGCATACAGACGTGTTCTTCTGAAGTTGAGTGGTGAAGCCCTGCAAGGATCCGAGGGTTTTGGCATTGATCCGGCGGTGCTGGAGCGGATGGCCCAAGAGATCAAAGAGCTGGTTGAGCTGGGTGTTCAGGTCGGTCTGGTCATCGGCGGCGGCAACCTGTTCCGTGGTGCCGGTCTCGCCAAGGCGGGTATGAACCGCGTGGTGGGTGACCACATGGGCATGCTGGCAACCGTGATGAACGGCCTGGCCATGCGTGATGCTCTGCATCGTGCTTATGTGAATGCCCGTCTGATGTCTGCCATCTCCCTGCAGGGTGTGTGCGATTCCTACAGCTGGGCCGAGGCCATCAGCCAGCTGCGCGCCGGCAAGGTGGTGATCTTCTCCGCCGGTACCGGCAACCCCTTCTTCACCACCGACTCCGCAGCCTGCCTGCGCGGCATCGAGATCGAAGCCGACGTGGTACTGAAAGCCACCAAGGTCGATGGTGTATTCAACGAGGATCCGGTTAAGAATCCGGACGCCGTGCTGTATCATGAGCTCAGCTACAACGAAGTGCTTGAAAAAGAGCTCAAGGTAATGGATCTTGCAGCCTTTACCCTGGCCCGTGACCACGATCTGCCGATCCGGGTGTTCAACATGAACAAACCGGGTGCACTGCGTCGGGTTGTCATGGGTGAGCCGGAAGGCACGCTGATCCACCACATCAGCAAGTAAAAAGCGAGCCGAAAGGCGCTCTTATCCATTACGTCGCTAAATAAGATAGACACGAGCTGCGTCGCGGCTCGTTCGCCAGAAGGAAAACCACTGTGATCAACGAGATTAAAAACGACGCCAAGGACCGTATGGCCAAGAGCGTAGAATCGCTCAAGACCCAGATGTCCAAGATCCGTACCGGCCGCGCTCACCCGAGCCTGCTTGATGGTATCCAGGTGGAATATTACGGCTCTGCCACTCCGCTGAAACAGTTGGCCAACGTAGTGGCAGAAGATGCCCGTACCCTGTCCATCTCCATCTTCGATCGCTCCATGATCCAGGCGGTGGAAAAAGCCATCCTGACTTCCGATCTGGGCCTGAACCCGTCCAGCAACGGTCAGACCCTGCGCGTGCCCTTGCCGCCGCTGACCGAAGAGCGTCGCCGCGACTTGACCAAGATCGTCCGTGCCGAAGCGGAAGGTGCCCGGGTTGCCGTGCGTAACATCCGTCGCGATGCCAACGCCGACTTCAAAGCGCTGCTCAAAGACAAAGAGATCTCCGAGGACGACGACCGTCGTGCCCAGGAAGAGATCCAGAAGCTCACCGATGCCTTCATCAAGCTGGTCGACGATGCCCTGGCTGCGAAGGAAAAGGAGCTAATGGAAATCTAAGCCTCCGACAGGTATATTACGAGCGCCGTGTAGTGCCCCTGCACGGCGTTTTTGTCTTTGTGGGAGAAATGAATGTCGCTTTTGGCAGCGCTAGGCGATAGCGCCAGCTCGTCCTTGCCTCGTCACGTCGCCATCATCATGGATGGCAACGGTCGTTGGGCCCAGAACCGTGGCAAGATGCGGGTCTTCGGCCACAAGGCGGGCGTGAAGTCCGTGCGTGAAGCCGTGACCTTCGCCGCCCGTGCCAGGATGGAGGCACTGACCCTGTTTGCGTTCTCCAGCGAGAACTGGCGGCGTCCGGAAGGGGAGGTCAATGCCCTGATGGAACTGTTCCTGACGGTGCTCGGCCGAGAGGTGAAGAAGTTGCACAGCAACGGCATTCGGCTCAAGGTGATCGGCGATACCGCCCGCTTCAGCGAAAGGTTGCAGGCCAAGATAGCCAAGGCCGAGGCGCTGACCGCAGGCAATCAGGGGTTGACGCTCAACATCGCCGCCAACTATGGGGGCCAGTGGGATATCGCTCAGGCGGCTCGCAAGCTGGCTCGCGCCGTGGCGGCCGGTGAACTGGATGCCGAGACCATCGATGAGGCGGCATTGGCGCAACAGGTTTGCATGGCCGACCTGCCGCCGGTGGATCTGCTGATCCGAACTGGTGGCGATCATCGCATCAGCAATTTTGTGTTATGGCAGCTTGCCTATGCCGAGCTCTATTTTACCCCGGTATTGTGGCCGGATTTCGACGAGGCCGAGTTCAGTGGGGCGGTTGCCTCCTTCGTTGCTCGCGAGCGTCGCTTCGGGTGTACAGGTGAACAGATCCGGGAATTGATCGCCGCACAACAGACCGGCTAAACCCCGCTCCCAAGAGAGAGGTTTCTTTTGCTAAAACAACGAATTATTACCGCATTACTGTTAGTGCCCATGGTATTGGGGGCACTGTTCTTCCTGCCGTTGAAATTCTTTGCCCTGCTCGCTGCCCTGGTCTTTCTGCTGGCCAGCCGTGAGTGGAGCGCCTTCGTCACCGCCCAGCCGCAACAATGGTTGCCGCTGGTGTTCTGCCTGTTGCTCGGCGCCAGTCTGTTCTGGGTGCCGGTGGAGCAACTCTGGATCCCGCAGTTGCATCCCCTGCTGATGGGCGTGCTCTGGACCGCAGCCAGTTGGTGGCTGCTTGGCCTGCTATTGGTCTTGCGTTACCCCCAAAGTGCCAGGCTGTGGAAAAACTCCATCTGGCTGAAATCCCTGTTCGGCCTGGTGACCCTGGTGCCCTTCTTCTGGTCACTGGTGGCCATCCGTGGCTACCACTTCTATCACGATCCCCTGATGGGGGCCTGGGTGCTGCTGTTCGTCATGGGCTTGGTCTGGGCGGCAGATTCTGGCGCGTATTTTTTCGGCAAAGCCTTTGGCAAACACAAACTGGCGCCGGCCGTCAGCCCGGGTAAAACCATCGAAGGCATGCTGGGTGGCCTCTTTACCGCCAGCCTCCTGGCCGTCGGGGTGACCTGGTTCATGGGTTTCGTGCCCGCCAAGATGGCGGTGGTGCTGCTCTGCTCCCTGCTGGCGGTGCTGGCCTCCGTGCTCGGCGATCTCACCGAGAGCATGTTCAAGCGCGAGGCGGGCATCAAGGACTCCGGTACCCTGTTGCCGGGTCACGGCGGTATCCTCGACAGGATCGACAGCCTGACGGCCGCCCTGCCAGTCTTCCTGCTCAGCTACATGCTGCTCAGTCAGGAGTTTTGATGCCTGACTCGCTGGTGATATCGGGGGCCTTTGGCCCCATCTGTCAGTTATTCGTTCAGGAGTCCTGATGCTCAACTCTCTGGTGATCCTGGGCGCCTCCGGCTCCATCGGTCAGAGCACCCTCAAGGTACTGCGGCAGAATCCGGGTCGCTGGCAAGTGCTGGCGCTGACGGCCGCCCGCAGCGTGGATGCCATGCTGCGCGATTGCCTCGAATTTTCCCCCCGCTTCGCCGTGATGGTGGATGAGACCGCAGCCGGCGAGCTGGCCGAGCGGCTCAAGACCCACGGCGCTTCGACGCGAGTGCTGTCCGGTCAGGCTGCCCTGTGCGAAGTGGCCGCTCACCCCGAGGCCCACAGCGTCATGGCCGCCATCGTCGGTGCCGCCGGCCTGGCGCCGACCATGGCCGCCGTGCGGGCCGGCAAGCGTATCCTGCTGGCCAATAAAGAGGCGCTGGTGATGTCCGGTGCCTTCTTTATGGAGGCGGTTCGCCATCACGGTGCCGAGCTGCTGCCCATCGACAGCGAGCACAACGCCATCTTCCAATGCCTGCCCGAGAGCATTCAGCGCCAGCCGGGTTTCTGCGACCTGGCCGAGGCGGGGATCAGCAAGATCCTGCTGACCGGCTCGGGTGGCCCCTTCCGCTATACCGACATCGGCGACTTGGACAAAGTCACGCCGGCCCAGGCGGTCGCCCACCCTAACTGGTCCATGGGGGCCAAGATCTCGGTGGATTCCGCCACCATGATCAACAAGGGGCTGGAGTACATAGAGGCGCGCTGGTTGTTCAATGCGGCTCCCGAGCAGATCCAGGTGGTGATCCATCCCCAGTCGGTCATCCACTCCATGGTGCAGTACAAAGATGGCTCCGTGCTGGCCCAGCTCGGCAATCCCGACATGTGCACCCCCATCGCTCATGCCCTGGCCTATCCGGGCAGGATTGAGTCCGGTGTGGAACCTTTGGATTTCTTCAGTGTCGGAGAGTTCAGCTTTATTCGTCCCGACTACGAACGCTACCCCAACCTGGCGTTGGCCATGACGGCCTGCCAGCAAGGACAGGCTGCCACCACCTCCCTCAATGCGGCCAATGAAGAGAGCGTCGCGGCTTTTCTTGCAGAGCGGATCGGATTTATGGATATTGCCATGGTCAATGAATCCATCATGACGGCATTGGGTGGTTGCGCCGCAGGGTCGCTCGACGATCTGATTGCCCTGGATGGCATGGCCCGTGCCCGTGCCCACGAACTGATTGAGGAGCTTGCTCGATGAACGGACTGTGGTGGCCAGAGGCCGCTCTCTACGCCTTCGGGTATCGGACGGGTCATGACCTTGAGGCGGCTCACTGATGGGCGGCGTCTTGTGGAATCTCGGCGCCTTCGTCGTCGCCCTCGGCCTGCTGGTAGCAGTACATGAGTTCGGCCACTTCTGGGTAGCCCGTCGCTGTGGCGTCAAGGTCGAGCGTTTCTCCATCGGTTTTGGCAAGGCCATCTGGCGTCGTATCGGCAAAGATGGCACCGAATATGTGTTGGCCCTGATCCCGCTCGGTGGCTACGTCAAGATGCTGGACGGTCGGGTCGACGAGCTCAAACCCGGTGAGGAGGCGCAGGCGTTCAATCACAAGAGTGTCTGGGCGCGGATGGCCATAGTCGCGGCCGGTCCCATGGCGAACTTCCTGTTCGCCCTGTTCGCCTTCTGGCTGATGTTCATGATCGGGGTCCCCAGCGTCAAGCCGGTGATCGACGAGGTGCGTCCCGCGTCCATCGTGGCCCAGGCGGGTGTCCTGCCGGGCATGGAGATCGTCGGCGTCGGTGATGAGGCAACCGGAGACTGGGAGGCGGTCACCTATGCCCTCATCAGCCATCTGGGGGATGATTCCGTACGCCTCAAGCTGAAGGCGGCGGATACCAGCTATGCGATCGAGAAGACGCTCGAGCTGGGCGACTGGAAATTTGATCCGGAGAAAGAATCTCCCATCGGCAGCCTGGGGATAGTGCCCCTCGGCGGCAAGGTGCTGCCGGTGGTCGATGCTATCGTTCCCAACAGCGCCAGCGAGAAAGCCGGCCTGCAGCTGGGGGATCGCATCAAGCGGGTAGGGGAGCAGGAGATCACCGAGTGGGCTCAGTTTGTGCTGCGGGTGCAGCAATCTCCCGAGCAACCATTGCAAGTCATGGTGGAGCGTGGGGGCAGCGATCTGACGCTGACCCTGTTGCCGGATGCGAAAAAGGTGCGTGGCCAACTGGTCGGTTTTGTCGGCCTGTCGCCGCAACTGGTTCCATTACCGGAAGAGTATCGAGTTCTGTTACAGTATGGGCCTTTGCAAGCCCTGTGGCATGGGGCCCAGAAGACCTGGAGCCTGACCACGCTGACCTTTGATATGATCGGCAAGCTGATCGGTGGCATCGTCTCGCTGGATAACCTGAGCGGCCCCATCTCCATTGCCAAGGGGGCCGGCAGCAGCGCCGATTACGGGTTGGTCTATTTCCTCGGTTTCCTGGCGCTGATCAGCGTCAACCTGGGGATCATCAACCTGTTTCCCCTGCCCGTGCTGGATGGGGGCCATTTGGTCTACTTCCTCATCGAGGCAGTCACCGGCAAGCCGGTACCAGAAAAAATTCAGGAAGTTGGGTTCAGGATAGGCGCCGCCATTCTGATGTTACTGATGGGCATTGCGCTGTTTAATGATTTCGCTCGCCTCTGAGGCTAGAGCATCAACAAGGACACATAAGAACAAAATGGCTGTTAAAAAAGCATTGGTGTTGAGTTGCCTGCTGGGAGCCAGCCTCCTGGCTCAGGCGGCCCCTGCCTCTTTTGTGGTGCAAGACATTCAGGTCGAGGGTCTGCAGCGAGTGACCCTGGGCGCCGCCCTGTTGAATCTGCCGGTGCGGGTCGGAGACTCTGTCGATTCCGTGACCCTGGCCAACGCCATCAAGCGGCTCTATGCCTCGGGCAACTTCGAGGACGTCAAAGTCTATCGTGACGGTCAGGTGCTGCAGGTCGTGGTGAAGGAGCGCCCGACCATCTCCAGCATCGAGTTCTCCGGCAACAAGGACATCAAGGAAGAGCAGCTGACCCAGAGCCTGGAGTCCTCCGGCATCCGGGTCGGTGATCCCCTGGATCGCACCGTGCTGAGCTCCCTCGAGAAGGGCTTGGAAGACTTCTATTACGGCGTGGGCAAATACTCCGCCAGGGTCAAGGCCATCGTCACCCCCTTGCCCCGCAACCGGGTCGACCTCAAGTTCACCTTCGTGGAAGGGGCCGCAGCCAAGATCCAGCAGATCAACATCGTCGGCAACAACGTGTTCCCGGAAGAGAAACTGCTGGCTCAGCTCTCCCTCAAGGACGATGTGCCCTGGTGGAACTTCACCGGCGATCAACGCTACCAGAAGCAGAAGCTGGCCGGTGACATCGAAGTGCTGCGCTCCTACTACATGGACCGCGGCTATATCCGTTTCCAGCAGGAGTCCACTCAGGTCTCCATGACCCCTGACAAGAAGGGGGTCTACGTCACCCTGAACATCAAGGAAGGGGATCAGTACAAGGTTTCCGGGGTGGAGATCAAGGGCGATCTCATCGATCGCGGCGCCGAGATGAAGGGATTGGTCCCCATCGAGGCGGGCAGCGTCTACTCCGCCAGCCAGGTCACCCACACCGAAGAGGTGCTCTCCAAGTTCCTCGGCCGTTACGGTTATGCCTATCCCAAGGTGACCACCTTCCCGCAGGTCAACGACAAGACCAAGGAAGTGGAGCTGATCGTCAACGTGGAGCCGGGCCCCCGCGTCTATGTGCGCAACATCAACTTCACCGGCAACGTCACCACCAAGGACGAGGTGCTGCGGCGCGAGATGCGTCAGATGGAAGGCACCTGGCTCTCCTCCGACAACGTCGAGCAATCCAAGACCCGTCTCAACCGCCTCGGCTTCTTCGAGACCGCAGAGGTTGACACCAAGCGGGTGGCGGGCAGCGACGATCAGGTTGATCTCGACTTCAAGGTCAAGGAGCAGCCGGCAGGATCCATCAACGCGGGTATCGGCTACGGCACCGAGTCGGGCCTGAGCCTGCAGGCGGGTTTGCAGCAAGACAACTTCATGGGTACCGGCAAGAAGATCGGTATCAACGCCAGCACCAACGACTACTCGAAGAGCATCGATCTCAGCTACAACGATCCCTACTTCACCGTCGACGGTGTCAGCCTGGGTGGCCGTCTCTACTACAACGAGTTCAGCGCGGCAGATGCGAACATCGTTGACTATGAGAACACCACCATCGGCTTCCGCCTCTCCAGCGGTTTCCCGGTCAACGAGAACAACCGCCTCGACTTCAGCCTCGGCTACGAGAACAACAAGCTGTCCCAGCCCAACCCCTATGTACAGGTGGATGAGTTCTGGCGGGTGTACAGCGGTAATCTGGACGGTGACAACCGTCTGGTGTTCAACACAGTCGACGTCACCGCCGGCTGGACCCGCTCCACCCTCAACAAGGGTCAGTTCCCGACCGCGGGTGACCGTCAGCGGGTGAACGCCAAGGTGACGGTGCCGGGCATGGATCTGCAGTACTACAAGCTGAACGCCGAAGACTCGCACTACTTCCCGTTCGATGCGGATCACCAGTGGGTGATGCTGGCCAAGGCCCGTGCCTCTTACGGCAACGGCTACGGCAGCAACGGCAGCTATGATCACGTCTTGCCGTTCTTCGAGAACTACTATGCCGGTGGCTTCGACACCCTGCGCGGCTTCAAGAGCAACACAGTCGGTCCGAAGGCGCTGTATTACTACAACCTGGGTGGTAATGACGTCGTTCAGGGCACCGACAGCTCGGTGGGGGGCAACGCGCTGGCGGTCGCCTCTCTCGAGATGATAGTGCCGACGCCGTTCGCCTCCGAAAGCTATCAGCCTCAGCTCAGAACCAGCTTCTTCCTCGATGCCGGTACTGTCTGGGACACCAACTTCGACTTCAATCAGTACAAGAATCGCTGCTTCAGTGGTTGTAACTACCTGATGGACTACTCCGACCCCAGCAATATCCGGGTGTCGGCTGGTCTGTCACTGCAGTGGCTCTCTCCCATGGGCCCGCTGGTCTTCGTGCTGGCCCAGCCGCTCAAGAAGTACGAAGGGGATGATACCGAAGTCTTCTCGTTCAACATCGGCCGTACCTTCTAACAGGAACGGACGCGCCCCCGCTTCGGCGGGGGCATCAATGATGGGACGCGCAATCTGCGTGCCTCACCAGGCAACAAGACGGTCCTGAGGATCGCTTGCATTATCAGGTAAATCAGGTAGCCCTCAACCGAGGGACCAAGGAGTAAGTGTGAATAAAGCGTTGAAAGTAGCTGGTTTGAGTTTTGCACTGATGGCTGCCGGTATGGGCTCCGCCTGGGCTGAAACCAAGATTGCCGTGGTCGACATGAGCGAAGTCTTCCAAAAGCTGCCCCAGCGTGACGCCGTGGCCAAGAAGCTGAAGAGCGAGTTCGAGCCGCGCATGCGTGAGCTGCAAAAACTCGAGTCCGACGGTCAGGCGCTGGTCGAGAAGTTCAAGAAGGATGAAGCCTTCATGAGCGCCGAGCAGAAGAAGCAGAACCAGGAGAAGCTGGCTAAGCTGCAGATGGAATTCAACCAGAAGCGTCAGGCGTTTGAGCAGGACAACGGTCGTCGCCAGGCGGAAGAGCGCAACAAGATCCTGACCAAGGTTCAGGCTGCTATCGACTCCATCGCCAAGAGCAATGGTTACGATCTGGTGCTGGAGCGCAATGCAGCGCCCTATGCCGCCAGCAAGCTGGACATCTCCGGTCAGGTTATCTCTCAGGTAAGCAAGAGCAACTAATTGATGGCATTCACTCTCGCACAGCTGGCCCAGCAACTGGGGGCCCAGGTCCATGGCGATGGGACCCAGGAAATCCGCAAGGTAGCGACACTGGAAAAGGCCGGGGAGGGTGAGATTACCTTCCTGTCCAACAAGAAGTACCGGCACTATCTGGAGCAGAGCAAGGCCACGGCCGTGCTTATCACAGAGGCGGATTTGCCATTTTGTCCCACCAATGCCCTGGTGCTCAAAGACCCTTATGTGGGTTTTGCCCGGGTTGCCCAACTGCTGGACACCACGCCGCAACCGGCCACGGATATCCATCCGAGCGCCGTCATCGCGGCGGACGTGCAGCTGGGTGAGAGAGTGGCCATCGGCGCCAACGCCGTCATCGAATCCGGCGTCGTGCTGGGGGATGACGTGCGTATAGGCCCGGGTTGTTTCGTTGGCCAGCATACCCGACTGGGAGCACGCTCCCGGTTGTGGGCCAACGTCACCCTCTATCACAACGTGACCCTGGGCACGGACTGTCTGGTGCAAGCCGGCACCGTGATCGGGGCAGATGGTTTCGGTTATGCCAATGAGCGTGGCGAGTGGATCAAGATCCCCCAGCTCGGTGGCGTGACCATAGGCAACCGGGTCGAGATCGGTGCCTGTACCACCATAGACCGGGGTGCGCTGGAAGATACCCGCATCGCGGATAACGTCATCATCGACAACCAGTGCCAGATCGCTCACAACGTCGAGATCGGCTACGGCACCGCCGTGGCGGGCTCCACCGTGATGGCCGGTAGTCTCAAGGTCGGCAAATACTGTATCATTGGCGGCGCCTCCGTCTTCAACGGGCACATGGAGATCTGCGACCAGGCCACCGTCACCGGTATGGCCATGGTGATGCGACCCATTACCGAACCCGGCGTCTACTCTTCCGGTATCCCTCTGCAGACCAACAAGGAGTGGCGCAAGACCGCCGCTCGGGTGATGCGTATCGAAGAGATGCATAAACGGTTGAGCCGGCTCGAGAAAGCGCTGGAACAAGAATAACCACGATTGGTATAGGGTACTGTTTTGACTACTGAAAAGAAGAGCCTGGGCATCCAGGAAATCATGGATCTGCTGCCCCACCGTTATCCTTTCCTGATGGTGGACAAGGTGGAGAGTTACGAGATCAGCGATGAGCGCAAGACCCTGCGCGCCATCAAGAACGTCTCGTTCAACGAGCCGATCTTTCAAGGCCACTTCCCGGCAAAGCCGGTGTTTCCTGGCGTGCTGATCCTGGAAGCCATGGCGCAAGCCACCGGCATCCTGGCCTTTACCATGGTGGGCAAACCGTCCCCCAACGAACTCTACTACTTCGCCTCCATCGACCACGCACGCTTCAAGCGCCCGGTGGGCCCCGGCGATCAGCTGGTGCTGGACGTGGAGTTCCTGAAGGAGCGTCGCGGCATCGCCAAGTTCACCGGTGTTGCCACCGTCGATGGTGAAGTGGTCTGTACCGCCGAACTGATGTGTGCCAAACGCGAGGTGTAACCGTGATCGACCAGACTGCCATCATTCACGATACCGCTATCGTCCATGAGTCTGCCGTGATCGGCAAAGGGGTGGAAATCGGCCCCTTTTCCGTCATTGGTGCCGAGGTGGAAATCGGTGACAACACCTGGGTCGGCTCCCACGTGTTGATCAAGGGCCCGACCAAGATAGGTCGCGGCAACAAGATCTTCCAGCACAGCTCCATCGGTGAGGATTGCCAGGACAAGAAGTACGCCGGTGAGCGCACCTTCCTCGAGATCGGCGACAACAACGTGTTTCGCGAGAACTGCACAGTGCACCGTGGCACCACTCAGGACCAGAGCCTGACCAAGGTGGGCAGCGGCAACCTGTTCATGGTCAACGTGCACGTGGCCCACGACTGCATCATCGGTGACAACTGCATCTTCGCCAACAACGCGACCCTGGCGGGTCACGTGGTGATCGGCGATTTCGTCATCTTCGGCGGACTCTCCGCCATTCACCAGTTCGGTCGCGTCGGCTCCCACGCCTTTGTCGGTGGCTGCGCCGCCCTGAACAAGGACGTGCCACCCTACGTGATGGCCGCTGGCAACTACGCCAAACCGTTCGGGGTGAACTCCGAAGGGCTGCGTCGCCGTGGCTACAGTCCGGAAGCGATTTCTGCTGTCAAACGCGCCTATAAAGAGATCTTCCGCTCCGGCAAGACCATCGAAGAGGTGCTGCCCGTGCTGATCGAGATGGCCGCCAGCGAACCTGCTGTGCAGCTCTATGTCGATTTCCTCAAAGACAACGAGCGCGGGATCATCCGTGCCTGATCCCATCCGCATCGGCATCGTCGCCGGAGAGACCTCCGGCGACATCCTGGCCGCCGGCCTGGTACGCGAGCTCAAGGCCCGCTACCCGGATGCACGGTTTGAAGGCATTGCCGGACCGCGGATGCAGGCGCTCGGCGTCAAGGCCCTGTTCGAGATGGAAGAGCTTTCCGTCATGGGTATCAGCGAGGTGCTGGGTCGTCTGCCCCGCATCCTGCAGGTGCGCCGCGAACTGTTGCGCCATTTTATTGCGAATCCACCCGATATCTTCATCGGGGTGGATGCACCTGATTTCAATATCGGGGTGGAGCTCAAGCTGCGCCGCGCCGGTATCAAGACGGTTCACTACGTCAGCCCCTCGGTCTGGGCCTGGCGGCAGAGCCGCATTCACAAGATCAAGGCCGCCACCGACATGGTGCTCGCCTTCCTGCCGTTCGAGAAAGCCTTCTACGACAGATTCGATGCACCCTGCCGCTTCGTCGGCCACACCATGGCCGATGCCATCCCGCTCGAGCCGGATCAGGCTGCGGTGCGCAAAGAGCTGGGCATAGACCCCTCCCGCCGCTGGCTGGCGATCTTGCCGGGCAGCCGCAGCGCCGAGGTGGGCTTCATGTCGCCTGTGTTCCTCGAGGCCTGCAAGCACCTGACGGTGCACTGCCCGGATCTCGGCTTCATCGTGCCGCTCGTCAACCAACAGCGCCGCGAGCAGTTCCTGCAGATCAAGGCCGAGGTGGCACCGGATCTCGAGATGGTGATGCTCGATGGTCAGGGCCGCGAGGCCATGATCGCCGCCGACGTGGTGATGCTGGCGTCCGGCACGGCGGCGCTGGAAGCCATGCTGGTGAAAAAACCCATGGTGGTGGGCTACAAACTCAAGCCGTTCAGCTATTGGCTTGCCCAGTGGTTGGTGAAGACGGAATACGTCTCCCTGCCCAATTTGCTGGCAGACCAGATGCTGGTGCCCGAGCTCATCCAGCACGAGTGCACTCCCTGCAATCTGGTGGAGGAGGTGAGCAAGTTGCTGGATCACGACAACAGTGAACTCATCGCCACCTTCACCAGGCTGCACAAGAGCATTCGTTGCAACGCCGATGTGCAGGCCGCCGAAGCGGTGGCCGAGCTGCTCGGCAGATAGGTGTGGCGACAGGTACGCCCGCGGCGTTAGGTTGTGCTGACACTGGCCCTGCGGGGCCGGTTTTGATTCAAGGCGTTGATATGCAAATCGATATTCCGCAAGACAAGCTGGTAGCCGGGGTTGACGAGGTGGGCCGTGGCCCCCTGGTGGGGGACGTGGTCACCGCCGCCGTGATCCTGGATCCCGCCAACCCCATCATGGGGCTAGCCGATTCCAAGAAACTCTCCGAGAAGAAGCGCCTCGCGCTGTTTGACGAGATCAAGGAAAAGGCGCTGGCCTGGGCCATAGGCCGGGCCAGCCCGGATGAGATCGACGAGCTGAACATCCTGCACGCCACTATGCTGGCGATGCAGCGCGCCGTGGCGGGTCTCGCCATCGTCCCCGAGCTGGTCTTTATCGATGGCAACCGCTGCCCTGCCTTGCCGATGGAGGCCCGTGCCGTGGTCAAGGGCGACAGCCTGGTGGCCGCCATCAGCGCCGCCTCCATCCTCGCCAAGGTGACCCGGGATGCCGAGATGACCGAGCTGGATGGCCGTCATCCCGACTACGGCTTCGCCCGCCACAAGGGGTATCCGACCGCGGAGCACCTCGCCATCCTGGCCGAGCGCGGCCCCCTGCCCGAGTATCGTAAAAGCTTCAAACCGGTGCGCCGTGCGCTGGGGATCGAATAATGGCCGAGCCTAGCTTCATCCACTTGCGGGTCCACTCCGATTTCTCCATGGTCGATGGCCTGCAGAAAATCGGCCCCATCGTCGGCGCCGCCGCGGCCAACGACATGCCGGCGCTGGCCCTGACCGATCAGATGAACATGTGCGGCCTGGTGCGCTTCTATGGCGGTGCCCATGGCAAGGGGCTCAAGCCTCTGGTCGGGGCGGATGTCTGGGTGCAGAGTCAGGAGCTCGGTGACGAGCAGTTCCGCCTCACCCTGCTGGCCATGGACAACGAGGGCTACCAGAACATCACCCTGCTCATCTCCCGTGGCTACCAGCGCGGCCATGTGCAGGGTCGTCCCGTCATCGACAAGGAGTGGCTCGCCGATCACGCCAAGGGGGTGATAGTGCTCTCCGGCGGTCGCGAGGGGGATCTGGGCAAGTTCCTGCTCAAGGGCAACCGGCAGATGGTGGAGCAGAGCCTCGCCTTCTACCAGACCCACTTCCCCGACGCTTATTACCTCGAGCTGCTGCGCACCGGCCGACCGGACGAAGAGACCTACCTGCACATGGCGGTGGCCATCGCCAGCGAATTCGGGCTGCCGGTGGTCGCCACCAACGAGGTGGTGTTCCTGAACGCCGACGACTTCGATGCCCACGAGATCCGGGTCGCCATTCACGATGGCTACACCCTGATGGACAAGCGCCGGCCGCGCCGCTACAGCCCGCAACAGTACCTGCGCAGCCAGGAAGAGATGTGCGAGCTGTTTGCCGACATCCCCGAGGCGCTGGAAAACACGGTGGAGATCGCCAAGCGCTGCAACGTGACGGTGCGGCTCGGCGAGTACTTCCTGCCGAACTTCCCGACCGGTGACATGAGCACCGAAGACTTCCTGGTGATGAAATCCCGGGAAGGCCTCGAGGATCGCCTCGCCTTCCTGTTCCCGGATCCGGCGGTGCGGGTCGAGCGTCGTCCCGAGTATGACGAGCGCCTCGAGGTCGAGCTCAAGGTGATCAACCAGATGGGCTTCCCGGGTTACTTCCTCATCGTGATGGAGTTTATCCAGTGGTCCAAGGACAACGGTATCCCCGTTGGCCCCGGCCGGGGCTCGGGCGCCGGTTCGCTCGTGGCCTACGCCCTCAAGATCACCGACCTGGATCCTCTCGAATACGATCTGCTGTTCGAACGCTTCCTGAACCCGGAGCGGGTCTCCATGCCCGACTTCGACGTCGACTTCTGCATGGACAGACGGGACGAGGTGATCGATCACGTCTCCGAGATGTATGGCCGGGAGGCGGTCTCCCAGATCATCACCTTCGGCAGCATGGCGGCCAAGGCGGTGGTGCGGGACGTGGGACGGGTGCTGGGCCATGCCTACGGCTTCGTGGATCGCATCTCCAAGCTGATACCGCCGGATCCAGGCATGACCCTGGCCAAGGCGTTCGAGGCCGAGCCCAAGCTGCCAGAGCTGTACGAGCAGGACGAGGAGGTCAAGGACCTCATCGACATGGCGCGCCGGCTGGAAGGGGTGGTGCGCAACGCCGGCAAACACGCCGGTGGTGTGGTCATCGCCCCCACCAAGATCACCGACTTCGCGCCGCTCTATTGCGACGATTCCGGTAATAACCCGGTCACTCAGTTCGACAAGAACGACGTGGAATACGCCGGCTTGGTGAAGTTCGACTTCCTGGGGCTGCGGACCCTCACCATCATCGACTGGGCGCTCGGCATGATCAATCCGCGCCTGGCCAAAGAGGGCAAGGCGCCGGTCGACATCGCCGCCATCCCGCTGGACGACAAGAAGTCGTTCGCCCTGCTGCAGCGCTTCGAGACCACGGCGGTGTTCCAGCTCGAATCCCGCGGCATGAAGGATCTGATCAAGCGGCTCAAGCCAGACTGCTTCGAAGACATGATCGCCCTGGTGGCCCTGTTCCGCCCGGGCCCGCTGCAGTCCGGCATGGTGGACAACTTCATCGAGCGTAAGCACGGTAAGGAAGCCATCTCCTATCCGGATGAGAAGTGGCAGCACGAGAGCCTCAAACCCATACTCGAGCCCACCTACGGCATCATCCTCTATCAGGAGCAGGTGATGCAGATAGCCCAGGTGCTGGCGGGCTACACCCTGGGCGGGGCGGACATGTTGCGCCGGGCCATGGGCAAGAAGAACCCGGCGGAGATGGCCAAGCAGCGTTCCGGTTTCGAGGAAGGCGCCGTCAAGAACGGCGTCGACGGCGAGTTGGCGATCAAGATCTTCGATCTGGTGGAGAAGTTTGCGGGCTACGGCTTCAACAAATCCCACTCCGCCGCCTATGCGCTGGTCTCCTATCAGACGCTCTGGCTCAAGACCCACTTCCCGGCGGAATTCATGGCGGCGGTCATGACCGCCGACATGGACAACACCGACAAGATTGTGACCCTGGTGGACGAGTGCCAGCGCATGGGCCTCACCGTGATACCGCCGGACGTGAACACCGGTCGTTATCGCTTCAGCGTCAACGAAGACGGCCACATCGTCTACGGTATCGGCGCGGTGAAGGGGGTAGGGGAAGGCCCTATCGACGCCATCCTCAGCGCCCGGGATCAGGACGGTCCCTTCCGGGATCTGTTCGACTTCTGCAACAGGGTCGACATCAAGAAGCTGAACAAGCGGGTGATGGAGAAACTCATCTACTCCGGCGCCATGGACAGGCTGGGCCCCCACCGCGCGGCCCTGATGGCGACCCTGGAGGAGGCGATGCGCGCCGCCGAGCAGCATGCCAAGGCCCAGGCGGTGGGGCAGGTGGACATGTTCGGGGTGCTCACCGAGGAGATAGACGACGTCAAGAAGGCGTTCGCCAATGTGCCGCACTGGCCTGACAAGGTCTGGCTGGAAGGGGAGCGGGAGACGCTCGGCCTCTACCTCACCGGCCACCCCATCAACCAGTACAGCAGCGAGCTGCGCCGTTACACCTCGGGCCGGTTGTGCGATCTGCACCCCACCTCCCGGGACACGGTGACCACGGCGGCGGGGCTGGTGATCGCCGCCCGCAGCATGGTGACGAAGCGCGGCAACAAGATGGGGATCTTCACCCTGGACGACAGATCCGGCCGTCTGGATGTGACGCTTTTCAGTGAAGCGCTGGAAAAATATGAAGAATTGATGCAAAAAGACCGTATTTTGGTGGTTTCTGGACAGGTCAGCTTTGATGACTTCTCCGGTGGCCTTAAAATGTCGGCCCGCGAATTGCTGGATATTAACGATGCGAGGGAGCGTTTCGCCAGGGCGATCCGGATTTCCCTCGATGAACAACGCATTGATGAGCGCTTTTTCCCGCGTTTGTGCGAGATTTTGGAGCCCGCCCGTGCCGGAGTCTGTCCGGTTCAGGTAAACTATCGTCGGCCCGGTTCTCGGGCGCGATTGACGCTCGGTACCGAGTGGCGGGTGACGCCCACCGATCAACTGATAGATGACTTGCGAGTCCTGCTTGGACGAGAGCGGGTTGAATTGGTTTTTGATTAGAGGATCTATTGTCCCTATGAGTCTTTTTCTGGATTTTGAACAGCCGATCGCCGAATTGCAGGCGCAGATCGATGAACTTCGCCATGTGAGCGAGCATAACAATGCCGTGGATCTGAGCGAAGACATTCGCCGGCTGGAGAAGAAAAACGAAGAGCTGACCAAGAAGATCTTCGGCGATCTGGGGGCCTGGCAGGTATCCCAGATGGCGCGTCATCCCCAGCGCCCCTACACCCTCGACTACATCGAGCAGATCTTCACCGACTTCGACGAACTGGCTGGCGATCGCGCCTATGCCGATGACAAGGCCATCGTCGGCGGCATCGCCCGTCTCGACGGCGAGCCCGTGATGATCATCGGCCACCAGAAGGGTCGCGAGACCAAGGAGAAGATCAAGCGCAACTTCGGCATGCCGCGCCCGGAAGGGTACCGCAAGGCCCTGCGCCTGATGGAGATGGCCGAGCGCTTCAAGATGCCGATCATCACCTTCATCGACACCCCTGGTGCCTATCCAGGCGTGGGTGCCGAGGAGCGTGGCCAGTCCGAGGCCATCGCCCGCAACCTGAAGGTCATGGCCGGTCTGACCGTGCCGGTGGTCTGCACCGTCATCGGTGAAGGCGGCTCCGGCGGCGCCCTGGCCATCGGCGTTGGCGATCGCGTCAACATGCTGCAGTACTCCACCTACTCCGTCATCTCGCCGGAAGGTTGCGCCTCCATCCTGTGGAAGAGTGCCGACAAGGCACCGGTGGCCGCCGATGCCATGGGCATCACGGCCCAGCGTCTGAAAGAGCTGAAACTCATCGACAACATCGTCGAGGAGCCGCTCGGTGGCGCCCACCGCGATGTGGAGAAGATGGCCAAGGGCCTCAAGGCCCGCATCAAGCAGGATCTGGATGCCTTGCGTCCGCTGGACAGCGAGCAACTGCTGGAGCAGCGCTACCAGCGTCTGCTGGGTTACGGCTACTGCTGATCCCGTCGGCAGTGCGAGCCAAGAAAAAGTCCCCGCCATGCGGGGACTTTTTTTATGGGCAATCTTGGTGAGGCGAGGCAGCGGGTCTTATCCCGGAGTGACCCCCTGGCGTTGCCGGGTGGTCAAGGGGCCGGGTCGTCTGGCTGTGCTGGCCGGGGCCAGGGCGCGCCACTCTCGCCACAGCAGGTAGCACAGCGGCAGGGCCAGCAGCAGTATGCTGGCGGGCTGAGCCAGCAGCACACCGTCACGGCCCCACCAGAGCGGCAGCAGGGTGATCATCGGCAGCAGCAGCAGGGTCTTGCCAAGGGAGAGCACCAGCGCCTGGCGGGTACGGGCCATGGATTGCAGCAGCACTATGCCAAACAGCAGCACCCCCTCCAGCGGAATGGCGGCCAGGTTGAGGGTCAGGCTGCGCACCGCCGCCGCCAGCAGCTCGGGATCCTGAACGCCGGTATAGAGCATGGCGACCTGGCGTGGCAACAGCTGGATCAGCAGCCAGACCGCCATGCCGTAAATCACCGTGATCTTGAGCCCCATCATCATCAGGAATCGCAGATCCCGGTGTCGCCCAGCCCCTGCCGCCTGGCCGATGAGGGGCTGAATGCCGAACGCCAACCCCTGCAGGATCACCACGAACACCGCCTCCGTGTAGCCGGCCACGGTGAAACCGGCCAGATCCTTGACCGAGCCGTGGACCATCAGCTGGCTGTTGTGCAGCAGCAACAAGAGCCCCAGGTTGAACTGGGCGATGAGGCTCGGCAGGCCGCAGAACAGCAGGCTTGGCATGGCGCCGACCCTGGGCAGCAGCATGGACGGGGAGAGCCGCAGGCGGGCATAGGGGGTGAAGAAGTACCCGAGTCCGAGCAGGCTGACCACCGCCTCGGAGATGAGCGTCGCCTGGGCGGTGCCCACCAGTCCCAGCCCCAGCCGACCGACCATGAGGTAGTTGAGGAGGATGTTGAGCACGGCGCCGCTGCTGACCAGGATCATGGCGAGCCTGGGGCGCCCGTCATTGCGCAGCAGATAGGGTACCGCCAGGTTGGCGGCCAGCAGCAGGGTACCGCCACCAATCCAGGTGAGGTAGTCGCTGGCCTGTTGCCAGATGGCCGAGCCTGGCTCGATTCCCAGCGCGAGCAGGATGTCGCCGTGCCAGTGGTGCAGCAGCAGCGGCGCGATCGCGCCCAGGATCAGCACCAGCCAGAGGACATTGACCAGGGTCTGGCGGGCCGACGTTAACTGCCTGGCCCCTTGCTGGAGGGAGATGGTGGTGGCGGCCCCCATGGCGAGCATGGCGGCGAGGCCGATCAGCACCATGATGACCGGATAGACCAGGTTGATGCCGGCGAGGCCGGCGGCCCCCACGTAGTGGCCGACGAAGATGCCATCGACCAGGTAATAGGCGCCGGAGACCAGCATGGCGAGGATGGAAGGGAGCGCGTAGCCCCAGAAGCGCCGGGTCATGGCCCGCGGGCGTTGGATGAAATAGGCTGACATGTCTGTGCTTCTCACCGAATGCAGGGATCGAAGCCACAGTGTAGATTGTCACATTTTAATTGATAATCCGGCTTTTACTTTATGAATTACTGAGTGTAACTCATCAATCAAGACTGGCGATGGTGCGCCTTCAACATGTCGATCAGGGCTCGCAGGCCGCTGCCGAGCTGGTGGCGACTGGGATAGAAGAGATTGAAACCGGCAAAAACGGGGCTCCAGGGGGCCAGCACCGTCACCAGCCGACCCGCCGCCAACGCCTCCTTCACCTCCTCCTCGTAGCAATAGGCCAGCCCCAATCCCGCCTCGGCTGCCCCCAGATAGAGCGCCGGGGTGCTGGTGGTGAGGGGCCCGCTCACCTCTATCTCCAGCAACTCGTCGTCGGCGGCGAAGGCCCAGCGATAGTGGTGATGGGGCGTGAGGCGATACCCAATGCAATCATGCTGGGTCAGCTCGGACGGGTGGTGGGGTGTGCCACGACGAGCAAGATAATCAGGTGATCCCACTACCAGATAGCGGTGCAGCGGGCCAAGCGGCACCGCGATCATCTCCTTGGGCAAGAGGTCGCCATAGAAGAGGGCGGCGTCGTAGCCATCCTCGATGAGACGGGGCATCAGCTCCTGCTCCACCACTTCCACCTGCATGCGCGGATAGCGGATCAGATAGTCGATCAGTACCGGGGCCAGCAGATCGTGGATGGCGGCGCGCGGCGCGCAGATCTTCAATCTACCGACCGGTTCATCGCCGTGGCGGGTCAACTCCTCGAGGGCCCCCTCCAGTTGGCTCAGGGTCGGCAGCAGTTGTGCCAGCAGCCGTTGGCCGGCGTCGGTCGCTACCACGGCTCTGGTGCTGCGATTGAGCAACCTGACACCCAGACGACGCTCAAAACCTTTGAGGGAGTGACTCAGGGCCGAGGCCGAGACCCCGAGCTCGAGCGCCGCCTTGCTGAAACTCTGATGGCGGGCGACGGCGGCAAATACCGCGAGTTCGGCGAGGTCGGTGCGGGTGATGGTCATCGTAATTAAGCAAAGGGGAGGGGGAAAACTAGGGTACGCCATGGCAGGACGGGACACAATCAGCACGCTAAAACGGAACTTGTGAACGAATTGTTGTTGCCCTCAGGCCATAGAATCCAGTGAAACAAATTTGATTTGTTAAAAAAATCTAACAAATCGGCGCCTGCAATGTGATCTTGCGCGATTGAAAGGCGACTGGAGTCAAACTTTGGTTGATTAATTCAAAAAAACGCTGTGATTAATAGCCCCTTTTAATTAGAGTCAGCCCATCGAATGAGGTGGTCGTTGCGAAGTTGTTAAAAAGGCGCGCGACACACATCAGCATCACGATCTCATACCTTCGTTTGTTGCGATTTGGTTGCCACAAGGAGTGATGGCCCGATTGCCGGGGTGTGAGAGTTAAAAGGACGAAGAGCAGGCGTTCCAGGGAGATGGAACCGGGCCCATGGCCCACACCCGACTAGTAAGATTCCACTTTCCTTGATGACAGGAACAACCCTATGTCTGACATGAATATTGCAGTTGAAGGCAGCTTAGCCAGTAATGCATCTTCCCGTGGCATCAACAAGGCCGATCTGGTCTGGATGCTGGGCCTGTACGGTACCGCCATCGGTGCCGGTGTCCTCTTCCTGCCGATCAACGCCGGTGTCGGTGGTCTGTGGCCGCTGGTGGCCATGCTGGTCCTGGCCCTGCCGCTGACCTTCTTCGCACACCGCGGCCTGACCCGCTTCGTGCTGTCCGGCTCCACCCGTGATGGCGACATCACCGAGGTGGTGGAAGAACACTTCGGCAAGACCGCAGGCAAGTTCATCACCCTGCTCTACTTCTTCGCCATCTACCCGATCCTGTTGATGTACTCTGTTGCCATCACCAACACGGTCGAGAGCCTGATGGTGCACCAGCTGGGCATGTCTGCTCCGCCCCGTGCCATCCTGTCGCTGGTGCTGATCCTGGGTCTGATGGCGATCGTTCGTCTCGGCGGCCAGGTCATCGTCAAGGCGATGAGCGTGATGGTGTTCCCGTTCGTCATCACCCTGATGGGTCTGGCACTCTACCTGATCCCCCATTGGAATGGTGCCATCATCACCGAAGCGCCGGCCCTGTCCGATGCCTTCAACGGTGACTTCATCAAGACCCTGTGGCTGGCGATCCCGGTAATGGTGTTCTCCTTCAACCACTCCCCGATCATCTCCTCCTTCGCGGTGGACAACAAAGGCCGCTACGGCGAGAACGCCGAGAAGAAGTGCAGCAACATCCTGCTGGGCGCCCACGTCATGATGGTCATGACAGTGATGTTCTTCGTGTTCAGCTGCGTACTGAGCCTGTCCCCGGCCGACCTGGCTGCCGCCAAGGAACAGAACATCTCCATCCTGTCCTACCTGGCCAACCACTTCGACAACCCGGTTATCGCCACCGTAGCACCGCTGATCGCCCTGGTCGCCATCAGCAAGTCCTTCCTGGGTCACTACCTGGGTGCACAAGAAGGCATGAACGGCCTGATGGCCAAGGCACTGCGTGAGAAGGGCAAGAAGGTCGAGATCAAGCAGCTCAACAAAGTGACCGCTATCTTCATGATCCTGACCACCTGGGCCATCGCCACCATCAACCCGAGCATCCTCGGCATGATCGAAGACCTGGGCGGCCCCATCATCGCGATGCTGCTGTTCCTGATGCCGATGTACGCCATCACCAAGGTGCCTGCCATGCGCAAATACGCTGGCAACATCAGCAACGGCTTCGTGACCCTGATTGGCCTGATCGCCATGTCCGGCATCATCTACAAGCTGATTGCCTGATAACAAAGCAAAACCTTGTGAGAAAGCCGCCTCGAAAGAGGCGGCTTTTTTTATGGGAGCACGATAGCCCTTAACAAGCGCGTGATGGCGGCCTAACATGGCGGGATGTTTTTTTGAGTCGGGACAAAAGGAATATGTCTGCGTTGAAAAAAGAGCTCGGGCTCTGGCAGGGGATGGGGCTGCTCGCCACCTCCCTGCTCGGTACCGGGATCTTTGTGGTACCGGCGACCGCGGCGTCGCTGGCGGGGGGCGCCTCGCTCTGGGCCTGGGTGTTGCTGATCGTGCTGGTGCTGCCCATCGCCTTCACCTTCGCCCGCCTCGGCCGCCGCTACCCTCATGCCGGCGGTGCGCCGCACCTCATCGGCCTAGCCTTTGGCAACGGCGCCGAGCGCTTCTCCGCCTTCCTGTTCCTGGCGGTGCTGCCGGTGGGCTTGCCCGCCGCCCTCACCATAGCCGCCGGCTTCTGGCATGCCCTGTTTGACATGGGGGAGTGGACCCTGTGGGGCATTCAGCTGCTGACCCTGCTCGGGGTATTCTTGCTCGGCCTGCGCGGCGCGCGCTCCTCGGGCAACCTGCAACTGCTGATCGCCCTGGCCATCCTGGGGCTGACCCTGCTCATCTGGTTCAAGGGGGATCTCGGCTGGCGCGATGCCGCCCAGCCGCTGCCGACCGAGGCGCAGTGGCCCGCCATGGGCACGGCGCTGGCGGTGATGTTCTGGTGCTTCGTGGGGCTGGAAGCCTTCGCCCACATGGGGGAGGAGTTCAAGCGCCCAGAGCGGGATTACCCCTTGGCACTGCTCGGCGGCGTGCTGCTGGCGGGGCTCATCTACTGGATCCACTCCCTGGTGGTGCTGAAATACGGCCTCTACGGGGACGAGGCGACCAATGCCACCGCCATCCCGGCCCTGCTGTCGCTGCTGTTCGGGCCGACCGCCAAGTGGCTGGTGGCGATCCTGGGTTATCTCTCCTGTTTTGCCAGCATCAACATCTATCTGCAGGGCTTTGCGCGCCTGATCTGGAGCATGGCGCGGGAGGGCAAACTGCCGGTCTCCCTCTCCCGCCTCTCGGCCCGGGGGGCGCCGCTGGTGGCCCTGTGCTGGGTGCTCGTCATCTGCCTCATCTCCATCACCCTGATCCTCTGGCTCAAGCTGCCGCTCGATGAGCTCATCCGCTATGCCAACGGCAACTTCGTGCTGGTCTATCTGCTCTGCATGGCGGCGGGCTGGCGCCTGCTCGGCGGCATGGGCAAGGGGCTGGCGGGGCTCAGCGTACTGCTCTGCCTCGCCGTGCTGGTGGCGCTCGCCTCCCAGGTGCTCTACGCCGTGCTGCTGAGCGCGGGTTACGGCCTGTTCTCCCTGTGGCGGCGCATGCGTCGCCGTCGGCGCCTGCACGATGAGGGCAGCCTCTCCGCCATCAAGTAACCCCAGTCGGCAACCCGATAGCAAAAGCCCCGCAGTGCGGGGCTTTTTGTTGGCTACTGATTGCCTGGCAGGTCACTGCGCAAGATGGCGTATTGGTGCAGGGAGATGAAGCCACCGGCCTTGATTTCGCACTCCCGCGCCGTGCCTTCATAGTGAAAACCGGCCCGCTCGAGCAGGCGCGCCGAGGGGGTATTGGGCTCCTCGACCACCGCCAGCAGTCGATGCAGATCCGTGGTGTGGTAGATCAGGGCCAGCGCCTGCCGCAGGGCCTCGCCCATGATCCCCTTGCCCCAGTATTCGGGATAGAGCCAGTAGCCGAGCTCGGCGCACTTGTGGCGCGGGTCGGCGTCGTTGTAGCCGATGGCCCCCATTGGCTCATGGGTATCCGGGTTGCGGATCAGGAACCAGGCGCCGCTGCCGGTCCGGGTTATTTCGGCGTACCAGTCCATCTGTTCCTCGCAGGCCGCGAGGCTGTGGTAACTGACGCCGTAGTAGGCGATGACGTCGGGATCCGACAGGCCGCGATAGATGTGGATCAGATCGCTGGCCTGGATGGGGCTTAGCTTCAGGGTCGCCGTTGATGGGTGTGACATGGGTGTCTCCTGGCGGCCACTGCTGGCCGCCTTGGGTTAATGGGGTAGATGGAACGGGTGGGGGGATCAGCACTCGTTGAGGCCAAGATGCGCGGTAAGCTGGTGCAATTCGTCGCGCCATACCTGTTGCAGTCTTGGAGTCTGGTGCTTGGGCCTGCGGGCGAGATCGGCGGCCAGCAAGGCCTCCAGCTCATACCAGCGCGCCAGCTGCGCCTCTTCGTCATCCCCGGCCCCGCTCGGCTGCTCGGCGGCCGCGTCGGGCGAATCGCTCACCTTGTCCTCTTCTTGCGTGCCGAGCAGTTCGGCATAGGCCCGCTCGGCGCTGTGCGCCTCGTGGATCCACCCGTCTCGTATCAGCCAGAAGCGGTTGCAACTGCGCTCGATCAGATCCCGGTCGTGGGAGATCAGCAAGACCCCGCCGGCAAACTGAAGCAGGGCCTCGGCCAGCTCCTCCTTGCCCTCCAGATCCAGGTGGTTGGTGGGCTCATCGAGCCAGAGCAGATGATGATTGGCCAGCGACAGGGCGAGAAACAGCAGTCTGGCCCGCTCGCCACCACTCAAGGCCTGCACCTGCTGGCCGTGCCTGGAGTAGGGGAAGCCCGCGCGGATCAAGGCCTGGCGCAGCGTCACCCCCGGCAGGGGTGCCAGGGAGTAGAGGGCGTCGGTCAGGCTGGCGCCATCGTCGAGCTGCTGCAGGGCCTGATCGTAGTAGGCGATGCTGGCACCGGGGTGGTGGTACCAGCCCTCGGGTGGCACTTGCTCGCAAAGCTCGCGCCAGCACTGGCGCAGCAGAGAGGACTTGCCCGTGCCGTTGGCGCCGAGCAAGGCGACCCTGTCCCCCGAGCGGAGCCTGAGCCCCTCGGCTCGCAGCAAGGGGGGCAGTCCGGGGGCCGGACGCACCTCGAGCGCCTCCAGCCGCAGCAGGGCGTCGGCTTGCAGCCCCAGCCCGTGCAGCTCGAGCCGCCAGGGGGCACCGGCGCCAACCTGGCTCTGCTCCTCCTGCAGCCGGACGATGCGTTTCTCCATGGACTTGGCCTGGCGCACCAGCTTCTCGTTGTCGTGCTCCCGCCCCCAGATGGCGAGCCGCTTGCTGCTGGCACTCAGTCTGTCTATCTCCTTCTGCTCGTCGGCCCGGCGCTGGCGGGCATTGTCGTCCTCCTCGGCCAGCGCCACCCTGGCCTGACTGCAGGGCAGGGCGAAACGATAGAGCCGCCTGTCCCGCAGGATGAGGGTGTCGCTGGTCACCCGATCGAGCAGACGAGCGTCGTGGGAGACCAGCACCAGGGCGCCGCGCCAGCCCAGCAGGAAGCGCTCGAGCCAGAGCAGGGAGGGCAGATCCAGGTGGTTGCTGGGCTCGTCGAGCAGCAGCAGGTTGGGTTGGCGCAGCAGGGCGCGCCCTATCTGCAAGCGGCTGTGCTGGCCACCGCTCAGGGCACTGACCGGCACTGCCGCCTGTTCGCTCAGTTGCAGTTCGGTCAGCATCTTGTCCACCTGCCAGTCTAGGCCGGGGTCGAATGCCAGGGTTTCTGCCAGCACGTCGCGGGTACTGAGTGTCTGCAACTGCGCGGGCAGATGCTGGGACACGAACTCGCAGCGGCAGGGGGCGGCTCTGTGTATGCGTCCGTCATGGGGCGGGATCTGGCCGGCCAGCAGGGCGAGCAGGGTGCTCTTGCCACTGCCATTGGCGCCGATGAGGCCGATGCGATCGCCGCTCTGGATGCTGAGTTCGAGGCCGTCGAATAAGGGAAGGTGTCCTGCAGTCATCTGCAGGGAGTGGGTACTCATCAGGGTTGTCATGCTCTTGCTCTCTTAAATCACGGGATCGGAGATCCCTGTCATCAGGAGCGCTGGCGACAACGGTCGAGAAAGGTCTCGGTTTGAAAGGAGTCGGCTTTGCTCGAACCCGCTATCGCAGCGCGATGGTGTGCAGGCAAGAGCACTCGAATGTGCCGAACAGGCGGGCCGAGAACATCGGACACGCTTGGATAACCATTTTTTACCTCCTTGTGTTTCGTTATGGCAATGTGCGGCGATTATAGGCGGAGAAAAAATAGCCGTCTATCGAGGGATGGGGGGGTATCGGGTTGTGATGAGGGGATCTGGTCGTGAAAAGGAGCCT
The DNA here is from genome assembly GCF_000819865.1 of Aeromonas eucrenophila. Taxonomy (GTDB): domain Bacteria; phylum Pseudomonadota; class Gammaproteobacteria; order Enterobacterales; family Aeromonadaceae; genus Aeromonas; species Aeromonas eucrenophila. The sequence continues at coordinate 121,047 of NZ_CDDF01000005.1, forward strand.
TCATCGCGGCCGCCGGAAAAACAAGAGCCCCGCGGGGCGGGGCTCTTTTCGCAGCGGTGCGGGATCAGTCGCGCGGGGTCTTGAGCGCCTGGATTAGGTCCTCGCCCGGGGCCAGTCCCTCCACATGGTTGAAGCTGTCGAGCCCCTCCTGTGGGTTGATGGTGAAGGCATCGGCGCTGCGATAGCTGCCGCTGCCGGCGCTCTCGACGATGACGATGAGCTCGGGCTGTTTGTCACCGTTGAGATCCTGCAGCTTCAGCTCCTTGATGCTGCCATCCCGCGGCAGCACCTTGCCGTCGATGAACTGATCGAGGGGAAACTCGGGGTTGGCACCGGAGTAGAGGCGCACGTCGTAGCTGCCGGTGGAGGCAGGCTCGCCGCGCCCTTCGCTGACGGTGATCACCTGGCCGGAGGGCAGCGTCAGCTGTTTGAAGAGACCGTCCGCCGCTTGTGTGGTCAGTGGCAGGCTAAGCAGACCGAGAGTAATAAATAAGGCTTTCATGGATGTGACCCTTGTTGCTGCTATTGATGGCGGGGACTGGGTCCCCGCCGTATACCGGCCCTCGACAGGGACGCCGACAGCCTCTGCTGAGCCGCGCCTTGTCGAGTGCCTCATTACCATATCTTGACTCGCTTGGCCGGGTCCAGATAGAGCTTGTCACCCGGCTGTATGTTGAACGCCTCATAGAAGGCGGGGATGTTCGGCACCACGCCGTTGACCCGGTATTCGGGCGGGGAGTGGGGATCCGAGGAGAGCAGCATCTGCATCAGCTCGGGTCTGTACATTCCCTTCCACACCTGGGCCCAGCCGAGGAAGAAGCGCTGCTCGCCGGTGAAGCCGTCAAGCACCGGGGCCTCCTTGCCATCGAGGGACAGCAGGTAGGCCTTGTGGGCTATGGTGAGGCCGCCGAGATCGCCGATGTTTTCCCCCAGGGTAAACTGGCCGTTGACGTACTGACCCTTGATGGGCTCGAAGCGGTTGTACTGGGCCACCAGCCGGCTGGTACGGAAGCGGAATTCCTTGAGATCCTGCGGCGTCCACCAGTCGCGCATCAGACCGTTGCCGTCTGACTTGGCCCCCTGATCGTCGAAGCCGTGGCCCATCTCGTGGCCTATCACCCCGCCGATGGCGCCGTAGTTGACCGCATCATCCGCCGTCATGTCGAAGAAGGGCGGCTGCAGTATGGCGGCCGGGAACACTATCTCGTTGTTGCTCGGGTTGTAGTAGGCATTCACCGTCTGCGGCGACATGTGCCACTCATCCCTGTCTACCGGCTTGCCGAGGCGCGCCAGGTTGTCGGCATATTCGAAGGCGCGGGCCCGCTGCAGGTTGCCCATCAGATCATCGGGCCGGATCTCGATGGCGCTGTAATCCTTCCACTTGTCCGGGTAGCCGATCTTGGGCCTGAACTTGGCCAGTTTTTCCAGCGCCTGGGCCTTGGTGGCCGGCGACATCCAGTCCAGCTCCTGGATGCTCTGGCCGTAGGCGGTGCGCAGGTTCTCCACCAGCTGCTCCATGCGGGCCTTGGCCTCTGGCGGGAAGTAGCGCTCCACGTAGAGCTGGCCGACCGCTTCGCCCAGGTTGTTGTCCAGCACGCCGAGGGCGCGCTCCCAGGGGGCCCGCTGCTTGGGAGTGCCGCTCAGGGTGGTGCCGTAGAAGGCGAAGTTCTGGGCATCGGTCTGGCTGTCGAGATAGGGGGCGTAATCGGTGATGAGGTGCCACTTGAGGTAGGCTTGCCAGTCACCGATCGGGGTTTGGCGCATCAGGCCATCCAGGGCCGTCAGGTAGCTCGGCTGACCGATGACCAGGCTGCTTTGATCGGCGAGGCCGGCCTGGTTGAGATAGGCGTCCCAGTCGATGCTGGGGGAGAGGCGTTTGAGCTCGCTCACCGGCCCCTTGTTGTAGTTCTTCTCCCGATCCCGCAGGGCCACGTTGTCCCACTGGATGCGGGCGATCTGGGTCTCGAGGGCCAGGATGCGCTTGGCCTTGGCCCCCGCATTCACCTCGCCGAAGCGGCTCAGCATGGCGGTGATATGCTGTTCGTATTTCTGGCGCAGGGCCTCACTGGCCGCATCCGTCTTGAGGTAATAGTCCCTGTCCGGCAGGCCGAGACCGGATTGAGAGAGGTAGACCGCATAGCTGTCCGGCGCCTTGGCGTCGGCGCCTATCCAGAAACCGAAGGGGGCATCACCGCCGGTGCGACCGGCCTGGGCGAAGGCCCTGGCCAGCGCACTCTTGTCGCGGATCTGGTCGATGTCGCCGAGCAGGGGCAGCAGCGGGGCCGAGCCTCTGGCATCCCGGGTCCCCTGATCCAGATAGCTCCGGTAGAGATCGTGGATCTGCTGGGCCGGGGTGCCGGGGGCTGCCGACTTGCCGTCCAGCCCCTCCACCAGCACGCGTACATCGGCCAGGGATTTGTCCCGCAGCATGTAGAAGGCGCCGTCGGCGGGCCTGTCGTCCGGGATCTTGGCGGTGCCGAGCCAGTGGCCGTTCACGTAGCGGAAGAAGTCGTCGCCGGGTTTGACCTTGGTATCCATGTTGGCCAGCGCGAGGCCGGAATGCTTGTTGCCGTTGTCCGGTGCCTGACTACAACCGGCCAGCAGGGCCAGCCCGATGAGGCCAGCCAGTATGCTCTTCTTATTGTTCATTCTGCTTGATTCCAATTCGGGTTATTCAGTTTCCCTGGCATGCCGGGAGGAGGCTCACTCTAGCAGCCGGATCGGGGCTTGATAAGCCCGACGCCGCCAGGCACTCGCCTCTGGTGTGCGATCAGGCCCTGCTCCGGGTGAAGGCACCGCTCGGAATTCTCCCTTATTGGTATAAACTCCGGTGCCTGTGGGGATCGAAAGCGGGTTGACGATCTCCCGTGATCGTTCGTGAGCAGGGGCCAGGTTCGGCCCGGCTATGTTGGGGAAGCCAATGATTTCTCGTATGTATTCTCGCTTTTGTCAGACTCTGCCAGCGCCGGAAGGTTCCAATGGCGTGCTGGTGGCCTTCAGTGGCGGGCTCGACTCCACCGTCTTGCTGGTGCTGGCGGCGCAATTTGCCCGCGAGCAGGGGCTCCGGCTGCGCGCCCTGCACGTGCACCACGGCCTGAGCCCCCATGCCGATGCCTGGGTGCGCCACTGCGAAGGGGTCTGTCAGCAACTGGCGGTGCCGCTCATCGTCGAGTGGGTGACCCTGGAGCGTGGCAACGGCGAGAGCCTGGAGGCGCAGGCGCGCAAGGTGCGCTACCAGCGCCTCGCCGCCCGGCTGGGAGAGGGGGAGTGGCTGCTCACCGCCCACCATCAGGACGATCAACTGGAGACTCTGTTGCTGGCCCTCAAGCGCGGCGCCGGCTTGCGGGGGCTGGCGGGGATAGTGCCGAACCAGCCGTTTGCCGCCGGCCGCCTGCTGCGCCCGCTGCTCGAGGTGAGCCGCGACGAGCTGGCGGAGCTGGCCGCCAGTCTGCCTTATGGCTGGGTGGAGGATGAGAGCAATCAGGACACCGAATACGATCGCAACTTCCTGCGCCAGACGCTTATCCCGCAGCTCAAGGCGCGCTGGCCCGCCATGGCCCAGACGGCGGCCCGCAGCATGGCGCTGTGCGCCGAGCAAGAGGCGTTGATCACCGAGCTGGCGGAGGCCGACTGGCAGGGGGCCGGAGAGGGAGAGTCGCTGCACATAGCGCCGCTGCTGGCCCTGTCCCCTGTGCGGCGCAATAACCTGCTGCGCCACTGGATCCGCCTGCAGGGGGAGGAGATGCCGTCGCGGGAGCTGCTCGGCCTGCTCTGGCAGGAGGTGGCGCTGGCGCGGGAGGATGCCAACCCCTGCCTGAGTCTGAAGGGGCGGGATTGCCGCCGTTTTCAGGGGCGGCTCTATCTGGTGCGGCCGGGCTTGTTGCCGCGCCAGGAGGTGCTGCCCATCCGGATCGGCGAGACTATCTCATTGCCGGACGAGCTGGGGCTGATCAGCCTGCTGTCGTGCGCGGCGGGGGAGGGGTTGCGTCTGCCGCGGGAGGACGAGCCGCTCACGGTGCGCTTCGGGGTGGCGGCGGGCAGCATGCTCAAACCCGTGGGGCGCGGCGGTAGCCGGCGACTCAAGAAGCTGCTGCAAGAATACGGGGTGCCCTCCTGGCAGCGGGGCCGCATTCCCATCCTCTATTACGGCGAGCAGGTGGCGGCGATGGCGGGGCTCTTCATCTGTGACGGTTTTCTGGCGCCAAGGGGCGGCATCGACTTGCACTGGCAACGAGCTATCACCCCCGACAACCTGTAAGCCACATCCTGTCACGGCGGCGAGCCCGCGATGCTGGCCTTCTTGGGGGCATGGAAAGGGGCATCTGCCGGTGGAACGATACGCCCTTCGATCTGGAATGAGGTTTAGTCGATCATCCCGGTTTTCTTGCGGGCATGGAAAGGGGCATCCACGCCCCTCGAGATGGCATGACGTCAGTCGATCATCCCGGCCTTCTTGCGAGCATAGAGGTGGGCATCCGCCGACTCGTACAGGCTCTGCACGTCCAGCCCCGAGTGCCAGCTGGCGGCCCCCAGGCTGCAGCCCACCGCGAAGGCGCTGAGCTCCTTGTGGCTGTGCAGCACATGTTGCAGCCGCAGCCAGACCGGGCGCCAGGCTTCGGGCTCGGCCGGTTGCAACAGCAGGGCGAACTCGTCACCCCCGAGGCGAAACGCCTGATCCGTGCTGCGGATGCAGCCGGTGAGCAGCTGGGCGAAGCGGCTGAGCACCAGATCCCCCACCGGATGACCCCAGGTGTCGTTCACCTGCTTGAACCTGTCCAAGTCCAGCAACACCAGCACCAGACCATGGGACTCCCGGCAGTGCTGCTCTACCGCGCGGCCGATGGCCTCGTCGAAATAGGAGCGATTGCCGAGGCCGGTCAGGTGATCGAGCCGCACCTGCTGCTCCAGCCCATCGAGGCGCAGATAGAGGGGCAGCGGCAGACTGAGCACCTGATGATACTGCTGCAGGATCCGCTGCTGGCTGCTGCTCATGGGCTGCTCCAGCTCGTATTGCAGCTGGCCGAGCCGCAGATCGTGCTGACCGCGCAGCTCGAAGCTGTAGCTGTGCAGCACCTGTCTGGCCTGGGGAGGGTGAGAGATGAGGGCGTGGGGCTGGCCGGCGTCAAAATGGAGTGACTGGATCCGGACAATGCTTGCCGCTCGCTCGGCAAAGATTGCCAGCAGTGCGCCCAGATCCCGTTGTGCCAACAACTGCTCGAGCAACAGGTTGCGATCCTGGCTGACCAGCGGCGTGAGCCGCTCCATCTGCTGGACCCACTGCTCTATGCCATGCCCGAAGCCATTCAATGACGATGTGTTTTCCACGTTGCAGCCCTTCAGCCTCTCCACTCATTGCCCCTTCACTTGCAATCCTTGTGCCCAAAATATGCGCGATGAGAAACAAGAGGCTAACTAGGCTTAATGAAATAAAAAGAGAGGAGAAAGGGGGCCATGGCCCCGGTGTTTTCCCCTCGGCTATCCCGCCGCAGGAGGGCTGCCGCTTCATCTCGCCCCGCAATATTTGACCGGCTAAGGGGAGGTGCGGGGTGGTTCACCGAACCCGTGATGGCGGGAGATGTCGCCGGAGGCAGTCCGTCTTGGCAGATCGAAGGGGTCGACGGGAGGCGAGAGGTGGAGGTGGTCCCGGACGTTTGATAGCGGGACATGCTGCCAGGTGACGGTAGATGGCAGTGTGTTATGTGGTTGGGTGTTGCGCCGGTAGAGGGAAAGGAGGGGAAAGTGTATGCAGACGTGCTGATCCTGCTGCTTGCCGCCGTCTTGTTGGTGGCGATTTTCCGGCGTCTCGGTCAGCCGGTGATCCTCGCCTACCTGTTTGCCGGCATGTTGCTCGGCCCCCACGGGGCGGCCATCGTCACCGGCCAGGCCATGATGCAGACTATAGGGGAGCTGGGGATCGTCTTCCTGATGTTCTCCCTCGGCCTCGAATTCTCGCTGCCAAGGCTGCTCTCCATGCGCAAGCTGGTGCTGGGGGTTGGCGGCCTGCAGGTGCTGCTCACCACCTCGCTGTTCTTCGGGCTCGCCTGGTGGTGGGGGCTGAGCCTGGCCCAGGCGCTGGTGGTGGCGGGCACCCTGGCGCTCTCCTCCACCGCCGTGGTGATCAAGCAGCTCGGCGAGCAGAAGCAGCTGCACACCCGGCGTGCCCAGCTCGGGGTGAGCGTCCTGCTGTTTCAGGATCTGGCGGTAGTGCCGCTGCTGGTGATGATCCCCATCCTGGCACGGCCCGAGGTGCAGGGCAGCGCCCTGCTGGTGGAGATCGCCTGGGCCTCCCTCAAGGGGCTGATCGCCCTGATCGTCCTGCTTGCCGTGGGCAAATGGCTGTTGCCCATGGTGTTTCACGAGGTGGCGCGGGCCCGCTCCGACGAGCTGTTCGTGCTCAGCGCCCTGCTGGTGGCCCTGCTCGCCGCCTCTCTCACCCAGTGGATGGGGCTCTCCATGGCCCTCGGCGCCTTCCTGGCCGGCATGATGCTGGGGGAGTCTCACTATCGCCACCAGCTCGAGGTCGACATCAAGCCGTTTCGGGACGTACTGATGGGGCTCTTCTTCATCACCATCGGCATGACCATGGATTGGCAGCTGGTGGCGCGTTTCTGGTGGCAGGTCATCGCCTGCGTGCTCGGGCTCATCCTGTTCAAGTCCCTGCTGGTGCTGCTGGCGGGCCGGCTGATGGGGGAGCGCAAGCGCGATGCGATGGCCGCTGGCATCATGCTGAGCCAGGTTGGCGAGTTCGGCTTCGTGCTGCTGGCGCTGGCGAGCCACCACGGCCTGCTCAGCCACCAGCAGGTCTCCCTGCTCATCGGCATCGGGGTCACCTCCATCGCCCTGACCCCCTGGCTGGTGCAGCAGGCGCAGGGGTTGGCCCACTCCCTCACCGACACGGCGCTGCTGTCGCGCTCCGAGGTCGCCCAGTCGGGCCTGAGCAAACACCAGCATGTGATCATCGCCGGTTTCGGCCGCACCGGCCAAACCTGTGCCCGCTTCCTGAAACTCGAGGAGCTGCCCTTCCTGGCGCTGGATCTCGACCCCGAGCGGGTGAGCGAGGCCAAGCTCGCGGGGGAGCAGGTGGCGTTCGGCGATGCCAGCCGGCGCGACATCCTGCTGGCGGCCGGCCTGATGCGGGCGCGGCTGGTGATCATCACCTTCGACGATCGCAAGCGGGTCGACGCCATGCTGATGCTGGTGCGGGAGCTGGCGAGCGGGGTCAAGGTGCTGGTGCGCACTCGGGATGACAGCTTCCTCGAGCACTACAAGCAGGGCGGGGCCTTCGAGGTGATCCCGGAATCCCAGGAGGGGGCCCTGATGCTGGTGTCCCACCTGCTGCTGAACTGCGACATCCCCATCGGCCGGGTGATACGGCGCATGGAGCACGAGCGCAGCAGTCAGTACCGCTTCCTGCACGGCTTCTACTGGGGGGATCAGAGCGCCAGCAATCTGGAGACGGATCAGCAGCTCGAGCGGCTGCACCCCGTGCTGCTGCACGATCAGGCCTGGGCGGTGGGGCGCCGGGTGCAGGAGCTGCCGCTCGGGGAGGTGCGGGTCAAGGCGGTTCATCGCGGGGAGCAGAGCCTCGAGGCCAGACCCGAGCTGCGGCTGGCCGCGGGGGACAGATTGGTGCTGTTTGGCAATGCGGTGGCCATGGAGCAGGCCGAGCAGCGGCTGCTGGAGGGTTACTAGGCTCCTTCCAACCCTCAAGCCTCCTCGCGGATGCGCTCTTCTATGTCCAGGAAGGCCTCTATGCGCTGACGCTCGTTCAGCGCGTCCTGATACCCCAGCTTGATCAACTGCTGGCAATACCCCGGATGAAACATCAGGAAGCTGGCCAGGCTGCTGCTCTCGTGGCCGTTCACCCCCAGCACCCGCAGCAGGCGGCGCAGCTGGGTCGGCAGCTTGTGCAGGTAGTCGAGGGCGAGGAGATCCAGATCCTGGCTCGGCCTTATCACGCAGGTCTCCACCTGGCGCAGCTTGAGGCGATTGCGCTCCCGCTCCGGGATGAGGGACAGGGTCTGGTTGATGCGCCCCAGCCGCTCCAGATCCGAGTTGAGGGTGTCGGAGAAGACGGTATTGAGCAGGTGCCCGGCGATGTTGGAGCTGGTCAGGTGACCCTGGCGAGGCGCTGTGCTCCCCTGATGGGGGGAGTCCAGGGTCACCAGCAGGATCCGCTCCGCCCCCAGGTGAATGGCGGGGCTCAAGGGGCTCAGCTGGTGGATGGAGCCATCCCCGTAGAAGCGCTCGCCGATGCGGGTGGCCGGGAAGACGAAGGGCAGCGCCGAGGAGGCCAGCAGGTGATCCGAGGTGAGCAGGGTGCGCAGGCCGCGCCGTCGGGCCCGCTCCCAGGGCTGGTGCTCGGCCCGCCCCTGGAAGAAGGTGGTGGAGAGGCCGTCGTCATAGTCGGAGGCCGTGATGGCGATGGCCTCCAGGCTGCCGTAGAGGATGTTGTCGTCGATGCGGTGATAGTCGATGAGCTGATCCAGCAGGCGGCGCAGGGGGGCGTTGTCGAACAGGTGGAAGGCGCGGTTGCTGTCCGGGCTGATGAGGCCGGCCGAGCCCTGATACAGGGTGCGCCACAGCAGCTGGCAGGGGTGGAAGTCGAAGATGTGGTGGGTCTCGAAGCGGCGCCAGACCCACTCCAGTTTGCGCACCCCCAGGTGGAAACAGGAGGCATAACAGGCCAGCGCCGTGATGTTGAGCGCCCCGGCCGAGGTGCCGCACAGGATGGGAAAGGGGATGCCGAGGTTGCGGGGGTAGAGCTCGGCCACCGCCTTGAGGACACCGACCTGATAGGCGGCGCGAGCACCGCCGCCGGTCAACAGAAGAGCTGTGTTGGGTCTGGCCATGATGGAGCGCCTTATTGTGATTGCAAGGGCGGGTTGCCACCGCGCAATTTAACTATAAGGCGCTGTATCAAATATAAAAATGGGCCGCATCATCATTTTTTGGGGCGGCCCATTTGCGATAGGAGCAGGGGGCGGGATCAGGCCGGCTGGTGCGGCTGGATCAGCTGATCGAAAGCGGCGAACACCGGCGGGCTGGCGAGGATGCGACCGTGGCCGAGGCCGCGGGTGCTCACCAGCCGGGTACGGCCGTCCTGGGCCGCGCGCAGGGAGTCTTGGTGGGGGGCGAATCTGTCTTCCTCATCGTGGACGATCAGCGCCAGCCCTTCGCGATCCGCGAGCCGACCGAGGGGATCCACTGTGCTGAGGGGGTGCTGGTATTCGCGCTCGATCTCTTTGACCACCGCATCGAACAGCCGGATGGAGTAGCCGGAGCGCGCCACCATGCCATAGAGCTGGGGCACGTAGTCGAGCACCGGCGAGATGAGCAGCAGCGGCAGCTTGTCGAGGGCGGGGTGATGACTCGCCAGGGTGACGGCGCCCCCCATGCTGTGGGTGATGACCCCCTCGATGGGGCCAAAGCGTTCGAGCAGTTCATCGAAGGCGCGCACGAAACGGGGCAGATGACCGGTGTGACCGTCGCTCTGGCCGTGGGCGGGGTGATCGTAGGCCAGCGCCGTGTAGCCCTGGGCGGCGATGTGGCTCATCAGCGAGTAGAACTGGCTGGCGCTGCCGGACCAGCCGTGCATCAGCAGCCAGACCGGGCCTTGCCCGAGCCGATAGCTCATCAGCCCCCCTTCGCTGGTGTGCACCGCCTGCTGCACCAAGCCCGTTGGCGCTTCAGTGTCACGGCTGGGCCGCTGCGGGGTCAGCAGCAACTTGCTGGCGGTGCGCCTGGCGTGGGCCGGGGCCAACGCGTGGTGCAAACGGGTGCCGAGCCCCAGCAGCAATTTGCTCGGGCTGAAGCGGCGGGTGTTGAAGTAGATCTTGCTGCTCATGGTCATCCTGTCGTTTTTATGTGCGAACGGTCGTGCTTTTTATCGAGTTTTTAAAAACTAGCGCCAGCTCATCAGCAGATTTTCCACTTCAGGCCAGAAGTGGCGGGCCGGATCCTGACACAGGTCCAGGGCATTGAACACCTGATCCCCGAGATAGAGGCCATAAAGCCGATAAACGGCGCGCCAGGGATCGAGTTCACTGCGCCACTCACCCTGGGCCTGGCCCTGCACCACCTGGCGGGCCAGGTAGTCGAGCCAGAAGCGCACCAGCCGGCGGGCGGCTTGCTGCACCTCTCCCTCCTGGGCCGAGGTCCAGGCGTCGAGGAACATACAGCGGCCGGCGAAGCTCTGGTTCCAGGCCAGCCAGGCCTGGAGCAGGGCGACCAGCTTGGCCTGCTGGGTCTGGTGTTGCTGCTGGCGCACCGGCTGGATCACCCGCTCGCGGAACACCTCGGCGGAATAAGCCAGCACGGCTATTTGCAGGTTGTCGCGGGACTGGAAATGAGCAAACAGACCGCTCTTGGACATCTCGCAGGCGCTGGCAAGGGAGCCGATGGTCAGGCTCTCCAGCCCCTGCTGGCTGGCCTGCTCGAATGCCGTCTGCAAAATACTCTCGCGGGTCAACCGGCCTTTGCTCATCACACGCTCCTTGATATTGTCAGCAGCATAAAGTACGACCGTACTATTTGTCGAGGGATGACTGCCAGAGGATGATCGTCCGTCTGGATCAGTCGTCCTTGATGCCCATCTGCTGCAGGGCTATGACAGCCCGGGTGCGGTTTTTGACGCCGAGTTTGCGGAAGGTTGTGGTGATGTGGGTCTCGTGGGTAGCACGGGCTCAATCGTCCTTGATGCCCATCTGCTGCAGGGCTATGACAGCCTGGGTACGGTTTTTGACGCCGAGTTTGCGGAAGATGGCGGTGATATGGGCCTTGGACGGGTTTTATCTGTTACAGCATCAATCGTCCTTGATGCCCATCTGCTGCAGAGCTATGACAGCCTGGGTGCGGTTCTTGACCCCGAGTTTGCGGAAGATGGCGGTGATATGGGCCTTGATGGTGGCCTCGGAGACGTTGAGCTCCCAGGCGATCTGCTTGTTGAGGCTGCCGTCCCGCAACATGATCAGCACCTTGTATTGCTGGGGGGTGAGGCTGGCCAGCTTGCTCGCGAAATCGGGGCCATCCTCGGACTCGGGGTGCAGGGAGATCCCCTCCGGTATCCAGTTATCCCCGCCGATCACCGTATTGAGGGCGCTGACCAGCTCCTTCATGGGCACGGATTTGGGGATGAAGCCGAGCGCACCGAGCCGCAGCACTTGCTGGATGATGGCGGGATCTTCCGAGGCGGAGACCACGACGATCGGCAAGTCCGGGTATTGGCCGCGCAGATAGGCGAGCCCTTCGAAGCCGTTGGCCCCCGGCATCTTGAGATCGAGCAGCAGCAAATCCACCTCGGGATGCTCTCCCAGCAGGCGGGTCAGGCTGTCGATGGAGTCGGCCTCCAGCAGCCGGGCCTCGTCGATGGCCATGTGCACCGCTTGATAGAGGGCGCCCCGAAACAGGGGGTGGTCATCTGCGATGACGATGGTAAATTGGCTATCCATTGCTCACATTATTGCTAACTGATTGTTTTGAAAAATCAAACTAGCACCGCGCCCCTGAGGGGTCAAACCCGCAGGTGTGCAAATGTGAGGAGACCATGAGATGTCGTGCCAACAGGGCCGACCTTGGTCATCAACAACCCAAGCAGGAGGCAATAGATGGGATCCTTGGTATTGACGGTGGGCACCGGCTCCACCTGGGCGATGCGGGCGGCGCTGGTGCTCGGTCTGAGCGGGCTGATGTGGCAGGAGCAGGTATTCGATCTGGAAGACGCCAAGGCGCTGGCACGGCTGAAGCGGGTCTCGCCGACCGGGCTGGTGCCCTGGCTGGATCACGGGGATCTGCGCATCCACGACTCCCTGGCCATCGCCGAATACCTGCATGAGCTGTGTCCGGCGCGGCGACTCTATCCCGCCGATCAGGCAGAGCGGGCGCTGGCCCGCAGCCTGTGCGCCGAGCTGCACTCGGGCTATGGCCAGATCCGCAGCCGCCTGCCGTTCTTCCTGGGGGCGCCGACCCAGAGTGAGCCGCCGGTAGAGACTATCGCCGAGCTGGCCCGCCTGCAGACGCTCTGGGCCCAGGCGAAGGGATCCTTCTATTTCGAGGAGGCGGGGATCATCGACGCCTTCTACGCGGTGATGGCCTACCGGTTGGCGAGTTACGGCATCCAGTTGCCCGGTCAGGCGGGGGCTTATCAGCAGGCCCTGCTGGCCTGGCCCCTGTGGCAGGAAACCCTGGTCAAGGCGCGGCTGCAGTGGCCGGAGCAGGCCCGCCAGCCAGCCTGAGGTACGAAATATGAAGGGGAGCCCATGGCTCCCCTTTCTGTCTTCTTGTCAGGCTCGCGGCCGGTCATTTCTGCCGTCCGGCGAAGACCACCACCACCTTGTCGGCCCCCTTCTCGCGCACGAAGCTGTAAGGGGCATCCGAAAGCTTCTGGTGGCTACCTGCCGCCACCGCCGGGTGGGCTGCCCTGAACTGGCCTAGGCGCTGCCAGTGTTTGACCAACTCGGCCTTGTCACCGCTCGCCAGCTCCTGCCAGTTCATGTCGCTGCGTACGCTTTGATCGAACACGCCCCCGTCCTTGGCCAGCCCCCGGCCGGACTCGTCACCGTAGTAGAGCTGGATGCCGCCCGGCAGCAGCATGAAGCTGTTCGCCACCCTGCGTTGCAGCGACACATCCTGATAGTCGCCGAAGAACAGCTTGGTGTCGTGGGAGCTGATGTAGCTCAGCACGTTGAACTCGGGATCCTGGTTGATGCGGCTGGCGTAGCTGGCATAGGTCGGCTCGGCACCGGCCATGCACTGGGCCTGGGGCAGGGCGAACTCACGCTGATAGTCGAAGTTGATCAGGGAATCGAAGCCGTTCTGATACCAGAAGTCCTTGGCCACCCCGTGATCCCACACCTCGCCCACCATGTAGAACGGCAGCGCATCCAGGGCCTTGGCCGGGTTGGCGGCCTTCCACTCCTTGAGCGCCGCCGTGCCTTCCTGCTTGAGTTTGGCCCAGACCGCCGGCTCCAGGTGCTTGACGGTGTCGGCGCGGAAGCCGTCGATGCCAAAGCGCCGCACCCAGTCGGTGTGCCAGGCGATGAGGTAGTCGCTCACGCTGGCATTGGGCAGCGGCTTGGCCCGGGTATCGCCCTTGTGGGCGAGCAGGGGAGGCAAGCCTACCGGCTTGCTGGATTCGGTCAGGAAGTCCGGCAGTCCGGCCACCGAGCCGGTCACGTCGTCGGTGCCGGGTTGCGGATAACCGGGCAGACCGGCGCGCACCCAGTCTTTGCCCCACCACTGATCCCAGTTCGGGGACTGGTAGTCGATAAACTGGTTGTAACCATGCCAGTTGAGGCCGCCGCTCGGGCGCCAGTCGTTCCAGCGGGCAGGGAGCTTGCCAGTGTTCTGGGTCAGACTCTCGAGCCCCAGATCCTGCAAGTCGGCCAGGGTGGCGTAACCGGCGTGGTTCATCACCACGTCGAGGATGATGCGCATGCCGCGCTTGTGGGCCTCGTCCACCAGGATCTTGAAGCTATCTTCATCGCCGTAGTTGGGATCTATTTTGGTGAAGTCCAGCGCCCAGTAGCCGTGGTAGGCGTAGAAGGGGAAGTTGCCCTGTTCACCGCCGCCGATGAAGCCGTGCACCTGCTCCACCATGGGGGTGATCCAGATGGCATTCATGCCCAGCGACTTGATGTAGTCGAGCTTCTCGGTCAAGCCCTTGAAGTCGCCGCCGTGCCAGGTGGCGACCTCGTCCTGACCATCCTTCTGGCGGCCGAAGCTGTGATCGTTGCTGGGGTCGCCGTTGTGGAAGCGGTCGGTCAGCAGGAAATAGACGCTGGCCTGATCCCAGCTGAAGGGCTCAGCCTTCGCTGCCGCCACAGGCTCGAGCAGCAGCAGGCCGCCGCTCTCTTTCGATGGGGTCAGCGTCAGCTTGCCCCCCTTGACCACCGCCTCCTGTTTTGAGTAGGCATCCCGCAGTCTGGTGCCATCCGGCCAGACCCCTTTGAGCGAGACGGTGACCGGGCCGCCATCCCAGGCGATGCAGGGCTCCTCGGGTGGCTGGCGCTTGAATTCACTCTTCTTGGTGGCTCTGAGCACCTTGAGGCTGGGGGTATCCGGGTTGAAGGTGAACTCATAATCCCCCGCCAGCATCACCCTCAGGGTGAAGCTCTGATCCTTGGCGCACTTGTCCATGGGCTGGGCCGTGCCGAACGGCAACGGCTTGGCTTCGCTCGGGCCGAAGCTGGTGCCGCAGCTGTTGGCGGCGTCGCCGATGCGGATCTGGTGGCTGCCCTTGTCAAGCTTGTGGGTCAGGCTGACGGTGCCCTTGTTCAGCGTCAACGCCTCGGCCACCGGTTTGCCATCCACATAGAGGTGGACCGCCGGTGCGGCCAGTGCCTGGCCGACAAACAGGGGGGTGGCCAGCACGGCGAGCCACAGAGGCGAGAGGCGGCGATCGAGGCGAACAGAGGGGCGCATAAGCCATTCCTTGAGCTGAGGGTGAGCAGGGTTCCGTTAAGGCACTCATTCTAGGGGGCATGGCGAGGGGATATGGATCGGCAAAATTCCGATTTGTGACGTCAGTTCAAATGGTTACGTTTTCAAGCTGAGCAAAGTGTGACGCCAACCGTGCGGGTCTCCGGGCGAGGCCCATAAAAAATGCCGGTCATGGGACCGGCATTGTTGGATCGGGGTCTTCGTCAGACGGTGAAGAACTTGAAGTTGACGAAGGCCACCGCGATGAAGGAGGCAACCATGCCGCTGACACACAGGATGGCCGGGCGGATGGCGGGCCAGCGGTGGGCCAGCAGTATGATGGCCAAGAGGGTCGGATAGAGGCCGAACATGTAGCGCGGCATCGCATTGAGCCCTGTCATCAGCGGTATGGTGGTGCAGATGAACATCAGAGTCGCCTCGGCCCAGCGCTTCTGGCTGAACAGGTAGCCGTTCAGGCACCAGCCGAAGATCACCATGATGGAGAGGTAGGCCTTGCGTCCGCCGAGCTCGAAGCCGCTGAGCCACCAGTCCAGCGGGCTGTCCATGTAGCGACCCCAGGCGACCTGGATGTGCTTGAAGGCGAGCGCATCCCCGGTCAGGTGGTAGAGATAGACCATGTAGGCGAACAGGCCAAACGGGATGACCCAGAGGGTGAAGACCACCTTGAAGGCCCGTTCGGTGAAGCGGAAGAACTCGCGCCAGCCATAGGCTTGCAGCGCCAGGATCAGCACCGGGAAGACCATCATCACCCCCAGGTTGCGAGTCCCGGAGATGAAGAGGCCGAACAGGGCCACCATCAGCCACTGCTCCCGATAGGCAAACAGGAACATGCCCAGCATCAGCGCCATGAACATGGGTTCGGTGTAGCCGGACACGAAGTAGGCGGAGAAGGGGGAGAAGGCCAGCAACCAGACCCCGAAGCGGGCGGTCTCATCCCCCAGCTTGAGCTGGCGCAGCACCAGCAGCATCAGCGGCAGGCTGAGGAAGAAGGCGATGTTGGCCACCAGCATCAGGCCGATCAGGCTCTCGATGTTGAGCAGGCTGGAGAGTGCCCCCGAGATCATCGGGTAGAGCGGCATAAAGGCCCAGTTTGCCGCGTTGCCCTTGCTGAGCCAGCGCGGATAGAGGTCATAGCCGTTCTCGATGATGCGCTGGAACCAGACGCAGTCGAACTGGCAGTAAGCCTGCAGGGGACCTATGTCGGTCGTGCCATAGAGCTGGACGCCGAAGTAGCCCATGCCGTAGAGGGCGGCCCGGCTCAGCACGAAGGCGGCGATGATCATCAACCAGTCGCGGCCGCTGATCCGTAAGGAAGGACGGTAGGGGCCCGCGGTGGCGGGAGTCGGAATTGTCATGTCATCCATCAGGCAAATACCCAGACGCGAGAGAGGATATAGGTGAGCACGGTCACCGTCAGGGTGGCGATCACTACGGGCAGCAAGCCGGAGAGGCCTGCAAACAGCAGGCCGCTCAACAGCAGGTTACGCACCGCCAGGGAGAAGAGGGCCACCAGCAGGAACTTGCCGGCCGCTCCCTGCTTCTGGAAGGTGATGTAACGATGACCAAAGAAGGAGAACCAGAACGCCACCGCGAATGCCAGGGTGGTGACCAGGTGTTCCGAGATGGTAGGCCAACTGCGAAACAGCGCGAACGAGGTGCCGAGATCGACGAGGGTTGCCCCCCCGCCGACGAAACCGAAGCGAACCAGACGCCAGAATTCCTCACGGGAGATCATTGAGGCGTCGGCTCCTGCTTGTCTGCAGCTTGTGCCTTGTCAGCCTCTGGCGCCTTGCCAGCATACTGGCCATAGACCCCTTCGATGAGGTAGACGGGGCGTTGCTTCACCTCGACGAACATGCGGCCTATATATTCGCCGATGATGCCAAGGGAGAGCAGCTGGATGCCGCCGAGGAACAACATCACGGACATCAGGGAGGCGTAACCCGGGACGTCTATGCCGAAGAACACCACCTGAGTGATGATCTTGAGGATATAGAGGAAGGCGATGAGGGAGACGCCGACCCCGACGTAGCTCCATACCCGCAGCGGCCAGCTGGAGAAGCTGAGCAGACCGTCGAGGGCGAAGTTCCACAGTTTCCAGTAGTTGAACTTGGTCTCACCGGCGTGACGGGCGGGGCGCTCATAGGGCACGCCGACGGCGCGGAAGCCCGCCCAGGCGAACAGCCCTTTCATGAAGCGGTTGCGCTCGGGCAACTGCTTGATCGCCTCGACCACCTTGCGGTCGATCAGACGGAAGTCACCGGCGTTCTCCGGCAGCTTGGTGCTGGTGGAGAGCGCGTTGAAGAAGCGGTAGAAGCCGCCGGCGGTCAGGCGCTTCATCGGGGTGTCGGCACTGCGATCCACCCGGATGCCGAAGACGGTGTCGTAGTCACCGGTCTGCCACAGCTTGACGAATTCCAGGATGAGGGCGGGGGGATCTTGCAGATCCACGTCCATCGGGACTATGGCATCGCCTCTGGCATGGTGCAGGCCGGCGGTCATGGCCGCTTCCTTGCCGAAGTTGCGGGCCAGGTTGACCAGGGTGACGCGGGGATCGCGGGCGATGGCCTGCTCGACCACTTCGCGGGTGCGATCGCGACTGCCGTCGTTGACGAACACGATTTCAAGCTGGTCTTTGAGCGGGGCCAGTTCGTCATCTATCGCGCTGATGAAGGCGTCAATGCTCTCTTCCTCGTTATAAACGGGCACGACCAGAGAGAGTCGAAAATCGGCACGGGACATGGGAACTTCCTTATTAAAGAATTATTTAATAAAACTGATTCTTATCGTTTTAGCTTCACTGGGCGACGGTCAGACGCACCGACTGGACGTTGAGTGGCGTCGGGGCGGACAGGGCCAGGAAGTTGGGGCGCTTGGGATCGGCGGTCAGGGAGTCACCCGGCAGGCTGAGACGGATCTCGTTGATACCCGCCTTGGCCAGCTTGACCGTGGTGGTGAAGTCATGACCTAGGGCCACCTTGAGCAGGGTGCCCGCTTGCGGGCTGTTGATCCTGGCCTGGATGGTGAGCTGTTCCGGTTGTGCCTGCTGCTTGGGCAGCACGAAATAGAGGCCACCCTGGCCGCTGAGTTCGGTGCCTTCGGCGCTCGGCTTCTTGGCCCAGCCTTCGCTGGAAAGGAAGCGGCTCGGCTTGGTCAGGTTGAGTTCGTTACCCGGCTGGTAGGTCATGCTGGAGTTGTGCTCCCAGAAGCGGGTCTTGCCTTCCAGGTAATAGAGCTTGTAAGCCAGGCTCACGTTGGGGTGAGCGGCCAGATAGAGGGTGTAGAGGTAAAAACCGCTCAGTGCCAGGATGGCAGCCAGAAAACCAAACTTTTTGTAGGTCATATTACTCACTCGACGCCTGACGGATGGGTAGGCAGATTTCGCGCATATGCTAATCCAATTGCAAAAAAAGCATAGTAGATCACAAAAATATATTTGCTCAGATATTAACCCCAATATCCCTGCTCACCAAATGCCTTTGGCACCCTGTGGATCCGCGGGTGGCGACAGGCATCTGAGTGTCTGGACAGCAGCCACGGCTAGTAGCAAGGCCCTGATCTTATCAGGCAAATGACTGATATTGCACATTGCTGTGGCAGGATCTGTCGCCATTTATCAAAAGCGGCTTATAAAATGGCGGCTCCCGTCGTCAGGAGAGTCGGGCGCGCGATAGTCGGCAGGTTGTTTGTCCCAATGGCCCAGTGCTCGTGCCCCTGACAAGGGAGGCGAGCAGGCGCCTATCTGGCGCCGTGACGCGCCCGCACGCTAGCAAAGTCAACGCCATTCACGCATCATGGGTTTCTGACCGTTGCGCCTGACAGGCCGAAGTGAACCGTTTTGAGGTAAGCATGGGTAAGAAGTATTGGTTGGCATTGGCGAATCTTATCTGGCTGGGTTGCTGGCCGGCTGGCATGGCGCATGCCAGCGAAGGGCAAATCCTGGTGGCCAGCCCCAGTGTCCAGCACGACTGGTATCAGAACAGCACCGCGGAGCAGGCGCGCCACGAGCTGGAGAGCCAGTTGCAGGAGGCGGTGCTCGCCCAGTTGCACCCGGATTTCTACCGGCTCTGGCAGCAGTTGCAGAAAACCCCTATGGACAAGCGCGGCGCGCTTTACGATGAAGCCTTTGGCAAGCTGGCCCGTTTTCAGCAGGCCTGGCGCGCCATGGATCTGGTCGCCCGTGAGCAGATGCAGACCCTCAAGCTGGACTTGACCAAGCCCCTGGCCCACGAGCCGGTGGGCGACAATCTGCTGGATCAGGTCAAACAGCTCAGGCCCCAGGTCGCCGAGTACGAGGCGGTGCGCGGGGAAGTGCGCAAGTTGCTGGCCATGCCCATGGCCAAGCACTGGCCCAGCCTGGACATACCCACCCTGCGCTCTGGCGAGAGCTCGGCCGAGCTCGGCCAGATCCGCGCCATCCTCAATGCGTTGGGGGACGGTGCCACGGGCAGTGATGAGGAAGTCATCTATGATGCGGACACCGAAGCGGCCATCAAGCAGTTCCAGCGCCGCCACGGCCTGACCGCCGATGGCATCATAGGCCGTCAGACCCGCTCCTGGCTCAACACCGGACCGCAAGTGCGCGCCAGCCTGCTGCTGCGCAACCTGTGGCGCCGGGATCTGGTGGATCACCTGGCCGGTCGCTATGTGCTGGTCAACATCCCGGATTACCGCCTGAGCGTGGTGGAGTCCGGCAACGAGGTCTTCACTAGTAGAGTCATCGTCGGCAAGGAGCAGCGGGCCACCCCCATCCTCGCCAGCGAGATCCGCTCCATCGTCCTCAACCCGGCCTGGCACGTGCCGCGCTCCATCCTGAGCAAGGACATTCTGCCCAAGCTGGGGCGGGATCCTGCTTACCTCGATCGGGAGCAGTTCGAGGTGATCGATGGGGAGGGCAATCCGGTGCAGTTCAGTGAAGATGGCTGGCACCAGGCGCTGGCATCGGGCTTCCCCTATCGGCTGCGGCAAAAGCCCGGCGATCACAACGCCCTGGGTCGCTACAAGTTCTACCTGCCCAACAACGACGCCATCTATCTGCACTCGACGCCGCGCAAGGCGCTGTTCGAGCAGGGCGCGCGCGCCTTCAGCTCGGGCTGCATCCGGGTCGAGCATGCGGACGATCTGGCGGAGCTGTTGCTGGCGGATTCCCGCTACCAGCCGGACAAGGTCGCCAACATCCTGAAGGAGACCCAGACCAAGTGGCTGCCGCTGACCAGCCCGATCCCGGTGTTCACCGTCTATTGGAGCAGCTGGATCGACGAAGAGGGACGCCAGCAGTTGCGCAATGATATTTACGGTTTCGATCGAGTTAGCTTCCAGAGCCGCTTGTTGTGATCCTCGCCACAGAGTGAAAAGCCCGGCCCATGCCGGGCTTTTCTATGGGCGATTGCGGTTTGACAGGGCTTTTATCGACAGGTAGTTTCAGGCGTCTGTATCAAATTTACTCATCAGTTTTACTTAACTATGCGATGGACGGACAGATGCTGGAACAAGAGATAAGCCGACGCCGTCTGCTGTTGGGAGCCGGTTGCCTGATGGGGGCCAGCCTGTTGTCGTTCCCGGCCATGGCGAGCCGCAGTACCTCGGGGCGTGAACTGAGCTTCTTCAACCTCAATACCGGCGAGCGGGTGCAGGCCAGCTACTGGGAGAATGGGCGTTACCTGAGCGATGGCCTGGCCGAGCTCAACCATATCTTCCGCGACTACCGTCGCAACGAGGTGTTCAACATCGACAAGAAGCTGTTTGATCAGCTGTTTCTGTTGCAACACAAGCTGGGCCGCCAGGGCGAGATCCAGCTTATCTCCGGTTATCGTTCTCCCCAGACGAACAACCAGAAGCGTCGCAAGAGCCGGGGCGTCGCCAAGCACAGCTATCACACCCTGGGGCAGGCGGTGGACGTGCGCATCCCCGGCGTACAGCTGGCACATCTGCGCAAGGCGGCCCTGAACCTCAAGGTGGGCGGGGTAGGTTACTACCCGTCGGATAACTTCGTGCACCTCGATACAGGCCCGGTTCGTAGCTGGTAGTCCCTGGCGTTGTCTGACCCAAGGGATAGCGCCATACACTCGGACGAAGGCCCCGTTCGCAGCTGGTCATGACTGGTCATGAGGGGAGGCGAGCTGCTAGGCTCTGGTCTCTAGCCAGAGGAGAAGCAGATGAAGCAGATTCTGATCGGGGGCTTGATCGCCCTGCTACTGACCGGTTGCAGCAAGTTGAACCGGGAGAACTACGACAAGCTGAAGATGGGCATGAGCTACGCCGAGGCGAGCACCGTCCTTGGCAAGGCGGAGCGCTGCGACGATGCGCTCGGCACCACCAGCTGCATCTGGGGCGGAGAGGGCAAGAATATCCAGATCCGTTTCATCGCCGACAAGGCCACCTTCTTCAGCTCGGAAGGGATCAACTGAGTTCAGTTTGGGTCGTCATCTCCAACAAAAAAGCGCCATCAGGCGCTTTTTTGTTGGTCGTTATCCACTCAGGAGGGCCAGAAACTGGCGCGCTCAGTGGGTGGCATACTGGTAGTTGAAGGTGGGTAGTCCCCACTTGAAGCGTACCGCCAGCAGCCGCATCACGAAGCCGATGCCCAGGGCGCCGAAGGCGGCCCAATCATTGGGGAGCCCCTGATCCAGCGCGAGGCAATAGAGCCCTGCGGTCACCAGGGAGACGGCGGCATAGAGCTCGCGGCGAAACACCAGCGGGATGCGTTGGCACAGCAAGTCCCGCAGCACGCCGCCGAACACCCCGGTCACCACCGCCATGATGCAGGCGATGCCGGCCCCGTGGCCCATCTCCAGCGCCCGGGCGGCGCCGAAGATGGAAAACACCACCAGCCCCAGGGCATCGAGGGCCATGAACAGCTTGCCGAGATAGCGCATCAGCGGCGCCGAAATGACGCCCACCATGGCGGCGCCGGCCACCAGCAGCACGTATTCGGGGTGCTCCACCCAGAGCAGGGGATAGTGCCCCAGCAGCACATCCCGGATGGTGCCGCCACCTATGGCGGTCGCCGAGGCGATGATCACCACGCCAAACAGATCCATCCGTCGCCGACCCGCCGCCAGCGCGCCAGTCATCCCTTCGGCCACCAGGCCGAGCAAGAAGAGTGCATGTAACATGAGATATCCCAGGGTGCGAGAAAGGCCCGCATCCTAACAAGCCTGTGCTGGCTGGACAAGCTATCTCATATTGGCATTAGATTAAGTAATGAAAAGGGGGCTTTCGCCCCCTCTTTTGGTTATCTCAAAGCCGGCCTAGCGGCGTAGCTGTTCGGCTCGGTATTGATCCACCCACATGGCGGTGGCGCCACAGATGGCGACCGGCATCACGAACAGGTTCACCACCGGAATGGCGGAGAAGAGGGTGACCAGAGCGCCGAAGCTCAGGCACTTGCCGCGGCGCTGCTTGAGGGCGTCGCGCATGGTGATGAAGTCGATCTTGTGGTTGTCGAACGGGTAATCCACGTACTGGATCGCCATCATCCAGGCGCTGAACAGGAACCAGAGCACGGGGGCGAGCGTCTGGCCGACCACCGGGATGAGGAACAGGATCAGGCAGCCGATGGCCTTGGGCAGGTAGTACTTCAGCTTGGTCCACTCGCGACCGAAGGTGCGCGGCACATCCTTGACCACATCCAGCATGCCGGTGTCGCTCACCGTCTCACCGGTGAGAACCTGCTCCACCTTCTCCGCCAGCAGGCCGTTGAAGGGGGCCGCGATCCAGTTCGTCACCGAACTGAAGATGAAGGAGAACACCACCAGTATGGTGACCAGGGCGATGGGCCACAGCAGGTAGTCGAGCCAGCTGAGCCAGGACGGGATCTGCTGGTGCAACCAGGCGAACAGGCCATCGAGTTGCAGCAGGAGCGCATAGAAGGCGCCGGCAAACAGCACCACGTTGACCAGCAGGGGGATCAGCACGAAGGTGCGGATGCCGGGTTGACGGATGAGCGTAAAGCCGCGCAGGAAGTAGTCTGCGCCGCTGACCGAATCTTTGGCAATGTGGGGGGATTGGCTCATCGGAGCTCCATCTGTTAATGGGAAACTGCCTGCATATTACAAACAAGCCTTTGATTTGGTAAAGTCGCCTGTCCATTCCTCTTCCTGTCCGGTGCCTTCGGATGTCGGACGTTGATGGACAAGTGCCAGCCGATGACCAGCCGACGCTGAGTTGGATGGGGTCAAGCCGGCAACCCGCCTCGCCCTTTATTTCGTTACCCAGATAGGCCCTCATGCGTCTGAAATTGATCAAACTCGCCGGTTTCAAGTCGTTTGTCGAGCCGACCCGCATCGAGCTGAGCGCCGACATGACCGCCGTGGTCGGGCCCAACGGCTGCGGCAAGTCCAACGTCATCGATGCGGTGCGCTGGGTGCTGGGGGAGAGCTCGGCCCGCCATCTGCGCGGCGAGAACATGACGGACGTGATTTTCAACGGCTCCCTCAATCGCAGCGCCCATGGCCGCGCCTCGGTGGAGCTGGTGTTCGACAATCCCCACAACCGGGTGCCCGGTGAATTTGGCCGTTTCAGCGAGATCTCGGTGCGCCGGGAGGTGCTGCGCGACGGCTCCAATCACTACCAGATCAACGGCCAGAAGTGCCGCCGCAAGGACGTCACCGATCTCTTCCTCGGTACCGGCCTTGGGCCGCGCAGCTACGCCATCATAGAGCAGGGCACCGTCAGCCGGCTGGTGGAGTCGCGCCCGGCGGATCTCAAGCTGTTCATGGAAGAAGCCGCCGGGGTTTCCCGCTACAAGGAGCGGCGGCGGGAGACGGAGCAGCGCATCCGCCACACCCAGGAGAACCTGGAGCGGCTCGGCGACATCCGCGGTGAGCTGGGTTCACGCCTCGAACACTTGCGGGCCCAGGCCGAGACCGCCGAGCGCTACAAACAGCTCAAGGGCCGCAGCCGCGCCGCCCGGGCCGAGCTCATCGGCTCCGAGCTGTGGGCGCTGGAGACCCGGCTCGGCGAGGCCAAGGCCGAACTGACCCAGGCCGAGCAGGCGCTGGCGGCGCTGGATGCCAAGCGTACCGCCGACGAGGGGCGCCACGTCAGCCTGTCGGTGGCGCGCCAGGAGGCCCAGGCCGAACAGGCCAGCCGTCAGCAACAGATCTTCCTCGGTGGCCAGGCCATCGCCCGTCTCGAACAGCAACAGCTCCATCAAAATGAACTCGGCCGCGACTGGCAGGCCAGGCGCGCACAGCTCGGCGAGCGGATCGAGGGCATCAGGGCACAGCTGGCGAGCCAGCACGAGCAGCTGACCGAAGGCAGCCTCAAGGGCGAGCTGGAGGTTGCGCGGCTCGAGCAGTGTGAGCAGTTGCTCACCGACCAGCAGGCACAGCGCCTGGCGGCGAGCGAGCAGCTCGAGCTGGCCCGTCAGCGCCAGCAACAGTGGCAGCAGCAGCTTGGCCAGTTGCAGGGGCGGCTCAACCAGACCCGGGCCGAGGTGAACGGCCTGCAGGAGCTGCAGGCCAAGACCCGACTGGCCCGGCTCAAGCTGGAGGACGAACAAAGCGGTCCACTCGATGGGGCGGAAGAGTTGCAGCCCAGGCTAGACGCCCTGGCCGCCGAGCTGGAGCTCAGCCGTGCCCGCCAGGCCGAGCTGGAGGCGCAGTGGCAGGGAGCGGTGGCCCGTCATGAAGAGTGCAAGGGGCAGCAGGATCGGCAGACTAGCCTGCTGCGAGAGCTGGAGGCCCGCCTCACCACCCTCGATCAGATCCTGGGGGAGCAGATGCAGGGGGCCAACCTGGCGGATCGCCTGCAGGTGGCGCCCGAATGGGCTCAGGCACTGGACAAGGTGCTCGGCCGCTGGCTCACCGCCCAGCCAAGCGATGAGTGCAACCTGGCGCAGAGCGGGCTCTGGATTGGGCCGGCCCAGCCTGCGGTGCCCGGCACCCTGGCGTCCCGTCTGAGCGGCGAACACATTCCCGCCTTCCTCAATGCCATCTGGCTGGTGGCAGACAGAGAAGAGGCGCTGGCCCGCCAGTCAGGCCTCCCGGCCGGTGAGTCACTGCTGACCCCAGCGGGGGACTGGTTTGGTTCTAACTGGGCCGATCTCGGTCAGGGTGGGGCCCTCGGCACCCTGGCGTTGCTCGGTGAACGTGAGCGGTTACACACCGAGCTCGCGGCGGGCCAGCAGGCGCTGGGCCAGCTGAATGAGCAGCTGAGGACGGCGGATGCCGAGCGCGCCCGGCTGCTGGGGGCCCATGAGCTAAGTCAGCGCGATGTGCGCGAGCAGGAACAGCGCTGGCAACAACTGCGCGAAGCCTGGAGCCTGCAGGAAGGGCAGCGGCAGGCGCGGTTGCAGCGCCTCGGCCAGCTCGGCGAAGAGTTGCTGCGCCTTGACAGGGAGCAGGCCGACGAAGCGCAGAGGCTGGCGAAGGCCAGGGCGCGGCTCGAGCTGGATGAGGCGCAGCTTGCCGAGTTGCAGGAGCAGGGGGAGCCGCTTGCGGAGGCGCTGCTGCTGGCCCAGGAGCGGGTCGGCAGTGCCGAGCGGGCGCTGGAGGAGGCGCGGCTGCGGCGCGAGCAGCAGCAGGCCAGCTGCCAGCGCTGGCAACTGGAGCAGCAGAATCTGTCCCAGCTCATCGCCCTGCGGGAGCAGGAGCTGGCGCGGCTCGGGCTGGAGCTTGCCGAGCTGAAGGGGCCGGATGCGCAGGCGGTGCAGGACATCTCCCCCCTGCTGGCCGAACAGCGCAGCCTGGAGGCGCAGCAGCTGGCCTGCCATCAGCGGCTCGCCGAGTTGGAGAAGCAGCTCGGCGAGCTGGAGCAGACCCGCAGCGCGGATCACAAGCAGCTAGTGCAGATCCAGGAGAAGCTGGCGACGCTGCGGCTGGAGCGGGAGCGTAACCTGACCCGGCGTCAGGGGCTGCACGAGCAGTTCGAGGAGCTGGGGGTGCGGTTGATCGATCTCGATCAGGCGGTGCTGATCGCCGCCGATCGCGGCAAGTTGCGTCAGGAGATCCAGACCCTGGAGACACAGGTGGAGGCGCTTGGCGCCATCAACCTGGCGGCGCTGGAGGAGTATGAAGAGGCAAAAACCCGCTCAACCTACCTCGAAAACCAGTGCCAGGATCTGGAGCAAGCGCTGGAAACCCTGAGCCAAGCCATTAAAAGAATTGATAAAGAAACACAAATACGCTTCCGCGACACTTTCGATAAGGTCAACGAAGATTTAAAATCCCTGTTCCCCAAAGTATTCGGCGGGGGCAGTGCCTGGCTTGAGCTGACCTCGGATGATCTTTTGGAGGCCGGAGTGAGCATCATGGCAAGACCTCCGGGCAAGAAGAATGCTACCATTGCCCTGCTTTCCGGGGGGGAGAAGGCGCTAACCGCCCTTGCGCTGGTTTTTGCCATCTTCAGACTCAATCCAGCGCCCTTCTGTTTGCTGGATGAAGTGGATGCGCCGCTCGACGAAGTGAACGTGGGTCGCTTCTGTTCTCTTGTCAAAGAGATGTCGAGCACAGTACAGTTCGTTTACATCAGTCATAACAAGGTCTCCATGGAGATGGCCGAACAGCTGATTGGCGTCACGATGCAAGAGCCCGGGGTTTCGCGCATAGTGTCGGTCGACATCGGTGAAGCCGTCGCTTTGGCTGAGCAAAACTAGAAAGAGAAGCAGCTAATGCAGGAATTGCGTTACATCTTGGTTGCCCTGGGCGGAATTGCCATCGCGGCATTGCTCATTCACGGGTTGTGGAGCAACAGAAAAAACCGTCAGGCACCGATCAAAGAGAAACCAATGGGCCGGATGGAATCCAAGTCACGGGAACGTGACAACGATTCGTTCGACAAGGATGGCGTAGGCCAGGTACGTGTGGTCAGCGGGGGGCGTCGTGCCGAGCCCAAGCTGCACAACGATGAGGCTCGCCAGCCTGAGGTCAGCCGTCGCGCCGCCGTTCCCGCCTTCGATGACGAAGACGATGAAGTCGACGATCTGCCGCCGCCCGTGGTTCGCAAGCCTGCTGCCCGCCCGGTAGCGCCGCCCCCCGTCTATGAAGAAGACGAGGAGGAGTATGATGCGCCGACGGCCGATCCCCTGGAAGAAGTGCCTGCCGCACCGGTACGCAAGCCTGCCCAGGTGATCCGTCGCACCCCGGTGCACCGCTCCCGTCCCCAGCGCGAACCCATGATGCAGCCCCTCGATGACGAGCCGCTGGTGGAGCCGGCCTACGCCCAGGCGCCAACCTTCGGCGCACGGGAACCTGCTCCCGTGCATCAGCCCCGTCAGGCGGCGCCGGCTCCCGCGTATGAAGAGCCAGCTTACGACGACGAGCCGGCCTATGAAGCGCCCGTCGTGGCCGAGCCCCGCTTTGAACAGCCGCCGGTCGAGAAGATCTGGCAGGATGTCTATGTCATCAACCTGATGGCACGCCCAGGTCACGATCTGCAAGGCGCGACCCTGCTTTCTTCCCTGCTGGCGTTGGGCTTCAAGTTTGGCGAGATGGATATCTTCCACCGTCACGAGGATCTGGGTGGCAAGGGTGAAGTGCTCTTCTCCATGATCAACATGGTCAAGCCGGGCACCTTCAACCCTTACCGCATGGAACAGTTCAGCACCCCGGGTGTCTCCCTGTTCATGCAGTTGCCTCTGCGCAGCAACGCGGCCTTTGCGTTCGAGCACATGTTGCAGGCGGCGGATCAGCTGGCGAGCGATCTCGATGCCATGCTGACCGATGCCAGCCGCAGCCCCCTGAGCGACGACGACATCGCCCGTTGCCGTCACGAGCTGGCGGCCTACGAGGCGAGCCGCGACTAAGGCAGTCTGCGGGTCGATGAGAGTAAAAATGCGGTACCCAGGTGCCGCATTTTTGTTTGTATGGCTACCTTCTTATTTCAATCACAGTCCGAGACTTCTCCATGAGCGACATCCTCTCCCGCCACCGTCAACTGTGTGAACTACTGACCGACTACGGTCACCAGTACTACGTGCTGGACAATCCCACTGTACCGGACGCCGAATACGATCGCCTGATGCGCGAGCTGATCGCGCTGGAGGCCGAGCACCCCGAGCTGAAGAGCCCGACCTCCCCCAGCGTGCGGGTCGGTGGCCAGCCGCTGTCGGCCTTCAAGCAGGTGCGCCACGAGATCCCCATGCTGAGCCTGGACAACGTGTTCAGCGCCGAGGAGTTGCTGGCGTTCGAGCAGCGCATGGGCGATCGCCTCAAGCGCGAGATAAGCTTCCAGTTCTGTTGCGAGCCCAAGCTAGACGGCCTCGCGGTCAGCCTGCTCTATGTGGATGGTCAGCTGGTGCAGGCCGCCACCCGGGGGGATGGCGCCAGCGGTGAGGAGATCACCGAGAACGTGCGCACCATCAAGGCCATCCCGCTCGTCCTGCGTGGCAGCGGCTGGCCTGCCCGGCTGGAAGTGAGAGGGGAGGTATTCATGCCCAAGGCCGGTTTCGAGGCGATGAATGCCAAAGCCCTGGCCGCCGGCGAGAAGGTGTTCGTCAACCCGCGCAACGCCGCGGCGGGCAGCCTGCGCCAGCTCGATTCCCGCATCACCGCCAGCCGCCCCCTGAGCTTCTATGCCTACGGGGTCGGGATCGGCGGCGATGAGCTGGGGAATTCCCACTTCGGCCGTCTGAAGCAGCTGAAAGAGTGGGGCCTGCCGCTGAGCCCCGAGGTGAAACTCAAGGAGGGCGCCGCCGGTTGCCAGGCCTTCCACGACGACATCCTGGCCCGCCGCGCCGAGCTGCCCTACGAGATCGACGGCGTTGTCTACAAGGTGGACGACATAGCGCTGCAGCTGGAGCTCGGCTTCGTGGCACGGGCCCCGCGTTGGGCCACCGCCCACAAGTTCCCGGCAGAGGAAGAGATGACTCTGCTGGAGAACGTGGAGTTTCAGGTCGGCCGCACCGGTGCCGTGACCCCGGTGGCCAAGCTCAAACCCGTGTTCGTCGGCGGTGTCACCGTCTCCAACGCCACTATGCACAACGCCGATGAAATTGAACGCCTCGGGGTCATGATCGGCGATACCGTGATCGTGCGCCGGGCGGGGGACGTGATCCCCCAGATAGTCGCCGTGGTGGAGGCCAAGCGCCCGGCTGACGCCCGCGAGATCCTGTTCCCCAGTCAGTGCCCGGTGTGCGGCTCCGCCCTGGAGCGGCTGGAGGGGGAAGTCGTGACCCGCTGCTCCGGCGGCCTGTTCTGCGAGGCCCAGCGCAAGGAGGCGATCAAGCACTTCGCCGCCCGCCGCGCCATGGACGTGGACGGCCTCGGCGACAAGATAGTGGAGCAGCTGGTGGACAAGGGGCTGGTGAAGACGCCGGCAGATCTGTTCCGCTTAACCGCCATCCAGCTGGCGGGGCTCGAGCGGATGGGGCCAAAGTCCGCCCTCAATCTGGTGGCCGCCATCGATGCGGCGCGCAGCACCACCTTGCCGCGCTTCCTGTTTGCACTGGGCATTCGCGAAGTGGGGGAGGCGACCGCACTCAACCTCGCGAACCACTTCCTGACCCTGGATGCCCTTCGCGCCGCCAGCGTCGAGCAGCTGCTGGCGGTGGCGGATGTGGGGGATGTGGTGGCCAAGCACGTCTACTACTTCCTGCGCCAGCCTCACAACGTCGAGGTACTGGAGGCACTGCTGGCCGCTGGCATCCACTGGCCGGCCATCGAGAAGAAAGAGGCCGCCGAGCAGCCCTTTGCCGGCAAGACCTTCGTGTTGACCGGCACCCTCACCCAGCTGTCGCGCAACGATGCCAAGGCGGCACTGCAGGCGCTCGGTGCCAAGGTGGCGGGATCCGTCTCCGCCAAGACAGATGTGCTGGTGGCGGGTGAGGCGGCCGGCTCCAAGTTGGCCAAGGCCCAGGAGCTGGGGATTACCATCTGGACCGAAGAGCAGTTGCAGGCGGCAATCCAGCCCTGATGGGGGTGGATAGCACCAAAAACAAACCCGGCTCATGGCCGGGTTTGTCGTTTTCAGGGCTCAGTTGTGCCATTGGATCTTCGTCTGCCACTTCGGCGGCACCTCGAGTTGCCAGCGGGCCAGCTCGTCCCGGCTGAACACGTATTCACCGCGCAGGGCGGCGCGGGGTGACAGGGCGCCGGGGGTGGTGCCCGCCAGTATGGTATTGACCAGCTCCGCCGCCTTCTCCCCCTGTGCGTGGCCGTTGAGCACCAGGCCGCCGATGGCCCTGCCTTTGCCGACCGAGAATTCCCAGAAGGAGAACAGCGGGACCGGGCTGTGCTGGTTGGTCCATTCGATCACCTGCTGCTCGCTCACATGGGCCCCCTGCTCGTCTACCAGGGTGTGATACAGACCGATGAAGAGCGCCCCGTAGCCGCGCTCCCGGCTGGTGAGCACTATCTCTTGCCAGCGTTTGTAGTCATCGATCTGCTGGTTGCTGACCAGGGTATGGCCCACCCGTTGATCCGTGCTGCTGTTGAATTCATCTTCGATGGCGGTGCGCGAGACCTCGCTTTTATCGAACAGCACCAGCGCCTTGTCGAGCCCGCCCATCAGCTGGCTCATCTCGCTGATGTTGCGTTTGAGCAGCGGTCGTTCCAGCACGCCGGTGATGTTGGGGTGACCGACCAGCCCCTTGTGGCGGGGATTCTCGTTCATGCCGAGGAACACCACGGGGGTGCCCTGGGCCGCGATCCGGCGGGCCAGGGCGTTGATGGCATTGTCGTCGCCGAGCACCACCAGATCCGGTTTGAGCTGCCGATAGGTGTCCATCGCCCGTTCGGCGATCCGGGCCAGCTCCTGGCTGGGCTGACGCTTGGTGTCCATGTAGAAGTAGCTGAGCTGGTGATCTCCCTTGAGGTGCTCCTTCAGGCTGGCGCTATAGCTCTGATCCCACAGATTGGCGGGATGATAGCTGCTGATCACCAGGATCTGGGCGGCCCAGAGCGGGAGAGGCAGCAGAAGTATTAGCAGTAGCCACACCTTGGTCACATTCATTCCCCGTTGGCGGAAGACTGCCCCCATTATGTGTGTTTTGTGCCAAACCTGCCTTGGTCAATTGCTGTCGGATGACAAGGCTGTGAGGTCAAGGCCCCGATCGGACGCTAGCCCGCACCCCGTCTGGGATCGCCCCGAAAGGGCGTTTTTTTGACTGGTCGTGAACTGCTCCACTCCTCTTAAAACCTGTTCTGGATCAAGAAATGCGGTATCGCTTTGGTGCCTAATAGACACCACATATAGGGGCGCATTCATAAAAAACACCCATATATTGTGTTGTTAAGCTGTGTATAAGCTGTTTCCTTCTCACCGTCAGCCCAGGCTTGTCAAGCCTCGGCTGAATTTATTTGCGCCGGGGACTGGGCGTGGAGGAGGGGACTAAACAAGGGTAAGCCGAGGGCGATAGCCTGGCCTTTAAAACGGGGAAAACGCATGAAACCGGTTGTGATCAAACGTGATGGATGTCGCGCACCATTCAATGCCCAGCTGATTGCCGAGGCGGTGGGCCGAGCGGCAGCGGCGGTCGGCCAGGCCAATCCGACGCTGGGGGAGCGGGTTGCCGCCGCCGTCAGCCAGGAGCTGGAAGGGCGCGGTGAGGTGGACATCCACGAGATCCAGAACCGGGTCGAGAACCATCTGATGGCGTCCGACGACAAGGCCATCGCCCGTGCCTACATCGAGTATCGTCACGACCGGGATCAGGCCCGCGAGGCCCGTGGCCGCCTGGCCCAGGAAATTCGCGGCCTGGTGGAGCAGACCAACGCTGCCCTGCTCAACGAGAACGCCAACAAGGACTCCAAGGTGATACCGACCCAGCGCGACCTGCTGGCCGGCATCGTCGCCAAGCACTACGCCACCAGCCACATGCTGCCCCGTGACGTGGTGCAGGCCCATGAGAGCGGCGATCTGCATTTCCACGATCTCGACTACTCCCCCTTCTTCCCCATGTTCAACTGCATGCTGATCGACTTGCAGGGCATGCTGACCCACGGCTTCAAGATGGGCAATGCGGAGATCGACACCCCGAAATCCATCAGCACCGCCACCGCGGTGACCGCCCAGATCATCGCCCAGGTGGCGAGCCACATCTATGGCGGCACCACCATCAACCGCATCGACGAGGTGCTGGCACCCTATGTGACCATCAGCTGGCAGAAACACAAGGAAGTGGCCGAGGAGTGGGGCATCGCGGACGTGGACGCCTATGCCATGGCCCGCACCGAGAAGGAGTGTCACGACGCCTTCCAGTCGCTGGAATACGAGGTGAACACCCTGCACACCGCCAACGGCCAGACGCCCTTCGTCACCTTTGGCTTCGGTCTGGGGAAAAGCTGGGAGTCTCGCCTGATCCAGCGCGCCATCCTCGGCAACCGCATCGCCGGCCTTGGCAAGAATCGCAAGACCGCCGTGTTCCCGAAACTGGTGTTCGCCATCCGTGATGGCCTCAACCACAAGGTCGGGGATCCGAACTACGACATCAAGCAGCTGGCGCTGGAGTGTGCCTCCAAGCGCATGTACCCGGACATCCTCAACTACGACCAGGTGGTCAAGGTGACCGGCTCCTTCAAGACCCCCATGGGCTGCCGCTCCTTCCTCGGTGCCTACGAGGAGAATGGCGAGCTCGTCCACGAGGGGCGCAACAACATCGGGGTGGTGAGTCTCAACCTGCCGCGCATCGCCTTGAAATCCAGGGACGAGGCGGACTTCTGGGACAAGCTGGATGCCGCGCTGGCGGTCGCCAAGACGGCGCTCATGTATCGCATCGAGCGGCTCGACGGCGTCAAGGCGCGGGTCGCCCCCATCCTCTACATGGAAGGGGCCTGCGGGGTGCGTTTGAAAGCCGACGATAACGTCAGCGAGATCTTCAAACACGGCCGCGCCTCCATTTCCCTTGGCTATATCGGGGTGCACGAGACCATCAACGCCCTGTTCGGTGCAAAGACTCATCTGTTCGACAGCGCCGTGCTGCGCGAGAAGGCCATCGAGATCATCGCCCGCCTCAAGGCGGCCACCGACGCCTGGCGGGAGGAGACCGGCTACGGTTTCAGCCTCTATTCCACCCCGAGCGAGAACCTCTGCACCCGCTTCTGCCGCATCGACGCCAAGGAGTTTGGCGTGGTGGCCGGAGTGACCGACAAGGGTTACTACACCAACAGCTTCCACCTCGACGTGGAGAAGCAGGTGAACCCTTATGACAAGCTGGACTTCGAGGCGCCCTATCCGCCCATCGCCAGTGGTGGCTTCATCTGCTACGGCGAATACCCCAACATCCAGCACAACCTGGAGGCGCTGGAGAACGTCTGGGACTACAGCTATGACAAGGTGCCCTACTACGGCACCAACACCCCCATCGACGAGTGCTACGACTGCGGCTTTACCGGCGAGTTCGAGTGCACCTCCAAGGGCTTCACCTGCCCCCGCTGCGGCAACCACGATCCGGCCAAGGTGTCGGTGACCCGTCGGGTGTGCGGTTACCTCGGCAGCCCGGATGCGCGCCCCTTCAACGCGGGCAAGCAGGAAGAGGTCAAGCGCCGGGTCAAACATATGTAAGCCGGGCGGCTGAGCGACGAGATGGCTCCCGATGATGAGGGAGCCATTTTTATTGGCGAACCCGGCCCGCGATGGGTTGAGGAGAGACGAGATGCACTACCACCAGTACTACCCGGTCGATGTGATCAATGGCCCCGGCACTCGGGCCACCCTGTTCGTATCGGGCTGCGAGCACCAGTGCCCCGGTTGCTACAACCAGAGCACCTGGCGGCTCGACGGGGGCAAGCCGTTCGATGAGGTTATGAGCGATCGCATCATCAGCGATCTCAACGACGTGCGCATCAAACGGCGGGGTCTGTCGCTGTCGGGCGGCGATCCGCTGCACCCCGCCAACGTCCCCCATGTGCTGGCGCTGGTGAAACGGGTGCGAGCCGAGTGCCCTGGCAAAGACATCTGGTGCTGGACCGGTTATCTGCTCAGCGAGCTCAGCCTGGCCCAGCGCGAGCTGGTGGCCTTGCTGGATGTGCTGGTGGATGGCAAGTTCGAGAAGGGGCTGGCGGATCCCGGTTTGTTGTGGCGCGGCAGCAGCAATCAGCTGATCCACGATCTCAAGGCCTGGCGAAATAATGGAGAACTTATCCCCTGTCTGGTTTGCAGTTGAAGCCAAGGCTGTTTATGGTTAGCCCAACCCTGACACATCTTTGACGAGGAGAGACGAGATGAACAATCTGCTCAAGATCCTGCTGGCCATCTTCCTGCCCCCCGTGTGCGCCTTTATCCAGGTGGGGTTGAGCCTCCATTTCTTTATCAACATAGTGCTGACCCTGCTCGGCGGTCTGCCCGGCATGGTGCATGCGCTCTGGCTGGTGGTCACCGACAAGCGTGCCTGAGCCATCGGGCGTGCAAGAAAGCCCCTCCGGGCCTTTTCAATAACAAACACCCCGGCCTGGCCGGGGTGTTTCGTTTAGGGGAAAGGGCGGCGCAGCAGTCTGCCGATCACTGCTCTTTGCAGTCGTTGTAGAGGCTCTGCCACTCGCCCTCCTGATCCCGCATCTCCACGAAACCCTCCTTCCCCTTGTTCCACCAGACCACCTCGTGATCGTCGGTATAGCGGGCGCCGGAGGCGGAGACCGCCTGGGGCAGGGTGTAGTCCTTGCCATCGGGCAGGGCCAGCTTGATGAAGTTCAGGCTGTCGTCCGAGAGGGCGAAGTAGCGCACCTGTACCTTCTTGTTCTGCTCACAGAGGTAGGTGATAGGGTCGCCGCCAGTCACCCCCAGCTTGCCGGCCCCCAGATCGCAGCCACTGAGCAGGGTCAGGGTGCCCATCGCCAGTAGAGAGAGCTTGGCCTGTTTCATGTTGGATCCTCCATTGGTGTCATATGGCCTTGAGCCTAACAGCTTGAAGCCTTGGCGCAATGCCCCCGGGGCACCACTGCGTCGGGATGCGTCCGTCGGGTGGCCGCGGCTGGCGGACAAAAAAACGCCCCGCAAAGATGGCGGGGCGAAAAGGCAGCAGATCCTTTGCTATTGGAAAAGGGTTCAATAACCGAAGCGTGTCGCCTCGAAGCGGTTGAGCAGACGGTGGATGAGATAGCAGGCCAGCAGGGTGGCGACGATGGCAAACAGTATGCTGCTCACCCGATAGAGTGCGCTGAACACCAGATCGTTGCCCGGGGTCAGGTACTGGCCAAACAGGATGCCGAGGGTGGTGAGGGCGCCGAAACCGACCCCGGATCCGCTGGCCTCCTTCACGTGGGCATAGCTGAACAGCATGGCGCCGAGCCAGAGCAGCGGGGTGACGAGCAGCAGCAAGCCGGACCAGTCGTAGAGCACCAGCTGGCCGAGGATGCCGAAGCTCACCCCCAGCAGGGTGCCCATGGCCCGCTTGCGGGCATAACTCAGCGCCCCGTCCCAGTGCATGGGGAAGAGCACCAGCAGGGTGGTGGCCTGGGCGGACATGGAGTCGCGCAGGTCGAACAGCTGGAACACCAGAAACGACAGGGTGGCGATGCTGGCACCGAGCAGCGCCTCGTGGCGCATCCGGTGCGGCGCCTTGGGGGAGGCGGCGGGCTTGGGCCGCTCCTCCACGTCCGGGATCAGGGCCGTCATCAGGTAGGCGATCAGCACCGACAGCACGCTGGCCCAGATGTTGCTGAAGATGAGATCGTTCAGATCCGTCTGCGGGTAGCTGGCGAAGTGCAGCATGATGCTGAGGCTCAGCACCCCGTTGGCGCCGAACAGGAACAGGCTGCCACGGGACATGGCGGCGAAGCGATAGAGAAACAGCAGGAAGACGATGGGCAGCATCAGCCCGGGGTGGCCGCCGAACAGGCCTCCCAGCAGGCCCACCTCCAGCCCGCACATCACGGCGGACGCGATGAGCTGGCGGGCGGCATGGCCGTTCATCACCGGGATCATGCCGAGCAGCAGCACCGGGGTCACGGTGAAGAAGACCCCGTTGCTCCAGCCGAAGGTCTTGCACAGCAGGAAGCCAAGCGTGCAGCCGAAGGCGATGCGCAGACACTGGCGCAGCTCGTTGGCGGTGAGGGGCCTGTGCCACAGGTTCATGGTCGTCATCTCAGTAGATGTAGTGCAGCAGGCTGAGCAGGCGGATCTGGCCGCGGGCAAACAGGGCGCTCAGGGCGTTGTCCGGCAACAGCTGGACGGTGGCACGGGCCCCGGCCGGCAGATGCTCGGGCAACTGCTCGAGCGCCAGATGCAGGCGCAGGCGCTGGGCATCGCGCACCCAGCGATCCGATTCGATGGGGTTGGCCAGCAGGCCGTTGGCATCGAACTGGCCGGCGCTGACCCCGGCATCCAGGCTGGCGACGCGGGCAGGGTAGAGGCGGCCGGGCTCGCCGTCGAAGGCGATCAGGGCGCGGCTACCTGTGCTGACATGACGCAGGCTCTTCTCGCGAAAATCGGCGATCACGTCCACCTGCTCCGACACCAGCGCCAGCAGGGGAGCCCCCGCCGTGGCGACGCTACCGGGCTTGAGTTGCAGGTTGGTGATGATGCCATCCTGGCTCGCGTGGACCTGGCTGTAGGTGAGGTTCAACTCGGCCTGGGCGAGGCGGTTGCGGGCCTGGCGCAGCAGCAGGTTGTCGTCGCCGGGCAGCCCCCGGGTGACTTTGGTCTGCTCCATGCGGGCCTGGCTTGCCAGCAGGTTGGCGTGGGCGGTGCGAGCGGCGCTGTCCGCATCGTCTTTCTGCTGCTCGGAGACCATATGACGGCCATAGAGCGCATCGATACGCGCCGCTTCCCGCTGTTTCTGGGCACTCAGGGTCTGCAGCGCGCTATATTCGGCGAGGGAGGCACTCAAGGTCGCATCGAGCTGGTGGTTCTGCTGCTCCGCCTGGGCCAGGGCGAGGCGAGCCTGTTCGACCGCGAGCTCGAAGGGGACGGGATCCAGCGTGAACAGCAGATCCCCCTGCTTGACGTGCTGGTTGTTGTCCACCGCGACCGAGACCACCTTGCCGCTGACCTGGGGGGCCATCTTGGTGACGACCCGGGTCGCCATGGCTTGCGGGGTGAGCGGCATCTTGAGATCGGCTAGCAGGAAGTAGCCGAACACCAGGACGAAGCATGCAATGGCCCACTTGATCCAGCGCTTGAATTGTTGATCCGGGGTCATCTTATTCTCTCTCTTTGTGCTGGGCGCCGATCTTGCCAAGGGCGTTGGCGCTGATGCGGTGCACTATGTCTTCAAATTGTGTCAGCTCTTGCTGGCTGATGCCGGCGAGCAGCTCCCGACGTACCCCTATGATGCGATCCTCGATCTGATCGAGCAGCGCCTTGCCGGCCTCGGTCAGGGTGACGATGCGGGCCCGCTTGTCCTGGCTGCAGCAGTGGCGCTCGATCAGGGCCTGCTCTTCCAGCTGGCCCAAGGTGCGCATCAGGGAGGGCAGCTCAATCTCGAGCGCCTCGGCCAGGGTCTTCTGGCTGAGGTGGCCGCCGAGCTGGCTGAGCTTCCACAGCGCCGTCCAGCGCGGGTGGGTCAGGCCAAGGGGGGCGAGTTCGAGATCGGCCACGGTGCGCCACAGCCGGTGCAGTCGCCCAAGGCGCTCGGCGAGCGACAACTCCCGCAGCATTTCCAGATCTTTTCCCATGACGGACGCTCCATTTACTTAGCCTGCTAAGCATTATATGTATTTCGCAGGCTAAGTAAATACTGTGATACAGCTCACGTTCAGGTTTCTGGGTGGGGGATGCGCAAATGGACCCCGGCACGAGCAGGAAAGAGACCTGGGATGGCTCCCGGCCAGGCCAGGCGCCACCTGGGAATGGTGCTTAAGGTTTCAATGTTTTTATATGGCTTTGCAAGGTCGCTAACCGACAGCGACGGGGGGGATCAGTAGAGTGGCGCCACACCACAAGTTGGAGCATAACAATGAAAAACCTCTCTACCCCCCAAGTACAAGTCAAGGCCGCCTGGAGCGACCAACAGATTGCCGGCATGCCCATGATGATCTTCCTCGGACTCGCCACCTGCGTGCTGTTTTCGGGCTGGAACGGCTCCCTGCCCCTCGGCATGGTCGGTGCCCTGGCGCTGATGTTCGTGCTCGGCACCCTGCTGACCGAACTCGGCGAGCGCATCCCCCCTATCCGCGAATACCTGGGGGGCGGCACCATACTCGCCATCTTCGGCGGCGCCGCCCTGTTTGAATACCGGATCCTGCCGGCCGAGGCGGGTCAGGTCATCACCGGCTTCATGAAGGAAGGGGGCTTCCTCAACTTCTTCATCGCCAGCCTGGTGACCGGCTCTGTGTTCGGCATGAGCGGCTCTTTGCTCAAGAATGCCGCCATGCGCTACCTGCCGGTGATCCTGGGCGGGGTGGCGCTGGCGCTGCTCAGCGTCGGTCTGGTGGGTACTCTGCTGGGCTACGGCTTCAAGAATGCGGTGCTACTCATCGGCCTGCCCATCATGGGCGGTGGCATGGGGGCTGGCGCCGTGCCGCTGGTGGAGATCCTCTCCGGCCCCTTGCAGATGTCCAGCGCCGACTTGCTGTCACGCATGGTGCCCGCCGTGGTGATCGCCAACACCCTGGCCATCCTGGTAGGCACCATGCTGGCCCGCCTCGGCCGCCGTTACCCCTCCCTGACCGGCAACGGCAAGCTGATGATCAACGAGAGTGACGCGCGGGTGGCCGACGAACAGGTCCAGGCTCCGACCCTGGAGAGCCTGGGCCTCGGCCTCTTCATCAGCTCCAGCATGTTCGTGCTGGGCTCCCTGCTCGGCAACTTCATCCCCATGCACCCCTTCGCCCTGATGATACTGGCGGTCGCCATCATCAAGGTGAGCGGCGTGTTGCCCCGTCGCTACGAGCAGGCCGCCGCCGACTGGTATCAGTTCGTGGTCGGCAACCTCACCCCCTCCCTGCTGGTGGGGATCGGGGTCGCCTACACCAGCATCCCCGAGCTCATCGGCGCCTTCTCGGTCAACTACTTCATCATGGTGCTGACCACTGTCGTGGGCGGCGCCCTGGGGGCGGCCATCGTCGGGCGCATGATAGGGTTTTATCCCATCGAGGCGGCCATCACCGGCGGCCTGTGCATGGCCAACATGGGGGGCACCGGCGACGTGGCGGTGCTGTCGGCGGCCCAGCGCATGAAGCTGATGCCGTTCGCCCAGATCTCGTCCCGTCTCGGGGGGGCCGTGATGTTGATCCTGGCCACCCTGCTCATCTCGCTGCTGGCATAAGGAATCGAACATGAACGACATGATGATGGGCACCAGTCTGCCCTATGCCGAACGCAAGCGTCAGGGCCTGATGGGGCGCATGCCCCACAAGGAGGAATCCCTCTCCCAGCAGCGCCGCCGCATCTATCGGCTGGTGTCTGCCATGCAGAGCCCCTTCGATCAGCATCTGCTGCTGCGCCAACTGCAGGAAGACAATCCGGTGCTGTTTTACGATCTGGTGCGCCACCACCTGCCTGAGCTGCTGCCGATCATCTACACCCCCGTAGTGGGGGAGGCCTGCCAGCGCCACAGCGATCTCTACCTGCGCAGCCACGGCCTCTACCTCTCCTGGCACGACAGGGACGATCTGGACGACATCTTCGCCGCCGTGGAGCAGGAGGTGGATGTCATCGTCATCTCCGACGGGGAGCGGGTGCTGGGGCTCGGCGATCTCGGCATCGGCGGCATGGGGATCTGCATCGGCAAGCTGGCGCTCTACTCCGCCGCCGGCGGCATCAACCCGGCCCGCACCCTGCCCCTGTGCGTGGACGTGGGCACCAACAACCCGGAGCTCTTGGAAGATGATTCCTACCTCGGCTGGCAGGCGCCCCGGGTGGATGGGGAGCCCTATTACCACTTCATGGACTTGGTGGTGGCAGCCATTCGCCGGCGCTGGCCCCAGGTGGTGTTGCAGTTCGAGGACTTCGCCGGCAAGCATGCCGCCAACCTCCTGGCTCGCTACCGGGACGAGCTGTGCATGTTCAACGACGACATCCAGGGCACGGCGGCGGTGGCGTCGGCCTGCGTGCTGGCGGGCTTGCAGCAGGCGGGCAGTCAGCTTGCCGATACCCCAGTGCTGATCGTCGGCGCGGGCTCGGCGGGCTGCGGCATCGCCGCCATGCTGGCCCAGCTGGCGGGCAGCCCGGAGCAGATCTGGCTGTTCGATCAGGACGGCCTAGTGTGCCGGGATCGCGCCAACCTGACACCGTCCCAGCAGCCCTTCGCCCGCTCGGCGGAGGAGGCCTGCGCCGAGCTGCCCGCGCTGATTTCGCGCCAGCGCCCCGGGGTGCTGATCGGGGTGAGCGGCCAGGGCGGCCTCTTCAACAACGAGGTGCTGACGGCCATGGGGGCCGCGTGCGAGCGACCGGTGATCCTGCCGCTCTCCAACCCGACCCGCAGCGCCGAGGCGACCCCGGCCGAGGTGTGGCAGGCCACGGGCGGGCGCGCCCTGCTCGCCACCGGCAGCCCCTTCCCGCCGGTGGCGGTGGCGGGGGAGGCGCGGGTGGTCTCCCAGTGCAACAACGTCTACGTCTTCCCCGGCATCGGCCTCGGTGCCTGCGCGGTCAAGGCGCGCCGCATCAGCGATGGCATGTTGCTGGCGGCGGTGCGGGCGGTGGGGGCCTATCCCCTGGCCGAGGGGCGGCTGCTGCCTCCCATCGAGCAGGTGGGGGAGGTGGCCCGCGCCGTGGCGAGGGCGGTGGCGCTCTGTGCTCGCGACGAAGGCTTGGCGGATTTTGCCGGCGATCCCGCCCCGCTCATTGACCAGACCTGGTGGCGCCCGCACTATTGGTCCGTCCCCTGAGTCTGCAAGGTTATTAGATGAAACTGCGCCATCAACTGGTCACCCTCTCCCTCGGCATGTCGCTGCTGCTGATCCTGATCCTCGGCGGCTTGCTCGCCCTCTTCATCCGCCACCTGCTGGAGAGCAACCTGCAGGAGAAGGGCAGCGATCTGGCGCGGGTGCTGGCGGCGGATACCCGGGTGGTGCAGGCCCTGCAGCAGGGCGAGGATCCGGGTCTGCGGGACTATGTGCAGGGGATCTGCAAGCGCACCGACGCCGCCTACATGGTGGTGACGGACGAGCACGCCCGCCGCCTCAGCCACCCTTCCCCCGAGCTGGTGGGCCAGATCTTCCGCGGCGACGACATCTGGCCGGCGATCCAGGAGCTGCGCAGCTACTGCTCCAAGGACGAGGGCACGCTCGGGCCGGCCATTCGCTGCTTCTCGCCGGTGATCGGCGCCGATGGACGCGCCATAGGCGCGGTGGCGGTGGGTTACCTGATGAAGGCGGTGGAGGGTACCTATCTGGAGCGAATCGCCCTGCTCATCAGCGCCATCGGCGCCGTGCTGGGCTGCGGCCTGTTGCTGGCGTTCTGGCTGCAGCACCGGCTGAAACGCACCCTGCTGGATCTGGAGCCGGAGACCATAGTCAATCGCTTCGCCCAGC
This sequence comes from Aeromonas eucrenophila, assembly GCF_000819865.1. GTDB lineage: Bacteria > Pseudomonadota > Gammaproteobacteria > Enterobacterales > Aeromonadaceae > Aeromonas > Aeromonas eucrenophila. The sequence goes on from NZ_CDDF01000005.1 coordinate 161,777, forward strand.
AGGATCTGGTGTTGGAGGGCATCTCGGAGGGGATAGTGGCCCTCGATGGCAACCATCGCATCAAGATGCTCAACAGCGCGGCCTTCTACCAGTTGCGGCTGCCGGGCACCGGCCGCCACGCCCTGCTGGGGCAATCCCTGGCCGAGCTGGCCCCGAGCCTGCTGCCTGCTCTGGATCAGCAGGGCGGGGTGAACTTCACCGTGCAGGGGGAGGCCTTCGTCGGCCACTGGCAGGAACTCAGCGGCCGGGAGCCGGGCCGGATGCTGATCTTCAGCCGGCCGGATGGCACCGGCAGCCTCGGCATGCAGGTGACCCACCTGCGTCAGTATGCCGAGATGCTGCGCATCCAGACCCACGAGTTTGCCAACAAGCTGGGCAGCCTCTCCGGTCTGCTGCAGCTCGGCCACGTGGATCAGGCGGTGGAGCTCATCCAGCAGGAGAACGAGGCCTGCCAGACCATGCTGCAGGACTTGCTGCGCTCCATCGAGAACAAGCCGGTGGCCGGGCTCATCCTCGGCAAGTTCAGCCGGGCGCGGGAGCTCGGGGTCGAACTGGTGCTGGATCCCGGCTCGGCGCTCGGGGAGTACCCGGCCGAGGTGTCGGCGGATCTCATCACCTGCATCGGCAACCTGCTGGACAACGGCCTGCGCGCCGCCTGGGCTAATCGCGAGCATTGCCCCCCTAGGGTGTTGCTCTCCGTCGATGATTTCGGCCGACGGCTGGTGATCGAGGTGGAGGACAGTGGTGTGGGGGTGGACGAGGCGCTGGCGGATCACCTGTTCGATTACGGTATCAGCCGTCAGACCGGAGATCATGGCGTAGGTCTCTTTCTGGTCAAGAAGACCGTGGCCCGTCGTGGGGGTGTGATAGAATGGCGACGCACCGCCGAGCAGACGACACTGTTCGGTATCTATTTGAATAAAAACCAATTGGTGTGAGCCATGAAGCCACTTTTCACCCTTATTATCGAGGACGACGAGCGGATCGGTGCCATCTTGGCCGAGCTGGTTTCCTCGACCCCGGGTTACTCTCTGCTGGGGCGGGCCGAGAGCCTGGCCCAGGCAGATCTCATGCTGCGTGCCACCGAACCCCAACTGCTGGTGGTGGACATCTCCCTGCCCGATGGCTCCGGGCTGGAGTGGGTCAACCGGCTGCGCAACCACAACCGTGAGGTGTTCGTGGTGATGGTCACCGCCTCCTGCGACGTGGAGACCATACAGCAGGCCCTGAACCTGGGGGTGCAGGATTACATCATCAAGCCGCTGCGGTTGTTTCGCATCCAGCAGAGTCTGGACGAGATCCTGACCCTGCACCGCCGCCTGTGCGAGCGCGGTCTGCTGGAGCAGAGCGATCTCGACCGGCTGATGGGCAAGGGCCGCATCCAGCCGAGGGAGATCCGCGACACCCCCAAGGGCATAGACGCCATTACCTTGCGCCAGGTGCTAGAGCTGCTGGCCGGGGAGCCGGACACGGCCTTTTCCACCGATACGGTGGCGCTGCGCCTGTCCCTGAGCCGTACCACGGCGCGCCGCTATCTGGAGTTTCTGGAGTCCGAAGACAAGCTGGACGTGGATCTCAACTACGGCCAGCGCGGCCGGCCGGAGCGCCGTTATCACTGGCGCCGTGCAAGCTAGGAATACGGCGAAAACGAGTCGCGGCAATAGAAGTCAAAACAACGAGGGAGCCTGGGCTCCCTCGTTGTTTTAGTGCGTTTTTTGCAGCATAGGCTGTCGATTTTTACAGGAATGCCTGCGTGTTTCGCTGCCTAGGCCTCTTCCAGTAGTGGGGTACGTCGTCTCCCCTTGAGCTGGGAGCACATGACGCCGCCGAGGATGAGGCCGCCGCCGAGCAGGTGATAGCCGTGGATGGGCTCCCCCAGGCTGATGACCGCGATCAGCGCCGTAAACAGCGGGATCAGGTTCATGAACACCGAGGTGCGCTCGGCCCCGAGACTGGCGAGGCCGCGCATCCAGCTGTAGGCCGCCAAGAGAGAGGAGGCGAGCCCAGCGAACAGCACCATGCTCCAGCCTTCCTGCGGCACTGCGAGGGAGTCTGCGCTGAGGGCGACCGGGATGAGCAGCAGCACCGCCAGCAGGATCTGCACATAGAGGTTGAGCCAGGGGCCGAACGGCAGCTGCCAGCGGCGGATCAAGAGGCCATAGAGCGCATAGCTGGCCGCCCCCAGCAGCATCATGCCGTCCCCCGGGTTGATGCCGTTGTGCAAGAGTGCCAGCGGCTGGCCCTGGCTCAGCAGCCAGAACACCCCGAACAACGACACGCTCATGCCCGCCAGCGCCTGCTTGCCGGGCTTCTGGCCGAAGAAGCAGGCCCCGATCAGCAGGGTCAGCAGTGGCAGCAGTGAGCCGATGACCCCCATGTTGGTGGCCGAGGTGCTGTGGGCGGCGTAGTAGGCGAGGCACTGATAGAGCACCATGCCGAGCAGGGAGAGCACCAGCAGCTTGCCGAGCCAGGGGCGAAACTCGGCGCGGCGACGCCACAGCTGGGGCAGGCAGAACGGCGACAGGGCCAGGGCGGCGAGCACCCAACGGTAGAACGAGATGGCGGCGGGATCCACCACGCCGGCCGCCGCCTTGGAGACGACGGTGTTGGTGGCCCAGATAAGCACCGCCAGCAGGGGAAACAGGAGGGGGGAGAAGAGACGCATGGAAGACTCCTTTAATGTCAGGTTGCTAGTCTACCCCTGTCTTTCTCATGTGAAGTAACGTAAAACTGACAATCTATCCCGCAGAAAGGACAACCCAGGCCCCGGTCTCTGTCAGGGGCCTCTGCGGGGCAGGGCATGTTTCTCACACAGCACAGGCAACTCAAGATGGCGCATCACTATCACCCCAGGGATCTCGAACTGCCGGAGCCCAATCCGCTCTACCTGCGTTATCAGCAGATCCAGGCCGACAGCGCCTGCGCCCCCCACAGCCACCCCTGGGGTCAGTTCAGCATGATAAGCCTGGGGGTGATGGAAATCGTGCTGGACGAGCAGCGGCTGGTGGCGCCGGCGGATTACCTCATCTGGGTGCCCGCCCATCTGGAGCACGCCTCCTACAACCAGCAGGCGCTGGACTACACCTCCATCTATGTCAGCAACGCCCTGGCCGCCAGACTGCCCGCCGAGCCCAGGCTGCTGGAGATGACGCCGCTCATCCGCGCCCTGCTGACGGATTTTTGTGAGCGACGGCTCGGCCACATGCAGGACGAGTGGGACATGCGTCAGGCCGAGCTGCTGGTGGAGAAGCTCGCCCACACCCGCTGCCAGGAGAGCTACCTGCCCATGAGTCAGGACAAGCTGCTGGCCCCCATGCTGGCGGCCCTGCGCAGTGATCCCGCCGATCCCCGCACCCTGGCCCAGTGGGCCGAGCAGTTGCACAGCACCGAGCGCACCCTGGCCCGGCGCTGCGTGCGGGAGCTCGGCATGAACTTCGGTCAGTGGCGGGCCCGGCTGCGGCTGCTCAAGGCGCTGGCCTGGCTCAAGGGGGAGCTGCCTATTCAGGAGATAGGCTGGCGGCTCGGTTATGGCTCCACCTCCGCCTTCATCGCCATGTTCAATCGGGAACTGGGATGCTCCCCCCAGCGCTATCGCCAGCAGCTGGCCCAGCCCGGCAACTAAGCGGCCGATAGGTGGATAAAAAGAGGGCGCCTTATGGGCGCCCTCTGGTTCTGTCTCGATCGTGCTTCTGATCAGAAGAAGCCGAGGGGGTTGATGTCGTGGCTTATCAGCAGGTTCTTGGTGTTCTGGTAGTGATCCAGCATCATCTTGTGGGTCTCGCGGCCGATCCCCGACTTTTTGTAACCGCCGAACGCCGCGTGGGCCGGGTAGGCGTGGTAGCAGTTGATCCAGACCCGGCCGGCCTGGATGCCGCGCCCCATGCGCCATGCAAGGTTGCTGTCCCGGGTCCACAGACCGGCTCCCAAGCCGTACTGGGTGTCGTTGGCAATAGCCAGGGCGTCCGCCTCGTTCTTGAAGGTGGTGACCCCGAGCGCCGGCCCGAAGATCTCCTCCTGGAATACCCGCATCTTGTTCTGGCCGTGGAAGATGGTGGGCTGGATGTAGAAGCCCCCCTCCAGCCCGCTCACCCTGGCGGCATTGCCGCCGATCAGCATCCTGGCCCCCTCGCCGCGACCTATCTCCATGTAGCTCAGGATCTTGTCGTACTGCTCGCGGGAGACCTGGGCCCCGACCTGGGTGGTGGTGTCGAGGGGGTTGCCCTGCACGATTGTGCGGGCGCGGGCCAGCACCCGATCCATGAAGTCGTCGTAGATGCTCTCCTGCACCAGGGCGCGGGAGGGGCAGGTGCACACCTCACCCTGATTGAAGAAGGTCATCAGCATGCCCTCCACCGCCTTGTCGATGTACTGGCTCTCGTGTTGCATCACGTCGGCGAAGTAGATGTTGGGGGACTTGCCCCCCAGCTCCACGGTGGAGGGGATCAGCTTCTCGGCGGCGCAGCGCAGTATATGGGCGCCGATTTCGGTAGAACCTGTGAAGGCGAGCTTCTGGATCCGATCGCTGGTGGCGAGCGCCTGGCCGGCCTCGTTGCCAAAGCCGTTGACCACGTTGACCACGCCGGGGGGCAATATGTCCTTGATGAGATCCATCAGCAGCATGATGGTGACCGGGGTCTGCTCGGCGGGCTTGAGCACGCTGCAACAGCCAGCCGCCAGCACGGGTGCCAGCTTCCAGGCCGCCATCAGCAGCGGGAAGTTCCAGGGGATGATCTGGCCGACCACCCCGATGGGCTCCTTGAAGTGGTAGCTGACGGTGTTCTGATCCAGCTCGGCGGCCGAGCCCTCCTGGGCGCGGATGCAGCCGGCGAAGTAGCGGAAGTGATCCACCACCAGGGGCAAGTCGGCGGCCAGGGTCTCGCGCACCGCCTTGCCATTCTCCCAGGTCTCGGCGACCGCGAGCCGCTCGATGTTTTGCTCGATGCGATCGGCGATGCGCAGCAGCAGGTTGCTGCGCTCGGTGACGCTGGTCTTGCTCCAGCTGGCAAACGCCTTGTGGGCGGCATCCAGCGCGAGATCGATGTCGGCGGCATCGGAGCGGGCCACCTCGCAGAACACCCGGCCATCCACGGGTGAGATGTTCTCGAAATAGCGCCCGGCGCGGGGAGCCACCCAGTCGCCACCGATGAAGTTGTCGTAACGGGACTTGAAGCTGACCAGGGCGCCTGCCTGGCCGGGAGCGGTATAGATCATCTCATTATCCTTATGTGTGTGGTCCTGGCCGGCCTATCGGGAGGGCCGGTTGCGATCCGTTATCGCAAGGGCCGTGCCAGAGGGTCTGACCAGCGAGCAAAAGTTACAAAAACGTTATCAAAAAGGGCGCGGCGGCGTATCTTGATTAACCAATGACCCCGGTCGTGGCGATGAGACTGTGCCGTTTCTGGACAGTGGCCGCGACACTGTCCCCTTTGTGAACAGGAGGCCCGATGAGCGAACTTCCCCCATCCAGCGCTCATGGCAGCGCTGCCTGCATCAGGGGCTCAGCCGCCAGCAGAGCGCCGAGCTGGACCTGCTGCCTCAGGGGGAGCTCAGGGCCAGGCTGGAGGAGCACAGGGAACTCATCGCCTGTTTCCAGCGTTTCGTGCTGCCGCTGTTCACCCAACTGCTGGCCGGGCGACCCTGCCGGTTGCTGCTGTGCGACGCCGAGGGCGCCATACTGGCGGCCAGTGGCGACGACGGCTTCGCCCGCCACGCCGAGCGCATCTTCCTGCGCAGCGGCGCTCGCTGGGGGGAGGGGAGCAAGGGCACCAATGCCATAGGCACCGCGTTGGCAGAACAGAGCGAGGTGCAGGTGCTCGGCGCCCAGCACTTCTTCGCCCAGCACAGCTTCTTGAGCTGCAGCGCCAGCCCGCTGCTCGGCCCGGATGGCAGCCTGCTCGGGGTGCTCGACATCTCCACCGATGCGGCCCACCACGGCGGCGACATGCTGGGCACGGTGCGACTGCTCGCCATGACCCTGGAGAATGCACTGTTGGCCTGCCAACCGGGCTGGCTGGTGGATCTGGAGCCCCAGAGCCTCTGGTCGGCCCGATTGCTGCTGGGGGAGGCGGGGGAGTTGCTCGGTGCCAACCGGGCCGGGCGGCTCTGGCTCGGCCAGTATCCCTTCGATGGGCGGCAACTGCTGCGTGAACGGCGCGGCTTGTACTTGGCGGCGGAGTCTTTGGCGTCGGCTCGCCAGGTAGGGACCCCGGTGCCGCTCAAGATGCTGGAGCGGGGTATCTCCTTGCTGATCGAGGGGGAGACCGGCAGTGGCAAGGAGCACCTGGTGCGGGCACTGCATCGCCAGTCGAGCCGGCAGGCGCAACCGCTGGTGTGCGTCAACTGTGGCGCCCTGCCGGCGGATCTGGTGGAAGCCGAGCTGTTTGGTTACGTGGGTGGTGCCTTCAGCGGTGCCCGCAGCCAGGGCAGTCAGGGCTACCTGCGCGCGGCCCACGGAGGCATCCTGATGCTCGATGAGATTGGTGAATTACCGCTGCTGGCCCAGACCCGGCTGCTGCGGGTGTTGCAGGAGCGGGCCGTCACCCCGGTCGGCAGCCACAAACCGGAAGCTGTGGATTTCTGGCTGGTCAGCGCCAGCCACCGGGATCTGGCCGCCATGGTGCAGGCCGGCACCTTTCGCGAGGATCTCTATTACCGCATCTGCGGCTGGCGCCAGTCGCAGGCCCCGCTGCGGCAGTGGCCTGCGTGGGAGCGGCAGGGGTTGATCCAGCGCCTGCTGGCGGAGATGGACCCGGCGCTGCGCCTGACGGATGAAGCAGAGCAGCAACTGCTTGCCCATCCGCTGCCCGGCAACGTGCGCCAGCTCAAGCAGGTGTTGGAGGTGGCCTGCGTACTGGCGGAGGGACAGGGCTGGATAGGGCCCGCCCACCTGCATCTGCACTCAGCGCCGCAGTTGCCCGGGGGCGCGCCAATCGCCATGGCGCCGCAGGCGGAGGGCGTGACGCTGCGCGAGCAGAGTCGGCGGCGGGTGCAGCAGACCCTGGTGGCCTGCGATGGCAACGTGAGCGAGGCGGCGCGCCGCCTCGGCATCAGCCGCACTACCCTGTATCGGGCGCTCAGAGAAGAAGGCTGAAAGAAGGGCGCTGGGGGTGCTGTTACTTCGCATTTTGCTTGTGTAAGATGGGCCGGCGAAAATACCTGTTTTTCTTTATTTTTCCATGGCATGGAGTGCTGCATCGTGAAAAATCCCAGGCTTTTGGCGGCTGGCTGAGCCAGTCGCCCTCGGCGCCCCGGCGGCGCGTGTAATAACGCCTCTGGTGCCGGGCTGCACCGGATCCGGTGGGCGTAGAGTCAAGATTTTCCTGTAGGTGTGATGCTCATGCTCCCTTCCTATTTTCGTGTGACCAATCAGTTGTTCTGGGCCCTGCTGGGCATCAGCCTGTTGGCCATAGTGCTGTTCGAGTTTGGCCCTGAGCGCAGGCTGGACATCCTGGCCAATGCCGAATTGTCCGCCAAGGCGCAGGACGATCGCGGCCAGAGTGGCCATTCGGTCGCGACCCTGGTCCCGCAGGGTGGCAAACCGGCCATCGACTGTCAGCTGCGCGCCGGTGCCGACAGCCCCTTCTGCGAGCTGATCCTGACCCTGACCAAACCGGAGCGCGGGATCGATCTCTCCTATTTCAGCGGCATGCGGGTCAAGCTGCGGGTCGAGGGGGAGGGGCCGCAATACTGGCACCTCTACCTGCGCAACTATGATCCCAGCTACTCAAGGCTCGGGGATGGCGTCTCCCACAAGTTCAACGAGGTGATCTTCCGCCCCAATGACTATGGCCAGCTGCAAGAGATGCCCCTCAGCGTGTTCACCCCGGCCGCCTGGTGGGTGCAGGAATACGGGATCCCGCTGGCAGAGCAGGGGCCGGATCTGCGCCGGGTCTATGCCATCGAGATAGCCTCGGTCGGCATGAAGCCAGGCACCTATCGGCTGGCGCTGGAGCAGATGGAGTTCTACGGCCGCTGGGTGCGACCGGGGGACTTCTATCGCGGTTTGCTGTTGAGCTGGTTGGCGTACGGAGTGCTGCTGTTCCTGATCGAGCACCTGCTGGTGGGAGACAAGCTGCGCAAGGCCAAGGCGGCCAAGCTGGCGGCCGAGGAGCTCAGTCAGAGCCTGAGCGAGCAGAACAGGCGCACCGAGGAGGAGGCCCGCTACGATCCTCTGACCGGGGCCCTCAACCGGCTCGGGGGCGAGAAGCTGCTCGGCGAGCTCGGCGAGATACCGCTCTCCTTCATCTATATCGACATCGATCACTTCAAGCAGGTCAATGACAACCACGGCCACCCCATGGGGGACGAGGTGCTAAAGCACATGGTGAGCGAGGTGCTGAACCATTGTGACAGCCTGTGCCGCCTGGTGCGCTGGGGGGGAGAGGAGTTCGTGCTGGTCTGCCTGCACTACGAACAGGCGAGGGCAGAGGGACTGGCCGAGCGGATCAGGAGGGGGCTGGAGTCCTATCCGGGCTGGCCGCTTGGACTTAAGATCACCGCCTCCTTCGGGGTGGCGGAGCGGCGCGGCGATCCGCTGGAAAGGGCGCTCAAGCGGGCCGACGAGGCGCTCTATCAGGCCAAGAAACGGGGCCGCAACCGGGTCGAGGTGGAATAAGTCCTGTCGGGCTGGCGACGGAGCCGGCTTGCCGTTATGCTGCGCCCGCCTGGCGCCCTGCGCCTTTGTCCATCTGACGAGGAACCTCTGCATGTCACAACACCTTGGCGCCCTGACCCTGCTGGTGGCCGACTACGATGCGGCCATCGCCTTCTTCACCCAAGGCCTTGGCTTCGAACTGCTCGAAGACAGTCTCCTCGACGAGCTAGGCAAACCGGGCAAGCGCTGGGTGCGGGTCGCCCCGCAAGGCGCGCCGGGGTCGGCCCTGCTGCTGGCCCGCGCCGCCAATCCAGAGCAAGCGGTCGCCATCGGCCAGCAGGGCGGTGGCCGGGTCTTCCTGTTCCTCGAGACCGACGACTTCTGGGGGGATTACCAGCGGATGCAGGCTTATGGTGTGCATTTTTGTGAACAGCCCCGTCTCGAGCCTTACGGCACTGTGGTGGTGTTCGAGGACATCAGCGGCAATCGCTGGGACCTGCTGCAACGCACCGCTGCCAACTGAAACTGAAAACGTTTATCATCCCGCCTGTCATAAAGTCATAAAAGTGTCACAGAAAGTTCTAATAATTGGCGCACCCATCTTCACAGAGGAGAGAGAAGGGATATGGCTAAGCGAATTCTGGTGGTCGAGGACGAGGCACCCATCCGCGAAATGCTCTGCTTCGTGCTGGAGCAAAAAGGATATGAAACGGTTGAAGCGGAAGACTATGCCGATGGACTGGCGAAGGTGCGCGAGCCCTACCCCGAGCTCATCGTGCTGGACTGGATGATGCCAGGTGGCAGCGGCATCCAGTTCATCAAGCAGCTCAAGCAGGATGAGCTGACCCGCCAGATCCCGGTGGTGATGCTGACCGCCCGCGGTGAAGAGGAGGACAAGGTCCGTGGCCTGGAGGCGGGGGCCGATGACTACATCACCAAGCCGTTCTCTCCCAAGGAGCTGACCGCCCGCCTGCACGCCGTGATGCGCCGGGTCTCCCCCACCTCGGTGGACGAGGTGATCGAGGTACAGGGGCTCAAGCTGGATCCGGTGTCCCACCGCGTCAGCGCCGAGGACAAGGCGCTGGACATGGGGCCGACCGAGTTCAAGCTGCTGCACTTCTTCATGACCCACCCGGAGCGTGTCTACAGCCGTGAGCAGTTGCTGAACAACGTCTGGGGCACCAATGTCTATGTGGAAGACAGAACCGTGGACGTGCACATCCGTCGCCTGCGCAAGGCCATCGAAGAGACGGGGCACGACAAGTTGATCCAGACGGTGCGTGGAGCCGGATACCGCTTCTCAATCCGCCTCTAGGGGACGATATGTTGCAACCTTACGCCTGGCGGCGACAGTTGTGGCGAATGGCGTTCTTCTACGCCCCCTTCGTCCTGGTCGGCTGGCTGGTCGATCACCTTGCCCTCTGCCTGCTGGTGGCAACGCTGCTGCACCTGGGCTGGCACTACCGCTTCCAGAAGCGGCTGTCGGACTGGCTGTGGCACGATCGCAGCCTGGTGCCTCCCAATGGCAGCGGCAGCTGGGAATACATCTTCAACGGTATCTACAAGCTGCAACAGCGCCACCGGGCCCGTCGCCGCGAGCTGGCGGGCCTCATCCGCCGCTTTCGGGAGGGGGCCGAGGCCCTGCCCGATGCGGCCGTGGTGTTTCGCACCGATGGCAGCATCCTTTGGTGCAACCGGCTGGCGGAGCAACTGCTCGGCTTTCGCTGGCCGGAGGATGCCGGTCAGCACATCGGCAACCTCATCCGCCATCCCGCCTTCGTCGCCTACCTGAACAAGGGGCTCTATGACGAGCCCTTCGAGATGAGCTCCCCCATCAACGAGGAGAAGTTTCTCGAGTTTCGGATCATGCCCTATGCCGAGGATCAGGCGATGCTGGTGGTGCGGGACGTGACCCGGCTGCGCAGTCTGGAGAAGACCCGCAAGCACTTCGTCTCCAACGTCTCCCACGAGTTGCGCACCCCGCTCACCGTGCTCAAGGGCTATCTGGAGATGACCGAGGAGCCGCCGCCGCCCGCCATGTGGGCCAAGGCGCACAGGGTGATGATGGAGCAGACCATCCGCATGGATAATCTGGTCAATCAGCTGCTCACCCTGTCGCGCATCGAGGCGGCGCCCTCGGTGGATCTCTCCCATCTGGTGGACATGCCCGCCATGCTGGGGCTGCTTGAGCAGGAGGCGCGGGCACTGTCGGGAGAGAGCGCGCATCAGTTTGAGTTCAAGGTGCAGTCCAACCTGTTCGTGCGCGGCGACCGGGATCAACTGCGCAGCGCCGTCTCCAACCTGGTCTACAACGCCATTCATTACACCCCGGCGGGTCGCAAGATCAGCGTGGAGTGGCGCAAGCAGGGGGCCATGGCGCTGTTCCTGGTGCAGGACGAGGGGGAGGGGATAGCCCCCGAACATCTGACGCGGCTCACCGAGCGCTTCTATCGGGTCGACAAGGCGCGCTCTCGCCACACCGGCGGCTCCGGGCTCGGCCTTGCCATCGTCAAGCACGCCCTCAGTCATCACGATGCCCAGCTCGAGATTGAGAGCCGGGTCGGTGTCGGCAGCCGTTTCAGCTTCCTCATCCCCGGTCGCATGGTGGTGGTTAAATAACCATTTGAGTCAATTGGTTAGTATCAATATCAGGGCCGCTCACGCGGCCCTTTTTGCATTTGTCATAATCCTGCGTCATGTCATTAAAGTGTCACATTAAATCCATAAATTTGTCACTGCCAGGTCAGATACTGGCGCCGTCTTAAGAACGGACCTTCTGGCACTCTGGAGACGAGAGGGTACGGAATGAAACTTAACAATCTGACTGATGCAGTCGGGTTGACCACAGCAAGACAGTGTTAATCGGCGCCATGTATTGGCAATAGCCTTCTGTAACTTTGGAGAGATTGGATGAAACTCAACAAACTGGCTGGTGTAATCGGATTTACCGCAGCAACCCTGTTTTCCGTCAGCGCGCTGGCTGCCGGTGTGGATAAAGACCTGCCGGATTACACTCCGACCAGCGGCATCTCGGGCAACCTGTCCTCTGTCGGCTCGGACACTCTGGCCAACATGATGACCCTGTGGGCCGAAGAATTTAAGCGCATGTACCCCAACGTCAACGTGCAGATCCAGGCCGCCGGCTCTTCTACCGCCCCGACCGCGCTGACCGAAGGTGTCGCCCAGTTTGGCCCCATGAGCCGCGCCATGAAGGCCGGTGAAGAAGAGGCGTTCGAGAAGCGCTACGGCTACAAGCCGACCGCCATCCGCGTCGCGGTCGATGCCCTGGCCGTATTCGTCAACAAGGACAACCCCATCAAGGGGCTGACCATGCCGCAGATCGATGCCATCTTCTCCAGCACCCTCAAGTGCGGCGAAGCCAAGGCCGCCACCAAGTGGTCTGATCTGGGTCTGGATGGCAGCTGGTCCGCCAAGGATCTGCAGCTGTTCGGCCGCAACTCGGTATCCGGCACCTACGGTTACTTCAAGGAGCACGCCCTGTGTAACGGCGACTTCAAGAGCGGCGTGAACGAGCAGCCGGGTTCGGCTTCCGTGGTGCAGTCCGTCTCCTCCTCCCTGAACGGCATCGGTTATTCCGGTATCGGTTATGTCACCTCCGGGGTACGCGCCGTACCGCTCTCCAAGGATGGCAAGACCTTCATCGAGGCCACCTCGGACAACGCCATCACCGGCAAGTACCCGCTGTCGCGCTTCCTGTACGTTTACGTGAACAAGCACCCGAACAAGCCGCTCTCCCCGATGGAGCAAGAGTTTGTGAAGATGATCCTGTCCAAGGCCGGTCAGAACATAGTGGCGAAGGACGGTTATGTACCCGTCCCGGCCAAGGTGGTCCAGGCCGACCTGAAGAAGCTGGGCGTAATGTAATCCACCCTCTTCCCATGACAGACAAACGAGCCCCATGTGGGCTCGTTTTTATTGGTGTTTCGGGACCTTTTTGGTCGCAAGGCATGGCAGCCTGCTTGCGCCGGAGGGCGGCATTTCCGAGAATAGGGCAATCACCTCATGGTAAAGGATCCCTTCATGCGTGCCTCTTCTTCCCTGTCCAAATTAGGCCTGGCTGCCCTGTGCAGCGCCTTGCTGGCCGGTTGTGCCCAGTCTCCGACCGGCCGCAACCAGATGCTGCTCTTCTCTCCCCAGCAGATGAACCAGCTGGGGGCCGACTCCTTCGAACAGATGAAGAAGCAGGAGAAGGTGAGCAAGGATGCCAAGATGAATGCCTACGTCTCTTGCGTGGCCAAGGCGGTCACCGCCCAGGTGCCGGCGAGCTACGGCATCACCAGTTGGGAGGTGGTGGTGTTCGACTCCAAGGAGGTGAACGCCTTCGCCCTGCCCGGCGGCAAGATCGGGGTCTACAGCGGCTTGCTCAAGGTCGCCAAGAATCAGGATCAGCTCGCCACCGTCATCGGCCACGAGCTGACCCACGTGCTGGCCCAGCACTCCAACGAGCGGCTCTCGCGCGATCAGCTGACCGGCATCGGGCTGGCGGTGGCCGATGCCGCCATCGGCAGCAGCCAGGGGGGCGGTGCCACCATGGCCGCGCTCGGCCTCGGGGTGCAGGTCGGCATTACGCTGCCCTATGGTCGTGAGCAGGAGAGCGAGGCGGACCGGCTCGGGCTGGCGCTGATGGCCCGTGCGGGCTTCGATCCGGCGCAAGCCGTTCCCCTGTGGCAGAACATGAGTGCCGCCTCCGGTGGCAAGGCACCGCCCCAACTGCTCTCCACCCACCCGAGTGACGCGAGCCGCATCGCGGAGCTGCAGGCCCAGCAGGCCGAGGTGCAACCCCTGTATCAGCAGGCACGTGCCGCGGGGTTGGCGCCTCAGTGCAAGGCGTAAGCCTGCGGCTGGCCCGTCCCGCCGATGCCGCCGCCATGACGGTGATGCAGCGGGCCAGCTGGCTGGCGGTCTATGGTGATCTGCTCGGTGAAGATCTGCTGACTCAGCTGGCGGTCACCGATCACCTGCAGATCTGGCATCGCCGGCTCACTGGATCTGGCCCCGCGCCCATGTTGCTCTGCCTGGATGAGGTCATCATAGGCCTGCTCTACTGGCAGCCGACGCAGGAGGGGGCACTGATGACCGCGCGCATCCAAGCCCTCTATCTGCATCCCGGCCATTGGCGCCAGGGCCATGGCAAGCGGTTGTGGCAGGCGGTGGCGATGCAGATGCGCCGGGTGGGCTGTGAATGCGTCAGATTGTGGCTGCAGGATGGCAACCGGATCGGCGAGGGATTTTACCTGCGCCGTGGCTTCGTGTTCGATGGCCAGGAGCGCACCCTGCAGAGCCTCGGGCAACCCTGTCTGCAGCGGCAAATGTTCCGTTTGCTTTGAGCTGGCTCTCATTTTTCCCCCATGGTGACTTTATTTTTGTCACGAATTAATACAATGTGCCCCTTCTGGACAGACTGAGGTGGACAGGTTCACCGGCAAGGGAGTGTGGCATGTATTACGGCTTTGATATTGGTGGCACCAAGATTGCGTTTGCGGTGTATGACGGCGCCCTGAACCTCTGTCACGAGGAGCGGATGAGCACCCCGGGTGATGATTACTCGGGGTTGCAGCAACTCATTCACAGCCGGGTTCTGGAGGCTGACGCCCGTTTTGGCTCCCGAGGGGCGGTCGGTATCGGCTTTCCCGGCATTCTCAATCGCCAGGATCGCAGCATAGTTGCGGCGAACCTGCCCGCCATCCACGGTCGTCATCTGGGAGCCGATCTGGCCGAACTGCTCGGCCGCCCCGTCAGCGTCGACAACGATGCGAACTGCTTCCTCTGGTCCGAGGTGCATCAGGGGGCGGCGGCCGGCGCCGAGAGCGCACTGGGGATGACCATAGGCACCGGCATAGGTGGCGCCGTCTATCTGGCGGGCAAGCTCATCCAGGGGCGCAACTGGCTGGCGGGTGAGATAGGCCACTACCCGCTGCCGGCCACCATCCTGATGAAGTACCCCGAGCTGCCCCGCCCCCGTTGTGGTTGTGGTCGCCTGGTCTGTTTCGAAACATATGCCTCGGGCACCGGCCTGGAGCGGCTCTATCTGCATTTCCACGGCGAGCGCGCCAGCGGCCACCAGATAGTCGCCCGCGTTGAGGCCGGTGAGGCGAGTGCCCTGGCCACCCTCGATTGCTGGCTGGAGATCCTGGCCGCCGGGCTCGCCACCGCCATCTCGGTGATCGATCCCGAGGTGGTGGTGCTGGGCGGGGGGCTAAGCGGCCTGCCTGTGTTATACGAAGAGCTGCCCCGGCGTCTGCCCGGCCACCTGCTGCCAGGGGTCGCCCTGCCTGCCGTTCGTCAGGCCCGTTTCGGCGGTGCCGGTGGCGTGCGCGGCGCGGCCCTGCTCAATTTATGAGATCAGACACAGGGTCTGATCTCCCCGGATAAGGAGTCATCATGACCCGTCTTGAAATCTGTATCGACAACCTGGAATCCCTGTTTACCGCCCAACAAGCCGGCGCGGATCGCATCGAGCTCTGCTCTGCGCTGGGACTCGGCGGCCTCACTCCTTCCTATGGCTTCATGCAGCAGGTGGCGCGCCACGCGACCATTCCGGTCTACGCCATGATCCGCCCCCGCGCCGGGGATTTCTGTTTCAGTGCTGCCGAGTTTGAACTCATGCTGCTGGATATCGCCGCCGCCCGCGCCGCCGGCCTGCAAGGGGTGGTGATAGGCCTGCTGGACGAGACCGGCCGGGTCCCCGCCGGGCAGCTCCGGCAGCTGGTGGAGGCGGCCGGCCCCCTCGGTGTCACCTTCCATCGCGCCATCGATCTCAGCTCGGACTGGCGCGCGGATCTGGAGACCATAGTGGCGGCCGGTTGTGAGCGGATCCTGAGTTCCGGTCATGCCCCCACCGCCCTGGCGGGGCTGGAGACCCTGCAAGCCATGCAGCAGACCCTGGCGGGCCGGGCCAGCCTGATTCCGGGGGCCGGCGTCAATGCCGACAACGTGCGCACCATCCTCGAGTTCACCGGGGTGAGCGAGGTGCACATGTCCGGCATGGGCTGGCGCGGCGGCATGGTGCCCCATGGTGTCAACATGGGCACCTCGGACGATGGCCGGGTCAATATCACCGACGGCACCAAGGTGGCCGCGGTGCGGGCCCTGCTGGATCGCGCCTGATAAGGCATTGGCGTGGTGGCATTGTGTCTCTCCTTGTCACGGCGTCAACATGGGCACCTCGGACGATGGCCGAGCCAATATCACCGACGACACCAAGGTGGCGGCGGTGCGGGCCCTGCTGGATCGCGCCTGATAAGGCATTGGCGTGGTGGCATGGTGTCTCTCCTTGTCACGGCGTCAACATGGGCACCTCGGACGATGGCCGGGTCAATATCACCGACGGCACCAAGGTGGCCGCGGTGCGGGCCCTGCTGGATCGCCCCTGATATTGGCGTGGTGGCATGGTGTCTCTCCTTGTCACGGCGTCAACATGGGCACCTCGGACGATGGCCGGGTCAATATCACCGATGGCGCCAAGGTGGCCGCGGTGCGGGCCCTGCTGGATCGTGCCTGATAAGACATTGGTGCGGCGGCGATGCCCTGTTTCCCTGTCCCCCTTCTCCCCTTGCGGGAGAAGGGCCGGGGATGAGGGGGCATATCACCGGCGCCAAGCTGGCGGCGGTGTGAGCCTGGCTGGACAGCACTGCAAGCAGATCGCCGTCGATGGACGGCGATCACGCCTGACTTGTGTGAACTCTCTCCCATGAGCGGGGAAATCAGGGCGCCCGCCCGCAGCACCTCGGGAAAAAGTCTGATATCATCCCGTCTCTTTTTAATGCCTCATTACTTGGATCTGGAGCTAACTCTCAATGTCCCAATACGACTCTATCGAACAGAAGGCCAGCTATGGCATCGGCCGCAACATGGGTGATCAGCTGGCGCAGCAAGCCTTCGCCGGTCTGGATATCCCGGCTCTGCAACAAGGCCTGGCAGATGCCCTGAATGGTCTGGAGTTCGCGGTCAGCCGTGACGATATCAACGATGCCTTCCAGGTCATCACCGCCCGCATGCAGGAAGAGCAGGAAACTGTTGCCAAGGCCGCTGCCGCCGATGGTGAAGCCTTCCTGGCCGACAATGCCAAGCGTGCCGACGTGAAAGTGACCGACACCGGTCTGCAATACGAAGTCATGGTCGAAGGCGATGGCGCCGTGCCGGTGGCCGGTCAGTCCGTGCGCGTGCACTACCACGGTACCTTCACCCACGGTGGTGTGTTCGATAGCTCCGTCGCCCGTGGCGAGCCGGCCGAATTCCCGGTGACCGGCGTCATCGCCGGTTGGGTTGAAGCGCTGCAGATGATGCCGGTTGGCTCCAAGTGGAAGCTCTACATCCCCCACGATCTGGCCTACGGTGCCCGTGGTGCCGGCTCCATCCCGCCGTACTCCGCGCTGGTCTTCGAAGTGGAGCTGCTGGACATCCTGTGATCCGGCTGGCTTGACCACGAAAAAACGGCGACCCTCGGGTCGCCGTTTGTTTTTGGCCGACTTGGGCGAGCAATGGGCAGATGAAGGGGTTTTGGATATAGTCAGGTCAGCTCCCGGGAGAGAGACCATGACGCCCATCCTCGAAGTCGTTGACCTTATCAAGCACTTCCCCGGCGTGAAGGCGGTGGACGGGCTCAGCTTTGCCATCCCCGCCGGCAGCTGTTTTGGCCTGCTAGGACCGAACGGGGCGGGCAAGACCACCACCATAGAGCTGCTGGAGGGGATCCTCACTCCGGACGGCGGCCAGATCCTGTTCCATGGTGCTCCCCGTGGCTCCGATTACCGCTCGCGCATCGGTATCCAGTTCCAGCACACGGCGCTACAGGATTTTCTGACGGTGCGCGACACCCTGCGCTTGTTCGCCAGCCTCTACCCCAACCCCTTGCCGCGGGATCTGCTGATCGAGCTGTGCGCCCTCGGCGAGTTCATCGACAGAGACAGCCGCAAGCTCTCCGGCGGCCAGCGTCAACGGCTGCTGCTGGCGCTGGCCCTGCTCGGCGACCCCGAGCTGCTGTTTCTGGACGAACCCACCACTGGGCTGGATCCCCAGGCGCGCCACCACTTCTGGCAACGGATCGAGGCCGTCAAGGCCCAGGGCAAGACGGTGGTGCTCACCACCCACTACATGGATGAGGCGCAGCAGCTGTGCGATCGTATCGCCATCGTCGATCACGGCCACCTGCTCAGCCTGGATACGCCGGCGGCCCTTCTGGCCCAGCACTTTGACGGTGTGTTGGTGCGGCTGATGGATCATCCGGCCCTCGCGAGTCTGGGGCATCCGCTGCAGCGCCACGGGGATCAGGTGGAGTTGACCTGCCCCGACGTGGCAGCCCTGCTGCCACAGCTGCTCGGTCTGGGGGTGCCACTCACCGGCATGCAGGTCCGTTCTCCCAATCTGGAGGATCTCTTCTTGCACCTGACCGGCCACAGCCTGAGGAGCGGCGCATGAACGGATCCATCAAGCGCATCGGCGCGCTCTTCTACGCCCGCAACCTCGAATTCGTGCGGGACAGGGCGGCGCTGGTCTGGAACCTGGTGTTTCCGCTGTTGCTGGTAATAGGCTTTTCCCTCATCTTCTCCGGCCCCCCCAAACCCCTGGTGCAGATCGGGGTGCTGGGAGCACTGCCCGCGGCCTATCAACCCCTGCAGCGCATTCCGCTGCTCAAGCTGATCCCCTATGACGACGAGGGGGGGGGCCAGCTCAAGGTACGCCATCATCAGTTGGATCTGCTGCTCGCACCGGCACTGAGCCGCTACTGGGTCAATCCGGATGCCCCTCAGGGCGCCATGGCGGAATACCTGCTACGCCAGGCCGTCCCTGTGCCACTGCACAAGGAGGCACTGAGCGGTCAGGCCATCCGCTACGGCGACTGGCTGCTGCCCGGGGTCATCGGCATGAACCTGATGTTCTCCGGCCTGTTCGGGGTGGGCTTCGTCATCGTCCGTTATCGCAAGAACGGGGTGCTCAAGCGGCTGCGGGCCACGCCGCTCTCTGCCGCCGAGTTTCTCTGTGCCCAGTTGTTGTCACGGGTGCTGATCACCCTGGTGGTGAGCCTGCTGGTGTTTCTGGTGGCTTACTGGCTGCTGGGTGTGCCGCTGCTCGGCTCGGGTTGGTTGCTGCTGCTGATCGCCCTGGCCGGTGGCACCGCCATGGCGTCCCTCGGGCTGCTCATCGCCGCCCGGATCCAGAATGAAGAGCTGGCGAGCGGTTTGCTCAATCTCATCAGCCTGCCCATGATGTTCTTATCAGGCGTCTGGTTTTCGCTGGAAGGGGCTCCCCCCTGGCTGCAGAGCATCGGGGCCCGTTTGCCACTGAGCCAGATCATCGAGGCGGCCCGGGCCGTGATGCTGGAGGGGGCGGGCTGGCAGCAGGTGGCGGGGCCCCTGGCCCAGGTGATGCTGTTCGCGCTGCTGTGCGTCGCACTGGGGGCCATCTTGTTCAAATGGAGTGCAAAATGAAGTCAGTATGCTGGTTATTGCTGATGGTTGCCGCACTGCCGGTGAGCGCCGGCACCCTGCGTTGCAAGAGCGCCCTGCTGACCGAGGGGGATACCACGGCCGAGCTGCTGATCCGCTGCGGTCAGCCGATGCTCAAGGAAGACTTGACCCGCTATGAGGAGAATGGCTTCGGTGCCCGGATGACGGTCAAGTATGCCGAACGCTGGACCTACAACTTCGGCAAGAGCGAGTTCATGCAGTTTGTGACCGTCGAAAACGGTGTCATTACCGAGATAGAAGACGGCCCCCGCGGCGGCTGAATCCCCCCGTGGTGAAGAGGTTCTCCCAAGCGACTCCGACGGGCAGTTCGTCAGACTCGAACTGTCCTCCCCTGGATAATTTACCCACGGCGCCACCCCTTATCTTCGTCTTCCCATCACGTTGTCGGATCCTGGCCTGTCGTGGCTCAAATAATGGCTCAGCCCCCGCCATCTTTGTGCTACCTGTCTGAACAGCGCGCCCCAAGTTGGGGCAACAAGCCAGAAATACAAAGTAAATGAGGGAATTAAGCGCTATTTTCCTACCTTGTGAGGAGCGGCACGCTTATTGCTTTTAAAATATTTATCACGGCATAGAGGGGTTTTTGAAGCGCATTATTTGGTCGAAGTTGTAGGTTTTTTTGTTATGAATATGTATATAGTTATGTTTGGGTGTTTTATGCTGCCGCTCCAATAAGGGACTTATTTGAGTTGGTTGACAGTTTTTTTGCCAACTGGATAAGCTGCACGGGCGCAGGGAAAGCGAGGGCATTTTGTGAGTTATAAACGATGCCCAATTGAATCAAACCACAGGGAAGAGTGACATGAAACAGATAACAAAAGTGGGAATGGCGGTGTTGCTGTCGCTGGCGGCGGCGAATGCCTGGGCAGACGGCACCCTGGATGCGGTCAAGAAGAAGGGGTTCGTGCAGTGCGGGGTCGGTGATGGCCTGCCCGGTTTCTCCAACCCGGATGCCAAGGGCACCTGGACTGGTCTGGATGTGGACGTGTGCCGCGCCGTGGCCGCCGCCGTGCTGGGGGATGCCACCAAGGTCAAATACGTCTCTCTCACCGCCAAGGAGCGCTTCACCGCCTTGCAGTCGGGCGAAGTGGACCTGCTCTCTCGCAACACCACCTGGACGCTCACTCGTGACGGCTCCCTGGGCCTGACCTTCGCCGGGGTGAACTACTACGACGGCCAGGGCTTCCTGGTCAAACAATCCCTTGGGGTCAAGAGTGCCAAGGAGCTGGATGGCGCTGCAGTTTGCATCCAGTCCGGCACCACCACTGAACTCAACCTGGCGGATTACTTCCGTGCCAACGGCGGCATGAAATACACCCCTGTGGTGTTCGATACCTCGGATCAGACCGTTAAAGGCTTCGAGGCCGGTCGCTGCGACGTGCTGACTTCGGATCAATCCCAGCTCTACTCCCTCAAGATCAAGCTGACCAAGCCGGAAGAGGCTCTGGTACTGCCGGAGGTGATCTCCAAGGAACCGCTGGGCCCGGCCGTGCGCCAGGGGGATGAGCAGTGGTTCAAGGTGGTGCGCTGGAGTCTGTACGCCATGCTCAACGCCGAAGAGGCCGGGGTGACCAGCGCCAACGTGGACGAGATGCTGAAATCCACCAACCCGGACATCCGCCGTTTGCTGGGGCTGGAAGAGCCCAAGGGCAGCGTGTTGGGACTGGATGACAAGTGGGCCTACAACATCGTCAAACAGGTCGGCAACTATGGTGAGTCCTTCGATCGCAACGTGGGAGCCGGCTCTCCCCTCAAGATCGATCGTGGCATCAACGCACTCTGGAACAAGGGCGGTCTGATGTACGCGCCGCCCATCCGCTGAGTCGATGAGCCGTTGGGGGGCCTAGCCCCCCATTTTCCCCTTGCCTTGGCTTTGTCGGAGTCATCCTGATGGCGTTACATGCATCAAACCATAGGAAGAAACAGGGCCGCTGGTGGTATGACGCTAAGGTGCGGGCCCTGATCTTTCAGTGCCTGGCCGTCGCGGCCGTTATCGCGTTTCTGTTCTACATCGTCAACAATGCCCTGACCAATCTGGCGACCCGTGGTATTACCACCGGCTTCGATTTTCTGGGCAATGCGGCCGGGTTCGGCATTCTGCAGAGCCTGATCCCTTACGACGAGACCTATACCTTTGGCCGTACCTTTGTGGTAGGGCTGCTCAATACCCTGCTGGTCTCTGTGCTCGGCATCCTGTTTGCCACCCTGCTGGGCTTCGTACTCGGGGTCGCTCGCCTGTCGAGCAACTGGCTGGTGGCCAAGATTGCCACCCTCTATATCGAGACCTTTCGCAACATTCCACTGCTGCTGCAGATCTTCTTCTGGTACTTCTCGGTACTGCGCACCCTGCCATCGCCCCGCCAGAGCGTGGAGATGGGGGGGCTAGCCTTCCTCAACGTGCGGGGCTTCTACCTGCCCAAACCACTGTTTGAAGAGGGGTTTGGCTACGTGCTCTGGGCCCTGCTGCTGGCGGTGCTGGTCAGCTGGGGGCTGAGCCGCTGGGCGCGCCGTCGTCAGGAACTGACCGGCAGGATCTTCCCGGTCTGGAGTTGCAGCCTGGGGCTGATCGTCCTGCTGCCCTTCATCACCTTCCTGCTGGCGGGGAGCCCGCTTGCCTGGAGCATCCCGACCCTGCAGGGCTTCAACTTCCGGGGCGGGTTGACGGTGTTGCCCGAACTCGCGGCGCTGTTGCTGGCGTTGACCATCTACACGGCGGCTTTCATCGCCGAGATAGTGCGATCCGGCATCCTCGCCATCAGCAAGGGCCAGACGGAGGCGGCCTCGGCACTGGGACTGTCACCCACCAAGACCCTGCGGCTGGTGGTCATTCCGCAGGCGATGCGGGTCATCATACCGCCGCTCACCAGCCAGTATCTGAACCTCACCAAGAACTCGTCCCTGGCCACCGCCATCGGCTACCCGGATCTGGTCTCGGTGTTCATGGGCACCACCCTCAACCAGACGGGGCAGGCGATCGAGGTCATCGCCATGACCATGGGTGTCTATCTCCTCATCAGCATCACCACCTCAGTCCTGATGAACATCTATAACCGCAAGATGACGCTGGTTGAGCGCTAGGGAGCTTCCATGTTCGTGAACGATCTACAAGAGGCGCTGCCACCTCCCGACAACAGGCGTGGCGTGCTGGCCTGGTGCAGGCAGAACCTGTTCCCCAACTGGTGGAATGGGCTGCTGACCCTGGTGCTGGCCTACCTGTTGTTGCCCCTCATCTGGTCCGCGCTGGACTGGGCGCTGTTCTCGGCCACCTGGCAGGGGAGCGGGCGCGCCGACTGTACTGTGGGCGGGGCCTGCTGGATCTTTATCGAGAGCCGGTTGGGACAATACCTCTACGGTTTCTATCCGGCCGATCAGTATTGGCGCATCAATCTGACCTTCGTCGGGTTGGCGGTGCTGCTGGCGCTGCTCATCTGGCCGCGCACGCCGCGCAAGGGCTGGCTGGCGTTATTTACCCTGCTGGTGTTTCCGGTCATCGCCTTCCTGCTGATCCACGGCGGTGCCGGTCTGGAAGTGGTGGATACCAACCGCTGGGGCGGGCTGATGCTGACCCTGGTGCTGGCGGTGGTGGGGATAGCTGTCGCCCTGCCATTCGGGATCTTGCTGGCCTTGGGGCGTCGCTCCCACATGCCGGTGATCTCCAGCCTCTCCACCGTCTATATCGAGTTCTGGCGCGCGGTGCCGCTCATCACAGTGCTGTTCATGGCGTCCGTCATGCTGCCGCTGTTCATGAGCAGCGAGGTGGAGCTCGACAAGCTGTTGCGGGCGCTGATCGGCATCATCCTGTTCCAGGCGGCCTACGTGGCGGAAGTGGTACGCGGTGGCTTGCAGGCGATCCCCAAGGGGCAATATGAGGCGGGGGAGGCGCTTGGGCTCTCCTACTGGAAGCTGATGGGCCTCATCATCATGCCCCAGGCCCTCAAGATCACCATCCCCTCCCTGGTGAACACCTTTATCTCCCTGTTCAAGGACACCAGCCTGGTGCTGATCATCGGCCTGTTCGACCTGCTCGCCATCTCCAAGGTGGCGCTGGCGGACCCGGCCTGGCTGGGCTTCTCGACCGAAGCTTATGTGTTTATCGCCATGATCTTCTGGATGTTCTGTTTTGGCATGTCCCGCTACTCCATCTATCTGGAGCGCAAACTCAACACGGGTCACAAGCATTAGGAGTAGTTTGAGAATGGATGCAACAAAAGCTGTCGTTGAGCTCAAAGAAGTCAACAAGTGGTACGGCGAGTTTCATGTGCTGCGTAACATCAACCTGCAGGTGGGCAAGGGCGAGAAGATCGTCATCTGCGGGCCCTCCGGCTCGGGCAAGTCCACCATGATCCGCTGCATCAACCGACTGGAGGAGCACCAGAGTGGCGACATCCTGGTCAAGGGCACGGCGCTCACCTCGGATCTCAAGAACATCGAGATGGTGCGCCGGGAGGTGGGCATGGTGTTCCAGCACTTCAACCTCTTCCCCCATCTGACGGTGCTGGAAAACTGCTGCCTGGCCCCCATCTGGGTCAAGCAGCTGCCGCGCAAGGAGGCTGAGGAGATCGCCATGACGTTCCTGCGCCGGGTCCGGATCCCGGAGCAGGCCCTCAAGTACCCGGGACAGCTCTCCGGCGGTCAGCAGCAGCGGGTGGCCATCGCCCGCAGCCTCTGCATGAACCCGCAGGTGATGCTGTTTGACGAGCCGACCTCGGCGCTGGATCCCGAGATGGTGCGCGAGGTGCTGGATGTCATGGTGGAGCTGGCCCATGAGGGGATGACCATGCTCTGCGTCACCCACGAGATGGGCTTTGCCAAGCAGGTGGCGGATCGGGTGATCTTCATGGACCGCGGCCAGATCATCGAGGAGAACGTGCCGGATCAGTTCTTCGACCATCCCCAGTCGGAACGTACCAAGCTGTTCCTCTCCCAGATCCTGCAGCATTGAGTGCAGGCCCCGCGCAATGAAAATAGCCCGCTCGCTCGGTGAGCGGCGGGCAAAGACATGCATGGAAGCAGACTACAGACGGAGTATGTCAGCCCGGCAACAGGGCGGTGGTGCGCAGATCCCGCACCGCCAGATTGATCTGCCGGGCCAGGCGCAGCGCCTGATGGCAGCTCAGAGTCTTGAGATCGATGGCCCCACCCTGAAATTCGAATCGCCCCAGCGCCTCTACCATGAAGCTTCCCTGATGAAAGCTCTTGATATGGCGGGCAATCTGGCGAGGAGACAACTGCTTGAACACCTTCATGGCAAAACACCCTGTTGCTTGGACAGGGCACACTATGCCGCCCTTCCGTGACACTGATGTGACATTTAATAAAGGGTTGTATGAATCCATTCGTTCGTTGCATCTCGCCCTGGCGCGGCCTTCTCCCAGGCACTGAAAACCCTCTCCCCATGCGTTGAAAAAGTAGTGCCGTGCCGGGCCCTGGCCTCGATATACTGCTGCTCATCGAGGATTGTAACGGGGTAGTGTGCGTGGAGTGGGTAGACGTAGTGGATGAGCAGGACCGCGTGATCGGGGTTGCCGAGCGAGCCAAGGTACGGCGGGAGAACCTGCGTCATCGTGCCAGCTATATCCTGGTGCTCGATGACGCCGAGCGCGTGCTGGTGCAGCGCCGCACCCTCGGCAAGGACTTCTGCCCCGGCATGCTGGATGCCTGCGCCGGTGGCGTGGTGACTCAGGGTGAGGCGATGGAGCCCTCCGCCCGGCGCGAGCTGGCGGAGGAGCTGGGGATCTTTGATGTGCCCCTGCAAAGCTTTGGTACTTTCTACGCCGAAGGGGCGCTGGATGGTAAGGGTTATCGGGTCTGGGGTGGCCTGTTCAGCTGTCACTATCAGGGGCCCTTGCAACTGCAGGCGGAAGAGGTGAGCGCCGTGCACTGGATGAGCCTGGCCGAGATAGGGTTGCGGGCTGATGAGTTTACCCCGGACTCCCTGCTCGCCATCGCCACCTGGCAGGCACGGCGATCCGAACGTGCATAATGTCGCGAACCATCGGATTTACGGCCCATATATCCCTGCTGGCCATCGTCACCAAGCTGGCGCGCAGGCACTCTTGAGCCGGTGTCGCCCCTTGGGGAGTTGGCGTAGACTGGACTGCTTTCATCCACTGCATCCACTTAAGGACGAGACATCATGATCACAGTCGGCCAATCCCTGCCCGCGGGCGAATTTACCTTTATCACCGCCGAGGGCAAGCAAGTCCAGGACAGCCAGGCCCTGTTCGCTGGCAAGACAGTGGTGCTGTTTGCGGTGCCCGGCGCCTTTACCCCCACCTGCTCCAACGCCCATCTGCCCGGCTACGTGGTGCTGGCGGACCAGTTCAAGGCCAAGGGGGTCGATGCCATCTATTGTCTGTCGGTGAACGACTCCTTCGTGATGAAGGCGTGGCGTGAGGCGCAAAATGCCGAGGCCATCACCATGCTGGCAGATGGGGACGGCAGTTGGACCCAGGCGCTCGGCCTTGCCAAGGAGACCGGGGCCTTCGGCGGCCTGCGCGCCCAGCGTTTCGCCCTGATAGCCCGGGATGGGGTGGTGCAGCAGCTGTTCGTGGAGGCCCCCGGCAAGTTCGAGGTATCCGATGCCCAGAGTCTGCTGGCGGCGCTATAAAATGTTAATCATTGTTTGATTTCATCTTGAAATAGCAAGGCGGCCCGCTACACTGAGCCCGCTTTTGGGTGGAGCCAGGCACAGCGCCTGGCTCTCGTGTTTGAGTGGATGGGATAGACGATTATGACCCTGGCTTTTGTTGCCCTGATTGCCGGACTGGCGCTGCTGGTCTGGAGTGCGGATAAATTTGTGGATGGCGCCGCCGCGACCGCCCGTTACGCCGGCATGCCACCCTTGCTCATCGGCATGGTGATCATCGGCTTTGGCACCTCGGCCCCCGAGATGGTGGTCTCTGCACTGGCAGCCGCCCAGGGCAACCCCGGTCTGGCGCTCGGCAATGCCTACGGCTCCAACATCACCAATATCGCCCTTATTCTCGGCCTGACGGCCCTGATCAGCCCCATCGCCGTCTCCTCCCAGGTGGTGCGCAAGGAGATCCCCATACTGCTCGGCATCACCCTGCTCTCTGGCGCCCTGCTGATCGATGGTCATCTGGGCGGCACGGACGCCCTGATCCTGGGGGTCGTGTTCCTCGGGCTGATGGGCTGGTCCATCTGGGCCGGCATGCGCGGCAAGGGGGATGCGCTCGACGCGGACACCGACGACGACATCAGCAGCGAGGGCATGTCACGCAAGCGGGCGCTGATCTGGCTGGTGGTCGGTCTGGTGCTGCTGGTGCTGGCCTCCCGCCTGCTGGTGTGGGGCGCCGTCACCATAGCCCAGGCGCTCGGCATCAGCGATCTGGTGATTGGCCTGACGATCGTGGCGGTGGGCACCTCATTGCCGGAGCTCGCCTCCTCTCTCATCGCCATTCGCAAGAAGGAGCACGATCTGGCCCTCGGCAACGTGCTCGGCTCCAACCTGTTCAACACATTGGCGGTGGTCGGGATCGCTGCCGGCATAGCGCCGCTGGAGGTGGACTCCATGGTGCTCTCCCGCGACTGGTCGGTGATGATGGGGCTGACCCTGTTGCTGCTGGTGATGTGCTTGGGCCGCAAGGGGCAGGGCCGGATCAATCGCTGGGAAGGGGGACTGCTGCTCGCCATCTTCGTGGCTTACACTTCCTGGTTGCTGGGTAGTCAATTTATCTGAAAATTATTTTATTAATGGTTGTTTGTGCTGTGAAATAAGGCTGATTTGGTCACTATTCAGAGAGGGTCACCGACCTTATCGACCAGCAGATTGACATGAAAAAGGGGGAAGCATCGGCTTCCCCCTTTTTATTGGCGCACTCGATGTTAGGCCACCGCCACCAGTTTCTGCTTCTGGGCGCTGTCCAGGATGAGGATGCTCGCCTTGGGGAAGAAGTTGAAGGTGGAGGCGGACGCCCAAGTGTAGGCTCCCATCACCCGACCCACCACCAGCTCGCCGATGGCGAGATCCGGCAGCATGATGCCGTCCCGGATCACGTCCACGCTGTCGCAGGTGGGGCCGGAGAGCACCGCATTGTGCAGCTCGCCGTGGGCATAGGGGGTGCTCACCGGGTAGGTGACGTGGTCGTAGAGTTGGCCGTTGTAGCTGCCGTAGAGACCGTCATCCAGGTAGTACCAGATCTTGTCGCCGCGGTGGGCCTTGCCCATCACGCTGGCCACCGAGGTCATGGCCGGCGCGCTGATGAAGCGGCCCGGCTCGGCGATCTTTTGCACGGTGGCGGGCAGCTTGGCCAGCGCCGCGCGGATCGGGGCGCAGAAACCGTCGATGTCGAACTCGCCGCCCTCATAATCCACCGGGAAACCGCCGCCGATGTCCAGCACCCAGGGCTTGAGGCCGAGATCCCAGGCCTGCTCCATGATCTCGCGGCAGGCGTCGATGGCCTGCACGTGGCGACGGGAGTGAGGCACCTGGGAGCCGACATGGAACGACAGCCCCATCACCTTGATGCCCTTGGCCTGGGCCAGTTGCAGCAGCGGCAGTGCCTGCTCCGGGGTGCAGCCGAACTTCTTGGAGAGATCGACCTTGGTCTCCGGGTTCGGGAAGCTGACGCGCAGCAGCAGCTTCACCTCGTCCTTGTAGGGAATGAACTTCTCCAGCTCCAGCGGGTTGTCATAGACGAACACGGTGCAACCGAATTCCAGCGCATAACGGATGTCGCTGTCGCGTTTGATGGGATGGGTGTGAATGCAACGGCCCGGGCGAACCCCTTGGCTGCGCACCAGATCCACTTCGCCATTGGTGGCCAGATCGAAACAGGCCCCCTCTTCCTTCAATACAGAGACCACCGCTTCGTGGGGCAGGGGCTTGAGTGCATAGTGCAAGCGCACATCGGGCAGGGCGGCTGCCAGGGCCCGGTACTGTTTGCGGACGGCTGCCTTGTCGAGCAGCAGCAGGGGAGAGCCAAATTGTTCAACCAACTGACGGTAATCTTGTGCGACCAGAGTCTCGTTCATTCTCTTTTGAAGATCCTTAGGGGGCGTGATAGGCCCAAGCCATATGCGATTGAACCGGCGACGGCCGGCTCAGGCGAGTGGTCCGGAGGGACCAACCAGACACAGTGCATAACTTAGGTGCAAAGTGCTTAGTTATGCGCGGAATTATCTTCTTATTGCGTTTCTGTGCAAGCATTTTGATTGGATATGTTAGCAAGTTTTTCTGGTCGAGACGAAAGGTGCTGTCGATATAAAAGCCGCCATCGGGGCCCCGATTGGAGTGCGCCGGGAAAGGTGCTCTAACTCATTGACGCATAACGAACATTTAACATTTTGTCAGGAAAGGGTCTGGACGGAAAAAAGTGCGCGCACCCAGGGGGTGAGTGCGAGACAGCTCACAGTTTTTTGATTAATATGCCCGCTTCCTAATCCAAACTAGTTCGGATGAAGGTAGCAGGAGAGCGATGGGGGACCATCCACCGAAGAAGTGAATCTTTCAGGTACCGGGCAACCGGTGTGGACTGCTACTGGACGATACTCTGGAGAGACCCGTTAAATCGGGCGCCGAAGGAGCAAGGCACCATGACTGCATCGCAGGCTGGCGTCGGAAACTCTCAGGCAAAAGGACAGAGGGGATGGGATGGTTGTACCTGAGCTTAGAACTGTTCACGAGCTGTCACGAGAGGTCGTCAGCAAGGTAAAGAGCAGCGCAGGAACCGGAGTGTATATGAATACATGAGGATTCCGAGCAGCACATGAGCCTTGATCACGGCCTCGCAGTAAGAGTGTGAACAAGTTCTTGGCCCGCATCCGATCGCCTTTGGGGATCGCGACACCTATGGGAAGATCATCCTTCTCCTCCTTAATCGTTGTTTTTTAAGGAGGATGCATGTCATCAATTCAATCGGCGTTAACCGCCATCGATAGCTTTATCTGGGGTCCACCCCTGCTGCTCCTGCTGGTCGGGACCGGCTTCTATCTCACCCTGCGTCTGGGTCTGCTTCAGGTCGTGCGTTTGCCGCTCGCCCTCAAGCTGGTCTTTGGTCGCGATCAGGGCCAGGGCAAGCAGGGGGATGTCTCCAGCTTCGGCGCGCTCTGCACCGCGCTCTCCGCCACCATAGGCACCGGCAACATCGTCGGGGTTGCCACCGCCATCAAGCTCGGCGGCCCTGGCGCCCTGTTCTGGATGTGGATGGCGGCCCTGTTCGGCATGGCCACCAAGTACGCGGAGTGCCTGTTGGCGGTCAAGTATCGCCAGCAGGATGCCAACGGCCAGATGGCCGGTGGCCCCATGTATTACCTCGAGAAGGGGCTCGGCTCCAAAGTGCTCGCCAAGCTGTTCGCCCTGTTTGGCATCGGCGTCGCCTGCTTCGGCATCGGCACCTTCCCCCAAGTCAACGCCATCTCCGATGCCATGAGCCTCTCCTTCGCGGTGCCCCGCGAGGCGACCGCCGTGGTGCTGACCCTGATAGTGGCGCTGGTGACCCTGGGGGGCATCAAGTCCATCTCCAGCGTGTCGAGCAAGGTGGTGCCCTTCATGGCCATCTTCTACATCCTGGCCTGCGCCGGGGTACTGGTGAACAACGCCGGCGCCCTGCCGGAGGCGGTGCTGCTGGTGATCAACAGTGCCTTCACCGGCCACGCGGCCACCGGCGGCTTCGTCGGTGCCGGCATCATGCTGGCGATCCAGTCCGGGGTGGCGCGGGGGGTCTTCTCCAACGAGTCGGGCTTAGGGTCGGCCCCCATAGCAGCGGCGGCGGCCAAGACGAACTCCTGCGTGGAGCAGGGGCTGGTCTCCATGACGGGCACTTTCATCGATACCATCATCATCTGCACCATGACCGGCCTGACCCTGGTGGTGACCGGCGTCTGGAGCGGGGATCTCAGCGGCGCCGCCATGACCAGCCAGGCCTTCGCCCAGGGGCTGGATGCTCACATCGGCCAGTATCTGGTGAGCATAGGGCTGCTGTTCTTCGCCTTCACCACCATCCTCGGCTGGAACTATTACGGTGAGCGCTGCACCGAGTACCTGTTCGGGGTCAAGGCCATCAAGCCTTACCGTTTCCTCTATCTGGCGCTGGTGGCGAGCGGTGCCTTCCTCCATCTGGACCTGATCTGGCTCTTGGCGGACATCGTCAACGGCCTGATGGCGGTGCCGAACCTCATCGGCCTGATCGGCTTGCGCCACGTGGTGATCGCCGAGACCCGGGCCTACTTCAGCCGGGATCTGGATAATGAGGCAGAGCCGGAGCCACAGGCGGCCTGAATCCGTGTTCGTACCATCCTAAAAAGCAAAGCCACGACCCGGGTCGTGGCTTTTTTATGGGCCATTCGCATAAACGGCAGCAGGGAGGGGGTCTTCTCTTAAGAGGGTCAGGGGAGCTGCTCCTCGGTCAGCAGGCTCTCCAGCCGCGCTCGCACCTTATTTACCAGCCTTTCATCGCTCTCCTGCCAGCCAATGCAGTGCGCAAGCGTGGTGGAGGTGCCGGGCAGGAAGCGCAGCTCCCCGCCCGCCAGCTCGTAGAAACGGCTCGCCATCCGGGTGCCTTCATCCACATCGCCCCCTACCAGCAGCATGGCCTGAGCCAGCACGGCGCCCCGATGATCCTGGCCCGGCGCCAGCCAGCGTTGGGCGGTGCCGGTTACCTTGCGGCCCCCGATCACCAGATTGTACTGGCCGTCGCAGAAGGAGCCGGGCACGAAGTCGTAATTGCCCTCCAGGCCATGCTCCCCGAGCAGGGCCAGCAGCGGCGCCCCCAGCAGCCGGTAATAGTGGGCGAGATCCGTGGTGGTGCGGGGCAAGAAGAGCGACAGGTTGAGGATGCCGGCGCCGTGGGGCACGGCGGTGCCGCCGCTGTCGCGCACAAACACGGGCCAACCCTCGCTGGCGAGTTGCTCGCAGGCTTCTCTATAGCGGGGCAGCCGTATGTCCTTGCGGGTGACGATGAGGCATTGGGGCGCCTGCCAGAGGTGGGCGCGGGCCAGGCCGTCGCGGGCGCACTCTCGCAGCCACTGCTGTTCGTGGGCCAATATCTGGTCGGGCGTGTCTGAGGGGGAGGAAAGCAGGCGATAGGGCATGAGGGCATCCTTGGGCAGAGGCTGCCAAGCACAGTACCCGCGGCAGGAGGCGAGGTAAAGCCCCGCACGGCGGGGCTTTGGTTGGGCAGGTTAGTCGTGGGCCTGGCTGCGCCTCGGCAGCAGCAGGTTCATGATGATGGCGGTGAGGCCGCCGGTGGCGACGCCGTAGGAGAGCACGCTCCTGGCGAGCTCCGGCAGGTGTTGCAGCACCTCGGGCACCTGGGCAACCCCCAGCCCCATGGCGAGCGACACCGCCAAGATCATCAGGGCGCGGCGGTCGAGCTCCTCGCGGGAGATGATGCGCACCCCGGCGGCGGCGATTGTGCCGAACATGACGATAGTAGCGCCGCCGAGCACGGGTTCGGGTATCTGCTGTACCAGGCTCGCCACCGCCGGGAACAGGCCGAGCAGGGCCAGCATGGCGGCGATGAAGAGGCCGACGTGGCGGCTGGCCACCCCGGTCAGCTGAATGACGCCGTTGTTCTGGGCGAAGGTGGACATGGGGAAGGTGGAGAAGACCGCCGCCAGCATGGAGTTGACGCCGTCGGCCAGCACGCCCCCCTTGATCCGCGCCATGTAGACGGGGCCGTCCAGCGGCTCGCCCGAGATGTCCGAGGTGGCGGTCATGTCGCCGATGGCTTCCAGCGCCGTCACCACGAAGATGATGGCGAGCGGCACGAACAGCTGCCAGTCGAAGCCGAGACCGTAGTGCAGCGGGATGGGCACCATCACCAGCGGGCCCTCGAAGGTCGGTGCGCTCACCTTGCCCAGCAGCAGGGCGGCGCCATAGCCCACCAGCATGGCGAGCATGATGGCGGAGAGGCGCAGCCAGGGGTTGCGGCTGCGCTGCAGCAAGACGATGAGGCCAAGCACCAGCAGGGAGAGGAAGAGGTTGCTGTGGCTGGCGAAGCTGCCATCGGCCAGGGCGCCGTAGCCGCCCCCCATGCTGATGAGGCCGACCTTGATCAGGGTCAGGCCGATCAGCAGCACCACTATGCCGGTCACCAGGGGGGTGATGATCCGTTTGACCAGGTGCAGGAAGCGGCTCATCACCACGATTGTGAGAGCCGCCACCAGCATGGTGCCGAACAGGGTGCCCAGCAGATCCTCGGTGGGCATGGCCGCCTGTTTGAGGGCGAGGCCGGAGGCGATGATGGGGCCGAGGAAGTTGAAGCTGGTGCCCTGCACCGACAACAGACCTGAGCCGAGCGGGCCGAAGCGGCGGGTCTGGATGAAGGAGGCGATGCCGGACATGACCAGGGACATGGAGACGATATAGCGGGTGTCGGCGGCGGGGAGGCCGAGGGCATTGGCGATGATGAGGGGCGGGGTGATGATGGCGACAAACATGGCGAGCATATGCTGCAGGGCGGCGAACAGGGTCTGGGGCAGGGGCGGGACCTCTTCTATGCCGTAGACCAGTTCGCTGTGGGGTCGCCTCGGGGGATGTGCCTCTGCGACGGGGGCGCGCGCGACGGCTGCCTGTTCCATAGATACCTCAAATTTTGTGGGGGAGGGGGAGAAAATTGGGCGCTATTGTAGTGGCTGAAATGAGGCTGACCAGTGCTAATTGAGCAGGATCAGGTTTATTTCTTGATGGGTTGAAACGTTTGCGTGTGGCGATTATGATCCGCCGGTTTGTGTGAGGCCGTTCTCGTTATTAATGGGGCGAGTGCTGATGCATCCCGCTAGTAGCGGTGTAGAATGAGCCCTCAGTTGTTATGTGGAGACTCTGGATGCTGAAGCTGTCGGAGTTTTGGAGTGCCCGGGCTCACTCCGAAGATTTTACCCTGACCCGCATGGGTTTCATGACTGTGCGGCTGCGGCTGCTGACCTGTCTGCTGATGATAGGCCTCCCCGCCTGGGCGCTGGTCGATTGGCTGACCCTGCCCGGCGCCCAGTTTGACGTCCTGCTCAAGGCGCGGGTCTTCTGCCTGCTGGCTCTCTCCCCGCTCATCCCCTTCTCCTATCTCATCCACTTCAAGCGCGAGCGGATGAAGCTGGCGCTCGGCTACCTGATGACGGTGATGATGCTGTTCTCCCTCGTCTGCCTGGGGAGTTTCGGGGCGGAGCAGGAGCCGCAGGCGGGTTACCTGGTTTTCCCCTATCTGCTGATCAGCCTGTTTGCCATCTTCCCCATCCCGCTCTCCCTCAGCCTGCAACTGGCGGGGGGCATCTTGGTCACCATGCTGGCGGGTAACTGGTGGATGCAGGATCAGCCGCTCTGGAGCCAGCAGACCCTCAACCAGATCTGGCTGCTGGCGCTCTTCACCGTGGCCAGCGCCTGGGTGCAGTGCGGTCAGCTCAACATGTTGTTGCAGCTCTATCGGGAGTCCACCACCGACGAGCTGACCGGCATGATGAACCGCCGCCTGCTGATGAAGCGGCTGGAAAAAGCCAGGGTCACCATGATCCGCAAGCAGGCGCCCTTTGCGGTCTTGTTGCTGGATCTGGACCGCTTCAAGCGGATCAACGATAACTTCGGCCATCTGGCGGGGGACGCTGTGCTCAAGGAGGTGGCGGCGACCCTGGCGGAGCAGCTGGAGCCCGGCATGGTGCTCGGCCGCTACGGCGGTGAAGAGTTTGCCGTTCTGTTGCCCAATTGCGGCGAGATGAACAAGGCGAAGCGGGTCGCCGAGCGGCTGCGCATCGCGGTGGAGGCGCGGCTGGTGAAGAGTCCCACCTCCGATGAGCTGCTGGAGGTGACGGTGAGCATAGGCCTGACCCTGGCCCGGCGCGGGGAGAGCATAGAGGATCTGTTCAATCGGGCCGACGAGTGTCTCTACCTGGCCAAGATGGCGGGGCGCAACTGCGTGGCGGGGGACAACGAGCTTCCCCCCAAGCCCGCCGACACGAACGCGGCCTGAGGGCGGCCTCCCGATATCAGGTCCGCCGCCACCGGCATCCCCGGCGGTCGGGCCTGCCCTTGACCATTGAACGGCATCTGGCGTCAGTACCCGAGCCTAGGTGAGCACCAAGCTCCCCTCGAATAGTCCCCATCTTTTTCTCCCCTGCTATTTATCTCCTCCTCAATGTTTGTTCTTGAATGGATCCCTTGGCCTTGGCGTTGCGTCCGCTGACTCGCCCGGTCGACTAGCCAAAGCCCGATGACGCCGATGCGAATGATGAGGGGGCGGATAATTGGCTGCTATTGTGTAACTCAACAGTTTCCAGCTCGGGTTGGCACTGTGTTGTCTGCGATGGCCGGCATGGCGCCGGTCAGCGCCACAAGGATGAGACTTCTGGCTTTCAAGGGGAACATGAATGATATCAGCCGTCCACTTCAGCACTCATTACCGTAATGGTGATCGCATCATGCTGGGTTTGCTTTGGTTTACACTATTTTGTTCGGCTGGATTAGCATTTTGGCACGACACCTGGCTGCAAACTGCGCTGGTGGGCGGCTCGGTCTGCGCGCTGTTGACGGCGCTCTACCGGGTGCTGGCGGGCACTCGATGGATGCGTTGCCTCATCGGGGTGGGGCTGATGGTGATGGCGGCGCTGCACATCAACCAGGCTCGGGGGGTCATCGAGATCCACTTCGGCATCTTCGTGTTGCTGGCGGTGCTGACCTTCTACCGCGACTGGTTGCCTATCGTGGTCGCGGCGGCGGTGATCGCGGTGCATCACGTGTTGTTTCATGTGCTGCAACACGCCGGTTTTCCGGTCTATGTGATGCAGTTCCATGGCGGTTGGGGAATGATCTTCCTGCACGCGTTTTATGTGGTGGTGGAGAGCGTGATCCTCATCTATCTGGCGCGGCTCAGCCTGGCCGATGCCACCGAGAATCAGGAGGTGTTGAACAAGGTGCTGGTGGCGGCCAACCAGCTCAATCAGGGCGCTAGCCCGGACGCGCAGGCAACGGGCATCAAGCTCTCTTCCGGGCAGCGCTTCGATCACTTCCTCGAGCAGGTGTCCAATCTGGTGGACGGTGTGGCACGGGATAGCCGCAGCCTGGGGGAGCTGAGTCATGAACTCTTCCGGGCGGGGCATACCCTGGAGGACGGCGCCCAGCACCAGCTGGACGAGGTGTCCCGGATGAGCGGCGCCATGGGGTTGATGCTCACGGCCATGGGGGAGATCGCCGGGCATGTTGACCACACCCTGCAGTGTGCCGGTGAGGCCAGTGATCAGGTGGGCAAGGGGCGGGTGACTGTGGATCAGACCCGGGAGGACATACTGGCGCTGGCGAGCAGCATCGATGTTACCGATCGGACGGTGCAGTCGGTGGTCGATCAGACCGAGCAGATTGGCAGGGTACTGGAGGTGATCCACGACATCGCCCAGCAGACCAACCTGCTGGCGCTCAACGCAGCCATAGAAGCGGCGCGGGCGGGTGAGCAGGGACGGGGCTTTGCGGTGGTGGCCGAGGAGGTGCGCAATCTGTCCCAGAAGACTTCGGTCTCGACCAGCGAGATCCAGCAGATCATCGAGCGGCTTCAACAAGGCAGCCGGCAGGCCGCCAGCGCCATGCACGACAGCCGCGAGGGGGGGCAGCGCTGCGTGTCCGCCAGCCAGTCTGCCGCGCAGATGCTGCACGTGGTGGCGGATGACATCGCCAACATCAACCGCTTCAACGCGCTGATCGCGGCCACCACGCAGGAGCAGTCCCGCGTCTCGGTGGACATCAGCCATCGCCTGCAAACCGTCCAGCAGATTGCCGAGTGCAATGCCGACAACATCGGTGCCCTGACTCGCAGCAGTCAGTGCCTGCCACCGCTGGCGGCGCGGCTGGAGAACCTGGGTAGAGCCTTCCACGCCTAGTGGCCTGGGCAGATGCCGGCGCAACTGCCTGCTGGCGGCCAGAAAGAGAGATGCCAACCCTGGGGTGGCATCTTGGCAAGCAGTGCTGGCGTTTACGCCAGGCGATACTTGCCTGACAGCTGCTGGGCCAGCAGCTTGAACATGTTGAACACCGCCATGGTCTTGCCGGTCGGGGTACCGTCTTCACCGAGGAAGTACTCCCCCTTGAACACCAGGATCTCCCCCTTCTGCTCCACGGCGTCGGCGCGCATGCCGTGGATGAAGTCCTCGTGCTCCTTGATGATCTTGTTGGCCATCTCCAGCAGGGCAGTCTCGGTGATCAGCTCTTTTTCTGGTTGCATGCTCGTCTCCTTAAACGACTACTGACAGGGGTGCCCCCGTCGCTGATTGAAGAGGGGCCAAGCATACTGCAAAGGGGGATTTTCTGTCATTGATATGACCCCGTTTTTTGCCCCATCCCATCAGCCCATCACCAGATTTTTGAGCCAGCGGCGTTGGCGAATGCGGCGCTGCACCAGCAGCACCTTGCACAGCTCCTCCAGCAGCACCACCGCCACCACCCAGGAGAGGGGCCAGCCGAGCAGGCTGACCGCGGCCCAGGCGAGCGGCAGGCCGATGCACCACATGCCGACGATGTCGATGAAGATGCTGTAGTTCACATCGCCGCCGGAGCGCAGCACCCCTATGATGCCCACCATGTTGAACACCTTGAGCAACATGCCGAGGCACATGATGCCGAGCACCTGACCCGCCTCCAGCATCAGCTCGGGGGGCAGGTTGCCCACCCACTGCAACAGATTGGCCTGCAGCAACCAGACCACCAGCCCCACCAGCATGGCGCCGATCGGGGCGAGCAGCAGGAACAGCTGGGAGTGTTGCCAGGCGGCATCATATTCCTCGGCCCCGAGCCGGTGGCCGAGCAGGGTGGAGCAGGCCACCGCCAGCCCGAAGAACAGAGAGATGAGGATGCTCTCCAGGGTCCCGAGCGTGGTCATGATGGCCAGGGAGTCGGTGCCGAGATGGGCGTAGAGGAAGCCGTACAGCAGCATGCCGAAGGCCCAGAGCCCGTCGTGCAGCAGCAGCGGCAGGGCGATCAGGGTGAAGCGCACCACCTCCTTGCGCTTGAAGGCCGCCAGCCAGTCCGGCTTGCGCGGTACCAGCCGGGGCTCCTGGCGCAGCACATAGAGCAGCAAGAGCGCGGTCTGCAGCAGGCGGGCCAGGGTGGTGCCCCAGGCCGAGCCCGCGACTCCCATGGCCTCGAAGCCGAAGTTGCCGAAGATGAGGGCATAGTTGAGGATGACGTTGGCGATGATGGCAATGATGCCGATCCGGGTCGGCGCCACGGCGTTACCTACGGAGCGCAGGGCCGCCTCCAGCGGCACCACCACGGCGGTGCAGAGGATGGTGGCGCCGGTGATCATCAAAAACTCGTCGGCCAGCGGGCGTAGCACAGGATCCTGGCTGGCAAAGCCCAGCACGCTGCCCGGCGAGAACACATAGATGAGCGCAAAGGGCAGGCTCACCAGCAGGGCGCCCACCAGCGCCAGCGCCAGGGAGCGGCGCACCCCGGCCAGATCCCCCCGGCCGTAAAATTGCGCCGCCAAGACCGAGACCCCGCCCGAGAGCCCTGCTATCACCAGCAGGTTGAAGAAGAAGACCCGGTTACCCAAGCCGACCGCCGCCACCTCAGTGGTACCGAGCTGGCTCACCATCATGATGTCGATGAGACCGAGCAGGGAGAACATCATGGATTGCAGCGAGACCGGCAGGGCCAGCCGCCACAACCGGGTCATGAACTCGCGGTCGGTGGTTTGTTTTAAAATCGCTTGCCAATAATTCATATCTGTTAACCGGGTTGGTAAAAGATGACACATTTCGAGGGTATGATAGGCGTGAGCCCGGGCTGACCCACTGTGAGCGACTCTCGGCTTTATTGTGCAAAACTATCCTGTTGAGGTGCCATGAGCTTTACCAGCGAATGTTTGGAAATCGCCCCCGGCTGCGATGAGCGGATGCTGGGGCGCGAGGGACTGCCCCTGCTCGGCGAGGCGGGCATCTTCCTGACCGGTCTCTCCCACATTCGGGATCATTACCTGATCCGCCGCAACAGACCCGAGTTTCACATCCTGATGGTGAGCCACGACGAGGGCGGCGTCCTGCTCACCGACGAGGGGGAACAGCTCATACCGGCGAATTCTCTGGTGTTCTTGCCCGCCGCCGTGCCCGGTGGCCTGCGCCTCGCCGGGGAGCGCTGGCAGACCAGCTGGATCCTGCTGGACGACGTGCCGCGCTGGCGCCATCTGCACCGGCTCGGCCACCGCATCTGGCAGGGGGAGGAGGGGGAGCAACTCTATCACCTGCTCAGCCTGATGCAGGGGGAGGGGGTGAGATCGCCGCTGCAGCCCCAGCTGCTCAGCCTGCTGCTGGCGCTGCTGGACAGAACCCTGCAGGGGGAGGCGCGCGGTACCCCGGAGCTACGGTTGCAGGCGCTGTTTCGACGGGTGGAGGCGCGCCTGGACGAGCCCTGGAGCGTGGCCCTGCTCGCCGACCTGATGGCCTGCTCGGTGCCGCACCTGCATCGGCTCTGCCGGCAGGCGTTCGGCATGGGCCCCATGGCCTGGCTCACTCAGCTGCGAATGAACAAGGCGCGTCAGCTGCTGCTCTACACCAACTGGCCCCTGAGCGAACTTGCCAGCCGGGTTGGCTACAGCGATGGGGCGAACTTTGCGAACCGCTTTCGTCGCCTCACTGGTCAGACCCCCGGCGCCTTTCGTCGCCTGGGTCGCAAACCTTTTGCAACGGATGTGCAAACTCTTTGAAATTAATGGCTCAAGCCCATAGGATCGGCGGGCCACACAGTCAAGGTACAGATCCATGTTTGAAGAAGATAATAATCAGAAACGTCCTCTCTACATCCCCTACGCCGGCCCGGCCCTGCTGGAGACGCCCCTGCTCAACAAGGGCAGCGCCTTCACCAGCGAGGAGCGCAGCAGCTTCAACCTGGAAGGCCTGTTGCCCCAGAACATCGAGACCATCGAAGAGCAGGCCGTGCGTGCCTACCGCCAGTTCATGGCGTTTGGCAACGACATGGACAGACACATCTATCTGCGCAACATCCAGGATACCAACGAAACCCTGTTCTACCGCCTGCTGACCAATCACCTGACCGAGATGCTGCCGGTCATCTACACCCCGACCGTCGGCAAAGCGTGCGAGGAGTTCTCCAACATCTATCGCCGCGCCCGCGGCCTCTTCATCTCCTATCCGGACAAGGACAGGATCGATGACATGCTGCAAAACGCCACCAAGCAGAACGTCAAGGTCATCGTCGTGACCGATGGCGAGCGGATCCTGGGTCTGGGCGATCAGGGCATCGGCGGCATGGGCATCCCCATCGGCAAGCTGTCGCTCTATACCGCCTGTGGCGGCATCTCCCCCGCCTACTGCCTGCCGGTGGTGCTGGACGTGGGCACCAACAACCAGCAGTTGCTGAGCGATCCCTTCTACATGGGCTGGCGCAATCCGCGCATCTCGGGAGAGGAATACGACGACTTCGTCGACGCCTTCATCCAGGCGGTCAAGCGTCGCTGGCCCGACATCCTGTTGCAGTTCGAGGACTTCGCCCAGGGCAACGCCACGCCGCTGCTCAACCGCTACAAGAACGAGCTGTGCTGCTTCAACGATGACATTCAGGGCACGGCCGCCGTTACCTTGGGCAGCCTGATCGCCGCCTGCAAGGCCTCCGGCGCCAAGCTCTCCGAGAAGCGGGTCGCCTTCCTCGGCGCTGGCAGCGCGGGCTGCGGCATCGCCGAGCAGATAGTGGCGCAGATGAAGGCCGAAGGGCTGACGGACGCCGAGGCCCGTGGTCGGGTGTTCATGGTGGACAGGTTTGGCCTCATCACCGACAAGATCCCGAACCAGCTGCCGTTCCAGCGCAAGCTCTCCCAACCGGTGGAGCGGATCGCCGACTGGCCGGTGGGGGACAACATCTCCCTGCTGGAGGTGATGGAGCATGGTCGTCCGGATATCCTGATCGGGGTGTCCGGTCAGCCGGGTCTGTTCACCGAAGAGGTGGTCAAGACCATGCACAAGCACTGTGCCCGTCCCATCATCTTCCCGCTCTCCAACCCCACCTCCCGGGTGGAAGCCACCCCGGCGGATCTCATTCGCTGGACCGATGGCCAGGTGCTGGTGGCGACCGGCAGCCCGTTCGCACCGGTGGAGCACAAGGGCAAGCGCTACGTCATCGCCCAGTGCAACAACTCCTTCATCTTCCCGGGCATCGGCCTCGGCGTCATCGCCTCCGGCGCGACCCGGGTGACCGACGCCATGCTGATGTCGGCCAGCCGGGCGCTCGCCGAGTGTTCGCCGCTGGTGAAGGGAGAGGAGGGCTCTCTGCTGCCGGATCTGGCGGACATCCATCAGGTCTCCCGCTACATCGCCAAGATGGTGGCCAAGACCGCCATGTTGCAGGGCAAGGCGGTGCAGACGCCGGACGAGGTTATAGACCAGGCCATAGAGGCGAACTTCTGGCGGCCGGAATACCGGCGCTATCGCCGTACCTCCTTCTAAGAGGCGGTACATAAATGCAGAAGGGATGCTCAGGCATCCCTTTTTTGTGCACGGCTGCGGTTGATTAGAGGAGCGCGGCTTATTGGGCCGGTTGCTCGGCCGCCGGCTCTGTGGCTGCGGGTTCTGCAGCGGGGGCGGACTGTACCCCTGTGACACGCACCTCGACCCGGCGATCCGGGGCCAGACAGTCGATGAGGGCAGCCCTTGCCTTGACGGCATCACACTGGTTGCCGGTCACCGGGTTGCTCTCGCCATGCCCCTCGATGCTGACCTTGTCGGCGGGCAGCCCCTTGCCGATCAGGAAGTCGGCCACGGTTCTGGCACGGGCCTCGGACAGCGCCTGGTTGTTGGTATCCGAACCGATGCGGTCGGTGTAACCCATCACCACTGCGTTGCCATCCTTGGGTTTGACGTCGGCGATCTGCTGGTACAGATCCTCCAGCGCTGTCATGCCTTCCGGCTTGAGCTCCGCCTTGCCGAAGGCAAACAGCACGTCCGAACTCAGGTTGAAGGTCTGATCCACCGGCTCGGGTGCTGGCGCTGCCATCACCAGAGGGGCCGCTACCGGCAAGGCGGCGACGGTGCGGTTGGGGTGCAAGACCAGCTCCAGGGTGGCGGTGCTGATGTCGCTGACCCAGCGCCCGTTGACGCTATTGGCGAAGCCGTTGTCAGAGTCATCCCCCACCCGCACCATGTAACGATAGCGAGCCTGGATGTCGATCCAGTCGCTCAGTCTGGCGGTCATGCCGAGCCCCGCCAGCGGCGCCAGGTTGTCCTCGCTGCCGTTGATGGACTTGACGTGGTAGATGTAGCCACCGCCCTCGGCGAACACCGAGAAGATGTCGTTCAGGGGCAGCCGACCCAGGACCGACAGGGTCGCCCCCTGATTGCTGAATTTGTTCCCGTTGATATCCCAGCTACCACCCGACAGATAACCCAGCTCGGCGCCCAGGTTTTCGGTGAAGTTGTAGCCGG
The DNA here is from genome assembly GCF_000819865.1 of Aeromonas eucrenophila. GTDB lineage: Bacteria > Pseudomonadota > Gammaproteobacteria > Enterobacterales > Aeromonadaceae > Aeromonas > Aeromonas eucrenophila. Next base: position 203,222 of record NZ_CDDF01000005.1, read on the forward strand.
CGAAGGCGTTGTAGGCGGTGTCGTCGTTGCTGATGTCCTTGCTGAAGTCATCGAGGTCATGGGCCCATGCCCAGCCCGCCCCAGCCCCCACATACCAGTCGTGAACGGGGGCCGCCTGCGCCGCTGTGGTCGCCAATGCCAATGCAATCCATACCGGTTTCAGTCTTATGTTCATCGCGTTTCCTCGTCGATGTTGGGTGTTATAGGGCTCCCAGCCCTTTGCTATGTATAGCCACCATTATGTATAGGCGATATAAGAGGTTTAACCACTTAAGTGACGAGGGCATATAGGGAATTTGTGAGGAAGCAGGCAAAGATAGCCGCCTGACCTGCGCGGGTGACAGGGAAAAAGGGTGATAAAAAAAGGGGCCGACTGGCCCCTTTTGTTGGATGCGAATCGATCAGCTTATTGCTGGACTTCCTGCACACCGGTGACGCGGACTTCGACGCGGCGATCCGGGGCCAGGCAGGAGATCAGCTGAGTCTTGCCCTTGACGCCGTCACACTGGGTGCCGGTGACAGGGTTGGCTTCGCCGCGACCCTCGATGGCGACCTTGCCAGCCGGCAGGCCCTTGCCGACCAGGAAGTCGGCCACGGTGCGGGCACGGGCTTCGGACAGCTTCAGGTTGTAGGCATCGGAGCCGATGCGGTCGGTGTAACCCACCACCACGGCGCTGCCGTCTTTGGGCTGAACGTCAACAATCTGCTGATACAGGGTGTTGAGGGCGGCGGTCCCTTCCGGCTTCAGGGTGGATTTGCCGAAGGCAAACAGCACGTCCGAGCTCAGGGAGAAGTTCTTGTCGACCACGACGGGCTCGGGCGCGGCCACCACGGGGGCGACGACCGGTGCGACATAGGCCTTGCGGTTCGGGTGCATCACCAGTTCCAGGGTCGCGACGCTCATGTCGGTTTGCCAGGTCTTCTGCTCGTCACCCAGATCCCACATATAGCGATAACGGGCCTGCACATCGAGCAGATCGGTGAGCTTGGCGGTCAAACCCAGACCGGCCAGCGGCGAGGTGCCGTTGTCGCTGTCGCCGTTGCCGTTGACGTGGTTGAAGTAGGCGCCACCTTCGGCAAACACCGAGAAGATGTCATTCAGCGGCAGGCGGGCGATACCGGACAGGGTCGCACCCTGGGTCTTGAAGTCGACCCCGTCGACGCCAGCCTTGCCGGCGTAGAGGTAGCCCAGCTCGGCGGCGAAGTTTTCGGTGAAGTTGTAACCACCGAACAGGGACAGCGCGGTGGCATCCTTGTCGGCATCCAGACCGAAGGAGTCCAGGTCATGGCCATATGCCCAACCGGCACCCATACCTGTGTACCAGTCGTCGGCCGCCTGGGCGGTGGAAGTTCCCATGGCTGCAATAGCCAGAGCAATCAGGGTTGGTGCCATTTTCATTTTCATCATTTTATCCTCGTTGAGTTGCCGTGCTAGGGCGTACTGCACTCTCTTGTTATACCGATCGCAGATGACATTTCATGTTGCGATTCCGTGAGCGGGTCACGGGCGGCCTGAATAAAAAATGGATGGTAACCTGGATTCTCATGAAGCCATTGCTTCATGGACAACTAACCGGGCAATTAAGCACTTTTAATAGTTCATCCAATGTCTTACAAGCGGGGCTACTGTATTCTTTTGACTCGGCTTGATCAAGTTTCTGCACAGATAAGCAGCGACGGGCCTGTGGCCTGGGGGGGAGAGCCGGGGGCGGGAAGAAGAAAAGGAGGCGCTGAGACAGAAGGTGACGCCAGCGGGGCCAGCTAATTGCAAAGAGCAGACAGCAAAAGGGGGATGCCGTGGCATCCCCCTTTTCGCATTATCTGAACCGAGTCAGATTATTGCTGAACTTCTTGAACGCCGGAGATGCGAACTTCTACGCGACGGTCCGGGGACAGGCAGGAGATCAGCTCGTTCTTGGCCTTGACGCCGTTGCACTTGGTGCCGGTGACAGGGTTGGCTTCGCCACGACCTTCGATGGCAACCTTGCTGGCAGCCATACCCTTGCTAACCAGGAAGTTGGCAACGGTGCGGGCACGGGCTTCGGACAGCTTCTGGTTGTAAGCGTCGGAACCGATACGGTCGGTGTAACCAACAACAACGGCGTTGCCGTCTTTCGGCTGGAACTCAACGATCTGTTGGTACAGAGCGTTCAGGGCAGCGGTACCTTCCGGCTTCAGGCTGTCTTTGCCAAAGGCAAACAGCACGTCGGAGTTCAGGGCGAAGTTCTTCTCAACGACTTGCGGAGCAGGAGCCGGAGCTTCTTCAACAACCGGAGCCGGAGCCGGAGCTACGTAGGAAGAACGGAACGGGTGCCATACGGCTTCCACGGTGGCGATGCTTTGGTTGGACTTGTAGTTGGCACCGTTGTCGGCGTGCAGGTCAGCCACGTCCCACATGTAACGGTAGCGAGCTTGCAGATCCAGAGCGTCGTTAACCTTGTAGGTCACGCCCACGCCAGCCAGCGGGGATACCTTGGTATCGCTGGTGCCCATACCATCGGTGTGACCCCAGTAGGCACCAGCTTCACCGAACAGGGAGAAATCGTTGCCCAGCGGCAGACGACCGATACCGGACAGGGTGGCACCCTGGCTCTCGTAACGGTTGCCGTCGGTGTTACCACGGCCGGTGTACTGGTAGCCCAGCTCGGAACCGAAGTACTCGTTGAAGTTGTAACCAGCGAAGACGTTGGTCGCAGTCGCGTCTTCTTCGCCGGTGTTCACGCCTTCGACCTTGTTCAGACCGTTGAAGTGAGTAGCACCGATACCGGCACCGAAGTAGAAATCATCAGCGGCTTGAGCAGTAGTGGTACCCAGAGCAGCCATAGCGATGGCGATCAGGGAAGGAGCCATTTTCATCATAAAAAAATCCTCGTTGAGATGGCACGTTGTTCACGTGCTTCGCAGTTTTTAATTTATGTAAGCTGCAGGCTCTGCCGAACAACGATCGTTGCGTCGGGCAGGGATCCTGGATCCCTCCAGGAGGCACCCGATGTGGGCGCACAAGCGAACGGGTTGCATTGTCACAATGCGTTCACCCCTCCACGAACAGCCGATGTCATTCCGATGACGTGGCGCACTCTATGCTCATTTCAAAACATGATCAAGCTCACAGATAATCCCTATGGCAGATTGTGTCGTGTGATTAACTCGCTGTTTATCCGGATCTATTAGTGATCCAAGTAAGCACGATGCAGCTTTTTTTCAAGCTTCATATAGGCCTCAACCCAGGCATGCTGCGGCGTGGAGCCGGGCACCCTTGCCGAGAACACCGCGAGGTAATCTGCCTCAGTTGCTTCGCACAGCAAGGGTGTGAAGCTGAGTAAAAAATGACGGGCGAGATAGGGGTCGAGTGGCCAGATATTGAGGATGGCCCGTGCCACTGGCTGAACGGCGGCTGAACAAATGAAATGTTGATGTCCCGCCTCCAGCCACTGTGCCATCTCGCACAGGCCCTGTTCGGGCACCAGCCCCCCATCCCCTTTCGTCACCGCAAGCTTCATATGATTACCATTGCCAAGCAACAGGGTGCCGTCCTCCTGCAAGACTCCGTCGTGACCGCGCAGCGGCAGTGTGACGGGGCGTTCGAGATAGAGGCTGCACTTGTCTGACAGGGCTGCCAGCACTGGCGCGGCCTCGTCTTGCATGGCCGCGGGCAGCCAGAATGCCTCGGCCCGGGTTTGTTGGCCCTGAGCGAGTTGACGGAGGAGCGTATTAGGATCTGAATCCGGGTGGAGACGGGAGATGATGCCGGGAAATGCCATGCTGATTACTCTTTAAGGGATAACCGACGAATTATACGAGTTATGTCCGTGGCAACAATAAAGGTTTCTTTTCGAGACTGTTTACCTGAGGCGACTCTGCGATTACCATCCCCGATGTTTGTAAGGGTTGTCGTCGAAAGACGCTGATTAAAGATAGAGGCTCGACCATAACGAGTCCGTTCAAAACTGATACACTTGACTACGAGTCGTCGCGAAAAATAAAGGTGGAGTCAATCCGCCGAACGGAGTATGGAACACATGAATTCAAATATCGTAACTGTTGGCAAGAAGATCCGTCAGATCCGCGAAGCGGTTGGCCTGAGCCGTCCTAAATTTGCCGATCTGTTGGGCGTCCCCCCGACTACCCTGAAAAATTATGAGCTGGGTTATCGTGAAGTCGGAGGCGCCTTCCTGGTTGCCCTGGCTCACCACCCGGAACTGCACAAGTTCACCCTCTGGCTGCTGGCCGACAAGAAAGTCGCCGAAATCGGTCAGATCGGTCCGGACGATATTGCCAAGGCTTAAGTTCGTTGAGCCCAGATAAAAGTGCCGCCCTCGAGGCGGCATTTTTTATTCACCAATCTTTACCCCAGCTGAATTGAATTCAATGAAATGTGCTCTGCGCTGAGATTTCAACCTAAAGCCCTTGGCAAACTGGCGTAATCCCCACAAAATTCCGACCCTTTGATCGGGGGGCCTCCCCGGATTGTGTACAGCGAGACAAGCATGAGTCACACCACTCCGAAAGTCAGAGACGGCTTTACCAGTACCTTCGGCGTCCTCGCCGCTACTCTGGGCTCGGCCGTCGGCCTTGGCAACATCTGGAAATTTCCCTATCTGACCGGGGAGAACGGTGGCGCCGGCTTCCTGCTGGTCTATGTCATCGCCACCCTGCTGGTCGGGCTGCCGGTGATGATTTCGGAGATCATGCTGGGCCGTCAGGCCAAGTCTGACGTTGTGACCGGCCTCATCAAGCTGGCGCCCAAGCGGCAGCCCTGGTGGCTGATCGCGGTCATGGGGGTGGCGGCGGCTTTCCTCATCATGTCCTTCTATTCCGAGGTGGCGGCCTGGGTGTTCGCCTACATCTTCAAGGCGATCAGCGGCGAGATCCTGTCGACCGATCCCGCAGTGACTGGTGCGGCCTTCAATGCCCTGATCACCAACCCGTTGCAGAGTCTGCTCTGGCAATGGCTGGTGCTGGCGCTGATGGGGGGCATTCTGCTGTTGGGGGTTGCCAAGGGGATAGAGGCGGTCACCAAGAAGCTGATGCCGGTGCTCTTCATCCTGCTGCTGGTGATAGGCCTGCGCAGCCTGACCCTGCCCGGGGCGAGCGAGGGGCTGAACTTCCTGTTCTCGCCGGATTTCTCCAAGATCACCGCCGGCGTGGTGCTGACGGCCATGGGGCTGGCGTTCTTCAAGCTCTCCATCGGCATGGGCTGCATGATGACCTATGGCAGCTACTTCCGGGATGATCAGAACATTCCGCTGACCACCTTCCGGGTCATGTGCGCCGACCTGTTCGTCTCCATGCTGGCGGGGATAGCCATCTTCCCGGCGGTGTTTGCCTTCGGTTTCGAGCCATCGGCCGGTCCCTCCCTGCTGTTCATCACCATACCGGCGGTGTTTGCCAGCATCCCGTTCGGCCACCTGTTCATGGTGCTGTTCTTCGTGCTCTCCGCCATCGCAGCGACCGGGGCCATGCTCTCCATCCTGGAAGTGCCGGTCTCGGTACTCTCCGAGCGCTTCCACATGAGCCGCGCCAAGGCGACCCTCATCAACCTGCTGGTGCTGGGCGCGGTCGGCTCGACCTGTGCGCTCTCCAACAGCACGCTGGCGGACGTGCAGATCGCCGGCAAGACCTTCTTCGATCTGTTCGACTTCGTCTCCTCCAACGTGCTGATGCCGCTGGGCGGCATTCTGCTGTGCCTGTTTGTCGGCTGGGTCTGGGGCTATGAGCGCATGGAATCGGCCTTGACCAATGGCGGCAAGCTGGAACTCAGGATCCTCAAGCCGCTGTTCTTCATCATCCGCTACGTGTCGCCGCTGCTGATCCTGGTGGTGATGCTCAAGGGGCTGGGGCTGTTCTGACAGTTCGCACTCCGAATAAAAAAGAGCGCCTGATGGCGCTCTTTTTGTTTACAGCATGACGTCAGATCAGCCGGAGCCGGGACAGCTCTTCCTTGAGTTGCTCCATGTTGCGCTCGACGCACGCCTGGCCCTCGTCGATGGCGTCCGCCGCCCGGTGGAAATCCATGATGGAGAAGCTGCCAAGACGGGGGCAGAACTGGATTTCGGGGGGATCCCCGGCCATCCGGGCGCGGGTGATCCGCTCCTGCATGATATTGATGGAGCCGGTCATCACGCTCCACATGCCGGGGGTGCTGGGCTCGCGCTCGCCCCGGTTCAGCCACTGGCTGAGCAGGCCGCCCTGGGCCGGCTCGTCCGAGTCATCGGCCCAAGGCTGGTGCATGTCGGCGTTGAGGTTGACGGCGATCACCACCTCGGCCCCCATGGCACGGGCCAGAGAGATGGGCACCGGGTTGACCACGGCCCCGTCCACCAGCCACTGCTCGTCGATGCGGGTGGGGGTCAGGATGCCGGGCATGCCGCAGGAGGCGCGCACACACTGGCGCAGCGGCCCCTCTTGCAACCAGATCTCGCGCCCGGTGTTGAGCTCGGTGGCGACGCAGGCGAAGGGCAGCGGCAGGCTCTCGATGGGGGGATCGCCGAGGTGACTGGCGGCGATGCCAAATACCTTGTCGCCCCGAAACAGGCCGCCGGAGAGTGCGGGATCGAGCAATCCCATCACCTGCAAGCGGCTGAAGCCTCGCACCCAGGATTCCAGCTTGTCCAGTTCACCGGCCGCATAGGCCGCGCCCACGAAGCTGCCGATGGAGCAACCGGCCACCAGATCCGGTTTGACACCGAGTTGTTCCAGTGCCCGTATGATGCCTATGTGCGCCCAGCCTCGGGCAGCACCGCTGCCCAGAGCCAGTCCCAGGCGGGGTTTTCGTGCCACTGTGCGTCTCCTGATGTGAATGAGGGTTCCAGCTTACTCCTGGTTCCCCTCCGCGTCATCTTGCCAGCCTTCGCTGCGATTGCGGCCGTTGGCCTTGGCCTTATAGAGGGCGGCATCTGCCCGGCGAATGGCCTCTTGCAACCGGATGCCCGGATGCTGGCGGCAATAACCCAGGCTGACGGTGACCCGCAGATCGGCCGCGATGTCGGACCAGGCGTGCTGCTCTATGCTCACCCGCAGCTGCTCGGCCAGCTGGTCGAGGGGGGTGGTCTTGCCGACCACCAGCAGCAGGAACTCCTCTCCTCCCCAGCGGATCAGGGTATTGCCCCGCACCTGCAACGGCTGGCAGAGCCGCACCAGCTGGATCAGCACCTGATCACCGACCCCGTGACCGAAGGTATCGTTGACTCGCTTGAAGTGATCGCAGTCGAACATGATGGCGCCGATGTGGTGGGAACCCGCCCTGGCATGCCGGTGTTCGAACGCATCGAAATGGTGGCGATTGAAGGCGCCGGTGAGCGCATCGTGTTGGGACAGATAGTTCAACCGGCGATTGAGCCGGCGGGATCGCAGGCTGGAGATGATCGCCACGGCCAGACAAAACAGGGTGAGCAGGGCGGTCACCGACTGCCAGAACAGCGCCTCCAGCAGGGAGATCAGCGGAATGCGGTGGATCAGGGTCAACGGGGTGCCGGGGATGGCATGGACCAGCTGGAAGGCGCCTTGCTGCCAGTGATATTCATCCTGCTGCTCGCCAAGGAGCAGGGGCGGTGCCGTACCGGGCTGGCTGCGCGCCAGGATCTGCTGGTGTGCATTGGCCAAAAACAGAGTGCCCGTCTGGGGGGCGGGTTTATGCAGGGCTTGCTCGAGATGGCTGAGCAAGATATCGATGCTGAGCACCCCCACCACTTTTCGGGCGTGGAAGATGGGTTGGGACAGGGTGATCATCTGGCCCTGTCCGGCGAAATCCTGATAGGGACGCGACAGGGCGGCGTGCCGGCTGTGGGGGGGCTGGGCCAGGGCATCCAGCCAGTAGGACTTCTGGTAAATAGTGGCGTCGAAACGAAACTGGCGGGAAGGCACCCAGGGATAGAGGTAGATGAAGTGATCCACCCCGGTGAAATAGAGCCAGGCCACGTCCTTGGAGAGCAGCTGGGCGGCGGTCGAGAGCAGGGGAGAGAGGCTGAGCGCCAGGTGGATGGTGCTTTCCCGCTCGCTGCCCGGCGCCGGCAGCGGCCCCTGGCCGGTCAGGTTGCCGACCAGGCCGGGAGGCAGGTCGACGGGCACCCTGTCCAGAGCCATGCCCAGCACCGGATCGACCCGCAGGGCGCGGTAGAGCTGGTGGGTCAGGGCCGTCTGGGGGTTGCTGCGCAGCCGCTCCTCGGCCTGGCCACGCATGGCCTCGAGCAAGGTATCTATCTGCTGATACTGGGATCTCAGCTCCGCTGCCGTGCCTATGGTGTCACGCTTGTTCAACTCGGTGATCTGGCGAAAGGAGTGCTGCAGGGCGAGGAATAACAGAAAGATGCTCAGACCCAGCAGCAGCCACTGCAGACGGTACTTGGCGAAGGCATGGAACAGTCGGGGCATAGGGTTCCGAGGTTGTTACTGATTTGCGGCTCATCAGTGTAAGGCAGAAAACGGGCATCGTCTCAGCGGGATCTGCTTTTTGCGGCTCCCTCGTCCCCGCTGTTACGATTTGTCACATTTATACATAGTCGCGGCATAGTCAGGGGGTAACATGGTGTCATCATTGATGAAGTCTCCCTCTTTTCTCTCTATTGCATGGATTGTTTGATGAAAATGCGCATATGGCTGTGGCTCCTTCCCGTTCTCCTGCTGCTGGCGGCGGGAGCCTGGACTCTCCGGCAGGCCGAACCGGCCGACAAACCCCAGCCAAAACAAGTGAATATCAGGGCCGAAACGGTCAGGCAGAGCCTGGCCGAGCCCTCGATCAAGCTGGTCAGCAAGCTGGCGGCCAATCGCTCCGTGGTGGTGAGCCCCGAGGTGACGGGCCGCATCGTCAACATCGCGGTGCGCTCCGGTCAGCAGGTCAAAGCAGGCCAGACCCTGATTGCCCTGGACGCGGGCAAGCAGCAGGCGGAGCTCGCCGAACAGAGCGCCAGCGTGCGTGACGAGAACCGCAAGCTGCGGGACATGCGCAAACTGGTGGCGCGCGGCGCCATCACCAACTCCGAGCTGGAAGGGCAGGAGGCCACGGTGGCCCAGGCCCAGGCTCGCGCCGATGCGGCCCGCTACGAGCTCTCCCTGCGCACCCTGCAGGCGCCTTTCGACGGCACCGTCAGCCTCATCGATCTCAGCGAAGGCGCCCTGGTCAACAGCGGCGACGTGCTGCTGCATCTGGACGAGCTGGCCAAGCTGCGGCTCGATCTGGCGGTGCCCGAGCGCTACCTCTCCCTGCTCAAACCCGGCATGGCGGTGACGGCGACCAGCTCGGCCTGGCCGGATCAATCCTTCTCCGGGGTGCTGGAGACGCTGGACAGCCGGATCTCCAACGAGACCCAGAACATCAAGGCCCGGGTCATCATCCCCAATCCCAGCGGCCAGCTGCGGCCCGGCATGCTGATGAACGTGGATCTCTCCTTGCCGGCCCAGAAGATGACCCTGATCCCCGCCCAGTCGGTGGAATACGCCGGTGAGCAGCGCTTCGTCTATCGCCTGGAGCCGGACGGCCGGGTGAAACGCATCCCGGTGGAGCTCGGCGATACCCATGGGGAAGAGGTCTGGGTACTCAAGGGGCTGAGCGTCGGCGATCGCATCGCGGTCGAGGGGCTGGTCAACCTGCGTGACGGTGCCCTGGTGCACGATCTGGCTGAGGTGAAAGGCTGATGTGGCTCTCCGATATGTCAGTACGCCGCCCGCTGGTGGCGGTGGTGATCAGCGCCCTGCTGACCGTGTTCGGTCTGGTGGCCTTCAGCAAGTTGACGGTGCGGGAGATGCCGGACGTGCAGACCCCGTCCGTCTCCATCACCACCACCTATGACGGGGCCGCCCCCGAGGTCATGGAGAGCCAGGTCACCAAGCCCATCGAGGATCAGCTCTCCGGCATCAGCGGCATCAAGAACATCAACTCGGTGACCCGCAAGGGGCGCTCCTCCATCACGGTGGAGTTCAAACTCGGCTGGAACATGGTGGAGGGCACCTCGGACGTGCGCGACGCCATCTCCCGCGCCCGGCCCAAGCTGCCGGACGAGGTGGATGAGCCCATGGTCACCAAGGACAACGGCAGCGGCGATGTGGCGATCTGGCTGAACTTCAGCAGCACCCAGATGGACCGCACGGCCCTGACCGACTATGCGAACCGGATCCTGGTCGATCCCCTGAGCCTGGTGGACGGGGTGAGCGAGGTGTCCCTGTCCGGCGATCTGACCCGGGTGATGTATGTGCGGCTGCGCCCCGCCGACATGGCGGCCCGCGGCATTACGGTATCGGACGTGCAGGAGGCCCTCAAGCGGGAGAACATCGAGCTGCCGGGGGGGGAGATCCGCAACAACAGCATGACCATGGCGGTGCAGATCGCCCGTCTCTATCGCAGCGCCGAGGACTTCCGCTCCCTGCCGGTGACGACCGCCGCCAACGGTCAGAGCATCTATCTGGCGGACATCGCCGATGTTGAGGTGGGGGCCAAGAACGAAGACAGCGCCTACCAGCGCAACGGCCGCGAGAGTTTGGGGATAGGCATAGTCGCCCAGTCCACCGCCAACCCGCTGGCGGTGGCCCAGGGGATCGAGCAGAAGATGGCCGAAATGCAGCGTTTTCTGCCAGAAGGTGCGAGTCTGGAAGTGGATTATGACTCCACCATCTTTATCAAGCAGGCGATCCACGAGGTCTACGAGACCCTCGCCATCTGCGCCCTGTTGGTGGTGGCCGTGCTCTACCTGTTCCTGGGGCAGGCGCGCACCACGCTCATCCCGGCCATCACGGTGCCGGTGTCCCTGGTGTCGGCCTTTATCGGCGCCTGGTATCTCGGCTTCTCCATCAACCTCATCACCCTGTTGGCGTTGATCCTCGCCATCGGCCTGGTGGTGGATGACGCCATCGTGGTGGTGGAGAACATCCACCACCACCTGCAGCGCGGCGAACCCCCGCTGCTGGCGGCCTGGCACGGCACCCGGGAGGTGGGCTTCGCGGTGATAGCGACCACCGCCGTGCTGGTGATGGTATTCGTACCCATCGCCTTCATGGAGGGCATGGTGGGCCGGCTCTTCACCGAGTTTGCGATCCTGCTCTCCTTGGCGGTGCTCTTCTCCGCCCTGGTGGCCCTGACCCTGACCCCGGCCATGGGCTCCTGGCTGATGCGCGCCGTCGACAAGCCCAATGCCCTGACCGCCAATCTGGACAAGGGCCTCGGCTGGGTTGAAAAGCACTACCGGCACCTGCTGGGCTGGGTGCTGCGCCGCAGCGCCTGGACGCCGCTGGTGTTGCTGCTCTGCCTCGGCGGCATCGGCGCCCTGTTTGGCAAGCTGCCGGCTAGCCTGATGCCCACCGAGGATCGGGGCGTGCTCTATGTGTTCGTGAAGGGGGCCGAGGGCACCAGCATAGAGCGCATGAAGCGCAACATGCAGCAGGTGGAGGCCGCCATCATGCCGCTGCTCGGCCAGGGGGTGGTGCAGGCCATGAGCTTCAGCACCCCGGCCTTCGGGCGCGGCGGTGATCAGACCGGGATGGCTATCATCCAGCTCACCGACTGGGCCGCCCGGGACGAGACCGCCACCGAATTTGGCCGTAGTTTAAGCGGTCGTCTCGCCGGCATTCCGGACGTGATGATCCGCACCTTCCAGCCGGGGTTCAGGGGCGGCTCCACCGCTGCCGTGCAGTTCGTGCTGCAAGGCTCGGATTATGCCGAGATCTATCAGCAGGGGTTGGCCCTGCAACAGGCGGCGAGCCAGAGCGGCCTGATGCTGGCGCCGGATCTGGACTACGCCGAGAAGACCCCCGAGCTGCAGGTGACCATAGAGAGAGACAGGGCCAGCCAGCTCGGCATCCCCGTCTCGACTGTGGCGAGCTCCTTGCAGGCGCTGCTCGGCGGCGTCAGCCAGACTACCTATGTGGACAGGGGGGAGGAGTATGACGTCTACCTGCGCGCCAATCAGAGCGACTTCAACGGTATCTCGGATGTGAGCCGCATTTACTTGAAGGCCGCCAGCGGCGAGATGGTGAGCCTGTCGACCCTGGCCACCGTCAAGCAGGTGGCGAGCCCGCAGCGACTCAATCACTACCAGCGCCAGAAGGCCATTGCCCTCACCGCGGACGTGGCCCCCGGCCACACCCTGGGGGAGGCGCTGGACTTCCTCGACGGCTGGGCCAGTGCCCATCTGCCCGCCGGCATGACGGTGGACTACGCCGGCGACTCCAAGGACTATCGCGACAATCAGGGGGAGATGGCGCTGGTGTTCGGCCTCGCCCTGCTGGTGGTCTATCTGGTGCTGGTGGCACAGTTCGAGAGCCTGCTGACCCCGACCGTGGTGATGGTGACGGTACCGCTCGGCATCTTCGGCGGCCTGCTGGGCTTGTGGCTGACGGGGCAGGAGCTCAGCATCTACAGCCAGATCGGCATGATCATGCTGATCGGCATGGTGACCAAGAACGGCATCCTGATAGTGGAGTTCATCAACCAGCTGCGCCAGCGCGGGGAGGGGTTCGAGGAGGCAATCATCGCCGCCTCGGTGCGCCGCCTGCGCCCCATACTGATGACCTCCCTGACCGCCATCATAGGCGCCGTGCCGCTGATGATCTCCATGGGGGCCGGCTACGAGAGCCGGATGGCCGTGGGGACTGTGGTGTTCTTCGGTCTGTCCCTGGCGACCCTGGTGACCCTGCTGATGGTGCCCGCCATCTATCACCTGCTGGCCAGGAAGGCGGGCATGACGGGGGTTCGGGATCGGCTGGTGGAGGAGGCGCTGGTCGGCGATGTGGCAAGCGTTCCCCCGGCGTCGGAGGCAACCCCGAACACGAGGGACAAGCCGGCCGCCTGATACTCTCCCCCCATCTGGGAGAGGGGACGCAAAAGAGGATGGCTGACGATGATGCCGTGGTTACTATGTGACCAGTTCACATCTGAGGCCATCCACCATGTTGCCATCCGCCATCTATGAACCGCTGCCCTTCGTCTATCTGGGTGGCGGTCTTTTGTTGCTGGGGTTCGCCGGGCATCCCGCGCTGCTGCTGGCCGGGGTCATCCTCTATCTGGCCGGCTCCCTGGTCTGGTTCAAACGCGGCGCCTATCGTCGCCTCGACAAGCAGCGTCAGCCCCATCAACGGGACTGGCCGCAATGGGTTTACGAGGGTCGCCCCTTCGCCCTGATCCTGCTCGGCGTGCTGATGTTGCGGCTTGCCACCCATCCCGTGTTCCTGATCCCGGCGCTGATCTGGTGCCTGCTCGGCGCGCAGCAACTGCTGCTGCGCCACCAGCACAGGTTCATGCTGGCTCGCCAGTTGATCTGAGAACCTGTCCACGATCTTGCTGCGAGGCTGTAATCAAGGCTCATGTGCTGCTCGGAATCCTTATGTATCCATATACACTCCGGTTCCTGCGCTGCTCTTTACCTTGCTGACAACCTCTCGTGACAGATCGTGAACAGGTTCTGAGGCGCCTTCTCCTCGTGTTTTGTGGGGGCAAAAAGCCATCGCCCCCGCTCTGCTCTGCCGGTATAATGCGCGACCCGAATTGTTCCAGGTGTTCAAAATGCAGCCGGTTACCCCTCTCTTCTCCTATCCCCGCTACTGGGCCGAGTGCTACGGCACGGCGCCCTTCTTGCCCATGTCCCGCAAGGAGATGGACAAGCTCGGCTGGGACAGCTGCGACATAGTGCTGGTGACCGGCGACGCCTATGTGGATCACCCGAGTTTCGGCATGGCGGTCATCGGCCGCATGCTGGAATCCCAGGGCTTTCGGGTCGGCATCATCGCCCAGCCGGACTGGTCCTCGAAGGATGACTTCATGCGCCTGGGCAAGCCGAACCTCTTCTACGGGGTGACCGCGGGCAACATGGACTCCATGATCAACCGCTACACCTCCGACAAGAAGCTGCGCCACGACGACGCCTACACCCCGGGGGATGTGGGCGGCAAGCGCCCGGACAGAGCCACCCTGGTCTACACCCAGCGTTGCAAGGAGGCCTTCAAGGAGGTCCCGGTGGTGATCGGCGGCATAGAGGCGTCCCTGCGCCGTATCGCCCACTACGACTACTGGTCCGAGACCATACGCCGTTCCATCCTGATCGACGCCAAGGCCGACATCCTCATCTACGGCAACGCCGAGCGGCCGCTGATCGAGGTGGCGCACCGAATTGCCAATGGCGAGACCATCGAGACCATGCAGGACATCCGCGGCACCGCGGTGATCCGCAAGGAGCCGCTGCCGGAGTGGCGCGGGGTGGATTCCAGCAAGCTGGATCAGATCGGCCGCATCGATCCCATCATGAACCCCTACATGGAAGGGGCACCTTGCTCGGATGACGAGGGCACGGCGCCGGTGGAGCAGGAGGCCAAGCCCGTGCTGGTGCAGCCGCCCAAGCAGAAGCCATGGGAGAAAACCTATGTGAAGCTGCCGGCATTCGAGCGGGTGAAAGAGGACAAGGTGCTCTACGCCCATGCGTCCCGCATCCTGCACCACGAGACCAACCCCGGCTGCGCCCGTGCGCTCTCCCAGGCCCACGGCGATCGCATCATCTGGGTCAACCCGCCCGCCTTCCCGCTCGAGACCGACGAGATGGATGGCGTGTTCGGCCTGCCGTACCAGCGGGTGCCGCACCCGGCCTATGGCAACGAGAAGATCCCGGCCTACGAGATGATCAAGACCTCGGTCAACATCATGCGTGGCTGCTTCGGCGGCTGCTCCTTCTGCTCCATCACCGAGCACGAGGGGCGCATCATCCAGAGCCGCTCGGAAGAGTCGATCATCAAAGAAATCGAAGAGATCCGCGACAAGGTGCCGGGCTTCACCGGCGTCATCTCGGATCTCGGCGGCCCCACCGCCAACATGTACAAGCTGCGTTGCAAGAGCCCCAAGGCCGAGCAGACCTGCCGCCGCGCCTCCTGCGTCTGGCCGACCATCTGCCCGCACATGGACACCGACCATACCCCGACCATCGACCTCTATCGCAAGGCACGGGATGTGAAGGGCATCAAGAAGATTTTGATCGCCTCCGGGGTGCGCTACGACATCGCGGTGGAAGATCCGCGCTACATCAAGGAGCTGGCCAAGTACCACGTCGGCGGCTACCTCAAGATTGCGCCGGAGCACACGGAAGAAGGCCCGCTCTCCAAGATGATGAAGCCGGGCATGGGCAGCTACCACAGCTTCAAGGAGCTGTTCGACAAGTATTCCAAAGAGGCGGGCAAGCAGCAGTACCTGATCCCCTACTTCATCTCGGCCCACCCGGGCACGACCGATGAGGACATGGTGAACATGGCGCTCTGGATCAAATCCAACCGCTTCAAGCTCGATCAGGTGCAGAACTTCTACCCGTCGCCCCTCGCGAACGCCACCACCATGTATTACACCGAGAAAAACCCCCTCAACAAGGTGAGCCGCCAGGGCGGGGACGTGTTTGTGGTCAAGGGTGAGCGTCGTCGTCGCCTGCACAAGGCGCTGCTGCGCTACCACGATCCGGCCGGCTGGCCCATGATCCGCGAAGCGCTGCAGGAGATGGGCAAGGGCCACCTTATCGGCAACGGCCCCGACTGCCTGGTGCCGCCGGAAGGGCGCGGCGAGGCCAAGGCCGAGCGCAGCCGCAACAAGGGCCTCAAGCCCGCGTTGACCCGCCATAGCGCCATCACCCATCAGCGTGGGAATGGAGCTGGCAAGGCTGCTGGTGGTAAGGCTTCTACTGCCGGTAAGGGAGCCGCACAGGGCGCCTCGGCTGCCGCACCGCAAGGCAATAAGGGGGCTCGTAGCGAAGCTCCAGCCAACAAGGGCGGCCATGCCGGCGCCAAGACTGGCAATGGCAAGCCGGTCGGTAGCCAGTTTGGTAAAGGAACGGGTGCCAGCGGCAAACCCTCAGCCCAAGGTGCTGGTCAGGGCAAATCCGCCCAAAATGGCAAGGCCCCCAGCCGCGCTGGCACCGCCAAGCCGGCGGCCCAGGGCGGCAAGCCTGCCGCAAAAGGCAATGGTGCCAAGCGATCGGCGCGGTGACATTTGCTGATTAGCAAAGCGATAGAAATAACAAGGGCGACCAGATGGTCGCCCTTGTGTTATGGGGTTGAAGCACAAGGCTCTACCTGTGGATGTGACGGTTACTGCAAATCTGTGCTCAGGCTGGGGGCACCGAAGTTCACCAGGCTGGCATGGGAGTGCTCGAAGTACTGTGACCAGAAGTCACCGAGGGCATCCATGGTCTTGCCGGAACGATAGGCGTGTTTCACCGCGTCGGTAACCAGTCCGGCCCCCGTAACATAGACGCGAGCGCCTTGCAGATCGGCAAACAGTCCCTTGCTCTTGGCCTGCTTGAGCTCGTCACCGACATTGAGCTGCTTGATCTTGTTGGTGGCATAGAAGCTGGTGTAATCGGAGTGTTCCAGCATGTCCGAAATAAGGAACACGACCCGATCGCTGACGCCTTGCTCGGCCTTCATATCCTCGCCCACCTTTCGCAGCGAGCTCATGATCTCGCTCTTGGGGATGTCCTGGCGGGCATCACGCAGCGCTTTCACGAACTGTTTGCCAAAGCCGTTACGAAAGACCTTGGTCTGTGTCGCCAGGCAGGTGTCCAGACTGCGCAATTTGCGCATGTTGACATCGTCCCGGATCTCTCCGTTCAGCGGCATATCCAGTTGCCCCGCGTAGGCCAGGCGAAGGTATTCGCCAGGCAAGAAGGCGGAGAAGGTATAGAGCTTGACGCGATCACCGGCCTGCACGAACCGTTCGATCTGGCCCCAGCTGCTGCGTTGCAGATCGTCGGGCATCGGAATGGTCTGATCGATGATGACTACCAGCTCGCGACCTGTGCCCGCAGGCTTGATGTCTGTCAGGCCATTGCGCTCATAGCAGCTCTGTATGTCGTTACGGTCGGCGGCCAACGCTGCGCAAGGCAGCGTTAACGCCAGTAGTAATACCTGGGTGATCTTCACAATTAGGCACTCTGCTTGGTGGGGAAGAGGCCCAGGGTCTTGAGGGCCATCTGCTGTTCACGGATATCACGCAACTGCGCTTCATCCACCCCCAGTGCGCGGCTGGCCGCGGCCAGGCTCTCTTCGGGCAGGCCAGTGACATCATGGAAATCGGCGGCCTTGACGACAGTGCCTGTCTGGCCAGGGGCATCTGTGGTGGACGGGAGCGCCGCCTCTGCCTGAGCAACTACCTGAGTAACTGCCGGCTCGGCTTGCGCAGTCTGTGTTGTCTGAGGTGCTGCCTGAGGGGCAGGCTTGGGTGGCACCGTGCCCGCCTTGTACTCGATAAAGGCCAGGAAGTTACGATGGGCGGACTTTTCCCCTTCCAGCGCACCCAGCACACCTGAGTTGGTATGGTCACGGCTCGACAACAGGGTCTGCAAGCGGCGGAGCTTGTCATCTGCATGACTGGCAATGGCGGTGCGTTGCTGGTCCATGGCGTCCAGCATCTCCTCGGCGGTCGCGTATTCGTGAGTGAGACGCCAGGCTGTTTTAGAATGAGTGCCTGCAAAGTGGTACTTGCTGGCAAGCCAGATGCTGATCCCCTGAATGGCGATGTAGATCAGCGACAGCATGACGTAGGTGGTCAGGCTGGCCTCACGGATGGCCTGCATCTTGTCGTCTATGGTGGCCTCTTCCGCCTCGCTGTTGATAGCCTGGGACTCCTCCGGCAGATCAAAGGGCGACGCCATGCTGCTGTCACTCTGCGCCGTTGTTTCTGCACGCATGTTGTTCACCATCTCGGTCTCTATGCTGTCGAGGGTGGCTGAACGCACCACGAAGGCACCAACGGCCATGCAGGCAACAAACGAAGCACAGACAATCAGCCAGACAAACTTGCGGGTAACACCCGAGTTCACATCTTTCAGGCGTGCCAGCAGCTGTTCATAGTCGGGTTTGTCAGAGTCCGAGAAGGAGTCTTCCAGATTGATGGCTTTGTTTGCCTTGAGGGTACGAGAACGTTTGGAAGGCTCTTCCCCTTGCCACCAGTGGCGTGCTCGGGCGATCAGGCTGTTGTGATGCAGGGAGTGCCCCGCAACTTCAGCCAGGAATGCGGATGCGACGGCGAGCAACAGAGCCGTCGCGGCTGCCAACAGGTGACGGTCATTGGTTGACGCATCCATGTTCATCCAGCCTGCGAGCACGTAGGCAAACCCCATTGCCTCGACCAGCACCAGCACCAGCACCAGGGCAAGCACCCATGCCGGGCGCGGGGAGCGACCTGCCTCTCCTGCCTTGGCCAGGTAGTCGAGGGAGGCATTGTAGGCATCCGGCCCCTTCAGGTGTTTCTTGTACTCGCGGTAGTACACATTCGACAGGGTCACTTCATGGTTGATCCAGCCATCACCATCGACCGAGGCGGGCTTGCGTGCGAGGCGAGCCACAGTGCCGATCAGAGGCAGGCTGTGCCATACCCGGATCAGGAAGTAGGAGACATTCTCCCAATGCCGCCACACAACAACGGCGCTGATGAGGAATGAAATAATGCCAACGGTCAGCATCTGGTTGGCGAGGATCAGCGCTTTGAGCGCTGCCAAAGAAAAGTCTTCCACTAAGTTTCTCCGTTTTCTTATTTGGAATGGGTGGCGGGAATGGGCATGTAGGAAGCCACATAAGCCTCGGAACCTGCCGGATAGAACAGGGCTCCCTGGCTTACCTTGGCGTTGCCTTTACTGAACACGAGATCCATGCAGGAGACGGGCGCCTTGGGGTCGCTGGTGAAGACGCGGTAAAGCACTTCACTCTCGCCCTCGTAGGTGTTGGCCACCGCCTTGAGGGATTGGGCCTTCTTCTGGCTTGAGGACTTGTAACCCTGAACCACCTGCAGGATCGGCTGGCGATCGACCTTGGCGTTATCCCGCAGGATGGAAACCGGAGAGACGGTCACCAGGTGGCCGTTGACGGTATTGGCCCAGACGCGGTTGTTGTAGCCGGGCATGTACTCCTTGGTGGCATGGCGTGGGAGCGGTTGGTCGTCTGCCATGCTCAGCACCTGGCCCGCACTGCGCGGCTTATCCGCTTCACAGCTCGACATCGGCATGTCGCTCGCGTAGGCGCTGCTGATCAGCGCAAAGCCGCTCGCCTTGGGCTTGATGTTCTGGGCCATGTTCCACTGGTAGGTATTGACAGGTGCGCCGCCAAAATCCACCGCTGCCTTGGCGTTGGGCGCAGCCTTGGCCGTGTTGCTGTCAGGTGCGCTCTGTTTGGCTGTGGCTTGACGAGGGGCGGTTTGCGACCTGGCCGCCACCTTGCTGGAACTGCTTGCAGACTGAGTCGCGGGTGTGGCCGCTGTCACACGAGGCTTGGCGGTATCGGACGCGCCATAACGCAGATATCTGGTGTTGCCCTCTTCGGACTGAGCCCGCATCACCAGGGCCTGCTCGTTGGCGAGTTCAACGATCTCGACCCGGCGATTCTGACCGCGCAGCAAGGGGTCACTGTTGTCTGCGATGGGGCGTGAAGAGCCCGCTCCTTGGTAATAAATGGAGCTGGCCGGGATTCCCGCTTTCACCAGGACCTTGCCGACAGCCCTGGCCCGTTGCTCGGACAGTTTCAGGTTGAATTCTGCAGGGCCGGTCGCATCGCTATGACCGACGAGGAGGATACGGCGCTCTTGACGCTCAGTGGATGCCTCGGTTTGAGTGGCGGCGGGGGGATTGGCATACACCTGAGCCAGTTTGGTCACCACCCGTTGACCGCTTTCCGTCAGCTGGTCAGAACCAATGGCGAACATGCCCGAATCGGGTATCTGGGCAACCAGCCCCGCATTCTGGGGCACATTGGTCGCGACCGCGGGTTCGGCAAGGGTCAGCTGCTCTGTGGTGATCTTGAGATTCTCTTCCTTCGCGATACGGTCAAGCTCTTGCAGCCGGGATTGCCACACATAGCCTGCCGCACAGCCCAGTACGCCGCCGATGGCCAGCCCTGCGACGGCCCCTTTTTCCCCGTTAAGAGCGTAACCTGCGGCCCCCCCTGCGATCATGCCTGCGCCACAGAGAACGGGCATACCATAATCTTTGCCGATGTCATTGACCGTCGATTTGAAACTCTGCATCTGATGAGAGCTGCAGCCAACGGCAGCAATCAATACACAGCTGAGGGGCGCAAGACGAAACGATTTATCCATAGCTATTCCTTGCCATTCTTATTTAATGCCGAGATTCAGGCATGCAAAAAATGCGCAGAGAAAGTGATCTCTCAATACGCGGTAAAATAATCGACGATTATTGACACAAAAGGCATTAGTGGTGAGTTTTTTGAATATCAGCCCACAACGCTCTCATTCTCGTAAATAACAGGCTTCCTGTTTGCCCTATTTGTCAGCAAAGGCAATCGCCCATGTCATTGAATAGGTATCGAGTGGCAATGATAAGCCAAACGAGGCTGATCAAGCGAGCGCAAAAGTGATGCAAGCATCAGAAAAACATCGTTTTTTAAATAATTTTGCCAAATTGCTTCTTTATCGGTGATAAAGGAGGCGAGTGGCTGTCAGGCTGTTTGTGAGGGGAGATCTCCGTTGTGCCCTATTGGGTCGCGGCACGGCAAGATGGAGAACAGGAGGTGGCATCTGGCGTCATTATCGTGATTCGTTGGCGAAAAAACATGCATAAACAGGATAAAACATGGCATTAATCGCAGTTGGTGAATTAATTATCGAGAGGGGCTGTCGAATAGTGGCGGCATTGCTATCTTGTGCTGCCGGATAATATCGATAAGGAGAGCGGCCGCATGCTTGCCTCTCTTGTTAATTCTTCACGAACACTTCAGCAGGCTTATCTGCATTGGGAGAGATAGATGGCGGTTAAGGTCAGATCCAGAAGAGAGAAGATTGGCAGCGGGCTCGGGCTGGTGCTCGGGATCATTGCCTTCAACCTCATGGTGCCCCTGCTGTTTGAGAAGCAGGCAAGCTTTGATTTCAACCAGCTGCTCTGGGCTGTGGTCAGCGCCATGGTGAGCTCCGAGCTGGGGGCCAGAGTGGGCAAGTGGCTCGATGTCAGAGAGCAGGCCAAGGAACTGGCGAAAGAACCCGAATAGAAAGCGCCGGATATTACTCTGTCTGCATTCCATCCATCACAAGGAGTTCCCATGCGCATTGCCCTGATTGGCCTCGGTGATATCGCCCAGAAGGCCTATCTGCCGCTGCTCGCGAGCGACGAACGAGTCACTCCGCTGCTCTGTACCCGCAGCCCAGAGGTGCTCGGCAAACTGGCCCGCCAGTATCGCATTGCCGAGTGCTTTACCGAGGTGGATGCGCTGCTGGCGAGTCGCCCGGACGCCGTGATGATCCACGCCGCCACAGCTGTGCACTTCGCGCTGGCCCGCCAATGCCTGCAAGCGGGTATCCCTACCTTCGTCGACAAGCCGCTCTGCTTTAGCTACGCCGAGGTGGAGGCACTCGCCAATCTCGCCATCGCTAAGGATTGCCCGCTGTTTGTGGGCTTCAACCGCCGCTATCTGCCCGCCATGGGGGCTGCTCGTGCCGAGCCGCTTACCGAGATCCATTGGCAGAAACACAGACACACCCTGCCTGGGTTGCCGCGCCAGTTCCTGTTCGACGACTGTATCCATGTGCTCGACAGCCTCTGCTTCTATGGCGGCGCCCCGAGCGGAGACCTTCATGCGGTGCTGAGGCGAAATAGCCAGCAGCCTGAGCTGCTGGCCGGGGTGAGCGTCGCCTGGCAGAGCGGGCAGACGGCGGTGAGCGGCAGCATGAACCGCAGCGCCGGCATCACCGAGGAGCGCATCGACGCCTATGGCGACAACCTCTCCCTGCATATCGAGAACTGCACCCGCGGTACCCTTGCGCGGGACAAAACTGTGCAAGCTCTGGCACCGGACGACTGGCAACCGGTGCTGGCGAGCCGGGGCTTCGTTGCGATGCTCGATCACTGGTATGGGCAGATTGAGGCGGGCCGCGCCGATGGGGCGCTGATTGAGAGCTATCTGCAGAGCCATCACTTGGCGGAGAGATTGGTGGCCCTGGCGGGGGAGTGAGGCTTCTCAAGTCTCTGCCGAGTTTGTTCTCGCGGGCTGGATGGCGAAGGAATAGGCAGAGCACTGTATAGGATGACGGATCCCTGCGCAGTCGGCAGGGGAGTGGGCCGCCGTGCGAGCCAAGCGCTGGCTTGTTTGCTATCTTGGCGGCAGTCACAGGGTTGAACACAGCAGCGAGTCTATGAACATTATGTTGGGCATCTACCTCGGTTCCCGGATCACTGACGATGAGAGCGTGAGCCGCATTCAGGTGGGTCAGGTGGAGCAGGTATGAGCATTATTCTGGGGATAGACCCGGGTTCCAGGATCACCGGCTACGGCGTTATCCGCATCGTCTCCGGCAAGGCGCAGTATCTGGGGTCAGGCTGCATCCGCACCGACTTGGGCGAGCTGCCGTCACGTCTCAAGCAGGTGTATGACGGGGTGAGCGAGATCATCACCCAGTTCAAGCCAGACGAGTTCGCCATCGAGCGGGTGTTCATGGCCCGCAACGCCGATTCGGCTTTGAAGCTCGGTCAGGCCAGGGGCAGCGCCATCGTCGCGGCGGTCAACGCCCTGCTGCCGGTCAGCGAATACTCGGCGACCCAGATCAAGCAGGCGGTGGTGGGCACGGGTGGGGCGGCCAAGGAGCAGGTGCAACACATGGTGACTCATCTGCTCAAGCTGTCGGCCACGCCCCAGGCGGATGCGGCGGATGCCCTCGGGGTGGCGCTCTGCCACTTCCATACCCGCCAGAGCCTGATCCGGATGGCGGGGCAGGCCAGCGGCTCTGTCCGTGGTCGCTATCGATGAGTGTCGTCCTGGTTTCAAAAAATAGGGTGACCGCTCCCTACCTGCTTAGTCACTGCTGCTAAAAACCACACTCCCGCCGCAGTCTGTCGCAGACGATGGGCGGGCTCAGCATGATTTCTAACGCGCACTAATGATGATTCACTTAATTAATCAATGGCTTGTGATGTAAATCACATTTCATAGACAAAATAGGCTCACTTCATCTTCTTGATTCACACTCCCATAATGTGGCGCCTGTTTAATGACAGTGTCCGCATGAGCCCCGGCTCATATTTCATCATCATGGGAGATTATTAGCGTGAAACCATATGCAGCTGAGTTTATGGGCACCTTCTGGCTGGTGCTGGGGGGTTGTGGCAGTGCGGTGCTGGCGGCGGCATTCCCGAATGTGGGGATAGGTCTGCTCGGGGTTTCCCTGGCGTTTGGTCTGACCGTGTTGACCATGGCCTTCGCCATCGGCCACATCTCAGGTTGCCACCTGAACCCGGCCGTGACCCTGGGCCTGTGGGCCGGTGGTCGTTTCCCTGCCTCCGGTGTGCTGCCCTACATAGTGGCTCAGGTGCTGGGCGGGATAGCGGCGGGTGCCGTGCTCTATGTGATCGCCAGTGGCCAGGCCGGCTTCGATCTGACTGCCGGCTTTGCCTCCAACGGCTATGGCGAGCATTCACCGGGTGGTTACAGCCTGCTGGCGGCCCTGGTGTGTGAAGTGGTGATGACGGGCTTCTTCCTGTTCGTGATCATGGGCGCCACCGACAGCCGCGCGCCGGCCGGTTTCGCACCGATCGCCATCGGTCTATGCCTGACCCTGATCCACCTCATCAGCATTCCGGTGACCAACACCTCGGTCAACCCGGCGCGCAGCACAGGTGTCGCCTTGTTTGTGGGTGACTGGGCCGTCAGCCAGCTGTGGCTGTTCTGGGTTGCCCCCATCGTCGGCGGCATCCTGGGTGCCCTGGCCTATCGCCTGGTGGCGACCGAGCAGAAATAAGCTCGCGCAACATGCCGCTCTAGAACACGCCTTCGGGCGTGTTTTTTGTTTTATGGGGTTGTGGGTTTTACAAACTCCGGGCGGCTCGGCAGCGCCTTGTGGTGCCGGTGCGGCAGTGGCATCCGAACCATATGGGGGCGGGTCTCGGTATCGGGGATCGCGGGGGGAATGTTGATGCTTTACAGGCCCCGGGCGTTCAGCATATCCCGGTAGCGCTGGTGCAGCAGTTTGACTCGCACCACATAGGCGCGGGTTTCCGCATGATGGATGGGAAGGGATGACGCCGTGCTTTTGTCTTACAAACCGCGGGCGTTCAGCATATCCCGGTAGCGCTGGTGCAGCAGCTTGACTCGCTCCACATAGGCGCGGGTCTCCGCATAGGGCGGGATACCGCCGTGTTTCTGCACGGCGCCGGCGCCCGCGTTGTAGGCGGCGGTGGCCAGGGAGATGTTGCCGTCGTACTGCTTGAGCAGACCCGCCAGGTATTTCACCCCGCCGAAGATGTTCTGCTCCGCCAGCAGGGCGTTGCCGACCCCGAGCTCGCGGGCGGTGGCCGGCATCAACTGGGTCAGCCCCATGGCCCCCTTGCGGGATACGGCGAGGGGGTTGAAGGCGGATTCGGCGTGGATCAGCGCCCGGATAAGGGCGGGATCCACGCTGTAGGTCTTGGCCGCCGCCTTGATGGTACTGGCGTAGTCGTAGAGGAAGAGGCCAGTGGTGCGCCAGTTGACCTTGGAGGCGGGGTCGCAGGCGTAGCAGTCGTTGAACAGCAAGAGCTCGTAGTGGCCCTGCTCCGGCATCATGTCGGAGTAGCGGATGACCCCGTTCTTCTGCACCGACTTGTAGACCTGGATCTGGCGAGGCGCCGGAGCCGATGCCTTGGCCAGCTCAGGGGCGGGATCGGGGGCAGAGACGGTGGCGGGCTCCGGCTTCGCCGTGACCACGGGTTTCACCGTGATGGTGGGGGGGGTCTCCGTCGTCAGGATCACCACTTCGGCCGGTGACGGCATCTGGCCCCAGACAGAGAGGGAAATCAAGGGAATGGCTCCCAGCAAGATCCATGCTTTCAACGGCTTGCTCCTTAAGCCTCGTTAGCCACGTTGAGTAAAGCATCGGGGGCGGGGCAGAACAAGCTCGCCGTGAGGCGCGCCAGAAGAAAAGCCAAAAAGAGGAGGCCGCGCTCGGGCGGCCTCACACATGCAGCTTGCCGATTTATTCCTGCAACCAGAGCCGGGCACTGCGCGCCGGCATGGCGACCCGCACCCACTGGCTCTGCACATTGATGACGGCGTTTTGATCCAGCACGTCCTTGTAGTTGCGATACCAGTTCAGCTCGAACTTGGCGGTATCGAGCCAGTACTCCTGCTCGTAGTCACACTTGTTGACGCCAACCAGCCCCAGCTTGCCCCGCTTGAACAGCACGAAGCAGTCGCCGCTGCCGATGAGCTGCATGGGCTGCCCTTGCACCGCGTTGTGGAAGCGGATCATCCCCTTGAGATCGTTTCGCAGGTAGTAGTCCTGCCAGCGCAGACCGTCCTTGTCCTGGGTCTCGCCGTGATCCGAATAGACCAGGGGCGAGCCGCCATCCCGGCCGAGCAGATAGGCATAGGCCAGCTTCTCGTCGGTCTGGCTCAGGATCTGGTAGCGGAAACCGTCGTTGGTGGGAATATCGTGGGTGATGGCGAAGGTGACCGCCCGGTTGCCCGGCAGGGCCTGACCGTAGGCGCCGGGATCCGCCAGCTGGTTCATGCTGCCGCCATAGCCGAGCGCCCCGCGCAGGGAGGCGAACAGCGGGAAGTCATAGGCGCCCTGGCCGCTGTTGTCGAGATAAGGCTTGAGGAAGCGCTCGTAATCCGTGCTGCCGGCGCCCCCGGAGGTGATCACCTCCCCAAACACGTGCATGCCCTGCTTGATCTCCGGGGTGAACACGGCATTGATCTGGTAATCGCTCATGTGCTTGACCGCATCGACCCGGAAACCCTTGATCCCCATCCCCTTGAGCGCCTTGAGATAGGCCTGCTGCTGGCTCACCACCCAGTTGTTGGGGTCGAGATCCGGTAGCCCCTTGTCGCTGGCGCCGCCACACAGACGCCAATACTGGACGTGGCCGGGATCACTCCAGTCGGTGATGCAGCCCTCTGGGTGGAAGTCCGAGGCCGA
Organism: Aeromonas eucrenophila; assembly: GCF_000819865.1. GTDB lineage: Bacteria > Pseudomonadota > Gammaproteobacteria > Enterobacterales > Aeromonadaceae > Aeromonas > Aeromonas eucrenophila. Next base: position 229,068 of record NZ_CDDF01000005.1, read on the forward strand.
CAGCAAGTTCTGCCCCAGGTCGCCAAACAGTCGTTGTCTACCGTAGTAATCTGGGTTGGTAGCGTATTGTCCTATCAACTCAGTACCGGGGTAGTTGAGGTCGCTGCGCTTCCAGCTCTCGTTGGCCATGTGGTTGAGCACCACATCCGCATAGACGGCGATGCCGCGGGCCTGCATGGCGGCGATCAGCTGTTCGAGATCCTGCTTGTTGCCGAGGGGGTTGTCGACGAGCCGCAGATCCTGGGGCTGATAACGGGCCCACCACTCGTTGCCGGAGGACTTGAGGGGCGGCGAGATCAGCACCTGCTTGTAGCCCGCCCCCTTGATGAGATCGGCCTTGGCGGTGACCTCGCTGTATTTCCAGTTGAAGGCGTGCAGTATGACGTCGGCTTGCGCCAGAGGGGCGATCAGCATGCCTGCGATCGCCAGTATTCCCGCTGTATTTTTCATTATTGTCTGTCCTTGTTTGGGTGCCCGAATGGGCACCCAGAGCCTCACATCGGCCTCTGCAGGCGGCAATCCCGGCGTGGTCGTTTTGTGAGTAGATTCAAGGCGGATCATCAGGAGTTGTGACGGCTTGCATAAAACCGCCGAGGCCCCGGTATTACTGTCTTTGTTGTCACTTTGAAGGGCTAGTCCAGGCCATTGTTGTAGACCGGCTGCCAGGCGCAGAGGCGTTGGTTGTTGCGCGAGTTGTGCAGCCAGAAACGGTTGCAGTTGTCGTCGTAGTTGCTGGTGCCGACATTGATCCCGTAGCTGCTCAGGCGCACCCCTTGCAGGGACTGATAGACGCCGTTACGCAGCAGGGAGAAGTGCAGGTGCGGACCGGTGGAAGAGCCCCCCTCGCACAGGGCATCGTTGCGGTTGCTGGCATAGGTGCCGATGGGGCTGTCCGCCGCCACATAGTCGCCGCTGCGCACCGAGATGCCGCTCATGTGGTAGTAGTTGGTGGCCCAGCCGTTGGGGGCGGTGATCCTGAGCTGGCAGCGGGAGAAGACGGTGACGGTGCCGCTGTTGGCGGCGGTGACTGTGTAGGTGGCACCGCCCCAGCCCGGCCAGTCGTAGGAGACGTCGATGGAGGAGTAAGGGTAGCCGGAGCCACTGTGTGAGTGGGCGCCGTTGACCTTCCAGCTGTATCCCTGCCGCCAGGGCAGCTGGAATTGGCCGGTAGCCAGTTGGGATGGCGTATCGGCAACCGATGCCTTTGAGCGGGTCAGTGCATCGGGGCCAAACAGGGTCTGCCACTGTTCGGTCAGCTGTTGTTGCGCCGCCTTGTCGAGCAGGCTGGCCAGGGCAAGCCGATGAGCATCGCCGCGGGGAAGGGGGCTTTGCTTGGCTTGCTGCAACCGGGTTCTGGCCTGATAGAAGCGCTCCGACAACTGGCGGGCCATCAGCTCCAGCTGGTTATCAAATCCCTTCGCCTTGACCAGATTGGCAAAGGGCACCGCCATGGCCTGCTTCGACGGCGCCGAGATGAGTCGACTGCTTGCCTCCATCAGGGCCAGCAGCAACTGGGGATTGAGGCTGGTGATGCCGCTCCAGTGCAGGATGATCTCCTCCTTGGGCAGCAGATGCGGCGCCTGCTGCAGCAGGAAATCGTGCAGATCGAAGGCCATGGCGGCCTCACCATAGACGAAGTGGGCCTCGTCCAGCGGCACCTCGGCGGTGTCAATCGCCCCGAGCTGCTGCTGGCTGAAGGAGCCGGGGACTAGGGGAGTGTGGATGTCGCCGGCCCAGGCGAGGGTAGGCAGCATCAACATCAGTAAGGGGGACGTCGTCTTGAACATGGCATTCTCCTTGTTCCTTGGCATGAGGTGCTGTGTAGGGGATCCCACAGGGCAACGGCAGCGCTGGGCTCTATCCAGGTCTATGTCCAGGACTCACCCTAGGCGGAAAAGCACAAATTGCTATTCGAATGGAGCTTTTTTATAGGGGCCAAGATTGGCAAGAAATGTTAAATAAAATTTACACTGATAGCTTTCTGTTCTAGATCAGTACCTTGTGATCTAGTGTGTGGCATGGTTCCGTAAAGGGAGTAGGATCGGCGGGCTCATTGAGCCTGTCTGATCCTGGCTCAGATTTGAGGACGAACTCAGTCGATAACCACCAGGCTATTGGCTTCTTTGTAAGTTAAAGGCATGTTATCTTGCTGTTGCTCCATTCTGGTCTGATCTGTTGATGGAGCCTGATGATGAGTCAAGCAGGGCCTCGGTGGCCAGGGGCGCAATGGGTACTACAGGCAGGCAGGCGATGGAGCTCAGGTTTGAAGAGTACTGTGATGCGGATCTGTCGCTGATCAGGGACTATTACGAGACGACATTTTCCCACTATGTGCCGGACTTGGCCGAGCGGATCTTCGTGGTACGCGACGCCCACTGGCTGGTGGGTGCCGTGCGCTTGCGCGACGAGCAGGACTACTACCATCTGTGCGGCTTCCGGCTGCTGCCCCATTATCAGTCACTGGGCCTGGGGTCACGCCTGCTGCAGCGTGCCTGCAGCGATCTGCTGGACAAACCCGTGGTTTGCCACGCGTTGCCGTTCGAAAAGCCGTTCTATCTCAAGGCGGGCTTCGCCCATCTCCCCCTGCACGAGCTGGAGGGTCCCCTTCATACCCTCTATGACCAGCAGCGCGAACAGGGTTACCAGATCGAGCTGCTGGTGCGTCAAGCGACGTCCACGATTTACAACTGACTCACTGGGGCTTGGTCAGCAGGTGGATCTTGCCCGGTGACAGCTCCAGCCCCAGCAGATTGTCCTTGAGCCAGGCCTGGTTCGGATCCTTGTCGTCGAGCTTGTAGACCGGCTGGGTCTCCAGCCGCTTCTCCATGCTCTGCAGCAGCATCCTCAGCATGAAACCAAACTTCTGCTCCGCCGCCGCCGGCTCCAGCTTGTAGTCAATCAGCTTCATGTTGTCGAGAAACAGGGCGCTCTGGGCCTTGTCGTAGCGTGGCCTGGCCTCATAGGTCATGTTCAGCAGCGCGTCGTACTCGGTCTGATCCGGCAGGGCTATCTTCAGCTTGCCCTTGCCAAACACCCTGGCGGTGTCCGGGCTCTGGCGGCCGATCTGGACATCGCTCTGCTCGAGCTGAACATGGGCCTTGATGATGCCGGGCAACTCCAGCTGTTTATCCACTTGCACCTGGGATTGCAGGTACTGATTTATCTGTTGCTCATTGATGTCATATGAGCCTTGACCTAGCATGGCCAGACTCAACAGCATAGATTGCAGGATCATGCTAACGACCTGATAGAATGGGTTTGTTCTTCAGCATACCATTCTGGCTCTGTGGGGTCTGCCCACTCTATTTCACCATGACATCAAGGAGTCGCCTTGCTCGACGGTCTGGAATACGACATTCAGTTGCTATTTTCTCGCTTTCTCGGCTGGTTGCTGCTCTTCTTCCACACCGTGATAGTGGCGGGGGTGTCGCTGCGGGTGGTGATGAAGCGGCGTCCCATCGGGGTGTCACTGGCCTGGCTGGCTCTCATCTATGCCATCCCCTTCGCCGGGGTCGGCTTCTACGTGCTGTTTGGCGAAATCAGGCTGGGCCGCAAGCGGGCCGAGCGGGCCCAGGCCATGTACCGGCCTTACGCCATCTGGATCCGCCAGCTGGCTCGGCTCTTCCCCCAGCACTGCTGCGAGGTGGGCAGCAAGGCGCGGCCGCTGCACGATCTCATCCAGGGGCGGCTGGCCATGCCCATGCTGTCCGGCAACCGGATGACGCTGTTGCACAAGCCGGATGCCATCTTGCAGGAGATAGTGCGCGACATCCGCCACTCTTCCCAATCCTGCTATCTGGAGTTCTACATCTGGCACCCTGGCGGGCACGCGGATGCGGTGGGCGAGGCGCTGATCGAGGTGGCGGCGCGCGGCGTGGATTGTCGTGTGCTGCTCGATTCCATCGGCAGCAAGGCCTTTTTCCGCTCGGCCTGGCCCAAGCGGCTGCGCAAGGCCGGGGTCAAGCTGGTGGAAGTGTTGCCGGTCGGTGCCTGGCGTATCCCGTTCCAGCGCCAGGACTTGCGCATGCACCGCAAGCTGGTGGTGATCGATGACAAGGTCGGTTACACCGGCTCCATGAACATGGTGGATCCTCGCTTCTTCAAACAGGATGCGGGGGTCGGCCAGTGGGTCGACATCATGATCCGGGTGCAGGGGCCCGTGGTGCCGCTGATGTGGTCCACCTTCGTCTCGGATTGGGAGATGGAGACCGGCGAGCGGCTGCTCGACAGCCTGCAGCACGAGCCCGAAGCCTGGCCCCAGACCAACTATCGTGCCCAGCTCATTCCCTCAGGCCCCTTCGTCGGCGGCGACTGCATCCAGCAGAGCCTGCTGCTGGCCATCTATCAGGCGCGCCACCACCTGGTACTGACCACCCCCTATTTCGTGCCTGACGATCCGCTGGCGGCAGCGCTCTCCTCGGCGGCGGCCCGCGGTGTGCTGGTGCAACTGGTGTTGCCGGCACGCAACGATTCTCTGATGGCCAACCACGCCTGCAACTCCTTCATGGAGGAGCTGCTCGAGGCCGGGGTCGAGATCTATCGCTACGATGCCGGATTGTTGCACACCAAGAGCGTGCTGGTGGACGACGACTTCGCCCTGGTGGGCACGGTCAACCTCGACAGGCGCAGCCTCTGGCTCAACTTCGAGGTGACCCTGCTCATCGACAATCCGGTGTTTGTCGCCGAGATGAATCAGCTGGTGCAGGGCTACATGCTGGAGGCGACCCCCATGTCGCTCGCCCAGTGGCGGGCCCGCCCCTGGTACAAGAAGCTGCTGGAGAACATCTTCTACCTGTTCAGCCCCTTGCTATAAAAACGCAGCAGTGAGTGCAGATAATGGATTCTGAGCCGGGAAGGTACTTGCCTGTGTCCCCGTCTGCCCCGTAGAGTGCGCCAATACGCCTTTAGAGAGTGAGATCAAGATGAAAAAGAAAGTGGCCCTGGCCGTCGGTGCGGTAGTGGTGGCAGGTGGACTGGCCGCCTGCTGGTATACCGGACAAACCTTCGACCGGATCCTCGCCGAGGAGATCGCCAAGGTGAAACAGGGCAGTGGCGTCGAGCTCACCTGGACCCCAAGCAGCGAGAACCTGTTTACCCGTGACGGCGTGCTCAAGGTGGTGGTGACGCCACAGGCGCTGGCGAGCCTGGATCCCCAGTTGGCGGGGAGCGAGCCCATCGAGATGGATCTCAATAGCAGCAACCGCATCTTGCCGTTCTATATCAAGAGCCAGCTGCTGCTCGATACCGCCAAGGGGACGCTGGCCTCCGTCTTCACCGCCCTTGGCATGCAGCAGTGGCAACTTGGCCTCGAATCGGCAAGCAGCCTCCTGACCCAGAGTCAGAGCGCCCGCTTCTGGCTGAGCGACTTCAAGGTCAAGGAGGGGATGAACGAGGTAAGCTTCCTGCCCCTGAACGGCAGTTACAGCGGCGATCTGGATGGCAATGGCCACATCACCTTCCAGTGGCAGGGAATCACCTTGCACGATGCCCAGAGCAAGATGGACATGGTGCTGGCGGATCTCAAGGGCAGCGCCGATGTGGCCGAGATCAGCGGCGTCTGGCTCTCGCCTCGCAGCGATGCGACCCTGTCCGCCTTCTCCCTGACGCTGCCGGAGAGCGCCAAGCTCTCCCTGCAGGGGCTGACCAGTTCGACCCAGTTGGCGGGTGACGATGCCCAGACCCTCTCCAGCCGTTATCAGATGAAGGTGGCGACCCTCAATCTGGAGAACGAGGGCGACAAGCTGGCGCTGACCCAGGGCAATCTGGATCTGTCGTTGAAGGGGCTGGATCTGGAAGGCTATCAGACGCTGCAGGCGGCCAGTGGTCAGCGGGTGGACGAGGCGGCTATCCAGCAGGCGCTGGACAAGATGCTGCAACGGGGCGCCACGCTGGAGCTGACGGATCTCAGTGCCCAGCTCAATGGTGAACCGGTCAGCGTGAAAGGGGAGGCCAAGCTGGCACCGACCTCGCTGGAGCAGTTGATGGGGAGCGAAGAGGGGATGCAGGCCTTGTCCGGGCTGCTCCATGCCAGCCTCGGCGACAAGCTGGGCAAGGCCGTTCCACAACTGGCGCCCATGTTGGCGCAGTTTACCGCCGAGGGTTATCTGAAGGCGGAGCAGGAACGGCTCAATGCCGAGTTCAAACTCGAGAAGGGCATGGCGACCATCAACGGTCTGGCGCTGCACGAGTGAATTCAGACAGATAAAAAAGGCTCCCTCGGGAGCCTTTTTTATGGGTGTCGTGCTGGCGACTACGGCCTTACTTGAACACCACCGTCTTGTTGCCATAGACGAAGACGCGCTCGTTCAGGATCAGCTCCAGTGCCCGGCTCAGCACGGACTTCTCCACATCCCGGCCCGCCTTGGCCATGTCGTCGGCGCTGAAGGTGTGGCCGACGTGGATCACGTCCTGCTCTATGATGGGACCTTCATCCAGATCGTCGGTCACGAAGTGCGCCGTGGCGCCGATCAACTTGACCCCGCGATCGAATGCTTGACGATAGGGGCGGGCACCGATGAAGGCGGGCAGGAAGGAGTGGTGGATGTTGATGAGCTTGCGCGGATAGGCTTCCACGAAGCTCGGGGTCAGCACCCGCATGTACTTGGCCAGGATCACGTAGTCGGGCTCATAGCCATCGATGAGGGCACGCACCTGCTCCTCGTGCTCGGTCCGGCTCAGGTTCTCATGGCTCACGCCGTGGAAGGGAATGTCAAACTTGCCGGTCAGCTCGGCGAGGGTGTCGTAGTTGCCGATCACCGCCACTATGTCCATGTCCAGCGCGCCGGCGTAATTCTTCATCAGGATGTCGCCGAGGCAGTGGGTCTCCTTGGTCACCAGGATGACGATCCGCTTCTTGCCCGCCTTGACCAGTCGGCGCTGGGCGCCAGCCGGCAGGGCATCGTCGAGATCCGCCAGCAGGGTCTCGTCGTTGAAGCGACCCTCCAGCTCGGTGCGCATGAAGAAACGGCCATTCTCGTGGTCGACGAACTCATCGTTCTTGTTGATGTTGAGCTGGTGCTTGTAGCAGATGTTGGTGATCTTGGCGATGAGGCCCTTGGCGTCGGGGCAATCCGTCAGCAGTATTTTCTTTTCCATCTCTGTCATGATTCCGTTTGTGGTGTTGGCGCCTGAGTCTGTGCAGGTCGCGTTTTTTCTGGCCTGTGGTCAGGCGCGTTATTTTTCGGGTACTTTTCTCGGCAATATGCCACAAACAAAATCAGAAAAGACAGCGCGCCGTGCGCCCTTGCTGCAAGCTGACCGCAACGAAGGCAGGCTGAACCCGCCCTGTCGCTGATGGTTTTTAGGCTGGTATCCCGCGCTTTTTTTCTTTACGCTGTCTGCGCTTATTCTCAGGGCGGGGTGAAAGTCCCCACCGGCGGTATCCCGATCTGACTCGGGGAGCCCGCGAGCGCCCGACCTTGGTCGGGGTCAGCAGATCCGGTGAGATGCCGGAGCCGACGGTCATAGTCCGGATGAAAGAGGATAAGGCAGAGTGTGCCGGTCAGGCCCCTTGGGGCTGGCTGCCGCATGCCCACTTCTGTCTGCCTTCCCATGCCCTGATTCTGGTCCTTGTCTTATTTAGGAGTCTTACCATGAATCAGTCTCTACTCAGTGAATTTGGTGATCCCATTGCTCGCGTCGAAGCCGCGCTGGCCGCATTGCGTGCCGGTCGTGGCGTACTGGTGGCCGACGATGAAGATCGCGAGAACGAAGGTGACCTCATCTTCGCCGCACAAAGCATGACCAACGAACAGATGGCCATGATGATCCGCGAGTGCTCCGGCATCGTCTGCCTCTGCCTGACCGATGAACGGGTACGCCAGCTGGAGCTGCCCATGATGGTGGAGGCGAACTCCAGCCACTACCAGACCGCGTTCACCGTGACCATAGAAGCGGCGCAAGGAGTGACCACGGGTGTCTCCGCTGCCGATCGCATCACCACCATCAGAGCCGCCATCGCCGACGGTGCCCAACCATCGGATCTGCACCGTCCTGGCCATGTGTTCCCGCTGCGTGCCCGTACCGGTGGTGTGCTGACCCGACGTGGTCACACCGAAGCCACTGTCGATCTGATGCAGTTGGCAGGCTTGAAACCCTTTGGGGTGTTGTGCGAGCTGACCAAGCAAGATGGCTCCATGGCCCGCTTGCCCGATCTGGTGGAATTTGGTCGCCAGCATCAGATGCCGGTGCTGACCATCGAAGATCTGGTGCAATACCGTCAATTGTTGGCAGAACGTTCAGCCTGAGCGTCATACGAAATTGAAATAAGTACATTTTTTGGTTACGCTTTGCACGAACCTCATCCAGGGCACTCATTTTTGACTTAAGTTTGCACAAAAAGTGTACGTTTAAAAAAAAATGAGGGTTTTAATGCGTTTATCTGCGATGGGGCCTATCCAAACTCGGATTTATTTGTGCCATAATCACGCCGCTTGCTAAACGTCTGGCGAGTTAAAGGGAGCTTTAAAAATGAAAAAAATGTTGTTGGTAGGTGTTGTTGGTCTGTCTGCCCTGCTGGGCGGTTGTGCAAACACCAGCGAACTGGAAACTTCCGTTCAGAATCTGTCTAACAAAGTTGACCAACTGGCTCAAGATGTTAGCGCTGTTCGTGCTGATCAATCCAAGATCGCTGCTGATGTTGCAGAAGCCAAGCAAGAAGCTATGCGTGCTAACCAGCGCATCGACAACATGGCTACTTCCTACAAGAAGTAATCCATGCGAAAAAATGGCGCATTTTAATGCGCCATTTTTTTTTGCCTGAAATTCGTCATATTCCGCGTTTTGCCATCCTTCGCCTGAACAAGGCAATGCCGATTGCTCGGCATCACCTAGACTTCTTATTTTTCTCTCTCGATCAATACAGCAGGCTATAGAGCTTGCGACGGTAATTTTGCGCCACCGGATTGGTGCCCATGGTCGTCAGAATATCGAGATAGATCTTCTTGGCATCGCCAAACGCCATGTCGCGCTTGAGGATGTTGAACAGCAGCGCCAGGGCTTCTTCCTGCCGGCCGACCTGGCTATAGAGCACCGCCAGCTCCTGGGCAAGGGCATCATCCCCCGGGTTTACCGCATGACGAGTCTCCAGGGCGCGCAGCTCGGGGCTGTCTGCGGCCTGCAGTGCCAGCGCCAGACGAGAGCTCAGTGCCTGATAGTGATCGTCCTGCGCCACCATGGGGATGGTCGCGAGCAGAGTCTGCGCTTCTTCCAGCAGATTCAGATCCAGCGCGGCTTGCACCAGCCACAGGCTGATGTCGTGACGATCTGGTGCCAGCTGATGCGCCTTGGTGAGATGGGCGTGGGCGAGATCGGCCTGCTCCTCGGCCAGCGCCTGTTTGGCCTGCTCGAGCAGCAGCTCTTCTTCCTTGGGGGCGAAGGCGGCGAAGTACTGGCGCAGGGTGGCCTCATCTTGCGGGCCTTCCAGAATGGCCTGCTCGTCCGGCCGGCCCTGATGGAACAGCACCAGCGCGGGCAGGGCGCGCAGACCCAGCTGGCTGGCCAGCGGCTGCAACTGGGGATCATTCATGTCGACCCTGGCGAGGGTGACCTCTGCATTGGCCGGACCGACCAGGGCCTCAACCAACGGGGTCATGCCCTGGCATTCTGGCATCTGGGGCGCATGGAAATAGATGACGACCGGCTTCTTCATAGACGCATCGATCAGTTCGGCGTGGAAATTCTGGGGATTGATGTCGACGATCATGAGGCTGACTCTCGGAAAATGGTGTGGGTTAACATGGGGCCTAGGGGGGTGGATTTCAAGCGTCCATCCAGCAGGTAGCCATTGACGTTGCGGGTCGGGGCCGCGAGGCAGAGCCAGCCGCTGCCCAATGGCCAGTCCTGCACCTGATAGGACTGATCATCGAGCCGATTATCCAGCCGCCATCCCTCTTCGGGAAGGAAACACACCTTGTCTAGCCCGGCGGCAATACCGTTGCCCTGAGCCTTCAGCACCGCCTCCTTGCGTGACCAGAGGCGATAAAATGCCGATTCCTGCCCCGCCTCCGGCAATGCCGCCAGCCATTCGTATTCACTCCGTGCATAAAAGCGCTGGGCCAAGGGCAGTATCTGCCGGCGGCGCAGGCCCATCTCTATGTCGACGCCGAGCGGCCCTTGCTGGCAGAGGGCGAGCGCCAGCCAGTCGCCGCTGTGACTGAGATTGAACTGCCAGTGATGGCTGTACAGGACGGGTTTGCCATGAGCATTGATGCAAAACTGCAGTTCATCGGCCGGGCAACCGAGTCGCTCGGCCAGCAGGCGGCGCAGCAAGACACGGCCGAGCAGGTACTCCCGTTGGCGATGTGGCTGCCGGATCTCCTGCCAATGACGCTGTTCCTCCAAGGAGAGCTCACCAGGCAGCGATATCAACTGGTCGGCGTCGATCTGAGCTGGTTTTAACAAATAGAGATCCGCAGAGATCATAATTTTTCACTTAAAAAAGAGGCTGAAGTAGCGATAAGGATCAGTTTTGGCTGGCCCTCATGGTCACTTTCGGGATTGTATATTGTTTGGGCATGATCACATTAATTATGAAAAATAATGCATTTCCTTGCAAAAATGTGATGTCGATAGGGATTTTCACTTGCCTCGATAGAATTCTTGGATATAGTCGGGTGCTGTTGCCTTATAAATTGCCCTTCCGGGCCGTATTTTAACAAGTTTTACTATTTTGCGGGGATAAAGGATTGCGCCACCTGATGCTACTGCTGGTCGCGCTCGGAATGGTGGGTTGTGCCTCGGCACCCCAGACCGAGGTCGCGAGCAAGATCGAAGTTTCCATGATGGAACCCGTGGTTGAACCGGAAGCTTCGCAGACACCCGATGTGAACGAAATCCTGACCGTATATAAAGAGTGGCGTGGTGTTCCCTATCGCATGGGAGGCAGCAGTCAGCGCGGTATCGATTGTTCCGCCTTCGCCCGTGAAGTGTTCCGCAATGCGGTCGGCATCGAGTTGCCCCGCGATACCCGCTCCCAGGTCCATGAGGGCACTCGCGTTGCCAAGCGGGATCTGGTGGAAGGGGATCTGGTCTTCTTCAAGATCAGCAAGCGCCTGAATCATGTGGGCATCTATGTGGGCAACGGTGAATTCATCCATGCCTCCACCCGAGCCGGGGTGACACGCTCCAAGTTGGACAGCTCCTACTGGCGCGGCAAGTTCTGGCAGGCACGCCGGATCGACATCTGAGTCAGGCTGGACAAACGGCTCGCAGTACGGACTGTTTCTCCAACCTCACTTGAACCGGGCTCTGATAGCCCGGTTTTTTATGGCCGTCGTTTAGACTTTCCGCCATCAACTCTCTATAGTGTGGCCCCCTTGACCCTCGGCAGGCCCAGTATGAAGACCCAGCACAAATCCGGATTGCACCCGCGCAATCGCCATCAAGCACCCTACGATTTCGACGCTCTCTGCCAGCGCACGCCCGAGTTGCTGCCTTTCGTGTTCGTCAACGAGCACGGCACCCGCACACTCGACTTTGCCGATCCGGCCGCCGTCAAGACGCTCAACCGGGCCTTGCTGGCGCTGCACTACGGCATCCAGCATTGGGATCTGCCGCCGGGCTATCTCTGTCCGCCGATCCCGGGTCGGGTGGACTACTTGCATAGAGTGGCGGATCTGCTGGCCGAGAGCGCGGGGGCTGTGCCCACTGGCAAGGGCGTGCGGGTGCTGGACATCGGCGTGGGGGCGAACTGCATCTATCCCTTGCTGGGGGCCCGCGAATACGGCTGGCGCTTCGTGGGATCGGACATCGATCCCGTCTCGGTCAAGGCGGCCAGCCTGCTGGCGAGCAGCAACGGGTTGGCCAGCCAGATTACCTGCCGTCATCAGACCGATCCCAAGCAGATTTTTCGCGGCATTGTTGGCCCCAAGGAGCGCTTTGCCCTGACGCTCTGCAACCCGCCGTTCCACGCCTCTCTGGCCGAGGCGAGCAAGGGGACTGAGCGCAAGCTGCGCAATCTCGGCAAGACGGTCGCCGGGGCACCTGTGCTCAACTTTGGCGGCCAGAAGGCCGAGCTCTGGTGCGAGGGGGGAGAGGCGGCCTTTCTGGCCGCCATGATAGGCCAGAGCAAGGCGTTCGCCAGCCAGTGCCTCTGGTTCAGCTCCCTGGTGTCGAAGAAGGAGAATCTGCCGGCCGCCAGGAAGGCGCTGGCTCAGGCGGGGGCGAGCGAGGTGCGGGTCATCGACATGGCGCAGGGCAACAAGGTGAGCCGGATCCTGGCCTGGAGCTTCCTGGATGCGGCGAGCCGGACCGACTGGTGGTCCGCCCGGATCGAGTGAGTGAAAATGGGAGCCTTGAGGAAAAAATATCCTGAACGGCTCCCTTTTCACTCCCATCATTTCGGGTGACGTTGTCGCCACGTTAATCGTTTTTACTGCACGTTCAAGCCTGCTTTCCCCCGCAAGTTAGTGATCACTCTCACCTCCGGTACAGTTGTACGCCGAGATTTTTTTGCACTTACTGGTGAAACTTTCATAAAATAGGACTGGTTAGACCTCTTTACAGGCATTGAATCGAATAGGGATCGGTAAATGAAAGTTGTCGATTTTCTGAAACACAAGCGCGAGATACTGGCGCAGCACCCCTTTGAGCTCAAGGATTGGCTCTCTCCGGCGATCCGCGACTACTGGCGTGAGTTTCAGCAAAAAGCGCACCTTCACCCGCTGCTGGGTCGGGTGCTCGACCTGCAAGCCGATCAGCAACTGCTGCGACGGCAGGGCGCCGCTCAGGCTCAGGCGGTCAACAGCCAGCCGTCCCTGACCGAGGAGAACCCGGTCGAGTTGAGCGGGGAGGCGGCCAACCTGTACGCCGAGCTGCAGGCCCGGATCGGGGAAGAGACCCATGTCGGCGAGTGGCTGCAGGTCAGCCAGCCGCTGATCGACAAGTTCGCGTCCGTCACCGGGGATCACCAGTGGATCCACACCGATCCCGAGCGTGCGGCGGCCGAGTCACCGTTCAAGACCACCATTGCCCACGGCTTCCTGACCCTGGCCCTGCTGCCTCAGCTGACCGGCTCGGTGGACGAGGCGACGCCGGAGTTTCCCAGTGCCCGCATGGTGGTGAACTTCGGTCTGGAGCAGGTGCGTTTCCCGTACCCCATCAAGGTGGACAGCAACATTCGCGCCCGCACCAAACTGTCCAGGGTCACCCCCATCAAGGGCGGGCTCGAGTTGCTCAAAGAGATCAAGATAGAGATCGAAGGGATCCGCCGCCCCGGCTGCGTCATCGAGTCTCTCACCCGCATCTATTTCTGATCCCCCTCCTCGTTTGACGCGGATAAACACAGGCCCACCTTGGTGGGCCTGTGTCGTTTCTGGCGTTTGACTGAGAAGACTAGAAGCTGGCCCCCAGGGTAATGGTGTGGCGCCACTCCTTCTCATCAAGGCTCTCTTTGGGGCCGCCATGTTCGAGCCAGGTATCGTCCCAGCTCAGCTCGCTAGACCAGGAGAGGCGCAGGTGATCGTTGAAGTAATACCTGAGCCCCAGGCTGCCGTTGATGGACTGGTTGCGGGTCAGGTAAGGGGAGGGCTGGTCGATGAACTTCTCGTAGCTACCCTTGCTGAACAGCTCGAACCGCTGCTGCCAGACGGAGACAGGCTGACGGTAGTCCCATCCCAGGCTGAGGTAGGGGTAGTTGATGATGCGTTCGTCGAACCAATCCGAGCCGCTCCAGACGTCAGGGGTGAAGTAGGAGCGCTGCAGACCCAGTTGGCTGATCAGCTCCAGCCGCCGCTGCTTGTCGTTCCAGAAGCGATAACCTGGCCCCGAGGCATAGCTCAGCTCCAGATAGTTGCTCTCTATCAGGTCGTAGTCGGCATCGATGGAGGAGCGCAGGAACCAGTTCTGATTGAAGAAGAAGTCCAGCTTGGGGCTGAGCTTGTACTCGTGACTGTCGGTGATGCTGTTCGATGTCTCGTAGATGTACTCCCCATCCAGGGTGTAACGCCAGTCCAGGTTGGCCAGCTCGGTGGAACCCTTGAGGTTGACGTTGTTGGTCTTCTTGTCGCTCTCCTTCAACTTGATGTTGAGATCCCCAGTCCCGCTCCAGAGCCAGGCGTTGAGCTCATCCGGGGAGTCCAGCAGGGCGATGCCCGTCTTGGTCAGCGGCTTGGGTTGCTCCTGCTTGTCCAGGCGCCAGCGTTTGATCGCATCACGCCTGATGGTCAGGGTCTGGCTATAAGCCGGGGTGATGCTGATCTGCTCGTCCGTGATCTCTTCTATGGTGCCGGTGAGGCGATCGCCGTTTTGCATCCACAGGATGTCAGCCCGTACCAGCGGGCTGGCGAGCAGGACGAGCAGGTACCAGGGCCCGCATCGCAACGCGGGCATAGCCGACCCCATCGGTCAGTTGCTGACGGGCTGGGGCAGCCCGTTCTTGCTGTCGAGCATGGCCGTGACCCGGACGCTGTCGACCTCGGGGGCGGCGATGAATTGCTCAACCTCGGCGGACAGCACCAGGGGCGCGCCCTCGGCCAACTCTTCCTCGGTGCGGGACAAGGGGGAATGCACCTCCAGCCAGCGCCGGCCATCGGGTTCCAGCGCCGTCTTGACCGGTTGGTTGATCACCCGCACCTGAGTGCCGACCGGTACCAGTTTGAACAGGGTCTCGATGTCATCGGGACGCAACCGGATGCAACCCGCACTGACCCGCAAGCCGACCCCGAAATCCTTGTTGGTGCCGTGGATCAGGTAGTCCTTGTTGCCATAGCCAAGGCGCATGGCGAACTTGCCAAGGGGGTTATCCGGGCCGGGGGGGACCACGGCGGGCAGGTCGATGCCTTTTTGCTCCAGCCAGGACTTGCGCACCATGGGGCCGGGGACCCAGGTCGGATTCGGATTCTTGGCGATGACGGTGGTGGTCATCTCCGGGGTCTCGCGGCCGATGTCGCCTATGCCGATGGGCAACACCATCACTTCCTGCTTGCCCTTGGGGAAGTAGTAGAGCCGCAGCTCGGGCAGATTGATGACGATCCCTTCCCGTGGCACGTCGGGCAGCAGCATCTGGGTCGGCAGGGTCAGCCGGGTACCCGGGGTGGGCAAATAGGGGTCAACCCCCGGATTTGCCTCGAGCAGCGCCAAAAAGCCAATCTGGGTATGTTTACCCACCAGCTCGAGATGGTCGCCCTCTTGTACAATGTAATCTTCCAGCTCGCCGATGAGGCGGCTGCCGTCCGGTGGGAGGGGATAGGTGATGGACCAGACCGGCGCGGCCCAGAGGCTGGCAACCACCAGCAGCAGTGAGGCGATACGTGTATACAACATGGCTTTTCCTATCTTTATGCATCGAGGGAAGCGTTTTCCTCCCAAAAAAGAGCTGGGATTGTCAACCAATAGCCCGATGATTACCAGTGTCGGCCCCTGCTATCCCCGAGCCGGATTTATGCGACGCTTGCGCCCTTTTCACCCTGCAGGCCGCTATTTTCCCGATTTCGTCGGACAAGGGCACAGCCAGGAGAAAAGTGAGAAGGGGGATAGCGCATCGACAAGTCCCGACACGGCGGCTGGGTCACGCCGGGATGGGGGGCGGATCCGGATGGCGGAACGCCCGTCGGGCACACTTTGTCATCAGGTGCCGAATTATTAGGCAGTTACCTGATCTGCAACGATATTTACATTGATTTTCCGACTCGGGTTGGGTCAATATGAGGGCCCGCGGAGAGATGCCGGAGTGGCCGAACGGGATTGACTCGAAATCAATTGTGGTAGCAATACCACCCAGGGTTCGAATCCCTGTCTCTCCGCCATTTATACCCTTCAAGCCCGCGCCAGCCGCGGGCTTGGCATTTCTATCCTATTCCCGCCCATACCTCAGTTCAGCCATAGTCAGCATCTCCCTTCCCTGTTTGGGAAAGAGATCTGCCCCGTGAAAATACCGGGGCCGATCTGCTGTTGCGGTGAGGGATCCAGGGAACAGGCGCGGCTGAGACACAAACTCATAGCTCGAGCTGCACCCCCAGCTCCACCACTCTGTTGGTCGGGATCTGGAAGAAGTCGGTGGCCCGCAGGGAGTTGCGGTTCATCCAGATGAACAGCTTCTCACGCCAGCGCGGCATACCCGGTATGTCCGTGCTGATGAGGTACTCGTAGGAGAGGAAGAAGGAGGTGGTATTGAGCCTCACCTTCAACTCCTGTTGGGCGCAGGCCTGGAAGATCTCCTCCATGGATGGGGTCTCCTGGTAGCCGAAATGGGCCACCACCTGCCAGAAGCCTTCCCCGATCTGCAGCAGTTCCAGCCGCTCCTCCCCGGTCAGCCAGGGCTCATCTTTGACCTTGATGGTCAGGAAGATGACCCGCTCGTGTATCACCTTGTTGTGCTTGAGGTTGTGAAGGAGCGCATTGGGGACGACCTTGATGGACTTGGACAGGAACACGGCTGTGCCCGGCACCCGCAGCGGCGGGCGGATCTGGATATTGTCGACGAAGCCCTGCAAGGATAGGGCCTGGCTCTCGAGCTTCTCGAGCACCAGCTCGCGACCACGCTTCCAGGTGGTCATCACTACGATGATCAGCAGGGCAAACAGCACGGGCAGCCAGCCGCCCGCGAAGAACTTGGTGGTGTTGGCGCTGAAGAAGGCCAGATCCATTGCCAGCAGCGGCGTGCCCACCAGCGCGATCAACCAGAGCGGCTGTTTCCAGCGGTGGAAGGCGACCACCATCAGCAGCAGCGTGGTGATCACCATGGTGCCGGTCACGGCGATGCCGTAGGCGGCCGCCAGGTTGCTCGAGCTCTTGAACCAGAAGATCACCAGCACTATGCCGCCGAGCAGCAGCCAGTTGACCAGTGGCAGATAGATCTGCCCCTTCTCGTGCTCCGAGGTGTGGCGGATCTCCTGGCGCGGCAGAAATCCGAGCAAGATGGCCTGACGCACCACTGAATAGGTGCCGGAGATGACCGCCTGAGACGCGATCACGGTCGCCATGGTGGCCAGCACGATCAGCGGCAGTGTCATCCAGCCGGGGGCCAGCAGGTAGAAGGGGTTCTCGATGGCTTCGGGGTGGCGCAGCAGCAAGGCCCCCTGGCCGAAGTAGTTGAGCAGCAGCGCCGGCATCACCCAGCTATTCCACGCCAGCTGGATCGGGCCCCGTCCGAAGTGTCCCATGTCGGCATAGAGCGCCTCGGCGCCAGTCACGCACAGCACCACGGCGCCCAGCACCACGAAGGCCGTTCCCGGTCTCGCCAGCAGGAAGTCCAGGGCGTAGAGCGGGTTGACGGCTGCCAGGATGGCGGGGGTCTTGGCGATTTCGAGCACGCCGAGCAGTGCCAGGGTGGTGAACCAGATCAGCATGATGGGCCCGAACCAGCGCCCGATCCCGGCGGTGCCGTAATGCTGGACGCCGAACAGCACCACCAGCACGACCAGGGCAATGGGGAGCACGAAAGGCGCGAGATCCGGGGCCATGATCTCCAGTCCCTCGACGGCGGAGAGCACGGAGATCGCGGGGGTGATCACCGCATCCCCGACGAACAGCCCCACCCCGGCCAGCCCCAGCAGCATCACCAGGGTGCGGGCGCGGGGGGAGAGACGCCGGGCGGCGAGGGAGGCCAGGGTCAGTATGCCCCCCTCACCCTTGTTGTCGGCCTTCAGCACCAGCACCACATATTTGAGCGACACGACGAGCATCAGGGTCCAGAAGAAGAGGGAGACGATGGCAAAGATCTCCTCTTTACCCGGCTGTAGTCCCATATTCCCGGCAAAGCTCTGCTTCAAGGCATAAAGCGGACTGGTGCCTATGTCACCGTAGACGACCCCCAAGGCCGCCAGGGTGATCGCCATGCGGCCTTGCCCTGCTTCGTTGCTCATCGTGAAATCCCATGTCAATTCATTATGTTAACCATAGTATGGCTGGCTATTGCGAAAGTGAAATGGTGACTGTCGGCGGGCTGATCGGGTGGGGTCTTCTGCCGTCTGCCCGTTTCACCGACGGCCATGGGCTCTCGTTGCTCCTTCGGAGTGGCGAGCCCGTTTCTCCTCTGTGCACGGCTCGCCGCAGAGGCGCCAGCCGCGGATCCAGGCCAGTTTTGCACGAAATGCCGGCTGGAGACGGCCAGATCCCGGTGGATAGCCGGTGAATTCAGGCCGAGTTCAGCCCTACCCCGGTATCGTTTTCCGGCGTTTTATGCGGTGTAACGAACAACAGGCAGAGATGGCTGCTGGTACAGTTGTCCAGATTGCTCCTTCGTCCTGCATCGATGCGCGAAACGACGGCGTCTGGGCCAGCTCAAGGCGCTGCCTGACCGGGTCGCGTTCACCAAGGATGTGATCTCCTGCCCATGATCCACTGGCTTTGATACAGGCCGGTGATCTCTTTTCGTGGCCTCAGTGGCCCTCTAATCCTGCTCATGACGTCCTGGAGGACATGATGACCGAATCTCATCTGCGCAAGTGCAATCCCCATTCTCTCATTCGCCAGATAGTGCTCGGTCTGGTCGCCGGCATCCTGTGCTTCCTGGTGCTGAGTTATTCAGACTCTTCTGCCCGAAAGGACGAGCCCGAGGTGGGGGAGGCCGCTCCTGCGCCGGCGGATGCCAGCCAGCCTGCAGCCGGTCCGGATGAGATCAGTGGCGCCGTAGCGACCCTGATCCCGCCGGCTGAGACCGGGTTACCCCTGCCTTCTGCTCCCGAGTCTATCGAAGGACAGGCCGAGGGGGCGGCCGGCGAGCTGACCCCCATGCTGGATGTGCCGGTCAGCGGCGCCTTGCCGATCGCGGCCGAAGAAGTCGTCGCGCCCGAGCCGCCAATGCCTGCCGCCCCCGCGGCGCCCCTGGTGGTGGCCGAGCCTGCCGCGGTCCCCGAGCCCGTGTCCACGCCTGCCCCGGAGCCGGTGTCCAAGCCGGCAGCGAAATCGGTGTCCAAACCGGCCCCGGCCCCCGCGCCGCAAGGCAAGGCGTCCGGCAAGGTCAGCCTGACGCCCGCCAGCGTCCTGCAACAGAAGAACATCAACCACCTCAGCATCCAGTTGATGGGGGCGAGCAGCCTGGATGCCGTAGCGCAGTTTGTGCGCGCCAATCGGCTCGCCGACCAGGTGTGGATCTATCAAACCAACTTCCATGGCAGCCCCTGGTACGTGGTGCTGAAAGGGGATTATGCCGATCTGAGCCAGGCGCAGGCGGCCATTCGCCAGTTGTCGCCGGCCCTGCAGAAGGCGGATCCCTGGCCCAAATCCTTTGCCCAGGTGAATAGAGAATTGATGCCATAAGCCAAGTGATAGGGGATAGGCCTGGGTGAACAGGCCTATCCCCATGGGCGTTGGGTTGCCGGCGCCCTTGTGGGATAGGGTAAGGGTCGGCTGGCATGAGGTGGGCTGTATGCCCTCGTTCGGGATCTGGCTGGCCGCTTGCTGAGTCGCATTGCAGGAGCAGCCCCTTCGCCCTCATGGCACAACTTCTAAAACAGCACACCCGCGTCATTCGCGGGTGTGCTGTTTTTGGCATGCCATCTGCTCGATGTCTCAGGCTCATTCCGTCAAGGGGAGACAGGCCGCCCGAGATCGCGCCGGATCATCAGCCCTTGCGGTTGGCGAGCTGGCGCAGCAGCTGGGTGCTCTGGTGCAGGCTCTGCTGCTGGGCCTCGCTCAGGGGGCACTGCTTGAGCACGTATTCGGCGCTGGCCACCACCGTCTTCCAGCGCGGTGCCTTGGGCAGGGTGTCCAGGCTCAGGTACTTGTCGAGGGTGCGGGTCTGGGGGCTGGATCTGTCCATGTAGACGCGCCACAGCTTGCTCTTCTCCGCCAGCACTATCTTGCCCTTGCCGGTACTCTGCTGCCAGGCATCCAGGGTGAGGTGCATGGTGTCCACCAGGGCCCGGCGCAGCGGTTCGTCATCCTGCTGACGGATGAGGTTGTCGGCAAGGGAGCGGAATTCGCCTCCCAACCGGCTGAGTTCGCCCAGCAGCTGGCCATCCTCGATGATGGCCTGACGGGACAGGCTCTTGAGGGCGTTCTCCAGCGCCATCACTCTGTTGTCATCCTGGCGGGATTCGGTGCTGAGGGTGAGGGCGAAGGCGCTCTGGCCGCCGAGCGTGATGGGCAGGGCGCGGGCGTTGAGCGCGTCCCGCTGACCCGCCACCAGGAAGGCGAGATCCTGCTCGGGGTTCTCCGCCATGTCCGGCCATTGGCTGGCCAGCGGCGCCGCCAGCCACTCGTCCAGCGGCAGCCCCTCCATGGCTTCCGGCTCCTGTCCCAGCAAGCGCGCCAGCACCCGGGAGGCAAACAGCACTGTGCCCTGCTGGTCGATGAAGACCATGGGATCGGCCCCTTCCCCGAGCAGGGTCAGCAGCCGCTCCTGATCCTGATGCAGTTGCCCTTGCAGGCGCAGGCGATGCTCTATCTCCTGCTTGAGCAAGCGGTTCTCCACCAGAGAGGCGCGACCGGCGCTCGCCTCCAGCAGGGCCTTGACCCGGGCGAACAGTTCCTCCTTGCAGAACGGCTTGACCAGATAGTCGTTGGCTCCGGCGTTGAAGCCTTCCTCTATGTCCTTTGGCTGGTTGAGGGCGGTGAGCAGCAGCACCGGCAGTTGATCCTTGGGGTGTTGCTCGCGCAGGCGGCGACAGACATCGAAGCCGGACAGGGTCGGCATCATCACGTCCAGCAAGATGAGGGATACCGGCTCCTGGGCCAGCTTGGCGAGGGCGTCGTGACCATCGCTGCTCGGCAGGATGCGGTAGCCACAGGGCTGCAGCAGGTGGCGCAGTATGTGCAAGTTGATGGGCTCGTCATCCACCACCAGGATCAGGGGCGCATCGGCCGGCGGGACGGGCAGATCGTCGCTCTCCCAATCCGGCAGGATCAGCGGCTGCTGGCGCACCAGCTGGTGCTCAATCTGGCGGCTGTCCAGGGTCAGTCCGCCGGCCTTGCCACTGGCCAGCGGCAGGGTGAAAGCGAAGGTGGAGCCGACGCTGGGCTCGCTCTCCACATAGAGCTCGCCCCCCATCAGGTGCACCAGCTGGCGAGTGATGGAGAGGCCGAGGCCGGCTCCTTGTTTGCTCACTTCGGGGCTCATCTGCACCAGCGGCTCGAAGATGTGCTCAAGGTGCTCTTTGGGAATGCCGATGCCGGTGTCGGTCACCCGGATACGCAGGAACTGTCCCTCCACCTGGGCGCTCAGCACCACCTTGCCTTGCGGCGTGTATTTGATGGCGTTGCCCACCAGGTTGTAGAGCACCTGTTCCAGGCGCTGCTCATCGGCCAGCACCGGCGGCAGCTCGAGCGGGCTGATGTCCACCAGGCTGAGGGGCTTGGCCTGCACCAGGTGCTGGCAGAGATCCAGCACCAGCCGGATGACCCCCTTGGAGGCGACGGGCTGGGGATGGATCTCCAGCTGGCCGTAGCGCATCTGGTGGTAATCGAGCAGATCGTCCACCAGTCGCGCCAGACCGTCGGCACTCTTGATGATGAGGCCGAGCTGCTTCTGCTGGCCCTCGGTCAGGTCCTGCTGGCTGGCGAGCATGGACTCCGCCATCCCCTTGATGCCGTGAATGGGGGTGCGCAGCTCGTGGGAGGTGTTGGCGAGCAGTTCATCCTTGAGCTTGTCCGCCTGTTGCAGGCTGAGGTTCTGCTTGTGGGTCAGCTTGACCTGCTGTTGCAGCTCCTGGGTCTGGCGCTCGATCAGCTCTATCTTGTCCTTCACCGAGCGCTGCATGTGGCGAAACGCCTGGGCCAGCCGGTCGATGTCGTCATCGGTACGGGGGATCTCGATCGGGTGATCCAGGGCGCCGTCGGCCACCTGCTCGGCCGCGGCGGTGAGGGAGCGCAGGGGGGCCGTGATGGAGTGGGAGAGCCAGCGGGAGAACAGGGTCAGCAGCAGCAAGGATCCGGCCCCCAGCAGGATCACCAGGGTCTCCAGCTGACGGATGGGGGCATAGGCCTCGCTGGTGGAGATCTCGGCGATGAAGGCCCACTCGGTATCGAACACCTTGACCTGGGTATAGGCGGCCAGCACCTCGTCGTCGTGATAGGAGAGGAAGGGGCCGACCCCTTGCTCCCCAGACAGGGCCTTGATGACCAGCGGGGTCTGCAGCGGCCGGAAGTTGGGGCTGAAGCTGTTCTCCACGCTGAATTCCGGCGCCAGCCAGGCGTCGGCCCGCATCCGCTTGTCCGGGCCGATGAGGATGGTCTCGCCGGTCTCGCCGAGCCCCTCCCGCTCCGCCATGATCTGGTTGAGCTTGTCCGGCAGCAGCTCGAAGATCACCACGCCGCGCACGTCGTCATATTGCATCACGGGGGCGGCCAGGTAGGCGACCACCTGACCGGTCAACTCATTGCGACCAAAGTCGGTGAACTCGAAGATCTGTCTGGGCTTCTGGCCCCCGTCGAGGCGGCGTTTGACCTTGGCAAAGGTGTTGCCAAGCCCGCTTGCCTGATAGGGGCCCGAGAGCAGGTTGGTGGCGAAATTGGGGTGCTTGGTGACCGAATAGACCACATCACCATTGAGATCCACCAGGAAGATGTCGCTGTAGTTGCTCTTGCGCACCATGTCGGCATAGCCGCGGTGGAAGCGCTGGTGGACCCGGCCATACATCTCGTCCGCCAGGATCAGGGCGCTGATGGAGGGTTCGATGACCAGCTTGCTGTCGGGTTGCTGCAACTTGTCCCAGGAGCCCGGCACATAGCGGGATTGGGCACGGGCACGGGCGCCCTGGGGCGTGGTGCCCAGCTTCTCGAAGGCGCCGGTGAAGCCGTAGAAGCGGCCTATGCTGTCGCCGGCGAAGTCTTGCTGGGAGAAATTGGTGATCTGCTCTTTGAGGTTGCCGAAGTAATCTTCCAGCTGGCTCTTCTTGATGTTGCGTACCGACACCAGATGATTGGAGGTCTGGGTGGTGAGGTCCTTGCCGTGGCTATAGAGGAAAAACAGGGTCACGACCAGGAAGGGCACCAGGCCTAACATAAAAAACGCCAGCATCAGCTGCGGTCTGAGCCCACGTGGCCTGAAGATCCATTTCATTTTGTGATTTTCAATTGAGAATCCAGTTACTAAGCAGGGTGAGTTTCTGACTAAAGACTAACTATTTCAATGACTTTATCTTGAATTCGTTCGGCGGGTCACAAGGATTGGAGGGATTTTCGACCAAGGCGTTTAAAGCCTGAGCAAACAACCGGGAAAAGCGCTGAAAGTCATAAAAAAGGGTTGTGCCCGTGCTCGGGGTACGTATAATGCGCCTCGTTGTCGGGTAACTGACATCAGGCAGTCAGGCGGGAATAGCTCAGTTGGTAGAGCACGACCTTGCCAAGGTCGGGGTCGCGAGTTCGAGTCTCGTTTCCCGCTCCAATATCTCATGACACCAAGCATGAGCATCACTCTCAAGACCCTTGGTCTTGTCAGCATGGCGCGTTAGCAAAGCGGTTATGCAGCGGATTGCAAATCCGTTTAGTCCGGTTCGACTCCGGAACGTGCCTCCATCTTCTTGTAGTTCCCAGCAGTTCGATTCCATATCCTATTCTCTGCGTTCTCTGCGTT
>NZ_CDDF01000005.1:252801-266353 GCF_000819865.1 Aeromonas eucrenophila
TCTCTGCGTTCTCTGCGTTCACTGTTGCTCCGTCAACTGCTCGCAGCCCTGCAGGCGCCACTCCTTGTGCAGATAGCGATCCATGTCGGCCAGTGCCTGGCCTCGAAACTGATACTGCATCTCCGCCGACTGCTCGGCCAGGGCCGACATCTTCTGTTTCAGCTGGCCACATTGCCACAGGCTGACGGTGGGCGGCGTGCCCTTGTAGGCGAGATCTATGCTGTCATTTTGATTGAGTTGCCACTCCTGCCACTGCGACCAGGCAAGCAGACCCAGCACACTCAGGATCGCGACTTCCGCCAATTTCATTCTCTCATCCCCTTGCCAATGTCCGCCTTCCTATTAACTCTGGTCCAGCCGCCGCATTTTTTCATGATTGTTGTTTTTTGGTTAATTAATGTAACCCGTTTTCATTTCATGGCCTGATGGCGGGGGTTTTTACCAAAAAGTGGCCTTAATGGTGTAGTAATCCTACAATTTGTGGCGTAATATTCATCCAGTGGTCTTACCAGTGAGGTGCTAAATCATGTTCCATCCCTTCTCTCTGACTCAGATAATCCTGCGCCGCATCTTCGTGTTGCTGGTGGGTTTGCTCGCCTTCCCGGTGATGCTGTTTCGCCGAGATCGCGCCCGTTTCTACAGCTACCTGCACCGTATCTGGAACAAGACCAGCACCAAGCCGGTGTGGCTCAAGATGAGCGAAAGGGGCGAGCGGATCTTCTACTGATCCCGCCATACGATAAAAAAAGAGAGCCGAGGCTCTCTTTTTTTATTTCTGCAACGCCATGAAATACCAGTCATTAGGCTGCAACTATCGGCCCTGACCAAGCGTCCCCATGATGCCAGCCCCCGTGTTGCCGAGTGCCTGATCGCTGCCCTTTCTCGTTCCCTTTCCAGGTTATCGCCACATAAAAAATGGCGGGAGTGGCCCGCCATTTTGTTGGTTTATCGCTCTGATTCTAGCCAAAGCGGTAGGAGCCCATGTAGAGGCTGCCGTAGTCCCAGCTGTCGTGCAGTTTCTGGGGTTTGTCGGCCCCAGCGGCCCCCAGCGCCACGAACAGCGGGCGCAGGTGATCGTCGTGGGGGTGGGATTCCACCGCCCCCGGGGCGCGTGCCCGGTAATCTTCCAGCGCGGGGCGATCCCCCTCCGCCATGGTTTGCTCCAGCCAGTGGGCAAAGTCGCTCGCCCAGCCGGGGACGGGGGAGCCGTCCGGCCCGAGCGCCCGCAGGTTGTGGGTGATGGCGCCGGAGGCGAGGATGCCAATACCTTGCTCGCGCAGGGCCTGCAGGGCTTCTCCCAGTTGCCACAGCTGGCTCGGGCTGAAGGTGGCCGGGATGGAGATCTGCACCAGCGGGATCTCGCTGGCCGGATCCATCAGGGAGAGCGGCGACCAGACGCCGTGATCCAGTTCGCGCTTGACCGGGGTGGCGGCCAGACCCGCCAGCAGCAGCTGATCGCTTACCGCCTCCTGCAACCAGGCCGGGCTGTTGGCGGGCCAGCGGATGCTATAGAGCGGGTCGGGGAAGCCGTAGAAGTCATACATCAGCGCCGGCTTTGGCTCGACGTTGAGTTGCAGATCGGTGCGGCTGAACCAGTGGGCCGAGATCACCACCAGCCCCTTGATATCCCCAAGGCGCAATTTCGTTAGAAATTGTGTAGCAGGTTGATCACGCAAGACCAGATCCGGGGCGCCGTGGGAGATGAACCAGACGGGAGCGATAGCCATGATGAGACTCCTTGTTGGCGGCATCGGCACAGCTGGCCGGCACCGCGTTAAACGGGATCAGGGCACTGGGCCACTGAGATTGAGGTCATTATCCTCCCCGGTTTTGTGGTTAACAATCCAGCGTGATGTATAAGCACTGTTCACTAATGATTGATAATCTGACCGCAACCCCAGGGCGGTGGGCGCGGCTGGCGCAACGGAAACAACGAGGCCAGCGGGTTGCGCTGGCCTCGTTGTCGGTGATGAAGGGGACTGGGTTACTGAATACCCAGCAGACCCACGTCGAACATAAGCACTGTGCCTAGTGGGATCGCGTTACTGAATACCCAGCAGTTCCATGTCGAACATAAGCACTGTGCCTTGTGGGATCACGTTACCCAATACCCAGCAGTTCCATGTCGAACATAATCACTGTGCCTGGTGGGATCGCGTTACTGAATGCCCAGCAACTCCACGTCGAAGATAAGCACGGATCCTGGCGGGATCTTGCCGGCGGCGCGATCGCCGTAGGCCAGGTTGGCGGGGATGTAGAAACGGGTCTTCTCCCCTTCCACCATCAGCTGTACCCCTTCGGTCCAGCCGGCGATCACCTGGTTCAGGCCAAACTCGATGGGCTCGCCGCGGGCGACCGAGCTGTCGAAGACGGTGCCATCCAGCAGCTTGCCCTCGTAGTGCACCTTCACCTTGCTGGTGGCGGTAGGGTGAACGGTGCCGGTACCCGGGGTCAGCACCTCGTATTGCAGGCCGGAGGCCGTGGTGGTCACCAGCGGTTTCTCCTTGTTGCTGGCGAGGAACTCGGCGCCCTGGCGCACGTTATCCGCCGCCAATTTTTTGTTGTTGCTGCTCGAGTAGAAGTAGTAGGCGACGCCGGCAACCAGCAGTGCTATCAGAATGAATTTCATCGGTTTTCTCTATTCCCTGTAATGCAAAGAGTGCGGTGAGAGTGGCATCTTATCCCAGCCGGGCAGAGAGGGCGAGCCACAGGGGCGGGGGATGTGACTGGGCAGACAAAGGACGAGGGGCGAACAGGATGAGCGCCCCTCGTCTGTACAGGAATTACTTGGCCGCCACCATCATCAGCGCGGGCAGGGCGAAGAAGAGCCCGCCCACGTAGCCGAGCGCCAGCAGCTTGTTCTCGCTGCCGACCCGGGCCAGGGTCTCGGCGGCCTTGATGGGCAATTCCCGCAGGAAGGGCACGCCATAGATGAGCGCCACCGCGAACAGGTTGAACAGCACGTGCACCAGGGCGATGGTCAGCCCCAGCTTGGCGCCGGCGCCGCTGATGGCGGTGGCCGCCAGCAGGGCCGTGATGGTGGTGCCGATGTTGGCGCCCAGGGTGAAGGGGTAGAGCTGGCGAGTGCTGAACAGGCCGCTTCCTGCCAACGGGATCATCAGGCTGGTGGTGGTAGAGGAAGATTGCACCATGACGGTGACCAGGGTGCCGGAGGCGATGCCGGTCAGCGGGCCGCGGCCCAGCGCCTTGTGCAGCAGCTCCTTGGCGCGACCCACCAGCACCCGTTGCAGCACCTTGCCAAGCCAGGTGACGCAGCCGAGGATCAGCAGGATACCGATGACGATGGTGGCGATGGCGCCGCCCTTGCCCGGCAGGAAGGCGACCACGCTGTCGATGAGGTTCAGTGCCGGCTCGATGAGGGGCTTCATGAAGTCCATCCCCTTCATCGACATGTCGGCGGAGCCCATCAGCATATTGGCCAGCCCCTCTGCGCTCTTCTGCAGCAGGCCGAACATCAGCTCAAGCGGCAGGAAGATGAACACCGCCAGCAGGTTGAAGAAGTCGTGGACTGTGGCGGCGGCGAAGGCGCGGCGGAACTCGCCCCTGTCCCGGATATGGCCCAGCGAGACGATGGTATTGGTGATGGTGGTGCCGAGGTTGGCGCCCATCACCATGGGGATGGCCATGCCCATGGGCAGGCCGCCCGCCACCAGGCCGACGATCACCGAGGTGACTGTGCTGGAGGATTGCACCAGGGCGGTGGCCAGGATGCCGAGCAAGAGGGCGACGAAGGGGTTGTTGGCGAAGGCAAAGATCTCGGCCGCGCCCTCGGCGCCACCGGAGAAGCCCTTGAAGCCGTGAGAGACGGCCCCGACGGCGACCAGGATCAGGTAGATCAGGGTGATGACAGCGAGCCAGTTGAACAGTGGGCCGGAACTTTGGGTCTGCTGTTGTGGGGAAGTCGGGTTGCTGTGCATGGTGCCTCTGGGCAGTCTGTGAAAATGGACGGGCGCATTACAGCAAGGCTCCATGACAGAAATATGACAAAGTGACATTTTTATGATGGTTTGATGACAGCGATCTCGTTACGGCGGATCGGTTGGGTATCGATGGAGTATTATGCTAATTAATTGTTTATTTGCGGTTGTATTGACCATGAAAGCAGAGGGATGCGTTAGAAACTGACGGATGGCGTGCCGAGCGGGAAGGGATCCGGTAACGTCCCCTTTCCCCAGGGGGTACACTGCCCGGTCATTTATCCGCGATAGTGAGTCTGTCATGAAACATCTCTTCCTTCTGCTTCTTCCCCTTTCCCTGATCTCTTTGCCCTCCCAGGCCGACATTCTCTCCTCGGGTTGCAGCGCCAAACAGGTGGCGATAGGGTCGGCCGTCAACGGCGCGACCGGGGTCAACAGCCGCTGCTCGGCGGCGAGCACCAAGCAGCGGGTAGACAATGCCGTCAAGGATCCCGCGGATTACGCCAAGCGCAAGGCGGCCCAAGCCACCGGGGTGGACGAGGCCTACAACAAGGCGAAGAACACCCAGCAGCGGGTCGAGAACGCGGTGGACAACCCTGCGGATTACGCCAAGCGCAAGGCGGCCCAGGCTACCGGCGTGGACGAGGCCTACAACAAGGCGCGCAATACCAAACAGCGGGTCGAGAACACGGTGGAAGATCCGGCCGCGGCGGCGGGTCGGGCTGTACTGCGCAAGACGGGTGCATACTGAGCGCCCGGTGAGCGGTGTGAAGGTGGTGCCAAGCTGGGCACCAACGAAAGAGGGGAGCCCATGGGCTCCCCTCTTTGCATCACGCGGATGACTTATTGGCCGTCGGCCGCTTCCTCGTACTGACGGAAGGGGATGCGGAATACCGCGAGGCGCAGGAACAGATAGGTGACCCCGATCCCCGCCCAGATGAGGCCAAGCTCCAGGGAGCTGCGCTCCAGGTTGATCCACAGTGCCCCTATGGTGGCGGCACCGAGCAGCGGCAGCACCAGGAACAGCAGGTGATCTTTCAGGGTCTTGTTGCGTTTCTCCCGCACCCAGAACTGGCCGATGACCGACAGGTTGACGAAGGTGAAGGCCACCAGGGCGCCGAAGTTCACCAGCGCCAGCGCCATGTCCAGATCGAACGACACCGCGGAGAGCGCCAAGGCCCCCACCAGCAGCACGTTGATGGCCGGGGTGCGCCAGGTGGGGTGGATGTAGCCAAACACCCGCTCCGGGATCATGCGATCGCGCCCCATCACGTAGAGGATGCGCGATACCCCGGCGTGGGCCGCCATGCCGGAGGCCAGCACGGCGACCGTGGTGCACACCAGCACCACGCTCTGGAACAGGGTGCCACCGACGTAGAGGGCGATCTCCGGCAGCACGGCGTCCGGCTCCTTGAAGCGGGCCAGATCCGGGAAGAACAGCTGCAGGCTGTAGGAGACGGTCACGAAGATGATGCCGCCGATGAGCGCGGTCAGCACGATGGCGCGCGGGATCACCTTGCCGGCGTTCGGGGTCTCTTCGGAGAGCGAGCTCAGGCCGTCGAAGCCGAGGAAGGAGAAGCACAAGATGGTGGCGCCGGTGAACAGCGGCAACATGCTGGCGGACTCCACATGGAAGGGACGGCTGCTGAGCAGGGTCGCGGCCCCTTCACCGTGGGTCAGGCCCCAGCCGATGAGGGCGAGGAAGGTGAGGATGATGGCGACCTGGATAAAGACGATGACGCCGTTGAAGTTTGCCACCAGGTTGATGCCGCGCAGGTTCAGGAAGGTCATCACTGTCACCAGACCGAAGATGAAGATCCAGGGCTCGACGCCGGGGAACATGGCGGTCAGGTAGATCTTGGCCAGCAGGATGTTGATCATCGGCATGAACATGTAGTCGAGCAGGGAGGACCAGCCGACCATGAAGCCGATGTAGGGGTTGAACACCTTCTGGGCATAGGTATAGGCAGAGCCCGCCGAGGGGAAGCGGCGCACCAGATGGCCGTAGCTGAAGGCGGTCAGCAGAATGCCGCCCAGCGCCAGCAGGTAGGCGGTGGCCACGCGGCCTTCGGTGATATCGCCGACGATGGCGAAGGTATCAAACACCGCCATGGGAGTGAGGTAAGCCAGACCCATCACCACAACCTGGAACAGGGTGAGCGTCTTGAGCAGCTTGGCACCGGCCATCACGCGTTCTCCTCTGCACAGGCCCGAGGGGCAAGGGTGAACGGGATCAGGGATGCGGCAGGGCATCGCTGGACACAGGGGGCGCCAAATGAGTGGCGCACGCCGGTGGGCACCGGCAGAAAAGCAGTGAAATGCCCCATGTATTTCCTCACAACGTCGGGAGATTGTTGAGCAATCTCGGTATCAATTCCGGCACAAGACCGGCCTCTTGGTGGATGGTGGTTTGCCCCTGAAATGCAAAGAACCGATGTTGTAAAACATCGGCTCTCAAGGGGCGCGACATTGTGCCCTCAGGGGGGGGGGGTGACAAGCAAAAAAAGGGGGCTATTGGGCATTTTGTTGACGGGGGTCAACCCCGGGGCGGGCGTCCGCCGGCGCGAGGGCCGGCGGACCCCTGGATGGGCGGGATCCTGGTGGGCGCGGCCCAATAAAGAGCCCGCACGGGGCGGGCTCGGGAAGGGCGTCAGGCTCAGGAGAGATCGGTCTCGGGCCGGCGCAGCGGGACCCGGAACAGGGTCAGGCGCAGCAACAGGTAGAGGGCGCCGAGGGCGGCCCAGATCAGCCCCAGCTCGAAGGAGGCGGGCTCGAGGTTGAGCCAGAGCACCCCGATACAGGCGGCGCCGCACAGGGGCAGCAGCAGAAACACCAGGTGATCCCGCAGCGTCTTGTTGTGACCGAGCTTGAGGTAGAAGTGGGCGATCACCGCCAGATTGACGAAGGTGAAGGCCACCAGGGCGCCGAAGTTGATCAGCGCCAGCGCCATCTCCAGATCGAATGACACGGCGGAGAGGGCCAGCACCCCCACCAGCAGCACGTTCAGGGCCGGAGTCTGCCACTTGGGATGGACATAGGCGAAGAAGCGGCTCGGCAGGGCGCGATCCCGTCCCATCACGTAGAGCAGGCGCGATACCCCGGCGTGGGAGGCGAGTCCGGAGGCGAGCACCGCGACCGTGGTGCACACCAGCACCACCGCCTGGAACAGCTTGCCGCCCACGTAGAGCGCTATCTCCGGCAGCACCGCATCCGGCTGCTGGAAGCGGGAGATGTCCGGGAAGAACAGCTGCAGGAAGTAGGAGACGGAGATGAAGAGCACACCGCCGATCAGCGCCGTCAGCACTATGGCGCGGGGGATCACCCGCTCGGCGTTCGGTGTCTCTTCACACAGGGTGGTGATGGCATCGAAGCCGAGGAACGACAGGCAGAGGATGGAGGCGCCGGTCAGCAGGGGCGTCACGTTCATGTGCTCGGAGAAGAAGGGACGGCTGCTGGTGATGGTGCCGAGCCCTTCACCCTGGTAGACCCCGGCGATGATGAGGCCGATGAAGACGGCGATGATGCTGAACTGCATGATGACGATCAGGCTGTTGAAGTTGGCCACCAGCTTGATGCCGCGCAGGTTCAGGAAGGTCATGATGGCGGCCAGCACCAGGATGTAGATCCAGGGCTCCACGCCCGGCAGCAAGACTTCCAGGTAGATCTTGGCCAGCAGCATGTTGATCATCGGCATGAACATGTAGTCGAGCAGGGAGACCCAGCCCACCATGAAGCCCACATAGGGGTGAAACACCTTTTGGGCATAGGTATAGGCGGAACCTGCCGAGGGGAACTTGCGCACCAGGTGGCCGTAGCTCATGGCGGTGAACAGCATGCCGATGAGGGCGAACAGGTAGGCGGTCGGCACGTGGCCTTCGGTGATTTCGGTGACGATGCCGAAGGTGTCGAACACGGCCATGGGGGTCAGGTACGCCAGCCCCATGATGACCACGTGCCAGAGTTTCAGGCTTTTTTTCAGGCCGACGGGTTGGGCATTCATCATGCTTTCCCCTCTGTGTTGGCCGGGGGGATCAGGTTGACGGTGGCGTCAGCCTGGGCACTGGGGGCGCCAATGTGTTGCACAGACGGCTGGCGCAGACCGGCGCGGGCCGGCAGGAAAGCGGTGAAATACCCCATGGTGTTCCTCACTAAGAAGCGGGTGTCGTGAGATGGCAGCCCATCTCGCTATCATTTCCGGTCTGTTCCGGCCTCGTTATGGATTTGTTTGCCGCAAAAAAAGACCGGGCTGCGATGAGCGGGCGG
This sequence comes from Aeromonas eucrenophila, assembly GCF_000819865.1. Classification (GTDB taxonomy): domain Bacteria; phylum Pseudomonadota; class Gammaproteobacteria; order Enterobacterales; family Aeromonadaceae; genus Aeromonas; species Aeromonas eucrenophila. The sequence goes on from NZ_CDDF01000005.1 coordinate 261,003, forward strand.
TCCTTGAAAGCGGAGGCGCATTGTGCATTCGTGATGCCCCCCTGACAAGCATATCAAGGGGGTAAAAACGCATTTTTTAGCACAAATGCGAGGCGCTGATGAGCAGCCTAGGGTCTGGCGGCTGCCAGCGCCTGTTCGAGCAGGTTTAACCCCTCGTCGACGATGGCCGGCGAGGCGGTCAGCGGCGCCAGGAAGCGGATCACGTTGGCGCGCACGCCGCAGGCCAGCAACACCAGGCCGCGTTTGCCTGCCTCGGCCACCAGTCGCTTGGTGAGATCCGGATCGGGACGGCTGGCGTCACCCTCCTTGACCAGCTCCATGGCCACCATGGCACCGGGGCCACGGATGTCGCCGATGCAGTCGACGTCCTGTGCCAGCCGGTGCAGGCGCGCCTTGATCTGCTCCCCCTGGGCCAGGGCTCGTTGGTTGAGCTTCTCCTCCTCGATCACCTCCAGCACCGCCAGGGCGGCGGCGCAGGCGATGGGGGAGCCGGCATAGGTGCCGCCCAGACCACCGGGTTTGGCGGCGTTCATGATCTCGCTCTTGCCCACCACGGCAGACAATGGGAAGCCGCCCGCCAGGCTCTTGGCGAGCGTCATGATGTCCGGCTCTATGCCGCTGTATTCGGTGGCGAAGGTCTTGCCGGTGCGGCAGAAACCGGTCTGGATCTCGTCACAGATGAGCACTATGCCGTGCTGATCGCAGATCTTGCGCAGGCTCTGCATGAAGCTCGGGGAGGCGACGTAGAAGCCTCCTTCCCCCTGCACTGGCTCCAGTATGATGGCGGCCACCCGGGCCGGCTCAATGTCCGAGCTGAAGCAGAGATCCAGCGCCGCCAGGGCCTCGGCCTCGCTCACCCCCAGATAATCGGCCGGGAAGGGCAGGTGATAGACCTCGCCGGGGAAGGGGCCGAAGCCGGTCTTGTAGGGCACCACCTTGCCGGTGAGCGCCATCCCCATCATGGTGCGGCCGTGGAAGCCGCCCTTGAAGGCGATGGTGCCGCTGCGGCCGGTGTGGGCCCGGGCGATCTTGATGGCGTTCTCCACCGCCTCGGCGCCGGTGGAGAGGAACAGGGTGCGCTTGGGGGTGGGGCCGGGCACCAGGGCGTTCAGCTTCTCCGCCAGCTCGATGTAGCCGGCGTAGGGGGTGACCTGGAAGCAGGTGTGGCTGAACTTCTCGAGCTGCTCGCGCACGGCGGCGAGCACCTTGGGATGGTTGTGGCCGGTGTTGAGCACCGCGATGCCGGAGGCGAAGTCGATGTAGCGATTGCCCTCCACGTCCCACAGCTCGGCGTTCTGCGCCCGCTCGATAAAGACCGGCAGCAGGGTGCCGACTCCCTGTACCACGGCGGCTTCACGGCGGGCCTGCCAGGATTGGTTACTCATCTCTATTCTCCCTCTGGGGCTAGCCCCTCAATTCACTGTGATGGGCCGGCAGCCTGGCTGCTGACCCTCTCCTTGTGGTGATGTCATGGGGCGGACGACTCGAGACACCCCTGTCATTAAAGAATTAACAATTACAATAAATGTATTTTTATGCAATTGAGCCGAAGCAGAGATATTTGGTCTCGAGGTACTCTTCCAGGCCCTCGCTGGCCCCTTCGCGGCCAAGGCCCGACTCCTTGATGCCGCCAAAGGGCGCCAGCTCGGTGGAGATGATCCCCTCGTTGATGCCGACCATGCCGTATTCCAGCCGCTCGGCGACCCGCCACACCCGGGCAATGTCCCGGCCATAGAAGTAGGCGGCGAGCCCGTAGGGGGTGTCGTTGGCCATGGCGATGGCCTCGGCCTCGGTCTCGAAGCGCACCAGCGGGGCCACGGGGCCGAAGATCTCCTCCTGCAAGATGGGGTTGTCCTGCGCCACCTCGGTCAGGATGGTGGGGTGGTAGAACAGCGGGCCGGCGGGATGGGGCTCGCCCCCCACCAGCACACAAGCGCCGGCGGCCTCGGCCTGACGGACCAGGCTAGTCACCTTCGCCATGGCGGCCGGGTTGATGAGAGGGCCTATCTGGCTGCCCTCGCTCATGCCATCCCCGACCTTGAAGGCGCGCACGGCGGTGGCCAGCTTGTCGGCGAAGGCGTCGTAGACGCCGGCCTGCACCAGGATGCGGTTGGCGCAGACACAGGTCTGGCCCGCGTTGCGGTACTTGGAGGCGAGCGCGCCCGCGACGGCGGCGTCGAGATCCGCATCGTCAAACACGATGAAGGGGGCGTTGCCACCGAGCTCCAGCGACAGCCGCTTCATGGTGTCGGCGCACTGGCGCATCAGCAGCTTGCCGATGCGGGTGGAGCCGGTGAAGGAGAGCTTGCGCACCTTGGGGTTGCGGCACAGCTCGTCGCCCACGACCGAGGCCTGATGGGAGGTGATGATGTTGATGACCCCGGCCGGAATGCCCGCCCGCTCCGCCAACACCGCCAGCGCCAGCGCACAGAGCGGGGTCTCGGCGGCGGGTTTGATGACGATGGTGCAGCCGGCCGCCAGGGCCGGGCCCGCCTTGCGGGTGATCATGGCGATGGGGAAGTTCCAGGGGGTGATGGCGGCCACCACGCCCACCGGCTGCTTGATGGTCGCGAGGCGCCTATCCCCGGAGAAGCCCGGGATGGTGCGGCCATAGGCGCGCTTGCCCTCTTCCGCGAACCACTGGATGAAGCTGGCACCGTAGGCCACCTCGCCCTTGGCCTCGGCGAGCGGCTTGCCCTGCTCGCGGGTCATGATGCGGGCGAGCTCGGTCTGGTTGGCCATGATGAGCTCGAACCAGGCATAGAGCCTGGTGCTGCGCTCCTTGGCGGTGAGGGCCGCCCAGGCGGGCTGGGCGCCGTGCGCCGCCTCGATGGCGCGACGGGTGTCGGCCTCGCCCATGTCGGGCACCTGGGTGATGATCTCACCCGTGGCCGGGTTGAGCACCGCGAACTGGCGCCCGTCATGGGCCTCGCACCAGTGACCATCTATATAGGCAAGGGATTTGAGCAAGGCGTGAGCCTGAGCGGGTTGTGATGCTGACGATGCTGACATAGATAGGAAGCCTCGATTGTGGGTCCGGGTGGCCAACTCATCCGACGGTGCCACCGTATAGAATAATAAGCACGTAACGACCATAAATTGAGCCGAAATGTTTTTCAAGTGTTAAATATATTTGAGTAAAGGGTGTGCTGCATGCTAGAAATGGGGCTGCCAGGACGATTCTATCGGTTTTTAGCGGGGGCGGTGTGCAAAATAATGAACGGTGTCAGTCGTTCAGCATAACGAACACCCCGGCGAGATTGGCTCACTATTTTAACCAGATGCCACAGGGTATTCGAACAGGCACAGAAGGAGGCGGGCATGCAGCAACCACAGGGAGAGGCCAGGTGGCAGGCCATGACGGATAACCCCTTGACGGACAAAGGCATGGATAAAAGCATGGGAGAGCGGCTCGCCGCCACCCGCCGCCGGTTGGGGCTCTCCCAGCGGCGAGTCGCCGAGCTGAGCGGGCTGACCCACGGCGCCATCTGCATGATAGAGCAGAACAAGGTGAGCCCGTCGGTGGCCTCGTTGCAGAAGCTGCTGAGCGTCTATGAGTTGCCGCTGTCCCGCTTCTTCGCCGAAGAGGAGGGGCGGGCGCCGAGCGTGGTGATCAAGGCCGAGCAGCTGATCGAGCTGGGCAGTCAGGGGGTATCCATGAAGCTGGTGCACAACGGCAACAACCGGCGCCAGCTCGGCTTCATGCTGGAGACCTATGCCCCCGGCACCGACACCGGGGGTCAGGTCAAACACCTGGGGGAGGAGGTCGGTACCGTGCTGGAAGGCTCGGTGCTGCTGACCCTGGCCGGCCAGACCTACCAGCTTTGTGCCGGGGATAGCTACGTGATCGATACGGGCGAGCCCCACAGTTTCAGCAATCCGTCGGGGCAGGTCTGTCGTATCGTCAGCGCCCATACCCCGGCCAGTTTCTAGTGTGAAAAGAAGATAGTTTGGGAACAGAACCGGTAAGGAAACAAGGATCATGACCGAACATGTAAACAGTTACTACGCAGCCAGCGCCAATAAACACGCGCCCTATCCGACCCTGACCGAGCAGCTGGAGTGCGATGTCTGCGTCATTGGCGCGGGCTACACCGGGCTTTCCAGCGCCCTGCACCTGGTGGAGAAAGGCTACAAGGTGGTGGTGCTGGAGGCCGCCCGGGTCGGCTTTGGTGCCAGCGGTCGCAACGGCGGCCAGATAGTGAACTCCTACAGCCGCGACATCGACACCATCGAAGCGAACTGCCCGCCGGATCAGGCCAGGCTGCTCGGCTCCATGTTGTTTGAGGGAGGCCAGATCATCCGCGATCGGATCAAGCGCTACAACATCCAGTGCGATCTGCAGCAGGGCGGGGTCTTCGCGGCCGAGACCGAGAAGCAGTTGCACGAGCTCAAGGCGCAGTATGAGCGCTGGCAGAGGTGGGGCAACGATCAGCTGGAGCTGCTCGACGGGGACGGGGTGCGCGAGGTGGTGGCGAGCGATCGCTACGTCGGTGCCCTGCTCGACAAGAGCGGTGGCCACATCCATCCCCTCAACCTGGCGCTGGGGGAGGCCGAAGCCATCCGCATGCAGGGGGGCAGGATCTTCGAACAATCTGCCGTCATCGGCATCACTCCGGGGCAGCCCGCCCTGATCAAGACCGCCAAGGGGGCGGTGAAGGCGCGCTTCGTGGTGGTGGCCGGCAACGCCTACCTCGGCAACCTGGTGCCCGAGCTCGCGGGCAAGAGCATGCCCTGCGGCACTCAGGTGATCGCCACCGAGGTGCTGGGAGAAGAGCGGGCCCGCGCACTGCTGCCCCAGAACTACTGCCTGGAAGACAGCAACTACCTGCTCGACTACTACCGCACCACCGGGGATCACCGCCTGCTCTATGGCGGCGGCGTGGTCTATGGGGCGCGGGATCCGGCGGATATCGAGCGGCTGATCATCCCCAAGATGCTCAAGACCTTCCCCCAGCTCGCCGGCGTCAAGGTGGAGTACACCTGGACCGGCAACTTCCTGCTGACCCTGTCGCGTCTGCCGCAATTTGGTCGCATCGGCCCCAACATCTACTACATGCAGGGCTACAGCGGCCACGGCGTTACCTGTACCCATCTGGCGGGCAAGCTGCTGTCGGAGGTGCTGAGTGGTCAGGCCGAGCGCTTCGATGCCTTCGCCAAGCTGCCTCACTACCCCTTCCCGGGTGGCCGTCTGCTGCGCATCCCCTTCACCGCCGCCGGTGCCGCCTGGTACACCCTGCGAGATCGCCTGGGGGTATAGCGACCGATGAAGCTGGTAACCAGCAGGTGACGTGACAGTCATCAGCCATGGGGTTGGACCTGCACCACGAAACTCAAACAAAAAGAGAGGG
>NZ_CDDF01000005.1:266508-273517 GCF_000819865.1 Aeromonas eucrenophila
CCCTCTCTTTTTGTTTGAGTGATGGTCCTTACGGGGGGAAGTGCGGCTGCGCACCCTTTTTCAGGGGGGCGCAGACCGCTGGCGCTTTCAATAAGGGCCTGAGTCTCAGGCTGGCTGGACTGCCAGCTGGCACAGACGACGCGCCGCCTCCTCCTCGCTTTTGACCACCTGATGCACCCCGCGGATCAAGAGATGATGCACCTCTTCGGCCTGATGGGCACAGGCGGCGATCCGCAGCAGGGCGCCCTGTTCACGCGCAGCCGCCGCGACCTCACCGGCCAGCAGGCTGTCTTCCAGGGTGATCAGCAACCAGCTGGCATTGGGGAGCGCCGCCGCGAGCAGATCCTGCTGGACGGGATGGCCGGCCAGGCAGGTGATGCCCTGGGCGCGCCAAGGGTCGAGCAACCGCTCATCGCTGTCTATCACCACCATCTCAGTCCCTTGCTCATGCAGTTGCCGGATCAGGTGAGTGCCGATGCCGTCGGCACCCACTACCACCACATGGCCTTGCAAGGGGCAGAGCGGGGGGCTCTCCTCCACCTGCGGCTCGGGGTTGCGCCGCAGCCAGCGTTCGGCCTGGTTGAACACCAGAGGGTTGAGCATGATGGAGAAACAGGCGCCGACCAGCACCAGATCGCGCGCCACCTCGGGCACCAGATCCAGCATGACTCCCAATCCCATCAGGATGAAGGAGAATTCCCCCACCTGGGCCAGGCTGGCGGAGATGGTCAGGGCGGTACGCTGGCTGTGACCAAACAGCCGCACTATGGCGAAGGCCGCCACCGACTTACCGATGACGATGACGAAGATGGTGGCCAGCACCGCCAGCGGTTCGCGCAGCAGTATGGTGGGATCAAACAGCATGCCCACCGAGACGAAGAAGAGCACGGCGAAGGCATCCTGCAGGGGCAGGGTATCGTTGGCGGCCTTGTGGCTCAGGTGCGAGCTGTTCATCACCACCCCGGCGAAGAAGGCGCCGAGGGCGAAGGAGACCCCGAACAGCTTGACGGCGCCAAAGGCAATGCCGAGCGAACAGGAGAGCACGGCCAGGGTAAACAGCTCCCGGGAGCCGGTGGCGGCGGTACGGGCCAGCAGCCAGGGAATGAGGCGAGGACCGCCGATGGCCATCAGCGCGATGAAGGCGGCAACCTTGGCCAGGGTGAGGCCCAGATCCCAGAGCACATGGGCGAGGGTCAGGCTCTCATCCCCTTGCTGCAGGTTGGCGAGTATGGGGAGCAGCACCAGCGCCAGCACCATCACCAGATCTTCGACGATGAGCCAGCCGATGGCGATGCGGCCCTCGTTGGTATCGACCTGGCCACGGTTCTCCAGCGCCCGCAGCAGCACCACAGTGCTGGCGGTGGAGAGCGCCAATCCGAATACCACCCCGGCAGTGATGCTCCAGTCGAGCAGCTGGGAGAGGCCGAGGCCGAGCAGGGTTGCCAGGGTGATCTGCACTATGGCGCCCGGGATGGCGATGTGTTTGACGGAGAGCAGATCCTTCAGGGAGAAGTGCAGGCCCACCCCGAACATCAGCAGGATGACGCCTATCTCCGCCAGCTCGGGGGCCAGCTGCAGATCGGCCACATAGCCGGGAGTAAAGGGACCGCACACGACCCCGGCCGCCAGATAACCCACCATGGGGGAGATCCGCAGGCGCTGGGCCAGCATGCCGAAGAGATAGGCCAGCACGAGGCCGCCAACCAGGGTTGTGATAAGGGGGAGTGAGTGGTCCATGTCGTCACCTCGCTAATGGCAGTCAGGGGCTACCAGGTCACCGCGGGGGTGAAGAGGGCAGCTGTCAATGAGCAGGGGGCGAAAGAGACAGATGTTGGCCGGGGCAAGCACAATATCTTGGGGACAACAGTTGCCGTTTCTATTGAAAAATAATGTATTTTTTTACTCCAAGCAACATTTATCCACGTTTAAGTCAGTATTTGAGATTAAACGCGTATAAATCATAGAATTAGGGAGAAGGAATGGCGCTTTGTCACATTTTTTGGCAGTCGCAATCAATCTGTGATGAGTTTTATGGGGCTTTGGCGGAGGAGTATCGAGGGTGGAAAGGACGGAGGCGACACCAGGCCACCTCCGTTGCAATCGGGCACTCAAGACTAGCGTCAGAGACCGTCACTCGCCTCTGGCCACCCCCTCGCGTCTGGGATCGGCCGCACCAAACCAGCCGCTGGCGTTACGCTGCACCCCCTGCAATCCCGAGGTCTGTTCATTGAGCAGCACCTCGTGCCCTCTGGCCTTGAGCCCCTGGATCACGACCTGGGGCGTGCGGCCCTGCTCCAGCTCGGTGGGGCCGTTGCGGCTGCCAAAATTCGGCAGGGCGATGGCCTGTTGCAGGTTCAGCCCCCAATCCTGGGTTCCCAGCAGGGTCTTGCCCACGTAGTTGATGATGGCGGAGCCACCCGGGGAGCCGAGGCTCATCTCGAGGGCGCCTGTCCGCTTGTCAAACACCAGCAGGGGGGACATGGAGGAGCGGGGGCGCTTGCCCGGCTCGAGGCGGTTTGCCACCGGCAGGCCGGCGGCGTCCATCGAGGTGAAGGAGAAATCGGTGAGCTGGTTGTTGAGCAGGTAGCCGTTGACCATCAGCCGTGAGCCGAAGGCATCTTCGATGGAGCTGGTCATGGAGACCGCCATGCCATGCTGGTCGACGATGGAGACATGGCTGGTGGAGGGGTGCTCAGGAGTATTGTCCCGTCCCCTGGCGAGCGATTGTGGCGGCGTACCCGGTTTGGCCAGCCCCATAGATTTAGGGCCTATCAGTTTGCCGCGCTCGGCGAGGTAGTCTCTGTCGAGCAGCCCGGCCACCGGCACGCTGACGAAATCGCCGTCGGCGACGTACTGGTTGCGATCGGCGAAGGCGAGCCGCGCCGCCTCGCTATACAGATGGATGGCATCGCTTGAGGCAGCCAACCGGCCATCCGGCCCCTGTACCGGCTTGAGCACCGCCATGTCGTGGCTCTCCAGCATGCCGAAGATCTGGCCGAGGGCCAGGGTGCCGGATGAGGGGGTAGGGAAGCCGCAGATCTCGCTCTGGCGGTAATCAAAGCAGAGGCCGTCTCGCAGCTTGGCGCTGTAGCTGGCGAGATCGGCCGCCGCCAGCACCCCGGGGTTGGTGGGATGCCGGTGCACTTTGGCCACCATGGCCTCGGCCAGCGGCCCTCGATAGAAGGCGTCAGCCCCCTCGTGGGCCAGGGTTTTCAGCACCCCGGCCAGCGCCGGGTTGGTGAGCTTGGTGCCCGCCGCCTTGGGGGCGCCGTCCGGTTGGTAGAAGTAAGCGCGGGCCTCGGGATCCCTGGCGAGATAGGGGTCTTTGGCAATCAGGGTGGCGAGGCGCGGGCTTATCACAAAACCCTGTTCCGCCAGCGTGATGGCAGGCTCGAACAGGCTGGCCCAGGGCAGTTTGCCATAGCGATGATGGGCCATCGCCAGGGCGCGTACCGTGCCCGGGGCGCCGACCGAGCGGCCTCCCACCACGCCGTCGTAGAAGGCCATGGGTTTGCCATCCTTCATGAACAGCTGATCCGTGGCGGCTGCTGGCGCCGTCTCCCGACCATCCACCGCCATCACCTTGCTCCCATCCCACACCAGCAGCAAGGAGCCGCCGCCGATGCCCGATGACTGGGGCTCCACCAGGGTCAGCACCAGCTGGACCGCGATGGCGGCATCGACGGCGCTGCCACCGGCCTTGATGATCTGATAGCCCGCATCCACCGCCAGCGGATTGGCTGCCGTCACCATGAAGTCACGGCCCTGCCAGCCCGGTTTGTCGGTCCAGCCGCTGGCCGCCTCGGGGGCTAGCAGCGTCTGGGGCGGGGGTACGTAGTGGAAGGCATTCTGAGGGGCGCAGCCAGCGAGCAGGCCTAAGGCGGCCAGCAGGCCGAGGGATCGGTGGGACATGACACTCTCCTTGTCTGTTTTTCATTCACCGGTCGGAATGTGGCACAATCGAACCTCGATGAAAAGATTGTCTCTGTACTCATACGGCCACAAAGCCATCGTGGATGAGGGTGGCAACCCACAAGGAGAAGTGGATGAGAGAAACCATGATAGGGCTGCTCTGCCTGCTGCTGGCCGCCTGCGGGGAGCCCGGGCTCAAGCCTCTGGCCGAGGGGGCGACCATACTGGCCTTCGGTGACAGCCTGACCGAGGGGCGCGGCGTTGGCCCGGCCCAGAGCTACCCCAGTGTGCTGGCTGAGTTGAGCGGCCATACCGTCATCAATGGCGGCGTCTCGGGGGAGCTCAGCCTGGGGGGCAGGGCCCGTCTGCCCGGGTTGCTGGCCGAGCACAGGCCCGCACTGGTCATCCTGCTGGAGGGGGGCAACGACATCTTGCGGGGCAGCGGGGAGGGGGCGCTCAAGGACAACTTGGCCGCCATGATAGAGGCGGCGCAGGACAGCGGTGCCCAGGTGCTGCTGGTGGGGGTACCCCGCAAGTCCCTGTTTGCCGACGGGGCCCCCCTCTACGGGGAGCTGGCGGAGCACTATGGGCTGGTGCTGGACAACGACAGCATTGGGGAGCTATTGCGCAGCCCCGGGCTCAAGTCAGACTCGGTGCACTTCAACGAGCAGGGGTATCGCGCCCTGGCCGAGCGGCTCCATGGGCTCTTGAAGGACCGCGGGGCGCTCTGAGTTGCATCGTCTATGACGGATGCCGCCGGTTCGCCTGGCACCAGAATGAAAAAAACCGCCGAACGGCGGTTTTTGTACGATGGCTTCTGTCGCCAGCAGGGCTGAGTCCTTAGATGGACTGCTCCTCGCCCCCCAGGGCGGCGAACAGTGCCGGGATGAACTGGGCCAGCTCGGCGGTCACCAGGGCGAAGTCGGCGTCCAGGCGGGCGGCGGGATCTTCGCTGGTCACGTCGTCGTTCTGCTCGCGCAGCTCTTCACTGAACTTGAGGCGCTTGATGGAGAGATCGTCCCCCAGCACGAAGCTCAGGGTCTCGCCCCAGTTCAGGGCCAGCTTGGTCACCATCTTGTCGTTGGCCAGGTGATTCTTGATCTCCTCGCTCATCAGATCCTGCTGCTTGCAGCGGATGATACCGCCGTGCTCCATGGCACTGCGCAGCTCGGCCTCGTCTTCCAGGGTGAAGCTGGCGGGCAGGTTACCCTCGTTCAGCCACTCGGTCATGGTGATCTCGGGCGGGTTCTTGAGCGCCACCGGTACCACCGGCAGGGAGCCGATGGATTTGCGCAGCAGCGCCAGCAGATCGTCCGCCTTCTTGGCGGAGCCTGCATCCACCACCATCAGGTTGTCGGCCGGGTTGATCCAGGCGAAGGTCTGGCTGGTGCGGCTGAAGGCGCGGGGCAGCAGGGTATGCATGATCTCCTCCTTCAGCGCCTCCTTCTCCTTCTTCTTGAGGGCGCGGCCCTGCTCGAATTCGATCGCTTCGACCTTCTCCGCCAGCATCTCCTTGATCACTGTGCCCGGCAGCATTTTCTCTTCCTTGCGGGCGCAGAGCAGGATGTGGCCGGAGGCGCTGTGGGTCAGGGTGGAGCCGAATTTGCCAAGGGGCTTGACCCAACCGAACCGGGAGATGTCCTGGCTACCACAGGGGGTGAAGGCACAGGCCTCCAACTGGGTTTCCAGCTGCTCCACGGTCAGTTCGAAGGGGCGGGTAAAGCGATAAATCTGCAGGTTTTTAAACCACATGGCGTCCTCGGTCTCATAGATTGTCCGGCGGGCATTGTACTAGAGAGGCGCTTTGTGATCAGCCAATCATTCTCGCTAAATAAAGGGCGATCGAGTTCACAGGGCACCATGTTCGGCACTGGGGCGGCGGCCGAACTCCCCTAGACTGCTTGTGTTCAGCTTGTTAATAAGGATAAAAAAATGTTGAGAGCGAGTCGGCCGCAAGACATGGAAGAAATAGTCGAAATCTGGTTGTTGGCGTCTTTGCAGGCCCATGACTTCGTCGATGCGTCCTGCTGGTGGCAGGCTCAGGAGGAGCTACGAACCCGTTACCTCGATCATGCCCGTATCTGGGTATTCGAGGAGCGGGGCGAGCTGCTCGGTTTCATGGCGCTGGTGGACGACTTCCTGGCCGCGCTCTTCGTGCGTCCCGACCGGCAGGGGCGCGGGGTCGGTCATGCCCTGCTGCAGGAGGCCAAACAGCAGGGGGGCGAGCTGCACACCCGGGTATTCGTGGAAAATGAGCCGGCGGTGCGCTTCTACCGCCGCCACGGCTTCACCGTCGGGGACGAAGTCTCGGATCCCCTGACCGGTCACCCCCAGTATCAGATGCATTTTCTACCGGGCCGAAGCTGACCCGGCCGCCCGCTTTGTTGGCGGGTGGCGCTTGAAAAAAGGGGGCCTTGTCCGCATCCTGTCTGCATTCGGTGCCCTTGGCACCCCCTCTCTATGCCGAGCCGCTTTCTCATGAAGATCCTGCACACAGCCGACTGGCACCTTGGCCATCAACTCCATGGCCATGAGCGCCGCTTCGAACACGATGCCTTCCTCGACTGGCTGGCCGACACCATAGATCAGCGCCAGATAGATGCCCTGCTGGTGGCTGGCGATCTGTTCGATACCGCCAATCCTCCCGCCAGCGCCTGGCAGCAACTCTATCGCTTCCTGGCGAGGCTGCGGGCCGAACACCCGATGCTGGACATGGTGCTCGTCGGCGGCAACCACGACTCCCCCTCCAAGCTGGATGCCCCTCACGAGCTGCTGCGGGCCTTCGATCTGCATCTGGTGGGCAGCATCAGCCGGGACGCCGAGGGACGGCTTGAGACGGAGCGCCTGCTGGTGCCGCTGCACGACAGGGAGGGCAGGGTCGCCGCCTGGTGCGCCGCCGTGCCTTTCCTGCGCAGCAGCGATCTGCGGGTCGAGCAGCTGGCCGAGGGGCAGGACAGGCTGATCGAAGGGGTACGCCAGATCTATGAGACCGTGCTCGGCGCCGGCCGTGCGCGCTGTGAGCCGGGTCAGGCGCTGATCGCCATGGGCCACGCCTATCTGGCGGCGGGCCAGCTCTCCGAGCTCTCGGAGCGGCGGG
>NZ_CDDF01000005.1:273747-293240 GCF_000819865.1 Aeromonas eucrenophila
AGCACGCCCTGCCCGCCGATATCTTCGCAGGGGCCGACTACACGGCCCTGGGTCATCTGCATCTCGCCCAGAGCCCGGCCCCCGGCGTGCACTACAGCGGCTCGCCGCTGCCGCTCTCCTTGGCGGAGGCAAACTACAACCACCAGGTGCTGGAGGTGACCTTCGAGGGCGACAAGCTGACGGCGCTGGAGCGGATCCCGGTTCCCCGCAGCGTCGAGATGATCCGCTTGCCGGAGAGCGCGCTCGATGAGGCCCTTGACGCCATCGCCGCGCTCGATTTGCCCGAGCTGCCTGTTGAGGCCCAGCCGTTTCTCGAGGTGCGGCTGCTGCTGCAGAGGCCCGAGGCGCGCATCCGCGAGCGCATCCTGGCGGCCATGACCGGCAAACCGGTGCGTCTGGCCCGTATCAGCACCCGCTATCAGGGTTCGGGTCAGGGGCTGGCCGATGGAGCGAACCGGCGCAGGCTCGATGAGATTTCCCCGACCGAGGTGTTCAGGCTCTGTTATCAGCGCCAGTTCGAGGGGGAGCCGACCGCCGAGCTGGTGGCCTCGTTTGAAGAAATCCTGGTGCAGGTGAAGGAGTCAGAGACATGAAAATACTCTCTCTGTCAGGCGAGAACCTGGCCAGCCTGACCGGCAGCTTCGCCATCGACTTCGATGGCGGAGCTCTGGGCGCCGCCGGCCTGTTCGCCATCACCGGCAACACGGGCGCGGGCAAGAGCACATTGCTCGACGCCATCTGCCTCGCGCTCTACGACGAGATGCCGCGCTTTATCGCCAATCGCAAGAACGTGGCCGAGGTGGGTCGCCTCGATGACGAGGAGAAGCTCAAGGCCAACGACGTGCGCGGCATCTTGAGTCGTGGCCACGCCAGCGGCTTTGCCGAGGTGCAGTTTCGCGGCTGTGACGGTCGCCGCTATCTGGCGCGCTGGGCGGTACGCCGGGCGCGAAATCGCTCGGAGGGGCGCTTCCAGGCCCAGGAGCGCACCCTGACCGATGTCCAAACCGGTCAGCTCTTCTCCGGCAGCAAGCGGGAGTTGCAGGAGCGCATCGACGAGCTGGTGGGCCTCTCCTGGGAGCAGTTCCGCCGAGCGGTGATCCTGCCCCAGGGGGAGTTTGCGGCCTTTCTGAAATCCAGCGCCGACGAGCGCTCGGCGCTGCTGGAGCGAATGACCGGCACCGAGCTCTACTCCGCCATCTCGATACAGACCCATGAGCGGGCCCGCGCCGAGCAGCAAGCGCTGACGGCCATCGCACAGCGGCTCGGCGACGTGGCGCTGATGGACGAGGCGACCCGGGAACACTGGGTCACCGAGCAGCTCAACCTCTCCACCGGCCTCAAGCACGAACAACAACAGCGCCAGCTGTTGCAGGACTTGCGCGATCTCAACGATCGCATCGCCGCCCTGCGCCAGGCTTGCCAGGAAGGGCTGGGGTTGCTGGCCGCCGCCGAGACGGCCCACGCCGAGGCCGCGCTTGCGCGGGAGGAGTTCGCCCGGCTCGAGCAGGCCCAGGTGGCCCGCGCCGATCACGACGAGCTGGCCCGCCTGACCGCCGATCTGCAGCAGCAAACGCTGCTCATCGGCCAGCTGGGCCCGGAGCTTGCGCAAATTGAGCAGGAGCAGCAGCAGGCCGTGCTGCGCGAGCAACAGTTGCTGGCAGAGAAAACTGCCGCCGAGCGGGAGTGGGGGGCGCTGCAACCGGAGATCAAGCGGGCGCAGGAGCTCGATACCCGCATCCGGGAGAGGGTCAGCCAACTGCAGGAGATCCAGCAACAGGGCAAGCAGGCGCGCGAGCTGCAGCTCAAATTGCAGCGGGAGTGGCAACAGCAAGCGGAGCGGGTGCAGGGGCTGACGGAGCGCCGCCAGCAATGGGCGAGCTGGCTCGAGGAGCGCAAGACCCTGGCATCCCTGGCACCCCAGTGGCGCCCCTTGCTGGCCGCCATGCAGGATTGGGTCGAGAGTCGGGCGCTATTGCAGCAAGTGCAGCAGAGTCGTGAGCAGCGCAGTCAGGCCCTGCGCGAGCTCAACGGGCGTCTGGAGCAGGGGCAGCAGGAGCGCGACTATTGGCAGCATGAGCGTACCCGGTTGCAGCATCAGCACGATGAACAGCAGGCGCAGGAGTGGGACGGCCAGGTGGCCCGCGCGCAAGAGCGGCGGCAATCAGATACCGAGCAATTGGCGCGGGTGCACCAGTTGCTGGAGCTGGTGGAGGCGGGGCGCAACCACAGCGAGCAGCAGGAGCGACTCTGGCAAGAGATCGAAACGCTCGAGCAGCAGTTGGCCCGGCTCGTCACCTTGCACGCCGAGCGGGAGCCGGCGCTGGCGCGCCTCGCCATCCAGCGTGACGAGGCGCGCCGCGCACTGGAGCAGGCCCGCGCCGTGGCGAGTTTCGAGCAGCATCGCCACGAGTTGCAGGATGGCGAGCCCTGCCCGCTCTGCGGTGCCAAGGAGCATCCCTATCGCCAGCATCAGCCCCAGGTGGCGGGCATCCTGGCCCAGCAGGCCGAGCGTATCCGTCAGCTGGAGCTCGAGTGGGAGCGGCTCAATCATCAACATATTCAAGGGGAAAGCGAGCGGGTCGAACTGGCCCGCCAGCTGACCGCGCGCCGGCAACAGCAGCCCGAGCTGGAGGCAAGATCCGCTCGACTGGCCGATCGCTGGGGACAACTGGGTGGCAACGAGCTGTCCGGGGGCGAGCTACCACCGCATCAGAGCCCGACGGAGTGGGGCGAATGGCAGTCCCGCTTGCTGGCGCAGGGGGAGTCGCTGGCGCAGCGTCTGGCCGAGGGGCAGCGGCAGCTGTTGCAGGCCCAGGCAGGACAGCAGGCACTGGTGGGGCTGCGCGAGCAGCTGGCCCAGCTCAATGTCCGTCAGCATCAGTTCGAGCAACAGTGGCACGAGAGCGAGCGACAGAAGACGCAGTGGGAGGCCGAGCTGAAGGGCTTGGCCGAGCAAGAGGGCAGCCTGCGCCAGCGCCTGGCACAGGGGGAGGCAAGGCTCGATCAGCAGATGGGGGCCGAGCCCTGGCGCGAGTGGGCCGAGGGTGAGCGCTGGACCGAGTGGCAGCAGACCTGCGAGGCTTGCCTGCAGGGGCAGGGGGAGTGGGAACAGCTCGGGGCGGAGATCGCCAGTCAGACGCCTGTCTTGAGCGCGCAGGCGGTGCGGGTGCAGGGCCAGGACGAGCTGATGCACAAGCTGGAGCTTGACTACAAGGCAGGGGAACAGCAGCGACAGGGGCTGGTCGCCAGCCGGGAGGCCTGCCTCGGTGGTCGTGCCATCGCCGAGGTCGAGAGCGAGTGGCAACAGCGACTGTTGCAGCTGAACGGCCAGCTCGACGGGGCTGTGACGGCCCTGCGCGCATTGCGGGAGCGACAGACCGAGCTCAAGACCCGGCTGATCCATCTCGAGCAGGACAGACAGCTGAGCAGCCGGCGACAGCGGGAGGTGCAGGGGCGCTGGTCGGCCCAGGCCAGTACGCTCGGGATCGCCGAGTATGAGCTGCGCCGGTTGTTGGCAATCACACCGGAGGAGATCAAGGTCCGCCGCGCCGCCTTGCAACAGCTGGACTATGCCCTGGCCGAGGCGCGTACCCGGCTCGGCGAGCGCCAGCGGGCGCAGGCGCAGGAAGAGGCCAAGCTGGAGCGCTACCGTGAGCACCACGGCGAGCTGACGGCTCTCTCGGCCGAGGCTCTGAGCCAGCGCCTCGGTGCCTGTGAGGCCCATTGCCGCGAACTGGAGGAGCAGTTGTTCCAGTGCAAGAGCCTGCTGGCGCAGGCCGACGCCGCGGCGCAGAAGGCGGGGAGCCTGCAGGAAGAGCTGGCTCGCCAACAAGGGGTGGCGGATCACTGGCAGCAGCTGAGTGAACTCATCGGTTCCGCCAGCGGCGCCAAGTTCCGCACCTTCGCCCAGAGCCTGACCCTGGAGCGGCTGTTGCTGGAGGCCAATGCCCAGCTCGCCGAGCTGTCGCCGCGCTACCGGCTGGAGCGGGTACCCGGCACCGATCTGGCGCTGCAGGTGGTGGATCTCGACATGGGGGACGAGGTGCGCTCGGTGGACTCGCTCTCCGGTGGCGAGAGCTTCCTGGTGTCGCTGGCGTTGGCGCTGGCGCTTTCCAGCCTGTCGTCGCGCCAGACCCAGGTCGAGTCGCTGTTTATCGACGAGGGGTTCGGCACCCTGGATCCGGATAGCCTGGATCTGGCGCTCTCCAGCCTGGACTCCTTGCAGGCGGCGGGCCGCCAGATCGGGGTCATCTCTCACGTGCAGACCCTGGTTGAGCGCATCGGCGTGCAGATCCGGGTCGAAGCCCTCGGCGGTGGCGAGAGTCGAGTAGTGTTGCCCTGAGGGTGACGCTTAAGCCATAACAAAAAGGCTCCGGTATCGGAGCCTTTTTGTTGGCGTGTTCCAGACATGTGCTTATTTCCGCTCGGGCAACATATTGGTCAGGGTGTTGTCCTTGAGCACATGATGGTGATAGATGGCCGCCGCCGCATGCAGGGCTATCAGGGCATAGCCTATGTTGGCCAGCGTTTCGTGCAGATCCTTGATAGTGCCTTTCAGGCCGTCATCCGGCGCGATAAGGGCGGGCAATTCGAACCCGAAGAAGGGGATGGGCTTGCCACCCGCGCTCAGCAGCAGCCAGCCCAGCAGCGGCGTCAGGATCAAAAAGCCGTACAGGGCCAGATGGGCGAGGTGGCCTAGCCTGCGCATCAGGGGAGAGGGGGCGGGCAGGATGCGGGGTGACGGGCTGCCAAAGCGCACCAGCAGCCGTGCCACCACCAGCGCCAGGATCAGCAAGCCCACCATGAAGTGAAATTCCTTCATCAGGTCGCGTCCGGCCGAACCCTTGGGGAAAATATCCCTGAACTCCATCAGCCCATAGACGGCCATCATCAGCAGCAGGGTCAGCCAGTGCAGGCCGATGCTCAGGCTGCCATAACGTTGTTCCGTATTTTTCAACATCTTCATCTCCTTCCGGAGGGGGCAATGCATCGCCCTTGTCTATCCCGACACAGATGTGGCGTCAGGATCCCGTGGTTTCCATCCCCATGCTACAAGGCTTGCCGGACAATGCCTTGATCTCGACCGCGCTTTTGCATCGGAGTGCCTTTGCCTGGTCAGGGGTGATGACATCGCCCCTGATGGCTGGGGCAAGGTGGGTCATAGGTGTTGCCCATAAAAAAACCGAAGCCCAGGGCTTCGGTTTTTCGTTGCAGCAGCTGGCACAAGCCAGCGGAGCATTATTTCTTGATGCGGATCACCGGGGTCTCGCCCACGGTCACGGCGCCAGTCATCTTGATCAGCTCTTTGATCTCATCCATGTTGGAGATGACCACAGGCGTCAGGGTAGACTTGGCTTTCGCTTCCAGAACGGCCAGATCGAACTCGATGATAGTGTCACCGCGCTTGACCTTCTGACCTTCCTGGGCGATGCGGGTGAAGCCTTCGCCTTTCAGCTCAACGGTGTCGATACCGAAGTGAACGAACAGCTCGATACCAGAGTCGGATTCCAGAGAGAACGCGTGGTTGGTCTCGAAGATCTTGCCGATGGTGCCGTCGCACGGAGCAACCATCTTGTTGCCAGCCGGCTTGATGGCGATACCGTCACCCACAATCTTCTCGGCGAAGACGACGTCAGGTACATCTTCGATCGGTACGATTTCGCCTGACAGGGGGGCAAAGATTTCGATGCCGCCGGTGTCAGAGCTGTCATCGGAAACCAGTTTCTTCAGTTTATCAAACAGACCCATAGTAAAAGCTCCTAGAGATGATTGTCGCTGTTTGCAGCCGATCTTAGCAGACTGCCTTCTGCTTAATAAAGTTATCTACACAGGCTTCGATTTCGGCGGCGGTCGCATAGCTCAGAGCCTGGTCTGCCATTGCCTTCACATCTTCGAAGTTGGTGTTACGGATAAGCTTCTTGATACGCGGTACAGAGATGGCGCTCATGGAGAACTCATCCAGACCCATACCCAGCAGCAGCAGGGTGGCACGTTCGTCACCAGCCAGTTCACCGCACATACCTGTCCACTTGCCATTGTCATGGGAAGCGTCGATGACCATCTTGATCAGGGTCAGGACGGAGGGTGACAGCGGGTTGTACATGGCGGAAATCATCTCGTTACCACGGTCGACGGCCAGGGTGTACTGGGTCAGGTCGTTGGTACCGATACTGAAGAAATCCACTTCCTTGGCAAGATGATGAGCCATCACGGCGGCGGCCGGGGTCTCGATCATGATACCTACTTCGATGGATTCATCAAAGGCTTTGCCGTCGGCACGCAGTTCGGCCTTCAGCTGTTCCACTGTGGCCTTGAGGCTGCGGAACTCTTCGACGGAGATGATCATCGGGAACATGATGCGCAGTTTGCCGAAGGCAGAGGCACGCAAGATGGCCTTCAGCTGGGCGTGCATGATGTCTTCGCGATCGAAGAAAATACGCACGGCACGCCAGCCCAGGAAGGGGTTCATCTCTTTCGGGAAATTCATGTAGGGCAGTTCTTTGTCGCCACCGATATCCATGGTACGGACGATGATCGGCTGATCCGGCATGGCCTCTGCCACTTCTTTGTAGGCCTTGAACTGCTCGTCTTCGGTCGGCAGCGCATCACGGTCCATGAACAGGAACTCGGTGCGGTACAGACCCACGCCTTCGGCGCCATTGCGGATAGCACCCTCGGTATCCTTGACGGTACCGATGTTGGCGCACACTTCGACCTGATGACCATCGAGGGTGATGGCAGGCAAGTCTTTGAGTTTGGCCAGTTCATCTTTCTCGGCCTGGAACTGGGCCTGGAATTTCTTGGCTTCAGTCAGCTGCTCGGCAGTCGGATTGATGATGAGCTGGTTGTTGATCGCATCCAGGATCAGCATGTCACCATTGTTGACACGTGCCGTGATGTCGTTGGTGCCCACGATGGCCGGCAGCTCCAGGGAGCGGGCCATGATGGAGGTGTGAGAGGTACGGCCACCGATGTCGGTGACAAAACCCAGCACGTATTTCAGGTTGATCTGAGCGGTTTCGGACGGGGTCAGGTCTTTGGCGACCAGGATGACCTCTTCGTCGATTGTGCTCAGGTTGACAACGGCGATGCCCAGCACGTTCTTCACCAGACGGGTGCCGATGTCACGGAAATCGGTGGCGCGCTCACGCAGATAAGGGTCATCCAGATCGGCCATCATCTTGGCGTACTGTTCGATCACCTCATAGATAGCTTTGTCGGCAGATGCCTTGTTGTCTTTAATGAAGGATCTGATATCCCCTTCCAGCTCCTCATCTTCGAGCAGCATGATGTGGCCTTCGAAGATGGCCTCTTT
Source organism: Aeromonas eucrenophila (assembly GCF_000819865.1). Classification (GTDB taxonomy): domain Bacteria; phylum Pseudomonadota; class Gammaproteobacteria; order Enterobacterales; family Aeromonadaceae; genus Aeromonas; species Aeromonas eucrenophila. The sequence goes on from NZ_CDDF01000005.1 coordinate 281,063, forward strand.
TTCCTCACCGAAGGTGCGACCTGCCATCTCTTTGATGGCTTCCAGCTGTGTGGCTGACTTGGTGCGGGCTTCGAGGAAGCGGTTGATTTCGGCGTCAATCTGGTCAACAGAAATCTTGCCCTGATTGATAACGATTTCATCTTCTTTCAGAAGAAGCGCCTTGCCGAATGCGATACCGGGGGACGCAAGAATGCCAGATATCATAATCCTTCCTATTAAAACGACTGTGGGGGAGGAATAAAGCCGGATTACTCCAGCTCGTCCATCAGGGCAACCAGCTTCTCAACGGCTTTCTGAGCATCCGGGCCGTCGGCCTGGATGGTCACGTTGGTGCCTTTGGTCAGGCCCAGGGTCTGCAGCTTGAACAGGCTCTTGGCGCTGGCGGATTTGCCACCGGAGACCACAGTGATCTCGCTTTGGAATTCTTTTGCTTCTTTCACGAACTGAGCTGCGGGACGGGTGTGCAGGCCGTTTTCAGCAGTAATAACAACAGACTTCTCGTACATGGTTTCACCCCATATTATTGATATTGTGTGGTAGAGATGGTTGCTTATGAGGCCACCTGTCTCACCGTGTCAGTATGGATATGTTGTAAAGTAACGAAATCAGACCCGCAATGGTTTAATCCAGGTCAATTTTCTGTGCAGTATTCGGCGTCCTGGCTAAGTCTTTTTCGTTATCGGGCTACAAGCCGCGTCAGGACTGGCCTGAAATTAATTTATAACGAAAAATAACACTTTGTTACCTTGTGATACCTAACCGGCAAACACCTCGTGACGCCGCACAGGATATGAGATTTATCACAGAATGTCTGCTTTTTTTGTCACTCTGAAATTTGTTATTTTACCCCAAAAAATAAGGGGTCGACTGAAACTAATGACGACTGAGTTTAGCTCATAAAGAAAAACGGCGCCCCGGAGAGCGCCGTTGTTTTGATGTAAGGAGATCAATTACTGCTGCAGTTCCTGCTCGCTGAACACCCCGGCGAACAGCGCGCTGGAGAGGTAGCGCTCGGCGGCGCTCGGCAGTATCACGACTATGGTCTTGCCCTCGAACTCCGGCAACTCGGCCAGACGAGCGGCGGCCACCACGGCGGCGCCAGAGCTGATCCCCGCCAGAATGCCTTCCTCTTCCATCAGGCGACGAGCCATCTCGATGGACTCCTCGCTGCTCACCTGCTCGACGCGGTCAAGCAGGGTCAAATCCAGGTTGCCCGGGATGAAGCCGGCGCCTATGCCCTGGATCTTGTGCGGACCCGGCTTGATCTCGAGACCGGCCAGTCGCTGGCTGATGACGGGGGACTCTGACGGCTCGACCGCCACAGAGACGATGGCCTTGCCTTTGGTCTGTTTGAAATAGCGGGAGACACCCGTGATGGTGCCGCCGGTGCCGACCCCTGCCACGAACACGTCCACGTCACCGTCGGTGGCTTCCCAGATCTCGGGGCCAGTGGTTTTCTCGTGGATCTCGGGGTTGGCAGGGTTCTCGAACTGTTGCAGCAAGACGTACTTGTTCGGCTCGGATTCGAGGATCTCGTTGGCCTTGGCGATGGCGCCCTTCATGCCCAGCGGGCCCTCGGTCAGCACCAGATTGGCACCCAGGGCCTTGAGCAGCTTGCGGCGCTCCAGGCTCATGGTGGCCGGCATGGTCAGAGTGATGGGATAGCCACGAGCAGCGGCCACGAAGGCCAGAGCAATGCCGGTGTTACCGCTGGTGGGCTCGATGATCTCCTTGCCCTTGGTCAGTACGCCGCGTTTCTCAGCATCCCAGATCAGGTTGGAGCCGATCCGGCATTTGACGCTGAAGCTCGGGTTGCGGCTCTCGATCTTGGCCAGCACGCGGCCCTTGGTAACACGGTTGAGACGAACCAGCGGGGTGTTGCCTATGGTCTGGCTGTTGTCCTCAAAAATTTTGCTCATGGTGCTATCCCTGTGTTTGTTAAGGCGATGAAACCAGATTACCCTGTGATTTCTGAATGAGAAGTGACGAATCGTTATAACAATATGTTATTAGAACATATAGAACTTATTCTTTATTACCTGGGCCCAGGGCGGGCCCTGTGCTACCAAGGGAACGGACGCCATGGGATTTGCAGGAAGCGATCGCTATCTCGCCTCAACGGCACTGAGTATGGCCGTCAATGCCGCCATAGTGCTGGAAAAGCCGCTGCTCATTAAGGGCGAGCCCGGTACCGGCAAGACGGTGCTGGCGGAGGCGGTGGCCGAATCCCTCGGCGCCGAGCTGATATCCTGGCACATCAAGTCCACCACCAAGGCCCAGCAGGGGCTCTATGAATATGACGCCGTGGCGCGGCTGCGGGACTCCCAGCTCGGGGATCCCCGGGTGGGGGACATCAACCACTACATCCGTCGCGGCAAGCTGTGGCAGGCCTTCGGCGCCGAGCGGCGACCCGTGCTGCTCATCGACGAGATCGACAAGGCGGACATCGAGTTTCCCAACGATCTGCTGCTGGAGCTGGATCGGATGGAGTTCGACGTCTACGAGACCGGCGAGCGGGTCAAGGCCCGTCAGCGTCCCGTGGTCATCATCACCTCCAACAACGAAAAAGAGCTGCCGGATGCCTTCCTGCGCCGCTGCTTCTTTCATTACATCCGCTTCCCCGACAAGGCCGAGATGCAGGCCATCGTCCATCTGCACTATCCCAAGCTGAAAGACGAACTGCTGGACGAAGCCATGAGCCTCTTCTTCGAGCTGCGGGAGGTCGAGGGGCTGCGCAAGAAGCCATCTACCTCGGAGCTGCTGGACTGGATCCGGCTGCTGCTGGCGGACGGTATCTCCCCCGAGGCGATGCGCAATCGCGAGCCGGGCAAGCTGGTGCCGGCCCTCTATGGTGCCCTGCTCAAGACGGAGCAGGACTTGCATCTGTTCGAGAAGCTCGCCTTCCTGGCCCGGCGCGGCGGCTGAATGCTTATCGATTTCTTCCTCCATCTGCGTCGCCACAAGCTGCCCTGCAGTCTGCGGGAATTGCTGGACTTGCACGGGGCTCTGGCGGCCCGGCTCGTCAGCCTCGACATGGATGCCTTCTACCTGCTTGCCCGCTGCCTGCTGGTGAAAGACGAGGCGCACCTCGATCGCTTCGATCGCGCCTTCGCCGAGTATTACGACGGCTTCCAGGCCAGCCCCCTGCTGCCGGAGTCTCTGCCGGACGACTGGCTGCGCCGGGAACTGGATCGCTTGTTGAGCCCGGAGGAGAGAGACTTGCTGCGCTCCCTGGGGGGCCTCGACAAGCTGCTGGAGACCCTCAATCAGCGGCTGGCGGAGCAAAAGGAGCGCCACGCCGGCGGCAACAAGTGGGTGGGCACGGGGGGCAGCAGTCCCTTCGGCCACGGCGGTTTTCACCCGGAAGGGGTGCGCATGGGGGGCGAGGGGGAGCACGGCAAGGCTGCCAAGCTGTGGGAGGCGCGCCACTATCGCAACTTCAGCGACGACGACTCCCCCCTGGGCCAGCGGGCCATCCAGCTGGCCCTGCGTAAGCTCAGGCGCTGGGTGCGCAAGGGGAGCCTCGATGAGCTGGATCTCGACGACACCATCCAGAGCACCGCCCGCCAGGGCTGGCTCGATGTGAAGCTGCGGCCCGAGCGTCACAACGGGATCAAGCTGCTGGTGTTCTTCGACGTGGGGGGCTCCATGGACAGCCACGTGGCCGAGGTGCAGCGGCTGTTCTCGGCCCTGCGCCACGAGTTCAAGCACCTGGAGTTCTTCTACTTTCACAACTGTCTCTACGACTTCGTCTGGCGGGACAACGCCCGTCGCTTCGATGAAAAATTCGATACCTGGCGCCTGCTGCGCACCTACGGCCACGACTATCGGGTGATCCTGGTGGGGGATGCCAAGATGGGCCCCTACGAGATAACCCGGCCAGGCGGCGCCGTCGAATACTGGAACGAGGAGCCGGGCCAGCTGTGGCTCACCCGGCTGCAGCAACAGTATCCCAAGCTGGTGTGGATCAACCCCCTCCCGAGGCGGGAGTGGCTCTGGCATCCCTCCATCAAGTTGATCAACGAATTGATCGGCGGGCGCATGCACCCGCTGACCCTGGCTGGTCTCGCCCAGGCGATCGATCAGCTGTAATCCTCTGACCCTACAAAACAGACAAGCCGGGATTGCACCCGGCCAGGAGCAAAGATGACTTCCATCGTAATCAGCGGCTCAGGCCTCTATACCCCGCCCTTTGCCGTCAGCAACGAAGAGTTGGTGGCTGCCTTCAACCAGTATGTGGATCTCTACAACGAGGAGAACGCCTCTGCCATCGACGCCGGCCAGCTGGACGCCAAGCAGCATTCGAGCTGCGAGTTCATCGAGAAGGCCTCCGGCATCAAGAGCCGTTATCTGGTGAGCAAGGAGGGGGTGCTGGATCCCGACATCATGCAGCCGCTGCTCCCCGAGCGCCCGGACGACAAGCCCTCCATCATGGTGGAAATGGCGGTGGCGGCCGCCGAGCAGGCGCTGATCGCCGCCGGTCGCGAGCCGGGCGAGATCGATCTGGTGATAGTGGCCGCCTCCAACATGCCGCGCCCCTATCCGGCGCTCTCCATCGAGCTGCAGCATTATCTCGGCGCCAGCGGCATGGCCTTTGACATGAACGTGGCCTGCTCGTCCGCCACCTTCGGCATCAAGACGGCGGCGGATCTGCTGGCGGCGGGCACAGCCCGACTGGCGCTGGTGGTGAACCCGGAGATCTGTTCGGGCCATCTCAATTTCAGGGATCGAGATAGCCACTTTATCTTCGGTGACGCCTGCACCGCTGTGCTGCTGGAGCGGGAGGCCGACTGCAAGGTGGCCAACCCCTGGCAACTGGTGGCCAGCAAGCTGGTGACCCAGTATTCCAACAACATCCGCAACAACTTCGGCTTCCTGAACCGCTTCAGTCCGCGTACCCGCTACGGCGATGACAAGCTGTTCCGCCAGCAGGGGCGCAAGGTGTTCAAGGAGGTGCTGCCCCTGGTGTGCGAGCAGATAGACGGTCAGCTCAAGGCCCAGGGCTGGGAGGCGGAGGAGCTGAGCCGGCTCTGGCTGCATCAAGCGAACCTCACCATGAACCAGTTCATCGGTCGCAAGCTGTTGGGGCACGACGCCAGCCAGCAAGAGGCGCCGGTGATCCTCGACAGCTATGGCAACACCAGCTCGGCGGGATCCATCATCGCCTTCCACCTGTTCAATCAGGATTTGCCGAGCGGGGCCCGCGGCGTGCTCTGCTCCTTCGGTGCCGGTTACTCCATCGGCAGTCTGCTGCTGCAACGGCGATAACGGCTCCGACCCCGTTCAAACCATGAAAAAACCACCCGTCAGGGTGGTTTTTTACACTGCATTACTCGTATTTTTCACGCCATTTCTATGCCAATAGCGACGCAATTTGGTTCCTTTATCTGGAAACGCACGTTCAGATCGAACAGTCTCACCCCGTACTCCTTGTCGTCCGGCTTGCCCTTCTTGTAGGCGGGGCGCGGATCCTGAGCCAGCACCTCGCTCACCAGCTGGCGCAGCTCCGGGTATCGGCTCATGAGTTGAGCGAGCTGCTGCTCGGCCTCGGGGCCGAAGCTCACCGCCAGCGGCGGGGTAGGGGCATCCGGGGCGAAGCCGCCACGGGCGTCCGGCAGGCTGTCGGCATAGGGGATGTAGGGCTTGATATCGACGATGGGAGTGCCGTCGAGCAGGTCCACCGCGCCGAGTTCGAGCCACAGCTTGCCGCGCTCGCGGCCCACCCCGTGCAGCTCAACTACCGAGAGGCCGAGCGGGTTGGGGCGGAAGGTGGAACGAGTGGCGAAGACCCCGACCCGCTCGTTGCCACCGAGGCGCGGCGGGCGCACCGTCGGGTGCCAGCCCTGGGCCATGGTCTGGTGGAACACGAAGCTGAGCCAGAGGTGGGAGAACTGCTCTATGCCGCGCAGCACGTCCGGCTGATCGTAGGGAGGCAGCAACTCAAGCCGGGCGCGGGCGGACTTGACCAGGCCGGGCTGGCGGGGGATGGCGAACTTCTCCTTGTAGGGAGAGTGGATGATCCCGAGGGTGTCGATTTCGAACTTCATGGCGGACTCGTGACGAAAAACCCCGGCAATTTAGCACAGGCGGCCCCAAAACGCAGGCTCCGCCTCGTTACGCTCATCTGCATCGCCCTGCCGTGATCCCTGTCCCATCCCGGCACTATGGCTGCTGTGCCGTTGCGCCGACTTGCGTAGGGTGGGCAGGAGTCATGTCGGCATGGCGCTCGCGGCTCATTCAAGGCGGACGGGTGGTGCCGGATAGGAGGACAGGGATGAAACTGCTTGTTATCGGCGGCACGGGTTTTCTGGGACGCCACCTCACCGCGCTGGCACTGGATTGGGGCCACGAGGTGACGCTGTTCAATCGCGGCCACCGCCAGCATCCGGACTGGCGCGAGCTGACGGCGCTGCGAGGGGACAGGGATCGGGATTTGAGCGCGCTGCGCGGCGAGGGGCTGCACTGGGATCTGGTCATCGATACCTGCTGCTACAGGCCCGAGCAGGCGGCCAGCCTCTCTGCGGCCCTGCTCGGGCGCTGCGAGCGGCTGATCTTCATCTCCACCATCAGCGTCTATCGGGACTTCGCCCGGCCGGGGATGGACGAGTTGGCGCCCCTGCATCAGATTGCCGAGGGGGAGATGCCGGATGACTACGGCCCCCTCAAGGTGCTGTGCGAGGCAGAGTACCGCGCCCGCTGGGGGGAGCGGCTGTGCATCTTGCGCCCAGGCGTCTTGTGCGGCCCCCACGATCACACCGGTCGTCTCGCCTGGTGGGTGCGGCGGGTGCAGCAGGGCGGCCCCTGGCTGCTGCCGGGGGAGGGGCAGGATCGGTTGCAATATCTGGACGTGCGGGACTGCGCCGAGTTTGTGCTGCGGGCCGCCGAGCAGCGCCTTGGGGGCGTGTTCAACCTGCTCAAACCGGGCATAGCGCTGGTGGACTGGGTGGATCGCCTCGCCGCGCGGCTGGCCCCGGCGGCGCTCATCCAGCCCGAATGGACGCCTTGGCCCGCGCTGCTGGCGGCCGGGGTGGAGCCCTGGCAGAGCTATCCGACCCTGCTGCCAAACGAGCAGGCCGAGTTCGGGGGTTACGGCAGGATCAGTGCCGAAGCCGCCATAGTGCAGGGCCTCAACTTCCGGCCGCTGGAGGAGACAGTAGCCGATCTCGCCGACTGGCTGGCAGAGGGAGGACAGGGAGCGGAGACGGGTATGACGGCCGAGGAGGAAGCGGCGCTGCGCCAAGGGGTGCTGGCCGCGCACGCCATACGGTAGGCGAGCCTTTCCTGCACCCTGGGCACTGTGCTGGGCGCACCGGAAAAGCCGAATAAAAAAGAGGGCACCCCTGGGGTGCCCTCTTTTTGCAACGAGACCGCGAGATTTAGCGCAGCACGGCGCCGCAGCCGACCAGCAGCTCCTTGAGAATGCCGCGATGGCAGCGGGATTCCAGCTCGCAATAGCAACCCACCGACAGGTTGCTGTGGTGGGAGAGGGCGGCCAGCAGCGCGAGATCGTGCTTCGCAGTCGGGGTCGCCATCTCCGCCTTGTACTGCTTGCAGAAGGCGGCCCACTGGGCTGGCGTCTCGGCGCCCTGACCCAGCTTCATGGTCTCGGGGCTGGGGGCCAGGTTGGGGAACCAGACGTCGTACCAATCCTGGCTCGCGAATTCGCTCTTGGGCACGCCACGGGGAGGACGGCGCACAGTGCCGATGCGCAGCCCCTCATCGGGCAGGCGCGGGCTGCCGAGCCGGACTATGGCGAGCGCCATCTCTGGTTACTTCTCTTCGGCGACTTTCAGCGCCTGGCCGTAGCAGATCACCTGCTTGAGGCAACCCGGCACGTCGCTGAATTCGGCGCACTTGTCGAAGCTGACGCCATTGCCGCCCATGTCGGCCACGCGGCGGCGGGCCAGGGTGCGCGCCTCACCTGCGTTGGGCACCGCCTGATTGGCGTCGACCTGGCAGGATTCCCCCTCGACGGTGCCGAGGTAGAGGTAGTTGAGGTCGGCAAGCTGGCTCTGCTCATAGATCTGGACGCTGCCCGGCTTGAAATACTCGTCGAAATTTTCCTTGTCCAGATTGCTGTTGAAGGAGAAATCGGCGCAACCGGAGGCGATGAGGGGCAGCAGTAGAGTCAGGCGTTTCATGTCGGCTTCTTGTTGAACAGTGAGGGGGCCATTATAGGGGCCAGTCGCTGCCCGGGACCAGCCCCATTTTTGGCCAGCAAGACGGGTGTGACGGGGAGCTGGCCTGTGCCGGTCTTGGGTGCTGGCGATGTTCGTCGTCATCGGCCCGGTGTTTTTCAAAAGAGGTAAAAGAGTGAGGGGGCATGGATGCCCCCTCTTGGGTTTCTTGGGATTAGACAGGCGCCAGCCGCTGATGCAGGCTGCGGTAGTAGTCGTCGGCCAGCAGCTCGGCGTGGGGTGCGCACAGGCGGATCTCGCCTTCCTCCATCAGGGCTATCCTGTCCATCTGCTCCAGTCCCAGCAGGCGGTGGGAGATGAGCAGCAGGGAGCGTTCGGCCCCGAGCTTGAACAGCAGCGCCATGATCTCCCGCTCGGTCTGGCTGTCGAGCCCCTCGGTCGGCTCGTCCAGCAGCCAGAGTGGGGCGTCGTGCAGCAGGGCGCGGGCGAGGCCGATACGGCGACGCTCGCCGCCGGAGAGCGGACGACCACCATCCCCGAGCCAGGCGTCCAGCCCTGCGTCATCTGCCAGCCCAGAGCTATCTTCCAACAGAGTGCCGAGACCCACCTGCTCCAGCACCTCGATGAGCCGCGCATCGTCGGCCTCTGGCGCGGCCAGCTTGAGGTTGTCCCGCAGAGTGGCGGTAAACAGGTGCACCCGCTGGCTCACCACCGAGAAGGAGGTGCGCAGTGCCGCCTCGCTGTAGGAGGTCAGGGGCTTGCCGCCCAGCAGGATCTCCCCCGCTTGCGGGTTCCACTCCCGGGTCAGCAGCCCCATCAGGGTGGACTTGCCGCAGCCGGTCTGACCCAGCAGCGCCAGCTTCTCACCGGCCTTCAGCTGCAGGCTGCAACCCCGCAGCACGGGCTGAGGGTTGCCGGGGTAGGCGAAGTGGAGATTTGTGATCTGCAGGGTGCCATCCTGGGCAGGCTGCTGCTCGTCACCCCAGTCGGGGGCCTTGGCCTCTTGCAGGATCTCGTTGAGACGGCGGGCCGAGGTGAGGCTGGTGGAGAGATGCTGGAAGGCCCCAGCCAGCGGCAGCAACGCCTCGAAGCTCGCCAGAGTGGCGAACACCATGAGCGCCGTGATGGGATCTGGCAGCGCGCCGCCGACGCCGTGACCGGCCAGCCACAGCATCAGGGTCAGGGTCCAACCGCTCAGCAACTGGACGCTGGCATTGGCCAGCCCGCTCACCCTGGCCATGCGGGCCTGGGCGCGGATCAGGGCCTGCTCTGCCTGTTGCAGCTCATCGAGCGCCTTGGGGGCGGCGGCAAACATCTGCAACTCGGCCTGGCCGTCCAGATAGTCCACCAGTCGGGTGCGCAGGCTGGATTTCTCGGCGATCAAGGCCTGGCCCGGCTTGCGGCCGGCGAAGTAGAACACCAGCGGCAGGGCAATCATGCCGAGCAGCAGTATGGCACCCAGGGTCAGGGCCAGCTCGCTGTCGAAGAAGGAGAGGAAGAACACCAGGCCGGCGCAGCTCAGCAGGGCCGCCCCTATGGGGGTGATGAGGCGCAGGTAGACGTGATCCATGGCGTCGATGTCGGTCACCAGCCGGTTGAGCAGATCCGCCTGGCGGAACCCGGCCAGGGTGCCGGTGGAGAGCGGCGAGAGCTTTTGCCAGAACCAGACCCGCAGCCGGGTCAGCACCCGGAAGGTGGCGTCATGGCTCACCACCCGCTCGCCCCAGCGGCTGGCGGTGCGGATGATGGAGAAGAAGCGCACCCCACCGGCCGGGGTCATGTAGTTGAAGGTGTCGCGGGTGGCGGCGGCCAGTCCGGCCACCGCGGCGGCGGAGAGGAACCAGCCGGAGAGGGACAAGAGCCCCATGCCGGCCACCAGGGTGACGAAGGCCAGCAGCAGGCCGATGGAGAGGCTCAGCCAGTGCTGGCGGTAGAGACGCAGAAACGGCAGTAGATCACGCATCGAGAGAGTCCCCTTGGGAGAGGTGTTGTGACAAGAGGCGGGCAAAGGGCCCCTTGGCCGCGCTGAGTTGCTGGAAGCTGCCTTGCTCCACCAACAAGCCGCGCTCCAGCACCAGGATATTGTCCATCTTGGTGAGCTGGTCGAGGCGGTGGGTGATCATCAACAGGGTCTGGCCTTCCGCTGCCTGTTCGAGGGTGCTCATGATGGCGCGCTCGGAGTGGCGATCCAGGCTGGCGGTGGGTTCATCCAGCACCATCAGCTGGGTCGACTTGAGCAGGGTACGGGCCAGGGCGATGCGCTGGGCCTGGCCGACCGAGAGGCCGCCGGCCTGATCGCCGACCCTATAGTCAAAGCCCTTCTCTTGGGCAAATTCCCACGCCTGGGCCCGTTTCAGGGCCTCTTCCAGTTCGGCGTCGCTCGCCGTGGGCTTGGCCAGCAGCAGGTTGTCGCGCAGGGAGGCGTGGAACAGCTGGGGATTCTGGGAGAGCCAGCCGAGCTGCAATCGCCACTGGCTCATGTCGAGGCTGGCGAGCTCCTGGCCGTTGACCCTGAGTTCACCGCGATAGGGGGCAAAACCGAGCAGAGCGTTGACCAGGGAGCTCTTGCCGGCGCCGCTGATGCCGACCAGGGCAGTGCGCGAGCCGGCTGTCAGCTGGAAGTCGAGGGGGCCGACCAGCACCTTGCCCTCGGCGCTCAGCACCTCAAGCCCGCGGGCTTCCACCCGGATGGGACCCTCGGCATGGAAGGGGGCATTGCCGGAAGCGGGTTCGCTGACCTCGGCCTCCAGGAATTCGAGCAGTTGTTCGGCGGCGCCTATGGCCTGGGCCTTGGCATGATAGTGGGCGCCGAGCTCCCGCAGCGGGGCGTAGAACTCGGGGGCAAGGAAGAGCACGAACAGGCCGGTAAAGAGCGTGACCTTGACGCCATAGTTGCCAAAGTTCAGGTGATCTATGTAGGAGAAACCGAAATAGACCGCCACCAGGGCCACCGCGATGGCGGCGAAGAACTCCAGCACGGCGGTGCTCAGGAAGGCCAGACGCAGCACCTCCATGGTGCGCTCCCTAAAATCTTCCGAGGCATCGCGGATGGCCTCGCCCTCGGCCTGGGTACGCAGGAAGAGTTGCAGGGTACGCAGCCCCTTCAGGCGGTCGAGGAAGTGGCCGGAGAGCCGCGCCAGGGACTGGAAATTGCGGCGGTTCGCATCGGCGGCGCCAACCCCCACCAGGATCATGAACAGCGGGATCAGGGGCGCCGTGCCGAGCAGTATGATGCCGGCGGCCCAGTTGACCGGGAACACGGCCACCAGGATCACCACAGGGATGAAGACGGCGACGGCCATCTGGGGCAGGTAACGGGAGAAGAACTCCTGCATGTCCTCTATTTGTTCCAGCAACAGGCTGGCCCAGCTGCCGGCGGGGCGGCGCTGGATATAGGCCGGTCCCAGCCGACCGAGGCGGGTGAGCACCAGCTCACGGATCGCCTGGCGCACCGCGCTGCCCGCCTTGAAGCTGGCGACCTCGCGGCCATAGGCCAGCCCGGCCTTGGTCAGCGTCACCAGCAGCAGGGTAATGAAGAGGGGAATGGATTGCTCGGGGGTCGTTCCCTCGATGATGAAGCCGTGGAGCAGGGTCGCCAGCAGCCAGGCCTGGGCCACCATCATGATGCCCTGGCCCATGCCAAGGGCGATGGAGAGACCGATCCAGCGTCGGCCATGGCTCGACTGCTTGCGCAACCAGCCATAGAGATGTTTCTGCGTATTCTTGTCCATTACCACCCTCCTCAAACGAGTGGCGCAAGACTATCGTCGCCCCCTGTGCTTGGCAACCTTGCCGTGCCGGGAGCCTGAGACTGTTTGCTTGAAAAACAACCTGCATGCTCATTAGTTGGGCGAACAGCTTGATTTACGGCAAAAAACACCCTGGCGGTGATTGCGCTCACCGGCAAAATGCATATAGTAGAGGCCACTGACGCGGGTGTAGTTCAATGGTAGAACGGTAGCTTCCCAAGCTGCATACGTGGGTTCGATTCCCATCACCCGCTCCAATTTCAAGTCCCGATAGAGAGCCCGTCTCGTAAC
>NZ_CDDF01000005.1:293497-423598 GCF_000819865.1 Aeromonas eucrenophila
TGCGGGCATCGTATAATGGCTATTACCTCAGCCTTCCAAGCTGATGATGCGGGTTCGATTCCCGCTGCCCGCTCCAGATTTCATGTAAAAAGCCCACTCAATCGAGTGGGTTTTTTGTTTTCCGGCTCATCGGGTGGTGCCAGCTTCGCTTGTCTCGAACGCCGGAAACAGAAGAGGCGCCAACGGCGCCTCTTCTTACCACACAGGGATCTGACGAGCAGTGATTATTCCTGCTCCAGCTCGCCGCAGAAGCGGTAGCCTTCGCCATGGATAGTGGCGATGATCTCGGGGGTGTCACCCACGCTCTCGAAGTGCTTGCGGATGCGGCGGATGGTGACATCCACGGTGCGATCGTGAGGCTTGAGCTCACGGCCGGTCATCTTCTTGAGCAGCTCGGCACGGGTCTGGATCTGGCCCGGATTTTCGCAGAAGTGCAGCATGGCACGGAACTCGGAGCGCGGCAGCTTGAACATGTCGCCTGCCGGGCTGACCAGGGCGCGGCTGTTGATGTCCAGTGCCCAGCCGTTGAACAGGTAACGTTCGACCAGCTTCTTCTCTTCGCCACCGGCCGTCACGTTCATGGTGCGGCTCAGCAGGTTGCGGGCACGGATGGTCAGCTCACGGGGGTTGAACGGCTTGGTGATGTAATCATCGGCGCCGATCTCCAGACCCAGGATCTTGTCCACTTCGTTGTCACGACCGGTCAGGAACATCAGGGCGATGTTGTCATCTTCACGCAGCTCGCGTGCCAGCAGCAGGCCATTCTTGCCCGGCAGGTTGATGTCCATGATCACCAGATTGATGGTGTGAGTGGTCAGGGCCTGGTGCATCTCGTCGCCATTGTTGGCTTCAAGCACTATGTAGCCTTCGGCCTCGAAGATACTTTTGAGCGTATTGCGAGTGACCAGTTCGTCTTCGACGATCAGAATGTGCGGTGTTTGCATTGAGTATTCCCAGATTCTTATCAGTTAATTTTCGAAATTTTAACACTCTTTGGCGTTATCCGACCGGTCCTGAAAATTTATTACGTCATCCTGGATATGAAAATCAGGTCGAATCATCGCGAATGTGGTATCAGCGTTGGCAAACATCCCTGTGCCATGCATAGGCACTCATCAAGTCTGAGCGAGCAAAGCCTGAAAAGTCATCCATTACAAAAGTTGCTGCATTTTATCAGTTAACAGGCGCATAACAACACTCTTTGCCGTCAGATAGCAACTTTTTAACTCAGGTTTGATATAAGTCAATCCCTGAGTTCACTGCATGATACTTGGGCTGGCCCGCATTTTCGCCCCTATGAAATGTAATGGGATGTAACATGTGGTTGACATGGATTTGTGGGAAAACTACAGAAAACTGTGTCTTATTGCCCCTCGGCACCATCATCCAGGCCTGCCTGTGCCGTGGTCACGACCCCAAAATGCAGCCCATGTCCGAGCTCAGGACCTCAGCTCTGCCTCTCTCTGGATTGTCAGCATGACGGCTTGATGAAAGAATGAGCGGACTCACTCATTCCATGGAAGGATGCTGAACATGCTGGATTTACTGCCCGATCTTTGCGATGAACACGGCGATGCCCTGCAGGTGGCCGAGCCCCTGTTTCACGACTATGGCGGCAAGCCGCTGTTTTATGGCCAGGCGGTCACCCTCTCCTGTTTTGAAGACAACAGCCTGGTGCGCGAGCTGGTGACCCGTCCCGGTCAGGGCAAGGTGATGGTGATCGACGGCGGTGGTTCCCTGCGTCGTGCCTTGCTCGGGGATCAGCTGGCCATCAAGGCGGCGGAGCAGGGCTGGGAGGGGATCCTCATCTACGGCGCGGTGCGGGATGTGGGCACCCTGGCGACCATGGCATTGGGGGTCAAGGCGCTGGCGGCCTGTCCGGTCAAGACCGAGAAGCTGGGGCGGGGCGAGCTGGATGCCGTGGTCTCTTTCGCCGGGGTGACCATAGCGCCGGGCGACTATGTCTACGCCGATCTCAATGGTGTGCTGGTGAGCGGGGCCCGGCTCATCTGATGGCTCAGAAGTTGAAGCCCACTCCCAGGGTGAGGAACTGCTCAGTGCTGAAGGCGCTGACGCCGTAGTTGGCGGTGAGGGCGAGCTGGGGGGTCAGCAGCAGGCTGCTGTTGAGTTCCACCAGGGTGCTGGGTTTGCTCGTTTCCAGTTGCTTGAGCTGGCTGCCGATGTTGAGGGAGGGGGAGAGCTGATAGCGCACCCCTGAGCTGATATTGAAGCCGGCGGAATCACTGTTGGGGCCTACGGCGGGCCCAGCTTCCATATAGAGGCTGACATTATCCTCGACCGGGTATTGATAGCCGGTGTTGATGAGCCAGATGTCGAAGTTGTCGTTGTGGTGGGTCTGGGTGCCGAGCAGTACGCCCGAATAGCTCTTCACGTAGAGCTGGCTCTCTGATTCGGTCTGGAGAAAGCTCCAATCAGATGCCTGGGCCGAAAACGCGAGGCTTGATGTGAGCAACATGATGAGAGATTTGACCATTCGTTTCCCCTCCCTGGGTCCGAACAGGATCACAAGCATGGCACATGCCAGTGGGGAGTAAAGGCAACCTCGATCACAATAAAAGAGTTTTAATCGGCGCCACGCTCGTGGTACACAGGCCCCTCATTCCGCGTCTTCACGCTTTTTTCCATCGGGAGATGAACGCATGAACAAGAAACTGACCCTGCTGGCCGCACTGGCCCTGGGAGGCTGCGCCATGGCAACGGGTTCCAATATGGCAGAGTTGCAGGCATCGAACTGGCAACTGCAAGGGGCGAGCGGCGACGCCTTCACCCTGCAGGTCGCCGGTGACAAGGTGGCCGGTAAGGGCGGCTGCAACCGCTACTTTGGCGCCATCACCCAGCAAGGTGAGGGTGTCTTGGTGCTGGGCCCGCTGGGGGCGACCCGCATGATGTGCATGGGGGATCTAGCCGGTAAGGAGATGAGCTATCTGCAGACTCTGGAGAAGGTCGCGACCTTCCAGATCAAGGGCCAGCAACTGGTGCTGAGCGATGCCAACAAAGCGGCGCTGCTCACCTTCGATGCCGTGAAATAATCGGCACTGCCGTCAGCGTCTGTCGCAACCGGACGCCGGCATCGAAGCGAAAAAGGGACGCCGTGGCGTCCCTTTTTGATGGGTATTTGGATGAGATGACTCAACCTCCCCGCTGATAGCGAAAGCGCTTCTTGCGCCGGTAGGGATAAACATCCTCGAACACCCCCTCCTTGATGTTGCTCTGCAGCATCTTCCAGTAGTTGGCATCGAACAACTCCCTGTGCACCTGCATCATGATTGCCCGCACCTGGGGCTTTTGCAGCAGGAAGGTGGCGAACTCCTCGGGGAAGATGTCGTTCGGGGCCACCGAATACCAGGGCTCGGCGCTCCACTCGTCTTCGGGGTAGCGCGGCGGCGGGATCTGGCGGAAGTTGCACTCCGTCATGTAGCAGATCTCGTCGTAGTCGTAGAACACCACCCGGCCGTGGCGGGTGACGCCGAAGTTCTTGAACAGCATGTCGCCGGGGAAGATGTTGGCCGCCGCCAGCTGCTTGATGGCGTTGCCGTACTCCTCCAGGGCGAGCCGGGTCTGCTGCTCGTCCGCCCTGTCCAGGTAGAGGTTGAGCGGGATCATCTTGCGCTCGGTGTAGAGGTGCTTGATCACCAGCTTGTCGGCGGTGATGGTGAGCGCCGAGGGGGCCACCGCTTTGAGCTCGGTCAGCAGCTCCGGCGAGATGCGGTCCAGAGGAAACTCGAAGTTGGTGAACTCCTGGGTATCGGCCATGCGACCCACCCTATCGTGCTGTTTCACCAGCCGGTATTTCGCCTTCACCTGCTCGTGGCTCACGTCCTTTGGCGGCGTGAACTCGTCCTTGATCACCTTGAACACCACGTCGTAAGAGGGGAGGGTGAACACGCTCATCACCATCCCCTTGATACCGGGGGCGATGACGAACTGCTCCCGGCTCGACATCAGATGCTGCTGATAGTGGCGATAGAGCTCGGTCTTGCCGTGTTTCTGGCAGCCGATGGCGTTGTAGATCTCGTAGTCGGGCTTGCGGGGCATGATCTGGCGCAGGAACAGCACATAGAGAGCCGGCACCGGGGCATAGACCATGAAGTAGGCGCGGGCGAAGCCGAATACGATGGAGGCGAGCTCGGGCTCGAAAATGACGGTGTCCACATAGATGTGCTGGCCCGTGCTCAGCAGCGGCAGTATGAAGGGGTGCACCTCCCCCTTCACCCGGATGAGCCCCACCAGATAGGCGCCCTTGTTGCGGTAGAACACCTCCTTCAGGAGCTCGATGGCGAAGGGCTCGTCGTGCAAGATACTCGGCCCGTTCTCCGCAAGATGGCGGTGGATGTCGACTATATCCCGCTGTTTGTCCTCATAGGGCAGGGTGAAGCTGTAATCCCCCAGCAGCTTGCTCAGAGTCTGGGGCAACTGGGTGAGGCTGGTGCGATAGACCCGCAACAGGCCACTCAGGTCAGGGTGTTCCCCGCGACTGCAAAAGGGGTGTATGTAGAGGTTCTCGTCGCGGATGTTGCGATGGCGGAAGATGCGGCGATAGACGGAGTTGAAGAAGGATTCCGCCACCTCGAAGTTGTCACAGCGGGGCAGCAGATCGCTGAAGGCGCCTTTCACCTGCTTGAGCAGGGCCTGACTCGGTAACTGCTCCCCCATCATCTGCTTGATGAGCGCCGTGGTGGCGCCCACATGGTGGTCGTAGAGGCGAATGCGCTCGCGCCCCGCGAGCTGCACCCCCAGCCAGTCGCTGTTCTCGAAGCGGCTCTTGCTGCCCTGGGTGATTTCGAGAAAGCGGCTGTAAAACGACTCGAAGCGCTGCAAGATCGTCTCGGCGACGGCCTGCTCTAATGGCTGCTGCATCTCTCTCTTCCTTGTGAACTGTCGGGCCGATAGCGTCTTGGTTTGTCTGCAATTTGTTCACTCTTCTGGCCACTATGGCAACATTCAAACATCCGTTCAAGTGGCAATTCATGGGCAGAAACGGTAGATTGCGCCCCTGTTTTGCCGACGGTTCCCCGCTGTTTGCGCCGTCGGCCCTGCCCAATGAGGAAACCCAATGAAACTCTATTTTGTGCTGGTGGCGCCGGCCCGGGCGGCCAACGTGGGCGCGGCCGCCCGCGCCATGAAAACCATGGGCTTCGATGCCATGCGTCTGGTGGCGAGCCGGGTACACGAAGAGGAGGAGGCGAGCTGGGTGGCTCACGGGGCGCAGGAGATCCTGGCCGAGGCACAAGCCTTCGATACCCTGGAAGAGGCCCTCGCCGACATGGATCTGGTGGTCGCCACCACGGCGCGCCAGCGCGGTCGTTATCAGCACTACCTCACCCCGGCGGAGATCCGAGATCAGATCCGCGCCAAACCGTCCCTGGGCAAGGTCGCCATCGTCTTCGGCTGCGAGGAGTCGGGCCTCTCCAACGAACAGCTCGCCCAGGTGGATCTCATCAGCTATTTGCCCCTCAAGGTGAGCTATCCCTCCCTGAACCTGGGTCAGGCGATCATGCTGTATGCCTACGAGATGAGCCCCTTGCTGGACGAGGCCGAGGTCGTAGCAGAAAATTTTGATAACACCGGACAGGTTCGGGTGCTGAAATCAAAAACAGCAGAAATTCTCGGTGAACTCGGAGTTTCGCAGGATGAAAAACTGCATCAGTGGGTGATGGACCGAGTACCCATGCTGCCGCAGCGGGATCTGAATATGCTGCATCTGCTCTGTAAAGACCTCGCTCGCAAGTTCGGCAAAGAGGTTTAGGTTGACAGCCTTGCTGTCGGCGCGGTATTGCTAAAAGCCAGCTTCGTTCAAGAGTGTTCGTCATGCAGTCATTCATCAACGTCATCACCACCACCATTATTACCGGTACCACCACAGGTGGCACTGGGGCCGGTTGATGCGCTGACGAACAAGCACAGAAATCAAAAAAGGCCCGTACCCACCCAGTACGGGCCTTTTTGTTGGATGATTTTCAGAACCATATTCGGGCAGATTTTTAAGGATCACAGGGAGAGAAAGCGATGAGAGTGTTGAAGTTTGGCGGGTCGTCACTGGCCGATGCAGAGCGTTTCTTACGGGTAGCCGATATCGCGGTGAACACCCACGGCCAATCTCAGGTAGCCCTGGTGCTGTCGGCCCCGGCCAAGGTGACCAACCATCTGGTGGCCCTGGTTGAGCAGACCAGTCGCGGCATGGATGCAAGCAGCACATTGTTCGAAATCAACGGCATCTTCTCTCGCCTGCTGGCGGGGCTGAAGGCCGCCTATCCGGCGCTGGATGACAAGGCGCTGCTGGCGCGCCTGACCAGTGAACTGGATCAGGTGGAGCGGCTGATGCAGGGCATCCGGCTGCTCGGGCTCTGCCCGGACAACGTGCAGGCCCGTATCCTGAGCCGCGGCGAGAATCTCTCCATCGCCTTCATGCACGAGCTGCTGCGGGTGCGTGGTCTCGAGCTGGATCTCATCGTGCCGGAGCAGTTGCTGGCCACCGACGGCGGCTATCTGGAAGCCCACGTCGACATCGAGGCCTCCCGCCTGCGCTTCGCCGCCAAGGGACTGCGCAGCGATTGCCTCTACCTGATGCCGGGCTTCACCGGTGGCAGCGACAAGGGTGAGACCGTGCTGCTGGGCCGCAACGGCTCCGACTACAGTGCCGCCGTGCTGGCCGCCTGCGTCGATGCCGAGTGCTGCGAGATCTGGACCGACGTGGAGGGTTGCTACAACTGCGACCCGCGCCTGGTGCCGGACGCCTACCTGCTGAAAACTCTCTCCTACAAGGAGGCGATGGAGCTTTCCTACTTCGGCGCCAAGGTGCTGCACCCGAAAACCATCGCCCCCGTGGCCCAGTTCCACATTCCCTGCCTCATCAAGAACAGCTTCAACCCGCAGGGGCCGGGGACGCTTATCGGCGTCGAGCAGGGGGACGATGACCTCAAAGTGAAGGCCATCTCGGATCTCTCCGGCATGTGCATGTTCAACGTCTCCGGCCCCGGCATGAAGGGCATGGTGGGCATGGCGGGCCGGATCTTCTCCGCTGTTTCCCGCGCCGGGGTCAGCATAGTGCTGATTACCCAGTCATCAAGCGAGTACAGCGTCAGCTTCTGTATCCACAGCTACGACAGCGACAAGACCCGCAAGGTGCTGGAGCGCGAGTTCGAGCTGGAATTCAAGAACCAGCTGCTGGATCCGCTCGAGATCATGACCGATCTCGCCATCATCTCCCTCATCGGCGACGGCATGCGCACCAGCAAGGGGATGGCGGCCCGCTTCTTCACCTCCCTGGCCCAGGCCTCCATCAACATCGTCGCCATCGCCCAAGGCTCGAGCGAGCGATCTATCTCCGCCGTGGTGCGGGATCGCAAGGTGGCCGAGGCCATCAAGGCCTGCCACCAGAACTTCTTCGGCAGCCAGCAGTTTATCGACTTGTTCGTGGTCGGTGTCGGTGGCGTCGGCGCGGCCCTGGTGGATCAGATCGCCCGCCAGCAACCCGTGCTGGCCGAGCAGGGCACAGGACTGCGGGTGGTCGGCATCGCCAACAGCCGTCAGATGGCGGTCAACAAGGATGGGCTGAACCTCGCCAACTGGCGCGAGCAGCTGGTGGAAGCCCGTGACAGCTTCAGCCTGGAGGCGGTGAAAAAAGCGGTGGAAGAGAGCCACCTCATCAACCCGGTGATCGTCGATTGCACCTCCTCCGAGGCCGTCGCCGTCCAGTATGCGGACTTCCTGGCCGCCGGTTTCCACGTGGTGACCCCGAACAAGAAGGCGAACACCGGATCGCTGGATTACTACAAGGCGCTGCGCCGCACCGCCCGCCAGACCCGTCGCAAGTTCCTGTACGAGACCAACGTCGGTGCCGGTCTGCCGGTCATCGAGAACCTGCAGAACCTCATCAAGGCCGGCGACAAGCTGCGCGCCTTCGACGGTGTGCTGTCCGGCTCGCTCTCCTTTATCTTCGGCAAGCTGGACGAGGGCATGGCCTTCTCCGAGGCCACCGGGATCGCCCGTGGCAACGGCTTCACCGAGCCGGATCCCCGCGACGATTTGAACGGCATGGACGTGGCCCGCAAGCTGCTGATCCTGGCGCGCGAGGCCGGCATGGCGCTGGAGCTGTCCGATGTGGAAGTCGAGCAGGCACTGCCGCCGGGCTTCGATGTCAGCGGCGACGTGGAAGCCTTTATGGCCCGCCTGCCCGAGGCTGACGGCTGGTTCCGCGACCAGTTCGCGCTGGCCCAGAGCGAGGGCAAGGTGCTGCGCTACGTGGGCTCCATCGAGGGGGGCAAGTGCAAGGTCGCCATCAAGGCGGTCGGTGCCGATGAACCGCTGTTCAAGGTCAAAGACGGAGAGAACGCGCTCGCCTTCTTCTCCACCTATTACCAGCCTATCCCCCTGGTGCTGCGCGGCTATGGCGCCGGTACCGAGGTGACCGCCGCCGGTGTCTTCGCCGACGTGCTGCGCACCCAGAACTGGAAGCAGGAGCTATAAGCATGAGTTCAGACATGTACGGCAGCGTAGTGGCCTATGCCCCGGCCTCCAGCGCCAACCTGAGCGTGGGATTCGATGTGTTGGGGGCGGCCCTCGCCCCCGTGGATGGCTCCCTCTTGGGGGATCGCGTCCAGGTCAAAGCGGCAGAAGTTTCCTTCGCGCTCTCTTCCGTGGGCCGCTATGCCCACAAGCTGCCGGATGATCCCAAGAAGAACATCCTCTACGACTGCTGGGTAGGCTACGGCGAGGCGCTGGAGAAGCGCGGCCTGAAGCTGAGACCGCTTGAGATGGTGTTGGAGAAGAACCTGCCGGTGGGCTCGGGTCTGGGATCCAGCGCCTGCAGCGTGGTGGCGGCACTGGAGGGGCTCAACGCCTTCCACGATAATCCGCTTAACGAACACGATATGCTGCTGCTGATGGGGGAGATGGAAGGACGAATCTCTGGCTCAGTGCACTACGACAACGTGGCCCCCTGCTATCTCGGCGGCATGCAGCTGATCGTGGAGGAGGCGGGTGTCATCAGCCAGGGCATTCCGGTGTTCGAGCAATGGTATTGGGTGGTCTGCTACCCGGGCACCGTCGTCTCCACCGCCGCCGCCCGCGCCATACTGCCGGCCCAGTATCGCCGCCAGGACTGCCTCACCTACGGCCGTCGGCTGGCGGCCTTCGTGCACGCCAGCTACAGCCAGCAGGAAGGGCTGGCGGCGAGCGTGCTCAAAGACGTGATCGCCGAGCCCTATCGCGCGGCCCTGATCGAGGGTTTCAACGAGGTGCGGGCCCAGGCGGCCCAGAACGGGGCGCTCGCCACCGGCATCTCGGGCTCTGGCCCCAGCGTATTCGTGGTGATGAAGGATCTGGCCCAGGCCGAGCGCATGAAGGATTGGATGGACGCACATTTCGTGCAGAACGAAGATGGATTTGCCCGGGTCTGTAAATTGGACATGGCCGGGGCACGGGTAACAGGAAGCGAGCTATGAATCTTTACAATATCAAGGACAAGAGTGAACAGGTCAGCTTCGCCCAGGCGGTGCGTCAGGGTCTGGGTCGCGAGCAGGGGCTCTTCTTCCCCGAGAAACTCGAGCCGCTGGCCGACGTGGACGCCCTGCTGGCGCTGCCGCTGGCCGAGCGTTCCGCTCGCATCATCAGCCACCTGCTGGGAGATGAAGTACCTGCCGCTAAAGTGAGCGAGCTGATTGACGCCGCCTTCACCTTCCCGGCGCCTCTGGTCAAATTGAAAGACGGCACCTATGCCCTGGAGCTGTTCCACGGCCCGACCCTGGCGTTCAAGGACTTCGGCGGCCGCTTTATGGCCCAGTGCCTGGCCGCGTTCAGGACCAACGACAAGATCACCATCTTGACCGCCACCTCCGGCGACACCGGCGCCGCCGTGGCCCACGCCTTCTACGGGCTGGAGGGGATCGAAGTGGTCATCCTCTATCCCAAGGGCAAGATCAGCCCCTTGCAGGAGGCGCTGTTCTGCACCCTCGGCGGCAACATCCGCACCATCGCCATCGACGGCGACTTCGATGCCTGTCAGGCGCTGGTGAAGGATGCGTTCGATGACGAGGTGCTGAAGAAAGTCATCGGCCTGAACTCCGCCAATTCCATCAACATCAGCCGCTTGCTGGCCCAGGTCTGCTACTACTTCGAGGCGCTGGCCCAGCTGCCACGATCCGAGCGCCATAAAGCGGTCATCAGCGTTCCGTCCGGCAACTTCGGCAACCTGACCGCGGGCCTCATCGCCAAGGCGCTGGGGCTGCCGGTGAAGCGCTTTATCGCCGCCACCAACGCCAACGACACTGTGCCGCGCTACCTCAAATCCGGCCAGTGGGAGCCGCACCAGACGGTCGCGACCCTCTCCAACGCCATGGACGTGAGCCGCCCCAACAACTGGCCTAGGGTAGAGGAGCTGTGCCGCCGCAATGGCTGGGCGCTGGAGACCCTGGGCTCCGGCATGCGTGACGACGCCCAGACCCGCGATGCGTTGCAGCGCCTGCACCAGCTGGATTACCTGTGCGAGCCCCACGGCGCCATCGCCTGGGATCTGCTGGGTGAGCAGCTCGCTGAGGACGAAGTAGGGGTTTTCCTCTGCACCGCCCATCCCGCCAAGTTCAAGGAGTCGGTGGACGCGATCCTGGGGCTGGACGTGCCGCTGCCGGGGCCCCTGGCCAAGCATGCCGCCCTGCCGCTCTTGTCCCACAACCTGCCGGCGGAGTTCGCCCCCCTACGGGCCTTCCTGCTCGGTTAAGCAACCTCAAACATCCCCCGACCTCGGGGGATGTTTGTTTTCAGCCTCCGGCGGGGAAACCGCCTTGGATTAAGAACCTACTCACGGCCTCGCAGTAAGAGTGTGAACCGCTTCTAAGGAGCACAGTTATGAGCCAGCATCCGCTACGCCAGCTTATCGAGACCTGCGACGCCGCCATCTCCCGGCGCGACTTCGATGGCCTGATGGCCTTCTATGCCGAGGACGCCGCCCTGGTGGTCAAACCCGGCATGGTGGTGCGCGGCATCCCCGCTATCCGCCGCGCCTTCACGGCTATATCCGATTATTTTCAGGGCCAGCTCGAGGTCACTCAGGGCGCCATGGAGGTGATCGAAGGGGCCGACAATGCATTGGTGATCATGGAGACCCGGCTGCGATATCCCGACGGTGAGGGTGGCTGGATCGACGAGAATCGGCGTGCTACCTATGTGTTTCGACAGGAAGGAAATGAACAGTGGCGTTGCACCATAGATAACTCCTATGGGACGACATTGCTGGCTCTCACCCTGGATTCCTGTTTGGTTGGAAGGGGAGCTAAGTTGTGAGCCAGCCGAGTAATGGCTGGCTCAGAAAGGTGGGTGTTCCAGATTTTCTTCCATGTTCAGGATGGGCTTGAAATTGATACCGAAGAAAGTGCAGTCTAAAGTAGCATAAATAAAGACACCGGTTTGATGCCGGTGTCTAGTGATAACTAGATTGTACTGACTTCATAATTAATCAATGGCTGATTTTACAGCCTTATAATCCCAATAGTAAGTCCCATCTTCGTAGTAACACATAGCTACATGTTTCCCAATATTTTTCACTGCGTCTGGGCACTTAGATTTATCAACTGTGGCTGCATTGTAAAGTACCACAATATTCAGTCCATCTTTGATTGCTTTATCACATTCGTACTCAATATAACTACGGTGATCTACTGAGTACCCTCTAGCACAACTGCCTGTGTAACTATTGTAACTATCACAATACTGGCAGCGACCACTTCTTGCACTCTTGGTATTTTTCCCAACAATTAACACAAATGTTTTTGATGAGTTGAATCGAGTAGCAAGAGACGATTTTATGCTGCAATTCAAACTACCATCTCTAGCTTGTGTTAATTCGTGGGCATCAGTGAAAGATAAACTCCAATATTTATTATCGTTCCAAGCGTGCAACTTTTGGATTGCATCTTGATCTCCATCCCACTCGCCAGCAATGTATGTTTTTGTTCGATAAACCATAACTTATTACTCCTTTTATTACATATTCAAGAAAACAATCACAATCCATTTCTTGCAGACTGCAGGTCAAACAAGTTAATTTTGTCAATTTTATCTTTATGAATAACTATTGTTAATTTTGCAGGGTAATTAAAGCGAGTTTCGCTAATTCTGAATGTCCATAACATGATTTTTAATAAGTCTTCGTCAGTAATGTCTCTATGCTCTTTTATTCGTGTTATACCAGAGCCGAAAATCGGGACAGATATACTTCGCTGTGCATAAACTCGATTAACTCTATCCCAAAAATTAATTAAAAAACCAAGGTATTCAGGCATTGTTAAGCGAGCTTCATTATGTTTATTGAATTTAGAGAATGCCGTTAATAAATAATCTTCATAGACACAAAGCGTTCCTAGTTCATACTTTTGCTTCTTTCCGGATAACCGTCCTTCATTCAGCTCGCCAATATCATCTTGATCGAAATGATATTGTGAAATATGGTCATCAATTTGTGCCACAGAACAAGACATATGCTGTGTTATAAAAATTCCGTTGAGGCTACGATGAGCAATTATTTTGTCATCTACCTGAGTGTCAAAGTATTCATTGAAGGCAATTATCTTGAGCCCATCTTCAGAAAAGATGTCACCAACTTTAATAGTCACAGTGCTTCCTTCGACAGATAGGTCGATCGACTGAAGTTTATTTGCCTTAATCCATATAACAATATAGACGACCAGTAAAGTCGCAATGCAGACAAGGCCTGATGGGGTTTTTATTTTTGCCGGAATATCCCAAAACAAAACTACAGCGGCAATGAAAGCAGTAATTCCAGATGCATACTTATAAAATTCTTCTTTTATCTTCCTGTCGAAAAAATTTACCTTTGACACGCCTTTTACTCCCACTCGGATAAATTATTCAAGATGTGTGAAGATGATTTAAATAGACATTCATTGTTGTTTTATAGTTGTTAGTGGGGGGAGATTATAAATAACTGTTCCGCAATTTTTACCACATGTCTTGGTAAAATGACTCTGCATTTTTTGTTCGATATAAATAATCACCTATGACGAGGTCGAAAAATTTGAAGGTCTCACCGTTATGAATCAGATGTAACACTGTCTACTCCCACGCTACCGTCCGTGGATTACAGCCTCCAATATGCTCCATTGACCAGCAAGGGCTGCAGCCCATCGCTGATGAATAGGCACCGTATGGCCATGTTAAGCCAATCGAATCTGCTCTCACCAGTCAAAAAATGATGCAGCTGTCAGTAATGACTGATTTTTTGCGCTACATCAATAAATGGCAGAGGCAGGGCACAGGATTCCCATCGCCCCTGATTTTATTGGGGTTGGTGGGTGTGGTGGGGAAGAGGGGCCGGCTTGCCGTTGAGGAAGGGCCGGCTGGGGAGAATCCCGCTTAGCCAATCGGCGCTATAGTGCGGGCTATGGTGCTCTGTGGCCCTGGCTGGCAAGGCGGGGGATCTGCGGCAACAATCAGCTGTTGCAATAACAGCTATTTGCAAACTATCACCATGCAAACAGGTCACCATGCCAACACATCACAATAAGGAACGTCATATGAAGCGTATTGCCATCCTGTTCGGCCTGCTCTGCGGCAGCGTGCTGCTGGCCAATCCGGTCTTTGCCAACGACTCAGCCCAGTTGCAGTGTGAGGCGCAGGCCGCGGTGAAGAAGCTGGCAGGCGCCGCCAAGACCAGCTTTGTGGGCAAGTGCGTCAAGGATGCTGCCGCGAGCGCACCGGTCAACCCCAAGGCAGCCCAGTGTGAGAAGGCCGCCGCCGACAAGAAGCTGGCGGGGGCTGCCAAGAACAGCTTTATCCAGAAGTGCGTGAAGACGGATGCAGCGGCCGACAAGGCGGCCCAGTGCGATAAGGCCGCGGCCGACAAGAAGCTGGCGGGCGCCGCCAAGAACAGCTTCGTGCAAAAGTGCGTCAAGACGACCTGATGCCATCGCTTGGCAGAACGTGCGTGGAAATGGGGGCCTGATGGCCCCCTTCTTTTTGGCTCGACGACCCCGTCTTGTCTCGCGAATGCTCGCCGGGCCTATGGCTAGCGTCCAACTTTGGCAACTTCGGCCACCTTGGCTTCTTTCGCCCCTTTGGTCAGGGCGACCGTCTGGAGAGCGTTCGGATCAGGGCAGAGTCACCGCCGGGTAGGCTTCCACATAACACTCGCCCAAGGCGCCGACGTAGCTCACGGTGCGGGCGTTGAAATCGACCTCATAGGTGACGACACCGGCCTGCCAGGCGGCGCTCAGGAACTGCTCGAAGCTGCTCTGGCCCGCCTGATCTGTGCGCAGGGCGCGGATCAGAGCCTCCTGGTTGAAGCTCGGCACCTCGCTGATGGTGTGTACCAGCGGCATGCCCTGCATCACCACATTGCCATGGGTGGTGAGATAGAGGCTCTGGCAGGAAGGCAGCGTCCAGCGGTTGTGGGTCACCCCGGCGGCGCGCAGCACCTCGGCGAGATGGGGGAAGCCGCCCACCTCGGGGCGGTTCTCCATGGCGTGTTGCATGGCAGCGGTCAGGTGATGGATGGCTTGGCTCATGGGGATCTTCTGTGGTTGGGCGTGCGAGGCGCACGGGAAGGATGCACGGATTGTGATAGACCCGCCGGCGCCTTGCAATGGCGGGGAAGGAGCCGGCATGGGGGGAGACCCTTGCGCGCCGGTGCGGTAATCTTCCGGGTCTGGCCATCTGCCCGGCCATGGATCCGAGGAGAGAAACATGCTGGTTCGTGAGGCCAATATCGCCGATATTCCTGCCCTGGTAGCGCTGCGCATGAGGTTATTCTGCGAGCTGGGGGAACTCGATACACCGGATGGGGATCCCGCGCTCTGGCAGGCGACCCGGGACTAATTCACCCAGGCAATGGAAGAGGGCAGTGCCCGCTCCTGGGTAGTGGAGACTGAGGGCGCCCTGGTGGCGTGCGGGACCCTGGCGCTCTTCGTGCGCCCGCCCTATCCCGGCAACCTGAGCGGACGGGAAGGCTATGTGCTCAATATCGTTACCCTGCCGGCCTGGCGCAGGCGGGGCCTGACCGGGGCCCTGCTCGATGCCATGCTGGTTTATGCCCGTGAGCAGCAACTGGGCAAACTGTGGCTGCATGCCAGCGACGAGGGCCGCGCCCTCTATGAACGGCGCGGCTTCGTGGCCAACCCTGCCTATCTGGAGTGGTCGCCCGCAGTCTGATGGCCGCCAATCGATCCCCGCCAAGCCGTGCCTGCCGAGTCACCGTCGTCTGTCGGCGCCCTTCTCACCCTCCCATCGGCTGAATTCCCGCGCCGGGTGATCCTGAATCGAACAGATTACGTACTGCCGCCCTCGGCGGCTTCGCCGCATTTTGATACCGGGCGCCAGCACACGACTGAAATGTTATCCGACCACTCTTGCCGCTCTCGCAGTGGCCGATACAGTGGCGCAATGGAAGTGGGTGGCGTAGCCCCCGGATCGTCAGAGAGGCAGGAAGTACCATGTTCAATCACAAAATCAAGGCGCAGCTGCAGGCGTGCCAGACCCGGCTGGGTGAGCAGCAAGGGCTGGTGGAGGCGCTCAAGCGGGGCGTCGCCACCCTCATCTTCTCCCCGGAGGGGAAGATCCTGGAGGCCAGCGCGGCCTTCTTGAGCCTGATGGGATATCAGGAAGCCGAGCTGCTGGGGCAGGATCATCGCCTGCTCTGCCCGCCAGGGGTTGCCCAGTCTCCCGACTATGGGCAGTTCTGGGCCAGGCTCAAGCAGGGACAGCTGCAGTCCGGCCTGTTCGAGCGCCTCGACGGGCGTGGCGAGACGCGCTGGCTGGAGGAGAGCTACAGCCCCGTCCTGCTGGAAGGGCGGGTGAGTCAGGTGGTGATGGTGGCCACCGACATGACGGCGCGGCAGGGGCGGCTGCAGCATCAGGAGGCGCTGGCCCAGGCGCTGGACAAGTCCCAGGCGATGATCGAATTCAACCCGAACGGCGACATCCTTAATGCCAACGCCAACTTCCTCGCCTGCATGGGCTACAGCCTGTCCCAGTTGCAGGGCAAGCATCACAGGATCTTCTGCGACGAGGCCTTCCTGCGCGAGCAGCCCCGCTTCTGGGAGGAGCTGGGCCGGGGCCAGTTCAAGTCCGGCCTCTTCATGCGATACAACAGCCGGGGGGAGGCTATCTGGCTGGAGGCGACCTACAACCCAGTCCGGGATCCGAGCGGCAGGGTGGTCAGGGTGGTCAAGTTCGCCAGCGACATCACGGCGCGCATCCACCGCAGCAATGCCACCCGGGAGGCGGCCCAACTGGCCCACAGCACGGCCCAGGAGACGCAGCGCAGCGCCGAGCAGGGGGCCGAGCTGCTGCGCTCCGTGGTGGAGACCTCGTCCCTCATCTCGGTGCAGGTGGATCAGGCCATCGCCCTCATCGGCCAGCTCAACGAGCAGTCCAGGCACATCGAGGCCATCGTCTCCACCATCAGCGCCATCGCGGATCAGACCAATCTGCTGGCCCTCAACGCGGCCATAGAGGCGGCGCGGGCGGGGGATCAGGGGCGCGGTTTTGCGGTGGTGGCCGACGAGGTGCGCCAGCTGGCGGCCCGCACCTCTCTGTCTACCGGCGAAATCGCCAAGGTGGTGCAGAAGAACCGCGAGCTGACCGCCAGGGTGACCGACGACATGGCCGGGGTGGCGGGCAGCGCCGAGCTCGGCAAGCAGCAGATTGGTCGGGTCGATCGGGTGATGGCCGAGATCCGGCAGGAGGCGAACCGGGTTTCCGAAACGGTCGCCAACCTCTCCAGCTGATCCGGGCGCCTGCGACGGCATCTGACCAGAATGTGTCTTGCGTGCGCGGTCAGTCGCCCAAGCTGAATGCCGACTGAATCGCCTCCGGATTGCGAATTGTCTCCCCCTGCCGCCTTGTTTAGGCTGCCGGCTCATTCTTCATTGAGCGGGTAGAAAAAGATGGCAGTTGGACAGAAAGGCAGGGCCGCGGCACTGCTGCTGGGGATGGTGGCGAGCCTGGGTCTCGGTGGTTGCATGGGGCAGATGGGGATCTCCTCCATGTTGACCAAGGGCAACCTCAGCGCGGTGGACAACCGTTACGGTCGCGCCGGCGTCTTCATGCTGCTCTCCCCCGTCTATGCCGTGGCGGCGACGGCGGACTTGTTTGTGTTCAACACCATCGAGTTCTGGTCCGGCAAGAACCCCATCACCGGCAAGGCGCCGGCGCTGGTGGATCAGAAGGCCGATACGGTGATCAAGGTCAACCAGCACCTGGACCCGGCCCTCAACAAGGTGCCGCTCGCCATGTTGCCGCAAGGGGTTCGCGAGGTGGAGATACATTATCCTGATGCCCACAGCGCCGAGATGGAGATCCACTACCTGGACGGCCGTAACAGCATGATGCGCGGTGAAAAGCGGGGCAAGCAGCTGGATATCTATCTCGACGGCAAGCTGGTCTCGACCCTGACCGAGCAGCAGCTGGCCGAGCTGAGCCGGGAGCAGCGCGGTTTCGCCTGATCCCCGACCGGTCTTGCATTGGCGGGTGATCCCCCTGTCAGCCGAAAAAGCCCCGCCCTGGCGGGGCTTTTTCTATTGGCGGGCCGAGGGTTTGCCGTAGGGCTGCAACACCAGCCCGAGCAGGCGGCTTAACTGAGTGAGCTGCTCGGTGAGCTGCACGTTGAGCCACAGATAGCCGCTGACGGTGGCATCGCCCTCGGCGCTGAGCCGCACCTGGGCGCGAACCCGGGTGGCCGCCTCGTGCAGCTCGGCGAGGGCCCGTTCGGCTTCCTGACGCGCGCCGCTCTTGAGCATGAGGGCGAGCTGGGTGATCAGTGCCTCGGTCGCCTGCTGGCAGGCCCGCAGCTCAGGGGTGCTCTGCATCAGGAAGTGGCTCTGGCGATCGTTCCAATAGGTGCTCGCCAGCATCTCCAGGGTGCAGAGGGTGTTGCGCATGGTGGTCTGGATGGCCTCGAACAGGGGGGCGTTGAGCCGGGTCTCCTTGACGGCAGGGGCCAGCAGGGGGCGCAGGCTGACCATCTTGGCGAGCAGGTGCGCGTGATTGCGGGTCAGCTTGGGGCGTTCGAGCACGTTGGGGGAGAGGTGAGTGTGATAGAGGCGATGGGCCATCATCAGGGTGTCGTGCATCTGCAGCCGCCAGTGGGTATAGGCCCGCTGGGGATAGATGCTGCAGAACATCAGCGCCAGCAGGGAGCCCAGGATGACGTCGCCGCTGCGCCACAGCGCCGTCTCTATGTCTCCCGGCGCCCCTCCCATGATGACGCCCAGGGTGATACCGATGAGCAGCCCCACATAGGGGCGCTTGCCGAGGGCCAGGTAGCCGCACAGGAACATGATGGCGCAGCTCCAGACCAGCATCAGCGGCAGGGAGTAGAGCTCAAGATAGAGCGCCACCACGCCGCAGGCCGCGCCGAAGATGGTGCCGACCACCCGTTGCAGGGCCCGTGACAGCACATTGCCCCAGAACGAGATGGGCCCCATCACCACCACCAGGGTGATGAGCGGCCAGGTGCTCTCCGGCAGCTTGAGCTCCCGGGTCAGCAGGAAGGTGAGGGTGAAGGCCAGGGCGATGCGCAGGCCATGCACCAGGCGATAGCGGCCATAGATCAGCAGATCGAATCGGGAGAGGGGAGCATTCAGGCGCAAGGGATAGTCTCATCTCGGGTGGATTGGGTATGTGCCCGCCGCAGGGGCCCTGTCAGTCCGGCAGCAGGCGGATCCAGACTCGCTCGCCTGGGGCCAGGGCACGCCCGCTGGCTGGCCGCTCGATCAGGCAGTTGGGTTGCTGCGAGGTTGAGGAGATAAGAGCATGGGTCGGGCACACCCGCAAGATGCCGTTGGCGTCCTGCTCGAGATGGCCGGGCAGCAGATCGTCCCCCTTCAGATCCGGTGTTGCCGCCGGTATGGCGACCCAGATGCGGGCGACAAGGCGCAGGGGCTGGCGCGCCGCCGAGCCGAAGGCGGGTTGCGATGCTCGCGTATCCGGGGCGGTGTTGCGCTCGGCCAGCCAGCGGCAGATGAAGTCGGCGATGGCGTCCAGCGCTTCGAAGTCGAAGCGGGGCAGGCTGCTGTGCTGGGGGCTGTCGCTTATCAGGGCCATCACGTCCGGGTCATCCGGGAACAGCAGGGGTCGGCCGATGGCGCCGCGATGCAGCTCTATCTTGGGAAAGTGCTCGTGCTTGAAGCCCTCGATCAGCAGCAGATCGAGCCGCTCCCAGTCAAAACCAGCCAGCAGATCGGCGAAGGGCGGCTCGCCGTCCGGGGTCTCGACGATGCGGGCGTGACGCAGGCTGGAGGCCGCCATCACTTGGCCGGCACCGGCCTTGCGCAGGCGATGGCTGTCCTTGCCCGGCTGATCGATATCGAACTGGTGGTGAGTGTGCTTGAGCACCCCGAGCCGCAGGCCACGTTGGTTGAGCAGGGGGATGAGCCGCTCCAGCAACGTGGTCTTGCCGGTGCCGCTCCAGGCGACGAAGCCGAGCAGGGGCAGGTGAGCGGCGATCATGCGTGTTCTCCTCCCGCTTGCTGCTCCCTCGTGCCCAGCAGCCGCGCCTCGTAGTCGGCGAGCTCGCTCGGGCTGTTGAGGTTGATGAAGGCGTCGGGCTGGTCGGCAAAGCTCACCACCGCCATCCGGTGGCGGGCAAACCAGGCGCCCGTCTTGCGCTCCCCCTCAGCCAGCGCCTGTTGCAGCGAGGGGAGCAAGGATTTGTGCAGCAGGGCGACCACGGGTTGCAGATGGCTGCCGTCATGGGCCACCACCAACTCGGCCTCTGGCTGCTCGGCCAGGGCGGCGCGAAAGCGTGCCATCAGATCCGCTGGCAAACCGGGCCCGTCGCAGGGTACGAACAGCACCCAATCCTGGTGAGCGGCGCTGAGCCCCGCCCGCATGCCGGCAAGCGGCCCTAGGAAGTCGGCGTTGTCGTCACCGACCACGGGGGCGAGCGCACCGTAGCGGGTCTGGCTGCGGTTGGCGTTGATCAGCACCTCGTCCACCTGGGGGCGCAGTCGCTCGAGCACATGCTCGATGAGGGGCCTGCCCGCCAGGGGCACCCAGCCCTTGTCGTCACCCCCCATGCGGGTGGCTCGGCCACCGGCCAGGATCACGGCACTGACGGGAAAGACGGGGGGCTGGGGATCGCGGATGCTCATGGTGCTCCATAGGGTCAAGGGGAGGGCAGTGTGCTCATCCATTCAGACAGGGCCTGGGCCTGCGGAGGCGTTCGCTGCACCGACAATCCGCCGATCTTGCGCCAAGAGTGGCGCCGGAGCAACCCGCTGTCAGCCCCCATGCCGAGGGCTTTGGCCGCAGGGTATGGCTGAGCTCACAAAACCGAATCCCTAAACGTCATATGATCCGAGCCAATCTGGGTCTTGCTCTCCTGCCTAATGGCAACTTCATGTAAATCAAAGAGAATGACTATGGCTACCGGACAATATCTGTTGTGGAAAGACGCGCAGGGAGAGGATTTTCGCCCCGTCGCACTGACTGGCACCGATCTGCTCAACGATCGCAATCTCAACAAGGGCACCGCCTTCACCGAGCAGGAGCGCGCCGACTTCGAGCTGGGCGGACTGCTGCCGCCCCAGGTGCAGACCTTCGAGGCCCAGCTTGAGCGGGTCTATCAGGGCTTCCAGAGCGCCTGCAGCGACATCGAGAAGTACCAGAACCTGCGGGCCCTGCAGGATCGCAACGAAACCCTGTTCTACGCCCTGCTGTCACGCCATGTGGAGGAGATGACCCCCATCATCTACACCCCGACCGTGGGCAAGGCGTGCCAGGAGTTCAGCCACCGCTACCAGAAGGCGCGCGGCCTCTACATCACCCAGAAGAACGTCGATGACATGGGCTCCCTGGCGCGGCACATGGACGCCAAGTCGGTGCGCATCATCGTCGTGACCGACAGCCAGGGGATCCTCGGCATCGGCGATCAGGGAGTGGGCGGCATGGGGATCCCCATCGGCAAGCTCTCCCTCTATACCCTGGCGGCCGGCATCCATCCCGCCTGCTGCCTGCCCATCGCCCTGGACGTGGGCACCGACAACCAGGCGCTGCTGGACGACCCCATGTACCTGGGTCAGCCCCACCGCCGCATTCGAGGCAAGGAATACGACGACTTCATCGACAAATTCGTGGCTGGAGTCAGGCGCCACTTCCCCAATGCGGTGCTGCAGTGGGAAGACTTCAGCAAGTCCAACGCCTTCAACAACCTGTCTCGCTACCAGCAGTCCCTGCCGTCCTTCAACGACGACATCCAGGGCACGGGGGCCGTGGTGCTGGCGGGGATCCTCGGGGCGGTCAAGTCCAAGGGCGAGACCCTGGGTCAGCAGAACTACCTGGTCTATGGCGCCGGCGCCGGCGGGGTCGGGGTGGCGGATCAGATCTGCGCCGGCATGATCCGCGAGGGGCTGGATCCCCAGGCGGCGCGGGATCGCATCTACATCATGGATACCCAGGGGCTGGTGTGTGACAACCGGGAAGGGCTCGACGAGTACAAGCGTCGCTACGCCAAGCCGGGTCTCTTGCTGGCGCAGTGGGATCTGCAGGGCAAGGCCGGGCTCACCGAGGTGCTGCGCCATGTGCCCATTACCGTGCTGCTGGGTACCAGTGGCGTGGGGGGCGCCTTCCAGGAGCAGCACATCCAGCTGATGCTGGAGCACTGCTCCAGCCCCATGGTGTTCCCGCTCTCCAACCCGACCGCCAATTGTGAGGCGTTGCCGGAAGACATCTACCGCTGGAGCCAGGGCCGCGCCATCGTCGCCACCGGCAGCCCGTTCAAGGACGTGCACCATGACGGCAAGGATCACCGCATCGGCCAGGGCAACAACGTCTTCATCTTCCCCGGCGTGGGTCTGGCCGCCATCGTCAGCCAGCTGCGGGAGATAAGTCCGGACATCTTCACCACGGCGGCCTTCGCCCTAGCGGAGTGCGTGACCGAGGCGGATCTGGCCGCTGGCACCGTCTACCCGCGCATCAGCGAGCTGCGCAATATCTCGGTACATGTGGCGACCGCCGTGCTCAAAGACATAGTGCGAAGGGATCCCTCCCACCCGCTGATCGGCCAGGATCTGCAGCAACACATCCTCAGCCACATGTGGGAGCCGGTCTACCTGCCCTATCGCCGGGTCTGACGGCTAATTGGCAAAAAAAGAGGGTGGCCCAGGCCACCCTCTTTACTTGTCAGTCTTGAGCCGCCTGCTGGCCGCTCGCAGTTTGTTACTGTTTCTTGGGCTGTAGTAGCAGACTGTCGTCAGCTGTGCCGTCGCCCCTGAGCTTGTTGCCGTTGGCATCGACCGCGTCTACGCCGTTGTCGTCGACGGTGCCGTCGCCCCTGAGTTTGTTGCCGTTGGCATCGACCGCGTCTACGCCGTTGTCGTCGACGGTGCCGTCGCCCCTGAGCTTGTTGCCGTTGGCATCGACGGCATCTACACCGTTGTCGTCGACGGTGTCGTCACCCCTGAGCTTGTTGCCGTTCGCATCGACCGCATCCACGCCGTTGTCGTCGACGGTGCCGTCGCCCCTGAGTTTGTTGCCGTTGGCATCGACCGCGTCTACACCGTTGTCGTCTACCCGGCCACCGGCGTGATGCTCTCCGCCGGCATGTTGGTCGCCGCCAGCATGTTGGTCACCACCGGCATGATGATCGCCCCCGGCGTGCTCGCCATTGCCGTTGTCATCACCGCCGTGGCCGCTGTTGTCGCCACCACCGTGATTGCTTCCACTGTTGCTTCCACCGCCGCCGCTGCCGCTATTTCCACCGCCACTGCCGCCGCCGTCACTCCCATCACCACCTTTGTTGTGAACGATCAGCGAGTTGGCGATATAGCTGTGGCTGCCATCCAGGATCAGGTTGAACAGTGCCGTGGTGGGGGGGGAAGCAATGGAGTACAGCGACTCGACCAGCAGTTCGTCTGGCTGGGGTGCCAGCGCCAGATTGCCGGCGATCGCGCCCACCGTCGATCCGCACAGGATGCGCATGCCGGTAAAGAGCGGCAGCACGGCCAGGGTCGGCTGCTCGGCGCGAGTCATGGCCGGGGAGATGGCCGCCCAGCCGCGAGACGTCAGGAAGGGGTGCTCCGCCGTGAAGAAGGGGGGCTGATGGTTGAGGCCGTAGAGCCTACGGTTTCCCAGCATGACCCGCTCGATGGCCTGGATCCGGTTGACCTGGCCGTGCTGGTCTTGCACCAGCTCCCCCACCTGCAGGCTGTCGATGGGGCGTTCGCTCCCGTCGGCCATCAGGATACGGGTGCCAGCGATGAAGCAGGACTTGGCCTGAGCCTGGTTGAACTGCCACTCGTGGTGGGCGAAGTCATAACTGAAAGGGCTGGCAAACAGGGCGAGTGCAATGGCTGATCCCAGCAGTAGTTTGCGCTGGCTGGGTTTGAAGTGGGGCTGTGACATGGGGGACTCCTTGTCCGGTCTGATTGACGTGTTCAAGTATAGAGCGATCCCCCGTCTTGACCCCCGAATGGCCATTGACAAAATGAACTCGATGGAAAAACGTTTTGCGTCTGCCACAAAAGTGCGTAAAATCGCTTCCTCGATGCTTGTAGCAACGAATCCCGCCTAAAAAGCCAGTTTCATGCCCTCCCCAAGCAGTAAAAGGTAACAAGTGACGCCATGTCGCTCATTTCATGCCTTGAAAAAGTCTTGTGATGACTGAAAAGTGTCAATTATCCCTGTCAGTTATCAAAAAATTAAGGATACCCATGTTTTCCTTGGTCAAGCAAAGTGTCGCCGGGTTGCAAATTCTGTTTGTCGCCTTCGGTGCCATGGTTCTGGTGCCCCTGCTCACCGGACTGAACCCCTCCATGGCCCTGCTTGGCGCCGGTGTAGGCACCCTGCTGTTCCAGCTCTGCACCCGTCGCCAGGTCCCGATCTTCCTCGGCTCCAGCTTCGCCTTCATCGCCCCCATCATCTATGCCACCCAGACCTGGGGCCTGCCGTCCACCATGTTTGGCCTGTTCGCCGCCGGTTTCATGTACTTCATTCTGGCGGCCATCATCCGTGTGCGTGGCATGGGCTTCGTGCACAAGCTGCTGCCGCCGGTGGTGATTGGCCCTGTGATCATGGTGATCGGTCTGTCGGTCGCTCAGGTGGCCTGCAACATGGCCATGGGCCGCGCCGGTGGTGAGCAAGTCGTACCTGCTGGCACCGCTCTGACTCTGGCGGGGATCTCGCTCGCCGTGACCCTGATTGCCGCCGTGTTCTGCAAGGGCTGGATCAAGCTCATCCCCATCCTGTGCGGCGTGATCGCCGGTTACGTGTCCGCCGTGCTGATGGGGCAGGTGAGCTTCGATGGCATGGTCAACGCCCCCTGGTTGGCGCTGCCCCACTTCGAGACTCCGGAGATCAACTGGGCTGCCGCCCTGTTCATGTTGCCGGTGGCCATCGCCCCCTGTATCGAACACATCGGCGGCGTACTCGCCATCGGTGGCGTGACCGGTCAGGACTACACCAAGAATCCGGGCCTGCACCGCACCCTGGCCGGTGACGGCATCGGCGTCTGCTTCGCCGGTTTCATCGGTGGTCCTCCCGTCACCACCTACGCCGAAGTGACCGGCGCCGTGATGATCACCCGCAACTTCAACCCGGTCACCATGACCTGGGCCGCGGTGTTCGCCGTCATTCTGGCCTTCTTCGGCAAGTTCAACGCGCTGCTCACCTCCATCCCCATGCCGGTGATGGGCGGCATCATGCTGCTGTTGTTCGGATCCATCGCCGCCATCGGTCTCAAGACCCTGGTGGAGTCCAAAGTTGATCTGGGGCTGTCCCGCAACATCGCCATCGTGGCCGTGACCCTGACCGTGGGTGTCGGCGCGCTGGAGATGAAGATCGGTGACTTCGCCCTGGCGGGCGTGGGGTTGGCCTCGGTGGCCGCCATCCTGCTGAACCTGATCCTGCCCCAGCACTCCGAAGCGGGTGCCATGGAAAGCGCCAAGGATTAAAGTGCAGCCCATCCTGCATTCGTGTTTGCCAAGAGGCCACCTTAGGGTGGCCTCTTGCTTTGTGCGGCGCGCCGGGTCGCCGTCGCCGGGGCTCTGCGTCTTCGCCCCGGCGTCCGGCGGCTACAATCAGGAGCGTCATTCACGATGAGGGAAACGAGATGAAGAAGGCATGGATCCTGGCCCTGCTCGGGCTGATATGGGGCGGCGCCGCTCAGGCCGGTGCGGTGCGCTACGAGGTCGATGGTCAGCCGTTCGAGGGCTACTACCTGGCGGCTGGCAAGCAGGCCCCGCTGGTGTTGTTGGTACACGACTGGGACGGCCTGACCGAGTACGAGGTCAAGCGCGCCGAGATGCTGGCGGCCCTCGGTTACAGCGTGTTCGCGGTGGACTTGTTCGGTGCAGGCGTGCGGCCGACCGCGATGGAAGAGAAGAAGAAGCTCACCGGCGCCCTCTATCAGGACAGGCCGAGGATGCGCAAGCTGCTCGCCGGGGCCCTGGCCGAGGCGGGCAAACTCGGTGGCCGGCTCGACAACGCGGTGGCGCTCGGTTACTGCTTCGGTGGGGCGGCCGTGCTGGAGCTGGCCCGCAGCGGCGCCAGTCTCAAAGGTGTGGTGAGCGTGCATGGCGGGCTGGAAACCCCGGCCGGGCAGGACTATCGCCAAACCAAGGCGAGCCTGCTGATCCAGCATGGCAGCGCGGATCAGGCGGTGTCGCTGGGCCAGTTCGCGGGGCTCATCTCCGAGCTGGAGAGTGCGGGCATCAAGCATGAAGCTATCAGCTACAGCGGCGCCCCCCATGCTTTTAGCGTCTTTGGCTCCGAGAATTACCGCGCCGACGCCGATGCCAAGTCCTGGCAGCGCTTCACCGAGTTCCTCGGCGAGGTGACCAAGGGCTAGCGGCATCAGGATCGGGGCCCGGGCATATACTCATCTGGTGGGGAGGTCCGCCCTGCGAGGGGTCGACATCACACTGATTAACACAGCAAGGAGTCAGATATGCGTCAGATACGGTTATGGGGCCAGATCCTGGTCGTGCTGCTGCTGATCGGTTGCGCTGCCAAAGGCGATACCCCGGCCCAGCAGCGCAATACCATCTTACAGATGCGTCAGCAGGCGCTGTCGACCCTGTATGGAAAGGCACCGGACATCAAGCGGGAGGTGACCCGATCCAAAGGCTATGCCGTCTTTAGCAATGTGAACAACAACCTGCTGGTGCTCAGCGCGGGGAGCGGCTATGGGGTGCTGAGAGACAACAGAACTGGCCGCGATACCTATATGAAGATGGCTACCGCTGGCTTCGGGGTGGGCATGGGGATCAAGAAGTTCCAGGCCCTGATCATCTTCAACGATGCCACCGCTCTGGACAGATTCATCACCACCGGCTTTGACGCCAGCGCCCAGGCCGACGTGGCGGCGAAATCCGCCGAGGATGGCAAGGTGGTGGTCAGCGAGGCGGCCAACGCGGATTTCCAGAAGGTGAAGATGTACCAGCTCACCGAACAGGGGGTGGCGGTACAGGCCACCATGCAGGGTTACAAGTATTGGCCGGATGAGGAGCTCAACGGCAAGTAGTCGCCGGATTGCCCGGCCTTGCCACAGGCGGCGTTCGATGAACGCCGCCTGTTTTTTTATGGCGCGTCAGGCTGGATTAGGTGCAGGCATTCAGGCGGGACGCCCATCCAGGTTCAATACCCTTACCCACATGGCCCCTTTCCCCACCGGCTGGCGGGACAACAGCGTCAGATGTCCCGTCTCGGGGTCTATGCGGTGCAGGGCAACATCCTGGGACTCTTGCCCTGTGACCACCAGAGCGTGGCCGCTGTGGTCGATGGCAAAGCCGCGGGGGCAGGATTCAGTGGGGAAGTGGGCGAGGGCGCTCAGCTTGCCATCGCCTTCATCGACCTCAAACAGGGTCAGCAGGCTGCTGGCTCGCTCACAGGTATAGAGATAACGGCCGTTCGGGGTGAGGTGAATGTCCGCCCCCCAGCGCTGCCCCTGGTAGCCTTCGGGCATCATGTCCAGGCTCTGGCGTTCGCTGATGCGGCCATCCGCCTCCCTGTGGTAGCGATTGAGGGTGCAGTCGAGTTCGTTGAGGCAGTAGAGATCGCCGTTGCTCGGGTGCAGCGCCAGATGACGGGGCCCGGCGCCAATGGCAGTGTGAATGTCCCCCAGAGGATGGGGCTCCAACCGGTTTTGTGCATTCAAGGCGAAGCGGCGAATGGCGTCGTCCTTGAGGCAGGCCACCAGCAGCTCCTGCTCGCCCTGCTCATTCGCCAGCAGGGTCACAGAATGGGCGGCCATCAGGCCGTCGATGCGCTGGTGCGGTGCCTGTACCCGACCCGCCTCGTCCATGGGCGAGACGCTGACGTGGTCGAAGGCGTAGGAGGCGGCGAAGAACAGCCGGCCCTGTGCATCGGTGCAGGTATGAGAGGCGCTGCCCGCAAGTGGCGCCGATATCGGCGTCCCGAGCCGGCCATCCGCCGCTATGGGGTAGCTTTGCACCGCGAACGAGGGCCGCACCCCGGCGTAGAGCCAGCGCCTGTCAGGGCTTATCACCAGGGGCTGCACCTCACCGCCGGTCTGCACCTGCTGCAGCGGCACCAGCCCTTCGTCCGTCAGTTGAAAGACATGTATAAACCCGCTCACCGGGTTGGCAACATAAACCACTTGCTGCATGGCAGGCTCCTGATAGTGACGGGGACGATCATGAGGTTGTCCCGGCGTCACAGGAAAAAGAGATAAGGTTCTGATGGGATGGTCGCATGGATAGGGCCTGGTATCCAACCGACCTTGCTCCTAACTATGGACTTTCCTCTACGGAGATGATCAGCTTAACAATCCCCAAATCTCGTGGATGACGGGCAGCACCGACAGGGCCAGCAGCGCCGCCATGGTGTGGTTGAAGTTACGGCGGGCGCGGGGGCTCGTCAGCCAGCGCTTGAGCAGGGTGCCAAACAGCAGCCAGACGCCGACGCTGGGGAAGGAGACGATGAAGAAGGTCAGGGCTATGGTCAGGTTCTGCTGGTAGAAGCCGGCGCCGGCACTGGTGAAGGCGGCGATGGCGCCGGTGGCGACCACCCAGGCCTTGGCATTGACCCATTGGAACAGGGCGCCCTTGAGGAAGCCGAGCGGTTTGTCTTGGGTCGTCCCGGCCACTTCATCGGTCGAGCGGGCGATGAGCCAGGCCAGGTAGAGCAGATAGAGGGTGCCGACACACTTGATGATGAGGTGCAAATCGGGGAAGAGGGTGAAGAGTTGGCCGAAGCCCAGGCCCACCAGCAACAGCATGATGGTGAAGCCGACGCAGATGCCGGCCAGCAGCGGCAGGCTGCGCCTGACCCCGAAGTTGGCGCCGGCGCTCATCACCATGATGTTGTTGGGCCCCGGGGTGACCGACGATGAAATGGCGAACAGTACCACGGCGTAGAGATAATCCATTGAAATCCTCATGTAATGACATTCCGTTGTCCCGTCTATATGGGGGAGCTCCGCCCGCTTTCAAGGCATCCCTTTCCCCGTAAAAAAACAGGCCCCGGATTGGGGCCTGTTTGCTTGGGTGCCTGAGTCAGGCTGATTTGTTGCCGGGGGGCAGGGCCGGGCGAGATTCCACCCTCTGCTCATCCCCTTGCCTGTTCTTGATGTGGACATCCATCTGGTTGAACGCGATATCGATGTTGTGTTCACGGAACAAGACATCTATCCGACGGTTCAGTTCATCGATGGCCGGGTTGCGATCGCCGAGCTCGCTCACGAAGAAGCGCAGCTCGTGATCCAGGGTGCTGGCGCCGAAGGTGAGGAAGTAGACGATGGGAGCCGGATCCTTCAACACCCGGCTGTTCTCCATGGCCGCCTGCATCAACAGCTTGCGGGTCAGCTCCAGATCGGAACCATAGGCCACTCCGACCCGGGCGATGACCCGGGTGACGGTGTCGGACAGCGACCAGTTGACCAACCGCTCTATCATCAGCTGCTGGTTCGGGATGATCACCTCCTTGCGGTCGAAGTCGGTGAGGGTGGTCGAGCGGATGCGGATCTTGTTGACCGTCCCCGAGATGGTGCCGATGGTGACGGTGTCGCCGATCCGCACCGGGCGCTCGAACAGAATGATGATGCCGGAGATGAAGTTGGAGACGATCTGCTGCATGCCGAAGCCGATACCGACCGAGAGACCGGCGGCCAGCCACTGCAGCTTCTCCCACTGGACTCCCAGCATGGCCAGCGCCGTCAGGCTGCCTATCCCGATCAACGCATAGTTGAGCATGGTGGTGAAGGCGTAGGCGGTGCCCTGGGCGAGGCGCAGCTTGGAGAGCACCAGCACCTCCAGCAGGCCAGGCAGGTTGCGCGCCAGGGACAAGGCCGCGCCGAACAGGAACAGGCCGGTCAACACATCGCTCAGGCTGACGGGGAAGAGCACGGCATTGGCGCCGGTGCCTTCACTCTTGTGCCACAGCACCACGCTGTCGAGGTAGGTGAAGACGGCGACCAGATCGGACCAGAGCCAGTAGAAGGCGACGCCGAACACCAGCAGTAGCATGATCCGGGTCAGGCGCAGGGACTGCTGGCTGGCATCCTCCAGATCCATGGGCTGCTCTTCGATGGCTTCACCCCCTTCCGCATCCTCCTGGGACTTGTGCTCCCGCTTGGCGACGGCGCGGCGATAGGCCAGGCGGCGGGCCGCCAGCTCAAGACCGCGCAGGGCGGTGCGATAGACCAGGCCCCAGATGATGATGAGGTAGAAGGATTCGATCAGTCGGCCGGTCAGCTTCAGAGCGGTGTAGTAGTAGCCGAGCGCCGCCAGCACCATGAGCGCCAGCGGGGCCAGCGCCAGGGCGACCGCGGTCAGGGTCTGCAGCATGCTGGCCTCGCCCTTGATGCGGGCGCGGGAGATGGGCAGCACCAGATAGGCGGTCAGACCGAGCAGCAACAGGGTCAGGGCCTGCCCGATCACGTCGTTGCCAAGAGACGAAGGTTCTACCACGGCCTTGGTAGACAGCATGATGAGCGGCAGCAGCGGCAACCAGAGGTAGCGCATGCTGTTGCGCTTGGCTTGCAGCTCGGCCCGTGGCAGGCGGAAGTGGGACTCGCCAATGCCGCCGGGTCGCATCACCGACAGGTAGACGCTGAACACCAGGTAACCCATGGCCAGGTTCAGGGTGATCTGGAAGATGAGCTTGGGGCTCAGCAGACCGCAGTAAGTCAGCCAGAGGCCGGCGGCCAGGATGAAGAGGCTGCCGGGCAGGCGTTGCAGCACGGTATAGAGCAGGGCGCGCGGGGTATGCCACTGGCTATCCTGGCGGAAGCGGCCGAGATCCTTAGCAATCTTCTTCTGGCGCTCGAGTATGGTCGGGCGCTTCCACAGCAGCAGACCGCCGACCAGCAGCAGCGGGAAGGCGAGCAGGGAGACCGGCAGCAGCATCTCGCCCCAGCCGCTCCAGTCGGGCTTGAGCACCCAGTCGGAGGCTTGCTTGTAGGCCTGAGTGGGCCAGTTGATGAACCACTTGCCATCGATGGGCTTGTTGCTGCTGACCCAGAAGATGTGCTGTTGCAGGGTGAATTCGATGGAGGCATAGACCCGGGTCAGCTGCTGCTGGGTCAGCTGCAGGCTGATGGCATTGGTCAGCTGGCTGTCGAGCTGGCGGTTGAGCTGATCGAGCAGGTTGATGCGGGTGTCGAGCAGCTTGGCGAGGCTGGCCTTGTCTTCCTCGCTGACCGGCTCGCTGCTGCCGGCGATCAGGTTGTCCAGGTACTGGGTCTTCTGGAACAGCTGATCACGCTGCTGGCTCAGTTCGAACTGGGCCAGGTGCAGGTCGGCTATCTGCTCCTCCAGATTCTTCACCAGGGTGGAGGGGGCGGCCTCCAACTGCTGGTAGAGCTGATAGAGGATGCGCGACAGCAGCAGGTTGCCCTTGAGCATCTGCACCTGTTCGTTCAGGTTGCGCTCGGTCTGGGTGCCACGCTCCAGCCAGCTCTTGGCCTGCAGGTTTTTTTGCGCGAGGGAGTTGAGGTTGGTGGTGGCGGCGATCAACTGCTGGCTGAGCTGGTAGTTGATCTCCTGCTCTTTTTGCACCAGCGGGTTGTCTGCGGTGGTCACCAGTTCGCCGGTCTGCTCAGCGGTTTTCTCGGTGTCGCCGAGGCGCTTGGCGCTGCTCTGCTCTTGCAGTGCCAGCAACTTCTGCTCTTCGCTGGCGAGGCGCGCGCTCTGGTAGTCGCGCTGCTTGACCACGAGATCCTGCATGCTGGTACGGTTGTCCAGCTCCTTTTGCAGGTTGGCCAGCTGCAAGTCCAGCAACACCAGCTCGGTATTGAGCTTCATCTTCTCGGCACTGCTGATGCTGTCACCTGAATTCAGGCGGCTGCGGATCTCCTGGCTGCGCTGGTAGGCACGGCTCATGTTGGCCTGGGCCCGCTCGGGCAGGGTCTGCAGGCTGGTGATCTGGCTGCCGATGGTGCCGAGGGCCTCCTGGGCCTCCTGCAGGTTGGCCATGATCTCGGTCTGGCGACTCTCCAGCTCCGCCAGGCTCATGCTGGCGTATTCGCTCTTGAGCTGTTCCGGGCTCTTGCCCTGGCTGAGACCATCGAGTTTGGCACCGATCTCTTTGAGCTCGG
Source organism: Aeromonas eucrenophila (assembly GCF_000819865.1). Lineage (GTDB taxonomy): Bacteria > Pseudomonadota > Gammaproteobacteria > Enterobacterales > Aeromonadaceae > Aeromonas > Aeromonas eucrenophila. The sequence continues at coordinate 325,023 of NZ_CDDF01000005.1, forward strand.
CGGGCAGGGTGCGCAGTCGCTGGGTCTGGGCCTTGGCCTTGGCCTGCTCCTTCTCGATGTTGTCGAGCAGGCTCAGGGTGTCGGTCAGCAGCTTCTGATCGGCCTGCTGATTGACGGTGAGGGTCTCCGACTTGCCGAGCGCATCGAGCGCCCGCTGAACGGCAGCCCGTTGCGGTACGTCTTGTGCCATGGCCTGGGGGGCACAGAGGCTGATGAGTAAACAGAGCAGCGGCAGCAGGGTGGCCGAGGCTCTTCTGAACTGTAGTGAGGGCATAAAACGTCCGGGTTATTACGCGAAATTCGGGGGCTTTCCCACTGGGGGGGAAATTCGCGTGGATTCTAACACCGGCTGTAAAAGCGAAGCAGGGGGGCGGATAAAAAAAACGGCGCCCGCAGGCGCCGTTTCATCGGTTCAGGACTGATTACAGTACGTGAACGGAGGCGGTGTTGGTCGTGCCGCTCGGTACCAGGGCACCGGATACCATGACAACGACATCACCCTTCAGACCCATGCCGCTGGCCAGTGCCGCTTCTTTACCGATGCGATAGAAATCGTCGGTAGAGGCGATGCTGTCAACCACGTGAGCCATCACACCCTTGGTCAGAACCAGCTGGGCAGCGGTCTTCTTGTTGGTGGTCACGGCCAGGATCCAGGCTTTCGGGAAGTACTTGCGAATGGCCTTGGCAGACTTGCCGCCTTCGGTGGCAACCACGATCAGCGGGGCATCCAGCTTCTCGGAGGTCTCTACCGCGCCTTTGCAGACGGCTTCGGTGATGCGCAGCTTGTTGCTGTCGTTGGCAGCAGACAGGTTGGACGGCATCACGGCGTCGGTGCGCTCGCAGATGGTCGCCATGATGGTCACGGCTTCCAGCGGGTATTTACCCTTGGCGGACTCACCGGACAGCATGACTGCATCGGTACCATCCAGCACGGCGTTCGCCACGTCGCCAGCTTCGGCGCGGGTCGGACGCGGGTTCTTGATCATGGAATCCAGCATCTGGGTGGCGGTGATGACCACTTTACGTGCCTTGTTGCACTTGGAGATGATCATCTTCTGGGCGAAGATCACTTCTTCAACCGGGATTTCCACACCCATGTCGCCACGGGCGACCATGATGCCGTCGGAAACAGCCAGGATCTCGTCGAAGTTGTCCAGGCCTTCCTGGTTTTCGATCTTGGAGATGATCTGGATGGCTTCGCCACCGTTGGCTTTCAGGTGCTCACGGATTTCCAGAACGTCTTCTTTCTTACGGATGAAGGAAGCAGCGACGAAATCAACGCCTTGCTCGCAACCGAAGACGAGGTCACGCTTGTCTTTCTCGGCCAGGGCCGGCAGCTTGATGGAGACGCCCGGCAGGTTGACGCCCTTGTTCTCGCCCAGATCACCATTGTTCAGCACCTTGCAGATGACTTCACGTTCGGTGATTTCGATGACGTCCAGACCGATCAGGCCGTCATCTACCAGGATGCGGTTGCCGACGCGCAGGTCGCTGGCGAAGCCGGCGTAGGTCACGGCGACGGTGTCTTTGTTGCCAACCACGGTCTGGTCGGTGGTGAAGGTGAAGGTCTGGCCAGCGACCAGAGAGACATCGTTGCCACCTTCCAGCTTCATGGTACGGATTTCCGGACCCTTGGTATCCAGCAGAATGGCTGCGCGGGTGCCGGTTTCGGCCATGACTTCACGCAGGTTGCTGATACGGGTGCCGTGCTCGGCGTAATCACCGTGGGAGAAGTTCAGACGCATGACGTTCATGCCGGCATCCAGCATCTTGGTCAGCATTTCTTTGGATTCGGTCTTGGGACCGATGGTGCAGACGATTTTGGTCTTTTTCATGGGAGTCTTCATGGTTAAGGAGTTTCCGCCGAGCAATATACACCAGTTTTTGGATACTTTTTATGATCCAGAAACAACGTTTTGAGCTAAAACCGCCTCAATTTACAAGATAACGTTTTCGCTCACTGTTGATTTTAGGGGCTAAAATAATTGGTTTCCCAGATCTCAGCCCATTTGGTTCCCATCTCTCGAGCACCTTGGCTTCGAACGGATGTTGTTAAATAACCAACAACGACGTCAGGGTTGAAGGGGGCCAGACGGTTTATGGCCGAGCCGCACCAAGTGTAGTGAGGGGACCGTCGGTTGCCAGCGGGAGGGGCATAAAGGGCATTCGTCGAGGGAAAAAAGGCGCCGCTGTCACCAGCGGCGCCTCTCATTTAAATGACCGGAAGTGGATGATACGGCGGCTTGGGATCAGCCGAAGAACCAGTAGCCGCGGTTGACCAGTCGGGTCAGCAGTTGCAGGAAACCGGCCTGATCGGCGAGCTCCACCATGTCGACCTGGGTGATGATGTCCTTGTCACACAGAAGCGAAATGGCGGCCGCATCTTCACTCTGCAGGGTCCAGGCTTCGCCGTCGATGTAGCACTGTTGGGCGTCGCCGCTGAACCAGACGGAGCGCAGGCCCGGCACCTTGATGGCGGGCTCGCCCTGGGTCAGCAGGTCGGCGATCTCCTCGGCGCTGTAGTCAGGCTCGACCGGGTTCACGTCCAGATCGTGCTTGGCCTCGGAGATCATGGTGCCGAACCACTCCTTGAACAGGGTCTCATCGTCTAGGGCCTGCTGCATCAGCTCCCGCAGGCGGTGCATCTCGTGGGGCAGGATCTCGCCGTGACGGGCGCGGGGCTTGAGGTCAGGATCGCCATAACGCTCGGTGCGCACCTCGTTGTCGATCAGGTGATCGGCAAAGGAGGAGATGAGCGCCTTGGCGTCCGGTGCGCGGAAGCCCACCGAGAAGTTCAGGGACGGCTCGATGGCGTAGCCCTCGTGGGGGAATCCAGGCGGGATGTAGAGGATATCGCCCGGCTCCATGATGACGTCGATGATCGCCTCGAACGGCTCGCAGTGCAGCAGGGCCGCGTGGGCGGCGAACTCGCTGCGCGGCGTCGCATCGCCGACCCGCCAGTGGCGCTTGCCCTGACCCTGGCTGATGAAGACGTCGTAGTTGTCGATGTGGGGGCCGACACCGCCGTGGGGAGTGGAGAAGCTCACCATCACGTCGTCAAAGCGCCAGCCCGGGATGAACTGGAACGGCAGCGCCAGCTCGTTGACCTCGGGGGCCCAGTGGTTGCACGCCTGCACCAGCACTGTCCAGTTCTCTTCCCCCAGGTGATCGTAGGATTCGAAGGGGCCGTGGGTAGCCTCCCACTTGCCGTCGAAACGGGTCACCAGGCGGGATTCCACCACCTCTTCCATGGCCAGACCCGCCAGTTCGTCCGGGCTGATGGGATCCTGAAAGTCGGTGAAGCCACCCTTGATGAGGAGCGGGCGCTTCTGCCAGTAATGTTCGAGGAAGTGAGCGATATCCAGATTCAGTTCGTACATGGTTCTTCTCGTCAAAAGGTCAGACAAAGTTAAGAGAGGTCTTGCCCAAGGGAGCTGCCGGCCTTGGGCAAGGCCTCTTTATGTATGGCAAAAAGCTTGGCAAACGGTGTGGCAGTCAAAAATAACAGGGGCCCTGCGCGTATCACAGGGCCCCTGTTGTATCAGGCTATCGGCTTACTTCAGCAGATCCACCAGACGCTGGGCCTGACCGATATAGTTGGCCGGGGTCAGTTTCTTCAGCTCGACCTTCACCTCCTCGGGCAATTCGAGGGTGTCGATGAAGGTACGCATGCCTTCGGCATCGACGCGGCGACCACGGGTCAGCTCCTTGAGCTTCTCGTAGGGCTTCTCGATGCCGTAGCGGCGCATCACTGTCTGGATGGGCTCGGCCAGCACTTCCCAGTTGGCATCCAGATCGGCGGCCATGGCGCCGGCGTTGGCTTCCAGCTTGGAGATCCCCTTCAGGGTCGCCTGATAGGCGATCAGGGAGTAGCCCACCGCCACCCCCAGGTTGCGCAGCACGGTCGAGTCGGTGAGGTCACGCTGCCAGCGGGAGATGGGCAGCTTGCTCGCCAGATGCTGGAACACGGCGTTGGCCAGACCCAGATTGCCTTCGGAGTTCTCGAAGTCGATGGGGTTGACCTTGTGCGGCATGGTGGAGGAGCCGATCTCGCCCGCCACTGTGCGCTGCTTGAAGTGACCCAGGGAGATGTAACCCCACACGTCCCGGTCGAAGTCGATCAGTATGGTGTTGAAGCGGGCCATGGCATCGAACAGCTCGGCGATGTAGTCGTGCGGCTCGATCTGGGTGGTGTAGGGGTTCCAGGACAAGCCGAGGGAAGTCACGAACTGTTCGGAGAACTGGTGCCAGTCCACTTCCGGGTAGGCGCTGACGTGGGCGTTGTAGTTGCCGACTGCGCCGTTGATCTTGCCGAGGATCTCCACCGCCATGATCTGCTTGTACTGGCGCTCAAGGCGGTAGGCGACGTTGGCCATCTCCTTGCCCATGGTGCTCGGGGTGGCGGGCTGGCCGTGGGTGCGTGACAGCAGCGGCATGTCGCGGTACTCATGGGCCAGGCGCTTGAGTTCGCTAATCAGCTGCTCGCAATAGGGCTTGATCACCTGGTCGCGGGCGGTCTTCAGCATCAGGCCGTGGGAGTTGTTGTTGATGTCTTCCGAGGTGCAGGCGAAGTGGATGAATTCGGAGATGGCGGCCAGCTCCGGGTCCACTTCCACCTTCTCTTTGAGGAAGTACTCCACCGCTTTCACATCATGGTTGGTGGTGCGCTCGATCTGTTTGATGCGGGCGGCGTCACTCTCGTTGAAGTTGCTGACGATGCCGTCGAGCAGGGCGCTCGCGGCCGCGCTCAGGGCAGGGACTTCCGGGATCCCGGCGTGGCTTGCCAGTTTTTGCAACCAGCGTACCTCGACTTCGACGCGAAAACGCAGCAGGCCGAATTCGGAGAAGATAGGGCGCAGGGCATCGGCCTTGTCGCCATAACGACCGTCAATCGGGGAAACAGCAGTCAGCGCGGACAGCTCCATGGGGTGAACTCCTGATGTGTGTGGGGGGTTAGAAACTTAGAAACGTTTGGCCAATTCCACCATCTTCTTGCGAGCGAAGATGATCTGGGTGCGGCTGCCGCCAAGCTGGCGCCACAGCACGCAGGCACGGATGCCCGCCAGCAACAGGGCGCGCACCTTGTGCTGCACCAGCGGCTGTTGCAGGAACAGCGGGGTGCCCGCGATCTGGATGCGCGGCCCTATGGGGCTGATGAGATCGCTGTAGATGCTCGCCATGTTGGCCAGGATCTGCTCGTCGAGCAGATCGAAATGCTGTTGCTGACGGCCGATCTGCCCGATCCGCTCCCCCAGCATGTTGAGGATGTCCTTGCGCTTGGCGAGCTTGCGCTCCAGCGCAATCAGGCTGACCACGTAGCGGGTCAGCTCGGCGTTCTTCTGGTTGCTGGTGCCGAGTTGCTCCACCAGGGCGCGGTAGCCGTCGCGGATGGCGAGGTGGCTGCCGAACACTTCCAGCGGCTGCTTGGGATTGGTCACCAGCACGCTTTGCAGGCTCTCGCGCAGGGAGGCCTCGTCGCAGCTGCCGTCGCGGGCTACTTTTTGCACCAGATAGGCCGCCTGGCAGATGCCGGCAAAGGCCATGGTTCTGTCTTGAAATTTATCGCTCATAAATTCATGGCCCTGTCTTGTTCACTCACCGGCTGGCTGCAGCCCGGTGCTGGATTACTGACGAAGGCCGCGCATAGGGGCGGCCTTCGTTATTCATTTACACCGGGTGGCTGAAGCGCTGCTCTATGATGCCGCCGCCCAGGCACTCTTCCCCGTCGTAGAAGACGGCGGACTGGCCCGGGGTCACCGCGGCCTGCTTCTCGTCGAAGATGACCCGAATGGTCTCATCGTCGATGGGCTGGATGAGGCAGGGAATGTCTTCCTGGCGGTAGCGAGTCTTGACGGTGCAGCGGCGCGGCGCGCGGATCGGGGTGCGATCCACCCAGTGCAGCTGGCTCGCGATCAGGCCGTCGGAGTAGAGGCGCGGATGCTCGCCCTGTGCCACTACCAGCACGTTGCGCTCCACTTCCTTGTCCACCACGTACCAGGCCTCTTCGGTAGCGTCTTTGCGACCGCCGATGCCAAGGCCCTTGCGCTGGCCCAGGGTGTGATACATCAGGCCCTGGTGCTCGCCGATCACCTTGCCATCCACGGTTTCGATGGGGCCGGGCTGGGCGGGCAGGAATTTCGCGAGGAAGTCCTTGAACTTGCGCTCACCGATGAAGCAGATGCCGGTGGAGTCTTTCTTCTTGGCGGTGATGAGATCGAGCTGCTCGGCGATGCGGCGCACCTCCGGCTTCTCCAGATCCCCGACCGGGAACAGGCTCTGACCGACCTGAGTTTCGCTCAGGGTGTAGAGGAAGTAGCTCTGATCCTTGTTGCCATCGAGACCGCGCAGCAGGCGCGGGCGGCCGGTGCTGTCGTCACGGCGCACATAGTGGCCGGTGGCGATGTAGGTGGCACCCAGCTCCTCGGCGGCAAATTCCAGGAACGCCTTGAACTTGATCTCCTTGTTGCACAGGATATCCGGGTTCGGGGTGCGCCCCGCCTTGTACTCGGCCAGGAAGTGCTCGAACACGTTGTCCCAGTACTCGGCGGCGAAGTTGATGGTGTGCAGCTTCATGCCCAGCTTGTCGCAGACGGCCTGAGCGTCAGCCAAATCCTGGGAGGCAGAGCAGTACTCGTCCGTGTCGTCTTCTTCCCAGTTCTTCATGAACAAGCCTTCGACCTGATAACCCTGCTGCTGGAGCAAGTAGGCCGAGACGGAAGAATCCACGCCGCCGGACATGCCGACGATCACCTTGATTTGGCTGTTGTCTGTCATTAGTCGAAGTTACCAGTTCGTTTAAACGGGGCGTATTCTACCAGAATTTCGCGCCCTCGGTCACATATCCCTGCGCAGCTTCCCTTGCGGGGAAGGACGGCAGGAAATCGTTTTTCTTGTCTCGGCCCCATCACCTGCAAAAGAGCGTCCAATGGCTCTTAAATGAAGGCTTTGAGCGCCGACAGCGGCAGGCGAGTGCCCCCCAGATAATCCTGGATGCACTGCCACACCAGCGGGCTGCGCAGGGCCGGTTTGCACTCGGCTATCTCGTCCAGGGTGAGCCAGTGGCAGGCCAGGACGTCGCCGTCGGGATCCTCTGGATGGTGCTGACCCGGCGCCTTTTCAAGGTCGAAGATGACGGCGGTGCGCACGAAAGTGGCCTCGCTGTCCGCCGGCTTGAACAGATAGACCCCTAGCCAGGCGCTGGGGGCGGCGCTCAGCCCCGTCTCCTCATTCAGCTCGCGGCAGGCGGCCTCAAGCAGGTTCTCGCCAGGCTCCACATGACCGGCGGGCTGGTTAAAGCGGCGCTGGCCCGCGATCTCCTCTTCCACCAGCAGGAAGCGGCCCTGCCAGTGCACCAGGGCGGCCACCGTCAGGCGGCTCTGCAGGGGTGGGTGATCTGTCATAAGGACTCCTTGTCTCTTGCTGTTATTCAGGACTGGTCATTGCCGTTGCGAGCCGGACGACGGGCCGTGCCACGGCCGGCGCTGCGGGGCTTGCCGTCCGCCGGTTTGGCGGTATGGGATGAGGCGAGACCGCGCTCGGCGCCATGGGGCCTGCTATGTGGCGTTGCGCCAGCAGCATCTCGTGTTGCTTTTGGCCTGTTTTGATTGCGTAACTTGTCGTCAATCTTATTGTTTGCAGTCGATTTCACCGTCCGATCCGGCGTTCCTTGGCCGTCCCGGCGCGATGCATTGGCGCGCGATGTATTGGCACGGGAGAGCGCGGCCAGCTCGGGGACGGGCAGGGCACGGCTCTGGCCTGGGGTCAGGTCATCGAGATTCCAGTCACCGATGGCGTAGCGGATGAGGCGCAGGGTCGGGTGACCGATGTGGGCCGTCATGCGCCGCACCTGGCGGTTGCGCCCCTCCACTATCTTGATCTCCAGCCAGCAGGTGGGGATCTCCTTGCGCTCGCGGATGGGGGGATTGCGCGGCCAGACATCCGGCTCTGCCATGATCCGCGCCCCGGCGGGCAGGGTCATGCCGTCGTTGAGCTCGACCCCCGCGCGCAGGCTGGCCAGCGCCGCCTCGCTCGGCACGCCCTCTACCTGCACCCAGTAGGTTTTGGGGGTCTTCTCCCCCGGCTGGGTGAGGCGGGCCTGCAGCTTGCCGTCGTTGGTGAGCAGCAAGAGCCCCTCGCTGTCGCGGTCGAGCCGGCCAGCGGCATAGATGCCGGGCTCAGAAATGTAATCCTTGAGGGTCTCGCGGCCGGCCTCGTCGGTGAACTGGCACAGCACCATGTAGGGCTTGTTCAGCAGCAACAGCTTGCGATCCGCCGGCGCCAGATCCGGCTTGCGCTCCGTGCCGCTGGCCGGACGGGCCTGCTGGATGCGCGGCTTGGCTGCCCCCTTGTCAGGATGCTGGGAGAGGGAGATACGGGGACGGGCAGATTTCATCGCATGCACACCAAAAGCAGAGGATGCGCGATTGTATCACAGGGGGATCGGCTGGCGGATGAACGAACCCGGCTCACGGGAGCGCAAAATGTCGATGAGCCTGCTCAGCTCAGCAGGCCTTCGATGACGATGGCCTGTCGGGCGGGGGAGGAGCTGGCGTGCAAGAGCGCCATGCTGACCGTCTCGTCCATCAGGGCGCGGGCCAGCCGGGTGAGGGGGCGCAGTTGCTCGGGGGCGAGCCCGCCTGGGATCGCCAGCAAGATGATGGTCTCCACCGGCCCCATGGGAGAGCCCCACTCGATGGGCTCGGCACTGCTCAGAAGCGAGAGAGAGGGCTGGCGGATGGCGGGGCAGATCACATGGGGCATGGCGAGCCCCGGCCGGATGATGGTGGCGGCGAGCTGCTCCCGTGCACCAATGGCCTGCTCCAGCGCGGGCCTGTCGCGCACCAGCTCCCCCGGCAGCAAGTCCACCAGCACCCTCAGCGCCAGGGCCTTGTCGAGGGGGGCGTTGGCGTGGCCGAGTTGGGCGAGGGAGAAGCAGTAATCGGGCAGGGCGAGGCCAAGGCGCTGCTCGGCCTGGGCGGCGGTGGCGGGTCGACCGAGGGGCTGGCCCAACTCCCCGCACCAGCAGGTGAAGGCCATGTGGGCGAGCTCCGCATCCAGCCCCTCGATCAGCAGCTGGCAGAGATCCCCGGGCTGGGTGGCCAGGGTGAGCAGGGCGAGCTGGTTGGCCGCTCCGACGCTCTGGCGGCGGGTCACGTTGACGAACTGGATGTGGGCCTTGAACAGCCCGGCCAGTCGGCAGAGCTGCTTGGCCTGGGTGATGGTCAGGCCCTGGCGGCAGCAGAAGGTGAGCTCGCGGCGCAGCATTTAGGCGCCGCTGATGGACGCTTTGAGCACGGCGACTGCGTCGATCAGCACGGCTTCCAGCGGGACCTGGCGCAGGGGGCAGCCGAGGAAGCGCTCCTTCTGCTCTATCTCGATATCCGAGGCGATGAGCACCAGATCGGCGGCGGCGATGTCCCGGGCGGTCAGCACGTTCTCCAGCCCCATGGCGCCCTGGGTCTCGACCTTGATCTTCAGTCCCAGCTTGTCGGCGGCTTTTTGCAGCGCCTCGGCGGCCATGTAGGTGTGGGCGATGCCGGTGGGGCAGGCGGTGACGGCGAGGATCTTCATGGGCTCTCGAAGCAAATTGAAGTGGGGCAACAAGATAGCGCCAAGGGCCTGATTTTGCCAAAGGTGCGGGCGAAAAGTGGGATCTTGGTGGCGCACTGGTGCCGCCTTATCCAAGGCTCGGCCCCGTTTGTGGATGATGGCGTCAAGATAAAAAAACGGCCCGCCACAGGGCGAGCCGAATGCACACTACGGAGTGAAACTCTTTGTCTATCAGGCGGGCTGGGTCGCCAGCTCGGCGGCTTTCAGCTCGCGCTTGATACGGCGGATCTTGCGCTCCTCGGCCACGGCCACGCAGGCCATCAACACCAGGCAGGCGGCGGCGGCCATGTCCAGCGCCGCGAAGGTGCCGTCCCAGCCGGTCAGGCCGAAGATGGGGGTGCCGTCGGCGATCATGCCCAGACCCAGCTTGGCGAAGCTGTCACCGATGAGGTAGGCGAAGGTGCCCTTGACCCCGTCGGCCACGCTGATGCCCTGTTTCGGCACGAAGCCCACGGCGGCGACGCCGATCAGCAGCTGAGGGCCGAACACCAGGAAGCCCAGGGTGAACAGGGAGCCCAGGAACATGAACTGGGTGGTGGCGTGCTGATAGAGACCCAAGGTGGCGATGATCAGCGCCAGTGCCACGCAGGCCACCAGACCGCGGCGACCGTTCGCCAGATCGGAGAGGTAACCCCACATCAGGGTACCGACCAGGGCGCCCACTTCGAAGAAGGTAAAGCCCTGGATGGCAATCTCCTTGGAGAAACCGAGCTCCTGGTGGGCGTAGACGGTGGACCACTGATCGATGCCGATACGCACCACATAGAGGAAGATGTTGGCGAAGCAGAGCAGCCAGATCACCTTGTTCATCAGCACGTACTTGACGAAGATCTGGCCCTTGGTGAGCTTCTGCTCCTCGGTGGCGATGTCCTCTTCGCTGGCGACCTCGTCAAACAGCTCCTCCACCTTGCCAAGGCCATAGGCCTCCGGCGAATCGTTGCCAAAGCGCAGGCCGATAAAGCCGACGATGAGGGCGATGATGGACGGGAAGATGAACATGCCGAGCACGTTGCCATCGAACAGGTAGTTGGCACCGAACAGCGCCACCCCGGCCGCACCGGCGCCGCCCACGTTGTGGGAGAGGTTCCACATGCCGAGGTAGGTTCCGCGCTTGTTGCGGGGGGTCCACTTGGTGATGGTGGAGTAGCTGCAGGAGCCGCCACAGCTCTGGAAGAAGCCGCTCAGGGCATAGAAGAAGATCATGAAGTAGAGGCTAAATCCGGTGCCGCCCATGCTGGCGCTGAAGCCCAGCATGCAGAGGGCGGAGAGGATCAGCATCAGCGGCAGGAACTGCTTGGTGTTCTTGCCGTCGGCATAGTAGGAGACGATGGTCTTGCCCACCCCGTAGGTGATGGAGAAGCCAAGGCCTATCATGCCGAGCTCGGTCATGGAGAGACCGTACTCCTGGATCATGTCGTTCTGCGCAATGTTGAAGTTCTTGCGGATCAGATACATGGTCAGATAGCCAATAAATACAACCAGATAAGATTGCATAAAGGGCTTGAACCAGAGCTTGCGCCGGGCTTCGACCGGCAGGTCCAGGGTGGGGACCCGGACCTGTTGGAGCAATTTCAACATCTTCGTTCATCCTCTGCGAGATAGACGGAATTTCCGCCGCGCCCCTCGTTTATTCAGTGGTTGATGCTTCAACCGGTTATAAGAGGTCACGCCACGGAAAGGCCAACGGGGAAGCAGGGCTGCCCAGTCGATTGAACCTGTGCCCGGCACCTTGCGTCTGCGAAGGGGCGGGTCACTACATCAGGTGGGACGACTGTAATGAGGTGCCGCCGGGAGGGCGTGAGAGCCATCCCTAGGGGAGATAGGAAAATTTCCTAGTTTGGCGGGATCTGGCCGCGAAGTGTGAAGGGGATCACGGGATGGCTGGTCGATAAGCGGGTCTGTGTGTTGTGGGAGGGAAGCTGCACGCCTCGGCGAACAGGCACTAGAGGCAATAAAAAAGAGGCCACCCTGGGGTGGCCTCTGGCGATCTGTGAGAAGCGATAGGTGAGAACCTCAGGCGGCCTTGGCCAGCGCGGTTTCGTCCGTCTTCTTCACCCGCAGTTTTTTCAGGGCAACCGCCACCACGCCGGTGACGATGGCGCCACAGATCATGCAGAGCAGGGCCAGCAGCGGCTTGTTGACGGCACCCAGCAGGGCCACGATGGGGCCACCGTGGGCCACGCTGTTGGTGATGCCAAACAGGAAGGCCATCACGGCGGCTGTCATGCTGCCCAGCACGTTGGCCGGAATGACGGCGAGCGGGTCACGGGCGGCGAACGGAATGGCCCCCTCGGAGATCCCCACCAGGCCCATGGCACCGGCGGCCTTGCCTGCCTCGATCTCGGAGGCATCGAAGATCCCCATCTTGCGACCGAGCACGGTGGCGAGCGACATGCCGAGCGGCGCGGCCGGGATGGCGCAGGCCATGGCCCCCATGAACTGGGTCTGGCCGGAGGCTATCATGCCCACCGAGAACAGGAAGGCCACCTTGTTGACCGGGCCACCCATGTCAAAGCCCGCCATGCCCCCCAGCACTATGCCCAGCAGCACCAGGCTGCCGCCGCTCATGGAGAGCAGCATGGCGTTCAGGCCTGTCATCATGTCGGCTATGGGGGCACCGATGATGAAGATGAAGACGGCGGCGATAAACAGCGACCCGACGATGGGGGCGATCAGGATGGGCACCAGCGGCTGCACCATCTTGTGGTACTGGCGGGTGGCAATCCAGCGCACCAGATAACCGACCAAGAGGCCCGCGATGATGGCACCGATGAAGCCGGTACCGGCGTCGGCACCGTAGAAGCTGCCGTTGTTGGCAATCCAGCCGCCGATAAAGCCCGGGGCCAGGGCGGGGCGATCACCGATGGCGTAGGCGATGTAACCGGCCAGGATGGGGATCATCAGGGTGAAGGCGGCCACGCCCACGTTGAGGATCTGGTTCCACATGCTCCCTGCCGGGATCTGCATGCCGCTCGGGGTCGGATCCCCGCCGATGGCAAGCGCCAGGGCAATCAGCAAGCCCCCCGTGACCACGAAGGGGATCATATGGGAGACGCCGTTCATCAGATAGCGGTAGAGATCGGAGCTGCCGCCCGCGCTCTTCTCCTCGCTCTTGCGCTCATCCTTGTCCGCCACGTAGGCGGGGGCCTTGAGCGCCTGCTCGATCAGTCCCTTGCCATCCTTGATGGGGGCCTTGACCCCGGTCTTGATCAGCGGCTTGCCGTTGAAGCGGGCCATGTCCACCTGCTTGTCGCAGGCGACGACGATGGCGCTGGCGCGGGCAATTTCGGCCGCGGTCGGGCTGTTCTTGACGCCGATGGAGCCGTTGGTCTCCACCTTCACCTCGTAACCCAGCTCCTTGGCGGCGCGTTCAAGTGACTCGGCGGCGAGATAGGTGTGGGCTATGCCGGCGGGGCAGCCGGTGACGCCGATGATGAAGCCCTTGTCGGCAGCCGGGGCGGCTTGCTCCTCTTTCTTCTCGAGCAGCAAGGCCAGCGCGGCGGCCGGGGTCTTGGCGGCCAGCAGTTTGGCGATAAAGCCCTCTTCGATCAGCTTGGCGGAGAGCTCGGCCAACACCTCGATATGGTGGTTGGCGCCACCGGCCGGGGAGGCAATCATGAAGAACAACTTGGAGGGCTTGCCATCCTCGGCGCCGTAGTCGATGCCGGCGCGGCTGATGCCGATGGCCACCGCCGGGGTGCTCACCGCGGCGCTCTTGGCGTGGGGCAGGGCAACGCCCTCCTCGAAGCCGGTGTTGTCCAGCGCTTCCCGGGCCCACAGATCCTGGATGAACTGCTGCTCATCGCTGACCTTGCCCTGGGAGACCAGCAGGCGAGCCATCTCGCTGAAGACCTCCTCCTTACGGGTGGCCTTTAAATCGAGCGCGATCAGCTGCTCGTTGATAAGGGTGGTGATCATGGTGTTCTCCCCGCTCCTTGCTGGAGCCTGTTGGCATCGCTTCCCGGGTCGAATCCCGGGACATGCAGACAAATTTGACCCTCTTATTATGGTGGGAGCATGGTCATCGCCCTATCGGACAAAACTGCGAAATACTGGATATTTGTGCGCTTTAACCCTGAGTGTGATCCGGATCTCAACGCAGGATGGTCAGTGAAATGGGTGAAGCCTGAGTTACAGGCTACTTTATTATTCATATAAATCAGTTTGTTGTGTTTTATGATGAGAGCCTTACCCCACCATTTCCTGATCTTCAGTTGAGCAAATGGAATACAGGTTTCTGTAAATTTGTGAGGTCGATATGTACGCTGGGATGTGAGCCGGCGCACATAAATGGCCGTCATGGGGGGAGAAGAGGGGAGAGCGAGGTGGAGAAAAGTCCTGGGCCATCGGAGGAATGGCCATATGGATGGCGGGTTAGAAATAGGTTGGCGGCACAGCTGAATAGTGCGGGAGCCCAAGAGAGGAGAACATGCAATCACCACTCTGGATGCGCCTGTACCCCAGCTTCTCGTAGTAGTGATGGTCGATATCCGCATGCAGAAAAGTCGCGACTGTATTGGGAGCACTCAGGAGCATGTCTGTCACACCGCGCAGCAGATGGGAGCCAAACCCTTTCCCCTCATCGCCGGGTCCGTTGCCAGGGAGCCGATACCAACGCAGCCTTGGCCGAGGCCAAATTGGTTGCGGTAGACGATAAGGGACGAGACGGGCCGCTTATCGACAACCAGCAGAAACCAAACACCCGACTGGTATTTTTTACTGCGTTGGCAGCTTGCGAGATATTCAGTTGGCGCAAGCGCACCACCCCAGGCATCAAACCCCATCCAGTAGATGGCATCCAGCTCATGGTGGCCGGCTTTTCTTATTTGCATCAGCTATTCACTCCGTCGTGAGAATGGCAGCGTAATATGCTGTATTTGTGCTCCCTACGATGCTCGATGCTGCTATGGTGTTCTTTCTCTTTATTCGCCGCCAACCCTGTTATTTTCCCCTGATTTCTTTCGAATGTTCATCAAGTGATGGAAAAGCCATGTTATCCCCGCATAAACAGCGGCAGAGAAAACAATGACCAGATAGAGGCGACCGGCCGCTGGCGAGAACAAGTCCATATGAAAATCTTGCCGGATAAATTCAGGGATCAAGCCGACAGGTACCGTAATGGCTAGACCGGATTTAAAGGCAGAAAGAAACACCCTTTGAGGTGCTTGAGCCGGCTCATTTTTACCCATAACAATCTGTTACCGTTTTTGACAAGGAAGGATGGTGACTCGAAAAAGTAGGGGCCATCCGTTTTGAGATTTTTTGGTCAACCTTGGGGCCATTTCTTTCAGATCCAGTCTGCACAAACGCCAGGGGAAGGTTGAACCTGAGAAGCCCTGCATATTGAATCCCTCTCCAAAAATGCTTTGTGAGGACCATGGGTTCGATTTGCGCAGCGTAATTTGCTTTCTTCTGACTCAACTCAGGCGAGCCAGTCGTTCAGTGGTGCGCTGCTTTGGTTCCCGACTCAATACTCGAGAAACTTCTCGCCGCAACGCTCGCAGATAAGATGCCGTACATTAGTAGTCTGATAGGCCAGGGTCTCGCCAAATGCCCAGTTGGTGATGATGCTGGCACGAAAGGCTTGCCAGAAGGCCTTGCGCGGCTCCTTGGGCATGATGTCCTGGCTGTGGTCGCGGGGGACCAGCACCACCAGATGGTGGGTTTTGACCCCGCACAGGTTGCAGAGGTGGATCTCACTCTTTTCGCTCGGTTCACTCTGGGCTGTCATGGCCGTATTCGCTCTCGATGTGGATGGCGAGCCCATCATAATCTTTTCCACTTGGCTCTCAACTCCCCGTTCAGGGGCTGTGTCACGGCCTAGCCGGCTTGGGCGGTGTCGGGCTCAACGATTCAGCCCACCCGGCAGAACTGGGTGGGCTGAAGCCGGGATGCTTATGCCTGGGAGCGGGTATCTCAGTCCTACTCATGCTCGCGCATCAATAAAACCATCCAGTTCTAAATGAAACGCCTGTGATGACAAACAGGATGGAGATAATGGTCACCGGGACAATATGCCACGCCATGGTGGTGAGGTTTTTCTCGGACAGATTTGGAATGACGCGAAACCTCGCACTCAGTGCGAAGCAGAGCGTCAAGGTCAGCAGCAACAGCTTCAACAGGATCGGGTGGGTGAGGGGATTGGAGAAGTCCAGCCACAGGCTGAGATCCGGCAGCATTCGGTAAGCCAAAAACAGACCCGTTATCACCTGAATGATGAGCGCCGGCATGCCGATCTTTTCGTAAACAGACTCGAACTCCAATAACCTGGTGGGGGAGCGCTCTCTCAATACTTTTGGCAGTACGACCACCGACAGCACTATGTGGCCACCGGTCCAGATCGTGGCCGCCAATATATGTAACAACAGTGCCAATCCGTACATCATTCCCTCCGGTGATCTCTGTCTAGCTGTCTTTCATGAACCACCGCATCAGTCACCGGGGCATCCCATCTCATGGGGGAGCGCAGAGGTTGCAATGGGCTGGCATCCTGTTGGGATGACCCCATGGGCATTAGCGACCCTGTTTGGCCATCGGCTAAAGATGTTAACCAATGGCATGATTTCGCAAAACCGAATGCTGACTAAAAGCTGTTCAAGATCAATAAATAACTTCTGGGTGGGCGAGCTTGGTCGTTGCGGGCGGGCCATGGGATCGGAGGGCTAGGCCCCCGCCACCGCACTCATGGTCGCCGGGCCGATCTGGTTGAGAGGGGTCGGCTGCCCAGGATCCCCGGACTGGTCTGTCCTTATCTCCTTTCTTAACCCGCTCTGAATGCGCCGCGACTTTCGATGGACGGCGGCAGGGCCCATTGCTCTACTCCGCGAAAGAGTCAAATTGCTGCCGCGACAGGCAGCCCCGGTTCATGAGTTGTGAGCCGGATCAGGGAATGAGTGGGAGTAGTGATGAGTTTGCGCAAGTACATGATGATAGGGCTGGCGGCGCTGGCGCTGTGGGGTTGTGGTGATGACGACGAGGAGAGCGGTGCATCCGGTGACGGGCATCCCCTCTCTTCCCTGCACGTCAGCCCGGGGAGTGCCAGGGTGCCCGTCGGCTTCGAGCAGCAGTTTCAGGTCATGGCCGTTTGGGATGACGGCATGGTGCAGGATGTGACGCCGCACCCCAACATCGCCTGGAGCAGCAGCGACAGCGCCGTGGTCACCATAGATGACGATGGGCTCGCCAAGGGCATCAGCCCGGGGACGGCGCTCATCACCACGACCGGCACCGCCAACGGCGAGCCCTATAGCGCCACCGCCACCGTGGAGGTGATCGACGTTCAGGTGACCGAACTGCAGGTCACGCCGCCCGAGGCGGTGGTGCCCCTGGGGCTGAATCAGGGGTTCGTGGCCGTTGCCACCTTCTCCGACGGGGTGTCGCGGGAGGTGACTCAGGCCTCGGCGCTGAGCTGGCGCAGTCAGCACGAGGAGATAGCCACCATCAGCAACGCCGCCGATCAGAAGGGGGTTGCCACCGGGGTGGCGGCGGGCAGCACCACCATAGAGGCCATCGGCAGCGCCAACGGCGTTGAGTTTGGATCCTCGGCGCAGTTGGAGGTGACCGACACCAAGATCACCGGGCTGGACATTCAGGCGCCGACGGGCCCGCTGCCAGTCGGGCTGAGCGCGCAGCTGCACACCTTTGCCAGCCTGTCGGACGGCAGTGCTCCCATCGAAGTGACCGGGCACGAGGCCCTGAGCTGGAGCAGCACGGCCCCCACGGTGGCCAGCGTCGACCCCACAGGGGTGGTGACGGGGCTCACGGCAGGCAGCGCCGATATCATGGCGAGCGGCACCCTCAATGGGGCGCCGCTCGATGCGACCGAGCGGGTCGAGGTGAGCCAGGCGACCATCACTCGGCTCAGCCTGCAACCGACGGATGGGATCGTTCCCGTCGGCCTGCAGACCCAGTTCACCGCCATCGCCCATCTCTCCGATGGCGGCACCCTCGAGGTGACCCAGAACCCGCTTCTCCACTGGGTTAGTAGCCACCCCGACATAGCCAGCGTCAGCAACGCGGAAGGCAGCAAGGGGATGGTGACGGGCCAATTGGCGGGGGTGGCCAACATCACGGCCAGCGGGGCCGTCTCCGGCGTGCTCTTCACGGCCACGGCCGCGGTGACCGTCTCCTCGGCCGTGGTGACCGGCCTGGCTATCTCGCCGGAGAGCGCCTCGGTGCCCGTGGGGGCCAAGCGCCCCTTCCAGGCCATGGCGACGCTGTCGGATGGCGGCACGCGGGAGGTGACCCAGGATGCGGCGCTCTGGTGGCACTCCGACGATCCCGCCATCGCGGCCATCAGCAATGCCGAGGGCAGTCGCGGTGAGGCCACGGGACTGGCCGAGGGGACGGCGATGATCTCGGCCGAGATGGCCGGAGTGAGTGCCAACCCGGCCAGCCTGTCGGTGGTGACGGCGGCGGATCCCATCCTGGTCGAGCCGCTGCACAAGCAGATCGCCTCGCTGCAGCTGAGTCCGGAGGAGTTCGCGTTCTGGAACCGCACCGGTATCAACTCGCCCGAGGGGCAGGCGGCGCTCAAAGATCTGACCGGCCTGGTCTATGCCCAGTTCCAGGACGAGTTCGACTTCATCACCGTGGTGATGAACAACGATGAGGTGCCTTCTGGGATGCCGACCGGCGAGTACACCCATATCAAGAACGATGTTGGGGGTATCGGCCTTAATATGTTCGATGGCACGGCCAATTTCGGCTCTGACGGCAAGTTGCAGGGCATCTACTTCCTCTACAAGAAGAAGTACCTCTCCACCTCCACGTACGGCCCTATCTTGCACGAGATGGCCCACCGCTGGGCGAACTGGGTGGTGCCGAGCAGCTATCCCGGTCACTGGGGCAACGAGCTGGGTATCGTCGGACAGCTAAACGACGTGGCCGCCAATTTTGCCGAGATCGAGCTCTATCTGATGGGGCTGATGGATGCATCCGAGATGACCGATCCGGCCAGCATCAATGCCTACGACCTGATCCCGGAGGATCAGAAAATCAGAACACCGAGCGCCGCGACCTCGCAAAAAGAGTTCCGGACGCTGCTGCTGGTTCTGTCGGAGGCACCGCTCACCACCACCGAGATCAAAAACTATAACGACGGCGCCACCCTGCTGGTACGCACCGACAACCCGACCCAGCAGGGCACCAACTTCCACAAGATGACGAAAGGTCGGGGTACGCTGCTGGTCGGCGACCTCGATACCCTGACCAAGCCATAAGCTCCTGGCTGCTGCCCGGCGCGGGCAGCGCATATATGGCGGGTCTATCCTGAGCCGCCGGATCCCCCCTTAGCGGGCCGCCTTAATGGTGGCTCGCGTCGTTTGGGGTGGCCTGTTCTGGCCGATAACGAGTCTGTTCAATTTGATCGTGGCGCAGCAGCAGGGTATCCCCCTCCTTGAGGCGATAGGCGCAGTGAGTCGCGTTGCAGGCGATGCGAATATGGGGCTCATCCCCCAGCAGGGGTGACTGGCTATGGGCCTCGCTCTCTGGCCAGTTGCCTTGCTCGAGGAGGGTGATCTGGCTGCGGGCCAGCTCTTCGCCCACGGGCTTGGTGTATTCGGATGCCCAAACAACCAGCAGGGGAGGAAGAATAAAAAGTGCAAATTTTAAGTAAGTGCTTTTTAGCCAAATCAAGCAATTAAAGGTAAAGGGGGCCGGATAGTTGTGAGCGATTTTTCCTCCCTGCAGCACTATGGGGAGCAGAACAAAAAAGCGAATAACCCACCAAGAGATCGCCAGTCGCCACTTCACTTTGAAAAAGAAAAATGTGAGTACAGCGAACAGCCCTCCAACTGTCATCACCAGAGGAAATACATAAGGTAAGAACAGTTTGAGCAGCAGATAAAACCCGTAAAACAGAGTGACGTCCGCTGGCTGAGAGAATTCGGTATCTTCGAGTCCGAACTTGCTCAGATAACCGTGGTAGTAACGCATCCCCACAAAGTACACAGCCGCCGTCAACAGTGGGATGAGTGCGCACAGGACGCCGACGAAACTCAGCATTCCTCCTTTTTCCTCATCCTCACTTTTGGTTGCCCGTAACTCTTGCAGATGCTTTTTAAGCCATTTTCGCTTCAGGGCTGTTAAATCTTGCGCCATTGCTCCCGTCCCTATTAGCCCGAGTTCACCGGGTCATGTCCATATTGTCGCGGATTCGAGTTCCAGCCTCAGCCATATCGATATGACTAGCGGATGTGTACGGTTGTTTACCTGGGCTCTTGGGTGCGAAACAGCACCTTGCCGCAGGCGAGACAGGTGTGACGATAGCGATGATCGGGCCAGCCAGTTTGAGGATGGCCGACCACCTTGTCCGAGCCACAGGCGCAGCAGTGGGCACCCAGCTCATCATCGGTGGCACATTCGGGATGGGCGCAGAGGTACTCGGTGCGAGTGGGCAGGCGCAACCAGTCAGGATTGGCGTGGCGCCTGTCCCAGAACCGCACGGCATAGAGGGTCCCTCCTATGGCGAACAGGCCAAACAGTAGTAAGAGATCCATCGATGACTCCGGTTGGGTGAAAAGGGGATTGGCACTTAGGTGGCGATACGCCGCTTTCTTGCATCTTATAGAGTCGGCTGCTAGTTCTACCATCCCCGCTTGGGTCGCCAAAGCCGTTGACAGCCGAGTCGGCCTCTGCGGGATTGCCGAGCGAGTAACCATGGCAACTGTATGAAAGGAAAGATAATGATTAGATCCCCTGGCACAAGGGTGAAGCGTCCGCCAGCAAAGCAAAAGGGGCCCTGAGGCCCCTTTCAATCTCAACGAGTTATCGCGATCTCATACAGTTTATCAAGCCACCTTGCTGCTTGCCTGGGTGCGGGCCAGTAATCCATCTGGATTATGGATAGCATCCTTCGTTTTAACATCGATAATCTCGATATTAGCGAAGCGCTCCTTGTTCTTGATGGCCACGTCGTGGGCCAGGATGACGCAGCGGGCGTTCGCCACGTCCTTTGCCGTGATGCGGTTGATGATGCCGTTGGCGCCCTGGGTCTCCACTTTGAGCTTGATGCCCGCCTTGGCGGCCGCCTTTTGCAGGCTCTTGGCGGCGAGGAAGGTGTGGGCCACGCCGGAGGGGCAGGCGGTGATGGCGAGCACCTCAGCTTCCCCTTCCGCCTCGATGGCCTGGTAGTCGGTATCGGCGGTGGTGACCTCTTCATCCTCGGTCACCGGCTTTTTCAGCGCGTTGACGATAAGGGCCGTGGTCAGGGCGCCGAGCACTGTGCCGAGGATGTAGCCCATCTTGCCTTCCACTACCGGCAGCACTATCCAGCCACCCCAGGGGGCGTGGTTGATGCTGTGCATCATGAAGCCGGTGATGTTGCCGACGATGCCGCCCGCGACGATGGCCGGGATGACCCGCACCGGATCGGCGGCGGCGAACGGGATGGCCCCCTCGCTGATGCCGATCATGCCCATGATGGCGGCCGCCTTGCCCGCTTCACGCTCTTCCTTCTTGTAGCGTTTGGGGGAAAGCAGGGTCGCGAGCGCCATGCCGAGCGGCGGCACGCAGATGGCGATGCCGACGCCCCCCATCAGCCAGGGCTGGGTGTTGACCTGGGTCTGGGCGAACAGGGTGGCGACCTTGTTGACCGGGCCGCCCATGTCGAAGGCGGTCATGCCACCCAGGATGGCGCCCAGCATCACCTTGCCGGAGCCCGCCATGCTGGAGAGCCAGTGGTTCATCCCCTCCATCATGGCGGCGATGGGCGCACCGATGACCCACATGACGATGCCGCACACCAGGAAGGTGCCGATCAGCGGATAGATGAAGATGGAGCCGAGCGAACTCATGGAGTCCGGTAGTTTGATGCGCTTGAGCTGGTTGACGATAAGCCCGGCGATAAAGCCCACCAGGATGGCGCCGAGAAAACCGGTGTGGAACTGCTGCACCGCAATCCAGGAGCCGATCATGCCGGGCGCCAGGCCCGGTTTGTCCGCCATGGAATAGGCGATGTAGCCACCGAGCACGGCGGTAAACAGGGTCAGCCCCGCGATGCCCATGTCGGCCATGTCCTTGAGCACGCCGGCCTCGGGCACGGCGCCCTTGCCGCTCATCATCACCGACAGCGACAGCAGCACGCCCCCCGCGACGATGAAGGGGATCATGTGGGAGGTGCCAAACAGCAGGTGCTGCTTGAGGGTATTGATCTGGGCCTTGATGCTGCGATCCTGTGGCTCGGGGGCACTGGCCTGAGACGCTCGGCTCGCTTGCGAGGGTGCCGCTTTGGTGCCGGCCGTGGCCGAGAGCAGGGCCAGCACCTCGGCCTTGCTGCGGGCCGCTTGCATGCGGGGGATGAAGTCGGGTTCCAGCAGCTTGGTGGAGAGTTCGGCCAGCACCTCGATATGGTGGTTGGCGGCGCCGGTGGGGGAGGCAATCATGAAGAACAGGCGGGAGGGCAGACCGTCCTCGGCGCCGTAGTCTATCCCCTGGCGGCTGATGCCGACGACGATGGCGGGGGTCGTCACCGCCTCGCTCTTGGCGTGGGGCAGGGCGACACCCTGTTCGAAACCGGTGTTGCCGAGATTCTCCCGTGCCCAGAGATCGCGCATGAAACTATCCTGATCGGCTATCTTGCCGCTTTTTTTCAGCTGGGCGGCCAGCTCGACGAAGAGCCCCTGCTTGTCGTGGGCGGCAAGGTCGAGGCAGATCAGTCCTTCATCTATCAACGAGGTGAGCATTGGTGTCTCCTGGCTCCTGCGAGCCCTGGTGAAGTGATGTTTGGATGGAGCAAACGATTGACCTTGCTATTGTTTCGTCCAACCCCTCTCGCCGAAATCGGAGATATGTGCCCTTTACTGGAGTTTTGTGTCAATACCACCGGCCTGTGACCCTGCTCGCATTTTCCCGTGTGGGTTAAAATTTGATTAATTCAAGATAAATTCAATTTAAAACAGATGGTTATGTTCGGCCTGTTCACAGGGAGAGAACGCGATAGGGACCATCGCCACTTTGGGCGGTACAGTCTGAATGGAGATTTGTGCGCCCCGCACTGGCCTTGAAATGTGAGCCATTTGGCAAAAGCCGACTCCATGATCCATGGGGATGACGGTTGGCGACGAGAGGCAGCAGCCACCCCGCCGGAATGTGTTAATCCAACTTTCAGATTAGGTATGGTTTAATCAATCGCTTATTTCGTTGGGCACTTGGGGAGATCCGCTTGTCCAACGGAGGGAGCAGGTTGGCCAAACAGTGCCGTCAGCCAGTGTGTAACCCGAGATGTAAGGAGACATCCTGATGGAAAAACTTGACCAAGAGATCGACACCATGCGCCAGGAGTTTGAGTCACAGGGGCAAAAACAGGCCCACGACAAATGGCAAGCCAGGGTCGATGAACTGCAGCGGGAGCGCACCGAGACGCCCCAGCCGGAAGCGGCAGATAACTAGTCAGGGGGTGGCCACAGCAAAGTGACCATCGTCGGCTTGATAATAAGAAACCACCGCCCGGACAGGGCGGTGGTTTTTTTTCAGGCCGGGTGGGATGCGCGACTCAATCCGATGTCATGGGCGCGGGCCTCACCTTAGGTGGGGGTCGTCAGCGGTTGGCGCCACATGCGGTACATGGTGTGGCAGTTGACGAACAAGAAACTCAACTCGATCAGGCTGCCACCGATGGAGCCTATCAAGATGTTGTGGCTGGTCCAGCAAAACCCTCCCGCCAGCATGCAGAGGCGCAGCGCTATGCCCTGGGTCCGGAACAGGCCCCAGGTGCCGACTGTGGTGCCTATGATGGGCAGCCACTGCACCGGGCTGGTGATCCCGGGGATGCCGAGCCCCCACACCAGCACCAGGAAGAACAGCATCACCCAGGGGCTACGGGTGCGCCCCGAGATGAGGGTACGTGCGCAGCTGAGGCCCGCGCTGAGGCCCGCCGTGCTGGCCCCCATCAGCAGGAAGTGAAGGGCGATGGCTCCCTGATAGAGGCACAGCCGCAGTCGAAAACGCCCATCATCCCGCTGCCGGAAGGCGCTGATGCCGACCAGCATGGCGGCGAGGCCGATGCCCTGGGCCAGGGGTTGTTGCTGGAACAGGGTCCAGACAGGTGCCAGCCAGCTCAGTGCCGTGTCCACAGGGCGACCTCCCCTGTGAAGAGCGCCGATGCTTCGGCGTGATAAGGGGCGCTACCGAGTGTGGCAGTGAGAGCGACGTAGGGTGTCAGCGGGTCAGTCATGAAAAACCTTGGATCCTGGTGCCGCATTGGAATGGATCCCATGCGGCGCGCGTCTGGCCCGCTCGCAATGGATGGCGGGTTTGACAAGGGGGGCAGGGCCGTCGGGAGGGCCTGTCCGGTGCAAAATCGTACCATGTAACCGGTTCCAGTCAATGTGTCTGTCATCCCTACCTCGTGGCCTGGGGGGCGCCTTGTAACCAACCCGAGTCCATGGGATGGCTCTGATCGGTGTATGCCGGGCCTGACCGCTTGCCACGGAAGAAAAGGGGGCGCACATTGGCAGGCCCACAGGGTGGCCGTGCCGGTGATCGAAGATCCCGGGAGGCAGCCCCAGTTCCCCTCATCGAGGTAGAAACGATGAAGATCCTTGGATACGCCATGGCGGCGGCGCTGCTTATCTTGCCGGCTATCTCTCAGGCCACCCCCGGCGTTCAGGTCGGCTTCTCGCCGGAAGGCTCGGCCCGGGCGCTGGTGCTGGCGACCATAGGGAGTGCCAGGCACCACATCCGCATGCTCGCCTACGCCTTCCAGGCTCCCGATATAGTGCAGGCGCTGGTGGCGGCGCAAAAACGCGGGGTCGAGGTGCAGGTGGTGATCGACAAGAAGCGCAATCAGGGCAAGGCGAGCAGGACGGCCATGGAGGCGGCGATCCGCGGCGGGGTGAAGCTTCGCACCAACGATCGCTTCCACATCCATCACGACAAGACGATCATCGTCGATGACGACACGGTCGAGACCGGCTCCTTCAACTTCGCCCCCTCCGCCGAGACGCTCAACTCGGAGAACGTGATAGTCCTGCGCGACATGCCGGAGGTCGCTCGCCAATACCTGGCGCACTGGCAGTCCAGATGGGCACAAGGCGTGCCTTATCCTGCGCCTTGAGAGGCGCTCCGGCGCGGTTCCCCGAGTCGGGGCCAAGCTTCCAGATTAGTGCTGTAAAAAAGAGGGCCATCGACGATGGCCCTCGTTGTTTATCCGTCCGGCAGGTCACGGCTTAGCTGCGGTTGCCCGCACGGGCGACCCGGCCCTCGGCCAGCAGTTGATAGCGACCGGTGGCGGCGGGGACGAAGGCGGATTGTCCCTTCTCGAGACGCAGCGTCTCATCACCCTGTTTGAGCAGGACGTCGCCGTCGATGGCGAACAGGATCTCGGCGCTGGCGGTGGTGAGGGCGTGTTCACCGGCTGGATAGACGCTGAAGGTAAAGTCCGGCACCGGCACGTCGAAGTGCTGTACGGTGCCTTCCAGGCGGGGGCTGAGCAGGATCTGATCATCCGGTTTGGCCACGCAGCGGGTGCAGTCCAAGAGCTCTGCCACGTCTATGTACTTGGGGGTCAGGCCCGCGCGCAGCACGTTGTCGGAGTTCGCCATGATCTCGAGGCCGGTGCCGCGTACGTAGGCGTGCGGGGTGCAAGCATCGAGGAACATGGCCTGACCCGGCTGCAGCGTCACCACGTTGAGCAGCAGCGGCGAGAAGAGCCCCACGTCTCCCGGGTACTGGGCGGCCAGGCCGGTGATCAGTGCGAAGGTCTCCTCATCCTGGTGTGCGGCGGCATAGGCCAGCAGGCCCGCCAGCGCCTCATCCTTGCGGGTCCCTTCCAAAACCAGCAACTGGTGGAAGAAGTGCTGCAAGCCCGCCTCATTCCGAGCGGCGGCGAGGGCCGCGGTCAGCTCGCTCAGGGCCGGGAGGTTGACGCGCACGAACAGCGCCAAAATGGCGGGAATGGCGCGAAAACCGTTCATCGCCTGATAGGGGGTGAGGGCGAACACCAGCTCCGGCTTGTGGTTCGGATCCTTGTAGTTGCGATTGCCCGCCTTGAGGGGGATGCCGGCGGCCTCTTCCTTGGCGAAACCAACCTCGGCCTGGGCCTTGCTCGGGTGCACCTGGATGGAGAGCGCCTTCTCGGCGCACAGCACCTTGAACAGGAAGGGCAGGCTGCCGAAGCGGGCCAGGGTGGCCTCACCCAGGACGGCGGCCGGGGCTGCGTCGATCAGGGTCGAGAGTGTCTGCGAACTGCCCGCGGCGCTCACCTCGGAGCAGCCGTTCGGATGGGCGCCCATCCACAGCTCGGCCTGGGGTTTGCCATCGGGATTGGGGATGCCAAACAGGCGGGTGAGGGCGTCATGGCTGCCCCAGTCGTAGCCCTGGATCGGGTTGTGCATCGGCAGGAAAGGGGGCAGTGAAGAGGGCAAATCGCGACTGCTCATAAGGGACGCCTCATGTAATTTGAAAAAACTCGAGTGAAGAAAAAGGTGGAATTGACCCGCAGAGCCGGACTATAACATGGGCGGTCGCGCGCGCCGCAATCGCTTGCCTCTCTCTTGATCGGGATCATCATGTCACTCATCTTCAGCCAGCTGCTCGACGGCGCCCTCCATGAACAGGTTCCCTTTGAGCAGATCTGGTTTGCCAGCGAGCAGGGCGTGCCCCCGGGTTTCAGTTATCAGGTCAACTTTCCCCGCCTCGAGCTGGTGTTCAGCGGCGAATACTTAAACCAGATCTGGGACAAGGAGCAGGGCAGCAAGCAAGTCAGCGTGTTGCCGGGACAGGCGCTCTACATACCGCCAAACGGCTGGAACAAGCCGCAATGGAGCACCGACTGCTCGGTGCTGAGCCTGCTGTTTGGCAAGCGCCAGCTCGGTTTCAGCCTGGTGAGCAAGCGCCGTGATGAGCCCGATTTCTTCGATGTGCAAAAGCACAGCATCATGGCCCGGGCCGGGCACGTGATCGAACACATACTGGCGGCGCTCAATGCACTGACCGAGGATCCTGGCCGCTCTCCCACCGACAACCATCTGCTGCAGGCGCTGCTCACCAGCGCCCGCCAGCTGCTGGCCGAGTCCACCTTCGATCGGCCGAGGGGGGCTGACCTGTTTCACGGCATCTGCATCTACATCCAGGAGAATTTTCACCGCCCCATCAGCCGCGACTCCATCGCGCACCGCTTCAACGTCTCGGCCAGCCATCTCTCCCACCTGTTTCGCGAGCAGGGCCACATGCGATTGGCCGATTACATCAGCTGGGTGCGGATCGACAGGGCCAAGTTCATGCTGAAAAAATACCGGTTTCGGCTGGAAGAGGTGGCGAACCGCTGTGGTTACATTGATGTGAACTATTTTTGCCGGGTGTTCAAGCAGAAGACCGGGCTGACCCCCTCCCAATACCGCTCCCTGAGCCAGCCGCAGGGCCAAACCGATGGCCTGGCGGGGTGAGGGTGGGCGCTCTCAAGCCCGAGCAGAACAGGCTTTGGATGCGGTTCGGGTCGATCGAACCTGAACCGGTCGGGCGCATTGTGATCCAGTGCTCGACTATGGTCGGACATGCGCGCCCGCCATTTGATTATGAAAATGGATGGGCTAAGATGGCCGCGCTCAATGACATATTTATAACAAACGGAAGTTAGGAGATGCCGATGGAAAGCAGAGTAGTTATCCCGACCACAGGTCAAAAAATCACAGTCGATGCCAACGGCAAGCTGCAGGTTCCCCACAACCCGATCATCCCGTTTATCGAAGGGGATGGCATCGGTGTGGACGTGACCCCGGCCATGTTGAATGTGGTGAATGCCGCGGTCGAGAAAGCCTACAAGGGCGAGCGTTCTATCGCCTGGATGGAGATCTTTACCGGCGAGAAATCGACTCATGTCTATGGCGAAGGCGCCTGGCTGCCGGCTGAGACCCTGGATTTCATTCGTGAATACTGCGTGGCCATCAAGGGCCCGCTGACCACTCCGGTCGGTGGCGGTATTCGCTCCCTCAACGTGGCCCTGCGCCAGGAGCTGGATCTTTACATCTGCCTGCGCCCGGTCCGTTACTACGAAGGCACCCCGAGCCCGGTCAAGCGCCCGGATCTGACCGACATGGTGATCTTCCGCGAGAACGCCGAAGACATCTACGCCGGTATCGAGTGGAAGGCGGACAGCGATGAAGCCAAGAAGGTCATCGCCTTCCTGCAAAACGAGATGGGCGTGAAGAAGATCCGCTTCCCCGAGTCCTGCGGCATCGGCATCAAGCCCATGTCCAAGGCCGGTACCGAGCGTCTGGTCCGTGCCGCCATCGAGTACGCCATCGACAACGATCGCGACTCCGTGACCCTGGTGCACAAGGGCAACATCATGAAGTTCACCGAAGGTGCCTTCAAGGATTGGGGCTACGCCCTGGCCCAGAAAGAGTACGATGCCCAGTTGATCGACGGCGGCCCCTGGTGTTCCTTCAAGAACCCGAAGACCGGCAAGACCATCGTCGTCAAAGACGTCATCGCCGACGCCTTCCTGCAACAGATCCTGCTGCGCCCGGCCGAGTACGATGTCATCGCCTGCATGAATTTGAACGGTGACTACATCTCCGACGCCCTGGCTGCTCAGGTCGGTGGTATCGGCATCGCCCCGGGTGCCAACATCGGTGACGGTGTGGCGCTGTTCGAGGCGACCCACGGCACAGCGCCGAAATACGCTGGTCAGGACAAGGTCAACCCGGGCTCCCTCATCCTCTCCGCCGAGATGATGCTGCGCCACCTGGGCTGGACCGAGGCGGCCGATCTCATCATCAAGGGGATGGAAGCGGCGATTGCCAACAAGACCGTCACCTATGACTTCGAGCGACTGATGGAAGGCGCCACCCTGCGCTCCTGCTCCCAGTTCGCCCAGGACATGATCGACCAGATGTAAGTCTGTCTCGCGTCAACAAGGCCAGCCCTCGGGCTGGCTTTTTTTATGTGAGTACCGAGGGCTGTATCATGTCAGGGGTGTCATGCGCCGGTATGCAAATTGATCATTTCAATATTTCTTGTATAGTTGAAATGTCGACTTTCACAGAGGCATCCCCATGCGCGATCCCATGACGTCCGAGAGTACCGTCAAGGTGCTCGAATCCCTCGCCTCGCCGGTGCGCCTCGCCGCCTGGCGTGAACTGGTGCGTGCCGGCCTCGATGGCATGGTGGCCGGCGAGCTGGCCAGCGCCCTCAATGTGGCCCCCAATACCCTGTCGTTCCACTTGAAGGCCATGCTGGGGGCGAACCTGCTGAGGGTGGAGCAGGAGGGGCGCTTCCTGCGCTATCGCGCCAATATCCCCTTGATGCAGTCACTCATCGGTTATCTCACCGAAGAGTGCTGCGCCGGTCATCCCGAGGCGTGCGGCGTCTCGGTATCTTCTTGCTGTCAGGAGTCGTGACATGTCTGCCATAGCGCCGAGCCCCATCGGCTTCTTCGAACGCTACCTCAGTGCCTGGGTGGCGCTGTGCATCCTGGTCGGCATAGGTCTGGGCCAGGGCTTGCCAGAACTCTTCAAGCTCATCGGCACCCTCGAGGTGGCCAGGGTTAACCTGCCGGTGGGTCTGCTCATCTGGGTGATGATCATCCCCATGCTGATCAAGGTCGACTTCGGCGCCCTGCATCAGGTGCGGGATCACCTCAAGGGCATAGGCGTCACCCTGGTCATCAACTGGCTGGTCAAACCCTTCTCCATGGCGCTGCTCGGCTGGATCTTCATCCGGGGCCTGTTTGCGGATCTGCTACCGGCAGATCAATTGGACAGCTATGTGGCCGGTCTCATCCTGCTGGCGGCCGCCCCCTGCACCGCCATGGTGTTTGTCTGGAGTCGGCTGGTGAAGGGGGATCCCTACTTCACCCTTTCCCAGGTGGCGCTCAATGACCTCATCATGGTGCTGGCCTTCGCCCCCCTGGTGGCACTGCTGCTCGGCGTCTCCAGCATCTTGGTGCCCTGGGATACCCTGCTCACTTCAGTGCTGCTCTATATCGTAGTGCCGGTGATCCTGGCCCAGTGGCTGCGTCGGCGCGCCTTGGCGCGCGGCACGCTCGACACCTTGCTGGCGTGCATTCAGCCCTGGAGTATGGGGGCCCTGCTGCTCACCCTGGTGCTGTTGTTCGCCTTCCAGGGGGAGGCCATCCTGGCTCAGCCCCTGGTGATCGCCCTGTTGGCGGTGCCAATCCTTATCCAGGTCTTCTTCAATGCGGGCCTCGCCTACTGGCTCAACCGGCTGGTGGGGGAGAAGCACTCGGTGGCCGGGCCCTCGGCCCTGATCGGAGCATCGAACTTCTTCGAACTGGCGGTGGCTGCCGCCATCAGCCTGTTTGGTTTCCATTCCGGGGCGGCGCTCGCCACCGTGGTCGGCGTGCTCATCGAGGTGCCGGTCATGCTGCTGGTGGTGCGAATCGTCAATGGCAGCCAGGCCTGGTATGAACAATCCAACTCCCGGGAGTACACCTCATGAGCAAGATCAGCATCTATCACAACCCGGCGTGCGGCACCTCCCGCAACGTGCTTGAACTTATTCGCAACAGCGGCGCAGAGCCCGATGTCATCCTCTATCTGGAGACGCCGCCGAGCCGTGCCGCCCTGGTGCAACTCATCGCCGACATGGAGATCAGTCCGCGCGCCTTGCTGCGTCAGAATGTCCCGCCCTTTGAGGCGCTGGGACTGGCGGAGGAGAAGCTCAGCGATGACGAGCTCATCGACGCCATGCTGGCCCACCCCTTGCTCATCAACCGCCCGATAGTGGTGACGCCACTCGGCACCCGGCTTTGTCGCCCCTCCGAGCGGGTACTCGATATCTTGCCCGATCAGCAAAAAGGGGCCTTCGCCAAGGAGGATGGCGAGCAGTTGGTGGACGCAGAGGGCAAACGGCTTAAATAGAGCGGCGGTAAAGGTTGCTTGAAAGCAGGATCACAACGGCCCCATTTAGGGGCCGTTGTCGTGGATATCTAGGTGAGCAGATACCCGGTGGGATCTTGGAGGGAAGCACCGTCCGGGATGGGTGATCGCCGTCAGGTGGTCTTTTCCACGTGTTGTTGGTAGAGCTGCTGCCACTTGCTGGTTTCGGCTTCGTCGCCCTGTGCCTGCCAGAACTCGCAGATGGAGTTGGCGAGTTCGGATGCCATGGCGTGATCGCCATCGCGGCGGCTCATCAGATATTGTCCCAGCCAACTTTGATACTGTTTCATAGTCCGATCTCCTTATCTAAGGTGCCCTTGGTGGTTGTCGTCTGGCAGATTCCCTTGCCATGACTGACTCATCCAGGTCACAGGTGGTGCTGCGCGTCGGTGCGTTGTGAGCGCGAGATTAGGTCGCGATCTCGCCGGATAAGGACGATAACGGAGCGCAGATGTCAAAAAACGGCCCCTATCTTATCACAAAATAACCAATTTGGGGGGATTGACGGCAAGGGAGGGAATCGGAAGCGATCATGTGTATGGCAAAGGATGTGCCATCTTGCTGATCCATGAAGAGAAAACCCGCCATGAAGGCGGGTTTGGCAGTTGAAAAAAACTTAAATCTTGGCAGTGGCCAGATATTTCTCCATCTCGGCTGCGGGTACCATGCCGCCGCCGGTGGCCCACACCAGGTGAGTCGCCTGGGTCATGGCCGCTTCATCCCATCCTTGAGCCAGTTGCCAGGCGCGGTCGGCCGTCACTCGCCAGGGGCCCGGCATGCCGGCCAGCGCCGAGGGCTCCAGCTTGATCTGCTCCTCTCTGGCGAGCAACCCCAGCAGGTCATACATCTCCTGATCGCTCAGGGTGAAGAAGCCATCCAGCAGCCGCTCCATGGCGCGGCCGACGAAGCCGGAGGCACGCCCCACAGCCAGGCCATCGGCAGCGGTGAGGTTGTCGATGCCCAGATCCTGCACCGCAATCTGATCGTGCAACCCGGTGTGGACCCCGAGCAACATGCAGGGGGAGTGGGTGGGTTCGGCGAAGAAGCAGTGGACGTTATCCCCGAACGCGAGTTTGAGGCCAAAGGCCACGCCGCCCGGGCCGCCGCCCACACCGCAAGGCAGGTAGACGAACAGCGGGTGTTCGGTGTCCACCTTGATGCCCATCTCATCGAACTGCTGCTTCACCCGCTCGCCGGCCACCGAGTAGCCGAGGAACAGGGTGCGGGAGTTCTCGTCATCGATGAAGAAGCAGTTGGGATCGCGCTCCGCCTCCTTGCGCCCCTGCTCCACTGCAACCCCGTAATCCTCGGCGTATTCCACCACTATGACCCCATGTTCGCGCAACTTGCGTTTCTTCCACTCCCGCGCATCGGCAGACATGTGGACTGTGACGGTGAAGCCGAGCTTGGCGCTCATGATGCCAATGGACATGCCGAGGTTGCCGGTGGAGCCGACCGCGATGCTGTATTGGCCGAAGAATTGACGGAACTCGTCCGAGAACAGCTTGCTGTAGTCATCTTCTGTGCGGAGCAAGCCCGCCTTGATCGCCAGCTGCTCGGCGTGGGCCAGCACCTCGTAGATGCCGCCGCGGGCCTTGATGGAGCCGGAGATGGGCAGGTGACTGTCTTTTTTGAGCAGCAGGCGACCGCTGACCTCGACGCCATAACGCTCATTGAGGGCCCCCTGTATGGCAGGGATGGCGGCGACCTCGGACTCCAGAATCCCTTGAGTGACGCGGGTCTCGGGGAAGGCTTCACACAGGTAGGGGGCGAAGCGGGCGAGACGGGCTGAGGCATCAGCGACATCGCGCTGGTCCAGGCCGACATAGGGCAGGCCAACGGCAAGGGAGGTGGCCTTGGGATTGAACCAGGTCAGGGGCTCCAGCGCGATCAGGGAGCGAACCAGCGGGAATTGGACGGTGAGCTGGGAAACATCGATGTTTTTCATGAGATATCTCTGTTTGTTACACGATATAGGAAAGCAGGAAAGTGCCGGCAAGCGCCATCAGGGAGGCGACCAGGGTGGCACTGGTGTAGTACTTGAGCGTTTCGTTCAGGGTGGCGCCACAGTATTGCTTTACCAGCCAGAACAGGGAGTCGGTCACCATGGTGCAGCCGATGGCGCCGGAGCCGATGGCCAGCGTCATGATCTCGGGGCTGATGTCGGGGTAGTGCCCCATGATGGGGGAGACGATGGCGGTGGCGCCCATCATGGCGACGGTGGCGGAGCCGACGGCGGCGTGCAGTATGATGGCCACCAGCCAGGCCAGCAGTATGGGGTGCATGTCCAGTTGGGAGAGGATGCCGGCCAGGCTGTCCCCCAGGCCACTGGCCTTGAGCACCCCGTTGAAGGCGCCACCGGCTCCGATGATCAGCAATATGTTGGCGATGGAGGAGAAACACTGTTCAGTCTGGTCCAGCAGCCCCTCCATCTTCATGCGTTGACGGATCCCCAGCACGTAGTAGGCGGTGAAGGCGGCGATGAACATGGCGGTGATGGGGTTGCCGATAAACTCCAGCAGGGTGTAGAGGGCGCCATCGTGCGCCATGTTGAGATCGGCCACCGTCTTGGCCAGCATCAGCAGTATGGGCAGCAGCACGGTGAAGAGGGAGGCGCCCAGGGTCGGCAGTTCGGCCTCATCGCGGGCCTGGATATCGGCGAAGGCGGCGGGCACGCTCTTGAACGGCAGTCGTTTGCCGAGCAATTTGAGGAACAGGGGGCCACCGATGAGGGAGGCAAAGAGCCCGACCACCAGGCCATAGACGATGACGGATCCCACATCGGCTCCCAGCTGATTGGTGACATAGAGCGCGGCCGGATGGGGCGGCACTATGCAGTGTACGGCCATCAGGGCGGTGCAGAGCGGGATGGCCAGGGTCAGCAGGGAGGTGTTGGTCTTGCGGGCGATGGAGAAGGCGAGCGGAATGAGCAGCACCACGCCGACCTCGACGAACAATGTGATGCCGCACACCAGGCCGACCAGCACCATGATCACCTGGGGCGACAGCCAGCGGCATTTTTGCAGGGTGAGACCGATACGCTCGGCGGCCCCGGACACTTCCATCATCTTGCCGAGTATGGTGCCAAGGCCGATGACGGCGGCGAGAAAGCCTAGGGTGCCGCCAATGCCCTCTTCCATGGCGTTGACCATCTTGACCGGGTTCATCCCCATCATGGTGCCCACATAGAAGCTCGCCAGCAGCAGGGCGAGGAAAGGATGCACCTTGCCCTTCACTATGGTGAGGACGATCAAGATGATGCTTGTCAGCAAGGTACCGACGACCCACATTTCAGAATTCATACTGCGCCTCGACATAAGTGATGGGCTGGGATTGATGGGGCTATTGAACGGCAAGGGAGGGGGCACTGACAAATGATGAAAACGGGGTCTTGGATGCGCTGGTTTGATGCAAAGGTGCCACATTCATCACATTTCCCTGGGATGTGGTAATTTGGATTCGCTTGCTGCATCCAAAAGAACGTGCGCCGGGATATGATGGCGGCATGACCCGACTGCCTGGCAAGAGATGCGGATGTATACCGAAGAGAACTATGTATCGAGAAACAAGCTGCTCAATGGCTATCAGTTGTCGAAGTTGCATACCTTCGAGGCGGCGGCCCGTCACAGCTCCTTCGCCCTGGCGGCCGATGAACTGGCGCTCAGCCCGAGTGCGGTGAGCCACAGAATAAGCGCCCTGGAGGAGGAGCTCGGCTTCAAATTGTTCCAGCGCTTCCATCGCAAGGTGGTGCTGACGGCGGAGGGGCAGAGGATATTCTGGGCACTCAAGTCATCGCTTGAGTTCATCAACCAGGAGATCCTGGAGATCAAGAACCAGGAACTGTCGGGCTCACTGACCGTTTATTCCCGCCCCTCCATCGCCCAGTGCTGGCTGGTGCCAAGGCTCGCAGACTTCTCCCGTCTGCATCCCCAAATCGATCTCAACATCATGACCGGTAACGAGAACATCAACCTGCACGGCTATGGCATCGATCTGACGCTTTATTTCGATGACAAGACCCCGGAGCGGCTCGCCATTCACCCGCTGATGGATGAATACATGGTGCCGGTGTGCAGCCCGGAATATGCAGAGCAGCACCAGTTGCTCGGTAATCCGGACAATTTGCAACACTGCCGGCTGCTGCACGACAGGCAGGCCTGGGGCCATGACTCGGAGACCGACGAATGGCAGAGTTGGGCCCGCCAATCCGGGATCGCCATCGACGGTTGTCAGGCAAACATGGGGTTCGATCGCTCCGATCTCGCCATCATCGCCGCCATGAACCACGCCGGGGTTGCCATGGGCCGCAAGAATCTGGTGAGCAAGCGGTTGGCAAGAAACGAATTGGTGGCTCCCTTCCCGGACAAGGAAGTCTGCTGCGCGCAGCGTTATTACCTCGCCACGCTCCCCAACCGCCAGTGCCCCAAGATCCAGGCCTTTATCGACTGGATCAGCGCTCAGGCGCAACCGGCAGGTTGAATTGGGAGCAATGTAGTGAGTTCATAGCGGTATGAGGGGCAGGCTATCCGTCAATGGTGTATTTCTCCTGTGGGAGTGAATAACTCGAACATCATTTGTACGGGGCGGTCAACCGTAGTGGGCGGGGGCCTGATTCTAACGGCTGACGGGATTACACCCTTGGCATTTACCTGCTTGACAAATGTTATGGGAAAACTGACATGACATTAACCAGCGCTGAAGGAAATATTGTCCGGGATGCAGCTTTCAATAAGTTCAGGGGAGTGGATTAACCCCAGAAAATAATGAATATGATGTTGTCAATAATCCTCCTGCGGTTATAAAATCATTATGTTGTTATCGAGCAGACATGCTATTCTCAAAATGAGTCATCCCTGTGACATACAAAAATAATTCTGTGAGGAAGTAATGAACGAATTTTTAAAGGTTCTGCTGAACATTCGTAGCTTGCGCGCTGCCATCCGTGAACTGCCGTTTGAGCAACTGCAAGAAGCAAAAGAGAAGTTTGATCTGGTATATAACGAGCGTGCCGAGTCTGTTGAACAAGAACGGGCCGAGCAGGAAGAACGCCAGCGCAAGCTGAGCGAGTTCACCGAGATGCTGCAACAAGCTGGTATCGATCCGCGCGAATTGATCGGCAGCGTGGCCACTCCGGCCGCTGCTGGTGCGACCAAGAGCAAGCGTGCTCCGCGTCCTGCCAAATACAAGTATCAGGAAGATGGCCAGGAAAAGACTTGGACCGGTCAGGGCCGTATGCCCAAAGCCATTGCCGAGCAAGTTGCGCTGGGCAAGGATCTGAATGACTTCCTGATCTGATTGTCTTGATCAATTCAGCGATAATGCCGCCTCTTGGGCGGCATTATTATTTTTGGGGTCATGTTGCGGTACTACAACATCGGATAGACCAGATATTTACCTCGTCGACATTGGAATAGCCATGGCCTGCATGGGGCAATAGAGGGCCATCTGTCAGTAGTGATACTCTACTCAACACCAACCATGCCATTCTTTATCCTCTTGCGAGGACTCACACAACCCTCCGCTCTCTTCGATGATCCTGAGGGACAAATGCAAGACTGCCTCGATGCGATGAAATAAGCTGAGTCACTTTCGACCGCTTCTCT
This sequence comes from Aeromonas eucrenophila, assembly GCF_000819865.1. Taxonomy (GTDB): domain Bacteria; phylum Pseudomonadota; class Gammaproteobacteria; order Enterobacterales; family Aeromonadaceae; genus Aeromonas; species Aeromonas eucrenophila. Next base: position 361,075 of record NZ_CDDF01000005.1, read on the forward strand.
CTGTCACTGCCCCCATCTTCTTACCATGCTCACAGAGACGTTATCCCTGTCGGGCTCAGGCACCCGTTATCTCTGCCCTATTTGACACCCTTGCACTGGTTATATATGAGGGCTGTCGACGAGCCCGGTGATTTTTTAATACGGGGTCTGCTGACCCCGTCGTGAATAAATAGGGCACAGCTTAGATTACTAGCTGGATATCCTCGCAAGGAAGAGAACTCGGCGACATTCTGGCCAGACGGCGACGAGCCAGGACGGCATCGGCCAGCATGGCAAGCAAAGTATGACTATCTTCCCAGCACAGGCAGGCATCGGTGATCGACTGGCCGTATTGCAGCTCATCCAGTGGAGCCGGTTTTTGGCTGCCTTCTTGCAAGAAGCTCTCGACCATGACGGCGGCGATGGCATCGCTCCCTGCACCCAGTTGGCGGCAGAGCTCACCGGCGACCCGCATCTGATTCTTGTGCTGCTTCTGGCTGTTACCGTGGCTGCAATCCACCATCAGCCGATGGTTGAGCCCCTGGCGCGCCAGCTGTTCGGCAGCATCCATCACGTCACTCTGGTGGTAATTGGGAAGGGTGCCGCCGCGCAATATGATGTGTCCGCTCGGGTTGCCCTCGCTCTTGATCACGACTATGCCACCCTGGCTGCCCGGGGCGGTGAACAGATGGGATGCCTCGCTGGCCTGAATGGCGTCTATAGCCACCCGGATATTGCCGTCGGTGCCGTTCTTGAAGCCGACGGGGCAGGGCAGGGCCGAGGCGAGCTGCCTGTGCACCTGAGACTCCGTGGTGCGCGCACCAATGGCGCCCCAGCTGATGAGATCGGCCAGATAGAGGAAGCTGGTGGTATCGAGAAACTCGGTGGCGGTGGCCAGTCCCAGTTGATTGATGTCCAGCAGCAGCTGGCGGGCCAGGTGAAGGCCCTGGCCTATGTCGTTGCTGCCATCCAGGTGAGGATCGAACACCAGCCCCTTCCAGCCGACCGTGGTGCGGGGCTTCTCGAAGTAGGTGCGCATCACGACGAGCAAGCTGTCCTGATACTCTGCGGCCAGCCTGGCCAGACGTTTGGCATAGTCGAGCGCGGCGAGGGGATCGTGGATGGAGCAGGGACCTATCACCACCAGCAGGCGATCATCGGCGCCGCTTAAGATCTGGCGCACCTGATGCCGGTGCGCTTCTATTTTCTCCGCCATCTCAGCGGGGCAGGGGTGCTGTGCCAACAGGTCGGCAGGGGTGGGGAGAGCCTCGACCGCGAAGGCGCGCATTACCGAATTCAAAACTGCCATCTGGATTACCTTGCTGTACCTGGGGGGTAAGTGAAATGTCTGCGGTTCAGCACCCTGAATGTCAGGGTTTAGGCGCAATGACAGATCACATTGTTGAGAGTGATTATCATTATCTTGTTGTCTCTCTCGAATGCAAGCCTTGGCGTGGGGATCACCAAGATGGGGGGGAGGCGAAAAAAAGAGTGGAAATCGGATATTGAACAGGCCTGGCTCCCATCGGAGATAGGCCTGATTTATATAGGGAAAATAAGGCGTTATCAGCTGTCCATCACGACGTGGCGATCCTGGTGATAGGCATCTTCATCCTTGCCATGGCGCCAGTAGGGCACTGCATAGACCCGTTGGCGATCCACATCCAGAGTGCGTCTGACATGGCGGCGCAGCGGTACCACCAGCCCTTCCTCCCCGCCGAACCAGAAATAGCTCTGCTCCGCCACCATGGGCAGGGCGGTGAAATAACTCACCAGCGGCTCGGTTTGCTCGGGAGTGCCGACAAACCAGCGCAGACTGACCCCGCTTGGCAGCGACAGATCCTGCACATCTTCCTGATGGGGCACCAGCAGGGCGATATGGCCCTGAGCCTCGGCCGGCATCGCCTCGGCCATGGCGCTGATAGCGGGCAACGAGGTGAGATCTCCCACCATGTAATAGTGCTCGGCCACTTGCAGCATGGGATCCGGACCGCCTGGACCCGAGATGGCCAGCCTATCCCCCGGCTGAACATGCAGGGCAAAGCGACTGGCCGGCCCGATGTCGCCGTGCAGGGCGAAGTCGATATCCAGCTCCAGGGCCTCGCGGCGGAAGGCGCGGATGCTGAAGGTGCGGATGACGGGTTTCTGGCTCGGATCTTCCCAGCGGGGCCCCTTGGGGGTTGGTGTCGGCAGCACAGCATGCTCCTGACCCGGCTGGGGCAGCATGATCTTGATGTGGGCGCCGCCGCAACTGAAAGGATAATCGGCCAGCTCCGGGCTGGTCAGGCAGATCCGGCGCAGATGCGGGCCCACATCATGGACATGTTTGACGGTGAGCAGGCGAGGGCGATTGACCGGGGCGGGCTGTGACATTTGAGTACTCCTGACAGACGATGGCGTCATTTTTCATCAAATGAAAATTATTATCAATTGCTTTGTGGGGAGGGGGAGGAGTGCCTGGGCCGGGGTAAAGTCCACCTCGGCCCAGGTGAAGAGAGGAAATGCCTGAGGCTAGGATCCCCGATCACTGCCCCCCAGCGCCTGATAGATCCCGGCCATGTTGTTGAGCTGGGTCTGCTGCTGACCCAGTAGGCTCAGCTCGGCGTCCCACAGGCGGTTCTGCTCATCCAGCCAGGGCTGCACTCCGGTCGCTCCCGTCTGGAAGCGCGCCTCGGCCAGCCGCTCTGCCTCTTTGGCGTAATCCCGCTGCTGTGTCAGATAGCGCAGCCGCTGCTCGCCCTGATGGCGAGCCGACAGGCCGTCTTCCACCTCCAGCAGGGCTGTGTAGAGCTGCTTGCGAAACTCGGTCTCGGCAATCTGGTAATCGAGCTCGGAGCTCGCGATGCTGAGTCGGGTCTGGTTGTACTCGAGGAAGGGCAGGGCCAGGGTCGCCCCCAGGGTTCCCACCGGGTTGCTCAGCATCTGGGTCAAGGTGTCCGAGGTGGTGCTGGCGTTGCCGGTGAGGCTCAGGGTGGGATAGAAGCCGGTGCGGATCTCGTCCCCCTTGGCCAGCGTCTTGCGCAGCCTGAGCTCGGCCGCCCGCACGTCGGGACGGCGGGCCAGCACGTCGGCCGGGATGCCGACCGCCAGGGTGGGGATGGGGGCCATGACCAGTTCGGTCGGTGCAAACTCCAGCGGGCCGCTGCTGCGACCGAGCAGCAGGCGCAGGGCGTTGGCGGCCTGTTCCCGTTGCTGGATGAGGGCAGCGAGCTCCGCCTGTTTACCGACCTTCTGCTGGCTGGCCTGCACCAGATCGAGCCGGGTGATGGCGCCCGCCTCATATTTGACCCGGGTCAGTCGCTCGGCCCGCTCATAGTTGACCAGTTGCTGCTCGCCGAGGGTGATGGCCGAGCCGAGATAGGCCAGCTGCCAGTATTGCTCCAGCGCCTTGCCGATCAGCATCAGGCGGGTTGCCGCCAGATCCTGCTCGCTAGCCTGCGCCTCCCAGCTCGCCTGATCCCGCACCGAAGCGAGCCGCCCCCAGAGATCCACCTCGTAGCTCAGGTTGAGCGAGGGCCCCAAGTTGCTGCTGGTGCTGCCATCCTTCATGTTCTTGGAGCCGCTCGCCCCCAGATTGGCACTGACCTCAGGGGTGAGGTTGGTGTCGGCCAGATCCGCGCCGAGCAGGGCGCTCCTGAGCCTGAGCCCCGCCACCTGCATGTCCGGGTTGGCGGCCAGCACCGCATCGACCAGTTGGTCGAGGGCGGGATCCTTGAACCCCTGCCACCAGAGGCCTGCCTGCTGCCGGGTCAGATCCTGGTCGGCTTGCTGCCAGTTCGGTGCCACGGCAAGCTCGGGCCTGTGATAGGTGCTCTGCTGGCTGCAGGCACCGAGGGCAAGACCGACGGCGAGGCAGAGCCCTGTCTTGGAGAAGAGGCAAAGCCTCTGACTGAATAGGTTGTGCATCATCATTCCCTTGCCAGTGCCTCGACCGGATCGAGCCGGGCCGCGTTGCGGGCGGGCAGGTAACCAAACAGGATCCCGATGAGCGAGGAGCAGCCAAAGGCCATCAGGATGGAGAAGAGCGAGAAGGACATCTGGAAGCTCTCCACGACCAGGGAGAAGACAAAGCCGATGAGCAGGGCCAGGCCGATGCCGAGCAGGCCCCCCAGCAGGCTGACCATCACGGCCTCGATCAGGAACTGCTGCAAGATATCGGACTGACGGGCACCCACCGCGATGCGGATCCCTATCTCCCGGGTGCGCTCCACCACCGAGACCAGCATGATGTTCATCACCCCGACCCCGCCGACGATGAGGGAGATCACCGCGATGGCGGAGACCAGCAGCGTCATGGTGGCGGTGGTCTTCTCCACCGACTTGATGATGCTGTCGCTGCTGAAGGTGAAGAAGTCCTTCACCCCGTGGCGCTGGGTCAGCAGGGCCACCGCGGCTTGCTCCGCCAGGGCGGGCTGGATCCCGTCCTTGACCCTGATCGTGATCTGGCTGAAATGGTTCTGGGAGATGAGGCGACTCATCACGGCGCTGTAGGGCAGCCAGATGCTGACCGACTGGCTGCTGCGACCGAAGCCGGTCTCCTGGGTCACCACGCCTATGATGCGCACCGGCAAGGTACCGACCAGCACCACCTGACCGACGGGGTCTTCCTTGCCGAGCAGGCTCTCGATGGTTTTACCGTCCACCACGGCCACCGCCGTCCGGTTCTGGATGTCCCGCTCATCGAGCAGGCGGCCCTGGGTGAGGGTCATCCCCTTGACCCGGAAGAAGTCGCTGCCGACCCCCACCACATTGCCGCTGCTGGTCTTGTTGCGAAAACGCAGCTGGCCCGAGGTGGCAATCTGGGGGCTGGCCCCCTCCAGATAGGGTTGGCCGAGCAGGGCGTCGAGATCCCGCTCGTTCAGGGTCTGGATGCTGGCCGCCTTCTCATCCCCCCAGTCCTTGCCGGGGAAGATGTCGATGGTGTTGGTGCCCATGGCGTTGATGTCGTTGATCACCTTGGCGCGGGCGCCCTGACCGAGGGCGACCACGCTGACCACGGCGGCGATGCCGATGATGATGCCGAGCATGGTGAGGAAGGTGCGCATGCGGTGGGCGAGCATGGCGTGCAGGGCCATGCGGGCGGCTTCCCGGTAGCGATCCCAGCCCTGACTGGCGGCCTTGGCAGCTGTGGTTGCTGCCGTGACTTGGGTACTGTCTTTTACTTTCGGTTCATCAGTCTGGGTGTCGATTCGATCGGTAGGGTTGGCTCTGGTCGCCGCCTTGGCCTGAGCGCTGTCTTCGACTACCCGTCCGTCTCGCAGAGTAATGATGCGGTCTGCATGGTTGGCCACCGCCATGTCGTGGGTCACCAGGATGATGGTATGGCCCTGGGCGTGCAGCTCTTTGAGGATGGCCATCACCTCCTTGCCGCTGTGGCTGTCGAGGGCGCCGGTGGGCTCATCGGCCAGGATCACCTCGCCGCCGTTGGCAAGGGCCCGGGCTATGCTGACCCGTTGCTGCTGGCCGCCGGAGAGCTGACCCGGTCTGTGGTGGCTACGATCGGCGAGGCCCAGGCGCGACAGCAGCACGCGAGCACGGGTCTGGCGATCGGTGCGAGAGGTACCCGCATAGACCGCCGGGATCTCCACGTTGGCGGCCGCATCCAGGTGGGGCAGCAGGTGGTAGCGCTGGAAGATGAAGCCGAAGTGGTGGCAACGCAGCCTCGCCAGCGCCAGCGCATCCAGGTGGGCGGTATCCTGCCCGCGAAACAGATATTGCCCGCCACTCGGCCTGTCGAGGCAACCCAGCAGGTTCATCAGGGTGGATTTGCCGGAGCCGGAGGCACCGACGATGGCGACCATCTCCCCCGCCCGGATGCTGAGATCCAGCGGGTGCAGCACAGTCACCTCCTGCTCGCCGCTCTGGTAGCGCCGCTCTATTCCTTTGAGCTGGATCAGGGGCTCGCTCACGGCCTTCTCTCCTCGTCATCGTCCTGGACGGGCTTGCCCTGATCCAGGATCACCTTGTCCTGTTCGTTCAGGCCGCTTTGCACCTCGATCTTGATGTCATCCTTCATGCCGGTCTTGATGCGGCGAGTCTCCCGCTGCTGATCGTCCTTCAGCAGGGAGACCTCGTATTCGTTGTCACCGAGCTTCTTGCCGAGCGCGGTCTGGGGGATCGCCAGCACCTGCTTGCGCTCACCCAGCACTATGGTGACCTGAGTCGTCATGGCGACCCTCAACTGGTGATCCGGGTTGGGCACGTCGAACAGGGCGTAGTAATAGATGGCGGCATTGCTGGTGGTCGTGGTGCTGGCGGTCTGCTCGTTGATGTTGGTGGGGGCCAGCTCGACGGTGCGCAGGGTGGCGTGATAGCGGGTATCCGGATCCCCGATCAGGGTGAAATAGACCGGCATGCCGGCCCTGACCTTGGTCACGTCGGCCTCGGAGATCTGGGCCTTGACCGTCATGGTATCCAGATTGGCGAGTTTGAGCAGGGTCGGTACCGTCTGGCTGGCGGCCAGGGTCTGACCCTGGCGGGTCACTATGCTGACCACGGTGCCATCCATGGGGGCTTGAATGCGGTTATAGCCGAGCTCCGTCTTGGTGCGCTCCACCTTGATGAAGGCGCTGTCGATATCGGCCTGAGCACTTTGCAGCTCGGCGCGGGTGACGGCCAGCTGCGCCTCGGCGCTTTCCAGATCGGCGCGGGAGCTCGCCTCCTGGCTGAACATCTGTTGCTGACGACGCCAGGCCAGCTCGTTCTGCTTGAGCTGCGCCTGCTTGATCTTTAGCTGGGCGCGGCGGCTGGCAAGCTCTGCCTCGGCGGTCTTGAGGTTGTTCTGGGCGATCAGGGGGTCTATCTCCGCCAGCAGATCCCCCTGCTTGACCTGTTGTCCGGCCTCGACCGCCAGATAGGTGACCTGACCCGAGACCTGAGCACCCACGTCCACCTGTTCGATGGCCTGCAGGACACCGCTGGCCAGCACGGTTTGCTCCACGTCCTGGCGGGTCACCGAGGCGGTCAATACGGGATCTGGCGTCTTGCCGGGCCACGCCAGCCACACGAGGATGGCGAGCGGAATGAGGATGAACAGGGCGAGCTTGCCCTGTCTGGGAAGAGTTTTCATTTTCCACCTGAATGAAACATGCGAAGGCGCGCGAGGCCAACATCCTGCAGCAAACGGGACCTAAACAAAAGCGAGCAATGTGTAAGAAATCATGTAGATGAATTTGTCACTAGAGGTGGCCGCGGCGAGGCACGCAGGGGGGGAGGAGAGCTGCGGTGCGGGAACAAAGGAAGATGAACGGAGGGAACAAGGGGAGCCCCCGCAGAACGAGCGGGGCCTCCCCTATCTCAGGCAGCCATCAACCGACGGCTTTTAGCTGTTCGGTATAGGGTTCGTGGCAGATCTGGATATCGACAGGCAGCTTGTAGATGAGCAAGCGTGCCAGGGAGCCTTCCATCCAGTGGTGACGGCTGCCAACCAGCAGCAGCTCGGTCGGGTGTGATGCCAGCCAACGGCTCAAGTCTGCTACCACGTCATCCACCACCAGACACTGGTAATCGACCGGGTGGGGCAGGAGGGTGATGAGCTGGCTGATGATGGCCTTGGCATCCAGGGTGCCCTGGGCACTGCGCTCTTCTTGTGACAGCGACAGGCTGTTGCGCCGGACTTTGCTGCTGTGGGTCAGGTGCAGCAGGGTCAGCTCGCAGCCCATTCCTTGCGCCAGCCGACTCGCCTTGGCCAGCGTCTCCTGCTCGTAATCCTTGCCTTCCAGCAACAGCACAATATTGGTTGGGGTCATAAGCAGTTCTCCTTCTCAGGTGCGGGTCAAGGAGGATGAGGCCCTTGTCTCTCACCATCCCGAGCCCGCGGGATAGTCCCATCAAACGAACCCGTCTCACTCACGTTCAGCGTCACCTCTTGTCGGCGATGCCAGAACGCATCAGGTCCGTTTACATCATCATAACAGATTGAGTTGAATGGAAAATGAAGGGATTTGGGGACTCGGGCCACAAATGGATTCAAAATGTGGCCCGAGCCCCACGGACGGACATGAGATGAGGACTCAGGGAAGGAGGTTCAAGCTGTCTGTCGATGAGCGAGTCAGTCTGGCCATCAGGCGAAATGCCTGGCGAGCCAGGGCAAGCCTTCTTTCTTGCGGCTGACGGCGCCGGCAAGGTGGACGGGATCTGCCGGCAAGAGCCCCTGGCTGGCGAAATGGAGCTGGCTGTCTCCCTTGGCCAAGTCCGTCAGCATCAGCACATAACCATCCAGACCATCTTGCGCCACACGAGCTTGCATCGCCTGGTCCAGCTCGGCTTGACGCGCCTGGATTTCGGCTGGGTTCATCACGCAGATCTGGCTGACGAACAGCTTGTGACCGGCAATCTGATACTCCTTTTCGTCCAAGATCAGCAGATCGGCCAGGGCGGCATCACCGATCTGGGTGCGACGCTCCAGCAGGGTCTGGGCAAAGGGGGCCAGCGCAAGCTCGGCGATGGGCAGCAAGCGGTCGGCCGCGATCCTGTCCTGCTCAGTGGTAGTGGGGGAGGTGAAGTTGAAGGTATCGCTGACGATGGCCCCCAGCAGCAGCCTGGCCTGGGCACGGGAGAGCTGGTCGTAGTCCATCAGCTCCAGCAGCACTGTGGCACTGCAGCCGACCGCCCTGACCCAGGCATCGAGCGGGCCGCGGGTAATGAGGGTGCCGATGCGGTGGTGATCGATGAGGCCCTGCACGTCGGCGTCGGCCAGGCCGTCCGGCCCCTGCTCCAGCTCGCTGAAATCCACCAGAAAGACCGGCTTGTCGGCCACGCTCTCGGTGAGCACGGGCGGCGCCTCCACCCCTGCGGTTTCCAGAATGAAGCGCGTCTCGGCGATGGGCGTCCCCAGCGCAAAGGCCTGGGCAGGGCGGCCCTGGCCGTTCAGCCAGTCGGCGGTGACCAGGGCGGTGCAGATGCTGTCGCTATCGGGATTCTTGTGACCAAAGACATAGAGCATGGAGGATTCCTGAGTTGCAGGGCCTGGCAAGGGATCCGTTGCCGGGCTCGGGTAAAAGGGGTGGGCTGATGATGACAGTGTACACGGGGCAACCCCATGGGCGTCACTCTACCGCTTGGAGGGGAGGGAGAAAACCCAGGGGAAGAGCGTGGCAATAGCGTGAGGTATCGAGGATAAATGGTTTTTTGGTTGTGCCCGCTGTGCTGGTGCGTTTGGCTTGTTGAATATTCCGATGAGGATGAGTGGGAAGGAGAAAGATCCTCCTTCCCGTGCGGAACTCAGGAGGCCAGCAGCTCGCGGGCATTGGCCAGGGTATTGTCGGTGATCTGATCCCCCCCCAGCAGACGGGCCAGTTCGTTGAGGCGGGCCCCGGGATTGAGCGCCTGCATCTGGGTTTCCGTGGTCTTGCCATCGGTATGCTTGCTGACCACCATGTGCTGGTGGCCCTTGCCCGCCACCTGGGGCAGGTGGGTGACCACCATGACCTGGGTGGATTCACCGAGCTGGCGCAGCAGACGACCGACCACGGCCGCCGTCGGGCCGCTGATCCCCACATCCACTTCATCGAAGATGAGGGTCGGCGTCGAAACCTTGCGGGCACTGATCACTACTATGGCGAGGCTGATGCGCGACAGCTCACCACCGGAGGCGACCTTGCCGAGCGGCTGGATGGGCTGACCCGGGTTGGTGGTGACCATAAATTCCACCCTGTCTATGCCGAGGGGCGAGAGACTGCTCTGGGCATCGGCCCTGACCTCGATGGCGAAGCGACCATCGGGCATGGCCAGCTCGTGCATGCTGCTGGTCACCTTGGCACCGAGTTCTTCGGCATAGCGTTGACGGCTCTGGCTGAGCACCTCCGCCGCCTGCACGAAGGACACCCGTGCCTGGGCCAACTCTTCCTCCATCCCTTCCAGCCGCTCTTCATCGGAATTGAGGCGGGCGAGATCGCAGGCGAGATCCTGATGGTGCAGGGCCAGCTCGGCGGGTTTGACGTGGTGTTTGCGGGCCAGGTTGATGGCCTTGGAGAGGCGGGCCTCCAGCTCGTTGAAGCGCTCGGGATCCAGCTCCAGCCGATCGAGATAGCTGCGCAGCTCGCTGTGGCTCTCCTGCACCCCTATCAATGCTTCGTTGAGCATACCGAGCACGTTGCCGAGGCGGCTGTCCATGGCGACCAGGGTCTCCGCCCTGTCCACCGCTACCTGCAGCAGGCCAGCGATGGTGGTCTCTTCGTTGTCATAGAGCAAGTCGAGGCAAAAACCGCATTCTTGCATCAGCTCGGTGCCGTTGGCGAGTCGCTGGTGCTCCTCCTCTATGGCTTCAAATTCCCCCGGTTGCAGGGCAAATTCGTCCAGCTCCTGCACCTGATACTCGATCAGCTGGCGGCGGGCTTCCCGTTGCTGTTGCTCGGCCTTGAGGCGGCTCAACTCATTTTGTAGCTGACGCCACTGCTGGTAGTGGCGACGGACCTCGTCCAGCAGCAGGTGATGGCCGGCGTAACCGTCGAGCAGGGCGAGCTGATAGTCGGGTTTGAGCAGCATCTGGTGAGCGTGCTGACCGTGGACGTTGACCAGCAACTGGCCCAGGCTCTTGAGCTGTACCAGGGGAACGGGGACCCCGTTGATGTAGCTGCGCGAGCGCCCCTCGGCGGAGAGCACCCGGCGCACTATGCACTCCCCTTCATTCTCCAGCTCGTTGGCGGTGAGCCAGGCGCGGGCGGCCGGGTTGCCGTCCAACAGGAAGCGAGCGCTGACCTCCGTCTTGTCACTGCCCGGCCGGACCATGCTGGCTTCGGCCCGCTCGCCGAGGCAGAGGCCGAGCGCATCGATGGCGATGGACTTGCCCGCCCCCGTCTCCCCGGTGATGCAGGTCATGCCGGCTTGCAGATCGAGTTCGAGAAATTTGACGATGGCGAAGTTGGTGACGGTCAGTTGGGTCAGCATGGTCTCATCCTGTATGGGCCAACATTACTGTGTATGCATCCAGTATATACTGGTTTTCCATACAGTAAAGTGCCGACCCATCACAGGATGGATAGAGGGCGCGAGTGCGGGGCTTAAAACAGCTTGCTGCCCCAGCCGAGCTTGTTGCGCAGCACGTGGAAGTAGCTGTAATCGAGGGGATGCACCAGGTGCAGCTTGTGGTGGCTCTTCTTGATGAGGATCTCGTCCCCCGGGTGCACCGCCAGGGTCACCTGACCGTCACAGCTCACCTGCATGGCGTCGTCCTGATTGTCGGGCGAGACCAGCAAGCGCACCTCGCTGTCTGCGTCCAGTACGATGGGGCGGCTGCTCAGGGTGTGCGGGAACATGGGCACCAGCGTGATGGCGTTGAGCTTGGGGGTGAGGATGGCGCCGCCGGCCGACAGGGAGTAGGCGGTGGAGCCGGTCGGGGTCGCGACTATGATGCCGTCCGAGCGCTGGCTGTACATGAAGCTGCCATCGATGTAGACCTCGAACTCGATCATATGGGCTATCTTGCCCGGATGCAGCACAGCCTCGTTTACCGCCAGGTTGCTCGACTTGCGCTCGCCGTGGCGATAGACCGCGGCCTCCAGCAGGAAGCGGTGCTCGCTCTTGAAGTGACCGGACAGCACCTGCTCCAGCGGCAGCAGATAATCCTGGGGCGAGAGATCGGTCAGGAAGCCGAGGTTGCCCCGGTTCACGCCGATCACCGCCACGTCGAAGCGCGACAGCACCCGGGCGGCCCCCAGCATGTTGCCATCACCGCCGACGACGATGGCGAGATCCGCCTGCTGGCCGAGCTGCACCAGATCCATCACGTCCTCGTTCTGGATGCCGAGGGTCTGGGCGACCCGGCTCTCGAGCAGTACCCGAAAGCCGCGGCTGCTGAGATATTGGTGCAAGCCGGTGAGGGTCTGGTTGGCCCCTTCGTGATGGGGTTTGCCGATAAGGGCAACGGTTTTGAACGGAGAATCCATGAGTGTCGGGTCTGGAATGAGTATTGAGCCGAGTATACCGCGCTTTGCCGGAGATTTGTCTGTCGCCATGCGAGCTTGGCTTATCCGGCGCTGAACGGCGACGAAATGCTCGGCCCGGCAGGCCGATCCGCCATGATCTGGCCTTTTCCCCTTGAAAGCGGGGGCTGCGTCCCCATAATAGCGCCATTGATCGAAGTAACCCTGAATATTGGAGATGTCATGAACCACGAAGAACAAAAGGTTGAAGCGATGGAGCAAGTAGAAGTCCAGCCAGTCGAGCCGACCGATGTAGACAGTGAAGTGACAGCCGAGCAGGCCCGCATTGCCGAACTGGAAGCCCAGCTGGCCACCGCCGAGCAGGCCGCTGCCGACGAGCGCGAGCGCGCCGTGCGTGCCGTCGCCGAGATGGAAAACCTGCGTCGCCGCGCGGCCCAGGACGTGGAGAAGGCCCACAAGTTCGCGCTGGAGAAATTTGCGGGCGAACTGCTGCCGGTGCTGGATAACCTGGAGCGTGCCATCGAACTGGCCGACAAGGAAAACGAGGCACTCAAGCCCATGATCGAAGGGGTGGAGCTGACCCTCAAGTCCATGCAGAGCTCGGTCGGCAAGTTTGGCCTGCTGCCGCTGGATCCGCTGAACCAGCCGTTCGATCCCAACGCCCACCAAGCGATCAGCATGATCGAAAACGCCGAAGTGGCGGCGAACACCGTCATCGCGGTGATGCAGAAGGGCTACGAGCTCAACGGTCGGGTCATCCGTCCGGCCATGGTGATGGTCTCCAAGGCACCTGCCTGAGTACCCTCCCGGTATTGAGCCCGCCGCTCGGCGGGCTTTTTATTGCCCCGTGTGGCCCGTCGATGGTTTTGCCGGCGCAAAGCACGATGAGAGCACGGTTTTTTCAGTGCGGGGCTTGAAGCCGGGGCTTGAGACCCCATATAGGGGACAAGGCCACGGCGGCATCCTCGATGTGCACCTTCAGGGTGACAAGAATTTGATGCCGGGAGCTTGAAAGCCACAGTGGCAGGCCCCACCTAGCCGTTAACGTATTAAGGCGAGCACCTCGCCAGTTTATTCAAAGTATTTGGAGATTCGTCAAATGGGTAAAATCATCGGTATTGATTTGGGTACTACCAACTCCTGTGTCGCTATTCTGGACGGCGACCATGCTCGCGTGATCGAGAACGCGGAAGGCGACCGTACTACTCCGTCCATCATTGCCTATGCCGATGACGGCGAAATCCTGGTTGGTCAGCCGGCCAAGCGTCAGGCCATTACCAACCCGAAGAACACGCTGTTCGCTATCAAGCGTCTGATCGGCCGTCGTTTCGAAGATGAAGAAGTACAGCGTGATCTGAAGATCATGCCGTATGCCATCGCCAAGGCCGACAACGGTGACGCCTGGGTTGAAGTGAAAGGCAAGAAAATGGCACCGCCGCAGATCTCTGCCGAAGTGCTGAAGAAGATGAAGAAGACCGCCGAGGATTACCTGGGCGAGCCGGTGACCGAAGCGGTCATCACAGTACCGGCCTACTTCAACGATGCCCAGCGTCAGGCTACCAAGGATGCCGGTCGCATCGCGGGTCTGGACGTCAAGCGCATCATCAACGAGCCGACCGCAGCAGCTTTCGCCTACGGCGTGAACAAGGTCAAGGGTGAGCGCAAGGTTGCCGTTTATGACCTGGGTGGCGGTACTTTCGATATCTCCATCATCGAGATCGACGAAGTCGAAGGGGAAACCACCTTCGAAGTGCTGGCGACCAACGGTAACACCCACCTGGGTGGTGAAGACTTCGACAACCGTGTCATCAACTATCTGGTTGACGAGTTCAAGCGTGAGCAGGGCATCGACCTGCGCAACGACCAGCTGGCTCTGCAGCGTCTGAAAGATGCCGCCGAGAAGGCCAAGATTGAGCTCTCTTCCGCTCAGCAGACCGACGTGAACCTGCCGTACATCACCGCAGATGCCACCGGTCCTAAACACATGAACATCAAGGTGACCCGCGCCAAGCTGGAATCCCTGGTGGAAGACATGGTCAAAGACTCCCTGGAGCCGGTCCGTGTCGCCCTGAAAGACTCCGGTCTGGCAGTTGGCGAGATCGACGACGTCATCCTGGTGGGTGGTCAGACCCGTATGCCGCTGGTGCAGAAGACAGTCGCTGACTTCTTCGGCAAAGAGCCGCGCAAAGACGTCAACCCGGACGAAGCCGTGGCCATGGGTGCTGCTATCCAGGGCGCCGTACTGTCCGGTGACAAGACCGACGTACTGCTGCTGGACGTGACCCCGCTCTCCCTGGGTATCGAAACCATGGGTAGCGTGATGACTGCGCTGATCGAGAAGAACACCACCATCCCGACCAAGAAGTCCCAGGTGTTCTCCACCGCCGAAGACAACCAGTCTGCCGTGACCATTCACGTGCTGCAGGGTGAGCGCAAGCGCGCAAGCGACAACAAGTCCCTGGGCCAGTTCAACCTGGAAGGCATCCGTCCGGCGCAGCGCGGTCTGCCGCAGATCGAAGTGACCTTCGACATCGATGCGAACGGTATCCTGCACGTCTCCGCCAAAGACAAGGAGACCAACAAGGAGCAGAAGATCACCATCCAGGCTTCTTCCGGTCTGTCCGACGAGGAGATCGAACGCATGGTACGCGAGGCGGAAGCCAACGCGGCCGAAGACAAGAAGTTTGAGGAGCTGGTGCAGACCCGCAACCAGGCTGACGGTCTGGTCCACTCTGTCCGCAAGCAGATCACCGAAGCCGGTGATGCCCTGCCTGCCGACGAGAAGACCAAGATCGAGACCGCGATGTCCGAGCTAGAAAGCGCCCTCAAGGGTGACGACAAGGCCGCCATCGAGGCCAAGCAGCAGGCTCTGCTGGAAGCGTCCCAGAAGTTGATGGAGATCGCTCAGCAGCAGGCTCAGGGTCAAGCTGGCGCCGCTGATGCCGGTCAGACTTCTTCCGCCAAGGGCGAAGACGACGTGGTCGATGCCGAGTTCGAAGAAGTGAAAGACGACAAGAAATAAGCCGTACCCAACCGGGCAGCGTTCGCGCTGCCCATCGGCTTGGTCAATGATTTCACGGGCGTTGGGTAACCAACGCCCGTCTGCGTAACTGCTGATATAGCAACAGGATGAGTATGTCGAAGCGCGATTTCTACGAAGTGCTTGGGGTATCGAAAGGTGCCGATGAGCGCGAGATCAAGAAGGCGTATAAGCGTCTGGCAATGAAGTATCACCCCGACCGTAACCAGGGGGATGCCGCCTCGGAAGAGAAGTTCAAAGAGGTCAAGGAAGCCTACGAGGTCCTGACCGACGACAACCTGCGCGCCCGCTATGACCAGTACGGTCATGCCGGGGTAGATCCGAGCCAGGGTGGCGGTGGCCACGGTGGCTTTGGCGGCGGTGCCGACTTTGGTGATGCGTTCGGCGATATCTTTGGCGACATCTTCGGCGGTGGCCGTGGCGGTCGCCGTGGCCCGGCTCGTGGCTCCGATCTGCGCTACAACATGGAGCTGACGCTGGAAGAGGCGGTGCGCGGGGTCTCCAAGGAGATCAAGATCCCGACTCAGGTCCATTGCGAGGTCTGCAACGGCTCCGGCGCCCACACCGGGAGCTCTGCCCATACCTGTCCGACCTGCCACGGCGCAGGCCAGGTGCAGATGCGCCAGGGCTTCTTCGCGGTGCAGCAAGCCTGTCCGCACTGCCACGGTCGCGGCAAGATCATCAAGGATCCGTGCCGCAAGTGCCACGGTGAGGGTCGCTATCAGAAGACCAAGACACTGTCGGTCAAGATCCCGGCGGGCGTCGATACCGGCGACCGCATCCGTCTCTCCGGTGAAGGGGAAGCGGGGGAAGCGGGGGCGTCGGCCGGGGATCTGTACGTACAGGTCCACGTCAAGGAGCACGAGATCTTCGTGCGTGACGGCAACGATCTCTACTGCGAAGTGCCCATCAGCTTCACCACCGCGGCCCTTGGCGGCGAGATCGAAGTGCCGACCCTGGATGGCCGGGTCAAGCTGAAGGTGACGACGGAGACCCAGACCGGCAAGTTGTTCCGCCTGCGGGGCAAGGGCGTCAAGTCTGTGCGCTCCGGTCAGGTCGGCGATCTGATGTGCAAGGTGGTGATCGAGACCCCGGTCAAGTTGACCGAGGCTCAGAAAGATCTGCTGCGCCAGCTGGACGAGTCGTTCAGCGGTGCCGCCGCCAAGACCCACAAGCCAAAGTCGGAAGGCTTCTTCGAAGGGGTGAAACGCTTCTTCGATGATCTGACCAAATAAGCGAAGCGCAATCCGCGTGATGCAAGAAAGCCGGCCCCAGGGCCGGCTTTCTTTTTGTCTGCTTACAGGCTTCAGTTTCCTGCCATCGCCTCAATCCGTGGTGCTGGTGCGCCAGAAGATCTGCTTGATGCGGGGGTGTTCCCCGAGCTTCTTCATCAGGGCATCCAGCTCCTCGCCGTCGATGGAGGTGGCGAGCAGCACCGCCGAGATCTCCAGATCATGTTCCCCGAATGGCTCGATATCCAGCTCGCTCAGGGGGTAATTGGCCTGCTCCAGCATCTGCTCGAGCCAGGGCAGCACTTCCTTCTGGTGGGTGCGGCGGATGAGGGCCGTGACGCGGTAGGTCACCTCGGTATCGGTATTGTCCACCGGGTGGCGGTTGATCTGATTGACCAGGGGGCGCAGCAGGGTGTTGGCTGCCAGCACGAAGAGAGCGCCGAGGATGGCCTCCATGGCGAGGCCGGCACCGCTGGCGGCGCCCACGGCGGCGACGCCCCACAGGGTGGCGGCGGTGTTGATGCCGCGAATGTTGCCGGATTCCCGCATGATGACGCCGGCGCCGAGGAAGCCGATGCCGGAGACGATGTAGGCGATCACATGGACCACGCCGTAGGTGCCGCCGTGCAGGTCATAGATGCGCTGGGCCAGGTTGACGAACAGGGCCGCCCCCACGGCGACCAGCACGTTGGTACGCAGGCCGGCGGTACGCTGGCGATACTGGCGCTCCAGCCCGACCAGGCTGCCCAGCACGAAGGCCAGCAGCAGGCTGGCCAGGGTGTCGAGCAGGGAAAGCATGTCGATTTGTTGCCACATTCTCATGGCGTACTCCTTCTGATAGCGGATGGCCTTCATGGCTGGCAGATAAAATGCTGCTTGATGCGACATTAGTGGGTCGTCTGCGCAGTGAAGGCCATCGTGATAGATGAATATATTGCACAGATCGAGCGGGTCCGCGCCCTTGGGAGGGCGGACAGCATGCCAACGGGCAGCGCGGGGCCAGTCTGACTGGCCCCGGAGCTGGGTTGGCGGTACCGAGCCGGGGCTAGGGAGCGGATTGAGGGCGCAGTTCCCAGCGTACCGGGTGAGCGACCCCGACCTGATGCACGAACTGCACCAGATAGCGGCGCTGGGGCGGGGTGCAGTGCAGGTCGAGCACCAGTTCCCGTCCGCCATCGCGCCCCGGTCTCAGGGATTGCAAGGGGCTCAGTCCTGCCGGTTGCAGGGTGTTAGCCACCATCGCCAGCACCTGCTCCAGCGCGGCGCGATCCTGGCAGCGGATCTGCAAACGGTAGTGATGCTGCCGTTGCCTGGCACGCAGCCAGCGCGGCAGTGAGCTTAGGCCCAGCCTGCCCAGCAGGGCATGAGTGCCAGATTGTAGTGAGGCAGATTGTGTTGAAACAAAGCGCATAGCAGCCTCCTTGTGGGAAGCAGAAACTATGCAGGCAAGGTGTCCACAGGTCTGAGCCCGGGTCACTTGACGTCAAGTGTAAAAAGAGAGAAGAGGGGAGTGGATTTCCGCTTCTCGCAGGGTTGCGAGAGTGCGGCAGAGGAAGACCTGCGGCTATCTCGCGACCGGGGTGCCGACGAACGAGGTCGGCCTGCTACTGTCACTTGATGAGTTGCCCACTGATGGTCTCCGCTGTTGATGAACGGCCAGATGGTACCGATCCACCGCCCGGAGGTAAAGCCTTGTGCTCTTTTTGTCACATTCAGATACAAGTTCGACGACTCAGAGTCGGGCTGCCGAACCCGCACTCAGCGGGTGCCTGGCGTCATCGAACACCTTTAAATTAGTCATTGCTAATGTTTGACCCAGCAGTAGAATGGCCCAATATCAGCAACTTCTAATTTACTATAAGCCCGCTGATCCTGACGTCGGCACCCAGCCCCTGGGGGACGGAGTCCGTCCTGTCGATGACTTTGATACGAGGAGATCCCATGTTGGAAAGTCAATGGTTGCACGCCCTGGGAGGCGGCATGCTGATCGGCGCCGCCGCCCTGATGCTGATGCTGTTCAACGGCCGGGTCGCCGGGATCAGCGGCATCCTGGGCGGCGCCCTGCAACACAGGGACGCCTGGCGCTGGCTCTTCCTGCTGGGTCTGGTTGGGGGAGGCACTCTGGCCTTTGCCCTCGGTTGGATAAGCCTGCCGACCCTGGCGGTATTGCCCCCCTGGCCCTGGGTCGCCCTGGCGGGGCTGCTGGTCGGCATCGGCACCCGCCTTGGCAACGGCTGTACCAGTGGCCACGGCATCTGCGGCGTGGGGCGGCTGTCGCGCCGCTCCCTGGTCGCCACCCTCGTCTTCATGACAACCGCAGTGCTCACTGTGTTTGTCAGTCGCCATCTGCTGTGAGGAGTCCTGACATGACAATGCTGATCAGCCTGTTGTCCGGCCTGCTGTTCGGGCTCGGTCTCGTCCTCTCCGGCATGGTGGACCCCGCCAGGGTGCAGGGATTTCTCGATGTGACCGGAGCCTGGGATCCCAGCCTGGCCTTCGTGATGGGGGGCGCCCTGCTGGTGTTTATGCCGGGCTATTTCTATCTGGTGCGACCCCGTCGCCAGAGCCTGTTGGGGGAGCCCTATCCGCCAGCCCAGCCCCAGCGATTGGATAGACGCTTGCTTGGCGGTGCCGCGCTCTTTGGCATCGGTTGGGGCATGGCCGGGATCTGCCCAGGCCCGGCCCTGAGTCTTGTCAGTGGCGGCCAGCCCCTGATCTGGCTGTTCGTGGCCGCCATGGTGGCCGGAGTGCTGCTGGTGGACAGGTTCTGGCCCTGGTGGCAAGGGCGCCCCTGATCCCGCCTGGCTCATTGCGCCCGATGAGATGAGGGCCCCACAGGGTGGCCCGAGGTGGTACTATCGGAGCCCCATATTGTCCATAAGGCTTGCCCATGCACCCTCTGCGCCTGCTTATCTCGGATTCCCACGATCCTCTGTTCAACCTGGCAGTGGAGGAGTGCATCTTCCGCCAGATGGACCCCGCCCAGCGGGTGTTGTTTCTGTGGCGCAACGCCAATACGGTGGTGATAGGCCGCGCCCAGAACCCCTGGAAGGAGTGCAACACCCGCCGCATGGAGGAAGATGGCGTGACTCTGGCCCGGCGCAGCAGCGGCGGCGGGGCCGTGTTCCACGATCTTGGCAACAGCTGCTTCACCTTCATGGCGGGCAAGCCCGGTTATGACAAGAGCCTCTCCACCGCCATCGTGCTGGACGGCCTGAAACGGCTCGGGGTGGAAGCCTTCGCCTCCGGCCGCAACGATCTGCTGGTGGCGACCCAGGACGGGGATCGCAAGGTGTCGGGCTCCGCCTATCGAGAGACCCTCGATCGCGGTTTCCATCACGGCACCCTGCTGCTGGATGCCGATCTCAGTCGGCTCGCCAACTACCTCAACCCGGATCCCAAGAAGCTCGCGGCCAAGGGCATCACCTCGGTGCGCAGCCGAGTCGCTAACTTGAGCGAATTGCTGCCGGGCATCCGTCATGAGCAGGTGGTGCAGGCACTGAGCGAGGCCTTTTTTGACCGCCATGGTGAGCGGGCCTTGCCCGAGCATATCTCACCCGAACAGCTGCCGGACCTACCCGGCTTCGCCGAGACCTTCGCTCGCCAGCGCAGCTGGGAGTGGAACTTCGGCCACGCGCCGGCCTTTGCCCATCAGCTGGACGAGCGTTTCGCTTGGGGCGGGGTGGAGCTGCACTTCGACGTGGAGAAGGGGATCATCGGACGGGTGCAGATCTTCAGCGACAGCCTGGATCCGGCGCCCCTGGATGCCCTGGCCGAGCGGCTGCCCGGGGTAGCCTATAGGCCCGAGGCGGTAGGGGCCCTGTTCGTCGAGCTCAAGCTCGACTTCCCGACGCAGTTGGCGGAGCTAACTGAGCTCGAGAGCTGGTTGGTGGCGGCGCTGCGTTAAATCGGCCTGGGATTGGCCCGATCCCGCGCTTGCCAAGTGAGAGCGGGATCACGAAATGGGAAGCGGAGCTGGCGGGGCACCGCGCCCTCGGCCCCGCCTCAGCGAGGCCCGATAAGAGGCATGATAAAAAGTAGGCCAGGCCATTAGTTATTGTCGCTGTTTCAAATGCGACCCGAGGGGTATAACCGGGTCACTTCTGCAGTACTAATGGTAACAACATGAGTGACCTGGTTTATCTGAAAGATGACGGCGTCAACGCCGTCGCCCCCGAATTTGCCGCCCGCTTCGCCACCGTCAAGGCCCACTACTTCTCCCGCAATCCCGAGCTCTGGCCGGTGTTTCGCGAGCCCGGCTTCGCCACCCTCAACGAGTTTCGCGCCCGCGCCCTGGCGCCGGATGCACGCCTCAACGCCTGGCCCGATGGTCAGGCCCGTCTCGCGGATCTCTGTGAGACCATGCCGGTGCCGCAGGCCATGCGCGCCCCGGGCGAGCCCATGACCGAGCTGCTGTTCGCTGGCGCCCTGTCCAAAGACTGGGAGAACCCCTCCAGCGTCGAGAACGTCATCACAATGTCGGCGGATCCCGCTATCTACGGCGCCCAGATGGGCATCCTCGCGAACCCGAACCTGGTCTACTCCGAGTACGCCGGGGTAGCCGAGGAGCTCGAAAAAAAGGTGGTGCGCCAGATTGCCCTGCTGGCGGGGTATGATCCCGAGCGCGCCACCGGCATCTTCACCCAGGGGGGGACCTTTTGTAACCTCTACGGCTACCTGCTCGGCATCCGCAAGAGCCTGCCGGAGGCCAAGCACAAGGGGCTCGGCCACTATCAGGACTACCGCATCATCAACTCCCAGGGCGGCCACTACTCCAACATCACCAACCTCTCCCTGCTCGGGGTGGACATAGAGCACAAGACCATTCGCATCCAGGTTGGTGAGAACAACGACATCGATCTGGTGGATCTCGAGCGCACCCTGACCGCCTGTTTCGCCCTCAAGCACGTGGTGCCGACCATCATGCTGACCATGGGTACCACCGACACCTTCGGGGTGGATCAGGTGAAACCCGTGGTGGCGCTGCGGGATCGCCTGTGCGAGCGCTTCGAGGTGGCGGTCAAGCCCCACATCCACGTGGATGCCGCCATCGGCTGGTCGATGATCTTCTTCCTGGATTACGACTTTGCCGCCAACCCGCTCGCCATCAACGCCGCCACCCTGGCGGGCATTGAGCGCAACGTGGCGCGCTTCGCCGAGCTCAAATACGCCGATTCCTTCACCGTCGACTTCCAGAAGTGGGGCTATGTGCCCTACACCTCCAGCCTGGTGATGATAAAAGAGCAGGACGATCTCAAGGCGATGGAGAACGATCCGGAAAACTTCTCCTACTTCGAACGGGACATCCAGGGTCAGACCCACCTGCAGTCCACCATCGAGTGCTCCCGTGGCGCGAGCGGCCTGTTCGGTGCCTATGCGGCCCTCAACTACATGGGGGTGGAGGGCTATCGCACCGTGCTGGCCCACTGTCTGCAGAACGCGAACTACTTCCGCTTCCGCCTGAGCCAGCTCGGCAACGTCAAGCTGGTGGCCCAGGAGAACCAGGGGCCGAGCGTGGGCTTCAAGATCTACAACCCGGAGTGGGTGAGCGATCCGGAGGCCGAGTTCGCCTTCGAGCTGGCCCGCAGCGCCGATCCCGCCTACAAGGCGCGGCTGCAACGCAACACCGACTATCACCGCAGCCTGTTCAAGCACCGAGGCAAGGTCGGGCTCTTCACCAACTGGGTGGAGGCGGTGGCCCACTCCGAGTACGACGAGCGCGGCAAGTACTCCTATATCGCCGGCGAAAAGGCGGTGTTTATGAACCCGGCCTGCGGCCGCGAGCAGATCGACGCCTTTATCGAGCATATTCGCGGCTGATAACGGCGCTTCCATATAACAAATGGGCAGGAATAATCTGCCCATTTTTATTGCATCGCGTATTTAGCTACCGTTGTCTGGACGACATATCGAGCCAGGAGCTGTCATCAACAAATTGCCATCAGCCCGGGCAACAATGAATATATGACGGCAACATGCCGGCGCAGGTGCGCCGGCATGTTTTTTCAGTCTATATCTCCATGTTGAAATCAGGGATTGGGCACCGCACTGGCGCAGTCATATTGTTCGCCCTTCAATCCCATGACGTCACAGGTAACGGTCAATACGTCGTTGGGGCGGGCCCAGTCGGGATCCCAGCCGCCCATGGGTTCATCATGACGCTTGTCTTTATAAAGATCCCACATGATCATGCCGGAGGGGGAATATTTGGCGGTACGGCTGGCGATATCATTGAGAAGCTCCTTGCTCAACAATAAATTCCCGGTTGCCGGCCTGCCCACTTCAAATCCGACCGTGATGGGAGGGGTGATCAACAGTTTCTGGGGCTGAATGGATGCCGCGGCATAACTCGGTGAGCCTTTTACCACAGCGTGTCCCGGGCGCACTGTGTCACCGGATTTCAACCAGCTGAAGAAGGAGCCGTAGTAATAATCGACTTGGCCCGCCAGATCGCAGGGAATATTGGTATCCCCGCCACAATCCGTTTCGCTCAGGTCATAGGACATGATGCCTATGGTGCTGAGACGATCGACCAGATCCGGATATTGCAGCGCCGCATTGTAAATCAAGCCATATAAATTACCGCCCCACCAGGCACCGCCATAGGTATTGCTAGTGTGGGCATTACTGCCCCAGTTGGCCGACATATTGGGGATGCCACCGGTAGCCGGGGCTGCTGTACTCAGTGCCAGCTCGGGATTGATGGCATCGATGGCGCTGTAGAGGGAGCGCATGATGGCCGCAAACTTGTCGACGGTGTCCGGCATGATCCTGGGATAGGGTTGTTCCGATGGCACCAGTTGCATGCTGTCGTCAAAGACCAGTATCCCCTTGCCCTGACTCATCAGGCTGGCGGTGTCGATGTATTCCACGTTGCTGGCTGGCGGTTGCACCGAGTCCGGCGTCAGCCGCCAGCTGTAGGCGTTGAGATCCGCGTGCCAGAACTCTTCATAGTCCAGGTCTATGCCCGCCACGCCGAGATCACTGGCCAGTTGCACCACGTTGCGATACGCCTGATCCGCGGCCTGGCCGGATATCGGGTTGTCGAAGCGGTTGCGGGGACCAGGGTTGGGGAAGGAGTCGTATTTCTCTCCGGCCGGACCACAGGCATCCACCTTGCCTGCCGTGACATCGTAGTATTCCGGGATGCAGCTGAAGTTCCAGCCCCCGACGGCAATATAGGTCTCAACCCCATGCAGCTTGAAGGTGTTGATAATATCCTTGAGCTGGGAAAAATCGGCGGCGGATTTATTATCCTTTGGCTTTTTATTGACGGTGGCCGTGTCGCAGACATAGCCAAACAATCCGGTGCAGGCCAGATCATTTTGTGTGTAATTTACCAAGCTGGGCTGCACAAAGGAAAGAACCAGCTTGTTGAAATTGCTCTTTTGACTGGCGATCTGCTGACTCAAATTTTCCAGATTGGCCAGTGAGGCGTAATAGGCGGGCGTATTGGTTGCGGCATCCGGACCACTCAGATAGTAGGCGGCTATTTCCGGAGATTGCGCTATGGCACTACCGGTGAACAGCAGTGTGATGGCACCGAATAGAGTATGATTTTTCATATAATATCCTTATTGTTCTCTACAAGAGCGTAGTAGAGCCGAAAGCAATATCCTTGCTCTCATACAGGGTTATATTGGATGAAATTGTCGGTTGTTTATTTGATTGGTCTGGTATGACTCCGATTATGAATAAGGAGCCCTGATAGTAAGGGGAGATGGCTATTTTGTGCTGAATGTAAACTGAATGGTGGGCAATGTTATTTTATTAATGCAATTGTCATTTTTGTCTGTATTTACATTCACGGAGCCTGTCGAACTGGATCTTAAATGGCAGTCAGGTCTCATGCGGAATTTTATTTTGAAGGCTCTGCAGATATCTGTGCAATAGCAGGGCAGCATGGTTGTAAATATAAAGAAAGAGGGCATGGAGGGGGACGCATATTCACCTTCCATGCCCGGGAGCTACGCCTGTCGATTACTGCTTCTGCAGCTTGGTCACCGTCAGCTTGCCGGCCGGGTTCTCGGCGTGGAAGCTCACCGCATCCCCGACCTTGAGCCCCTCCAGCAGGGCCGGGCTCGCCAGTCGGAACACCATGTTCATGGGGGGCATCTTGAGGTTACTGATGGCCTCGTGCTTGATCCCCAGCTTGCTGTTCGCCTCGTCGATGCGGGTGATGACCCCCTTGGTCATCGTCTGTGCATCTCCCATCTCCTGCATATCGCCCATCTCCGCCATCTGGGACATGTCGTGCCCCTCGTGGCTCATGGTCATCTCGGCCCGGGCCTGGAGAGAGGCGAGGCCGAGCAGCAGGGTCAGTGTCAACGTCTTGTAGTTCATGATGTTTTCCTTCAGTCGTTTAGTCGAAAGCGGTTGTGAATTCGGGTCATTCAGATTGTTCATGGGCTGGCAGGCTGCGTTTGCGCCACAGATAGAAGGCCGCCGGCAGCACCAGCAGGGTCAGCACCAGCGCCGTCACCATGCCGCCAATCATGGGGGCGGCGATGCGCTGCATCACCTCGGAGCCGGTGCCGTGGCTCCACATGATGGGCAGGAGGCCGGCGATGATGGTGACCACCGTCATCATCTTGGGGCGCAGGCGCAGGGCGGCGCCCTGGATGACCGCCTGATGCAGGCCTTGCAGCGTGGGTTTGCCGCGGGCGACCAGATCGTCCCAGGCGTGGTTGAGGTAGACCAGCATCAGCACGCCCGTTTCCACCGCTACCCCGGCCAGGGCGATAAAGCCCACCCCCACCGCCACCGAGAGGTTGAAGTCCAGCAGCCAGACGGTCCAGATCCCGCCCACCACGGCGAGCGGCAGGGTGGTGAGGATGAGCAGCACCTCCTGGACGCGGCGAAACGCGAGATAGAGCAGCAGCACTATGATGGCGAGCGTCAGAGGCACCACGTAGGCGAGGCGCGCCTTGGCCCGCTCCATGTACTCGTACTGCCCTGACCAGGTGAGGGCGTAACCCGCCGGCAGCACCAGCTGCTTGTCCACCTCGGCCCTGGCTTCCTTCACGAAGGAGCCGATGTCCCTGTCCCGGATATCCACGTAGACCCAGCCGTTGAGGCGGGCGTTTTCGCTCCTGAGCATGGGGGCCTCGTCGCTGATGTAGACCCGGGCGAGATCCGCCAGGGCGATGCGCTCGCCCTTGGGGGTGACCAGGGGCAGCAGCTCCAGGCTTGCCACCGAATCGCGATAGCTCTGGGGATAGCGCAGGTTGATGGGATAGCGCTCCCGGCCCTCTATGGTCTGGCCCACGTCCATGCCGCCCACCGCGGTGGCGAGCACCGCCTGCACCTCGGCGATGTTGAGGCCGTAGCGGGCGGCTTTGAGCCGGTCTATATCCACCTTGACGTAGCGGCCACCGGCTACCCGCTCGGCGTAGACGGACGATGCCCCTTCCACCTTGCCGACGATCTGCTCCAGCTGCTGGCCTATCCCCTGAATGACCTTGAGATCCGGCCCCGCTATCTTGATGCCCACCGGGGTCTTGATGCCGGTGGCCAGCATGTCGATGCGGGTCTTGATGGGGGGCACCCAGGCGTTGGTGAGGCCGGGGAAGCGGATGAGGGCGTCGAGCTCCTCTTTGAGCTTCTCAGGGGTCATGCCGGGGCGCCACTGGTCCCGCGGTTTGAGCTGGATGCTGGTCTCCATCATCACCAGATCGGCGGGATCGGTGGCGGAGTCGGCGCGGCCCGCCTTGCCGAACACGTTCTGCACCTCGGGTACGGTGCGAATGAGCTTGTCGGTCTGTTGCAGGATCTCCCGCGCCTTGCCCACCGAGATATTCGCCGCCGTGGTGGGCATGTACATGATGTCCCCCTCGTCGAACGGCGGTATGAACTCGGACCCCAGATACTTGAGCGGCCAGAAGCCAATGACGGTCACCGCCAACGCCAGCAGCAAGGTGGTCTTGGGGCGCGCCAGCACGGCGTTGAGCAGGGGGATGTAGGCATTGCTCAAACCCCGGTTGAGGGGGTTGGCCTGCTCCGCCAGCACCTTGCCACGGATGAAATAGCCCATGATGACAGGCACCAGGGTGATGGAGAGGCCGGCCGCCGCCGCCATGGCGTAGGTCTTGGTGTAGGCGAGCGGATGGAACATGCGCCCCTCCTGCGCCTCCAGCGCGAACACCGGCAGGAAGCTCATGGTGATGATGAGCAGGGAGAAGAAGATGGCGGGGCCCACCTCGATGCTCGCCCGGGCGATCACCTGCCAGCGGTTCTTCTCCGTCAGCTCTGTGCGCTCCATATGTTTGTGGACGTTCTCTATCATCACGATGGCGCCATCCACCATGGCGCCGATGGCGATGGCGATACCGCCGAGGGACATGATGTTGGCGTTGATCCCCTGCAGATGCATGACGATAAAGGCGACCAGGATGGCGATGGGCAGGGAGATCACCACCACCAGGGAGGATCTCAGGTGGAACAGGAAGGCCAAGCAGACCAGCACCACCACGGCGAACTCCTCGATGAGCTTGCCGGAGAGGTTGTCGATGGCGCGCTGGATGAGATCGGATCTGTCATAGACGGTGACCACCTCCACCCCCTCCGGCAGGCTGCTCTTGAGCTTGGCGAGCCGGGCCTTGACCCCGTCTATGGTGCGCTGAGCATTCTCGCCGTAACGCATGACGATGATGCCACCGACCACTTCCCCCTCGCCGTTGAGCTCGGCGAGACCGCGCCGGCTCTGGGGGCCGGTGACCACCTCGGCCACATCCCCCAGCAGCAAGGGGGCGCCCCGCACATTGGTGCCGAGGGGTATTTGCTTGAGGTCTTCCACGCTCTTCAGATAGCCGTTGGAGCGCACCATGTACTCGGCTTCCGCCATCTCGATGACGGAGGCGCCAGTCTCCTGGTTGCCCTGCTCGATGGCGGTCTGGATGAGGGAGAGCGGGATGCCGTAGGCCCGCAGCTTGTCCGGGTCGACCCGCACCTGATACTGGCGCACCATGCCGCCCACGGTGGCGACCTCGGAGACGCCGTTCACCGTCTGCAGCTCGTATTTCAGGAACCAGTTCTGCAGGGAGGTGAGTTCGCTCAAGTCGTGCTTGCCGCTTCTGTCCACCAGGGCGTACTGGAAGACCCAGCCCACCCCGGTGGCATCCGGGCCGAGCTGGGGCCTCGCCTCAGGGGGCAGGCTAGGGGCGACCTGGCTCAAGTATTCCAGCACCCGGGCGCGGGCCCAGTAGAGATCCGTGCTGTCGTCGAACAGCACATAGACGAAGGAGTCGCCGAAGAAGGAGTAGCCGCGCACCGTCGTGGCGCCCGGCACCGCCAGCATGGCGGTGGTGAGGGGGTAGGTGACCTGATCCTCTACCACCTGGGGCGCCTGGCCCGGGTAGGAGGTCTTGATGATCACCTGCACGTCGGAGAGATCCGGCAGGGCGTCCACCGGGGTCTGTTTGACCGACCAGAGCCCCCAGGCGGTGAGCATGACGGTCAGCAGCAGCACCAGGAAGCGGTTGCCAACGGACCAGCGAATAATCGATGGGATCATGACTTGGCACCTCTCGCTTGGCACGCAGGCAATAGGGCTTGGTCGCTGGTAAAGCAGCAAATGATAGCGGGAATCATGATTTATCCCCCATATCGTGCTGGCTATGGTCCATGCCTTCCATGCCCCTCATATCATCTTCGGCAGGGGGGGCCTTGTTGGCATCCTCGACATGGACCTTGACGATCTTGTACTCATCCCCCTCCTGCTCGACCTGCAGGTGCAGGGCCTGACCCTGTTTCAACTGCTGGATGTCGATGCCGCCTGCGACGGTGAAGTCCATCTCCATGGCGGGCCACTGCCACTCGGGGATGGGTTGGTGGCTAACGCTCAAGATCCGGCTCGCCAGATCCACGGCCTGGATCTCCCCCTGGGTCCACACCTGCTGGGGCCGCACCGCCGTCATGCGCTGGAAGTCCGAATCGATGCTGGACTCGGAATCGAGCAGAAACTGCGCCGAGCTGACGATGCGGTCGCCGGGTTCGACCCCGCTCTCGATGGCCACCTTGTCTCCAAACTGGGCGCCGAGCGTCACCGCCACCGACTTGAAGCCGCCATCCGCCAGGGCCAGCACCAGTCGGTCCTGACTGCCGGTGCGTATCACCGCCTCGCTCGGTACCAGGGTTTGGGGCGCGCCGTTGCCGCTCTGGATGCTCACCTTGGCGAACATGTTGGGTTTCAAGAATTCGTCCGGATTCGCGAAGCGCAGCCGCACCTTGAGGGTGCGGGTGGCCGCATCCAGGGTGGGGTAGAGGTAATCCACCTTGCCCTGCCAGCGGCGGCCGGGGGCGTAGTCCAGGGTCATGGTGACGGGATCGCCGACCTTGAGCTGGGCGGCCTGGCGCTCGAACACCTCGGCGCTCACCCACACCTGCTGCAGGGTGCTGATGTTGAACAGGGCGGCGGCGGGCTCCACATACTGGCCCTCGCGCACCTTGAGCTCGGACACATAGCCGCTGCTCGGGGCATAGATGCGGATGGTCTCGCTCACCTGACGGGTGCGCTTGAGGGCCGCTATCTGATCCGCTGGCACCTGCAGGGATTTCAACTTGCCCTCGGCGGCGCGCAGCAGCAGTGGATTGGCGGTGTTGAGGGCCAGCAGGTATTCGTGCTGGGCGTTGACCAGATCCGGGGCGTAGAGCTCATAGATGAGGCTGCCCTTTGCCACCTTCTGCCCCTCGTTCTTGATGGCGAGAGTGCGGATCCAGCCCGCCATCCGCGCGTTGATGGCCTCCAGCCGCTCCTCGTCATAGCCCACGTAGCCCACCGTTTCTATCTGCTGGTGAACGGGCAGTCGCTCCACCTTGGCGAGCCGCACCCCCAGGTTTTGCTGGATCTCGGGGCTGATGGTGACGGTGCCCGGCGAGCCGTTTTTCTGCTCTTCATAGACGGGGATGAAGTCCATTCCCATGTTGTCCTTGGCGGGGGCGTCACGCCTGTCGTGGGGATCCATGGGGTTGACCCAGTAGAGCGGGGCCTTCTCCTTGGCGGTGGGACCATCGCCAGTTTG
The DNA here is from genome assembly GCF_000819865.1 of Aeromonas eucrenophila. Taxonomy (GTDB): domain Bacteria; phylum Pseudomonadota; class Gammaproteobacteria; order Enterobacterales; family Aeromonadaceae; genus Aeromonas; species Aeromonas eucrenophila. The sequence continues at coordinate 390,227 of NZ_CDDF01000005.1, forward strand.
TTTGGCTACCCAGTAGCCGCCACCGGCCCCGAGGGCGAGCAGCAGGGTGGACATCAACAGGGTCTTGTTCATAGCGGGCCTCCGGCGCGGATCTGCGTGCAGACAGTGCAGACAGTGCAGACAGTGCAGGAGGAGAGGGCGCGTACAGGCGCGGCAAGGTTGGCTGATGACATGACATCTTCTCTTCTGTCAGGCCGCAAGCGCTGAGGGATCGGGTGAGATGTGCGGCCCTCATGGGCTGGCACCGTCACGGCGATCGGAACGACAGGCTTGGCGGCAAACGGGGCGTCACTGACGAGTCAGCAGACGCACGGCACCTTGCGCCCTTGGGGCATGGCCAATCGGGGCAAAGTCAGGCAAGGCGCGGGATCCCGGGCAAGGCAAGGCTTGCGGCGGGCGCGCAGGAGAAGATGGTTCTAATGACGTAGCACAGAGAGCATCAGATGCCGTCTGGGCCAGGAAGGGGGGTGAGTACCGCGCAGGCGCAGGAGTGGATCCCGTAACCAGTGATCCAGTACGGCGGTGAGGGCGCGGGGTTGCAGCAACAGGGGGAGGACCAGCAGGGTCAGCAGCGCCGCCAGCAGGAGCAGGCCGCTGCCGCCGGGGGAGGTGAGGCCGCCGTGCATCTGGCAATCCCCCTGACTCAGGGTCGCGCCGGCTTGTCCGTCATCGCTCCCATGGCAGGCGAGTCCCTGCATGGCAGCCACCTCGGTGTCTGTGGTCATCACCAGCTTGACCGGGGTGGCATCTGTCGCCCCATGCCAACTGACGCAGAGGGTGAGATTGCAGACGAGCACCAGCGCCAGCAACAGCCGGGCGATGAGCTCTGTGGGCAATCTCGATGACAACATGGACGGTTTCCCTGTGATGAGTGGGGTGAATTTAAACCTTACCTAAAGGAGAAGGTCAAGGCATGACGCCATCAGAGGAGAAACCGGTGACAGGAATGGCGCGGCCGTCACATTGGTAGGCAAAAAAAGCCCCCGCATTGCGGGGGCTCGTCAGTCTCAGTGCTTCTCTTCGGGGGCCGTGGCGGCCTTTTGCTCCGAGCGCCGCATGATGAGGCGGAAGAAGAGCGGGATGAAGAAGATGGCGATGAAGGTGGCCGCCAGCATGCCGCCGATGACGGGCCAGCCGAGGGCATGACGGCTGGCGGCGCCGGCGCCGCTCGAGGTCACCAGAGGCACACAGCCGAGGATGAAGGCGAGCGAGGTCATGACGATGGGGCGAAAACGCAGCCGCGCCGCCTCCAGCGCCGATTCCAGCAGGCTCATCCCCTCTTCGTGCTTCATCACCGCAAACTCGACGATCAGGATGGCGTTCTTGGCGGCGAGGCCGACCAGGGTCACCAACCCTATCTGGAAGTAGACGTTGTTGGTGAGCCCCACCGCCCAGGTGGCAAACAGGGCGCCAAACAGGGCGAAGGGCACCGCGGTGATGACCGCGAAGGGCAGGGTCCAGCGTTCGTACTGGGCCGCCAGGATCAGGAACACCATGATGATGCCAAAGCCAAAGGCGGTGCCGGCACTGCCCGCCGCCTCTTTCTCCTGATAGGCAGAACCCGTCCACTCCAGCTTGGCCTCGTTGCCGAGGGTCTCGTCAGCCACCTGCTCCAGGGCGGCGATGGCCTGACCCGAGCTGTAGCCGGGGGCCGGCTGCGCCATGATCTTGGCCGCTGGGAAGATGTTGAAACGCTCGACCAGCTCGGGGCCGGTGGCATCGCGTACCGTCACCAGGCTGGTGAGGGGGATCATGTCGCCCTTATCGGAGCGCACATAGACGTTGCGAATGTCACTCTTGTGAGCCCGGTAGTCCGCCTCGGACTGCAACTGGACCCGGTAGGTGCGACCGAACTGGTTGAAGTCGTTGACATAGACCTGGCCAAAGGTGGCCTGCATGGTGTCAAACACCGCGTTGATGGGCAGCCCCAGCGCCTTGGCTTTCTCCCGGTCCAGATCCAGGAACACCTGGGGCACGTTGGCCCGGTAGGTGGTGGTGACACTGGCCAGCTCGGGCCGCTGTTTGGCCGCTTCCAGCAGGCGATCCACCTCGCCGGCGAAGGCCTTGGTATCACCCGACCCCCGATCTTGCAGATAGCCTTCCAGTCCGCCCGTGGTGGACATGCCCTGGATGGGGGGCGGATTGAAGGAGGCGACGACGCCATCGGATTGCCCCATGACGCTGAACCCCTGCAGTGTCTTGGCGAGGGAGAAGGAGTCCTGACCCTCGCCCTGACGCTCGCCCCAATCCTTGAGGGTGATGAAGCTCAGGCCCCGGTTGCTGATGATGGCGCTCGACAGTATGTCAAAGCCCGAGAAGGTGACCACGTCCTGCACGTTGGGGTTGGCCATGGCGATCTTGTCAAACTGATCCGCGACGGCCTGGGTGCGGGTGAGGGCGGAGGCGTCCGGCAGCATGACGGAGGAGATGAGGTACCCCTGATCCTCGTCGGGCACCAGGGCGCCCGGCACCTTCAGCAAGAGCACATAGACCCCGGCCAGGATGAACAGGATGATGGTGAAGGCGATGCCGACCCGGCGGTTGAGGAAGGCCACCCCCCGCACGTAGCGGGCGGTCAGCTTGTCAAACTGGGCGTTGAACCAGACGAAGAAGCGCGCCGGTTCATGGTGTCCCTCCTTGAGCAGGATGGCGCACAGGGCCGGGGAGAGGGTCAGCGCCACCAGACCGGAGATGGTCACGGAGACGGCGATGGTGATGGCGAACTGCTTGTACATCACCCCCGTCATGCCGCCCATGAAGGCGACCGGCAGGAACACGGCGCAGAGCACCAGCACGATGGCGACCACGGGGCCGGACACCTCCTGCATGGCGAGGATGGCGGCCTCCTTGGGGGAGCACTTCTTCTCGCTCATGATCCGCTCGACGTTCTCCAGCACCACGATGGCGTCATCCACTACTATACCGATGGCGAGCACCATGCCGAACAGGGTCAGCAGGTTGATGGAGAAGCCCAGCACCAGCATGCCGGCGAAGGTCCCGATCAGCGACACCGGCACTGCGATGCAGGGGATCAGGGTGGCGCGCAGGTTCTGCAGGAACAGATAGACCACGCAGAACACCAGCACTATCGCCTCGATCAGGGTATGTACCACCTCCTCGATGGAGATCTTCACGAACTCTGTGGTGTCGTAGGGGATCCGGTACTCCATCCCCTGGGGGAAGCGAGTCTTGAGGGAGGCCATGGTGCTGTTGATCTGATCCGACACCGCGACCGCGTTGGCGCCGGGTTGCAGGTAGATGGCGATGCCGATGGCCTGCTTGCCATTGGCCTTGGCGGTCACGTCATAGTCCTTGCCCCCGAGCTCCACCCTGGCCACGTCTTTCACCCGGATCTTGGAGCCGTCCGGCATGGAGCGGATGATGATGTTCTGGAACTCGGTCACATCCTCGAGCCGCCCCTTGGTCTGCACCGTGTAGGTGAAGTCGATGGGGGCCGTGGTGGGCTGAGCCCCTATCTTGCCGGCCGCGAACTGGGTGTTCTGCTCCCGGATGGCGCTGACCACGTCGCTGGTGGTCAGGCCGAGCTGGGCCAGCCTGTCCGGCCGCAGCCAGATGCGCATGGCGTAGTCGGTGCCGCCAAACAGCGTGGTATCGCCGACCCCGGGGATGCGCTTGAGCTCATCGATGATGTTGAGCAGGGCGTAGTTGGAGAGGTAGGTGGTATCGAAGGTGGCTTCCGGCGACTCCAGGGTGATCACCTGCAGTATGGAGGTGGACTTCTTGCGCACCGTCACCCCCTGCTGCTTCACGTCGTCGGGTAGCTGGGCCATGGCGGCCGAGACCCGGTTGTTGACGTTGATGGTGGCCTGATCCGGATCCGTACCGATGCTGAAGTAGACGTTCAGGTTCATCTGGCCGTTGGAGGCGGAGCCGGACTGCATGTAGATCATGTCCTCGACGCCGTTGATCTGCTGCTCTATGGGGGCGGCGACCGTCTGGGAGATGACCTCGGGGGTGGCGCCCGAGTAGTAGGCCGTGACCTGCACCACTGGCGGGGTGATCTGCGGATACTGCTCGATGGAGAGGGAGCGCATCGCGGCCAGCCCCGCCAGAACTATGATGATCGAAATCACGCTGGCAAAGATGGGGCGTTCGATGAAGAACTTGGAAAACATACGAACTCCTTATTTGCCCGCGCTGTGGTCGATGACCTTGGCGGTGATGGCCTGCATCTGCTCGGCGGAGACGGGTTTGACCAGGGCGCCGGGACGGGCCTTCATCAGCCCCTCGACCACATAGTGCTCCCCGGCTTTGAGGCCGCTGGTGACCAGCACCTTGTCCTCTATACCCTGTCCCAGCTTGACCACCCTGGGTTCGACCTTGTTGTCGCTATTGACCACCATCACCATGCGATCGGCCTGGGATTGCACTATGGCGCGGGAAGGCACCAGGATGGCGTTCTTGCGCACCCCCAGCTCTATGGTCATGCGCACGAACTGGCCGGGCAGCAGGGCGCCTTGCTTGTTATCGAAGATGGCGCGGGCGCGTATGGTGCCGGTCTGGGGATCGACCCTGTTGTCGGAGAAGTTGAGATGGCCCGGCTGGGGATAGATGGAGCCGTCGGTCAACCGGATATGGGTGCGCCAGTTGGCATCGGTGTTAGCCTTGACCTGACCGCTCTTGAGGAAGTTGTCGAAGATGAGGCGGTCCTGCTCCGAATAGGAGAAGTTCACATAGAGGGGATCGAACTGGGTGATGGTGGTCAGCAGGCCATTGTCACCGCTGGTGGAGATGAGGCTGCCCTCGGACTGGGAGCTCTTGCTCGCCATGCCATCGATGGGGGCCGTGACCTGGGTGTAACCGAGGTTGAGCGCGGCCTCCTTCACCTGGGCCTGGGCCGCCTGCAGGGAGGCGACGGCCGCCTCGTAGTTGGCGATGGTATCGTCGTAGTCCTTGCGGCTCACCACCTGGCGACGGTAGAGCGGGATGATCCGCTCCCGGTCGGCGCGGGCCTTGTTGAGGCGGGCCTGCTCCTGGGCCAGGCTGCCCTGGGCTTGCTCCAGCGCGGCCTGGTAGGGGGCTGGATCGATCAGGAACAGCTCCTGATTGGCCTTGACCGGTTGCCCTTCCACATAGGTGCGTTTGAGCAGTATGCCGCTCACCCTGGAGCGCACCTCTATCTCGCGAAAGCCGGCCGTTTCGCCGACCACGTCGGTGGTGAGGGGCACATCGGTCGGGGTGACGGTGGCCACCACCACGGGCACCTGGGGTTGGGCCTGGGCATCGCCGCCTTTGTTATCGCCACAGCCCGCCAGCACACCGGCCAGCGCCAGCGCCATGCAGCCGCGTTTGAATGTCTTTCTCCTGATGCCTGGAACCTTCATCTTCACACTCCTGCCGATTGGGCCGCGATGGCTGTGCGTCATTTTATTATCACTGGGGCTTGTTAACGACATGTTTGCACATTTAACGTTTTGCTAAACAACGGTTTTTAATAATAGAGTGCCAAAGTTGAACTGGAGCTGTTGTGTGTCGGCCGAGATGGGGGGAGAGGGCTGGGGAAGGGGGGAAGTCGCGACAGTCCGTGACCGGAAGGGCGAAGGAATAACCAGCAAATATCCCTGGGGGCCGGGGGCCCCCAGGGGTGACATATCAGGCGAAGCAGGCCCAGATGGGGGCGTGATCCGAGGGTTTCTCGATGCCGCGCAGCTCGTAGTCGATGCCGGTCTCGGTCACCTTGTCCTTGAGCGCATTGGACGCCAGGATGAGATCGATGCGCAGGCCCCGGTTCTCGTCAAAGCCCTTGGAGCGGTAGTCGAACCAGGAGAAGCGCTCGCACTCGGTGGGGTTGGCGGCGCGGAAGGTGTCGGTCAGGCCGAAGCCTTTCAGGCGCTCCATCCACTCGCGTTCGATGGGCAGGAAGGAGCACTTGCCATCCCGCAGCCAACGCTTGCGGTTCGCCTCGCCGATGCCGATGTCGAGATCCGTGGGGGAGATGTTCACGTCGCCGATCAGCACCAGCTGATCGTCCGGGGTGTGGTGGGTCTCGAGGTAGTGCTGCAGGTCCTCATAGAACTTCTGTTTGGCCGGGAACTTGGTCTCGTGATCCTGGCTCTCCCCTTGCGGGAAATAGCCGTTCATCACCTTGATGATGGAGCCGTCTTCGCGCTTGAAGCTGGCCATGATCATGCGGCGCTGGGCATCTTCCGGGTCTGTGGGGAAGCCCTTCTGTACCTCGAGCGGCGGCTGCTTGCTCATGATGGCGACCCCGTAGTGACCCTTCTGGCCATGGAACACCACGTGATAACCCATGGCCTCCACGTCGGCCACCGGGAAGGCGTCGTCGTGCACCTTGATCTCCTGCAGGCCGATCACGTCCGGCTGGTGCTTGTCGATGATGGCTTGCAGCTGATGAAGACGGGCGCGCAGGCCATTGATATTGAAAGAGATGATCTTCATGTCAGGGATGCTCATGTCGTTTTTATTAGTCGCTATTGGACTAGGAATCCGCCCCGGATGCAAGTTCAGGGGGCGGGTGGTGGCGCCTGACCCGGCCCCGGCGATCCGGGCCGGGCTTTTGCCGCGGCGCCCGCGTGCTCAGCGGGTCATCTTCTTGACGAACACCACCACAAACAGCGCCAGCGTGAAGCTGCCGGTGAAGGCCTCGAAGGCGGCGAAGATCCGCGACAAGCCTATGGGGGTGAAGTCGCCATAACCCAGGGTGGTGAAGGTCACCACGCTGTAATAGAGGCATTCCAGCAGGAAGATGGCGTTCTTCTCGAGGCTCGCCTCGGGGCGGTAGATGAGGTGGTTGCCGTTGAAGCTCAGGCCGAAGAAGAAGTAGAAGATGCTGCAGATGAGGATCAGCAGCAGGGAGAAGAGCACCACCCGCATGGGGGCCTCACCGTAGCCGCAGAACAGATCCACTATCCAGGACGCGAAACGCTGGTAGGAAAAAAACGGCATCTGCAGGCGGCGCATGGTGAGCTCCTGCTGAATGTAGCGACCGGACATGGTGAAGATGCCCTGCGCCTCGGAGGCCTTGCGCAGATCCCGATAGGTCTCCTCGGCCTCTTTCAGCCAGATGCAGGCCTGCACCGGATCCCGCTCGCGGCGCCCTTTCCTGTCCTGCATCAGCCGCTTGCCGGTGTCCAGATTGTCGAGCCGGGTGTTCTGCCAGCGAATGCCGAGCAAGTTGATGTCGTGCAGCTCGGCGCAGTGCAGGTTCGCCTCGCTGAGATCGGCCTTCATCAGGCTGCCGCCCTTGAAACGGATGCCGTAGAGGTGGGCGCCGCGCAGGTTCGCGCGATAGAGGTTGCACTGCTCCAGCAGAAAGCCTTGGGGTCCTTGCTTGTTCACCAGATTGAGGCCGGACAGCTCGGCGCGGGCCAGTTGCAGGCCGTGGCACAGCCCCCCCTGGCGCACATAGTTTTCCAGCGCCTGGGCGGTGTCGGGGGACTGGTGATCGGCCTGGGGATTGTGCCAGCGGCACAGGTCGTGCTCTCCGGCCTCTTCGCTGCAATGGCGGCCATCGGCCACCAGATATCGGCACATTGCCATGTCGTCGCCCCTTCCTCGCTGAATTGGTATCAGCATAGGTGAGGCATGGGCTCAGCTGGCTAGTTGAACTGGTTAAATTCCTGGCGCAGTTTGCGGAAGCGATCCTGCTGGGCGGGATTCAAGGGGATGCCTTCCAGCACGTCCAGGGTCTCCTTGCATTCGGCACCAAACTCCGGACTCTTGCGGTTCTTCTGCATCAGCTGCAGCAGCACCTGGATCTTGTTGAGGGCCGCCCCTGTGTTGGCCGGCGCCCGTCGCAACGCCTCCCGGAAGTGGCCGAGGGCCTGCTCCAGCTCCCCTCCCTGATAGGCCTTGATGCCAAGGTCGTTGAGTTGTTGATAGCGCTGGCGGCGCTCCTGCACCGTCTTGTCATCCCGGGTGACCTGGATGCAGGTGGTCAGCAGTCGGTCCTCGTCCTCCGCCAGCAGCGCCTGCAGGCTCTCGGCATACTCGAACTCGCCGAGCTGGTAGAGCGCGAGTATGGTCTCCCCCAGCAGGGCGGGGGGCATGGTCGCCGGTTGATCCAACCAGTTCTGGTTCGCGCGATAGAGCATCTTCTTGCCCTTGAGCAGCTCGCCGAGGGCGATCTGCACCCTGGCCTGGCAGATCTGCTCGAACACCGGGTAGTTGAACTCCGCCATCATCAGGGAATCGCGGATCCGCGACAGGGCCGAGTTCACCTGCTTTTGCAGGTTGGCGATATGGTAGCCGTCGTTGCTGTTGAGGGCGTAGAGGGTGAGGGTCTGGATATAGGCCCCGAGATAATGCGGGGTGCGGTGGATGGAGTTGCGCGACAAGTCGATGAGGGACAGCAACACATCCTTGGCCTGACCGTAGTCGTGGCGCAGCAGGCAGACCTCCGCCAGGCGGCGGGAGAGTTGGACCGACTGGGGGGAGATGTCCACCGCCCGCCGCAGCTCCTGCTGGGCGAGCTCCCCCTTGCCAAGGGCGAGCTGGGATTCCGCCAGCCAGAGGTGGGCCTCCACCATCAGCGGGGTGTTCCTGAGGGTCGCCTGCAGGTGGCTCACCGCCTCCTCATGCAGCTCGAGCGCGTGACAGGCCTTGCCCAGGGTCAGCCGGGCCCAGCTGTTCTCCTGACCTGCCAGCAGTTGGCGCATTAGGCTGCGGGCCTCCCTGGCCTGGCCGAGCTTGAGCTGGGTATCGGCCTGCAGGCAGCGGCAGAAGTTGGCGAAACGCGGCACCGTATCGGCCTGGGCGGCGCAGGCGGCGATGAGCGCCGGCAGATCGTTCTGGGTGAGGGCGATGAAGACGCTCTCCAGCGCCTGACGACGGGCGAGGGCCCGCTTCAAGCGAAACGAGAACTGCTCCTGGGAGAAGGGTTTCATCAGGTATTCGTCGGGCTCGGCCTCGAGGGCGCTCAGCACCATGGCCCTCGAGCTGTCGCTGCTGACCATGATCACCACGCTCTGGGGCGGGATCAGTTGCTGGTTGCGCAGGCTCTCCAGCAGCTGGCGACCGTTTTCACCGGCGCCCAGCTCATAGTCGAGCAGGTAGATGTCGAAGGTCTCTTTCTGGCAGCGACGCCGCGCCTCTTCGGCCGAGTTGATGTAGGTGATGCGGTTGATGCCGATGTTGATCAGCATGGCCTTCATCATCATCTGGAAGGAGCGCTGTTCATTGACCAGCAGGATGCGCCTGGGTTTGGGTTGGGCTTTTTTTTCTGGCTCGGATTCAGGTGTCTGCATCTGTCTGGTCAGGGCGCTACGGGCGGTAAGGGAAGTGTGCCACCAAAGTCCGCAGGCAGGCAATCCGATGGCGCAATTGCCCCGTGCTTTCCCTCCCACATCGGCGACCGATCATCTTGAACCGGTCGCCGCCCTGCTTGAAGATGTCTGCTCAAGGCTTCTTCTGTTGCAAATAGGGGGCGAACTGGGGGGTATACCGGCTCTCGAAGCCTTTCGGCGTCTTGACGATGAGATAGACCGCCAGTTGATGCTCCTTGGCAAACGCCATCGCCTGCTCGGGCCCCATCACCATGAGGGCGGTATCCAGGGCGTCGGCTTCCAGCGCCGTCGGGGTCAGCACGCTGGCGGAGACCAGCTTGTGGGTCACGGGCTGACCGGTGGCGGGATCGATGATGTGGGAGTAGCGCCGGCCGTCCAGCTCGTAATAGTTGCGATAGCTGCCGGCGGTGCTGAGCGCCATGCCGTTCGGGACAACGACGTCTTCGATGGCGCCCGGGTTGTCCGAGGGCTCGACGATGGCCACCCGCCAGCGGTTGCCCTGACTGTTATGGCCCTTGTTGCGCACCGCGCCCGCCACCTCGATGAGGTAGTTGTTGACCCCCTTGCCCTCCAACAGGGCGGCTATCTCGTCGGCGGCGGCCCCCTCGCCCAGGGTGGAGAGATCCAGATAGAGATCCGGAATGGCCTTGCCGAGCAGGAAATTGTCTCCCTGTTTGATGAGGCTCAGCTTGTCGATGTCCACCCGCTGGCGGGCCTCGGCGATCTGCTCGTCGGTGGGGCGCTTGACCGGGCGCTTGTCCGGCCCAAAGCCCCACAGATTGACCAGGGGCCCCACTGTCACATCCAGCTTGCCCTTGGTGAGGTGTCCTGCGTCTATGCCCTGCTGCACTATCTTCGCCATGGCCGGCGGAATGGGCATGGGCTCCTTGCCCGAGCCCTGGTTGAAGCGGGAGATGAGGGAGCCCGGATCATAGGTGGAGATCTCCTTGTTCATCCGAGCCAGCAGGGTATCGAGCTCGCGTTGCAGCGCCTCCTTTCCGCCGGGGAAGGGGTCATTCACCGTCACCACGTAGTAAGTGCCCATGGTGTTGCCCTGAATGCGGGTCAGGGGCGGCGGGGCGGGCTGACAGGCGCCGAGCAGCAAGGTCAGGGTCAGCAGCAGGCCGCGCAGGGTAGGGGCCTTGGTGGGAACATGGGCTTGGGAAGGGAGGCGCATCCAGTATTCTCGCGGGACAAGATTCGGCAGGAGGGCAGCTTAGCCAAGGTGGCCCGGACTGACGAGCCTCCTGCCGGTGCGGGTGGTGGAAATAATTAAGCGGTTCAAGCTGTTGACCAGCCAAATCTGTTCCAAAGTTGAATGTGCTCGGGCTCAAACAGGTGACTTGGTCCGCAGCTTTGAGCAAAACCCATAGTCGAATGGCGACAGTTCAGTACAATAAATGAAGATCGATTATGACAGCATCTTTGCCCATCGCCGGTGCGAGTTTGCAGGCAAGCGTGTTGCCATTCATTGCCAATCAAAGGAGAAGATGATGAAGAAGGTAATTACCCTGCTGTTTCTGAGTGCCCTGGCCGCCCCGGCCCTGGCCGATGAGTGCGCATTGGTCATCGAGGGCAATGATGCCATGCAGTACAACCTCAAGGAGATGAGCGTTCCCGCCACCTGCAAAGAGGTGACCATCACCCTCAATCACACGGGCAAGATGCCGGTGACCGCCATGGGTCATAACTGGGTACTGGCGAACACCGCCGACTATCAGGCCGTCGCCACCGCCGGCATGAGCGCCGGTGCCGATCACGATTACCTGCCCAAGGAAGATGCCCGGATCCTGGCGCACACCAAGCTGGTGGGCGGTGGTGAGAGCGCCACTGTCACCTTCAAGACCGACGGTCTTGCCGGCAAAGACCTGACCTTCTTCTGCTCCTTCCCCGGCCACTTCGCCATGATGAAGGGCAGCTTCAAGGTCAACTAAGCCGCTCATCCTTGTCATGAAAAAAGCCGGGATCTCCCGGCTTTTTTATTTGGGTTTACATCGGGGGAGAAGGGCGGTGAATAAGCGTCTCTTTTCATGATCTGACCGGCGGTAGCCGGAGAATCGATGAGATAGAATAGGCCGCAAACGGGCCAGAGTCCCGCCGATAAACCGAACGGATAGAGAGAATGAGAGCAGTCAAATGGGTGCTCGGCTGCTGCTTGCTGCTGATGTGTGCCATCGCGTTGGCGGCGGAGCCCCCGGTCAAGAAGAGCCGCAACGGCATCTGCCACCCCAAGGGCGGCACCTACTACAGCCGCACCAAGTACTATGAACCCTACGACAGCATGCAGGCTTGCCTCGATAGCGGGGGCCGAGCCCCCAAACGCTGATCCTGCCTGCCGTTTAGCCGAGCGGTTGCAGGGTAAAGAAGGCGATGGCCGTCTTCTTCTGACACGCCAGTCGTATGCTCTCTTCCCCCGTGACCACCAGCGTCTCGTTGACCGCGACGGCTCGGCCATCCACCTCGAGCTGGCCACTCAGCAGATGGCAGAGGTAAGTCTTGTCTGTATCCAGGCTGAGGCTCAGCGGGAAGGGCACATTGAGCACCCGCACGTTGGCGCTGATGTGCTCGGGATCGTAGATGAGCCCCAGATCCGTCACCTCTTTCTTCAGCAACTCGCAGTGGGTCTCGTCGTCGCCGCTGAAATGGGCGGCCTCAAAGGTGGCGTAAGGGTGGCCGTTGAGCACGAAACCGGCCCCGCCGACGGGCAGCAGGATGCGCTGATAACCGGGGAATTTCGAGAAGGGGCCCGCCGCCTTGATGGGGGCCGAGCTGAGTCGGTAGTCAAAATCGAGCTTGTCCAGACTCGCCCCCTTGGGGGAGATGAGGATCTGGGCCGTGGTGCCCTGCTTGTTCTTCCAGGGCATCTTCAGCTGGTCAGACTCTTTAATCAGGGTGATCACTATGGCGCCTCGGTTGGTGGGAGTGGGCAAGGAGGCCAAGTGATACCATCCTGCGGGCGAGCTCACAAGGCGGCCCGCGCCCCGCGGCGTCCGGTTGCCCACTATTTCGGCACTTGTTTCGACACTCTGGCCTGCTTTGTGGCCGCAACGCTTCTTTTGCCACCGCCGCCGCTCACAATGTCACCAGTCGATGCGGGTGGAGCAAATGAAACCGCGAGGCTGTGATCCCGGCGCTGTTAAACCGCCCATGGGCCGCTACACTGGCAGCTCTGTCGTATGGAGGCACCATGACCCACAAGATCATTCTGGATACCGATCCCGGCATCGACGATGCCATGGCAATACTCTTCGCCGAGGCGCACCCCGCCATCGAGCTGCTCGCCATCACCACCGTCTTTGGCAATGCCACCATCGAGAATGGCACCCACAACGCGCTCTGGCTCAAGCAGAAATATGGCATGAAGGCAGACGTGGCCCAGGGGGCCGCCGCGCCGCTAAAACGCGCGCCGGTCGGGCCGACCACAGTGGTGCACGGTCCCACCGGTTTTGGGGACGTGACGGCCGGGGAGGTGAGCATCAGCGCAGACCCCCGTCCGGCCTGGCAATATATCGTCGAGGCCCTGAAGGCCGCCCCCGGCGAGATCACGCTGGTGACCATAGGGCCCCTCACCAACCTGGCGTTGGCACTGGCGCAGGCACCGGAGATCACCAAGTTGGTGAAACAGGTGGTGGTGATGGGGGGCGCCTTTGGCGTCAACGGCCATCGCGGCAACGTGACCCCCTATGCCGAGGCCAATATCCACGACGATCCCGAGGCCGCGGATGCGGTGTTCACCGCCGACTGGCCCGTGGTGATCATCGGGCTGGACGTGACCCAGCAGAGCTTCTTCAGCAGCGCTTATCTGGATGCCCTGCGGGACGAGGCGGGAGAGCCCGGCCGATTCCTGTGGGACGTTAGCCGTTTCTACCTGCGCTTCTACTCGGAGCGGATCGGCCTGGACGGTTGCCATGTGCACGATCCCTCCGCCATCGCCTATGTGATCGACCCCGAGCTGTTCACCCTGCGGGACGGGCCGGTGCGGGTCATCGACAGTGGCCCCGCCATCGGTCATACCCTGCAAAAATTCGATGGCAAGTACCATCCCCACGATGAGTGGGCCGACTATCCCGCCCAGCGGGTCGGGGTGGCGGTGCGGGATCAGGCCCTGCTCGCCCTCTATCGCGAGACGCTGGTGGCCTGGGGCAAGGGGCACTGAGGCCGATAGGCAAAGCGTGATGCCCACCCGATAATTGCGCGTCGGTGCGGCCTATACTGGCGAAAACGAGGTTCAAGGAGGAGTCAAATGGCCTGGTTGTCTTTGCTGGTGGCGATTGCCCTGATCTGGTGGCTGATGAAACTGGGGCGTGGCGCCCTGTTCGAGATCCGCTTGCAGCCCGGAAAACTGGTGGTGAAGCGGGGCTCGGTACCGCCACGCTTCCTGGCCCAGGCCAAACAGATCCTGCAGCAGGATCCGGTACGGGGGCGCATCCTGGGCCAGCGCGATGGCAATGGCGTCAGGCTGGTGTTCTCCCGCTCCATCCCCGAGCCCGTGGCCCAGCGGCTGCGCAATGTCTTCCCCTATGCCGACTATCGCGCGGCCGCTGCCGCGCCGGATGGGCGCAAGCCCCGCTAGCCGCAGATGAACGATAAAAAGCCGGGCCATTGCCCGGCTTTTTGTTTGGCCTTGGTCCGGCTCCGTATCAGCGGGTTTCCTCCTGCAAGGGGGCGATCGCCTCTATCAGGAAGTCGATGAAGGCGCGGGTCTGGGGTTTCAGGAAGCGGCCGCCGCGAAACACAGCATAGATCTCGTCGTGGCGATCCTCATAAGGAGAAGCTTGCCAGTCGGGCAGCACGGATTGCAGGGATCCGTCGTCCAGTCCTTGCTGCACCATCCAGCTCGACAGCAACAAGAGGCCGCAGCCCGCCTGGGCCGCGCACAGTAGCGGCGTGCCCCCGACGGAGGCGAGGTTGCCTTGCACCGCAACCTTGCGCCGCTCTGTCCCCCGCCGAAAATGCCAGTGCTGGCGCTGTCGCCCCTGACCGCGGATCAGGCAGTTGTGAGCAGCCAGCTCGTCGGGATGGGCGGGCTCGCCCTGTTGCGCCAGATAGCCGGGGGAGGCAACCAGCAGAGTGCGGTTGGTGAGCAGCTTGCGGGCATGCAGGCCGCTGTCGGCCGGGCGCCCGATGCGAACGGCCACATCCACGTTCTCGGCATCGAGATCCACCAGTCGGTTGTCGAGTTCTATCTCGAGTCGCACCCCGGGGTAGCGGGCCAGAAACGCGGGCAGTCGTGGCGCCAGCCAGGCCGCCCCGAAACTTTCGAACACCGACACCCGCAGCGGCCCCCGGGGAGCTTCCGGCAGGGGTTGGAGGGATTGTACCAGCTGATCGGCCTCCTCCAGCAGGCGCACCGAGCGGGCGAGGAAGTATTCCCCCTGCTCGGTCAGCACCAGCTGGCGGGTGCTGCGTTTGAACAGCGGTACCCCGAGCTGCTGCTCAAGGGTGTCTATGGTGCGGGTCACCGAGGAGGGGGCCAGGTTGAGGGCGCGGGCGGCGCGGGAGAAGCTGCCGGATTCCACCACCTGGGCCAGGATGCGAATGCGATCCAGCATGAGGATACCTTTGCGTTTAATGCAAACCTGTTGCCGATGTTGAGAATATTCTATTCATAAGTGGAAAGGTGAACAATGTCCCTGTCGCCCGCAACGGGCATCTTCACGGGAGTATTGTCATGTCAGATCGCATCCAGCTCGCCAGCCAGGCCCCCGCCGCCATCAAGGCCATGATGGGCCTCGAGTCCTACCTCGGCGGGAGCGACATTTCGCCTGTCCTCAAGGAGCTCATCAAGCTGCGAGCCTCCATGATCAACGGCTGCGCCTACTGCATCGAGATGCACGCCGAGGTGGCGATGCAGCAGCAGGAGACCCCGCAGCGCCTGCTGGCGCTGGCTGCCTGGCGGGAATCCCCTCTGTTCGATGAACGCGAGCGCGCCGTGCTGGCCCTGACCGACGAGGTGACCCTGATCGCAGACCGTGGTTTGAGCGAGGAAAATTATCAGCAAGGGCTGGCACTGCTCGGTGAAACCCTGCTGGCCCAGTGCCTGATGCAGATAGTCACCATCAACGCCTGGAACCGGATCGCGGTCGCCACCAGAATGGAGCATCAGCACCGCTGAGGCAGGATTTATCGCTGCCATGGCCGCGCCTTTCTGGCAATAAATGTTGCAAATCGTGTCACATAAGGCATGTAACGGGTCTCACTGGGAGACCCGTTTTTCATCTGATCCCGAGAAGGAGAGAGGATTTTATGCTGGCTGAATGGCCCCCTTTGGGGCTTAGTCGGAAGTTAATCATACTATTGTTTGATTAATTAATTTTTGTTTTTAGCCAAGAATACCCTGATCCAAATCAAGGTTGTGGTCGTGGGTAAATGCTCATGAAGGGTTATTAATGAGGCAAGATCACATATTGATGATGAAAACAATAAGGCTCGGCAGAAGGCTCGCTCAATTATTGAGCGATAAAGAATGGAAATGTAATTAACGAAAGATGAATTGCCAGCTTATGACTTCGATAAAGTCGACCATGTCAAGCCATTAACATTTGTAGCACGCCAACAGCCTCAAAAAACACAATTGATGGATTAATTTTTCATGTTGTTCACATGCCGTTCAGATGCAATAAAATGCCGCATTTTTATGACATCAACGCCTTCGGAAGGTGAGGACACGGCATGAGACCTGGTGATTTGAAGAGGGGTTTGGGTGCTTTGCTGTTGATTGCAGTCACCGGCTTGCTGAGTGGTTGTGACATGGCTCTGATGAGCCCTAAAGGGCAGGTAGGCCTGGAACAGCGATCACTGATATTAACGGCCCTCGGGCTGATGTTAATCGTGGTGATCCCGGTGATTGTGATGGCGGTGGTATTCTCTCGTAAATACAGAGCATCCAATACCGGCGCAACCTATACCCCGAATTGGGCCCACTCCACCAAGATTGAGGCCGTCGTCTGGACGGTTCCCGTCATTATCATCGTCATTCTGGCGATCATTACCTGGAAAACGTCCCACGATCTGGACCCCTACAAACCGCTGGAATCGGATGTCAAACCGATCCAGGTCGACGTTATTTCCCTTGACTGGAAGTGGCTGTTTGTCTATCCGGAACTGGGCATCGCCTCGGTCAATGAATTGGCCTTCCCGATCAATACCCCCATCAATTTCCGGGTAACCTCGGATACCGTGATGAACTCCTTCTTCATTCCGCAACTCGGTGGCCAGATCTACGCCATGGCCGGCATGCAGACCAAGCTGCACCTGATCGCCAACGAGGCGGGCCAGTACAAGGGGATCTCGGGCAGCTACAGCGGCGCCGGATTCTCGGGCATGAAGTTCAAGGCCATTGCCACCCAGGATCAAGCCGGTTTCGACGCCTGGGTTGCCAAGGTGAAGCAGTCGCCGAAGATGCTGAGCACCATGGGTGAGTTCGATACCCTGGCCAAGAAGAGCGAAAACCACCCGGTGGAGTATTTCGCGAGCGCAGATCCCACGCTGTTCGTCAATGTGATCAACAAGTTCATGGGTGACATGAAACCCGCCGATCACAAGGGCATGAAACACGAAGCCGCCACTGCCAAGCAGGGCGACGAGATGGACATGGCCGGGATGGATCATGGCGACATGGCTGAGGCCGGACATGAAGATCATGCCGGGCACATGGCCATGCCGATGGATGACAAGAGTGTGAAAGCAGGATCCGAGGAATAATCGATGTTTGGAAAATTGACACTCGAGGCTGTCCCGTACCATGAACCCATTATCATGGTCACGATAGCCGGTATCATTTTGGGTGGGCTGGCCATCGCCGGTCTCATCACCTATTACGGCAAGTGGCGGTACCTGTGGCAGGAGTGGTTCACCTCGGTGGATCACAAGCGCCTCGGTATCATGTATCTCATTCTGGGCATGGTCATGCTGCTGCGCGGCTTCGCCGATGCGGTGATGATGCGTACCCAGCAGGTCATGGCTTCGGCCGGGGGCGAGGGCATATTGCCGCCGCACCACTACGACCAGATCTTCACCGCCCACGGCGTCATCATGATCTTCTTCGTGGCCATGCCGCTGGTGATCGGCCTGATGAACATCGTCGTGCCGCTGCAGATCGGCGCCCGTGACGTCGCCTTCCCCTTCCTGAACAACCTGAGCTTCTGGTTTACCGCCGCGGCCGTGGTGCTGATCAACGTCTCCCTCGGGGTCGGTGAATTCGCCCAGACCGGCTGGCTGGCCTATCCGCCCTTGTCGGGGCTGGAGTTCAGTCCGGGAGTCGGGGTCGATTACTGGATCTGGAGCCTGCAGATCTCGGGTCTGGGAACCCTGCTGACCGGTGTCAACTTCTTTGCCACCATCATCCGGATGCGTACCCCGGGCATGACCATGATGCGTCTGCCGGTGTTCACCTGGACCGCCCTGTGCGCCAACATCCTGATCATCGCCTCCTTCCCGATCCTGACCGTCACCATCGCCCTGCTGACCGCAGACCGCTATCTGGGTACCCATTTCTTTACCAATGACATGGGTGGCAACATGATGATGTACATCAACCTGATCTGGGCCTGGGGTCACCCCGAGGTGTATATCCTGGTGCTGCCGGTGTTCGGGGTCTTCTCCGAGGTGGTGGCGACCTTCTGCAAGAAGAAGCTGTTCGGTTACACCTCCCTGGTGTGGGCTACCCTGGCCATCACCGTGCTGGCCTTCGTGGTCTGGTTGCACCACTTCTTCACCATGGGTTCGGGCGCCAACGTGAATGCCTTCTTTGGCATCGCCACCATGATCATCTCCATCCCGACCGGGGTGAAGATCTTCAACTGGCTGTTCACCATGTACCGCGGTCGCATCGAGTTCAGCTCCCCCATGCTGTGGACCGTCGGCTTCATCATCACCTTCACCGTCGGTGGCATGACAGGGGTACTGCTCTCCGTGCCGGCCGCCAACTTCGTGCTGCACAACAGCCTGTTCCTGATCGCCCACTTCCACAACGTCATCATCGGCGGCGTGGTGTTCGGTTGCTTCGCCGGTATCACCTACTGGTTCCCCAAAGCGTTCGGCTTCAAGCTGGATGACGTCTGGGGCAAGCGTGCCTTCTGGTTCTGGATCACCGGCTTCTTCGTCGCCTTCATGCCGCTCTACGTACTGGGCTTCATGGGCATGACCCGTCGTGTCAGCCAGAACATCGAGCCCGAGTACCACGGTTGGTTGGTGGTGGCCGCTTGCGGCGCCGGCCTGATTGCCATCGGCGTCCTGTGCCAGCTGATCCAGGTCGTGGTCAGTATCCGTGACCGCGAGAAGAACCGCGATCTGACCGGCGATCCCTGGGGTGGCCGTACCCTGGAGTGGTCTACCTCCTCGCCGCCGCCGTTCTACAACTTCGCCATCGAGCCACAGGTCAAGGGTCTGGATGCCTTCTGGGAAGCCAAGGAAGACGGTAGCGCCTACCGCCAGCCGGCCCAGTATGCCCCCATCCACATGCCGAAGAACTCCGGTGCCGGTGTCATCATCGCCGCCTTCAGCGTGGTGTTTGGTTTTGCCATGATCTGGCACATCTGGTGGATGGCCATCGCCGGCTTCGTCGGCATGATCGGCACCTGGATCATCCACAGCTTCAACGACGATGTGGACTACTACGTACAGGTTGACGAGATCGAGCGCATCGAAGGTCAGCATTTCGACAACATCAACAAGGTAGCCTGACGCTATGGCAACGGACGTTTTACATCACATTCACGGCGCCCATGAGGATCATGGGCACCACGATGCCGGTGCCACCAAGGTGTTCGGCTTCTGGATCTACCTGATGAGCGACTGCATCCTGTTTGCGACCCTGTTCGCAACCTATGCAGTGCTGGTCAACGGCACCGCCGGTGGTCCCACCGGCAAGGACATCTTCGAACTGCCGTTCGTGTTCGCCGAAACCATGCTGCTGCTGCTGAGCTCCATCACCTTCGGCTTTGGCATGCTGGCCATGAACAAGAACAAGGTAGCGGCCGTCAACGGCTGGCTGCTGGTGACCTTCCTGTTCGGTGCCGGTTTCATCGCCATGGAGATCTACGAGTTCCATCACCTGATCGCCGAAGGCTTCGGCCCGCAGCGCAGTGGCTTCCTGTCCGCCTTCTTCACCCTGGTCGGTACCCACGGTATCCACGTGACCAGCGGTCTTATCTGGATCATCGTGATGATGGTGCTGATCTCCAAGAAGGGGCTGACCGAGCGCAACCGTACTCGCCTGATGTGCCTGAGCCTGTTCTGGCACTTCCTGGACGTGGTGTGGATCTGCGTCTTCACCGTGGTCTACCTGATGGGGGTCATGTAAATGAGTCATTCAGTTGATAATCACGGCGCCAGCCACGGCAGCGCCAAGTCCTACATGATCGGCTTCGTGCTGTCACTCATCCTGACTGCGATCCCGTTCTGGATGGTGATGGACGGCAGCGCCTCCCACGCCGTGGTGCTCGGCACCGTGGTCGGGATGGCGGTGATCCAGATCTTCGTACACCTGGCTTACTTCCTGCACATGAATACCTCCTCCGAGGAGCGCTGGAACCTGGTGGCACTGGTCTTCACCGTGCTCATCATCGCCATCGTGGTGGTGGGTTCCCTGTGGATCATGTACAACCTCAACATCAACATGATGATTCACTGAGCGGGTTGATGTGATGATGAAGCAATACCTGCAAGTGACCAAGCCGGGCATCATCTTCGGTAACCTCATCTCGGTTATCGGTGGATTCTTGCTGGCCTCCAAGGGGAGCCTGGACGTCCCCCTGTTCATCCTGACCATGGTCGGGGTGTCACTGGTGGTCGCCTCCGGCTGTGTGTTCAACAACTACATCGACCGGGACATCGACTGCATCATGGAGCGCACCAAGAATCGCGCCCTGGTGAAGGGGCTGATCGCCCCTGGCGTCTCGCTCTGGTATGCGAGCGCGCTGGGCGTTGCGGGCATTGCCCTGCTGTACTTCGCGGCCAATCCGTTGGCCGCCTTGCTGGCAGTGCTGGGCTTCCTGGTCTATGTGGGGGTCTACAGCCTCTACATGAAGCGTCACTCGGTCTATGGCACCCTGGTCGGCAGCCTCTCCGGCGCCGCGCCACCGGTCATCGGCTACTGTGCGGTGAGTGGTCAGTTCGACTCGGGTGCCTTGATCCTGCTGGCGATCTTCAGCCTGTGGCAGATGCCGCACTCCTATGCGATCGCCATCTTCCGCTTCAAGGATTATCAGGCGGCCAACATTCCGGTGTTGCCGGTGGTGAAGGGGATCTCCGTGGCCAAACACCACATCACCCTCTACATCCTGGCCTTCATGGTGCCGACCCTGATGCTGTTCCTCGGCGGCTACGCCGGTTACAAGTACCTGATCGTCGCCACCGCGGTGAGTGTCTGGTGGCTCGGGATGGCGCTGTCTGGCTACAAGCAGGCGGTCGATGACTCCCTCTGGGCCCGCAAACTGTTCATGTTCTCGATTGTCACCATCACCTGCCTGAGCGTGATGATGTCGGTGGACTTCCAGCCGGACGCAGCGCCCGTGCTGGTGAGCATGCTGCCCTGAGGCATCGCCAATTCGGATGCCAGTGTTGTGATATGACACAGGAAAATCAGTAGAATCCAGAGCCGGGAACCTTCCCGGCTCTGCTATTATGGGCGCGCCCCCATTTTGGACGACTTCGGGGCGCGTTTCTTCTGTGGCTCGGCCGCGCAGGCTGCCATCTCCTTCTCCCCCTCTTTTTTCTGATTGATGAGGCCATCATGAATGATTTCACCATGACGAGGAGCGAGCGCCGGGCAACCTGGGCGCTCGGTTCCGTCTTCTCACTGCGCATGCTCGGCATGTTCATGGTGCTGCCGGTGCTGACCACCTACGGCATGTCCCTGGCCGGTGCGTCCGAGACGCTGATCGGGCTCGCCATCGGCGTCTATGGCATGGCCCAGGCCCTGCTGCAGATCCCGTTCGGCCTGCTCTCCGATCGCATCGGCAGAAAGCCCCTCATCGTCGGCGGCTTGCTGATGTTTGCCGCGGGCAGCGTCATCGCCGCCCTCAGTGACTCCATCTGGGGGGTCATCGTCGGCCGCGCCCTGCAGGGCAGCGGCGCCATCTCCGCCGCCGTCATGGCGCTGCTCTCGGATCTTACCCGGGAGCAGAATCGCACCAAAGCGATGGCCTTCATCGGGGTCAGCTTTGGCATCACCTTTGCCATCGCCATGGTGACCGGGCCCCTCATCACCCATGCCCTGGGCTTATCGGGCCTGTTCTGGCTCATCGCCCTGCTGGCGCTCGGCGGCATCGGCATCACCCTGTGGTGGGTGCCGGAGCCAAAAGGCCACCTGCTCAACCGCGAGTCGGCCATGGTGAAGGGGGGCATTCGCACAGTGCTGGCCAACCCGCGCCTGCTCAAACTCAACCTCGGCATCCTCTGCGTGCACACCCTGCTGATGTCGAGCTTCGTGGCGCTGCCGCCGCTGCTCGAACAGGCCGGTCTGCCCCGGGAGCAGCAGTGGCAGGCTTACCTCGTCACCATGCTGGTCGCCTTCGTGAGCGTGGTGCCTTTCATCCTCTACGCCGAGAAGCGCAGGAAGATGAAACTGGTGTTCCAGGTTTGCGTGCTGGTGATGCTGGTCGCCGAGGTGGTGCTGTGGCAAGCCGGGCTGCGGCTCTGGGGCCTGCTGGCGGGGCTGCAGATCTTCTTCATCGGCTTCAACGTGATGGAGGCGCTGCTGCCATCCCTCATCAGCAAGGAATCGCCACCGGGCTACAAGGGCACCGCCATGGGGGTCTACTCCACCAGCCAGTTTATCGGGGTTGCCATCGGCGGCAGCCTGGGTGGCCTGCTCTACAGCCAGGGCGGTGCCCCCCTGGTGTTCGGTGGCTGCGCGGCTCTGGCGCTGCTCTGGCTCGGGGTCAGCCTCACCATGCAGGAGCCCCCCTATGTCAGCAGCCTGCGCATCGTGCTGCCGGAAGGGGTTGAGGCGAGCCCGGCACTGGAGCAGAAGATCCGCGCCTGCGACGGAGTGAGCGACGTGCTGCTGGTGAGTGAGGAGCATTCGGTGTATGTGAAGGTGGACACCAAACACCTCACGCGCAGCGATCTGGAGCGGCTGATCGTCGCCTGATGCCCCCCATGGCGGGGTCGGGCGATGGCCCGGTCCCCTTGCTATGCTGAGATCCTCATTAACAGGAGGACGCTCTCATGTCATACGTGGATGGATTCGTGATCGCCGTGCCCACGGCGAACAAGCAGGCCATGATCGATCATGCGAAGTACATCGATCCCATGTTCCTGGAACTCGGTGCGATCCGGGTGCTGGAGTGCTGGGGGGACGACGTGCCCCACGGCAAGCAGACCGACTTCTACCGCGCGGTGGCGGCCAAGGAAGATGAGACCGTGGTCTTCTCCTGGGTGGAGTGGCCGAACAAGGCCGTCCGGGACGAGGCCATGCAGAAGATGATGCAGGATCCCAGGATGGATCCGGCCGGTCCCCTCCATCAGCAGATGCCGTTCGACGGCGCCCGCATGATCTTCGGCGGCTTCAGCACAGTGCTGGAGCTCAAGGCCTGACGCCCTGCGAAGATAAACGGAAAAGCCCGCCAAATTGGCGGGCTTTCTTATGGGCGCCTTTCAGGGGCGTGCAGGCAAGCACTCTTCAAGGCAGGCGCTCAGCTCAGGCCGCACGCCAGAAGGGCTTGTCCCCGAGGATGGTGGCCCTGTGCATCACCCGCCGGGCCGGCAGGTAGTCGGCGTTGGCATAGTGCTGGGTCACCCTGTTGTCCCAGATGGCGATGTCGTTCTCCTGCCAGCGCCAGCGCACCTGAAACTCGGGGCGAGTGATGTGATCGAACAGGAAGCCGAGCAGCACCTCGCTCTCCCGGGCCGGCAAGTCCGGCAGGCGGGTGGTGAAGCCCTCGTTGACGAACAGTGCCTGCCGGCCGCTCACCGGGTGGGTGCGGATCACCGGGTGGCGCAGGGGCGGGTTGTTGGCCACGGCGGCTTGCCAGCGCTGACGTTCTTCTGCGCTGCCGTTGTGGCGATGGGCCGGGAACGACTTGGTGAAGTCGTGCTCCGCCTCCAGCCCCGCCAGCAGCTTCTGCAGGGGCGGGGAGAGCGCGGCGAGCGCCGCTATGCCGCTGGCCCAGAGGGTGTCTCCTCCGGTCGGCGGCAGCTGCTTGGCGGCCAGAATGGCGAGCGCCGGCGGCGTCTCGATAAAGGTCACGTCGGTGTGCCAGTTGTCGTTGTCCGGCGGGTTGTCGTCGTGGGTGTCGAGCACGATGATCTCCTCGGCCTCCTCGCTGTGGGGATAGACGGGGTGGATGTGCAGGTCCCCGAAGCGGTTCGCCAGCGCCCGCTGCTGTCTGGGGGTGATGGGCTGATCCCGCAGGAACAGCACCTGGTACTTGAGCAGCGCGCGGTGGAGCTGCTCGAATTGGCCCTGGGTCAGGGGCTCGGCCAGCGCGAGACCGGCGATCTCGGCGCCGATATGGGGCCCCAGAGGTGTGATAGTCAGCTTGTCGTTCATTGTATTTCTCCATGCCAAGGCGTCAGTCGGTGCTGCAATGCGAATGTGCGTAAGCCCAATTCCAATACGAAGGCGATATTTGGACGATCACCATGGGGGCCGAGCGCTGTGATGGTCAGCTTGTGGTTCATTGTCCTTCTCCATGCCAGGGCGTCAGCCTGCGCTGCAGTGCGCGTAAACCCAATTCCAATACGAAGGCGATCACCGCGATCACCAGAATGCCTGCCAGCACCACGTCGGTGGCGAGAAACTCGCCGGCAGATTGCACCATGAAGCCGACCCCCCGGGTGGCGGCGATGAGCTCGGCCGCCACCAGGGTGGACCAGCCCACCCCGAGGCCGATGCGCAGCCCGGTCAGGATCTCCGGCAGGGCCCCCGGCAGGATCACGTGCCAGAGCACCTGGGCCGGTGAGGCGCCCAGCGCCCGGGCCGCCCGTAGCCGCACCGGCTTGGCGCTCTGCACCCCGGCCAGGGTCGCCATGGCCACGGGGGCGAAGATGGCCAGATAGATGAGCAGCACCTTGGAGGTCTCGCCGATGCCAAACCAGATCACCATGAGTGGCAGGTAGGCAAGGGGCGGCACCGGCCGGTAGAGCTCGATCAGCGGGTCCAGCATGCCTCGCACCGTGGGGCTCAGCCCCATGGCGATGCCGGCTGCGATACCGAAGAAGGCCGCCGCCACCAGGGCGATGAGGATGCGACCCAGGCTCGCCCCCAGGTGTTGCCACAGGGTGGCGTCCATAAAGCCCTGGGGGCCGGCGATGGTGATGAGCTGGACCAGCACCTTGGCCGGGGGCGGCAGGAACAGCGGATCCACCCAGCCTAGGCTTGCCACCAGCCACCACAGGGCCAGCAAGGCGGTCAGGGTGGCGAGGCTCAAGCTAAGCCGCCTCGGCAGCGGCCAGTGCAGGGCCCGCTTGCGGGGGCTGGCGGTACGAGTGAGGGCGATGCTCATGCGAAGGCCTCCCGCTGCTCGAACACCCGGCCGAGCACGTATTCACGGCGCTCGATGAAGGCCGGATCGGATTTGATGCTGCGGCAGGGTTCCCCCGCGGCGAAGCGGCGACCAAAGTTCAGGGTCAGCCGCTCCATGACCCGGCCGGGGGAGGGGGAGAGCAGCACCAGCTCGGTTGCCAGAAACACCGCCTCCTCGATGTCGTGGGTGATCAGCAGCACCTGACGGCGCCCCTGATGCCACAGGCGCAGCAGCAGGGTTTGCATCTGCTCGCGGGTGAAGGCGTCCAGGGCGCCGAACGGCTCATCCAGCAGCAACAGCTGGGGTTGGGTGGCCAGGGCGCGGGCGATGCCGACCCGTTGGCGCTGGCCGCCGGAGAGTTGCCAGATGGGGCGATCACCTGCCCCCTCCAGCCCCACGCTGGCCAGCAATGCCTGCGCCTGTTCCTCCCGATCGTGCTTGGGTACCCCGGCCAGTTGCAGGCCGAGGGCGACGTTGTCCCGCACGTTGCGCCAGGGGAGTAACCCCTCACTCTGGAACACCACGCCGCGCTCGGCGCCCGGCCCCTTCACCTGCTTGCCCTGCAAACGGATGTGGCCGTGCTGGCAGGGCTCGAAGCCGGCGACCAGGTTGAGCAAGGTGGTCTTGCCGCAGCCGGAGGGGCCGAGCACCACCATCAACTCGCCCTCAGGGAGGCTCAGGCTGATGTTGTCGAGCACCTTCTTGCCGGCGTACTCGGCGGACACATAAGAGAGCTGCAGCATGATCGTCTCCTCTGGCTTATTGGGGCACGGATTTCACGAAGCGATCCGTCACGAACTGGCTGTAGTCGGTGGCGGCATTCGCGACCTTGCCCTCGGCCTCGAGGAAGCGAGCGGTGTCTATGATGGTCTGGTTCACCAGGCCGCTCAGCTCTGCGCTCTGGGCGCGGGCGTCGAGGTAGGTGTTGCCCTTGACCAGGCCGGGCACGTCGGCCTCGGGGACGCCGCTCAGTTTTGACAGCTTGCCGAGGTTATCCGCCTTGGCCAGCCAGCCAGCGGGGTTGTCGAGGTAGCCACGCTGGGCCGCCAGGGTGCTGCTCACGAAGGCCTGCACCACCTCGGGATGGGCCTTGGCGAAGTCCTTGCGCACCACCCAGACATCCAGGGTCGGGGCGCCCCATTCACCGACCTGGGCCGAGTCGGTCAGCACCTTGCCCTCCTTGGTCAGCTGGTTGAGGGCCGGGGCCCAGACATAGGCGCCGTCGATGTCACCGCGCTGCCAGGCGGCGATGATGGCCGGTGGCTGCAGGTTCACTATCTGCAGCTTGGCCGGATCGACGCCCCAGTGCTTGAGGGCGGCCAGCAGGCTGTAGTGGGTGGTGGAGGTGTAGGGCACGGCGATGCGCTTTCCTACCAGATCCTGCGGGTTGGCGAGTCCTTGCTTCACCACCAGCGCCTCGGAGTCGCCGAGCTTGGAGGCGAGCAGGAACACCTCTATGGGCACGTTCTGGCTGGCCGCCACCGCCAGCGGGCTGGAGCCGATGTTGCCTATCTGCACGTCGCCCGAGGCGAGCGCCCGCACCACGCTGGCGCCGCTGTCAAACTTGCGCCAGTCCACCTTGGCACCGCTCTCCTTGGCGAAGGTGTTGTCGGCCTGGGCCACCTTGGCGGGTTCCGCCGAGGTTTGGTAGGCGACAGTGACCTCGACCGCCAGGGCCGATTGGGTGACCAGGGCGAGTGCCGCCAGCCAGAGGGAAGTTCCTTTTCCTTTCATGATGCGTTCCTTCATTCGGGTGATTGAGGCCTCATCTTTCCCCGAACAGCGCCGGGAAATGAAGGAACGAGAAGGCAGCTGTCATGAGTTATGGTTCTTAGAAAAAGAACGGTGAATCAATGAGGTAATTCAGATATGCCGGGATGTGAAGAGGTTATTCGCGCACTGGCAATCGGTCTCGCTTGCGGGAAAAAAAGAAGCGGGAAGAAAGGGGCCGTCTGAAGGGCGATTGTGCGCAGGACTGAGGGGGAGAGATGTGAGTTGGTCGTGCGGCCAGATAAGCGGAGCCTGCCAGTGGGCGGGCTCCGGAGGGGGGGAAGCAATCCTGGGATCAGCGCTCGATCAGCGGCGCCGAGCGGTAACTCCAGAGGCCGTAGGTGCGCAGAGCGTCCCGGTAGATGCCGAGCAGTTCGCCATCGCTCACCTTGGCCAGGGTCGACAGCGGCTTGTCCGGGTAGCTGACACTGTCTATCTGGATCCCGGCCGGGCCGCTCTGCCAGCAGGCGATTTCCAGCAGGGTCTGGCCCCGGCGCACATGGCTGGCGGAGCTCACCAGGGTCGCGTACTCAATCTGGTGGCGGGCGAGGGCATAGCCGCTGTAGAGGGCGTTCTCCACCGTGCTGGTGGCGTAGTTCTCCTCGATGATGCGGGAGCGATCTATGCCCTTCTTCACCAGCCAGTCGGCCATCAGCTTGCCCTCGGTCTGGCGGTTCTGGGGCACGCCGCCGGTCAGGATGATCAGCGCCGCCGGGTTGGCCTGGGCCAGTGCCCTGGTGGTCTCGAGCCGCCCCAGCAGGATGTCGTGCATGCTGCCATCGGGGTTGAGGGCATAGCCCAGGGTGACGATGGCGCGGCGACCCTTCTTCTCACCTCGTCCCTGCTGCTCCTTGAGCGGGGTGGCGTTGACTCTGTCCACCGTGTCGAAGAGGCGCCGCAAGTCGGCGGCCCGCCCGCCATTGAGCTGGCCCACCCGCTTGAAATAGGCATCGGACTTGGCCTGATTGCCCTTGAAGCGCTGCCAGGTGGCCAGATAGGTGTTGAGATCCAGATCGTCCGGCGCGGCGGTGAGCGCCTGCTCGAACAGGCCGATGGCCCTGTCCACGTTGCCGTTGTAGATCTGGGCATTGGCCGCCGAGATCAGCAAGTCGGTGCGATAGGGCTCGAGCTGATAGGCCTGCAGCAACAGCTCGGTGACCAGCTCCATGTTGCTCGGCATCTTGGCGGTGAAGCCGGCGTCCGAGACCCGGGCCGGCGATTTGAAGACGTGCAAGGCATCCGCCAGCAGCTGATCCACCACCTGGCGCTTGCTGATGTACTGATCGTAATTCTGCTCCTTTTGCAGGGAGCGCACCGGGGCGGCCCAGGCGACGGAGGGGAGAAACGCCGGCAGTGCCAGCAGGCTGGCCAGGGTCAGGGCAATCGCGGTTCTTTTCATCATGGAGTTCCATCGAGGGTTGAGGGCGCCATGCCATTGCATTACCCCTAGGGGCTTTTTCAATAAAAACATGAACTTGGTTATTTGTGATTGTACGCCCTTTGGCTGAAAAAAACGTGAACCGCTTCGGTTATCCGGGGATGGGCCCGAGCCTTGGCTCAGGGCTGGCCGAGGCGCTCGGCGAGGAACCCGAGCCAGGCCTCTACCTTGGCGGGCAGGTGGCGGCGGCGTGGGTAGAGGCACCAGATGCCGTGCTCCGGCAGCCGATAGGCGGGCAGCACGGGCACCAGCCGACCGGCGGCGAGATCCTCGCCCACGATGAAGTCCGGCATGTTGCCGATGCCAAGCCCCGCCAGCAGGGCGCTGTGGATGGCGTCGCTGTTGTTGACCTCGAAATTGCCGCGGGGAGTGATCCCCACCTCGCCCTCCGGCCCTTGCAGGCGCCACTGGGTACCGCCGCGAAACAGGGAATAGAACAGACAGTTGTGGCGCTCGAGATCGCCTGGGGTGGCGGGGACGCCGGCCCGGGCCAGATAGGCGGGGGCGGCGCACAGGGTGCTGTGGCAGGGGGCGAGGCGGCGGGCGATCAGGCTCGAATCCTCCAGGGCGCCGATGCGCAGCCCCACGTCGAATCCCTCGGCGATGAGATCGCGCCGCTCGTCGCTCATCTCGAACTGCAACTGCACCTCGGGGTAGCGGGCGAGAAACTCGGGGATGAGCGGCACCAGATGGCGGCGGCCGTAGACCATGGGCACCGTGACCCGCAGCAGGCCCCGGGGAGCCGATTGCAGGGCACTGATGGCATCTTCCCCATCCCTGGCGAGGCGCACCGTGTGGCGCACCGTCTCGAAGTAGCGCTCTCCCGCCTCGGTGAGGCTGAGAGAGCGGGTGGTGCGATAGAGCAGCTGGCAGCCGAGTAGTTGCTCGAGCTGGCTCACCTTCTTGCTCAGCGCCGACTTGCTGCTGCCAAGCTGGCGCGCGGCGCCGGAGAAGCTGCCCGCCTCCACCACGGCGACGAAGGCGGGGAGCAGGGCGAAGGCATCCTGGTTCATTCTGTTCTCGAACTGGAAACAAAGTTGTGATGTTATGGTGGATTATCGCCTCATTAAAGACAATCTATCCTGCTCCTGTCATCACATAGGAGCCCAGCCATGACAGCCACCCTCATTGCCTCCCTCTCATCACGTCGCCTCCATGCCGGCCAGGCCATCGGCGCCCTTGCCGCCTTCGGTGCCGGCCTCTTGCTGGCGCTGATGATCGCCCAAAACGGCGCCCTGGCCCGAGCGACCGATCCCTGGCTCGCGAGCTGGCTCGCCCACGGGGTCGGTACCCTGGTCGCCGCCCTGCTCTGGGGGATCGCGGCCAGAGTGAGTACTAACCGCAGAAGGGCTGCCCAAGCCGGCGCGGCCGGGGCCATGGCCGTCGAGGCCAGCCTTGCAACAAACCCTGCCGAGCCCGCCTCCAGCCGGGCAAAGGCAATGCCCAGCCAGCTAAACCGCGTCCCGTACTGGGCCTGGCTCGGTGGCCTGCCGGGGGCGCTGACCGTGGTGCTGGCAGCCTTTTGCCTCAACTCACCCCTCGGGATGGCGGGCACCCTGGCCCTGCTGCTGCTCGGCCAGCTGTTGTTCGGGGCCCTGTGCGATGGCCTCGGTTGGTTCGGCCTGACTCGCCGTCGCCCGCAGGGGCTGGACCTGCTCGCCGCCCTGCTGGTGATGGCCGGCGCCCTGCTGATCCTGCTGCGCTAGGAGAAGGCGATGACGTTGCCGATGCGCTGGAGGCCGCTCACCACCTTGCCTGCCCTCAATTCGTGTTACTGCATTAGGAGAAGATGATGACAATGTTGATCCTGCTGGGATTGCTCAACGGCGCGGCTGTCAGTCTGTCGCGCACCCTCAACGGCCGCCTCGCCACCGCCCGTGGGGCCTTGGGCGCATCGCTGGCCAACCATCTGCTCGGCTTCCTGCTGCTCGGTGCCTGGCTGCTGTCGATGGGGGCGCCCTGGGAGCGGCTCGCCGGGCTCGATCCCTGGCTGTTGCTCGGCGGCGTGCTGGGAGCCCTGTTCGTGGCCATCAGCAGCTGGGCCATCAACCGGGTCGGCGCCCTGGCCTGCGCCCTGCTCATCATCACCGGCCAGCTGACCGGCGGCGTGGCCCTCGATGCCCTGGCGGGTCGGCTCGGGTGGGACGACTTGCTCGGCGTCGCCCTGGTGCTGGCGGGGGCCGGACTGCAACGGCTGGCTAGCGGGCGAAAAAATCATCGCTGATTGGCATACTCGGAATGAACCGAATTATATTGCCTTTGCGAATCGTTTTACCGCTTTTTGTGTGACGCAGATCACTGTACCATCGCCGCCCGACCTGCCAGCCGCCGCCTCTCCCGGGCGGCTGGCGTCACCGATACTCGCCGTCACCCGGAACGTGAATGACCCCAGGATGGGACCCGCCACTGAACCGTAGGTTTGTGGTTTGTGTGTCGCGTGGTCGGCACGCCCCGCCTGACGTCCTCGCGCCCCCCGTCTGCAGACTTGCCATATGAAACTCCTCTCTTCATAGGTGCAAGATGACACTGTTATTGAGTCTGGTCGGCATGCTGGCCCTGATGTTTATCGCCTGGCTGGCCAGTGAGAACCGCAACGCCATCCGCTGGCGGACCGTGCTCGGGGCGCTGGCCCTGCAGACCGGTTTCGCCGCCCTGGTGCTCTACTTCCCCCCCGGTCAGTTGCTGCTCGGCGCCATGAGCAACGGCGTCTCCGCCCTGCTCGGCTTTGCCGACAGCGGCATCCGCTTCGTGTTCGGCGATCTGGCGAGCAACGGCTTCATCTTCGCGGTGCGGGTGCTGCCGCTGGTCATCTTCATCAGCGCGCTGATCGCCGTGCTCTACCACTTCGGCATCATGCAGTGGGTGATCCGGGTGCTGGGTGGCGGTATTCACCGCCTGCTCGGCACCAGCCGCGCCGAGTCCCTGGTGGCCACCGGCAACATCTTCCTCTCCCAGGGGGAATCGCCTCTGCTGATCCGCCCCTTCCTGGCGGGCATGACCCGCTCCGAGCTGTTCGCGGTGATGACCTGCGGCATGGCCTCGGTGGCGGGCTCGGTGCTCGGCGGTTATGCCGCTCTCGGCGTGGATCTCAAATATCTCATCGCTGCCTCCTTTATGGCGGCGCCCGGGGGTCTCTTGATGGCGAAGTTCTTGGTGCCGGAGCAGGAGCGGGTGCGGGAGCAAGACGAGATCACCCTGGACAAGAGCGACTACAGCAACGCCATCGACGCGCTGGCGGGGGGCGCCATGGGAGGCATGAAGATAGCGGTAGCCATCGGCACCATCTTGCTGGCCTTCGTCAGCGTCATCACCATGTTGAACGCAGGTTTCACCGCGGTAGGGGAGTGGTTCGGCTGGCCAGAGCTCTCATTGCAACTGCTGCTGGGCTATCTGTTCGCCCCCGTCGCCTGGCTTATCGGAGTGCCGAGCAGCGAGATGATGGCGGCAGGCTCCTTGATCGGTCAGAAGGTCATCATGAACGAGTTCGTCGCCTATCTGGATTTTGCCAGCATCAAGGAGAACTTGAGCGGCCACACCCAGATCATCATCACCTTTGCCCTGTGCGGCTTCGCGAACCTGGGGTCGATTGCCATCCAGCTCGGCTCCATCGGCACCATGGCGCCGGAGCGCCGCCACGATCTGGCGAATATGGGCCTCAAGGCCGTGCTGGCGGCGACCCTGGCGAACCTGATGAGCGCGACCCTGGCCGGGATCTTCGCCTCACTGGGCTAAGGCCCGGGACTCCGGCCAAGTGCAGGCTGCAACTCATCAGGCCAGCTAATGGTGTTGGTCATTCAATCGTAAAAAATGATAAAGCCCCGTCTCGCCGCAAGGCCAGACGGGGCTTTTTATATGGCTGGGGATGGATTCCCGACCTGATGGCGCAAAGGTCGGATGCAGATTGGAGGCATCGGAGGGAAGCCAAGGCGGCTATCCGTATATCCAGAAGCCGAAAAACAAAACACCGGCGCGAGGCCGGTGTTTGATATATACAAGCGAGCCCTGAGCAGGGCGTAGCAATGGCTTAGGCGTAGAAGGCCTCGACGGTGCCCTTGACGGTGATCAGCATGGGGTTGCCATAGCGATCCTTGGCCTTGGGGGAGGGGATCTTCACCCAGCCTTCACTGATGCAGTACTCCTCGACATTGGTGCGCACCTTGCCGTTGAGGCGGATGCCGATCTCGTGCTCGAAGCACTCCGCCACATAGTGCGGGCTGCGCGGGTTGGCCGCCAGATGGTCGGGCAATGCCGGTTTGTTGTCGCTCATTTTATTGACCTGAGTTTGATAAAAAGTGGGTCATTGTAGGCAATGCCCGCCGTGTGCTCAAGGCTGGTGGTGTGCCTGCTGTATGGCTGCAGGTATTTGGGGTCATCCTCTTCAAGCAGAAGGTTTATCTTACCGCCCGAGGTGAAGCGGTGATCATGGCAGGGCTCTATTGGATTCAGTTGCGGGGCTGTGCTGAGGTGGGTATGGGGTAGGGTGCGATAGGTGTTGGATTGAGAGGATTGTCGGATATAGCGTGGTTCGGCAACAAATAGAGGGCATCATTCCAGTCGTAATTTGCTCTGTATATCACCGGGGGCAAGCATAACTTGGTAAAGAACACCCGCCTTTCTGTGTACCGGCATATGCTATGTATTTTTCAGAAAAATGGGCGTCCTAATTTTTATTATCCAATCGGAAGTTTAAGAACTGTTTTAGAACTCCGCACTTCGATTATCTCTTGGTTGCTAACACCTGGATTGCTCTGTTAGGTCTAGTAAGGGCTATGTATGCTATTATTTTTCAGTCTGCTTGATAGACCATTCATTTCTTCCTTAGTGTTTAACGCTCCTCGCTAATGGGACCTGTCTGGAAGGCATCTAATGGATGATTTGATGCCTTCCAAACCACTAATTGATGTTTCTACAACAATATCGGCGAGGAGATACTTATTCGAGGTTTCAGAGTCTATAACAACTGCATAAAACTTACCGTTAATTATTTCTTCAATCAAATCATCGAAATGATCCATGTTTAGTTCCTATCTAGTACTGAGAACATGCCAATATCTAACGCCCAAAGCAACGGCCGAGCGTAGCGGGGCTGAGCCCCGCAGGGGCGATGTGGCCTTTTTTGTTATGTGCTTACTCATCGACGCCCACCAAAGAGTACCTATTGATGCACCTTTAAATTCAGATTTAATGGTATCCTAAACCCCTCTATTTATAAGTGCCTCAAGAAATTCATGATCAGCTGCTGTTAGGTGCAAGGGGACTACAGACCATAAAATGTAGTTTATAGTCGAGGCCATTATCTTGCTCATGCTCGACCACATTCTGGTCAGCCAAAATCCTCAAATAAAAATTTCTCTTGGTAGCTAAAACCAGATCGTTCTAGCTATTGTATATCCGTGGTAGGGATGTCAGAATATCAGAATATCAG
>NZ_CDDF01000005.1:423864-425941 GCF_000819865.1 Aeromonas eucrenophila
TCAGAATATCAGAATATCAGAATGTTAGAATGCTTCTATCAATCCTTTTAAATATTAGCGATCAATTTTACAAAATAATTATTGGTTCTACCGAGCACATAACTCCGAGCTCAGCGGAGTTTTTAAACCGTAGTTTTGTGGAGTGTTTTTGCGTAGCAAAACCACAAAGCTGCGACTTGAAAAATGTCCAGCACACGAAACGTACGAGCTGCAACGACTTATTAGAGGGTACTAACCTTCGCTACCAGATTTATCCTCTAAAGCTTTAATTCGTTGAGTTAATTTCTTTTTAAGATCAGACTCAGTTTTCCATTGAATGAAGCGATGCCCCTGCAAGTCAAAATGAGCCGTTTCACCATCCCGGATAGTTAGAATAATTTCTTTTCCTAATGCGTGAGCAAATCCTGCTTCATAATAGCAATTAGGTCTGGCGCCAGACAAATCAGCAATTATATATTTACTTTCAGCAATCATTTCTAATATTTGATCTGATATTTTTTTTGAATCTTGAATTTCATCAATCCTAACACTTGCCAAATTAAATTTTTTTAACACAGGTTTGTATACCTCTATATATGCCGAGTCTATAACCTCATCCCCAAATTTCATTATAAAAAAAACTTGTTGCTTTGATGGCTGAAATGCCTTCTGAAGTAGGGATGTCAATGCTGGTCCGGCATTTGATGTCTTATTTTTATTGAGGAATTCAGCGGTGCAATCATTTTTTTGAAATTCTTCTTCTTTAATTTGATCTATAATATTTTTGCTTTCTGTGACAGAAAGTGGAGATTCCGTCTTATATACTCTAAGAAAGGTTGCATTTTTCATGTTAAATAGACGATCAGCTCCTCGACTACTTTTTAACATTATTACTTGACCATTGATAAATGGAAAAACTAATTTTTCTGAAATTTTTTCTTCAGAATGATTCCACCAAAAATGATCGTCTGCACCGTATTCAAGTTTTGCATGATATCTCATTATGTACGATTCCTTTAACAGTAATTAGGTGGCAGGCGGTATAAACTCGATAAAAGAGCCTACCATATAACTCCGCCCTGCCCTGATATTCGCCACAAATAAATTAAAATTAAATCATAACATTACCGGTTCATCTCTGATACTTGGTCGAGCTCGTTTGACTTCCTCGTTTAAAGTTTCCATTGCCACTGTATAGATAAACAGTTAAAGAGCAGGTTATGGCAAGCGTCGACAAAGCTACCGCCGCTGAGTTACAGCACCCAGCTCGCTGCTTTTCACCCGCGAGATAGCAACCATCGCTGTCATGGGGCTCTCCCTAGAGATGGATTGTCGTTTGGCTATCTTAAGGGCTTTGATCGGGGCCTGGGAAGAGGAGGTTGATAGAAATCTGAGCTAGTTCAACGAATTAGTGAGCAACTGCCGTTTTAAGTGGGCTGTTGGGTTTGTAGAGAGTGCGGACATTCCCCTCACCCCAACCCTCTCCCAAGGGGAGAGGGGGCTTGTTCGGTAGCTGAGAGTTGGCACTGTCTTGTCTTGATCCCCCTCCAAGGCGCCGAGTCGAGCTCTGTGGGTCAGGAGCGCCGTCAAGGATGACGGCGCAGCCGCAGTTGGTACAGGGATGTACCATCTGCGGCGTTCCGCCCGACCCAGAGAGTGAGATGAGGAAACCCGCCGCAGGCGGGCGGCTTGTCGGGGGAGAAGACCTTTGGTGACTTTGGGTCTTTCCAAAGTCACTCGCCCAAGCCCGAAGGGCGGGCGAAACTCCGTAGAGGACGGAGTCCTTGTGTCCCATGCGGCGTAGCCGCATCAAGGGGCCAACCGCTGGCTCGGGAGTTCGGCCAAATTACTCTGCTGTGGGACGGACGATTTGCTGCGGTGCAATGCGCTGTGCTTATTGCACCCTACGTGTTCCACGAACGTCCAAATACGCTGCGCTATTCGAACCTACGGATTTGATAACGCCCGGGGAGATCCCGCTCTCCCTCACTCGAACCCTCTCCCTGAGGGAGAGGTGACAAAGATACAGGAAGCAAAAGAGATAAATAGAAAAGGGAGCCCAAGTGGGCTCCCTTTATGCTGGCTGGCTGGCTGGCTG
>NZ_CDDF01000005.1:426205-746013 GCF_000819865.1 Aeromonas eucrenophila
TGGCTGGCTGGCTGGCTGGCCGGTCAGGGTCAACGGCATCTGACCCTATGCCTGTCCCTACTTATTGGTCGCCGCCTTCATCCCTTCCACAAACTCCTTGAGGCGAGTGAGCATATGCTCCGGGTTCTGGTGGTGGGTCTCGATGATCTTCACCACGGCGGAGCCGGAGATGGCACCGGCGGCGCCGGCCTTGATGGCGTCACGCACCTGAGCCGGCTCGCTGATGCCAAAGCCGAGCAGGGCGGGGGGCGCATTGAACTCGCGCAGGGTATTGATCAGCCCATCCACCGGCATGCCGGCCTTGGTCTCGGCGCCGGTGACGCCGGCGCGGCTCACCAGATAGGTGTAACCACTGCCGAGTTCCGCCACGGCCTTGAGGGTCTCGGCATCGCCGTTGGGCGGGGCGATAAAGATGCTGTCGATGCCGAACTTGTCGGCGGCGGCCTTGTAGGGCTCGCACATCTGCACCGGCACGTCTGCCACCAGCACGGAATCCACCCCCGCCTGCTGGCATTTCTCGTAGAAGCCGTCGATCTTGCGCACATAGACCAGGTTCGCGTAGACCAGCAGGCCAATGGGCAGCTGCGGGTACTTGGCGCGGATCCGGGTCAGCAGTTGGAAGCAGTCATCCGGGGTGGTATGGCTGGCAAACGCCCGCAGGGCCGCCCCTTGGATGGTGGGGCCGTCTGCCACCGGATCCGAGAAGGGAATGCCGAGCTCCAGGGCATCGGCGCCCCCTTCGACCAGGGCATCGACGATGGCCAAGGAGAGTTCGGGAGTGGGGTCACCCAGCATCACGAAGGGGACGAAGGCGCCCTGATTGGCAGCATCCAGCCGGGAGAAGAGTTGTGCGTAGCGATTCATGACAGGGTTCCTTCTTTTTCGAAGATGTCGGCGACGGTGAAGATGTCCTTGTCGCCACGACCGGAGAGGTTGACGATCAGCACCTGCTCTTTCTCAGGTTCGCTGCGCGCCATCTTGAGGGCATGGGCCAGGGCGTGGGAGGATTCCAGCGCAGGAATGATCCCTTCGGATTTGGCCAGCTCCTGGAAGGCGTCCAGCGCCTCCTTATCCGTGATGGAGACGTAGTCTGCCCGGCCGATGGCGGCCAGATGAGCGTGCTGTGGGCCGACGGAGGGGAAATCCAGTCCCGCCGAGACGGAGTAGGACTCCTGAATTTGGCCCTGCTCGTCCTGCATCAGGTAGGAGTGCATGCCAAAGAAGACCCCCTTGCTGCCGTGACCGAGCGGTGCACCGTGCTCGCCGCTCTCGATGCCGTGA
This sequence comes from Aeromonas eucrenophila, assembly GCF_000819865.1. GTDB lineage: Bacteria > Pseudomonadota > Gammaproteobacteria > Enterobacterales > Aeromonadaceae > Aeromonas > Aeromonas eucrenophila. The sequence continues at coordinate 427,487 of NZ_CDDF01000005.1, forward strand.
CCACCGGGCTCGACGCCGATCAGGCGCACCGATTCATTCTCGATGAAGTCCGCGAAGATACCGATGGCGTTGGAGCCGCCGCCGACGCAGGCGATCACCGCATCGGGTAGGCGCTCCTCCTTCTCGAAGCACTGGGCCTTGGCCTCTTCCCCTATCATCTTCTGGAATTCCCGCACTATCGTGGGGAAGGGGTGGGGGCCGGCGGCGGTGCCGAGCAGGTAGTGGGCGCTGTCGTAGTTCGCGGCCCAGTCCCGCAGTGCCTCGTTGCAGGCATCCTTCAGGGTGCTGGAGCCGGAATGCACCGGTATCACGGTGGCGCCCATCAACTTCATGCGGAACACGTTCGGCTTCTGGCGCTCGCAATCCTTGGCCCCCATGTAGACCCGGCACTTGAGGCCGAGCAGGGCGCAGGCCAGGGCGGTGGCGACCCCGTGCTGACCGGCGCCGGTCTCGGCGATGATCTCTGTCTTGCCCATGCGCTTGGCGAGCAGAGCCTGGCCCAGCACCTGGTTGGTCTTGTGGGCGCCGCCGTGCAGCAGGTCTTCCCGCTTCAGATAGAGCCGGGTCTTGGTGCCCTTGGTGAGGTTGCGCGTCAGGGTGAGGGGGGTCGGGCGACCGGCGTACTCGGTCAAGAGCTCCTCAAACTCGGCGACGAAGGCCGGATCTTCCTTGGCATCGACGAAGGCCTTCTCCAGCTGGAGCAGGGCGGGGATGAGGATCTGGGGTACATACATACCGCCAAACTCACCGAAGAACGGATTAAGCAGTGTCATGGTCTATTCCTTGTATCTATAGGCGAAAGCGATTCATCAATTTGGTGCATGTTCACAGGGCCGCAGGGCACTCTCACAGTTGGCGCAGGGCGCCAAAGGCCGCGGCGAGCTTCTGGGGATCCTTCTGGCCCGGGGCCGTCTCCACCCCGGAGTTGAAATCGAGGCCCAGACAACCGACTCGGGCGGCCTGCAGGGCGTTGTCGGGATTGAGCCCTCCCGCCAGCATCAGCCGGGATTTGTCGAGCCCCGCCAGCAGGGACCAATCGAAGGCCTGGCCGGTGCCGCCGCTCTGGCTGCCGACTTTGGTGTCCAGCAGCAGGCGATCCACCGGGTAGTCGAGGGCGGGCAGGGGCTCGCCGCTCGTGATGCCGACGGCTTTCCAGATCTGGCAGGCTGCGGGCAGCAGGGGGCGCAGGCTCTCGATATAGGCGGCGTCTTCATCCCCGTGCAGTTGTACCGCGGCGAGGCCGAGCGCCTCCACCGTCTTGGCGATGGTCGCAGGCTGGGCGTTGCGAAACACCCCCACATAGTTGAGCGGCGCACCCGCCATCAGGTTGCGGGCGGCGGGAATGTCCACGTAGCGCGGGCTCTTGGCGACGAAGATGAGACCGCCGAACACGGCGCCGGCCTCATGGGCGGCGGCGGCATCCTCGGGGCGGGTCAGGCCGCATACCTTGTTCTGGCCCAGCACCAACTTGCGCACCGCGGCGTCCAGATCGTCCTCTTCCATCAGGGAGGAGCCGACCAGGAAGCCCTTGGCGTACTGACGCAGCTCGGCCACCTGGGCGCGATTGCGGATACCGGATTCGCTGATGACAATGCGATCCGCCGGGATACGGACGGCCAGCTGGCCGGTGCGGGTGATGTCGACGCTCAAGTCCCGGAGATCCCGGTTATTGATGCCGATGACAGGGGCGCCCAGCGTAATGGCGCGCTCCAGCTCTTCTTCGTTGCTCACCTCGGTTAGCACCCCCAGACCCAACTCCTTGGCGACAGCGAACAGGGTGCGATAACCCTCGTCGGTGAGCACGGAGAGCATCAGCAGGATGGCGTCCGCCTGATAGTGGCGGGCCAGATAGACCTGATAGGGGTCGATCATGAAGTCCTTGCACAGCACCGGCTGTTTAACCCGGGCGCGCACTCTCGGCAGGAAGTCGAAATCCCCCTGGAAGAACTTCTCGTCCGTTAGCACCGAGATGGCGGTGGCGTATTTGCCATAAACATCGGCGATGGCCTCCGGGCTGAAGTCATTGCGGATCAGGCCCTTGGAGGGAGAGGCCTTCTTGCATTCGAGAATGAAGCGGGTAGAGCCTGCCCGCAGCTGTCCCTCGAAGTCCCGATCGCTTGGCACCAGAGCGCCCTGGAAGCTCTCCAGCGGCTGGGACTCCTTGCGGGCCTCAATCCAGCCCTGCTTGGCGGCCACTATCTTGCCGAGAATGGTCTGGTTGATGGAGGCCATGTTCAAAAAGCCGTTGGGGGAAATGACGTCTGACATCTCGTTATCCTTGCGAAGCTGGGGACTGCCTTGTGGGCGGCTCTCTTTGGTCGTGGTTGACATCATGCCTCCTGATGGCTCAGGGCGGCCAGCGCCGCGGCGAGGGCGCTGCACTCGCCGCTGGCAAGCTTGGCCAGCACCAGGGCGGCGGCTTGCTTGAAGTCCGGGGCCTTGCCCGCCATCACCAGCAGGGGGGCCACGTTGGCGGCGATGGCGGCGTTGTGAGCCGGGCTGCCTTTTCCGGCCAGGATGGCGGCGGTGATGGCACGGTTCTCTTCCGGCTCACCGCCCTGGATGGCGCTCACCGGGTAGGTCTCGAGGCCGAAGTCCGCCGGGGTGATCAGGTACTCGCGAATTTCGCCGTCCCGGATCTCCGCGACTTGGGTCGGGCCGTGGATGGCGATCTCGTCCAGGCCCGCGCCGTGTACCACCATACCGGTTTTCAGACCCAGCGCCAGCAGGGTTTCGGCGATGGGGCGCACCAGTTCCGGCGCATAGACCCCCATCAGCTGATAGCTGGGGCGAGCCGGGTTGATGAGCGGCCCCAAGACATTAAACAAGGTGCGGGTCTTGAGGGCCTGGCGCACCGGCATGGCGTGGCGCACCCCGGCGTGGTACTGGGGGGCGAACAGGAAGCAGATGCCGAGCTCGTCGAGGCAGCGGCGGGCTTGCTCGGGGCTCATGTCGAGCTTGATCCCCATCTTGTCGAGCAGATCGCTCGAGCCCGACTTGCTCGATACCGAGCGGTTGCCGTGCTTGGCGACTTTCAGGCCGCAGGCGGCGGCGACCAGGGCCGAGGTGGTGGAGACGTTGATGGTGTTGAGGCCATCGCCGCCGGTGCCGACGATGTCGCAAAACGCATAATCGGGGCGCGGGAAGGGGCGGGCCTCCGCCAGCAGCGCCTCGGCGGCGCCGGCGATCTCCTCCGGGGTCTCCCCCTTGAGTTTGAGGGCGGTGAGCAGGCTCGCGAGCACTATGGGATCCACTTCCCCGCGCACCACCTGGCCGAAGGCGTCGCGGGCGGCGTCGCGGGAGAGAGACTGTCCCTGATAGAGGGTATTGAGATGTTGATGCATGAGGGTCTCCTTACCGCACGGTGCTTTCGGGACGAGTCACATGGGCGAGGGCCTGGGTCAGCAGGCGGGCCCCTTCGCTGGTCATGATGGATTCGGGATGGAACTGGAAGCCGAGCACGCGCTCGCCGCTCTGCTCTATGGCCATGGGCATGCCCTGGTAGTGGGCAATCACCGTCAGCTCTTCGGGTACATAAGTGGCGACCAGGGAGTGGTAGCGGGCCACCGGCAGCGGGCTCGGCAGGCCGGCGAAGGCGCCGTGACCGTTGTGCTCGATGAGGGAGCGCTTGCCGTGGACTATTTCACCGGCGGCGCCGACGGTGCCGCCGTAGGCTTCGCACAGGGCCTGATGACCGAGGCAGATGCCGAGGATGGGCACCCGGCCCCGGGCCAGCTTGATGAGGTCGATGAGGCAACCTGCCTCATGTGGGGCGCCCGGGCCCGGGGAGAGCACCAGCACGGCATCGCCGCCCGCGGCCTCTATCTCGGCCATGATGCGGCTCGCCGGCAGGCTGTTGCGGTAGATGCGCACCGGGTAGCCCAGGGTGCGGAACTGGTCGACGAGGTTGTAGGTAAAGGAATCGAAGTTATCGAGCAGGAAGATGTTAGTCATGGCGCGCCTCCTTGTGCTTCTCTGACTGTTGTTCTTGCAGGCTGAGGGCCTGCAGGGAGGTGCCATGGCTGGCGGCGATGGCGGCCAGCACGGCGGCGGCCTTGGCGCGGGTTTCGTCCGCTTCCATCTGGGGCTTGGAGTCATAGACCACGCCGGCACCGGCCTGGACATGGGCCACGCCCTCTTTCACGAAGGCGGAGCGGATGACGATGCAGGTGTCCATCTCCCCCACGCCGTTGAGATAGCCCACGGCGCCGCCGTAGCTGCCGCGACGCTTGCCTTCCACCATGCGGATGAGCTCGCTGGCGCGCAGCTTGGGGGCGCCGGTCAGGGTGCCCATGTTCATGCAGGCCTGGTAGGCGTGCAGGGCGTCCAGATCGGCGCGCAGGGTGCCCACCACCCGGGAGACCAGGTGCATCACGTGGCTGTAGCGATCCACTTTGAGCAAGTCCTTCACGTAGCGGGTGCCTGGCTCGGAGATGCGGGCGATGTCGTTGCGCCCCAGATCCACCAGCATCAGGTGCTCGGCCACTTCTTTCTCGTCCTGGCGCAGCTCCAGCTCGATGCGGCCATCCAGGTCCAGATTGATGCTGCCATCGGGGTTGAGGCCACGGCGGCGGGTGCCGGCGATGGGGTACATCTCCACCTGACGGCTCTTGGCCTCGAACTTGACCGCGCTCTCCGGGGAGGCGCCAAACAGGGTGAAGCCTTCGTCCTGCACATAGAACATGTAGGGGCTGGGGTTGGTCTGCTTGAGGCGGCGATAGGCGGCGACGGGCTCGGGGCAGGGCAGGGAGAAGCTGCGTGACGGCACCACCTGGAAGATGTCGCCCCGGCGGATAAAGCCCTTGAGCTTCTCTACTTCGGCGCAGAACTGCTTGTCGTTCTTGTCGACGTTGAGCGCGCCGGTCAGCGGCTGAGTGCCTTGTGGCTTGGACTGTGGCTGCTGGCAGGCCAGCTTGAAGTGCTCCAGTCGCTCGAGCAGACGGGCATAGCGCTCATCTTGCTGGCCACTGTCCTGCTCGTCGCTGCCGCCGAAGAGGCAGGCCAGCAGCTGGGTGCTCTGCTTGATGTGATCTATGGTGATCAGGGTCTCGGCCACATAGAAGCAATAGTCGGGGCAGTCGTTGCTGCCCTCAGGCACCTCTGGCAGATCCTCGAAGGAGGCGATGAGGTCATAGGCGAAGGTGCCCGCCATGAACAGGGCCTCTTTGCCCTCTGAGCAATGCAGCTGCTGTTGCAGGGTACGCAGCACGTCCAGCACGCTGCTGCCCTTGAGGCGGCTGTCTTCGTCCAGCTCCCTATCGGAGCGCGGGAAGTCGAGGTGGAGCTCGTCATCCACCCGACTCTGACCGATGACGGCGGGCAGTTGCTCGGCCAGCAGGCGTTGCAGTCGGGCGCCGTTGTCATTGAGAGCGCGCACCCACACGGTATGACCGCGGCACTCGATGCGCAGGCAGGCGTCCACCAGCAGCAGGCTCTGGGTGCCGGCCTTGGAGTCAATTTCCACGGATTCCAGCAGCAGATTGTTGGGGCGGCCCAGGCACAGCTGGGTGTAGAGCGTCAGCGGGTCTGTCACATAGGGGGCGTTGAGCCGGATGGTATCGAATTCACCCAGGGATAACCGGGTCTTGTTGCCTGTCATGATGCCTTTCCTTGCCGCTGTTCTGTGTAACCGATGTTCATGATGTTGAGTCTCTTGAAAATGGATGGATTGGGTGCCTCAGGGGGCCCGCCATCGCCTCGTCGTCGTGCTTATCAGAATTCTCGGTTTCATCAGATGTCCATTTGCCGGATAATAAAAAAGCCCGCTGGGGTCAGCGGGCTTTTTCTCTGGGTTCTTAATTTGCTGTCAGATTACAGGTACAGCAACGACCACACGCCCGCATGTCAGGGAATGTGCCACCACCAGTTCTGGTTCAGGGTGATTGTCGTTTGCATGATAAAATCCTGTCACGTTCTGTTTGCAATTGAAGTGCCTACAGAAAACGATAAAGCCGCGGCCAAGTCAAGTCGCTTTTTGCTTGTCTCTTGCCAGACAGGCCCGTTGATGAGAGCGATACAAGCCGATGAAATTCGATCTTCACTGTCATACCACCGCCTCCGATGGGGTGCTGGCACCCCGGGATCTGGTGCGCCGCGCCGCCGAAAAAGGGGTCGAGGTGTTAGCGGTCACTGACCACGACACACTCGCCGGGCTTGATGAGATACGCGCCACCATTCAGGCCGAGCAACTGCCGCTGCGACTGGTGAGCGGGGTCGAGATCTCCACCGGTTGGGAGCATCACGAGATCCACATAGTGGCGCTGGGCGTGGATGAGCAGGAGCCGAAATTGCGTGCCTTCCTCGCCGCCCAGCTGGCTCGCCGAGAGGCGCGGGCCGAGGAGATCGGGCGTCGTCTGGAGAAGTGCCAGCTGCCCGGCACCTATGAAGAGGCCAAGGCCCTGGCCGGCGATGCCGCCGTGACCCGCGCCCATTTTGCCCGGGTGCTGATGGCGCGCGGGGTGGCCGACAACATGCAGAAGGTATTCAAGAAGTACCTGAGCCGGGGCAACAAGGGCTATGTCCCCGCCGAATGGCCCGAGATGGCGCTCGCCATCGAGGCCATTCACGGCGCCGGTGGGTTGGCGGTACTGGCCCATCCCAGTCGCTACGATCTCACCGCCAAGTGGATCAAGCGGCTGCTGGTGGCCTTCAAGGCCGCAGGGGGGGATGCCATGGAGGTCTCCCTGCCCCAGCAGAGCCCCCAGGAGCGCGCCAACCTCGGCCAGTGGGCGAAGGAGCACGATCTCTACATCTCGGTGGGGTCGGACTTCCACTTCCCCTCCAACTGGACCGAGCTGGGCCGCCATCTCTGGTTGCCCAAGGAGGGGATGCCGCTCTGGCTGGGCTACCCGGGCCACTTCGGCCTCAGCCCCGAGGAGCATGCCAGCCTGCTGGCCGCCCGCTAACGGCGGCGCCGGCCGGGAGGTTTGGCCTTTGGTGCGAGCGAGTCTGCGCCAAACAGGTTAAGGTAGTGTCATGGGCCACAGGGCCCGTGACCATGAAGCGGGCAGTCCTCTTGCCCCTATTGTGAGAGCAGCATATGAGTCAGCATTTCTACGTACATCCGGATAATCCCCAGGTCCGTCTCATCGGCCAGGCCGTGCAGATCCTGCAAAACGGCGGCGTCATCGTCTATCCCACCGACTCTGGCTACGCGCTGGGCTGCCAGATGGGCAACAAGGATGCGCTGGAGCGCATCTGCCGTATCCGCCGCATCGAGCCGAACCACGACTTCACCTTGGTGTGCCGTGATCTCTCCGAGATCGCCACCTATGCCAAGGTGGACAACAGCGCGTTCCGGCTGATCAAGAACAACACCCCGGGCGCCTACACCTTCATCTTCAAGGCGACCAAGGAAGTGCCGCGCCGGTTGATGAACGAGAAGAAGAAGACCATCGGCATCCGGGTGCCGGCCAACAACATCGCCCTCGCCTTGCTGGAGGAGCTCGGCGAGCCGCTGCTCTCCACCACCCTGATCCTGCCGGGTTCAGAGATGGCGGAGTTTGATCCCGAAGAGATCTTCGACAAGCTCGGCAAGCAGCTGGATCTGGTGGTCAACGGTGGCTACCTGGGCGAGCAGCCCACCACAGTGGTGGACTTCTCCGACGACGAGCCCGTGCTGCGTCGTCGTGGTGCCGGGGATCCCACGCCGTTTGAATAAGGCGGTAGACACAGTCCCCGCCGAGGGGACAGCGGCGAGCCTGGCGGGGGAGGTAAGCCTCCCCCTGCCCATCGCCAAGGTCCTGGGGCAGCCCTATCATGAGCTGCCCCAGGACTTGTTTATTCCGCCGGATGCGCTGGAAGTCTTCCTCGACACCTTCGAGGGGCCGCTCGATCTGCTGCTCTACCTCATCCGTCGCCAGCAGTTGGACATCCTGAACCTGCCGATCTTGCAGATCACCGCCCAGTACATGGAGTACGTGGAGCTGATGCAGGGGCTCAATCTGGAGCTGGCGGCGGAATACCTGCTGATGGCGGCCTGGCTCGCGGAGATAAAATCCCGCCTGCTGCTGCCCAAGGCGCCGGAGCTTGACGATGACGAGGAGGGGGAAGATCCCCGCGTCACCCTGATCCGTCGGCTGCAGGAGTACGAGCGCTACAAGACCGGCGCCGAGCGGCTCAATGCCCTGCCGCGGCTGGAGCGAGAGATCTTTGTCGCCAGCGCCTTGCCACCGGATTTTGGCGATCTCAAGCCATTGACCCCCGATGTTTCGCTGGTTGAGCTCGCCCTTTACATGCAAAGTGTGGTAAAACGCGCGACTCATTTCGAACATCACCAGATCCGCCGTGAGCAGATCCCGACCCGGGTGCGCATGGCGGAGATCCTCGCCCTGCTCTCCTTGGGCCAGACCCTGCGGCTGGATCAGGTGCTCAAGGCAGAAGAGGGGCGGATGGGGGTGTTGGTGACGTTTTTGGCGCTGCTGGAGCTGTGCAAGGAGTCCCTTATCTGGATCCTGCAGGCCGAGCCCCTCGGGCCCATCCATTTTGCCTTGGCCAGCCAGCCTGAAGAGGAGGCGTACCGTGGCGCTGCCCACTGAACGGCTCAAGACGCTGATCGAGGCGGCCCTGTTCGTGGCGGGACGCCCGCTGACGGTGAGCGAGCTCAAGGCCGGGGTGCTGGCGGATTACCCCGTCACCAGCCGCTATGTTCAACTGCTGCTGGCCGAACTCAGGCAGGAGTACGGCGAGCGGGGGGTGGAGCTCAAGGAGGTCGCCTCCGGCTGGCGCTTCCAGGCCCGCCAGGAGTATGCGGAAGAGCTCTCCCGGCTGTGGAGCGAGCGGGTGCCGCGTTATTCGCGGGCCGTGATGGAGACGCTGGGCCTCATCGCCTATCGTCAGCCCATCACCCGGGCCGAGATCGAAGTCATCCGCGGGGTGGCGGTATCGAGCCAGATCGTCAATACCCTCAAGGAGCGTGGCTGGGTGCGCAGCATAGGCCACAAGGAGGTGGTGGGGCGGCCCGAGCTGCTCGCCACCACCAGAGAATTTCTGGATTATTTCAACCTGCAGAGTCTGGAGCAGCTCCCCGAGCTGGATCCCGAGCTGCAGCAACCCTTGTCAGGTTTGATGGGCGAGGGCAGTGACGGCCAGTTTGTGCCGTCTTGAGTAACAAAGCGGTGGTGGTGCCTCGACGGCGTCGCCACAGGAGTCACAGTTGCCTGCGCTATGAGCGGGCAGCGATCAACAATCAGGTAAACCCGATGAGTGAAAAACTGCAAAAAGTGTTGGCCCGCGCGGGTCAAGGCTCCCGTCGTGAGATGGAGGCCCTGATCACCGCAGGTCGGGTCAGTGTGGATGGCAAGGCCGCTACGCTGGGGGATCGCGTCGAAGCAAACGCCGTGATCCGGGTGGATGGCCACCAGATCAAGACCCGTGCGGCTGAAGAGCAGATCTGCCGCGTGCTGGCGTATCACAAGCCCGAAGGGGAGATGTGTACCCGTCACGATCCGGAAGGTCGTCCTACCGTGTTTGATCGTCTGCCCAAGATGGACGGCGCCCGCTGGATCGCGGTCGGTCGTCTCGACGTCAACACCTCCGGCTTGCTGCTGTTCACCACCGACGGTGAGCTGGCCAACCGCCTGATGCACCCGAGCCACGAAGTGGAGCGGGAATACGCGGTGCGGGTGTTTGGCGAGATCACCGAAGCCATGCTGCAGCGCCTGCGCAAGGGCGTACAGCTCGAAGACGGCATCGCCAAGTTCAACAAGATCAAACCGGCCGGCGGTGAAGGCCTGAACCAGTGGTTCAACGTCACCCTGACCGAGGGTCGCAACCGTGAAGTGCGCCGCCTGTGGGAATCCCAGGAAGTGCAGGTGAGCCGTCTAATGCGGATCCGTTACGGCGACGTGACCCTGGATCGCGGCATCCCCCGCGGTGGCTGGAAAGAGCTCAAGCTGCCGGAGGTGAACTACCTGCGCGGTCTGGTGCACATGAACTACGAGACCGAATCCAAGGTCGATCTGCAACAGGATGGCAAGACCACCCGCCACAAGCAGGCCGCCCAGATCCGTCGCGCCGTCAAGCGCCACAAGGACATGCAGGGCATGGAGCCGCGCGCGCGCAGCACCACCGCCCGTCGCAAGCCGACCTCCTCGACCCGCAACTCGGGCACCGGCAGCAAGTAAGTTGATGCCTCCGGTCTGACGTTCTAGGTCTGGATCCATAAAAGCCCGCACCCTCTGGTGCGGGCTTTTTCGTTATGGGGCTGAGACGCTGATGCCGGCCTGCTCTGCTGCCTGGGAGTGTGCCCAGTTCATTAATCATACTAATGAATATTTATATCGATAAAATTTCCTGCTGAACTTGACCAGAATGAGGGAGAGGTTGCTCTGCCAGGGCTGGCTTGTTAGCCTTTCCCGCACTGATACAGGAGAGACGAATGAGCAAGGTACTGGATGAGCTGCTGGCGTTGCTGGCGCTTGAAAAAATCGAGGAGGGCCTGTTTCGGGGCCAGAGCCAGGATCTCGGATTGCGATCCGTGTTTGGCGGACAGGTGATGGGGCAGGCTTTGTCAGCCGCCAAGCAGACGGTCGCGGGCGATCGTCAGGTGCACAGTTTCCACTCCTACTTCCTGCGTCCAGGGGATGCCAACAAGCCCATCGTCTACGACGTGGAGAACATCCGCGACGGCCAGACCGTCTCCACCCGCCGGGTCAAGGCCATTCAGGGTGGCAAGCCCATCTTCTACCTCAACGCCTCCTTCCAGATCGAAGCCGAGGGGTTCGAGCACCAGGCGGCCATGCCAGAGGGCATCACCCCGCCCGAGCAGCTCAAGAGTGAGCTGGAGCTGGTGCGCCCCTACGAGCAACTGATCCCGCCAGCTCTGCGGGACAAGATCCTGTGCGAGAAGCCGCTCGAGATCCGCCCCGTGACCCTGGTCGACCCGATCCGCCCAGATGTGCACGAGCCCCTGCGTTACACCTGGTTCAAGGCCAACGGCCAGATGCCGGACGATCAGCGGGTACACAAATACCTGCTGGCCTATGCCTCGGACTTCCACTTCCTGTTCGCCGCCCTGCAGCCCCACGGGGTCTCCTACTGGGAGCCGGACATGCAGGTGGCGACCATAGATCACTCCATGTGGTTCCACCGGGACTTCCGGCTCGACGACTGGCTGCTCTACGTGGTGGACAGCCCGAGCGCCAGCGGTGGCCGTGGCCTGGTGCGCGGCCAGTTCTTCACCCGTGACGGCGTGCTGGTGGCCAGCACTGTGCAGGAAGGGGTGATCCGCCGCCGGGGTGCAGGTGCATGAACAGGTCAGGCGGCCAAGGGGTGAGCCTGTGATAGTGCCCATACTGCGCAGTTTCGATGAGACCAAGCTTTGGGGTTTCTACCTCGATGACTCAGGTGGCAGAGAGGGGACGTCGTGATCATCCCTATCCTGCGCAGCTTCGATGAAACCAGGCTACGGGGGTTTTACCTCGATTACCTGGGGTTTGTCATCGACTGGCAGCACCGATTTGCGCCGGGCATGCCGCTCTACCTGCAGATCTCCCGGGGGGACTGGGTGATCCACCTCTCGGAGCATCACGGGGATGCCTGCCCGGGGGCGGCCCTGCGGCTGTCGACCACGGAACTCGATGCGCTGTTTGCCGAGTGGCAGGGGCGCGGCTACCCCAATGCCAGGCCCGCCATCGAGACCATGCCCTGGGGTTGCCGCGAGCTGAGGGTGCTCGATCCCTTCGGCAACCGGCTCATCTTCACCGAGCCCTTGCCGGCCGCATAGGCGTTCAGCGCCCATAAAAAAACGGGAGCCACTGGCTCCCGTTTTTCATTGACGGCGTTTAGGCCGCATCCTGCTCCACGGCAGGGAGGCTGGTCTCACTGCCCTTGGCGAAGTGATCGGCCCAGAGCGCGATGACGCCGTCGCCGGTGACGTTGCAGGCGGTGCCGAAGCTGTCCTGCGCCAGGTAGAGGGCGATCATCAGGGCGATGGAGGCATCGCCGAAGCCGAGCATGGAGGTGAGCAGGCCCAGGGCCGACATCACGGCGCCACCGGGGGCACCCGGGGCCGCGATCATCACCACACCCAACATCATGATGAAGGGGAAGATCTCGAGCAGGCTGGGGATGGCCAGGTGCTCGGAGAGGAACATGACGGCGGTGGCGCAGGTCACCAGTGTGATGGTGGAGCCGGAGAGGTGGATGGTGGCGCACAGGGGCACGGTGAAGTTGGCGATGGCATCGCTCACGCCGTTGTTCTTGCTGGCCTTGAGGGCGACCGGGATGGTGGCGGCGCTGGACATGGTGCCGATGGCGGTGAAATAGGCCGGCAGCATGTTCTTGATCAGAGTGGCCGGGGAGCGACCGAGCGCCAGCCCGGTGCCGACGAACAGCACGGAGAGCCAGAGCCAGTGCATGACGATGGCCATCACCAGCACCACGCCGAAGGTCTTCAGGGTGGTGAAGACGGTGCCCTCGACCGTCATCTCGACGAAGACGCCGGCGATGTAGAACGGCAGCAGCGGGATGATCACCTTGGCCAGCAGCAGATCGATGATGTCACGACCCTGATCGGCCACGCTGCGCAGATCCCGCGCACCGGTGGCGGAGATGCCGATGCCGAACACGAAGGCGGCGGCCAGGGCCGACATCACCCCGAACAGCGGCGGTATTTCCATGGTGATGTAGGAGGCGAGCTTGGTGCCCTCCTGGCTGGTCATGGTGGCCTCGCTGGTCAGCAGCGGGATGAGCTGGCTGGCGACCAGGAAGGCCAGGGTGCCGGCCACCAGGGTGGAGCCATAGGCGAGGGCAACGGTATTGCCGAGCAGCCGGCCCGAGTTCTTCGGCAGGCTGGCGATGCCGCTGGTGATGAAGAACAGAATGATGAGCGGGATGGTGAAGCTGATCAGCTGACCGATGACGGTCTTGGCGGTGAACAGCACGCGTGCGATCCATTCCGGGGCGTAAAGGCCTAACAGGAGACCGGCGAGGATGCCGGCAATCAGTTTCAGGACAAGTTTCATGTGATGTTCCAGGTGTTGTTGTCGGTCTTATTATTTAATCTTGATTATATTGCTGCTTTTTAACACGACGGCCGCATCTTGTCTGCCTGATGATGGTTAATTCGGAGTTAAATATTGTTAAATGTGATCATGCCGACGTATGTCGCCAGTGGGGAAGGGGAGGGCAAAATTGATGATGAATTATACAGCGTCGATTCAGGGTTGCCGGAGCAGCAGGGCATGCAGCCAGCGGCCATTGACCCCGTCCTCGGCGCACCAGAGCCGTAGCGGCTCAAACGGCAGAGGGGCCAGGAGCGCCCTGAGCCCTGCCTCGTCGAGACAGACGCGCAGCGGGTAGTCGCCCTCGGGTGAGCCGGTGCTTTGTGCGCCATCGAGATGGGGGAAGGAGCAGTAGAGCGGCGCCCCGGGCTTGAGCAGACTGGCGAGATGGGTCAGCACGGGGGCGAGCTCCTGTTCGTGCAGGCAGGGCAGGGAGGCGCTGGCCCAGATGCCATCGAAGGGCACGACGCTGTGCATCTGGTTGAAGTGACAGACTCGCACCGGCTGGCCGCACAGGCGCGAGGCGGCGCTGGCCTGCTCCCGGCTGGCATCGAAGGCGGTCACCATGTACCCCAGCTCGCGGAAATAGTGCAGATCCTCTCCCGTACCGCAGCCGGCTTCCAGCAGATGGGCTCCCGTGCGCAGCCGGGTCAGGAAGGGCGCATGGGCCTCCCCTGTGCAAGCCGGGCGCTGGTTGTCGGGGGAGGGGGTGGAAGCGGGCATGGGGTCATCTCGAAAGCGGGTCGGGTGAGGGGCGCTATCCTAGCAAATTTTGTCGCCCACTTGATCGCCGATCCTGGCCTGCGTCGGGCCAAGGTCCCATGGCATGCCAGCTGGATGGCGCCGAAGGGCAGGGCGGGCCAGGTTACTGACCCGCTTCACTTTAGCTGCGCCGCACCGCCGGACCCTGCGGCTGGGCGATGAGGGCGAACAGGGTGTCGAGCAGGAAGTCGGCATCCCGGATCAGGTTGATGCGCTCCGGGAAGTGCAGCCAGTTGATGATGTAGCCGTCCAGGGTGCAGTGCATCAGAGTCGCGCCCCTGCGCAGATCGAGGTCCGCCGGCAACTGGCCGAGGCGCACCGCATTGGCCAGGGTGAGCTCCAGATCCTGAAAGAAGTTGAGGGACTGGGCGCGCATGTGCTCGCGCAGGGCGCTGGCTTCTCCTTCCAGCGACTCCAGATTGAACATGATGGTGAACATCTGCTGATGGGCGGGTTCGAGGCTTATCTTGTACATCACGTCTTTGAGGAAGACCCGCAGCTTGCCGAGGGGATCCGGCTCCTGCTCATCGACACAGGCGTCGAGCTGGTGGGATAGGGGAGAGCAGAGCTCCTCCCACAGGGAGATAAACAGCTCCTCCTTGTTCTTGAAATGCCAGTAGATGGCACCCCGGGTCAGCTCGGCGGCGTTGGCGATATCGGTCAGGCTGGTCTTGGCCAACCCCTGTTGGCAGAACAGATTCAGGGCCGTGCTCATGATGTGGCAGCGGGTCTGCTGCGCTTCTTCTTTGGTTCGTCTGGCCATCGGATCCATTCCTGTCTAAAAGGGTCAAAAGTTTCTTACATACATTTATGAATGTATGTATATTGCCTCATCTTTACGCTTTTACCAACAGGGACCCCATAAACCCTGTGGTTTTATTGACTTTTTTGTTTGAAACATTTGAAACAGAGGCTTAGAAATCTCATGCATAAACATATTCTCGCACGTTCAGTGGGCCTTGCCCTGCTGGCAAGCGGTCTGCTGTCCGGTTGTGGCGACAAGGGAGAAGCCCAGCAGGCCATGGGGGAGATGCCCCCTGCCGCCGTGGACGTGGTGACCCTCCATACCGCCCCGCTGCAACTCATGTCCGAACTCACCGGCCGCACCGCCCCCCTGCGCGTCGCCGAGGTGCGTCCCCAGGTTAATGGCATCATCCTCAAGCGCCTGTTCACCGAGGGCAGCGACGTCAAGGCCGGTCAGCTGTTGTACCAGATCGATCCCGCCGTCTATCAGGCCGCCGTCGCCTCGGCCAAGGCGAATCTTGCCAAGGCCGAAGCCAACGAGCGCAGCGCCCGCCTCAAGGCCCAGCGTTATGCCGAGCTGGTGAAGGTCAAGGCCATCAGCCGCCAGGAATATGACGACGCCGACGCCGCCTGGAAGCAGCAGGTCGCCGAGATAGGGGCCGCCAAGGCCGCCTTGCAGAGCGCCAACATCAACCTGGCCTATACCCGCATCACAGCTCCCATCAGTGGTCGCATCGGCAAGTCTGCGGTGACCGAGGGTGCCCTGGTCACCGCCCAGCAGGCCGACAGCCTCACCACCATCTCGCAGCTCGATCCCATGTATGTGGATGTGCGCCAGTCCACCGCCGATCTGCTACGCCTCAAGCGCCAGGTCGCCGCCGGCAAGCTGACCCAGGGTCAGCAGGATGGCGCCAAGGTCAGCTTCCAGCTGGAAGATGGCAGCCAGTACGGCGAGCAGGGTGCATTGCAGTTCTCCGATGTGACCGTGGACGAGACCACCGGCATGGTGACCCTGCGGGTGATAGTGCCGAACCCGGATCGACTGCTGCTGCCCGGCATGTTCATGCGCGCGACCCTGCAAGAGGGTGAGCGTCCCGAGGGGCTGCTGGTGCCACAAACCGCCGTGACCCGTACCCCGAACGGGGGCGCCACCGTCATGGTGGTGACCGCGGACAACAAGGTCGAGCTGCGCAACGTGCAACTCAGCCGCGTCGTCGGCGACAGCTGGGTGGTGGAGTCCGGTCTCAATGCTGGCGAGAAGGTGATCGTTGCCGGTCTGCAGAAGGTCAAACCCGGTGCCCAGGTCGCGCCCGCTGAACGCAAGAGCGACAACGCCGCCGCCAATAATGCCCAGCAGACCCCGGCCAACAAGTAAGGATGGAGTAGTCGCCTCATGGCACGATTTTTCATAGACAGACCCATTTTCGCCTGGGTGATTGCCCTGGTGATCATGCTGGCCGGGACCATGGCGATCATCGGCTTGCCGGTCGCCCAGTACCCGACCATAGCCCCGCCCGCCGTTGGCATCTCCGCCAGCTACCCGGGCGCCTCCGCTAAAACCGTGGAAGACTCGGTGACCCAGATCATCGAGCAGAACATGACGGGGCTGGATCACCTGCTCTACATGTCCGCTCAATCTGATTCTTCCGGCAACGTCAGCGTGACCCTCACCTTCCAGCCGGGGACAGACCCCGACATCGCCCAGGTGCAGGTGCAAAACAAGCTGCAGCAGGCCATGTCGCTGCTGCCCCAGGAAGTACAACAGCAGGGGATCCGGGTTCAGAAGACCTCCAGCAGCTTCCTGATGGTGGCCGCCTTCATCTCCAGCGATGGCAGCATGACCAACGATGACCTCGCCGACTACGTGGTGAGCAACATCAAGGAGCCCCTGAGCCGTCTGGACGGGGTGGGTGACATCACCCTGTTCGGCAGCCAGTACTCCATGCGTATCTGGCTGGATCCGCACAAGCTCAACCGGGTGCAGATGACCCCAGGGGACATTCAGGCCGCCATCAAGGCGCAGAATACCCAGGTGGCGTTCGGCAAGCTGGGGGGCACTCCTGCGGTGAGCGATCAGCAATTTACCGCCACCATCATGGGGCAGACCCGCCTCTCCACCCCGGAGGAGTTCAATAACATCCTGCTGCGGGTGAACCAGGACGGCTCCAAGGTGCTGCTCAAAGACGTGGCTCGGGTCGAGCTCGCCGGTGAGAGCTACGACGCCTCGGCGCTCTACAACGGTCAGGCCACGGCGGCGCTCGCCATCAAGCTGGCGACCGGGGCCAACGCCCTCAACACCGCCGCCGAGGTGCGCACCAAGCTGGGTGAACTCTCCGAGTACTTCCCGGCCAACATGAAGATCGTCTACCCCTACGACACCACGCCCTTCGTGAAGATCTCCATCGAGGAGGTGGTGCAGACCCTGGTGGAGGCCATCTTCCTGGTGTTCTGCGTCATGTATCTGTTCTTGCAGAACTTCCGGGCGACCTTGATCCCGACCATCGCGGTGCCCGTGGTGCTGCTCGGAACCTTCGGCGTCATGGCGGCGTTTGGCTTCTCCATCAACACCCTGACCATGTTCGGCCTGGTGCTGGCCATCGGCTTGCTGGTGGATGACGCCATCGTCGTGGTGGAGAACGTGGAGCGGCTGATGAGCGAGGAGGGACTCTCCCCGCTGGAAGCCACCCGCAAGTCCATGACCCAGATCACCGGCGCCCTGGTGGGGATCGCCCTGGTGCTGTCGGCGGTGTTCGTGCCCATGGCCTTCTTCGGCGGCTCGACCGGTGCCATCTATCGCCAGTTCTCCCTGACCATCGTCTCGGCCATGGTGCTCTCGGTGCTGGTGGCGCTGATCCTGACGCCGGCCCTGTGTGCCACCCTGCTCAAGCCGATGCAACATGGCGAGTTTGGCGCCAAGCGCGGCTTCTTTGGCTGGTTCAACCGCTTCTTCGACGCCAGCGCCAACCGCTACCAGAGCAGCGTGCGCAAGGTGATCAAGCAGGGTACCCGCTACAGCGTCATCTATGTCGCCATGCTGGCGGTGCTGGCCATCCTGTTCATGCGACTGCCCACCTCCTTCCTGCCGGAAGAGGATCAGGGGGTCATCATGTCCATGGTGCAACTGCCGGTCGGGGCGACCAAGGAGCGTACCGAGGTGGTGCTGGCGCAGATGCGCGACTACTTCCTCGAGACCGAGAAGGACAATGTCGATTCCGTGCTGACGGTGGCGGGCTTCAGCTTCGCCGGTAGCGGTCAGAACAGCGGCATGGCCTTCATCAAACTCAAGGACTGGAGCGAGCGTAAAGGGGAGGAGCGCAGTGCCAACGCCATCATAGGCCGCGCCATGGGCTACCTGTTCAGCATCAAGGAGGCCCAGGTCTTCGCCTTCAACCTGCCTCCGATCCCGGAGCTCGGTACCGCCACCGGTTTTGACTTCTTCTTGCAAGATCGCGGCGGCCTTGGCCACGAGAAGCTGATGCAAGCCCGTAACCAGCTGCTCGGCATGGCGGCGCAGGATCCCAACCTGGTGCGGGTACGCCCGAACGGGATGGAAGACACGCCCCAGCTCGACATCAAGATCGACTACGAGAAGGCGCTGGCCCAGGGCCTCTCCATCACCGACATCAACAACACCCTGTCGGCGGCCTGGGGCTCGTCCTATGTGAACGACTTCGTCGATCGCAGCCGGGTCAAGAAGGTCTATCTGCAGGCGGATGCCCAATTCCGGATGAACCCGGAAGATCTCAAGCTGTGGTATGTGCGCAACAGTGCGGGTCAGATGGTGCCTTTCTCCGCCTTCGCCAGCACCGACTGGAGCTTTGGTTCACCTCGTCTCGAGCGCTACAACGGCGTCTCCGCCATGGAGATCGTCGGCGAGGCGGCCCCCGGCAAGAGTACAGGTGACGCCATGGCAGCCATCGAGCAGATGGTGAAACAACTGCCGGAAGGGGTTGGCATCGAGTGGACCGGTCTCTCCTTCCAGGAGCGTCAGGCGGGTTCCCAGGCGCCGGCGCTGTACGCCATCTCCCTGCTGGTGGTGTTCCTCTGTCTGGCGGCGCTCTATGAGAGCTGGAGTATTCCGTTCTCGGTCATGCTGGTGGTGCCGCTCGGGGTACTGGGTGCCATCCTGGCGGCGACCATGCGGGGCCTGGAGAACGACGTCTACTTCCAGGTGGGCCTGCTCACCACCATAGGGCTCTCGGCCAAGAACGCGATCCTGATCGTGGAATTTGCCAAGGAGCTCTATGACAAAGGCATGGGGCTGGGGGAAGCCGTGGTCGAGGCGGCGCGCCTGCGCCTGCGTCCGATCCTGATGACCTCGCTCGCCTTCATCCTCGGCGTGCTGCCGCTGGTCATCAGCTCGGGCGCCGGCGCCAGCAGCCGTAACGCCATCGGTACCGGCGTGATGGGGGGGATGATCAGTGCGACCGTGCTGGCCATCTTCTTCGTGCCGCTGTTCTTCGTGCTGGTGATGCGTTACTTCACCAAGCACCAGTCCGCCGAAGAGCGCGTGGCTCATGCCAAGGAGATCAAACATGACTAAGACCCTGGTCGCCCTGAGCGTGACCCTGCTGCTGGGGGCCTGCTCCATGGCCCCCGACTACCAGCGCCCGGAGCTGCCGCAAGGCGCCTCCTGGCAGGACAACCTCGCCGCCAAGGGGGATACCGCCCCCTGGCAGCAACAGTTCCTCGATCCGGCCCTGCAGAAGCTGATCGGCACTGCGCTCGACAACAACCGGGATCTGCGGCTCGCGGCTCTCAACGTCGAGGCCTATGAGGCCAGATACCGGATCCAGCGGGCGGCCCAGTTGCCGACCCTGGCCGCCAGCGGCTCTGGCACCCGTCAGCAGGGATCCGACGATCTCAGCGCTACGGGGCAGGGCAGGATCAGCAGCCAGTACGGCGCCGACATCGGCATCACCGCCTACGAGCTGGACCTGTTTGGCCGGATCCAGAGCCTGAAAGATCAGGCGCTGGAGAATTATCTGGCGCAAATCGAGACTCAGCGCAGCACCCAGATCGCGCTGGTCGCCTCGGTGGCGAATGCCTATTTCACCCTGCTGGCGGATCAGGAGTTGCTGGCCCTGAGCCAGGCGACCTTGGCCACCGAGCAGGAGAGCTACGCCCTGACCCAGCACAAATATCGGTTGGGGGCCGCCTCCGAGATGGAGCTGGCGCAGGGACGCACCGCGCTCGAGAATGCCAGGGTCAGCCAGGCGCAATACCAGCGCCAGGTGAAACAGGACAGAAATGGCCTGGCCCTGCTGCTCGGCACCGAGGTGCCGGTGCTGGAAGGGCAACCCAAGACCCTGGATGAGGTGCAACTGGCGGCCATCCCGGTGGGCGCCCCCTCCAGCCTGTTGCAACAGCGGCCGGACATCCTGGCGGCGGAGCACAGCCTGAAGGCGGCCAATGCCAATATAGGTGCGGCCCGCGCGGCCTTCTTCCCGACCATCTCGCTCACCGCGACGGCGGGCACCGCCAGCAACCAGCTGAGTGGCTTGTTTGACGGCGGCACCGGCACCTGGACCTTCATGCCCCAGATCAACCTGCCCATCTTCGACGGTGGCAAGCGGGTGGCCGATCTGGACGTGGCCGAAGTGGGTACCAAGCAGGCGGTGGCGAGCTACGAGAAGAGCATCCAGACCGCCTTCAAGGAGGTTGCCGATACTCTGGGCGCCCAGGCCGATTATCAGCAACAGCTGCAGGCCCAGCAGGATCTGGTGGATGCGAACCAGACCTACTTCAAGCTGGCGGAGTTCCGCTATGAGCAGGGGGTGGACAGCTATCTGACCCGCCTCGATGCCCAGCGATCTCTATTCAGCGCGCGGCAGGGGCTCATCAGCACCCGCTTGGCCCAACTCAGCAACCAGGTCGCGCTCTACAAGGCGGTCGGCGGTGGCTGGCAGGCCCCCAAGGAAGCCCCATCGGCAGCTGAAGGGCAGGGCTAGTCTCTCTCCAGTCGTTGACACAGTGGCAGCAACAGGGCGAACCATTGGGTTCGCCCTGTTTTTATATGTGATGACACCAACCCATATGGGAGAGTTAGAGATTTACTCGCCAAACATGGGATCAGCCAGCACAAGTGCTACCGATGATATGCATCAGCCTCTCCTGCCTTCATCTAGCTGCGAAAACCGGTAGCCTAATCACTGCCACCATCCATCTCATCCACTGAACCCAGCCAGAGTCATGCCACAAATTGCATAAGCTGCGAACTTATTATTCTTTCAAAGAATAATTGAGGGAATCATATAGTTGGTCACTCGACACTCATTCCAAGGACGTGCAATGAAACGACTACTGCCCGCCACCCTGCTCGCCGCAGGCCTGGCCCTCGCTCCACTGGCCCAGGCTGCTACCCTGCTCAACGCCTCCTACGACGTGATGCGTGACTTCTACAAGGACTACAACGCAGCCTTCCAGAAACACTGGCAGGCAGAAGGCGGTCAGCCGCTGCAGATCAATATGTCCCACGGCGGCTCGAGCAAGCAGGCGCGCGCCGTCATCGAGGGCCTGCCCGCTGACGTTATCACTATGAACATGGCCACCGACATCAACGCCCTCGCCGAGCATGGCGGCCTGGTGCCGAAAGATTGGGCGACCCTACTGCCGGACAACAGCGCGCCCTTCACCTCGGCCACCGTGTTCATCGTGCGCAAGGGCAACCCCAAGGGCTTGAAGGACTGGCCCGATTTGCTCAAAGAGGGCGTGCGGGTGATAGTGCCCAACCCCAAGACCTCGGGTAATGGCCGCTATACCTACCTGTCGGCCTGGGGCTATGTACTGGAGAAGGGGGGCGATGAGAAAGCGGCCAAGGAGTTCGTCGGCAAGCTGTTCAAGCAAGTCCCTGTGCTCGACACCGGTGGCCGCGCCGCCACCACTACTTTCATCCAGAACCGGATAGGCGACGTGCTGATCACCTTCGAGAACGAAGCCGAGATGATCGCCCGCGAGTTCGGCCGTGGCAACTTCGAGGTGGTCTACCCGAGTGTCACCGCCGTGGCCGAGCTTCCGGTGGCAGTGGTCGACAAGGTCGTCGACAAGCAGGGCACCCGCAAGGAGGCCGAGGCCTATCTGAAATACCTGTGGTCTGACGAAGGCCAGCGCATCGCCGCCAACAACTACCTGCGCCCGCGCAACCCGGCGATCCTCGCCGAATTTGCCGACCGCTTCCCGCAGGTCAGCTTCCTCAACGTGGTGAAGACTTTCGGTGAGTGGCCGCTGATCCAGCGCACTCACTTCAAGGAGGGTGGGGTATTCGACCAGATCTATGCGGTGCAGTAAGAGGCGTCTTGGATGAAAAATCCCGGCCAGGTGCCGTTATGCTGGAGCTGGCCGCCTATGGGGACCTCATTCCTTAACCGTTGTCCCAGTTGGCCTGTCAGGGATCCCATGGAAGAGCAGGCCATAACAGGCATGTGAAGGGGGGTTGGGCTCTGGCGTGATTAATCCGGGATCCCTGGCTGGGCCCAAATGACAAGAAGCACAAAGGGTTAACTTCTCGATGAAGTTAACCCTTTGTTTTATCTGGTGCCGGTAATAGGAGTCGAACCTACGACCTTCGCATTACGAATGAGAGAGTGTATGGATACCCTCGCATTTATTACCCTATGCGACTCTATACAAAATAATGCGTTAGGCCTAATCTTGCTTTCTGGGCTAACACGGAAATAGTCCAGATTTGTTCGCCCGTGTTAGCCCGGTGTTAGCCTGAGGGAGATAGGCAGGATCATGGAAAGGTTTAGATTCACCAAAACGGACCTATCGTCACTCACGCCACCTGAGCAGGGAAAGCGCTTAGCAGTATACGATACTGTAGTTCCAAAGCTGGCAATGCGGATCACCGCAGCGGGCGCTCGCTCCTTCTACGTTGTAAAGCGTGCCGGTGCCTCGATTGCTTGGATCAAGCTCGGTTCTTTCCCCGAAATGACAGTCGAACAAGCCCGTAACGAGGCGCAGAAGATTCTTGGCGAGTTTGCCACCGGTGCGAACCCCGCCGCTGCTCGTCGTGCAATTAGGGAAGAGCCAAGTTTTACTGAGATGTTCGAGCGGTTCTTGGTCGAGAAGCGCAAGCGCGATGGAACTCCCATCGGTGAGCGCACCAAGCGTGACTATAGCGACACCCTGCGCATGTATCTGGAGCCGATTAAGTCGAAGAAGTTGTCGCAAATCACTCGCTCAGATATCAAGGCAATCCACACCAAAACCACGAAGAAAAGTGCAGCCCAGGCCGACCGGGCGCTCGCCATCGTTTCGTCGGTGTTCAACTTCGCCGCCGACCTGGAGATATTCAGCGGTACCAATCCGGCAAGCCGCATACAAAAAAATCCGGCGCCTTCACGCGATCGTTTTGTTCAAGCGTCCGAACTACCATACCTGTTTGCTGCCATCAACGAATCGAGTCTTGCCGACTTCTTTTGGTTGTCGCTGCTGACAGGCGCCAGACGCTCCAACGTACAGGAGATGGTTTGGCGCGATATCGACCTTGATGCCCGCATCTGGCGGATCGGTATGACCAAGAACGGCACCCCACAGAACGTCACTCTATCACCCGAGGCAGTAACGGTTCTCGCTAACCGCAAGCATACAACCGGGCACGCCTCTTTCGTGTTTCCCGGCGAGGGCAAAACAGGGCATTTGGTCGAACCGAAAAAGGCATGGACGGCAATTTTAATTCGCGCCAGCCTGCGCCGTCTGCTCGACCATCTGGATGCGCTGGGCAAGCTCACCAGTGAGGAGCGCCAACAGGCGGAATTGCAAATAGCCCAAGCGCCAGTTGTCGCTGAGAGATGTTATCGCGCGTTGGCCGATGAGGTTGGAATAGACCCTGCGACCTATGACATGGCTGACCTGCGTATACACGATCTACGCCGTACCCTGGGGAGCTGGCAGGCCAAGACTGGCGCTTCGCTGTCAATTATTGGCAAGTCACTTAACCACAAAACACATCAGGCAACGACAATCTACGCCCGTCTGGATCTTGACCCCGTGCGCCAGTCCGTTGAGACGGCAACAAACGCAATGATGGAGGCGGCTGGGATCAAGCAATCAGCCGAAGGGGCAACCATCAAACGTCGGCAGTAGTTCGATCCGCAGCAATTTGCGTGAGACCGGGGGAACCAGAACCCAAGTAAGCAGTGGCCAGCCTAGCCCGATGGGCAAATAACAGAGTTCCCTCCTGCCTCGTTGGTCATCAAATTCGGTGGTACACAAGGAGAGATTGATGGATGAACAAAGCTGGAAGTTTGGGAAAGAGATCACTTCCGAGGAAGAATACCACAAACAAACAAGTGCATTGGCCGAGGAGCTTCAGAGGATCTACACCCCGGACCAAGTAGCGGAGATCGCTGCGCAGAATATGCTCTATGTTGACCTCCTGAACCGTGAACCTGCAATAGATAGGGGGTTTCATAGCAGCAATGATCATTACCGTTCTCTTGCAGAGCAAAATAATCTGCTTTCATTAAGAGTTAAGACTCTGGTGAGCCATATGGCAAGCATTATAAAATCGGGAGTTGATGGGGCATTACAGCGAGGGTCAAAAAAGGCTAACGATGAAAACCATAAAGCTAACCGAGACCGGAAGGCTGAGGCCCTGCAGGACTGGGACAAGAGTGGTCTCATCAATATGAGCGAGTTTGCCCGTCGTAACCACATAACATATGGGGTAACAGAGAGGGTCCTGTGCAAGTGGCTTTCCGATTATAAGAAGGCCAAGCGCTAAAATGCGGCGAAGCCACTTCAATCAATCGAAATGTAGAAGTTCAGATTTAAATGGCTTCGTTGGAGACACTTTTGGTCGGAAGGTGATCTCTACATCGGTTTACACTCTCCGCGGAGGATGTACAGTTTCCGCGGAGAGTGGTCTGTAATCGAGTCTCTCCAATACCTAACCTAACCCCGTCATATCAAACTGAACGAGGTTAGTTTCATGCACACTCCCCCCTCCACCGATATTGCCAATCTCAAGGCTGAGATTGCCGCGCAACTCGGTTTTGATCCCAAAAATCCTCCCGTTAACGTTGGCGACAAACTTGCCGCTGAGGTCCTTGCTGTGAAGGTATCGACGTTGGCCGTCTGGCGTTCTACCGGCCGTTACAACCTGCCCTATCTCAAGGTCGGTCGTCTGGTCAAATACCGGATCAGTGATCTGGCCGAATTCCTGGCCCGTCGCACTGCTCACCACACCGGTGAGGTTGCCTAATATGCAAGTGACTAGTGGCATGTTGAAGATGGCCGATTGTGGGGAAGGTTTTACCCGCATTGCCAATCAACTGCTTGATGCGCTGGTAGCGGCCAATTTGACCAAACATCAGTTCAAGGTGGCGCTGGCTGTGATCCGCAAAACCGATGGGTTTAACCAGCCCTACGATTGGATTAGCAACGGGCAATTGGCTGCCCTCACCGGGTTGCCGGAGACCAGGGTGAGCACGGCCAAGAATCAGTTGCTGACAATGGGGGTACTGGTGAGGAAGGGACATCAAATTGGTATTAATAAGGTCCTTTCTGAGTGGGAATGCAAGCTTCCCCGTTTTGTGGAAGAGTTCCCCGAAACAGGGAAAGGTCGTTTCCCTGAGTTGGGGAAAGGTACTTCCCCGAAACAGGGAAAGGTCGTTTCCCTGAGTTGGGGAAAGGTACTTCCCCGAAACAGGGAAACACAAAAGACACTAATCAAAAGACAAAAACAGAAAACACTAGCGTGGTGCCCGCAACAGCGGACTCCACGCAGGTGATGGTCGAAGGGACAATTGTTTCTCTTCCTGTCCTCTCGCCTGTTAACCAATTAGCCCAACCCGCACCTGCAGCCTCTGAGCGTACTCCTCCTACCGTACCGACTATCCCTGAAGAGCCCGTCATCATCGAGCTGCTGCTCAACACTGGTGCTACGTATCCGGTGACGGCAGAGTTCACTGCCCAGATGCAGACTCTGTACCCGGGGGTGGACTCGGTGCAGGAGCTGCGGGCTATGTGCGGCTGGCTGTTGGCCAATCCAACCAAGCGTAAGACGAAGGCGGGCATCACGCGGTTTATCAATTCATGGCTGAGTCGGTGTCAAGACCGGGGCAGCAGTACTCTCGCAAACCGCTCTGTACCCCGTGGTGTGGAGTGGGATCTGACCAAGACCATGAATGCCGAAAAACTCAATAACTTACTCGAGGGGTTGTTCTAATGACCATGAAATCTCTTACTGAAGTTTTGGCGAAGCTGCCCAGCGATGGGTCGGCATTACCTCCTGTGAAGCCCACTGCGCCCCGTGTGACGGAGCGCGACACTCAAGTGGTTTCTAAGTTGTTGGATCAGCTCAAGCTTATCTTCCCCGCCTGGAAACAAGCCTTCCCGACACCCGAGATGCAGCAGGGGGTATTGGCGGTGTGGACCAAGGCGCTGGTGGAGGTGAATTGCACCAGCCACCAACAACTTAGCCAGGGTATGAGGGTGGCGCGTAGCAAGGATTGCCCGTTTTTCCCTTCTCCCGGTCAGTTTATCCAGTGGTGTCAGATCACTCCGGAGGATCTGGGGCTGCCTAATATCGAGCAGGCACTGCGGGAAGTTCGCTGTCAACGCTACTCGCACCCGGTGGTGAAGCGCGCGGCTATGGCGACGAACTGGGAAAGGAAGACCCTCAGCCTTGATGCGTACCGCCCGGTGTTCGAACAGGCGTATATCCAGTTTGTACACCGGGTAATGGCCGGTGAGGACCTTGAGGCAGAACTGCATAAGGGGCTGCCGACTGGTGCCAATATCCAGCGCAGCCCAGAGGACAACCAGAAGGCCGGGCTGAAGGGCGTAGAGAATTTGAGGGCTCTGTTCAAGCCGAAAGGGGGAAAGTAATAAACCGAGTCAAAATGGATATTGAGTTGGATGTGCGGGAGGTGTCGTTATGCCTTGTGGGTATCTCTCCACTATTTCGGAGCTGGGTGGACCCAGGTCAATTTAACTTCGGGTAATAGGAGCTGAAGCCTGTAAAAAACAGAGAATTAACAGAAGCTGCTGTGTAAATGCACAGCATCCAGCTGCAATGTATCAGGTGTCAGGAGTGAAACATGAAATATCAACATGGGAAGTCTGGTAACGCTGCGGGTCGACCCAAAGGCGCACTTGGCAAGCGCAATCAGTTACCGGCCACGCTCACCGCCGAGGCACTCAAGCAACTCAGGCTTGCGGTTGATGCAGGGGATATTCATGCCGTGAAGTTGGTTATCGAGCGGGCATATCCAACGCTTAAACCTGTTACTCCTGAGGGTTCTATCGATGCCGAACTGTTAGCTCTCAAGATTCGCAGCCTGCATGACGTAGAAGAACGGTTAGCTGTACTTGAAGAATCTTTACTGCAAAAGGGGAATGTATGAATAGTCGCACTTTGTCCGGCCGCCTGGCTCGTCTCGAGCAATGTCTAGATCCCGATAAGCAACTAAAAGTAAGTATTAATTTGACTTATGTAGCGCTGGTTGATGCCGATGACCCCCGGTGCGGCACGTCGACCATCCCGAAGCAAGAAATAAGCGGGAACTCTACGGTTACTACCACAACCAGTTATTGGCCGAGACGTTACTCAGATTGATGTACTTAAAGACGAGTACCGATCACAACAGGCGCCTAGATTGTAACAATGTAGACCAGTGATTTCATCGGTGTATCCAGTGATGCAATCTCGTTCGGGACGAAGGGGTCGGAGGTTCGAATCCTCTCACACCGACCACATTCAACAAGGGCTTAGCTTCGGCTAGGCCCTTGTGCTTTTCCGGTCCCCCTGTTCTGTGGGGCATTTGTGGGGCATTTTGATTTGCTGCCCTGTTTACCATATCTGCAATCGCTAGCTCTTGGCTCCTTATCCGTTATTCCCCCCTTCAGGGAAACGTGTTAACTATTTCCTTCCATACAGATTGCCCGACTCGCCGTGGGTCTCAAATGAATGGTTAATTTCAATATCTTTGAATATCAAGGTTCAACGGCTGGAAAAGGATCACCAGATATGCAGGGCCAGGAG
The DNA here is from genome assembly GCF_000819865.1 of Aeromonas eucrenophila. Taxonomy (GTDB): domain Bacteria; phylum Pseudomonadota; class Gammaproteobacteria; order Enterobacterales; family Aeromonadaceae; genus Aeromonas; species Aeromonas eucrenophila. The sequence continues at coordinate 454,988 of NZ_CDDF01000005.1, forward strand.
CGGCAATGCCAGGAATTTTACCAAATTCTCTTTGCTGGATATGCGCAGCAGCTTGCCCCATTCGTAGCACTTGATGAGTGCCTGCACGCCTTTTTGGATCAACGTCCGAGTGGCAAATATACCGCGCGCAATCGTGCTGCCGGACTAGCTGCCGCGACCTTCTGGTGGGAGCCAGCGAACTTGGAAGGTGCTCAGCTGGCAAGCTTGGCATTAGGGCGTATTTTGCATTGTGAGGATGCGATCAGTACTGCGTTGCTAGATCATCTGGCCGTTTGTCATCCTGGAATTCTTCGCTGGGCAATTCGCTATTCGAAGCTTTTTACGCGCACCGATTCAGCGCTCTGGCGGCATCTCCGGGACAATCTCGTCAGCGAGGATTGGTGCGAATTTTTCGGCGTCTGTGATCGCTTACTTGAGCAACTCGAACCATTCGACGAAGCAATTGCACTGGCTGAGACCCACTTGAAGTCGCTTTCGTTGCTAGAGCTGCTTTCCTATTTGAGCGTGATCGCTTATGGGCAACTTGGCGCCGCTAAGGGTAGAGACAGTTCTGCGGAAGATTGGGATGTCTATGATCGGCTCATCGCGCGCAAGCTGTCTAATTGCTCTGAGCGTGATTTTCAACTGACAGAGGAAGCTCTCGGCAGCTCTCTCAAGCGTCATTTGTCGCCAATCCTTTTTCCACAGTCAGGTGTGGGGCGAGAGAATGTTGCCAACCTCGAATCGGTCGCCTTGCTTATTGCCGCTATGCGCGAGCGAATCGACTACGAGAATTCCATCAATTGGTTCTGTTTTGACAGTGATTGCGGTTACCAGCTCAAACCGGGACAACCGGTCATCTTCAACAAAATAGATACGGGCTCACAGCGCTGGCAGCGTACCGAGCGAAAAAGCCGATTGCTTTGGCACTACTGGATGTACCGTGCCATTGACCAGTTTGCAGCTTCGGACATGGCTGGCAGGATCATCGGTAGACCAGAAAACCACGAGGCGAATCAGCTGGCCTGCATCAAGGCCATCCGTAGTCAGCTTTACCTGCAGACGATTTTCGGTCTGGGTGAGCGGGTCAGACTGAACGACGGAACGGAGGTAGCCCTGCACCACACGATATTAGCCAGTGAGCTGACTACAGTGTTTTTTGAGCAGGCGTTTCTTCATCCTTTTCTTCGCTATATGGACGACTCAGGTGTAGCAGCGAAAGCCCTTGGTCAATTAGCTCTGGAAGGGCTTATGCAAGGCGAGAATCGCTTTCCAATAACTTGGTCGGAACCGGAAGAGAAGGTCCGTCGTATTTGTGGTTGGACCGTCAGTCCTGAGCATCCCAAGGGCGACACCGAAGCGGCCAGTGCCATCCTGAAGTTCTGGACCAGTGATCTGCAGGCTCTATCCGCGCAGATGAGGCAAGCACCTAACATGCCGTCACCACGACTGTACGAGCGGCCCTTCTACAAGATTGGACGCTACAGCTTTCAGTTTCCCTGGGTTGCCGGTCAACAGAACAATCTGACCGCTGCGGTGAATAACCTGCGTCGTGTTGAACAACGCCGGCCAGCTTTGCGCAGTGAAACGGAGCGTATTGAACACACCCTCGCCGAAGCGCTAAGGCAGAGGGGGTTCAGCGTCGTCGTGGGCTACCAACCACCATTGAGTGACGAGCGCGATGCTGGTGAGGTGGACCTGCTCTGTCACTTGGATGGGGTAGTGTTGCTGCTGGAGGTCAAGTCGGGCTTCATCCGTTCAACTCGTCATGACGTCTGGCTGCATCGAACCAATACCCTGCGCAAGGCGGCGAGGCAGTTAAAGCGCAAGCAACCGGTTGTGCTTCAAGCCTTGCTAAATGACCAAGGGTTGCGTTCAGCTCTATTGCTGAGTGATTTCAGTCATCTGCCAGCCCTGCATGCCTGGGTTGTGGATACTTCGATTGAATTTGATGGTGAGGTCGTCGATGGTTTCCACGTCGTCTCCCGCGAGATCATGGAGATCGCTTTGCGCGATGAACCGCATTATCTGCGCTCGTTTGAACAGATGGGCGAGGCTGAGGTTGAGATCGAGGAGGAGACACTGTATGCCGACGGATTCAGTGCGCAAGCTCTTGTTAGGTTGATCGAGTCCGATGGGATCTGGCGTGACTTGCTTTAGGCTCCAACCATTTGACATGAACCAGAAATGGATAGCGAGCAACTTAATTGGTTAGGCTAGAACTGCCTTGGTCCTCTTTGCCGCTTTGTAGTGGCTCGCAACGTGTACCTTTTGACCCAGTCAGCCACTCCTCCCAAACCACTAGCTCAATAGTGTTGTTTTTTATATGAGCCACCCCTACATTTAGAGCCATAGATTATGAGCCAAGCAAAGGGACATACCATGGCGGTGATAGGGTATCTCAGGGTAAGTACGGGCGAGCAGAGCATTGGAGCGCAGCGTCACAGCATTGAGCAGACTCACAAGGTAGAGACCTGGTTTGCTGACGAGGGTGTATCTGGGGCAGTGAAGGCGCTACAGCGTCCAGGATTCGCCGAGCTGTTCAAGTTCATACGCAAGGGTGACACGCTGATCGTTCCCGCTGTCGACCGCCTTGGGCGCAATACCATCGACGTATTGAATACGGTTGAGGCACTGCAGGGTAAGGGTGTTTCAATCATCAGTCTGCGGGAGGGATTTGACCTGTCCACGCCCATCGGCAAAGCCATGCTCACCATGTTGGCCGCTGTTGCAGAGCTGGAGCGCTCGAACATCAAAACCCGTCAGATGGCCGGGATTGCCAAGGCGAAGGCAGAGGGCAAGACGCTCGGACGCGAAAAGATAATTGACGATGCTGCCGTCGCTACCTGGCGTAAAGAGAACTCAGCAAGCATTAAATTGACCGCCGAACACTTTGGGATCTCACTCGCCAGTGTAAAACGCGCTTGTCGGGTAGCAGCTCTTAATGGTGGGTCATAACGCCATGCGTTCTCCCCCACAGCCAGAGTTATGTACGATGCCGTACAGAACTTAGCGCAGCCTCGTGTTAAACCTTCATCACGGTGAACGGATTGCATTGGTGCTGCCGGGCGCGCGCTTTTCAACCTTCAGGGAAGGATCCATCATGAACCACAAACTCAGAGCCCCCTTGCTCCTAGCCGGCCTGCTGCTACCGGTAGCTGGCCATGCCGCCGAGACCTCCTATGGTGCCGATGCTGCGGCGTCGATGACAACCGAATCGACGGCAATGGAATATGTCGAGGATTCGGTCATCACCACCAAGATCAAGGCCGAGTTGGCCGCCGATCAAATCTCCAGCCTGGTCAATATCCATGTCGATACCGACCAGGCCGGGGCGGTTGTCCTGAGCGGTGGCGCGGCGGATCAGGCGGCGGTGGACAAGGCCGTCTCGATTGCCGAGGGCGTCGAGGGGGTGACCTCTGTCAAACATGACATCAGGGTCGAGGTCGACCAATAGGCAAGGGCTGCTATCCACAGCTATCTCGTGCAGTAGGTCCGCTGACCGTGGCGTGTCGGCGGGTCCTTTGCTCAGGCGAGTCAATCCATCTATGGTGGCGCGTTGGCGCGTCGCCTGTTCGGGTCACTCAAGCTATCAACAGGCGGGCGGACCATGATCCTGACTACGACCGCACCGGCTGCCATCACCCAAACGACACCGCAGGCACTGGTGCTATCGGGTGCGTGGACGGCGCGCGGTGTAGGCCGGCTCACCGGTGAGCTCGATGCGCTGTCGGTCCCGGCGGGTTCTGACTGGATCATAGACGCCTCGGGCATCGAGGCCTTCGATACGGTCGGTGCCTGGGTCGTGCAAAAACTGCTGCGTCGTCTGCGTGACGATTCGGCCGGCGTCGAACTGCGCCAGTTACGCCCCGAGTTCGCCCTGTTACTCGCGGTTCTAGACCAGGATCTGGACGTCAAGCAACCAGCTGTCCCGGCTCCCCCCCTTGCGCTTTCCCACCTCGCCAGCCTGGGTTGCCGCACCGTCGCCACCCTGGAACAGAGTCGTGCCCTGCTCGCCTTCATCGGCGAATACACGATCGCCTTTGGCGGCTGGCTGGCCCACCCGGCACGCATTCGCTGGCGCCCCATCCTCTACAACATACGCAGCGCCGGTTTCGATGCGTTGCCCATCGTCGGCCTGCTCTCCTTCCTGCTCGGCATCGTCGTCGCCTATCAGGGGGCCGACCAGCTGCGCCAATACGGCGCCAACATCTTTGTCGCCGATCTGGTCGGCCTCTCGATGTTGCGCGAGTTCGCCCCCTTGATCACCGCCATCATCGTCGCCGGTCGCTCGGGGTCGGCCTACGCGGCGCAGATCGGAACCATGGCGGTGACCGAGGAGATCGATGCCATGCGCACCATCGGCATACCGCCGCTCGACATGCTGGTCCTGCCCAAGGTGCTCGCCCTGCTGGTGGCGCTGCCCCTGCTCACTGTCTTCGCCGATCTGCTCGGTGTCCTGGGGGGCATGCTGATGGCACGGGTCCAGTTGGCCGTCGGCATAGCCGAATTCCTCGATCGCTTCGTCAAGACGGTCAGTGTCACTGACCTGTTGATCGGCATCGGCAAGGCGCCGGTCTTTGCCGCCATCATAGTGACGGTCGGCTGCTTCCAGGGGTTTCGCACCCATGGCGGGGCCGACAGTGTCGGGCGGCAGACGACGCGCAGCGTCGTCCACTCCATCTTTCTGGTGATCCTGGCCGACGCCCTGTTCTCGGTCGCCTTCAGTGCCCTGGATCTCTGAGATGAAGGGCCAAATTCTCAACCCCACCCCGGCCATCGCCATCAGCCAGCTGAAGACGCGCTTCGGTGAGCACATAGTGCATGCCGGGATCGATCTGGTCATCGACCGCGGCGAGATCTTCGCGCTCATCGGCGGCTCGGGCTCGGGCAAGTCGACCCTGCTGCGGGAGATCATCCTGCTCCAGCAACCCGAATCGGGCTCGATCCAGGTGCTGGGTGTCGATCTGAGCAATATTGCCGACACCGCGGCGCTCGCCCTGCGCCAGCGCTGGGGGGTCATGTTCCAGAGTGGCGGCCTGTTCGGATCCTTGACCGCCAGGGAGAACGTCGGCCTGCCGCTGCGCGAGCACACCGAGCTGGCCGATGGGCTGATCGACGAAATCGCCGACAGGAAACTGGCGATGAGCGGCCTTGAACCCGCCGCTGGCGCTCAGTATCCGGCCGAGCTGAGCGGCGGCATGATGAAGCGCGTCGCACTCGCTCGCGCCCTGGCCCTGGATCCGGAACTGCTCTTTCTCGACGAGCCGACCGCCGGGCTCGATCCCGAGAGCGCCGGCGAGATTGACCAGCTGATCCACAAACTGCGCGACCTGTTCGGCCTGACCATCGTCCTCATCACCCATGACCTCGATCTGCTGTGGCAGGTGGCCGACCGCGTCGCCGTGCTCGGCGATGGCAAGGTGCTGGGGGTTGGCTCTATGGCCGAGCTGGCGGACATCGATCTGCCGGCAATCCGGAAATTCTTTGACGGTCCACGCGGGCGGGCCGCCCAGCAACAGAGCAGGGCCACATGATGGAAACGAAAGTCAATTACACCCTGGTCGGCAGCTTCGTCGTCATCCTCGGCACCATGCTGATCGCCGTCATACTTTGGCTCGCCTCGGGCGGCGCCTTCCAGAAGACATACGATCTCTATCTCGCGATCTCTGAGGAGTCGGTCGCCGGCCTCAATATCGATGCGCCGGTCAAATACAACGGCGTCGATGTCGGCAAGGTGCGGCAGATCCAGCTCGACCCGGTCAATCCCGAGCGGGTCAATCTGCTCTTCGCCCTTGATCACGGCACGCCGATCAAGCAGGACACAGTGGCCGTCCTCAAGACGCAAGGTCTGACCGGCATCGCCTACGTCGAACTGAGCGGTGGTGCCAACGATCAGCCCCTGCTACAGGCCAGGGCCGGTGACGACTATCCGCAGATCCTCACCAAGCCCTCGCTCTCCGCACGCCTAGAGAACGTCCTGACCAGCGTGCTGGCCAAGCTGGACAGTACCTCGAACAACTTCAACGCCCTGCTCGGTCCGGAAAATCAGGCAGCCTTCAAGAGCACCCTGGCCGATCTCGCCCAGGTGGCGCATACCCTGGCCGCCCGCAACGAGAGCATCGATGCTGGCCTTATCGATGCCGCTCGGACAATGAAAAATAGTGCGCGGGCGAGCACCGAACTCGAGCCGTTGATCGAGCACATTGGCCAGGCGGCCGACGCCGTCGAGAAGATGGGCAATGAACTCGCCGGCACCAGCGCCAGCGCTGGTAAGACCATCAACGCAGTCGGTAGCGACATCAACCGCTTCACGGCGGAAACCCTGCCCCAACTGGAGCGCCTGATCGGCGAGCTCAGCGTGCTGAGCAGCTCACTGCGTCGTCTCAGCGAACAGACCGAGCGCAATCCCTCCGGGCTGCTGTTCGGCCGCAAACCGGTGCCGGATGGCCCGGGAGAAGCATCCGAGAGAGGCCGGAAGCCATGATCAGCCACACACGATTACCCTTGTTCAGGCTCGTCGTCGTCGCGCTGTTGCTGGCCCTGCTCGGCGCCTGCAGCATGTTTGGTGCGACCGAGGAGCCACCACCGGCCTTCTATTCGCTTTCCGGTGCCGGGCCTGTCCCACCGGTGACCGCCTTGCCGGCGGTTAGATCGAACAGGGCGCCGACGCTGATCGTCAATCCGCCGCGTGCAGCGCCCGGTTTCGATAGCCAGCACATCATCTACGTCCGCGAGCCATATCAGCTGGAGTATTTCGCGCACAGTGAATGGGTCGATACGCCGGCCAGGATGCTCGCCCCGCGCATCGTCGCCGCGCTCGAGGGCACCGGCGCCTTCCGCGCCGTCGTTCTGGCCCCCAGCGGGGCGGCCGGCGAGCTGCGCCTCGATGTCGAAGTCATCCGTTTGCAGCATGAGTTCGATCATTCGCCCAGCCGTACCCGCTTCACACTGAGCGCTTACCTGGTCGATAACGACAGTCGTCAGGTTCTGGCCTGGCGCGAATTCGATGAAGCGGTGGTGGCGGCCGAGGCCAATCCTTATGGCGGTGTGATGGCGGCTAATAGCGCCGTGCAGCAAGTCTTGCAGCGCTTGGCCAACTTTTGTGCCGAAGAGGCGGGTAACTGGCAATCGGCGCCAGGAACCCACCGCTGAACCGCAGAGGTACCAAAACGCGGCCAGAGAAGGGGCAGGTATAGAGCAAAGGGGGCGTCACTGGGATAGATGGACTCAATGACGGCCGGTGTCCTGGGGCAAGGGAGCAACGGCTTCATTCGAGATAGGAAAATTTCTTTGCGGGTCTGGCGGCGTTTACCGTTGAACTCGTCGTCAGCAAAGGTCAGTTGATGACTCACGTTGGTTCTCGTTCATGGTACCAAGAGAATCTTGTGAATTCACATTGAGGACTCTTTCGGGCTCCTTTTTGGCTCGATAGCAAAACGCATGCCCGGTCTGTGTGGTGGCGAACAGACCCGGTCGATGGACTCGTCGCACTATCGCCATGAAATGGGTCGTTTATATCACCCCATATGAAACGCTTAGGCGAAGGAAGTGACCATGGGAACCATTCTACTGATCGTGCTTGTCCTGTTATTGATCGGCGCGATTCCAAGCTGGCCGCACAGCCGGAGCTGGGGTTATACCCCTAGCAGCCTGATCGGACTGGTGCTGATCATCATGCTTATCCTGGTTCTGCTCGGCAAAATCTAGGCAGCCTAATCCAGGCAGCCTTGCACCGGAGAAATCAACACATGAAACCAAGCAAAACTATCCTTGCCATCTCGATGCTGCTCGCCTTCGGGATGAGCGGATGTGACAAACCGGGGTCGGCCGAACAGGCCGGCAAGAAAATTGACGAAGCGGTCAGCGACACCGGCAAAAAAGTCGACGAAACCGTCAACGAGTATGAGGGCAAGATATCGGAACAAAGTGACAAAAACGCCCAATCCTGGGAGGACACCGAAGTGACCGCCAAGGTCAAAGGCGCGCTCCTCGGTGAGCCCGGTCTGAAGTCGATGCAGATCAGTGTCGACACCGTCGGAGGTGTGGTCACGTTGACCGGGACGGTTGACTCACAGGCCAATAGCGACAAAGCCAGCGCGCGAGCGATAGCAATAGATGGCGTCGAGAATGTTGTTAATAAGCTGGTGGTTAGCTCGACCCAATAATGCCCCACCCGTAGCCAAGGAGAACATCATGGAAATGTACAAGGCATACAAGGAAAAGATGAACGCACAGCTCAGGGAGTGGAGCAGTCAGCTCAATCTGCTGGAAGCCAAAATGGACAACATGACCGCCGACATGAGAGTCCGGCGGGCGGAGGAGATCCAGTCCTTGCGCGTCAAGCAGTACGCCGCCACCGACAATATGGAAGAGCTCGGCAGGGCGAGCGGTGAATCCTGGGAGCAGATTAAGGTCACCGCCGACAAGATGTGGAGCGATCTGAAGACCGGTTTGGCCGAGGCCCAGTCGAAATTCAAGTAAGCACACAACCTTGCGCCTTTGGGTGTTGGATTCAGTAAGATGTAACGTTTCAAGGCGCAGGTTCCCACTAACACGAGAACCTGCGCCTTGAAACTTGGATACAGCCCATTGTGTTGGGCGAGCCACTCATCGAAGGTCTGCAGCACAAAATTCAGTTCCCGACTGGTGGCAAGGTTGCGGCAACCACAAAAAGCGTTATTAAAGCAGGCCAGCGTTGGCAAACACCGAAGACTGGGCCACTACACAGGAGTAAGTAATAAAACGATGAGAGGGATACTCTTTTATGGTTCAGGTGATCCCGTGTCCTTGTTACCCAGCGTCAGTTCCGATCGGGCGGCTGCGGCCAGTGCCTGGTACTTAATCTTGAACGCGTGCAGGTTCTCTTCTTCCAGCTCCTCGAGATCGAGGAGCGCGTTGTGCGCACCTTGAGTTGCCCGAATGAGTTCGTCCAACTTGATCTGAATGGCTTCGGTGTCCCGGTTTTGGGTGTTCTGGATGAGGAAGACCATTAGAAAGGTGATGATCGTCGTGCCGGTGTTGATCACGAGTTGCCAGGTGTCACTGAACCCGAACAACGGGCCGGTGACCACCCAAAGCAGAATAACCCCCACCGCGAGCGAGAACACTCGGGGTCTGCCGCAAAAGTGTGCGGCTGCTTTCGCAAAACGGGAGTACCAGGCAGCATTACGCATGAGGGCTTCCTTCTCGGCGGCTAAGGTTTGACATTAAGGGTGGCACCGGGCTTGGTGACCATCCTCTCGATGGAGGGAGCCAACCCCTGTCGATGCAAGCGCTTCCGCTATGTGCTGGTGCTCATAGGACGTTATCTCGAAAGGATTTCCGTCGGGATCGTTGAAATAGAGTGACCAGGCAAGATGGTGATCGACGGCCTTAACGTCATGGCCGAGGATGGCAGACAGATGGGCACGCCAGGCAAGGAACTCCGCGGCCGTGGTGCGAAAGGCGACGACGGAATGGCACTTTCCGACAGGACGCTCGAACAGTGCGAGGTGGACAGTCGCTGCAGCATTGCTTACGGTCAGTGGGCCGTGCTCTGACAGCCAGGGTTCAAACTCTGGCTGGCGGTGCAATCCCAGCACCCTTGCGTACCAGGCTTCCGACTGTGCACGGTTGGCGACATGAATATGGACATGGTCAAGACTGTCGAGACTGGGCATCATCACCGGCTCCCCCCAAGTTGTGAATGTGATCTAAGGCTATCGTGATTGGGCTCCATGCCAGTGTTCATCCGTACGCGTTGGGGAATACGTGATCACCAAGTTTGACGCAAGCAGAGAGCCGGTACGTCATTCAAAACCTCATCCCTACACATTGCTCGATGCGCCTAGGCACGTTTGATGATGCGCACGATCAGGAGTAGAACGACGGCCCCTATCGTCGCCACCAGGATGCTGCCGAGCAGGCCACCGCCCATGGAAACACCCAAGGTGGTGAACAGCCAACCGCCAACAAATGCACCGAGCACACCCACGACGAGATCTCCAATCAATCCGAAGCCTCCTCCTTTGACCAATATTCCTGCCAGCCAACCGGCCACCAACCCTACGATGAGAAACCACAGCATGTTCTCACTCATATCATTCTCCTTGTGCTTCGGTGATCTCATCACGGCGAGCTGTTTTACCAGCGCATCCTGTTGTTGGTGGAGACGAGCAAACGATTGGGCCGTTGCCCGCAGGAGTGGCTGCGAGCAGTGGTACGGGCCTGTCGAGAAGACGGATTATAAACTGATGCCGTCAGTCCCGTCCCGGTGAACAATTACCTACTTTGTTCGGCAGCGTACAGACGGGAGAGGCAAGCAAGGCTAGTTTAGGCGTGTTACCAGTATAGATAGGGTTGGGAGTCAATAGTTGACCCAGCGTTCGTCATATATCAATCACGGCCTATTTGGAGTGCCACTGCATGGGCAGAATTCTGTCCTCGTTATCTTGTTGATTGGCACACTACCGTCAAGTTGGAGTCATGCTTATCATGAAAAACGTCAACAGTATTGCCAGAAACTTTGCCGCAATAGCATTGCTATCAGCCGCGGTGGTTGGTTGTGCGTCAACAGCCAATAAGGAAGGAACCGGGGAGTATATTGATGACTCTGTGGTAACCACCAAGGTTATGTCTGCAATTTTTTCCGATCCAGACCTCAAGTCAGCTGAAATCAGTGTAGAAACCTTCAAAGGTGTAGTGCAGCTCAGTGGCTTCGTCAGTAAAGAGGCCAGTATTTCAAAAGCCGGTGCCGTAGCAAGTGGTGTCGAAGGTGTGACGTCAGTGAAGAACAATCTGCATCTTAAATAATAGAGACGGTTTATGTTATCTACAGCAGTAAAACACACCGTCCAGTCGGTGTGTTTTACTGCTGTATTTTATCGGTAATGTCATGAGTGGTCGAAAATGACTTTATATATGTGGGCATGTTGTAACTTTATTTTATGACTCCCTTGAGTCATGCCAAATCCGGTAAACGGGATACTGTATTATTAAATAAATATAAAACCCACCAGAAATCCGACCACGAGTGCCAGCATCATATAGCTCATGGGGTTGCTCTTGACTTGAACTCGTACTCTTTTGAAATACGAGTCCTTCGCTTCCTGTAAGTCCTTATTCTTGTCATTGAAGGTGGTCGTTGCCGAATTTACCGCATCGGCGAGCTTGTCGACGACCTTATGGGTACTCTGGGTCATCTGATCCACCGCCGGATGTGTTGCGCTAGCAGGGATGATGACGTCTGATTTGGGAGCGGCTTTCGTGCCGGTGGTGCCTCTACTCTTGTCGGATGTGATCATGATCGTTCTCCATATTCAATAAGATATATCTGCGGTATCAGGCTTCGTATATTCTGCGTTGGCCAATACCAAACGGATACTGGTGGTTTGGGTAGGACTGCTACCCACAATGTTATTTAGTGGTATAAGAAAAGCTGGTCCGGTCCCGCGATGATATTACTAATTGATAGCAAGATATTATCTTAGCCCGTGAGACCAAGGCTCTTCTTGTCACGTCATGTAATCCACGCCTATGCATTGCATCTGCAGTGAATATCCCTCAAGTCTGACGTATCGACTTTGTGATGTCGGTTCGCTGTAGCACATAGGCACGAGATTTTTTTCCCTACGAACAGGGGCGTCAACGTAGATAACTGATGTCAAAGAGACTTTATTGGCACTCTTGTAGTCTGTTTTTATCCATCCCGTAGTTTTTTGTATATTCTTGTTGGGTGAAAAAACAGCATGGTAAGAGATATGCCCGCACATCATCCACTGCAGAACCACTTACTGGCGGCCTTGCCTGCAGAGGCATATGAGCGTTTGTTGCCGCATCTTGAATATACCGCGTTACCGCTGGGTAAGGTGTTGTACGAATCTGGTGATACCTTGCGTTATGTCTACTTTCCCATAGATTGCATCGTCTCACTGCTATACGTGATGCAAGATGGCGCCTCGGCGGAGATCTCAGTGGTCGGCAACGAAGGCCTCATCGGGGTGGCGCTGTTTATGGGGGGGGAGAGCACGACGAGCCGGGCCCTGGTGCAGAGCGCAGGCCATGCCTACCGCCTCAAGGGGAACTTGCTGAAAACCGAGTTCAACCTGCATGGGGACATGTTGCATCTGGTCTTGCGTTACACCCAGGCACTGCTCACGCAAATGGCCCAGACGGCGGTATGCAATCGTCACCACACCATCGATCAGCAGCTCTGCCGCTGGTTGCTGCTGTCGCTGGACAGGCTGTCCGGCGATCAGCTCTCCATGACCCAGGAGCTGATTTCCAACATGCTGGGGGTGCGCCGGGAAGGGGTGACTGATGCGGCAGGCAAGCTGCAGAAGCTGGGGATCATCGAATACAGTCGTGGTCATATCACCGTGCTGGACAGAGTCAAGCTCGAGCAGCTCTGCTGCGAATGTTATGCCGTGGTGAAGGCGGAAACTGACCGCCTGTTGCCCTATCTGCCAAAAAGCCCCAAGTCCTGATGCCATCCCGATTGCGACATGCCATCTGCGAGACGCGCAGATGGCATGTTTTCGCATGTCAGGCCGCGTCCACCGCCTCGCGCGAGGTGGCATGGCATCCCAGGGTGATCTGAAGCCGATGTTGACCCCCATCCAGCGGCACTCGCAGGGGGCTATCACTTGGGGGGAGAGCGACCCCATCCAGTAGCGTGGTGCTGGTTTGTCGCTCCGACGGCTCCCCTATGTCCACCTCTATGCGGTAGTGGGTGGCATCCATCGTGATCTCGGCGCTAAATCCCGGCCAATGTCTGGGCAAGTGCGGGACTATGCGTAAGAAATGCCCCTCACGATGTATCCCCAATATGCCCTCAATGCCCGCCTGATACATCCAGCCTGCCGCCCCCGTGTACCAGGTCCAGCCACCGCGACCAATGTGCGGCGCGACAGAGTAGATATCCGCCGCCATGACATAGGGTTCCACCTTGTAGCGTTCAACGTCGGCGGCATTCTGGGCATGATTGATGGGGTTGAGCAGTGCGAACAGGTTGTGCGCCTTGGTGCACTCCCCGAGCCTTGAAAAGGCAAGGATGGCCCAGGTCGCGGCATGGGTGTACTGACCACCATTTTCACGCAATCCAGGGGGATAGCCGCGAATATAGCCCGGGTTTTGCGTCAGCTTGTCGAAGGGAGGGCTAAACAGCAGCGCCAGCGCCTCATCGTAGCGGATCAGGTATTTTTCCAGGGATTGCATCGCCGTCATGGCACGGGTGGGATCGGCGACCCCTGACAAGATGGCCCAGGACTGGGCGATAGAGTCTATCTGGCACTCGGGGCTATCTTTTGAGCCCAGCCAGGTGCCGTCATCGAAGGTCGCCCGACGATACCAGGCGCCATCCCAGGCTCTGCGTTCCAAGGCGACCCCCACCCGCTGGGCGTGGGCCTCCCAACGCTCGGCGCGCGGGTCCTGACGGGCGTGGGCCAAGGGGGCGAACAACATGATGGTGCGCAGCAGCAACCAGCCCAGCCAGACACTCTCTCCCTTGCCTTCGTTGCCGACCAGATTCATGCCATCGTTCCAGTCCCCTGAGCCGATGGGGGGCAGGCCATTGCTGCCAGTCAGCTCTATGGCTTGATCCAGTCCGCGAGCACAATGTTCAAACAGGGAGGCCGACTCGTCGGAGATGGCTGGCAGGAAGAAGGCATCCTGTTCGTCCAGGCCCAGTGGCGGGCCCTCCAGAAACGGAATGAGCTCATCGAGAATGGCTTCATCGGCCGTGTCGAGAATGTAGGTGGCCGTCGCGAAGGCCAACCAAATCCTGTCATCAGAGATCCGGGTGCGCACCCCTTGTCCGGAATGGGGAAGCCACCAGTGCTGGACATCCCCTTCAATAAACTGGCGCGCCGCGGCGCGCAGCAAATGTTGTCTGGTGGCCTGGGGCTGGGCAAAGCTGAGTGCCATTCCATCTTGCAGTTGATCGCGAAAACCATAGGCCCCGCCGGCCTGATAAAACGCCGAGCGCGCCCAGATCCGGCAAGCGAGTGTCTGATACAGCAGCCAGCCATTGAGCATGATATCCATGGCCCTGTCAGGGGTCTTGACCTGGATAGCTCCTAGCAGTGCCTGCCATTGACTGTCTACCTCGTCTTGCACCATATCGAGATCCTGACGATAGCGGCTGACAAGGGCACTGGCCTGCTCGGCCGAGCGTCCTTCACCGAGCAGGATGACAAGTTCCAGGCGTTGACCTGGAGCAAGCACGACCTGGGTCTGCAAGGCGGCGCAGGGATCCATTCCCGCACCCGTTCGGCAGGATAGCGTGTGGCGCCTTGTCAGCGCGGCGGGGGAGGATAACTGCCCGTGGTTACCGAGAAACTCTCTGCGATCGGCGGTCCAGCTGGTTTGCTGGCCACCGAGATCGAAGAATGCGACCTGGTTGGGGAAAACAGTACTCCAAGGATTCTGTGCCAGCATGGCACCGGTCTGGGCATCCATCCGGGTGGTGATATAAGGGGCCGTCAGGGTGCGGGATGCGCCCAAAATCCATTCCACATAACCGGTGACCGTGAGCCGGCGCGGGGTCCGAGTGAGGTTGTGCAGCCTCAGGCGAGAAATCTTGACGGGATCCGCGACGGGTACATATTGCAGCAGTTCGCTGTGGATCCCATGGGCCTGATGTTCGAAGCGGCAATAACCAAACCCATGGCGGGCGATATAGGTGCCACCATCGCGAATGGGTTGGGCGGTGGCGCTCCATAGCTCAAGCGTATCCTCATCACGCAGGTAAATGACTTCCCCGCAGGGATCCATCACGGGATCATTGGACCAGGCCGTCAGCTGGTTCTCTTTGCTGTTATCGCTCCAGGTGTAACCACTTCCTTCGGCGGAGACCTGGAAACCAAAGTGGGGATTGGCCACCACATTGATCCAGGGCGCCGGAGTCATGTGCTCATCGGTGAGCAGGGTGACATACTCGCGACCTTCTTTGGCAAAGCCACCCAACCCATTGAAGAACTCCAGCTCTGGATGATGTGGATGCTTGAATGGCACGGCGTGCCGTGGTTTGACGATCGGCCCGGGAGGTGGGAATGGCGGAGAGTCGGGCAGGCGGGCCAGCTGCTGTTGCAGCGATCCCCGGCGTGCCGTCAGCACGACACGCGCCGCCGCGAACAATAAATCGCGCACCTCGGGACTCATCAGATCGGTTCGAACCGTGTACACAGATCCTTGTGCCAGTTCCGCATTGAAGCGTGGCCGGGATTGACTGCTGCGTACGGCCGTCTCGATGCTGTTTTGCAGATCCTGCACATAGGTGGTGGCGTGCTCATTGATAATCACCAGATCGACGGCAAGCCGCTTCATGCGCAGATATTCATGGGCGAGCAGCAGCTCACGTACCTGAGCCAGGTCCTCGATATCGTCGATTCGCAGCAGCAGTATGGGCAAATCCCCCGAGATGGACTGTTGCCAGAGTACGGACTGGGGCGCCAGACCCTGCAGGATGGCGCTGGAGGCGGCGCGGAAACGGGGATCGGCGTAGAGCAAAGGGGCGGCCAGCCGCTGGAAGTTGGCCGCATCGGACGCCTGAATGTTCAGGTGGTTAAGCTGGACCTGTGCCTGGGTCCAGGCCAGCGTCTTGGCGCGTTCAAAGGCATGGCGATTGTGGTGCTGATCGATGAGGTCGAGCAGCGCCGATCGCGATGAGGCGACCAGGGTCCAGAAGGCCACATGAGTACTGCCGCCCGGCAGAACCTGCACCTGCTGGCGCAGCGAGAAGATGGGGTCGAGCACCGTGCCCGTGGTATCTGACAGCAGGGCCCCTCGCTGCAAGGCCTGCGCCGAGGTGACGGTCCGGCCGCGGCCGATGAATCGGGCGCGATCGGATTCGTATTGGAGAGCCCCCACGGATTGGCCCTCGACGATGATGAAATGTGCCGCCCACACCTCGGTCTCCTCGGGTGACCTAGGTCGCCGGGTAGCAATCAGCGCCCCTGTCTCCGGCACGTATTCGGTGACCACAAAGAGCTTGGCAAAGGCGGGATGGGCCCGATCGGTCTCCGCGGTGGTCAGCACTATCTCGGCGTAGGAAGTGAGCTCGATCTCGCGGCGGTGGCGGCCTCGGTTGGTCAGCGAGACACGCCGTACCTCGCCATCCCCCTCACCCGATACCAGCACCTCCATGCTGGTGGTCAGACGGCCATTCTGATGGAGGAAGTGGGCGCGATCCTCGGCAAACACGACCTCCTCCTCGTTGGTGGTGCGGCCCAGAGGCTGTGCGCAAGGAGACCAGGTCTCGCCACTTTGGACATCCTGCAAGAACAGGAAGTAGCCCAGGTGGTCACGGGTGCTGTCCGCCTGCCAGCGGGTGATGGCGATGTCGCGCCAACGGCTGTAGCCCGCACCCGCACTGGTGAGCATGACGGAGTAACGGCCATTGGAGAGCAGATGAGTCACTGGCGTGCCGTGGACCGAGGACAACAACCGCCGAACCGCGCTGACGTCCTGGCGGCTCTGGGTCTGGGACGCCTTTATCTCGGCGCCACGCGTCCGGATGATGGTCATGTCCTGCGGTATCCGCTCCTGTAACAGCAGCTCACAGGCTTGAATGATGGGCTCTTCATGCAAGCGGGCGCGCATTCGCCCCCCTTGCAGCGCGTTGGCAATGGCCACCACCGTCATCCCCTGGTGATGGGCCATGAAGTTCTGCACGATGGCGACCTGCTGGTCGTCGGGCAACCGCGCCCGGGTGAAATCCAGCGCCTCGTAAAAGCCGTAACGTCCAGCCCCTCCTAGCATGGCCAGTTGCTCGAAATTCTTCAGTGCCGCGCCGGGGTTGACCATGGTTGCCAGCGCGGTGGCGTAAGGAGCTATCACGCGATCTTCCGCTAGCCCACGTTTGAGGGCCAAGCGAGGGATACCAAAGTTGGAGTATTGATAGGTGAACTCCAAGTCCCTGGCGTTGTACGCCGACTCGGATATTCCCCATGGAATGCCAAGCGCACGGCCATAGCGGATCTGCAGCGCGACGATCAGGCGGTTGGTTTGCTCCAGCTGTGAACCGATCGGGGCCTGCATGACCAGCGAGGGCATCAGGTATTCGAACATGGAGCCAGACCAGGAGATCAGCACGGTGGCCTGCCCCACCGGGGTGACAGCTCTGCCCAGACGAAACCAGTGACGGGTGACGATATCACCCTTGGCGATGGCAAACAGACTGGCGAGCCTGGCCTCGGAGGCGAGCAGATCGTAGCAGCTGGCATCGAGCCGGTTGTCGGTAAGGGAGTAACCGATGGAGAGCAGTTTGCGCTGTGAATTGAGCAAGAATGTGAAGTCCATTCCCATAGCCAGCGCGCGCGCCGCGTCGGCTATGGTCTGCAACCTCAGTCGCAATGATGGCGGAAGTTGGGAGAACGACCGCTGATCCTCCGCATGCTCAGTCACCGCCAGCTTCAGCGCATCCAGCCAGAAGGTAAGCTCAGCGCCAGCGTGTTGATCTCCGCTGCGGCAAAAATGGTGTGCCATGCTGGCGGTTTGTGCCGTCAGCTTGGCGAGTATGGGCAGCAGCTGCGCCATCGGTTGCTGGCCGAATAGCTGGTGGTGGATCTCGCCCAGATAGGCGGTGATCGCTTGCTGTGGCATGTTGGACTGTATGGTGTAGGGCTGGGCGAGATAGGCGTACAGGGCCTGCTCGGCCAGCAGACAGGTATCCTGCAAGCCGCTTCGGACGGCGCCATAGCCGGATTGCTGTTGCCAGTGTTCGCAGGCATTTGCGACGACCAGCAGATGGCCAGCCAGGTTGCCACTGTCAACCGAAGAGACATAGGCGGGTTCCAGGGTTAGCAGGCTTTGGGTGTCATACCAGTTGAAAAAATGGCCCTTGAAGCGAGGCAAGCGTTGCATCACTGCCAGGGTGGCTTCCAGTCGCTTGAGTGTAGCTCCGAGCCCGGCCCAGCCGAAGTCGTTGGCCGCCAGGGTGGCGAGCAAATAGAGCCCCATGTTGGTGGGAGAGGTGCGATGGGCAATGACCTGTTCGGGGCTCTCCTGCACGTTGTCCGGTGGCAGCTGGTTGTCAAGGTCGGTGACGAAGGTCTCGAAATAGCGCCAGGTCTGGCGGGCTATCAGCCGCAGTGCCACGGCCTCCTTCGCACTGCAAGTGAGCGTCTTGGCCTGACAGGAAGGCCGACTCGTCCAGTACGCGGCCAGCGGTGCCAGCAGCCAGAGCCCCCCAAAGGGAAGCACCAGGGGCCAGGCGGTAGGGATACTGAGCAGCGTCATGGCGCTCGCGCCCATCCCCAGCACCACCCCCGCCGCCATCAGCCGATAAAACCCTACGCAGGCTAGGCGGGGTGACCCGGCAGTTTGCGCCGCCGTGGTCCACTCCAACAGGTGACGATGGGAGAAAGACAAGCGAAACAGGGTGCGCACTATGGCATCTGTCATGCGCCAGGCCTGATCGACCAGAAAGGCCAAGCTGAGCAGCAACTGCATGGCGGCACGTTGCAGGTTGTTGCCTATCTTGCCCAGGTGATGGCGCCATAAAATATCCCGCCTGCGGGGAAGCAGCTCGAAGAGCAGCGGCACGAAGATCGGCAGCGCCAGCCCGGCAAGGAGCAGCAGCGTCGCCGTGATGCCGGTATCCAGTGGCAGTTGCCAGGCCGCGAGCAGCGCCAAAAAGGTGCTGGGAGGCAACAGCGAACGACAGAGGTTATCAAACAGCTTCCAGCGCCCGACGAGGGGCAGGGCATCCGATCCGCGTCTGACATGGTAGATCCAGGTCAGCAGTTGCCAGTCGCCTCTTGTCCAGCGGTGTTGGCGCTTGACACTGACGTCATAGCGGGAGGGGAACTCCTCGACGACCTCGATATCGGTTGCCAGGCCCGCCCGTGCGAAAATCCCCTCGAACAGGTCATGGCTCAGGTGGCTGTTCTCTGGCACACGCGCCTCCAGGGCTGCACCGAAGGCATCGACGTCGTAGATGCCTTTCCCGGTGAAAGAACCTTCTCCAAACAGGTCTTGATAGATGTCCGAGGAGGCGGCGGCGTAAGGGTCCATGCCACCGGGCCCTGAGTAGATCCACTGGTAATAGGAGCCATCCTGTTCCATTGGCAGCGAGGGGGTGACCCGTGGCTGGAGAATACCGTACCCCCGAGTGACACGTTGGTGACCCGCATCCAGGCAAGCCCGGTTGAGAGGGTGAGCCATCTTGGCAATCAGCCGACTGGCGGTATCCCGGGGCAGGCGAGTGTCCGCATCCAGAGTGATCACATAGCGCACTGCGTCCGGGACTGCGGGTGGCTGCCCATCGGGTGCCATGAAGCTGGTATCGGTGGCGCCACGCAGCAAGCGGTTCAGTTCATGGAGTTTGCCCCGCTTGCGCTCCCACCCCATCCAGCAGCCCTCTCCTGGGTTGAACCGGCGCTGGCGATGGAGCAACAGGAAACGCTCGCCAGCAGGCCCTGGGCCATGTTTGCGGTTCAACTCGGCAATGGCCTGACGGGCGTTGGCCAGCAGGGCTTCGTCATCGGGCATGCTCTCTTGGTCGGCATCCATACCATCACAGAGCAGGGCAAAAGTGAGGTCGCCACCGATCCCTGACAGATGATGCACCTCCAGTTGGGCGACCTGAGCCTGCATATCGGCCTGAGAGGTTAACAGGGTGGGGATGACCACCAGGGTACGCAACGAGGAGGGCACGCCGTGGTGGAGATCCATGGCGGGTAAGGGCCTTGGCACCAGGTGACCGCCCAGGAGACTGTTGATCAAGGCGATGGCCGCCCCCTGCGCGGGCAGGCATGCGAACAGGATGAAGAGGATGAGCCAGAGGGAATCGCGCTCTGGCCCCCTGAGGAGGCCATAGGTGAGTGCCAGCAAGGAGATTGTCAGCAGGGCGATGATGCCGATATAGCCCACAATGCCGAGTCTGGCGTGGATGCGGTGCAGGCGAAGCCTTGGTGGCGGGCGAAAATCCAGCGTGTTTTCCAACGCAAACCGCCCTTCGGCAATCAGGTGATAGCCGGGATCCTGTGCTCTTCGCTGGATGTCGTCCGGGGTGGCATGGGCCGCCTGCGCAGTGGCGGCCAAGACGCTGGCTGTGACGGCCAACTCGTCATGGGGAGAAAACCGGGCCAACTGCTCGATGGCACAGCGATAGAGATTGCGGGTGGCGAAATCCATGCTGGCAAAGTCACTGCCACTCCGTAGCTGCTGGTCTACCAGGCTCATCTCCTCAAACAGATCGCTCCAGTCGATGTCCGAGATGAGGCGCATGCTGGTGATGATGTTGCGGACAGTGACGTTAGAGGCCCCCTGTCGCTGTTGTGCATGCCTCACCACCTTTTCCACTGAGGATCCTTGCTGAGCGAGTCGCTCTTCCAGCCAGCCGAGGGCAGGGGTGGTCAATGGATCCTGATCCCGTAATTGTTTGGCCAACTGGGCGGCAAACAGCTCAGAGAGAGGGCTGTCGGCGCGTGCGGCAATATTTTCGTTGAGTGCGGATAAGGCGGAGGCAGAGACAAGGAGCCGTGAACAGAGCGCATCTGCATCGGCTCTGATGCGCCGTGCGAGCGTGATCTGCTCGGCGAGACGGCGCAGGTTCTCGATAAGGACGATCCTGAGGGTGATGGAGACGGCCCACAGCTCGCCTATGGTCAGTGGTTGTACCCGTTGATAAGCCTGGATGAAACGGCTCAGGATCTCGGGGTCGAAGTGACTGTCATTGTGTGCAACGAAAGCCCAGGCAATCCCGAAGACCCTGGGGTAACCGGCCAGTGGCCCTGCTGCCAGCTTTGGCAGTTGGCGGTAGTAAGCGCGGGGAAGACTGCTGCGGACTTCCTGGATCTGGGTTTCGACCAGATGATAATTATCGAGGAACCACTCAGCCGCATGAGTCAGTTCGCGGCCCTGCTCCAGCTCGGCCGCGCTGGCCTGGTAGGCGGCGAGCAAGACAGTCTCATTTTCTTTCAAACGACGATGTAGCGGTTGCACCGCAATGGGCTGGGTCGTGACAGCTTGCGCTGCTGCCAACGTCATGGCGTGGAGTTCCAACCGCTCGATACCGAACAGCTCTTCACGGATTGGCACATCATTCTGCCAAAGTGCTTGATGGCCAAACAGCTTGGCGAGCCAGCTACTCATCGGGCTGCCCTCGAGGGCCATCATGAGGCATCAATTCGCTCTGTTCCCGGTTTGAAATATGCATGCTTGCTCCATTGTCTGCAGCTCGCTGAAGAGGCATGAAGGCTCATGATTTACCTGCCAAGGCATCATGAAGGGGTCAGGGACGGGCTCTCTTGCAATCGAGGTTTCTGCAAATACGGAGACTATGAAGGGCAGGTAGACGGTTGTCGGTTCGCTAAGGCACATATAAAAATGAATGACGATAAGGGGGCTATTTTTCTGCTGTCACTGTGTTCTGGTTTCTATTTATGCTGGCGGGTTGTTTGAACCGCCCCGGGTTTTCTGCTCACGGCTGGCCCCTGCTGCCTATGGGAGGGATTCATTATATCCCTGACAAGATCTGGGCCAATGAAGCTAACGAGGTAGTACTCCTTCACTGATCCGCAGAGTGTCAGCTTTCCTGTGGTAACAGGGCTGGAATCAGGCGCTCACCACGGTGGCTGATCACGCCGCTTGCTTAGGGTGGCGATATCGGGGGCAGGCCTTTGTCATATGGGCTTACCAGAGGCATGGCTGGAGAAGAGGGTGAGCAGATGGCCGGCGGGCTCGATCAGGGTAAATGCCTCGTGGCCGATGGCGGGGCGAGCCTCGATGGGCGAGGGGGCTAGCCCCAGGGCGCTCAGGCGCCGGTGGGTTTCATGCAGATCGTCGACCATCAGATCGAAGGGGGCTGCTCCCGCCTCGATCTGGTCGCGGCGCATCAGTAGCAGGTGGGGGCCGCCGCGCATCTCCAGGACTGAGATCTCGGGTCCCTCGAAGAGGAGCCTCATGCCGAGTCGGCGCATAAAGCGGGTGGAGTCCTGCATCCGGTCGGTCGGCAATACGACATGGGCCACCCCAATAGGTGGTCTTTGATCATCCAGCTCCATCTGCACGCCTCCTGAAAAACCTGTCGGTGCCCGGCCCCGTATTTCTCGACCCCACACCACATTATGGGATAGCGGCCCATGGATATAACAACGCCCGGTGAACCGGGCGTTGGGTGATGAGGGGTAAGGGAGTCCTACTTCTTGATTTCATGGCCAATTACGCCACCGACGACGGCCCCACCCACGGTACCAACCGCACTGCCTCCGGTCAGCACCGAACCACCGACGGCGCCAATACCGGCTCCGATGGCTGTACTCTTGTCTTGTTGCGACATGCCGGAGCAAGCTGCCAAGCCAAACAGCATGACCATTGCCACAGCGCCTCGTGCTAAACCATGGATCTTCTTCATGGGATTACCTCTTGATACTGATCAATACGTCAGAGTGTCTTCAGTCATCGGCCATGAGGCTGCGACTGATCCCGACCCGGTCCCCAACGCGTAAGCCCGGATAGTTGTTGCTCGACGGCAGAGCTGGCGACATATCCAACGACTGCTCCATATATCAGACGGGCGCTCTGTTAGCCGCTGGTCTGTTATGGCGACCATCTTCCTCCGGCTCCGCGAGCCTGTCTGTACGCTAACGCTTATAGGGGGCCTTTTTGATGCCACAGCGGCTGCTCCTCGCCGAGTGGTTGGGGGCCGCGTTCATGGGCTGCGTTTGTTGCACTCCGCGGACTTTCCCAGCCGCTCCCCCTTAGATGTGACAACTCACGATCAACGCCGACACGCACCCGTTGTTGCGACAAATGCACAAGCCAGGGGATAAGAAGCGGAGTCTGGTGATAGTGCCCATGCTGGATTGTGACGCCTGGCTGGGGTGCCGGGATCCTGAGTTGGCGCGAACTTACCTTATACAGCAGGCCACTGAGCTGCTAACCGGATTACCGATGCTACTTGCACGCCGGGGTTGACGTTAGCCCGGTGTTAGCCAGCCTCAAAAATGAATAAGGCTCGCATCGCTGCGAGCCTTGCTGTATCTGGTGCCGGAAACAGGAGTCGAACCTGCGACCTTCGCATTACGAATGCGCTGCTCTACCAACTGAGCTATACCGGCGTGGGACTAGATTCCCGAAAATAACGGGGCAAGTCAATGAGTCTGAATCTACTTTATGAGTCAGGTCATGGGGTTACAGGCACACGTCAGAGATCGACAAACTCCGGGATGTGGGCTCGGCCGCGGCTTTCGAGAAACGCGAGCAGGGCGCGAGGGGAGCGCGCCAGGATCCGCTCCTCGGGGAAGCCGGCCTCCGTCACCAGTCGGTGGCAGTGGTCGAAATCCCCCAGGCTGAAGGCAACGTGGGAGTCGGAGCCGAAGGTGAGATAGGCCCCCAAGTCGCGCGCCGCTTCGACGATGGCGCGGCAGTTGCCCTCGCTGCCGGGGCGGGAGTGGCTGAAGGAGGAGTTGTTGACCTCCAGCGCCACCCGGTATTCGGCGGCGGCCTTGACCACGGCCTGGATGTCGATGGGGAAGGCGGGGTTGCCGGGGTGGCTTATCATGTCGACCCGGCCGCTCTTGATGGCGTTGATCATGGCCTGGGTATGGGTGGCCTGATCGCAGGGGGGGAACACCGGCTCGTGGAAGCCCGCCATTATCATGTCGAGCCGCGACTCGTAGCGCTCGGGGAAGTCGATTTCACCGGCCAGGTTCTTGATGTTGGCCTCGATGCCGCGCAGTATGCCGACCCCGTCCACGACTCTGGGCAACACATGCAGATTGACGAAGTGCCAGAAATGGGGGGCGTCGGCCATGTCGGGGCCATGATCCGTGGTGGCGAACAGCTTGATCCCCTTGGCCTTGGCGATGGGCAGGTAGTCATGAATGGTGCTGTAGGCGTGGGTACTGGCGACGGTGTGGGTGTGGGTATCGACCGTATACTTCATCTTTTCTCCCCTCTGGCATGAGGCGCCAGCATAGCAAGATTGGCGGGGACGGGCCATGTTGCGGCTTGCCATACTTTGTCACAAATTACGGCGGGACTGACAAAGTCTGAACACCTTTGCCTGCGAGGATAGCCTCATCGATGCAAGCCTGAACACCCATCGATGAGTTGGATCTGGATGACTGACTCAATTTTCCCCACCGTCGCCCCAGCGACGGTTTTTTTTCGCCGCGGTCTTTGCCAACGAGCGGACAAAAAAATGCCCAACTAGCATGGCGCAGGTTGGGCGAGACTTAATGTTTAATTGCAGTGGCATAGATATAGAGTTCCGTTTCCTGGCTAAGTTCCCACCTCATTCCCTCTTTTTGATTAAAAACATTTCGCCAACACTTGTTCACATTCCCTTGACATGTCTGAGCGTGAAACGTACTTTTTAAACATTCGTTTTAAGTGGGGTGTCCAGTGAGTAAAGTCGATACCAAAAACCGTATTCTCGATGCCGCCGAGGTGTTGTTTGCCGAGCGGGGGTTCGCCGATACCTCCTTGCGTCTGATCACCAGCGAGGCCGACGTCAACCTGGCCTCGGTCAACTATCACTTCGGCTCCAAGAAGGAGCTGATCCAGGCGGTGCTCGATCGCTATCTGAGCCTGTTTATGCCGGAGGTGGACACCCGCTTGTCCACCCTGATGGCACAGGATCAGCTGACCCTGTTGCAGGTGTTCGAAAGCTTCGTCGAACCGCTGATGAAGCTGGTGGAGGTTCGCACCAACGGGCCTGCGCTCTTCATGCAACTGCTGGGGCGCGGCTACATCGACAGCCAGGGCCACCTGCGTCGCTTCATCACCACCCATTACGGCGCGACCCTGCAGCGGATCACCCAGGCTATTTCCAAGGCCAATCCGGCCCTGTCGCCGGCGGATCTGTTCTGGCGCCTGCACTTCACTCTGGGCACAGTCGTGTTCACCATGGCTTCCGCCGATGCGCTGCGCGACATCGCCCAGGCCGACTTTGGCCAGCAGCTCGATGTGGAAGGGCTGGTGCGCAATGTCATTCCTTATCTGGCGTCCGGTGTCGGGGCGCCCGTGGAGTCGACCAGGCTATCCCTGGCCGTGTAATTGCTAACAATAATCAACGGAAACAGTGAAATAAAAGGAACTTTCGTATGATCACATTGCTTGTCCTGCTGGTGCTGGCGATAGCCGTCGTGCTCGGCGTGCCCTCCATCCGTAAAAAGGTGGTGACTCGCCCGGTGTTTGGCATCTTCAAGAAGATCTTGCCGCCGCTGTCGGCCACCGAGCGGGAGGCCATGGAGGCCGGCTCCGTCTGGTGGGATGGCGAGCTATTCCGCGGCAACCCCGACTGGAAAAAACTGCATGGCTACGGTAAGGCGACCCTGAGTGCCGAGGAGCAGGCCTTCATCGACAATCAGGTCGAGACCCTGCTCGCCATGGTGGACGACTTCAAGATCGTCAACGAGACCAAGGATCTGCCGGAGCCCGTGTGGGACTACCTGAAGAAGGAAGGCTTCTTCGCCCTGATCATCCCGAAATCTTACGGCGGCCGCGAGTTCTCGGCGATTGCCAACTCCACCATAGTCACCCGCATCGCCACCAAGAGCCTGAGCGTGGCGGTCACCGTCATGGTGCCGAACTCCCTCGGCCCGGGTGAGTTGCTGATGCACTATGGCACCCAGGCCCAGAAGGATTTCTGGCTGCCAGGACTGGCCAATGGCAAGGAAGTACCCTGTTTCGCCCTGACCGGTCCCGAGGCGGGTTCCGACGCGGGCGCGATTCCGGACAAGGGGATCGTCTGCAAGGGTCTGTACAAGGGTGAGGAAGTGCTCGGCATCCGCCTGAACTGGAACAAGCGCTACATTACCCTGGCACCGCGTGCCACCGTGCTGGGCCTGGCGTTCAAGATGTACGATCCGGACAAGTTGATGGGTGACAAGGAAGAGCTCGGCATCACCTGCGCCCTGATTCCCACCAGCCACCCGGGTGTGCGGGTCGGCGATCGCCACTACCCCATGGGGTTGGCGTTCCTGAACGGCCCTACCTACGGCGAGGATGTGTTCATTCCGCTGGACTGGATCATCGGTGGCCCCGAGTTCGCCGGTCGTGGCTGGCGCATGCTGGTCGAATGTCTCTCCGCTGGTCGCGGCATCTCCCTGCCGGCGCTCGGCACCGCCTGTGGTCACATGGCGAGCCGCACCGTGGGGGCTTACTCCTATGTGCGCAAGCAGTTCGGCATGTCCATCGGCAAGTTCGAAGGGGTGCAAGAGGCGCTGGCCCGCATCGGTGGCCTGACCTATCAGCTGGAAGGGGCCCGTCGCATGACCGCCGGCTCGCTGGATCTGGGCCAGGCTCCGGCCATCGTCACCGCGATTTCCAAGTACCACATGACCGAAATGGCGCGCCAGGTCATGGATGATTCCATGGACATCCACGCCGGCCGTGCCATCCAGCTCGGTCCGAAAAACTACACGGGTTACGCCTACATGGGTATTCCGGTGGCCATCACGGTGGAAGGAGCCAACATTCTGACCCGCAACCTGATGATCTTCGGCCAGGGGGCGACCCGCTGCCACCCTTACGTGTTCGCTGAGCTGGAGGCTGCGGCCGACACAGACGTGGAGCGCGGCCTCGAGAAGTTTGATGCCCTGCTGATGAAGCACATCGCGTTTGGTACCGGCAACTTCTTCGGCGCCCTGTTCCAGGGGCTGACCCTGGGTCAGTTCAACGGCTCCCCGGTGGGTGGCGAAACCGCGCGCTACTACAAGCAGCTGTCACGCATGAGTAAGGGGCTGGCGCTGTGTGCCGACGTTTCCATGCTGATGCTGGGTGGGGATCTGAAGCGCAAGGAGATGATCTCCGCCCGTCTGGGCGACGTGCTGAGTCACCTCTACCTCGCGTCTTCTACCCTCAAGCACTACGAGGATCAGGGCCGCATGGTCTCCGATCTGCCGTTCGTGCAGTATGCGGTGGAGCGCAACCTCTATCTCATCGGCAAGGCGTTTGAGGGCTTCTTCCAGAACTTCCCGAACAAGGTGGCGGGTGCCGTGCTCAAGCGGGTAGTGTTCCCGTTCGGCGTCGGTTACAAGATGCCGACCGACGATCGCTGCCACGCCATCTGTCTGGCCATGATGACCCCGGGCGAGTTCCGCGACCGTCTGACCGCCCTGTGCTATGTGGGCAAGGATGATGCGGATCCGGTTGGTCTGATGGAGCGCGCCTTCCAGGCCATGGTGGCGGTGCAGCCCATCGAGAAGAAGCTGGTGCAGGCCCAGAAAGAGGGTCGGCTGCCACGCAAGATGGCATTGCCCGAGTTGGTTGCTGCAGCCTTGTCCCAGTCCATCCTCAGCCAGGATGAAGCTGGCAAGCTACTGGCTGCCGACGCCCTGCGCTACGAAGCCATTCAGGTGGACAACTTTGCCCCGGGCGAGTTGGAGGGATTGTCTCAACCCGCTCCTGCGGTGCACGCTGCCTGAGCTTGAAATAAAGAGCCCTGAAATAGAGCGCTCTGACATGAATAAAAAAACCGGCCCAGTGGCCGGTTTTTTTATCGGTATATCAAAGAGGTACCGGGCTAAGGCTGATGACGTTGGGCGGCGAGGGGGAATGACGGCGCCGGGATTAACTATAAAAAACGGCTCCCGTGGGAGCCGTTTTTGTCGATGTGACGTCAGTGCTTACTCGACCATCATCACCTTGCAGGTGTTGGTACTGCCCACGGTTTCCATCTTGTCGCCATGAGTCAGCAGCACCATGTCGCCGCTCTGGACCAGGCCCTTGGCCTTGAGTGCGTCCAGCGCCTCGCGGCAGACCTCGTAGACAGGTTTGCTCTCGTCGCCGTCGAACAGCACAGGGGTGACGCCGCGGTAGAGGTTGGTCCAGGCCAAGGTCTTGTTGTGGGGAGACATGGCGAAGATCGGCAGGCCGGAGCTTATGCGGGACATCAGCAGCGGGGTGGTGCCGGATTCGGTCAGTGCCACGATCGCCTTGACCCCTTCCAGGTGGTTGGCGGCATACATGGTGGACATGGCCACGGCTTCTTCCACCGAGGTGAAGGTGTAGTTCATGCGGTGGTTGGAGACGTTCAGGCTGGGGTGCTTCTCGGCGCCCACGCAGACGCTGGCCATGGAGGTCACCGTCTCGATGGGGAACTGGCCGGCGGCGGTCTCGGCGGAGAGCATCACCGCATCGGTACCATCCAGCACGGCGTTGGCCACGTCCATGACTTCGGCACGGGTCGGCAGCGGAGCGTTGATCATGGACTCCATCATCTGGGTAGCGGTGATGACGACGCGGTTCAGACGGCGGGAGTGACGGATCAGCTTCTTCTGCACGCCGACCAGCTCGGGATCGCCGATCTCGACGCCCAGATCGCCACGGGCCACCATGACGGCGTCGGAGCCGAGGATGATGTCTTCCATAGCCTCATCGCTGGCAACGGTCTCGGCGCGCTCGACCTTGGCCACTATCTTGGCGTTGGAGCCGGCTTCGCGGGCCAACTCGCGGGCGTAGCGCAGATCATCGCCGTTACGGGGGAAGGAGACGGCCAGATAGTCCACGTTCATGCGGGCTGCAGTCTTGATGTCTTCCTTGTCCTTCTCGGTCAGGGCCGGGGCGGAGAGACCGCCGCCTTTCTTGTTGATGCCCTTGTTGTTGGACAGGGGGCCGGCGACGGTGACGCTGGTGTGAATGCGGGTGCCTTCGACCTGCTCGACTTTGAGCTGTACGCGACCGTCGTCCAGCAGCAGGATGTCGCCGGGGACCACGTCATTGGGCAGGCTCTTGTAGTCGATGCCGACCTGCTCCTGGCAGCCTTCGCCCTTGCCGAGGGCGGCGTCGAGCACGAACTTGTCACCGATGGCCAGGTAGATCTTGCCATCCTTGAAGGTGGAAACGCGGATCTTGGGGCCTTGCAGATCGCCCATGATGGCAACGTGGCGGCCGAGCTTGGCGGCGATTTCACGCACCTGATTGGCGCGCAGGATATGATCTTCAGGAGTGCCGTGAGAGAAGTTCATCCGCACCATGTCGGCACCGGCGCGGATGATCCCCTCGAGGATGCCGTCGCGATCGGTGGCTGGACCCAGTGTGGTTACAATCTTTGTACGTCTTGGCATGAAAGACTCCGGTATGAAGTTGATATGACTTGAAATTCTGCCCCGTCAAGCGTGTGGGATTGGCGTCCGCTTGCAGGCCATCTGGGTGGCCTTATGTTATTAAATTACAATACTACACCAAGCCAAGTGGCATAGACAGTCGGGGGGACTGGCCCCCGGCTGGTCAGGAATTGTGCGGGGTATCGAAGCGGGATTCGCGCAAACCTTCTTTGACTTTCTTCAGGTTTTCGCGAAATTTCATGCCACGGCGCAGGGTAAAACCGGTCGCCAACACATCTACCAGGGCCAGCTGGGCGATGCGGGAGGCCATCGGCATATAGACGTCGGTGTCTTCCGGCACATCCATGGAGAGCACCAGGTTGCACTCGCGCGCCAGGGGGGAATCCTTGGCTGTCATGCCGATCACGGTGGCATCGTTTTCACGGGCCAGTGCGGCGATCTCGACCAGCGCCTTGGTGCGACCGGTGTGGGAGATCAGCACCACCACGTCCCCTTCGCTGCTGTTGATGCAGCTCATGCGCATCATGACGATGTCGTCGAAGCTCACCACCGGAATGTTGAAGCGGAAGAATTTGTTCTGGGCATCGCGGGCCACGGCCGAGGAGGCGCCGAGGCCGAAGAAGCTGATCTTCTTGGACTGGGTCAGGATGTCGACGCAGCGATTAATGGCGGAGATGTCCAAGCTGTTCTTGGCGGCATCCAGACAGGCCATGGTGGATTCGAAGATCTTGGCGGTGTAGGTGTCGGGACCGTCTTCGGCTTCCACGTGGCGATTCACATAGGGCGTGCCGTTGGCCAGGCTCTGGGCCAGGTGCAGTTTGAAGTCGGGGAAGCCCTTGGTATCGAGGCGGCGGCAGAAGCGATTGACGGTCGGTTCGCTGACGTCGGCCATCTTGGCGAGGGTGGCAATACTGGAGTGAATAGCGGTCTGGGGCGACGCCAAGATCACTTCAGCCACTTTACGCTCTGATTTACTGAAACTTTCCAAATTGTTCGTAATTTTATCGAGGGTATTCATCATTACCACCAGGCATTTTTGTAATTTAACTTCAGTGTCTGTGCACTAAGTTCACAGCTCAAGCAGGTTTCCAATCAACTTGATGACTATACAAGACAAGCGCTTATCGGAACTAATCTCGGCCCCATAAAGTATGACTCATGTCTAATTATTTCGTATTTTTGGTTACAAACTTCCATTCGCCCTCTGAAAACGCTTACAAATGTTGCAAAGCAACAACACTGTGAGCGGGCGCACAGTTGCATCCATCAAACGCGCGGCCGGGTCCTGGGCTCGGGTAGAATCTTTGCCAAATAATAATGTCGGGACGGTAAGGGCCGCCCCGAGTCGGTAACGAAGGAGTTTGTTATGCAGCATACCCATGCGCTGGTCGGCGACGTCGGCGGCACCAATGCTCGGCTGGCCCTCTGTGAGTTGGCAAGCGGCACCATTTCCCAGGCAAAGACCTATTCCGGCCTGGCCCATCCCAGCCTGGAAGCCGTGGTGCGCCTCTATTTAGAGGAGCACAACACCGAGGTAAGCGAGGCCTGCATCGCCATCGCCTGCCCGATCAACGGCGACTGGGTCGCCATGACCAATCACAGCTGGGAGTTCTCCATCCGCGAGATGCAGGCCAATCTGGGCCTGACCCGGCTGCAAGTCATCAACGATTTCACCGCCGTCTCCATGGCGGTACCCGTGCTGGGTGAGGGTGATCGCATCCAGCTGGGTGGCACAGCCCCGGTGGCGGGTAAACCTATCGCCATCTACGGGGCCGGTACCGGCCTCGGCGTTGCTCACCTGGTACAGGCCGGGGATCTGTGGCTGAGCCTGCCGGGCGAGGGTGGCCACGTGGATTTCGCCGCCAACAGCGAGGAAGAGGATGCGGTGCTGCAGGTGATGCGCGCCGAGTTGGGCCATGTCTCGGCGGAACGGCTGCTCTCGGGCCCGGGTCTGGTCAACATCTACCGTGGTCTGGTGAAATCCGATGGCCGTGAACCCGAGACCTTTGCCCCCAAAGACATCACCGAGCGAGCGCTGGCGGGATCCTGCCTCGACTGCCGTCGTACCCTGAGCCTGTTCTGCGTGCTGATGGGACGTTTTGCCGGCAATCTGGCGCTCAACATGGGTACCTTTGGTGGCGTTTATATCGCCGGTGGCATAGTGCCGCGTTTCCAGGAGTTCTTCCTCGGCTCGGGCTTCCGGGTCGCCTTCGAGGACAAGGGGCGCTTCAAACCCTATTTGAAAGATATCCCTGTATTCCTCATCACTCACGAGGGGCCTGGCCTGCTCGGTGCCGGTGCTTATCTGCGTCAATCCCTCGGGATCCGACTCTGACATCAGGCAGGGAAAACGATTTCAGCCTGGTTCAGTCCCGATTCAGTGAGCATGGCGTAAAGTGAACTCACGTACTCAAGAGGACAGGGCTTCATAAGGAATTGGAACCGGTCTTCATCCGCTGGGTGCGATTGTCACCTGACAAGCCTGAACTGTTTCACCGGCCCTCGCGGCCGGTTTTTTTATCTCCTTTTGCCAGGCGGCTCTCCTCCATGCCTCGTTTCCTATCTCAATATTCCTCGTTAATGCAGGAAGAGGTTGCTCCCTCAAGCGTTGCCATTCAGCCGTCGATGATCCCCAGCCGCGATCTTACAAATCTGCCCACGAGTACAGTCCCTGTGCCAATAAACAACGCAGAGAGTGTCTGATGAAGGGATAAATAGGTGCTGACTACGAACGGATGCGGCAGGTCCTGTTACCTTGGGGTGGTGGTGAGGGTAGAAAGAGACGGGTGGGGCTAGGGAAGGCTTGTCGGAGCGGCATGCTCTCAGAGGTATATTCCGCGGTAACTCAATGGTGCCCGCCCAGGCTGGCTAGGCGGGTACTCATGGTTCAGGGGAGGGTCATCTGGAATCTGGCTCCGCCGAGTGGAGATTCATCCACCCGAATGTCACCGCCATAGCTGTGCACTATCTCGGTCACCACCGCGAGGCCTATGCCCTGACCGGGGGAGCTGTCAGCCCGGACTCCGCGCTGGAAGATCTGTTCTGACTTGCCGGGCGCGATGCCGGGGCCGTCGTCTTCCACCACGATGAGCAGACCGCTGCCCTGACGATGCACACGCACCTGGATTTCGCTGATGGCAAACTTGCAGGCGTTATCGAGCAGGTTACCCATCAGCTCCATCAGGTCACCCTGCTCGCCATGGAAGAAGACATCGTCATCGAACTGGAAACCTGTCTGTAGCTTCTTGTGGCGATAGACCTTGGCGAGGCTCGCCAGCAGTTTCTCGATGAGCGGAACCGGCTCGGTACCCTTGCTGGCGAGGCGTTTGCGGCCGGTGACGGCACGGCGTAGCTGGTACTGGATGATCTGATCCATGGTGGTGATCTGTTCATTGATGTTGTCATGGATGTCATGGCCGAGCTTGAGCTCCTGCGCCGTGATCTGGATGAGAGCCAGCCGAGTTTTCAGACTGTGGGCCAGATCGTTCAGTGCATGCTGGTAGCGCTGAGTTTGCTGGCGCTCGTTCTCCAGCAACTGGTTGACCGATTCGGTCAATGGCGTCAGTTCCCGCTCGTAGTCGCTGGAGAGTGCCTCGCGTTTGCCAGCCCGGATGTCGTCTATCTGTCGCGCCATGGTACGCAACGAGGAGAGGCTCCAGAAGCTGGTCAGCAGCAGCAGGGCGCCAAGCAGGCAGTAAGAAAGCAGCGCTTGGCGAATGCACTGGTAGAGATATTCCCGGGTCTGTAGCTGGTAGCGCTTGGCCGAGTCAACCATCACCACGTAATAAGTGGTGGGGCCATCGCCGTGATTGCGCAAGAAACGCAGGCTGTAGATGAAATAGCTCTCACCGTTCTTGATGGTATGCAACTTGAAGAAGTAGTCCTGATCCAGGCCACCGAGGTACTTCATCAGATCCCGACAGATGGTCTCCTTGATGGTGATCACTTCCGGCATATGCAGGCTGGACCAGCTCAGTTCGCCATCTGCCCGGCAGATCAGGGTATCGAGATTGGGATCGATGGCATCCGGTGTGATGTTGCTGAGATCGGTGATGGCGTGGGGATCCGGCTGCTTGGAGGAGAACAGCTTGGAGAGGTTCTCCTGCATGCGGGTACTGGCCTTCTGGGCCTGCTCCTCGGTGTGACCCAGGTAGAGGATATAGACGGAGAAGGCCATGATGATGGCGATGACCAGCATGGCACTCAGCATCAGCTTGAGATGGAGAGAGTTGCGGATCAGGTGCATAGGACTCTTCATGGTGGTCACTGCGGCAGGATCAGCTGCACGAGAGATTGAAGATATAACCCTGGCGACGAATGGTAGAGATGGGTGATACCAATCCTTCCGGGTCCAGTTTTTTGCGCAGCCGGCTCACCATGACTTCGATAGTATTCGGATCCCCTTCGCCATCGCCGTAGAGCTGGTCCAGTAGTTGCTGTTTGGAGACCACTTGACGGGCATTGCGCATCAGGTACTCCAGGATGAGGTATTCGAAGCTGGTGAGCACAGTGACTTCGCCCGCGATGGTGAGCTCTTTGCGGGACAGATCGAGCTCGTAGTCACCCGCTTTTACTTTGGGTGAAATAAAGCCGGCACTGCGACGCACCAGGGCATTGAGGCGAGCAAGCAGCTCGTCTTTCTGGAAGGGTTTGACCAGGTAATCATCGGCACCGGCCTCCAGGCCTTCTACCTTGTCCTGCCAGTTGCCACGTGCGGTCAGCACTATGATGGGGAAGGGGATCTGCTGCTCTCTCAGCTGGCTGATGAGCTGCAGGCCGTCCATGTCCGGCAGGCCGAGATCGATGATGGCCACGTCGATGGGATAGTCGCGAGCATAGTGCAGTGCGACCAAAGCACTGTCCGTGCTGTGGACCTGATTCTGGGCCTCGGTCAACAGCGTGGTGAGATGATGATTGAGCAGCTTGTCGTCTTCGACCAAAAGAATTTTCATAAGATGCATGATGATGAGGGTCCAGGCTGTCAATTAGAGGGTGTATGGGGAGGAGAGTCAATGTGGATCCTACACAGAGCCCCCTGTATCGAGACTGAATCGCATATTCCTTATTTCCTGAGGGTTTCCTTGAGCAAGTGTGTACGGCCAATGCGTGTCCATTTGACGGATGCTCTAGGGGCTAATCTGGTGCCGTAGGCCTCTGCTCCGTCCTCTTCGGAGGGCGATTACGACTAATATGATCGCACCGAAAGGTTGAACACCTGTTTAGAGGCTCATGATGACAAGCCACCATGTGTTCAGAAAACATTCTGAACACATAAAATCCTTATCTATAACCATATAAAAGGGAAAGGTTTTCTTTATACTCAGCTAACTTTACCCAAAAATGGTTGAGGAGTACCTCATATGATGAGTCCTTTAAGGGGCTCGTTTGAGGTGGTTTTTTTTCCATGTTTTGACTGTTCATTCTCGGGGGAAGCGAGATAGAATCGGGCGCGAATCGGGTATAGGGCTTTAAATGCCCAAGATGTGAACAATGCATGCTCTTGGAATGCCCAGATGTGCAACGTGATTTGACGTTATTGTTACGCATCAATCAATACAAGAAGCTGGAGGATATGATGACCAACAGCGCGCACAATCAGGTTAAAAGCAGCATATTGGGGGCTGTAACTCAGGGGCGGTAGCCTGCATTTTTGCCATGTTCGGGGTTATCTGATTATCTCCCTTATTCAATTATCTTCATTTGCTAGAGTACCTATCTATATGAAAATCCTTGTGACTGGTGGTGCGGGCTTTATCGGCTCTTCCGTTGTTCGCCATATCATCCGTGATACCCAAGACTCCGTCATCAATCTCGACAAGCTGACCTATGCGGGCAACTTGGAGTCCTTGGCAGAAGTATCGAGCAGCGAGCGCTATGCCTTCGAGCAGGTGGATATCTGCAATCGCGTCGAGCTAGACCGCGTGTTTGCAACGCATCAACCGGATGCCGTGATGCATCTGGCAGCCGAGAGTCACGTCGATCGCTCCATTACTGGGCCCTCAGATTTCATCGAAACCAATATCGTCGGCACTTACGTGCTGCTCGAAGCGGCCCGGGCCTATTGGAACGGTCTAGATGACACGCGCAAGAGTGCTTTTCGTTTCCACCATATCTCCACCGACGAGGTATATGGCGACCTGCCTCACCCGGATGAGGTGAATGCGGGTGAGGCTCTGCCCCTCTTTACCGAGGCCACGCCGTACGCACCCAGCAGCCCTTACTCTGCTTCCAAGGCATCGAGTGATCACCTGGTGCGAGCCTGGCGCCGGACTTACGGTTTGCCGACAGTGGTCACCAACTGCTCCAACAACTACGGCCCCTATCACTTCCCCGAGAAGCTGATCCCGCTGGTGATCTTGAATGCCCTTGATGGCAAGCCCCTGCCCATTTACGGCAAGGGTGACCAGATCCGTGACTGGCTCTATGTGGAAGACCATGCCCGCGCACTCTACACAGTAGTGACCACTGGTATGGTCGGTGAGACCTATAACATCGGTGGCCACAATGAGAAGCAGAACCTGGAGGTGGTGCACACCATTTGCGATCTGCTCGATGAGCTGGTACCCAAGGCAAGCTCCTACCGCGATCAACTCACTTATGTGACCGATCGCCCCGGCCACGATCGCCGTTATGCCATCGATGCCAGCAAAATGAGCCGCGAACTGAGCTGGCAGCCGCAAGAGACCTTCGAGTCAGGCATTCGCAAGACGGTGCTGTGGTATCTGGAAAACACGCAGTGGGTCAACAACGTCAAGAGTGGGGCCTATCAATCCTGGATTGCGCAGAATTACGGGGAGCGTGCCTGATGCATATTTTGTTGTTTGGTAAGAATGGTCAGGTTGGCTGGGAGCTGCAGCGCGCATTGGCCCCGCTGGGCCGCATTACCGCAGTGGATTTCGATTCCACTGACTATTGCGGTGATTTCAGCAACCCTGCCGGGGTGGCCGAGACGGTCCGCCTGCTCAAGCCGGATGTGATTGTCAATGCCGCGGCCCACACCGCCGTTGACAAGGCCGAGAGTGAGCGCGAGTTTGCCGAGCTACTCAATGCCACCAGTGTGGCCGCGATTGCAAAAGAGGCCGAAACACTCGGTGCCTGGCTGGTACACTACTCCACCGATTATGTGTTCGATGGCAGTGGCGAGCGGCCTTGGGTTGAAACAGACCCGACGGCGCCGCTGAACGTCTATGGGGAGACCAAGCTGGCAGGCGAGCAGGCCGCTACGCTGTGTTCCCGCCACCTTATCTTCCGGACCAGCTGGGTGTATGCCGCCCGTGGTGCCAACTTTGCCAAGACCATGCTGCGTTTTGGCAAGGAGCGCAGCGAGATGTCGGTCATCAATGACCAGTTTGGTGCGCCGACGGGGGCCGAGTTACTGGCCGACTGCACCGCTCACGCGATCCGTATTGCACAGGATAAACCGGAGGTAGCGGGCCTTTATCACCTGATCGCCTCCGGTACCACCACCTGGTTTGACTATGCCAAGCTGGTCTTTGCCACAGCGAAAGACGCCGGTGTTGAATTGGCCGTGACTCAAGTCAATGCCGTATCGACCAGCGCGTTTCCGACCCCCGCCAGGCGCCCTCATAACTCACGGCTCGATACCAGCAAATTCCAGCGCACCTTCGAGCTGGTACTGCCGGACTGGACAGTGGGTGTGGAGCGCATGCTGACCGAGATCCTCGGCAAATAATAAAATGACAAGCGGTGCGGGGATGTTATGCCTCTCGCCGACAGGGATAAACGCAAAAGGAGTGGTGTTAAGTTCACTCTTTTTGATGACTTACATAATTCAAATATAAGAAATCAAGTACGATGACTAAACGTAAAGGTATTATTCTGGCCGGTGGGTCTGGCACCCGTCTCTATCCTGTGACCATGGCCGTCAGCAAGCAGTTACTGCCTATTTATGATAAGCCGATGATCTATTACCCGCTGAGCACCCTGATGCTGGCGGGGATCCGCGACATCCTCATCATCAGCACACCACAAGACACCCCCCGTTTCGAGCAACTGCTGGGAGATGGCAGCCAATGGGGACTGAACCTGCAATACAAGGTACAGCCGAGCCCGGATGGATTGGCACAGGCCTTTATTCTGGGCGAAGAGTTTATTGGTAGTGATGACTGCGCGCTGGTGCTGGGTGACAACATCTTCTACGGCCACGACTTGCAGAAACAGCTGGAAGGAGCGGCGGCTAAATCCAGTGGTGCCACCGTGTTTGCCTATCACGTGCATGATCCCGAGCGCTACGGTGTGGTGGAGTTTGATGGCAAAGGGACGGCGATTTCATTGGAAGAGAAACCACTGGAGCCCAAGAGCAACTATGCGGTAACGGGGCTCTACTTTTATGACAACAGTGTGGTCGAGATTGCCAAGAGTCTGAAGCCATCCCCGCGTGGGGAGCTGGAGATCACCGACGTCAACCGCATCTACCTTGAGCAAGGCAATCTGTCGGTGGCCATGATGGGTCGCGGATATGCTTGGCTGGATACCGGCACCCACGAGAGCCTGATTGAGGCGAGCAACTTCATTCAGACCATCGAAACCCGCCAGGGGTTGAAAGTAGCTTGCCCGGAAGAAATCGCTTATCGTCAAAAATTTATTGATGTAGACCAAGTCCGCCAACTAGCCGCACCGTTAGCAAAAAATGCGTATGGCCAATATTTGTTAAAAATGGTTGCCAAAGCCTGACTTGATAATGAGGGGGAGATTAGTACCCCTCACATTAAATAAATTCGATTTGGATATGAGAAATGAATGTAATTAAGACTTCGATACCCGATGTGCTCATTTTTGAACCAAAGATATTTGGTGATGAACGTGGATTTTTCTTTGAAAGCTTTAACCACCAGCAATTTGAAGCGGCGATTGGTCATCAAGTGACATTTGTGCAAGATAACCATTCCAAGTCATCTAAAGGCGTGTTACGCGGCCTGCATTATCAATTACCCCCCCATGCTCAAGGCAAGCTGGTACGTTGTATTGTGGGTGAAGTATTTGATGTAGTCGTTGATATCCGTAAGAAATCACCCAGCTTTGGTCAATGGGTGGGGGTTAACCTGTCAGCTGAGAACAAACGTCAATTGTGGATTCCAGAAGGATTTGCACACGGCTTTCTGACATTGAGTGAAAGTGCCGAGTTTTTGTATAAGACAACGGATTATTATAATGTAAGTAGTGAGCGCGCTATATCATTCTGTGATATGGAATTAAATATAGACTGGCCATGCGATAAAATACTGTTATCTAATAAAGATAGATTGGCAATTAAGTTAAGTGAAGCAGATGTGTTTTAAGGAGTAATAATGCTGATTAATCTGATGGATTTCAATACATGTGGCGATGATAGAGGACATCTAGTCGCTATAGAAGGAAATCGTAATGTACCATTCGAAATAAAACGTGCTTACTATTTGTTCGATACTAAATTTGGCGTAGCTAGAGGATTTCACGCTCATAAAACATTGAAGCAAGTGGCTATATGTGTAACTGGATCATGTCGTTTTGTTATGGATGATGGAGAGAGTAAAGAAAGTATTGTGCTGAACTCACCATCCAAAGGATTATTAATTGATACAATGCAGTGGCATGAAATGTATGATTTCACGGAGGACTGTGTTTTACTTGTACTAGCGAGTGATTTATATTGCGAAACCGACTATATCAGAGACTACAATTATTTTTTACAACTAGCAGGAAAATAAGTTATGTTCATTCACCCTCAAAGTGATGTTCAGTCTATTAATATAGGTGAAGGAACTCGAGTATGGCAGTACAGTGTTATATTTGAAAATGCAGTTATAGGGCAGGATTGTAATATATGTGCACATACATTAATAGAAAATGATGTTGTTATTGGTGATCGAGTTACTGTAAAGTCTGGAGTATATATATGGAATGGAATTACAATCGAAAATGATGTTTTTATTGGCCCCTGTGTTACGTTTACTAATGACAAAAACCCTCGTTCCAAAAATTATCCAGATGTTTTTCTAAAAATACTAATAAAGAATAATGCATCTGTTGGGGCAAATGCAACATTATTACCTGGTATAACGATCGGGAAATATGCCATGGTTGGTGCTGGAGCTGTTGTAACTAAAGATGTACCTGACTATGCAGTGGTTATTGGCAATCCAGCAAAAATAACTCGTTATATAGAGATATAAAAATGATTAACTTTCTCGATCTAAAAGCTATTAATAATCAATACCAACAAGAACTTAAAGAGGCTTGCGCCAAAGTTATTGACTCCGGTTGGTATATTATGGGAAGTGAGCTTGAAACATTTGAAAATGAATTCGCTTCTTATTGTGGAACCAAATATGCCATCGGTGTTGCGAATGGGCTAGATGCTCTAGCTTTGGTGCTGAGAGCATGGAAAGAGCTCGGTAAACTTAAATCTGGCGACGAGATTATTGTTCCTGCTAATACTTATATAGCCTCTATTCTTGCAATAACTGAAAATGATCTAACTCCTGTTTTAGTTGAACCAAATCCAAAGACATATAACCTGTGCCCAGATAATGTGCGCAATGCTATTAGTAGTAAAACAAAAGCTATTTTGCCTGTACATTTATATGGTCTAATTTCTCCAATGCCTGAGCTTTTAAAAATAGCACGAGAATTTGATCTTCTTATTTTAGAGGATTGTGCGCAGGCGCATGGTGCATGTATTGATGGACGAAGGGCCGGCTGTTGGGGAGATGCTGCTGGATTTAGTTTTTATCCAGGAAAAAACTTAGGTGCATTAGGTGATGCTGGAGCGATAACTACAAATGATGATACGCTAGCTAAAGTACTAAAAGCACTTCGAAATTATGGATCTGAAATAAAATATCATAATATTTATCAAGGTATTAATTCTAGGTTAGATGAAATTCAAGCTGCAATGCTTAGAGTAAAATTAAGATATTTGGATGAAGAGACATTAATACGGAAAGAGATCGCCAAAAGATATATTAATGAGATAGTGAATCCATTAATTAAATTACCAACATGGGAGAAAGATGAGCATCACGTTTTTCATATTTTTGTAATTCAATGTAAGGAACGTGATAAATTACAAAGCTATCTAACAGAGTTACATATACAGACGATAATTCATTACCCTATACCACCGCATAAACAAAAAGCATATATTCATTTAAATGAAAACAGTTTACCATTAACAGAGGAAATACATCAGCAAGTGATTAGCATTCCAATTAGTCCCGTCATGAATTATGAACAAGTTAGCTTTGTAATAGATAAATTGAATATGTATTCGTAGGTTTATAAATATCTGTTCACTTACGGGAAAGCAATGTGGTAAGGATGTATTTATATTTGATAGTAATTTTATCATTTTGGTGATAAGAAAAGTTGGAGTAAACTTGTGATTTCTTAAAAGATATGGCTGTTTACGTTCTCGCAATGTACCAAACTAGATTTATACTTATAAAGAAATCGAATCTTCTTATTTTAGCTAGCTTATTTAGCGCTATCTATCTCGCCGATGCCTCACCAACTAGCAAGTACTAGATTTGATGATAGCTGACAACGAGTTCAGAAACTAGCACAGCCACCAAATGATCAGCAGCAAATGTACTATTGTCTACGTTCAACTCAGTATGAATACCGAGTTATGAAAAAGGAACCTACTTTAACGATAAATTTTTTATTCCAATAATAAGTGTGTGTTTATATTATAAGTTTAGTTTGTGTGATTATATTTTTTTTTGGGGGGGGGGAGGAATGCGCTTAGAAATAATTAATAATGTTCTCAGAAAAATAATTGGAAGGTCTTATCAAAAATATAGAATATATTTCTATTCTATGTTATCAGAACACAAAACAAAATCAGTTGTAAATCAACCATTACTCATCTTGGGTAAAGGAATTATTGACATTCATCATAGTGTTATTTTAGGTGTTGAGAATTCTCCAGGTTTTTATAGTAACTATAGTTATATAGAATCAAGACACACTGAGAGTAGTATAAGAATTGGTGAAGGTACAATTATAAATAATGATCTGAAAATAATTTCAGATTGTAAAAATATATTAATAGGAAAAAGCTGTCTAATAGGTAGTAACTTTCAAGTTTTAAATTCCAATTTTCATGATTTAAATCCTAACAATAGATTTAATACTGTTACGGTCCTGCAGGACAATGTTGAAATAGGTAATAATGTTTTTATTGGTAATAATGTCACAGTGCTCAAAGGTGTATCTATAGGTTGCAATTCGATTATTGCAAATGGCAGTGTTGTGGTGAAATCAATTCCAGTAAATAGTGTTGCTGGGGGCAATCCTGCGAAGATAATTGGGTGTTTATGAAATTAATTAAAACCACAATACTTTCTGCAATATCTACACTGATAAAAACAGGAACTGTATTTTTAATTACTAAGGTTATAGCTATTACAGGGGGGCCGATTGGTTTAGCTACAGTTGGCCAGCTTCAGAATTTCATTAATATTTTTACGTTAACAGCTGGTGGTTCTTTAAATACTGCTGTTGTTAAATACACGGCATCTTTAGATAATGATAAGGAGGCTCTATTTTGTTTTTGGAGAACAACCTTAACTATATCATTAATATTGAGCGTAAGTTTATCATCATTACTTTTTTGTTTTTCTAATAGAATATCTGAGATCATTCTTAACTCTAATGATTATGCATATATTTTTATTGTCTTTTCTATCAGTTTGCCATTTTTTGTTCTCAATTTATTTTTTCTCGCAGTCTTAAATGGGCTGAAG
Source organism: Aeromonas eucrenophila (assembly GCF_000819865.1). Taxonomy (GTDB): domain Bacteria; phylum Pseudomonadota; class Gammaproteobacteria; order Enterobacterales; family Aeromonadaceae; genus Aeromonas; species Aeromonas eucrenophila. Next base: position 496,716 of record NZ_CDDF01000005.1, read on the forward strand.
AAAATAAACGAATTTATTTTATTGTCAATAATGGTCAGTGTTTTATCGCTATTTATTGTCTGTGCATTTAGTTTGCTATGGGGTTTTGATGGAGCGTTATTATCATACGTAACCAATCAATCCCTCGTATTTTTTATTAGTTTTTTTTATATAAAGAAAAAGGGATATTTAGACGGATTTTTAAAAGAGTTTAAAATTGATAAGAAACATATCTATACTTTGTTATCTTTTTCTACAATTACCTTCACTGCAGTTTTATCATCTAATTTGTCAATGGTTTTTATAAGAGAACATTTAAATGATAGTTTTACACCATCATCTGCAGGTTACTGGCAGGGCATCTGGCAATTATCTCAAGTAGTATTAAGTATGTTTGTTACGACATTTAGCACATATTTATTACCTAAGCTCTCCGAGGCAAAGGGAAGGCGAGCGATTTTATCTGAAATAATATCAAGTATTAAAGTTATTGTCCCATGTGCGTTAATTTCTCTATTAATTATGTATATAAGTAGAGATTATATTATCTGTACCCTGTACAGTAAGGCATTTATGCCGATGTCTGATCTCTTCTTGTGGCAGCTGATTGGTACAGGAATAAAAGTTGTTGGATGGCTGTTTGGATATGTTTTGGTATCAAAAGCCATGGTGAAATATACTGTAATGACAGAGTTGATTTTTGCTTTTTCTCTTTGTCTTTTTATTGTTATTTTTACCAAAGAGTTCGGCCTGATTGGCACTACATACGCATTTGCTATCAACAGCTTTATTCATTTTTTATCGATGTTTTTTATTTTTTATAAAAAGGTGCTTAATTAATCGTGTCGCAACAAAAGGTTTCCATTATCGTTCCTGTATATAATGGTGAACGATTTATATCAGATACAATAAATAGCTGCTTAAGGCAATCCTACAGAAATATAGAAGTGCTAATAGTAGATGATTGTTCGAGTGATAATAGCGTAAAGATCATTGAATCGTGTGTTCATACATGTTTAAGGGATGATATTGATTTATTCTTTTTGAAGAATGAAACTAATATTGGTTTATCTAGAACAATTAATAAAGCAGTTAGGATTTGTTCTGGTGATTATGTTCTGATATTAGGCCATGATGATATAATCCTACCCGAGCATGTATCAAATATGATGTTAGCTGATAAGCTTGATGGTGTCAGTTTAGCTTATTGTAATGCAGCCGTTATTGATGCCAATGGTAAACGGATAGGTCAGAAAATATATAGTGATAGAAAACTTGCATCAAAAAACTCTAAATTTTTAAAAAATATATCTCTAAGTAATTTCGTGCCTAGCTGTGGTTTGTTATTTAAACGTAGATTTTTTTTAGAAGTAGGGGGGTGGGACGAGCGATTTAAGAATTACGGGGAATGGTTACTTTGGATTAAGTTAGCACATAAAGGAAAATTTTTATTTTCAAAAACAGATACCGCATTGTATAGAGTACATACGCAAAATATAAGTTTAACTTTTAGAGATAAAAAAATTAAATCTGAACTAAAAAATTATTTTAAACATTGCCAAACGATTGCCCTTAGCTATGACTTGTCTTTATTTGAGCGGCTATCAATATACTTATCGCGTACAATAATAGCACTTTACAAGTTAATAGTTAACAATTATGGGGTTTTCAAATGAGAGTGTTGATTGTATCAGCAAATAAAGAAGATAATTTAGGTGATATATTAATTTATGAGTCTATCAAAGAGTATTTAAAACGCAACAATTGTCAGGTCGATTCCATCAACTATAGATTACAATACTATGATTTAAATAGAAAAGATGTTTTTTCTACGAAAGATAATTTAAAGGATAAGGATAAGGATAAGGATAAGGATAAGGATAAGGATAAGGATAAGGATAAGGATAATGTTTTTTCATTTTTAATGAAAGTGAAAGAAATCTTCAAAAAGAATAGATCTTTTTATGTTTTCTTACAGATTATTTATTTTCTTTCGCGTGTGATTTTTTATTTCAAGATCGCTAGGGAAAAATATAAATTAGCTGATGTAGTAGTTATCGGTGGTGGGCAGATTATAATGGATACAAAATATAGTATTTTGTTTTCATTAAACCTTCTCTTTCATATATTCATGTCCAGGGTTTTTAGTAAAAAAATCCTATTTCTTGGGGTCGGCATTGCATCTAAATTCAATTTTAGTTTAACAGAAATGGTGATTAAATACGGGTTTAAATGTGCCGATTCGATCATGGTGAGAGATGTCTATAGTTTCCATCGAGCGGTTAAAATACTTGGAGAAAGTAAAAAAATATCATTTTCAATAGACTTGGCCGTACTGTTTCCTTGGGAGCCACATAATGATATGAATAATGTCGTTGGACTGTCGACTTTGCCATATTATGATGCTAGGTATTTCCCTGTAAGTGATGAAATGAAATTTAAATTTTATAAAAATGCTATAAAAGAATGCTGTTATTACATTCAAAAAAACACTTCATATGGTGTAATTTTAATACCGACAACATCTATAGATGCTATTGTTGCTAAAGAAATAGATAGCTCTCTTGTAGATGAATCCCATAACATTACAGAGTTAATTAATAAAATCAATAGCTGCTCTTATTTTATTGCAACAAGAATGCATTCATTCATTATATCCGTTGCGTTAGGGAAGCCAGCATTATGCTTTTATTGGGATGATAAGATAAAAGGGTTCGTATCATCATTCTGTGGTTTTGGTATTGATGAATATTTATTTTATGAAAAAGATTTCAGCCAGCCAGCCACAATGATGAATAGGTTGACCTCGCTCGATATCGCTAATTCGTACAACTTGAGCTATCACAGGACTAGATTAACAAAATGGATTGATAGTAATGTACTTGCTAATTAACCTGATGGTGATGGTGTTGTTATTTTCGGATGTGGTTGTTCATGGCTTGGTGACATTTAGCATCGGTCTATTACCGACACCCAACTCAATATCAAAGGCTGCTCTTATATCTTTTGTTTTTATTTATGTTGCTCTACATGCACATGATATAAAGAAAATATCTTTGTCACCAATAACACTCTTTCCTATATTATGTTTTAATCGAGAATTTTTGGAGTTAAAAACGTATACGTATACATTCTCTTTTTTTGACATGTATTTATTTTTTACATTATTTTATATTGGTGCTGTCAGTTTATTGGAAGACTTTTCTAGAAGAAAATTACGTAGGGGGATTGTTTACACTATTTTATTCTTGCTTGCAATAGGTGTATTGCAGGCTGTTTTTCACAATAAGCCAGAAAATACGAATGGTTTCCTTATAGTATATTTTTATCCCCTTATATATTTCATTATTCTATCTAGAATTAATTTGAATGTTGTTGATATCAGACATTCATTATTTACTATGCTTTTAGTGTCTGTGTTTATATTCGTATTGCAAAATATATATATAGGCCCATCAGTTGTATATCGTTCATCGGTTGAGCAGACATGGTTAACACAAAATATAAGCATAGCAAATGGTGGGCTTCTTGAAATGGGGGCAATGGAAGTTTTTCTAATGCCGATAGCTTTCTATATAATATGGAATATTAATGAAATAAAGTGCTTTTACAGTAAATACTATACAAGAATCCTTGTTGCGAGTGCAATGCTTGTTATTATGATGCCATTTATTTATCATAATCGAGCAAATTCTCTAGTCGTTCTATCATTCATTGTGTTTTTAATTATCAAAAAAAATTCTATGAGAAGAGTTTTTTTATACTTTTCCTCTATAGTCCCTTTGCTTGTGTTTTATTTATATAGAATAGTTGTTTCTAGAAGTTTTGTCAGCGATGGCAAAGGGATTGATGTTCTCGGTTTTTCTATTAGTGGTATTGATAGCACTACATTTGATCATCTCAATTCAACAATATTAGGGCTTGAGACTTTAACTAATAATTTATTTTTTGGCATTGGATTATTAACAGGCGCAAACTCTTTTTTAGCGGGGGATATTTATATTGGAAATATGAGGAATTTTATTTTCCCTGTTATTGAAGTCGCCATTAGTATGGGGGGAGTCTTTTTTCTATCGTATATACTGTTAGTGGTTTTAATTTATCGTGCAACTCAGGACTCTCTCATGAAATATCTGTTGTTGATACAGTTTATTCCCATTATAGGAGCAAACAAATTTTTTTCAGCATATGCAACAGGGCATTTCCCTGTTGATTCTGGTTTCTATGGACTTTCTGATTTTCCCCCGATAGCAATTACAAGTATTTCCTCTATCTATATATATTTGTTATGTACGATTAATGCCAATAATGCCAATAATGCCAATAATGCCAATAATGCCAATAATGCCAATAATGCCAATAATGCCAGTAATGCCAGTAATAAAAACAATCCCTAATTATTTTTAATGATTAATAATAGAGTTGATTATGACAGCTAAGGCTAAAGTTCTATTTTTAACAAGAGGCTCTTCAAGTTTTATCTCTGGTGGTGATGTTGTTCAATTGAATAAAACCGCCTTGGAATTAGAAAACCTTGGGTATGATGTATTCGTAACCAATGATCTTTCTTATGTCGAAACTTTCCAACCAGATATTGTTCATTTTTCAGGAATAAACCTGCAGTATAATATTTCAGAGGTTGTAAAAAAAATAAGAAAAGTAAAATCAGAAAGAAAAATTAAATTAGTAATGTCAACAATATATGTAAATTATGAGCGTTATGAGCTTGACATTAGAAAGTCATTTTTTGTTAAGTTGATTATGCTTGTTTTTGGATATCGAAAATTAGAGTACTTTAAAGAGTTAGTCAGATTGAGGAAGTTTAAATTTGGTAATATAATTAACTTTTTATTAAAGCCATCAAATTTCATATATGATGAGTATTTGACAGACATAGATTTATTTCTGCCTAATTCGTATGTGGAGGCTGAAAAGATAAAGTCTGATTTTAATATACCAGAAAGTAAAGTTTCGGTTGTTACAAATGGCTGTGATTTAACCAAGTATAATACTTATGATCGTATTCCTTATAAAAATTTTGTGCTTTGCGTAGCTCGAATTGAAGAGCTTAAAAATCAAGTCGCCTTAGTTAAAGCATGCAAAATGGCAGATCTAAATTTAATATTGGTTGGCTCTCTGAGTTATAGTCAAAAGAAATATTACAATGAACTTTTTAAGCATCTGGATGATAGAAGAATATATATAGGGCCTTTGTCTCAAGAGGAGCTGGTGCCTTACTATGAATCATGTAGTGTGCATGCTCTAGTCAGCCATTTTGAGACTTGTGGTCTATCTACAATGGAGGCCATCCACTTTAAAAAAAGTGTTGTGGTATCCAATGTTGGATATGTAAGGGGTGTTTTTAATGACATTCCATTTTATTGTGATCCGAATGATATACCCTCTATTAGTAGCGCACTCAAAAGTGCCATTAATACAAAGACAGATAATGAATTATATGAAGATTTCATAAATAAAACCGTTTGGAGTATCGCTGCTCATCAAACTCATGTGGCTTACCAGGGGTTATAGTAAATTGAAAATCAGCATAAATGTTATCGGAACAGTCGGTATACCAGCATGCTATGGTGGTTTTGAAACTTTGGTTCAAAATATGATCGACTCCCAATCAGAACACATCGAATATAATGTTTTTTGTTCCTCTCAATCTTATATAAAAAAGACTGCATATTATAAAAGAGCCAAATTAATTTATTTGCCAATTAAGGCTAATGGTATATCCAGCATACCTTATGACATATTGAGCTTGCTTATCAGCCTGTGGACAAGACCGAATGTTACCTTGATACTGGGGGTATCTGGTGGTTTGTTTTTACCTATTTATCGGTTGTTTAGCACATCGCGTATTGTAACCAATATTGATGGGCTGGAATGGCGCCGTGACAAGTGGGGCCATTTTGCGAAGGCATTCCTTAAATTGTCTGAACGGTTTGCTGTGAAGTTTTCAGACGTGGTTGTCTCAGATAATCAAGCGATTGCCGACTATGTACATACTGAATATGGTGTGCAGAGTAAGGTGATTGCCTATGGGGGAGATCATGCTTTGCTGACAGATAAACTAATTCCTTCTGCAAAGGATGATTATTTTCTGGCACTATGCCGTATTGAACCAGAAAATAATGTGGCCATGATTTTAGGGGCATTTGCCAACAGCCAATATAAATTAAAATTTGTTGGTAATTGGGATACCAGCACTTATGGGCGGGAGCTTAAGAATCGATTTTCTAATTATGAAAATATTGATATTATTGATCCAGTTTATGATATATCAGATCTTTTTAATTTGAGGAGCCAATGTAAAGGATATGTTCATGGTCACTCGGCCGGTGGAACTAATCCCTCTCTTGTTGAGGCAATGCAATTTGGAATGCCTATATATGCATTTGATTGCACCTTTAGTCGTCACACCACTGATAATAGATCTTTTTACTTCTGTGATGGTGAATCGCTACGTCAGCTAATCGGTAAGCATAATGACAGGGCCGTTATTCAATCTGGCTTGGAAATGAAGAGTATTGCGGAGGAAAGCTATAAATGGGCTACTATCGTAGAGAAATATGAAGAAATTTATTGAGCTAAAACCATAAATTATACAGTTGAATAAGAATAATTCTCGCAACATATATTCCATTTTTGTATTTTATTGGAATATATATTTAACTGGTTGTCTGTACATAGAACCATTGGTATCTTAATATGGAATATGTGGCGTTTTTTCTGATAGCTTTTTTGTTTTTATTTTTCCTACGTAAAGTGGCAAAAAAAATAAATCTTGTGGATCGTCCTAACGAGCGCAAGAAACACCAAGGCTTAATTCCTTTAGTTGGTGGTATATCGATCTACTTTACATTGATGTTTGCACTGTGGTTCAAGCCGGATTTGATTGCTAGCTCAGAAATCTATGTCCTATGTGCTTCTGTACTGGTTATAATGGGTGCTATAGACGATAAGTATGATGTCGACTATCGAATTCGCCTAGTAGTGCAAATTCTAATCTCTTGTGCAATGATTTTTGGTGCAGGACTTTCATTAAAGGGGTTAGGTCATCTGGCGTTTGGTCACGAGATCGCTCTGGGGCCCCTTGGCTATATTGTAACTGTCTTCGCTGTTCTCGGTGCAATTAATGCGTTTAATATGGTCGATGGTATTGATGGGCTTTTGGGGGGGTTGACCATGGTTACTTTTGGTGCCCTTTCCTATATTCACTATGCCGATGGGCAGTTATTGCTAGCTCGATTTTGCCTATTGATGATGATCGTGGTTGTTCCTTACATATTTCTGAATTTAGGTTTCCCATTCGGGATTCGTAAAAAGGTTTTTATGGGGGATGCGGGTAGCATGCTGATTGGTTTCACCGTTATCTGGGCATTATTACAGGGAACTCAGGGGCCCAAGGCACAAATGAACCCGGTCACAGCACTTTGGCTGATCGCTATACCACTGATGGATATGACTAGTATCATGGTACGGCGTATTAGGAAGGGAGTTTCCCCCTTTAGACCTGACCGCGAGCATTTGCATCATATCTGTCTACGGGCGGGGCTATCATCACATCAGGCTTTGATTGTTATTTGTGGTGTCGCTATTTTTCTTGCTGGTGCGGGGATTGGTCTAGAATATGGTTCAGTACCCGAATGGATTAGTTTTTTGTTATTTTCTTCAGTGTTTTTTATTTATTATCAGTTGCTTAATAACATCTGGCGAATTCTTGCTTGGATGAAGCCGAAGATTGCGAATCGCCCTGAGTGAATAAATTTTTATGCACGTTTATTTTCTGTTTTTATATGGTTTTATGTTTTGAATAGATATGGCGTTATTTAATTAACGTATAGGCTGCAATTATCTAGAGTGTACTAGGTACTCAATCAGGATGGCTCGGCACTTAAAATTGTTAATTATGTATTATTTAAGTAACCCATCTCATCTTGTCTGAAAAAAACCAAAAGCCTTTTATTATTGTTCTGAACTTATTAGGAAACCACCGCCGTTATGACCAATAAAAAAATTCCTCCAAGCTCCGGTGCTCAGTTGCCGCAAGGCTGGCAAGCTGCGTCCGATGAAATTGACCTGCGTGAACTGATCCTGGTGCTCTGGCGCCAGAAAGGGTTGGTCTTCCTCATTACTGTACTCTTTGCCGTGCTCGGCGTTGTCTACGCGCTGACCACCCCACAGCAGTGGTCCGCCGGAGCTGTGATTGCCGAGCCTAAACCAGAAGATCTGATGCCGATGCAAAAGGTAGTTACACAGGCTGCAGCCATAGGCCTGACCGGGATTCCCAATGCGAAGAGCCTATATCAGGAGTTTGTGTCGGAATTTAATGCCTACGAAAATCGCAGAGTTTATCTGAAGGCTAGTCCTCTCTTTGCCGAGCAGGCAAAGGTGCTCGGATTGGATGAGAAGGCACATCGACGCTGGTTACGTGATTGGAGCAAGCTGATTGTCGCTCAACCCGTGGACAAGAAGGGCGAAGAGCCGGGGGTTGTGATCAATTTTGCAGCGCCAACAGCCGAAGCTTCTCTGGCAATGCTGGAGGGCTATGTCGATTTCATTGTCAAGTTGCAACAAAAGCAGCTGATCCAGCGACTAGATGCACAACGTGATCTGCAATTGGAAGATATGAGCACCCGCTATGCCGTGATGCAAGAAGAGGCTAAACGAGCGCTGCAACAAGATATTTCGGAGACCGCGTTGGCCAACAGCATTGCCAAGGCGGCAGGTGTGAGCGCTCCGTTGGAAAGGAGTAGCAGCCAGGAGCGCTTCTCCATCTCTCTGGGGTCCAAGGGGCTGGAAGAGAAACTAGCTGTGCTTAAATCCCTCGAGCTGGCTCTCTATCAGCCTGGATTGCAGCAGTTGCAGGCGCAGATGGATCGTTTGAAGAATGTTTCTTTAGAAGGAGCGACATTCCGTCCCTTTTCCTATCTGGATGCGCCCGACGAGCCCCTGACTCGTGACAAGCCTAAGCGCCCCCTGATCGTGGTGTTGGCCACTTTGTTCGGTGGCATGTTGGGAGTGGGTATAGTGCTAGTTCGTCATGCGTTTCGAAGGTCGGAACAGGTATAGTGTCCAATCATGAGCAAAGGGGGCATTAGCCCCCTTTTATTTTTTTAAGGCAAAGCGTGATGGCAGGATTGGTATGGGCGTGAGGAGCCAAGGAAAATGATTGCGACGGCAAGGATGTTTAGTGTGTTCAGCGGGCTGTACTGGCTGCTCGGCATGCATTTCTTCATGCACAACCCGGGCGGATCCGGGCTTTATCTGCCGTTCAATGCCTGGGGATGGATCTTCGTCAGCCTGGTGATGGGGCTCGGGCTCTGGCAGGTGACCTTGCGTCAGACGTTGGTGGTATCCCCTTTGCAGATAGGACTCTGGCTGGGAGGCATGTTGTTGTTGCTGCCCATGGCGTATCCGGGCTTCGAGCTCAAGGATTATGCCGTTCCCCGGCTGCTGGGGCTGTTTGCCGGTCTACTGTTTCTGAGTTGTCTCTACCAATGGCAATGGGAGCGCCAGACGCGGGATAAACTGCTCTATCTCTTATTGGGGGCAGTGGCTATTGAAGCTGTTCTCGGCCTGGTGCAGTTCTATCTGCTAACACCGGGTAACTGGATAGGCTACGACACTCGGGCCAACCGCCCTTACGGCATCTTCCAGCAACCCAATGTGATGGCGAGCTTTATGGCGACCGGGCTGTCCTTGGCCATCTGGCTGGAGATACGTGCTGACGCCAATCCTTGGCTGAAGGGGCTGCGCTATGGCGTGATCCTCGCAACTTCGGTGCTATTGGTGGTGTTGCAGTCCCGAGTCGGTCAGATTGGCGGGCTGTTGGTCCTGCTCTTACTGGCGCCGCAACTATATCGCCAGCAGCAGCTAGTCCGGATGCTGGGACTGGTCGGACTGGGTGTGACATTGGGTCTGGCATCCCAATACGGGATGAGCGGCTTTAAACGAGAGGCTGAAGAATATCTATCCGGTGGTGCTCGATCTGATATATGGCCTTTTACGTTACGTTTGATTTTTCAATATTGGCTTTTAGGGATTGGGTATGGAAGTTTTGAATCCACGTTCTTTCAGGCCTATACGGAGGCTCGGCAGTTTAATCCCAATATAGGAATGCCAATATACAACCTCGACCACCCTCACAACGAGTTTCTCTATTGGGCGGTGGAGGGGGGGCTTGCTCCCATGCTCGGCATGCTGATCATGGCGGGGGCCTTGCTGTGGCGATTGAGCAAAGCCGGCTGGCATCGGGGATTGGCCCTGCTGGCATTGGTGACGCCCATCTTGCTGCACACCCAGACCGAGTATCCCTTCTATCATGCCATCGCCCTCTGGTGGGCCCTGTTGCTGCTCATCTATGTGCTGGATGCGGAAGTGGAGGAGGGGGCGCACGCCTTGGGCCATGCGAGCTGGCGGGAATATGTCTATCGCCCCTGGCTACTGCTGCGCTTCGCGGCCATCGCGATTCCCCTCATCGTCGTGCCCTTTATGCTGACCGCCATTCACACCGCCTGGGTGGTGACCAAGTATGAGCGCGGCGGTTACAAGGAGCCGACCCTGCTGCTGGAGGTGGTCAATCCCATGGCTTGGTTGACCCGGGTGGAGTTCGACGTGAATGCGGTGCGCCTGATGGTGGGCCTGCAGGCCAATAACAAGGAGGAGCTCGAAGCCTACCTCGACTGGGGCAAAGAGTTCGTGCGCCACACTCCGCGCGCCAACATCTACGCCAATATGGTGATCGCCCTCAATGCGTTGGGGCGAGCGGAGGAGGCGGACCGTCTGCGCAGCCAGGCGCTGGCGCTCTATCCAGGTGAGCCCTTGCTTACCACCTCGGCGGCCAAGTCGGTGGCGGCGACCCTGGAGCGCAAGCCTTCCTCCTGATGGCATCACCGTTTTACCTTGTTTCGTAACGGCCGCCATGCGGCCGTTATCATTTCCATCTCAGGCAAGCTTGCAGTCAGCTTCGGCGGTGTAGTCTCGTTGGAAAATGGCGAGGATTCTCAATTATCTACAAGCCATTCATCAGCCAGTCGCCCGGATCACAGGGCATTCATTCTTCATCGGAGTCGACATCGTGAAAAGAATCGCATTCATCGCCGCCAGCCTGCTTATCCTGACCATCTCACCCGCCATGGCCGGTACCAGTGCCAAGGTGGAATACGGCACAGTGCAGGAGAGCCGACTCGTCGGCACACCGAGCACTTCCTCCCATCAGCAGGGGAGCCGGCCACTACGCACCATAGGGGCTGCGGCCCTGGGGGCGGCCGCCGGTAGCCAGTTTGGCGGCGGCTCGGGTCAGACCATAGCGACAGTGACGGGGGCCATCGCCGGGGCCGAGGTATCGCGTCGTCGCCAGGGGGATCAGGGAGCTGCGCCTACCGGGCAATCGGTCGAGCTGCTGATCAAGACCGAAGCGGGGACGCTGCTCAATGTCGTGCAGGAGAGCGATCCCAAGCTCAGCTTCAACAAGGGGGACAGGGTGCGCATCCTGACCTCCGGGACCGATACCCAGGTCGACAAGACCCTCTAGGCTGCCACCTCCGCCCACAGGTGAGACGCCGCGATGCCTGGCTAGTCGCACCCAAGATAGGCGGCGCCCCGGCTTTGCCGTCAGCCCGCCGTCATTGGCTGGCCTCGATTGGTTTGCGTTATGCCAGGGCGCCCTGGCCTGAACTGTGCGATGTTTCATCAAGGGTTTGATTGGCTCGCAAAAATGCGGTTCAGTGCTGGACGCCTGGAGTGCCTTGGCTAAGATAACCGCCTTAACGTTTGGCAAGGGAGGTTGAAATGGAGTTAGTACTAGGCCCGCTGGAGGCTCGCGTGATCGGCTGTCTGATAGAGAAAGAGATCTGCACGCCGGATCAGTACCCTCTCTCTCTCAATGCGCTGGTCAACGCCTGCAACCAGAAGAGCAACCGCGAACCCGTGCTGGAGCTCTCCGAGCTGGACATCCGCGCTGTCATCGACGAGCTGATCCGTCGTCGGCTGGTGGTCAATACCGCCGGCTTCAACGCGCGGGTGCCGCGCTACCAGCACCGCTTCTGCAACACCGAATTTGGCGAGCTGAAGTTCAGCGCCCAGGAGCTCGGCATCATCTGCGAGCTGCTGCTGCGCGGCCCGCAGACGCCGGGTGAGTTGCGCTCGCGCACCAACCGGCTGTGCAGCTTCGATGATGTGACCCAGGTGGACGCCGTGCTGGCCAGGCTCGCCGAGCAGGGCCCCTATGTGGTCAAGCTGCCGCGCGAGCCGGGCAAGCGTGAGTCCCGCTACGCCCACCTGTTCAGCGGTGAGATAGACCTGCAGGCCCTGGCCGAGGCGGCTCCCGTCAGCCATCCTGTCTCTCCTGCCGCCGATCGCCTGAGCGCGCTGGAGGACGAGGTCGAGGCCCTCAAGGCGCAGCTGCAGGCGCTGGAAGCGCGACTGGCCGAGCTGGAAGGCTAGCCTTTCCCACCATGGACCTTATGAAACAAGGCGCTTCGGCGCCTTTATCTTGCCTTTTCCTCGCATGATCCCGGCATTTTCCCGCGTTTAATCCACTTCGCTCCTCTTCCTTCCCATCGTCGAACCGTCCTGTGGCCTAGGTCATAACATGAGCCTGCCCGCTTTTTTTGTACTAATTCGCGGTTAAGGGTCGAGCCGCCGCCGCTTTCCCGTTAAAATTCCGCCTTTGCACCTGCCCGTGAGTTCTGATGTCAGCCTTCACCCTCTCTTCGGATTGCTATGCCCTGCTTGGCGAGCTGCAATTGCAGCGCACCGCCAGCCCTCGCTATTTGCTCGATATGCTGCCGGCACCGCTGTCGTTGCAGGCGCTGATCGACAAGCTGAACCAGCTGCAACAGCAAGGCTTGGTGCGGCTGCGCGGGGAGCAGCAGTGGAGCCTGACGGCGGAGGGAAGCCTGACCCTGATCCTGGCGGTACGGGCAGGGCTGTGCCCCATGCCTGACTGGACGCGGGTGCCATCGGTCACCGGCCAGGAGATGGCGCAGGCCCTGGTGCGCGAACTCTGTCTGGGGAAGAAAGGTCAGATCCCGGCCTATTACCAGAGTGCGGAGCTCTTGAGCCTGCTGGACTTGCCCGATGCCCATCGCCTGTTGCCGGACGCGAGCCCGGCCTGGCAACAACTGCTGCTGGAGCATTTTGCCCTGCAGACCCTGCTCGACGCCGAACCCGAGTCTGGTTGGCCGCTGACGCTGCCCACTACCACTTGCGCCCCTGAGCTCGCGAGCCTGGTTCATGGGCTGGCCGCCGAGTGGGCGTGGCTCTGTGGCCCGCTCGCCGACGAGGTGACCACTCACTGGCCGGCCCTGCAACAGCTGGCCGAACGGGGTGGGGACCAGCCCCTGGCCGAGCGCCTGCTGGGTGCGCTGGGGCAATGGCAGCAAGAGGAGGGGCAAGCGCCCTGGCCCAGGATGTTCAGTGCCCTGCTTTGGCTCGGTTGGTTGCAGCAAGCCGACCCTGTGCTCGCCAGCGAGCAGCGCAAGAAGTGGCAACGCAGCCTCGGCAATCAGTTCCCATTGCTTGCCGATCTGCTGGCGCAGTGGGCCGGAGATCGCCATGGGCAGGCGGTCGGGCTCTTCGATACCCTGCAATTACCCCTGGAGGAGTTGCACTGGGGCTATCTCTGGCTCGATCTCTGCACTCTCGCGCGCCATGGGGAGCAGAGCCCCCAGGTGGCCATCTTGCACAAGTGGGATCTCTCCCATGTGCTGGAGGCCACGCCCCGTCATCGCCTGATGGCCTTCTGTCAGGATCTGCTGCGGCTGTTGCTCGGGCTGGGAGCCGAGCACCTACCGCTGCAGCAGTTGCGCGCCACTCCAGATCCCGACGCGACCGATGAGTCGGACGATGAAGACAACACCCCCGCCTCGGCCAGCTGGCTGAACTGGCTGCAGGGGCTGGGGCGCTCCAGCGGCGTGCGCAAGGCGCAGGAGCGGCTGGTGTGGCTGCTTCATGCCGATGGTCCCGAGCTCGAGTGCAAGATTCAGAAACAGAGCACCAAGGGGGAGTGGACCGCCGGTCGCCGGGTCGATCCGGCCCTGCTCTCCACCCAGTACGCCGCCTTGCTGGACGAGGCTGACTGGGCGCTGGTACGCACCCTGCCAAGGGGCATGAGCAAGCTGCCGCGGGATGCCTGGGCGCCGCTCGCGAGCCACCCCCGCCTGTTCAATGCCAAGGGGCAGAAGCTGCAACTGGCCATCAGCGCGCCCTTGCTGCAGATAGTGGCGACCGAACAGAATTCAGAGACACCGGGCATGAGCGCCGTGCTGAGCCCGGCCGCCGCCGCCCGTGGGGCACACATAGTGCCGTTGGCGCAGGACTTGTGGCAGCTCATCCTGACGCCGCAGGCCCTGCTGGACAAATTGCCGGCGCTGGAATCCATCCCGCAACTGCCCGAGGCCGGCTTGGCCGAGCTGCAGCGCACCCTGGACGCCATCCCCGATCTGCCCTGGCACAGTCAGGTAGCGGGGCTCAAGGGCAATGCCGAACTGGCGCCCTGGCCCGGTGTCGCCGCAGTGCAGCTGGATTGGCAGGATAGCCAGCTGGTGGTGCAACTGGTGACCCGACAGGGGGAGCTGCCACCCTTGCCGCTTGGCAAAGGGGAGGCCATCGTCCGCCAGGGCGTCAGGGACTATCACTACTGGCAGCGGGATCTGGCCGCCGAGAAGGGTGAGGCCCAGCGCTTGCGCAACCAGCTGCCCATCGGGCTGCCTGGCAACGAATGGAAGCTGGAGGGTGAGCAGGCGCTGACCCTGGTCAACTCCCTGCCCGAGCTGGTGGAGGCCGGAGTGGTCATTCACTGGCATCAGGACAGCGCGCGGCTCAAGAGCCTCGACGAGGCTGCCCTCAGCCTGCGTATCGAGCGACGCCAGGATTGGTTCCAGGTGGAGGGGGCGCTGGCGCTGGACGAGCACCAGATCCTCGACTTGCGCCTGATCTTGCGCCAGCTCACCCCGGGTCAGCGCACCGTCCAGCTCGACGAGAAGACCAGCCTGATGCTGAGCGACAAGCTGGTGGAGCGCCTCACCATGCTCGGCGCCATGCTGGACACCGAGCAGCGCATCAACAACAAGCTGGCCTATCCATTGGCCCGGCTGCTGTCGGCGGTCACCACCGCCGGGGATGACGCCTGGCAGTCGCTGCAACAGGAGTGGCAACAGGAGGTGGAGTGCGCCCCCGAGCTGCTGACGGCGCTGCGGGATTACCAGAAGGAAGGGGTGCGCTGGATGGCGACCCTGGCCCACCACGGTTTCGGCGCCTGCCTGGCCGATGACATGGGCCTTGGCAAGACGCTGCAGGCGCTGATGGTGCTGCGCATGCGCCAGCACTTGGGCCCGGCCCTGGTGGTGGTGCCCAAGTCAGTGGTCACCAACTGGCAGGAGGAGGTCGCCCGCTTCGCCCCCGAGCTGGAGGTGGTGGTGTTCGAGAACCCCGCCGAGCGGGAGGCGCTGATCCAGGACGCCAAGCCCGGCCAGATCATCCTGGTCAACTACGGCATGCTCGGCAGCCTGGCCCAGGCGCTCAAGTCCCGTCGCTGGGCGAGCATGGTGCTGGACGAGGCGCAGCAGATCAAGAATGCCGGCACCCAGCGCGCCAAGCTGCTGTTCCAGCTCGAAGGGGATTTTCGTCTCGCCCTGTCCGGCACTCCCATCGAGAACCACCTCGGCGAGCTGTGGAGCCTGTTCACCTTCATCAACCCGGGTCTGCTCGGCAGCCTCGGCGAATTCAAGCGCCGCTTTGGCAAGGCGGTCAAGGATCCTCAGCACATGGCGTTGCTGCGGGCGGTGATCAGCCCCTTCATCCTGCGCCGCCTCAAGCAGCAGGTGTTGACCGAGCTGCCGGACAAGACCGAGATCATCCACCACATCAGCCTCTCTCCCGAGGAGCGTCAGCTCTATGAGGCGACGAGGCGCGAGGTGGTGCAGCAGGTGCAAAGTGCCGATGGCCGTGCCCTGATGCACGTGCTGAGCGGCCTGACCCGGCTGCGCCGGCTCTGTTGCTCACCGGCGCTGGTGATGCCGGAGTGGAACCAGACCAGCAGCAAGCTGGATGAGGCCATGGCGTTGCTGGAGGAGGCCATCGACGGGGGCCATCGAGTGCTGGTGTTCAGCCAGTTCGTGGATCTGTTGAGCCTGCTGCGCGCGCGCATCGAGCAGAAGCAGTGGGACTACTGCTATCTGGACGGCGGCTGCTCCGCCAAGTCCCGCCAGGAGTCCATACTGCGGTTCCGTCACGATCCCGTACCGCTGTTCCTCATCAGCCTCAAGGCCGGCGGCACCGGCCTCAACCTGACCCAGGCCGATACCGTGCTGCATCTCGATCCCTGGTGGAACCCGGCGGTGGAGGATCAGGCGAGCGATCGGGCGCACCGCATGGGGCAGACCCAGCCGGTGACAGTGTATCGCCTGGTGTGCGAGCAGACGGTGGAGGAGAAGATAGTGGCGCTGCACGATGAGAAACGGGCGCTGGCCGACGGCCTGCTCAGCGGCCAGTCCGAGGTACGCGGCCTCGACGTGGAGAGCCTGCGCGCCCTGCTGATGGGGTGACAGCGGCAACCACTGTTCGTGCATTCGTCCAGGCAAGGGGATCGTCATCATGGCGATCCCCTTGTCATTTGAGAGGGTTGACCTCGTTGCCGGCAGGATGGCTAGCCACCAGGTGGCGTCAGCCCCGTGGCTGGAGACTACCCCTGATAGCGATAGAGGTGCAGCCGCTCTATGATGGCCTCGCCCCCTATCTTGCGATCCCGCCGCGCCTGGCGCAGCTTGGGCGGGTAGTGGCCGAGGTGGGTGACGCTGGGCGGCGTGTCCGAGCAGAGCAGTAGCGGCAGGCTTGCCTTTAGCTGCTGCTTGCGTGGCTCCCTGTCCTGCCACAGCAGGTTGATCATGGGGTGGGTCTTGACCGGCCGCCGGATCCGCAGCTCCACATCGGCCGGCAGGCGGCGAATGTCGTACACCTCCTGATCCACCATCTTGCTCCACTCCTCGTTGTCCGACAGCGCCGGAATATAGCGGCGGCTGCGCTCCAGCATCTCCAGCACCTGCTCCCGGCTGAGGCGGCTGATGCTCTGTTTGTCCGCCCAGGTGAAGCCGAGGGAATGCAGCTCCCCTGTGAGCAGGGTCAGCTTGCGGTAGACCTGCAAGGTGATGACGCCGGGCAGCGCCTGGTGCACCAGCTCGAACTTCTCGTCCCGTCCTCCCGCCTCCTGCACCATGGCCTTGAAGGTGAGCTTGTGGCCGTTGATCTCGTCGATGAGCGGAGCGAGCTGGCCGGCACTGGCAGCGGGGAAGCGCAGCCAGCCAGGCAGCCTGTGGGTGGCCTTGGTGGAGCAGCCGGGGCGGGCGCTGTGATCCCGATAGGCGGCCAGGGTGGCGGCCAGCGCGGCTTCGCCGCCCAGATAACCCACCTCGATCGCCTCGATGGGATCGTGTTCCTCTCCCAAGGGCACCGTGGGCAGGGGATAGACATGGGCCTCCAGCGGCTCGAGTTGACCGAGCAGCCCGGCGAGGCGGGCCAGCGCGTCTTCCAGGGTGGCCATCTGCTGGCGCAGGGCGGCGGTGGGGGTAAAGGTATCCATCGGCATATCCTGTGGTCGACCCCGCTTTTACCCGTGTCAGGCGGAAAGCGGGGCTGGCTAAACTACTGTATAAATAACCATACCAGCATGCCACAAGGGCGCCAAGTGCCGCTTTGATCGGTGCTCCGGATGAAGGGAAAATGTGATAGCCATTTGAGTGTTTCCGCTTTGTATCTTCCTGTTAAATAAGGATCGATGAAAGATCACATGATTAACAACTGGCTGTAAATTTCAGGTTGCCAGCGGGATCGCCGGATCCGGTGACTGCATACCTAATTTGAGAAAGTGCATAGTTAGAAGTGTGCCATGCAGCAGAAAATGCTGCGGGGGAAATATGCGGAATAACAGGAAGGCATTATCTTTTAAAATCAACAGCTTGATGTCTCCGTTATGCGGTTATTCGCCATTAGTTTTACTAATGTCTTGTATCAAAATTCGTCAATTGAGACGCCTCCTCTGCCTGACTAAGCTTTGCGCAACTGATTTGAACCTTGTGCAGAACCTTTGAGAGGAGCCATCCCATGGCCAACATGACTTATACCGAAGCCGGTTACCAGCATTCCAGCCAATCGAACCTGATGGCTCGCGTGAAAACGACTGTCCTGACCTGGCTGGAACGCAGCCGCAGCCGTCGCCAGCTCTCCGAGCTGCCTTCCTACCTGCTCAAAGACATCGGCTTGAACGAATCCGACCGCTATCAAGAGACCACCAAGCCGTTCTGGCGTGGTTGATCGACCGGGCATGGATGCCTCGTTTTTCTGCTGACTTGTGTTTTTCTACCGATAGTCTTCCCTATTGCCGCCGCTCACCGCCGGCCCTGTTTCTCCTCGCTTCACCCGTTTGAATGCCCCTTCTCGCTTGCGCTTCCTGCTTGCCATCCCTATCACGTAATTTGTCATCGCCTGTCGTCACATTTGTATCCTTACTGTTTGAATTTGTTTAAAAACTGATTTTAAGCCGAGGCGCCTTGCGTATAATCCGCATTGTCTGACATCGACATGTGTGAACCGACAAGAGGGTGAGACGGATGATTCCCCAGCATGACTTTTTGGCCCTGACCCGCCGCCACGAGTGGCAGCTCGAGCCTTTCTCCTATGCGCTGCCAAACGGTGATGCGGTCCAGGTGTGGGACACGGGGGTACTCTGCCTGGAGCCTGCCAACGGCGCCGGTGATGAGCCTGGCGGACGCAAGGACATAGTGCTCTCCTGCGGCATTCACGGTAATGAGACGGCCCCCATCGAGATCTGCAACCAGTTGCTGACGCGCTTGCTCAGCGGCGAGTTGCAGAGCCGCCATCGGGTGCTGTTCCTGTTCGGCAACCCGGCGGCCATGAACCTGGGGCTGCGGGAGGTGGAGGAGAACATGAACCGCCTCTTCTCCGGCGCCCACAGCAAGGGGGAGGGACTGTGCAACCGGGAGCGGATCCGCGCCATGCGCCTCGAGCAGTATGTGAGCCGCTTCTTCGCCGACCCCGCCCGGCCCCGTTATCACTATGATCTGCACACCGCCATTCGCGGCTCGCGCCACGAGAAATTTGCGGTCTACCCCTTCCCCCACGAGCGGCCCCACTGCAAGGAGCAGGTGCAGTTCCTCGGCGCCTGCGGGGTGCGCACCATACTGCTCTCCGCCGGACCGACCACCACCTTCAGCTACTACAGCTCCCATCGTCACGGCGCCCACGCCTTCACGGTGGAGCTCGGCAAGGTGCGTCCCTTCGGCGAGAACGACATGACCCGCTTCCTCGAGGCTCGCCAGGCGTTGCAGGAGTTGGTGACCCAGGACGAGATGGCGCTGGAGTCCTGGCGGGCGGATGACTTCACCCTGTTCGCCATCGATCGGGTGATCAACAAGCGCTCGGAGCAGTTCCGCTTCCTGTTTGCCAGCGATGTGGACAATTTCACCGAGTTTCCCCAGGGGTTTGTGCTGGCGGAGGACGGGGATCAGCAGTACAGGGTCGAGAAACCGCGGGAGGCGGTGGTTTTCCCCAACGCCAACGTGGCCATCGGCCAGCGCACCATGCTGCTGGTGGTGCCGACCCGGCTGTGGGAGTGATCTGAGCCCGTCTCTGCCCGCCAAACCGGCGTCCCTGGCGGCCGAGAGGGCAGAACACAGATTGGGAATGATCCCGTACCCACCATGACAGGGAGCCCGAAAGGGCTCCCTTCTTCGTTCCTACTCGCCGAAAATCTCATCTTCTTTCTGAAATTAAAGAAGTTTCTACTGGTCTAACCTGACGAAATCCCATTGCCATAAAGTTAACATGTTGTTTACATTTTGAGGGTCACCTCATGGTGGTGACGTTGACAACGGCAAGGAGCCAGTTATGACCCATGTCGACATCCCTTTCCTTCGTTACCTCGATGAGGAGGGGCGCCCGGTCGCGACACTGCCGACCTGGCTGGACAAGGCGATCCTGCACACCTTCTACCGCAACATGGTGATGGTGCGCAGCTATGACAAGAAAGCGATAGCGCTGCAGCGAACCGGCAAACTCGGCACCTTCCCCTCTCACCTGGGGGCGGAGGCGGTGGGGATTGGGGTCGGGCTCGCCATGCGGCCGGAGGATGTCTACGTACCCTATTACCGGGACATGCCGACCCTCTATGTGAGAGGCGTGCCCATGGAGCAAAACCTGCAATATTGGGGCGGGGATGAGCGGGGTAGTGTTTTCTATAAGTCAGATGGTGAATTATCGGAAGATTTACCTATCTGCGTGCCCATCGCCACTCAGATCACCCACGCCGCCGGCATCGCCGCGGCCTTCAAGCTGCGCAACCAACCCAGGGTCGCCGTGGTCACCATCGGTGATGGCGGCACCTCCAAGGGGGATTTCCTCGAGGGGCTCAACTGCGCCGGCGTCTGGCACCTGCCCATGGTGATGATCATCAACAACAACCAGTGGGCCATCTCGGTGCCGCGCAAGCTGCAGACCAGTGCCCCCACCTTGGCCCAGAAGGGCATAGGGGCCGGGGTGCGCAGCCTGCAGGTCGATGGCAACGACGTGGTGGCCGTCTATGAGGCGACCCGCGCGGCCATGGATCGGGCCCGCAGCGGCAAGGGGCCGACCCTGATCGAGGCTGTCAGCTACCGGCTCGGGGATCACACCACAGCCGACGATGCCACCCGCTATCGGGAATCCGCCGAGGTGGAAGCAGCCTGGGCCAAGGAGCCGGTCAAGCGGCTGCGCCAGTTCATGGCCGAACAGGGCTGGTGGGACGAGCAACAGGAGCAGGCCCTGCTGGCGGAAGCCGCCCGTGAGGTCGAGCGCGCCGTCGCCGCCTACGAGGGCACGGCACCCCAGGCACCGGAAACCCTGCTCGATTACCAGTTCGCCGAGCTGCCGCGGGACTATCGCGCCCAGCGCCAGCGCATCATCGCCAAGGGCATGCAATTGCAGGGCGGGGAGACACATCATGAGTGAAATCACACTGCTCGAAGCGGTCCGCCTGACATTGCATCACGAGATGGCTCTGGGCTTGGGGAGGCTGCATGAGTGAAATAACGTTGCTCGAAGCCATCAATCTGGCGCTGCATCACGAGATGGAGCGCGACCCGGACGTGGTGGTGCTCGGTGAGGACGTGGGAGTCAACGGCGGTGTGTTTCGCGCCACCGTGGGCTTGCGCGACAAGTTCGGTTTCAAGCGGGTGATAGACACCCCGCTCGCCGAGGGGCTGATCGCCGGGGTGGCGGTTGGCATGGCCACCCAGGGGCTCAAGCCCGTGGCCGAGTTCCAGTTCCAGGGCTTCATCTTCCCCGGTATGGAGCAGATCATCTGCCAGGCGGCACGCATGCGCAATCGCACCCGCGGCCGGCTCTCCTGCCCCCTGGTTTACCGCTCTCCCTATGGCGCCGGCATCCACTCGCCGGAGCACCACAGCGAGAGCGTGGAGGCGTTGTTCGCCCATATACCCGGTCTGCGGGTGGTGATCCCCTCCAGCCCCAAGCGGGCCTATGGTCTGTTGCTCTCCGCCATCCGCGACCCGGATCCCGTGATGTTCTTCGAGCCGGATCGCATCTACCGCTCCATGAAATCAGATGTGGTGGATGACGGTGTCGGTTTGCCGCTGGATGTCTGCTTTACCCTGAGGCCCGGGCGGGATCTCACCATAGTCGCCTGGGGAGCCTGCATTCAGGAGGTGATGCGGGCATCGGCCCAACTGGCGGAGCGAGACATCCAGTGTGAGGTGCTGGACTTGGCCACCATCAAGCCGCTGGACATGGAGAGCATCCTCGCTTCGGTGCGAAAGACCGGCCGGCTGCTGGTGGTGCACGAGGCCTGTGGCAGCTTCGGGGTCGGCGCCGAGATAGTGGCGCGGGTCACCGAGGAGGCGCTGACCTCCCTCAAGGCGCCGCCCAGGCGCCTCACCGGGGTGGACGCCGCCGTGCCTTACTATCGCAATGAGGAGTATTACCTCATCACCGAGCAGGATATCGCGGATGCAGCTCACCAGCTGATGGAGAAAAATTGGCTATGACCTGGTTCACATATTGGCGGTTGAACGACCGCGCAAACGACGGGCATGGAATTTTTCAACGTGCGGTGATTTCCCAGCGGATGGAGAACGGGTCATGAAATTTTTCAAATTACCGGATCTGGGCGAAGGACTGGCCGAGGCCGAGATAGTGGAATGGAAGGTCAGTGCCGGTGAGACGGTGCAGGTGGATCAGGTGCTGCTGTCGGTAGAAACAGCCAAGGCGCTGGTGGACGTGCCCTCGCCGGTGGCCGGGGTCATCGCCCGTCTGTGCGGCCAGGAGGGGGATATCCTTCACATCGGCGCCCCCCTGGTGGAATTTGAGGGCGGTGAGGACGATGGCACTGTGGTGGGCAAGGTGAGCGCTCATCAGCAGCATATCGAGGATCACTTCGTGGTGGGGGCCATGGCTCCCGGTGGCAGCCTGGTGCAGGCGATGCCCGCGGTGCGGCTGCTGGCACAAAAACTCGGCCTCGACATCGACAAGATCAAGGGCAGCGGTAGCGCCGGCATGGTCACCGAGCAGGACGTGCAGTCGGCGTTCGAGGCGATGCAGAGCAGCGGAAACGAGTTCCTCAAAGGCTCGCGCCGGGCCATGGCCAAGGCGATGGAGCTTTCCCACAAGACGGTAGTGCCGGTCAGCCTCACCGACGAGGTGGACCTGCGTCACTGGCGCGCCGACGAAGACGTGACAGTGCGCCTCATCAAGGCCATCGGGGTGGCGTGCCGGGCCGAGCCGTCCATGAACGCCTGGTTCGATGGGGATACGCTGTCAAGACGCTTGTTCAACGAGGTCAACGTGGCCATCGCGGTCGACTCCAAGCACGGCCTCTATGTGCCTGTGATGGAGAACGTGGCCGAGCGGGAGCGGGGGGATATCCGTCAGGGGCTGGATCGGATGATCGCCGACGTGAAGGCCCGCGCCGTGCCGCGGGAGATGCTGCAGGGGGCGACCATCACGCTGACCAACTTCGGCGCCATCGCGGGCCGTTACGCCAGCCCCATAGTGACGCCGCCGCAAGTGGCCATCATAGGGGCGGGCAAGTTGTTCGAGAAGGTGGTGTTCATCCACGGGGAGGCGCGGCCGGTTCGAGCCTTGCCATTGTCGATGACATTTGACCACAGGGCCTGCACCGGTGGGGAGGCGGCACGCTTCCTCAAAGCCCTGGTTCAGGCACTGGAATCGGCGGACGTATAAACGCGTGTGCCCTGCGGTTGGCAGGGCACAAATTTGTTTGCGTAATCGACAAAGGCACGTATAATCCTAGGCAGCTTGAAAGGGCGATGGTTATGCCACTGAAGACGATGTTTTACATTTTCTCCCGTTGTTCATAAGTAATCCCGTTTTTGAGCTTTATCCGCTGAAAAGCATAAGTAATTTTTTTGAATACAGGTTAAAGATATGTCTAACATGATCACCGGTACCGTTAAGTTTTTCAACGAAACCAAAGGTTTTGGCTTCATCCAGCAAGAAAACGGCCCGGACGTTTTCGTTCACTTCAGCGCTATCGGCGGTAACGGCTTCCGTACCCTGGCTGAAGGTCAGCGCGTACAGTTCTCCGTGACCCAAGGTCAGAAAGGCCCGCAGGCTGAGAACGTAACTGCTCTGTAATTCTTACAGAATTTAAGAAAGCCGTGGTGCCTCTGGTACCACGGCTTTTTGTTTATGGCATATTCTTAAACCTCTCTCATCCATCACATCAATCCTCATGATCCCATCACTGCTGTTGACCGCATCCTTGCTCGGCCTTGCCGACGTTCCCGCACCGGATCCCGTGGCGAGTCAGGCCGTGACCGTCTGCCAGCAGTTCGTACAGGTGCGTCTGGGGAAGATGGAAGTGCCCGATGAGATCAAGGCTCAGCCGGTGGCCAAGCGGGCGGGGGAGTGGTTGATCGATGGCAAGATAAAAGGACCCGAAGGTCCTTTGTTGTTCGCCTGTCTGCTGCGACAAGGTAAACATTGGGAATTGCTCAACTTCTCGCTCTGGGCGCCGCAGGAAATCAACTCGGCTTGAGCGCGACCAGCAGATGATGGAGATGTTCGAGCATGGTCATGCCGAAGGGGGTCAGATAGCCACCATCGGCAGCACTGATGAGGCCTTGTTGATGCATCCGCTCTGCCGCCTGGCACAGCCCTTCAGACATGTCGCTGCGTAACTTGATCCCCTGACTCATGTTGGCCGGATCAAAGCATGCCAGTATTTTCAGCTCATTTACAAAATCGTCAGAAACCTGGTCGATCCCACTCATGGATGCACTCCTTACGCTAAAGATGTATGCAAACTAGCATTCCCGGTTTTACTTTAGTGCGCGCTGGCTCAAACTATTGGGCTTTGTCCGGGCAGGCCGAGTGCGAACGCTGCTTTTTTGGCCTTCACCCCAGACAGGGCAAGCGTGACGGCGCAATCCGTGAGCCGGTAAACATGATAGAATAGGTTCTCTTTTGTCTTTTCGGCCAGGTACGATCCCGGTCTTCCAGCTCAAGGCGTCTCTTATGATCACTGTGACTCTGGTCTCTCTGCTGCACTCCCTTGCTCCCCGTTTTCCTTTTTATGCTCCCTCTCTGCTGCTGCCCCTGCTCGATGCACATCAAGGGGATCTTTGGCTGCCTGGCATCAAGGGGGAAGACATGACGCGCCTGCGTCAGCATACCAAGGGGGGGAGTGCACAGATACTGGCGTCGCTCGCGGCGGGATGGTGTGATTTTGCGGCGGGCAACGAGGGCAAGACCCCCGAGCTGGACGCGCTGGAAAGTTACGATGACGAGATGATGGACAACCTGCTGATGTATTGGAGCAATCCGGCCAAGATCAACAGCCCGATCACCGATAACCTGTTCGAGCTGCGCCGTGAGGTGGTGGACGAGGCCCACGGCAGCAAGCTGGCGAGCGCCTGGCAGCAGCAGCAGCTGGCGCGTTTCGAGCAGATCATGCAAGGGGTGCAGGCCGGTCGGGATCAGCTCTGCTTCGTGGAGGTGGAGTCCGCCTACTGGCTGCGTCAGCGCCTGAGCGAGACAGAGAACGTTGCACTGGTGACGCCGACCCTGGGTTGAACCCGCCAGACCATAACGTGCTCATGCTGGACAAGCCGCCGGCAAGATGTGAACATGTCGCCCTTTATTGAACGAGAGACTTGACCAATGAGCTATGAACTTAGCGACACCGAGCGCAATGCCGCGCTGCAACTGAACGCCGACTACCGCTTTGATCACTTCATCAGCAAGCTGGTCGAGCACGAAGAGCTGTTTGTCCTGACTGACGAGCACGGCGTCATGATGCTGACCACCGAAGACGAAGATTGCATCCCGGTGTGGCCGCATCCTGAGTATGCCAAGGCCTGGGCCGAGGGCGAGTGGGCCGACTGCAAGCCGCAATCCATCACCCTCAAGGTGTGGCTGGAGCGCTGGGTCGATGGCATGGAGCAAGACGAGCTCTGCGTTGCCGTGTTCCCGACCCCGGATCAGGAAGGCATAGTGCTGGAGCCGGCCGACGTCGCCGACGCCATCGCTCAGAAGCAGGCCAAGCGCGGCTAATCCCTCGCATCGGTATCTGCTGACATAAAAAGACCCCGCCAAGTTGCGGGGTCTTTTGTTTGGACGGCGACTTGTCTCCGTGTACTCAAGACCCCGTCCGACATGGTGCAGGGTCTTTTGTTTTCAGGCTCTTCTCTTTTCGTACAAGAGACCCCGTCCAATATGGCACGGGGTCTTTCGTTTGGTACTGAAAGCAAGGCCTAAGGCTGCTGGTAGCGGGTATCGATCAGGGTGACGGGGGGGAAACGCTGGCCACTCTTGATGGCCGCTTGCGTCTCCTGTTTCACCTGCTCGTCGATCCAGAACAGGCCGCCAAAGCTGTAGCCCGAGTTGGTGCCATCCAGCGGCCAATACAGCAGATCGCTCTTGGGGGTTGCCGGGATCTTGGGCAGCTTCACCCAGCGCCAGGCACCGGCCCGGGTATAGGGCACCTGATAGGCGGGCACGAAGCTGGCGAGCTCATAGAGCCGCTGCTGGATCTGGCGAGACAGCTCGGCCTTCTTGGCAAAGTCGAACGCCTTGTCGAACTGCTCCACCAGGGCGGTGATGGCATCGTCATCTATGTTCATGATGTTGTTGGTCTGCGGCTTGTTGGCATTGACCTTGTGAAAATGCTCCCAATAGGCGGGATAGCGACCGGAGCTCCAGCCCATCCAGGCGCTCTGGTGCTTCTTCTCCAGCATGGATTTGAAGCCGGCTGAGGCATCCATCAGGTTCAGATCCAGATTGAGACCCGCCTTCTTCGCCTCCTCCCGCAGCAGGGTCAGCCGCTGGGCATGCTCCTGGGTGGTGTAGGTGATGCTGAGCGAGAGAGGTTGCCCCTTGTCATTTTGCAAGATGCCATCGGGCCCCGTCCTGGTGAAACCCGCCTTGGCGAAATACTCCCGCGCCAGCTTGGGATCGAAGGGCCGCGCCCTGAGATCGGTGTTGGTGAAGGCGCCCTGGCCGGAGCCATAGGTGTTGAGGCGTTGATAATCCCCGCGCAGCAGAGTGGCGATCATCTTGTCGATGGCGAGCGCATACTGGATGCCGAGCCGCACATTGAGATCCCTGAGCAGCGGATCGGCGGTGTTGAGGTAGAGCCCCATGGGGGATTGCGGCGTCTGGGTATAGAACCAGATCTTGTCGATATAGCCCTTGTCGAACTCGGGGGTCTTGCTCTTGTCGTGCCACCAGTTGGGCATGACGAGGGGGAAGGTATCGAGATCGCCGCGCAGGAAGTGTTGCCAGGCGATGTTCTGATCCCGCAGCACCTTGATCTCAATCTGATCGGGATTGAAACGGTGCTGGAAGTAGCGCTCCCCATCCCCCCACCAGTCCTTGACCCTATTGAAGGTCACGGACTTGCCTTTCTTCAGCTCGCCAACCTCATAAGCGCCGGTGACCGGCAGTATCTTCCAGTTGTACTCCTTGACCCAGTTGTCGGTGAGCTTGATGGCATGGCTCGGCTCCGGGCTGAAGGGCAAGGATTCCAGCAGATCTTCCCGGCTCTTCTCGGTGCCGCTGGTGATGGAGAGCGTGTGGTCATCGAACTTGGTCACCGCGCTTATCTGGGTGCTGTAGTAGTTGTTGTACCAGGGATCGTTTATCTCCTTGCTGCGCATCATCTTGAGGGTAAACAACCAGTCGTCGGCGGTGACGGGTTGACCGTCCGACCAGCGCGCCTTGGGGTTGATGCGAAAGTAGAGGGTCTTGTGGTCGGCCCCGAACGCCCACTGGTTCGCCAGCATGGGCATGGGCTTGCCGGTGAGGGGGTGGGTAGCGAGCAGGGGCAGGGTGCCCTCCCGGATATAGCCCGCGAAGCCGCCGTTGGAGTCGGGCCCATATTTGCGCAGGGTGAGGGGGAAACTCGACATGAAGTCGTGAAAGGTGCCCCCACGCTGGGCGGCGGGATCGGCGTAGACGGGGTCATCATCGTTGCTCTCCCACACAAGATCCGCCGGCAGGGCGGCGCTCCAGCCAAAGGCGCTGAAAAAGAGCGGGATCACCAGAGTCGTGAATCGTGCAACGCGCGGGAACAGTGAAATAGTCGGTGACGAAGGGTGCAGCATGTCCTTGCTCTCCTGATGATCGGCATCCTGCCGGGAACGATGTCAGGCCCGGGAGGGCCTGTCTCATGATGGGAACTTTCCCCGTTCAGGTCAATGTCTTGTCAATGCTCGGCCTGAGGCTTGAACAACTTCATGCGCCCCCCCAGCACATGCACCACGAAGCCGAGCAGCACCAGCCCGGAGCCAAGCCACTGCAGGGTGTTGGGATGCTCGTCGAGCAGGAGGGCAGCAGCCACCATGCCGACGCAGGGCACCAGCAGGGAGAGGGGGGCGACCTGGGCCACCGGATAGCGCATCAAGAGTCGACCCCAGAGGCCGTAACCGAGCCAGGTGGCAACCAGAGAGAGGTAGAGCACGCATAGGAGCCCCTGCCAGCTGAAGTGCTGCAGGCTGCTGGCGATGCGCTCCGGCCCCTCGAACAGCCAGGAGAGCGCGAGGAACGGCAGTATGGGCACCAGACCGCCCCAGGCGATGAGGCTCGGCAAGCTGGTCTGATAGCGCAGGCCAATCTGGCGGTTGATGACGTTGCCAAGGCCCCAGCAGGCGGCCGCGCACAGGGTCAGCATGAAACCGAGCAGGGTGAGGTTGCCCTCACCAAAGGCGGCGATGAGATAGAGGCCGCCTCCCGCCAGCGGCAGCGCCACCCAGTGATGAGTCTGCCAGCGCTCCCCGAGCCAGATCATGGCGAACAGCAGGGTGAACAGCACCTGGGATTGCAGCACCAGAGAGGCCATGCCTGCCGGCATGCCGAACTTCATGGCGCTGAACAGGAAGGCGAACTGCCCGAGGCTGATGGCGCCGCCATAGGCCAGCAGCCAGCGCCAGGGCATGGCGGGCCTGGGTACCAGCAGGATGGCGGGGAACACCACCCCGATGAAGCGCAGGGCTCCCAGCAGCAGAGGCGGGATCCCGTCCAGTCCCCACTTGATCACCACGAAATTGAGTCCCCAGCACAGAATGACCAGGGCGGCCAGACACTTGTCCTTGGCTTGCATGATGCGTCCTTGTTGATACGGCAGTTGTGATGCGAAAGGCACTGGCCAAAGGGCGCCGGCGAGTCGACAGAGACTCGAGCATAACTGCTAAGGGGTGATGGGCGTCAACCAGATAGCGGCGATGGGCGCGGCAATAGTGCGCCGCGCAGGGTTGGTCAGGCGGCGACGCAGTGCAGGGTCACGCCGCGGGCGGCGAGGGCGTCACGCATGGGGGCGGGCAGGGCATCGTCGGTGACCAGCACCTTGATCTGGCCCGGGGTGCCCAGCGGGCTGGGGTGGATGGCGCCAAATTTGCTGCTGTCGGTGATGACGATGTTGGTCACCCCCTTGGCCAGCACGCTGTTGACCACGTCGGCCCGCATCATGTCCCGGCCGGTGAAGCCGACGTCGGGGTGAAAACCGTCGACCCCGATGAAGGCCTTGGAGAAGTGCACCTGCTCGATGCACAGGCGGGTGAGGGGGCCCACCACGCTCTCGCTCTGCTGTTGATAGAGACCGCCGAGCAGCACGACCTGGGCCTGGGTGTCTTTGAGCAGATGGGCGATGAAGCTGCTGATGGTGATGATGGTGATGCGTTTGTGCAGGGCCAGGTGGCGGGCCAGTAGGGCGTTGGCGCTGCCCCCTTCGATAAACACCGTCTCGCCATCCTCCACCAGCTGGGCGGCCCGCTCGGCGAGCCGCTCCTTGAGCGGATAGTTGATGTTCATGCGGGCATCGGGATCGTCGCTCTCCAGGGCCATGGCGAAGCCGTGCACCCGCTTGAGCAGCCCCTGTTTCTCCAGCGCGGTGAGATCGCCCCGTACCGTGACCTCGGAGACCCCGGTCAGTGCGGCCAGCTCGCTCACGCTCATCTTGTGGGCTTGGTGGACCAGGGTGAGGATCTGTTGACGGCGTTGATTCATGAGATGGTTCGCTTCGAAAAGGGTGGAAAACAACATGGCGGCCAGTGCCGCCATCGGGATCCAGAGTCAGAGGCCGGCTTGGTACAGGGGATGATACCACTTTGCATAGCCGGCGATAAGATGTTGAAAACGCTCGGGGAGAGCGTCTTCAACAGCCTTCATCCGCCGTCAGAGGCTGTGCTCGGTGCGGGCGATGATGTCGTCCTGGGCATCCGGGGAGAGCGCGGTGAAGAAGGCGGAGTAACCCGCTACCCGTACCACCAGATCCCGGTACTTGTCCGGCTGCTCCTTGGCCGCCAGCAGGGTCTCTCGCGAGACGATGTTGTACTGCACGTGCCAGCCCTTGTGCACCTCGAAGAAGGTGCGCAGCAGGCTTATCAGCTTGGCCTTGTCCCGCGGGTTGTCGAGGCTCGCCGGGCTCAGCTTCTGGTTGAGCAGCACGCCGCCGAGGATAGCCTCGGTGGGCAACTTGCCCAGCGAATTGAACACCGCCGTCGGCCCCAGACGATCGGATCCCGAGGCCGGGCTCGCCCCCTCTGCCAGCGGCGTCTTGGCGCGGCGGCCATCCGGGGTGGCCATGGTCGCCGCGCCGAAGGGCACGTTGGCGGAGATGGAGGAGGTGCCGGCGTAGTAGGTGCCGCCGATGGGGCCACGGCCGAAGCGGGTGTTGTGCAGCCCCTTGAGCTCATCTATGTAGCTCTGGTAGGCGCGTACCAGCAGCAGATCAACCTCGTCCAGATCGTTGCCGTATTTCGGCGCCGCGTTGGTGAGCCGTTGGCGCAGCAGTTCGCCAGGCAGCCCCGCGAAGTCCTGCTCCAGGGCCTCGGCCAACACGGCCTGATCGACCACTCCCTGCTCGAATACCAGCTGCTTGATGGCCGCCAGGCTGTTGCCGAGGTTCGCTATCCCCACCTGCAGGCCGGAGACCCAGTCATAGACGGCGCCCCCCTGCTTGACGGTCTTGCCGCGCTCGATGCAGTCATCCACGAGCGTGCTGCAGAGGATGTCGTGGGCCTGTTCCTCCAGTACCGTGTCCACCACGCAGTCGATCTCGATGGACTTGCGGGTGAAGTAGCGCACCTGCTCGTCCCAGCACGCCATCACCTCGTCGAAGCTGCCGAAGTTCCCCTCCCGCAGTGCCTGGAACTGGGACAGGAACACCTTGCCCGTGGTGGCGTCGCGGCCGCCGTCCAGGGCCGCCAGCAGGATGCGGGCGAAGTTGATGAAGCTCATGCCGGTGCAGCGGTAGCCCCACTTGCCGGGCACCGCGGTCTCGATGCAGCCGATGGCGGCGTAGTGGTGGGCGTCCTCCACGCTCACCCCGAGCTTGATGAACTCGGGGATGACGATCTCGTCGTTGTTGAAGGCGGGCATGCCGAAGCCGCAGCGGATCACCTGGATGCAGGCGTCGAGGAAGTCCTCGCTCATGCCCGCATGGTAGCGCACCGAGAGGTTCGGCTGGGTCGAGCGCAGCTGGCCGCAGGATTCCAGGATGGCGTAGGAGAGGCCGTTGACGGCGTCATGGGCCTGGCCGTTTCGCCAGTTCTGGCCGCCGATGGTGACGTTCTGATACAGCGGGCTACCGGCGGAGGCCTTGGAGTGGGTGCCGGAGCGGATCTTGTTCACCTCCAGCAGTTTCAGCCAGCAGGATTGCAGCAGCTCGAGGGCGCGGGCGCGGGGCAAGGATTCTGACAGCTCCACCTCCCGGCGATACCAGGGATAGAGGTACTGATCCATGCGACCAAACGACACCGAGTGGCCGTTGGACTCGATCTGCAGGATGAGCTGGATGAAATAGCACAGTTGCAGCGCCTGCCAGAAGGTTTCCGGCGGCTGGTGGGCGATGCGGGCGCAGTTGGCGGCGATCTGCCGTAGTTCTTCGCGGCGCTCGGTGCGAGATTCGCTTCCCGCCATGTCGCGAGCCAGGGCGCCGTAGCGCTCGATATGTTCGCTCACCGCCTCCAATGTAATGGCCACGCCCTGCAGGAACTGCTCCTTCTGCAGATCTGCCCAGTCGGCGAGATCGAGCCGGCCACGACGCTCGCTCACGCGGGTCTGAAGGCCGGCCAGCCCCTTGCCGAGCAGCTCCTCGAAGTTGACCGCGAGGTGGGCATCCCCCGAGGTCATGTTGCCCTCGGCCTTGATGATGCCGCTCTCCAGCAGCGCCTTCTGTTCGTCGGTGAACATGCCAAAGCAGCGATCCTGCACCGTCTGGCCGCGCCAGAAGGGCGTCAGGGCGTGAATGGCCTGCTTGTCCGCCTCGCTCACCGCAAAGCCGGCGCCGGGCCGCTCGGCCAGCTCGTCGATCTCTTTCTCAATCCAGCCCACGGTGTACTCGGGGAACAGCGGTGCGGAGCGCACCTGGCTCGCCTGGTTGCCGACGATGAGCTCGTCGTGCTTGATCCAGATGGTGCGTTCCTTGAGGTGATGGGCCAGGGCCAGGGCACGGCGCACCGGCAGCGGGCGGGCGAGGTGGGTCTGATAGGCCTCGGTATAGTGGCGGGCGCGCTCGGTGCAGACCGGCGGCTGGACTATGTGGATCAGGCTCTCCTTGTGGGCGCGGATCCGGGGGCTCAGGGTATTCAGGTCGAGCTGGGTCATGATCTTATCCTCTGGTGATCGGGGTCAATCCGTGGCGTTGGGCGCAGTCATGGGCAAAGGCCAATAACTCGGGGGCGTCGAGGGGCTGGTCCGGCGCCTCGTAGGGCAAGTCCAGCAGGGCGTACTTGCCCATGCCGAGGGTGTGGTAGGGCAGGAAGTGGATCTCCTCGACCCCGTCCAGGTCGGCCGCGGCCTCGACGATGGCCTTGATGGAATCCCGATCCGCGTTGAAGCCCGGGATGAGCGGCACCCGGATCTGAATGGGAATGCCGCACCAGGCCAGGCGCTTGAGATTCGCCAGCACCTTGTCCGCCTTGCCGCGGGTCCACTCGAAGAAGCGGGCCTTGTCCACGTGCTTGAGATCCGCCAGCACCAGATCGAGGTGGGGCAGGCTCGGCTCTATCTGGTGCCAGGGCACGTGCAGGCAGCTCTCCACCGCGGTGTGCAGGCCCTCGGCCTTGCAGCGGGCCAGCAGCGTCGCCGCCAGTTCCGGCTGCATAAAGGGCTCGCCGCCGGAGAGGGTCACCCCGCCGCCACTGCGTTCGAAGAAGGGGCGATCCCGCAGGATCAGGCCCATGAGTTCATCGACGGACTGCTCCTGACCGCACAGGGTCAGCGCCTCGCTCGGGCAGAGGTGGCGCAGCCCCTCCAGCTGGGGGCTGGTGAGACGACGGCGCTCGATCCGAAGGCGGTCTGCTTCCTTATGCAGGGCGGAGGGGCAGGCCTGCTGGCAGAGATCGCACCCCGCGAGGCAGCGCCTGGCATCGAACAGCAGCTCAGGCCTGGGGGACTGGCTCTCCGGGTTCTGACACCAGCGACAGGCCAGCGAGCAACCCTTGAAGAACACCAGGGTGCGGATACCGGGGCCATCGTGAGTCGAGTAACGTTGCAGGTCGAAAATCATGCGGCCTCTTCAGCGTGGTAAAGGTGCGGATCCGAGGGTGGGCACACAGCGCATTGGGTTGTGCTGGTCGCGCAGATGTCACCCTAAATCATTTGATCGACATCTTATTTGCTTTCGTTCGTAAGTTGATTTGATTTTGATCAAGAGTTTGGGGGATAGGTTGTCGTTAGAATGGCGACAGCTTGAACATCTCATTAGGAGTCAGACATGGAGCTTTATCTCGATACCGCCGATGTGGCCGCGGTGCGCCGCTGGTCCAGAGTTCTGCCGCTGGCGGGAGTCACCACCAATCCGAGCATTGCCGCCGCCGGGGGCCAGCCCCTGGCCAGCCTGCTGCCTGCCTTGCGGGAGGTACTGGGGCCAAAGGCGCGGCTGTTTGCCCAGGTGATGGCAAAGACGGAGGCGGGGATGGTGCGAGAGGCGTTGGCCTTGCGCGAGCTGGACCCGGATCTGGTGATCAAGATACCCGTGTGCGGGGAGGGGCTGGCGGCCATCAAGACGCTGACGACGGAGGGGGTGCCGACGCTGGGAACGGCAGTCTATACGCCTCTGCAAGGTTGGTTGGCCGCCCTGGCGGGGGCCGAATATGTGGCGCCCTATGTCAACCGGCTCGATGCTCAGGGCGGTGACGGCATCAAGGCCGTGCAGGAGTTACAGCAACTGCTGGCGCTGCATGTGCCGGGCAGCAAGGTGTTGGCGGCCTCTTTTAGAACCCCGCGTCAGGCGCTGGATTGCCTGCTGGCGGGCTGCCAGTCCATCACCCTGCCGCTCGATGTGGCCGAGCAGCTGCTCAATGTGCCGGCGGTGGATGCGGCGCTTGCCAGGTTCGACCAGGATTGGCAGCGGGCCTTCGGCTAGGGTCGGGGCAGGGGGCACTACACTCTGGGGAGGCCCGGCATCCCGGGCCCTCTGGCAGGAGGTTCCCCATGAGCGATCACAGTCTGTTGCCCCAGGGCGAGGATCTGCGCCGCGCGGTGCGCTGGCTCGGTGAGCATCAGCAGCACGACTTGCGGGCCATCGAGGAGGCCAGCCAGCGTTTTTGCCTGTCCCCCCTGGATGAGGAGTTCCTCATCCGCTACTGCCGCGAGCAGCGGCCCGAGTTTCGCGATCGCTAGACGAAGTTCGCGAGGTTGATGTCAAACTCCTTGGGATCCACTGTGCATTCGATGGATTCCTGCACCCCGCTCCTGGCGAGATCCAGCCACTGTACCTCGAGGTAGTGACGCTGGCCGGTGTGATAGATCACCTTCACCACCGGCTTGAGCGGCTCCTGGGGATTGCGCTGCATGACGATGGCAAGGCGCTGGTTGGACAGTTGCACCAGGGTGCCGACCGGATAGACCCCCATGCACTTGATGAAGCGGGTGACCAGCTCCCGATCGAAGTGGTGATCGGCCCCCTTGAGCAGGATCCGGAACGCCTGGGTCGGCTGCATGCCCTGCTTGTAGACCCTGTCAGCCGTCACGGCATCGTAGACATCGACGATGCCGCTCATGCGGGTGTAGAGGGAGAGCTGGGGCCCCTTCAGCCGGCGGGGGTAGCCGCTGCCATCGAGCCGCTCGTGGTGATTGGCCGCCACCTCCAGCATGATGGGGGTGATGCCGGCCGTCGCCAGCAGAATGTCGTGGCTGTGCACCACGTGCAGGCGCATCACGCCAAACTCCTCGTCGGTCAGTTTGCCCGGTTTGTTGAGCACCTCGTCCGGGGTCATGATCTTGCCCACGTCGTGCAGCAGCCCCCCCAGGGTCAGCTCCTTGAGCACGCCGCGCTCCAGCCCCAGATAGCGGCCGAAGTTGGCCAAGAGGATGGCCACGTTCATGGAGTGCTCCATCAGGTAGGCATCCTTGGCCCGGATCCGGGCGAGGCAAAGCATGGCATCGCCGTGGCTGAACATGGTGTCCACCATCTCCTCGGCGACCGCAGCGAGCGGCGTGATGTCGATGGGTTCCCCCGCCTTGAGCTGGCGGATGAACTTGCCCTGCAGCTCGCGCGCCTCCTGATACAGCCGGCGGATCTTGAGCTCGCGCCCCTCGCCGTTGGCACTGCCACCGGGACGGGGCGTGCTGGCAGAGGGGTCGTCAGGCTGGGGGGAGGTGGCCGGCTCGCGCCCGGCCAGCTTGCTGCGGGAGAGATCCACCTGCACGGCGCTGACCCCGCGCAGGATCAGAGCCTCGATCTGCTTGGGGTTGGTGACCAGTCCTGTCTGGGCAATTTCCATGGCGCCGGTCTGGCGGGTGATGGCAACCACATACATGCCAGATTGCAGTTGGTTGACGGGGATGACGGGATGAGGCGTGCTCGACTTCATACGGCTTCCTGACATTATTATGCGTAACGGGCGCGTGATCGAGCAATCTACCACGACACTATTGAGTCTGTGCCTGTTTGTGTGGTTTTTGTCATCGAAACCAGCTTGTATCGCTATGTAACACCAAGATTGAGGCATTGGGGGGCGGCTTTCAAGCACCGTCTTCGGACCGACCTCACCTGGGCCGGTGCAGGCGCTTGTCGTGCATCTGATCATCCCGTGACCCCGATCCTTGCTTAGTGCTGGCGTTGTCTGGCCCGGCCGATATAATGACGCCCCTTTATTGATGGACTCCGAGGTTTGTGCATGCGGCTCGATAAGTTTCTTTGCGATTGCTCCGATTTGACCCGTTCCCAGGCGGGCAAGCTGATCCGTCAGGGTGAGGTGATGGTGGACGGGATCCTGGTCAAGCAGCCCGCCTTTCACATCAACGAGCAGAGCCAGATCGAGTTCGATGGTGTCATGCTCTCGCTGGATCAACGCAACCGCTACTTCATGCTGCACAAACCGGAAGGCTACGTCTGCTCTAACGAGGATCCGGATCACGCCACCGTCTTCCAGCTGCTGGATGAGCCCGCCATGGGCAAGCTGCACGTGGTGGGTCGGCTCGATCTCGACACCACCGGGTTGGTGCTGATCACCGATGACGGCCAGTGGTCCCATCGCATCACCTCGCCACGCCACGAGTGCGCCAAGACCTATCACGTCTGGCTGGCCGATCCCGTGAGCGAGGATGCCATCTCCCTGTTTGCCGACGGTGTCTTCCTGCGCAACGAGGAAGACAAGACCCGCCCTGCGCAGCTGGAACTGCTGGGGGAGTGCGAGGCACTGCTGACCATTCACGAGGGCAAGTATCATCAGGTGAAGCGGATGTTCGCCGCCATCGGCAACAAGGTGGTGGGGCTGCATCGGGAGCAGATCGGAGAGCTGGTGCTGGATGAGGAACTGGCGCCG
The DNA here is from genome assembly GCF_000819865.1 of Aeromonas eucrenophila. GTDB lineage: Bacteria > Pseudomonadota > Gammaproteobacteria > Enterobacterales > Aeromonadaceae > Aeromonas > Aeromonas eucrenophila. The sequence goes on from NZ_CDDF01000005.1 coordinate 533,006, forward strand.
GGTGAATATCGTGAGCTGACCGACGCCGAGATTGCCCTGTTCTGATCGCCCTATGGGGCAACGAAAGTCCGGTTTCGCAGGGATGTGACCGCGCCTATGTCCCTGGGTTGAGGCGAATCGAACCTGCAGGATCCCGTGAACGTGCAGGTTCGCATGGTTAAGCGGCTTAGGCCGAGAGCATCAACACCCGGCGTCAACGCCGGGTCGCCTTATCCCGCCCCCAGCACCAGGGCCGTGCCCAGGGTCGCCAGCAGGGCGCCAGCCCAGGCGGGCAGGGCGGGGCGCACTCCCGAATGCCACCACAGCAGGGGCAGCAGTATGACCGGGGTAGTGGAGGAGAGGATCGCCACCATGCCCACATCCCCCTGACGCAATGCCACCAGAATGAGCGTCATCCCGAGGGCCATCGCCAGGAAGCCGTTGATCCCTATCATGCCGAGCACCCGCCGATTGATGGGATTCTGTGGCATGGCCAGCGGCACCCGCAGCAGCCGCAACACAGAGTGCGCCAACAGGGCGCTGCCCATGCGAATGCCGGAGGCGCTCACCGCGTCCACCTCGCCACTCATCATCACCGGCTTGGCGATGATGGCCCCCAGGCTCTGACACAGGGCCGCGGTCAGCCCCAGCCCTATGCCGATGGCCAGATGGCCGCGTACCTGCTCCCACTCGTTGTGCTGCTGAGACTGCTGCGAGTTGCCGCGTCGCCCGAACAGGATGGCGAGCATGACCCCGGCCAGCACCAGCAAAGCCCCCACCAGCCGCCAGCCATCGAGCCGCTCGCCAAACAGCCAGAGGCCGAGCAGGGCGGAGAAGAGGGCGTGGCAGGAGAACAGTAAACCGCTGCGACGGGGTCCCAGCCGGTTCATGCAGGCGAAGAGGGCGGTGTCGCCGACGAAGATGCCGATGAGCCCGGACAGGGCCAGCAGGGGCAGGGCGCTCTCGGTGAGGGTCTGCCAGCCACCGGTGACCAGGCTGGCACTGCCCAGCATCAGGCTGACCAGGAACATCCGCCAGCGGCTGTAGGCGAAGGCCCCCAGATGGCGGGCCGGTTTGACGGAAATCAGGGCGGCAATCGCCCATAAACTGGCCGCTGCCAGCGCCAGCCACTCGTACCCCATAAAAACTCCTAAAAAAAACTCCCGAAGGACTCCATCTATCGGGCAAGCCCGATACAATACGGGCCGTCTTCGGGGATAACAAGCGCGGCATCATGCATTCTCACCCGGGCGCGCCGCCGGCCTTCCCCCTTATTTGCAGTCAAAAAGAATTGAATGAGGTTTATGTCATGGTTCACCGTCCGGCAGTTCACTGCTCCCTCCACCGGCCAGTCCGTCGCTGGCTCCCTTCCGTGCTGCTGGGTCTGATGCTGGCGCCGCCCTTGCAGGCCACCACTGTGGTGCAACAGCCTACGCTGTCGGACAGGCAGACCCTGGTCAAGGGCAACGGCGCCGAGCCGGAATCCCTGGATCCGGCCCAGATCCGCACCGGTTTTCCGGGAGAGGTGGTGCTGGTGGATCTGTTCGAGGGGCTGGTGAGCGAGGATGGGCAGGGCAAGATAGTACCGGCTCAGGCCCAGCGCTGGGAGACCAGCGAGGATGGGCTGGTGTGGCGCTTCTTCCTGCGCCCGCAGCTCAAGTGGTCAAACGGCGAGCCGCTGGTGGCACAGGATTTTGTCTACGCCTGGCGGCGTCTGCTGGATCCGGCCCAGGCCTCGCCGTCCGCCGGCCTGCTGTTGGCCACCGGCATCAACAATGCCCAGTCTATCTATGCCGGCGCCCTCGATCTCGGGGCGCTGGGGGTCGAGGCCGAGAGCGATCAGATCCTCAAGGTGACCCTGGAGCGGCCCGTGCCCTACTTCCTGCAACTCATCAGCCAGCGCCCCTTCGTGCCGGTCAATGCCAAGGCGGTGGCCCAGTTTGGCAAGCAGTGGACCCAACCCGGCAAGCTGGTCAGTAATGGCGCTTACAAGCTGGTGAACTGGGTGCCGAACGAGCGTATCGAGGCGGAGCGCAACGCCCAGTACTGGGACGATGCCCACTCCCGCATCCAGCGAGTGACCTATCTGCCGCTCGCCTCCCAGCATGCGGAGCGGCTGCGCTACGAGGCGGGGGAGATCCAGCTCACCAACAAGGTGGCGCTGGAGTATTACCAGAAAACCATGCAGGAGACCCCCGAGCGGATCTGGGGCTTGCCGCTGCTCGGCACCTATCTCTATACCTTCAACCTGCGCCGGCCCGAACTGCAGGATGTGCGGGTGCGTCAGGCGCTTTCCATGGCCATCGATCGCCACCTGCTGACCGAGAAGGTCAGTGGCCAGGGAGAGCCGCCGGCCTGGTCCCTGTTGCCCGCCATGCCGGGTTATGAGGAGCTCGACACCGGGTTGTCCTTGCTGGATCAACCGACTCGGCTGGCCAAGGCGAGCGCCTTGCTGAACGAGGCCGGCTACAACAGCGCCCATCCCCTCAAGCTGACGCTGACCTACAACACCTCGGAGAACCACAAGAAGCTGGCGCTGGCGGTGGCGGCCATGTGGAAGCCGCTGGGAGTGATGGTGGAGCTCAACAACATGGAATGGAACGCCTACCAGGTGGCGAAAGACAGCGGAGATTTCATGCTGGCCCGCTCGTTTTTGTTTGGTGATTATGTTGAGCCTTCCTCCATGCTCAACAGTTTCCGCTGCCAGGATCCCCAGAACGAGAGCGGCTACTGCAATCCGGCCTTCGATGGGCTGTTGCAGCAAGCGGCGGATACCCTGAACGACACCACCCGGACCGGGCTCTACCACCAGGCCGAGCAGTTGCTGATGGACGAGGTACCGGCCATTCCGGTTTATCACTACAACCAGATGCGGCTGGTGGATCCCACCCTGCGCGGCCTGCCCAGCCGCAACCTGAAGGGCGCGATCGCCACCAAGGATCTCTATTTCAGTCAGCCATGAGGAAAGCGGGATGAAGATAGCCATTATCTCCGATGTGCACGGCAGCCTGGATGCCCTGGAGCGGGTGTTGGCGCGGCTCGCCCCCTGGCAGCCGGATCACTACCTGCTGCTCGGCGACTTGCTCAATCACGGTCCGCGCAACCCGGTCCCCGCGGGCTATGCGCCCGTGGCGGTGGCCGAGCGGCTCAACCAGCTGGCCCCCCGCATCATGGCGGTGCGGGGCAACTGCGATTCGGAAGTGGATCAGATGCTGCTCGATTTCCCCATCACGGCGCCCTACAACCAGTTGCTGGTGGACGGGCGGCGCTGGTTCGCCAGTCACGGCCACCTCTATCGTCCCGAGGAGGTGCCGCTGCCGGCCGGCAGCCTGTTTATCAGCGGCCATACCCATCTCCCCCTGCTGCAACGGGAAGGGGATCTGGTGCTGGTGAACCCGGGATCCATCTGTTTTCCACGGGGTGACTGGGCGGCCAGTTATGGCTGTTACGAAGAGGGGATGCTGCGCATCCATGGCTGCAACGATGGCGCCGAGCTGATGCGGCTGGTGCTGTAAAACGCTAACGAATGGAAAGAGAGGGAAGGATCAGGCCTTGATACCCAGGGAGCGGGTGCCGGAGCGGGTGTTGCCCTTGGCGTCGTAGGTCAGGGAGTTTCTGTCGCGCAGCTTGCTCAGGAAACTGGCAAGGCGACGGTTGGAGATGATGCTGAGCTCGAGCAGTCGACCATTGAGGTTATTTTGCTCCTGGCAGGCGTCCAGCTTGGCTTGCAATGCCTGCATCTGTGCCGGGAAGGCCGCGAGTCGTTGCTGCAGATCGGGCAGCTCGGCCAGACTCTTGTCCAGGGTCTCGATGGCCAGCAGCAGCAGCTGCTTGCGATCGGTCAGCGCCGGCAAGGCCAGGGCCTGGTGTTGTTTGAGCAGGTCAAACTCCTCTGCCAGCAAGCCTTGCATCTGGGAGAGGTATTCGTCTTGAGCGTGCAGCAGCGAAGGCAGATCCATCATCCGAGCCGTTTATCCAGATCGGCTTCAAAACTGAACATCTTCTTGGCCACGGCGGCGCTGTCGACCTTGTATTCTCCACTGGCCACGGCCTTCTTCAGGCTTTCGACGCGGCTTTCATTACCGGTGGAGGCGGTGTTGAGGGTCTTCTGCATCTGTTGCAATTGCTGCGCCTCGCTGGTCAAGGAGACAGAGTCAGTCTTGACGGTTGCCGCGCGGTTGCCTTCGGCCGAGGTCGTAGACTTGCTGGCCACACCCTGACTGGTTGCGTTATTTTGCAACCTGCTGTTTGCCAAGTTGTTGATATTGTTGATAGCCATACGCTTTACCTTCGTCTGCTTTGCTGTTCGCTTATCTGTTTATCGGTGACGGTGGTCAGAACTTTAGAAAAAAAATCGAAGCATTAACAAAATAATCAGAATGTGACCACCACGGAACCAACGGCACTGACGGTGCCCTGTACCTGCCTGCCCGAGCGAATGTTGACTAGCCTGATCATGTCTCCGAAGCTGCCATCTTGCAAGGCTCGGGCCATGGTTTTGATCTGCATGCTGCTATTTTCGGCGAGGAGGGTCACCTCATCTCCCTTGCACACCACGCAGACCTGGGTGAGCCGAACGGGTTGGCCCGGTTTCAGCTCACGCTTGCTGCGTGCGCCGATGAGGGGGGCCGGATCGCTCAGATAGTCGCCCCGGATCTGGGTCTGATCCTGATAGGCCAGGGTCAGCATGGATTCACTGAGGATGTCGCCCTTGGCCACCGGGGCGGCCACCGTGACATAGGGTTTCTGGATGCTGACTCGCACCGGCAGGTAGAGATCCCAGGGCTGCGCCGATTCGCACTTGAGATAGACGGTGGTGTTGCGGCGGATCTCCATCTTGGCAGGGAAGGAGATGGTCAGCGCCTCCTCGCAGCGGTTCAGGGGGAGGCGTTCATCGATGGCGGCGGCCTTGACCTCGGCCTGGGCATCGAGGGGGATGTCCAGCTGGCCGAGAACGAACTCCTGCGCCTGTTCCTGCAGGTATTGGGTGACCTCGGACGCCATGGCGTGAGAGAGGCCGCAAAACGGCAGTAAGATCAGGAAAAGTCTACTAATCATTTTTGCTTGCCGGTCGATAAGTTGATCACGTATACCACCGTAGTTAACTATGCTTGCTGCTGAATTTGGTTGCCGAGACATTGATCGTCTGACGCAAGCCAACCCGCATGCAGCGACATATGCACGATCAGTGCCAAGCGTTTTTAGGGAGTGTTTATGGCGAGTATTCTGGACTCGGTCAACCAACGGACCCAGCTGGTGGGACAAAACCGGCTGGAGTTGCTGTTGTTTCGTCTCAATGGACGTCAAAGATTTGGCATCAACGTGTTCAAGGTGCGTGAGGTGCTGCAATGCCCCCCCTTGACCGTGATGCCGAAACTCAACTCCTGCATTCGCGGTGTGGCTCATATCCGTGGCCAGACCATCTCGGTGATCGATCTCAGCATGGCGATGGGCAATCGCCCGATCCAGGATATCTCCAAGTGCTTCATCATCATCTCCGAGTACAACAGATCCATTCAGGGGTTCCTGGTGCAGTCGGTCGAGCGCATCATCAACATGAACTGGGAGTCCATACTGCCGCCGCCCAAGGGGGCCGGTCGCATCAACTACATGACGGCGGTCACCGAGGTGGACGGTGAGCTGGTGGAAATCCTGGACGTGGAGCGGATCTTGAACGAGATCTCGCCGGTCTCCACCGAGGTGAGTGCCGAGCTGGTGGAAGCCAGCGTGGAGCGTAATCCCCATGGACGTCCGGTGCTGGTCGCCGATGACTCCTCGGTGGCGCGCAAGCAGGTGCAGCGGGCACTGGAGGCGATCGGAGTGCAGTGTGTACTGGCCAAGGATGGGCGCGAGGCGCTCAACATGCTGCTGGAGATGGCCAAGCTGGGTCCCATCAAGGATCAGATTGCGCTGGTCATCTCCGACATCGAGATGCCGGAGATGGACGGTTACACCTTCACGGCGGAGATCCGCAACAATCCCGCACTCAAGGAGTTGCATGTTATCCTGCATACCTCCCTCAGCGGGGTGTTCAATCAGGCCATGGTACAAAAGGTTGGCGCGAACAATTTCATTGCCAAATTCCAGCCCGATGAATTGGCCAAGGCCGTACAAGGCGCTCTCTAATAAAGAAGAAAAAACTGCATGAAGACACTGTCGGACGACTTATACAAACAATTCAGCAATTTTCTGGCGCTGCAGAGCGGCATAGTGCTGGGTGACAACAAACAGTATCTGGTCAAGAGCCGTCTGTCGCCCTTGATGACTCAGTTTGGTATCGAGAGTCTGTCTGAACTGGTGACCCGGGCGATGAACGTGCGCGAACGGGATCTGAAGATGGCCGTGATTGACGCCATGACCACCAACGAGACTCTGTGGTTTCGCGATACCTATCCGTTCCAGTTGCTGAGCGACAAGATTTTCCCGGAGCTCGGCAAGAGCGGCCGTCCCATCAAGATCTGGTCCGCCGCCTCTTCCTCGGGGCAGGAGCCTTACTCCATCGCCATGACGGCGCTGGAGCAGCAGGTCAAGCGGCCGGGTACCTTGCCGGGCGGGGTGCAGATAGTGGGGACCGACATCTCCAGCACCATGCTCAACCAGTGCAAGGAGGGGGTCTATGACAGCCTGGCGCTGGCACGCGGCTTGTCCCCCGAGCGCAAGCGGTTGTTCTTCGAGGCTCATGGTGACAACAAGATGCGGGTGGTGGAGCGTGTCAGAAAATTGACCAGCTTCCGGCCCCTGAACCTGCTGGAGAGCTACAGCCTGCTCGGCAAGTTCGACATCATCTTCTGCCGCAACGTGCTCATCTACTTTGCGCCCGAAGTGAAGTCCAAGATCCTCAACCAGTTCGCCAGCAGCCTCAATCCCGGCGGCTATCTGATGCTGGGGGCCTCGGAGTCCCTTGCCGGTCTCACCGACAAGTTCGAGATGATCCGCTGCAACCCCGGCATCGTCTACAAGATCAAATAACCCCTTCCAATCCCCCTTTGGCACACCTCTTGCTAAACATTCGTGAAGCAGGAGGTGCGCTATGGCAATTTCATTCGACAAGGCATTCGGTATTCACCAATACACGCTGAGCGTTCGCGCCAAGCGTGCGGAGGTGCTATCGAGCAACATCGCCAACGCGGATACCCCGGGCTTCAAGGCCAGGGACATCAACTTCTCCCAGGCGCTGCAGGATGCCCAGGGCCAGCAAGGCTTTGGCCTCGCCACCACCAGCGAGAAGCACTTCGCCTTGCAGATGGATGCCCCGGGCACGACCCAGTACCGCAACCCCCTGCAACCGGATACCGGTGACGGCAATACCGTGGATGTGCAACAGGAGCGCAGCGAGTTCCTGCGCAACAGCCTCGAGTATCAGGCCTCCCTCGAATTCATGAACGGCAAGATAAGCGGCCTGCTCAAGGCACTGAAAGGAGATCAATGATGAGTTTGTTCAAGGTCTTTGACATTGCAGGCTCAGCCATGAGTGCGCAGTCGGTTCGCCTCAACACGGTCGCCAGCAACATGGCCAACGCCGACAGCGTCAGCTCCAGCGTGGAAAAAACTTACCATGCCCGGCGGCCAGTCTTTGCCGCCCAGCTGGATCAGGCCATGTCCGACAAGCAGGCCTCGGTCGGGGTCGACGTGAAGGGCATAGTGGAGAGCGATGCGCCCCTGCTCAAGGAATACAACCCGAACCACCCCATGGCGGACAAGGATGGCTTCATCTTCAAACCCAACGTCAACATGGTGGAGGAGATGGCCGACATGATTGCCGCCTCCCGCAGTTACCAGACCAACGTCCAGGTCGCCGACGCGGCCAAGAAGATGCTGCAGCAGACGCTCGGCCTCGGCAAATCCTGATAGAGGTGAACCAGATGACAGAGACCTGTGACAGCCTGCCTGGCCGCAGCCATTGGCTCGGCCTGTGCGGCGCGCGGCAAACCCGAACAGAGGGGGGAGCATAAGTGGCAGATACCTATGACAGCCTGCTCGGTGTCAACCGGACGTCGACGAACCAGACCAGTACGGCCAACACCACGACCCAGAAGAAGGAGCTCGATCAGGCCTCCTTCCTCAAGCTGCTGACCATGCAGCTCTCCTATCAGGATCCGTTCAAGCCGGTGGACAACGCCCAGATGTTGTCCCAGATGACATCCATGTCGACTTCGGAGGGGATCAGCAGCCTCTCCACCCAGATGGGCAGCCTCAACAGCCTGATGACCTCCAGCCAGGCGCTGCAGGCGTCGGCGCTGGTGGGCCAGAATGTGCTCATCCCCTCCAACACCGGCTATCTGGAGAAGGGCGGGTCCGTCTCCGGCATGATCGCCACCGGCGACGGCGCCAGCAACCTCAAGGTGACGGTGAAGGACGAGAGCGGTCAGGTCGTCAAGGAGTTTGCCATCGAGGGCGAGAAAAAGGGCAACGTGGCCTTCGAGTGGGACGGCAAGGACAAGGACGGCAACCTGGCCAAGAGCGGCAAATACCAGATCGAGATCCACGGCACAGTGAATGGCAAATCGGAGGCTATCCCGGCACTGGCCTATGCCCAGGTCGAGAGCGTCACCCTCGGCACCAGCACCAACCCCAGCACCCTCAAACTCAAGGGCCTGGGTGGCATCTATCTGACCGACGTATTGGAAATTGGCGGCACGGGTGGCAAGTCGACTCCGACCCCGACCCCGACCACATAACGCAGTGATCTAAGGAGAAAGACATGTCATTCAACAATGCCCTCAGCGGCATCAATGCGGCTCAAAAAGACCTGAACGTCACCGCGAACAACATTGCCAACGTCAATACCACCGGCTTCAAGGAGTCTCGCGCCGAATTCGCGGACGTCTACGCCAACTCCATCTTCGTCAATGCCAAGACCCAGGTCGGCAACGGGGTGGCGACCGGCGCCGTGGCCCAGCAGTTCCATCAGGGGGCGCTGCAATTTACCAATAACGCGCTGGATCTCGCCATTCAGGGCAACGGCTTCTTCGTTACCTCCGATAGCATGAATAGCCTGGACCGCACCTATACCCGTTCAGGGGCCTTCAAGCTCAACGAAAACAGCTACATGGTCAGCAACTCCGGCGGCTACCTGCAGGGATACGAGACCAACGCCGACGGCACCCCCAAGGCGGTCAGCATCAACGCGACCAAGCCCATCCAGATCCCGGATCGGGCCGGCGAGCCCGTCATGACGTCCCGGATAGATGCCGGCTTCAACCTGCCCTCCACGGCGTCTCCGCTGGCGGCGGGCAACGGTGCCGCAGATGCCTCCAAGTTCGATCCCAAGGATTCGACCACTTACTCCTCCTCCACCTCTGTGGTGGTCTACGACTCCCTGGGGGAGCCGCACACCATCACCCAGTACTTCGTCAAGGAAGCCGATCCGGCGGATGTGACCAAGCCGGTCGTGCCGACCGCCTGGCGTATGTACCTTTATCAGGGCGACAAGCCCATCGACATCGCGGGTGGTACCGCCACCACCATGGCGACCGGCGTCAGCCAGGCCCCCCTGAGTGCCAAGGTGACCTTCGATGCCTCCGGCAAGATGGTGACCCCGACCACACCGGCGGTCATCAAGACGGAAGCACTGGGAACTCCGGGCGCCGGCATCATCACCAATGGCGCCGACGGCACCCAGGCGATCGAGCTCAAGTTCGGCACCGTGACCCAGTATTCCTCACCGTTCGAGGTCAACAAGTTGACTCAGGATGGCTCCACCGTCGGTCGCTTGACCAAGGTCGAGATCGGGGCGGACGGTATCGTCTCCGCGACTTACAGCAATGCGACCACGGTCAAGGTAGCCATGGTGGCCATGGCCAAGTTCGCCAACTCCCAGGGGCTGACCCAGGTGGGGGACACCTCCTGGCGCCAATCCATGCTCTCCGGCGATGCGCTGCCGGGTACTCCAAACTCGGGCACCTTCGGCTCCATCAAGTCCTCGGCGCTGGAGCAGTCCAACGTGGACCTGACCACTGAGCTGGTGGATCTCATCACCGCCCAGCGCAACTTCCAGGCGAACTCCCGCTCGCTGGAAGTGAACACCTCGCTGCAGCAGAGCATCTTGCAGATCCGCTAACCGGTTTTTTATCTACAGAGGGCGCTTCGGCGCCCTTTTTTGCGCCTGTTCCGGGCGTTTTTCCGCCTCTGCCGTGCCCTCTTTATTTGTCTTGGCATTCAACTTGCAGTCGTTCCCCCAGAGTCATCTGTTTGACGGAGGATCCCATGGATCACCTGCTTTATATCGCCATGTCCGGGGCCAAGGAGAACATGAACAGCCTGGCTGTGCGTGGCAACAACCTGGCCAACGCCAACACCATCGGCTTCAAGTCTGACTTCGAGCAGGCGCGCAGCATGCAGGCGTTTGGCGAAGGGCTGCCCACGCGGGTGTTCGCCATGACCGAGAGTCCGGGCCAGAACCTGCAACACGGCATGCTGATGACCACGGGGCGGGATCTTGACGTCGCCATCGACGGCCCGGGCTGGATTGCGGTGCAGGACCCCAATGGGAAAGAAGCCTATACCCGCATGGGCAACTTGCAGCTCAATGCGGCCGGCAACCTGCAGACCTCGACCGGGCTCAACGTGGTAGACGACGGCGGTCAGCCAATAGTGCTGCCGCTGCCCATGGAGAAGATCGAGATCAACCGGGATGGCACCATCAGCGGCCGTCCCGAAGGGGCAGCCGCCAACCTGCCGGAAGATTTCCAGCGCATCAAGCTGGTCAATCCGGCCAGCGACACGGTGGCGAAGGGGCAGGATGGCCTGTTCCGTCGCAAGGATGGCCAGAATGAAGCCGCCTCCGCCGAGGTCGGCCTGCTGGCGGGCTCGCTGGAAGGCAGCAACGTCAACGTGGTCGACGAGATGACCAACCTTATTCGCTTGCAACGTCAGTTTGAAACTCAGGTCAAGATCATGAAGACCGCCGAGGAAAATGACGAGGCCCAAACCCAGCTGCTGCGTATCAGCTAATCAAGGAGCACACCATGAATCCTGCACTCTGGATCAGCAAGACCGGCCTCGATGCCCAGCAGACCAACATCTCTGTCACCTCGAACAACCTCGCCAACGCCAGCACCGTTGGCTACAAGAAGGCTCGCGCCATCTTCGAGGACTTGCTCTATCAGAACATCAACCAGCCAGGTGGCCGCTCCTCGGCGGATACCGAACTGCCGTCCGGTCTGATGCTGGGGGCGGGGGCCAAGGTGGTCGCCACCCAGAAGAACCACAGCCAGGGCAACGTGCAGACCACGGACAACTCCCTGGACCTGATGATCAGCGGTCGCGGCTACTTCGAGATCCAGCTGCCGGATGGCAGCGCCGCCTATACCCGCAATGGCCAGTTCACCCTCAACGATGAGGGCACCATAGTGACCCCGGGCAACGGCTACCCGCTGCAACCGGAGATCCAGATCCCCGAAAATGCCCAGAGCGTGACCGTAGGGGAAGATGGCCAGGTCTCGGTGCAGCTCAAGGGGGACGGCCAGTCTCAGGTGGTGGGCCAGATCAATACCACCGACTTCGTCAACCCCACCGGCCTGCAACCCATGGGGGAGAACTTGTTCCTCGAGACCCAGTCGAGCGGTGCGCCCATCCAGGGCACGGCCGGTGCGGACGGACTCGGGGTCGTCAAGCAGGGCATGCTGGAGACCTCCAACGTCAACGTGACCGAGGAGCTGGTGAACCTCATTCAGGCCCAGCGGGTCTATGAGATGAACTCCAAGGTCATCTCGGCGGTGGACTCCATGATGTCCTTCCTGACCCAGCGGACCTAAGTGAAGGCGACATGATAAAGAGACTGTTTTGGCAACGCTTGGCGGTGGAGGTCCTAGTGCCCTTCCTGACCCAACGCACCTAATCAGGAACATAAGCGGAGACGCATGATGAAAGCCATCTGGATGCTGGGCCTGCTGACGCTGACAGGCTGCGCCAGCACACCCAATACCGCCAAACCCGACGATCCCGACTTCGCCCCCGTTTATGGCGAGTCTGAGCCGGTCTCTGTCCGGCCAACCGGCGCCATCTTCCAGCCCGAGCAGGTCAATGGCATCTATTCGGACATCAAGGCCCACAGGGTGGGTGACATCATCACCATCCAGCTGGCCGAATCGACCTCGGCGTCGAAGAAGGCCAACACCCAGAGCGGCAAGGACAACAAACTGGAGCTGGAGCCCGTCACCCTGGGCGGGGTGCCGGTGACGGCGAGCCCCTATGATCTGTCGGCCTCCATCGGCCAGACCAGCGCGTTCAAGGGCCAGGCCAAGGCGGATCAGAGCAACAGCCTGCAAGGCAACATCTCGGTCAGCGTGGTCAAGGTCTTGCCGAACGGCAATCTGCTGGTGCGCGGCGAGAAGTGGATCATGCTCAACAACGGCAACGAATACATCCGCATCACCGGCCTGGTGCGACCCGAGGATGTGACCTCGGAGAACAGCGTGTCGTCCCAGCGGGTCGCCAATGCGCGTATCCATTACGGCGGCACCGGCGATCTGGCCAACACCCAGGAACAGGGTTGGCTGACCAGCTTCTTCAACGGTCCTTGGTGGCCCATTTAGGATTCACTGGACCCAGGTCCAGTCAGGAGATCTCATGAATCGACTCCGTCTGCTCGCCCTGCTGTGCTGCTGCTTGCCGCTCGGGCTGGCGCACGCCTCCCGCATCAAGGATCTCAGCTCGGTGGAAGGGGTACGTAGCAACCAGCTGATCGGTTACGGTCTGGTGGTGGGTCTGCCCGGCACGGGCGAAAAGAACAACGCCTTCACCGAGCAGACCTTCAGGACCATGCTCAACAACTTCGGCATCAAGGTGCCGGACAACATCAAGCCCAAGATCAAGGACGTGGCGCCGGTCGCCATTCACGCCGATCTGCCGCCCTTCTCCAAGCCGGGCCAGACTATAGACGTTACCGTCTCCGCCATCGGCGAGGCCAAGAGCCTGCGCGGTGGCACCCTGCTGCAGACCTTCCTCAAGGGGCTGGATGGCCGCGTCTATGCGGTGGCTCAGGGCAGCCTGGTGGTCGGCGGCCTGGGTGCCGAGGGGGCCGATGGCTCCAAGGTGGTGGTCAATACCCCGACCGTGGGGCGCATCGCCAATGGCGCCACCGTGGAGCGCGAGGTACCGAACGCCTTCTCCCAGGGGGACACCATCACATTCAACCTGAACCGGCCTGACTTTACCACCGCCAGGCGAGTGGCCGACGTGGTCAACGATCTGGTGGGACCCAACACAGCCCAGGCGATGGATGCAACCTCCATCAAGGTGTTCGCGCCGCGGGACCCCAACCAGCGCGTCTCCTACCTGGCCACCATCGAGAACCTGGAGGTGGATCCGGCCACCGAGTCCGCCAAGATCATCGTGAACTCGCGCACCGGCACCATCGTCATCGGCAGTCAGGTCAAGTTGCGACCGGCTGCCATCAGCCATGGCGGGTTGACGGTGACCATCGCCGAGAATCAGCAGGTTTCCCAGCCCAATCCGCTGGCGGGTGGGCAGACGGCGGTCACCAACAACTCCACCATCAACGTGCAGCAGGAGCCGGGCCGGATGTTCAAGCTCGATACCGGTGCGACCCTGGACGATCTGGTGCGGGCGGTGAATCAGGTCGGGATAGCGCCCGGCGATCTGATGGCGATCCTGGAGGCGCTGCAGCAGGCAGGGGCCATCCAGGGGCAGCTGGTCATTCTGTAAATGACGGGGCATGACATCGGGTTGGCACCCTTCGAGGGCTCGGGTTTATTGAACAAGGTGTTGGGCGGCAAGGGTTTGCCACGGGCGGCAACGAGGTAGGTTATGGCAGAGTTCGACTCCCAGAGCGGGATCAATCTTGGCATGGTGCAGGATGTCCAGAACCTGGACAAGCTGCGCCGGATGAGCATGAGCAAGGAGGGGAAGGCCGATGCGCTGATGGCGGCGGCTCGCCAGTTCGAGTCCATCTTCACCCAGACCCTGTTCAAGGGGATGCGCCAGGCCAACGCGGTGCTGACCGAAGACAACCCCATGAACAGCAGCTACACCCAGTTCTACGAGGGGATGCTGGACGAGCAGCGGGTCGCCGACATGTCCAGCAAGGGTGGCCTCGGCATTGCCGAGATGGTGGCCAAACAGTTCTCCCCCGAGAAGAGCTTCACCCACAATGACGGGCGGGTGCTCAAGCTGCCCCAGCGCACCGAACGTGTCTATAAACCCTATCAGCCGCCGACCTCGGCCCCCAATGATTTGATCGCAGCCTCAAAAGTTGGCAAAGATTTTGCTGAGAAAGGGATGAATAGCGAGCTGAATGGGGCTGAACCCCGGTTTGCCTCACCCAGGCGCCCCCACCGTACGGTGCCCCCCATGGGGGACAGTCAGCCCCTGACCCGTCAAGGGGTCGAGGGGGCGGGCGGCAGCGCCAAGGTGTTCGATAGCCCGGAAGAATTTGTGCATCGGCTGATGCCGCTGGCCAAGAAGGCGGCGGACAAGCTGGGACTGAGCCCGGCGGTGCTGGTGGCACAGGCGGCGCTGGAGAGTGGTTGGGGCAAGCGGGTGATCAAGGACGGGGAGGGGCAGATGACCCACAACCTGTTCGGCATCAAGGCCGATCCGCGCTGGGATGGCCCCAAGGCGGTGGTCAGCACCCTGGAATATGAGCAAGGGGTGGCGTCTCGCCAGAAGGCGGCGTTTCGCTCCTACGAGTCGTTTGAAGAGAGCTTCAACGACTACGTGGATTTCCTCACCTCGGGCACCCGCTACAAGGGGGCACTGGCCAAGGCGGATAGTCCGGAGCGCTATTTCGAGGCGCTGCAGCAGGCCGGTTATGCCACGGATCCCCAGTACGCCAGGAAACTGAAACAAGTGTTGCACAGTGATGCCATTGCCGGCTACTCCTCGCCTGGCAACACTGCGACCAGGAACACAGAGATGGAGCTGTAAGTTATGGCAAGCGATCTGCTTGGAATTGGAACCTCGGGTGTGATGGCCCAGCAGCGCCTGCTGCAGACCACCAGTAACAACATCGTCAACGTCAATAGCCAGGGCTATGTACGTGAGCGCACCCTGATCTACACCAATTCCGTCGGATTGGGGACGGGGGACATGGTCACCCAGCGGGTCATCAACAACTATGCCCAGGGAGAGATGCGCCGCGATACTTCCGCCTACAATGCCTCTAACACGCGCTACAATCAGCTGTTCCAGCTGGATAGCCTGCTCGGTGACACCAGCAACAGCGTGGGCACCACTATTACCTCCTATTTCAAGGCGTTCCATACCGCCAACGAGTCGCCGGCCGAGATCGGCGGGCGCAAGACCACGCTTAGCGAGCTCAACGGCATGGTGGACAGGTACCACACCCTCTCCTCCCAGCTCGACAAGCAGTCCGACACCATCAACGCCACCATCAGCGACGAGACCGACAGGGTCAACAGCTTGCTCAATAGCATCAATGATCTGAACCAGGCCATCATCCGCACTCAGGGGACGCCGGAAGAGAGCCTGATGCTGTTCGATCAGCGCGACGAGGCCGTGCGCCAGCTCTCCGAGAAGATGGAGATCCGCACCGTGACCCAGCCCAACGGCAGCATGCTGGTGAACATGAGCACGGGCCACTCCCTGGTATTGGACGGCGGAGTGGCCCAGTTCAAGGTGGTGGCGGGGGATCCCGACTCCCGCGAGCCGACCCTGGAGCTCACTCTTGGTACCAATAAGGCCAGCGTCAACGACAAGGACATAGGTGGCGCCATCGGCGGGTTGTTCAACGCGCGCCGGGATCTGGAGCCCTCCAAGCGGGAGCTGGGGCAGCTGGCCGTTGCCATGGCCGATGCCATGAACCAGCAGAACCGGCTGGGGATGGATCTGGACAACGAGCTGGGGGGGGATCTCTTCTCCCTAAAGGGCAGCCAGGGCCTTCCCTATGGCAGCAACACCGGCAATGGCACCGCCAGCGTGAACTTCGTACCCGGCAAGGGCACAGAGGTGACCACCTTCGATTACGAGGTCAAGTTCAACAGCGCCACCGGCTATGAGGTGTTCTCCATCGATGGCGCTGGCAAGCGTACCTCCCTCATGACAGGCACCACCCCACCGGCCAAGTTCGAGGTGGCGGGGCATGGCATCGAGATCGATCTCTCCGGTACCCCGGCAGCGGGTGACAAGATACTGCTGCAACCGACCAAGCACGCAGCCGCCGGACTGGAAGCCGCCATCACCCGCCCGGAAGATATTGCACTGGCTTCACCTATAAAAGCAGATAAAAATTCTCAAAATATAGGCTCTGGTGAGATAAAAATGACCGGTGTCTATAACACTGGCACAGGGTCGGGTTTTGGGGCCAACAGCCTGAATCCAAACGCGCCTCAGGTGGTCAAGATAGACAACGGCGGCAACTACGAGGTCTATGACAAGAACAACAACCTCATCGGGGTCGCACCGGCATCCAGCAAGGGCCAGAACCTGATGGCCGCCCTCGAGAGCCCGCTGGGGGGGCCCAAGGTCTATGCCGATCCCAAGGCGGCGCCGGGCTACGACTTCAGCATCACCGGCAAGGTGGAGGCCAAGGACAGCTTCACCCTGAGCTACAACAAGGACGGCTTCGCCGACAACGCCAACGGCCTGGCCCTGGCGGAGCTGCAAAACAAGACGCTGGTGCGCAAGAACAACAATGCCGCTACCAGCAACGACAAGATGACCTTCAACGATGCCTACAGCGCGCTGGTGACCGGGGTGGGCAACAAGACCAGCCAGGCCAAGACCCTGCTGCAGGCCAACGAGGCCAAACTGACCCAGAGTACCGGTATTTACGAGAGCGTCTCCGGCGTCAACCTGGAGGAGGAGGCGGCCAACCTCATCCGCTTCCAGCAATCCTATGCCGCCTCGGCCCAGATAGTCAGCACTGCCAAGACCATCTTCGATACCCTGTTGTCTTCCGTGAGGTAACGCATGCGCATCACCACCAACATGATCTATGACCGCAACCTCGCCACCATGAGCAAGGTCAGCGAGCGCCAGAACACGGCCTACAACCAGCTGATGTCCGGGGACAAGTTCACCCGGGCGGGGGAAGATCCCTCCGGCATGAGCCAGAAGATGGCGCTGACCAAGGAGATCGACTTGTTCAAGCAGTACAGCGTCAACGGCAGCCTGCTGGAGAACAGCCTGGGCCACGAAGACACAGTCCTGACCTCCATCAACACCGCCATGCTCAGTGCCAAGACCCTGATCCAGAAGGCGAACAGCTCTGCCATGGGGTCCGAGGAGCGCAGCGCCATCGCGAGCGAATTGGAGGGGCTGCAAAAGCAGATGTTCGATCTGATGAACAGCAAGAACTCCCAGGGGGAGTTCATCTTCGGCGGCAACCAGAGCAAGACTCAGCCCTTCGTCAAGGATGCCAGCGGTAACTACGTGTTCCAGGGGGACACGGGCCAGCGCAGCATCCAGGTCTCTCCCACGGTGCAGATCCCGGCCAATGACTCCGGCTTCGATCTGTTCGAGATGGTGGGGACCCGGCGCACCGCCAGCGCCGCCAGTGCCAACATCAAGGTAGGGGTGGGGGATCAGGCGAACTTCGAGAGCTTCTATCGCAACAACTACGACTCGTCCCTGGCCAGCAACTCGTTCACCGTGAGCACCCTGGCGGGCCCACCGGATACCTACGAGATCAAGGACAGTGGTGGCACAGTAGTGCAGAGCGGGGGTTACAGCGCGGGCAACAAGATAGGCTTCAACGGGCTGGAGCTGACCCTGGACCTGCCCGCAGGCGGTGCGGATCAGACCTTCGCACTCGATGCACCTAAGAACGACAACGTGCTCAACGGCATGTCCGACTTCATCACGGCCTTGCGTGACCCCACCATCTCGGCGGACAACTTCCAGCTGGCAGTGGCCAATGCCACCACCCACATGGACAACGCCAGAACCAAGGTGGACAGGGGGCAGGGGGACGTGGGCAGCCGGCTCAACAGCCTGGAGCAGGTGATGAGCTCGAACGATGGCCTCAGTACCCTGAACCAGCAGGCGCGGGCCAAGGTCTCGGAGGCCGACATGTACGAGGTGATAGCGACCCTCTCCAAGGAGGATGCGGCCATGAGCGCTACCCAGCTCGCCTTCAGCAAGATAAGCAAGCTGACCCTGTTCGACTATATCCGCTGATCACTCTCCGTTGACCGCGGCGCTCCCCTGCGGGGGCGCCGCTTTCACTTCTGCCTCTTCTCCATCGCTTTCCCATCTGCTCTGCCCCAACTTCCCGCAATTTGTAACAACCCGTTGCCGGCGGGCCTATTGGCTTGACTCGGGCCAGCCCCTGGTCGATGATGCCGCCCGCACAGCCCAAGGCTGTGGCTATTTTTTCGCAGCATCTCGTTAGGCGAGGCTCCTGCATAAACACAGGCCACTGATCTCACGACGTCCAGAGACGCCCAAGATCAGGACAGTTTTCATCGGATTAAGGTGTAAACCCAAGTGGCTTCCGGCATGCCGGATACGTTATGTAGTGCTAAAGCTGGTACGTGGGGATGAAACACGCCGGACGGCGTCATTTCCTGCCTGTTACTCGTCAATCAAATTGCTGTTTTCTTGCAAACGGCAGCCGGTATGACCGGTTGCTCTCGGGTTCGACCCGGGATCACATGAGGATATCTGTGATGAAGAAAACACACCACCTGCTCAACCGTCATCAACTGCTCGACCTGGCTGCCCTGCAGGGCTGGCTCGCCCGCAACCTGGATCCGGTACAACGCGCCGACCAGCTGCTGACCCTGCGTCCGGAAGAGCTCAACTGTATC
Source organism: Aeromonas eucrenophila (assembly GCF_000819865.1). Taxonomy (GTDB): domain Bacteria; phylum Pseudomonadota; class Gammaproteobacteria; order Enterobacterales; family Aeromonadaceae; genus Aeromonas; species Aeromonas eucrenophila. Next base: position 551,719 of record NZ_CDDF01000005.1, read on the forward strand.
TTCGATACCCTGCCTACCCCCGAAGGCGCCGAGCTGCTCGTTTCCCTGCCGGCGGACTGTGCCGGCCGATTGCTGCTGCGGCTGCATGCCAGCATCGTCAGCCTGCTGCAAGGGGCCATTCCCAGACGCGAACTGCTCGCCATCTTGCGCAAGCTCGATGACGACGATCGCCACCAACTGCTCGCCCGTTTCCCCGAGCCGGTACAGACCAGCCTCCATTCGCTGCTGGACTGGCCGAGTGAATCGGTCGGTGCCAACATGCGTCACGAATACTTGGCTATCGACGGGCAGGAGACGGTGGGCCGCGCCAAGCAGCTGATCCACGACGCCTGGGACAAGGCCCAGCTGTTTCAGGACCTGTATGTGGTCGACGGCGAGCATCGTCTGCTTGGCAGCGTCTCCCTCAAATCCTTGCTGATAGCGGATCCCCTGCTGCCGGTGAGCGAGCTGATGGAGCGGGAGGCGGTGCGCATCGATGCCCGGGCGGATCAGGAGCTGGCCGCCCGCCTGCTGATCGATCGCGACCTCTCTATCCTGCCGGTGGAGGCTCAGGGCCGATTGGTGGGGGTCTTTCATGTGGACGATGCTGCCGACATCCTGGAGCGCGAGTCCACCGAGGATGCGGAGCTGCAGGGGGGCTCCTCGCCGCTGGATATTCCCTATCTGCAGGCGACCCCCTGGCAGTTGTGGCGCAAGCGGGTGGGCTGGCTGCTCATCCTGTTCGTGGCCGAGGCCTACACCGGCACAGTGCTGCGGGCCTTCGAGGAGCAGCTGGAGGCGGCCATTGCCCTGGCCTTCTTCATCCCTCTGCTGATCGGCACCGGCGGCAACAGCGGCACCCAGATCACCACCACCATAGTGCGTGCCATGGCGGTGGGGGAGGTGAGCCTGAAGAACCTGGGTACCGTGCTCAAGAAGGAGCTCTCAACCGGTCTGCTGATCTCGGTGGCCATCGCCATCGCGGCCTGGGTGCGGGCCTGGAGTCTGGGGGTGGGCCCCGAGATCGGCATGGTGGTGACCCTGACCATCATCGCCATCGTGCTCTGGAGTGCCACCGTCGCCTCGGTGATCCCCATGGTGCTGCGCCGCTTCCGGATCGATCCCGCTGTGGTCTCGGCCCCCTTCATCTCCACCCTGGTGGATGGCACCGGCCTCATCATCTACTTCGAAATCGCCAAGTGGTTGCTGCCCGAGTTGCAGTAAGCAGGCGTTCGAACCCGCAATAGCAAAGAGGCAGCCCATGGGCTGCCTCTTTCTTTCATGCAGGAGCGGTCAGCTCAGCTGGAACAACAGGGGCCAGCCCTGCTCCTGGCAATAACGGTGCTCCTTCTCCAGGTTCTGCATCAGCAGGCGGTTATCCTCACACCACTCGGTTGGCAGGGTAACCACCAGTTGATCCCCTGCGGCCAACACCTTCAACGGGGGCAGCAGGTTGTCCTGGCGTCTGTGGTGAGCCGCCACCGCGAGGCGCAGGATGCGGATGCAGCGCAGCACCGTCTGCTCGTCGTGGTTGGGCAGGGCGGGCAGCTCGGAGAGCTTGAGCCCCTTGCGCTGGAAACGCACCAGAGCTGCCAGCAGGGCCTGATCGTCCTGGTTGAAACCGGGCAGGTCGGTGTTTTGCAATATGTAGGCGGAGTGTTTGTGGATGCCGCTGTAGTTGATGGCGAGCCCAATCTCGTGCAGCCGCGCCGCCCAGCCGAGGATGGCGCGATAGGGCTCGATGGGCATCTGCCAGGGCTCGCTCAGGGCATCGAACAGGGAGAGCACGGTCTGCTCGACCCGGGCCGCCTGGCGCTTGTCGATGCGGTAGTGGCTGATGAGGGCAAGGGCAGTGCGCTCGCGGATGTCGTGATGCTGCAGCCTCTCTTCGAACTCGTACAGCAGACCTTCGCGCAGGGCACCGTCGGAATACTCCATCCGCTCTATGGGCAGGGAGGTGAAGAGGCCGAGCAGTATGGCCACGGCGGCGGCGAATACCCCCTGGCGCTCCTCGGTCAAACCGGCGAGTTTGAGCTGCTCGACCTTTTTGTGCTTGAGCATCTCTTCTTTGAGCCGCTCAAGCCCCGCCAGGGTGATGCTGCCATCGGTCCAGCCTTCCCCCTGCAACACGTCCCGCACGGTACGGATGGAGCCTGAGCTGCCGAGGCAGCTCTGCCAGCCGAGTTTGCGGTACTGGTTGACGATGGGGGCGAGCTGATGTTGCACCTCCAGCACGGCGTTGTTGATGGCCTTCTCGCTCAGCTTGCCGTTGCCAAAGAAGCTCTGGGTGAAGCTGACGCAGCCCATCTTGCGACTGGTGAGGGCCTTGTGGTCAAACCCCTCGCCGATGATGAGTTCGGTACTGCCGCCACCGATGTCCACCACCAGCACCTGGCCTTCGATATGCTGGGTGTGCGCCACCCCCTGATAGATGAGGCGGGCCTCTTCCTGACCGCTGATGATCTCGACGGGGTGATTGAGCACCAGGGCCGCCTCGCGCACGAAGTCACGGGCGTTGCTGGCACGGCGCAGGGTGTAGGTGCCGGCGATGCGGATCTGATCCGGCTTGATGTTGGTCAGCCGCTCGGCGAACAGGGCGAGGCAATCGAGGCCTCGCGCCATGGCCTCGTCCGACATGCGGCGCTGCTCGTCCATCCCCTCCGCCAGCCGGACTCGCTCCTTGATGCGATCGACGATCTGCATCCGTCCCTCATTGAGGCGGGCGATGACCATGTGAAAACTGTTCGAGCCCAGATCGACAGCGGCGTACAGACTATTGTCCATGGTTTGACTCTATGCGTTTGAGATAATCGTAAATCGCAACCTGAGAACGGACCTTGCGGCGGTTGCCCCGCTTCACGTACTCGTTGCTCTGGTTTGCATCGATGACCCTTGCCTTGCAGGTGTCGCTGAGCTGCAGCTGGAGGATGTCCAGGATGCGCTGCTTGAGGCGCTCGTCGTAGATGGGGGTACCCACCTCGATCCGGCCGTCGATGTTGCGGCTCATCCAGTCGGCGCTGGAGATGAACAGCTGGGGGTTGCCCCTGTTGTGGAACACCATGACCCGCGGGTGCTCGAGGAAGCGGTCGATGATGCTGATGACCTGGATGTTTTCGCTGAGCCCCGGCACCCCCGGGCGCAGGGCGCACATGCCGCGGATGATCATCTGGATCGGCACCCCCGCCTGACCGGCGGCGTAGAGACGGTTGATGAGGTCCCTGTCCACCAGGTTGTTGATCTTGAGGGTGATGCCGCTCGGCTGGCCCGCCTTGGCGTTGGCCAGCTCGGCGTCGATGAGGCGATAGAGCTGACGGCGGCTGTTGATGGGGGAGACCAGCAGGTGGTTGAACTTGTAGCGCCGGTAGGGATATTCGATGTATTCGAACACCCCCTCCACCTCGGCGGTGATGTCCGGGTGGCGGGTCAGCAGGGAGAAGTCGGTGTAGATCTTGGCGGTCTTCTCGTTGAAGTTGCCGGTGCCGATGTGGGCGTAGCGCACCGCCTCGCCGTGCTCGTGGCGGGTGATCAGGCAGAGCTTGGAGTGGATCTTGAGGCTCGGCACCCCGAACACCACCTTGACCCCCGCATCGGTCAGGATATTGGCCCAGTCGATGTTGGCCGCCTCGTCGAAGCGGGCGCGCAGCTCCACCACAACAGTCACCTTCTTGCCGTTGTTGGCGGCGTCGATGAGGGAGTGGATGATGCGCGACTTCTTGGCGACCCGGTAGATATTGATGCGGATGGCGCTCACCGCCGGATCAAAGGCTGCCTGACGCACCAGTTCCGTGAAATGGTGGAACTTGTGATAGGGGTAATACAGCAGAATGTCCTGCTTGGTGATGGCGTCGAAGGCGTTGACGAAGCCGTCGAAGTCGCGGCAATCGAGGGCCGGCAGCTTGGGGTTTTCCAGATAGTCCCGGCCCACGTTGGGGAAGCCGATGAAATCCTTGAAGTTGTGATAACGACCGCCGGGCATGATGGCGTCGTAGGAGCTGATCTGCAGCTTGAGCTTGAGGAAGCTTATCATGGCGGCGGGCATCTCCCGCTCGTAGACGAAGCGCACCGGCATGGCGGTGAGGCGCTGCTTCAAGCCGTCACTCATCTTGTCCACCAGACTCAGGTCGAGCTGGTCTGAGAGATCGTACTCCGCATCCCGGGTCAGCTTGACCGCGTAGGCCGCTATCTCGTCGTAGTCGAAGAAGCCCTTGAAGATCTCGTCGAGACAGAAGCGGATGACGTTATCCAGGATGATGATCTGTTTCTTGCGGCGGGTCCCCTCCGGCGGCAGCTGGAAGAAGCGGGGCAGATCGTCGGTCGGCACCTCCACCAGGGCGTACTGGATCACCTGGCCACCCTTCTTCATCTCGATGGCGAGGTAGGTGTGCTCGTCTTTGAGGAACTTGACCGGGTTGACTTCCTTGTTCAGCAGTATAGGGATGATGTGGCGCAGCACCTTCTCCCGGAAGAAGACCCGCAGCCACTGCTGAATGGAGTCGGAGATCTGGCTCTCGTTGACCAAGAAGATGTTGTGGCGGGCGAGGGCGATCAGCAGCTCTTTGTAGGTGTTGTCGAATGCCTCGCCGAGGGCCATCACCTTCTGCTGGATGGCGCGCAGCAGCACCTTGGCCTCGTCGTCGCCCCCGTGCACCTCGTTGATGAGGATGCGGCGCTTGACGTCCGAGACCCGTACCTTGAAAAACTCGTCCTGGTTGGAGGAGAAGATCCCGAGGAAGCGGACCCGCTCGATGAGGGGGACCGTCTTGTCCATCGCCTCTTGCAACACCCGTTCATTGAATGAGAGCCAACTCAGCTCTTTCTCTTCATACTGCTTGTCGGTGCTCATCTGGTGCCTCTGTGATCAGGTTGCGTCTGCGCGGCAGTTATGGCGTCAAACCATGACAATTTTATGACGGCCGGCACTATTCGGTCAGGTCTTGATCGATGTCGACGACGAGATCATCGGAGAGGGACTCCAGCGCCGCGACCAGATCGTCCTGCTCGAGCTGGGGAGGCAAGGCGACCAGGGCATGGGCGTAGAACAAGGGGGCACCCGAGTGGGGCGCGGGCTCGCAGCCGGTGGTGAGATCGGCGACGTTGATGTTGAGTTGACGCAGTATGCTGGCCACCTCGTGGACTATGCCGGGCCTGTCGTTGCCGGTGACGGTCAGCATCATCTGGCGGGCGGGCTCCTGGCTGAGCTGGCCTTCGGCGAAGCTCACGGTCAGACCCGGCAGCATCACCAGTGCCTCGCACAGGCTGCGGTAGTGCTCATCGGGGACGCTCACGTGCAAAATGCCGGCAAATTGTCCTGCCAGTTCACTCATGGAGCTGGCCAGCCAGTTACCCTGCTGCTGGGTGATGGTATGCGCCAGACTCTCGACGATGCCGGGCTTGTCTGCTCCGATGACGGTGACGACCAATTGCTTTTGCATCCTGCTCTCCTGTGAGTGGGTTCCACCCTCATTGTGCCTGCTGCGGCAGGCCATATGAAGCCCCGCCTCGCGCAAAAATGGTGAAAAAACACTAAGGCAGGGAGGAGGGCTTCATTTCTGCTCTGCCTGTGCCGGCCCCCCCGTGCTAGAGTGTTGCCCCTTCTTCTCCATGTTTTGTGAACAGGATATGTCTTGTGAATGGGATCTGCGCTTATGAATAGCCTTGTCGTATCGGGATTGGTGTTGTTGGTACTGCTCCTGCTGGCGATCGTCTGGGGCAGAGGCAAGAAAGGCAAGGTATCGCCCTATGAGCTGCAGGAGACCCTGTTCAGTCCGGCCGAGCGCTCCTTCCTCGGGGTGCTGGATCTGGCGGTGGGCGACAAGGCGCGGGTCTTCGCCAAGGTGCGGGTCGCCGACGTGCTGACCCCGCAAGCGCGTATGGGCAAGAGCAAGTGGCAGCAGGCCTTCAACCGGATCAGTGCCAAGCACTTCGATTATCTGCTCTGCCATCCGGCGGATCTCTCCTTCCTCTGCGCCATCGAACTCGATGACAGCTCCCACCGCCACCAGAAGCGCAAGGCGCGGGATCTGTTCCTCAAAGAAGCCTGTGACGGTGCGGGTCTGCCCCTGTTGCAGATCCCGGCCAGCAGCCACTATCAGGTGGAAGAGCTGCGCGAGCAGCTGTTGCCGCTGTTGAGCAAGGCCTCTCCCCTGGTCGAGGATCTGTTGCCAGGGGAGCGCCGCGAGCCCACCTTCAGCCCGCTGCTGCTCGATGGCGTGGATCTGAGCGAGCCGCGCCATGGGGGGCAAGCACCGGTCGCCTCGGTGCCGCAAGCCCCTAAGCCGGGACTCGCCGAGCCGGATCCCGAGCTGGTGGACAACCTGTTCGGCAGCCTGGACGAGGAGGAGGATCAGCCTTCTGCCACGCCGCACTGCCCTCGCTGCGATGCCCCGTTGGTGGAGCGGGAGGCCAAGAAGGGCCCCCATGTCGGTCGCCTGTTCCTGGCCTGCAGCCGCTTCCCCCAGTGCCGTTACGCCGCCCCCCACGGTCAGCTCAAACACTGAGTCCGCTTCTGGCTCCGGTTGCGACCGGAGCCATTCTCTCCTAGGTTTTCCTCTGACTCGGCGGTTTTTCCGCCTCCCGTCAATGACAAAGAAATGACTACGATGTGTGGATTGTGATCGCCGTCCCGGCCCGCTGTCGCGGGCGCGACAAATTTTGACAATCCGCCATTATTTTGGCACTTTGTGCCCCTTATAACGTGCATGGCTAGCCATATTAAGCACGAAAAAAACAACAGTTTGGCTTCAGGTGCAGAAAAGGATGGAGAGGATGGCAATGGAGGTATTGATTGTCGATGCCGATGAACAGCGGCGCCAGCAGCTGGGGACAGTGCTTTCGTTCATGGGGATCCCCTGGCAGGAGGTGGCCGAGCCCGAGCTCGATGTGGCCATCGAATCCTCCGGCCCGCTGCAAGGGATATTGACGGGCGAGCTGCAGGAGCGCCCCCTCGGCGAGCTGCTCGCCGCCTTCCCCCGGATCCCCTTCCTCTCCCTGATCGAGGCCAGTCACCCCAACAGCAACTTCATCGGTGGCAGTGACGCCCCCTTCACCTATGAGTCGCTGACGCGTCACCTGCATTTCTGCCAGGCCTTCATCTCATTGCACCCGCGCCAGCAATTGCACGACAAGGGCCAGACCCTGTTGCGGCTGCTGGTGGGCAAGGGCAGGGGCATTCAGGAGGTACGTCGCCTCATCGGTCAGGTTGCGGAAACCGACGCCAACGTGCTGATCCTGGGGGAGTCCGGGACCGGCAAGGAGGTGGTGGCCCGCGCCATTCACGAACTCTCTTCTCGCAGCAGCGGCCCCTTCGTGCCCATCAACTGCGGCGCCATTCCGGCTGAGCTCCTGGAGAGCGAGCTGTTCGGCCACGAGAAGGGTGCCTTCACCGGTGCCATCGCCGCCCGTCGCGGCCGCTTCGAGCTGGCACAGGGGGGCACCCTGTTCCTCGACGAAATTGGCGACATGCCGCTGCCGATGCAGGTCAAGCTGCTGCGGGTGCTGCAAGAGCGCCTGTTCGACAGAGTGGGCGGCGGCAAGCCGGTGCAGGCGGACGTGCGCGTCATCGCGGCGACCCACCGAGATCTGGAGGCGATGATCCGCACCCAGCTGTTCCGCGAGGATCTCTACTATCGCCTCAACGTCTTCCCCATCGAGACGCCGCCCCTGCGCGAGCGTGCCGACGACATCCCCCTGCTGCTGCAGGAGTTGCTCAATCGCCATGCCGAGCAGCACAGGGGGATCATCCGCCTGACCCAGCGCGCCATGGAATCCATCATGCAGTACCCCTGGCCCGGCAACGTGCGCGAGCTGTCGAACCTCATCGAGCGGCTGCTGATCCTCTATCCAAACCAGATCGTCGATGTGGTGGACTTGCCGAGCCGTTATCGCCTGCTGCCCTGCGAGCCGCGCGACGAGCGACTCACCGAGATGGACGAGCGCGATGCCTTGGCCGCCGTGTTCCAGACCCCCCTCGAGCCGGAGCCGAGCAGCGGTATGTCTCTCCCCATGCAGCTGCCGCAGGAGGGGGTCAATCTCAAGGAGATGCTGGCCGATCTCGAGGTGGAGCTGATCCGCCAGGCCCTGGAGTCCCAGGAGGGGGTGGTGGCCCGCGCCGCCGATCTGCTCAGCATGCGCCGCACCACGTTGGTGGAGAAGATGAAAAAATACGGCATGAGCAAGGATATTTGAACCGCGGCCATGGCTCTGGTTGCGAGATCCTGAGCAAGGACCCTGCGTGGCTCTCCCTGCCGAGGGCCTCTAGTGACAGAGCCTGAGCCGATCCTGAGGTCAATGCTTTGACACCGGATGTCTAATGCATTGATATACATCAATTATTTTAATGGCATGGAAATTGAATAGCCTGATCCCAAACCCAGTTTGAGGTCAGGTTTATGACAATCGCCCAGCAGGACAACCCGCTCCAGTCTCACGAGGTGAGCCAGCTCTACGCCATCTTCCAGGCACTGCCGACCGGCGTGCTGCTGCTCGATGGGGAGGGGCGCATCACCCGCGCCAACCCGGCCGCCCTTGCCTTGCTGGGAGAACCGTTGCAGGGCCAACTCTGGCGCCAGATCATCGATCGCTGTTTCGAGCCCCGCGAGGACGACGGCCACGAGATCTCCCTGCGGGACGGACGCCGCGTTCAGCTCTCGACCCAACCGCTGCAGGATCAACCCGGTCAGCTGGTGTTCATCACCGATCTCACCGAGACTCGCCAGCTGCAGGACAGGGTCAACCACATGAAACGGTTGTCGGCCCTCGGCAACATGGCTGCCTCGCTGGCACACCAGATCCGCACCCCGCTCTCCGCCGCCATGCTCTATGCGGCCAACCTCGCAAACCGCACCCTCAAGCCCGAGTCCCGCAGCCAGTTCCAGCAAAAGCTGATGGCGAGGCTCCAGGATCTGGAAAAACAGATCAACGACATCCTGCTGTTCGCTCGCAACGGAGATAACCAGGTGGTCGCGCCGGTATCGGTACAGGGGCTGCTGGCGGAGGTACAGGCCGGCGCCGAGGCGTTCTGCCAGCAGCAGGGCTGCAGACTGCAGATGGAGGCGCCGGAGCCGGATCTCTGGCTGCTGGCCAACAGCAATGCCCTGGCGGGCGCCATCAACAACCTGATCGCCAACGCCCAGCAGGCCGGTGCCAACTCGCTGCTCATCAGCGCGGTGCGCAGCGGTGGCCGGGTGGAGCTGCGCGTGCTCGACAACGGCAAGGGCATGCCCGCCCAGTTGCTCAACCAGATCTTCGAACCCTTCTTCACCACCCGCTCCCAGGGCACCGGCCTTGGGCTTGCGGTGGTGCAATCCGTGGTGCGCGCTCATCAGGGGGAGGTCGGTGTCGCCTCGGTACCCGGTGAGGGCACCTGCTTTACCCTGTCGTTCCCTCTGCATCAGCAGGCGGTGCGGCTTGGAGGTGTGGCATGAGCCATATCGGATCCCGCCTGTGGGCAGGCGTGAATATGAACGCGGATATCAATAACGATAAGGCCAGGTTGGCCGTGGGAGCCCTAGCATGACCCAAGCCCGTATCCTGGTAGTGGAAGATGATGATGGCCTGCGCGAGGCGCTGGTGGATACCCTGTTGCTCGGCGGCTACGAGTGCCGTGAAGCCGACAGCGGTGAGCGGGCCCTGCTCTCCCTGTCGCGCCAGAGCTTCGACATGGTCATCTCGGATATTCAGATGGGGGGCATGGACGGCCTGACCCTGCTGGCCAACATCCGCCAGCAATATCCCCAGGTGCCCGTGCTCTTGATGACGGCCCATGCCAACATCGATGGCGCCGTGCGCGCCATGCGGGAGGGGGCCATCGATTACCTCGCCAAGCCCTTCTCCCCCGAGGTGCTGCTCAACCAGGTCAGTCGCTACGTGCCGGCCCAGAAGGTCGAGAAGCGGGCCGTGGTGTACGGGGATCCCAGGACGGCCGAGCTGTTCCAGCTGGCGACCCGGGTGGCCAGAAGCGAGGCCACCGTCATGGTGACCGGCCCGAGCGGCACCGGCAAAGAGGTGCTGGCCCGCTACATTCACGACAACTCCAGCCGCGCCGAGCAGAGCTTCGTCGCCATCAACTGCGCCGCCATTCCGGAGAACATGCTGGAGGCGACCCTGTTTGGCTACGAGAAGGGGGCCTTCACCGGCGCCGTGCAGGGGTGCCCTGGCAAGTTCGAACAGGCCCAGGGCGGGACCCTGCTGCTGGATGAAATTACCGAGATGGACCTGGGGCTGCAGGCCAAGCTGCTGCGGGTGTTGCAGGAAAAAGAAGTTGAGCGGCTCGGCAGTCGCAAGATGATCCCCCTCGATGTGCGGGTCATCGCCACCAGCAACCGGGATCTCAAGAAGGCGGTGCAGGACGGCCTGTTCCGTGAGGATCTCTACTATCGTCTCAATGTCTTCCCCCTGCGCTGGAGCTCGCTCTGGGAGCGTCCCGGCGACATTCTGCCCCTGGCGGAGCACCTGCTGGCGCTCCATGCTGGCCAGATGGGCCTGCCTGCGCCGCAGCTGCTGGACGATGCCCGTGGGCGCCTGCTGGCCCACCCCTGGCCCGGCAACGTGCGCGAGCTCGACAACGTGGTACAGCGCGCCCTGATCCTGAGCCCGGACGGGGTGATTGGCTCCGCTCAGCTGATCCTGGAGGAGACGGACGGAGCCTTGGTGCGCCCGCTCGAGCGACTGGCGGCCGGGGACGATCTCGGCAGCGAGCTCAAGTTGCAGGAGCACCAGATCATCCTGGACACCCTGCAGGAGTGCAACGGCAGCCGCAAGGCCGTCGCCGACCGGCTCGGCATCAGCCCGCGCACCCTGCGCTACAAGCTGGCCCAGATGCGGGATGCGGGCATAGAGCTGTCCGCCTGAGTGCCATGGCCTTGGCGGCCCGGCTCGATTATCATGGTCTCCTGACGATTGATCCCAAGACCCTGGCGGTTGCCTGCAACCGCGGGGGCTGGCCCTGTTAGGAGACCCTCATGATCTCTCATCGAAAACTGGAAACCCTGCTCAACCACCTGCTCGAACCCCATGCCATCAAGGACTACTGTCCCAATGGCTTGCAGGTGGAGGGGCGTGAGCGCATTCGCCACGTGGTCACCGGCGTCACCGCCAGCCAGGCGTTGATCGACGCGGCCGTGGCGGTCAACGCCGATGCCATCCTGGTCCATCACGGCTACTTCTGGAGCGGTGAGCCGGCCCAGATCACCGGCATGAAGCAGCGTCGCCTCAAGACCCTGCTGACCCACGACATCAACCTGTTCGCCTATCACCTGCCGCTCGACGTGCATCCCGAGGTGGGCAACAACGCCCAGCTCGCCAAGCTGCTCGGCATCAAGGTGCGCCGCGGTCTCGAGCCCTGGAACAGCAAGAGCGTGGCCATGGTGGGCAAGCTAGAGGAGCCCATGAGCGGGCCGGATTTCGCGGCACTTATCGAAGAGCGGCTCGGTCGTACTCCACTGTACAGTGGTGAGACGGGGCCCGAGCTTATCCGCTCCGTGGCCTGGTGTACCGGCGGTGGACAGAGCTACATCAACCTGGCGGCGGAGCAGGGCATAGACGCCTTCATCTCAGGCGAGGCCTCCGAGCAGACCATCCACACCGCCCGCGAGATGGGCATGCACTTCTACGCCGCCGGCCATCACGCCACCGAGCGCTACGGCATCAAGGCGCTGGGGGAGTGGCTTGCCACCGTACACGGGTTGCAGGTGACCTTTATCGACATCGATAATCCGGTCTAAACCCGTCCACGATCTTGCTGCGAAGCCGTGATCAAGGCTCATGTGCTGCTCGGAATCCTCATGTATTCATATACACTCCGGTTCCTGCGCTGCTCTTCACCTTGCTGACGGCTTCTCGCGACAGCTCGTGAACCGGTTTAAGTCCTGTGTCAGCGGCACTGTAAAAGACAAAAAAAGGGAGGCCACAGGCCTCCCTTTTCACATCTCGGTGTTTCCGCTACTCGCTGGCATAACCCGCCGGGCCGAGCACTGCGCCATCCAAGAGGGCCGCGTCCGCTTGCATCCGCAGCCTCCCCTGGCAGAACCACTGCACCACCATCGGGTAGATGCTGTGCTCCTGGGCTTGCACCCTGGCCGCCACGTCGCTGGCATCATCGCCCTCGAAGATGGGCACACGAGCCTGCAGGATCACTGGGCCGCCGTCGAGCTCCTCGGTGACGAAGTGAACGCTGGCGCCGTGCTCGCTATCACCGGCGTCGATGGCGCGCTGGTGGGTGTGCAGGCCCTGGTATTTCGGCAGCAACGAGGGGTGGATATTGATCATCCTCCCCGCGAAGTGACGCACCAGGGGGGCGCTCAGGATCCGCATAAAGCCAGCAAGCACCACCAGATCCGGCTTGTAGTCAGCCATCAGCGCCTGCAGGGCGAGGTCGTAGTCATCCCGGTTGGCAAACTGCTGCTGGGCCAGGATGGAGGTTGCCACCCCGGCTTCCTTGGCGCGCACCAGCCCATAGGCATCGGCCTTGTTGCTGATGACGCCGACTACCTCGCCCGCTATCTTGCCGTTGGCGCAGTCGTCGAGGATGATCTGCAGGTTGCTGCCGCTGCCGGAGATCAGCACCAGAATGCGTGTCATCGGGCTCATCGGATGATGACCTGCTCCTCGCCATCGGCCGCCTTGGCGATATGGCCGATGTGCCAGGCGTTCTCCCCTTCGGCCTTGAGCAGGGTCAGCGCCTTCTCAAGCTGGGAGGCGGGCAGGGCGATGATCATGCCGACGCCGCAGTTGAAGGTGCGGTACATCTCGTGGCGGGTGACGTTGCCGGCCTGCTGCAGCCAGCTGAACACCGCCGGCCACTGCCAGCTCTGCTCGTCGATCACCGCCTGGGTGTTGGCGGGCAGCACGCGGGGGATGTTCTCCCAGAAGCCGCCGCCGGTGATGTGAGACAGGGCGTGGATCTCGCACTCCTTGATGAGCTTGAGCACGGGTTTCACGTAGATGCGGGTCGGCTCCAGCAAGGCGTTGGCCAGGGTGGTATCACCCAGCGGCTGATGCACGTCGGCCTTGGAGACTTCCAAAATCTTGCGCACCAGGGAGAAGCCGTTGGAGTGGGGGCCGCTCGCGGCCAGGGCGATCAGGGCATCCCCGTCGCCGACCTTGCTGCCGTCGATGATCTCGCTTTTTTCCACCACACCGACGCAGAAACCGGCGATGTCGTAGTCTTCCCCTTCATACATGCCCGGCATCTCGGCGGTCTCGCCGCCCACCAGGGCGCAGCCGGATTGCTCACAACCCACGCCAATCCCGGTGACCACGGCGGCAGCGGTGTCAACGTCCAGCTTGCCGGTGGCGTAGTAGTCGAGGAAGAACAGCGGCTCAGCCCCTTGTACTATCAGGTCGTTGACGCACATGGCGACCAGATCGATGCCCACTGTGTCGTGCTTCTTGAGATCGATGGCCAGACGCAGCTTGGTGCCCACCCCGTCGGTACCGGAGACCAGCACCGGTTCCTTGTAGCCAGCAGGGATTTGACACAAGGCCCCAAAGCCGCCAAGACCACCAAGGACTTCGGGACGACGAGTACGTTTTGACACGCCTTTGATACGTTCAACCAGTGCATTGCCGGCATCGATATCCACGCCAGCATCCTTGTAGCTCAGTGAGGTTTTGTCAGTCACGCGTATTCCCCGTCATATAAAGAAGTGGAGGGTAAAATTCGGGGCGTATTCTACCAGTGGGCGGGTAAAAGCAGAAAGGAAATCGTTTGCGCGTTTTTGCGTGGAAAAGCTCTACAAGCCGCGGCTTTTATTGTATGATTCCGCGATTTTTTGGCGCCGGTTTGAGGAGATAATAATGAAAGTCGTTGAAGTCAAACACCCCTTGGTCAAACACAAGATCGGGCTGATGCGCGAAGGCGATATCAGCACCAAGCGTTTCCGTGAGCTGGCCAAAGAAGTGGGCAGTTTGCTGACCTACGAAGCGACCTCTGACTTCGAAACCGAGAAAGTTACCATCGATGGTTGGAACGGGCCAGTAGAAGTTGACCAGATCAAGGGCAAGAAGGTCACAGTCGTGCCCATCCTGCGCGCCGGTCTTGGCATGATGGATGGCGTGCTGGAGCACATGCCAAGCGCCCGCGTCAGCGTGGTCGGCATCTACCGCGATGAAGAGACTCTGCAACCTGTCCCTTACTTCGAGAAGATCGTCAGCAACATCGAGGAGCGCCTGGCGCTGGTTATCGATCCCATGCTGGCCACCGGTGGCTCCATGATCGCCACCATCGATCTGCTCAAGAAGAAGGGCTGCCAGTCCATCAAGGTGCTGGTACTGGTCGCGGCGCCGGAAGGCATCAAGGCGCTGGAAGCCGCTCACCCGGATGTGGAACTCTTCTGCGCTTCCATCGATCAGGGCCTGAACGAGAAAGGCTACATCGTCCCGGGTCTGGGCGATGCCGGTGACAAGATCTTCGGCACCAAATAAGTCTTGGTTCTGTCTTCGTGAAGCCGGCCCTGTGCCGGCTTCACGCTTTTTGGTGCTGCGCCTGCCGGTTGCCTTGCTGGGAGGCGCGCCTTGCCGCTACCATAAGCACCATCTCCCATTTCGAGAATCTTCTTTATGTTGAAACGCTTAGTGACTGCCCTCTGCTGTTGCCTGTCGTTTGTGGTGTCGGCCGCCCAGGTGACCGATCTCTATCAGGGCAAGGCACCCACCAGCGGCGACATGACCGCCGCCCAGTCCCAGGCGCTGGGGGATGTGCTGATCAAGGTGACCGGCAAACGGGACATCCTCACCCAGCCGGAGGTGGTCAAGGCGCTGGCCGCACCGGGGGACTATGTGCAGCACTACGGCTATCAGGATGTGGGACCGGTCAAGTTCCTCAAGGCCGACTTTGACGTCACCAAGGTCAACGCCCTGATTGCCCAGAGCAAGTTTGCCCTGCTCGGGCCCGCTCGTCCGCAGTTGGCCATCTGGCTGGTGCTCGATCAAGGTGAGCGTCGCATCCTGCCGGATCAGTCGAGTGATGGCTGGGCCGCCGCCCTGCGTACCCAGACCCAGGCCATGGGCCTGCCGGTCAGCATTCCCTTGATGGATCTCGATGACAACATGGCGGTCAATGCCACCGACGTGTGGGGGCGTTTCGCCGATCCCATCCTCAAGGCGAGCCAGCGTTACGGCGCCGAGATGGTGGTGCTGGGCAAGCTGGCTCCTGATGAGAAAGAAGAGGGCAAGTGGAGCATCGACTGGGGTCTGTACGGGCCTAAGCCGGGTGCCCAAACGGGCGCTGAGTTGGTGGAGCTGACCAAGGGTGAGGGTTCAGGTTCCCAGGCCGAGGTGGCGCAGGGCTTCGCCGATGCCCTGGCCGGCTGGCTGGTGCAAAACTACGGCACCCGCCTCTCCGGCACCATCTCCAGCCAGACCCTGGTGGTGGAAGGACTCGCCGGCATCGACGGCATGATCCAGCTGCAGAAGATGCTGCAAGGCATGGCCAGCGTCAGCAAGGTGGCAATCGGCAATCGGCAAGCTGGAAGGGGACAAGGTCACCTTCAATCTCTCTCTGCAGGGGGACAAGGCCGAGCTGGTGCGGGGGCTGCAACTGGAGAGCCGGCTGCGCCAGATCGAAGACAACGAGAGCGGCTTGCGCTACCAATGGTCGCAGCCTTGATCCTGTCAGCTTTGTTATCACCGCCCGGCCGAGTCCGGGCGGTTCTCTATCTGCCGCTGCGATGATACACTTGGCATCAAATATCACAGTCAAAGCCCAACGAGTGAAGCAACCGGCCCAACTGTCTTTAGCCGTACAATTACCGGATGATGAAACCTTCGTCAGTTTTTATCCCGGCAACAACGCCCATCTGATCACCGCCCTCAAGAACGCGGCCATCGGTCAGGGCGCGCCTTTCCTCTATTTCTGGGGTGCCAAGGGGTCGGGACGATCTCATCTGCTGCACGCCACCTGCGCCGAGGTCAACGCCCGCGACGCGGCCGCCGCCTATCTCTCCCTCGATCAGTTCGAGCAGCTGGATCCCAGCATGCTAGACGCCCTCGAGAGCCTGCCCCTGGTCTGCCTCGACAGCCTGGAGGCCATCGCTGGCAACGCCCTGTGGGAGCGGGCCCTGTTCGATTTCTACAATCGCTGGAAAGAGAAGGGCGAGGGGACCCTGGTGGTCACCGGCTGTAGCGCGCCGCGCAAGCTGGGTCTGCAACTGCCGGATCTTGCCTCGCGCCTCGACTGGGGGGTGAGTTTTCATCTGGACGAGCTCGACGACGAGGGCAAGCTCAGTGCCCTGCAGCTGCGCGCCGAGCTGCGGGGCTTCAAACTGCCCATCGACGTGGGCCGCTTCCTGCTCAACCGGCTGTCCCGCGACATGCGCACCCTGCTCGCCACCCTCAATCAGCTCGACAACGCCTCCTTTCGCGCCAAGCGCAAGCTCACCATTCCCTTTGTCAAAGAGATACTCGAACTCTGATCCCCACTGGTGGCGGCGTCACGTCTCCCCCTGTGACACGAGCAAAAAGAAACCCCGGCACCAGGCCGGGGTTTTTTATTTCTATCAAGGCGTTATCAGTGGAACTGATCTTCTTCGGTGGAGCCGGTCAGGGCGGTCACCGAGGACTGGCCGCCCTGGATGACGGTAGTGACCTTGTCGAAGTAGCCGGTGCCCACTTCCTGCTGGTGCGCCACGAAGGTGTAACCACGCTCGGCGGCGGCAAACTCCGGCTGCTGCACCATCTCGACGTAGTGCTTCATCCCCTCGCCACGGGCGTACTGGTAGGCCAGCTCGTACATGTGGAACCACATGTTGTGGATGCCCGCCAGGGTGATGAACTGGTACTTGTAGCCCATGTCGGACAACTCCTGCTGGAAGCGGGCGATGGTGGCATCGTCCAGGTTCTTCTTCCAGTTGAAGCTCGGGGAGCAGTTGTAGGCCAGGATCTTGTCCGGGTACTGGGCCTTGATGGCCTCGGCAAACTGACGTGCCTCGTCCAAGTCCGGCTTGGCGGTTTCACACCACACCATGTCGGCGTAAGGGGCGTAGGCCAGGCCGCGGGAGATGGCCTGCTCGATGCCGGCCTGCACTTTGTAGAAGCCCTCTGCGGTGCGCTCACCGGTCAGGAAGCCTGCATCGTAAGGATCCGCATCTGTGGTCAGCAGGTCTGCCGCGTTGGCGTCGGTACGGGCGATCACCAGGGTAGTGGTACCGCACACGTCGGCAGCCAGACGGGCCGCGATGAGTTTTTGCACCGCTTCCTGGCTCGGTACCAGCACCTTGCCGCCCATGTGGCCGCACTTCTTGACGGAGGCCAGCTGATCTTCGAAGTGCACGCCGGCGGCGCCCGCTTCGATCATGCCCTTCATCAGCTCAAACGCGTTCAGCACGCCACCGAAACCGGCCTCGGCATCCGCCACGATCGGCAGGAAGTAGTCGATGAAGCCCTTGTCTTGCGGGCCCACCTTGTTGGCCCACTGGATCTGGTCGGCGCGAGCGAAGGAGTTGTTGATGCGCTCCACCACGGACGGCACAGAGTTGGCCGGGTAGAGGGACTGATCCGGGTACATGGTGGAGGACAGGTTGTTGTCCGCCGCCACCTGCCAGCCGGAGAGGTAGATGGCCTCGATGCCGGCCTTGGCCTGCTGCACCGCCTGACCACCGGTCAGGGCGCCGAGGCAGTTGACGTAGCCTTTCTTGGCGCCGCCGTGGATCAGTTCCCACAGCTTGTCGGCGCCGCGCTGGGCTAGCGTGTGCGCCGGCTGCAAGCTGCCGCGCAGGTTCACCACGTCTTCGGCGCTGTAGCCGCGCTTGATCCCTTTCCAGCGGGGGTTCTCTGCCCAGTCTTTCTCGATAGCCTGGATCTGTTGCTCACGGGTCAGTGCCATATCAGTTCCCTCTTTCATTGATTTCACGTGTCCATTGACTTGTTATTGGTGGCCCCGCGAGGGGCTCATATTCAGAGCCGCTCGTAACCGGGCAGCGTCAGAAAATCGATCAGGGTGTCGGCGCAGGTGATCTGCTCCATCAACTCGCTCGCCTCGGCGAAGCGACCAGCCTGCCAGCGGGCCTCGCCCACCTCGGCTTTGACCACCTCCAGCTCCTCGGCCAGCATCTGGCGGAACAGCGCCTTGGTCACCACCTGGCCGTTGGACAGCGATTTGCCGTGGCGGATCCACTGCCAGATGGAGGTGCGGGAGATCTCGGCGGTGGCCGCGTCTTCCATCAGGCCGTAGATGGGCACACAGCCGTTGCCATTGATCCAGGCTTCCAGGTATTGCAGGGCGACTCGGATATTGGTGCGCATGCCTGCCTCGGTGCGATCCCCGCCGCAGGGGGCCAGCAGCTCGGCGGCGGTGATGGGGGCATCCTGGGAGCGCAGCACCCCGATCTGGTTCTTCTCACCGGCAGGAATGGCGGCGTTGAACACGGCCATGGCGGTATCGGCGAGGCCGGGGTGGGCCACCCAGGTGCCGTCGTGGCCGTTGTTCGCCTCCCGCTCCTTGTCTGCCTTCACCTTGGCGAACACCTCGGCGTTCACCGCCGGATCCTTGGCCGGGATGAAGGCGGCCATGCCACCCATGGCCAGGGCGCCGCGGCGGTGACAGGTCTTGATCAGCAGGCGCGAGTAGGCGCTGAGAAACGGCTTGTCCATGGTGACCACCTGGCGGTCCGGCAGGACGCGATCCGGGTGGTTCTTCAGGGTCTTGATGTAGCTGAAGATGTAGTCCCAGCGGCCGCAGTTGAGCGCGACTATGTGATCCTTCATCTGATAGAGCAGCTCGTCCATCTCGAACACCGCCGGCAGGGTCTCGATGAGCACGGTGGCCTTGATGGTGCCGCGGGGCAGGCCGAACCTGTCTTCGGTCCAGGCGAACACCTCGCTCCACCAGCGTCCTTCCAGATGGCTCTGCAGCTTGGGTACGTAGAAGTAGGGGCCGGAGCCCTTGGCCAGCAGCGCCTTGTGGTTGTGCAGGAAGTAGAGCGCGAAGTCGAACAGGCCACCGGGGATGGGGTCACCGTCGAAGGTGACGTGTTTTTCCGGCAGGTGCAGGCCGCGCACCCGGCAGATGAGCACGGCGGGATCGGCCTTGAGGGTATAAGCCTTGCCCTCGGGATTCTGGTAGGAGATGGTGCCGTTGACCGCATCGCGCAGGTTGATCTGACCCTCGATCACCTTATTCCAGGCCGGCGCCAGGGAGTCCTCGAAGTCCGCCATAAAGACTTTCACGTTGGCGTTGAGGGCGTTGATCACCATCTTGCGTTCGACCGGGCCTGTTATCTCCACACGGCGGTCTTGCAGATCGGCGGGGATGCCGCGCACCGTCCACTGGCTCTCGCGAATATGGGCGGTTTCCGGCAGAAAATCGGGGAGTTCACCACCGTCGATCCGGGCCTGACGGGCCACCCGCTGCTTCAGCAGTTCGTTGCGCTGGGGGGCAAAACGTTCCACCAGTTCGGATACCAGGGCCACCGCATCCGGCGTCAGGATCTGCGCGTATTCGGGAAGCATCTCGCCTTGCATGCGCAGGCGGTGGCTGCTGTGGGTCTGGGCCGGTGCCGACATAGGGTTCACTCCTTTGAAAGTTACATTTTGAACTTATTAACTACGACTAACGTCGATCCCTGTTTTCATTAAACTCCCCGTAACAGCGGAGTAACACGACTCATAAGGTGCAAAAGTTTGCCCGCTCCGTCAACCTGATTTTTAAAACGACTGTTTTCGACTGGTGCTTAAGTTGATGTTTTTAATGGATTTACGTGATTAGCATAAAAGCTCTACGCAGATGGTTATGCTCTTGCTTATTCCCCTCGCCAGGTGGGCGTGAGGCGCGCCGCATCGAGCGGAGAAAATGTAATTAATTACGTAATAAAATTACCAATGCAAAAACAAATCCCGACCTTACTCCAGGCTTTGTAAAAACATCTGTATGAAATCCATTCTACGAATGCAGTCGGCATCCAGCTCCCAACGGGATTGATTGATGAACTGTTGTTTAAAACCTGATGGTGAATTCTATGGGCGGGGCATGGATGACGCTGTCGGGGCTGAAATGACGCGCAATAACGTAGGTTTGTATCAAGGGGCCCAGGGGGGAGGGGAGGTAGAGGTGGGGATATAAGCAGCGAATAATATCGACATGGTGCAGTTAGCTAGCATTTTGTCGTTATTTTTGTCGGCGGCTATTTGGGGGTATCCAAGATGCGGTGCCGGACAACAAAACCGGCCGTTCGTCTGTGGTGTCGATGGGAAGGGGATGAGTGGCTTTGCCTCAGTAATCCTCGTCCGGGGCGGCGAGATCGATCACATCGAGGTGTACCATGCTGCCGCCTTCGGCATCGCCGGACTCGAGCGCGGGATGGGAGGTCGAGAGAAGGGGCTGCTCGGGCTGAGTATCAACTGCGTGTGTCATGGGTGCTTGCCTCATTGGATTGCAAGCCGGTCGGTGACTCCCTCACCCGAATATCCACCTCCCTGTATGCATGGCCGGCGGAAAAGTTGCGTATCCTAGCGGCACTTTATGAAAGCTTCAAGTGGTTCTGTATAAAAAACATTCCAGCACTGTGTTTACGGTTGCTGGCAGCAGGATGCGGGTGTGAAGAGGCGAATAAGAGAAGAAGATAGCGAGAGGGGTGATGCAGGCAAAGAGATGCAGGCAAAAAAATAGCCCAGTCGCGAGACTGGGCTATTTTTCGGGGAAAATGGTCGGTGTGAGAGGATTCGAACCTCCGACCCTCTACACCCCATGCAGATGCGCTACCTGGCTGCGCTACACACCGACGAGGTCAGTTCGAGCTGACGGAAGGGAGTCTAATGATATGAGCAACGGGGTGCAACTCCTTTTTTATCAGACAGATGCCGACTGCTTCTTTATTGCGCAGCCCCTCCGTTTCACGGGGAAGTGCGACTTGGGCCCGGGCGAGAGATTTGGCATAATCGCCGCCCGCTTGCCGGGCGGTATCTGACGATGGCGACGCCTGATACCCTGAGTTCGTCACGGATCGAACCGGTGTTATCGTCTTTTGAATGCAGATAAACGAGAGGAGCGGGCGTGGAGCCAGCAGAGAACACTGACGCCATCAATCAGGCACAGCAAGACGAGCGCTGGATACGCCATACCATGGCGCTGGCCGCCAGGGCCGAGGGGGACACGGGTGAGATCCCGGTCGGCACGGCGCCGATGTTCAAGGCACACAGGCAATATAAAGAGGTAAGGGCGTGACGCCATCAGAGAATGCTGATTCCGTTGAACAAGCACAGCAAGACGAGCGCTGGATGCGCCATGCCATGGCGCTGGCCAGCAAGGCCGAAGGGATCGGCGAGATCCCGGTGGGGGCCGTGCTGGTGCTGGGGAACGAGGTGATAGGCGAGGGTTGGAATCGCTCCATCAGCGAGCACGACGCCTGCGCCCATGCGGAGATCATGGCGATCCGTGCCGCCGGCACCCGGCTGCAAAACTACCGGCTTCTCGACACCGTGCTCTATGTGACCCTCGAGCCCTGCTGCATGTGCGCCGGCGCCCTCATTCACAGCCGCGTCAAGCGGGTGGTGTTTGGCGCCCGGGATCTCAAGACGGGGGCGGCGGGCTCGGTGTTCGAGATCCTGCAGGATCCCCGCCACAACCACAGGGTCGAGCTCCGTGGGGATGTGCTGGCGGATGCCTGCTCGGCCCAGCTGTCGGCCTTTTTCAAACGGCGCCGGGCCGAGAAGAAGGCGCAGAAACTGGCATCGCAACCCGCGAGTGATACGCCCGCCTGACTCCCGCAAGGGGGCGCCCGCCCTCCTGTCCTACTCCCTTTTAAATACCCTTATATAAACAAGCGGTTGGCGCTCTCTCACCGAGACGGGTCCAGCCCTGTTTGTCCTTGAAAGAACCTGCGTTTCATCGCGTCCGATGTAACAAAACTGTCATGCAACCGCCATATAATGCCGCCAAGCCTAGCTCACATTGAGGTTTTGCATGTCATCGGAATCGATCAACCTGGTCATGGCGGGCAGTAGAAAACGCCGGATCAAGGACAAACTGGCCAAGTACGGAGTCACCACTGGGGGTGGTCTGGTACTGGTGGCCTTGCTGCTTATATTCTTCTACCTGCTCTATGTGGTGAAGCCCATCTTCAATGGCGCCAGCATGGACGCGACCTCTTCCTTTACGCTGCCGGTGCAGGGCAAGACCGCCTGGCTTGGCGTCGAGGAGCAGAACGAGATCGGCTATCGCTTCAGCGACAAGGGAGAGGTCAGCTTCTTCGTGGTGCAAGCCGATGGCAACCTCAAGGTGGGTCAGGTACTGGGTCAGACCCAGATCCCCGGCAACATCAGCGCGGTCGCCGCCCCTGCCCCTGGCCAGAAACTGATCGCCTACGGCTTTGCCGATGGCAAGGCGCTGGTGGTTCAGCCCTACTTCAAGGTCTCCTATCCCAACGACGTGCGCGTCATCGAGCCCAGCCTGCAGTATCCCTTCGGTGAAGCGCCCATGGTGCTCGATCCACAGGGCAAGGCGCTTACTCGCATGGTGTTCGAGGCGACCAAGGACAAGATGGCCGCCGCCGCCGTGACCGAAGATGGCCGTGGCGTGATGGCGGTGCTGAGCGGCGAGGAGAACTTCCTCTCCGGCGAGATCGAGTGGAGCAGCCAGAACTACAGCATTCCCTCCCTGCCGCGCCAGGTGGATCAGATGCTGCTGACCCCCAACCTGCGCATCCTGTTCGTGCGCGAGGGCAACCGCCTGTCGGTCTATGACATCCACAACCTGGATGATATCTCCCTGCGCGATGTCATGGAGATCAATGCCCCGAACGCCAACGTGACCCAAGTCGCGCTGCTCTCCGGCGCCTCTTCCCTGCTGGTGGGCAATGACAACGGCGTCATTTCCCAGTGGTTCGAAGTGGCCAAAGATGGCAAGCGCTCATTTACCCAAATTCGTGACTTCAAGGGCGATGGCCCGGTCGATCTGCTGACCCCTGAGCACTTCCGTAAAGGCTTCATCAGCAGCGCCAAGGACGGGACAGTCAACTTCTTCCACGCCACCGGCGAGACCAAGCTGCTGAGCGAGAAGGTCGAAGGCGGCACCATGGCGGCGCTGGCCATTTCCCCCCGTCACAACCTGCTGCTGGCGCAGCAGGAGAACAACTTCAAGCTGTTTGACGTCGAAAACGATCACCCCGAGGTGACCTGGTCGGCGCTCTGGCAACAGGTGTGGTACGAAGGCTATCCCGAGCCGCAATACGTGTGGCAGTCCACCTCCGCCAGCAACGACTTCGAAGCCAAGCTGAGCCTGGTACCGCTGGTGTTCGGGACCCTCAAGGCCTCCTTCTACGCCATGCTGTTCGCGGTGCCTCTCGGCGTGGCCGGAGCCATCTACACCGCCTACTTCATGTCGGCGGGTCTGCGCAAATACGTCAAGCCGACGGTGGAAATCATGGCGGCGCTGCCGACCGTGATCCTGGGCTTCCTGGCCGGTCTCTGGCTCGCCCCCATCATCGAAGGGGCGCTGCCCGGGGTGATCCTGCTGCTGATCCTGCTGCCGATGGGGATGCTGCTGACGGCGCTGGTCTGGAACTATTTACCGGAGCGTGGCCGCCAGTGGCTGCCGGAAGGCTGGCACGCCATCCTGCTCATTCCGGTGTTGCTGTTCATCGGCTGGGGCGCCTTCGCTTTGAGCCCGCTCATCGAGAACGCTTTCATGCACGGGGATTCCCGCATCTGGCTGACCCACGAGATGGGCATCAAGTTTGACCAGCGCAACTCCCTGGTGGTCGGTATCGCCATGGGCTTCGCGGTCATTCCCACCATCTTCTCCATCGCCGAAGATGCGGTGTTCTCGGTGCCCAAGCACCTCACCCAGGGGTCCCTGGCACTCGGCGCCACCCCCTGGCAGACCCTGAGCCGCGTGGTGATCCTGACCGCGAGTCCGGGCATTTTCTCGGCGGTGATGATGGGCCTTGGCCGCGCCGTGGGCGAGACCATGATAGTGCTGATGGCGACCGGCAATACCCCCATCATGGACTTCTCCATGTTCCAGGGGCTGCGTACCCTGGCGGCGAACATCGCCGTGGAAATGCCGGAGTCGGAAGTGGGCAGCTCCCACTACCGGGTGCTGTTCCTCGCAGCCTTCGTCCTGTTTGTGTTCACCTTTATGTTCAACACCCTGGCCGAGTTCATTCGTCAGCGGTTGCGCGAAAAATACAGCTCTCTGTAATGAGCCGTTCTATTGAAAAGCGGCGTTCTGTATATGGACAAGGAATCAACAATGGGTAAGTGGTTTAAATCAGGGGCCCCCTGGATCTGGATGACAGGCGGCGCCGTCAGCCTGAGTCTGGTGGCCGTACTGGGTCTGTTGCTGCTGATCGGCTGGCGTGGTCTGGTCTACTTCTGGCCGCACCCCATCTATGAGTGGCAGTTGGAAGACGCGGCCGGCAACAAGAGCGTGCTGATCGGCGAGATCAACGATCGCGAAGAGGTGCCGGTGGAGCGCCTGCGTGCCGCCGGCCAGGCGCTGGCCGGAGAAGAGCGCGAGCTGCTGACCCGTTATCTGGTCAAGACCGGCAACCGTGAGTTCGTCGACCTCGACTTCCGCTGGGTGCTGGAGACCGACATCAAGTCTCGCACCCTGCCGGCCGAGCTCGCCATGGTGGAACGCACCACCAACGGCAACTTCTACGGCTACATCACCTCGGTGAAGGAAGATGGCAAGGAGCTGACGTCGGATCTGCACCCAGCGCTGCAGCGGGTGCTGGCCCGGGCCAACGCGCTTTCCGAACAGGCCAACGACCTGCAAAAGGGTGACATCGGCAGCATCAACTATCAGCTCGAGAAGCTGCGCCTCAAGGAGCGCAAGGCCGAGCTGGATGGCAAGCTGACCGATCAGCTGAAATCCCAGCTGGCCGCCGAGCGCCAGGCGTTGGGCGAACGCTACCAGGGGCTGGAGAAGGAGCTGTTCTCCCTGCGCAGTCAGGCGGACAGGGACAGCATCGTCGTCAAGGACATGCGGGGCGAGCTGGTCACCATGCCCATGTCCAAGGTACTGGACGTGGTCTGGCCCAACGACATGAGCCTGCCGGCCAAGGTGGGACACTGGTTCCATCAGATTGGCAAGTTCGTCTCCGACGATCCCCGTGAGGCCAACACCGAGGGCGGCGTCTTCCCGGCCATCTTCGGCACCGTCTTCATGGTGCTGCTGATGGCGATCATCGTCACTCCACTCGGGGTGGTGGCGGCGGTCTACCTGCACGAATATGCGGGCAAGAACAGCCTGACCAAGATCATCCGCATCGCGGTGATCAACCTGGCGGGCGTGCCCTCCATCGTGTACGGCGTATTCGGTCTGGGCTTCTTCGTCTATACCCTGGGCGGCTCGCTGGATCAGCTGTTCTACCCGGAAGCGCTGCCGAGCCCGACCTTTGGCTCCCCCGGCGTCATCTGGTCGGCACTGACCCTGGCCATCCTGACCCTGCCGGTGGTGATCGTCTCCACCGAAGAGGGGCTGGCGCGTATCCCCAGCACCATCCGTCAGGGTTCCCTGGCGCTGGGTGCCACCCAGGCAGAGACCCTGTGGCGCATCGTGCTGCCCATGGCGAGCCCGGCCATCATGACCGGCCTTATCCTGGCGATAGCGCGCGCGGCGGGTGAAGTGGCGCCGCTGATGCTGGTGGGGGTGGTGAAATTGGCACCGACCCTGCCGATGGATGGCAACTTCCCGTACCTGCACGTGGAGCGCAAGTTCATGCACCTGGGCTTCCACATCTACGATGTGGGCTTCCAGAGCCCGAACGTCGAGGCGGCGCGGCCGCTGGTGTATGCCACTTCCTTCCTGCTGGTGACGGTGATCGTCGGCCTGAACCTGACGGCTATCGGTATTCGTAACCACCTGCGCGAGAAATTCCGGTCGCTGGAGCATTAATCCGGCCACCCAGTACAGAGACAGGCGATGAGCGGCCCGAGAGCGGGTAGCCATCTGCCGCAACGCATGAGACGGTCGCTGGAGTCGCTCCGGCCACCTTGAACTGATTGAGGTAACAGATGATCAACGTAACACCGACTTCGACCCAGCATACCGCCCTGGACTTGCTCAACCTGAGCCCGGAACAGACCGCGCTTGAGGTCAAGGATCTCAACCTGTATTACGGCAACAAGCAGGCGTTGTTCAACGTCAACATGAAGATCCCCAAGGGGCAGGTGACAGCCTTCATCGGCCCGTCCGGCTGTGGCAAGTCGACCCTGCTGCGCTGCATCAACCGGATGAACGATCTGGTGGAGATCTGCCGCATCGAGGGGGAGATCCAGCTGCATGGCCACAACATCTATGACAAGGGGGTAGATGTCTCCGCCCTGCGCCGTCAGGTGGGCATGGTGTTCCAGCGCCCGAACCCCTTCCCCAAGTCCATCTATGAGAACGTGGTCTATGGCCTGCGCCTGCAGGGCATCAACGACAGACGCACTCTGGATGAGGCCGCCGAGCGTTCACTGCGCGGCGCCGCCCTCTGGGAAGAGGTGAAGGATCGTCTGCATGACAATGCGTTCGGCCTGTCCGGTGGTCAGCAACAGCGGCTGGTGATCGCCCGGGCCATCGCCATCGAGCCGGAAGTCTTGCTGCTCGATGAACCGACCTCGGCGCTGGATCCCATCTCCACCCTCACCATCGAGGAGCTGATCAACGAGCTCAAGAGCCAGTTCACCGTAGTCATCGTCACCCACAACATGCAGCAGGCGGCGCGGGTGTCGGATCAGACCGCCTTCATGTACATGGGCGAGCTCATCGAGTACTCGAACACCAACACTATCTTCACCACCCCGGCCAAGAAGAAGACCGAAGACTACATCACCGGTCGTTACGGCTAAGGGGCGAGGGAAAGAGTGGTATGAACAGCATGAATTTCAGCGAACACATTAGCGGTCAGTTCAGTGGCTAAGGCATAATCGGAGCGATAAGGATTATTTGTATGGACAATATGAACCTCAATAAACACATCTCCGGTCAGTTCAATGCCGAGCTGGAGAACGTTCGCAATCAGGTGCTGGTGATGGGTGGCCTGGTGGAGCAACAGCTGACCGACGCCATCTCGGCCATCCACATCCAGGATCTGGATGCGGCGCGCAAGATCGTGGCCAACGACCACAAGGTCAATGCGATGGAAGTGGCGATCGACGAGGAGTGCACCCGCATCATCGCCAAGCGTCAGCCCACCGCCTCCGACCTGCGGCTGGTGATGGCCATCATCAAGACCATCACGGATCTGGAGCGCATCGGCGACGTGGCGGACAAGATTGCCCGCATGCTGACCGACAACGCCAACAAGCCGCAACCGCCGCTGGTGTCGCTCGAGAACATGGGGCGCCGCACCATCAAGATGCTGCACGATGTGCTCGACGCCTTCGCTCGCATGGATCTGGAGGCGGCCATCGCCGTCTACAAAGAAGACGACAAGGTGGATCGGGAGTACGAGTCCATCATCCGCGAGCTGATGACTTACATGATGGAAGATCCCCGCACCATTCCCCAGGTACTGAACGTGCTGTGGGCGGCGCGGGCCATCGAGCGGGTCGGCGATCGTTGCCAGCACATCTGCGAATACATCGTCTATTACGTCAAGGGCAAGGACGTGCGCCACACCAAGGCGGATGAACTGAGCGATCTGCTCGGCAAGCACTGAGTTAGAAATGAATAAAAAGGCGCATTAAGCGCCTTTTTTGTTGCATTGAACGACGGCTTGAGATAACGCCACTCACCGAGTGCTTTTTCTGCTAGAATATGGCCCCTGTGTGAGTCTCGGATGGACTCACGGTCTGGTATCCTGGGCCCAGTTTGCCGTCTTGTGCTAAGGCGGCTGTCGCAATAGGTTAATCATGAGTTTTGCCGATAGTTTATTCTTTTTGATGCTGCTGGTAGCCGGCAGCGTGTTCTTCTCCCTTTCCGAGATCTCTCTCGCCGCCTCCCGCAAGATCAAGTTGCAGGTGATGGCCGACGAGGGAAACCGCCATGCCGAAAAGGTACTGGCGCTGCAGGCCCAGCCGGGTAACTTCTTCACCGTGGTGCAGATTGGCCTCAACACCGTCGCCATCCTGGGCGGCGTCTTGGGCGAATCTGCCCTGAACCCTGCCATCAAGACCTTCATCGCCGGCTTCTATCAAGGCCCATGGCTCTCCCAGCTGAGCTCGGTCGTCTCCTTCGTGGTCGTCACCAGCCTCTTTATCCTGATAGCGGACCTGATGCCCAAGCGTCTGGCCATGAGCATGCCGGAGCGGGTTGCCGTGGTGGTGGTGCGCCCCATGCTGCTGTGCGTGACCCTGCTGATGCCGCTGGTGTGGTTCTTCAACGGCATGGCGAACGCGCTGTTCCGCCTGCTGCGGGTCTCCATGATCCGCAACGACGAGATCACTTCTGACGACATCTATGCGGTGATGGACGCGGGCGCCGAGGCCGGCGTCATCCAGCGCGAGGAGCATCAGCTCATCGAGAACGTGTTCGAGCTGCAGTCCCTTGGCGTCACCTCCGCCATGACGGCCCGCGAGAGCCTCATCTACTTCACCCTGCAAGAGGGCGAAGAGAGCATCAAGGCCAAGATTGCCGAGCACCCCCACAACAAGTTCCTGGTGTGCGATCACAACCTCGACAGCATCAAGGGCTTCGTCGATGCGAAAGAGCTGCTGATCCGCGTCATCAGCGGCCAGAGCATCGATCTCAACAGCGGCTCTCTGGTGCAGAACGTCATCATCATCCCCGATACCCTGAACCTCTACGAGGCGATGGAGTACTTCAAGAATCATCGCGGCGACTTCGCCGTGGTGATGAACGAATACGCTCTGGTGGTGGGCATCGTCACCATGAATGACCTGATGAGCACCGTCATGGGGGAATGGGCCACCCATGCGATGGAAGAGCAGATAGTGCAGCGGGACGAGAACTCCTGGCTGGTGGACGGGGTGACCCCCATCTCCGACGTGATGCGGGCCTTCGACATCGAGGAGTTCCCGGGGAACCAGAATTACGAGACCATCGCCGGCTTCATCATGTTCATGTTGCGCAAGATCCCCAAGCGCACCGATTCGGTCAAGTACGCGGGCTACAAGTTCGAAGTGGTGGACATCGACAGCTACAAGATCGATCAGCTGCTGGTGACCCGGGTCGAGCCCGTCAATACCGACAAGCAGGTGCCGGAGTCGCACCCCGCGGTCTGATCATCGGTTTGCCTCGAGATAAAAATGGCCCTGTATGGGCCATTTTTCGATAAGATGTGCAGCCGAGCAGTATGAAGTGGTGGGACAGGCCGGGATTCGCCGCTGACCACCAGAGTGGAACCCATGAATGGAAACCATAGTGACCGAAGAGGTCGTTCAGGAGTCATGAAGATGCCGTCTTATTCCCGTGCGCTCGGTTGTGTGGCGCTGGCCCTCGCCCTCGGAG
Source organism: Aeromonas eucrenophila (assembly GCF_000819865.1). Taxonomy (GTDB): domain Bacteria; phylum Pseudomonadota; class Gammaproteobacteria; order Enterobacterales; family Aeromonadaceae; genus Aeromonas; species Aeromonas eucrenophila. Next base: position 581,030 of record NZ_CDDF01000005.1, read on the forward strand.
CCTGTAGCCAGAGTGCCCCGCGCAAACCTGTCGCCACACCCAAGCCCGCCGCCCCCCAGGCCGCGGTGGTGGTTCCCCAGCCGGATCCCGATGCCGTGGTGCAAAGCGCCGTGGCAGAGCCGAGCCCGGTCTTCGATGAAGAGTATCAGGGGCCGGATCAGGGCTCGCTGGAGTCGGTGACCGCCCTGTTTGCCCGCGGCTACATCGAGTCTGCCATGCGCGAGACCATGCTGGCGGCGGTGCACAGCGACTACCCGCTGCTCGGCATGCGGGACGTGCGCCTCACCGATCCTGTGTCCAAATTCCTCACCTCCGCCCAGGCCCGTACCACGGCCCACGATTACCTCTATGCCGGGGTGCAGCGCAGGCTGGGCCGGCCCCTGAGCCCGGCGCAGTGGGAGCAGATCTGGCAAGGTTTCCCCCAGCAGGGGCGTGTCTCCGACTGGGTCAAACAGACCAAACGGGTGCTGGCGGGGCGATAAGCCGTCATGACCGGATAAACGATGAGGCCACCCCAGGGTGGCCTCATTCATTGGGTGCACAGCGCTTGCTCAGGAGGCGGCAGGACCCGCCGGCTTGCCAAACAGCACCCTCAATTTCGCCCGCCAGGGCAGGCCACGCGCCTCGCGCAACATGTCGCGCCACTCGTGGAAGGTGAGGGTGAGGGGGTTGAAGCTGCAGATGGGCTTGGTGATGCCGAAGCGGCAGGGCTCGGCGGGATCTTCTTCCACGAAGGTGCCAAACAGCCTGTCCCAGATGATGAGCACCCCGGCGAAGTTGCGGTCTATGTACTTGGCATTGCTGGCGTGATGCACCCTGTGATGGGAGGGCGTATTGAAGATCCACTCCAGCCGGCCGAGCTTGCCCACCACCTGGGTGTGGACGAAGAACTGGAAACCCAGGCTCAGCAGCACGGTGGCGACCACGGCCTCTGGTGGGAAGCCGATGAGGATCATGGGGATCCAGAACAGCCACATGCCGGAGATGGGGTACATCAGGCTCTGGCGAAAGGCGGTGGAGAGGTTGAGTCGCTCGGAGCTGTGATGCACCACGTGGGAGGCCCAGAGCCAGCGCACATGATGGCTCGCGAAGTGAAACAGCCAGTAGCAGAGATCCTGGAGCAGGAACAGCAGCAGCAGGCTCCAGACATTGAGCTCGATATCGAACAGCCGCCAGCCCCAGAGCCCGTCGTAGAGGTAGGCGATGGCGATGGCCGCCAGGGCATCCCCACCCTGATGCATCAGCGCAAGGGCGGCGTTGGCGAACAGGTCCCGCCACTGATAGGTCGCGGTGGGGAAAGCCGCCCCGTGTCTGCGCAGATAGAGCATCTCCCAGCCGACGAAGGCCAGAAAGATCGGGGCGAGGTAGAGCAGCAGCAGTTGCACATCCATGTGAGCTATCCGGTTGGACCAGTTGGCTCCCAGCATACCGGACGGATTTAAAAATTCATTAACATTTGGCGATCAAAGTGGCGATGGGCCCAGCGCCGTCTCCCGGCGGGATCCTCACATACACTGGAAGAGAAAGCGCTCGAGTGGGAGGCGCCATAAGCGGCATGACATCAGCTGAGGAGGAGAGGATGAGAGCAAACCAGGTTTGCGTCATGCTCAGCCTGTTGACCGCGAGTGCAGGGGCCAATGACAGTTTCAACAGCGAGTTGAGTCATTTTGCCGGCGGCGCGGCCATGGGGGCCGGGTTCACGGCCATCGCCGATCACTACGGTTATCGGGAGCACAGGGGCTGGATCGGGTTTGGTGTCTCCACCGGTATCGGGGTGGCGGGGGAGTTGCTCGAACTGGCATCGGGCAAGGGGGATTTTTCAGCCCTGGATGCGGGTGCCAATGCGCTGGGCGCGGCGGTGGGGGCCTATGGCACGGATCGCTGGCTGCTGGCGCCGGTCGTGTTGCCAGAGGCCCACTACGTGGGGCTGATGAGCCGCTACCGCTTCTGATGGCAAGGTGGCCCGGGGCCGTCTGAATGAGAGGAGGGAGCCTGGGCTCCCTCTTTTGTTTTCAGACCTTGCGGTATTACAGCACCTGACTCAGGAACTGGCGCAGGCGGGGGGAGGGGGGATTGTCGAAGAAGTCGGTAGGCTTCTCATCCACCAGCAGCTCGCCGCTCTCCATAAACAGCACCCTGTCGGCTACTTCCCTGGCGAAGCCCATCTCGTGGGTCACCACCACCATGGTCATGCCCTCGCGGGCCAGCCCCTTCATCACGTCCAGCACCTCGCCCACCATCTCGGGATCCAGCGCGCTGGTGGGCTCGTCAAACAGCATGATGCGCGGCTGCATGGCGAGTGCCCTGGCGATGGCCACCCGTTGCTGCTGACCGCCGGAGAGCTGGGACGGGTAGCTCGCGGCCTTGTTGGACAGGCCGACCTTGAGCAGCAGCGCCTTGGCTCTGTCCTCGGCGTCCTTGCGGGAGAGCCCGCGCACCTTCTGGGGGGCGAGGCTGATGTTCTCCAGCACGTTGAGGTGGGGGAAGAGGTTGAAGGACTGGAACACCATGCCCACCTCTTCGCGCAGCTTGTTGACGTCGCCGGGCTCGGTCAGGCAGATACCATCGACCCAGATGTCGCCATCGTTGATGGTCTCGAGCTGATTGAGGGTGCGCAGGAAGGTGGACTTGCCAGAGCCGCTCGGGCCCACAATCACCACCACTTCCCCCTCCGCCACCTGGGTGCTGACGTTCTTGAGGGCGTGCACCTCGGTACCGTAGAACTTCTCGACCGCCGTCGCCTTGATGATGGGATCAGTTGTTTGTCGCATGTGTCACCTCCAGGTGATGGACCAGGAAGGCGCGGGGCGTGCCGGTCATGGCAAAATATCTCGACTCCCGTTGGGCTCGGGTGAGGTGGTTAGTTGCTTTTCGCATATTTCACCTCGAGACGGCGTACCAGGAAGGAGAGGGTGCCGGTGAGCACCAGGTAGAGCAGGGCCACGGTGAACCAGACCTCGAACGGGCTGAAGGTGGAGCTGACCACCTCCCGTCCGGCCTTGGTGAGATCCGTGATGGAGATGACCGAGACCAGGGAAGAGTCCTTGATGAGGTTGATAAACTGGCCGGCCAGCGGCGGCAGCACCCGCTTGAACGCCTGGGGCAGGATCACGTAGCGCATGGTCTGGGCCGCGGTCATGCCGAGGCTGCGCCCTGCCTCCATCTGCCCCTTGTGGATGGAGCTGATGCCGGCGCGCACGATTTCGGCCACATAGGCCCCGGTAAACACCGCCAGCGCCGCGACCCCGGCGGTGAAGCGATCGAGGTTCAGCACTGTGCCGATAAAGAAGTAGACGATGAAGATCTGCACCAGCAGCGGGGTGCCGCGAATGAGCTCCACGTAGGTGACCGCCAGATTGCGCAGGGCGGGATTGGGGGAGAGGCGGGCGAGGCCTGCCAGGGTGCCGAGCAGGATGGCGAAGACGCCGGCGACCAGGGAGAGCTTGACCGTGACCCAGACGCCCCAGGCGATGGGGCCGGCGGTCCAGCTGAGCTGAGTGTCGAGGGTATCACCGAGGAAGACGGTATCCCCTTCGGCCACCTGGGCGCCCTGGGCGGCGATGGCCTGGCGGTGGTTGGCATCGAGGTCGTCTTGCAGGAACAACTGTCCCTTCTCTGCGACCACGGTGCCGTCGAACTCGGCATACTGTTTTTGTTCGGCCTGGTAGGCGATGTACTGGGGGATACGTTCCCAGCGCCAAGTGTAATCCACGGCCTGCACGGCCTTGTAGATGCCGAAGACGGCGACCAGCAGCATCAGCAGGAAGACGCCGTGCCAGAGCAGCTGGTTGGGTTGTTTTTCCATCTGTCTTGTGGGTGTTGGGTTGTGCACTGTCGCAACCTCTTTGTAGTTATTGTGTGGGGATCATCTGCGTGAAGGGGCGGCAAGCCGCCCCTTGAGAGGTTATTTCAGCTGGTTGAGCCAGGTGTTGGACTCAAACCATTTCTTGTAGAGACGGTCGTAGCTGCCGTCGCCCTTGATCTGGCGCAGGTAGTTGTTCAGCCAGTTGAGGGTGTCCTGATCACCCTTGCGGATGGCCCAGGCCAGGGGTTCGAAGGTGAAGGGCTTGTCCAGGTGCACCACGGCGCCCTTGTTCTGGGATGCGAAGATGGCGTTGTAAGGCAGGTCATAGATGAAGGCATCCACCTTGCCGTTGATCACTTCCAGCTTGGCGTCGTCCTGGGTTTCAAACTGCAGCAGGGTGGCTTTCGGGATCATGCGCTTGACCGCCTGCTCGCCCGTGGTGCCGAGCTTGACCGCGATCTTGTACTTGGGATCGTTCAGATCGCTGAAGGACTTGATCTCGCCCGCCTTGTCCTTGCGCAGCACGATTGTCTGACCAACGACGATGTAGGGGTCGGCGAAGTTGACGCGCAGGTTGCGCTGGGGGGTGACCGTCATGCCACCCATGATGACGTCGAACTTGTCGGTCAAGAGGGCCGGGATGATGCCGTCCCAGGCGGTGTTGACGAACTCCACCTTGACCCCCATCTCCTTGGCGACCATTTTGGCAAGATCCACGTCAAAGCCGATGTATTGGCCCTGCTTGTTGGTCATCTCGAAGGGTTGATAGCCGGCATCGAAGCCGACCCGCAGCACACCGCGCTCCAGCACGGCATCCAGGGTGGAACTGGGGGCGGCGGCGTTGGCCAGCCCGCACAGCAGCAGGGTAGAGAGAATGAGTTTTTTGATCATAAGTGACGTCTCTGTCGAAAAGTGTGTTCGGCCTTGAACCTGCTCCCGTGCGACTCCATGGCACAAGAGACTGCTGCATCCGGCAACAGGCAAGACAGGATTATTGTCTTGGGTCGGGCAAAAGCCCCATATGAGATTCTATGAATGGTCAGCTGAGTGAAAAATGTACCAAAAGTTGATTGTGCCAGAAGACTCAATAAGTTAGTGGGACTTTTTCCTCGCGGCTTGGCTCATAAAACCACATGAAAACAACATATCTATCTAATGGCGTGGGTTCAAGTGCAAAAGTTTGCGCGGGGCACTTTGCGCCCTTTTCCCCGGCAAAGGGGAATCAAATGGACTCGCTTATCGCCACCCGTCGTTGAATTTCCCTCCCTCTTTCCCCTGGCGGCAGGGACCCGGAAAATTATTTCATCGGGAAGGATGGCTCCCTCTGTGTCTTGTCATGGGCTTCCAATATACTCAGCCATCCTCATCGGAAGGCCTGGGTATGGACGCCTCAATACTGCTCAAACTGGATGTGTTCACCCTGATGCTGATGGCCCTCGGGGGCTACGCCCTGGGTTTCATCACCCTCTCCATCATCTGGCTGACCCACAGGGAGATCCCGGGCCTCGGGCTCTGGTGGTGGTCCAGCCTGTGCGCCCTGGCGGCCCAGTCACTGTTCTTCCTGCAAGCCTTCATGCCCAACATGACGGGGATCTGGCTCGCCAATCTGCTGATCACCCTCTGCATCGCCCTGATGCCGCTGGCCTTGCAGCGCTTCTTTGACAAGGCGCCGAGCTGGCGGGCATTCGCGTCGTTCATGCTGGTCTATGTGCTGCTGTTGAGCTGGAGCGTGCTGTTCAACGACGAGATGGCGCCCAGGGTGTTGCTGGCTTGCCTGAGCTACATGGTGCTGGGGGCGGTGATCGTCCTGCTCATCTGGCGCCACGGCTATCCGGCCTACCTGCCCGCGGTGCTGGTCTTTACCGTGGTCAACATACTGCTCTATGGCTTCAATCTGGTGCGCATGGGGGCCCTGCTCAGCGGCGAGGTACGGGTGCTGATGGATCAGCATGCGGTCAATGTGCTGCCCTTCCTCTCCATGCTGATGGGCAACTATCTCTCCACCTTCGGGGTGTTGTTGCTCTGTACCCAGTACCGGGCCCTGGCACTGCGCCAGCAGGCCAGCCACGATCCTCTGACCGGCCTGCTCAACCGGCGGGGCTTTATGGCGCGCGCTGGCAAGGCGAGCAGGCGTGGCGCCCTGGTGATGCTGGATCTCGACGATTTCAAGCAGATCAACGATCGCCACGGTCACGAGGCGGGGGACAGGGCGCTGGCGGCGGTTGGCCGCTATCTCGCCAGCCAGCCTGGGCTTATCGCCAGCCGCTTCGGCGGTGAAGAGTTCGTGCTGTTGCTGGCAGAGCGTGACCCCGCCGCCCAGCAGAGGCGCTGCGAGCAGATCTTGCAAGACATAGCGGCGCTGCCGCTGGATGGGATGAAGATCACGGCCAGCATAGGCCTGGTGCCCTGCCTGAACGACTGGCACTTCGATAGCCTGTTCAGCCTGGCCGATCGAGCCCTCTATCAGGCCAAGCGGACGGGCAAGAACCGGGTCTGCCAGAGCGCCTGATGCGCTATCCGTATTAACTCGGTTCGGCGGCGAGGGTGCGCGGCGCCTGGGCCTTGAGGAAGGGCAGCAGCAGCAGGGCGGAGACACCGGCCGCCACCGAGATCACCACGAAGAAGCCGTTCCAGTGCCAGATCTCCATGACCTTGGCCAGCGGGTAACCCGACAGCGCCGCCCCCATGTAGGCGAACAGGCCGACGAAACCGGTGGCGGCTCCCGCGCAATCCTTGTGAGAGCACTCAGCCGCGGCCATGCCGATCAGCATCTGGGGCCCGAACACGAAGAAGCCGATGGTGAAGAAGCAGGCCGCCTGCATCACGTAGCTGAAGAAGGGCATCAGCCAGAGCGACCCCACCGAGAGCAGGATCCCGATGGCGAAGATGAGGTTCATGGGCCCCCGGTTGCCGTTGAACAGCTTGTCCGATCCCCAGCCCGCCACCAGGGCACCGATAAAGCCCCCCACCTCAAACATCGAAATGGCCGAGTTGGCGCTCATCAGATTGAAGCCGCGCTGCTCCGTCATGTAGAGATTACCCCAGTCATTGATGGCGGTGCGCACCACGTAGACCAGCACATAGCAGCAGGCCAGCAGCCAGATATAGGGGTTGCCGAGCACGTATTTTCGCAGGATCTGGCGCGGTGTGAGTCCGACATCCTGGGTTTGCTGGGCGATTTCCAGGGCATCGCTGCGCCACTCGCCGACCGTGGGCAGCCCCAGGGTGCTCGGGGTGTCGCGCAGCCGCCAGCACAGCACCAAGCCGACCAGAATGGCGATGACGCCGGGCACTATCATGCCGTAGCGCCAGCCATGCTGCAGGGCTATGGTGCTGACGATGAGCGGGATCAGCGCCCCGCCCACGTTGTGGGCCGTGTTCCAGGCCGACCACCAGAAGCCGCGCTCGGTGCGGGAATACCAGCTGGTCAGCAGCTTGGAGCAGGGGGGCCAGCCCCAGCCCTGGAAGAAGGCGTTGGCAATCCAGAGCGCCGCGAACAGCCAGAGCGACGATGAGAGCCCGAACAAGATGTTGATGACCCCGGTCGCCATCAGCCCCAGCCCCATGAAGTAACGGGGATTGGCTCTGTCGCTGATGATACCGGAGACGAACTTGGAGCCGCCGTAGGTGAGGTAGAACAGGGTCCACAGCATGCCGATGTCGGATTTGTCGAGCATGCCCTCGGCCAGCATGTCCGGCATGGCGAAGTTGAAGCTCTTGCGGGTGAAATAGAACACCGCGTAGCCCAGGTACATGGTCAGCAGAATATGGAGGCGCCAATGTCGATAGCTGGCGTCGATCTCGGCCCTATCCAGGATCCGGGGGGCCGGCTGGGGGCTCTTGATAAAACTCAGCATGAACGCGGACCCTTCTGGCATGGGAACTCAGGCATCGGGATCCTCCCGTCGGCGGCAGGGCAGGCTCAGGGTCAGCTGGGTGCCGTGCAGGCAGGAGAGCTGCAGCGTGCCGCCGAGCGCCTGCACCCGTTCGCGGATGCCGAGCAGGCCATAGCCCTGAGGCGTCTGTTCCGGCAGGCCGCAGCCGTCATCTTCGAGCCGCAGGTGCAGGCGCTCTGCCTGCTGGTGGGCCTGGATACTGACCGAGCCGGCGTTGGCGTGTTTCACCACGTTGTTGAGCCCCTCCTGACAGACCCGAAACAGGGTGACCCGCTGGGCATCGGAGAGCGCCTCGTCCGTCAGCTGCCAGTCGAGCCGGGTGACGATGCCGCGGCGCTCGAGTTCCAGCTCCCGCAGCAGGCCGCGCACCGCCTGCTCCAGGCTCATGTCGTCGAGTTGGCGGGGGCGCAGCCGGCCGAGCAGGCCGCGCACCGCGTCATAGATGCCAAGGGACAGGGTATCAATGAGGGCGCTGCTCTGGCCGACGCCGCCGTTGTCCGGCGCGAGCCGGCGCACTATGCCCGCCTGGGTGCGGATGGCGGTGATGGTCTGGCCTATGTCGTCGTGCAGCTCCCGGGCCACCTCTTTGCGGATGCTCTCCTCGGTCTCCAGCAACCGCTCGGTGAGTTGGCGGTTGTGGGCGAGCTGGCGGGTGAGCGCCTGATTGAGCTCGCGCTGGCGCTGGATGCCGGCGCCGAGCAGCAGGCCGGTCAGGCTTTGGGCCAAGAGGGAGAGCAGCAAGTCCAGCGGGTGCTCGTGCCAGGCCTGGCCCGCCATCAGCGCCACCGTGTTCATCAGGGTGGCGAGCAGGGCGCCCTGCCAGCCGTAGCGCCAGGCCATGGCCATGATGGGAATGGCGAGGCAAAAGGGGGTGAAGCGCACCAGGGAGTCGGGCAGGCCGAGCTGGAGCCAGAGGCTCAGCACGAACAGCAGCAGGTACCAGAACAGGTGGCGAAAGCGCCAGTCCACCGGCTGATCGATGAGGGCCGGACCGAGCGGCACCCAGGTGGCGCGGGTCAGGTAGTGCCAGATCAGCATGCAGGTGGAGGTGAGGGTGAGGCCGCCGGTCAGGGTCAGCAGCAGGGCTGTGAGGCCATCCTCCCCGGCCAGATGCCAGAGCAGGGATTGCAGCAGCGCCGCCATGGTCACTGTGGCGAGCAGCACCAGCAGCTGTTGCCAGTCGTCGCGAATGCGCTGGCGCCGGGCGATGAGCAGGGGCAGCAGGGTGAGCAGGCTGCCCGCCTGGATGAGGGGCCACAGGGGCATGCCCACTTCGCCATCGAGCCAATAGAGCAGCAGGGATTCGCACAACAGCAGCGGCGGCCAGTAGGCGAGGGGGCTTTGCAGCAGCAGGCCGAGCCGCAGCCCGAACGGGAACAGCAGCACCGCCAGCACGGGGCTGCCCGCCAGGTGCAGGCCTATGCTCCAGAGGCAAAACCAGCCGGCGGCGAAGATGAAGCTGGCCGCCAGGGCGATGGCGACGTAGCTGGCAAGGCGGGGGATCACCAGCTGTCCAGCATGCGGTGGGCCAGCTCCACGTTGTTGCTGACGTTGAGCTTGTCCATCAGGTTGGCGCGGTGCACGTGCACCGTCTTGGGAGAGAGGCCGAGCTGTTCGGCGATGGCTTTCACCTCCAGCCCGCGGGCCAGCAACTGCGCCACCTCCCGCTCCCGGTTAGTGAGCGGATCACGGCTATTGCTGGCGAGCTTGTGGGCGATGTCCGGGGTGAGATAACAGCCGCCGTGGGCGGCGGTGCGCACCGCGGCGATCAGCTCCTCCGGGCTGCAGCGCTTGGAGAGAAAGCCCTTGGCGCCCGCCTGCAGGGCCTGCTCCACCAGGGCCGGACTGTCGTGTACCGACAGCATCACCACGGCGAGGCTGGTGGGCAGTGCCTTGAGCAGATCCAGCCCGGAGCGATCCGGCATGGAGATGTCGCACACGCACAGTTGCACCCCGCTGCCCGGCAGACCCGCAAGGGCCTCGGCGGCGCTGCCAAATTCGGCAACGACCCGTAGATCGGGTTCCAGATTGAGCAGTTGGGCGAAGCCGGAGCGGACGATCTGGTGATCGTCGATGAGGGCAATGTTTATCATGATGTCAGCCTGAGATCGGTGGCCAGGGTGCTGGCGCGGCCAACAAGATACCCGTCACCGCACGCGGGCTCAAGGGGGAGGGCAAATTGTGAGCAAGATAAGTGGCGGCGGCTTGACGGGGATCAGGCAGAGGGCGCGCGCTGCTCGCCCCTGGGCCGGGCAGCGCGCGCCAACGCAGGCTAGCGGTGCAGTTCGCCCGCCCGCTCAGGCTGATAGACCACCTCCAGGATCTCCACCTGGATGGTGCGCCCGGCGGGGCCCGGCCAGGCGATGCTGTCACCCACCTTCAACCCGAGCAGGGCGCTGCCGACCGGGGCCAGCACCGAGATCTTCGACTCATCCCCCTGCACGTCTTTCGGGTAGACCAGGGTCAGGCAGAAGGCGCTGTCGCTGTTTTGCATCTTGAAGCGCACCGTGCTGTTCATGGTCACTACGTCAGGCGGCATGTCGGCGGGTTCACGGATCTCGGCGCGATCCAGCTCCTCTTGCAGGGCCAGGTGCTGCGGGTGGTTGCCGAGCAACTGCTCGATGCGATCCAGATCCAGGCTGGAGATCACGAGATTTGGCTGTGTCATAAGGCATTCCTTATCAATGGCTGACGGGACCAGGATGGCGGGCAAGCTGGTCGAAAACAGAGTGTTGGATTGTGAAAAACAGATCGAAAGCACGATGCCCCCGAACGACTCGCGTGGAGGGGCGAGGGCGGGGGCTCAGCGGGGTGTGAGCAGACTTGAAAAAATCATGAGCGCTTTCATGTGGATACCATAACCATTCCGGGCGGCTTTGGCAATTGCCCGTACCCGTGCTCAGAACCTGCCCCCGATCTTGCTGCGAGGCCGTGATCAAGGCTCATGTGCTGCCCGGAATCCTCATTTATATCTATAAACTCCGGTTCCTGCGCGGCTCTTCACCTTGCTGACGATCTCTCGCGACAGATTGTGAACAGGTTCTCAGGGCGCCTGATAATCGTACTGCTTGAGGATGCGGGTCAGGCTGCCGTCTTGCTGCATCCCCTGAATGGCCTGGCGCCAGCGCGCGGCCTCTCTGGGGGGAAAGTCGGGGTGGGCGGCGAGGTAGATGGCGGTCTCTTGCAGGGTTTCGCCCCGCACCAGATCCGCGAGCGGCAACCCGGCCTGCTGCTGGGTGTAGCGCGCCGTGTTCCAGGCCACGGCCCAGCCCTGGATACGACCCCGGGCCAGCTTGTTGGCGTTGCTGAGCTCCTCCGTCACCGCCTCCTCCCGCGCCTTGGCCAGGGGCTGGCTCAGGCTCTGACCGTAGGAGCCGCGCATCACCCCAAGGGATCCGCCGGGCAGCGCCGCTATGGTGAGCGGTGCCGGGTGATAGTGGCGATTACTGACCAGCACGAAGGCCTCCTCCAGCAGGGGGGCGACCCAAAGAAACTGGGCGTCGCGCTGGGGGCTCCTGACCGGCGGCACCAGCAGCACGTCCGGCCTGTGACGAGTCTGCAGCAGGGCGCGGGCCATCGGCATCAGCTCTATGGTCAAAGGCTCGTGCAACCGGCGCGCTGCCTCTTCCAACACCTCTATGGTCATGCCGCTCGGCGCCCCTTGCCGGATCGCAATCACATAGGGTGGCACCTCGGCTGCGATGACCGTCACGGCGTGGGCCGCATCAGCCGCCAGCAAGGGCAGACCGAAGGTAAGCAGCAGGGCAAGAGTGCGCATAGGGAGCCGGCTAGGGAAGGAGGTGGTCGAGTGTAGCATCCCACCGACTCAAATCGGCCAGCCCCGCTTGAAGATGGGGTCTCAGTCAAAGAAATCCCGCAGATCCAGGGTCTGGTAATCGCCGAGCTGTGACCAGGGCAGCTGTTTTGGCAGGGGTTTGAGGGTCAGCTCCATCCGGTAGCTGCGATAACCGTCCAGACTCGCGGACTCCACCACCAGGGGGAGCTGCCATTGGCTCGACCAGAGGATGCGGGTGCGCTGCCTGCCCTCGCGCTTCTCGTACCAGCGCGCCTGCTTGGGGGCCGCCTCGTCGAGGGGGGTCATGTCCTGCAGCAGGGCCGGATCCACCAGGTGGCGGATGCGCGCCCAGTCGGGTTTGAAGGCGACCTGGCCGTACTCCTCCGCAGGTACCTCCACCAGCTGATTGTGCCAGGCGTCGGCGTAGCGCAGTTGCAGCTCGCCATCCTCGGTGCGGCTGACCCAGCGGGCCGCCATCTGGTGGGTGAAGTGTTTGTGACCCGGATTGGCGTCGTGGGTGGCGTGATAGGCACGGGCCAGGGGCAGGGGGATCAGCCGCTGGCTCCACACCTGGTCGCCGACCCGTATCCACCTCTCCTGCCACTCCTGCTGTTTGGTGACGCCATCGCTGCTGGTAACGCTGTCCTGATAGCGGATGCGGGCCGCCAGGTCGGGTACCTCGTCGGCCTGCGCCTGGGGGAAGAGGGTGCTGCCGAGCAGCAACAAGGGGAGCAATATTCTCATCATATCGTCGCTCGAAAGAGCGGGGGCCCGTGCGCCTTGGCAGCCGGGCCCCCGGGTCTTACAGGCCGAGCGCCTCCCGCAGTTTGCCGAACACCTTGGTATTGTCGAGCGTGCCCTTGAAGCTGCCGCTGCCGGCCCCGCCCGCGAACAGCATGATGTCGCCGCCGCCGTGGGTCTCGGCGCCGAGCTTGACGCCAGTCTCCTGCAGATAGTCGTCCGCCATCACCTGATCGCTGGTGAGGGTGGGGCGCTGGTCCTGGCGGTTCGGGCCGTTGCCGAATACCAGGGTGGTGAACGGTTTGCCATCCACGTCGTTCTGGGTGGAGCCGTCGGCGTTCTTGACCAGATCCAGCACCTTGTTGCCCTTGGCGGAGTAGCCGTTGATGGTCATGGTGTGGTCGTGATCGGCGGTGACCACGATCAGGGTATCGCTCAAGTCCACCTTGCCCAGCGCCGTCTTGACCGCCTCGTCCAGCGCCACCGCATCGGTGAGGGAGCGCTTGGCGTTGGTGGCGTGCAGGGCGTGGTCGATGCGGCCCCCCTCCACCATCAGGAAGTAGCCCTGGCTGTTCTGGCTCAGCAGATCGATCGCCTTGGCGGTCATCTCGGACAGGGACGGCTGGGTGTTGGCGGCGCCCTTGGCAACGCGGTCCAGCTCGTAGTCGAGGTGGGACTTGGCGCTGAACAGACCCAGCACCTTGCCGCTGTTGACCTTGGCCAGATCGCTCTGGGTGGTGACGTAGCTGTAGCCCTGGGCACTCAGTTCGGCGGTGAGATCCCGGCCATCGGCCCGGCCCCCCTTGTTGCTGGCGCTGTAGGGGGTCCAGTGGTTGGCACCGCCCCCGAGCAGCACGTCCACCCCGTCCCCGAGCGCCGCGTTGAAGCCGGCGCCGCCCGGCACCGCCTGCTCGGCGATGGCGTAGGCCGCATCCCGGTGGCAGATGTGGGAGTAGGTGGCAGCCGGGGTGGCATGGGTCAGCTCGGTGGTGGTGACGGCGCCGACGGATTTACCCGCCGCCTTGGCCAGCTCCAGTATGGTGGGCACAGGCGTGCCGTTGTCGCTGGCGCAGTTGTTGACGCCCTTGTTGCCGTTGGCATCCTTGCCGGGGGCCACTGCCTTGGTGTCGCTGCTCATGGCGATCACCTCGTTGTTCATCTTGACGCCGGTGGTGTAGGCCGCCATGGAGGGGGCCGAATCCGTGGTCTGGGCGTCGTTGGAGAAGGTTTTGATGCGCGCGCTCTGGGGCAGCTTCATGATCTCCAGATCCCCCTCTTCCCCCACCTTGAACAGCCGGGTGGCGGTGAGGACGGTGGGGCCCATGCCGTCACCGATAAACAGGATCACGTTCTTGGCATCGCTTGCCTGAGCCTGGGGAAGCCCACTCAGGGCGCCGAGCAGGGCGGTGCAGACCAGCGTCTTTTTCATGATGATTTTCATCCTATAGTCCCTTACAGCTTGGCCGCAGCCTTGATCTTGCCGAACACGGCAGTGTTGTCGAGGGAGCCGTGGAAGCTGTCAGCCCCCTGGCCGATGGCGCCGAGGAAGACGTCGGTGCCGCCGTGGGTCTCGTTGCCAATCTCTCCCACCTTGACCACCACCTCCTGGTGATAGTCGTTGGCCGAGACGGTGGCGTCGTCGAGGGCCGCCACGCTGCTGCGTGGGCCATCCACCCGGTTGTAGCCGTTGCCAAAGCCGATGATGGTGTAGGGCATGCCGTCGGCATCCTTGCTGGGTTCACCGGTCTCGTAGTTCTTCACCAGCCCCAGTACCCCCGGATTGCTGGCGGTGGTCTTGCCGGTGCGCTTGGCATAACCGTTGAGCACCAGGGTGTGGTCATGGTCGGCGGTGACCACGATCAGGGTGTTCTTCAGCTCGGGGTCTGTCTTCTTCACCTCGTCGATGGCGGCCTTGATGGCGTCGTCGAAGGCGAGGGTATCTTGCAGGGCACGCTTGGCGTTGGTGTCGTGCAGGGCGTGATCGATGCGGCCCCCCTCCACCATCAGGAAGTAACCCTTCTCCTTGTCCTTGAGCTGCTTGATGGCGGCCAGGGTCATCTGGGCCAGGGACGGCTCGCTGGCCGGTCTGTCCAGGTCGTATTTCATGTGGCTAGAGCCAAACAGTCCCAGTAGCGGCTTGCTGGCATCGGCCTGGTTCAGCTGATCCAGAGTGCTGGCGAACTGATAGCCCTTGGCCTGCATCTCGTCGATGAGGTTGCGGCCATCGGTACGCTTGCCCTTGTCGGCGGTGGGCAGGAAGAAGCTGCTGCCGCCCCCGAGCACCACGTCCAACCCCTCCTTGAGGTTGCCGTTGTAGCCGGCACCGCCCGGTACCAGCTGGGCGGCGATGTCCGCCTCCAGATCCCGGTTGCAGATGTGGGCATAGGTGGCGGCCGGGGTGGCGTGGGTCACCCGGGTGCTGGTAACCACGCCGGTGCCGCGGCCATCGGCCTTGGCCAGCTCCAGCAGGGTGGTGACCGGCTTGCCGGCACTCTTGCTGCAGTCGCTCTCCTGGGTGGCGTCACTGTCCATGCTGATGACGCCGTTGTTGCTCTTGACCCCGGTCATGTAGGCGGCCATGGAAGGGGCCGAGTCGGTGACCTGGGAGTCGTGGGAGAAGGTCTTGATGAAGGCCGTCTGGGGCAGGGTATCTATGGTGAGATCCCCCTCTTCACCGACGCCGTAGATGCGGGCCGCGGTCAAGGTGTTGAGGCCCATGCCATCCCCCAAGAAGAAGATCACGTTCTTGGCGCTGGGCTCGGGGGTGGTGCTGTCGTTTGTGGAGTTGCAGCCGGCGGCCAGGGCGGCGCCGATCATCAATGCAAGTCCTGCCATTTTTCTCATTGGGGTTCGCTCCTTGTAAAACCTGAGCGCAGCCTAGAGGCAGGGGATGACATTTTTAGTGGAATTCGATGACAATCCGGTGAAGGTACCCGCCGAATGTGATTCTGTATCAATCACTTATTCACGGATTTGGAGCCAAACGTCTGTCATGCCGGCTCGCCCAGCGGCTTGGAGGTTCCCGTCCATCCGGCTAGAATGGCCTGTCAAATCGGGGCGCCAACGGGTAGAATGCGCGCCCCTATGATTGATGTCCGGTGACGCCCGGCGTCCACCATCGCTCGCCGTTTTTGTTGCCGGTCACAGCCGCCAGCCACAGAGCGCCCGCAGTCCTTACAGAGAGTCACGGATATGTCCATCAACTGGTTCCCAGGCCACATGCACAAGGCCCGCAAAGAGATTGCCGAGGTCATGCCCCAGGTCGATGTCATCATCGAGATGCTCGACGCCCGCATTCCCTTCTCCAGCGAGAACCCGCTGGTGCCCGAGCTGCGCGGCGATACTCCGGTGATCAAGGTGCTGAACAAGGCGGATCTCGCCGATCCGGCCATCACCGAGCTGTGGGTGGCGCACATGGAACAAGAGAAGGGGATCAAGGCCTTGCCACTGACCCAGCAGGAGCCGGAGAAGATCAAGGCGCTGCTGACCCTGTGCCACGAGATGCTGCCGGACAGAAACTTCGACCTGCGCGGGGTGCGCGCCATGATCATGGGCATCCCCAACGTGGGTAAATCCACCCTGATCAACACCCTGGCCGGGCGCACCATAGCCCGCACCGGCAACGAGGCGGGGGTGACCAAGTCCCAGCAGCGGATCAAGCTCGACAACAACGTCATCCTGACCGATACCCCGGGCTTCCTGTGGCCCAAGCTGAACCCGCCCTCCTGCGGTTACCGGTTGGCGATCACCGCCGCCATCAAAGACACTGTGTTCGACTACGCCGACATCGCCATGTTCGCGGCCGATTACTTCATCAAGGCCTATCCGGAGCGCATCAAGGCACGCTACCAGATTGCGGATCTGCCAGAGACCGAGATAGAGCTGCTGGAGCTCATCGCCCGCCAGCGCGCCTTCGTGCGCAAGGGCGGCCTGGCTGACCTGCACAAGGCATCCGAGATCCTGGTCAACGAGTTCCGCTCCGGCTTGCTGGGGCGCATCTCCCTGGAGACGCCTGAGATGGTGAGCACCGAGATAGTGGAAGCCGAGGCCGACGCCGCGCAGAAGGCTGCAGAGAAGGCCGAGCGGGAAGAGGAGCGCCAGGCGCGCGCCCGTCGCAAGTACGCCAAGAAGCGTCAGAAATAGCCGCCATTGTGCTTGGTATGAAGAAGAGGCGACCCCAGGGTCGCCTCTTCTTTTTGATGTCCATGGTCAGGGCTGGGGTCAGCACAGTTGCCAGGCAAGGCAGTGACGCACCTCGGCCGACACTAGGGTGTGCCGTCTCGAACGGGGCGAGGGGCAGGGGGAGCAGCTGCTGCCAGTCGATGTCATCGACTGATTTGTGTTTGACCTGCCTCACTGCTGGGCAGCAACAGCACGTCTTTATCTTTATGCTTTAGCTAGCATCTTTGGCATGAATTTACATTCTTTTTCAGTCAAATATCTCGTCAATAAAGAAGATAAATTTGGCGTCGAGCAGGCACTTCGCGGTGAAGATTAGCGGCTAAAACCGCTGGATGAAAAAAAGCCGCTCGGGCCATCTCAGGCAGATTGACAATCCAATCGGCGGTGGCATGATGCGCTCGCATTTTGCCTCTCTTCAGGGTTTCCCCCATGACCATCTACACCCGACCAGTGCTGTTATTGCTCTGTGGCCTGCTGCTGCTGACCCTGGCCATCGCGGTGTTGAACACACTAGTGCCGCTCTGGCTTGCCCATGAAAAACTGCCGACCTGGCAGGTGGGCATGGTCGGCTCCTCCTATTTCAGTGGCAACCTGCTGGGGACCCTGCTCGCGGGGGCGCTGATCAAACGGGTCGGGTTCAACCGCAGCTACTACCTGGCGTCCCTGATCTTTGCCGCCGGCTGTGTCGGCTTAGGGATCACCCTCGGCTTCTGGAGCTGGCTCGCATGGCGATTCATCGCCGGGGTCGGCTGCGCCATGATCTGGGTGGTGGTGGAGAGCGCGCTGATGTGCAGCGGCACCTCCCGCAATCGTGGCCGCCTGCTGGCCGCCTACATGATGGTCTATTACGTGGGCACTGTGCTGGGGCAACTTTTGGTCAGCAAGGTGCCGACGGGCCTGATGGAGGTGCTGCCCTGGGTGACGGCGCTGGTGTTGGCGGCCATCTTGCCACTGCTGTTCACTCGCATCGTGCACGAGCGCGGCGAGCATCAGGCCACCACCCTGGTCTGGCCCATGCTGCGCCTGCGTCAGGCCCGTCTCGGTGTCAACGGCTGCATCATCTCCGGCATCGTCTTGGGATCCCTCTATGGGTTGATGCCGCTCTATCTGAACCATCAGGGAGTGAGTGATGCCGGCATCGGCTTCTGGATGGCGGTAATGGTGAGCGCCGGCATCCTGGGGCAGTGGCCCATCGGTCGCCTGGCGGACAGATTCGGGCGATTGCCCGTGTTGCGGGTCCAGGTGTTGGTGGTGATCCTGGGGGCCATGGCGATGCTCGGCAACGCGGCCATGGGCCCGGCGCTGTTTATCCTCGGGGCTGCGGGTTTTACGCTCTATCCGGTGGCCATGGCCTGGGCCTGCGAGAAGGTTGAACAGCATCAGCTGGTGGCGATGAACCAGGCGCTGCTGCTGAGCTACACCATCGGCAGCCTGCTCGGCCCGACCTTTACTTCGCTGCTGATGCAGCACTACTCGGATAAGCTGCTGTTTGTCATGATCGCCGGCGTCTCCCTTGTCTACCTGCTGATGCTGCTACGTAAAATGGGCGAGCATCCGACGCCGGTGGCCCATGCCTGACGACTCAAGGGGCGCAACGAAAAAGTCTGTAACGGGTAGGCCTGATTGGCGGGAAAAAACGCGGTAGAACACTGTTGTGCTTTATATAAAGAAGAGGCGACCCTGGGTCGCCTCTTCTTTTTGGAATGTGGGAAGTCATAGGCACGCGACGGCGCGGTCTAGCCAAAGTGGCGCCGCGCCTCCTCAAACAGGGACAGGTGCAGCGGGATCAGTTTTTGCCAGTCGCGCCGGTAGCCGCCACCCGGCACGGCGGCGATGGCCAGGCCATGTTGCTTGGCACAATCGAACACCATGGCGTCCCGCTGGCGCACGCCCCCATCGCTCAAGGCGAGGTAACCGAGCTCATCGGCCTGATGCACATCCACCCCGGCCTGATAGAGGATGAGATCGGGTTGGTATAGGCGCAGCGCCAGCGAGAGCGCCTGCGCCAGGGTGCTGAGGTAGGCGTCATCCTGCATGCCGGTGGGCAGCGGGAAATCGAGGTGGGAGGCCGGCTTGTCGCGGGGGAAGTTGTGCTCCCCGTGCAACGAGAGGGTGATGATGTCACGGCTGCCGGCGCACAGGGCCGCGCTGCCATCCCCCTGATGAACATCGAGATCCAGGATCAGCACCCGATCGCAGCGCCCCTCGTCGAGACAAACCTGCGCCGCAATCACCAGATCGTTGAACAGGCAGAAACCGCTGCCAAAGTCCCGGTGGGCATGGTGGTAGCCGCCGGAGATCTGCAGGCCGCAGCCGTGCTCGAGGGCGTGGCGGCTGGCGGCGATAGTGGCCCCGACCGAGTGCAGGGTGCGTTCAATCAGCATGGGAGACCAGGGAAAGCCGAGCCGGCGGATGGCCTGCAGATCGAGCCGGCCGGCGAGGGCCGCGTCCACATAGTCAGCATCGTGGACGCGCGCTAGCTGCTCCCGGCTGGCGGGGGAGGCCAGTGCCAGCGGATAACCCTGCTCCGAGAGGGCATCATGGAGTGCCTGATACTTGGCCAGGGGGAAGCGGTGGCGCTCGGGCAGTGCCAGGGAGGAGTAGCTGCGGTGGTGGAAGATGCGAAAGGACATAGTCTCGGCTCAACAAGGTATGAAAAAGGGGAGCCTGGGCTCCCCTTTTTGCTGGCACGCGAGCGCCATTATTGCTGCTGGATCACCCAGATCTGGAAGGCTTTGCGGGTCTCCGCATCGGCCTTGTTGTACCAGCTCTGCAGCTGGGTCAGGGCTTCCGGGTTGCTCTGGGCCTTGCTTGGCGCCACTTCGACCGGCGCGCTGGCGGCGGCCATCACGGCGGCGGTGGAGACGGCCACTGTAGTTGGCTGATTAAAGGCCTTGCCCATCTTCAGCAGCTCCTGCTGGTAGTCGCGGGTCAGCTGGAAGCCACCTACTTTTGGCATGACGAACTGCTCGCTCTCCAGCACCTGGCCGCTGGCCTTGTCTTTGAGGACCACTTTTTGATCCTTGACGAACAGCTTGGCCTCGCTTTCGTTGCGCGGCTTCTTGTAGTCCAGCACCAGGGTCTGGTTGTCGGCGGCGGTGAAGTTGATCACCAGGGGCTCGGCGGTCACCAGCTTGGTGTCGCTGCGGTTGGAGTAGTTGCCTTCGAAGGCCACCACCAGCTGGTGCTTGCCAGCACTGATGGGGAAGCTGCTGGTCTTGTCAAGCAACTTGGGGTTGATGGACTCACCATCGAGCAATTGAGTGACGTAGGGATTGCTTATTTCCAGTTGGCTAACAGCCAGGGCGCTACCTGCCCACAACAGACCAGCCAAGGCTGGCACCAGAACAGTCAGTTTCATTTCATCTCCTTGAACAGTCAGGCAAGTGCCCACTGAAAAATAGGGGCTCATTTTTACAGGTTTGCCACAGGGCGGCAATAGCCGTTTATGGCGTTCCCGCCGGGGATTTTCGCGTTTTTTATCTTCAAGTTGTCCGCCGCCAGTCGATCGTACGGCTTATTCGATCCGTCGGGTGAAGGGAGGCAGGGCGTCGAGCAGCCCCTTGCCATAGCGTTTGGTGAGCAGGCGCCGGTCGAGTATGGTAACCCTGCCCCGATCGGCTTCCTTGCGGATGAGACGACCGCAGGCCTGGATGAGTTTGCGGGAGGCCTCCGGCACCGTCAGCTGCAGGAAGGGGTTGCCGCCGCGCTGCTCGATCCACTCGGCGGTGGCCTCCTCCACCGGGGAGTTCGGCACCGCGAACGGCAGCTTGGTGATCACCAGGTTGGTGAGGTAGTGGCCGGGCAGGTCCAGCCCCTCGGAGAAGCTGCCGGTGCCGAACAGGATGCTGGCCTGGCCGCCGTCACACTTCTGCTTGTGCAGTGTCAGCAGGGCGCTGCGGGACGCTTCCCCCTGTACCAGCAGGGAGAGACCCTTGGCCCGCAGCCCTTGTGCCACCTCGTTCATCTGCTTGTAGGAGGAGAACAGCACCAGGCTCGCCTCCTTGCCCGCCAGCAGGCGTGGCAGTACTTCGACAAGCTCCTGGGTGAAGGCAGGGGCGCTCGGCTCATTGACCATCTTCGGCAGATAGAGCTCGGCCTTGTGGTAATCGAAGGGGGAGCGCAGGCGCAGATAGCGGGTGCCATCGTGTTCTTTCAGCCCCACCTGATGGCGGAAATAGCTGAAGGAGGAGAGGGCGGTGAGGGTGGCCGACACCAGCACGGCGCCGAGGCACCTCGACCAGAGCCACTCCTCCAGCAGATAGCCCACCTCGATGGGGGAGGCGTGCAGCCAGATGTCGCCATCCTCCCCCTTGACCATCCAGCGCGCCATCGGCGTCTTGCCGGTCGGCACGTGGCGGCTCAGCATCTCCCACAGGGCGCAGAAGCTCTCCAGTCGCTGCAGGTGGAAACCGCTCTCGGCCAGCAGGGGTTCGGCCTCCTTGCGACGGATTTCGCCGTCTTTGAGGGCCTCGCCGATGGCACCCTGCATCCGGTCCAGGGCGCGCAGCGCCTTCTTGCTCGCCTCTTTCAGATTTTCCGCCAGCATGGGCAGCGGATCTGGCAAGACGCCATCGGCGAATCGGCAGTGTTGCTCGTGGCCAAACAGGTGTTCGTTGCTGCCGAGCCACTGCTCCAGCGCCTTGAGATCAGGTTGCAGGGAGGCCAGGGCATCCTGCAGCTTGAGCTGGGGATCGAGCAGGCTCTCCTTGTTGAGGGCCCGGGCCAGCTTGCCGGCACTCTGCACCAGTTTCTCCAGCCAGCGACGGGAACCCTTGACACTGGCCGAGGCAGCGCCGTGATCCCGCGCGATGGTGGGCAGGTGGTGGGCTTCATCCAGCACGTAGATGCACTCGTCCGGGGGGGGCAGGATGATGCCTCCTCCCATGGTGAGATCGGAGAGCAGCAGGGCATGGTTGACCACCAGCACGTCGGCTGCGTCCATGTCGTTGCGGGCGCGGTGGAAGGGGCAGTGCTGGTGGTGGCTCAGGGCCTTGTTGCAGCTGTGACGATCGGCGGCGATCCGCTCCCAGCACAGGTCCGGGATGGGCTTGGGCCAGTTGTCTCTATCGCCGTCCCACTTCCCGTCCGTGTAGGCCTGCCACAGCGCCTGATAGCGATCCTTGTCGGCATCGGAGGGCTTGTGCTTGCTTAAACTCCCGAAATCCAGCTCGAAGTTGGCCATCTCGACGCCGTTTGCGGCCTGCTCCAGCAGGTGTTCGCAGCAATAGCGCTGGCGCCCCTTGACCAGCATGAAGCGAAACGGCAGCTCGCTGTGGCGGTGATAAAACGGCAGGTCCTTGTGGATCAACTGCTCCTGCAGGGCGACGGTGGCGGTGGAGATCACCAGTTTTTTCTGGGTGAGGCGCGCCACCGGGATGGCACCCTGGGCATAGGAGAGGGATTTACCGATGCCGGTGCCCGCCTCGGCCACCAGAATGCGACGAGCCCGGTCGTATTCACCGGTCAGCGTCTTGGCGATTTCGGCCACCAGAAAATTCTGCTCCTTGCGCGGCACAAAACCGGGTAAGCCATCGGCAATCTGGCGATAGGTATTGCGAATGGTGGCTTTGAGGCGAGTTGATAGCATGAATGGGGCGTGACCGTATCGGAGGTGAATGCGCACAGGATACCCGCAACAGACGGGCGGGGTCGAGGCAAGCGGAGGCAGGCTCCGATGCTCGAACATTGCACTTATAGTATGCGGACTCATTGCGGTGCAATAAACCACCATAAAGTGGCGATTCAGGCAGCGACTATCGCTGTAAACGTTTTCCCTGACGGGGTAAACAATGTGGGATTCAGCTCACAAAATTTTCGCTATGACTATGCTTTTCGCAAAAAGTTCAAAGTTTTTTCATTGCGGATTGGAAAACCCGGTGATAGTCTCGGCGCCATAGTGATGCAAAGAACATCGCTAACACAGGGAATAACAAGGACTTAGTGTTTAATTACAGTAGGCATTGGAAACAACTATGAAAAAGACAATTCTGGCAATCGCAATCCCGGCTCTGTTCGCTTCTGCTGCTAACGCTGCGGTCGTTTATGACAAAGACGGCACCTCTTTTGATATCTACGGCCGTGTTCAGGCTAACTACTACGCAGACCACAATAAGCTCGACGACAATGGCAACTCGGTTGATGTTGATAGCGAACTGATCGGTACCTCCCGTCTGGGTTGGTCCGGTAAAGTTGCTCTGAACAACACCTGGTCTGGTATCGCCAAAACCGAGTGGCAAGTTTCTGCCGAGAACTCCGACAACAAGTTTGACTCCCGTCATATCTATGTTGGCTTCGATGGTACCCAGTACGGCAAGATCATCTTCGGCCAAACCGACACCGCGTTCTACGACGTGCTGGAGCCGACCGATATCTTCAACGAATGGGGTGATGCCGGTAACTACTACGACGGTCGCCAAGAAGGTCAGATCATCTACTCTAACAGCTATCAAGGTTTCAAGGGCAAGCTGTCCTATCAGACCAACGATGATACTGTCGAGAAGATTGCCGATGTTGGTGGTGATATCAAGAAGACTATCTTCCCGAATGTTAAGCGCAACTACGGCTATGCAGCTGCCGCCGGTTACGACTTCGACTTCGGTCTGGGCTTCAATGCCGGTTATGCCTACTCCGATCTGGAAGGCAAGACCAGTACTGACAGCGGTGACAAGTCTGAGTGGGCTCTGGGCGCACACTACGCTATCAACGGTTTCTACTTCGCCGGTGTTTACACCCAGGGCGAGCTGAATAACGACACCACCAGCTTCGAAGGCAAGGGTCGTGGTTACGAGCTGGCTGCTTCCTACAACGTAGACGCCTGGACCTTCCTGGCTGGCTACAACTTCAAGGAAGCCAAGAACAACACCACTCAGACCAGCTACGAAGACCAGGTTGACGAAACTCTGCTGGGTGTTCAATACAACTTCACTTCCAAGCTGAAGGCGTACACCGAGTACAAAATCCAGGGTATCGACGACCTGGACGACGAGTTCACTGTTGCTCTGCAATATAACTTCTAATCCAGTCTTAGCACTGAGTTAGTGGATAAACGGCCAAGCTTGCTTGGCCGTTTTGTTTTATCTGTCGTCCGTCGTCCTGTTACCTCCTCTGTCCGTCATTCCCCCTGCGCCAGTTCACGTTGTCTCTTTTTTACCCTTGGCTCGCTTCCCGTAAATCGCTAGATTATTCAATTCGTTGAAAGATGGTCGACCCACAGGGAAGGATGCGTTTGATCGATTTCAGTCACCCCGAGTGGCAAGCACTGGCCCGGCAACTGCTGACCGAGGCTCCGCTGGCTCTTCGTGGCCGCCAGTGGCAGCCGCTGATCGGCATGCTCAGGGACAACCAGCTGCTGATCACCCTCGGCAATCACCGCTATGAACTGACCCCGGCCGGCCGCCGCTACCTCACCCGCGAGCTGATGCTGGCCGAAATGAGCTGTGCGCCACCTGAGCCGGAGGAGTGGTTGCAGGCCCAGGGTTGGCAGCTGGGAGAGCGGGTCAACGAGCGGGTGCTGGCGGCGCTCTACCGCAAGGGGGAGGGAGCGTTCAGCCCGGTTGAGCAGATCAACTTTGAAGACAAGGGCATCAGGTTGTGCGGCGATCAGTCGCTCAGGCTGCGTGCCGCTCGCCCCTTCAGCCTGTTCTTCAGCGGCGGCACCCTGCTCGATGCGACGCCCTGGCTGCAGACTCTGGGGGAGGTGGCATTGCCTGCGCGTACCCTGGCGGGGCTTGGCAAGATCCTGTGGGGAGAGGGGGACATCCAGCGGGTGATCAGCACGGATTCCGTCGGCATCTTCACCGAGCTGGCGCTGCCGGAAGATGTCCTGCTGGTGTGGGCCCCGGCGCTGGAGCCCGGCGCCCTGCAATCCCTGATCGCCGCGCTGCCGCCCCACACCCTCTGGAGCCATCTCACCGCCCTGGATCCCGCCGGCGTGGACAGGGTACAGGTGCTGGCCCAGCGACTGGGCCGCCCGCCCAGCTGGTGGCTGCCGCGGGCACTTGCCCCCATCAAGGCGGCCTATGCCGCCCCCTTGCAGGGTTCTCGTCCCTGGGAGCCGAGCCGGATCCCGCGACCCTTGCTGGCACTGTGCAGTGATCTGATCGAATCAAACCGTGGTTTGTCGGCCGAGGCGTGCGCCCTGGCACCCGACTGGCATGCCATTGGCTGACATGGCCGCAGTGCCTCTCGAAAAAGCGGTTTTCCCCTACGGAAGGCGATGGTATAAAGAGTTGACGGAACGCTTGCCAATCTGGCGTTTTTGTCCGCCGCTTTTCGTTTGCTGCTTTTTGTTTCAAAAAAGCGCCTGACACCCCACACATTCAATGGAATACAGGGACTACCATGTTTGAAAAGGTTGTTGCCGCCCCAGCGGATCCTATCCTGGGCCTGACCGAAGCTTTCCGTGCCGATACTTGCAGCCACAAGATCAATCTGGGGGTCGGAATCTACAAGGATGAGACCGGCGCCACCCCCATCCTTCATTGCGTCAAGAAGGCCGAGCAGAAGCTGCTCAGCGACGAGAAGACCAAAAACTACCTCGGCATCGAAGGCAACATCGAATACGGTCGCATCGTGCAGCAACTCTTGTTCGGGCAAGACTCCGCACTGGTTGCCAGCGGCCGGGCCAAGACGGCACAAGCGCCAGGTGGTACCGGTGCCCTGCGCATCGCCGCCGAGTTCGTGGTGCGCAACGGCCTGGCCAAGACCATCTGGATCTCCGATCCCACCTGGGCCAACCACGTCAGCGTGTTCCAGTCCGCCGGCCTCACCGTGAAGTGGTACAAGTATTACGATGCCGCCACCAAGGGGCTGGACTTTGCCGCCATGCAGGCGTCCCTCTCCGAGGTGCAACCCGGGGATCTGGTGCTGTTGCACGGCTGCTGCCACAACCCGACCGGCATAGACCCCACCACCGAGCAGTGGCAGGCCCTGGCCAAACAGAGCGCGGCCGCAGGCTGGTTGCCGCTGTTTGACTTCGCCTATCAGGGCTTTGCCCGTGGCATCGAGGAAGACGCCGAGGGTCTGCGCATCTTCGCCGTCTGCCACGACGAGCTGCTGGTGGCGAGCTCCTTCTCCAAGAACTTTGGCCTCTATAACGAGCGGGTCGGTGCCTTCACTCTGGTCAGCGCGAGCAAGGCCGTGGCCGACGTCGCCTTCACCCAGGTGAAGACCGTCATTCGCGCCAACTACTCCAACCCGCCGTCACACGGCGCCGCCGTGGTGACTGCCATCGTCAGCGATCCGGCCCTCTATGCCGAGTGGGTAGAAGAAGTGACCGCCATGCGGGTGCGGATCCGTGAGATGCGCGAGCTGCTGGTGGAGAAGCTGGCGGCCCTCGGGGTGAGCCAGGACTTCGGTTTCATCCGCGAGCAGAACGGCATGTTCTCCTTCTCCGGTCTCTCCAAGGATCAGGTGGAGCGCCTCAAGAGCGAGTTTGCCATCTATATCGTCGGCTCCGGCCGGATCAGCGTGGCCGGGATCACCCGCTCCAACATCGATCCCCTGTGTGATGCCATCGCCAAGGTGCTGTAAGCCTGGCTTGAGGTGATCACCCGAGCCGGATGATCACAGACTCGACAGCGTAAAAAGCCCGCCATATTTGGCGGGCTTTTCTATTTTTGTCTGTCTGCGGGATCAGCGTCGGCTCTTGCCCCCCAGCAGGGAGCCAAGCACCCCGCGGATCAGCTGCCGCCCCACCTCGTTGCCCAGGGTGCGGGCCACGCTCTTGGCGGCGGTCTGCACCACGCCGTCGTGCTGGCCACCACGGGGGCCGGTGCGGCCAAACAGCATGCCGTTGAGGGCGTCGAGCAGGCCTCCGCCCGCCGGTTGGGTCGACTGAGCGGGGGTCAGGTCGGGTTTATTCTCGGCCTCGGTTTTGTCTCCGTGACTCAATCGCTCGAAAGCAGATTCCCTGTCCTCGGTTTTTTCATAGCGGCCGTGGAGCAGGGAGCCCAGGATCAGCGCTTGACGCTCGGCCTCCGTGAGTGGCCCGATCCGGCTGGCGGGTGGGGCGATAAAGGCGCGCTCCACCACGCTGGGGCGACCCTTCTCATCAAGCAGGGAAACCAGGGCCTCGCCAACCCCGAGCTCGGTGATGACACCGGCCGCATCGAAGGCCGGGTTGGCCCGCAGGGTGTTGGCGGCAATCCGCACCGCCTTCTGATCGCTCGGGGTGAAGGCGCGCAGGGCATGTTGCACCCGGTTGCCGAGCTGCCCCAGCACGCTGTCCGGGATATCGGCCGGGCTCTGGGTCACGAAGTAGATGCCGACGCCCTTGGAGCGGATGAGGCGCACCACCAGCTCTATCTTCTCCAGCAGCGCCTTGGGGGCGTCGTTGAACAGCAGGTGGGCCTCGTCGAAGAAGAACACCAACACGGGCTTCTCAGGATCCCCCACCTCGGGTAACTGCTCGAACAACTCGGACAGCAGCCAGAGCAGGAAGCAGGCGTAGAGCCGGCTGGACTGGGTCAGCCTGGCCGCCGCCAGCACATTGACGTGGCCCCGGCCGGTCTGGTCGGTCTGCAACAAGTCCTGGATATCCAGCATGGGCTCGCCGAAGAAGTGATCGCCCCCCGCGCTCTCCAGGGTGAGCAGGTTGCGCAGTATGGCGCCGACGGAGGCGGTGGAGACATTGCCGTAGCGGGTGGTGAGGAACTTGGCGTTCTCCCCCACGAACTGCACCATGGCGCGCAAGTCTTTCAGATCGAGCAGCAACAGACCCTCGTCGTCCGCCACCTTGAACACCAGCTCCAGCACCCCGCTCTGGGTATCGTTCAGGCCGAGCAGCCGGGCCAGCAGCAGGGGGCCCATGTCGGAGACGGTGGCCCGCACCGGATGGCCCTGTTCGGCAAACAGATCCCAGCAGAGGGTGGGGCAGGGGGCAAAGGCGGGGGCCCCGATGCCGAGCTGGGCGAGGCGGGCATCCATCTTGGAGGAGGGAGTGCCAGGGGCCCCGAGGCCCGCAAGATCTCCTTTCACGTCTGCCAGAAAGACCGGCACCCCGAGGCGGGAGAAGCCCTCCGCCATCACCTGCAGCGTGACTGTCTTGCCCGTGCCCGTGGCGCCCGTGATGAGGCCGTGGCGATTGGCGAGGGCGGGCAGCAGGGAGATGGGACGGCCATTGGCATAGGCGAGGATCAACGGTTCGGCCATGGTGGGCTCCTTGTCTAGGATCGGGCGATGCTGATGGTGTTAAGGGGAAAGAGGGCTACAAGGAGTGTGGTGGTTGAGTCAAGCGATGGCAAGCCGGGCACGCAGTCAGCGCGGACTCAGGGCTTGCCATCCCTGTGATGGGTCAATGGCTTAGGGTGTGTGGGGGCGGCGCTTGCCCAGTCTGGTCAGTTGCAACAGCAGCAGGGTGATCAGGGCGCCGGTGGCGGCGGTCAATACCGCCAGCAGCAGGCTGCCGAGCAGGAAGGGAGGCACCAGGGTGGCCGCCTCGTGCTCCAGCCAATGCAGGGACCAGGTGAGGTGGAAGGGCTCCGGAGTCTGCTGCAGCACCAGGCAGCCGGTGCGATAGGCCCACAGATACATGAAGGGCAGGGTCAGCGGGTTGTTGAACCAGACCGCCAGCAGGGCCAGCGGCAGGTTGAAACTGAAGATGAGGGCCAGCGCAACCGCGACCAGGGAGTGCATGGGCATGGGCACCCAGCTCGCGAAGATCCCCGATGCGATGGCGCCACAGAGCGCCCGACGGCCACCCTGCCACAGCGCCGGGGCAAACAGCCGCTCGCCGAACAGGGCGAACCATTTCTGCTTGCGCAGGGAGTCGGGATCCAGCTTGAAGCGAGAGAGGTTCATGCCTGGGCTCCTCGGCGCTGGCGCCATCGGCGCACCACACTCAGCCGCCACAGCAGAAGGGTCGCGAGGTAGCCGCACAGCGCACTGATGCACGCCAGCAGCAGGGCGCCAAGCAACAGCGGTGGCGCCACCGTCTCGAAGACGGAGCTCAGCCAGTGCCAGCTGAATTCGATGTCGATATCCTGGGAGGGGCTCCCCAGCAGCAGGCAACCGAGCTTGTAGGCACCATAGAACATGGGCGGCATGGTGACGGGATTGGCGACCCAGCACAGGGCCACCGCCAGTGGCAGGTTGGCCCGGCAGACGATGGCGCCACCTGCGGCCAGCAACATCTGAAAAGGCACCGGGATCCAGGCCATGAAGAGGCCGACCCCGACCGCGGCCGAGGCACTGCGGCGGTTGAGATGCCAGAGATTGTTATCCAGCAGCAGGCTGCCGAACATCTTCAGGTGTTTGTGAGTCTTGAGCGCGTCTTGATCGGGTAGCCAGCGCTGGATGAGATGTTTGGGCATGATTGAAACCTTGCTAAATACTTGCTCCATGGATCTGCGTCTGTTGTCGTTTGCCCTGGGGGCAAGCTCCTCATTGCTCTGGCCATGGTTACCTTCAGTCGCATGGGGGGGCGTCTTGCTGTCCCTCGCCATTCCCCTCGCATATTACCGCCATTGGCGGCTGTTGTTCCTGGTGTTCGGCATGCTCTGGATGCAGGCCAGCTTGCCGTATCGGCTTGGCTGGCTGGCGCTGCTGGCGGAGCAGACGAACCACATCATAACCGCACGGGTACAAAGTACGGAGCCATCAGGTGAGAAACCGGGTGATAAATTTGTCCGCCTGCTGCTGCGAGTGGAATCCCTCGATGAGCGAACGCTGGCCCCGGCGCCCCTGGTGCGGATCAACGCCTATCAGGCGCTGCCGCCGATCCCCGCCGGCAGTCGCATCACCCTGGTGAGCAGCCTCAAGCCTGCCCACGGCCTCGCCAACGAGGCGGGAATGGATGGGCGACGGCTGCTGCTTGGCAAGGGGATCACCGCCACCGGCAACCTGCGCCGGATCGTCGAGACCGAGGCGGCGGCCCCAGGCTGGCGCGATCGCTGGCTGGCGCAGGCGAATGCCGGTTGGCAGGGGCTGCCCCATGCCCCCTTGTTGGCGGCGCTCAGCTTCGGCGAGCAGAGCGGCATCACGGATGCGCAGTGGGAGCTTTTTCGCGGCAGCGGCCTGACCCACATCATCGCCATCTCCGGCCAGCACATCGCCCTGGTGGCGGTGCTCGGCTGGTGGCTTGGGCGGCTGTTCGGGTTGCGTGGCGCCATCCTGGTCTCCCTGCTGTTCGCCGCGACCTACAGCGCCCTGGCAGGCTTTGCGGTGGCGACCGAGCGGGCGCTCATCATGGTCGCGGTCTGGAGCCTACTGCGCTGGTTGAAACGAGACTGGCCCAGCCACCGGATCTGGCTGTGGGCCTTCGTGGTGCTTTGCCTCTGGGACCCCTTCGCCCTCTATTCGGCCGGTTTCTGGCTCTCTTTCATGGCGGTGGCGCTGTTGCTGCTGGCGGGATATCTGGAGGCCAAGCCCGGTCTGGTGCGGCTGCAGATCCTGCTGCTTCTGGGGCTGCTTCCGCTGCAACTGCTGCTGTTCGAGGGCATGGCGCCGCTGGCCCTGTTGCTCAATCTGCTGGCACTGCCGCTGTTTTGTCTCGGCATCATCCCCCTCGCCCTCATCGGCGTCCTGATTGCCCCCCTGTCGACCACTCTCGCCCACGGCCTGTTCTGGTTGGCGGATCTCGGGTTGGAGTGGGTGCTATGGGGACTGAGCCTGCTGGCTGAGCATCTGCAGCTCTGGTGGCCGGTACCCGGCTGGCTGATGCCCACCAGCCTGTTGCTCATCCTGCTGTGGGCGGGCTGGCAACTGCCGGTGGCGCGCAGCCTGCTGATCCCGGTGGTCGCCGCCCTGGGGCTGGCCTGCTGGCCGGCACCTGTGCCCTGGCAGTTGCGGGTGCTGGACGTGGGGCAGGGGTTGTCGGTGCTCATCACCCGCGGGGAGCGGGGCATCCTGTATGACACCGGCGATCGCTACCCCGGCGGCTACAACATGGCCGATGCCGCCATCTTGCCCCAGCTCAACCGGCTCGGGGTGCGAGTGCTGGACCAGCTCATCATCAGCCACAAGGACAGGGATCATGCCGGCAATCGGCAAGCCATCTTGCAGGCGGTGCCGGTGCGGCGCGAGCTCTCCTCGTTCAAGTTTGATCAAGGCACCGAGCTGTGTCGGCGCGGGCAGCGGTGGCACTGGCAGGGGCTCGAGTTCGCCGTGCTCTGGCCCGAGCGGCCCGGGGGCGGCCACAACAACGACGGTTGTGTGATGCAGATAAGTGACGGCCAGCAGCGCATCCTGCTAAGCGCCGATATCGAGAAGGAGGCGGAGCGTCGGCTGCTCGAGCTGGAGGGCAAGGGGCCAGCCAGCATGCTTTCCAGCACAATGCTGGTCAGTCCGCACCACGGTAGCCGAACCTCCTCGACACCGGGGTTCGTGGCAGCAGTGCATCCCGAATTTGTGGTGCACAGCGCAGGCTATATGAACCAGTGGCAATTTCCCCGCCCCGAGGTGGTGGCGAGATATGCGGCCGCGCGGCAGTGGGTGACCGGTCAGGATGGGGCCGTGTTGGTGGAGCTCGGCGATGCCGGGCTAGAGATCCGGGCCGAACGTGAGCAGGGTCCTTGGTATAGACGCGGTGGTGCCTGGTGGCAGCCGAAGCTTTGGCCAGAGGAATAAGCCGAGATTTACCATCTGTTTGCCAGCGGTGGCAGGAAATGGTGGAAATTTGGCCCGATGGGAACGCCGGGTTCATGGTATCCGCGTGGCGGCGCTTGGTGGTTGCCCCGGCTTTGGCTAGAATACCCCGTCATTTCCCTTATTAACGGCTATTCATGCAACAAGAAACCTCACAAGAGAGCTGGCCCGTCTTCAAGCGCCTGCTCGGGTATGTCCGGGATCGCAAGCTGGGACTGGTTGGCGGCATCATCGGCATGCTGGGCTATGCGGCCGTGGATACCACCTTCGTCTATTCCATCAAGCCGCTGATCGATCAGGGCTTGAACGGCAACGACAGCACTGTGCTGAAATGGATGCCCTTCTTCGTGCTCGGCATAGTCGCTTTGCGCGGCTGCGCGGCCTTCCTCTCCAACTACTGCATGGCCTGGGTCGGCAACCATGTGGTGATGCGGCTGCAGCAACAGGTGTTCAGCCACCTGATGGCCATGCCCATGAGCTTCTTCGATCGCCAGAACACCGGCAACCTGCTCTCCAAGGTGACCTATGACGCCGGTCAGGTCTCCTCTGCCGCGAGCTCGACCCTGGTCTCCCTGGTGCGGGAAGGGGCCACCGTCATCGGCCTGCTCGGCCTGATGTTCTGGCACTCCTGGCAGCTGTCGGTGATCTTCCTGGTGGTGGGCCCGGTGGTGGGTATTCTGATTGGCCTTATCAGCCGTCGTTTTCGCAAGATCAGCCGCCATATCCAGCAGGCGGTGGGCGATATCACCACCTCCACCGAGCAGATGCTCAAGGGTCATAAAGAGGTGCTGATGTTTGGCGGCCAGCAGGTGGAAGACAAGCGCTTCTTCGCCGTCAGCAACCGCATGCGCCAGCAGACCATGAAGATGGTGGCGGCGGATGCCATCGGCAGCCCCATAGTCCAGATGGTGGCTTCGGTCGCCCTGGCCGTGTTCCTCTATGTGGCGACCATCGACAGCGTCAAGGCGACCCTGACCGCAGGCACCTTCACCGTCATGGTCACCTCCATGATGATGCTGCTCAAGCCGCTGAAAAGCCTGACCGACGTGAACAACCAGTTCCAGCGCGGCATCACCGCCTGCCAGAGCCTGTTCGGTCTGCTCGACTCCACCCCGGAAGAAGACACCGGCACCCGCACCCTGGAGCGTGCCCGCGGCGAGATCGAGTTCCGCAACGTCACCTTCACCTACCCGACCAAAGAGACCCCGGCGCTGCACAACGTCAGCTTCAAGGTCGAGGCGGGCAAGTCCGTGGCCCTGGTGGGGCGCTCCGGCTCCGGCAAGAGCACCATCGCCAGCCTGCTTACCCGTTTCTACGACATAGAGCAGGGGGAGATCCTGCTGGATGGCGTCAATATCCGCGAATACAAGTTGAGCGAGCTGCGCAAGCAGTACGCCCTGGTGTCCCAGCACGTGCACCTGTTCAACGATTCCGTGGCCAACAACATCGCCTACGCGGCGGAAGATCGCTACAGCCGGGAAGAGATCCAGCACGCGGCCAGCATCGCCCATGCGGACGAGTTCGTGCGCAAGATGCCGGCCGGCTACGACACCATCATAGGTGAGAACGGCGCGTCCCTGTCCGGTGGCCAACGCCAGCGCATCGCCATCGCCCGCGCCCTGCTGCGCGACGCTCCCGTGCTACTGCTGGATGAGGCCACCTCGGCCCTGGATACCGAGTCCGAACGCCACATCCAGGCCGCCATCGACGAGCTGTGCAAGGCGCGCACCTCTCTGGTCATCGCCCACCGCCTCTCCACCATCGAGAAGGCGGACGAGATCCTGGTCATCGACGAGGGTCACATCGTCGAGCGTGGCAACCATAGCGAACTGATGAGCCAGCAGGGCACCTATGCCCAGCTGCGCGCCATCCAGTTCGGGGCGAGCCAACCCGCCGCGAGCCAGCAGGCCTGATGCTGGAGCTGCTCTGGTATGAGAAGAGTGGCTGGCGCTGGGCGCTGGCACCCTTCGCCCTGTTGTTTGCGCTTATCAGCGGTGGGCGTCGCTATGGTTATCGTCGCGGCTGGCTCAAATCCTACCGCGCCAGCCTGCCAGTCATCGTCGTCGGCAACATCTCGGTCGGCGGCAACGGCAAGACCCCGGTCGTGGTCTGGCTGGTGGAGCAGTTGCAGGCCCGCGGTTTCAAACCCGGGGTGGTCAGCCGCGGCTACGGCGGCAAGGCGCCCCATTATCCCTATAGGCTCGATGAGCAGAGCACCACGGCCGAGGCGGGGGATGAACCCGTGCTCATTGCCCGGCGCTGCGGCTGCCCCGTGGTGGTAGCCCCCAAGCGCGCCGATGCGGTGCGCCTGCTGGAGCAAGGCGGGGAGGTGGACATCATCATCACCGACGACGGCCTGCAGCACTACGCCCTGGCCCGGGATCTCGAACTGGTGGTGGTGGACGGCGTGCGCCGCTTCGGCAATGGCTGCCTGTTGCCCATGGGGCCCCTGCGCGAGCCCATGACCCGCTTGAAGCGGGTCGACGCCATTATCTGCAATGGCGGCACCCCGGCCAGGGGGGAGTACCCCATGCAACTGGTGGCGGATGCGCCGCGCCGGGTGCGGGACGACGCGTTAGCCGCCGAGCCCTTGCCGCGAGATATCGATGCGATGGCGGGGATCGGCCATCCCCCCCGTTTCTTTGCGACCCTGGAGAGCCTCGGCTATGAGCTCAAGCAGAGCGTCGGCTACGCGGACCATCAGGCGTTCGACAGCGCCGAGCTGCTGGCTCGCTTCGCCGATCGCCC
The DNA here is from genome assembly GCF_000819865.1 of Aeromonas eucrenophila. Classification (GTDB taxonomy): domain Bacteria; phylum Pseudomonadota; class Gammaproteobacteria; order Enterobacterales; family Aeromonadaceae; genus Aeromonas; species Aeromonas eucrenophila. The sequence continues at coordinate 614,784 of NZ_CDDF01000005.1, forward strand.
CTTGCTGATGACCGAGAAGGACGCGGTCAAGTGCCGGGACTTCGCGCCGGCGCACTGGTGGTATCTGCCGGTCAGCGCCGAGCTGCCGACCTCCTTGCTCGATACTCTGCTGGCCTCTATGGCAGTGTCTCGCGCTGGGTTTGGTAAGTAGATTGGATTATTGTGCTGATGGTGCAACATTTACCTTGTGGAATGACTGCCATATCGGCTCGTTAAGATAAAAATACCGAGTTGTCCGGCGCAAATATCAGGCCGGCACCGTGAAGGGCGCCTCGTTTGGGGTTGCTGACATGCCTATTAAATTGCTCGACGTGATTGCTGTCGGGCACAGCCGAAGGAGTCTCGTTTTGGCTCCGGACTGCATATTAAACTGCTCGACATGATCGCCGTCGGGCACAGCCGAAGGAGTCTCATTATGGCTCCGGACATGCCTGTTAAATTGCTCGACATGATTGCCGTCGGGCGCCGCTGAAGGAGTCTCGTTTTGGCACTGGATATTAAACTGCTCGACATCATCGCCTGCCCGGTTTGCAAGGGGAAGCTGCACTATCAACCGCAATCTGACAAGGCGCCCCAGGAGCTGATCTGCCGCTTCGATCGGTTGGCCTATCCGCTGGAGGAGGGGATCCCGGTGCTGCTGGAAAACCGCGCCCGTCCGCTGGCGCTGGAAGAGTTGAAGCCATGAGTTTCGTCGTCGTCATTCCGGCCCGTTACGCCTCCACCCGGTTGCCGGGCAAGCCGCTGGCGGACATTCATGGCAAGCCCATGGTGCAACACGTGGTGGAGAAAGCCCTGCAGTCCGGCGCCGATCGGGTGATAGTCGCCACCGATGACGAGCGGGTGCGCGCCGCCCTGGCCCCCCTGACGGAGCAGACCGGCGCCGAGGTGTGCATGACCTCCCCGGATCACCAGTCCGGCACCGAGCGTCTGGCGGAGGTGTGCCGTCATTACGGCTTCGCCGCGGACACCATCATCGTCAACGTGCAGGGGGATGAGCCCCTCATCCCGCCGGTCATCATCCGTCAGGTGGCCGACAACCTGGCCGCCGCCACGGCGCCTATGGCGACTCTGTCCGTGCCCATTCTGGACGCCGAAGAGGCGTTCAACCCCAATGCGGTCAAGGTGGTGACCGACAAGGATGGCTACGCGCTCTATTTCAGTCGCGCCAGCATTCCCTGGGACAGGGACAGGTTCGCCCAGAGTCAGGCGCAGATAGGCCCGTACTACCAGCGCCACATCGGCATCTATGCCTACCGCGCCGGCTTTATCCAGCGTTACGTGGACTGGGCGCCGAGCCAGCTAGAGCAAATCGAGGCGCTGGAGCAGCTGCGGGTGCTCTGGTACGGGGAGAAGATCCATGTCGCCCAGGCGCTGGAAGCGCCACCGGTGGGGGTGGATACCCAGCGCGATCTGGACAAGGTGCGCGCCCTGTTGGCCAACTGAGTCAAAAATCAGTAAGTTGAATCGAAACGGCGCCTCAGGGCGCCGTTTTTGGGTTGAAAATTTATATAGTTATTTGATTTAAAACGGTATTGGTGCACCGCCTCAAACTTTTCCAGGCCATGGTTTGCCAAATCACCGAGTTTGGTTATGATGCAAGACGCCGTGTTAACCCTAACTGGCATATAACGAGATAAAAAACGGGGTGTATGGGTGATTAATGTATTCCTGGTCGATGATCATGAGTTGGTGCGTACAGGGATAAGACGCATTTTGGAGGATGTCCGCGGGATCAAGGTGGTGGGCGAGGCACAGAGCGGCGAGACGGCCGTGACCTTCTGCCGGCAACATCACCCCGATGTGATCCTGATGGACATGAACATGCCGGGTATCGGCGGCCTGGAAGCGACCCGCAAGATCCTGCGGATCCGGCCCGATGTACGCATCATAGTGCTGACCATTCATTCAGAAAACCCGTTCCCGACCAAGGTGATGCAGGCAGGTGCCGCCGGTTATCTGACCAAGGGCGCGGCCCCGGACGAGATGATCCACGCCATCCGGCTGGTGCACTCGGGCCAGCGTTACATCTCCCCGGAGATCGCCCAGCAGATGGCCCTGAGCCAGTTTGCCTCGGCGGACGAGAACCCCTTCAAGTCCCTCTCCGAGCGCGAGCTGCAGATCATGATGATGATCACCAAGGGGCAGAAGGTGACCGACATCTCCGAGCAGCTCAACCTGAGCCCGAAGACGGTCAACAGCTACCGCTACCGGCTGTTCAGCAAGCTCAACATCAATGGCGACGTGGAGCTGACCCATCTGGCCATTCGCTACGGCATGCTGGATGCCGACACCCTGTAACCGGGTGTGATGCACGCTTATGGATAAATAGAGGCGGCCCGAGCCGCCTTTTTACTTTGTGCTCCCTGTGCCTCGCGGTTTCTGCTTGCAGAGTCCCTTTGCGTTCAAACGAGGGGGCGCAGTATGATCTCCCCCGTACACCTTCGTTTGTCCTGAGCCGAGTCGCCGATGCCCCTTCCCGAACCCCTTTTCGATAGCCAGGCCCTGCCGAGTGCCCTGACCCACCACCTCCATCTCTGTTGTGGGGATCATCATGACGGCCTCTGAACCTCTCTTCGACAGCAAGGCATTTCTGAGTGCGGTCACGAACCAGAGCGGTGTCTACCGCATGTATGACGAGGGTGGCACCGTCATCTATGTGGGCAAGGCCAAGGATCTCAAGAAGCGGCTCGCCTCCTACTTTCGCACCAATGTGGACAGCATCAAGACCCGCACCCTGGTGCGCCAGATAGCCGACATCCAGGTGACGGTGACCCACACCGAGACCGAGGCGCTGATCCTCGAGCACAACCTCATCAAGCAGTACCAGCCGCGCTACAACGTGCTGTTGCGGGACGACAAGTCCTATCCCTGGATCATCATCACCGGCCATCGCCATCCTCGTATCGGCGTCCACCGCGGCGCCCGAAAAATCAAAGGGGATTATTTCGGCCCTTACCCCTCAGGTGGTGCGGTGCGCGAGAGTCTGCACCTGATGCAGAAGATCTTCCCGGTGCGCCAGTGTGAGGACGCCGTTTATGCCAACCGCAGTCGCCCCTGCCTGCTCTATCAGCTCAAGCGCTGCGCCGGCCCCTGTGTGGCTGGCCTGGTGAGCGAGGCGGAATACGCCCAGCAGGTGGAACTCGCCAAGCTGTTCCTGGCGGGCAAGAACCAGCAGGTGATCAGCGAACTGGTGGGCAAGATGGAGTCCGCCAGCGGCGATCTGCGCTTCGAGGAGGCGGCCCGCTATCGGGATCAGATCCAGGCGCTGCGGCGGGTCACCGAGCAGCAGTCGGTGAGCGGCAACGTGCTGGACGAGCTGGATGTGATCGGGGTAGCGTTCGAGCAGGGGACGGCGTGCATCCACGTGCTCTTCATCCGTCAGGGCAAGGTGCTGGGTTCGCGCAGCTACTTCCCCAAGGTGCCGGCGGATACGCCGCAGGATGAGGTGGTGCAATCCTTCCTGCTGCAGTTCTACCTGTCGGGGCAGGGGGGGCGGCAGATCCCGAGCGAGGTGCTGCTGGACGTGGCGCTGGAGGACGAGGATGTCATCGCGCAGACCCTGAGCGAGACCGCGGGTTACAAGGTGCGGGTGCAGAGTCGCACGCGCAGTGAACGGGCCCGCTTCATCAAGCTTGCCTCCATCAATGCACAGACGGCGCTGCGCTCGCGTCTCGCCCACAAGAGCACCACCCTGGCCCGCTTCAACCAGCTCGAAGAGCTGCTGGAGCTGGAAACTCCCATCGCCCGCATGGAGTGTTTCGATATCTCCCACACCATGGGGGAGCGCACCGTCGCCTCCTGCGTGGTGTTCAACCGGGAGGGGCCGCTCAGCTCCGAATATCGCCGCTTCAACATCGACGGCATCACCGGCGGGGATGACTACGCTGCCATGGAGCAGGCGCTGGAGCGTCGCTTTGGTAAGCTGCAGGAGCCGGACAAGGTGCCGGACGTGCTGTTTATCGACGGCGGCCTTGGCCAGTTGCGCCGCGCAGAAGAGATCCTGGCTCGCCAGCTGGAGTTTCTCGGCGGCAAATACCCGCTCTTGGTGGGCATCGCCAAGGGGGTGACCCGCAAGGCGGGGCTGGAGACCCTGATCCTGGGGGACAGCCACGAGGAGCTGCACTTGCCGGCAGATATGCCCGCTTTGCACCTGATCCAGCACATTCGCGACGAATCCCACCGTTTTGCCATCACGGGCCACCGGGCGCGGCGCGCCAAGGCCCGTACCACCAGTACCCTGGAAGATATCCCGGGGGTGGGGCCAAAGCGCCGTCAGGCCCTGCTCAAATACCTGGGTGGCTTGCAGGAGGTGAAGAAGGCCGGGGTGGACGAGCTCGCCAAGGTGCCTGGCATCAGCCAGGAGCTGGCTCAGTCCATTCACGACGCCCTGCACTCGCTCTGAGCCAGGGTTCAGGGCTTGCAGTGCTCGGCAGCAGCCAGGAGTTGGTGCAATCCATACCATTCACGACGCCCTGCATTCGCTCTGAGCCGGTGTTCAGGGCTCGCAGTGTTCGGCATCAGCCAGGAGTTGGTTCAATCCATACCATCCACTATGTCCTGCACTCACTATAAGCGGGGAAACTCACCGTACCGACGTACAAGGGCCGTGACGCAGGGGGCCCGCCAATGCCATAATGACCGGCATCCTGAGGTTGTTGATGGATTCATAGACCAAGGCGGGCACCTGTCCGGTTGCATCGGTGATCGGCTTGGGGCTACCATGTAGCGGCATACAAGAAGTGGCTGAAAAATAATGACAAATATTCCTAACCTGCTGACGTTCTTTCGGATTTTGCTCATCCCCGTCTTCGTCATCCTGTTCTACCTTCCCTATCAGTGGGCCTATGTGGCGGCCGCCATCGTCTTCATCCTGGCGGCGGCGACCGACTGGTTCGATGGCTATCTCGCCCGCAAGCTGAATCAGTCCACCGCCTTCGGTGCCTTCCTCGATCCGGTCGCCGACAAGATCATGGTGGCTGCGGCCCTGGTGGTCATCGTCGAGCACTACAACACCGTCTGGGTCACCATTCCCGCCATGACCATGATTGGCCGCGAGATCATCATCTCCGCCCTGCGTGAGTGGATGGCCGAGCTTGGCAAACGCTCCTCGGTGGCGGTCAGCTGGATTGGCAAGTGGAAGACCATGATCCAGATGGTGTCGCTCACCGGCCTCATCTGGCAATACGACATCTGGATGGTGTGGCTCGCCTATGTGTTGCTCTACGTGGCGACCGTGCTCACCTTCTGGTCCATGTTCCAGTACATGAAGGCCGCCTGGGGCGATCTGAGCTATCACTCCCGCTTCTAGCTTGCCTGAGTGAAACCACTGCTTCCCTGCCGTTGGGGCCGGGAAGCAGTCATAAAGGCTAAAAGTAGGGAAGACGGGTAAAAAATACCCGAACGATCAGCGTATTAAATGTTTTTGGTTGACTGAGCGAGGAACATCGTTAGAATGCGTCCTCGTAGTCAGGCAATCAGCCAGACCGATGCGGGAATAGCTCAGTTGGTAGAGCACGACCTTGCCAAGGTCGGGGTCGCGAGTTCGAGTCTCGTTTCCCGCTCCAAATTCAGACAATCGAGAGCCAACTCTCTTTTGCATGGCGCGTTAGCAAAGCGGTTATGCAGCGGATTGCAAATCCGTTTAGTCCGGTTCGACTCCGGAACGTGCCTCCATATTGACAAGCCCGCCGCGCGGACTTGATACCGATTGCGGTGCCCGAGTGGTGAAATCGGTAGACACAAGGGATTTAAAATCCCTCGACGTTCGCGTCGTGCCGGTTCGATTCCGGCCTCGGGCACCATTAAGATTAAAGAAAAAAGCCTTTCAGATTAAACAGATACGACGCTTTATTGCGTCGTTTTTGTTTTTAACTCTCTCCAAGATTTCTCTCCAACTTTTCCTTTCTTGTCCATTTCTTGTCTAAGCGACTTACTACTTCCTGCGACTTGTTGCGAACAACCTGCACTTCGTCCCAACATAGCCAAGGACACGTGGTTGGCCTGCGCTCCGGGCCTTTCCGGGGTCTGTCTCTGGTGCTGAGACAAGTGCCGCTCACCGTTACCCCTTCCTCTTCACTCCCTCCTAAACCCGCATTGAACCCCCTTTGAAACAGATATTAATCCCATGATCCAACCCATCATCGGAGGTATCTATGCAGACCAAATTTCGCTTTACCAATGCAGCCATCAAGGCTTTGCCTGCACAACAACGAGAGGCTGGCGCTACTGAACTGGAGTTCTCCGATACAGAGGTCATCGGCTTAAAGCTCTTGTCAGGAAAAAGCCAGGGCAGTAAGCGTTTCCTACTGCGCTATACCCTCCAGGGCAAGAAACGCAGCATCGCCCTGGGGCGATTCGGCGATATTGATGTGAGCCAAGCCAGGACCATTGCCCGCAAGTACAAGGCGATGTTGGCAGAAGGCATCGACCCGGTAGCAGAGCGGGATAGCTACAAAACTGAGCCCACCCTTTCGGAGTTCTTCTGGCAGACCTTTTTGCCGCACCTTAAGACCATCGGCAAACGATCGATCAACAGCGACATTCAGCGGTTTAAACACAACATCGAACCACGCTTTGGGGCCATGCGTTACCGACAGCTCAAGGCGATGGATGTCCTGCAGTTGCAATCGGAGATGGTTCACCCTAACAACCCTCAGCAGACGGCCTACGCACCGAGTACCGCCAACCGGGTACTGGCCCAGTTAAAGACCATGGGCAGCTATGCGGTGCGCTGGGGCATTCTGGACACCAACGAGGCGGCCAAGATCAAGCTGTTGAAAGAGGACAATGCCAGGACGCGTTTTCTATCGATTGAAGAGATGAAACGGGTCATTGAGGTGGCATTGCAGGATCGCAATCAAGCCGCAGGCAGCTTCATTGCGATGCTCTACCTGACGGGGGCAAGAAAATCAGAGGTGTTACTCGCTAAATGGGAACATGTGAACTGGGAGGATAAGACGCTGTTCGTACCCCTAACCAAGAATGGCAAGAGCCGGATCATTTACCTGAGCACATTGGCTATCGATATTCTGGAGAAGCTCCCCAGAATAGCCGGTAATCCCTATGTGTTCGCGAGCCAGCATATTCGATGTCAGGGCAAGCCCATTGGTGAACCCAGATGTGCCTATGAACGGGTGTTGCAGAAAGCGGGTATCGAAGACCTCGATGAGGTCTGCTTCCATACGGCTCGTCATTCTGTCGCCAGTGCCTTGGTCTCTTCCGGTCAATATAGCCTGTATGACGTCAAGGCACAGCTGGCCCACGCCAGCATTCAATCCTCCCAGCGGTATGCAAAGCTGACCTCTGAGCGCAGTCGCAATATCAGCGAAGGTCTCTCGTCTATGATCCAGGCGGAGTGACCGAAAAGGTATTGTTTATAAACAGATATTAATAACCAGACAGCGCTGCCACATCGGCTGTTGGTCCACATGTCACAGTTCCCAGGCCCTTAAGCTCAGCCGAGCTTAAGGGCTTTCTTATTGGAGAGAAAAACGATGAAAACTTGTATGGAATGGCCGGAGGCAACCCTGCTCGCGGCCTACCCGGACATTTACCCAATGGTCATGGAGCAAATTATCGAGCCCTTTTCATCAGTAGAGGAGGCGAGGGCATTCTGGGACACGACCGGTTGTAGTCTGGTCATTATCGAGATGACGGACTCGGTGAGTGAGTTCCAGGCCATGCCACAGCATACCCAGAATCAGGTGATGTTCGGTTTGCGTTACCCGGAGCAAGAACTCTCCATATCCGAAGATTGGCGTCTGCTGCTGGCCATCCTCAACGATGAGGGGGCGGGGATTTACCTGCTGATCCACTCAGATGCACCGCTGAACACCACCCTGGAGGCGATGAACCATGAGTAATCCCAGCCATAGCGACATCATGCGCAAGTTAAAAGAGATCAAGGGGATTAAGGAGCTGTTGGAAAAGGCCGTGCTCTTGTATGTCCTGCTCACGGATGGCGATCTGCCGGTCTGGTGCTATGCGCTCATCATCGGTGCGCTGGCTTATCTGGTAAATCCGTTCGACGTGGTACCAGATCCCATTCCATTTGCCGGTTATCTGGATGATTTATCGGTCATCACCTCGGCATTAGCCGCACTGCCGGTTAAGTCACACCACCGTCAATCCGCGAAAGACCGAATGAGATCACTGTGACAGTGATGGAGCCGGTCCTGTCACGCTATCGCGTTTTCTATGACCCTTTATCTATGACCCATCTAGCGATGAGCTGGAGATCGCAATCTCCGGTTATCTAATGACGTTGTAAGGAAACTATCATGACAAGACCCCGTAAAAACCGCGTTGAAGAGACCCCTAAACCTGTCAGTAACACGGCAGCAGCATCAAACACCCCCGACACCGCGCCAACCACAGAGCCCCCACTCACATCCGGAGCAAGCGGCTGCGCCGACCCCCTCTCGCCAGCCCTTGCGGCTGACGCCGACAAGGCCAGGCCTGGACCCGGCGACACCGCAGACTCCGTGCCCGGCGGCCCTGTACCCATACACACCTTGCTCAACCATACCGCCGAGAAACTCAGTGCCCGATCAGAAGGGCTGATTTTCTATGCCATCGGTCGTCATGAAGAGAGCGGCGAGCTGTTCCTGAAAATCACCGGCAATCAGGGTGGGGGTTTGCATAGCAAGGAGTGGATTGCGCTGTCGGCGATTGACGATGTGTTGTGCTCCTTGCCCGCAGACAAGCCGTTTAAATCCAGCGTTATGAAGCGACTGTTTAAAGGTGGCAGTGCCAATAACGCCGGATTCTTATCAGCCATTCTGCGCTCGGACGGGCTGAAGTTGATCCAGAAGGCAGACGGCAATCCGATGCTGCACGAACTGGTGCCTGATTACCTTGAGCGCTTGGGTTCGCTAACCAATGAGCTCTGTACCGTAGCTCCTACCATCGAATAACCCCTGCATAGTGCTCACCTGTCCAAGGGGGGCCCCCCTAAACAATCAATCTGAGGTGATTATGACGATCCCATTTGCGGGCGATTTTTCCCTGCCTGTCAGTCAGGCATTGATGAGTATTCTGGACCAGGAACTGGTTAGATCTGGAATGGTGCTGAAGAGGAAATCCAGTCTGGTCTTCAACTTCCGAGACCCGGATTACGGCCCGGTTCGTGGCGGGTTTCATCCGGTGGAAATTCGGCTGCTCAAGCGTAGAGACCTGTGGCAGTTCGATTACGTGACGGACTTTAGCTATCAGGGGCCGGAGGATATGGCGGAGTTGGTCAAAGAGATCGACTTCAACTTTTTGAGCGAAGAATACTACCTGCTCCGTTACGGCCAGATGGGACCAGCGTCGGCCAGGGAGCTCTATACGATGTGGGAGTCGAACTTCGTCAGTTACTACCAGATGGGCGTGTTTACCGTCTCAGTGGCTGCGTAACCGTCGCACCGGACAGGAGAGGAACAGGAACCAGCGGCGGTTTGGTTCTGGCAGTGGTTCTACTGTGTTCACCTTTCCATGCAGGGCAAGGAGCCATGGACTAACCCAACTCGAAACCGGTCAGCGGCTCAGTAGGTTAGTCCATCCTTCGTCTATTTCAGGTGTCCTTCTCACCACCCATCCCCCATCCCCCATCCCCCAAAACAAGTATCCCCCGGCCCGTGGCTGGGAGGCTTGTTTTTTTGTCATCGACGGGGAGGGAGAAAGACAGATATGTGTGTATCCCCCATGGACGTATTACACCTCACCTGAATTTAATGAAATATCAGCAGGTTATGCACGCAGTGTCTGGCGCAACGAGCGCGTTTTGCGCAAAGCAAATCAAGTTTCGTCGAGTAATCGCTCATTCTGTGATGATGGCAAATGTTAAATGTTTCAATCTGCTGGTATGGTAGGATTCTTACGCATCACTGTTCTGGTTTTTGTACGTAGGTTTGGTTTGGCGGCGCATCCATGGCTTACTAACTGACTTTTTATACAGTAGTAATGATAGCGCAAAAAGAGGAAGTTAAGCGAATACGTTCAGCCACCAAAAGGTTACTGGTAATATTATGATTTAATAAAGATTTTTTTACTTGGCGGTGATGAAAACAGGGTGGAGTTATATGGAAGGCTCTGCTAACGGATTAGTACCGCCTTCCATCTAATCACTGTTAGTCAGTCAGGGATAGCGTATGGCATGGAAAATTGAAAAATGGCTAGACGAGGTTTTTCCTGGTGAAAGCAACTTATTTTCTGAATACCGGAATCTATCTGAGCGCGAGTTTGTAATAGTTGCAGCCGGTGTTTTGGACTTAGCTCTAGCCGAATTAATTAGTAAACGACTGATTGATAACCCAAAAGAATATGAGTCATTCCTTGGTTTAGATGAATCAGGTAGTGCGCCTGCAGGTAGCATGGGTGCAAGGATTCAACTCGCGTTGCTTTTGGGAATCATCAGAATTGAAGATGCACGTATTCTTCGGATCATAAAAAATATTAGAAACAAATTTGCGCATAGGGTAAATGTTAGTTTTTTAGATCCTTCGGTTCAGCCGTTAGCCAGTAAACTCTGGTGGAGTGGTCCGAGCGCTCAAAGTTTATACTGCAGTCATACCCAGAAGATGCACGTATCGCGAGTAAACAAGGTCTGAGTGAACTAGAAGAACAACTTGATAAAGTTTCTCAAGCTGGTGAAGGTTTGTTGATGGCCGTATTCTCAGTTTATCAAGCTTATTTTTACCGCTTAAGTGATAGAGTTGAACGAATTAATTATGTAGTTGGAAAGCCAAGCAATGATCTACAAATCGACTAACAAGGCGCTATTGTCGCCGCATGCGCGGCTGGGACGGCTTACGCTGCGCTCCAGCCGCCCCCCCAAAGCTTTGCGTTAGAAGTATGGAGAGCAGATGACACAAGAAGAAATTCAGCTCTATTCCGACATTGTTAAAGTAGGCTTTCCTATTGTTGGAACGGTTTTGGGTGGCGTCATTGGCGCATTTTCCACTTACTTTATTACCAAACTTAATCATTCAAATGATGACCGCAAGGAATCGCTAAGGCGCCGCCAAGAATTAGTCCTTGAGGCCGCGAAAGATATAACAGAATTCGAGCATCTGATTGGCACATATACTACTGCTGTAAGTAATCATGTGCGTCAATTAGTTGGTGCGATTGATATGGAGGCTGCACGACAAGCGATTGTTAACAATAATCAGTCTCTTCGTCGTGCAAGAATGACCCTAAAAATACTAGCGCTGACTGAAGCAGAGAAACATCTTGAAGATTATATAGTTGTAACTCGTGAGGTTATCGCTTATGGCCCTAAAATAAAGCCAGACAGAATAGCCGAAATTGCAAAAATTATTACAAAAGGTCCTACTAAGTTCTATGAAGCTTTGGCACCAGAGCTTGGGAGCAATGTTGCTAACTAAAAAACTTCTAACAAGGCGCACCATTCGCTCCCTACGTTCGCTGGGATGCCAACCGCGATGCGGTCGTCACCCATGTGCGCGGCGTTAACTGCCTAAACCAAAATCGAGTAACCAGATGATTTCGAGAGAAGAAGTATCAGAATTATGTGAAATATTGGAAGTTCTGATTGAACGGTTCAAACATTTGCATGGTTCGTGTTTATACATGAGTTCTTTGCTGGCAGCTTGCATTAACGATCATACAGATATGAATGCAGAAGTGGTTACTGGTAGTTTGACAGTGGCAGATAAAACTGTATTTTCTGATACACCAATATTACCTGCCTTGAATAATGCAAAAGGTAATGTTTTAGGTAGCTGGGATGGGCACTCATGGGTTCAAGTTTCTGGTCTGATTCTCGATCCATCTATATTTCACACAATCTATTCCACAGCAACGCCTGAGTCAGTAGTTAAACTCTTTGTGCAGAGATTTGGTAACAACCAAAATTATCTGATTGGTCAAAGCCATAAACTAAAAGAAATCGATGTTGTTTACATGGCTAAGGAAAGGTTTGAAAACAAGCATATCGATATGCTTATAAAAAGTGCTGATGCAATGGCTGCAATCAGCAGTTAACAAATGAATCCAGGTGACGCCTACGGTGCACCTTATTTATGCGTTAGGCATCAGGAGAAATTATGGTTATGGAAATACTGACGGCGATTCTAGTCGTTGTTACTGGGATTTACGCATATTTGACATATAAAATGTCGAATATGAGTGAGCGTTCTGTACAGATGATGAAAGAACAAACCGAAGCGATGTCTCGCCCCTATTTGGTAGTTCAACCTATTGTAAGACCCCATACTCCTTTCTTGTATTTAAAAATCTACAATAGTGGCAAGACACCTGCATTAAACGTAAAGCTGGAACTGGATAAAGACTTTTATCAGTTTGATGAGTCTAATAAAAACTTGAGGGAAGTAAGCGCGTTTTCATCTACTTTTGATAGTTTTTCGCCAAACCAAGAGTTATTTTTTGCTCTTGGTCAAGGTTGGCTTATCTTTGGTGAGTCAAAGCATTCATTGCCCAAACAGTTTGTAGTCACAGCATCTTACAGCTATATGGACAAAGAAGTAGTTGAAAAAAGTCATATTGATCTACGCCCATTTGCACAAAGCGAAGGTGAAAGAAATCCTATCGTAGAAGAACTTGAGAAAATTAGAAAAGCTCAGGAGAGGTTGGCAAAAAAGTGTACAGCATGTCCCAATGTTAGATAGGTAGAAAAGCAGCAGTGATTGCCAGTGCGAACATGGTCACAGTTCTATAATAAGGAAATAAAATGAATGGATTGATTGATGATGAGTTGTTTTCGCAAATTGAAGAACACCTAAAGTGTAGTGAGCAAAGCTGGTTAATGGGGGCTGGGATCAGCTTCGATGCTAAATTGCCACTAATGTATCCTTTGACCAACAAAGTTAAGAAAGATTTAGAAGCTGGTAATAAGGGGCTGTATGAAGAAATTATAACTCCGCTTTTTGAGGAGTTGCCCGAAAATTGCCATATAGAACATGTTCTTAGTCACCTTGGAGACTACGCTGCATTAGCTGAAAGAAACAAAGAAAATAAAACGAAAATTAATGGTCGTGAAATTGAGTTAGCTAGCCTAGAGTCTGCACATAATCTAATTTTAGAATCAATCGCAAATGTTATTCGGTGTGGATACGTTGAAAATAAGGCTGGGGAAACCGTTGAAGAGGGCACTTTGTCTAAGCCAATCGTTGACATCGAAGCGCATTTAGAGTTCGTAGATACGCTATTTAACTATGCTCCTGCAGGTGTTTATGAGCGAAGGAAAACGATCAGCATTTTCACAACTAACTATGACACTCTATTAGAAGATGCTTTAGCACTAAACAAAGTTTCATATTGGGATGGATTTACGGGAGGGGCTGTGGCTCATCGCACCCAAAGATACGGCGAGCCTGTACCATTAAATGGGCAGCGAGCAAATCTAATCAAGTTGCATGGGTCGATAGATTGGTTTCTCTGTGACAAAGGTTATGTTTGGAGAGTTCGGGACAACGACCGCTACCCCAAAGTAGATCGACGTGTTCTAATTTACCCCCAAGCTACTAAGTACATTGCAACTCAACAAGACCCTTTTTCTACTCAGTTTGACCTTTTCAGAAAATCTCTAAATTCTAGTAATAGCAATACGCTAGCTGTTTGTGGTTACAGCTTTGGTGATGATCACATCAATAATGAAATTGAGTTCGCACTATCTAAAGAAAAAAATAAAACAGTGTTGTTGGCATTTTTGGAATGTAGGGATGGAATACCAGCATGTTTAGAGCGATGGCGTAGTTCCAGTTTTGGATCAAGAATTATTATTGCTTCATTGCACGGTTTATACGTCGGAAAACAAGGCCCATTTAAAAGAAAAGAAGATGATGATTATTGGTGGACATTTAGAGGTGTCACTTCAATACTAAAAAATGGATGTGAGGTATAGTCATGTTTACATCAGAAGAGGAATTAAAAATAGGACAGGTTGTTGAAGTATCTGGAACTAATATTAAAGTCGAGATCTCTGATAAAATTTCTGAGCTATCTAGAACATTCAACGGTCGCGTTTATCCTATAGGGCAAATAGGTAGCATGGTGAAAATTCACTATGGCCGAAAAATAATTTTTGGTTTGGTGACAATGCTCAGAATGCGTTCAGAGGAGTTAATTGAATCAGGAATGCCTGTGAACGCCGATTCAGATCAACGCGTAATGGAAGTACAGCTATTGGCTGAAGGAAGTTGGAATAACAGTATTTCAAAATTGTCCTTTAAACGTGGTATTAAGACTTATCCTCTACCTCAGCAAGGTGTATTTCTACTAACTAGCGAAGAAATTTCTTTTGTATACCGTTCAGCAGAAGGTTCAAGAAATGAATCCGTTGATCCACTAGTCCCTTTTGCAGTTTATAGTGCATCCGAATCGACAACATGTAGAGCTAACATAAATAAGATGTTTGGTATGCATTGTGCTGTTCTCGGTTCTACAGGATCAGGAAAATCAGGCACTGTAGCAGCAATTATTCATAGTGTGCTATCTCATAAACATGATGGTAAAGAGTTGTCTCCGCAGATAGTAGTTATTGACCCCCATGGAGAATATGGTTCAGCTTTTAAGGCTAGAGCAGTCCAATATCGTGCGTATGATATTGCAGCAGATGATGATGATCAAGAAGAGATAAAGCTTCCTTACTGGTTAATGGCGAGTGATGAGTTTACGAATCTAGTTATCGGAAAGTCTGAAAAAAGTGCTACTAGCCAAAACAATGTAGTTCAAAAAGCACTTGCTCACGCAAGAATGGTTGTTGCTGGAATTGTAAAACCTTGCCCAAGAGAATTTGGTTCAGATGCGTTGAAGCATCTGGAAAATATTGATGATCCGGATTTTTATGATAGTAAAGATGTTTCAGACATTTTGGAGTTTGATCGAGATAAACCTAGGCCATTTTGCCTGGATGAGTTTGAGAGTCACGTGCGATATATACAGGGTGGTAGATTCAAAAAGGGAGAGAAGATAATAGAAACACTACCAGCATCAGATTCAGGCATGACTTATGTTTCATCGGTATTAGACAAGCTAAAAGTGCTTAGAAGAGATAATCGTCTTTCATTCATGATGAAGTGCTGGCGAGATGATGAACATCAAATAAAATTACATGAGGTTTTGAATCAGTTTGTTGGTGCGCCAAAGCAGGAAGGAAAGGATATTAGAATTATTGATATTTCAGGTCTTCCAAATGAAGTCGCTGGCCCCCTTACCGCATTGATTGCTCGGTTGCTCTTTCAGTATAAAGTTTTTCAGACACAAGATGAGAAAGAGAAAGATCCTATTTTAATGGTGTGTGAAGAAGCACATAGATATGTCCCTGAGCATGGAGAAGCTCAGTATTCAGCGGCTCAAGGTGCCATAAGACGTATTGCAAGAGAGGGACGAAAATATGGAATTGGACTGATGCTAGTAAGTCAGCGCCCCGCTGATGTGGACAGCACTGTAATATCACAGTGTGGTACGTGGGTGGTTTTAAGACTTACAAATTCGGCCGATCAACAGCATGTCGCACGTTTCCTACCTGATGGACTATCCGGTATGGTTGGTGCGTTACCTATTTTATCTCAGCAGGAAGCGATATTTGTTGGTGAAGGTTCTGCGCTACCTTCTAGAATAAGAGTTAGAGATTTAAATAAAGAGCAATTGCCCAAGTCTAATACAATTCCATTTGCTGAGGGCTGGTCTAGTGATCGCTTAGACTTGGATAAGTTAAAGGAAATATCGGAGAGAATGTGTAGTTAATGAAAGACTTATAAAAAAGGAGCTACAAGAAGGGGAAGCAACATAATGGTTGCTTCCCCAATCGCCTTATTACACCAACCAGATATTGCTATATCAATCAGTCGGTTATCACTTCATGGCTCGGCGCATCCTGCGTGATTTGCGCTATCTCGGTCTTGGGGTTATTCAACCGGCTTTGGAGCTGTGGCATGTCCTCGGGCTTGAACAGCGCCCCCAGCTCTAACCCTGGGCACTCTTGCAGGATCACCCGCACCAGGCGGACGGTGCGCGTCGTCACCGGTACACACTGCCCGACCAGTTTGGCGCGTTTGGCGGACTTGCAGTCATCCACGCTGGTTGGGCAGCCATTGATGGTCAGCCATTCGGCCAGCTCATCGTACCCCATCGTTTTCGTCATACCGAAGGCGGACTGGGTATAAGCACGCAGGAAAACCCGCTTTAGGATGCCAAGCGAACCTTCATCCGTCACACGCATTGGCAATCCTTTTATCGACGTCTTGCAGACGAAGTAATCCTCCCAGCTCTCCCAGTCATTGAGGGTCTTCAGGCAGTTCGTTCGCCGCCAGTTATCGAATACCACCCGTTGCTCCATAGCGGCTGCTACCGTCGGCCAGGGGCGTGTATCAAAGCAGATGTGTTCGGTGCCTAGCACGCTCTGCATTGATGGCAGCATGGGTTGCCGCTTGAAGTCGAACTCAAGATTCAGGGTCTTTGACCTGCTCACTGAGACGAGATCGTGTTCATTGATCCACATTTCAGCCGTAGATATTAAATGGTCACTCTCGACTTTTTGACCGGGGGTACGATTCAGATACAGGTCAAGCATGTACGCCTGATGCAGCTCCTTAGAGCAGGGGGGCTTAACCCCAGCCTTGGCCAGGATCTGGGGCTGACCCTCAACGCCTTCGGGAGTAAGTTGACCACGAGTCTTCATCGCGATGACCTGTTTAACCTGATGTTTTTGCTCCAGCATCCGAAAGCCAGGGCCATCCAGTCGCTCGCCCAGTTCCTGAAAGCGGCGGCATATCGGGCCATTCAGCACAAGTTCGTCATAGGTTGCATCGGTGAGAAAGCCATCCGTCGTGACGCTCACTACGGTTCGGTGAGCGGGGATGGAAGCCAAGACTTCCCCGAGTACGGCACGGATCAGGCCGGTCGTATGCGCGGCAAAGAATGCGTTGGTGATGGCGGAGCGCTCAATGGGCTTGCTCAATCCACTGGATGTATCGAAGGCTGACTTGCCCCTCAGACCTTGTGCCAGCTTGCCATAGAGAGAGTTACCAATTTCTTTCCAAAGTAGCTCTTCGAAGGATTTCTTCACATACGATTGGCGTTTTTCCCGAACCTGCGAGACAAAGGGCTCAAACAGGCGCTGCGTCGTATCTGTCCAAGGGATGATGACACCTTGATGTATCTCAATCTGGCAACCCATGCGGAGTGCGACCTCGATCTCCGGTGCGGTACAGAGCGATTCACCAGTGAGGGGAAACAGCAGGCCAATTTCAGTACGCACCGGTAGGCTGGGATAACGTGTCCCGTATGGAAATCTATATTTAACGCGAGCAAGACCAAAGACATGGCCACAGAACTCGGCTGTGTTGGTGGTCATTCGCGCTCGCTCATAATCAAGGGGGAAAAGGTCAACGAGCCCTGTGGTATAGGCTCCGCTTAGGTCAAAATCGTTGAAGAGCGATAGGGGGGTCGGGCCACACCAAAAGCATTCGTTTCGTCCACCGTGGTAGCAATCGATGGCAAGATTTTCGAATAGCTTCGCAGCAGGGGTCATCTCCCGAACCTTCTTGGTCACAGGTCTGGATGAATTCTTGCTCCATCCAGTCTGCTCTACCTCATGGGTTCCAAATAGCTGGTCGCGGTCTTGGGCCGTTTCGCGCAGATGTTTCAGGAACACCGATGTGGCACAGCCGCCAATCGTCTTTGGCAGGGAGGATAGCCCCAGCGTCTTAGCAAACTCATGGAGTCGTAGGCCATATTTGACCGCGATTTCGGCATCACGCAGGGCATAAGCTTCAAAGGCGGCCTTGTCCCCGGCTAGTAGTTCATCCATGCGTTCAATGGAGTGACCGGCAGGGAGGGACAATTTTGGTAAGTCAATGAGTTCACCTACGGCAGCCAGACCAGCACCACCTGGGGTGTGCAGCATAGTGTCGACAAAGGTGAGCAAGGTTCGTTGGGCTTTACGCTGCTTGTCTCGCAAAATCAGCGGTGTCGGTTTTGCCCGGCGGCGCAAGATATTATCCAGATCGATGCCGTATGCACTGTTGATTGATGCCACTGTTTTGCGGATTCCATCCATCTGGGTTTTGAATAGCCAGAAGTCGCCAAACGAGGCAAGGTCTGCCCGTAGGAAATGGGCATACACAAAGACATGTTTGGGCCATTCCGTGATTAGCCCCTTCTCCTTACATACCACCACGATGTGGCTGATAGATCGTTCAAAACTCAGTCGGTCAGATTTTTTCGAAGAGGCAGGGTAAATGACTTCTGCGTGTTCCCCTTTCTCCGTGATGACAAAGAACTGGTAGGAGAGAATGTCGTTGTGCTTTGTCTTGGGGTTGTAAACGTATTCGCTGTCTATGCCGATATGGAGCACAGACCCTTTTGCGGGAACCACTGTCTCCCCAGGCTTGAGATAATGCTGTGTGCGTAACCGTAATGCTTTGTCGGTTGAATTCTCCTGCACGGGCAGCAGGTAATCAGGTATGTCGGGGTCTCCCGCGATCACATCAGTACTCAGACCGTTCATTACCCAGCCAGGATCGTGTGAGGGAGAATTCATGTACTGGCAGGGGTCGAGCGCACTTTCAATCGCGAGCGCCAATGCGCTCTGGTGTTGTGCGTCGTTGAACATGTCATAGCCACCGTGAGGGGGCCGGTTATTCAGATCTGGCTGCAGGTTGGCGTCTGCGTAGGGAAAGCTCACCGCCGTGCCCCCTGCATTATCTGTGGGTTTTTCTTGTCGTTTCATGAGTGTTGGCTCGTAAAAAAGGGCCTCCTTGGAGACCCTTCATTGAAGAGGAATACGGTTAGGCGCTTAGCTGGCGTTCAATAGCCTCCATGTCCTCATCAAGTTCTTCTTTAGAGTCGCATGCAACCCACAGGGGCTTGGCGTCTGGCAGCAGAAGGGAAATACTGATCCAGACATTGGCGTCTTTTACGACCGGGGTGCAACCGGCAATCAGGTCCGTTGCGACCAATAACTTCTTGGTTCGGATGAACTTGCGCTTCTTTTGCTTGAGCACGAGACTAGAGACCTCTTTGAAGCGCTCCTCGATTTCTTGACGGTCACTGCTCTTGTACATAATGGCCGGGTATGAGTTGCTGTCGGACCATGCCATCAGCGCATGTGGCTGGTCGGGATCATTGAGCTGCATGTGTGCAACGCGGCTGATCGTGCCCAGGTTCGTCAAACCACCTTTCGCTTTGAGGAATGCACCAACGATTTCATAGGCAGCGGTATGTTGAGTAGTATTTGAGCTCATGAGAGCCTCCTTGTAGTCATGGTTGTTAATTAAGGTTTTGCAGTTGCTTACTTTCCCACCTCTCCACTTCTCTGAGTGGGAAACGGGTCTGGCGACCGATAGTGACAAATGGGGGTAACGTCTCAGGTGCGATGACCATCTGCTTGTCCACCCAGCTCTTGCTGACTCGCCACCGCTGGGCCAATTCGCTGCGAGTGATCATCTTGTCTTCGTCCATCGCTACCTCTCGTTTGTGCTGTCGTTCGACTGGAGCTACTGTCCCAAAAATCGAGAACAGAAAATCTCATCTGTCATGCACGCTGCTCCAACTAGCCTGTGTGGCGTTGATTTTTTCGATGAGCTCGTTGACCTGATATCTCGCGTACAGCCGTGTCGTCTCAAGGGAGTTGTGGTTGAGTGTCTGAGCTGCCAGGGCCAGATCACCGGTTTCCTGGAGCAAGGTGGTGGCAAAGCTGCGGCGCAAATCGTGAATACATAGACCTTGGATCCCCGCATGTTTACAGACTCGTTCGAAGGCATGGCGCGGATACGCTAAAGGCGCATTGGCCCGGTTAGGAGAGAAAAACAAGTAGTCCTGAATGCCGAACGCTGCCTGCTGATCTCTAATCGTTGCGATGGCAGACGTCGATAACGGTACAACGTGCTGTTGGCCGTTTTTGGTGAGAGGAAGGACGAGATAACCAGCATCAAGATGAACGTTCGAATTCTTGATCGAGAGAACTTCACCGATCCGCATCCCTGTATAGAGGGAAAGCAACAAAGAGTAGGCCCCAGGGGTTTGTAGCGCATTGCATGCCGTGATAAATCCCTGACGTTCATCCGTGGTGAGGACCCGGTGACGCTGGTTATTTTCTTTGAGTCTCTTTACTCCATTCATGGGGCTAGAAGCCAGATAGCCATGTTCGACCGAAAGCGTGAACATGCGGGAGAGGGCGGCGAGGATCTTGTTTACGCTGGATGGCTGGAGATGAGCACAGAGGTCGAGCTTGAACGATTCAATGTCCTGCCGCTCGATTTTTCCGATCTTGCTGTCACCAAATCGAGGCAGGATATACTTCTTCACCTTATACAGCTCAGATGCCGTGTTACGTTTGTTCAGCTTGAGGTCGGTGAGGTAAAGGGTTTGATAGACCTCATCGAGCCGTTTGTTCTTGCCCAGCGAGTAAGTGCCGCTTTTGAGTGCCTGCATGCGCTCATAAACGGCTCCACGAGCATCCTGAATCGACAGGTATGGATAGGTGCCGAGTGTCTCGCAGATCCGCTGATAGTTGTGGGTGGCTTTGAATAGAAATGAGATGGTCTCAGGGTAACGCATGACTCTGAGCTGAGGCTGCGTTACGTCTTTGTATTCCTGCTGTTTCCCGTTCGTTGGGAGAGGAAGGGCATCAAGGGCTTTACGAGTAAAGTGTAGGGGGATGATGGGCATGACTGTTACCTCCTGATAGTGGGGAGGTAACAGTAATCGGAGCGTGGTTTGAGTTATCTCACGTGTGATGCATGCAGGTCAGAGCGTCAGCCCTCGTGATTGAAGTAGTGGTCAACGAGTGATGGATATTTGTAAATATCGGAAATAAGGTTTCTTCTTGAAGCTAGTTCATCTGAAATAGAATTTCCGTCGAATTCCATTCGCGTATAAGGAAACGCTTCGGCAAGCGCCATAATCATTTCCGGACCTGTTACGTACAGTTCGTCGGTTGCATCAGTGGTAGCATTTTTAAATTTTGGTTGAGAGTGTTGCCAATAGTATAGCCAAATTTTGTAAGTTATATTTCTATAGTAAATCGGTATCGACATCAACTTGTTTGTTTTTCCTTCTCCAAATGTTCTGCGATTATGTGTAAAAAATATATATTCATCAGGAGATAATGTCCTGCTGCGTTCCTTTATTGGGAATATTTCTTCAATGTGGAGTAGTATGAGATAGGTTGCGGTGAGGAATGTTTTGACTATATGATGATAACTTCCAAAATCCATTGAAATCTGAGTTCTGATTGCCATAAACATATCATCGGTTGTATTTTTCTCAGGGTGATGCTGAGCATTTTCTTCAAACTTTAACCATTGTTCAGTAATGCCCTGAGGAATATTAATTAAGAGGATGTCGGCTAGATGTGAAAGGAACTCAGTCGACGTTCCAACAAGCGTAGATCTATCCGGATATTGATATACTTCATTTGCGAAGGAAATCAGTCTTGTAGCGATGTCACGTGCGGAAGCGTTAATGTCATTCGTCATCTGAAATATATCGAGTTTACTACCAATATGTTTTCCAATAATAATCCCAAGGAAATTTACATTTTGGGGGGAAGGGTGAATAAGCGATCGTAGTTGGACTGCTATATCCTTAATAACTGAGGTGTCTATAGGGAGGTTTTCATTGTTTTCTGAGAGCGCCATCAAATGCTCAAAAGTATTTTGAAAAGCGTTTTCTTTGTGCTGATAATTTTTTATTTTCGTCGTTAATTTTTTTTGCAGATATTGATGGAAGTTGAAAATTAGTTCAATGTCATCTACCGTTACAAATTGAATGATATTTGGCTTTAGCTGGTTGCTAAGCCCATGGTTATTAATTTTAGGTGATTTATCGATTTCATTTAAGAATAAGTTATCTAACTCATCTTTACCGAGTAGTGCCATGAAATATAAAACATCTAGATCATCATGCCCGATTAATCTGTATTTTTCTTTGGCCATATACATGTCTCTTACTATCAAACAGTGAAATATTACAACCTTACAAGAGCCACTTCCCGCAGCTTTGAATACAAATATACTACCGTTCGGTGTTGCCTCCAACTAGTTGAAGTGATAGTGCTCGATAAAGGCACCAATCGATTTCTCATGTAGTTTGACAGAGCGAGAGAAGCAGTGGGCTTACCTGTCGGTATACCTGCGCTTATTGGCAGAGTGGGCAATGAACGATGATGTTGGCCATGAGGAATATAGGGTCTCAAAAGCCGTCATACACATTGCCCAACCGATGGATGGCACTACCACGTTGCGGTCATCCATAACTGGGCCACTCCGCAGGCAGAGTAGATTCGACATAACTCATAGGTTTATTCATCAAAGAACAAAATCTTGCATAGGGGCTGGTCCCGCAATTAGTCACACGGGATAATTGAGCGCTCTTTCACAAGGAGGGCAGTGCTAATGCCAGTCAAAATGAGCCGCGCTTTTGATGCCTCAAGAGGAATTGTGTCGATTGAGGATGTGCCCAGTGGTAAAGCTTGTGGGTGTACATGCATTGACTGCAATGAGCCGCTTGTCGCAAAGAAAGGTGAGATCTATCGGCATTATTTTGCCCACGAACCCACCGCTTTGTCGGATGAACCGAAAGCCAATGTCCGGGGATGCCATTGGGGGCCTGAGACTGATCTCCACATCCTGGCGAAGGAGGTTTTGGCCGAGGATAGGCAGCTGAGTTTGCCGATCGGCATTACCAGCCCAAGGTCGGAGCTGCTGGTATTCGATACTGTGCAGTTGGAGTTCCCGGAAGGCAGTCGGATCCCCGATGTGAGTGGTTATGTGAATGGTGAAAAAATCCTAATTGAAATCGCGGTAACCCACTTCTGTGACGAAGAGAAAGTGACGTATCTGCGGCGCATTAATGCGACCTGTGTTGAGCTCGATTTCAGCAAGTTTTCGTTTAATGTCGAGGTGCTTTCAAAGGACTCCGTGCGTGACTACCTTGTTCACTGCCCGAAGAAGTGGCTCTCAGTTGCGCCAGCGGGGCCAATTGCAGAGGCTATCCATCGGCACGAACGGCAGACTCTCCGCGATTTGATCGAGCAAAACCGCAAACAGAAAGCGCAAGCGCTGGGGCTAGAACAACAGGTTATGCGCTACGAAGCTCGGGTAGCTGGTCACCAGCCGGAGATCACGCAGATGGAGGCAGTGATTGCTCAAAAAGAAACGCTGCTGGCTGGCCTGGGGCGACGTGTCGAAGCAGCGAAAGTTCGTCTGGATGCGGTAGAGCAAGAAACGCGGGAGCAAAAGGAACTCCTTGTTCTCAATGCTTCTCGTCTTGAACGGCTCGATCAGCTACCCATTCGAGAAGCTGCTTTGGAGAAAGCAGAGAAGGCCGTAGACAAGCGAATGGTCGAGACGGATGAGGAAGTGCAGTTGCGATTAAAGGGTCTGAGCGCTGACATGGATTTGCGAGAGGCAGCATTGAAGCGGCGTGAAGCAAAGTTAGCTGGGTCACACAACAGGCTGGACTTGAAGGAAGCTGACCTCCTAGTGTGGGAAGAGAATTTGAAACAAGGCGAAACTGACTTCATCAAGCGGGTCAATCATGAAGCGGAACGTCTAGGTAAAGCCCAGTTTGAGAGGTTTAAGAAGGAAAATATTGCTGAGCTTCGGGTCTGGGAGAACCATTACCAGTCTTTACGCAAGACGATAGAGGGAGTCCGGCGGAAGTTTGGTTCATTTGTGCCGGTCCCAGAGATGCCGCCGGAACTGATCAAATTCAACGTTAATCAGAGCAAACTTCGTTCTAGTGACTAGCCGTGTATGCGTGACAGGAATATCTCATTACGAGTCTGGTGGTGTTTCCTTCTCTGAACGAAAAAAATTAATGTCGTTGGGATGGTTACTTTACAATGCCAGTTTTAAACAGCCTAAAAAACAGGTGATCACGTGCATACCAACATGATTGAATACCTTAATATTTTTATACAGGTTGTTGAGCAGGGTAGCTTCACAAAAGCCGCTGATGTACTTCAGATCCATCGCCCCACCGTGAGCAAAGCGATACAGCAGATAGAGAATGATCTGGGTGTAAAACTCATTCATCGTACAACCCGAAAGCTGAGCGTTACTGCTGAAGGGGATGAGTTCTATCATCATGCCAGGCATGTTCTGGCTGAAGTTAATGACATGATGGCCAGTTTTTCACCGACTCTTCCACCGCGAGGACGCCTGCGACTTGATGTACCCCTGGCGCTGGCGCATGCCATCTTGATCCCTAATCTCAGGCATTTTCAGGCATTGTACCCAGGTATTGAAGTCGTGCTGGTTTCATCGGATAAAAAAACCGATTTGATTACGGAAGGCGTAGATTGCCTTGTCCGCCTGGGTGCGCTTCAGGATTCAAGTTTTGTTTCCAGACGTCTTGGTGACATCAGGATGGTTACCTGTGCAGCCCCGTCTTACCTGCGAGAGCACGGTCGGCCGGAAACACTTGCGGATCTGGATCAGCATCGGGCGGTTAACTTTTTTAGCGATCACAGTCGTGAGGTGATGGAATGGAAGTTTATCGAGGACGGGAGTGTCATTTCGCTGCGCCCTGCGAGCAGTATACTGGTTGATAATTCTGATATTCTGCTTTCCTGTGGTCTGGCCGGTCTGGGTATTATCCAGGCCACCTTTGACGCCCTTGCCCCCCATCTTTCTTCCGGCGCTCTTGAAGAGGTTCTGACGCAATACCCCTCGGTGTCGAAGCCCGTATCAGTGATGTTTCCGGACAGGCGCTATCTGTCTCCAAAAGTACGGGTTTTTATCGACTGGTTCAGTGACGTTATGACCACACAGATCCGCTGAAGCAGGTTGATTGTTAATGGATAATTAATACTGAAGTTCCCTGTCGGCTATTTCTGGTGCGTTTATAACAATGTAGATTGTTCACAAATGATTCGGACATCCCTTCAGCATTATTCTGAAGATGTACCGTTAACTGACGAGAGCTGAATATGTCTAAAGTTGTTACCTTTAACCGCACCGGTGGTCCGGAAGTACTGGAAGTTGTTGATATACAGGTGCCCGCGCCGGCAGCGGGTGAAGTGCAGATTCGCGTACATGCTATTGGTCTCAACCGTGCAGAAATCATGTACCGCAACGGTCAGTATGTTAATGAGCCGGAATTTCCGGCTCGCCTTGGTTATGAAGCAGCTGGCGTTGTTCAGGCCGTAGGTAAGAATGTTGAAGAGTTTGCCAGTGGAGATCTGGTAAGCGTGATCCCTTCATTCATGTTTAATGAATACGGCATGTACGGCGAACTGGTCAACGCACCGGTGCACGCTGTCGTGAAGCATCCGGAAAACCTTTCCTTCGAGGAAGCCGCCGCAAGCTGGATGATGTATGTCACCGCTTATGGTGCGCTGGTTGAATTTGGCAACCTTCAGGCTGGTCAGAATGTCGTGATCCGCGCAGCATCAAGCAGCGTGGGTCTGGCTGCCATACAGATAGCTAACATGCTGGGTGCAAAACCCATCGCGCTTACGCGCACCGCAGAAAAAAGCGAAATGCTCCTGAAAGCCGGTGCAGCCGCCGTTATTGCTACAGCGGAGCAGGATATGGTTGCTGAAATCAATCGTGCAACAGATGGCGCGGGAGCCCATATTGTTTTTGATCCCGTCGGCGGCCCCGACGTGGCAAAACTGACTCAAGTAATGGCACCGCAGGGCATGTTCTTTCAGTATGGCGCGCTCGATAGCCGTGACATGCTTGTGCCTGTATTTGATATTCTCGGTAAGCATCTCACTCTGCGTGGATATGAGCTGTTTGAAATCACGATGGACTCTGAAAAAATGGCGCGCGCAAAATCCTTCGTCACAGAAGGTTTACGAGTCGGCAAACTGAAGCCTGTCATCGATAAAACGTTCCCGCTCGACGAGATTGCAGACGCCCAGCGCTATATGGAGGCCAATGGCCAGGTAGGCAAAATAGTTGTGGTCGTAGAGTAATTCTTACCGCAGTATTTTATAAATGATTTTGCTAATGAGTCATGGCGCCAGCAGCCCGGTACGCCTGCGTATTGTACTGAACTGAACTGAACTGAACTGAACTGGATAAGGTGATACTCAGAGAAGCACTTTTAGCAGCAGATGCAACTCGTGCCCCAAAAAACCGCGATGAGCTGTTAACGATATTTATGCCCCCCGGTGCAACTTTTACGCATGAAGAAATTATCGCGCATAACCGTGCCGTAACCGCATAACGCAATCAGCCTAAGACTTTATGAGTAAACTATGACAGGCCGGGCGCATCGCATGTCGTTACTAAGCTGACACATATTTCCATT
Source organism: Aeromonas eucrenophila (assembly GCF_000819865.1). GTDB lineage: Bacteria > Pseudomonadota > Gammaproteobacteria > Enterobacterales > Aeromonadaceae > Aeromonas > Aeromonas eucrenophila. The sequence goes on from NZ_CDDF01000005.1 coordinate 641,019, forward strand.
GTAGAAATGCGGGGTTTTAACTATGAAACCGCTCATTGTCTGTAAACAAACAACTGTTCAGGATAAAAAAATGAATCAACCCCCCCCACTTAACATTGGGATACTTGGTACAGGCCACATAGGTAAAACCCTGGCCCGGAAACTGGCAGCTGCAGGACACAACGTAAAGGTCGCTAACTCGCGTGGCCCGGAAACGATTGAGGCTGAAACACTAGAAACAGGTGCTTTGCCTGTTAAGGCTGAACAAACCGTCAGCGACGTTGATGTGTTAATACTTTCAATACCGCTTATGCGGATCCCTGAGATTTCGCAGCTCATCCGGGACCTGCCTGCTGACGTTATCGTGGCTGACACGTCTAATTATTATCCGCACCGGGATCAGAAAATTGACGCGATTGAAGGCGGCCAGGTGGAAAGCCTGTGGGTTGAGGAGCAGTTAGGTCGACCCGTTATTAAAGCATGGAATGCGATTGGCTCCGGATCTTTTGCAGCCAAAGGCAAGCCAGCAGGCGCAGAAGGCCGCATTGCCATTCCCGTGACCGGGGATAATAAGGAGCATCGTGAACTAATTATGAAATTGGTCAGCGATACCGGTTTTGATGCCTATGATGCCGGCAGCCTGGCAGAATCCTGGCGTCAGCAGCCGGGGTCTCCGGTTTACTGCACAGATCTGCATTACGATGAGATATCCGCCGCTCTGGCATCAACTGAGGCATCTCGTCTGGCCACAAGAAGGGATCTTGCAGCCGCCATATTTCAGGAGCGGGCCGGCGACAGCAGGACCAATCCGGATGCTGATTTTGGTGTACAGGTATCACGTATAATCTTTATGTAAGTATTTATCGGGCGCTCAGAGAGAACTTAACATATCCACCATTCAGTACAGGAGTTCGAGGTATTACCGCGAGCTCCTGAATTGCCATATTAGATTCATACACTCCAATACCGTTTCTGTGCCGGGAACAATTTCCGCTCCTCGCTCATAACTGACCGAGGTCCTTCCTGCGGGCGGCTTGGTGCCAAAAACGGTCGTTCATCGAGCGCCACGGAAAGAACACTCCACAGATGTAAAAACCGTGGCGAGTCATTTATGCCAGAAACTGCAACTTCTCTAATTGCATATTCCGGCCGTAAATGAACACCTATTCCGGTTTTAAATGAACGCTGATTCCGGCTTGCGTGTACACCGATTCCGGACTGCTCTGGACACGTACTCTGGAGCCAAATGAACGGTCATGATTCGACCTGTGGGCATGATAACTGCCGTGCTGCGCTTGGCTGCTGGCTTGTTCGGCGAGTCGAAAAGATGCCTCCCCTCAAAGCTCAGCTTCTGCTCGAGTACTCCCTGTCGGCATCCTTTCCGGAAATGGTGTACACAGATTCCGGAATCGCTGTTCAACTTGGCCGGAATACGCACTAATGCCTCTTCAAGTGAAGCTCGTTCTTTACCGACCAGTAGTTGTAACGGGAAAGGCAGACTGGGCGCTGACACGGTTCCCATGATTTCAGCAACTGCCGCAATCACTCGCAGGCTTCCGTGACGGAGGTAGAACATCCACAGGGACTTGTTCACAGCTTCCCTAAAAGGCGTTGCCGAGTGAGAGAAAGACTCAACGGTATATGTATGTCCCCAATGGCGCTATTACACTTGGCTATATTTTTATATAAATCAGATGGTTGAAGTAAGTTTCTTACGCGCATATCACTTGGTTTGCGCCAGAGTACTAACTTCTTTCTTGGTACTGGCCCTTTTGAAGGGGATGGTCTCGTTCACGGTAGCGATGCGGAAACACTGAATTCACCATCATCTTTGCGAATTCTGTGATAAGCGGCATGCGATGCCCTATGACGAAGTGCCATTCGTTGCGAATTAGCCGTGTTACTTGCTCCATCTGTTTGCTATCAAATGTTATAAGATGCAAACGGAGCCACTCGATTTAAAATCCCTCGCTTTTCGAGGCGTGCCGGTTCGATTCCGGCCTCGGGCACCATTAAAATCAAAGAGTTACGAAGGCCACTAGCGATAGTGGCCTTTTTGTTTTTGGCCAAATGGCGACAGAGTGGCGACAGCGGTTTTCAGTGTTTTTATACTGGTTAAATAGCTGAGGTATCGGCTAATAGGTATTGATAGCCCAGTCTCATGTATGGATTAATACTTATTAATAAATATGATTTTCTCAATCTGTTTTGAAATTTCCCTCAAGTTTTTATTTTCTTTTTAATTCTATTATGTGATCTATTATTGTTTGTAAAATGTGAGTGAATGAAAATGGCTGAATTAATTGCTGATTGCCCAAGATGTCATGTAAAACGTACAACCTTCTCTATTCTAAATCATGATGGAAATAACTCTTATAGTTACAATGAGTTATTTTGTAAATGCCACCACTGTTATAAAACCGTTGTATTTAGTGTGGCACCAATAAGTAATGGAGTTAGGGAATCTATCAACTCAAACAGATTGATAAATTTGACGCAAAGTATTTCTGAGGTCTCCGTGGTTACAGTTCAGCCAAATGGTATTATCCCTCCCCCCGAACATCTCCCAGAAGATATAATGGTGTGTTTTAATGAAGGGGCTCAATGCTATTCTATCGGTTGTTATAATGCCGCAGCAACGATGTTTAGGTTGTGCCTGGATAAGGCAACAAAGTCATTCCTCCCGGAGGATCCCATGGCTCCTCCTGTTGCAAAAATAAGACGAAGTCTTGGCTTTAGAATGGACTGGTTGTTTGAGAATAATATTCTACCTAGTGCACTGAAGGGGCTGGCGGAGTGTATTAAAGATGATGGAAATGATGGCGCTCATGAGGGCATTCTTTCGAAAGTAGATGTTGATGATCTGATTGATTTTACCATCACCTTACTGGAGAGACTTTATACTGAGCCTAAGAAGATTGAATTAGCTAACCAACGGCGGTTAGAAAGAAGACAGCAATAAGGCCCAAGAGGGCCTTTTTTCATTTCGGATGTTTACCAATCGTTAGCGCAAAAGTTTGCGGTGCGATCGGGGATTGGGAACTGAATTACCACAGTCTAAGGCTTTGGCCTATCTGGCGGGTTTGGTCGTGCAGGGGACGCAGTACTCGGGCCCAGTTGCTGTCGTCGTCGGCATAGAGGGCCGGGGGGAGGTTGCGGGTGTGGTTGACCAGCACCGCTTTGGCCTTAGCTAGGGTGCTGGGGTATTCGCGCACAATGGAGTAGCAGTTCGGCGCTTCTCGGTGTTCGGCGGCGTAGAGCAGATTTTCCACGGTCTTGGCAAGATGCAGCATTTTGTCGGCGGCGCGCCAGCACCAGGCGAGATCGTTCAGCCCGTCATAGCTTAGGCCGACTGCTGGTTGTGGGCGCTGTGTGGCGGCGAGGTGCTCGGCCATCCAGTTAAAGGCGTTGATATAGGCCTCTTTGGTCGCCGCTGCCTTAGCGCCGGTGAAGCCCATCACCACAAAGATAAAGCCATCTTTGGTCATCTCGTAGAAACGGGAAGAACGCTTTGCCCCATTTCCAATTTCGACCTCTTGGGACATCTCCGCAAAATTGCGGAGATGAAAATCTGAGCTGCATTCGAGGTTGCGGATCTTCTTCAATACGTCGTCATGACGCTTGCCAAAGAGTTCGGCGACTTTCAGGGACGTGGTGACAGGTTGGCCTTGTTGAAGACTGATGATCTCGGCAGGGGTAAAGCTGTTGATGCTGTTCATAGTGTGATTCCTGTGATGCAGTGAATCGCCACCTAAGAGACCAATCTTACTGGTGACGAACTGGACAGGATTGGTCTTACCGGGCATCACAGGGATCCGGCGCCCCCGAAGGAGCTCCTGCCCAGCCCGTCATAACTGAGATTGCGGGTACTACTGGGCCGCACAAAAAAACACGCGGGCGCGTGTTGTGCGCTGTGATGCTGTCGGGAGACCAATCCCGGCAACGGATTTTGCCGTTGCCTGCGCAGTATCGCGCAACCAACCGCAACCATCAACCACCAATCGGCACAACCCCGCCTGACCGCACACAACGCCAACAGCAGGGTAGCGACTTCAAGCAGGGCAGGGGATGTCTGTTTTGCGAGGGAGCAAACACAGAGCTGCGAGCTGGATAAGGTTGGCGTACCTGCTCCCCGCATGGCCCTTACCCAACTCACCTTGGTGGGAAAATCATGGCTTGCTGGGTGTTTGTTCTTCCGTTGTGGTGGTTTTTTCCATTGACGGTACGGTAGTGCTCTCTATTTGTTCATGACGTAAATAAAAAGTTCCTTCCGCTGGTGACCAAAAAGCACATTTTATGGAATTGCAGGCAATTTGCATTGCTTGTATACCATCAGGATACTTTGAGTATTTAATATTTACAGCTGATTCATATTTTCCATTAGTGAAATCCTCCATATGCTTTTTTGCCATGCTTGAGCCATCATCAGACACATAGTAAATCAAACCGATAAATGCTATGCAGAGAACCAGCGATATTGAGAACTTTATATATATGTAAAATGCCCTGTCTGCGACTTCACTAAATGGTTTTGCCTCTTCTTCAGTAGGACACTGTGAAGTGAGCATTTTGAATAATGTATTTCTTTTTATTCTGCCACTAATGTTGTCTATAAACTGAAATGTATTTTTTCTTAATTTTTTCAATTGCTTAAATGTAAGCGCCGTGATTGACATCATTACTATGAACCCAAGGAATAGAAGTAATGCTACTAAAAGAACCTTGAATAGCAAGAGAACCAATCCCATTGAGCCAATTAATAGAGATTCTTCCCTAGATTGTGGAAATAAGCTACTACTAACATGGAACACTGAAAGGTATCCATCATGTATACTCATGCCAAAGAGGTAAAGAATAGCAATGGAAGCTAACGGAAGTAGCGAAAAGACTATCTTGCTAAGAAATACGGGTTTATTTTCTTGAGGAATAGATAACACATGTGATGTGCCTTTGGTTACTCGACGATGGATTCGATTCTTTAACTCCGTATTCTGATTCATTTTAACCTCTCAAGCGAATGGAATGTTTCAGAAATATGGTATGAGCTGCGTCATCGTTCGGCAACACGCTAATTTGTGAAGTGGATCAACAATAGCGCCTCCAGTTGCTCTATCTCCTGATTGGTGATGCCTAGCATGTCCCGCGCCGGATAGCGGATCTCGCGACCCTTGATGCGGTCTTTGAGGCCGTATTGGTGGATGGTGGCGAGCCGGTTGGCGGTGCCGACAAACTCCACGACGGCCTGCTGTTCACTGGCGCGGGCCTTGAGCCAGGTGGTGTTGCTGATCTTGAAGAACATCTTGCGGCGAAGGCGGCCCCGGCCTTTCTTCAGTTTGAGTTGTGGCTTGCGCGGGGCCATGGGGTGGCCATCGGGCTGGAGGTTGGCCCGGATCCGTTGGGCCTGGCTGGCGCGCAAGGTGCGGGCCATCTCGCTAGCCAACTGACGGCGAGCCGCCGGCTCCATGCTGGCCAGCAGGCCATCTGCCCAGTGGGTCAGGTGGCTCAGATCGTCGGTGGCCACGGCTGATGCTCCCCATTGATAAAGAGTTCCCAGGTGATGCCGTCATAGGGATCTTCCGGCGGCTCTGGCAGGTGTTCCCAGCCAATCCCCTGCTCGTTTTGCCACACCCTGACCCGCTCGGTCAGCTTGACTGTGATGATTAGGTCCATCAGGTCGTTCGCGAGGTATTCGGCCTCGAAGGTGATGCCCTCCTTGCGCATCTCGTCGTTGGTCATCAGCTCAGGCTGGTGTTGGCGCAGCCAGGCCAGCAGCGGCACCATGATCTGATCCGGGTGGCCGGCAAAGTCCTCGATGCCGATGGTGAGCGGGTATTGCCACTCGAACGAGAGCGAGCGGGCGCCGGTGCTTTTGACATTGCCCGGGGCGATGAAGATGTGCAGTTTGTCTGGGTTGGTCTTGAGGTGGGGCACGCAGCGGGTCAGCACCTCACGGATCTGTTTTGGTTTTTCCATGCTATTTCCCGTTTTGGTGTCGTTGTTGGCAGGCGATAAGGCTATCGACCTGAGCGGCGGTGGCCATGGCGGCCAGCGGCAGGCCCAGCAAATCAGCGCCGCTCCGCATGTGGTTGACGGTCAGTTGATTGCCGCGCTCGCTGCCCAGCAGGACAGCCATAGTGCGTGGCCCCGCTTGGCCGATGGCGGTGATCATGTGGTCCCGCTGGAAGGCGAGCAGGGTGTCTTCGGTGGCGCCACCAAACCAGCCATCCGGCTCGACCGGGTAGCCTGCCTTGGTCAGGCGGCGCTGCAGATCGGCCACGGCGGCGCCGGTATCCCCTTTTTTCAGGCTCATGGCAGGTACCTCCGGTTAACGTTGCGGGCATTCGGCGTGGGCTGGCGGCGGTGTGGCAGCAGACGCATGACCGAGCCGCGAGAACCGATCAGGGCGGTCAGTACCACGGTGGCCAGCAGGACAGCTGCGGGATCTGGTGATGGCAAAACACCCAGCATGGCGGCAACTAACGGGGCGGCCAGAGCCCCAGCCACAAAGGCGGCGATAAACAGCCCGGCTTTGCGCAAGTTGCCGAGCTCGGTGGTCGTGACGATGAAGACCAGGGCCCCGGCGAATGCGCCGAGCAACACCCTGGGTCTACACCTGGGAAGAGTGACAGCATGGCCAGCCCTGTGACGGTGAAGGCGGCAACGCTGGATGAAACAAGTTCGGGCATCGTGATCTCCTATCGTTGATTGTGGTGTTCGGCCAGGGTCTGGCAGTCGGTGCAACGCTCACAGCCCCTGATCGCCTCGCGGCGTGCCTGGGGGATGGGGTCGTCACAATCGATGCAGTAGTGGGGGCCGGTGCCCGCAATGCGGGCGGCGTGGATGCGGGCAGCCAGTTGCTGCTCGCTGATGTTGGCCAGTCGTTCGAGTTCGTCGTCGAGGCGGCTCATGGTCAGTCCCATAGCTGGATCAGCGGCTGCTCGGCCTGGGTGGGGGCCGCTGGCATTGTGATGAGGGTTCCGGTCGGGATGATGGGGCCGAGCGCGGCCAAACCGGGGTTGAGGTTGAGCACTTGCTCGGTGATGCCTGCGGTGTAGCCGTAGTGCCGAAACAGGATGAGATCGAGGGTGTCGCCCTGCTGGCTGCGCAGTTGCATCAGATCAGCTCCACTGTGTTGTGGGTAGTGCCGAGGATGTCGCGGATGGCAAAGCGGGCGTCGCGGTAGAGGTCGTCAGAACTCACGACTTTGGCATCTGCCCCTTTGACGCCGTCACCGGTGGCGCTGTAGTCGGTGTAACGCTCCAGCAGGTTGGCACGGGTCATGGCATAGACGGCGCGTCGGTAGCTGTGCAGGTGCACTGATTCGTTGTTGATGCGCTCACTCGGCACAGCGGCCAGAGTGGTGTGGCCTTCGTCCTGGCGGATTAGGCGCCAATCAGCCAGATCGCGGTTGACGCTGGTGATGGCGTCGACCACGGCATGGGTGAGGCGTGCGGTAGTGACGGTGCCATCCAGCCGGATTGTCTCGTGCAGGTCAGGCAGCGAGATCGCCGGCCAGAAGGGGCTGGAGGTTATCTCCCCTTCGGCTGGTGTAGTTGGTGCATTGGCAATGAATCCGGTGCTCATGTTGTTCCTTCTCCGCTGGTTGGGCGGTGGTCGGGCCGTCTGGTATGCCGCTGGCATTCGTCAGGCCCGAGCCGCCCAGGGTGCGGGGTTCGCTCGGTTAGCTGCCGCCGCCAGTGGCGTCGGGTTGCTGTTCTTTTTTCAGTTCACGCTTGAGCACTTCGAGCTCCTTCTTGATGCCCACTTTGTCGTGCAGCTCGATGGCGCGCCGGTAGTGCTCTGCGGTTTGCTGCTTGAGCCCCTCGGCGTAGCAGGCACGGCCCACGGCCTTGTGCAGCTTGGCGCGCACCTGGTCGAAGATGTCGCAGCCGGCGAGTAGGGCCATGTATTGGCCGAGCAATGACAGGGAAGGCCCGGTACCAGCCTCTTGCTGCTTGATGGCTGTGTCGGCGACTTCTTCGGCGATCATGGTGGCAGCGGTACGCTCGTAGCGGTCCGGGGTACTCAGGCCGTGGCGGATCACGTAGTCAGCCATGGGCAGAGCCCCTGCCAGATCGCCGGTGTCGAGGTGCCAGAGCATGACTGTCACCAGGACGTCATCCTGTCCGCCCTGATCGGCGGCCAGCAGGCCATCAATCCAGGGTTTGTAGACGGCCAGCATGGGGCGCTTGGCGTCGATCTTGCGTTCTATGCTCTGGATGTTTTTGAGGGTGCGGCGGTGTTCGGCCAGCTGCAGCAACTGGAGCTCGTAAGCGTTGGCGCGAGCCTGGTCGAACTGAGGATTGGCCACCCCTTGCAGGGCGGCCAGTGCTTTTTCGCGGTGGCGACGGGCGGGTGTCATGTCACCCCCTTATGCGCCGGGGGCCGGGTTCGGCCCCATGACGATGTTTTCGACCAGGGCGACGCAGTCGTAGTCCTCGATCACATAGGCGTCATTGGAGCTTTCGTAGTTGACGATACGGTTGCGCTTGGGCTCTTCCTCGATATGGCGGCGGCGAGCACCGTCTTGCCAGTAGATGGAGAGGTTGCTGAGCTTAGTGATCAGCAGGGCGTTGTCGGGGAAGAAGGGGACGCGCACAGCCTTGAGGCCGCCGATCTGCTTCTGGCTTACCAGCACCTGACCGGCCAGCTTGTTCTGGTTGTCGCTGGCGTCATTGATGATGGGGAAATACTTGTCCGACAGCAGTTTGCGGCCGCAGATGACCACCAGATCGGTGTCGTCCTGGAACCAGGGCTTGATCAGCTCGTTGACGGCGTCGAACACCAGGGCGTCGAGATTTTTGTAGTCGCCGTCGGCGGCATCCACGTAGATCTTGCTGCTGCCATCGGTACCCTCGCTCATGACCTGGGCCGGGGCATCCGTGCGGATGTGCTTCAGCCAACCGATGTTGACGTCTTGCAGCAAGGGGTTGGCATTGCGATCGGTGTCGGGCGCCGCGCTGGTGCCGTGCCAACCGATCGTGATCCGGTCCAGCCCCTGCCGGGTGATGATGGCGTCGCGGATCCGGGTCTGGAAGTCTGGGAACTTGGCCCAAGAGTCGAGCTGGGCGTAGCCGATCATGGTGTCGTAGTTGGTCTGGGCGCACTCGTAGTTGTGGTCATACAGGGCGGCCGGGTTGTTGGGCTGACGGTCTTTGGTATCGGTGTTGGTACGGCCCGCGATGGTGCTGCTGATACCAATGCCGACTTTCTGCCCCTTGAGTTCATCCACCTGCACCATGTTGATCATGGAGAGGAAGGAGACCGACTCCTGCACCTTGGTTTCCAGGGGCTGCTGGACGCTGGGCTGCACGTTGAACTGCACCATGGCGCTGGTGATGGCGTTGAGTTTGGCCACCTTGCCGGTGAACTCGTTGAACTTCTGGCGGGTTTCATTACGCATGGATGGGGTCCTTAGCAGTCGGTTTCGATGGTGGTGCCGCTGTTGTTACCGGTGGCAGGCTGGCGCTTGTGGCTGAAATCTTCCTGGCCTTCCAGCTTGGCGGTGAGGTCAGCCAGTGCTTTGGCGGTGGCTTCCTGCTGGCTGGTCAGTTCGGTGATGGTCTGGGCCTGCTCGGTGAATTTCTTCTGCAGGTCGGTATCAAGGCTGGTGACCTCCTTGGCCACGGCCTCGACAGCCTTGTGCACGTCACTGAAATCGGTGGTGGATTGCTTCTTGTGGGTGGAGAGCAGCGCGGTGACCCGTTCCAGCAGACTGGGGCCTTTGTCGCCTTCTTCTGAAAGCTCGATTTCTGTTTCGATGGCGCAGCTGAACAGGTTGGCCGGTTTCTGTTTGCGGGCTGCCAGCGGGCTGTTTTCACCAGCACCTGCGCAGAACTGCAGGTATTCGGTACCCAGACTGGCCGGGCTGTCGGTGACGGCCAGACCGACCAGATAGGCTTCGCCGGTGCCGGCAAAGTCCAGATCCAGCTCGATGGAGGTGTAAACCTTCTGGCGGGCTTTGGTCAGTTTGATCAGGTCGTCGGTGGGGTCGATTTCTGCGAACAGGGCCATTTTCTTTTCGTCGTCGATCTCGACTTCTTCGGCGTAAACACTGCGCACATCGCCATAGGCGCGAAATGCGCTATCGGGGTAAAGGCTGCGGAAGTGTTCGAGGTTGACGCGGGCACCGTACTTTTCTTGGTTGTAGTTCTTGGCTGCTTGGGTGAGCCATTCCGGCGCGATGGTGCGGCCATCGGTGGTTTGGCCTGCCACCGCGACGCGCTTGAATTTTGCTTTCTTCGCCATGAGCTGGGATCCCTTTGGTGATTGGGTGGTGATGTCGCAGCTATGGTCTGGGCGAGTGGCGGGATCGTGCAATCGGCGGCCAGTGTATCTACGGCGGATACACTGGCGCGGGCGTCAGGGCGTCAGGGCGTTTGTCGGGGTCGGTAGACTGGCGCCATGACTACAGCACCCTTAGTTTTTCCTCATATCGAACCCAGACGGCAGGCCATGCACCTGTTCTTCCAGGGCTACCCGCTGCGTGCCATTGCAGAATTGCTGCAGGTGCCGGAGGGGACAGTCTCGACCTGGAAGAAGCGCGATGGCTGGGATGACATCAAACCAATTGACCGGGTCGACTTCGCCATCGAGGCACGGATGTGCCAGTTGATCGCCAAGGACATGAAGAGCGGTGGCGACTTCAAGGAGATTGACCTGCTGGGCCGCCAGCTTGAGCGGATTGCCCGGGTCAACAAGTACAGCAATGGCGGCAACGAGGCCGACCTCAACCCCAAGGTGGCGAACCGCAACAAGGGACCGAAGAAGGCCCCCGAGCGCAATGTGGTGGAGCCCGAGCAGCAGGAGCGCCTGCTCGAACGGTTTGAGTCGACCATGTTCGGCTATCAGCGCACCTGGTATGAGGCCGGCAAGCATCACCGGATCCGGGACCGGCTCAAGTCGCGCCAGATCGGCGCCACCTACTTTTTCGCCTTCGAGGCTTTCATCGACGCTCTGGTCACCGGGCGCAATCAGATCTTCCTGTCGGCCAGCAAGGCCCAGGCCCATGTCTTCAAGCAGTACATCATTCAGTTTGCCAAGGATGAGGGGGTCGAGCTGAAAGGCGACCCCATGGTGCTGCCAAACGGGGCGCACCTCTACTTCCTCGGTACCAACGCCCGCACCGCCCAGAGCTACCACGGCAATATCTACATGGATGAGTATTTCTGGATCCATGGATTCCTGGAGTTCCGCAAGGTCGCCTCCGGTATGGCGATGCACAAGAAGTGGCGCCAGACCTACATTTCCAGCCCGTCCAGCCTCTCCCATCCCGCCTATGCGTTCTGGTCCGGTGCCAACTTCAACCGGGGCAAGCCTAAGGCAGACCGGGTCGAGATAGACCTGAGCCACACGAACCTGGCTGAAGGCAAACTGTGCGCCGATGGACAGTGGCGGCAGATCGTCACGGTCGAAGATGCCGTGCGCGGTGGCTGCGACCTGTTCGACCTGGATCAGCTGCGGGGCGAGTACTCCGAGGAGGAATACCGCAACCTGCTGATGTGCGAGTTCATGGACGACACGTCGAGCGTGTTCCCGCTCGCCACCCTGCAGCGCTGCATGGTCGACAGCTGGGAGCTGTGGGACGACTACAAGCCCTTTGCCCAGCGCCCGATGGGCAACCGATCGGTGTGGATCGGCTATGACCCGGCCAAGGGTGGTCAGGGGGATAGTGCGGGCTGCGCCGTGCTGGCCCCGCCGGCGGTTCCCGGCGGCAAGTTCCGGGTGCTCGAGCGCCACCGCTGGAGCGAGATGGATTTCGACGCCCAGGCGCGGGCCATCAAGGCCATGTGCGATCGCTACAACGTGGGGTACATCGGCATCGATACCACCGGGATCGGGGAGGGGGTTTATCAGCTGGTGAAGCAGTTCTATCCGGCGGTGACCGCCATCCAGTACAACCCGAGCGTGAAGATCCAGATGGTGATGAAGGCACAGGATGTGATGAACAAGGGGCGGCTGGAGTTCGACAGCGGTTGGACCGATCTGGCGGCCGCTTTTATGAGCATCCGCCGCGGCGTGACCGCCGGTGGCAAGATGCCGACCTTTGAGGCCAGTCGCTCAGAGGAGACCAGCCACGCCGACATTGCCTGGGCGACGATGCAGGCCCTGTTACATGAACCGTTGGCAGGCGCCACCGGTGCCAATACCAGCATGATGGAGATTTTCGCATGAGAAAGCGCCGCGCTTCTCGCAGCAATCTGCGCACGACCCAGCCGGTGACGGCGACCCAGCAACCCGGCGCCTCGGCCATCGAAGCGTTCAGCTTTGGTGAGCCGGTACCGGTGCTCTCCCAACGGGAGGTGTTCGACTACCTTGAGGCGATGCACAACGGCCGTTGGTATGAGCCGCCCCTCTCCCTCAACGGGCTGTCACGGGTCTACCGGGCTGGGGGGCACCATGCCTCGGCCATCCAGGTGAAGCGCAACATCCTGCGCTCCTGCTTCATCCCCCATCCGAAACTCAGCCTGGCGGCCTTCACCGGGTTGGCGTTGGACTATCTGATCTTCGGCAATGGCTACCTGCAGGCGGTGCAGAACCGGATCGGCGGGGTGTTGCGCTATGACCACCTGCACGCCAAGTACACCCGGCGCGGGCTGGATCTGGATGCCTATTGGTGGATTGCCCAGCCAGGGCAGGAGCAGGAACTACCCGCTGGGCGGGTGGGCCATGTGATGGAGGCTGACATCAACCAGGAGATCTACGGCATCCCCGACTATGTCGGCGGGCTGAACTCGACCCTGCTCAACGAGTCGGCCACCCTGTTCCGCCGCCGCTACTACGAGAACGGCAGCCACGCGGGCTTTATCATGCACATCACCGATGCAGTGCAGAACGAGGGGGACATCGCCAAGCTGAAAGAGGCGCTGCGCCAGAGCAAGGGCCCGGGCAACTTCAGCAACCTGCTGCTCTACACCCCGGGTGGCAACAAGGATGGGGTGAAGCTGATCCCAGTCGCCGAGGTTGCAGCCAAGGATGACTTCCTCAGCATCAAGAACGTCAGTCGGGACGACCAGCTGGCCAGCCACCGGGTCCCGCCCCAACTGATGGGGGTCATGCCGAACAGCACCGGCGGTTTCGGCGATGTGACCAAGGCCGCCCAGGTGTTCGACATCAACGAGATCGACAGCATCAAGGCCAGCCTGCTGGCGTTCAATGACTGGGCAGGGGAGGAGATCATCCGGTTCAATCCTTACCGACTGTCAGATCTGACAGGGCAGGCAGAATAGGCGAGGCTAGAGTTACCTCGAGCGCTTGGAGTTTGTGTGTGTTCATACGGCATAGGAAAAGCCCCCTCACCGAGGGGGCTTTGTTTTGCATCTTATCTGGCGGCCTGAGCGCTCCGCCACTGCATCGACCCGCTTACCGCGCCCGACATATTCCCTGATCCTCGAGCACCGGCCCAGAGCAGCAGGCTCAGCCTGCCGACCTCTACCAGCACCGCTGGCGCGCAATCGGGACCCCGCCTCGCCTGCCCGCTTTATGTGTCGATTTCCATTCGGGTGAACGACTGTCGGCAGGGAGTAGTTTCCCGCGCCAGCACTGGCCGCGCGCGGAACTTTGGATCCTTTTTGCGATCCTTCACTTTCCGTCAGATCCTTTCACCTTCCCAGTGGGGGATGGCACTGTACTTCCCCGGTCTTTGCACTTACTGATAAGCGCACTTGGAGGCTTTGATATAAAAATCCGGCTTAGCATTGAGTTGACCATAGAATTTGCTGGCCAACTGATGATGCCAGTAGGGGGCCATCATCTCTTGGTGAGGTGACTTGGGGCCCAGGGTCACATGCTTGACCGGGGCAAGGTGGTTGGTTCGGTGCAGCTCCAGATAGAGTCGGGGAGGGGTGCTTTTTATCAAGTCAGGTGCTTGAATCTGAATTTCTTTGGCACCGTATTCCAGATGGGTGACGATAACGCGGTGTTCTTTCTCTGCTTCATAGTCCGCATCTTTGAGCAGATAGGGTAATGGCCCCAACAGCCACGACAGGTCCTGAAGCTTTTCCTTATCTGGGGTGGTACCCAGAAGATCGTTGACTGCGGTCTTTAACTCATCAAACAACTGCTTGAGGGGCCCTTCTTCATCTTCGCCATGAATCTGCATCTCAGCTTTGATATAGACGACGCGATAGAAAGCTGCGCTCTCTTGAGGTGATTTCCCCGAATTAAGGAATGCTTGGTTATTTGCATCATTTGGGGCATCACCTTGTTTTTTTGACAACAGGTCGAACTCAAAAAAGTTGTCGATATTAAAGGTAATGGCACAGCCGCAGGCGTCTTCTTTTTGATGGTCTTTGCTGTAAAACCGCCACATATTCAGGCTGTCTTCCTCTGGCAGGAAGCACCCGACAAAGGCCGGTTTGCTTTCAACTGGAGTATGGCCAAGATGACGCCAGAGCAGCTTCCCTTCATTGGGGTCATTGAGCGCATTGATATGCCCCAGTCGTAGAGGGCTTTGCTCCAGTAACAGCGCATTGCCCACCAGCAGAGAGGTGTAGTGGGTCATGGTGAGCCCTGCTTTGACTTTCAGCTCGGCCAGGATGCGTTCCCGTATGTTGGTTATCTGGGGTGAACGTGCATGGCGCTTAGCTTGGTCTTGAAGTTCAATGGCTTGAAAACGGATCTGGGGTGAGGTATTTCGGGTAGCTTTGCGAAAAAGGGCTTGTGCCTTTGCATAGCTCTGCTTAACACCATCTCCATTCATATACATCTGGCCAAGATTGATGGTGCCCTGTCCATCTCCTCCCTTGCTAGCCTTGCGAAACCACTCAACCGCCGTGCGATAGTTTTGCTCTACCCCTCTACCCTCAGTGTATATAACCCCCATGTTGCACTGGGCCCGTGCGTTCCCTTCTTCGGTGCCCTTGAGGTACAACTCGATCGCCTTGCTATAGCTCTGTTCTACCCCTCGGCCTTCATCGTACATCCATCCCAGATTACATTGGGCATCAGAATCCCCTTTTTCTGCGGCTTTGCGATAATACTCGAAAGCCTTGCTGTCGCTTTGCCCTACCCCACAGCCTTGTTCGTACATAAGTCCTATAATGAACTGGGCTTTAACATCCCCTTGTTCGGCGGTTTTGAGGTACCACTTGAAAGCCTTGATATCGCTTTGCTCTACGCCTATTCCCTTCCAGTACATTATTCCCAGATTATATTGGGCATCAGCGTCCCCTTGTTCGGCGGCTTTGAGATACCACTTGAAAGCCTTGATATCGCTTTGCTTGACGCCTTCTCCCTTCCGGTAAAATGACCCCATATTGAACTGAGCTGCGGCGTGTCCTTGTTTGGCGGCTTTGTAATACCACTTGGCAGCAGTGTGAGCGCTTTTCGTTACCCCTTGGCCATCCTCGTACATAACTCCCAGATTGAACTGTGCATCTAAATGGCCTTGTTCAGCAGCCCTCTGATACCACAAAAGAGCTTGGCTATCACTCTGCTCAATGGCTTGCCCAAAATCGTATCGTTCGCCCAGGTGAAATTGTGCAGCAACATCTCCCCCCTCGGCTGCCTTTATCAGTGCGGTGATATCTTCTGGTAGTTCTGACCTATCCATATTCGATTACCCATGCTTTGTTGTTATACCAATCTACACCGATTTCCATATGCTGATTGACCACAACCTGCTGAAAATGATGCATTTATTGTAAATGTGGTTATCTTGCCTTAAGCCCTAAATATTGTCGATTGAAGGGGGCCAAGGCCCCCCAAGAATTTCACTGACAGGGTTCACATTACCAACCTTTTGTCATCGGCAGGCGGTGCAGGTGGGGGAGCAACCTGTTCCAGTCGCGGTTGCCGTGGGTGACGGGCTGAATATGGCGGGTCTTGTCGGCCAGGATGCGCTGGGCGGCGGCCAGGGTCATTGGGTATTCGTGGATGATGGAGTAGTAGGTACCAGCTTCGCGGTGTTCGGCGACATCGAGCAGGGGGTAGATGGCCTTGGCGGCGATCATCATCCGGTCGGCGGCGCGCCAGAACCACGCCAAGGAATGCAGTTCGTCATCGGTCAGGGTGGTGAGGGGCTGCGGGTGAGTGGCGGTTTCGCGGTCCAGCACATCGAGCACCCAGCGGCGGAACTCTTTGGCTAGCGCCGTGCGGGAGAACATGGCGATCAGATGGGCTCCACGCAGAGAAAAGATCCGGACCTCTTTCTCGCTGTTCCCATTGCCGAACCCCTTGACGGTCAATTTGACCGTCAAGGTCATGCTGGGGGTAAATTCGTCCGCATTGCGGCGATAGATGCGGCTCACGGCATCGTCACTGGCATAACCAAGGGCTTGGGCGATTTGTGGTGCGGTCAGCCAGGGTTGGCCGTGATGAGGGATAACGGAGAAGTAGGTGTCATGGAAGCTGATGCTGTTCATGGCTTGGATTCCTTTGCTGTGAAGGTAATCGCCACCATCGACGCCAATCATCTGGTGACGAACTGAGCAAGGTTGGCGTACCGGCAGCAAAGACCCGGCGCCCCGAAGGGCCCCTGCCCAGCCCGCCATAACTGAGATTGCGGGTACTACTGGGCCGCACAAAAAAACACGCAGGCGCGTGTTGTGCGCTTCACTGAGCGGGACGCCAATCCCGACAACGGATTTTGCCGTTGCCCGTGCAGTATCGCGCAACGCCGTGCGACCAGCAACACCCAATCAGCCCCAATAAGGCGGGATAAGCCACAATCACCCCGTCCAGCAGCACAACACCGCCGGCAGGGTACCGGTTCTACACAGGGAAGGGGACGTTAGTTTTGGCAGGAAGCATACACAGGGCGCACTGAGCGCCCTGAATGACTGGTCATAAACCACTCTTAAGCGATGGTAGGTTCAACAGTGAACTTCGAGGTAAGACGGGCAGTTTTTCCGGTGAGAACAATGGACGTCTCAGGGAAGTTAAATTCCTTCTTGTACTCGATGTTTACAGGTGGCTGATGGTGGAAGATCAATGCGGATTCACAGCGGTCCAAATCGCTCTTGGAAACAGCACCAAAGGAATAGCAGAGCTTCTCTCCTTTGTTGAGTTGTGCTTTCCATTTTTCCAATTTTTCATGGTTGGCGAGCCTGGAGTTAACATCCTCAGCCTGACCTATGTAGATGAGCTCTTTTATCGTATCTTTGCCGGTTTCAGTATTTAGAAGATAGCTATACACACAATAGATACCAGACTCGGTGGGAATGCTGCTTTTATCTGAATCCCGCAAATAACTGTCAAAGTATATTTCATATTTTTTTGCCATTACTCTTTTCCTTATGGGGCATAGGATATGACCCAAGATGGTTTGCTTGGATCGTGCATAGGCTACCTCTTTATGGTGTGTGGGTCACTTGTGAGTCTTGCGCGCTCGGTCACAGTATGTGGTTTCTGTTGAGGCTTGATGTCATTGTGACTATCAGAGTTAGAGTCGTCAGTGAATGGAGGAGCCAAACGCCGAACGGTGATCCTCTCTGGACTGCTTGCCATACTGTGTTTTTATACAGTTAATCGAGATGTCCCGCATGTTCGCTCAACCCGCCCCTGATGCTCCCTTGTTGGAGTTCCCCCTATTTCTCTCCCCCGTGGCCTGTGGCTTCCCGTCGCCGGCGCAGGACTACACCGAGCAGACCATAGACCTCAACCAGCTGTGCATTGCCCATCCGGCGGCAACCTACTTTGTACGGGCGGCCGGTGATAACATGTTGAGTATCCCTAGTTAGCACTAGCCGCGCACACCACATCAAATACTCTCTCAGATTTGTATGCTGACATTGGATTGAAATTAAAAATTTAGGCTCTTAATTTTTACTGAGATATCAATTTCTTCTCTAGCTCAAGTATGCGAGTTTGGTATTCCAATGCTTGCCTTTGATAAAGAGGGATGCTTTCTTGATCAAGTGGATTATCTATGGCGGAATGTAATATCCGTTCGATATTTGTTTTTTTCTGCTCAATCTCACTTAACTTATCAAGGATATTAGCGTTGGACCTACAGTTGTTGAGCTCAGTATTTGTCATTTTATACGCATCCTTCCATTCATCTAAAGCCTTGCTCCATTGTTCAACCCTATCATTGCATGATGCCAATCTTGTCTCCAACACTTTGTTTTTCAGAGTGATATTTGTTAAGTTATCTTGAAATGGTTTCATTTCGCTGCTTATGGTTTTTATTTTTAATTCTTTTTCTGAGATCATATTGTTTAGATCTTTTATCTTGCTATTTAACAGCTGTATTTGATTGTCTTTGCTTTCAACTCTTACCATCTCGCTAAATCCAAGACCGAGTCCAAATCCAGATGAGCAGCTAGCAATAACTATACTGGCGATAGATAAAGCAAAGTTGTCTTCTATCATTTTTTTAATATTCATAAGCAACATCCCCTAGTGTTTGGTGAGGACTGGAGAATATTATCTAGCGGTGAAAATTGGAAGTGATTAATCGCATTGTAGGTCGAAATTTTCTTAAGAATATATTCATTAATATTATTTAAATCAGTTGGTAATTGGCTTTTTAATATTCATTTTGGCAGGAAACATACACAGGAGGCGGGCCTGATCCTGCTGGGACGGTCAATTTGACCGTCCTGGCCATGTGCACACCCTGACCCTTAACCGCCCAATTGACCGTCAAGGGTCAGATTGACCACCCCGAGATAGAGAAATGGGCCGAGAGGGCCCATTTATGGTCAGCCGATCAGCTTCAAATCGGCTTTGCGACGCTCTTTGAGGGCGTCATAGAAGTTCTCATGAGGGCCAACGCTCAGCAGGTAGAGCTGCAGTTCCGCGTCTTTCCAGGAGTAGCCCAGCAGCACCAGCTGCCCTTTGAGCTGGAACTTGTGCACCCGCAGGTACGACAGGTCCCCCTTCTTCTGTTCTCCGATCTCGGGGTCGTCAATGATCCGGTCGATCTCGTCTTCCACTGCTTTCAGATCATTCGTAGGGAGTTTTTTGAGCTGTTTGGTGAACAGGCCAGACTCAAAAACCTCAATCTCGTGTTGTTCTTCTGACATAGCGGGTTACTTGCCCTTCTTTGACTTGCTCCGCGGCGAGCATCACGTCTTTGATGAAGCTGAAAGGCAGGTCCGGGTTGTCCTCGACCATACGGCCGATCTTGGCCCAGTACTCAATCTGCTTCGGCAAAGAGCGATGTGCGGCAGACGCGTGGATCTTCACGTCGGCGATGAAGTCATCGTCTAAGCGTACTGTTTGAGCCATGTTCATTCCCTATTTTGGTGTCGAATCATCGGTAAGTTTGGTTGTCAATTAGTTGGTTGGTTTGCGATTAGTCAGCTCTTGGGCTCGTAGTGAGTATATCTTTTACTCAAAAACGAGCAACAAATTGTCGCGTTTGGTGATAATTTGCTTCTCGCTATTCCAATGACCACCTTGTGACCGGTCACAGCGCCAAGATTCTACCTCCAGCTGTGTGCCAGCAGGTGGCCTCGCCCTTGCAGGTGCCTCCGCAGCCCTCCGGCAAGGCATAGTCGCAATTCGGGCAGGTCTGCATGGCCAGCGCCGCCTGTTGCTGCTGCCAGCGTTCCCAGTCGCGGCGCAGCAGGGTGCTGATGTACTCGTCGACGGTGTCGGGCTCACCAGATCCGGCTCTGGCGCGGCGCAGGGTCTCCAGTTGTTCGCGCTCGCGGATGGAGAGCGTCACCTCCACCCGCTTGATGCCGAGAGCTGCCTGCCGTTTACGCTGGGCCTCTTTGTGAGCCCTAGCATCCTTGGCGAGGGTCATGATGACCTCCTGGCATAGATGCCTCGGCGTGCCCGGGTGTCTTTGCCGATCTGGCGGTAATCGGACACTGGCTCTACTGGTCGTCGCGCCTTCTTCGGTGGAGTGATTGTATCGAGCTCGCCCTGGTAGAACGGGAACCAAGCATCCTCGAACCGGATGACCCGCTCCATTCTGTCGAGCAGCCGATCGCAGAGGTGGCATTCGGCTGCCGGCAGCTCATCGAATTCTCGGGTGATGGCGGCACGACCTGCCGATCCTGGCGGGTGCTGCTGGATTATGGGCCAGAGCCGCAAACAGTGCCGTTGCAGGCGCTCGATGGTGGCGCGGGTAATGGAGTCCTGCACGTTATTCTCCCTCCGCATAGGGTGACCAAGTCGGTTTTGGTGGCGCGTCGCTCGGGAACTCGTACTCATTCCGCTTGAATGTGGGGTTGAGCCAGTCACGGGCACCGGGATTCGCTTTGTCATAGTGGCAGCCCTCTGCTATCCACAAGATCTTGCCGGTGGTGCCGCACAAAATGGTGCCGCCGTAGGCGACGACGACAGGTTTTTTCTTCATGACAAGGCGTCCTCTTCTTGCTGATAGGCCAGCGCAATGGTCAGCGCCCTTTGCTCTGTGTTCAGCCCCTCTAGGCGGGTCAGCCGCTGGGCATAGTTGTGATTGCGCAGCTCGGCAGCTTGCGACTTAAACGCTTCTTCGCTGAGCTGGCCTACGCGGTGGGCACTTTCGAGTAGCGCCACGGCTCGTTCGACGGCGCGCAGAACGGTGTTCTCGTCGTGGCCATCGCCAATCTGTTTAAACTCGTCGCCCAAGCGGTTGTTGAGGTGGAGCAGTGCATCAGGCCAGAGTGCCAACGGCACAGGGGCCAGCCAGTCAGTGACTCGCAGAGTGGTATCGGGGGTGAACAGGGGGGACAGATCCTGATAACAAACCGCGCGTTTCTTGGCGTTGGCCTTTGCCAGCGCAGCCTCAACCTCAGCCTCCACTGGTGTCAGCATTCCCTTGCTGCAGTGTCCCGGTGCACTGGTTGCCCCAGGCCAGTTGCGACTCACAATTAGCCGATCACCGACCAGCCGCACATACTGGCCGCCTGCATTGATGATGCTGCCGTGCTGCAACAGGGCGTCATTGCTCTCATCAAGCCCCATTCGGACCAGCTCCTTAGCCAGAGCGGATCCTTTAACCCCCAATTTGGATCCTTTCGTACAGTTATTGATAAAACTCCGAGGGGGGCAGCTGCCGCTGCCTGACTGCAACTCGCTGCGCTCGCAGACTGCATGCTCGCGTTGCTCGCCCAAACCAGACCCGGTGGCCCCTTTGCGCACTATTTGCCAACCCTCGGTGCGGGTGATGGCGGTGGTCATGCCGATGTCAGTGATCACCCCCCATGAGCCGCAGCACGTCCTCGCCGTATTTATTGGCGGCTTCGTCCAGCCGCTTGGAGAGGCGGATAAGGTGCTCTTTGCGGGGCAGGTTGATGCCTCCCATGGCGTTGATGAAGTCGCCCCAGCGATTGTTGTCGACGGCGTGGCGGGCCGCCTCCAAGATGCAATCCCACTCGATGACTTCGTCACCCAGGCGGCGGAGCTCGCGCCACACGCTCACGGCTGGGCCGCCAATCTGCTGGAACTGGCGGATACGCCAGCAGCTCGCCCAGGCCGCCACGGCGATGGTGGTGTGGTCGACTGGCGCTTCGGCCTCGAAATCCATCCCGACCTTGTGGCCGTCGATGTTCTTGGCGATGTACTTGGCTATATAGCCGGTGGCGCTGCCCTGGGTAGGGTCTATCTCTTTCCAGTTCACCCGTGGGTTGATGGCCTTGATCACTGCCGTGCTGCTCACGTCCAGCAGCCATTTGATGCGCGGGGCCTTGTTGCGGACTTTCAGCTTGGCCAACTGGTCGAGTTGGTCGCCGTTCGGCATCTTCAATTCACTGCGCTCGGCATCGGTGAAGTGGTAGGCGAGCAGGGTCAGGAAGTCGCGCTGATGCTCAGGGTTGATGAAAAGTAAGCAGTGCCAGTGCGGGGTGCCGTCGTGGTGCGGCTCTACCACCCGAAAGCCGAAGGCCATGATCCCCTCGCGGGCCAGTGCGGCCCGAAAGCGGGCCCACTGCTTACACAGCAGACGGTTGGTCTCGGTCGGACTAGCGCCGTTGAACTTCTCGTTTTGGTAGGTCTTGTTTGTGTCTTTGCTGCCCTGGCGCCATGCGTGATAGCTGGAAGGGGCGGTCAGGGTGAGGAACAGGCCCAGCTTGCCCTGCTCCTGCGCCATGTCTTCAAAGCCACGCATCCGCACCATCAGTTCATGACGGCGGATCTCTGGGTTGGCGACCGAGCCCATCACAGCGTCGACCAGGTCAATCTCTTGCCCCAGCTCCTCGTTGACGGCGCTCATACCTTCCATCCATGCCTGCTGGGCAGCCTTGCGCTGGGTGAACTCGCGCACCGCGTGGGCGCTGGCGTAGGGACTGACTCCCTTACGCACTTGGCCGGTGAGGATGGCGATCAGCTCGCAGTAGACGGCCCAGGCGCGGTTGATTTTGCGTAGCCACCAGGACTCATCAAGCAGGCGTACCAGCAGGCTGGCGGCAGCGCCTTCGAACTTTTCTACAGATGGGTCCATGTCGGCCCGCTCAGCTTCTGTCAACTGGCGGCACAGCAGGCGACGTGCTGTGCTACAGGGGTCGATCGGCAGAGGAGGGCAGAAGCTCCATGCTTTAGCCTGAGCTCCCAGATCGGCCAGCAGCTTCTCGGCGTCCCACTCATGCTCGGTGCCATTGTTCAGCATCTGCTGGCAGCGGCGGGCCCACTCGGCAGCGACCAGCTCGCGGCGAACATCGTTGCGCAGGTCGATGACTGGGACAGGGAACCGGCTCTGAGCTGCGGAACAAACGTCGACCATGCGGCGCAGCCAGATGTTGGCGGTCTTGGGGTTGGCTGGGTAGCGGTGCAGGTAGGTTTTGGCCAGCGGCTTGGCAACGTGCCACTCGATACGGGCCAGTTGCTCGGCGGCGCCGGCCATATTGTCGGCATGGACTCCGACCAGGTAGTGCTGGGGTAGTTGGATGCCCTGCAGGTTGGTGATGGGGTCGTTCATGCAGCCGCCTCCATTGCGACTGCCGCCGCGACAACAGGTCCCCATTGAGTTGCCATTGCATCAGCCCACCCTCGGTAAGTTTTAGCGCGTGCCATGGCACGACCATCCCTGGGGGGCAGCCTGTTCTGGTCGCTATCGGTTTGGTTACTCCAGCGAGGCAATGTCCTCCCGCTTGGTTGAAGCATCATGCTAGGTTCCACTAGGGATGTAGGTTGAAGGTCTGGCAGTCCCTTGAGGGCCAACCCGGTAGTCTTGCTGGCATCGTGCCCATACTGGTGGGGCTGAATGATTTGGGTTGGGAAGTTTGAGCGGAACCCAAACCGGATCAAATCGAGGTGTTTGTTGAGTGCGCCAATCGCTGGGTTCTCGATGGCGATAAAAGGGATTGGAGCCGCTGCCAGCGCAGCCACAAAAGCCAATGCTTGCTCTCGGGCTGCTCTGCGGGCCTCTCCAACAAGAGTGCCTGGCTTAACGTGCTGATGGTATGGACCATCCCCATATGCCCACGCTGCAGAGCGGGTCAGATAGGTGCAGTCCGGATGGGCAATCATGAGATCCCAGCCCCATTCCATCACGCTCAGGGCATCACCACGGATATGTGGTCCCGGCACTTCAGAATCCACCATATCGCACGACCACGCATCGTGGCCGGCATTGATAAAGGTGTCGCGAATAACACCAAAGCGTTCGCATGCAATCAGTACCTTCATCTGCACACCCCACATTTGCCACTCGTGTATTCGTTCGGCTGCAAATAGCGACCACACTGGGAGCAAGTCGGTACCAGGTTCATGGCTTCAAGTCGCTCAGACCAGCAGGTGGCCTCGCAGAAAAACAGGCTGGTCATACGACCGCCAGACAGAAAGACAGGGAGCACATGGGCGAACTCACCGCAGCAGCTGCAGCGCATCGAGGGGCTAACCGCAGAGGCGACCTTCACGACGGTTTCACTGGCGGCACGGGCCAGCGGCCAGCAGGTTTCGACACAATAGGGGTAAGATCGGCGGCCGTGACGGCCGGTTACTGGCATGCAAACGGCGGTCTGCTTGCACTTGGTGCAAGGCTCCAGAGTGACTGGATTGCTGTTTGCAGGGCGTACGAAGCCCAAAGCCGGGGCAAGCCCGGCTGGTTTTTGATGGGTCATTAGATGGCGCCTTCGGTGTAGAGGGACTGGATTTTTCGGGATGCCTGGCGGGCGGAGAGACGAGCTTGGCGGCAAAGGGTCAGATGGGTTCTGGCCGGGGTGCGCTGACCATGGGGGCCATCAGTGCGCAGCTCGAGCAGGTCCAACTGCAGGCCGTGCAGGCGAGCCTCGGCGTTCAGCATCTTGGTGACCCACTGGTCGATCAGTTGTTGATGGCTCATTTGATGGTCTCCCCCAGTCCGTGCAGAGGCTCGCACTCTTCCCACCACACGGCGATCTCTCTGGCCAGGGTGACTTCACCACAACCCAGAGCTATCCAGTACACGGCGCGGATGGCGCCCAGGGCCAGCAACTCTCGGGTGATGTCACGGTTTCTCTTGGCATCACAGCCGGAGCTGTTGAACTCCTCTTGGGCTACTTCCCAGTGCTTGGTGAGCGGGCTGACCGGTGCCGGTGGCTGCATGTGGGTAGGGCCCGCCTCGGTGGTGCCCAGCGTGTCTTGCGGGGCTTCTAGCTCAAACAGGTCATTCGTCATAAGGCACCTCCTTCGACGTTACTGTAATCCGGCTCGTCGATGGCGACATGGCCAGCCTCTACACGGATGGAGATCCCAAGCTCGCCACAGCAACAGAGCGGGGCGGTGGGAACAAGGCGTGCTTCGTTCTCGGCAATCCACTGTTTCAGGCTGGCGAGGGTCATGATGGTTTGGCTCATATCTGCCCCACCTTTTTGTTCATGCACTGCCAGAGCGAATGCCAGGCATGGGCATTGATGGCATTAGCCAGTACGGCTTTATCGTCGGGTCGCTTGATGTGGCGGCGACCAGCGGCATGGGCCAGCTGGCGGCTTAGAGCCTTCACATTGCGTAGTGCGGTGGGAATCGCTACAGTTCGCATGTCAGTTACCTCAGTTGCTGATGGAAACCCCGCTGGTGTTCGAGCACCGATAGCGGGGTTTTTTATTGGCCGTTTCCGGCCACCTTTCTGACTACCGCCATGCGGCTTTCCAATATGCCGGCCTGCTCGTTGAGCTCGGCCCGGCGCTTATTCTCGTGTTCTGCCTGTTCCAGCTCGCTGCGGCTCGGTCCTTCGCTTCGGGTGGCGCGGTGCCACTCGCGGCGATGCAGCACGCCGCCATCAAACTGGTGCAGGGTTGCCAGCAGCTCGCCCAGGGCGAGGCGGATCGCCTCTTGTTGCTCAAAATCGAACTGGTCCAGCTCCCGCTCGGCGGCGGTGGTCGATACCCCGGCCGCATAGCAGATGACTGCCCGAGCCTTGATTGGCAGGCGTGACCAGCGGCTGGCCGCCCCATTGCGGCCGAACTGGGCACGCATCTCTGCCAGTGCCTTTTCGCGGGCGCTGGGTTGCTGAACGAGCTCAAAAACCTGTGCCGTGTTCATGTGGTGGCCCTCCGCTTATGCCTGCAGCAACTGGCTCAGCCAGTGCGGGCGAGGTTGTTGGCGTGGTGCAAAGCGCAGGGCCCCACGGCGGCCCTGGCTGTCCTCCAGATAGCTGCCATCGAGACGAGTGGTGTTGCGCATGACCGGCTCGGCCTGCTCACCCACAACCACGGCGCGGTTAAACAGCAAGGTGGGCAGCGGGATCAGCCCCGGCTGCTCGGCGCGAAGCTTGTTCATTGGGCCACCTCTCTCACGCGGCGGGGGACAAAGGGCAGCACAATGGCCGGGTTGGGCATGGCACTGGGGCTGATGGTCGCGATGATCTCGAACCCCGCCTTGAAGGTGTGGCCGCAGTCCACATTGCTGCATTGATAAGTAGCGATGCCGCAAAGCGGGCTCATCCGGACGGAGGTTCGGGTGCTGGCGCGGGCGTTGCAGTGGGGGCAAATCAATCTCATGTCTGGTCTCCTATGCGCCGAGGGTTGCGCGGGCCATGTCGGCAGCACACGCAAGACCAGGGACGGCTTGAAATTTGTTCTCGACCTCGGTGGCGATCAGCACCAGGTGCTCGACAGTCGCCATCAACGAACCGACCAACGCATTGCGCTGGCCCTTGGTGACGCGGCCTGATTCGAGAACATGCACAGCCTGTGCGCCAATACCCGCCACCTTGGCGGTCGCGTCGATCACGCGATGGGAAATCGGAGTGGTGTCGTTGGCGGGGGTAATGGCAACGGCCGTCAGGTGGCAATCAAACAGCAGGCCATCGAACAGGGTGTCGTCACCGGTGGCGCGGTAGAGGTCGATAAGGTCCGTGGCGGTCAGCTTGTGCCGCTCCTGCGCCGGGTTGAACTTGTTGCGCAGTACATCGGCGCTCATACCAATCTCTGTGGCCAGCTGGGTCAGGTTGTGTGCCTGCTTGAAGCGGTCACACGCGCTGACAAAGTGGCTGTGTAGGTTATGTTGACGGTTAGACACTTTCGGCTCCTGTTCGCAATCGCTACTGTGAGATCAAGCCACAGAGCGGGGATTGGACTTCTTGGTCAGCGCATTACTGGCAAGCCGGCGCCCGGAGTTCTCATGCACCAGCTTGAAATACTGCTCAGGCTCTCTGGCCATCTCGCGCCAGCGCACCAGATTGACCCAGGGTTGATCGCCCGCCCGCAGCTTGGGGATGATGGGAATGCGGCCATCGGCAATCATGTCTTGGGCGGTGCGCTTGGGGAGCTTGAACTTGTAGACGTCGAGCAGCATGTCCAGGAAGGCATCGAGCGGGATGGCCGGCAGTGACTGCAGGGCCAACCCTTGCTTGATGGCGGCCAACTCACGCAGTACCTCGGTGAAGGGCTCGGCAGAATGGTTTTCCATCGTCATGGCGATCTCCTTACTGCGCCGGGCGAGCAGAAGGTGCTGCGGGGTCGGCTTTCAACTGACCGCCGGTCAACACTTCGATTTGGTAGGCACGGCCTTTGGGGATGGTCTCATTCCACTTGCTGACAGCAACATCGGAGATCCCAAGGGCTTTGGCCGTCTCAGTTACTGTGCCGAAGTACTCTAGGACAGTGTTTTTCTGCATTTTCAAACCCTCTATTCGTCACCTAAGTGTTGGTTACGTCTAAAGGTAACTTATGGGTCGAAAAAAGGGTCAAGAGGTTTCGTTGCTTTAGTTACGTTTGTGGGTGGTAACTTAGGTTTATGGAAACTATCAATGACCGAATCGCTGCGCGCAGGCGTGCGCGGAAAATGAGCCAAGACGAGCTTGCTAAGCGCATAGGGATAACCCGTGTCTCAATAAGCAAGTGGGAATCAGGACTCAACCAGCCAAAAGGCCGCTATCTCAATGACCTAGCGGCTGCGCTGGGGGTGACGGTTGGCTGGCTGTTGACGGGTGAAGAGGGGGGAGCGGTAACACCAGCCTCCGAAGTCATACCCGGTTATCACAACGTCGAGCCGGCGGTGATTCCCCAGGGGAACCGTATCCCGATCCTCAGCTACATTCAGGCGGGTAACTGGCGCGAGATTTGTGAGCAGGCCACCACCTTCGACGGCAATATCGAGTATGTGACGGCCAGCGTCGATATCGGGCCCTGCGGCTTTGGCCTCTGGATCCGTGGCTATTCCATGACCCCGATGTTCAACGAAGGGGACCTGGTCATCATTGACCCCGATGAACAACCACGCCCAGGTGACTATGTCGTCGCCAAGAACGGCAGCGAAGAGGCCACCTTCAAGAAGTACCGACCCCGTGGCATTGATGAGAGTGGGCAAGAGGTCTTCGAACTGGTCCCCCTCAACGACGATTTCCCCACCATGCACTCCGACCGGCAGCACATAGAGATCATCGGCGTGATGGTAGAACACCGAATTTTCAGGAAACGATAGGGCGCTGATGCGCCCTTTTTTTCATCTGAAAATCTGTCACTCCAAGTGGTTTCCGTGTATGTGTGTCAAGATACATATTGTTGGTCTCATGGCTTGGGTCAGTAAGGAATAATAGTAATAATCTATCCATAACCAAATGGAGTTGTCATGAATCTTGACACTGGAATAAATAACTCAAAAATGTTAGTGCATATGGCGCTAAATAAATTTACATATCTTATTAATAATGATTCGATATCCCGCACCTTTTCAGGTTCAAACGTAGAACCAGCTCATACGGCAGGTAAAGAGTATAGTGAAAGGAATGAATATTTTAAAATAATGCTTGGCATTATCGATTCCATAAAGGTTAACTTTGGTGAGCTTGAGGGAGTTGTAAAAAATTCAATAAACAATAATTTCAGTTCGATAGCGCATGAAATGCTCATAGAGAATTATCTTGAATTGTTAGATGCTTTGTTGAAAAACCTGGTTGGAAGAAATATAAGAATCCATCCTGAGTTTGTTTCAGAGGTCCTATCTATTCAACGTGAGATAGTAAAGGTTCATGATTTTACAGTGCATGGTAAAAATAGCTTTAACAAAACGACGAAAGACTTAATATCAAGAATTATAGAGCAGGGGTTTCAGCTTGACGAGCATGTTAATGCGGCACGTTTAACTAAAATAAAGGCTGATAACAATGCCAAGATTGACCGTGAACTTGATGCGTACCGAGAGTCATTGAATGATAAAATCAATGAAATTTCAAACCAATATAGCGAGGGGCGCTCTGATTTATTGCAGTCTGTTGAAGATTACAAATATGAAATAGGGCATGTTGTCAATGAATCTAATAAATTACTAGACCAAAATAGAGACCAGTTGAAGTCTGTTTGCGAAAATATGATTAAGAAAGAAACCGAGATCGGTGTGTTAACAGAAGATACAGCAAAAAAATTAATGCAGGTGGATGGGTTGCTGAAAAAGACCAGCCAAGTTGGCATGGCTGGGGCATTCCAAAAACGACAAGAGAATTTAGCAATTCAAGTGAAACTTTGGTTTGTTGCGTTCATTGTTTTTTTAGCTTTACTGGCTTATGTTGGCCTTGATATTGTGCAGATTGCATTCAAAACACCGTCTGAAAATACAGATGTCTCAATGGCACAATTGATAGCCAAGTTGGCAGTGTCATTTCCTGCGATATGGGGAGCTTGGTTTTCTGCAAAACAATATAGCCACGCAAGCCAGCTGCAGGAGGACTATGCTTATAAAGTCTCAATTGCTATGACTTATCATGGATATAAAGATGAAGCCGGTCTTGTAGATGAGAAAATGAGTGAGAAACTTTTGGATAGCATGATAGCCCAATTTTCAGAAAACCCTGTTCGTCTGTATCAAAATAACAACAGTGCATCGGTATTAGAAGCCATGTTAAAGAACGACAAGCTATCAGATATTTTAAATTCGGCTAAAAATGGAGTGAATAGCTCTGCGAAGTAGCAGAGCCATGAGAATAGCAGATGAGTATCCGTAAACTCGACGACGGCAAGCCACTCCCCTGGATTGCCGATATGCGCCCAGGTGGCCGTGATGGTCCACGGCGCCGCAAGCGGTTCGCGACCAAGGCCGAAGCCACCGCGTGAGGGGCCTGGCAGCTTGAAGAGCATGCCGCCAAGCCCTGGTTGGGGGAGGGGGCGCCAGAGCGCGAGACTGACGATGCACGCCGGTTGGCGGATCTAGTCGAACGGTGGTACGGCTTGCATGGCCAAAGCCTGCGGGATGGTGAGCAACGCCGTTCCAAGCTGCTGTTGATCTGCGAGAGCCTGGGCAATCCGCTGGCTTGCGAGTTCACCGGCAACGACTTTGCCAAGTACCGGGAAGCGCGCCTTTCTGGGGCAGTGAGTGATCGCCGGGCGGCAACACAGGATGGCAAGGGGGTGAGTGCGTCGACGGTGAACCGGGATCATGCCTACCTGCGGGCCGTGTTCAACGAGCTCAAGCGACTGGGGGAGTGGACGGCAGAAAACCCGTTGGCTGGGATGCGGCTGTATCGGGTAACGGAGTCCGAGCTGGCGTTTCTGTACCCTGAAGAAATCAAGGCGCTGCTCGATGCCTGCGATTCAGCTAGCCACCCAGACTTGGGGATTGTGGTGCGGCTTTGCTTGGCCACCGGCGCTCGCTGGGGGGAAATACAAGACCTGAACCAGTCGCAGGTTGCCAACAACCGGTTGACGTTCACCCACACCAAGGGAGGTAAACGTCGAACCGTGCCCATCAACCAGGAGCTGGTTGACATCATCCCCAAGCGACGCGGCAAGCTGTTCAGTGAGTGCTACCACCACTTTGAATCGGCGATAAATCGGGCGGGGATTCAGCTGCCGGCAGGACAGAGCACCCATGTGCTCCGGCATACTTTCGCCAGCCACTTCATGATGAACGGTGGTAATATTTTAGTGCTGCAGAAGATACTTGGGCACTCGACCATCACCATGACGATGCGTTATTCGCACTTTGCCCCAGACCACCTCGAGGATGCTTTGCGGCTCAATCCGCTGACAGTGAACAAGCTGCGGTAGTGTCCACTTTTGATCCACACAGCTCACAGAACACCGCATTTTTCCGCATGATGGCGTGCACTTAAGTGACTGTTTTTGCGTAACTATTTGTTTTTAAAGGCCGAGAGCAGGCATTTAAAATCCCTCGCTTTTCGAGGCGTGCTGGTTCGATTCCGGCCTCGGCACCATTAAAATAAAAGGCTTACGAAGGCCACTAGAAATAGTGGCCTTTTTGTTTTTGGCCAATATCGCCAGAGCGGTGAAACTAGCCTGAGTGTCCGTTCGGATTTCTCCTTGACCGGCGCGGTGGCCTTCATGGAAGCTCATCTCTTTCCCATGGAAGGAGGAAGACATGTTACGGATACTGGGCAAGGCGTCGTCAATCAATGTGCGCAAGGTGTTGTGGGCCTGCGCCGAGATAGGTCTCCCGTTCGAGCGGGAGGAGTGGGGGAGCGGTTTTCAATCCACTCACAGCGCTGAATTTCTGGCGTTGAACCCGAACGCCATGGTGCCTGTGATCCAGGACGGCGACTTCACGCTGTGGGAGTCGAACACCATCATCCGCTATCTGGCGGCGCGCTATGGCGATGCCGCGCTCTATCCTACCGAGGCTCGAGCGAGGGCCATGGTCGATCAGTGGATCGATTGGCAGGCCTCGGATTTGAACAGTTCCTGGCGCTACGCCTTCATGTCCTTGATCAGGCATTCCCCTTCCCATCAGGACCCCGAGGCGCTCGGAGCGGGCTGTGTGCAGTGGTCCAGACACATGCAGATCCTCGAGCGACAGCTCGCATCAACCGGTGCCTATGTGGCGGGGAGCGGCTTCTCGCTGGCAGACATCCCCATCGGTCTGTCGGTCAATCGCTGGTTCGAAACGCCATTCGATCGCCCGTCATTGCCGGCAGTGAGCGACTACTACCAGCGGTTGAGCCGTCGACCCGGTTTTCGCCTCTATGGAAACAATGGGACACCATAAAGTGGACGGGATGGGGGCGGGAAGACTTTAAGATGATCTGCGTTGGCATTTGCCAAGTCCTCCGGCCTCGATGTCACCCAGAATATGCAGGGTGCAGGGTATAGGGCGTAGATGGTGGGGCAGTGAGCGCCGGCTCACTGCCGGCGCTCGTCTTACTTAGGCCCAGGGCATTGTTAAGGTGTACTAGGGCGCTTCGGATGGGTTGGTCAGGTAGCTACCACCGCCCATGCCACCGCCGCCGCCGTTGCTGCCACCATCGCCAGTGGGGGGCGGGCTAGTGCCACCGGAGGAGGCGCAACCGACCAGCAAGAGTTGTATTCCTATCAGGCAAATCTTCCAGCTTTTCATGACCATGTCCTCTACTGCTTGCTTGTCCAGTGGCCGGGCTGGACAAATCGGTCGAACTGAACAAGGCAACGCTGAGTTTAGTCCAGCTACCCCTCAGGCATGAGGCCGCCTCGGCCAAAGACTGCTGGTTGCCGAGATCCCTGTGAGAGGGCGATCTGGCAAGGCGGCTCCCAATACATCCCAGCTTTGCAAGCCGCTCGCCAGCAAGGGTGAGCGGCTATTTCCCTGCAGGCAATCCATCTGAGGCTATCCAACTCAATATCGGCGGAAGATAGGGCTGGATAGAACAAAAAAGACTCAAGCATCTGCTATGGCGCTGGCGTGGCCAATGGGGTCTCAATCCCCGCGATCCCTGCTTGCCGTTTCCCGGACCACCTGCCGCAACCTCAATCAACCCAGGCTCTATCGAATCAATCTGATAGCGCGAGGCTGCAGGGCAGGGTTATGCATGTCATGGAGGAAAGGGGGGATCAGGTTGGCAAGAAGATCGTCGGAAGGCAGTAGCCGAGCGGGGCTATGGCCCATGGATGGCTTCCCGTTTGGCGCCGTGGCGGCCACGCAGAGCGCTGAAAGCTGTCATACGCTTGACGCTTTATCACAAAGGAACCCCTCGCTTGTGCATCTGACGACGTCAGATCAGACAGGAAGACAATGAACGAACACCAACCTCAAGGAATCCATCATGAGTGTGCTCAATATGAGATATGTGCTCCTCAGCACAATGGCGCTGCTGCTAGGCATGTGATACCGAAACCATGGTGCCCGTCCCCAGTGGGAGCGGAGGGGGCAATGGCACGGGCACAAGGCAGATCACCAACCTGCAAATTACCCCCTCACAGAGCCGTATCCCGGCAGGATTGCAACAGCAGTTTATGGCAAAGGTCACCCTGGATGATGGCGCCATAACGGATGTCACCGGTGGTGTAAGCGTGCAGTGGAACAGCAGCGATGCCAGCATAGTCACCGTCGATGGGACAGGGCGTGCGACCGCGGTTGGGGCCGGGATAGCCAGCATCAAGGCCACGACGACCGAGAACGGCAAGGTATTGGAGGCCAGCGCCCGGTTGGAGGTGACGGATGCCGTGGTCACCGACCTGGCCCTGACCCCGACGACAGCCTCCAGCATGTCGCCCTCGGCGTCACAACCTATCGTCACCACCGTCTTTGTCGCCAATGGGACACTCTCTGATGGCAGCCTGCTCGACCTGACCAACAACCCGGCCCTGAACTGGATCAGCAGCGATGAGGCGGTTGCCACCGTCAGCAACACCGTCGGCGGTAAAGGGGTGGCGACCACCGTTGGGGCCGGCATCACCACTGTCACCGCGAGCGGGATACTCAATGGGCAGAACTTCAGTGCAACCGCAGACTTGACCGTGACCCCGTGACTGGCGTCGTGGTAACGGGTAGTACCTTACCAGTGTGACCATGACGGCAGGGCGCTGGCTCTGCCACCTCTTTTCCCCCTCCATTCTCTTCTCTCTTCGTTCCACTTCACATTGCGAGTCCGATCGGGTCAGGTCGTGCGCCTTGTGGCACCGCCATCGATCTTGCCGCGCCTGTCTGATCATGATGCATCGCCCCGGTTCCCAGCACAGCAGCGCTCGCGTCGGGCGGCGGGCTGGGCTAGAGTCGGCCTCCTGGATTGTCGTCAGGCTGAACAAGGAGACCACTTATGTTGAAAGTCATTGCGCAGGATTTTATCAGGCTGGATCGCCTCGAGGAGGTCATGCCCCTGTATCGGGAGCTGGTGGAGAAGACCAGGGCGGAGCCGCTGTGCCTCTCTTATGAGCTGTGCATCGATCAGAAAGATCCCGGTCACTTCGTGTTCGTGGAGGAGTGGCCAGACAGGGCGGCTCTGGATGCGCACTGCGCCACCGAGCATTTCCAGCGGCTGGTGCCCCAGATCGATCGGCATCAACGGCAGCCCGGCACCTTTCTGCTGATGGATGTGTTCGCCTGATGCCGCACTGAGCCGGCCATCAGGTTGGCGAGCGCCCATAAAAAATCCGAAACCCAAGGTTTCGGATCCTGGCCCAGCGGGGGCACACACAGTTTGTGCTGGAAGGGAGGCTCTTGGCCGTTTAGCTGCGTACCTTGTTATAGATAAACAGTACGATCAAGGCGCCGACGGTGGCGATAAGGATGCTCGGCAGATTGAAGCCGGTGACGGTGCCCATGCCCAGCAGGGTACTGACATAGCCGCCTACCATGGCGCCGATCACACCCAGGATCACCGTCATGAAGAAACCACCACCATCCTTGCCCGGCATGATCCATTTGGCCAAGATGCCGACGATCAATCCCAATACAATCCAGGTAATAAATCCCATTGCTTCATCCTCGCTGTGTGGAGAGATCTAGAGTATACGCAGCGGATCGGATTGTATCGCGGCCGGGGTCCCCGTTGGTCAGAAATGGTCATATGAGAACCTATCGCCCTCTAGGATGTCGACCGCTCACGAGAGTGTGCGGGTCTCCAGCCGCTGTCCTGCCGGCGAGCAGATCAAGACAGATCCCTGCTCGAACCAGTCTCCCAGCACGATGCGTCGCGCCCCCTTGCCGTCCAGCTTGAAGTCGTGGATGGCGGGCCTGTGGGTGTGACCGTGGATAAGGGTGTGGCAGTCGTGCGCTCGCAGCAACTCGTCCACCGCCGCCGGGGTGACATCCATGATGAACTGCTGCTTGCTGGCATTCTCCATCTGGCTTTTACCCCGCATCTTGCAGGCGATGCGCTGGCGACGGCCGAGGGGCAGGCGCAGGAACAGCCAACGCAGCCACTTCAGCTGGGTGATGCGGCGAAACTTCTGGTAGTCGACATCCTGGGTACAGAGCAGATCGCCGTGGCTGAGCAACACCCGCTCGCCGTAGAGCTCGATGATGCAGGGATCGCCGAGCAGGGTCATGCCTGCCCGCCTGGCAAATTGCCGGCCGAGCAGGAAGTCGCGGTTGCCGTGGATGAAGTAGATGGGCACCCCTTGCTGGCTCAGCGCGAGGAAGGCGTCCGCCACCTGGCCGTGGAGCGGGTTGGGGTCGTCATCGCCAATCCAGAATTCGAACAGATCCCCCAGCACATAGAGCGCATCGGCGCCGGGAGCGTCCTGCTCCAGGAAGTGCACCAAGGCGGCCGTCATGTCGGGCCGGGCGTTGCTTAAGTGGATGTCACTGATAAAGAGGGTGCTCATGAGGTCCAGGGCGTCATGGTAAGGGGTTGTCCTCGAAACGGGGGACATGGGTGAGGGGAGAAGATTGCCAGATGAGCCGATCCAGATCGACCCCTTCCAGTGTCAGCAGCGCCAGATAAGGATCGCCGGGCAGCCCCAGCAGCTGGCAGATGGCCGCCTCTCCCTTGAGCCCTTGCTCGAGGCGAAGGTGCAGCACAGCCCGATAAAATCCCCAGCCGAAGTGTTCGAGCAGGGCCGCCATCAGGCTGAGGTGGCGCCAGCCGTTGCGTGTTGCCAGGGGAGAGGGGGTGACATAGAGCTCGACGGGCCAGACTTCGCCATCGGGGCCGGTCAGCGTGCGCTCCAGCAACCATACCCGATCCCCCTTGTCGCTGGCCTGCCAGCCCTGAGGGGCAAGCAGGGCGGCCAGCTCGGCGGGGTCGCTATGTTGGCAGAGAACATCGAGATCGCTGCCCGGTCGGTCGAGCCCGATGGCGACCGTGCTCACCAGTGCGAGATCCTGGCAGAGGCGTTGCAACTCATCCCAGAGCCCAGAGGTGAGCAGGGCATGGGCCGAACGCTGACGCTCGTTGCCAAGCGTCAGATAGTCGAGACGGCGCCAGTTCTGGGCCAGGGGCGAAGGAGTGCCCCGCGCAGATGGAAAAACTGCGGCCGGGGCCGCAGTTTCGTCGCTACGCAGCAGACAACAATCAGTCGGCAAGGGTGACCTTGGTGATGACGACGTTCTCAACCGGTACATCCTGGTGCATGCGGCCGGAGTTACCGGTCTTGACGCCCTTGATCTTGTTGACCACGTCCATGCCGGCGGTCACTTCGCCGAACACGCAGTAGCCGAAGCCCTGGGTGGTCGGGGACTTGAAGTCCAGGAAGTCGTTGTTGTTCACGTTGATGAAGAACTGGGCGCTGGCAGAGTGCGGCTCGGAGGTGCGGGCCATGGCGATGGTGCCAATCTTGTTGGACAGGCCGTTGGCCGCCTCGTTCTTGATGGGAGCGCGGGTCTCTTTCTCTTCGAAGCCGGGGGCATAGCCGCCGCCCTGGATCATGAAGCCGTCGATGACGCGGTGGAAGATGGTGTTGTCATAGTGACCGTCACGGCAGTATTGCAGGAAGTTGGCCACGGTTTCCGGGGCTTTTTCCGCATTCAGAGTCAGGGTGATGTCGCCGTGGTTGGTGTGCAGAGTAACCATGATATGTCCTTTCAGTGATATGCGAGCACGAGTCGGCTCGCAGCTGTTGCATGGGTTGTGGCATAAAGTGGTGGCAATTCTAGCCCAACAAGGCCGCCCGGCATAGGGCTGACATGGCGTGAACGCCAGATCCGGCGCGTTTGCGCCTCGTTTTCTCCACCGGATGCGGTTAGAATGTCAGACCATTTTACTCACAGGCAGTGGTCATAAGATGCTGAAGATCTACAACACACTCACTCGTCAAAAAGAAGAATTCAAACCTATCCACCCGGGCAAGGTGGGCATGTATGTGTGTGGGGTCACCATCTACGATCACTGTCATATCGGCCACGGTCGCACCTTCGTCGCCTTCGACGTGGTGGCCCGTTACCTGCGCTACAGCGGCTATGAGCTGAACTACGTGCGCAACGTCACCGACGTGGACGACAAGATCATCAAGCGCGCCGCCGAAACGCGCGTTACCTGTGACGATCTGACCGAGCGGCTGATCGGCGACATGCACGCCGACTTCGATGCCCTCGGTATGGTGCGCCCGGACGTCGAGCCTCGCGCCACCCAACACATCCATGAAATCATCGATCTGGTCGAGACCCTGATCGCCAAGGATCACGCCTACGTGGCGGACAACGGTGACGTCATGTTCATCGTCGAGTCCTTCGCCGACTACGGCAAGCTCTCAGGGCAAGATCTGGAACAGCTGCAGGCCGGTGCCCGGGTCGACGTGGTGGATGCCAAGCGCAACCCGCTCGACTTCGTGCTGTGGAAGATGTCCAAGCCCGGCGAGCCGACCTGGGACAGCCCCTGGGGTCCGGGTCGTCCCGGCTGGCACATCGAGTGCTCCGCCATGAACTCCAAGCACCTTGGCAACCACTTCGACATCCACGGCGGTGGCTCGGATCTGCAGTTCCCGCACCACGAGAACGAAATCGCCCAGTCCTGCTGCGCCCACGGTGGCGACTACGTCAACACCTGGATGCACAGCGGCATGGTGATGGTGGACAAAGAGAAGATGTCGAAATCCCTCGGCAACTTCTTCACCATCCGGGATGTCTTGGCTCATTACGACGCCGAGAGCGTGCGCTACTTCCTGATGTCCGGCCACTATCGCAGCCAGCTCAACTACTCGGAAGACAACCTGAAGCAGGCCCGCGCCGCCCTGGAGCGGATGTACACCGCCCTGCGCGACTTAGCCGTGGTGCCCGCCGCCGGTGGCGAGGAGCAGGTGGCCCGCTTCAAGGAGGCGATGGATGACGACTTCAACACCCCGGAAGCCTACTCCGCCCTGTTCGACCTGGTGCGCGAGATCAACCGTCAGAAGGCCGAAGACCTGGCTGTTGCCGCCGGCCTGGGTGCCCGTCTGCGTGAACTCGGTGCCGTGCTCGGCATCTTGCAGCAAGACCCGGATGCCTTCCTCAAGGGCAACGACGCCGACGAGGAAGTGGCCGAGATCGAGCAACTGATCGCCCAGCGCAATCAGGCTCGTGCCGACAAGAACTGGGCCGCCGCCGATGCCGCCCGCAACCGTCTCACCGAGATGGGCATAGTGCTGGAAGACAGCGCCGGCAAGACCAGCTGGCGCCGTGCATAAGGCCGCTGGCTCTGTTGGAGCCAACCGGTTGACCCAATAAAAAACCGCAGCCCTTGGGCTGCGGTTTTTGTTTGTGCTTTTTTCCTCGGAGCCTCTTAAGCCTTTGCTGTCTCCGCTCTGATCCCCTCTCCCCTTGCGGGAGAGGGCCAGGGTGAGGGGAGCTAACGTCATTCCCTAGCGGAATGTCATCCAACGCCTACATGGCATGGCTTCGCCATGCAGGACGCGAGGGCCTTGCCCTCGACAGGGTTTCGCCCGCCCTTCGGGCTGGGGCGAGTGACTTTGGAAAGACCCGCTCTTTATTGGCAAATAACACCAAAGGTCTTCTCCCCCGGCAAACCGCCCGCTTCGCAGGTTCCCTCGTCTCGTCCAACGGGTCGGACGGAGCGCCGCAGACGGCACATCCCTGTGCCGACTGCGGCTGCGCCATCATCCCTGATGGCGCTCCTGACCCGTTGAACTCGACTCAGCGGTTTGCAGGGGGAACTAAAGCCGTGCCCGCCTGTGGCGTTATTTTTCTGGTCGACGGTTTATTACTCCGCAGGGGAAGAGCGGTGTAAGGGGTTGGCGAAATAGTTTTTTAGTGGGGGTAGAAGCGTGTTTGGGAAATCGAAATTAATACTGTAGCCTTGAGACGCAGTATTATTTTGGAGAATTAAATCGCCATAGGTTATGAACTTTTCCATGGTTCAATTTTTTTGAAGATTTTATTTAGACCACCTTCTATTTCATCAATATCATCTAAATAAAGAACCCATAAATTTTTAATCGCCCTTGAGCACGCAACATAAATTAAATTTCTAGTATTGAAAATATCATCATCATCAGGGGTGGGCAAGGTAGTTTCATCTGTTGATGCTCTATATAAGAAAAATTTTTTAAATTTATCCCTTCCTTTACTATTTCGACCAAAGCTATGTTCCATAATAATAGCTACATTACGATATTCTTCACCTTTCGTTCCGTGGTATGTGTGATATCTTATAGGGCCAGAAATAGTTTCGTTAATATAATTGACCCAGAGGGCCCAGGTTTCGAGTCTGATATTTAGAATGTTGTCGACTCTTGCTATCTCTAGGTCATCATTTTCATGCCCATCTTCACTACGGGGTAACATTAGTTACTTTCAGTAAATACTTTATAAATGATTGAATATTGTTATGTTTCAGTACGTCATCAAAATTTGAGCCCAAAAAAGAATTTATAAAAACATTTAAAGGGGGGGGATTGGGACTATCAATATAGTAGTTTGAAATTTCAGATAGGAAGCCACCTAATGTTATGGCTTTAAATGCACGCATCTTTTTTAGAAAATCACTAGCTTCCGAAAACTTAACT
Source organism: Aeromonas eucrenophila (assembly GCF_000819865.1). Taxonomy (GTDB): domain Bacteria; phylum Pseudomonadota; class Gammaproteobacteria; order Enterobacterales; family Aeromonadaceae; genus Aeromonas; species Aeromonas eucrenophila. Next base: position 679,877 of record NZ_CDDF01000005.1, read on the forward strand.
ATTCTGCCCTTATCGCCAAAAAGTTCGTAGTATGTTGAATTATGATTATTAACCAATAAATAAAGATTGATTATCTTATATATGATTCGTATGGTGGGGTCTAATTTATCAAGTTCATTGGATAATAACTTTGTATTCAAATCATCATAATATATATTCTCTGCCAGTTTAAATGCATCATAAATATCACCAAATCCATTCATCTCAGCCATTAATTTGTTTGTTAGTACCAAACAGTCAATACCATCATCATCTCCAACTTGAACCATATACTTCTCTATAAATTTCTTTGCTATATCAAGTCGAGTCTTATCATTTTCAGGATATGGTGCGTAATAAAATATGACATTTCCTTGGTTCCTGCCATCATTGATTGGGACTTGAGAGATATCATCATTTCTTATTGCGTTAGCTGTATCGATTATTTGTAGGTGTGAACGGCGATTATATATTTTGGTTATGGTTTTTAAATCGCTATAAAGAGTTTCAAGCTTAATACCTATGCCATCAGGATAGATGGTCTGAGCAGTATCACCAAAATATCCTACTAACCAATCCCTTTTCTTATTGGTAGAGAAGTCATATATTAGCCTTATTAAATTCACTACATGTTTATTGGTGTCTTGGTATTCATCAATAAAAAAATATGGATATTTGTCAATAATCAATCTACTTAGCAATGGATAAGTATTAATGAGGCTATACGAATACTCTAATAAAGTATCGTGACTAAATCTCATTTTATCTAATCTATCTGCGTTAAACTTATTATCGTAAATGACCGCTGTATAGCCATTTTTATATGACTTTATATTTTCAATGCACTGAGTATATCGATCTTTCCTGTATATGCGCTTTGCTACTTCTTGAAATACCTTGTAGTTCCTTAGCCATGAATGGATTTTACTTTTACCGTACTTATCTTCAAAGGGTGTATAAGCGGCTTTGAAAGTTGCTGAATTTGAGTTTTGATGTGCATAATAAATTTCTTTGGTATTTCTGATTAGTTCGATACAAGAATTTTGGTCTTCTAGTGATAAAAGAGTAAAAAAACCAAGTTTGTCATTTGGATCACTCGATAACTCTGCATCTAGTTTCTCTAGTTCGCTACTGATCTTGCTAAGATGAATCAAGACAAGTTCTGACTGAAATCTTTGAATAATTGACCAGAGCATCTCATGTATTGTTGAAACTATAACAGTATCTGAATTTCCGAGTCGAGTTCTTATTTCATTTACAGCAACGTTAGTATATGTAATACATACCATTTGTTGATTATTATTGCGAAGGCGTTCAAAGTTATTTCTTAGTATATATTTCAAACATTCTATCAATGCATAGGTTTTTCCTGAACCTGCACCGGCACTAAATATGAAGCTATCATTTCTGTCTATGGTATCAAATAAGGTCTGAGTGACTTGAGCTTCATCTATTAATTTATTGGACATTGCCAACCTCATATAAGACTATTCTGATAATTTATTTTTTACCCAAGCAAACCCATCCAAAATATATCTAGGTAGTGTTGGGTAGCTATTGTCGTCTGAAATGATAGATTGATAGAGTAACTCACCAGAAAAGTCACTTTTACTATCTGAAAGTGCACGTTGAATTTCAAACGACCTGTGTTTCAATGCCTCGAAATTTATAGTACTTTTAGCTTTTACAATCTGATGATATGTGCGTGGCTTGCAGGACTCTAGAGCTGAATTTAGGATTGAGTTATTAAAGTTTTCAAGTATAAATGCTTCTTCCAAACTAGTTGCATAATAATCATTGATTATGTCTTTCTGAAAAACAACAAAAATATTTTCATCATTAATATAGCCTATATTTTTCAGATCTTTTTCTGCAGATACAGAAGGGTTTTTGTTCATGAAAAATTTTATAGTTGCATTTGTAGTCTGGAATCCATCCAAATCTTTTATCTGAGAGTAATTTATTTTTTCTTTAATTTCAGGTGTGTCGGCAATGTCTTTCTTATGTCCACAAATTATACAATCGTCATCAGATATATTATGGGGCTTGTTTTTTTGACAGGGAGACCTTTTAATATCTAAGTCCGTGATAATTAAACATGGGATTTTTAATTTTTTTGCTAATGGGAAATAAACTTTCCCATGCGCTCCATTTATATTAAAAATAGATATGTAGTTATTTTTTAAAATCGGGTCTTTATCTATGTAAAACTGAAGAAGGGTTTCTTCAGTTGCACCTTCAACAAAAATAATTGCATCAGCGAAAAATAGCTCGGAAACTTTATATTTTATATGTTTTTTAATAAATTTAAGATCTTTTCTATCGTCTAAATCAGCTGATATAACATCATCATTTAAATTTATAACGTTGGCTGATTTATCTATAATGTTGAGATAGTTAATGTTATTAAACGAGTTGCTGCTATGTATCTTACTATTGACAATGTGAGATGAGTGGGTAGTTATAGCTATTTGGCAATTTAATATTTTGCTATCCTCATCAGAACCTTTAGAAATTTCCAAAGCCTTTTGTACTGCATTATCAATTCTGTTGATGAAAAACTCTTGCATCTGAGGATGCATAAATGCTTCTGGCTCTTCTATAAACAGTAAATTAATAGAACTGTTTTGGCTATCTTTTTTATAACTATCAACATAGTAAATAATCTCGCCGATAATGTTTAAAAGATTGATGTAGCCTAGTCCAAACTGACTTTCAGGTATGTAATCGCCATTGTCAGAAAAATTATACTTTATTAGTTCTTTCACGACTTTATCATAAGTAACGTTGCCACTTAAATTCAAGTCGACATGGTTTTTATCCTCTATTTGTGTGAGCACAGATGAAACCTTATCACTTTTTGCCTTTATTTTTTCTGTTAATACTTGGTTTATACCACTGACTTCCGTTTTCAAAATTCCTTTGTTAGTTGAATCATTGTCAAACTGGAATTTAATAATCTTATTGAAAACCTCACTTAAAACACCATTTTTTAAATGCCTGTTAGCTTTAATTTCTCTAAGGTTAATTAGCTCTTTTAATGAAAACTTTTTCGCCTCATGTCCATTGGAGTTGTAGTATTTTATAGTGAAAAGTTTTTTCTCAGAGTCCTGATTTAGAAAATCAGATGATTGATCTAATAACTCGTAAAATAATTGAATGCTTTCATTGCGGCTTAAACTATGCATCTTGGAGTATTCAACCAGTTTTATTATTGCATCTTTATAAACTGATGCTTCAGTAATCTCTATTCTTATTTTTATTAAAATACTGTTCAATCCATCAGTGCGAGCCTGTGTATGGGCAAATTCTATTAAGCCAGACATAAGGTCGTTTTTATCCATGTCAACCACGACTTTAATAGTAAAAGCTAACTCTGGTAGGCTAATGTTTACATCATCTGTAGTAAGGTATTGATCGTGTAGTTCTGATAAGTAGTTATTATTGAAATCGGTAGAGCGGGGTTGCCGATTCTCGTGTATTAGTTTTAATGCATTGGCTATAGTTGTCTTGCCAGCATTATTTTTACCAATGATAAGCGTTGTAGATGGGCCAATAACTGACTTTGGATTATCTACATTTTGTTGCGTAGTGGTAATGTTACTTGGCTCTACAAATCTCACTAGATTGTTTTCGTTTCGAAATTTTCTGTAGTTTTCAATTTTAAGGCTCTCTAAATACACTGTAATCTCTCCTAATATATTGTTATATATTATTTCAGGGCCGTAGGTTCGATTAGAACGTTCGAGAAATAAGGTCGTTATCACTACTAAATACTCACTATCGGGCCTTCAATATAAAACTATTCCCCGATAGGGATGGATGCCGCTTGCTGTTGTACTTACAATGATTTTTCACCTATGAAACCATTTCGATGATGCCTGTTGCATAGGTGTGGCAATCTGATTCCATCATGGGGTGGGCGAGGGGTTGGTTCTGAGATAACACCCCTCCCGATCTTTGCCCCGAATAGACAGGGACTGTTACTGCGGTGCAATGCGCTGCGCTTATTGCCCCCTACGCCTGTTAACCGGGTTGGGTGTTGCCCCTGTTGTTCGCCGAGGTGAGTCCGTTTGTCCAGGCCGCGAGGCAGGACGCCGAGCGAGCGCCGCTGGGCCAGGGATGGCCCATCGGCGCGTGCCGTGGGACAAACGGGTGAACCGAGGGAACCCGACGCAGGAGGGCGAACAAGCGGGGGAGAAGACTTTTGGTGACTTTGGGTCTTTCCAAAGTCACTCGCCCAGCCGCGCAGCGGTGGCGAAACCCCGTCGAGGACGGCGTCCTCGCATCCTGCATGGGATAGCCATGCCAAAAGAGGCTAGCAACCCCTCACCCTAACCCTCTCCCGCAAGGGGGGAGGGGATCGCCTCGGTGCAATGCGCTCCGCTTATTGCACCCTACGTCTCTCCCGAAGGGGGAGAGGGATCGTTACCGCGGACGATTACGCTGCGCTAATCGACCCTACTGGTGAAGCCATGCCAAAAGAGGCTAGTGACCCCTCACCCTGACCCTCTCCCGCAAGGGGAGAGGGGATCGCCTCGGTGCAATGCGCTCCGCTTATTGCACCCTACGCCTCTCCCGCAGGGGGAGGGAATAATGACTGCGGACGATTAGGCTGCGTTAATCGACCCTACTGGTGAAGCCATGCCAAAAGAGGCTAGCAACCCCTCGCCCTGACCCTCTCCTGCAAGGGGAGAGGGGATCTCCTCGGTGCAATGCGCTTCGCTTATTGGCACCCTACGCAGCGGCGGGTGGCACCCGTCGAGGACGGCGTCCTCGCCCCTTGCCGCAGGTGCGGGATGCCGGGCTGGCATCCGCCAGAGTCGCTACCGCCCCTGGCTCTCGCTACCACAATGCGCCGCTGACCCTGGCATCGGAAAAAGGGGGCCAACGGGCACCCGCTACCATCCTACGGAGCCGGCTTGGCTCTATCCACGAAATTAGTGATGCCAATGTCAGAATTGAGCGGTTTTTTGCGCTGGCTCAACATTGTGGCCGCGAGCGAGTCAGATTGCCGGGAAAAGCCGTGGCGGCGGGCCGGCCAAAGTGTGAAGAGGCCCGGATTTCCCCGGCCCGGGCCCTTGCCCCGCTTGTGGGGGAATGCCCCCTTGGTTATGGTGTGCGGGTATGACATGCAAGCTGGGAGATGTGCATGGACAAAATATTGCAGGCCCTGTCGAAGCAGGTCACACAGGCGCGGGATCTGGAGAGCCTGACCCGGCCGCTGCTGGAGATGCTCGAGGCGGTGACCGGGCTGGAATCGACCTATCTGACCGAGATCGATCTGGGGGAGGGCAAGCAGAGCATTCGCTATGCCCGCAACGTGGCGGAGCTGCAGATCCCGGAGGGGATCACGGTGGACTGGAGCGATACCCTGTGTCGGCGCGCCATCGACGAGGGGCGAATGTATACCGACAACGTCGCCGACTGCTGGGGTGATTCGGATGCGGCCAGTGCTCTCGGCATTCGCACCTATCTGAGCAGCCCGGTGCGCACGCCGTCTGGCTCCCTCTATGGCACCCTGTGTGGCGCCAGTGCGGGGCAAAAGCCCCTGGTGGCGGGCTCGGAGCACCTGATCGCCTTCTTCGCCCGGCTGATCGCCGAGCACGTGGAGCGGGAGCAGTTGCTGCAGCAGTTGCAGCAGGCGAACCACGAGCTGTCGCGCCAGGCCCTGTGCGATCCCCTGACCGGGCTGCCCAATCGCCGGGCCCTGATGCACGAGCTCAACCGCCTGTTCTCTCTGTCGGAGCGGGCCGGCCACCCGGTGCTGATCGCCTTCATCGATCTCGATGGCTTCAAGGCCATCAACGACAACCACGGCCATGACACGGGCGACTTGCTGCTGCAAGCCGTGGCGCGACAGCTGGAGTCGGCCCTGCGCAGCGGCGATCTGCTGGCGAGGGTCGGGGGAGATGAGTTCGTCGCCGTGGGCATGGGGCCTCTCCATGGCGATGACAATGTCGATGCCGCCGTGCACTGTTTCCAGCGTCGGCTGTTCGAGCAGAGCGTGGTCCAGCTGCCGTTGACGCCCGAGGGCTTCTATTACCCCGGCGCCAGCGTGGGGGTGGTGGCGGTCGATCCTGCGCACACCAGCATCGACGACGCCCTGCGTCAGGCCGATGCGAGCATGTACGAGATCAAGCGCCAGCGCCGCGCGCGGGCTTCCTGAGAGGGGGTTGCCTGCCAAACCGGTAAGTTGAGCGAACCTAGCTCCTAGGGGAGGGGGAACATATGGCGGCGAATGCGCCGCACATTGCCGCCTTTTCGCCATCGATGTTAGGATGCTTGCCCCACATCAACCCGGATCTCTTCGCCATGGCAAACCGGTTTATCAGCAGTTATCGCGCGCTGGCGTCAAAAGCGGCCGCGCTCTTTGCCGAGCTCTCGGAGTTTCAGCAGCGCATCTGGGTGGTCAGCATCGTCAATGACGCCTACACCGACACCTTCATCGTCAACGAGGGCAGCTTCGAGGAGCCCATGCAGTGGATGATCCGCAAGGGATATGACGCTGGCATGGTGCAGCAGGTGGATCAGATGCGGCGCTCACAGGCTATTCAGATCGAGCTGGGCAGCGCCAGCCACCGGCTGATGCGGGTCAAATAGCCGACGCTCTCCCGACTCCTCGCCATTTTGCTTGAACAGGCCCCCGAGTGGCGCTCAAGGGACTAGGGAGGGTTACCATCCGCCTCACCCCATGACATCTTCTATGCCATTTCCGCTCGGAAGTGGTGTTCCCAGCTGCCTCTTCACGATTTTTCTGTGGTTCTCTCTGGTTTCTGTGCCCCCGAATAGATGCAAATAGCGGAGTTGTAGCCGTTATAGGCCACGGCGTAATTGAAGTCGCAGAAATAGGCCGGGTGCTTGGTGGCCACGGTGTCGCCTGCCTTGCATTGCTCCTGCATGCTTTCGACCAGGGAATCGTTGTCGGCCCCCAGACATGCCTTGCCGGTGGTCTTGTCGCCACATCCCGCCAGCAGGGCGCAGAGGGCGATCCCGGCTAACAGCTTCCATTGATGGTTCATCGTTGATCCTGACTGTTTGAACTGACGGGCAGGCGGTCTGTCTCGCCGTGCCGGGTTGCGGCCGCGCGCTGGGTCTTTGCCCTGAGCTGGCGGCAGATAGCGCGCCTATCTTACGGAGCCGGGACTGTCCAATCTACCCCCATGGCTGCTGCAAGTGCCTAAATCCTATGGTGTTATGAGCGATCTCAGGTGCTGGCGGAACATGGCGCGGCGAGCCGCGGGTTAACGCAGGCTCAGTGCATAGGAGTGAGCGGCAAGGGCGCCTTGCTGGTGGTGAGGCAGGCACTCTCTAGGGCGTCGGGAAGTACTTGTGCTGGAGCTGCAAAAACGCCTCGCTGGCCAGCACCTGGGTCAGGCCGCGCTGGAACTCCTTGACCAGCGCATCCTCGACGGGATGGCTGAAGGCGAAGCAGAACTGCTCCGAGCTCAGCACCCAGGCGACCTTGAACTGGGCGGGATCCAGCTGCTGGTTGTGGATCAGGTCCTGCATCGTGGTCTTGTTGGTGGAGACGAGATCGACCCGGCCCGAGGTGAGCATTCGCAGGGCCTGGGAGAGGCGGTTGGCTGCCATGATCTTCTGCTCATCGAAGCCGCTGTTGAGCAGGAGCTGCTCCCCCACGTCGGTGCGCACGGCGCCGATGTTGTAGCGCTGGGCGTCCTCCAGCTTGCCGATCTGAATGTTGCGCTCCGCCAGCCCCATCAGCACTATCTCGGCATAACCGATGGGGCAGGCCCACTTGAACAGGGGATCCCGCGCCTCGGTGCGGGCGGTGGAGAAGAGCACGGCGTTGGGTTTCTGGGTCAGCAGGTAGTAGCCCCTGGCCCAGGGCAGCATGCTGATCTCCTGCGGAGGGGTGCCTGTCTTCTGCCACACCAGTTGCAGCAACTCGACGGCCAGGCCGCTGGGCTTGCCGTCTTCGCCGGTGAAGTTATAGGGTCTGTACTCTTCGGTGAGGTAGTGCAGCTGGCCGAGTGCCGGGCTGGCCTGGGCCCTGCTTGTCCCGCCCCAGCAGGCGGCGGCGAGGGCGGCGGCGAGGGCGGCGACTGTGACCAAGGGTATCCATCTTCTCATCCCGACCATCCTGAGGCTGTGTGCGCACCTCAAGTGTAGTCAGGCCGTTCAGGCCGCCGCCCGCACGGCCTAAACGGCGCCAGCCCCGCGAGGGGGCTGGCGCATCGAATCGATGTGGGGAGAGGGGCGGCTACCAGGCCGCCCGAACATGGCCGATGGGCTTGAACTGCTCGTCGCGCAAGCCGACCAGCAGGGTCTTGCCATCGGCCTGCAACCTGAGCTCGCCATAGCGGGCCGCCTCGAACTGCTCCCCCGTCCCTTCCTCGAAGAAGTAAGCATCCGGCCCTATCCGCCACTGACCATCCTGACGGCGAGCCTGCAACAGGCGCTGATCCGCCAGGAGCGCCTGCGCCTTGCCGTCGGTTACCCAGTGCGCCACCTGGTGCTCATCGAGCCGGATGATCAGGGTATCGGTCGCCGCCTTTTCCTGGCCCAGGCTCACCAGCTGGCGCGCTATTTCGTAGTTCAGCCGCATGTAGTCTCCCTGCATCAGGGAGCGGGGATCGACGGGGGCGAGGCGCAGCAGCACCACCTCGCCGCTGCTCATGGCGTGCTCGAAACGCCAGACGCTGAAGTTGATGCCCGCCAGGATGGCGAGGCCGGTCAACATAAGGGCGAGGCGCCTCATGATGGTGCCCTCCCGTTCAGCATTTTCAGTCGTTGATGAGCCCCGATCAGCAGGGCGAGGCCAGTCAGCACAGGGGCGAGGCGGCTCATGATGGGATCTCCCTGTTCAGCATTTTCAGTAGCTGGCGAGCCCCGAGCAGCAGGGCCCCCGAGCCCAGCAGCAGCCAGGATTTGGTCATCAGAGTCAGCCCGAGATCGTAGTAATAGAGGGAGCCAAAGCCGAGCAACAGCAGGCCCGCCAGGGTCATCAGCCCGAGGCTGCCGGCATAGAAACCGAGCACCAACACCAGGGCGCCGGCTCCCATGCCGGGAATGATGGCGCTGATCAGCACCAGCGGCAGGCCATAGAGCAAGGGCAGCTTCAGTTTCACCATGACCCCGAGCAGCAGGGCCGCGCACAGCACGGGGTTGAGCCAGAGCGGCAGGCGGGAGAGCCCCAGCTCGTCGAGCACGCTGCCACCGCTTTCCCACAGCGGATGGTGCAGGCGGCCCAGCACCAGCAGGGAGAGGGCCAGCCCCAGGGTGAGGGATTCATAGAGCTGATGGCGGGTCGGTTGGCGCTCGGCCAGCAGCCAGCAGGCGGTGATCGCCGCCATCACCAGCGGCAGGGCCAGCAGTTGCAGGCCGAGGCAGGCCAGCCCAAGGGTGAGCAGCAGGGCGGCGGCGAAGCTGTGAAAAAGCCGCACCAGCCAGTGCTCGAATAGGGCGGCGATGCCCAACGAGAGCAGGCAGAGACCGAGCCAGAGGGGGGCCGAGTGCAGATCGATCCTGTCGATCAGGCCATAGAGCAGCCAGGCATCGGCGGCGAGCGCGAGCGCCAGCACGAACTGATCCCAGAGATCATTGCGTTTGGCCTGGCGGTTGAGGCCGAGGGCCGCGGCCATCAGGATGGCACCCATGACGAGGGCGTGGTTGGCCTCACGGATGAAGTCGTCGAAGGCCATAAACAGGAAGAACAGCAGGAAGAGGGCGGCTATCCAGCCCACCATGCCGAGCAGGAAGCGGCTCGACCAGTGGGGTTGATCGTCGAGGGGCGTCTCGCCCTCGACCAGATCCGCGGCCCGCAGCCGCTGCCAAGGAGTCAGCTCAGCCATGGAGCCTCCGTTGTTGCAAGGTGGTGGTTAGCGATGCCGCAGTGGTCAGGCTGGCGATGAGCCGGGATTGCCAGAGAGTGAGATTAACCATGGAGCCTCCGTTGTTGTTGCAGCCAGCGGCTGGCGACCACCGAGAGGCCGATGGCGATAAGGCTCAGCAGCAGGAAACCGTTCACGTCGGGCTCCATCCACTTGCCAAGGGCCGCAAGAATGACGGCGATGAGGCTCAGGCACCCCATGGCGAGCCCGGCGATGAATCTGTGGTGCCAGCGCAGATAGGCGGCGACGAGCCAGCCGATCCAGGCGGGCCAAACCCAGGGGGAGGCGGCATCGAACAGTGCCAGCAGGGCGAGCAAGGTGACACCGAGCCCGGCCGCCAGCCCGGCGAGCCAAGAGGGCATCAGCTTGAAGCGGGCGGGCACCAGCAGCAGCGCGCCCCAGAGCGCGGCGTTGAACAGGGTCAGGCACCAGCCGAGGGCCTGCTCATCGAACGCGAAGAAGAAGCCGAACAGGCCGAGCCGCCAGTAGAGCACCAGCGCCAGCTGGCCGAGCAGCCAACTTAAGGTCCAGAGCAGCGGGCTCATGCCGAGCGCCGCCAGAGGCAACAGCAATAGGGCCCAGGTGGCGAACAGCTGCCAGGGATCGGCGCCGGTCTGATAGGTCTGGCCCACCAGGGCCAGCAGGGCGCCTATGTTGAGGGCCACCGCCAGCAGCAGGGCCTGGCGAGGGGTGTCCGTCATGGGTTTGCGCCACAGCAGCACCAGCATGGCGAGCAGGGGCAGCTCCAGCAGGGCGAGGCGGGAGAGGCGACCGAGCTCCTGCCAGTTGAAGGCGACGAAGAACACCAGGCCGGCGCCCAGACACAGGCTGCCGAGCCAGAGCAGCAGCCTGTCGAACAGCCATTGCCAGCGCGCGCTTGCGGGGGGAAGGCCCATCAGCGCCAGGGCGGCCGGCAGGTTCGCCGGTGCGAGGCGGCCGCGTCTGACCCAGTCGAGCAGGGTCTGTCTTGAGGTGAGGTGCATGGCGAGGCTCCCAAGTGCCTGTCTGTGCTTGTGTTTGTCGCATTATGGCACGGTGCGGCGGCCCGGGGCAGACCCCGACCGGGTGGATGCGACAGTGGCCAGGTTGTGGGGAGAGCGGCATGGGCGGCCAGGGGGAGACAACAGGGAGGCACAAAAAAGCCCCGATCTCGGATCGGGGCTCGATGAGGCTGGCGCTCTGGTGGGGTAAGTCAGTGCTCACGCTGACCTCCCTACCTTATGAGGGCCAACTCAGACGAAGAGCAGGGTACTGACGCCGAGCCCCACGAAGAGCACGGCGCAGGCGATGCGGATCCCCTTGAGGGGCAGCTTGTCGGCGCCGAGCTTGCCGAGCATCACCACGGGCACGTTCGCCAGCATCATGCCGAGGGTGGTCCCCGTGATGACCTGAGTGAGGGAGTCGTACTTGGCCGCCAGCAGCACTGTGGCTATCTGGGTCTTGTCCCCGATCTCGGCGATGAAGAACAGCACGAAGGTGGCCATGAAGGGGCCGTACTTGTCGAGGGAACTCTCCTCATCGTCCATCTTGTCCGGCACCAAAATCCAGACAGCCATGGCGATGAAGGCCGCCGCCACCAGGTAGGTCATCACCTTGGGATCCAGCCAATTGCTGATGAACCCGCCTATCCAGGCGGCACCCGCGTGGTTGAGCAGGGTCGCCGCCAGCATGCCGGCGATGATGGGCCAGGGTTTCCGAAAACGACAGATGAGCAGCAACGCCAGGAGCTGGGTCTTGTCGCCAATTTCGGCGATGGCCACGCTCAGGGTTGAGGTTAACAAGGCTTCCATAAAAAATAACCGGGGGACGGAATTGTTATACCTATGACAAGCCTGCGCTATCCGTCCCCGGTATTGGCACTGGCCCGTCAAAGGTCTTGTCAAATCCGGCATTGCCCGGATCATCCTGACCATGGTGAGTTGGCACCAAGTATGTTGATCAGGATCGCGCGTCGGTGTTGGCTAACAGCGCAACCGGCGGCGAGACTACTCCCCCTCGATGGGAGCGGGCATTCTAGGGAAAAAGCCGAGAGGAGACAAGTGGATCAGCCGCCCACCAGCTTGACGCTGAAGCCGGCCTTCTCCAACTCGGCTTTGATCAGGTCCCGTTTATCCCCCTGGATCTCGATGATCCCGTCTTTCAGACCACCGCCGGTACCGCACTTCTTCTTGAGCAGGGTCGCCAGTGTTTTCTGCTGATCTGCCGGCACGCCGTGGATGGTGATGACGCCGGCGCCCTTGCGGCCCTTGGTCTCGCGGCGAATGCGCACCACCCCGTCGGTGGGGAAGGGAGAGGCGGGTTGGGCGCTGGTGGATTCCTTGATCATGCCGCCGTCCGTGCTGTAGACCAGGCGGTTGTTGTTGTCTGGGGTCATGGTAAATCTTTGTGAGTTAGCTGAGCGGAGTTTGATTTTACGCAAATAAAAGTTGGGGGCACAGCTTATAATTCCCCGACTAAAAGCGAATTATTCTTGTTTAACTTCAGGAGTCAGTCATGGTTCTTACGCAGTTGTCGCCGGGGCAGAGTGCTCGCATCAAGAACATGAACCAGTTGACGCGCCCGCTACGACGCAAGCTGATGGTGATGGGCCTGCTGCCTCAGACTGAAGTCATCTATCTGCGCACGGCGCCGCTGGGTGATCCGCTCCAGATCCAGTGCCAGGGCATCTGTCTCTCCATGCAAAAGAGCCTGGCGCAGCAAATAGAGGTGGAGGTGTTATGAACCCCTTTCAACAGCAGAGCCTGATACAACGCATCGAGGTTAAACCGGCATGAGCTACAACCTGGTTACCGTCGGCAATCCCAATAGCGGCAAGACCTCGCTGTTCAACGCCCTGACCGGTGCCCGCCAGCAGGTGGGCAACTGGAGCGGGGTCACCGTCGACAAGAAGATGGGCGAATTCTCCGCCGGGGGCCACGACTATCAGCTGATGGACCTGCCCGGCATCTACGCCCTGGCCAATCAGGAGGCGAGCCTCGACGAGCAGATCGCCAGCCGCTTCGTGCAGGGCCAGCAGCCGGACTTGCTGCTCAACGTCATCGACGCCGCGAACCTGGAGCGCTCCCTCTACCTAACCCTGCAACTGCGCGAGCTGGGCCTGCCCATGGTGGTGGTGCTCAACAAGATCGATCTGCTGCAAAAACGCCGGGTCACCATAGACGAGACCCTGCTCGCCCAGGCGCTCGGCTGCCCCGTGGTGTCGCTGTCTGCCCACAATCGTCAGCAGGTGGCGGCCTTCAAGGCGCAGATCCAGCAGTTCATCGGCAAGCCCCAGCCCGCGCTGGTGCTCGACTACGGTCAGCCGCTGGAGGCGGACATCGCCGAGCTTGAGACCCTGCTCGCCCCCCATCATCTGGCCACCCGTGGTCGCGCCCTGCGCCTGCTGGAAGAAGACATCGCCATGCAGGAGACCCTGCAGGCCGGTCAGCAAGCCGCGGCCAGCAACCTGGTGCAGCGTGCCCACAACGCCCAGGACATCGATCTGCAGCTGGCGGATCTGCGTTACGGCCACATCCATCACTGGGCCCAGCAGGCGTGCCAGCAGAAGGGCAAGCTCACCGTCGCCCAGAGCGAGTGGCTGGACAAGGCGCTGCTCAACCGCTGGATAGGCATCCCCTTCTTCTTGTTGGTGATGTACCTGATGTTCATGTTCGCCATCAAGGTGGGCAGCGCCTTCATCGACTTCTTCGACATCATGGGCGGCGCCCTGTTCGTGGACGGCATTCACCACCTGCTGGGGCTGGTGGATGCCCCGGACTGGCTGGGAGCCGTGCTGGCGGACGGCATCGGCGCCGGCCTGCAGACGGTGGCGACCTTCATTCCGGTGGTGGGCTGCCTGTTCCTGTTCCTCGCCGTGCTGGAGAGCTCCGGTTATCTGTCGAGAGCCGCCTTCGTGGTGGATGCCCTGATGCGCCGCCTCGGCCTGCCCGGCAAGGCCTTCGTGCCCATGCTGATGGGCTTTGGCTGCACCGTGCCCGCCGTGATGGCGACCCGCACCCTGAATTCCGAGCGCGAGCGGCTGATGACCTCGGCCATGGCGCCCTTCATGTCCTGCGGCGCCCGTCTGCCGGTCTATGCCCTGTTCGCGGTGGCCTTCTTCCCCGAATCCGGTCAGAACCTGGTGTTCGGCCTCTATCTCTTCGGCATCCTGGTGGCGGTGCTCACCGGTCTGTTCCTGCGCAGCACCCTGTTGCCGGGCAAGAGCGAGTCCATGGTGATGGAGATGCCGGACTACGAGTGGCCCCGTCCGGTGGACGTGGGGATCCGCACCTGGCAAAAACTCAAGGCCTTCATCTTCGGCGCGGGCAAGACCATAGTGCTGATGGTGGCGGTGCTGAGCGTGCTCAATTCCCTCGGCACCGACGGCAGCTTCGGTAACCAGGATCAGGAGAGCTCGGTGCTGAGCAAGCTCAGCCAGACGGTGACCCCTGTGCTGCATCCCATCGGCATACGGGAAGACAACTGGCAGGCGACGGTCGGCATCCTGACCGGCATCTTCGCCAAGGAGGCCGTGGTGGCCACCCTCAACAGCCTCTACGCCGGCAACACCGGGGATGAGGAGGAGAGTGAATACTCCCTGCTGGGCAGTCTGCAGGAGGCGCTCGCCACCATTCCCGCCAACCTGGCCGACATCGATCCGAGCGATCCCATGGGGCTCAAGGTGGGCGAGCTGGAAGACCAGCAGGCGGCCGCCGAGGCCCAGGAGGTCGACACCTCCACCTACGGCAACATGCAGACCCACTTCGACGGCATGGCCGGGGCCTTCGCTTACCTGCTGTTCGTGCTGCTCTACATGCCCTGCGCCGCCGCCATGGGCGCCCTGGTGCGGGAAACCGGTCGTCAGTGGGCCCTGTTCACCGCCGCCTGGTGCAACTACACGGCCTTCCTGTGTGCCACCGTCTTCTATCAGCTGGCCACCTTTGCCGCGCACCCCGAGCAGAGCCTGCTGTGGGTCGCGAGCTATGCGCTCTCCCTGGTGCTGCTCTGGTGGTTCGGCCGTCGCCACGGCGACATAGTCGCGCGCAAGGTGGTGACTCTATGATCTTGCGGGAACTGGGTGACTACCTCGCCGTGCAGCAGAGGGTGAGCAGGCGGGAGCTGGCCCGCCACTTCCACACCTCGGAGGATGCGGTGGAGGCCATGCTCGGCGTCTGGATGCGCAAGGGCCGCGTCGCCAAGCGGGAGACCCAGGTGTGCGGCGGCAGCTGCTGCGGCAAGAGCCAGGAGGTGATGTTCGAGTGGTGCGAGCCCGGCCAGATAGGGCTGGTGCAGCGCAGCTGAGGCGCCGCACCTCGAATGAAAAAGACCCGCCATCGGCGGGTCTTTTGCTTTCTGCATCCTGGCCAACCCCGTGGCTTGGGGTCATGTCAGTCTGGCCAGCATCTCCTGGGTGACCAGCACTATACCCTGCTCGGAGCGGTGGAAGCGGCGGGCGTCTTCGCAGGCGTTTTCCCCCACCACCAACCCTTCCGGCAGGATGCAGCCCTTGTCGATCACCACCCGCCGCAGCCGGCAGCCGGCCCCGATCTCGACCCCGGGGAAGATCACCGCCTGATCCAGGGTACAGAAGGAGTCGACTCGCACGTTGGGGAACAGCACCGAGCTCACGATGAAGGAGCCGCTGACTATGGTGCCGCCCGCGAACATGGAGTTGATGGCCATGCCGTGCTGGCCGTGTCTGTCCTGCACGAACTTGGCGGGGGGCATCATCTTCTGGCTGGTCCAGATGGGCCAGTCCTGATCGTAGATGTCGAGCTCCGGGGCGACGGAGGCGAGATCCATGTTGGCCTCCCAGAAGGAGTCCACCGTCCCCACATCGCGCCAGTAGGGGTGCTTTTGTGGGCAGCAGCCGACGCAGGAGAGGCCGAACGGATGGGCGTAGGCGGTGCCCTCCCTGACCACCCGCGGGATCACGTCCATGCCAAAATCATGGTGGGAGGCCTGGTTGGCGAGATCCTCTTCCAGCAACTGGTAGAGATACTCGGCCTCGAAGATGTAGACCCCCATGGAGGCCAGCGCCGTATCGTCCTTGCCGGGCATGGCCGGCGGATCGGCGGGTTTCTCGACGAAGGCGTTGATCTTGCGATCCGCATCCACCGCCATCACGCCAAAGGCGCTCGCCTCGGTACGGGGTACCTCGATGCAGGCCACCGTCACCCTGGCCCCCAGGTTGACGTGGTCGAGCAGCATGGCGGCGTAATCCATCTTGTAGATGTGATCCCCCGCCAGCACCACCACATATTTGGGGCCGTGATCGCGAATGATATCCAGATTCTGATAGACCGCATCGGCGGTGCCGCGATACCAGTTGACCTCGTCAACCCGTTGTTGGGCGGGCAGCAAGTCGATGAATTCGTTCATCTGATAGCGCAGGAAGGACCAGCCAGATTGCAGGTGACGCAGCAGGCTGTGGGACTTGTACTGGGTGACCACGCCGACCCGGCGGATCCCTGAATTGATGCAGTTGGAGAGCACGAAATCGATGATGCGGAACTTGCCGCCGAAATGCACCGCCGGTTTCGCCCTGTTGTCGGTCAACTGCTTGAGGCGACTGCCACGCCCTCCTGCGAGAACCAAGGCCATGGTCTCGTTCAGCAACTGTCTGGATTTTGCTGTATTGGCAGGTTGTAACAACATTGAATACCCCTTTATTGATATACCTCCTCATGGTGCCTCCTTTGAAGCCTGTGTGAAAGGGTTTTCATGCGGGGGCGGGATTCAAATTAATTATTTTGTCATTTATGTGATCGAGGGGCATGGCAGAGAGGGCGAGGGTTCACCCTGTGGGCGTATGGCGTATGGCGTATGGCGTATGGCGTATGACGGGGCGTGCGTAGGGGAGAGTGAGAGAACCCACCCCCGCCATGGCGGGGGTGGGTTCAACGGGGGGCAGTGCTTGACGAGAACGGGTCCTGACTAGAACAGGTCGTTGTTATCATCCTTGGTCGGCTCCAGGCTCCAGCCGCTGGCATCGGCGCTGTTGGCGATCTGTCCCTTCTCCTTCCACAGCTTGATCTTGAGGCGCAGGTTGTTGGCCGAGTCGGCGTTCTTCACCGCCTCTTCCTCGTCGATCACCCCTTCCACCACCAGATCGAACAGGGTGCCGTCGAAGGTGACCATGCCGAGGGCCTTGGATTTCTCCATGATCTCCTTGAGGCTGCCAAATTCCCCGCGCTTGATGAGGTCGCGAATGGTGTGGGTGCCGAGCATGATCTCCACCGCCGCCCGGCGCCCGCCGTCCGTGGTCTTTACCAGCCGCTGGGAGACGAAGGCCTTGAGGTTGTTGCCCAGATCGTTGAGCAACTGCGGGCGGCGCTCCTCGGGGAAGAAGTTGATGATGCGATCCAGCGCCTGGTTGGCGTTGTTGGCGTGCAGGGTGGAGATGGCGAGGTGCCCGGTCTCGGAGAAGGCCAGGGCATGCTCCATGGTCTCGCGGTCGCGAATTTCACCGATGAGGATCACGTCCGGCGCCTGACGCAGGGTGTTTTTCAGCGCCGCGTGGAAGCTGCGGGTGTCCACCCCTACCTCCCGCTGGTTGATGATGCTCTTGCGGTGGCGATGGACGAACTCCACCGGATCCTCGATGGTGATGATGTGGCCGCTGTGGTTGCGGTTGCGATGATCGATGAGGGCCGCAAGGGAGGTGGACTTGCCCGAGCCCGTGCCGCCGACGAACAGCACCAGGCCCCGTTTCTCCATGATGGTGTCGAGCAGCACCGGGGGCAGTTTGAGATCCTCGAAGCGGGGGATCTCGGTCTTGATGTTGCGCGCCACTAGGGAGACCTCGTTGCGCTGCTTGAAGATGTTGACCCGAAAGCGGCCAATCTGGGGCAGGGAGATGGCGAGGTTCATCTCCAGCTCCTTCTCGAACTGCTGCTTCTGCTCGAGATCCATGATGCTGTCGGCGATCCTGGCCACCTCGCCCGGCTCCAGCGGTATCTCGTTCAAGGGGCGCAGGGCGCCGTTGAACTTGGCGCAGGGGGGCGCCCCGGTGGAGAGATAGAGATCCGAGCCATCCTGTTTGGCCAGGGTCTGTAGCATGTCGCGCAATTCCATGTTTTGCCTCGTCACTCAAAGGGATGCGGTGGTTGTCGATGTGCTTGAGTGTACCCTGTCAGGCACCGGTGAGTTTCTCGCGAAACACAAAAAATACCGCCCCCATGATGCAGAGCCCGGCCCAGAGGTAGTCCCACTTCAGATCTTCTTTCAGATAGAAGACGGAGAAGGGCACGAACACCGTCAGGGTGATCACCTCCTGCAAGATCTTGAGCTGACCGACGCTGAGCACTGTGTGGCCGATGCGGTTGGCGGGCACCTGCAACAGGTACTCGAACAGCGCGATCCCCCAACTTATCAGGGCGGCGATGATCCAGGGCTTGTGGTTCATGCTCTTGAGATGGGCATACCAGGCGAAGGTCATGAAGACGTTGCTGCAGATCAGCAGTCCTATGCTGGTGACGATAGGGTTCATTAGGTTCTCCTTTGAAATCAATGCATTTTATCTCGACTCCATGGGTTTCCATAAGTGGGGCTTGAGGGTATTTTTGTCTCACAAGGATGGAGCAACAATAAGGCTGGAGATGGATGGGCAAGACAAGCTGGGGAGTGCTTGGTCTGTTGTTTGCCTGCATGGCGCCCGTTACCTCTGTGGCAAAGGGCGCGCCGACCCTGACGGTGGTCACTGATGTCTGGCCCCCGTTTCGCATGCTGGCGCAGGACGATCAATTTTACGGCCTGGATATCGATATCCTGCGCCAATTGCAGGCCCGCAGCGGCATCGCGCTCGAACTCAAGCGGGTGCCATGGGGACGGGCCCTCAAGCAGATGCAGACCGGTCAGGCCGACCTGATGATAGGGCTGGCCCATACCCGGGAGCGCGCCGCCTTCGTCGATTACCTGCAACCTGCCTACTATCAATGCCGGCCCGCTTTCTATGGCAAGCCGGCGGCGGTGGCCGCCCTGCACCGCTATGAGGATCTCAAGGGCAAGGAGGTGGGCTTTGTGCTCAACTCGGCCTATTTCGATCCCTTCGACGATGACAGCCAGATCGACAAGCACGGCGTCCCCACCGAAGACCAGTTGCAACGCATGGTGGAGCGCGGCCATCTGCCGCTGATGATAGGCACCGACTGCCAGGTAGATTACGCCCTGAGCCAGCGCAACGACGCCGGCCTCGTCAAGGCGGACTATCGCCCGCCGCACCCCGTGGTGCTCTATCTGGGCATGAGCAAGCGCTCACCTCATCACGGCCTCGGGCCCGCGCTGGCGCAGGCGCTGCAAGAGATGGTGGCAAGCGGCGAGGTAGAGGGGCTGGCCAAGGCCTACCACCCTTGACCTTGGGTGGTAACGCGCTGTTATCATGCAGCTTTCCTGCTGGCTCCCCACTCGGGTGCCGAGCCTGTCTCATTTCGGGGATCCCGCGTGTATCTCGCTCTCATCCATCGCCAGCGGCGCTGGCAGCGCCACTGGCTGCTCGCCCTGTCGCTGCTCACACTCTCACTGTTCTTGCTGTCCCTGGCCTGGGGAGAATTCCTGCTGCTGCCCTGGCAGCCGCTGGGTGAGCTGGAGCGCCACATTCTGCTGGAGCTGCGGTTGCCGCGCGCCCTGCTGGCCCTGCTGGCGGGGGCGGCGCTCGCCTGTGGCGGCGCCGTGCTGCAGGTGATGCTGCACAACCCGGTGGCGGAGCCCGGCCTGCTCGGCGTGTCGAGCGGGGCTGGCCTTGCGGCCATGGTGGCGATGGCGGTGGCCAAATCCCTCGGCGTCTATCTGCCGGGCTGGGGTTTGTCCCTCGCGGCCTTCGGCGGCGCCCTGCTGGTGACCATGCTGTTGATCCGGCTGGCGCGCCGGGCCCGGCTCGGCCACGCCAAGTTGCTGCTGTTCGGGGTCGCCATCGGCATCCTCACCAACGCGGCCATGACCTGGCTGATGTATTTTGCCGACGACGCCTCCTTGCGCGAATTCATGTTCTGGATGATGGGCAGCCTCTCCTATGGCAGCCAGCAGCTCGCCTGGTGGTGGCTGGTGTTGCCGCTGACGCTGGGTTGGCTCTGTTGGCAGGGCAGGGCCTTGCAGCAGCTGCTGCTGGGGGAGACCCAGGCCCGGCTGATGGGGCTGGACGTGGACAGGGTGCGGGTGCGGCTGGTGCTGGCAGTCTGCCTGCTCACCGGCATGGCGGTGGCCCTGTGCGGGGTCATCGGCTTTGTCGGGCTGGTGGTGCCCCACCTGCTGCGACTCTGTGGTGGCAGCGATCAGCGCTTCCTGTTGCCCGCCTCGGCCCTCGGCGGCGGCGCCCTGCTGCTGGGCGCCGATCTCATCGCCCGCTCGGCCCTGAGCGCCGGCGAGCTGCCCATCGGCGTCATCACCGCCTCGGTGGGGGCGCCGCTCTTCATCTACCTGCTGCTGAGGCAAGACGCCCATGCCTGACCGCTCCCACAACGTGCTCGCAGCCCGTGCGCTGGCCATCCCCGAGCGGTTGGCGCCGCTGGATCTCACCTGGGACGGCGGCCAGCTGGTGGCCCTGCTCGGCCCCAACGGCAGCGGCAAATCGACCCTGCTCGGCGCCCTGGCCGGTATCCTCCCCGGAAAGGGAGATGTGCTGCTCGAAGGGCAATCCATCTCGCAGATAAGCTGGCCTGAGCTTGCCCGGCAGCGTGCCATGCTGCCCCAGCGCCAGCCCCAGCTGTTTCATATCCCGGTGTTTCAGGTGCTGAGCTTAGGGTTGGATGAGACAGCAGCGCCTGAGCTGCGCAATCAGGCGGTGGCCGAGCTGTGCGCGGCGCTCGAGCTGGAGGGGTTGCTGGCGCGAGACTTCAGCCGCCTGTCCGGTGGCGAGCAGCAGCGGGTGATGATCGCCCGTACCCTGCTGCAGATCTGGCCCGGCCTCAATCCGGCGGGGCGGGTTCTGCTGCTGGATGAGCCCCTGGCGGGGCTGGACTTGCACCATCAGCTGGCCCTGTTGCGCCTGCTCAAGCAGCTGGCCCGGCAGGGGTTGCTGGTGGTGCTCGCCATTCACGACATCAATCTGGCCATCGACTGGGCGGATCGCATCCTCTGCCTGCAAGGGGGGCAGGTGGTGAGCGAGGGGGGCACCGAGCTTATCGACGAAGCCTTGCTGGCCCGGGTGTTCCAGATAAAGACCGATCGCATCGAAGCGGGCGGCCGGGTCTGGTTTATGCCGAGCCTGTGAGGGGGATGGTGCAGAGATAAGGCGGCAGGGGCGATGAGCTAAGCGTCATCGGTCGTTATCAAAAATAAGGGGCCGGTATCAGTGATACCGGCCCCTTCGCATTGGTTTGATTGCTCAGGCTTTCTGCTTGTCCAGCCGCACCTGGGCGGCTTCCGCCAGCATCGCCAGCAGGGTCTCGGTATCGGCCCAGGACAAACAGGCATCGGTGATGCTCTGGCCGAAGGTGGCGGCGCAGCCGTTCTCCACGTCCTGACGCCCTTCCACCAGGAAGCTCTCGGCCATGATGCCGGCGATGCCGGTGCGGCCACGGCGCAGCTGATCGCAGATATCCTGCGCCACCAGCAGCTGGCGGCGATGATCCTTCATGCTGTTGCCGTGGCTGAAATCCACCACCAGCCGCTGGGGCAGGCCGACATCGGCCAGAGCCTCGCACGCCTCGTCGACGCTGGCGGTGTCGTAGTTCGGCCTGTGGCCGCCACGCAGGATCACGTGGCCATAGGGGTTGCCGGCGGTGCGGTAGATGGTCATCTTGCCGTCCTTGTCCGGGGAATAGAAGATGTGGCTGTGGCGGGCGGCGCGCACCGCATCGATGGCGATGCGGGTGTTGCCGTCGGTGCCGTTCTTGAAGCCGACCGGGCAGGAGAGGGCGGAGGCCATCTCGCGGTGCACCTGAGATTCGGTGGTGCGCGCCCCTATGGCGCCCCAGGTGATGAGGTCGCTGATGTACTGGCCGGTCACCATGTCGAGGAACTCGGTGGCGGTGGGCATGCCGGTCTCGTTGATGTCGACCAGGAGCTTGCGGGCCAGTTTCAGCCCCTCGTTGACGTCGAAGCTGCCGTCCAGACGGGGATCGTTGATGAGGCCCTTCCAGCCGACGATGGTGCGCGGCTTCTCGAAATAGGTGCGCATGACGACGCACAGACTGCCCTTGTACTGCTCGCGCAGGGCGTTGAGGCGCAGGGCATATTCGTGGGCGGCGGCGGGATCGTGGATGGAGCAGGGGCCGACGATGACCAGCAGGCGCTGATCCTCACCGGCCAGGATGGCTTCCACGTCGCGGCGGGCATCCAGCAGGTTCTGGGCGATACGGTCGTTGATGGGGAAGGCGTGCGCGAGTTCGCTCGGAGTGATCAGGGACTCCAGGGGGCGGGTGCGCAATTCATCGGTGTGAATGGACATTCGACTCATTTCTCGAGTGGGTGATGTGGGCGGTCGCCTGATGGCGTGCCGAAAAGGCAAAGGGATAAAATAAAGCAAAAATCCCCTGATGGAAACCTTCAAGGGCTCTGCTAGGATGTGAGCCCAAAAGCCATTCCAAATGAGGTAGTTATCGTGGCAAAGCCAGGCGCGACCGGGGTCACTCGCATCATCAACGCAACCGGTTACAGCATGAAGGGTCTCAAATCGGCCTGGATTAACGAGGCGGCCTTCCGTCAGGAGCTGGTGCTGATCCTGTTGTTGATGCCGCTGGCCTTCTGGCTCGGGGACTCCCTCAACCAGACGTTGCTGCTCATCTCCATCAGCTGGCTGGTGGTGATCGTCGAGGTGCTCAACTCCGCCATCGAGGCCGTGGTAGACAGGGTCGGCTCCGAACACCACGAGCTGTCGGGGCGCGCCAAGGATCTCGGCTCCGCAGCCGTCTTTATCGCCCTGGCCCTCAACGCCCTGGTGTGGGGCGCCCTTATCGGCCGCAATCTGCTGGGCTGGTGGTAGCGCTTTCGGTATCAAGAGGAACGGGGAGCTCGGTGGGGCATAACCTGTTCGGCTGGTGGTAGGTTAGGCCTCATTTTCTATCACGTATTTCCCCTCTCCCTTTGGGAGAGGGCAGGGTGAGGGAGGCCTCTTCTCCCCCTCATCCCCAGCCCTTCTCCCGCGAGGGGAGAAGGGAGCAGAAGAGACCGATAACATCCAAGCTCCGCAGCATAAAAAAGCCCGTCATCGAGACGGGCTTTTTGCTGGTCGAGCACCGGGCTCAGCGCATCAATGCAGGATCCGGGCACGGATGGTGCCACCGATCTCCTTGAGTTTGGCGAGGGCCTTCTCGCTGTGCTCGGTCTCCACGTCGATCACCACGTAACCGATATGGCTGCTGGTCTGCAGGTATTGACCGGCGATGTTGATGCCTTCGTCGGCGAAGATCTGGTTGATCTGGTTCATCACCCCCGGCTGGTTGCGGTGGATGTGCAGCAGGCGGCTGGAGCCCTTGTGGCCGGGCAGGGAGACTTCCGGGAAGTTGACGGCGGAGAGG
This sequence comes from Aeromonas eucrenophila, assembly GCF_000819865.1. Lineage (GTDB taxonomy): Bacteria > Pseudomonadota > Gammaproteobacteria > Enterobacterales > Aeromonadaceae > Aeromonas > Aeromonas eucrenophila. Next base: position 703,143 of record NZ_CDDF01000005.1, read on the forward strand.
GTGGAGCCGTTGTCGGAGTACTTGACCAGCTTGTTGGCCACTTCCAGCCCGATGTTCTCCTGGGCTTCCTGGGTGGAGCCACCGATGTGCGGAGTCAGGATCACGTTGTCCAGGCCACGCAGCGGGGTCAGGAACTCCTCGTCGTTGGACTTGGGCTCGGACGGGAAGACGTCGATGGCGGCGCCGGAGAGGTGACCGCTCTTGATGACGTCGGCCAGGGCCTCGATGTCCACCACTGTGCCGCGGGAGGCGTTGATGAAGATGGCGCCGGGTTTCATCATGCGCAGCTGCTCGGCACCGATGAGATCCTTGGTGGAGGCGGTCTCCGGTACGTGCAGGCTGATGACGTCAGACATGTTGAGCAGCTCCACCAGATTCGGCACCTGGATGGCGTTGCCCAGCGAGAGCTTGTTCTCGATGTCGTAGTAGTAGACCTTCATGCCGATCATCTCGGCGATGATGCCAAGCTGGGTACCGATGTGGCCGTAGCCGATGATGCCGAGCTTCTTGCCACGGGCCTCGACGGAGCGGTTGGCGAGCTTCTCCCAGACGCCGCGATGACACTTGGCGTTCTTCTCCGGGATGCCGCGCAGCAGCAGCAGGATCTCGCCCAGCACCAGTTCGGCCACGGAGCGGGTGTTGGAGAAGGGGGCGTTGAACACCGGGATACCGCGCACATGGGCGGCGTCGAGGGCGACCTGGTTGGTACCGATGCAGAAGCAGCCGATGGCGACCAGCTTGCCGGCGGCATCCAGCACCTTCTCGGTGAGCTGGGTACGGGAGCGCAGGCCGACGAAATGCACGTCGCGAATGCGCTCGATCAGATCCTCTTCCGACAGGGAAGTCTTGAGATACTCCACACTGGTGTAACCGGCGGCACGGAAGGTTTCCACCGTGTTGGGATGGACTCCCTCCAGCAGCAGCACCTTGATTTTATCCTTGTCCAGCGAAAACTTGGCTGTCATGACGATCCCTCTATTGTTTTAAAAACCTGTGCAGGTATGCGGTGTGAAGAAAACCGTAAAGTAGCAAAAACGTTTGGGAGAGGGAATATTTGTGACGAAAGTCAAATTCTTTGATGTTATCAACGTTTGTTGTAAACACTGATTTGCAACTCGTTGAGGCATAAACAGAAACGGCGCCATCAGGCGCCGTTATCGTTGCATCAAGCCATTATTGGGTGACGACCCCATCCGGAGTACCGATCAGTACCACGTCTGCACCACGGTGGGCGGAAGACAGATCGTTGGTGACCGCGCCGACCATGGCAGATGCCTTATTGGGTCACGACCCCATCCGGAGTACCGATCAGTACCACGTCTGCACCACGGTGGGCGAACAGGCCGTTGGTGACTACACCGACGATGGCATTGAGCCGGGTTTCCAGCCCCTTGGCATCGTGAATGGCCATCCCCTTGACGTCCAGGATGATGTTGCCATTGTCGGTGACCACCCCTTCACGCCACACCGGGTTGCCACCCAGCTTGCGGATCTCGCGGGCCACGTATTCGCGGGCCATGGGGATCACTTCCACCGGCAGCGGGAAGGTGCCGAGCACCTCGACCGTCTTGGTGTTGTCGATGATACAGATGAACTTGTCGGCCACGGCAGACACTATCTTTTCGCGGGTCAGGGCAGCGCCACCGCCCTTGATCATGTCGCGGCTGGCGTTGATCTCGTCGGCGCCATCCACGTAGACGGAGAGGGCATCGATGTCGTTGAGATCAAACACCTGAATGCCGAAGCCCTTGAGGCGCTCGGTGGAGGCGATGGAGCTCGATACTGCGCCCTTGATCTCGTCCTTCATGGTCGCCAGGGCGTCGATGAAGTGATTGACGGTGGAGCCGGTGCCGACCCCGACTATGGTGCCGGGAATCACGTATTTGAGCGCAGCCCAACCGGCCGCCTTCTTCATTTCATCTTGAGTCATGATGGATCCTTTGGGAAAAAGCGGGCGCATTATATCCAAGCCTGCCCCCGAGGGCGACCACCTGGCTCACGTTCTGGCCCTAAAAACCCCAAGATGTAAATCGTTTGCCTGTTTATCGTTCATGGGGCCGTGCGGCAGTCGAAAATATCGCCAGATATGGGTCGGGCAGTGGCCCTGACCACCACAATCCGCGGACTCAGGAGAAGCGCCAGCAACGAGCTGGGGTGATGATCTCGGGCAGCGGCACGTCCCACTGCTCCTTGGGCACCGCATCCACCTGCTGGCAGTCGTGGGCCAGTCCAAGGGGTCTCGGGCCCCGTTTATGTTCGTGCCAGTCGGCCAGGGTGCGATCGTAATAACCGCCTCCCATGCCGAGCCGGTTGCCTGCCGCATCGAAGGCCACCAACGGGGTGCAGATGATGTCCAGGGCGTCGTGGGGGAGCACCTGCGACAGGTCGAGCTCGGGCTCGGGAATGCCGAAACGGTTGCGGGTCATGGGGCTGGTAGGGGTGTAGCGCTGGAACAGCAGGTGGCCCGGGGCGTCCGGGTGCAGCACCGGCAGGAACACCTCCTGTTGTCGGCCCCAGAGCCACTCAATGGCGGGCAGGGGATCGAGCTCGCCGTCGTTGGCCAGATAGAGGGCGATGCGGCTGGCCGCCAGGATCTGCGGGTGCGCCTGGAAGCGGACCACCAACTGGGCGGCGGCGGCCTGCTGCTCGGCCGGGCTCAGGCTCTTTCGGCGCTGGCGAATGAGTTGACGCAGGGATTGTCGCTCATCGGGTCTATCGGTTTGGGTATCCGGCATGGGGGCTCCTGTGATGGGGCGAAAAGGCTGGGGTTACCTTAACAAGGGCCATCCGGGATGGAAAGCGGGGCAGGGGGAGAGAGGGGGGCTGGTGGCTCTGTCTGGCCAGTGACGGGCGCTGCTTGGTACAGCGCCCGGTATCAAAGAGTGGCGACTCAGGCAGCTTGGCGCTGCTCGGTGGCACTTCTCGTCTGATGCTTGATAAAGACCGCAACTATGGCAGCCAGCGCCAGTGCTCATCAGCGATAGAAGCTGATGTTCAGGCAGCTTGGCGCTGCTCGGTGGCGCTTCGGGTCTGATGCTTGATAAAGACCGCAACTATGGCAGCCAGCGCCAGTGCTCATCAGCGATAGAAGCTGATGCTCAGGCGGCTTGGCGCTGCTCGGCGGCGCTTCTCGTCTGATGCTTGATAAAGACGGCGACCAGAGCAGCCAACGCCAAGGCCATGGGATAGAAGCTCATGCTCACCACCGCTAGGGGTGAGAGCGCGAAGATGGAGCCGAGCAGCAGCGCCTGGGCGCCCCAGGGGATGAGGCCCTGTACCACGCAGGAGAAGATATCCAGCATGGAGGCGGCGCGGCGCGGGGTGACCCCGTGCTGCTCCGCCAAGTCCCGTGCCACCTTGCTGGCGACTATGATGGCCACCGTATTGTTGGCTGTGCAGAGGTTGGTGAGGCTCACCACCCCGGCGATGCCGAGTTCAGCCGCCTTCTCGTTCTGCTCACCGTCGTGGGCGCGGGTGAAGCGGGAAATCAGGGCCGCGATGCGGGCGCTGATCCAGGCCAGCCCCCCCTGGCGCTCCATCAGGGCACCGAGGCCGCCGATCAGCATGGAGAGCAGGAAGATCTCCTGCATGCTGGTGAAGCCCTGGTAGATATCCTTGCTGAACTGACCGAGGGGATAGTTGCCGACCAGGCCGACACCACCGGCGGCCAGGATGCCGAGCCCCAGTACCACGAACACGTTCATCCCCGCCAACGCCAACACCAGGATCAGCAGGTAGGGGGCGACCTTGAACAGATCGGCGCCAGCGGTGGTGGCCGGCGCATCGCCGGTGGAGCCCAGCAGCAGATAGAGCAGGATCACCAGCACGGCGGCGGGGGCGGCAATCTTGACGTTTTCCCGGAACTTGTCCCTCATCTCGCAGCCCTGGCTGCGGGTCGCGGCTATGGTGGTGTCGGAGATGATGGAGAGGTTGTCCCCGAACATGGCGCCGGAGAGTATGGTGCCCGCCATCAGCACAGGGTCTATGCCGGTCGCCTGGGCGACGCCCAGCGCCACCGGCGCCACGGCACCTATGGTGCCCATGGAGGTGCCCATGGCGGTGGCAATGAAGGCCGAGATGAGGAACAGGCCGGGCAACAGGAACCAGCTCGGGATGAGCGAGAGCCCCAGCGCGACAGTGGCATCCACCCCGCCGGTGGCCTTGGCCACGGTGGCGAAGGCGCCCGCCAGCAGATAGATGAGGCACATGGCCATGATGTTGCTGTCACCGACCCCCTTGAAGAAGGTCTCGAGGTTCTTGTTGAACCCCTCTTTGCCCAGCATCAGCGCCAGCATGACGGCGGGCAGGGCGGCCACGGGGGCGGGCAACTGGTAGAAGGCGAATTCGACCCCTTGCAGGGTCAGCCAGGTGCCGGTACCGATGAAGAGAGCAAGAAAGACCAGCAGGGGCAGCAGGGCCCTGGCACTGGGTTGGGTCTGGATCATGTGTTCCTCGAAACTTGAACAATGACCTCCTGTCGCGGCCTGTGTGAACCCGAATCAGCTCGGGCACAGGGTGGGCATCCTGCCGCTATGGGGTGCCCACGGTAGTGAGTCGGGGCCATTCGGTCAAGATAGACGTCCAGATGGACAATATTTTTATCTCTCAATTCCGCTGAATTGATTAAATCTGTTCAATATTCGGATTTTAATGAAGTATCCCGTTTATTAATCGGTGCTAAAACGGCGGCCACGACGGGCTTTTCAAAGGGGACGCGGGCTGGTAAAACGGTCGTCTTTCCATAAAACAAACAACAGATGAGAGGGTGGAGATGGACAATCCGATCCGTGTGGCCGTGATGGGCTGTAATGGTCGTATGGGCAAGGTGCTGCTGGAAGCCATCACCAACGCCGAGGGCGTGGTGGTCGGAGCGGCGCTGGAGCGACCGGGCTCTGTCGTGATAGGTCTGGATGCTGGCGAACTCAACGGCCTCGGCAAGCTGGGGGTGCTCATCAGCGACAGCCTGGACAAGGTACGGGATGAGTTCGACCTCATCATCGATTTCACCCGCCCCGAGGTGACCCTGGCAAACCTGGCGTTCGCCCTGGCCCACGGCAAGCAGATGGTGATCGGCACCACAGGTTTTGACGACGCCGGCAAGGCCGCGCTGCATCAGGCCGCCAGCCAGATCGGCATCGTCTTCGCCTCCAACTATTCGGTCGGCGTCAACCTGGTGTTCAAGCTGCTGGAGCAGGCCGCCAAGGTGATGGGGGATTACACCGACATCGAGATCATCGAGGGTCACCACAGACACAAGGTGGACGCACCGTCCGGCACTGCCCTCTCCATGGGGGAAGTGGTGGCCAAGACGCTCGGACGTGACTTGAAAGAGTGCGCCGTCTACGGCCGCGAGGGGATCACCGGTGAGCGGGATCGCAACACCATCGGCTTCGCCACCATTCGCGCCGGCGATCTGGTGGGGGAGCACACCGTCATGTTCGCCGACATCGGCGAGCGGGTGGAGATCAGCCACAATGCCTCCAGCCGCCTCACCTTCGCCAATGGTGCCGTGCGGGCGGGCAAGTGGCTCAAGGCGCAAGGCGCCGGGCTCTACGACATGCAGGACGTGCTCAATCTGAAATAAGGCGCCAGTGCGCGGACGAGGGCCATGCCCCTGGCCGTCTCGGCGCCGCCCCTGTTGCCAAACCCCGGTTCGCCGGGGTTTTTCTTGTCTTTTTGTATAAATCCGGCTTAAGCGCCAATTTTTCTTCGAAGCCCACTAAACTCTCACAATCATCAATCCTCCCTGGTTTTCCATTGCGAAGATGTCATCAAAGGGTAACGGGATTGAGCCTCCATTACCCCTGTTCACGCATTTATTTACATGTCTCAAAACAGACTAAAAATTCAAACAAGGAAAAACGTTTTCTATTTTATGGGGCCAATCTTCTGTCGTTAAATGGCACTTAAGATGCTTGATGATTTATTTTTTAAAATTTCATATATCTGTTTTCAAAGTAATAAATTTCTGTTTTTGTACGTTGTGCGGCATGGGGTGCCACTTTGCACGCTGGTTTTGGCTTTTCTTTTGGGGGAGGGGGTTGCAAAGCGAGTTAGTGCATAGATAATGGGTAATGTTGCTTTTTTATTGAATTTAGATGCATTTAAAACGAGAAAAGACGTTGAAATGCGATCATTTTTAAGTAGAATGCGCCCAATTTGCCAGAAATCTGCCGGGTTTGAACCCTGTTTCAAACAGCGTCCGGACCCGCAACACCCAGGTAAATTGCTGAATTTAAAGCTAAATAACTGGAGGTTGTCTTGAATCACACTGCATTGCTAGTGCTGGAAGATGGAACTGTGTTCAAAGGCGTGTCGATAGGCGCCGAGGGATGTTCCGTTGGTGAAGTGGTTTTCAACACGTCGATGACGGGCTATCAGGAAATCCTCACCGATCCCTCCTACTCCCGTCAGATCGTTACCCTCACTTACCCCCATATAGGCAACACCGGCACCAACAGCGAAGATGAAGAGTCCAGTCAAATCCATGCACAGGGATTGATCATCCGGGACCTTCCGATACTTGCCTCCAATTTCCGCAATCAGCAATCCCTCTCCGATTACCTCAAGTCTCACAACATCGTTGGCATCGCCGACATCGACACCCGCAAACTGACCCGCATCCTGCGCGAGAAAGGCGCCCAGGCTGGTTGCATCCTGGCGGGCAAAAACGTCGATGAGGCGTTCGCCCTCGAGCAGGCCCGCGCCTTCCCCGGCCTCAAGGGGATGGACCTGGCCAAGGAAGTGACGGTTGAGCAGGCCTATAACTGGACCGAAGGGAGCTGGCAGCTCGGCAAGGGGCACGTCAGCCCGGATGCCGACCAGCTGAAATACCACGTGGTGGCCTACGACTTCGGCGTCAAGCGCAACATCCTGCGCATGCTGGTGGACCGTGGCTGCCGCCTGACAGTGGTGCCGGCCAAGACCCCGGCCGCCGAGGTGCTGGCGATGAATCCCGATGGCATCTTCCTCTCCAACGGCCCCGGTGACCCCGAGCCCTGCGACTATGCCATCACTGCCATCAAGGCCTTCCTCAACACCAATACCCCGGTGTTCGGTATCTGCCTCGGCCACCAGTTGCTGGGGCTGGCCTCCGGCGCCAAGACGGTGAAGATGAAGTTCGGCCACCACGGTGCTAACCACCCGGTGAAGAGCCTGGATGACAACACCGTCATGATCACCGCCCAGAACCACGGTTTCGCGGTCGATGAGAACAGCCTGCCGGATTGCCTGCGTGCGACCCACGTCTCCCTGTTCGACGGTTCCCTGCAAGGCATCCACCGCACCGACCGCCCGGCCTTCAGCTTCCAGGGTCACCCCGAGGCGAGCCCGGGCCCGCACGACTGTGCCGGTCTGTTCGACCACTTTATTGAATTGATCAAGCAGTATCGCGCTTAAGAGGAAAAGAGAAGCCATGCCAAAACGTAACGACCTACAGAGCATCCTGATCCTCGGCGCCGGCCCCATCGTCATCGGCCAGGCCTGCGAATTCGACTACTCCGGCGCCCAGGCCTGCAAGGCTCTGCGCGAGGAGGGCTACCGCGTCATCCTGGTGAACTCCAACCCGGCCACCATCATGACCGACCCCGAGATGGCCGACGCCACCTACATCGAGCCCATCACCTGGGAAGTGGTGCGCGAGATCATCAAGAAAGAGCGCCCGGACGCCATCCTGCCCACCATGGGCGGCCAGACCGCGCTGAACTGCGCCCTGGCGCTGGAGAAGCACGGCGTGCTGGCGGAGTTCGGTGTGGAGATGATAGGTGCCACCGCCGATGCCATCGACAAGGCCGAGGATCGTCGCCGCTTCGACATCGCCATGAAGAGCATTGGCCTGGAGTGCCCGCGTGCCGGCATCGCCCACAACATGGAAGAGGCTTGGGGCGTGCAGCAGATGGTGGGCTTCCCCTGCATCATCCGTCCCTCCTTTACCATGGGTGGCTCAGGTGGCGGCATCGCCTACAACCCGGAAGAGTTCGTCGAGATCTGCGAGCGCGGGCTGGACCTGTCCCCCACCAAAGAGCTGCTCATCGATGAGTCGCTGATCGGCTGGAAAGAGTACGAGATGGAGGTGGTGCGGGATCGCAACGACAACTGCATCATCGTCTGCGCCATCGAGAACTTCGACGCCATGGGCATCCACACCGGCGACTCCATCACGGTCGCACCGGCCCAGACGCTGACCGACAAGGAATACCAGCTGATGCGCAACGCCTCCATGGCGGTGCTGCGCGAGATCGGCGTCGAGACCGGCGGCTCCAACGTCCAGTTCGGTATCAACCCGAAAGATGGCCGCATGGTCATCATCGAGATGAACCCGCGGGTGTCGCGCTCCTCCGCGCTCGCCTCCAAGGCCACCGGCTTCCCCATCGCCAAGATCGCCGCCAAGCTCGCCATCGGTTACACCTTGGACGAGCTGATGAACGACATCACCGGTGGTCGGACTCCAGCCTCCTTCGAGCCGGCCATCGACTACGTGGTCACCAAGATCCCGCGCTTCAACTTCGAGAAGTTTGCCGGTGCCAACGACCGCCTGACCACCCAGATGAAGTCCGTCGGTGAAGTAATGGCGATTGGCCGCAACTTCCAGGAGTCCTTGCACAAGGCGCTGCGCAGCCTCGAAACCGGCAAGACCGGCTTCGACCCCATGGTGGACCTGAACGCACCGGACTCCCTGACCCGCATCCGCCACGAGTTGCAGGATGCCGGCAGTGACCGTATCTGGTACATCGCCGATGCGTTCCGCGCCGGCCTCTCCATGGACGGCGTGTTCCGCCTGACCAAGGTGGATCCCTGGTTCCTGGTGCAGATCGAAGAGCTGGTGAAGCTGGAAGAGCAGGTGAAGGAGCGCGGCATGGCCGGGCTGGATGCCGACTTCCTGCGCAGCCTCAAGCGCAAGGGCTTCGCCGATGCGCGCCTGTCCAAGATCCTCGGCGTGGCCGAGGGTGAGGTGCGTAAACTGCGCGCCCGCCACAACATCTTCCCGGTCTACAAGCGGGTCGATACCTGCGCGGCCGAGTTTGCCACCGACACCGCCTACCTCTACTCCAGCTATGACGAGGAGTGTGAGGCCAAGCCGACCAACCGCGACAAGATCATGATCATCGGTGGCGGCCCGAACCGCATCGGTCAGGGCATCGAGTTCGACTACTGCTGCGTGCACGCGGCCCTGGCCCTGCGCGAAGACGGTTACGAGACCATCATGGTCAACTGCAACCCGGAGACCGTCTCCACCGACTACGACACCTCGGACCGCCTCTACTTCGAGCCGGTGACCCTGGAAGACGTGCTGGAAATCGTACGGGTCGAGCAGCCCAAGGGCGTCATCGTCCAGTACGGTGGCCAGACCCCGCTCAAGCTGGCCCGCGCCCTGGAAGCGAACGGCGTGCCTGTCATTGGCACCAGCCCGGACGCCATCGACCGCGCCGAAGACCGCGAGCGCTTCCAGTCCGCGGTCGAGCGCCTCGGCCTCAAGCAGCCGGAAAACGGCACCGTCACCGCGTTGGAGCAGGCCATCCTGACCGCCGAGCGCATCACTTACCCGCTGGTGGTGCGCCCCTCCTATGTGCTGGGTGGCCGCGCCATGGAAATCGTCTATGACGAGCAGGACCTGCGCCGCTACTTCGCGGAAGCTGTAAGCGTCTCCAACGAGTCGCCCGTGCTGCTGGACCGCTTCCTGGACGACGCTACCGAGGTGGACGTCGACGCCATCTGTGACGGCGTGGACGTGGTCATCGGCGGCATCATGGAGCACATCGAGCAGGCCGGTATCCACTCCGGTGACTCCGCCTGCTCCCTGCCGCCCTACACCTTGTCCAAGAAGATTCAGGACGAGATGCGCGAGCAGGTGCGCAAGCTGGCCCTGGAGCTCGGCGTGGTCGGCCTGATGAACGTGCAGTTCGCGGTCAAGGACGACGAGATCTACCTCATCGAGGTGAACCCGCGTGCCGCCCGTACCGTACCCTTCGTCTCCAAGGCGACCGGTGCCCCGCTGGCCAAGATCGCCGCTCGCGTCATGGCAGGGCAATCGCTGCAAGCACAGGGCTTCACCACCGAAATCATCCCGCCTTACTACTCGGTGAAGGAAGTGGTACTGCCGTTTGCCAAGTTCCCGGGCGTGGATCCGCTGCTGGGGCCAGAGATGCGCTCCACCGGTGAGGTGATGGGGGTAGGCAGCAGCTTCGCCGAGGCCTATGCCAAGGCTCAGCTCGGTGCCGGTCACCAGGTGCCGAGCGAAGGTCGCGCCCTGCTCTCCGTGCGCCACGGTGACAAGGAGCGGGTGGTTAACCTCGCCGCCAAGCTGCTGGAGCTGGGGTATGACCTCGACGCCACCCACGGCACCGCCGTGACTCTGGGCGAAGCGAGCATCAACCCGCGCCTGGTGAACAAGGTGCACGAGGGTCGCCCGCACATCCTGGATCGCATCAAGAACGGCGAGTACACCTACATCGTCAACACCGCCGAGGGGCGTCAGGCCATCGAGGATTCCAAGCAGCTGCGCCGCGGCGCCCTGCAGCACAAGGTGGCCTACACCACCACGCTGCACGCGGCCTTCGCCACCTGCATGGCCATCAGCGTCGATGCCACCGCCAACGTGAACTCGGTGCAAGAGTTGCACCAAAGGGTGAAAAACCGCTAAGGATTGCGCGAGCGGGGTCGGGGAGCCTTCCCCAACCCCCTGAGCAACCATGAAAAACCCCGCTAGCAATGGCGGGGTTTTTGTCTTTTCGGATAGGAGATAAACGAAGCCAAGATGCCAATCCTGGGTGAAACGAATCACTAAAGTGATAAATTACCTTTGATCGTTGCGCATTAATGGCAATTGGATGCAATCTTCGCAATCACTCGCCAACCTGGCCTCTATATACTGGTTTCTCATCAACAGGGTCGTCTGCGCCAACAAGAGCCGAGTGCGAAAAGCATGATAGGGCTGCGCGAGAGGATCAGGGCCAGCGGCTTATCCGCCGTGCAGGCCGGCCCCTTTTATCGCAAGGGGCCACAGGAAACCGGTTGTGAGGTTACCGCCGCACCACCGTCAGGGCCAGCGTTACCGCGCCAGCCCATTCCCCACTCGCTCTTCCCCCATGCCGCTCAGCCGCCACCGGCCGACCCACATTGCCATCCAGCGCGGATCGCGCGACAGGACATCTGCCAAGGGAATCTGAATATGAGCTTCGATCATCGCAAATACCGCCCGGCCCCCACCATAGCGCTGACGGATCGCCAATGGCCCAGCCGGGTCATGACGCAGGCGCCGCTCTGGTGCGCCGTGGATCTGCGGGACGGCAATCAGGCGCTGGTCGAGCCCATGACGGTGGCCCAGAAGCTGCAGATGTGGGCACTGATGCTCCATGTCGGCTTCAAACACATCGAGGTGGGCTTCCCGGCCGCCTCCCAGCCCGACTTCGACTTCGTGCGGGAGCTGATCGAGCGCAATCTCATTCCCGACGATGTCACCATTCAGGTGCTGGTGCAGGCCCGCGAAGATCTCATTATCCGCACCTTCGAGTCCCTCAAGGGGGCGAAACGCGCCATCGTCCACGTCTACAACTCGGTCAACCCGACCCAGCGCAACTATGTGTTCAACTCAGGCCGCGAGGGGGTCAAGGCCATCGCCGTGCAGGGGGCTCGCTGGGTGCGGGAGCATGCGGCCAAGAACCCGGGTACCGAGTGGAGTTTCCAATATTCCCCCGAGAGCTTCAGCAGCACAGAGGTGGAGTTCGCGGTGGAGGTGTGTGACGCCGTGATCGACGAGTGGCGCTCGGCCGCCCGCCCCATGATCCTGAACCTGCCGGCCACGGTGGAGGTGAGCACACCGAACGTGTTTGCGGATCAGGTGGAGTGGTTCTGTCGCCACCTCAGGGCGCGCCCCGAGGTGAGCATCTCCATCCACACCCACAACGATAGGGGCTGCGGGGTAGCCGCCGCCGAGCTGGCGGTGCTGGCGGGGGCCGATCGCATCGAGGGCACCCTGCTTGGCAACGGCGAGCGCACCGGCAACATGGACATCGTCACCATGGCCATGAACCTCTACAGCCAGGGGATAGACCCGGAGCTGGACTTGTCCGACATGGATGCCATCGTCGCCACCGTGGGGGCCTGCACCCAGATAGCCCTGCACCCGCGGCACCCCTATGCCGGCGAGCTGGTCTACACGGCGTTTTCCGGCAGCCACCAGGACGCGATCCGCAAGTCCCTGGCGGCGCCAAAGCCCGACCACTATTGGGATGTGGCCTACCTGCCCATCGATCCGGCCGACCTTGGCCGCAGCTACGAGGCGGTGATCCGCATCAACAGCCAGTCCGGCAAGGGCGGCGTCACCTATCTGCTGGAGCGCGATCTCGGCCTGCAACTGCCGCGCTGGCTGCAGATCGACTTCAGTCGCCGGGTACAGGCGCAGGCCGAGGCGAGCAGCAGCGAGATCAATCCGGCGCAGATCCGTGCCCTGTTCGAGCAGCACTACCTCGAGCCGGTGCACGGCTACCGCATCGGCCGCTTCCAGCTCGGTCACGATGGTCAGGAGAGCCTGCGCCTCGAACTGCAGACCCCAGATGGTGCGCTGCAACTGCGGGGTGAGGGGGAGGGGGCCATCACGGCCCTAGTCAACGGCTGGGAGCGCCAGACCGGGATGCACATCGATGTGCTCGACTACTCCGAACATGCCCTGAGCGCGGGCACGGAATCGCGCGCCGCCGCCTATGTGCTGCTCAGCGTCGATGGCCAGCGCCAGTGCGGGGTTGCCATCGGTCGGGATGTGGTCAGCGCCTCCCTGCAGGCGGTGATCAATGGTGCGGCCCAGCAGCAGGCCCTGCGCCAGAGCGCCTGAGCCAAGGGATCATCCGCAAACAACAACGCCACCCTAGGGTGGCGTTGTTGTTTATCGGGCCCGGCTCAATCCGCCAGCGGCTTGCGAGGGCGGGGCAGGGCACGCCAGATCTTGCGCGCCGTCACCAGGAAGGGGCGCAGGATCAGGGCGCTCAACCGGCTGTAGTGCGCGTTGTCCCTCGGGCCCACCCCGAAGGAGAGCGGCTCTGGCTGGCTGCTGGTCACATAGAGGGTGCCGAACCACCAGTCCCAGAGGGAGAGGTTGGTGCCGAAGTTGTGGTTGAAGTGGCGCGGATCCCGGCTGTGGTGGATCTGGTGCTGGGCCGGGCTGTTGAACAGGTGCTCGAGCCTCGGGCCAAAGGAGAGCCAGACATGGGTGTGGCGCAGGTTGGCGGCCAGGGAGTTGAAGATGAGCACCAGATAGCTTATCCCGAACAGGGTGTAGGGGGTTACCACGGCGCCGCTCAGCCAATGGAAGGTCCCGGCGTAGAGCGCAAGACAGCTTCCCTTGAGCATCATCTCGCACAGTTTCTCCACCAGATGAATGCGGCTCGCGGTCGGCGGCACCATCACGGTCGCGCTGTGGTGCACCTTGTGAAACTCCCACAGCCAGCGGCTGTGAAAGGCGCGGTGCAACCAGTAATGGAGGAAGTCGCTGATCAGGAAGACGCCGAGGCCATAGAGCATCATCAGCCAGCTCGCCTGGGCCAGCCGGGGGCGCTCCCCCCAGAGCCGGGACAGGGCGGATTGCACGTCCTCGGCCTGCAGCAACCAGGGGTGGATCAGCGTCAGGATCGGCAGGATCACCGCCACATGCAGCAGGGCGCGTACCAGGTAGTACTGGTAATCGAGCAGGGCAGAGGGGTGCAACCAGATGGCTCTGCCCCCCAGGAAGCGGCGAAAGCTGCGGGCCTCGGGATCCCCCTGGCGACGGCGGTGCAGACAGAGCAGATAGGCGACAGCGCCCGAGATCAGCAAGAAGACGAAGCCCAGGCGCCCGTTGAGATCGAACAGCCCGGACAGGGATTGCCACAGCGGGGTGATCAGCAGTTGCTGCAGGGTGTCGAAGAGGAGGGTCAGCTTGTCCATCGGCTCCATGCCACTGGCGTGTTGGTCGGCGGCATTCTAAATGCAAATCACTATCAATCAAAGCCATTATTCGGGGATAAGGGGTGGTCGGTGCAGTGCAACGCGGGGAGGTACGCGCACTGGCACGAACAGGCTGCGGCACCGGTCGTCACGACGATGGCACTTTTTCATCGTGCCTGCCCCAAGGCCGAGCATGAGGCTTTAGCCAGCCGAGCCGATCCACTACAATGGCCACCTGTTTGTGTTCGGGGTTTCTCATCCGTGATGAGCAAGATCCCGGCACCCGCTCTCTATCGGAAGCCTTCATGACCACCTCTCCCCGATTTCTCCTCCCTGCGAGGCGTCTGACCGTCCTGCCGCTGCTCGGCGCCCTGTTGCTGGCGGGCTGTGCTAGCGAGCCACCCGCTCCGGCCGAGGAGGCGGCGGCCATCGCCAAGCAACCCAAGTCCATGCAGCCGCGCAAGCCCGCCGACATGAAGACTCGCATAGTGCGATTTCTACCGGGCAATGTGCGCGACAAGCAGGGCTGGGCCAATGACGTGGTGACGGCGCTCTCGACCCAGGGCATAGCGGTGAGCGATCACAACGTCTGCACCGTGCTGGCGGTGGCGGAGCAGGAGGCGACCTACCAGGCCGATCCCGTGGTGCCGGGGCTTGGCAAGATAGCCTGGAAGGAGATCAACGCCCGCGCGGCCAAGCTGCTGATCCCCGAGTTCGTGGTGCGCACGGCGCTCGGCATCACTTCCCCCACCGGCAAGTCCTATGCCGCGCGCATCGATGCGCTGCGCACCGAGCGGGAGATGAGCGAGATCTTCGAGGACATGATTGGCTCTGTGCCCATGGGCAAGACGCTGTTTGGCAACCTCAACCCGGTGCACACCGGCGGCCCCATGCAGGTCAGTATCGCCTTCGCCGAGGCCAACGCCCGCGGCTACCCCTATCCGATCGAGGAGTCCATCCGCCACGAGGTGTTTACCCGCCGCGGCGGCATCTGGTTCGGTACCAAGCATATTTTCGGCTATCCCGCCGACTACCCGGACACCCTCTATCGCTTCGCCGACTTCAACGCCGGCTGGTACGCGAGCCGCAACGCCGCCTTCCAGGCCGCCGTCAGCCGGGTGAGTGGCAAGACCCTGGCGCTGGACGGGGATCTCATCCGCTACGACTCCGACAAACCGGGCAATACCGAGCTCGCGGTCTACAGCATCGCAAGCCGTCTCAGCATGAGCAAAAACGCCATCCGCCAGAGCCTGAAGATGGGGGACAGCCCCGAGTTTGCGCAGAGCGATCTCTACCACAGGGTCTATGCCCTGGCCGAGCAGAAGGCGGGCACCCGTCTGCCCCGCGCCATCTTGCCCGGCATCCAGCTCAAGAGCCCCAAGATCACCCGCAACCTCACCACCGCCTGGTTCGCCAAGCGGGTGGATGACAGGGAGCAGAGGTGTGTGCGGCAGATGGCTGCACTGTAACGGGAGGAGCGCCACCCTAAGGGGGCGTGTTCAGGGGATCACCCGAGCGTGCTCTCGGGTCAACTGCTTGGTGTTCGTGGTGTCAATGATGGGCATCGCCTTGGTGGTTAGATCCGCAAACTGCCGCGAAAGCCCCTGGCGGCATAGTAGGACTGGGCGCCGTTGTGGTAGAGGAAGACGTTGTCATAGCGGCGATCGCAGAACAGGGCGCCGCCGAGGCGCCTTATCTCCTCAGGTGTCTGGATCCAGCTCGATGTCTTGGTATCGAAGCGGCCGAGCCGCTGCAGCGCTCTATACTCGGCCTCCATCAGCAGCGCTATGCCCATCTGCGCGGCCATCTCGGTTGCGCAGCCCGCCGGTCTGTTCTCCTTTCTGGATTCCAGCGCAGCCAAGTCATAACAGAGGCTTCTGCGCCCGTCTGGGCTTTCGGCACTGCAATCACAGAAGATGAGCTGCCCGCTCTGGGGATCCTGGCCGATGACATCGGGCTCACCCCCTGTGCGCTCCATCTCATGGAGGGAGCGTAACGACGGTGGGTTGGCATCCAGTCTGGCACGTACCTCTGACCAGGCAATTCCTTCGTGGCGATGAGGGTGCTGTTCAAAGCGGGTCTGCAAGGTGGCAAGCAGTGCGTCCATCTCTACCTGGGTCACTTTCATCGTGCTGCCTCCTTCGCCGTTAGAAACTCATCGCCAGCCCGATGGAATAGCCGTTGGTGTTGTGGCTGAACATATAGCGGGCCACCAAGCGGGTGCGGGTGACGAAAACCTTGTATTTGCTGCTGTCGAGTTCGAGCCCAAGGCCGAGGGAGTTGAGGCTGTTGAAGCCGAGCAGGCCGCGTTGCTCCCCCAGGTATTCGGTGCGAGCTCCTTCCATCACGTAACGTACCGGGCGATCGAGCAGGGTCCAGCTGAAGAGCGGCGCCCGGCGGCGCAGGTAGAGCCCGAGGTTCTCGGCCTCGGCCTGGCCGGCGATGCTGTCGGCGGTGCCGGTGAAGCTCTGCAGGTGCTGATAGGAGTAGCGCAGCTCGGCGTCGATATCCTGAGCCTTGGAGAACAGCTCGTAGTCCAGCATCAGGGAGCCCCCCAGGCCATAGACGTTGAGGGTGCCGCCGTCGAGGAAGTCGAGGTTCTTGCCAGTCCTGTGCTCGATCAGGGCGGCGCCGATGCGCAAGTCGCTCGCCACCGTCCCCAGGGTGAAGTTGGCGATGGGGCGCAGCACCAGGTTGCCGCCCCAGCGATCCCGGTGCAGGCCGAAATCCCAGCCGATGCCGCCGGTGGCGCTCAGGCTGTTCCACTTGACGGGGATGGTGCGGGTCTCAGTGCCATCGGTGAACACGAACTGGGGATCGTAGCGGCTGTATCCCAGGGTGCCCTCCAGATAGATGGGAAAGCCTTCGCTCATGGTCGCGCCGCCGCCGAGCTGGGTGATGGTCAGCGCCGACTGCTCGTTGGTGCCGCTGCCGATGTCCAGGTTGCTGGCGGTGATGTCGGGCACCACGGTGAAGCTCATCAGGGAGACCACCGCATTGGCACGCTGCTGGACCAGGGAGCCATCGTTGGCCTGGGCCATGAGGCTGACAAGAGCGATGCCAGACAGCAGTAGGGTTCTTGCATGAGAAGAGGGGGTCTGCGCCATACCTAGCTCCGTGAGTCTCCTCGTCCGGTGAGGAGTCCTTACACTGTAACGGTTTTTCCTCGCCTTGGCAGCCAAGTCGTTGTGTCAAATGACAATCTTGTCTCTAGTGGCGGCGCAGATCACCGTCCACGCACGCCTGGCGTTTGGGATGGCTCGCTGGCGGGGCCAGTCGGGCCAGCCCGCTGTTCTGGAGTGATAGAGTATCCACATAAATGGCAGACATTAATTTCTTGTTCAGTTCGACGGGTGTATAACGGGCCTCCCGCAGGAGTAACGGGAGCAGGCAGCAGGGAGGAGATGCCGAGCGGGGCCCTTGGGCCGTCATGATGGATGCACACGTTGACGGGAGTCATTCCAGATGCAGGACATGCTGCTTGCCATATGGCATCAGGACTTTGATCAGCTTATTCAAATGCAGGCCATCGGTCTGCTCGTCACCTGCCTGGTGGTGATCCTCTTTCTCGAATCGAGTTTCGTGTTCCTGCCCCTGCCGGGGGACAGTCTGGTGTTGCTGGCCGGTGGCCTGGTGGGCATGGGAGTGCTCGGCCCCGAGGTGAGTTTCCTCTATATGCCGTTCGCCGCCGGGCTGGGCAGCCTGATCGCCTATTGGCAGGGCCATGCGCTGCACGGTACCCGCTTCATGGGCCATATCGAGCGTATGATCCCGGAGGGCAGCCTGCCTCGCGCCTCGCGCCTGCTCGATCGCTACGGCTTCTGGGCCATGTTCGTGTCCCGCTTCATCCCCTTCGTGCGGGTGCTGACACCCATGCTGATGGGGGTCTCTCGCCTGCACCTGCCGCGGGTGGCCGTGGCGAGCTTTGCCAGCGCCTTCCTCTGGGCCCTGACCCTGAGCCTCATCGGCAAGTTCGTGATGGCAACCCCGATGCTGGCCAACCACCACGAGCTGCTAACCAAGTGCCTGCTAGTCACCTCCTTCGCGCTCTTCGTCATCGCCGTGGCGGCCATCGGTATCCGGCTGCTCAAGCGCCCGACCAACCGCATTCGCTGAAGAGGTGGACGGGCTCGCGACGCCTGTCCACTCCCCCCTTGCACCGGCAAGGGCCGGTGCAAGGGGGGAGATGTAAAAATACAGGCCATTTGAGGCGGAATTTGTGACGCCTATCTGTTACACTTCGCGCCCGCCATTTTCCGGCTCATTCTCTGACTCGATGTCAGGCCCAGCCGTCCTTGGCCGCAAGCCTCGCCGATGCCGCGCCACCCGCCGGCTCGAGCCACTTAAGCCAACTACAGCCCAGCTGGAACACAGGAACCCAATATGAGATTTGAATCGTTCGATTTTGCCCCCGAGATTTTGCGCGCCATCTCAGATTGCGGTTATCAGGAGATGACCCCTGTGCAGCAGCAGGCGATCCCGACCATTCGTCGTGGTAGCGATGTGCTGGCCAGCGCCCAGACCGGGACCGGCAAGACCGCGGCCTTCGCGCTGCCGATCCTGCAACGCCTGCTGGACAAGCCGGCCCCCGTCCAGCCGTCCAATGCCCGAGTGTTGATCCTGACCCCGACCCGCGAGCTGGCCGCTCAGGTGGCGAGCAACATCAACGACTTCGCCAAATACCTGGACATCACTGTGCTGACCATCTTTGGTGGCGGCAAGCAGGACGTGCAGGCACGCAAGCTGAAAGCGGGTGCTCACATCATAGTGGCGACCCCTGGCCGTCTGCTCGAACACCTGACCGCCTGCAACCTGAGCCTCTCCGGGGTCGAAACCCTGGTGCTGGACGAAGCGGATCGCATCCTCGACATGGGCTTCAGCGCCGATGTGCAGCAGATCCTGCAAGCGGTCAACAAGGAGCGCCAGAACCTGCTGTTCTCCGCCACCTTCTCCGACGCCGTGAAGAAGCTCGCCAACCTGATGCTGGACAGACCCCAGATCATCAGCGTCAACAAGCAGAACTCCACCGCCGACACCGTCAGCCACACCGTCTATCCGGTGGAGCAGAAGCGCAAGCGCGAGCTGCTCTCCGAGCTCATCGGCAAGCAGAACTGGCAACAGGTGCTGGTGTTCGCCAGTACCCGTGAGAGCTGTGACGAGCTGGTGGACGAGCTGAACCTCGATGGCATCAAGTCCGCCGTGGTCCATGGTGAGAAGGCGCAAGGCAGCCGTCGCCGCGCCCTGCGCGAGTTCATGGAAGGCAAGGTGCGGGTGCTGGTCGCGACCGAAGTCGCCGCCCGTGGTCTGGACATCCCGGATCTGGAATACGTGGTGAACTACGATCTGCCGTTCCTGGCGGAAGACTATGTGCACCGCATCGGCCGTACCGGCCGCGCCGGCAAGAGCGGCATGGCGATCTCCTTCGTCAGCCGTGAAGAAGAGCGCACCCTGCTGGAGATCGAGGCGCTGATCGGCCAGAAGATCCGCCGCATCATGGTGCCGGGCTACGAGGTGAGCAGCCGTGACGAGCTGATCAAGCAGCTGCAAGAGCGTCGCCGCTTCGGCAAGCGTCCCCAGCGGGAAGACAACGCCGCCGCCCAGGCCATGGCAGAAAGCAAGCTACAAGGCCAGCGCCTCAAGCGTCTGGCTGCCGCCAAGAAGCCCCGCCAATCCAAGTAAGTGGGCAAGATGATGCAGGGGAGCCTTGGCTCCCGACTCAAGGCGCCGCTGGCGCCTTGATGCTGTTTACCGATCACCAGAGGACGCGCGATGATCCCCCCAGTCAAGAACCCGCAAGATTACAATCAGGCTCTGCTCGACATGGCCAGCCAGAGCCTGGCCGAGCTGGCGCGCACCGCCGAGCAGAAAGCTGGAAAACGCACTCCCGCCCAGGAGAGTCACTTCCTCTGCACCTGGATGGCGGACTCCCTCAAGGAGAAGCGCTTCTCCCGGCTGGTGATGGAGGATCTGAAAGGCTGGATCCAGCAGGGGCGCACCCTGGGGGCGGGGGCCGATCTCAAGGGATTGCTTGAGCGCATCGTCAGCCAATATGGCCGGGCCCTGCAGGATCAAGCTCCGCTCGGCAGCCGGCTGGTCGCGCTGGTGGGCGAGCTGACGGACGCGGGTTGGCTGGTGTTTACCGACGCCGAGGTCAGCGCCAAGCTGCGCCTGCTGGGGCAAGGCCAATCCAGCCTGGTGATCTCCGCCAGCGAATACCAGGGCCATGTCGTCGATGGCGAGCTGCTCAAGCCCATCACCCTCTATGTGCGCGGCGACGAGCAGCGACTGGCACAGGCTGCCGTGCGCCATGGCCTGCTGCTGAGCCAGGGCAACAAGAAGGTCACCCTGGTCAAGCACCACAAGGCGTACCGGCTGGTGCCCGGCAATGCCCAGCCCGCGCTGGCACTGCTGGCAGAGGCCGTTGCCTGATCCCCAGGCGGACTCCTTGCTCACCGCTTCATCACCCCGGCCCAGGCCGGGGTTTTTTATGGCCGAACGGCCGCGAGCCCGGTCGTTAAGCCGGCACTCCTCTGTGTTGACTGTCGATTTTTGTCGCAGAACAACGGAGCTGCGCTGTACTGCCATCAGCTTCACCCGGCTTGCCGCACCCTAGGCGGCGCTGCGCCCGGCATCGACGCTCAGCAGCCCCACGGCGCGGGCGGCCACCGCGAGATAGTGGGACCCGTGGCGGGATGAGTGAGCCTGCTCCCGCCAGCAGCAGTGCACCAGTTTTATCACGTGATCGTCCAGGCTCACGATCGCCAGCGACAACACCCTCTCCCAGTCCAGCCCCGAAACCTCTGGCCAGCGCTGGGATCCCAGCGCCGGTGCCCCGACCGTGATATAGGCCGCAGCCACGGCTTGCCACATCAGGGTCTGCCAAGGCTCCTGCAGTTCGGCGGGCAGATGGCGGGCGACGATGGCGGCGGCCCGGCTGCCGGTTACCAGGTGCAGCACGGTGAAGTTGCGGGTCTGCCAATAGAGGGGCAGGGCGACCTCGGCCAATTGCAGCAACACCTCTGTCCCTTCCTCCAGGCTGCGTGGCAGCGAGTCCGGCCAGCGCGAGTCTGCCGCGACCAGGCGCAGGCGCTCCGTGATCCGCTCACCCGGCCAGTGTGACCCCTCCCACAGTGCCGACAGCCCGGCCAGCAGGCGAGTGACGTCCCGGCAGGGGGCCCCTGTGCTGGCAGGCAGGATCAGGGGCTTGCACAGCCAGGCGGCCAGCGCCGCCGCCTGCTCCCCCTGATGCCCATTCTCCAGCGCGCAGGCGAAGCGAATAAACGGATGGAAGGCGCCGCCAGCGGGGGAGAGGCCATCCGCCAGCAGCGCCTCGAAGGTGGGCAGCCAACCCTCCTCGGCAAAGCGGATGGCCAGCCGTTGGCGTAGTTGCACGAAACGACGCTCCTCTTCATCTCCCTGGTTTTCCGTTCCGGCGGGCAGGGCATGGGTGCTCTGCCAATGATCGAAGAACTGTCTCAGCTGTTGCGGGCTGGCGCCCATCTCATGCAAGGCGTGCAGCGCCATGGGGCAGTGATTGGTGGTGTCACGGCCGTTGAGGGCGAAGGTCGCGTTGGCATCGAGCAGGGAAGAGAGAAAATCCATAATCCTTTGACTCCTTTTGTCGGGGAAGACAGGATTGTGCAAGTTAAAGCTAACTTGAGGTCAAGGATGGAAAGGGATCGCAAGTGGTTGGCCATAGGCCAGATTGCCAAGCGTGCCGGTGTCAACGCCAGTGCCCTGCGCTTTTACGAAGAAAAGGGGCTGCTCCAGAGCCTTCGCAGCGACGGAGGCCAGCGTCTCTATCCGCGGGATGCGCTGCGCCGCATCGCCTTTATCCGGGTGGCACAAGGGATGGGGCTGAGCCTAGGCGAGATTGCCGAGGCGCTGGCCGGGCTGCCCGACGGCCGCACGCCGGATCGCCGTGACTGGGAGCAGATCGCCGGTCAGTGGCAAGGGCTGCTCGATCGGCGCATCGAGGCCTTGCAGCTGATGAAGCGCAAACTCGGCGCCTGCATCGGTTGTGGTTGCCTGTCGCTGGAGCATTGCGCCCTCTACAACCCTGAGGACCTTGCAGCCTCTGGGGGTAGCGGCCCCCGCTATCTGCTGGGGGATCAGCCCCCCGCCGAGGATTGAACCGCGCAGAGGATGGGCAATGGCGGGCCCGGCGGTCGCCGTGCGTCCCTCCGGCAGCCACGGCGCGCCAGCCTGCAGGTCAACCATCTCATCACCGAATGAATTAATGCCCATTCGAGCTCGTTATTTTTGTTATCCATTATTTCGCTAAATATCCTCGTATTTCATGCTTTGGCAATTGAACGCCCCGCGTTATGTTTTGTCCATGCAGACAACCAGCCCGATAAATATAAGGCGATGAAGCCGATATATTAATCTGAGTCGGTAACGGCAGAACCCAATTAAATAATTGCATGGCTCTCTGATGATGTTCATTGGCACGTATTCAGGATGTTCATAAATATAACGAGGTGAATAATGAAAAAGCTGCAATCCCTGTTTTTATTGGCCGCCCTGCCGCTGGCCTTGCTGACATCGGCACAGGCACAATCCAGTCTCGCCGCCATCCAGAGCGCCGGGGTGATCAAGATAGGCACGGAAGGGGCCTACCCTCCCTTCACCTATCACGACAAGAGCGGCAAGCTGGTGGGCTTTGATGTTGAGATTGGCGAGCTCATCGCAAGCGGCCTCGGCGTGAAGCCGGAATTTGTTGAGGGCAAGTGGGACGGGCTCATCGCCGGGGTGGATGCCAAGCGCTACGATCTGGTGCTCAACGAGGTGGCCATCACCCCTGAGCGACTCAAGAAGTACGATTTTTCAGACCCTTATATCACCTCCAAGGCGGTGGTGGTGGTCCACAGCGACAACGACAGCATCAAGAGCTTCGCGGATCTGAAGGGCAAGAAATCCTCCCAGTCCCTGACCAGCAACTTCGCCCAGCTGGCCAAGACGTCGGGGGCCGAGGTAGTGGCCACCGAGGGCTTCAACCAGTCCCTTGAGCTGGTGTTGACCGGGCGGGTGGATGCCACCATCAACGACAGCCTCTCCTATCTGGACTTCAAGAAGCAGAAGCCGGACGCCAAGCTGAAGGTGGCGGCGACCGAGCCGAAGGGGGATCAATCTGCCGCCCTGCTCGCCAAGGGACAGCCTGAATTGCTGGCCGCCATCAATCAGACGCTGCGCACCGCCAAGCAAGACGGCAGCTATCAGAAAATATCGCTGAAATATTTTGGCACTGACGTCTCGAATTAATAATTCGGCAGAATAATAACAATAAAGGAGAATTAACGTGCCAGCCTGGTTGCAGTTAATGATCGACTCTTTTTGGCCCCTGCTCAGTGCGGGGCTTATTTTTACGGTGCCACTGACCCTGATCACCTTCGTGCTCGGCATATTGCTCGGTTTTCTGGTGGCGCTGGCGCGATTATATGGTCCGGCACCCTTGGTGGTGCTGGTACGCTTCTATGTCTGGCTTATTCGGGGCACGCCGCTGCTGGTGCAGCTCTTTCTCATCTTCTACGGCTTGCCGAGCGCCGGCATAGTGCTCGATGCCTTCACCGCCGCTGTCATCGGCTTCACCCTCAACATCGGCGCCTACAGCTCGGAGATCATCCGTGCGACCCTGGCTGCCATTCCCAAGGGGCAGTGGGAGGCAGCCTACTCCATCGGCATGAGCTGGCCCCAGGCGATGTGGCGGGTGATCCTGCCGCAGGCGGCGCGCATCGCGGTGCCGCCGCTCTCCAACACCTTTATCTCGCTGGTCAAGGACACCTCCCTGGCGGCTGCGGTGACGGTGCCGGAGCTGTTCCAGGCGGCCCAGCGACTCGCCTCCGTCACCTATGAGCCGCTCATCCTCTACATAGAGACGGCCATCATCTACCTGATGTTCAGCTCGGTGCTCTCCGCCCTGCAAGACCGGCTGGAGCGCAAGTTGACCCACAAAGAGACCCGGGAGGTCGCCCTATGATCCGGTTGAGCGGCATCGAGAAGCAGTTTGGCGGCCAGAAGGTGCTGAAGGGAGTGGATCTGGCCATGGCGGCGGGCAGCGTCACCGCCCTGATCGGCCCCTCCGGCAGTGGCAAGAGCACCTTGCTGCGCTGTGTGAACCTGCTGGAGCGGCCGGATGCGGGGCAGTTGGTGCTGGGGGGGAGCGAGCTCGATTTCTCGCGCCACCTGTCGCGCCAGAGTGTGCTGAGCCTGCGCCAGCAGACCGGCATGGTGTTTCAGAACTTCCAGCTGTTTCCGCACATGACGGTGCTGGAGAACGTGATCGAAGGGCTGGTAACCGTGTTGAAGTGGCCCAAGGAGAAGGCGGTGGCGAGGGGCTTGGCCCTGCTGGACAAGGTAGGGCTCAGCCACAAGGCCGAGGCGGTCCCCGCGACTCTCTCCGGCGGCCAGCAGCAGCGGGTCGCCATCGCCAGAGCCCTGGCGCCGTCACCCAAGGTGCTGCTCTGCGACGAGCCGACCTCGGCGCTGGATCCCGAGCTGGCGCTGGAGGTGGTGGCCGTGCTGCGCCAACTGGCCCGGGAAGGCACCACCATGCTCATTGCCACCCACGACTTGCGTCTGGCATCCCAGATTGCCCAGCAGGTGATCTTCCTGGAGGCGGGGGAGGTGGTGGAGGCGGGCAGTGCGCGCCAGATGTTCACGGCCCCCAAGCGGGCACGCACCTTCGAGTACATCTCCACCCTGACCGAGCGGTTGCCGGAGAGCTGGAGTATCTAGCGGCGCTTGTCCTGACGACTGTCCTATAAAGAAACAGCCCCGCATCTGCGGGGCTGTTTGCTTGGAGCCTTGCTCGTCTGGACGGTAGCTTACACGGCCAGGTAGTCCATGATCCCTTCGGCGGCCTTGCGGCCCTCGTAGATGGCGGTGACCACCAGATCCGAGCCGCGCACGGCGTCGCCACCGGCGAACACCTTGGGGTTGCTGGTCTGGAAGGCGTAGTCCGCCTTCTCGCTCGCCTTGATGCGATCCCGGCTGTCGAGATCGATGCCAAAATCTGCCATCCAGGGCTGGGGGTTGGGCTGGAAGCCAAACGCCATCACCACCGCATCGGCGGCCAGCACCTGCTCGGAACCTTCGATCACTACCGGATTGCGGCGGCCATTGGCATCGGGGGCGCCGAGCTCGGTGCTCACCACCTTGATGCCGCAAGTGCGACCCTGGGCGTCCAGCTCCACGCCAATAGGCTGGAGGTTGAACATGAATTCCACCCCTTCCTCGTGGGCGTTCTTCACCTCCCGCTTAGAGCCGGGCATGTTCTCGGCGTCGCGACGGTAGGCGCAGATCACCTTGTCGGCGCCCTGGCGGATGGCGGTACGCACGCAGTCCATGGCGGTATCGCCGCCGCCGAGCACCACTACCTGCTTGCCGGCGAAGTCGATGTAATCGGCCTGCGCCTTCTCAAAGCCCAGCAGCCGGTTGGCGTTGGCGATGAGGTAGGGCAGGGCATCGTACACCCCGGGGGCCGTCTCGTTCTCGAAGCCACCCTTCATGTACTTGTAGGTGCCGACCCCGAGGAAGACGGCGTCGAACTCGCCGAGCAGATCGGCGAAGGTGACATCCTTGCCCACCTCGGTCTCGAGACGGAACTCGATCCCCATGCCCTCGAAGATCTCGCGACGGCGCTGCATCACCTCTTTTTCCAGCTTGAAGGAGGGGATGCCGAAGGTGAGCAGGCCACCTATCTCGGGGTACTTGTCGAACACCACGGCGCTGACACCGTTGCGGGCCAGCACATCGGCACAGGCGAGCCCGGCCGGGCCGGCGCCGATGACGGCAACCCGCTTGTCGGTCTTGATCACCTTGGAGAGATCCGGGCGCCAGCCCATCTCGAACGCCTTGTCGGTGATGTATTTTTCGATGTTGCCTATGGTCACGGCGCCGAAGCGATCGTTGAGGGTACAGGCACCCTCGCACAGGCGGTCTTGCGGGCAGACGCGGCCACACACCTCAGGCAGGCTGTTGGTCTGGTGGGAGAGTTCCACCGCCTCCAGGATGCGCCCCTCGTTGGCCAGCTTCAGCCAGTTGGGGATGTAGTTGTGGACCGGGCACTTCCATTCGCAATAGGGGTTGCCGCAGTCGAGGCAGCGATCCGCCTGCATGCCGACCTGGGCCTGGTTGAAGGACTCGTAGATCTCCACAAACTGGATCTTGCGGATCTTGAGCGGCTTCTTGGGCGGGTCGACCCGCTGGACATCGATAAACTGGAATACGTTCTGGCTCATAGGGTTCCCTCCTTATTGCGCCTGGATTCTGAGTTCTGCACTAGAGCGGCTGGTGTGACCGAGCAAGGACTTGACGTCGCTGGACTTGGGTTTGATCAGCCTGAACTTGGGCACATAGGAGTCGAAGTTGGCCAGGATCTCCTCGGCGCGCGAGCTGCCTGTCTCATTCAGGTGCGCCGTGATGATGCCGCGCAGGTGTTCCTGATGGATGGCGAGAT
Source organism: Aeromonas eucrenophila (assembly GCF_000819865.1). GTDB lineage: Bacteria > Pseudomonadota > Gammaproteobacteria > Enterobacterales > Aeromonadaceae > Aeromonas > Aeromonas eucrenophila. The sequence goes on from NZ_CDDF01000005.1 coordinate 729,517, forward strand.
CCGCCACATCCAGCAGTTCGACCAGCTCCGGGTTGGTGCGCTTGGCAAAGTTGCCGCACTCGTCCAGCACGTAGGCGAAGCCGCCCGTCATGCCGGCCGCGAAGTTGACCCCGGTGGTGCCGAGCACGGTGACGATGCCGCCGGTCATGTATTCGCAGCCGTTGTCGCCAATGCCCTCGACCACCGCCAGGGCGCCCGAGTTGCGCACCGCGAAACGCTCACCCGCCGTGCCTGCCGCGTAGAGCTTGCCGCCGGTGGCGCCATAGAGGCAGGTGTTGCCTATGATGGCCGCTTCGTGGGACTTGAACGCCACGCCGACGTGGGGTTTGACCACCAGCTTGCCGCCGGTCATGCCCTTGCCCACGTAGTCGTTGGCATCGCCGGTCAGGATGAGCTCGAGGCCGCCTGCGTTCCAGACGCCGAAGCTCTGGCCGGCGGTGCCGTTGAAGTGGACCCGTACCGGATCCGCCGCCATGCCCTGGTTGCCGTGGCGCTTGACGATCTCGCCGGACAGACGGGCTCCCACGGAGCGGTCTGTGTTGCGGATGTCGTAGCGCCATTCACCGCCGGACTTGTGCTCGACCGCCTCCAGCAGATCCTCGACCATCTTGAGGTTCAAAGGCCCCTTGTCGAAGGTCGGGTTGTGCTGCTGGCTGAACAGGCTGGAGCCTGCCGGTGCCACCGGGCTCGCCAGCAGACCGGACAGGTCCAGCTTGGCCTGACGGGCGGTGAGGCCGGGCAGGGCTTCGAGCAAATCGGTGCGACCGATCAGATCCGTCAGCTGGCTGACGCCAAGCTCGGCCATCAGCTCGCGGGTCTCTTCGGCGATGAACTTGAAGTAGTTCATCACCATCTCCGGCAGGCCGGTGAAGTGCTCGCGGCGCAGTTTCTCATCCTGAGTGGCGACACCGGTGGCGCAGTTGTTCAGGTGGCAGATACGCAGGTATTTGCAGCCGAGCGCCACCATGGGGCCGGTACCGAAGCCGAAGCTCTCGGCGCCGAGGATGGCCGCCTTGATGATGTCCAGACCGGTTTTGAGGCCGCCGTCCACCTGTAGCCGCACCTTGTGGCGCAAGCCGTTGGCGACTAGCGCCTGCTGGGTTTCGGCAAGGCCGAGTTCCCAGGGGGAGCCGGCGTATTTGACCGAGCTCAGGGGGCTGGCACCGGTGCCGCCGTCATAACCGGAGACGGTGATGAAGTCCGCATAGGCCTTGGCCACGCCGCAGGCGATGGTGCCTACGCCGGGCTCGGACACCAGCTTGACCGACACCAGACAGTCCGGGTTGATCTGCTTGATGTCGAAGATGAGCTGGGCCAAGTCCTCGATGGAGTAGATGTCGTGGTGCGGTGGCGGTGAGATCAGGGTCACACCGGGCACGGAATAACGCAGCTTGGCTATCTGGGCGGTGACCTTGTCACCGGGCAGCTGGCCACCTTCGCCTGGCTTGGCGCCCTGAGCCACCTTGATCTGCACCACATCGGCGTTCATCAGGTAGTGGGGGGTGACGCCGAAGCGCCCCGAGGCAACCTGCTTGATGCGGGAATTCTTCTCGGTGCCAAAGCGCTTGGGATCTTCACCACCTTCACCCGAGTTGCTCTTGCCACCTAGGCGGTTCATGGCCACGGCCAGCGCCTCGTGGGCCTCGGGCCCCAGGGCGCCGATGGACATGGCGGCGGAGTCGAAGCGGGGGAACAGGTTGGCTGCGGGCTCTACCTGCTCCAGTGCAATGGGGTTGGCCACGGCCTTGAGGGCGAGCAGATCGCGCAGGGTGGCGACCGGGCGCTCATTCACCAGGCGTGCGTATTCCTTGTAATCGGCGTAGTCGCCGGAGCGCACCGCCACTTGCAGGGTCTGCACCACGTCCGGGTTGTAGGTGTGGTACTCGCCACCGTGGACGAACTTGAGCAGGCCGCCCTGGGTAAGCGCCTTGCGGGCCAGCCAGGCCTGACGGGCCAGTTGCAGCTGATCCTGCTGGATGTCGGCAAAGTCGGCACCCTGGATGCGGCTGGAGACGCCACGGAAGCACATCTCGACCACGGCATTGGACAGCCCCACCGCCTCGAACAGCTGGGAGCAGCGATAGCTCGCCACCGTGCTGATGCCCATCTTGGACATCACCTTGTAGAGGCCCTTGTTGATGCCGTTGCGGTAGTTGAGCATGGCCTGGCGCAGGCTCATCTTGAGCACGCCTTCCTCGACTTGCTTGGCGAGGGTCTCGTAGGCGAGATAGGGATAAATAGCGGTGGCGCCAAAGCCCAGCAGCACGGAGAAGTGGTGCGGATCGCGCACGCTGGCGGTTTCCACCAAAATATTGGCATCACAGCGCAGATTGTTGTCTACCAGGGTGCGCTGTACCGCGCCCACCGCCATGGCGGCCGGGATTGGCAGGGTGTCGGCACTGACGTCCCGATCCGACAGGATCAGCAGCACTGTGCCACCACGGGCCTTGTCGGCGGCGTCGTTGCATAGCCGCTCCAGCGCCGCTTGCAGCCCCTCTTCGGGTTTGAAGTTCAGGCTCAGCACCGCATGACGGTAATGTTCCCCCTCCAGGGCCAACAGCTGGTGGAAATCGGAGTAGAGCAGGATCGGCGACTGGAACAGCACCCGGTGGGCGTGGCCGAAGGTCTCGTTGAACACGTTCTGCTCGCGGCCGATACAGGTGGCCAGCGACATGACGTGGTTTTCCCGCAGCGGATCGATGGGCGGGTTGGTCACCTGGGCGAACATCTGGCGGAAGTAGTCGTACAGGGTGCGCTGGCTGGAGGAGAGCACCGCCATGGGGGTGTCATCCCCCATGGAGCCCACCGCCTCCTGGCCGTTCTCGCCGAGCACGCGCACTATCTGATCCAGCTCCTCGTAGGAGTAGCCGAACAGTTTCTGATAGGTCTTGAGCTGATCGTCCGAGAACTCGCGGGCGCCAGTGCTGGCGTCATCCATCTGCTCGAACGGCACCAGCCGTTTGCAATGCTTGTCCATCCACTGCTTGTAGGTGTGGCGGCTCTTGAGATCGTCGTCGATCTCGAAGCTGGTCCAGATCTTGCCGTTGTGGGTATCCACCACGAACAGCTCGCCCGGGCCGACCCGGCCCTTCTCCAGCACCTCGTCCGGGGTGTAGTCCCAGGTGCCCACTTCGGACGCCAGGGTGATGAACTTGTCCTTGGTGATGACGTAGCGGGCCGGGCGCAGGCCGTTACGGTCCAGCGCGCAGGTGGCGTAGCGGCCATCGGTCATGACGATGCCGGCCGGGCCATCCCAGGGCTCCATGTGCATGGAGTTGAAGTCATAGAAGGCGCGCAGGTCGTCATCCATGTTCGGGTGTTTTTGCCATGCAGGCGGGATCAGCAGACGCATGGCACGGAACAGGTCCATGCCACCGGCGAGGAAGAGATCCAGCATGTTGTCGAGGCTGGAGGAGTCCGACCCCGTGGTGTTGACGAAGGGGGCGGCCTCTTGCAAGTCCGGAATGAGCGGCGTCGCGAACTTGTAGCTGCGCGCCTTGGCCCACTGGCGGTTGCCGGCGATGGTGTTGATCTCGCCGTTGTGGGCGAGATAGCGGAACGGCTGGGCCAGCGGCCAGCGCGGGCTGGTGTTGGTGGAGAAACGCTGGTGGAACACGCAGATGGCCGCCTGCATGCGAATGTCGGCGAGATCCAAGTAGAAGCGCGGCAAATCCACCGGCATGCACAGCCCTTTATAGACGGTGACCAGGTTGGAGAGGCTGACTACGTAGAAATAGTCGTCGCTGATGCGCTTCTCGATGCGGCGGCGCACTATATAGAGGCGACGCTCGAGATCCTTGTCGACCCAGCCAGGCGGCGCGTTGACAAAGACTTGTTCGATGCTGGGCAATGAAGCCTTGGCGATGGGACCGAGCACATTGGTATCGATGGGCACCTTGCGCCAACCGACCAGACTCAGGGTCTCCTTTTCCAGCTCCTCGTCGATGATGTCGCGAGTCTGCTGGGCCAATACGGGGTCCGGGTTCAGGAACAGCATGCCGACCGCATAGTTGCGGCCCAGGTGCCATCCCTTCTCCTCGGCGACAGCGCGATAGAAGCTGTCTGGTTTTTGCAGCAACAGGCCGCAGCCGTCGCCGGTCTTGCCATCGGCGGAGATACCGCCGCGGTGCTGCATGCGAGCCAAGGCTGACATCGCGAGACGGACGAGCTTGTGGCTGGCTTCCCCTTCCATGTGGGCCAACAGGCCGAAGCCACAGTTATCCCTCTCCAGCTTTGGATCATATAGTGACATTGCATTTCTCCCTTGCTCGGCCTTCCATCGCACTGTCATCAACAGACTGCATAAATTGCGATTGGCTCTTGTGGTTCCGTCCGCCTGAGGTGGCGAATCTCCAAACTAATGGGATTTTCGGGCAAGGTCAATTGGACATCCGGACTGTTTGCAATGTTACATCGACATAACAAACTGTGGATTTGGGAGTGACAATGGGACTTTTCATTAATAAAAAACTTTAAATTTAACTAATTGTGGATTTTTGTGCTGATATCCTTAGCGTTAGTGGTGGACTGCATCGTGTCGGAGTGCTGTAGTAATCTTACCAATCCACCCTCCCGAGGTCGGGCCGGGATCACATTTCAGGATCCTGTGCCTTGCATTTATTCAGATGCGGGCTAATTGGATTTTTTTCAGTATGAACAGATGGTTAGAGGGTGTTCGTGTTTTTCCTTTTTCCCTTTGTGGTGGGGGGAGGGGTTTCCAAAAGTAACCTAAATACACATGTGTCGGATACTTATCCGATGAAAGATGAATATTTATATAGTTTTGAGGCTCGGGGCGGCTTGATCCAGCTCAGCCTTCCCAGCGGGGTGAGCCGGTACAATGGCACCTTATATTGGAGGTGTCATGCAGTTACACGAACTCATCAATACATTCGGTCAGGATCTCAAGCAGCGCCACGGCCAGAAGATCCACAAACTCTCTATTCACGGCGCCTTTACCTGTCCGAACCGGGACGGCACTCTGGGCCGCGGCGGCTGCACCTTCTGCAACGTCTCCTCCTTCGCCGACGAATCGGCTCAGCAGCTCTCCGTGGTGCAACAACTGCTGGCGCGGCGGGACGAGGTGACCCGTGCCAAGCGCTACCTCGCTTATTTTCAGGCCTATACCAGCACCTATGCCGAGGTGGAATACCTGCAGCGCATGTATGAAGAGGCGCTGTCGGTGAGCGACATGGTGGGGCTCTGCGTCGGCACCCGCCCGGATTGCGTGCCGGATGCGGTGCTGGATCTGCTGGCTGGCTATCAGGCTCGCGGCTACGAGGTGTGGTTGGAGTTGGGGCTGCAGAGTGCCAACGACAAGACGCTACAACGGATCAATCGGGGCCACGGCTATGGCGCCTATGAAGATGCGGTGCGCCGTGCCCACGCAAGGGGCATCAAGGTCTGTGCTCATCTGATCGTCGGCCTGCCGGGAGAGGCGGCCATGGACAGCCTGGAGACTCTGCATCGCATCGTGGACACTGGGGTGGAGGGGATCAAGCTGCATCCGCTGCACGTGGTGGAGGGGAGCATCCTTGGCAAGGCCTGGCAGGCGGGGCGGCTGGAAGTGCCGACGCTGGAGCAATATATAGAAGCGGCGGTGGCCATGATCCAGCACAGTCCTCCCGAGGTGGTTTATCACCGCATCTCGGCTTCGGCCCGTCGTCCGACCCTGTTGGCACCGGACTGGTGTGAGAATCGCTGGACCGCCATGGCCGGTATCGCCACCGAGCTGGCTCGCTCCGGGCCCCAGGGACACAGCCTGGGTCGACCCTTTTCCCTCGACGGTTTTAATGAGCTGTCACTCTAATTTCATTAAAAAAACAGAGGCTTATTAGATGAAATTCAGTCTTTGCAGTATAGTTTCATTCAAGTCGCCTTGATAAGATGGACGGCTTGAAAAAGATATTGTTATCAATAAGCTTGTAATAATCGAGTCGGAGACTCTGGCACTGGTGCCACATCAGAGCCAGGCAAGGATCCGCTTTTCGGCTTGACGATGTTTGGGTCTGGTGATGGCATTAAAAGGTCATTGCCCTGTGCGCTAATTTGGTTGTCGGCTTTCGGTGACGGACGTCAGGCTCCGTTATTCAAAAGACCGCCGTCACAATGAGGACGGCGATACTTCCCCGCGACAACCGTCTAAATCATGTTTTGACAGGATGCTATGCAAGCAGAAACTAGCCGTATTGATGAGCTATTGGAATGCCTGGTCTTCTTGACCCGCTTTTATGGCGTGCCCAACAGCCAGGATGCCCTGACGACCGGCTTGCCGCTGGTATCCGGCCGTCTGAGCACGGCACTCTTTCCCCGCGCCGCCGAGCGTGGCGGCCTGTCCGCCCGTGAAGTGCTTCAGCCCCTGGAGGAAGTCTCCTCTCTGCTGCTGCCCTGTGTGCTGCAGACCCGCAACGGTGGTGCCTGTATCCTGCTGGAATGGAATGAAGACAGGACTCAGGGCAAGGTCATTTTCCCCCAGGCCGGCGATGCGGCGCAGTGGGTCAGCACCGCTCAACTGGGTGACGAATACAATGGCCGCCTGTTTTTCGTCAAGAAACAGTTCAAGTTCGATGAGCGCTCCCCCAAGGTGCTGGAGACCCGTGACGGTCACTGGTTCTGGAGCACCCTGTTCGAATCCAGGGGGATCTACCGGGATGTGCTGATCGCCTCCATTCTCATCAATCTGTTTGCGGTGGCCAGCCCGCTGTTCACCATGAACGTTTACGACAAGATAGTGCCCAATCTGGCGTTCGATTCCCTCTGGGTGCTGGCGGTGGGTGCCATGGTGGTGTTCACCTTCGATTTCGTGATGCGCCAGCTGCGCAGCTACTTCATCGACATCGCGGGCAAGAAGTCGGATGTACTGCTGTCGGCCAAGATCTTCGCCAAGGTGATGGGGATGAAGATGGAATCCCGCCCTGCCTCGACGGGGGCCTTCGCCAAACACCTGCAAGAGTTCGAGTCGGTCCGGGAGTTCTTCACCTCGGCCACCGTCTCCACGCTCATCGATCTACCCTTTGCCATCTTCTTCCTGTTCATTATCTGGCTCTTTGCCGGTGTCATGGTAGTGGTGCCCATCGTCGCCATCCTGATCCTGGTGGCGTACAGCTTCTACATTCAGGAGCCGCTCAAGCAGTCGATCGAGGAGGGTTCCCGCCTTGCCTCCCAGAAGAACGCCAACCTGATCGAGAGCATCTCTGGTCTGGAAACTGTCAAGATCTTCGGTGCCGAGAGCATGTTCCAGCATCGCTGGGAGCAGGCGGTGTCCCACATCTCCACCTGGGGCGTGCAGACCCGCCGCATCACCAACTCCATGTCGTCTCTGGCGAGCTACATCCAGCAAGTAGTGACAGTGGGGTTGGTCATCGTCGGGGTTTACCAGATTTCGGAAGGGCTGGTGACCATGGGCGGCATGATCGCCGCTGTCATGCTGTCGAGCCGGGCCATCGCGCCCATGGTGCAGCTCTCCGTGCTCTCCACCCGTTACAACCAGGCCAAGTCTGCGCTCGAGATCCTGGAGAAGATCATGATGACGCCGGGCGAGCAGGAGGAGGGGAAACAATATATTCACCACCCCATCATCGCGGGCCGCATCGAATTCGAGAACGTCTCCTTCAAATACCCGGGCATGGAAACCAGCACCCTGCACAACATTTCGCTGCGTATCGAGCCGGGGGAAAAGGTGGCCATCATAGGCCGGATCGGGGCGGGCAAGACCACTCTTGAGAAGCTGCTGATGGGGCTCTATCGACCCACCGATGGCTCGGTACGACTCGATGGTTTCGAGCTGGATCAACTGGCGCCAGCCGCCATTCGCCGCAACATCGGTTGTGTGCCCCAAGACGTGACCCTGTTCTTTGGCTCGGTGCGCGACAACATCATGCTCGGCAACCCGCTGGTGGATGATGCGCGCGTCTTGCGGGCGGCCAAGCGCGCCGGGGTGACCAACTTTACCAACCGGGATCCCAATGGGCTGGATCGGCAGATCGGCGAGGGCGGACGTCAGCTCTCCGGGGGTCAGCGCCAGGCGATCCTGCTGGCCAGAGCCCTGCTCAACGATCCCCCTATCCTGGTGATGGACGAACCGACCTCCAACATGGATAACCAGTCGGAGATGCATGTGAAGCAGGAGTTGGCCAGGCTGGGGCCGGAGACCACCCTGATCCTGATCACTCACAAGACCTCCATGCTGGACGTGGCCTCCAGGGTCATCGTCGTGGAGCAGGGGCAGATAGTAGCCGATGGACCCAAAGAGGTGGTGTTGCAGCAATTGAAGGAAGGCAAGGTACGGCTGCAGGAGGTGTCCAATGGCTAACAACTGGTTCAAGAAAACGGCACCAGACACTGTCCTGCCATCCCCTGAGCATCTTGAATATGTCGATGATGGTGCCGCTGCCGTCTTGCTGACGACGCCCACTCGCGCCCGGGTCCTGTTGTGGGCCTGCTTCCTGTTTTTCATTAGTGCCATCGTCTGGGCTGCCTGGGCGAAGCTGGATGAGGTCACCGTCGGTCAGGGCACTGTGATCCCGTCGCGCCAATTGCAGGTGATCCAGAACCTGGAGGGGGGGATCGTCAAGGAGATCTTCGTGAAAGAGGGTGACATCGTCGAGAAGGGGCAGCCCTTGCTGCGCATCGATGATACCCGCTTCAAATCGGATTTTCGTGAACGTGAGCAGGAGATGGTGATCCTCAAGGGGGACATTGCCCGCTTGCGTGCCGAGATCAAGAGCGTAGTGGTAAAAAATGAATCCAATCTTGGTTGGCGCGAACAGGTGGTTATCGAGAAGCAACCCATTGTGTTCCCTGACGGATTCGAGAGTGTCTTCGCCGAATACGTGGCACGTGAAAAGTCGGTGCAGGACGAGCGACTCAATAATCTGACCAACCAGCTCTACATCCTCGGTCAGCAGATCGAGCAGAAAGAGCAGGAGACCATAGAGCTCAATGCCAAGATCAGGACGGTGGGTCGCAGCGTCGATCTGGCTCGTCAGGAGTTGAATATCAGCCGTCCCCTCGCGAAAGAGGGTATAGTTCCTCAGGTGGAGCTCATCAAGCTGGAGCGGCAGGTCAACGAGATGCAAGGGGAGTTGGAGGCCAACCGGCTGCTCATTCCCAAACTCAACTCGGTGCTGCGGGAGACCATCTCCAAGCGCAACGACATCGCCTTGAAGTTCAGAGCCGATTCTCAGACCGAGCTCAACGAGCGACAAGGCAAGCTGAGCCAGCTGTCCGAGGGGCAGGTGGGCCTGCGCGACCGGGTCGACAGAACCAGCGTGCTGGCGCCCCTCAAGGGCACCATCAAGAAGCTCAAGATCAATACCCTGGGCGGCGTGGTGCAGCCGGGCATGGATCTGATGGAAATCGTGCCGCTGGAGGATACCCTGCTGGTGGAAGCCAAGGTGTCGCCCAAGGATATCGCCTTCCTGCGGCCAGGGCTCGAAGCCGTGGTCAAGATAACGGCTTATGACTTCACTATCTACGGAGGTTTACATGGCAAGGTTGAACAGATAAGTGCCGACTCGATCCAGGATGAGAAGGGCAACACTTTCTATCTGGTTCGGGTGCGCACCGAGAAGAGTTACTTGGGCGATGAGCTTAACGCACTTCCCATCATCCCCGGTATGTTAGCCAGTGCAGATATTATTACTGGTAAAAAAAGTGTCCTAGACTACTTGCTTAAGCCGATCTTGCGGGCTAAGCAGTCGGCACTGAGAGAACGATAAAGCCAACAATCTAATAACAACATGACTGGAGATACCATGAAGAAGACGATTGTTGCCATGCTGGTCAGTGGCGCAGTGCTGTTCCCTGGCCTTGGCCAGGCTCAAACGCTGGAACAGTCAGTGGCACAGTCACTGGCTACCCATCCAAAAATCAAGGAAGCTTTTGACCTCTATCAGGCACGACTGTATCAGCATGATGGAGCCAAAGGTGGCTACTATCCCACCGTCGATTTGCGTGGTGGCGTCGGTTACGAGAAGACTGACAGCCCCTCGACCCGTGCGGTAAATGGAAAATCGAGGGACGGGAGTATCGATGATTCCATGACCCGCAAAGAGGCCGGGATCAGCCTGCGCCAGATGTTGTTCGACGGCTTCGACGTCAGCAGCAACGTGGCTAGAACCGATGCTGCCGCCAACGCCCAGCGTCTGGCCATGATCTCCGAAGCGGAGAACACGGCGCTGCGCGTGGCTGAGGTGTATCTGAACATGCTGCGTCAGCAGGAGATCCTGGAGCTGTCCAAGCAGAACCTGGAGACTCACGAGCAGATCCGCAGCGACATCCAGAAGCGGACCGATTCCGGCCTGGGCTCTACCGCGGATCAGACCCAGATCGACGGTCGGGTGGCGCGGGCCTATTCCAACCAGGCGGCGGCGGACAACAACTATCGGGATGCCGAGAGTGAGTTCATCCGTGTCGTCAATGAGGTCCCCAAGGACCTGGTGCAGCCAGTTCCTAACAGCCAGCTGATCCCCGCCACCCTGGAGGATGCACTGAAGACGGCTACCGAGGTGCACCCGACCCTGCTCTCCTCTCTGCAGGATATCGAGGAGGCCAAGTACCAGCATGAAGGCTCCAAGTCCGGCTTCTACCCGAACGTAGCCTTCGAAGTGGATCAAAACTGGAACGAGGATATCGACGCGGTCAATGGCCGTAACGACGATCTGACCGCCATGGTCCGGATGCGTTACAACCTGTTCCGTGGCGGCTCGGATCTGGCCGAAAGCAAAGCCACCTCGGCGCTCTATTCCCAGGCGAAAGACATTCATCTGAACGCTTTCCGTCAGGTAGAAGAGGGTACCCGCCTCGCCTGGAATGCCAAAGAGTCGCTGGCCAAGCAGAAAGTCTTCCTGAAAGAGCACGTGGACGCCAGCTATGACACTGTACAGGCGTACAAGAAGCAGTTTGGTCTGGGCCAACGGACTTTGCTGGATGTGCTGAACACGGAGAACGAACTGTTCGAGGCGCGCCGCAGCTACATCACGGCCGAGTATGACTCCCTGCTGGCGGATTATCGGATCCTCAATGCCACGGGTGGGTTGCTCAATGCCATGAATGTGCAGCAGCCAGCTGATTGGCAGGCCAATAACAACTGATGGCAATCGCGCTGATGTGATATCAGACAAAGAAATGGCTGCAGCTTGCTGCAGTCATTCTTTTATGTTTTGAGTTTTCAAATGAAGATTGCTATGACCTGCCGCAGGGGAAGAATGTGACATCGTGGTACAAGGCAAGGGGGTTGGGTATGGCCTGGCAGGCATGGCATCAATGCCTGTCCCTGCGCTGGGCACGCCCTTTGCTGTGGTTTTGCCTGCTCTCACTTCCCTTGCTGCTCAATGCCAGTCAGCCGCTCTCCTCCGAAGATCTTCAGCTGGTCAAGAGAGCGGAGGAAACCTATGGGGGGCGGGCGGGCAAGCGGGTCACCAGCTGGCGCACCCTGGCCATGCAAAATCGTGCCGCAGGGCTGAGCGAGCGCCAGAAGCTGGAGAAGGTGAACCAGTTTTTCAATCAAATGCGCTTCATCGATGATACCAAGCTGTGGCACAAGAAAGATTATTGGGCGACTCCGCTGGAATTTTTGGGGGCCGCTGGTGGAGATTGTGAAGACTTCAGCATTTCCAAATATTTTACGCTGCTGGAACTTGGCATTCCGGATGAAAAAATGCGAATGGTATATGTCAAGGCATTGGATTATAACCAGTTTCATATGGTTGTTGCCTATTATGAGACGCCAGCATCCGTTCCTCTTATTCTGGACAACCTTATCGGTGCCATTCGCCCGGCCAGCCAGCGAGCGGATCTGAAACCAATTTATAGCTTTAACGGTAGTCACCTGTGGTTGATGAAGGCACGTGGTCAAGGGGAACTGGCCGGGCAATCATCCCGCTTGGGATTATGGAATGACTTACGCAATCGCATGACTTCAGGGCGATTGGCTCGGCCTGTGGTGAATTTGGATGATTAACCTATGACGCTCTACAGACAATTATTGGCAACCATGTTGTTATTATTCGGATTGTTATTTGCTGCAACCTATTGGGTGCAGTTCAATTCGACTCGTAACTATCTGGCACAGCAGCAGGAAACCACAGTAATCAACACCGCCACGTCGCTGGGGCTGGCGTTGACGCCTTATCTGGAGAATGGCGACAAGGTGAGCGCCGAATCCGTCCTCAAGGCCGTGTTTGACGGGGGTTACTATAAGTTGGTCCGGCTGGATCTGCTGGCCTCCAAGGATGTGATCGAGCTTGAGAACAGCAACAATATCCAGGGGGTTCCGCAGTGGTTCATCGGTCTTGGTCTTTTCCCTGAGGTATCCAACGAATCGATTTTGACCTCGGGCTGGCTACAGCTGGGCAAGTTGAAGGTAGTGGGTCACTCCGGCCAGGCTTATTACGAGCTGTGGGAAGGGATGAGCAAGCTGGCGAGCTGGTTCCTGATCGGATTTCTGCTCACTACCATACTGCTGATGCGGGCCCTGAATTATCTGCTCAAACCACTCAAACTCATCTGCGAGCAGGCGGTCGAGATAGAGCTGCATCATTTCGGCCATGCCATCCCGGAGCCCAAGACTCGCGAGCTCAAGCAGGTGGTGCAAGCCATCAATATTCTTTCCAGCAAACTGGCCGTGCAGTTCAAGGAGCAGGCTGACGAGGCCGAGAATCTGCGTGCCCGAGTCTATGTCGATGCCGTCTCCGGGCTCGGCAACCGCTCTTATTTCGTCGGGCAAGTCAATGCCTGGATCGCGGAGGCGGGGCAGGGTGGCGTCATGTTGGTGGCCGTCGACATGCTGGACGATCTTTATCGGGAAGAAGGGTTTGCCGCGCGAGACAACATGGTCAAATCCATCGCCCAGGTACTCAAAGAACTGCTCGGTGGTTGGGATGGCGCCGCGCTGGCCCGGATCTCGGCCACCGAATATGCGTTGCTCTGCCCTACCGACGATCTATCACAGCTCAAGGAACTGGCAGAGGTGATCAACAGTCGCATCGCCGATTTGGTAGTCAATCCCATGGGTGAGGTGGGGGCGCTCTCCGTCATAGGCATCGCCGGTCGGGACGGTAACGATGATCTCTCCAGCCTGCTGACCAAGGCCGACAACGCCCTTGGCAAGGCACGCAACGAGCGGCGCGGTGCCGTTGTCATGGAAGGTGGTACGGATCAGGGGCTGATGGGGCGTCTGGCCTGGCGCGATCTGGTACAGGACGCGATCGCCAGGGACCTGTGGCGTTTCAAGGCGCAACCGGCCTGTCGTTTCGACAATGGGATGCGCCTGCATGCCGAGCTGTTCGCCTCCATCTCGCGGGATGGTACCGACTACTTTGCTGGCCAGTTCTTGCCTGCCATCGAGCAATTCAAGATGGGCGCCGAGTTCGACAAGGCGGTGTTGGAAGCTTGTGCTCCTCTGCTCAAACAACAACCCGAGCTGGTGCTGGCCGTCAACATCACGGCGGGCTCGCTCTGTTCCGATGAGTTCCTGACTTGGCTGAAAGGCTATCTGGCCTTGAATGGCGAGCTCAAAGATAGGCTGCTGTTCGAGATCCCCGAAGCGGCCATCATGAAACATAGAGAGCAGGTCACCACTCTGGTCAGTGTGCTGCGCGAGCATGGTTTCCAGTGGGGGGTCGATCACTATGGCCGCCACTTCCAATCCCTCGGCTATCTGGAAGAGTTGGCACCGGCCTATGTCAAGGTGGATCACGGTTATACCAGTCAGGTCATGGAGCCGGGGGCGGATACTTCCTTCCTGGCCGCGGTTTGCCGTGCGGCGCACAACGCGGGCGTCACGACGATCGCCACTCGAGTGGAAGATCAACAACAGGTCGAGGTGCTGTCCAGCCTGCATATAGATGGCTACCAAGGCTTCGTTCATCCGGCATTCCCATTGCCATGATGAGTGCCATCATTCAAGAAAAGGGCCCCAATGTGGGCCCTTTTTTATATCCGTTTAGAATAAGTCGGGATGCTTTTCTACGGCGAGCATGAAAGGGGGTCACAAGAGTCTTTGTTAATGCATTGATTTTAATGTGTAAAAAATCATTATTCGATTTGCTGCATCGGATGGAGCTGCACAGATTCAACGCAGTACATTTTTGCAACGGAAGCATGACGACGTCCTATCTAAGGTGTAGCCATCAAGATCTGTCACTCTGGAGCAATGGATATGCGCACCCAAATCATCGATAAAACCGTCGTCGTCTCCTCCGTAGAAGGCAATGTTCAGATCCAGCTCGCCGATGGCAGCAGTCGTCCGCTCCAGCCGGGAGAGATCTTGCAGCCGGGGGCCAAACTCGAGATTGCCGACAATGCCAAGTTGATGCTGGCCCCCTACGATGACAAGCCAGATGTAGCACCAGATGCACCAGCACCGGCTGACACGCCCGCCCAGGGGGCCCCCTCATCCTCCGCAGAGAACAAGGATCTCCCTCCGGAAATCGCAGCCTTGCAAAAATCCATACTGGAAGGGGTCGATCCGACCAAGAACTTTGAAGCCTCGGCAGCCGGTGGTGCCCCCGCTGCGGGTGGCGGCGGGGGTGGTATAGGTGGGGTCGCGGGGGCCAGCGGTAATGGTGGCTTTGTCGTTATCGACCGTATCGGTGATGCAACCATTGCGACCTCCGGATTTGATACCAACCACGATGCGCTGGCGGCGCAGAATCTGCTGCAGGCAGAGGATCTTCTGCTGGATAATCAGCTTGATGACCAAGATGAATCGGCCATCACCCAGGAAAATCAAGCCATCAGTGGCAACCTGCTGACCAACAGCAGCAACCCGGACGGCCCTCAGGATGCCTCGATTGTCTCCTATAGCTGGGGTAATAACATCGGTATCCCGGCAGGCACTGCGACGACCCTGAACGGGATCGGCACGCTCATCATCAATGCGGACGGCTCCTACACCTTCACCCCGGCGCTCAACTACACAGGCCCCGTTCCTCTGGCCAATTACATCGTCACTGACGGTGCCGATACCAACCCCTCGACCTTGACCATTACCATCACCCCGGTGGATGAGACTATCTCCCTGGGGGGATTACAAGTTGAAGGGGGTGAGCTCGTTCTGAGTGAAGCCGCTCTGGCCGATGGGAGCTCCCCGGATGCCGCAGCACTGACCAAAAGCGGCACCTTTACCTTCAATGCGGCAGACGGGGTCCAGAGCCTGACGCTGGGTGGTGTGACGCTCATCAGCAACGGCCTGGTCATCACCAGTTTCCCGCAGTCGATCCCCAGTCCTCTGGGCAATCAGCTGTTGGTGACCGGCATCAGTTACAACCCCGTGACTGGAGTCGGCAGCGTCACCTACAGCTACACCCTTGGCGATAACGAGGCGCATACCCAGCCCACCAATGACACATCGTTGACCGAAAGTTTCAATGTCGTGTTGACGGACAGTGATGGCGACAGCACCAGCGCCAGTCTGGATGTGGTGATACTCGATGACGTACCGAGTGTGGCGCTCATCCCTGGTGCCGGTGAACTGGGGGTGCTCAGTGTGGATGAGAGTCTGCCACAGTTGGGCGGCGCCGACAGTGACGGTGTTGCGAGCGTTACGCTGGCAGCCTCCGTGGTGCAGGCCCAATTCAACCATGCCTTCGGGGCGGATGGGACGGGCAGCATTGGTTACAACCTGGTGCTTAATGGCAACAATGTGGCAAGCGGTCTCTATGCTGTCGATCCGCAAGTTGCCAATGGTCAGGGCGCTCAAATTGTGCTCAACCAGGTCGGTAATGTCATTACCGGCAGTGCCAACGGGGTGAACTACTTCACCCTGACGATCAATCCTGCCACTGGCGCGGTAACCCTGAATTTGCTGGACAATGTCTGGCATGGTGATACCGGCAATCATGATGACAGTGTCAGCCTGACGCTGAACAGTGGCGTACTGACCCTGGTACAAACAGTGACGGACTCTGATGGTGATAGTGCCAAGGCCAGTCTGGATCTGGGAGTCAGCGGCATATTCCGCTTCGAAGACGACGGCCCGAGTGCGTCGGCCAAGGCTGAGGTCAGTGCCGGCGTGACACTGGATGAGACCGGTGGCTTTGACACGGCGGATATCAGTGCCGCCAGCATCAGCGGGCTGTTCAACGCCCCGGTATACGGTGCAGACGGTGCGGGCAGTGTGCAGTACAGCCTGAGCGCCACGGCGGGCGCCCAGACCGGGCTGTGGCTGGCGGGGCAAAGTGGCAGTGCCAGCGAGATCAAACTGGTGGCCGTTGCCGGTGGTTATGAAGGGTGGACCGGTGGCAATACCAGCACCGGCACCAAGGCGTTCAGCGTGCTGATAGACGGCAGCGGCAAGGTGACAGTGACCCAGTATGCGGCGCTGGAGCACGGGGTGGATGGCAGCAGTGCCGCAGCCCAGGATGACAGCGTGTTCCTGAGCACGGCGGCGGCCATCAAGGTGGTGCAGACCGTGACGGACCGTGATGGCGATAGCCAGAGTGCGACCAGTACGGGTGGGCTGAACCTTGAGTTCAAGGACGACGGCCCGAGTGC
>NZ_CDDF01000005.1:746251-967420 GCF_000819865.1 Aeromonas eucrenophila
CAAGGACGACGGCCCGAGTGCAAATGCAGTGACCAATGCGGGCCAGGCCACTCAGGTACAGAACACGAACCTGATGTTGATCCTCGATATCTCCGGCAGTATGGGCAATTCATCGGGGTATCAAGGCATGACCCGGATGCAGGTCATGCAGAAGTCAGCTCTTGAGCTGCTCGACAAATACAGTGCCTATGGCACCGTCATGGTCAATATCGTGACATTTGCCACATCAGCGGCCAACCCCACAGGGGTCTGGGTAAGCGTCGACGCAGCCAAGGCAATCATCCTCGGGTTGTCGCCGACAGACGCAACAAACTATGACGATGCACTCAATGAGGCCATCAAGGCGTTTGGCGATACCGGAAAATTAGCCGGTGCCCAGAATGTGTCCTACTTCATGTCGGATGGTGAACCCAATGAGAGTGCATTGAGTGGATCTTCTGCGACGGTCCCTGATGGCAACAACTCCCTGGGAGGAGGTGACGGCATTGATGGCGATGGCTCGACTCTGACGAATGAGGCCAAAGATTGGGCTGACTTCCTGAAGGCGAATGACATCAACTCATTCTCACTTGGTATGGGGTCAGGCTCTACCGCATCGGCGCTCGATCCTATCGCCTATAACGGTGTCAGTGAGGTGAATACAACATCGATCATTGTGACTGACTTCAGTCAGTTGGCGGCCACATTGCTCAGCACAGTGGTAGCTCCGCCTCTGTCCGGACAACTGATCGATGGCGTGACGGCGAGCACGGGGGCAGATGGCGGTTGGATCAATGCCATTACGGTTGCAGGCGTCACTTATACCTATAACCAGAAGACCGATGTGTCTGGTTTCAGCGGTGGGGCCTCGGCTGGTACCTTCAATACGATCACCAACGAATGGTCAATCACGGTGGCCGGTGGCACCTTCAAGATTGACATGGACAACGGTCTGTATACCTATACGCCGCCCTCTTCCATCCCGGTGGGAGGGATCAGCCAGGTCATCGGTTACAGCGTGATCGATAACGATGGAGATACCGCGTCCAATACCTTGTCTCTTATCGTCAACCCGGCGATCGGACCCACAGTGGTACGCGATGACTTCATCGTCACCAATCAGGATCCGTCAACCATCCCGGATTGGGCTTTGCTGGCCAATGACACCGGGCCGCTGGCTGCGACCCAGACGATCACTGGAGTTTCTGGGGCCGTGAGTGGCACAGTGACTGACAACGTGGGCTCAGTAACATTTGATGATACGTCTGGCAATATCACGCCCAATACCTATGAGGGGTCGTTCAACTACATCAATAGCACGACAACGGATACGGCCAAGGTATTCGTGGATGTGCAGAGTGGCTCGACGCTCACCGGGGGCTATCTCGACGAGATCCTGATTGGTGGTTCAGGCAATGACACCATCAACGGCAATGCCGGCAATGACATCCTGCTCGGTGGTGCCGGCAACGATGCACTGAATGGAGGCGAGGGTAACGACATCCTCGCCGGTGGGGCTGGCAGCGACATCTTGAATGGTGGAAATGGAAATGATACAGCGACCTATATCGACTCTGCTTCTGGAGTAACGGTAGCGCTGAACGACAGCGGTAATAGCACACTTGTTGGAGGAGGGGCTGCAGGAGACAGCCTTAGCTCGATTGAGAATCTGATCGGATCCAGTTCCAACGATACTCTGACCACCGGCAATGGAGCCAATATCCTCAGTGGCTTGGCCGGCGACGATATCCTGAACGGTGGTGGCGGCGACGATTTGCTGATTGGTGGCACTGGGAGTGACACTATGACGGGGGGCGTTGGCAAGGATACCTTCAAGTGGATGGCGGGGGATGCTGGCGGTACAGATACCATCACCGACTTCACGACAGGAACAGGGGCAAATAGTGATGTGCTCGATTTGAGTAGCATGTTGACGGGAGAACATGCGACTGGAGCGTCGCTGGATTCGTATCTTAACTTTGCCTATGATTCGGTCTCTAATAAGTCCATATTGACCGTTGATCTAGATGGGGTTAGTGGTGGCACGACCCATACCATCAACTTTAATGGTGTGAATCTGACAACGCTTGGAGGCTCCGAGGTAGATATCATCAATAACCTGCTCACCAACGGCAACCTCAAGGTTGATCCATAATCAAACCATGGGGACCGGGCATGCCCGGTCCCTGTTCTTTGATGGCGAGGACGGCTAAGATAGCGGCAGTATCAGGAGTAGAGTCACCATGCAGTCATTCAACTGGGTCGACATCGATGGCATTCGCTACAGCTGGGACGGGCAGGACTGCATCATCTGCACCGGCCGTTTTGGCTATCAGGCCACTATGCAGGGCGACAAGATAAGTGCCCTCGATCTGGAGAACGAGGATGGTGAGGTAGCGGGGCGGCTCAATGTGGACTTTGCCGCATCCCATATCAGCTTCACCCCGACGGAGGATGCTCCCTTGCCCCACATGATGGTGCTGGTTGGCCATGAACAGGGGCAACAGGAATACTCGTTGCAGAGCCTGAGCGACGGCGCCCTGCAGGGGCTGCTCAGCCAAGAGGACGATTTTGACTGGAGTTCGCTGGCGGTGGTGACGGCAACTGAGCCCATGTCCCCTCCCCAGGGTCATGTTCTGTCGTGGGACTCCTTTCATTTCGAGGATGACTCGCTGCTGGGAGCTCAGGGACCTGCGCCCGTGCTCGCGAGCCGTGGCAGTCCGCTGGACGGCGAGATCAGTATCAACATCGACATGACCAATCAGGTGTTGGAACATATCCCCCCGTTGCACGATATATGAATCTCATTCGACGACGGGCATAATGACCTCCATCAAATTGATGGAGGTTTTTTCTATGTGGCGTCCCCTTCTTACCCTGTCTGCGCTGGTCATCAGTGCCCCCTTGCTCGCCATTGAGGTGCCTCAGGCCCCTCATCTGGTAGTCAGTGGCTACGCCGAACAGAAGGCCGAACCCGATATGCTGACGCTCAATGTCTCGGTCACGGCCCTGGAGAAACAGGGCATCAAGGCCAAACAGCAGGTCGATACCAAGGTGGCCGCCTTCTTTGGCCAACTGGAGAGTCTCGGCATCGAGCGCAGCGATGTGGAGGCCGGTAACCTGGTGATCTCCCCCGAGTATCAATATCCCCAGAACAAGCAGCCCGAGATGGTGGGCTACCGTGCCCAGCGCCAGCTCTCCGTCAAACTCTATCAGCTCGACAAGCTGAGCCAGCTGATGGACACCGCCCTCAAGGCGGGGCTGGAGTCCGTCTCCCAGATTGAGTACGGCCTCAAGTCACCGCAGGTCATCAAGGAGCAGGCCCGTCTTGGCGCGGTAGCCGATGCCACCAACAAGGCTGAGTCTTTGGCCAAGGCGTTTGGCATGAAGCTTGGCAAGGTTTACAGCGTCGAGTACCGCAACAACTCTCCCATGCCGGTCTACAGCCGGGCCATGAAGGCCGCCGCGGCCCCTGCCGCCGATATGGTGGAAAACAGCTACCAACAACAGCAGATCAGCATCACGGACAATGTGGAAGCCGTGTTCCTGCTGGAATAACGGAATGGCTACTTGGCCCTGTTTCATCATGGTTTTTAAAACAAAACCCGGGGCTGATACCCCGGGTTTGTTGTTTTTAACAACTATGGTCTCTTGGCTTGATACGACGGGGGAGGAGGCCGACGATCTGCCCAACGTCATGTGAACGGGCCAGAAAGCCATTGCTGCAGGATAGGGATAACCCGCTGTCGCCGGCAATAAAAAGCGGATAGCCAGATCTTGCTGCACGACGAGCTATCTATGCTTAAAAAGCAAAGGGACGGCGAAGGGTGCTTGGACAGAGAACGTAGCTATTCCACATTTTGTGGTGAATGACCTGCTACCACAATCCGGGGCACAAAGCCGGGCATGAGCAAAAAAGCCCCCGCTCTGTAACGGGGGCCATGATGTTGATCCTAGTGTTACTATCGGATCCTGTGGATCTCCTCTCCGTGTCGATGCCAGGTTACACCCTCAGGTGGCCCATCGGGCTAATTGTGTGGTTCATATGTGTTCTCCCTGGTGATGAATGCAATTTATGCAGGGTTATCGTAAGGGAATCCATCGAACCACTGTTGTGGAAAGAGATCCGGGTTTATTTCAACTTACGGTGCTTACCACCACACATTGACCATGGCGCCGACAGCCCAGGTATCGTCGCTGTTATGGCCTTCGAAGCTATGAGTGGTGTCGTCCCAGTTGCTGTTGTCGCTGTCCAGATAGGAGGTGTAGACACGCAACTCTGGCTCGCCACGGCCAAAGGACAACGCTTGGGCGAGTGTGACTTTGGAACCGCTGCGGTCATAGTCGATACTGTTGACGCTCTTGTCGTCCTGGAAGTACCCAACGTCGAGATAGGTGCGGGTGATATCCGACCAGTGATAAACCACACCGGCGTTGACGGCCATGCTGGAGCCATCACCCTCGTCACCATTCCACTGCTCGACGCTGTCGGCCTCGGCATAAGTGAGCACATGGGTAAAGTCCCAATCAGCAGAGAGCGGGATGGCGCCAAAGTTGCGGATGGCAAACCCTGAACCGTCTTTCACTTCCCCGTTCAGCACATCGGCTGCACCAAATTGGACGCCTTGCAGGGCCGAGCCATCCAAATAGTACTGCAGCACGGTGCGGTTATAGCCAGATTCGCCAATTTCCTGTTTGAGTTCCACCAGGAAGGCATGGCCATCGGCGTAATCATGTTCACCCAGTTCCGGATTGTCGATTTGGGCGTCGGTGGGGTCGGCATGGAGGAACCTGTAGCCCATTGCCAGCGTGCCTTTGTCCCAGACAGGGAGATTGTCATAGAGGATCTCGTAGTTCATGGCGTCGATGAGGGTGCCTTCCAGGGCTCCTTCTTCAGAGTCGATGCTCGGATTGTGAATGACGCCATCGAGATCCCGATGCAGCACGGCGAGGGAGAGGTTGCCCGGACCAACTTTAATATCCTCTACACCGGCACCCACTGTGGTCTGACCCCAGTAATAGTGGTCGGTCATATCGATGTAGTAATTGCTCTTGTATTGGCGGATACCCGCCCATGCGGTTTCGCCCTGGCCCATGAAGTTGCGCAACTGCATGTTCATGTTTTCCCAGCCGAAGGGGCTATCGTCGGCGTTGCTGTTGGTATCGCCGTCCCACATGTTGAACATGGTCTGTACATAGACGGAGCGATCATTTTCGTTATACAGCTCGGTTCCGAAACCGATCTCGGCGTAGTTATCAAACTCGTTGCCGATACGGCCTATTTTATTTTTCTCGAAAGAGTCGCCGCCAATGTTGTTTTCCATGCTGCCATCGGCACCACCCGCAACACCGGCTCTAAAATAACCAAAAAAATCAATGTTCTTGGCTGCAGTGGCCAGAACGTCAGCGGTCGTTGTCCCCTCGGCCGCCATGCTATTCGTTGCCCCGAGGGCGAGTGCGGCGGCAACCATGGTGTAACAGATCGATTTTTTCATAACTCTAAATCCCTATCATTAGTTATGTGACTCACCCAGCCTTGGCAAAGGCAGCAACCTAGACCCGTGAACGGCCGATTGAGCACCGTATATCGGTATCCTGACCTCAAGGTTCGGACTCATTCTTTTGCCTCCCCCTCCGGATTGGTATCAACATACCAGACCAATATTTTCATTGAAACACTCTGTTACATAATCGTGAGCACAATCACAGTCAGGGACTTGTTTTCGAACGAAAGCCACATCTCATCCGATGAAAAACCATGGAAAGTGATGGAGAAGGGCATTCTCCAGCAAGGTTCTGATGAATCCAGGTGGTAACAGATAGTGCTGTCACGCTTGGTTGTACTCGATCGGAAATTTCATAATATGTTGATTTTATTGATATAAAAATAGATCTTGTTTGTTGATATAAATATCCATATAAGGGGTGTTATTGGTTGTTCAGCGCGGTGTGACAGGGATCTGGCGGGCATGGAAGTGGTGATGCAGATGACTGAGTATCATCTGAATCATGGGTTTGGAGGGGTTTTGCAATCGCCCTCACATTTCGGTGAAATTGTGGTAGATACCAAAAGTGGTCTTTGTTATTTTGCGACCAATTGGTATTCATCTGCGATGTGGTTGGAGTCTTTATGAAGCGAATGTTTGAAGTCCTCAGCGCCGATGTCCTGGCGACGACGCCGGAGCAGCTGCTGCAGATGATCCGGCATAGCGAGGGGCGGACCCTGATGGCCGAGACGGTGGTGAGCTGCCAGCCCTTCTCCGAGGGGGTGAGCAATCCAGAGCTGGCGGCATCGTTTGGCGCAGACATGATCACCCTCAACACCTTTGACCTGGGCCAACCCTTTGTCGAAGGTCTGTATGACGAAGCGGTCGACGACGATGCCTGCCTCGCCACCCGCTATGAGCAACACGCCAGCTTCATTCGCCAGCAAGCGAGCCTGAATCGGGTGGTGCAGGATTTAAAGCTGGTATCGAGTCGTTTTATTGGCTGCAACCTGGAACCCGTGCCGCAAGACATTAAGTATCCGGCCGGTTTTCGGGTATCGGCAGACAACATCAAACAGGCGGTGGCCCTGGGTCTGAATTATGTCGTCATCACCGGTAATCCCAATACCATGATCACCGAAGAGGGGATCATCGACGCCATTCGCATGGCCAAGGCGGTGGCTGACAATCAATTGCTGATCATTGCCGGCAAGATGCATGGCGCCGGTACAGGCACAGAGGTTGCGGCTGACGCGCTGCTCAAATATTGCCAGGCGGGGGCCGACATCATCATGATCCCGGCACCTTACACCACCCCAGGCATGACACCAGAAACCGCCAAGGCGCTGATAGAGGTTATTCATGGTGCCGGCAAGCTGGCCTTATGTGCCATGGGAACCTCTCAGGAAGGCGCCGACAGAGCGGTCGTCGAGCAAATTGCACTTAATTCCAAGGTGGCCGGCGCAGATATTATTCACATCGGTGATGCGGGCTTTGCCGGTATTGCCGACCCGGAGAACATCAAATATTGCTCAATCGCCATTCGTGGCAAACGGCACACCTATCGCCGGATAGGATTGCGCCGTTAATTAATGTCATTAAATGCTTTTTGAAATGGAGCCTGTTATCAGGCGTATTTAAACAATTCTGTTGCGTTGATATATGGCGAGGGATGCTATGAATAATGCCAATACGAAAGATCCAATTGAAAAATATGTGATGCCGCTGGCTCAGCGGTTGGGAAATAACCGTCATCTGATCGCTATCCGCGATGGGATGGCACTGGTCATGCCCTTCATGATCATTGGCTCGCTGTTTTTGATCCTGGCTTTCCTGCCGTTCCCCGGCTACGAAGAGTACATGACCGAGAGCGGTCTGATGGACAAACTGCTGCTGCCGGTCGGTGCAACCTATGATCTGATTGCCATCTTTGCCACCTTGGGGGTGGCCTATCGTCTGGCACAGAAATATACCCAGCTCGATCCCATTATCGCCGCCGCCGTTGCGCTGGCCGCCTATATGCTCGTCACGCCCTACAACATTACCCACACCATAGAGGCAACCGGTGAGGAGATCAGTGTCAGTGGCATCAACCTGGCCTACATGGGTAGTGCCGGCATGTTCCTGGGGATCCTCATCGCCATCTATGCAACCGAGGTCTATCGGTGGTTGATGGTCAGGAACATCAGTTTCAAATTGCCCGATTCCGTCCCGCCCGCGGTGTTGAAATCCTTCGCGGCCCTGATCCCGGCGTTCGTTGTGCTGACCTCGCTGTGGCTGGTGCGTCTGGCCATCGAAGCGGCTGATCTTGGCAATTTGCACACCATCATCGAGAACATCCTGACGGCCCCGCTCAAGTTGATTGGCGGCAGTTATATCGGCGCCTTGGTGGCCACCACGATGGAGCATGCGTTGTGGGCCGTGGGTATCCATGGCAGCAATATCGTCTCCAGCATTATGCTGCCCATCTGGCTGGTCTTCACCGATGAGAACCGGATCGCCTTCCAGGCCGGTACCGAAATCAAAAACATCATCACCGATCAGACCAACTCCATTTTCCTGAACTTTGGTGGTTCTGGCAGCATGATGGCACTGGTGCTGTTGCTGGCCTTCCGCGCCCGCAGTGAACAGTGCCGCTCCATCGGCAAACTGGGCCTGCCTTCATCGCTGTTCAACATCTCCGAACCCATCATGTTTGGTCTGCCCGTGGTGCTCAACCCCATCATGGTCATTCCCTTCATACTGGCGCCGGTTGTTGGCCTGACCCTGACCTATATCGGCATGGCCAGTGGCCTAGTAGCGCTGCCGGCAGGTATTTCGGTGCCTTGGACAACCCCCATCTTCATCGGTGGTTACCTCTCCACGGGGGGGCATATCTCGGGTGCCGTGATGCAGCTGATAAACCTGTTGGCAGCCATGGCCATCTACTACCCCTTCATGAAGAAATGGGACAGCATCTGCCTCGCCAATGAAAAAATGGTGACGCAAGAGACGCCGGAAGAAGACGAAAAGGCAGCACTCTCCTTCTAAGTGGATCAGCGGCAGACGTTGAGTCATCGGGCTTAACGTCTGCGAATAAACGGGGTAAGGCATCATGCAGGCAATCGTGGTTACGGCAGGAAAGGGCACCAGGTTATGGCCATTTACCGAGATAAGAAGCAAATCCATGCTGGCCGTCAGTAATATGCCGATCCTCTATTGGTTGCAGCAGGCCTTGGCTGCCGCCGGGGTCAATGAGGTGACCATACTTGCCGATGCGCATGAAGGCCAACTCGCCCAGTTTGTTCACCACAATAAGGCAGCGTCTGCGACCCGCATCCACTCGGTGGCCGGGGCCAAGGATATAGTCGAGGCCTTGCTGGGGTATCAGCAGCACAACCCTGTGACCGATACGGTGCTGGTGATCCCCGGGGATTGTCTCATTGAGGCGGAAGATCTGGCGCGGCTGATCAACAGCCCCTCTGCCAACGCCGTCTTGCTGAGAAAATTGCGTACCGAGGAGCGCTCAGATCGGTTGTGTTTCAATGCCGAGCAGGATTTCAAGTTGTTGGCGCACCCACGGCGGGAGGGTTTCGATTGCGAGATAGTCGCCTATAAGCTGAGTGCCGATTTTTTCAGTGCGGCACTGCCTTACACAACAGAAATCTATGACCATGTTCAGGTTGGCATGATGCCTTCGAGCGAGAAATTTCTGGAGTCAGCCCTGGTTGGCTGGGCGCAGCAGGTTGCCGTCGACTTTATCCATTGCGACCAACCCAGCTTCAACCTCGACTACCCCTGGAATATTCTGGAGGTCAACGGCTATCTCAATCGTCAGCGCTGTCAGCAACTGAGCGCGAGCGAGATCGCACCGAGTGCCACCGTCTCGCCCCGTGCCGTGATCCGCGGGCACATCAAGCTCGGCCAGCACAGTCATATTGGTGACGGGGTTATTTTCCAGGGCAATGCGATTGTCGGCGATCATTGTCAGATAACAGACGGCGCCATCATAGGCCAGAACGTGGTTATCGGTCATGGTGCGACCATCAAGGAGTATTGCAAGCTGGCCGATGAGACGACGGTGGGTAATCAGGCCATCATTGGTCACTGCGCCGAGTTGGCGGGTGTTATTTTCGAGAGCACCTATCTGTATCATAACTGTGAGATTGCCGGGGTACTCGGTCGCAATGTGGATATAGGTGCCGGCACAGTGTTCGGTACGCTGCGGTATGACGATGCCAAGACCAGCCATCTCATCAATCAAAAGCGAGTGACGCCTCATCATTACAGTAATGTCGTCTACATGGGGGATTTTACCCGCACCGGGGTGAATACCGTCATCATGCCCGGTGTGAAGGTTGGCTGTCGTTCCGTAGTCGGCTCGAATGTTGTGTTGGCCGATGATCTTCCCGATGAGCGCATTATTCAGGTTGAACAAACATTGATTAGCAAACCTTGGGGCAGTCAGCGTTATGGCTTTAATAGCTAGGGCCTCTCCATAGGAATACAGAATAATGTATTGGTAAATTCCTGAGCTTATATTTATGGTCAATCGTCGACAGGGTGACTTATGTTTGAATATGTAGAACTATTGCAGCGCAGGCTTGATACCTTGATCAGCTGCAATGCTGACAATATGAAAAAAGTCATTTCATTATTTTCCGATGCGATATTGAACAACCACATGATTCATATCCTTGGCACAGGTCATTCTCATATGGTCGGCCTGGAAGGGTTCATTCGTGCCGGGGGGCTTGGCAATATCAATGCAATCCTCGACTCAACGGTGACGACCAGTGACGGTGCCCTGCGCAGTTCCAAACTGGAGAAGTTGCCGGGACTGGCGGCCATCCTGTGGTCAGAGCAACCCATCAGTGCCGGTGATTTGATTGTCGTGGTCTCCAATTCGGGACGCAACGCCTTGCCGATTGAATTCGCCCAGATAGCGCAGGCGCGTGGCCATAGCGTGGTCGCCATCACCTCGGTAGAGCAGTCGAGCGCCTACCCAAGTTTGCATCCTTCGGGGCAAAAACTGTTGGATGTGGCAGACATAGTCCTTGATAATTGCGTTCCGAGTGGAGATGGCTTGTGCCTGGTCAACGGCCGAGTCACTGGCGCATTTTCTACAGTGGCAGGTGTCGTCCTGCTCAACAACATAGTAGTGGAAGCGCAAAAGCAGGCATTGGCTCGACATGGTACGCCCTTGATATTCTCTAGTCAGAACGTCGATGGCTTTAATAATGATGATGTCTATGCCCACTTTGCCGGTCGCTTGAAGTCAATGTGAGGAGATGATTTTGTCCAGTTACCGTTATCAAGAAGTCTGTGCACAGCTGAAAGAGTTTATTCTCAATGAGAAGGACTTTCAGAAATTACCCGATGAGAGAACATTGGCACAGCAATTCTCGGTAAGCCGGGTAACCATTCGCAAGGCACTGGCATTATTAAAAGAAGAAAAGATAATTGACGTTCGTCACGGTTCGGGAATATATATAAACAATAATAAGATGATTAACTCGTTTGAATTTGGTAGCCTGACTCAAGACATGAAGACAATTGGTAAAGAAGTGGCTACCGAGCTTCTTAATTGTTACGTGATGACAACTCCGGCGCACGGAGAGTTGAGCGGTTTTTCAGGTGAGCATATTATTTGTCTGGAACGGGTGCGCAGTGTCGACGGTATTAAATCTATTCAAGAACTCAATTATCTTTGTGCCGAGCGGTTTCCTGAATTAGACAGAAAAGTAGAAAGCAATCAGTCTCTTTATCAGCTGTTGCTGCAAGAGTATCAAGTCAAATTCGATCGTGGTGTTGAAACATTATCTGCTGGTTTTATATTGCTGGATACGGCCGGTAAATTAGATGCATCGGCACTCAGCTGCGCAGTAAAAGTAATTCGTGCGGCTTATGAAGGGGACCGACTGGTTGAATACACAATCTCCTATACATTGGCCGAGCATTATAGTTGGCAGTATGAGTTGAATAACGTCACTTTATTACACAGATAATCAGGTTGGTCATATGCAGAAAGCGATTAAAGTGGTGACTATCGGCGGGGGCAGCAGTTATACCCCGGAGCTGATGGAGGGATTCATCAAGCGTTATCATGAGATGCCGATCAGTGAATTCTGGTTGGTGGATGTGGCCGAAGGGGCAGAAAAGCTGGGCATCATCTTTAACCTGTGCCAGCGGATGATCAAAAAAGCGGGCCTGCCCATCAAGCTTTATCAAACCCTGGACAGACGCGATGCCCTGCCTGGTGCCGATTTTGTTACCACGCAGTTTCGCGTCGGGCAATTGGAGGCGCGAGCCAAGGATGAAAAGATCCCGCTTTCTCACGGGGTGCTGGGGCAAGAGACGAACGGTGCCGGTGGGCTGTTCAAAGCGCTGCGAACGATCCCGGTCGTCTTTTCCATCATCAAGGATATTGAAGAGCTGTGCCCGAATGCCTGGCTTATCAATTTTACCAATCCGGCGGGTCTGATCACCGAGGCGGTCCAGCGCCACACCGATTTCCGCCGCTTCATCGGGGTCTGTAATGTCCCCGTTGGCATGAAGATGTTTGCCAGGGAGTTGCTCCGCTGTGATGAGCATGCCGAGGTGAATATGGATCTCTTTGGCCTGAATCACATGGTGTTCATGCAGGATTTCCTCGTCGATGGTGATTCTAAGATGGAACAACTGCTGGCGGAGGTGACCAGGGAGAGCAACCAGCAATCGGCCTCGGTAAAGAATGTCTCCGATCTTCCCTTTGATATGGACTTTATCAATGGTTTGAAGCTGATACCTTGTCCTTACCTGCGCTATTACGTCAAAGAGAAAGAGATGTTGGCGATAGAGCTGGGTGAATATTACAAAGGCGGGACCCGAGCCGAAGTCGTACAGACGATTGAAGCCGATCTCTTCAAGCTCTATCAGGACCCCGAGCTGGATATCAAACCGAAGCAACTGGAAGAGCGTGGCGGTGCTTATTATTCTGATGCGGCCTGCGATGTCATCAGTGCAATCGTGAATGACAGTCACACCGAGCATTATGTGAATATCTGCAATAACGGTCATGTCAAAAATATTCCACATGACTGGTGCATCGAAATTAGCTGCACCATCAGTAAAGAGGGCGCCAAGCCAAAAGCCAATATCGAGTATTTTGACGAGCGGGTGTTGGGGGTGATCAGTTCAATCAAGTCTTTTGAAATAGCCGCCAGCAAGGCAGCCCTGACGGGGAATTATCAAGACCTGATCGTGGCCATGAATTTGAGTCCGCTGATTCATTCAGATACATCAGCAAAGACTATCGTGAATGAAATGCTATTAGCCCATCAAAAACACTTACCACAGTTTGAAAAAGTGATTGCGAAACTGAGTCATTAAACAGTAACGTGTATGTGAGTATTGATACCAAAAGTCAGGTGCCGTATGAACAAGAAAATATATCTGTTTTGTGCCGCGGGCATGTCAACTTCGTTGTTGGTCAATAAAATGAAGGAGCACGCAACCAAACATGCCGTGCCGGTAGATATCCAGGCATTTCCCGAAGCATTGATTCTGGAAAAGGGAGTGGAAGCCGATCTCATCCTGCTGGGTCCGCAAATTAAATATATGCTCAATGACTTTGCTTTAAAATTCCCGGATAAGCCGATGGCGGTTATTGATTCATTGATTTATGGCAAGATGGATGGCCTGGCGCTGCTGAAATCCTCCATCGCTATGATTAAGGCCCACCAAGCACAATAGTTTTTCTAAACAAGTAGGAAACAGATGGATATGTTTGATATTGAACTGCCAGCCTCGGAGGCTGCTACCTCTGATTTGGAAGAACAGGTGATGGGGTTGATCATCAATTCCGGCAATGCACGCAGTTGCGCCTATGAAGCACTGGCATTGGCTAAACAAGGCAACTTTGAACAGGCCGAGGAAGTGATGCAGGCGGCCAGAGCCGCACTGAATGAAGCCCATCTGGTGCAAACCCAATTGATCGAACAAGACCAGGGGGAAGGCAAGACCAAGATGACCCTTATCATGGTGCATGCGCAGGATCATTTGATGACATCCATGCTCGCCCGCGAATTAATAGGCGAATTGATTCAGGTTTATAAGAGGCTGTCAGAAAAATAGCCTCTATACGTCACAGTAATTAACGTTCTTTTGCTAGAAGCCAATATGTCAAACTAATTGACACCCACTTAATAGATGCCCGAATACATTTGATTATTTAAATGGAGCTTTGTCATGGAAAAAAATGGAATTTTCAATAAATCCAAAATAGCGGTGGTTATTATCACCGCGATGCTCGGCCTGTCAGCTTGTTCTGAGGACGACAGTAATTCGGCGGATACAAATACCCCGAGTAACCCGAGTAACCCGAGTAATCCAAGTAATCCAAGTAATCCGAGTAATCCAAGCAATCCGAGTAATCCAAGCAATCCGAATAATCCCAGCAATCCAGCGAATCCCACTACACCCGATAACTCCGTGGTGGATTCAGAGCCGGCACCCGTGCTCGATCTCGATGCGCCGGCAAAGATCAAAATGGGGATCTGGAATAACACCGAGCTGGTCGTCGGCCAATCCCGCTCGATCGAAGCCATGTTGATCCCCGATGAATCCTTGCCTTATCCGGGCAGCCCCGAAGAGGTGCTGCATAAGCAGGGTATCACCTGGTCCAGCTCCAACGAGTCGGTGGCAACCGTCGACAAATTTGGCCGGGTCAAGGCCCTGAGCACAGGCGCGGTGGAAATCTCCGCCCGCTCTGTGACCAACACCACGGTAGTGGGCGTCGCCAAGCTGAATGTGGTGGCGACGCCGACCCTGAACAAGCAGAACCCGACTGTGATGATCCAGGGCGACAAGCCGGCCAAGAACCCGATCTTGCTGGAGAAGCAGGTCACCCGTTATGCCTCTACCAATGTCAGCCAGGAAGCCGCTGACATTCGTGCCCAGATGGCCGCAGATGGTAGCGACGAAGTCCTGCAGGACAACATCCGCTGGCTGATCCAGGAAAATACCAACCCGGGTCGTGAAGGCGTCTATATCGTGCGGGAAGACAGAACCGCCACCAACCGTGACCGCATGATGTACTTCATGGGTAACCGTTACCTGCCCATCGAAGCGAACATCTCCATGACCGGTGAGGTGGAAGTCAACGCCCCGGTGGACTATGTGCCGCAGGTGCCCACCCAGATCATGTCTGATGGCAACAAGGGGATCTGGATCACCTCCGCCAGCGGCGCCCTGAGCCACATCGCCATGGTGCGCATGAACCCGGATGCCAAGGCGAGCCTGATGAGTGACGTGACCCAGCGCGTGGTCGATCGCCGCGGCTCCGTGTCCGATGCCAGCTATCGTCCCGATGGCAGCACCGGTACCTGGCACCCGGAGATCACCGACAACGATGGCCTCTGGACCTCCATGTACGGCGGCGGTGAGCTGATGCGTTATGCCACCCTCAAGCGGGAAGGGGCTGACAAGGGAGAGATCGAAGCCGCTCGCAAGACGGCGCTGCGTGCACTCAAATTCGATCTGCTGCTGAGCAACATCTCGGGCCGCAAGGGCGAGGTGAAGACCAAGGTCCGTCCTATCGTGGGGGCTGACGGTGGTAGCTACAAGCTGCAGACCCTGGTGCTGCGCAAGGATGGCGAATACGCCATCAACAACAAGCCGACCGGGCCGGCAGGCAATGGCGGCAAGGTGGGTCTGGTCTATAACATGAAGCCGATCGACGACAGCCAGTTTGTCGACGATCCCTATGCCATCGGTGCGCTGAACGATACCAACACAGACTATGACACCAAGACCCGCACCATCGAAGGCTTCTTCGCCCGTACCTATGCCTTCCAGGGGGCCGATACCAACGGCTTCACCGAAGGTTACGTGCAAGGCGGTGCCAACAACTATTTCCCGGGCGGACACACGGTGGCGCGTGCGGGTGAGCTCGGCACCAAGGGGGATCTGACCGGCAAGAAAATTGCCAAGTTTGTCTACTGCGATGGCGTGCCAACAGATTTGGGCGGCAACAAGGATTGCAACCCGGTTGGCGAGAAGATGGCCGGCCTCGAGATCAATGCCGAGCTGCCGATCCCGGACGTGCTGCAGTGTACCGGTGCCTTCGCCACACAGAGTGATTGCGCGAATGCCATGGAAGACGATCAGGGAACCATCTTTACCGAGGAGCAGGTGCTCTACAAGGCGGACACCAGTAACGACGAGTCCATCGGCCACTTCTTCATCTACCGCATTGCCTACGACATCCTCGACGAGAGCAACCCGGAAGAGAAGGCCACCAAGGATCTGATCCGCACCACCATGCAGAAGTGGGCCGACCAACTGATCGCCAACGAGTACAACTTCGTGGATGCCAGTGGCCAGCCGACCAAGTGGGGCAAGACCTCCCGTGATTACTTCAACAACGATTACGCATGGGAAGATGCGGCCCTGAACTCAGTGGTGCTGGTTGCCGGCATGAAGGTGGCCGCCTATGTCACCGGCGAGCAGCGTTACGAGTCTGAATATCAGGCGCTCGCCAGCAAGCAGGGTTATGACTACGCGACCCTGGCCAAGGAGTACTGGAGCCGTTGGGCGGCCTTCGCGGGTGCCCAGTACGGTGCCGACACCTCCACCATCGGCTGTCTGGATTCGACCCCTGTCGTCGAAACCGGTGACAACACCAAGAACTCCCCCTCCATCGGCACCTTTGCCAGCGGCAACGACGGTGGTGGCATGTGTGGTGACGGCATCGAAGATCCGAACGATCCGGTGCAGGTCGAAGAGTGGGTGCGTGAGGTGGTCAACACCTCCGATGAGGAGATGGCGGCGCTGGCCTGGTACATCCTGTTCACCACCGAACAGCAAGGTACCGAGCTGCATCAGCAATACGTGGAAGCTTATGACGAGTGGTACCGCTCCATGGGTTACCAGGAGAACCCCTTCTTCGATTACGTCCGCCAGCTGGGCCAACCGAAGACGGAGCTGACCAACGCCTCGGGTAACAACCTGAAGAAGACGGCCGCCTGGCAGCTGCACCGCCACCCGATCGACACCAGGCGTTGGGGTGCCTATGACTTCGCCCGTCCCGATGTATGGAAGGCGGGTATAGGTTCGGAAGCCGCGACCCGTGAGGATCGTTACCCCATCATCCGGACCAATGATGCCGCCATTGTCGATAGCCGGACCATGCGTGATCAGGTGCTGGCCGAGGGGTCACACACCACCCTGCCGCTGGATGAGCGCATGCTCACCAAGTTCAACAACAGTACCTTCAACCTGGGCTTCAAGCCGCTCCAGTATCATCAGTGGCTCGATAAGAACGCCGCTTGCTTCGACAACGATGCCAGCACGGCCTGCGCCTATACAGGCACCAAGCCGAACCCGGCTTATGGCAGCCCGACCACGTTCGAAGGCTCGACCACCTACACCTTGCCGTACTGGATGGGACGCTTCCACAGCTTCCTGGCCAAACCGGAATAACGGGGTGAGTTGTCAGCGTGCATAAACGGAGGAGGCAGATGACTGCCTCCTCTTTCTCGTTTGATTGTCGAGAGGATCACAGATGCAGGGATCAGACATTTTCATTGGCATCGATCTGGGGGGCACCCAGTTGCGGGTGGCCGCCATCACGGGGGAGGGCGTCATCCTGGAGCAGCTCAGGATGCTGACCGACAGTGCCCGTGGTTACAGGGCCATCGTTGCCGACATGCAGCGCGCCTGCCGACGCCTGACACAGGCGCATCGGGTCGCCGGAATAGGGGTCATAGCCCCGGGGCCGCTGGATGCGGTCAACGGGGTGATCCATGCGCAGCCCACCTTGCCGGACTGGGATGCGGTCCCGCTTCGGGCGATGCTGGAGGCCGAGTTCGGCCTGCCGGTACGGTTGGAGAACGACGCCAATGGTGCCGCCTTGGGGGAAGCCCTGCTCGGGGCGGGCAGAGGCCATAGCAGCGTCTTCTACATCACGGTGAGCACCGGTGTCGGCGGTGGTTTCATCTACAAGCGGCAGCTGATCAGCGGCGCACACAACTGTGCCGGCGAGATTGCCAATATGATCATCTCCGAAGAGGGCCCCCATGGGGACGGCCTGAACCGGGGCGCGCTGGAGAGCCTGACCAGCGGCACGGCGCTGGGACAACAGGCGAGGGCGTGGGGATTGGCGGATGCAGCCGCGCTGCTGACCCAGGCCGAGCCAAGAGCCCGTTTCGTCGCCAACCTGAGCACCGGCATTGCCAACGTCATTCACACCCTCAACCCGGACATCATCATCATGGGGGGCGGAGTGATGAACTCCCAGGCCCTGTTCTGGGATGAGTTGCAACGGCAGACAGATGAGAAGCTCTACCCCTACCTCAGGGGCAAGACCCGCTTCGTCCTGGCGGCGCTGGACGGCAATGCCGGTATCGTGGGGGCCGCCCTGTTGGCCCAGCAGCGGCTTGAGGAAGAGACGAGCCCGTCCCGGGGGTGAGTGTTTAAGCGCAGGCGTGAGGCTCAACCAGCAGCACCCGCCGACGCTTGCCGACAGTGACCTGCGTGATTTCCACGAACAGCTTCGATTGTTACTCAACAATCATTGACATGGATGTAGCACATGAAAGGAAACCTGATTGCCCTGAGCCTGTTGCTCGCCACCGGCGCCGCGATGGCAACCACCACCATAGACGTGAACTTCATGGTGCCGCAGGCCATGGCCGACAGCCAGGGTCGCGAGGCGCTGTTTGCCGGCCTGCGCGCCAACCTCGGCAAGGTGGACGAGTTCTACCTGTCGAAGTACACCGGCATCACCAAGAATGGCAAGCCGGAGGATATCCACTTCAACCTGCGCCAGATCCTCGTGCTCAGCGACAAAACCGCCGATCCTGAGTGCCAGGATGGCTTGGCCCATACCGCTATGGTGCTGTACCAGGACGGACAGATTGCGGCCAAGGGCAATATGGCGCCCAGTGAGCCCGGGTACGACACCGCCTGCATCTCCCCCGAAGATGCCGAGCTTATTCGGCTTGCCGGGCGCAGCTCAGGCGCGGATTTCTGGGTCACGCTGCACGATGGCTTCCTCCACGGCTATGCCATCGGGCTGGCGAGAGGCCAGATGGATGCGGAGGTGAAGCTCACCAATGTTGCCACCACCGGCGGCTACTATGCCCCCGGCAGCCTGGCACACGAGTTCCTTCACTTCTTCGGCGGGGTAGACCTTTACAACAAAGCGGAAAATGCCCTCTGTCAGCCTGACGGTGCCTGGTCGGGGCGCTTGATGTGCCGTAGCCCCCAAGTCCCGAACGCCAACCTGTTTGGCAGCACTCGGTACCTGGATGAGAAGCTGTTTTTGCAACGCTTCTACGACAGGGCCGACTCGACCATGGACGACTGGACCTATAACGGCATCAACCGCAGCCGCTCCGCATTCGCGGCATCGGGGGCGGCGGTGATGACGGCGCCAATCAACGGCAGCCGTGTCGCCAGCCTGCAGGTGAGTGGCAGCACCCTCTCCCGGGAGGTGCCCTTCCTCACGCTGAGCGTCAGGGTGAAGGGAGCGGGCCAGTATGCGCAGCCCGTCGCGGTGGAGCTCTATACCCAGGGCGTCACCGCCAGAGCCGGCGATAACTACTTCGATGATGTCACCCAGACCCTGACATTCGATCCGGGCAACCCCGACTACGAGGTCACGGCCGACGGCAGCTGGGTGAAGACCGTGCGACTCACCAGCAAAAACCTGGACTTCAGTGGAGACAAGACGCTGCTCCTGGGCCTGCGCGCTGGCAACGCCACCGCGGTCAATGCCGCTCAAACCACCATCACTGTCGCCAGAACCGGTCCGGCCCCTGCCCAGGCCGAGCCCGAGCCCGTCCAGAGCAGCGATGATGGCGCGAGTGTGCCTGTGATCAAGAGCACTGACGAGGGCTTCGGTGCTGGCGCCAGCTCGCCGCTGGTGTTGCTGGGGCTGGCTTGCCTCGCCTGGTGGCGCAGAAAGTACCGCTAATGGAGGCTTTGGGGTTGCCACCCTGGCCGAGCAGGGGAGGGGATACAAACGATGGGCATCACCGCCTGAATCAACGGTGTGCCCATATGAAAAATGCCGGTCATTGACCGGCATTTGCGTAAGAAGAGCGGAGGCTTAGCCGAGGTTGGTCGCGACAGGGCTACGACGCTTCAGTTTGAACTGATAGCCGATGGCCAGCACAATCAACCAGACCGGGATCAGCATCACCGAGATCTCCATGCCCGGGGTCAGGTACATGATGACCAGGATGGCGGCCATGAAGGCGAGGCAGAGGTAGTTACCGAACGGGTGCCAGAACGCCTTGAACTTGGGCTCTACCCCTTCGGCCTGCTTGGCCTTGCGGAACTTGAGGTGGGCGAGGCTTATCATGGCCCAGTTGATGACCAGGGCGGAGACCACCAGCGCCATCAGCAGACCAAAGGCCTTGCCCGGCATCAGGTAGTTGATCAGCACGCACAGCAGGGTCGCGGCGGCAGACACCGAGAGGGCGACCAGCGGCACGCCGCTCTTGTTGGTCTTGAGCAGGCTGCGCGGGCCGTTGCCCTGCTTGGCCAGGCCAAACAGCATGCGGCTGTTGCAGTAGACACAGCTGTTGTAGACCGACAGTGCGGCGGTCAGCACGACGATGTTGAGCACGGTGGCCACCAAGTCGCTGTCCAGGGCGTGGAAGATCATCACGAAGGGACTGCCACCTTCCACCACCTTGCCCCAGGGGTAGAGGGACATCAGCACGGCCAGGGCACCGATATAGAAGATGAGGATGCGGTAGATCACCTGATTGGTGGCCTTGGGAATGCTCTTCTCGGGATCGTCGGCTTCTGCCGCCGTGATGCCGACCAGCTCCAGACCGCCGAAGGAGAACATGATCACCGCCATGGCCATCACCAGTCCGTTGATGCCGTTGGGGAAGAAACCGCCCTGATCCCACAGGTTGGTCACGCTCGCCTCGGGGCCTGCGCCACCGGAGAACAGCAGATAGCCGCCAAAGCCAATCATGCCGACGATGGCCACCACCTTGATGATGGCAAACCAGAACTCCATCTCGCCGAACGCCTTGACGTTGGTGAGGTTGATGGCGTTGATCAGCACGAAGAAGAAGGCCGCCGACATCCAGGTCGGGATCTCGGGCCACCAGTACTGCACGTAGATGCCGACCGCGGTCAGCTCGGCCATGCTCACCAGCACGTAGAGTACCCAGTAGTTCCAGCCGGAGGCGAAGCCGGCAAAGTCACCCCAATACTTGTAGGCAAAGTGGCTGAAGGAGCCGGCTACCGGCTCTTCCACCACCATCTCGCCGAGCTGGCGCATGATGAGGAAGGCGATGAAGCCGCCGATGGCGTAGCCGAGCAGCACCGAGGGACCCGCCATCTTGATGGTCTGGGCAATGCCGAGGAACAGGCCGGTACCGATGGCACCGCCCAATGCGATAAGCTGAATGTGGCGGTTTTTGAGGCCGCGTTTCAGCTCTCCGCCCTGTTGTTGAAGATCCATTCTTCCGTCCTTACGTCGCTGAAGTCACTCGTCTGTCGCCCGTCCACCTTTGCACTTCCTGTGCCCCGGCGCGGCACACTGTGCCGAAAACGTGACGAAATCCGTATTAATTTCGTTACGGTGTGCCACTCATCGTTTTTTATGGTGGCTACCAACCCGAGCAGAATAGTGATAATCGACCGCCCATGCACCTGTTTTCCTCATCATTGGCGCGTTTTTTGGGACCGATGCAGGTTTTTTATGATCCAGACGGGGGTTTTGGGAGTGATTGCTGGTTTTATGGGCGATTGGATTTAGAGTGGTTGACATGGCGGTATCGTCGTGTCCTATTGTCGTTCTTCTTCACGAAAGGACTCATTATGGTCGAACGTATTGTCGGGGGGCTGCTGTTCGCCGCGCTCTGGTTGGGGCTCTGGCTCTCCCCCATGTTGCTGACGATGGCAGCAGCCTGCCTCATCGTCTGGGGATGGCAGGGGGCGGATTATCTGGTGGCCAACATCATCATGGTGCTGACACTGGCCGCGGGCATTGGCCTGGTACCCGCCTGCTGGCTGAGTGAGCGGGTACGCAAGGGCCCCGGTCTGCTGACCCTGCATGGCTGGCTGATGAACAATAAAGAGCTCAACAAGCCGGGCTCCCGCCCTCATTTATGATGGCAATGACGCCGACGCACCCCGTCGGCGTTATTTTTGCCCCTCTCTACTGTTCATTTATATTGCCGCACCCTTTCCTGCTGGAATTTCATACCAATCATGTCATGTTTGTCAGCACAGTTGACGGCGCAAGCCGGTGGCCTCCAGGATCTTGGCGCTGATCTCCTCCACCGAGTGAGAGCTGGTGTCGAGGAAGTGGATCGCCTCCTGACGAAACAGCCGCTCCACGCTCGCCAGCTCCTGATCGCACTGCTCAAGGGACGAATAACGGCTGTTGGCGCGGCGCTGGTTGCGGATCTCGTGCAGCCGCTGGGGCGCTATGGTGAGGCCGAACAGCTTGTGGCGGTTGGCCTTGAGGGCCGCAGGCAGCTCGAGTGAGCCCATGTCCTGTTCGATGAAGGGGTAGTTGGCTGCGCGAATGCCAAACTGCAGCGCCAGATAGAGGCTGGTCGGCGTCTTGCCGCAGCGGGACACCCCGATGAGGATGATGTCCGCCTCGTCATACTCCTTGGTGGTGATGCCATCGTCGTTGCTGAGGGCGAAGTTCACCGCCTCGATGCGATCGTCGTAGAGCTTGCGGTTCTCCATGCCATGGGTGCGATGCAGCCTGGGCTCGGCCTTGATGCCGAGCTCCTGTTCGAGCGGGCTCACGAAGGTGTTGAGAAAGTCGTGGCTGCTGGCCTGGGCCTTGAGCACCTCTTCGCGTACCTGGGGGTCGACTATGGTGTGAAACAGGATGGGGCGCACCCCGGTCTGGCGAAACTGTTCGTCGATCCGCAGCCGTACCTGGCGGGCCTTCTCCTGAGTCTCTACGAAGGGGATGGTGACCTGCTCGAACACCAGGGGGAACTGGCTCAACACGGCGTGACCGAACACCTCGGCGGTGATGGCGGTGCCGTCGGATACATAGAATACGGTGTGCAATGGGGACTCCTGTGATGCGCTTCGGTGCGGTGGCAAGGTAGAAGTATCTCTCGAAACCATATCACCTTTGTCAACAGGTCTGCCGTAGCCAAGTTGTGAACTCGCTTGCAAACCTGAGTCGTTACCTTTTTGTGTCGGCATTGTAGAATGTCTGTGTCAAACGGCCATCCCCAAATCTTGCAGGGGATATTTTTGACAATAAGTAGAAAACGTTTTCATGGTCGTTGGCAAGCACACACCAACAAAAACATATGATTTGGCACAGCAGGTGCGTTGACACCCTGGCCCACCAACCTGGAGACATGCAAATGCAACAGTACGTACTCTGGTACGAGCAGCTCGGTATGCAGGACGTAGAGCGCGTCGGCGGCAAGAATGCATCCCTTGGCGAGATGATCAGCAACCTCGCGGGTGCCGGTGTATCCGTGCCGGGCGGCTTCGCGACCACCGCCTTTGCGTTTAACGAGTTTCTGGAGTTAAGCGGCCTCAACGGCAAGATCCACGACTTGCTCGACAGCCTGGACGTGGACGACATCGCCGCCCTCAACCGGGCCGGCCAGCAGATCCGCGACTGGGTGGTGGACGCACCATTCCAGCCTGCGCTGGAGCAGGCCGTGCGCGCCGCCTATGACAAGCTGAGTGCGGGTCTCGAGGCCTCCTTCGCGGTGCGATCCTCCGCCACCGCGGAAGATATGCCGGACGCCTCCTTCGCCGGCCAGCAGGAGACCTTCCTCAACGTGCGCGGCATCGATTCCGTCATGACCGCCATCAAGCATGTGTTTGCCTCCCTGTTCAACGACCGCGCCATCTCCTATCGGGTGCATCAGGGCTATGACCACAAGGGCGTGGCGCTCTCGGCCGGGATACAGCGCATGGTGCGCTCGGATCTCGCCGCCTCCGGCGTCATGTTCACCCTGGACACCGAGTCCGGTTTCAACGACGTGGTCTTCATCACCGGCAGCCAGGGCCTGGGCGAGATGGTGGTGCAGGGCGCCGTCAACCCGGACGAATTCTATGTGCACAAGCCGACTCTCAAGGCCGGTCGCCCCGCCGTGGTGCGCAAGACCCTGGGCTCCAAACTCATCAAGATGACCTACTCCGATGACGCCGGTCACGGCCGTCAGGTGAAGATCGTCGATACCTTGGATGCCGAGCGCAACCGCTTCTGCATCACCGATGAAGAGGTGATGGCGCTGGCGAAACAGGCCCTCATCATCGAGCAGCACTACGGTCGCCCGATGGACATCGAGTGGGCCAAGGATGGTCAGGACGGTCAGCTCTACATAGTCCAGGCCCGCCCCGAGACGGTGCGCAGCCGCCAGGAGGCGAACACCCTGGAGCGTTTTGCGCTGAAACAATCCGGCAAGGTGCTGATCGAGGGGCGCGCCATCGGCCACAAGATTGGCTCGGGCCCGGCGCGGGTCATCTCCTCCATCAGCCAGATGGACGAAGTGCAGCCCGGCGACGTGCTGGTCACCGACATGACGGATCCGGACTGGGAGCCCATCATGAAACGGGCCTCCGCCATCGTCACCAACCGCGGCGGCCGCACCTGTCACGCCGCCATCATCGCCCGTGAGCTGGGGATCCCGGCCGTGGTGGGCTGTGGCGATGCCACCAAGCGCATCGAGCCGGGCCAGCTCATCACCGTCTCCTGTGCCGAAGGGGACACCGGCTTCATCTACGACGGTGAGCTCGACTTCGACGTGGCGGTGACCGAGGTGGGCAACATGCCGCGCCTGCCCATCAAGATCATGATGAACGTCGGCAACCCGGACCGCGCCTTCGACTTCGCCCAGTTGCCCAACGCCGGCGTGGGCCTGGCGCGCCTCGAGTTCATCATCAACCGCATGATCGGCGTTCACCCCAAGGCGCTGCTGGAGTTCAACCAGCAGACTCCGGAGCTCAAGGCCACCATCACCAAGATGATCGCGGGCTACGACAGCCCCCGTGAATACTATGTGGCCAAGCTGAGCGAAGGCATCGCCACCCTGGCCGCCGCCTTCTGGCCGGAGCGGGTCATAGTGCGGATGTCGGACTTCAAGTCCAACGAGTACGCCAACCTGGTGGGCGGTCGTGACTACGAGCCCCACGAAGAGAATCCCATGATCGGTTTCCGTGGCGCCTCCCGTTACATCGCCGACAGCTTCCGCCCCTGCTTCGCCCTGGAGTGCGAGGCGATGAAGCGGGTGCGTGATGGCATGGGCCTGACCAACGTCGAGGTGATGATCCCCTTCGTGCGCACCGTGGGGGAAGCGGAGCAGGTAGTGGAGATCCTGGCGGAGAACGGTCTGCGCCGTGGCGAGCGTGGTCTCAAGGTCATCATGATGTGCGAGCTGCCCTCCAACGCCCTGTTGGCGGATCAGTTCCTGCAGCACTTCGATGGCTTCTCCATCGGCTCCAACGACATGACCCAGCTCACACTCGGACTGGACCGGGATTCCGGCCTCATCGCCCACCTGTTCGATGAGCGCAACGAGGCGGTCAAGGCGCTGCTGTCCATGGCCATCCAGGCCGCCCGCAAGGCGGGCAAGTATGTGGGCATCTGCGGTCAGGGCCCGTCCGATCACCCGGACTTCGCCGCCTGGCTGGTCGAGCAGGGCATAGATTCGGTGTCCCTCAACCCCGATACCGTGGTCGACACCTGGCTCTATCTGGCCGAGCAACACAAGGCCCACTGATCCGACATAACAGTCGCGGACGATAATAAAAACGGCGCCCACAGGGCGCCGTTTTTATATCTGACAGCAGCTGTGTCATCTATTGTCCGATGCCTCTGCGCTGCTTGTTCAAAATAAGCGTGTCAGCGCGTGCTTTTACACTCCGTTACATCGGCGTGCCTGCCCGGCGTTTCATAATAAGCCCCTGATCGGATGGGGCTGGATATATTCCCACATGCGAACGAAATAGCGCCTCTTTGGGGCTAGCCATCAATGAATCACATCAATATTGCCAGGGTAGGCGGATGTCACAGAGCGTATCAAATCAGGTGATCAGGAGAATGTTGGCGGCCTGCCAACAACAAGGGGGAGACTCGGAGGCCATATTGATGGCGGCCGGTCTGACAGTATTCGATATCAACCGGACGCAGGGCCGGATCCTGGCCCAGAGCCATTACCGCGCACTGAGCCTGATGCAGGGCTATTTGAGCGGGTTTCACCAGGAGATCCTCTCCTATGACATAGACCAGCTCTATGGGCACTACCCGCCGCTCATCAGCCTCTGCCTGAACCGGCCATCCCCCCGGGCGGCCATCGAGGCCCTGCTGGCCTATCGCACCGTCATCGGCAACTGCGACGATTTCCGGGTAAAGACGGGCGCGCTCCACACTCAATATGAGTATATCAATCAAGGGCCTGCCATCCTGGGGGCGAGTCAGGCCATCCCCAACTTTGTCATCCTCTACCGGATCCTGCGCGTCTATGAACCCGCGATCGAGGTGTCGCTGGGCTTTATCGGCAAGCCACCGGCCCACCACGGTCAGCTGGATCACTTCTTCGGCACCCGCTGCCGCTGGGAGCAGGAGGCGAATACCCTGACTCTCGCCAACACCCTGCTGGATAGGCGCAGCGATTGTTACAACGAGCCCCTTAGCCGTTTGCAAATCGGCCAGCTTGAGCATATTTGCGCCGAGATAGCCGAGCGGGTGCCCTTTACCCATCAGGTGGGGGAGCGGATCCGTCACAAAATTTGCGAGGGGGGGATGGAGAGCGATGAGAATGTGCTAGAGGATGTTTGCTCGACCATGAATATCAGCCGCTGGACCCTGAACCGGAAATTGCAGGGGGAGGGTGGCAGCTTCTCCACCATTTTAAAACAGGTCAGGATGACGGAGGCCTGCCGATTATTGGAGCAAGGGGAGCAGACGCTGCAAAATATCAGCGATCTGGTGGGTTTCTCCTCCCAGAGTGCCTTCAATCGTTTCTTCAAGGCCAATGCCAATATGACCCCGCTGGTCTATCGCAACTCCCGCCAATAAAAAGGGACCGGGGCAATCCCGGTCCCTGATGATGGGGCCACAACATGGGAGTGGGCACTGGCGCCCACTCCCGCCCCGTTATTTGGTCACCGTGGTCACGGTGGCGGCATCCACCCCGCTTGGCAAGGCCAGCGCACCCGCCGTGGTGTGGCTTACCACTATCTCCTTGCTCACCGTGAAGGTCACTGGCACCGTGGCCGACACATCCGAGGAGGGGCTGATGTAGGCACTGTAGTTGCCCGGCTCCACTATCCACTGGTTGCCGGCCTCGTCGAAGCTGGCGAGGAGGCTGGCCGGAATGGTGAAGCTCAGCTGCTCGCTGGCGCCAGGGGCGAGCTGCTTGGTCTTGGCGAACGCCTTGAGCTCTATGGTCGGTTTCTTCAGCTTGACCTCGGGGGCGCTGACATAGACCTGGGCCGCCTCCTTGCCAGAGACGGCACCCGTATTGGTGATGGTCGCTGTCAACACCAGGCTGCCGGCCGCGCCGCTGACCAGGGTGTTCTGGGTAACTGCCGGGCTGCCATAGCCGAAGCTGGTGTAGGAGAGGCCAAAGCCGAAGGGGTAGGAGACCGCCTGCTCGAAGGTGCTGTAGTAGCGGTAGCCCACGTAGATCCCCTCGTTGTAGTAGAGATCGTCCGGCTCGCCGTCACCGTCGGTGTCCTCACCCGGGAAGCTGCCCGAGGAGGGTACGCTGGCGTAGCTCGCGGGGAAGCTCTGGGCCAGCTTGCCGCTCGGGTTGACCGTGCCGGAGAGCACGTCCGCCACCGCATGGCCTGTCTCCTGGCCCGCCATGTAGGCCAGCAGGATGGCGTCCACCTTGTGGCTCCACTGGGCGGTATCGATCACCCCGTTGACGTTGAGCACCACCACCACTTTCTTGCCCTGGGCGTGGAAGGCGCTGCTCACCGCGTCGATGAGGGCACTCTCGTCGTCACCGAGCAGGTAGTCACCTTTGCCACTGCTGCGGTCGGCCCCCTCGCCGGCCTGACGGCCCAGGCTGATTACCGCGACCTCCTGTTCGCTGGCGGCGGCGGTGATGAGGCTGGTCAGCGCGGGGCTGACGGCCGCCTCGGCGCAGGTGTAGTAGCCCTTGGCGCCAAATTGTCCCTCGTGATAGACCTTGTTGTTCTCATAAAAATCGCGGTAGTAAGCCTGCAGTGCTTCGCTCACCGGGAAACGGCTGGCCAGCCCCTGGGCTATGGTGGTGAGGCTGGCGGCATTGACATCCCCGCTGCCGGTGCCGCCCTTGTAGG
The DNA here is from genome assembly GCF_000819865.1 of Aeromonas eucrenophila. Taxonomy (GTDB): domain Bacteria; phylum Pseudomonadota; class Gammaproteobacteria; order Enterobacterales; family Aeromonadaceae; genus Aeromonas; species Aeromonas eucrenophila. The sequence continues at coordinate 773,977 of NZ_CDDF01000005.1, forward strand.
TGTTGGTCTGGTTGATGCCAAAGCTGGCCACCTTGCTGGTCGCGGCAAGGGGCAGGGCGCTGGCTTCGTTGCGCAGCAACACCATACTCTCGGCCCCGGCCTGGCGGGCCAGCGTGGCGTGAGCGGCCAGATCCGGGCTGTTGCCGACGGGCAGTTGGCTATAGGAAGGGCTCTTCATCACCTGGGTCAGGATATTGATGGCCGCCTCTGTCACCTTGGCCTCGCTGAGATCCCCCTTATCGATGGATTGCTGCAACTGCTCCTTGACGTTGCCTGGCTCGATCAAATCCTGTCCTGCCAACACCTGCTTGTAGGCGTTGTTGGCCACGTCCCCGGCAAACCAGTCGGACATCACCAGCCCATCGAACTGCCACTCGCCGCGCAGCACCTCGGTCACCGTATCCTTGCGCTCGTTCACATAGGTGCCGTTGACCTTGTTGTAAGAGGTCATCACCGCCCAGGGTTGTGACTCGTCCACCGCTATCTGGAAACCGCGCAGATAGATCTCGCGGAAGGTTCTCGGCTCACCGATGTCGTTGATCTGGTTTCGGTTGGTCTCGGAGTTGTTACCAAAGAAGTGCTTGATGGTGGTGCCGACCCCGTTGCTCTCCACCCCGTTGACGATGGCGGCGCCCATCTTGCCGGTGAGCAGGGGATCTTCCGAGTAGTATTCGAAGTTGCGGCCATTGAGCGGGTTGCGCTGAATGTTCATGCCCGGCGCCAGCAGGATGTCGACGCCGTACTGACGCATCTCGTCCCCCATGGCTGCTCCCACGGATCTGACCAGATTGACGTCCCAACTGGAGGCCAGCAGGGTGCCGATAGGCCAGGCGGTGGCATGGTAGCTGGCACTGTCGCCATCGCGGTTGGCGTTGATCCGCAGGCCCGCCGGCCCGTCGGCCAGTTTCAGGGCCGGAATGTCGATGCCGTCGGCGCTGCGCAGCACCCCGTTGATATAGCCCGCCACCCCGGCAACGTCCTGCTTGACGTTGATGGCGCCGTCGGCGCTGCCATAGCCGGGGCCGGAGAGCAGGTCCAGCTTCTCGCCGAGGGTCAGTCTGGCCACCATGGCCTCGGCCTGACCACGGTAATAGGCATCGTCTTTGACTAGGGGAGCCGAGTCGTTCTGGTTGCAGCCGACCAGGATCCCGGCGAGGGCCAGGCTAACGCAGAGTGAAACCGCTTTCATTTTTGTTGTGGTAATAGGCATGAAGACTTCCTCTAACTGTCTGAATAAAAATTGGAAAATACGATATCTATGCCAGATGGTGAGGTGGCCGCTCTGGTGGCGGTTTACCATGGGCAGAGAGGGCGGGCTCATCCTTGGGTGTGGATGAAATGGGCCAGGAGCAGGTTAACAAGTTGGCGCAGGCCAGCATTGCCCCGGGGGAGCGAGAAATGTGCCGTTGGGAGCAAGAGGAGCAAGTTGTGACCCCGATCCCATTGGCCGGGGAAGTGGTGAGGCTGATGGCGTGGTGCCCGAAGAGAGGGCGGCTATAGGGTGATGGCACCGCCATGGACGGTAATGTGAAGCAGGCGCCTCATCCTATTATCTTATCGGATTGAAGCAGGACTAGAGAGCTGCCTAAATAACCATTCAGGTTATTATTTAGGCGACATCTGGTGGATACCAACCAATTTATTCTCCATAGAGGCTATGGTCGGCCTCTTATTAATAAGGCCGAACTGGCCCGATATATTGGCGATAGGGATCCCGTACTGACATATCCCCTGATAATAGAGCCCTGCCCAGCAGGGTGAGATCCCGCATATTGGCATTATTCTCATCAAGCTGGCCATCTCGTCCCACATCACCCGGGCGGGCACTCACCCGACACAGATGCTGAGTGTTAGCTCCATCATCTTTTTTAACAAAAATAAAATTTGCAGTTTTATAAATTGCAATTCATGCATTTTAAAGAGATTAAATTCCGCCCGCATGAGTCCTATTAATCGAATGATCTTGCGTATGTTACTGTTATATATGTAATTTATTATTTTTTGAATAAATTATTTTATTATCATCAATTCACGCACCACTTCTGTGAGAATACCGTTGTTCAACCTGAACACGACGATTGGGCGGTCATGACGGAGCGCAGAGGGGATGCAGGATCGTCGGTTACGGTGAACACGGAGGCTGGTTATGCTTGAATTTGAAATGATAAAAGAGCGCAAAGAACGCGCAGCGGCAATTTACTTGGTAAACAAGGACAGAAGCATCGTTGTCGATCTGATGAATGGTACTTTTACCTTTCTGTATTTTGCCGGTACGCAGCAGAGTCAAATAATAAGAATGGGCTCGAGAGAAGCCAGTGTCCTCCGATACCTAGTGAGCAACAGCGGTTATCTGGTGTCCAAGGATGAAATATTGAACAGCGTCTGGCATGGCCGGATTGTGTGTGAAAATACGGTGTCGGTGGCATTGTCCAATATCAGAAAGCTCTTGCGAAGGGTGGATCAGGATTGCCGTTGTCTGGTGACGGTCGCCAGAGCCGGCTACATATTTTACCCCTACCGCTCGGGATTCACCGTCGAGGTTAGCCATGACTGACCATCTGGAGAGGGCGCAGTTAGGGGTCATCAGGCACGCCCTGGAACCCATCGTCGAGCTCGATGCCGGCCATATTCTGTCATTTGAAGTCTGTTCATTCTCCGAGAGCAAGGCTCTGCTCGATCAGTCGTACTTTGGCGATGTCGAGCAGTACCCCATGGTCTCGCTGCTGACGCGACAGCTGGAGTTTTTTCAGAAACTGAACCTGCACGAGCCCCAGCTCTACCGTGCGGCCTTTGTCAACGTGCCCCCCAGCCTGTTTGAGCACTGGTTGTCATGGCAAGACTTCGTCCCCTTTATCCTCCAATTCCGGCTGAGCATCGGCTGCAACACGGCCAGCCTGGTCGATGGCATGTCAGCGCAGGCCCTGGAGCGTCTCCTGCAGCTCAAGGAGCTGGGAGTGACGCTCTGGCTGAATAATGCCGATGACGCCTTGTACAAGGTGCCTGCCGATATCTTGCACGCCTTCAGCGGCATCAAGATAAACAAGCGCTTCTTCTGGCAATGCTTCAACAGGAATGACGCGGCCTTCATGGAGCATGCCTTCGCGGTCTGGGGCAACAAGAGCGTCATCGTCGAGGGCGTCGAGAACAGGCACCACCTCTCCTTTGTCAGGGCCCAGGGGCTGATGCAGGGGCAGGGATTTCATTGGCGAGCGAAGCTGTCGCGCCATGCCCACTGGCACTGAGGCCATGGCAGGATCCGCCCATCGAAGCTAACCTAGCGTCCGCATATCGACCTCGTTCGGGTCAGTGTATGCGAAACCGTCCGATGGCCCGGGCTTTATCCCCTGGCGCTGTCCGGGGAGGAGGCACAAGGCTGGCTGATCTCGGGCTGGTTCAATCCACTCATGATAAATCGGCGCCCCAATGGCGCCGTTTCCCATGGAAATAACCTTCGTCACCGCTATCGATAACATCTGAGTATCACATCAAGAAATAAGGAGAATTATGGGAACCTGTCAGACGCCAGGCTTCTTATGGGTTGTCTCCTCGCCATGAAATAAAGACTGGTCTTGAAAGCGCTTTCTTATTGCTGTCCTCGATGTTGATAAGTGCAATGGCTCAGGATTTAATTCCAAAGAATGTTGAAAATCCACTTTTTCATCTTGCTCATTCTCCCCCCTTCTCTCAGTTGTTTTCCTGTACCGCATTGTTATATAACGTTTTTATTGCTTTGCAATGGCTGTGTGATTTTATGGTCCTTCACCTGTTTCCTTATTTTTTGAGCATAAAATGATTCAGTCTGGATACAGCAAGCGAATTGATAATAGCGCCGCATAAGGGGAGAAGTCGGTGGGCCAGACAGGGTCATGGCATGGGTTGGTAAAGAGGTGGCCATGTTTGGGGTGGATATCCGAGATGAGGGAGTGACTCGTTCGAGTTATTTTTTTTGTCATTGCCTGGTGGCTGTCACCCTATTCTATCCACGCCACTCAGGAGGGGTAATAGCGGATGACGATCACCATTTGCCATAGCGCCGAAACTTCTCACTATATCCGGCACACGATTGAACCCATCGCCCATCTCCATGCCGGGGATATTATGGCAGTTGAAGTTATTTCATTTTCAGAACATAAGGCTGTTTTCTCTAAAGCCGATTTCAACAGCATGGCCACTCCTTACGCCACATGGCTATTCACACAGCAACTGGCGTTCTTCCAGGCGCTGCATAAAAACGACAATGGCCTCTATCACACGGCGTTTCTCAGTGTCGACCTGACGTTGATGGAGTGTTTTATCTCTTGGGACGATTTCAGTGCGTTGATATCGGGTTTTGGACTGAGCATGGCCTTCGAGATGGCGGATATCGCCGGGGGCATCTCTGATGTGGCGTTGAGCAATATGGCGAGGCTCAGACAGTCAGGGGTCAAGTTATGGATAAACAATGCCGACGAATCCTTGCTGTCCATGGACCATGTGTCATCAGCCTTGTTCGATGGCATCAGGGTCAATAAGCAATTCTTCTGGCGCAGTTTCACCCGGTGCGATGACACCGCCATGACCCGGCTCACGGCGGCATGGGGTCATGACAATGTGATCCTCGAGGGGATCGAAAATAAACATCACCTCGCTTTCGTCAAGTTACATGGTTATGTGCAGGGGCAGGGTTTTTACTGGCGGGCAAAATTATCACGCAGCCTCATCTCGAGTCAGTGACAGCTGAATAACCTCATCGGTTCGAAGCAATGCGGTAAACACATATTAAAAATATTCGACCGTGCTTTTATATGGACATGCAGAAAATAAAACGCCAGCACCTCTCATCTTATAAAAAGGGAGCAATGGCGATGAATCACAATGCATTGATGGCTGATATCCATATCGGCGTGATGCTGTGCATCAATGAATTTCCCTGACTGAACCTTGTCGCCAATATGGACAAGGCGGGCTGATGCCTGCTTCATCGCGAGCGGGTCGGGGCCATACCATGAGATATATCGAGGGTCTCCTGCATGTCTCACACCGTCCGTCCAACGACCAAATATGCTTTCAGTACCAAATATTTCTGGTTACTGGCCATGCCCATGTTGCTGGGGATCGGCGGTGTATTTGCACTCTCTATCTTTAACCACCGCGCCGCGGTGGAGCAGAAGTTGATCATTCTCAACCACGCCATCGCGATCGCCGAAGAGGAGAGCCTCGAGCAGGTGGAGCAGGTGCTGGCCACCGAGGTCAACGCCGACGAACTGCGCCCCCTGACCTTCTCCGACGAGACCAAGGCCTACAGTCGCAACCTCTGGAATGGCAAGGTGACGCTCGGCAATCAGTTGAACCTGATCTACTACGCCGATTCGAGCGGGCAGAGTTTTTCCAACGACGAGGAGCAGGATCTGGCCTGGGATGCCAGCAAGCTTGACTCGACGAGCCGCACCTGGTTCAAGGGGGCGCTCGGCACGTCCGGTTTCAACTGGACCGGGGCCTATCAGGACGGGTTGACCGGGGCCTATACCCTGACCGTCTCCCATCGGCTCAAGCCCTTTGACGGGGTGAAGGATCGCGTCATCAGCCTCGACATCAACCTGCCCGCCTGGTCGCAGCGGCTCAGCACCATGCTCTACCGGGACAACGGCTTGAATCACCTGCTGTTTGACCGAACCACCGGCCAGATCCTGGTCCACTCCCAGGCCGAGCTCAATGGGCAGGTCGTCGCCTATCCCTGGTTAGCGCGGCTGGAGGGGGCATCCGGCACCTTCTTCTCGGACAAGATCGGCCAATACGTGGCTTATCAGGCCCTGCCGGGGCGTTCGAACATACTGGCGATCACGACGCAGCCGAGGCGAGACGCGGTGGCCCTGGTGGGGGGCGGTGCCGTCATGGTGCTGCTGCTGTTGTCGAGCGCTCTGTTCATCGTGATGGCGATCCTCTTTCGCTTGCGGCTGTCGGCGCTGATCGGGGGGCTTATCCAGATGGTGCGCCTGCTGCGTTTGAGTTCGACGCAGGAGAGGGCGACGATGATCCTGCCCGATTTCCCGGAGATAGCGGAGCTGCACGAGGAGCTGAATCTGGTCTCCGATCGCTTGCAGGCGTCGCACGATGCGGCCAATCGGGACGCGCTGACCGGTCTTTACAATCGTCGCTTCCTGGATGAACGGCTCAGGCAACTGCACAGCGAGGGGAAGCCGTTCGTGCTGGCGCTGGTGGATCTCGACAACTTCAAAAGCATCAATGACGGCTATGGCCATGCCGTCGGTGATGTGGTGCTGCGCCGCTGCGCCTCGCTCGGGCAGGAGCGGCTGGCCAATGCGGCGTCCCTGTGCCGCTATGGTGGCGAGGAGCTGGTCGCCCTGTTCGAACACTGCACCCTGGCCGAGGCCGAATGGATGATGACGCTGTGGCGCCAGGGGGTGGGTGAGATGAAGTGGCGGGATGATGCGATGAAGGTGACCTTCAGCGGCGGCATCGGTGCGGCCGAGGGGCGCACTCCGGAGGAGCTGATGGAGCTGATCGATCAGGCGTTGTACCGCGCCAAGCAAGATGGCAAGGATCGCATCTACCGCGCCACCGGCCTTTGATGGAACAATCCTGCCACCCTTCTGTGCGGTGGTTGGTGGGCGTTGACCGCGCCCGCTTGCCAGCCGGGCGCGAGGCGTGGCAGAGGGAGCCCGGATGCGGGCCATCTCCCCTTGCCAGGATCCTGGCGTCTTCTCCCATCACATCCATCGGCGACCGGCCGACCATGAAAAAGGGGCCAGTGGCCCCTTTGACGTGATCCCGCGGGATCGGATGCTATCTCACTTGGGCTGCTGCTGGGCGCCCCCCAGCTCTATCTGCACCTCTATGCCCTCCTGTTTCAGCTGACTGGCGATGGCGTTGAGATCCGTGCCTGGCTTGGCCTCCAGCAGGGCGATGCCGCCGCTGCTCTGCTTGAAGCGCAGACCGTGGCGGCTTGCCAGCGCCTTCGCCTCGGCATCCTCGGCCGCCACCAGCAGGGTGCCGCTGACGATGAGCTCAGGGCTTGCGACCCCTTGCAACAAGACGTCGCCGCTGCGCAGGCTGGGTTGTACCGCCTTGCCATCCAGACTGCGGGCGACCCGCTTCTTGCTGCCGTTATCCGGCGTGAGGTAGGTCTGACCGTTCACCTCTATGGTGCGGTACTGTTTGCCATCGACCACCACGGATTCGTCGGCCGTGGCCGACACGGAGACCGAGGCCAGCAGGCTTGCCAGGGCAAGGCTGAGTAAGCTGTGTTTCATGTTGTGACTCCTGTGCACGTTAGAGAGGGGCTGCGTCATGGCCGATCACCTTGAGGGACCAGTTGAGCAGTTGACCCGGCTGGCTGTTGTTGCGCTCGGTCAGGGTGCTGCGCACATTGGTGCCGCGATTGAGCAAGGAGACCTGACGGGTGCCGCTGGCGACGTCGGTCACCGCCAGTTGCCACTCACCCTCGGCGGATTCCCCGTAGAACTTGTGGGAGAGCATGCGCATGTCGCGCAGCCCCTTGGTGCGCACGTATCTCAGCTGCTGCCGGTCGAGGGATTGCCCCACCAGGCTGTTGTTGGGGTTGAGCAGCACGCTGCGGGTGCCGGACGGGGAGACCAGCTCGATCAGCAAGTCAGGCAGACGCTGGTGATCCAGGGTGACCAGCACCTGCACCGCTTCCACGGTCAGCGCCTGATCGACCCGGGTGCTGGAGGTGGTCGGGCCGCTGCCCAGATCCGGGATGGCGCCTGCGGCGCGATCCTGCACCGTCACCTTCTGCCACGGCAGTTGGACCAGCGGCGGCAGGGGATTGTGAGTGGCGGCGCTCGCCAGGGTCTTGTTCACATCGATGAGGCCAAAGCCATAGGTCGGGTTGAACCAGATCCCGGCGGCGTTGCGCTCCCAGCCTTCCAGCCCGGTCACCTGGCGCTGCTGGCCGTTGGCCGCCCTGTAGCTCAGTTGCACCGCCGCCTGATTGGCGTCGATGCGGGTGGCATTGCGCGCCAGCAGATCCCGCAGATCCCGCACCGACAGATCCGGATAGGCCGACATCAAGAGTGCCATGGCGCCGGCTGTGTTCGGGGTGGCCGAGGAGGTGCCGTTCATGGTGCCGTTGTAGTCGCAGCTGGCATCCAGCGCCGGGTTGCCGTGCAACCGGTTGGTGCTGGGATCGTCTACCCGGTTGTAGCCCATGTCGCAGCCGGGCAGGTCGGTGGTCACTATGGCAGGGGAGGCGGTGCCGTACTCGCCGCCCGGGGCCGTCAGGAACACGTTGCTGCCGACGCTGGAGTAGGAGGAGCGCACGCCGTCCGCGTTGCTGGCGCTGACCACCAGGTTCCAGAAGTTGCTGTTGGAGGGATCGATGTTGCTGTTTTCAAACGGCAATCTGAGCTCGCCACCGGTGCGGTTGAGCACATAGTTGCCGGCGGCGATGCGGCTAAAGCCGTTGCCCGCCGCCTTGATATAGGCCGCCCCTTGATCCTTCTGAGTCATCTGCTCGAACAGGCGATCGAGTTGCACCTGATCCAGCCCGTTGGCCCCCTGCGGGTCGACCAGGCTCATGCCGTAGCTCTGGTTGAAGACGCGGTTGTCACTGCTTGCCTGGCTGCTGCCGAGGGCATAGAGCCAATCTTGCTGTAACTGCTGGCTGTTGTCGTCGAGCAGGTTGAAGCCCTGCAACTGGGCACGGGGGGCCACCCCCCGGGTGCCGATGGCGTTGTCCACCGCGGCTATGATGCCGGAGACGGAAGTGCCGTGGGCGCTGTCCGGATCGGTCGGGGTCGGGTCATTGCTGCCGGTCACCACGTTCTTGGAGCCGGGGCGAACGTTGTCCGCCAGATCCGGGTGGGCGATGGCCAGACCATCGTCTACCACGGCCACGTTGATCCCCTGGCCGAGCACCGAGGTGCGGTGGGCCCACCAGAGATTGAGGTCATTGCCCGCTACGCCGCCACGGGCGCTGAAGGAATCCTGACCGCTGTTGAGCAGGTGCCACTGTTGATCTTGCAGAGGGTTGATGCCGGGCAGGCAGCGTTCTGCGCTGGTGCGGCCGGTGTCCAGGTTGGCTTCTCTGCCGGTGAGGGGGGTACAACTCTCTGTCGCCTGAACCGAAGTGACAGGCAGGGCCGAGAGCAGGGCCGTGATTGCCAACGCTAGTGATGTTTTTCTCATTGATAAACTCCATCTTAAGGGCGCACCGTCCGAGGTGCGCTGGCATCTATACATGAGAAATTGCGATTCAAAAGACTCTCCATTCAAGAGTTGTGAAGGGGTTCATACAAATCTCAAATAAGCCCATATGGGGGTATAAACGGGACCAAGATCATGTTTTATTGAGAGCTATTCGCATCCATTGCTAATGATCTTTTTGTCTATAGCTCTCTCTGTTTTTACACCCATAGAGGGATGCCAGCCCTGGCTCTCCCCTGTGCCGTCCATGGCTGTTGTCCGCCGCGATCCCTGTTAAGGTAGCGACAGACAGGTTAACAGGATGGACTCATGACCCTATTGCAGTGGCACTCGGCCAGGCTGGCCCTTCGCGGCGATCGCACCCTCTTCATTCCCGAACTGACCCTCTCACCGGGGCAGTGCTGGGCCTTCGTCGGCAGCAACGGCAGCGGCAAGACGGCGCTAGCCGCGGCCCTGTGCGGCGAGCTCGCCCTGCAATCGGGGCAGGCCCAAGGGCAACTGGCGGCGGCGCGCCTATCGTTCGAATCTCAGCAGCAACTCGGCGAGCGGGATTATCAGCGGCGCAACACCGACATGCTGGGGGAAGAGGAGGAGGCGGGCTATCAGGTATCCAGCCTGATGCTGGAGGAGGGGGAGGAGCCTGAGGCGCGGACCCTGCTGACACGCTTTGGCATCGAAGGGCTCTGGGAGCGCCCCTACCGTTATCTCTCGAGCGGCGAGGGGCGCAAGCTGCTGTTGGCCCGCGCCCTGTTGTCCAGACCCGAGCTGCTGGTGCTGGACGAGCCGTTCGATGGGCTGGATCAGGGCTCGCGCCACGAGCTGATGGCGCTGCTGGCCCAGCTGGTTGGGGAGGGGCAACGGCTGGTGGTGATCGTCAACCGCTTCGACGAGATCCCCCCCTTCGTCAGCTACCTGGGCCTGCTCGGGGAGCGCTGCCTGCTGCTGGCAGGAGAGCGAGCAGCCGTGCTGGAGAGTCGGGAGGTGGCCCAGCTGGCACGGGTCGAAGGAACCCTGGCAGAGCTGCCGCCGCCCCTGGCGGCCCCCACTCCCTTGCCTGCGGGCCCCCGGGTGCAGATGCGCAAGCTGCGAGTCGCCTACGGGGAGCAGGTGGTCATAGACGGGCTCGACTGGACCATAGCGGAGGGGGAGCACTGGCAGCTGGTGGGCCCCAACGGCGCGGGCAAGTCGACACTGCTCTCCCTCATCACCGGGGATCATCCGCAGGGGTACAGCAACGATCTGCATCTGTTCGGAGTGCGCCGGGGCAGCGGCGAGAGCATCTGGGAGATCAAGCGCCACATCGGGCTGGTCAGCCCGGCCCTGCACCTGGACTACCGCGTCAACTGCTCTGTGCAGACGGTGATCTTGTCGGGCTTTTACGACTCCATCGGCCTCTACAGCCGCCCCGGGGATCGCCAGCTGGCCCTCGCCAACCAGTGGCTGGTCCTGCTCGGGCTGGGGGAGCAGGGGGCCTTGCCGTTTCACAGCCTCTCCTTCGGTCAGCAGCGGCTGGTGCTCATCGCCCGCGCCCTGGTCAAGCATCCGCCGCTGCTCATTCTGGACGAGCCGTTGCAGGGGCTGGATCCCCTCAACCGCCACCTGGTGCGGGAGATGGTGGTGCGCCTCATCGGCGAGGGCACCCAGCTGCTGTTTGTCTCCCACCACGCCGAGGATGCCCCTCCCGGCCTCAGCCACCGCCTGAGCTTCGTGCCGGATGGCGCCGGCGGCTATCGCTATCTGCAGGAGCGATTGGGGGAGGTTATCTGACGAGGACCAGGATCGGGCGAAACGCCGGATGGCGGCAGTCCTCCATCAGCTCGTAGAGGCACATCTCTACCGAGGTGAGATGTGCGCCCCGTGCCGCCAGCTGGCCGATGGCGAGTTCCCGGTTGGCGGCGGTGCGGGACGACGTTGCATCCACCACCAGCGAGACGCCGGCCCCGCTATCGAGCAGCCCCAGCACGCTCTGGTAGACGCAGATATGGGCCTCGATGCCGCACACTAGCCAATGCTTGACCCCGCTCTCGACGAGGGCCGCCGCCACCCGTGGCTCCCCCAGGGCACCGAAGCTGAACTTGGCCAGCACTGGGCTGCCGGCTTGCAGCGGCTGCAGCTCGGGCACGGTGGCGCCGAGCTTGTCCGGATTTTGCTCCAGCCAGATCACCGGCAAGCCCAGGGCCTGCGCCCCCTGCACCAGCCGCGCCGTGTTGGCGATCAGCTCCTCACTCCCCTCCACCAATCGGGCCAGCTTGCCCTGAATGTCGACGACCAGCAGGCCGGTCTGGTTGCTCTGCAGCATTACTGTCTCCTCGATAAATAGCGGATGAGAAAGGGCGCCATATTGAGACCCATTGCCTCGTACATCTCGAAACAAATTTTGCGCTGACGCCCCCGGCGGGCGGGGTTAGTATCCGCGCCATGAGACGGGTCACCAGCCGTGCTCGCCCGGCGTGGCGAGCGGCATCGGCTGTCATCGGTCTCTGTAGTGGGAATGACCATGCCTTCGTAGTCGGACGATATTTTATTAACGATGGGTATCACCATGAAGAAAATAATCCTGTTTGTCCCCCTGATCGGCCTCCTGGCCGGTTGTTCCAGCCCGGCGCAACGCATGGCGGATTGCCAGGCGCAGGGGATCAGCAAGGACACCTGCTATCTGGCGGAGCAGAATCGCCAGACCGCCCTCCAGGCTACCTACCAAAAGCAGGCGATGGAGAACGCCAGCAAGGCGGTCAAATAAACCGGCGCCAGCCGTGCATTGCCAAGGCCCTGCCGTCGATGACGGCGGGGCTTTTTGTTGGGCCCAGATTGTTGAAAGCACCTTGTTGCAGTCGGATTGCCGAGTGCGAATGGATGTCCCGCCTCACTTCCCCGCAAGTTGCAGACCATCCGTTCTCTCCCGGCGAGTATGCTGGGTTGCCCGAACCTGGCGACATCCCAACACCACCATAGGCCAGCCGAGCCCACCGGGGGAGGGTGCAATGGGATAACTGTGTGGTTTATCAAAGATTTTCTGTGCTGGAGACATGAGGGGCTTAACTACCTTGCGGTTAAGCTTGCCCGATTTTGTTGCTTGGCGAAGTCGAAAGGCTCTGCTATGGTGGCTGAAATTAGCCATTTGGATGGCTAGATGGTTGTGGTGGTACTGCCCGTCGTGGCAAAGACCGCAACCCGGCCACCGTTTCGATGATCAGTACGACAAGGAGTCCCCATGCAGCGCCGTTCCTTCTTCAAACTCTCCGCCCTTGCCCTGCTCGCCGGCAGCGTCTCTTTCACCGCCCTTGCCGCCGATCCGGCCAAGCAGGAGATAGTGATCGGCACCACGGTGGGGGATTTTGCCGACATGGTGACCGACTCCATCAAGCCGCAGCTGGAGGCCAAGGGCTACAAGGTGAAACTGGTGGAATTCACCGACTACGTGACCCCCAACATCGCCCTGGCCGACGGCTCGCTCGATGTGAACTGCTTCCAGCACAAGCCGTACCTTGAGAGTTTTGCCAAGGACAGGGGCCTGTCCCTGGCCCCCATCACCCAGGTGCCGACCGGCCCCATGGGGCTCTATTCCGGCAAGCTGGCCGAGCTGAAGGCGCTTAAGGAAGGGAGCACTGTCGCCATCCCGAACGACCCCACCAACCAGGCGCGGGCCCTGTTGATGCTGCAAGATCTTGGCTGGCTCACCCTGAAAGAGGGGATCAACCCCCTCAAGGCGAGCGAGTTTGATGTGGTGAAGAACCCGCACAATATCAAGCTGGTGCTGCTGGAAGCGGCGCAGCTGCCCCGCTCCCGCGAAGATGTGGACTTCTCCGTCATCAACGGCAACTTCGCCGCCTCCAGCGGCATCCCGTTCAGCACAGGGCTCTTCCTCGAGCGCAGCTACGACTTCATCAACTGGGTGGTGGTGAAGAGCGATGACGCGGCCAAACCCTTCGCCAAGGACGTGATCGACGCCTACAACTCCCCCGAGTTCAAGGCTTATGCCGCCAAGCGCTTCCAAGGCTACAAGTACCCCCAAGGTTGGCAGAGCAAGGGCTGATAGCCCGCACGACGGATAGTAAAACGGGCACTCTGGGGTGCCCGTTGTCATTGATGCGCTGCGTATCTTGCTGACGAGTCAGTAACGGTGCAGCCACCAGCGGGCGGCCAGCAGGGCGGTCAGGCTGCCGAGCAGGGCGCTCGCCAGCACGTCCAGCGGCCAGTGCATGCCGATCAGGGTGCGTGACAGGGCGATGGCGACGGCCCAGACCGGCAGCAGCCAGGCGCCTCTGGGGGCGCGGGCCAGCCAGATCAGGCCGAAGAACTGGGCGAGGCTCATGGCGGCGATGCTGTGGCCTGAGGGGAAGGCGTAGTTCACCTCGCCCTGCCAGTGGTTGCCAAGCCATTGGGGCAGCGCCAGCAACTGGCTCGCCGCGTGGACCTGCTCGCTGCGCAGATCTGGGCTGGCGGCATAGAACTGGCGAATGGCGGGGATGAGGTTCTGACCCTCCAGCCAGAGCAGATAGGGGCGGGGCTCCTCGGTCAGCTGCTTGATGAGGCTCTTGATCACCCAGTCCCCCACCAGCACCGCAAACAGCGCCGCCCCCAGGGCCAGCAGGGCGGATCTCTCCAGCGTCAGCTTGTGTCGGGTCAGCAGCAGCAGGGCGGCTATGGTCAGGGCGATGCCGGGCACGTCCACCATGCGGGTGAGGGCATAGGGCCACCACAGCCAGGCCGATTGCAGGGAATGCTGCATGAAGGGTTGCCAGGGCAGGCAGGCCAGCAGTACCAGCGGCAGGATCAGGGCGGCGCTAAAACCCAGCACCTGACGGCGTGGCAGCGAAGAGGGTAGCGTTGTCATGACGAGGCTCTTAACGGGGCGGCCCGGCGGCCGCTAAAAAAGAGGCGCCATTGTGCCAGCCAGGATCCCCGGGTCAAGTCGCGGGGCAGGGGCAACAACATGCGGTTACATATTGGTGCCTGCCATCGTGGCTGGGAGGGGAAATCCCTGGACGGGGTCTCGAGGCGCCTTATGTCAGGTTGGATATGGCCGCTCTCGCCCTTGGACCATGAGAATAAGCATCTGAAACTCGAGGCGCTTTGCGCTAGAATGTCGCCCCTGTGGCCGGTTGTGACCCTCAAGCTCATAAGAGAAACTGATGAAAATCGTCGTTGATGAAAATATGCCCCATGCCCGGGAGCTGTTTGCCGAGTTTGGCGAGGTGGTCCCCCTGCTCGGGCGGCAGATCTCGGCATCGGATCTGCAGGATGCGGACGTGCTGCTGGTGCGCTCCGTGACCCGGGTCGATGCCAGCCTGCTCGCGAGCAGCCCGCGGCTCGCATTCGTCGGCACCGCCACCATAGGCACGGATCACATCGACAAGTCGCTGCTGGCCACCAGGGGCATCCCCTTCTTCAGCGCCCCCGGTTGCAACAAGTATTCGGTCGGTGACTATGTGCTCTCGGCCTTGTTGGTTGTGGCGGAGCGCCATGAGCTGGTCTTGAGCGACATGAGCCTCGCCGTCATAGGCGCGGGCAACACCGGCGAGTGCGTGGCGGGCAAGGCCGAGGCGCTCGGCATGAAGGTGCTGCGCTGCGATCCGCCCAGGGCACGCACCGAGGGCGCCGCCAGTTTTGTGGATTACCAGACGGCGCTTGAGGCCGATTTCGTCAGCTTCCATGTGCCACTGACCCGCAGCGGGGACGATGCCACCTTCCACCTGCTGGATGCAGAGCAGATCGCCGCCCGCCCAGCCGGGCAGTTCCTTATCAACGCCTCCCGCGGCGAGGTGTGGGACAACCGGGCCCTGCTCGTCCGCCAGCAGGGCGATGCGCCCCTGCGGCTGGTGATGGACGTCTGGGAAGGGGAGCCCGAGCCGCTGAAGGCGCTGGTGCCTCATACCGAGATAGCGACCCCGCACATCGCCGGTTACAGCCTGGAAGGCAAGGCGCGCGGCACCTGGATGCTCTATCAGGCGCTCTGCCAGCAGCTGGGTCGCACGCCGCGCCAGGATCTGCAAGCCCTGCTGCCTGCCCCCGAGGTGCGCGAGCTGACGCCGGGTCAGGGCACGGATCAGGCGCTTATCAAGCAACTCGTGCACCTTATTTATGACGTGCGCCGGGACGACGCCCGTTTTCGCAACCGACTGGCACAGCCCGGCAGCTTCGATGAGCAGCGCAAACATTACCCGGAGCGACGGGAGCTATCCTCCTTGCAGGTGCGTGGCCCCTTCGCGAGCGAGACCCTGGCCCGGCTCGGCTTCATGGTCCAAGCCGGCTAAACCGGATGCAACACCGGCCAGGGCGATGTCGCCCGGCCCGAGCCGACCCGAGTCGGCTCCTCAACCCTCATATCAGGCAGGTCTGCCTGCCAGCGGTGACGCCAGCCGTCACCGTCATCATCACAGGAGAGAACATCAGTGAGTCAGCAATTCAACGTAGCGGTATTGGGCGCGAGCGGCGCCGTGGGTGAAGCCATGATCGAAGTCCTGGCGGAGCGCGCCTTCCCGGTGGACACTCTCTACCCGCTGGCCTCCAGTCGCAGCGCCGGTGATACCGTGCGCTTTGGCAGCAAGAACGTCGAGATCCTGGACGTGGAAGAGTTTGACTGGAGCCAGGTGCAGATCGCGCTCTTCTCCGCCGGCGCCGAGGTCTCCGCCAAGTGGGCGCCGATCGCCGCCGAGCACGGCTGCATCGTCATCGACAACACCTCCTGCTTCCGTTACGACGAGGACGTGCCTCTGGTCATTCCGGAAGTGAACCCGGACGCCCTGGCAGATTTTCGCAACCGCAACATCATCGCCAACCCGAACTGCTCCACCATCCAGATGCTGGTGGCGCTCAAGCCCCTGCAGGATGAGGTGGGGATCGCCCGCATCAACGTGGCGACCTACCAGTCCGTCTCCGGCTCCGGCAAGGAAGGGGTGAGCGAGCTGGCGGGTCAGACCGCCCACCTGCTCAACGGCCGTCCGGTGGAGCCGACCCTCTACCCGCAGCAGATCGCCTTCAACCTGATCCCGCAGATCGACAGCTTCACCGACAACGGTTACACCCGGGAAGAGATGAAGATGGTGTGGGAAACCCAGAAGATCCTGGGGGATGCCAGCATCGCCGTGAACCCCACCTGCGTGCGGGTGCCGGTGTTCTACGGCCACGCCGAGGCGGTGCACGTCGAGCTGCACCAGCCGCTGGACGCCGAGCAGGTCAAGGAGCTGCTGCGCAATGCGCCGGGCGTCACCCTGTTCGATGACGACGCCGACTACCCGACCCCGGTGCGCGACGCCACCGGCAAGGACGAGGTGCTGGTGGGCCGGGTGCGCCAGGATATTTCTCACCCGAGCGGTATCAATATGTGGATCGTGGCCGATAACGTTCGTAAGGGTGCGGCAACCAACAGCGTGCAGATCGCCGAACTGCTGGTGCGTGACTACCTCTAAGCCTGGCGGTCGCCCGGTGGCGGGGAAGGAGCTCCGCCCCGAATCAAGGTTTCCAGATGTGACCAAACACGCAGTCTCCGGTGTTGGGAATGTTGCGTGAGATCAGTCGATTAAGTTTTTTTCTACACTCTTTCCGGTACGCTGACCCGCATTGGGTGCGCGCCGGGCACGAGTTGAACGCTAAATATGTCGGATCGCTGGCTTGAGACTGGCGCCTGATTTATATTGAGCCGATTGTTTTGGGGTAACTATCCAGATTTTTCAATGTGATAGGGCCATCATCCGAAGGAACGAATATGGGACATTCCCGCATAACGCTGGCAACGCTACTCGCATTGGGTCTTCTGGGCACGGTTCAGGCCGACGAGGCGGGGCGCGAGCCTTTCTTTGTCGAGCTCAAGGGGCCGGATGGCTCACCGCCCCCCGCGGTGCAACCACAGCCTCAGGCCCAGCCCGTGGCTCCCGTCGTCTTGCCCAAGGCACAGCCCATCGTCCGTCAGGTTGCCCCCGCCCAGGCGGGCAGTTATGGCCCCGTTCGTCCCACCGACACCCTCTGGAGTCTGGCGAGCAAGCATAGGCCCTCCAACAGGGTCAGCGTCTACCAGACCATGGTGGCGATCTACGACAAGAATCCCCGCAGCTTTGCCGATGGCAACATCAACCACATCCTGGTGGGATCCCACATTTTGCTGCCAAGCGCCGCCGAGGCCAGCCGCATCACCGATGCCCAGGCTCGCCAGCGCTTCAACAGCGACAACGCCAGTTGGAAGGGGCTGAGCCCCAAATACCTGGCCAACAAACATGCCCAGCCCGCCAAGCCGGTCGAGACCAAGGTCGCCGCCGCGCCCGCCAAGGCCCCCGTTGCCAGCGCGCCCAAGGCGGCCCCTATCCCCGCGGCCGCACCCAAGGTCGGTACGCCGCCCGCGGCGAGCGAAGTGAAGGCGCAGGTCAAGGTGGCCGAGCCAGCCCCGAGCGCGGCGGCTGCGACCAGCGCGGCCGTGGCCAGCGTGCCGGCCCCTCTGCCTGCGGATGTCGCGGCCCCGGTCGGCAAGCCCTCCACCGAGATGGCGCTGGCGCTGGAAGATGCCAATGCCCAGCTCGGTCAGGTCACCGAGATGAACCACAGGCTCAAGCTGCGGTTGCAATCCCTGACCGAAGAGGTGGAGACCCTCAAGGCCCAGCTGCTGGATCAGACCGCGCTGGAGAAAGAGGTGGCCGAGCTCAAGGCCAAGCCGGTACCGCCTGTGGTGGCCCCGGTGCACAAGCAGAACTGGCTGATGGAACTGCTCGCCTCGCCGCTCAACCTTGCCATGATCATCCTGTTGCCCGTGCTGCTGGTGCTGGCGCTGGTGACGCTCTGGCTGCGGGCCCGCGCCCGCCGTGAGCTGGAGGAGCAGGAGAAGAGCCTGTCCGAATCCACCGCCATGGTGATGGGGGAGGAGAGCAGCGAGTTCGATCAGCTGATGACGGTCGGCATCGCCGACGATGAACCCATGCACCCCAGGCCGGATCTCAATGGGCCCGATGACTCCGCGGCATTCAAAGAGTCCAACGATGTCATCTTCAGCGACGATGGGGATCTGGCGCTCTCCGCCTTCGACATCGAGCCGGCGGTGGCCACGGCGAACCGGGATCCGGATCTGGTACCCGAGCTCGACCTGGCCCATGAGGGCGACTTCGATACCCCCAAGTCCAGGCATGATCCGGCCGACGATCTGCTGAGCGAGGAGGAGCTGCAAGCGGCCCTGTTTGCCGAGCTGGACGCAGATCTGGATACCGACTTGGCCCAGGATCAGCTGTCGACGGCCACCGATCGTCGCCGTGATGAGGAGCTCGCCAACTTCGACCTGAGCGATTTCGGCTCGGCCTTCGACGAGCCCGCCGACCAGGCGCCGGCGGCGAAGAGCGGGGCGGCCGATTACGGCAAGAGCGATGTGGACGACATGCTGGCCGAGCTCGGTCTGGAGCCGACGCAGCCGAAGGGCGCTGCCCAAGCGCCCGCCTGGGATCCCAACGAGCTGGCTCTCGCCGATTTCGAGGATGCCTTCACCGAAGTTGACTCTCACCCGGGCGAGGTGAAACCCCGCGAGCAGGTGCAGGCGAACGACTACGTGGAGATCGACAAGCTCCTGGCCGAGGCCAACGCCAGCAATGCGGAGCAGGAGCCTTATCAGGGCTTCTCCCTGGACGTGGGGCTGGATGGCTTCCCAGAGGTGTTGCCGGAATCCACCGGATTTGACGTGGATGCGGACGATGGCGGGGTGGGAGCCAAGCTGGATCTGGCCCGCGCCTACCTCGAGATCGACGACAAGGAGAGCGCCCGCGAGCTGCTGCAAGAGGCCGCGGCCCAGGGTAGCGAGCACCAGCGTACCGAGGCCGAGCGGCTGCTCAAGCGCCTGGGTTGAGGCGCTGGTGACGACGAAGAGGGCAGCCCATGGGCTGCCCTCTTTTGTTATGACGCCTGTGCCGGGCCACCAGGATCCCGCAGACTTGGGACTTTTTGGCCCAAGCGGGTATAATCCGCCCCGTTTCTTTCACCGTTTCCTGATAAGACAAGTGTCATCCATGCGAATTGCCCTAGGTATTGAATATGACGGCAGCCGGTATTTCGGCTGGCAGCGTCAGCGAGAAGTGATCAGCGTACAGGCCGAGCTTGAGACGGCCCTCAGCCGCATCGCCAACCATCCGGTCTCCATCCAGTGCGCCGGTCGCACCGATGCCGGGGTGCACGCCACCGGCCAGGTGATCCACTTCGATACCGACGCGAACCGCGCCGAGGGGGCCTGGACCCTGGGGCTCAACTCCAACCTGCCGCCGGACATCGCCGTGCGCTGGGTCAAACAGGTGGACGAGAGCTTCCACGCCCGCTTCAGCGCCACCGCCCGTCGCTACCGCTACGTCATCTACAACCACAACTACCGCCCGGCGATCCTCGGCAGCGGCGTCAGCCACTATCACGAGACCATAGACGCCGAGCTGATGCACCTAGCGGGCCAGAGCCTGCTGGGGGAGCACGACTTCAGCACCTTCAGGGCCATCGCCTGCCAGTCCAACACCCCCTGGCGCAACATCACCCACCTCTGTGTCAGCCGCGAGGGGCCTTATATAGTGCTGGATATCCGCGCCAACGCTTTCTTGCACCACATGGTGCGCAACATCACCGGCTCCCTGCTGCTGGTGGGGCAGGGCCTCAAACCGGTGGAGTGGATTGCCGAGGTGCTGGCGGCCAAGGATCGCAATCTGGCCGGCCCGACCGCCAAGGCGGGTGGCCTCTATCTGGTGGACGTGGATTACCCGGCCGAGTTCGCCCTGCCGCAGTTGCCGCTCGGCCCGCTCTGGCTGCCGGACTCGGCACCGGGTACGACCAGTTTTTAGTAACTGGCCCCGAAAATTTGTGGTTTAATGATCCGTCATTTATTGCCATCGCGCCGTAAGTCATTGAACTACCAAGGCACGATGCGTTTTGTCAGGCACAAAAGCATTAAGGAATTCCATGAGCTGGCTTGAGAAGATCCTTCCCAAGAGCAAGATCACTACACCGCGTCGTCACAACATTCCGGAAGGGGTGTGGACCAAGTGTACCGCTTGCGAACAGGTGCTCTACCGGGCAGAACTGGAGCGCAATCTCGAAGTGTGCCCCAAGTGTGATCATCATATGCGGATCCGCGCCCGCGCCCGCCTCGAGAGCTTCCTCGACGAGCAAGGCCGCAGCGAAGTCGCGGCCGAGCTGGAGCCGCAGGACATCTTGAAATTCAAGGATTCCAAGCGCTACAAGGATCGTTTGTCTGCCGCTCAGAAAGAGACGGGAGAAAAAGATGCGCTGGTGGTGATGAAGGGGACCCTCAAGGGGGTACCGGTCGTCGCCTGTTCATTCGAGTTCTCCTTCATCGGTGGCTCCATGTCCTCCGTGGTCGGTGCCCGCTTCGTGCGCGCCGTCGAGGAGTGCATCAAGGAAGGTCGCGGTCTGGTCTGCTTCTCCACCTCCGGTGGGGCGCGGATGCAGGAGGCGCTGTTCTCCCTGATGCAGATGGCCAAGACCAGCGCTGCGCTGGACCGGCTCACCAAGGCGGGCCTGCCTTTCATCTCCGTGCTGACCGACCCCACCATGGGCGGCGTTTCCGCGAGTCTGGCCATGCTGGGCGACATCAACGTGGGCGAGCCCAAGGCGTTGATCGGCTTCGCCGGCCCCCGGGTCATCGAGCAGACGGTGCGCGAGAAGCTGCCGGAAGGCTTCCAGCGCTCCGAGTTCCTGCTGGAGAAAGGCGCCATCGATCTCATCATCGACCGCCGCGAGATGCGCAACCGCCTGGCCAGCCTGTTGGCCAAGCTGATGAATACTCAGGTCATTGAAGAGTGAATCTAAGCGTAAGATGAGTTCACAGATGCAATCTTCCCAAAGCCGGTCGCTGGTCGACTGGCTTTCTTATTTGGAGCAGATCCACCCGGTCAACATCGACATGGGATTGGACAGGGTCGGCGCCGTCGCCCGTCGCATGGGCCTCACCGAGCTGCCGTTCAAGGTGATCACGGTGGCAGGCACCAATGGCAAGGGCTCCTCCTGCGCCATGGCCGCCAGCATACTGATGGCCGCCGGCTACAAGGTGGGAGTCTACTCCTCGCCGCACCTGCTGCGCTTCACCGAGCGGGTGCGGATCGATGGGGCTGAGCTCACCGATGGCGCGCACTGCGAGGCCTTTGCCGCGGTGGAAGCCGCCCGCGCCGAGATAGCGCTCACCTTCTTCGAGTTTGCGACTCTGGCGGGCTTGTGGCTGTTCCGGCGCGCCGCACCGGACGTGCTGCTGCTGGAAGTGGGGCTGGGCGGTCGGCTCGACGCCACCAACGTGGTGGAGTCCGATGTCGCCATGATCACCTCCATCGCGCTGGATCACTGCGACTGGTTGGGGGATACCCGCGAGGCGGTGGCGGTGGAGAAGGCCGGTGTCTACCGTGCGGGCAAACCCGCCATCAGCGGCGAGCCGAATCCGCCAGCCACCATCGCCAGCGAAGCCCTGCGTCTTGGTGCCCATCTGCGTCAGGTCGGGGTGGACTTTTCTGCCGATGAGCACGCTGAGCACTGGGATTATCACGGTCTGCACCACTGGCTGAACCTGCCCAAGCCCGCGCTGCCGCTGATGAA
This sequence comes from Aeromonas eucrenophila, assembly GCF_000819865.1. Classification (GTDB taxonomy): domain Bacteria; phylum Pseudomonadota; class Gammaproteobacteria; order Enterobacterales; family Aeromonadaceae; genus Aeromonas; species Aeromonas eucrenophila. Next base: position 795,688 of record NZ_CDDF01000005.1, read on the forward strand.
CGCGGTGACAGTGCTGGCGGCGCTGGAGTCTCTGGGGCTGCCGCTGCCGGAGACCGCCATCCGACAGGGGCTGGCGAATGCCCGGCTGGCCGGGCGGATGCAGCGGCTGCAAAGCGCGCCCCTGGTGATCGTCGATGTGGCCCACAACCCCCACTCGGCGGCCTATCTGGCGAGCCAGTTGCGCCTGATCCCCTGCAAGGGGAAAAGGCGCGCCGTGGTCGGCATGCTCAAAGACAAGGACATGGCGGGGTCGCTTGCCGAGCTGGATGGTCTGATTGACGACTGGTATCTCGCGAGCCTGCACGGCCCGCGCGCCGCCACTTCCGCCCAGCTGGCCGCAGCCCTACAGGTTGCAACGCCGGGCGAGCAGGGCCAGGCCGTGCTGTTTGAGTCGGTGACTGAGGCTTATCAGGCGGCGCTGGCCGTTTCGAGTCCTGATGATATGGTCATTGTGTTCGGCTCGTTTTACACTGTCGCCGATGTGCTGGCGGCGAGTGCCTGATTGGCTAGTCGCGAGTCTGGACTCAGGGCGCAAGATCCCTCGTCAGGTCTTATGGATAGATGTTCATCTGGCCTTGACGTTGCAGGGGAGTCATTATCCCTGAGGTCTGCAAGAATGGCAGTGAGTTCTAAGTAACATGGGTGGAAAATAACTTGGCTTCGAAGTTTCAAAACAGATTGGTGGGGACCGTTATTCTGGTCGCCCTGGTTGTCATTTTTCTGCCGGATCTGATGGACGGCAACAAGCTGGAGCAAAAGGACGAGGCCTTTGCCAACATCCCGCTGCGCCCCGAGCTTGAGCCGGCCAAGCCCGCGTTGCAGGTCTCGGCCGCCAGCAGTCTGCCGGCGGACCACGTCGCCAGCCAGCAGCAAGCGGCGGCGGCCGAGCAGTGGCAGGTCGAGGAGATCGGCGATGCCGTGACCCTGGCCGCCAACCAGAATCAAGCGGCCGCCCAGGCGCAGCAGCCCGTGACCCAGCCGGTTGCCCAGCCTCAGCCCAAGCCCGAGGTGGTTGCCAAGAAACCGGTGGAACAGCCCAAACCAAAACCGGTTCCCCCCAAGCCGGTCGAGGTGAAGAAACCGGTGGAAACCAAGCCGCAGGTGGGCCAGATCAAGTCCATGGACGATCTCATTGCGAGCAAGATGACCACCCCGGCTACTCCGGCGCCTGCCGCGGCGGCCCCTGCCCAGGGCAGCTGGATCCTGCAGCTCGGCGCCTTCAAGAACGCAGACAGCGTCAATGCCCTGGTGAGCAAGCTGCGGGCGGCGGGCTACTCGGCCCAGACCTCACCCCGCACCCCGGTGCAAGGCCAGATCACCCGGGTCTTCGTCGGACCGGACGTGTCCAAGGCCAAGCTGCAGGGGATGCAGAGCAAGATAAGCCAGATGACCGGCCTCGGTGGCTCTGTGGTGGCTTACAACCCCTGATGGTTCAAGCAGATAAAAAATACCGCGCCTCATTTCACAGATGGGCGCGGTATTTTTTTGGCCCCCGTTCGGGGGCGGGTAGCAAGAGATCAACTGGTGTTTAGATGCATTTCACCGGTTTGGGCAGGCCGGCTATCTTGGTGGCCTGCTTGGCGGGCCCCTCCGGGAACAGCTTGTAGAGATAGCGGCTGTTGCCCTTCTCGGGGCCGTACTGCTTCTCCATCGCCTTGACCAGGGCGCGGATGGCAGGGGAGGTGTTGAACTCCAGATAAAACGCCCGCACGAAGCGCACCACTTCCCAGTGCGGCTCCTCCAGCACTATGCCTTCCCGCTCGGCCAGCACCAGTGCCAGCGCCTCGCTCCAGTCTTCGATGTGACGCAGATAGCCCTTGGCATCGGTCTCGATGGTGTGGCCATTGAATGTCAGCTGATGATGTTCAGACTGCGGCTCAGACATAGGGGGCTCCTCGCAAATAAGGCTATCGGGATTGGGCGGGCATGGTAGCGCCTTGATCCCTCGTGAGCAACCGGCTCTCGTTGGCGAGTTCCAGCAGCTCGTCCGCCAGCTGGCTGATGAGGTTGAGCTGCTGGGTCAGCATCAGCTGCTCCTCGCTGCTGTCCGGGGCGATGAGCGGGCACTGGCCCTCGAGCTGGGCCGGCATTTCCCCCGCCATGTGGCCGGCGGCGCTCTCCAGGGTGTGGCTGATGTGGCGGCTGATCTCGTCGAGATCGGCGATGGGCTCGAGCTTGTCGCGATGGGCGCCCAGCGCCGAGATGTAGGAGAGCAGCGCGTGATTGCGCCAGGTGAGGGTGAAACAGAGGTTCAGGAAGCGGCGGCGCTTGCTCGGCTCCACCAGCATGCTCTGCCAGGCCATGGCCAGCTCGCTGTCGGCCAGGTGGGCACACTTGCGGGCGACTCTGTAGTCGAGGGATTCATCCCGCTGACGATGCAGGCTGGCGAGCACCGCCGAGAGATAGCGGGCGTTGGCCGACAGCGAATTGGCGATGAGGCTGGGCAGTCGCTTGTATTGCCAGTCCGGCCACAGCCAGGCCACCAGGGCGTAGGAGAGCAGGCAACCGAGCAGGGTATCGAGCAGGCGCGGCCCCAGGATGGCGAAGCCGATGCCGTCCAGCAGGTTGAACGCCATCAGCACATAGAGGGTGATGAAGCAGACGGCGGCGCTGTAGTTGCTGCGCACCTGGGTGAAGAACAGGAAGGCGGCGAGCCCCATGATCCCCAACTGCAGATGCAACTCGGGGAACAGCCAGAGAACGGGCACGCCGATCAGGATGCCGGCGAAGGTGCCGAGCATCCGCTGCACCAGCCGTCGGCGGGTGGCGCTGTAGCTGGGTTGGCAGACGAACAGGACGGTCAGCAGGATCCAGTAGCCCTTGTCCAGGTGGAACGCCTGCAAGATGCCATAACCCACCACCAGCCCCAGGGTGAGGCGCAGGGCGTGGCGAAACACCATGGAGTTCGGGGTTAGGTGTTGCTTGAACAGGGTCAGCAGCGGCAGGGGCGCAGGCCTTGCCAGGCTGGGCAAGCTCTGGGGGGGCAGGGCCGGATTTTGCAACTCCTCGGCGCTCGCCAGCAGCTGGTTGATGCTGGCCAGATTGCGGCGCAGGAACTTCATCGGCGTCAGCAGCGTCTTGGGGTAGTGCTGCTTGAGGTGAGTGAACTCCAGCTGATCGCCAAGGGCCTCCAGGGTCCAGTGGATACGCTTGTGGTGGACGTAGGGCTTGTGCACCAGGATGGCGTAGCCAAGCTGCTGGCACGCCTCAGAGAGTTGCAGAAACACCTCCTGGAAACCGTCGAGGACGATGCCTTGCTTGAGCTCGGCCTCCAGCTTGCTGTAGGGGTAGTGACTGGAGGTGGCGCGCTCCTGAATTTCCAGGGCCAGCAGATAGAGCCGCAGCAGGCTGGCGAGCTCGGGCGCCGCCTTGTGGCGGGTGCTGAGGCGGGCGTTGAGCGCCGTCTTGGTCAGATTAAGGGCGTTGACCAGGTTGATGTTGAGCTGGGCCAGGTTGTGGCGAATGGCCTGGGCGCCGTGCTCGTCGGCCGGGAAGAAGCGAGACTTTTCCAGCAGGTAGCGAGACAGGGCGAAATAGCTCTGGGCGAGCTGCTCGTGCAGCGTCTTGTAGGGCAACAACCAGAGCCAGAGCAGCGACACCAGCCCGTACCAGAGGGCACCGGCGCCGAGCGCCAGCGGCTGGTAGAAGAGATCCGGTGCCTTGGCGGCTCCCAGCATGGTGTAGATGGCGACAAGCAGGGCACCGAAGCTGATGGTGGCGTAACGCTGACCGAGCGCCCCCACCATCACGAAGATAAAGGTCGAGCCGGCGAGCCCCAGGGCAAACAGCCAGGGGGTGGGGAAGAGGTACTGTACGCACAGGGAGGCAAACAGGAAGCACACCAGCGTCATGGCGAGGTTCTTGACCCGGCCCCAGAGACTGTCGTCCGTCTCGGCGATGGCGCCCGCCACTACCCCGAGGGAGAGCAGCACGGTGAGCCGGATGTCACCCTGGATCAGGGCGAAGGCGAGCAGCCCCACTATGGCCAGCAGCACCTTGAGGGCGAAGTAGATGTGGCTGTCGCTCAGCAGACGGCGCAGCAGGCCCGCGAGATCAATGGGCATGGGAAACACCGTCCTTGAGTGCAGTGAAATCGATATGACTGTCGCTTAGCAGGCGGTGCAATAGGAGGCCCGCGAGATCAATGGGCATGGGAGACATCGTCCTTGAGTGCAGTGACATTGATGTGGCTATCGCTCAGCAGGCGGTGCAATAGGAGGCCCGCGAGATCAATGGGCATGGGAAATACCGTCCTTGAGTGCAGGGCCATCGGTAGAGTGAGTAATCAGTGAACGGTGCAGCAGACTGACAAAAACCATGGGCATGGGAGAGATGCAACCCTTGAGCGAATCGAAAGCGAGAGGATAGTCCGTCGGCCACGAAAGAGCCCTGATCCAAATCAGGGCCGCGCTGTTCATGCAGGCTTTCGCACCGACTCGCCTCCACCCTAGCAGGGGTGGCGGCCAATAAAAACCCCGCCGAAGCGGGGTTTTCTGTACGGGTTGTACTTAGTTGCGGTTGCCACCGAGCAGGCTCAGCAGGCTCAGGAAGATGTTGTAGATGGAGACATACAGGGTCACGGTGGCGGAGATGTAGTTGGTCTCGCCGCCGCGAATGATCTGCTGGGTGGTCAGCAGGATGGCGCCGGAGGAGAACAGCATGAACATGGCGGACAGGGCCAGGCTCAGGGCGCTCATCTGCAGGAAGATGTTGGCGACCATGGCCACCAGCAGTACCCAGAAACCGACGAACAGCATGCCACCGATGAAGGAGAGGTCACGCTTGGTGGTCAGGGCATAGGCGGACAGACCGAAGAAGGTCAGCGCGGTACCGCCGAGGGCGGTCATCACGATCTCGCCACCACCGTTGTTCATGTACATGTTGATGATGGGGCCCAGGCTATAGCCCATCAGACCGGTCAGGGCGAAGGTGAACACCAGCCCCATGCCGTTGTCGCGGTTCTTCTGGGTCAGGAACATCAACCCGTATACGCCGATGAGGAACACGGCCCAGTGCAGGGGCGGCATGTTCATCACGGTGGCAACCCCGGCCACCACGGCAGAGAAGCCAAGAGTGAGGGAAAGCAGCATGTAGGTGTTGCGCAGCACCTTGTTGGTGTCACGCGCGGCACTCTGGGTGCCAGTGTAGATAGAACGGGTATCCATCTTGATGTCCTCTTGATTTCCGGGTTGAGGCGGCACATTCCGCTTCGTTAACGCATTGTATGCACTGAATGTAAGGATGACGAGTGCTGATTTCAAGCGGCTCTCCAACCAGTTGTAGCCCATTGTTCCAGAACAAATATGTATTGCATATGAACAAGGGCTTGACGTAGTATGCACGCCGTTCGGAGGGGTGGCAGAGCGGCTGAATGCACCGGTCTTGAAAACCGGCGATGGGCGACCATCCGTGGGTTCAAATCCCACCTCCTCCGCCATCTATATAGCCCAATCGATTGAATCGGTTGGGCTTTTTTGTTTCTGCGATTCCTTGTGTGCCGCCGGGCCAGGTGGGGAAGGGGATTGGGTCGTTGCCGGGTCCGCCGACCGTCACGCCTCTGTGGTTGCCGCGCCCTGTCTGATGATCTGCCTTGGCGAGAAGCCAAACAGCTTTCGAAACGCCGTGATGAAGTTTGCCGCGTGGTTGTAGCCCGCATGCTCGGCGGCTTCCTGCAGCGACATGCTGCGCTCTTCCAGCCTCACCTTGGCCTCTTGCAACTTTCGCTCGCGCAAGTAGCGCTGCAGGCTGATGCCCAGCTCTTTCTTGGCCGCCCGTTGCAGGGTGGAGACGCTCATGCCGAGTTCATCGGCAATGTCCGCCAGGGCCATCTCGTCCACCTTCTCATCCATCAGCAACATCTTCAGGCGAGTCGGCTGTTCGTTGTGCCGCTGGCCACAGACGAAGGCAATCTGCTGGATATTGACCATCAGACTCTCCCAGACGGTGAGGGCAAACGCCTCCCGCATCAGCATCTCGGGGGTATTCTGGCTGCTGGTGAGGTTCAGGGCCTCCGCTATCTGGCCAAGGTGCGGGGGCAGCGACCAGTCGAAGCGGCTCAGATGATGGCTGAAGATCCGCTCGAATGAACCGCGATGCTTGCCGGCCATCTGCTGCTCGAGCCAGGGCAGGCTGAGGGAGAGGACGATACTGCGGCTGCGAATATTTGCCTTGGCGGCCCCCTGCACTATGTCGGGCTCGGTATAGAGGATGGCGGTGGCGACGATGGGGTCTGACTTGTGGAAGCGGCAGCCTCTCAGGCGGTGGGTGGCGCCATAGGTCATCAGCGCCTTGCTCTCCAGCGGGATGGCGATGATCAGCTGAGGCGGCAGCTCGCGCTGGGTCGAGAAGTCTGCTTTATGGACTATGTCCTTGTTATGAAACAGGATGCCGTCCTGGATCACCAGGTTTTCCACCCTGCCGGTAAACAGGCCGCGTTTGCGGACCGCCGTATCTTTTACTACTGCGCCACTCATGTGCACTTTGACCAGATCGAAGAGTTAAATGACCAAACCGCAAAACTACTGCGGAAACTTGGATGCTATATTAGCCCCCTCAAAATCAAATGAAAATCATTATCATCTATGTTCGGGGGTCACTCTCACTATGGTCGTCTTTAAGGATAAAGCGCCAAGCCCACTGGCTTTGGCCGTCTCTGCCGCTCTGGCTGTTACCGTTGTTTCCCCGATCTGGGCACAAACAGCGAACATCACGCCGGATGAAACCGTCGTCGTCTACGGCAACCCGCTCTACGGGATGGCGCCATCGGAGGAGACGGGCGGCTACAGCGTCGACTCGGCCACGGTCGGGACCAAGACCCCGGCGGCGCTGAAAGACATTCCACAGTCGATCACCGTGTTGACCAACGACTATATCGAGGAGCGCAACTTCGTCGCGGTGGACGACCTGGCGAAATACACCCCAGGCCTGCGCACCATGGTCAACGACAGCGGTCGCTCCTCCATCTTCTCCCGTGGCTACGAGTACGACGAGGTGAACCTCAACGGCTTGCCATCGCCGATGCAGAGCAAGTTCGGCACCCTGCCATCCCTGGCCGCCGTCGATCGGGTGGAGATCATGCGCGGCCCGTCCGGCCTGTTCAACAGCACCAGCGAGCTGGGTGGCGTCATCAACATGGTGCTCAAACGCCCGACCGACGCCTTCAAGGGCTCGGTCACCGGGCGTTATGGCAGCTGGGACAGGCACTATCTGGAAGCGGACATGGGTGGTGCGCTCAACGAAGAGGGCTCGCTGCGTGGCCGCGCCGTGGTGGCCAACGCCGACATCAAGAACCAGGTCGACTACAACAACAACGACAACGGCACCTACTACGGCACCCTGGAGTTCGATCTCTCGGATCGCACCCTGCTCTCCGTGTATGCCCTGCACCAGACCAAGGACATACTGCCCACCAACGGGCTGCCGGCCTATAAAGACGGCACTATGCTCGACATTGGTCGCAGCACCTATCTGGGATCGGATGAAGACTTCTTCGATGCCGACACCACGGACGTGGGCGCGAGCCTCCAGCATGCCTTCGCCAACGGCGGGGTCGCGCAGTTCTCGGCCCGCTACATGGATCACGACATGCAGCTGGAGCAGACCTTCACCAACGGCTCGGTGGACGCGGCGGGCAATACCGGCCTGATGTTCAATGGTCAGGCGAATCAGCAGAAAAATATGGCGTTTGATGCCAACTACAGTCAGATGTTTGGTCTGCTTGGTCACAAGAGCGAGTTCGTGCTGGGCTCCGACTACAAGCGCTACGAGTCCGACATCCAGACCTACACCAACCGCAACATCGGCAAGATCAACGTCTTCAACTTCGATCCGACCACTGTCGCCAAGCCGACCTACAGCTACACCAAGAATGACCACGAGGAGCAGTCCGAGCTCGGCCTCTATGGCAAGGTCACCTGGCGCCTGCTGGAGCCCCTCGCGGTGATCACCGGGGCTCGTGTCTCCTGGTACGATCTGGACACCGTCAGCACCACCCTGAGTTCGGGCGCCCAGAGCAGCGAGTCCGGTGAGTTCAACGGCAAGTTCACCCCCTATGCCGGGGCCGTCTATGACCTGACCGATGAACACGCGCTCTACGCCAGCTACTCCCAGGTGTTCAAGCCCCAGACCAGCCAGGATGAGAGCGGCAACATGCTCAAGCCGCGGGAAGGCAGCCAGTGGGAGACCGGCATCAAGTCTGCCCTGCTGGACGGCCAGCTCAACACCCGGGCGACCGCCTACCTGATGAAAGACAGCAATATCGCCGCCCAGGCCTATGACGATCAGGGCATCGCCATCACCAACACCTACTGGGCGACCGGCAAGGTGGATACGCAGGGGGTGGAGCTGGAGGCGACCGGTTACCTGAGCCAGAACTGGATGGTGATGACGGGCTATACCTTCACCGACATCGAGGAGAAGTCCGGGGATCACAACCCGAAATTCGATGCCATCCCGCGCCACTCCCTCTCGCTGTGGACCGACTACCACCTGGCGAACTGGGTACCGGGGCTGCACCTTGGTGGCGGCATGACGGCGGTCAGCGACTACTCGTTCAACCAGAAGGGGATCTCGACCCATCAGGGGGGCTATGCCCTGTTTGATGCGGCGGTGCGCTACGACATCAACGACAAGATGCAGGCGACCCTGAACGTCTACAACATCTTCGATCGGGAGTACTTCTATCGGGTCGGCTCGACCAGCACCTTCAACATGTACGGCGAACCGGCGAACATGATGGCAGGCTTCACCTACAAGCTGTAACCCACACGACAACAGGGCCCGCTGGCCCTGTTGCTGTTTCCCGTGCCATCCATACAAGGCGCCAGCGGCGCATCCCCGCCGCCAGGCTGTGACTCACCTTATGAACAGACTCGTCGCGGTACTATTCACCATGCTCCATTTCTCTTCTGCCCAGGCCGGCCTGCTCCACTACGCCGAGGGCTTCAGCCATCATTCGGCCCTGCTCGACGAAACCCGGCAATACAGCGTCTATCTGCCGGATGACTATGCCCAAAAGCCGAGCCAGCGCTTCCCCGTGATCTATCTTCTGGACGGGGAGAAGTTCCTGCTGGAGGTCGCCGGCATCACCCAGGCGCTGCGGGCCGGGCTCAATCCGGCGATCCCGTCCCTCATCATAGTGGCGGTGCACAACACGGACCGGATGCGGGACTATACCCCGAGCCACACCATGGCGCTGCCCAACGGGGCGCCGGCGGGAGCCGGTTACGCCAAGACCGGGGGCGGCCCTGCCTTCATGCAGTACCTGACGAAAGAGCTGCGCCCCCTCATCGAGGGCCGCTATCGCACCGCCTCGCCAGCCCTGCTGGTGGGCCACTCCCTCGGCGGCCTGCTGACCCTGGACACGGTGGCAAGAGACTCCGGCGAGTTTCAGGGCTATCTCTCGGTGGATGCCAGCCTCTGGTTTGACTATCCGGCCAACTACCAGCGTATCGAACGTGCCCTGACCGGTCCTCTCAAGCACGCCTCCTCCCTGTTTATCGCGGTGGCCAATAACCCCTACACGCCGGGCTTCGGGCGCTCCGAGTTTCACCGGGATCACCTGCGCCAGTTTGCCCGGAGCGTGACGGCCAGGCCCGGCCAGCACTTGCAAGTCACCAGCCGTTACTATGAGGAGGAAGATCACCACAGCGTCTACCACCTGGCGGTCTATCAGGGGCTGCAGTGGTTGTTTCGGGGTTACCGGCTGGACTTGACCCCCGGTGTCTTCAACCGGCAAGGGGTTATCGACCGCTACGATGCCCTGAACCGCCAGCTCGGCAGCCAGCTTCGCCCGGAGCAGGAGAATCTGAAAGACATCAGGGACAAAGCCACACGCTGGCCCCAGATGCAGATCGCCCCGGCCGAGGCCGATGCTCTGATCGAGCACTATTACGGAAAATAAGCTCGGAAACTGAGCCGAGCCCTGGCGGCGAGGCGAAATATAGTGGGTGGTTAGCGCCGGCCATATGGCTATTTTCTGTGTCTGAATCCGTCACAGGGCGGCAGGGGGCGGGTATCGGCTCGGGGGCAGGGGTGACTACACTGCCTGGGTCGATGCGGCCCGTGGGAACCCGGCGCATGCGATCACACAGAGGGAGTGGCCTATGGCTGTTGCATGGAAGAGAGCGATGTTGCTGGCGCTGTTGCCAGTGGTGAGCCTGGTGTCCGGTTGTGCCATCGTCACCCCGGCCCCCGTCGAGTATCTGCCGCAGGATCCCCCGCCCGGGGGCCTCGCGTACGGGAAGAAGGTCTATGTGGACGATGGTCAGTGCCCGGCCAGTCAGGTGAAGCAGCTGATCGGCGGCGATGCCAAGCGGAATATCCCGCGCCAGGTGGAGTGTGTGCCCAGACCACAATGATAAGTGGGTTGGGGTAGTGGAATATGTTGTAAAAAAGAGCCAAGGCAGTTGCCTTGGCTCTTTTTCATGGTGCAAAGGGGGATGGTCGGGCTAGAAGGCATCTCCCGGCACCCGTACCCAGCCTTCCATCAGGATGCGGGCGGAGCGGGACATCACCGCCTTGGTCACCGTCCAGTCCCCATCCACTTGCCGCGCCTGGGCGCCGACTCGCAGAGTGCCTGACGGGTGGCCGAAACGTACCGCCTCCCGCTCGCCGCCACCGGCGGCAATGTTGACGAGCGTGCCTGGGATGGCCGCGGCGGTGCCGATGGCCACCGCGCAGGTGCCCATCATGGCGTGGTGCAGCTTGCCCATGGAGAGCGCTCGCACCAGCAGATCGACGTCCCCAGCCTTGACCTGTTTGCCGCTGGCACTGAGGTAATCCTTCGGCTTGGCCACGAAGGCCACCTTGGGGGTGTGCTGGCGGGTCGCCGCCTCTGCTGCCGTCTTGATGAGCCCCATGCGCAGGGCGCCGGCGACGCGGATCGCCTCGAGGCGGGCCAGTGCTTCTGGGTCGCCGTTGATGGCGTCGCGCAGCTCGGTGCCCTCATAACCGATGTCCTCGGCGTTGACGAACACAGTGGGGATGCCGGCGGCAATCATGGTGGCCTTCAAGGTGCCGCTCTTTACAACAAAATCCGGCACTTCCAGCTCGTCTATCAGATTGCCGGTGGGGAAGAGGGCACCGCCGTCTTCACCGTCATCGGAGGGATCGAGAAACTCCAGCACGATCTCGGCGGCGGGGAAGGTGACCCCGTCCAGCTCGAAGTCGCCGGTCTCCTGCACCTGACCATTGCTCACCGGCACCTGGGCGATGATGGTCTTGCCGATGTTGGCCTGCCAGATCCGCACCACGCAGGTGCCGTTGTCCGGGATGCGGGCCGGGTCCACCAGACCGGCGTGGATGGCGAAGGCGCCGGCGCCGGTGGAGAGGTTGCCGCAGTTGCCGCTCCAGTCCACGAACGCCTTGTCGATGGAGATCTGGCCGTAGAGGTAATCCACGTCGTGATCGGGCTGCTGGCTCTTGGAGAGGATCACGCACTTGGAGGTGGAGGAGGTGGCGCCGCCCATGCCGTCGGTATGGGCGCTGTAGGGATCCGGGCTGCCGATGACCCGCATAAACAGCTTGTCGCGGGCCGGGCCCGGTACCTGGCAGCGCGCTGGCAGGTCCTGCAGACGGAAGAAGACGCCCTTGCTGGTGCCGCCGCGCAGATAGGTGGCCGGGATTCTGATTTGAGGTGTGTGGACCATAGGATTGTCCTGAAATGGGTGATAGATCCTTCTCCCTCGGGGAGAAGGTGCCCGAAGGGCGGATGAGGGGAATGTCCCCTCACCCCAACCCTCTCCCAAAGGGAGAGGGAGCACACCACAGCTCCCCTGCGAAGGAGAGTCTGGGAGGCGTTATTATCTCAGCTGGCGGCCTTGTGGGTCGTCGACTCCAGGAAGTCCTGGGCGAAGCGTTGCAGCACGCCACCCGCCTCGTAGACCGAGACCTCCTCGGCGGTGTCGAGGCGGCAAGTCATGGGCACCTCGATCACCTCGCCGCTGCGACGGCGAACCACCAGGGTGAGGTCGGCGCGAGGCTGGCGCTTGCCCACCACATCGTACGTCTCGGTGCCGTCCAGGCCAAGGGTCAGGCGAGTGGTGCCCGGCTTGAACTCCAGCGGCAGCACCCCCATGCCGATCAGGTTGGTGCGGTGAATGCGCTCGAAGCCTTCCGCCGCTATCACCTCCACCCCGGCCAACCGCACTCCCTTGGCCGCCCAGTCACGGGAAGACCCTTGCCCGTAGTCGGCACCGGCGACGATGATCAGCGGCTGTTTGCGTGCCATGTAGGTCTCGATGGCTTCCCACATCCGCATCACCTTGCCTTCCGGCTCGACGCGGGCCAGGGACCCCTTCTTCACCACGCCGTTCACCACCGCCATCTCGTTGACCAGCTGGGGATTGGCGAAGGTGGCGCGCTGGGCTGTCAGGTGATCGCCACGGTGGGTGGCGTAGGAGTTGAAGTCCTCCTCCGGCAGGCCCATCTTCGCCAGATAATCGCCGGCCGCGCTGCTGCGCATGATGGCGTTGGAGGGCGACAGGTGATCGGTGGTGATGTTGTCCGGCAACACCGCCAGCGGCCGCATGCCACTCAGGGTACGCTCACCGGCCAGGGCTCCCTCCCAGTAGGGGGGGCGGCGGATATAGGTGCTCTGCGGGCGCCAGTCATACAGGGGCGCCACTTTGGGGCCATGGTCTTCCTCGATAGTGAACATGGGGATATAGACCTGACGGAACTGCGCCGGTTTGACCGAGGCCTTGACCACGGCGTCGATCTCCTCATCCGTTGGCCAGATGTCCTTGAGGCGAACTTCCTTGCCGTCCACCACTCCCAGCACATCCTTCTCGATGTCGAAGCGGATGGTGCCGGCGATGGCGTAGGCCACCACCAGCGGTGGCGAGGCGAGGAACGCCTGCTTGGCATAGGGGTGGATGCGGCCGTCGAAGTTGCGGTTGCCGGACAGCACGGCGGTGGCGTACAGATCGCGGGCGATGATCTCCTGCGAGATGGCCGGATCCAGGGCGCCGGACATGCCGTTGCAGGTGGTGCAGGCGAAGCCCACTATGCCAAAGCCGAGTTGGGCAAGCTCCTCGTCCAGACCCGCCTCTTTCAGGTAGAGGGCGACCGTCTTGGAGCCGGGGGCCAGGGAGGATTTCACCCAGGGCTTGCGCATCAGGCCGAGCTTGTTGGCATTGCGTGCCAGCAGCCCTGCCGCAATCACGTTGCGCGGGTTGCTGGTGTTGGTGCAGCTGGTGATGGCGGCGATGATCACGGCCCCATCCGGCAGCAGGCCCTCGGCCTCCTGGGCGCGGGCCTTGTCCAGATCCACGGCGATACCGCGATCGTGCAGATCGGCGACCGGCAGGCGGCGATGGGGGTTGGACGGGCCGGCCAGGGTGCGCACCACGGTGGAGAGGTCGAAGCTTAAGCTGCGCTCGTACTGGGCGCTCGCCAGGGCGTCGGCCCAGAGGCCCGCCTCCTTGGCATAGGTCTCCACCAGCTTGACCTGCTCGCCGTCGCGGCCGGTCAGGCGCAGGTAGTCGAGGGTCTGGTTGTCGATGAAGAACATGGCCGCGGTGGCGCCATATTCCGGCGCCATGTTGGAGATGGTGGCGCGATCGCCCAACGTCAGGGCGGCTGCGCCCTCACCACGGAACTCCAGATAGGCGCCGACCACCTTCTGCAGGCGCAGGAATTCGGTCAGGGAGAGCACCACGTCGGTGGCGGTGATGCCGGGTTGCGGCTTGCCGGTCAGCTCCACGCCGACGATCTCCGGCAGGCGCATCCAGGAGGCGCGTCCCAGCATCACGTTCTCGGCTTCGAGGCCGCCGACGCCGATGGCGATGACGCCGAGGGCATCCACGTGGGGGGTATGGCTGTCGGTGCCGACGCAGGTGTCCGGGTAGGCGATGCCGCGATCGTTATGGATGACCGGCGACATCTTCTCCAGGTTGATCTGGTGCATGATGCCGTTGCCAGGCTGGATCACCTCGATGTTCTTGAACGCCTGCTTGGTCCAGTTGATGAAGTGGAAGCGATCCTCGTTGCGGCGATCCTCGATGGCGCGGTTCTTCTCGAACGCCTGGGGATCGAAGCCGCCGCACTCGACGGCCAGGGAGTGATCGACGATCAGCTGCACCGGCACTACGGGGTTGACCTGGGCGGGGTCACCGCCTTGATCGGCGATGGCATCGCGCAGGCCCGCCAAGTCCACCAGGGCGGTCTGGCCGAGGATGTCGTGGCAGACCACGCGCGCCGGATACCAGGGGAAATCGCGCTCGCGTTTGCCCTGGGCAATCTGGGTCAGGCACTCGGTGAGGATGGCCGGATCGCACTTGCGCACCAGGTTCTCGGCGTGCACCCGGGAGGTGTAGGGCAGCCTGTCCCAGGCGCCGGGCTGGATGGCTTCGACCGCCGCACGGGCATCGAAGTAGTCGAGCTCCGTGCCGGGCAGGGGCTTGCGGTATTGGCTGTTCATCAGGTGCGCTCCTTGAGCGGCACGAACTTGAGATCTTCCGGGCCGACGTAGTTGGCGCTCGGGCGGATGATCTTGCCGTCGATGCGCTGCTCGATGACATGGGCGGACCAGCCGGAGGTACGGGCGATGACGAACAGCGGGGTGAACATGGCGGTGGGCACCCCCATCATGTGGTAGCTGACGGCGCTGAACCAGTCGAGGTTCGGGAACATCTTCTTGGCGTCCCACATCACCTCTTCGAGGCGCTCGGCGATGTCGAACATCTTGGTGTTGTGCTGCTCTTCGCTGAGCTCGCGCGCCACCTCCTTGATCACCTTGTTGCGGGGATCGGAGACGGTGTAGACCGGGTGGCCGAAGCCGATGACCACTTCCTTCTTCTCGACCCGGGCGCGGATGTCGGCCTCGGCCTCGGCTGGATTGTCATAGCGCTTCTGGATCTCGAAGGCCACCTCGTTGGCGCCGCCGTGCTTGGGCCCGCGCAGGGCACCGATGGCGCCGGTGATGCAGGAGAACATGTCGGAGCCGGTACCGGCGATGACGCGGCCGGTGAAGGTGGAGGCGTTGAACTCATGTTCGGCGTAGAGGATGAGGGAGGTGTGCATGGCACGCACCCAGGAGTCCCGCGGCTTCTCGCCGTGCAGCAGGTGCAGGAAGTGGCCACCGATGGAGTCGTCGTCGGTTTCGACGTGGATGCGCTTGCCGTTGTGGCTGAAGTGATACCAGTAGAGCAGCACCGAGCCGAGGCAAGCCATCAGCTTGTCGGCGATGTCGCGGGCGCCCGGGTGATTGTGATCGTCCTTCTCGGGGGAGAGGCAACCCAGCACGGAGACGGCGGTGCGCATCACATCCATGGGATGGGCGGACGGGGGCAGTTGCTCCAGGGCGGTCTTGACCCCGGCCGGCAGGCCGCGCAGGGCCTTCAGCTTGGCCTTGTAGCCGGCCAGCTCGGCGGCGTTGGGCAGCTTGCCGTGCACCAGCAGGTGGGCGATCTCTTCGAATTCACAGCTGGTGGCGACATCCAGGATGTCGTAGCCACGGTAGTGCAGATCGTTGCCGGAGAGGCCGACGGTGCACAGGGCGGTGTTGCCGGCGGCGGTGCCGGAGAGGGCGACGGATTTCTTCGGCTTGAAGCCGGTAGTGGTTTCTGAAATGGCGCTCATCACATGTTTCCTCATTCAGTCCGTTGAAGCGCCAGCCGCCAGCATGAGGCGGCTGGTCGCCGGCTTATTCCTTGGTGAACAGACGATCCAGGGTCTGCTCGTAATGGTGGTAACCGAGGAAGTCGTAGAGAGACTCCCGGGTCTGCATGGTGTCGACCACGGCGCGCTGATGGCCATCGTGGCGCAGCTGCTGATAGACGTTGAGAGCCGCCTGATTGGCCGCGCGGGTGGCGCTCAGGGGGTAGAGCACCATGTCGACGCCGTGCGCCGCCAGGGCTTCCTTGTCAAACAGCTCCGTCTTGCCGAACTCGGTCATGTTGGCGAGGATGGGCACCCCGGCCACCTGCTTGAAGCGATCGTACTGCTCCAGCTCGGTGACGGCCTCGGCGAAGATCATGTCGGCGCCCGCTTCCTTGTAGGCGGCGGCGCGCTCGAGGGCCGAGCCCAACCCTTCCACCGCCAGGGCGTCGGTGCGGGCCATGATGACGAAGTCCTCGTCCTGGCGGGCATCCACCGCCGCCTTGATGCGATCCACCATCTCGGTGATGCTGACCACGGCCTTGTTCGGTCTGTGACCGCAGCGTTTCTGGGCGACCTGGTCTTCCATGTGGACGGCGGCGACACCACCGCGTTCGAAGGCGCGGATGGTGCGGGCGATGTTGAAGGCGCCGCCCCAGCCGGTATCGATGTCCACCAGCAGGGGAACCTGGGTCGCGGCCGTGATGCGCTCGGCGTCGATCAGCACGTCGTTCATGGAGGTCATGCCGAGATCCGGCAGACCATAGGAGGCGTTGGCCACCCCGGCGCCGGACAGATAGAGGGCCTTGAAGCCGCTACGCTCGGCCATCAGCGCCATGTAGGCGTTGATGGTGCCGACGATCTGCAGGGGTTTTTCGTTGGCAAGGGCGATGCGAAAACGCTTCCCGGCCGAGGGGGATAGGTTGGACATTGTGACTCCTTTCATGCTGCTCATGTCTTGCTGCGGATAGAACCATCTCACACCACGTTTACGTTAACGTCAATGCTGCTTAGGTAGAAGGCCCGGTGCTGACCGGCCCCTCGCCGAGCGGGGCAATGCGTCACTCGATTCACCTCGATGGCCCCTTCATTCCAGCGTATTGCCGCTGTTTAGGGGGCTGTCGCCATGGTAGGTCAGGGGGATTCTGGCCTCTTCACCCCGGTCGGGCAACGAATTAGACGGGGGGTGTCATGAGATGAAAAGTGGCTGTCGCCCGATGCAAAGCGGACGTTTACGTAACCCCCTAGATTCACTCTGGACGATGTTTTCACCCATGAATGAATCTGGAGAACAGCCATGGCCCACGCCATACGCTTTTATGAAACCGGGGGCCCCGAGGTCCTGCGCTACGAAGAAGTGACCGTCGGTGAACCCGGCCCGGGCCAGGTCCGTCTGCGCCATGCCGCAGTCGGCCTGAACTATGCCGACACCTATTTCCGTAACGGCACCTACCCGATCCCGCTGCCAAACGGTCTGGGGGTCGAGGCGGCCGGTATCGTCGAGGCGCTGGGGGAGGGCGTCACCAACGTCGCGGTCGGCGATCGCGTCACCTACACCGGCTTCATCAACACACTCGGCGCCTATGCCACCGAACGCCTGATCCCGGCCGCGCCGCTCATCAAGCTGCCGGACAACATCTCCTGCGAGACCGCCGCCGCCATGACCATGCGTGGCCTGACGTCCGCCTACCTGATGCGCCGCATCCACGGCTTCAAGCCCGGTGACAGCATCTTGCTGCATGCCGCGGCGGGGGGCGTTGGCCTCATCGTCGCCCAGTGGGCCAAGCTGCTGGGACTGACCGTGATCGGCACCGTCTCCAGCGACGCCAAGGCCGAGGTGGCCCGGGCCCACGGTTGTGACTACACCATCGACTACAGCCACGAGGACGTGGCCCAGCGGGTGCGCGCCCTGACCGAGGGTGCCGGTGTCGACGTAGTGTTCGACAGCGTCGGCAAGAGCACCTTCCTCGCGTCGCTCGATTCCCTCAAACGCCGTGGCCTCATGGTCTGCGTCGGCACCGCCTCCGGTCCCATCGACGGCTTCAATCCCCAGCTGCTGGCCATGAAGGGGTCCCTCTACCTGACCCGTCCGGCGCTGGCCGACTACATCGCCGATCCGGCCGAGAAGACGGCCCTGGCGGGGGAGCTGTTCGACCACGTCGCCAGCGGGCGGATCAAGATCGAAGTCAACCAGAAGTACGAGCTGCAGGATGCCGCCCAGGCGCACCGCGATCTCGAGGCGCGCAAGACCACGGGTTCCTCCGTTTTCGTCATCTAGGCCAGGGGCCCGGGCCTGCCCATCGGGGCAGTGCCCGGGTCTGCCGGGCAGCACCGACTTGTCATCTAGGGAGAGAGACATGCGTGTAGAACAACTGACCTGCCATATCGGCGCCGAACTCAGTGGCGTCAAGCTGGCGGATGCCGTCCACGATGGGGGCCTGTTTACGGAGATCCGCTCCCTGCTGCTCAAGCACAGGGTGCTGTTCCTGCGCAATCAGGACATCAGCCGGGGGGATCACGTGGCCTTCGCCCGCCGCTTCGGCGAGCTGGAGGATCACCCGGTGGCAGGCAGCGATCCGGAGCATCCCGGGCTGGTGCGCATCTACAAGTCACCGGAGGTGCCAAACGATCGCTACGAGAACGCCTGGCACACCGACGCCACCTGGCGCGCTCAGCCCCCGATGGGTTGTGTGCTGCGCTGCGTGGAGACCCCGCCGGTGGGGGGCGATACCCTCTGGGCCAACATGGTGGTGGCCTACGAGCAGTTGCCGGAAGAGATCAAGCAGAAGATCGCGGGGCTGCGGGCCCGCCACAGCATAGAGGCGAGCTTCGGGGCAGCCATGCCCATCGAGAAGCGGCTCGCCTTGAAGGCGCAGTTCCCGGATGCGGAGCACCCTGTGGTGCGCACCCACCCGGAGACGGACGAGAAGATCCTGTTCGTCAACGCCTTCGCCACCCACCTCACCAATTTCCACACCCCGGCCCACGTGCGGGTCGGCCAGGACTACAGCATGGGGGGCAGCGATCTGCTGCGCTACCTGATAAGCCAGGCCTATATCCCGGAGTACCAGGTGCGCTGGCGCTGGCAACCCAACAGCATCGCCATCTGGGACAACCGCAGCACCCAGCATTATGCCGCCATGGACTACCCGCCGAGCCATCGCAAGATGGAGCGGGCCGGGATCATGGGCGACACGCCTTACTGAGTCGTAACATCCCAGTGATACCGCTAATTTTCAATAACTTGAGGCAATAGACATGAACTTCCTTGACGGTTCTCTCTTCCCTGAAAATCAGGACAAGTTGGTTATTACCGTAGCCCCGTATGGCCCTGAATGGTTCCCTTCTGACTATCCGGAAGACATCCCGGTGACCATGGAAGAGCAGATCCAGAAAGCGGTCGACTGCTACGAAGCGGGCGCCGCCGTACTGCACCTGCACGTGCGTGAACTGGACGGCAAGGGCTCCAAGCGCCTGTCGATGTTCAACGAACTGATCGCTGGTGTGCGCAAGGCCGTGCCGGACATGATCATCCAGGTCGGCGGCTCTATCTCCTTCGCGCCGCCAGAAGATGGCGCGGCTGCCAAGTGGCTGCATGACGACACTCGGCACATGCTCGCCGAACTCGAGCCCAAACCCGACCAAGTCACTGTGACCGTCAACACCACGCAGATGAACGTGGTCGAGCAGATGGATAAGCGTGACTACGCCGGCACCTCTATGGGGACCGATACCTACGAAGCCTACCGCGAGATGATCGTGCCTTCCGGCCCTGGCTTCATCGAGGAGCACGTCAAGCGTCTGAGTGCCGCCGGCATCCAGAGTGCCTTCCAGTTTTACAACATCAACAGCTACGAGTCGGTGGAGCGGCTGATCCGCCGCGGTGTCTATAAGGGTCCGCTGGTATGCAACTGGGTGGCGATTGGCGGTGGCATGGACCAGCCGCATATCTACAGCATGGCCAACTTCCTGCGCGCCATCCCTGACGGCACCATGCTGACGGTGGAAAGTTCCATGCTCAACACCCTGCCAATCAACCTGATGGGCATGGCGATGGGCCTGCACGTGCGCTGCGGTATTGAGGATAACCTCTGGACCCAGGACCGTTCGCGCAAGATGACCTCCGTCGAGCAGATCGAACAGTTGGTGCGCCTTGCCAAAGAGATCGGCCGTCCAGTTGCCAACGGTAAGGAAGCCCGCGAGATCCTCAAAATTGGTGTTTTCTATGAGACGGTTGAAGAAACCCTTGCAGCCAACGGCTTCGCCCCGAATCCAAAGGGCGGTCAGCAGGGCTTCCTGAAGAAGTGATGTAATACCCACGCAGATCTGCGTGTCAGGGCGCAAGGTCCCCAAGCCAAGCGCCCTAAGAACCTGTTTGCCAAACGCCGGTTGTCCTTGCACTATGCAGCTCTCGGGCAATTGAGCGATGAATCAATATTGTCGAGCCGGGGGCCTGTCCGCCGGTTCGCCGACCGAGAACCCAACCCAACTTGTAGTAGCGCGAGGGATTGTATGGCTACGTATCATATCGATGATGACGCAGAGGCCGGCAAGGTTGCCGTACCACGTCGTTATGCCTGGATAGTGTTTGCACTGACCTTTGGTCTGCTCATCTCCGACTATATGTCGCGCCAGGTGCTCAATGCCGTCTTCCCCATGCTCAAGGGGGAGTGGGTACTCTCGGATACCCAGCTTGGCCTGCTCAGCGGCATAGTCGCGCTCATGGTCGGGCTCTTGACCTTCCCGCTGTCCCTGCTCGCCGATCGCTTCGGTCGGGTGAAGAGCCTGGCCCTGATGGCCGCGCTCTGGAGTCTGGCCACCCTGGGCTGCGCCTTGGCCCAGAACTACGAGCAGATGTTCATCGCCCGCTTCCTGGTGGGAGTGGGGGAGGCGGCCTACGGCAGCGTTGGCATCGCCGTGGTGGTCTCCGTCTTCCCGCGGGAGATGAGGGCCACCCTCTCCGGCGCCTTCATCTCCGGCGGCCTGTTCGGCTCCGTGTTCGGCATGGCCACGGGGGGCGTGCTGGCCCACTTGATGGGCTGGCGCTGGGCCTTCGCCGGCATGGCCCTGTTCGGTCTGCTGCTGGCGGCGCTCTACCCCCTGATCGTCAAGGAGGACCGCATCGCCCAAGCCAACCGCACCTCGAAGGGCAGCGGAGGCCGCAATCCGTTGCGCAGCCTCTACTCCAGCCGCTCGGTCATCGCCGCCTACGTGGGCAGCGGTCTGCAACTGTTCGTCGGTGGCACCGTCATCGTCTGGATGCCGAGCTACTTCAACCGTTACTACGGCATGGAGACGGACAAGGCGGGGGCCGCGGCCGCCATCATAGTGCTGTGCAGCGGCGCCGGCATGATCCTGTGTGGCATGCTGAGCGACAGGTTGTGCAAGGCCCGTCCGGATCACAAGATAAGCCTCGCCATCGGCTATTGCCTCGGCAGCTGCGCCTTGC
Source organism: Aeromonas eucrenophila (assembly GCF_000819865.1). GTDB lineage: Bacteria > Pseudomonadota > Gammaproteobacteria > Enterobacterales > Aeromonadaceae > Aeromonas > Aeromonas eucrenophila. The sequence continues at coordinate 816,737 of NZ_CDDF01000005.1, forward strand.
TCTCCCTGGCGTTCGCCCTGCCGGTGGGGGTGCCGCAGGTGCTCCTGATCTGCCTCGGCATGTTCATCGCCACCGGCACCTCGGGCCCCGCCGGCGCCATGGTGGCGAACCTGACCCACGCCAGTATCCACGGCACCGCCTTCGCCACCCTGACCCTTGCCAACAACCTGCTCGGCCTCGCCCCTGGCCCCTTCATCACCGGCAAGGTGTCCGATCACATCGGCCTGGACAAGGCCTTCCAGCTGGTGCCGCTCATCAGCATCGCGGCGGCCATCGTCTTCCTCTATGCCAAGCGCCACTACCACAAGGACGTGGCCAGGCTGGAGGGGGAGCAGCAGCCTCAGGCCGCCGATGCCCCCCTCATCGACCCGGCGCCCACGGAGGCGAGGGCCTGACGACGCCCGCGGGAGCACAGTGAGTTTTATCTGTCCGGCGGCGACTCGCCGGACTGAAGTTGATGACACGGAGAGAAGGGCATGAGCAGTACCCTGCAAAAGACGCTGAAAATAGAGATTTATTTCGATTTCATCTGCCCCTGGTGCCTGATTGGCAAGCGCCAGCTGGATCAGGCCCTGGCCCTGCTGCGGGCCGAGCGACCCGAAGTGCGGGTGGAGTTGCGCTGGCACGGGGTGCAACTGCTGCCCTACCTGCCGGCACAGGGGGAGGATTTCCACGCCTTCTACCTGCGCAGACTCGGGGGCGAGCAGGCGGTGCGCCTGCGCCAGGCCCAGGTGCAGCAGGCCGCGGCCAGCGTCGGTCTGAGCCTGGACTTCACCACAATCCCCCTGATGCCGAACACCGCCGATGCACACCGCCTGTGGCAGCAGGCCAGCCAGTCAGGCTCGCCGGCCCAGCAAGAGGCCTTGCTGGAGCGGCTGTTCGCCTGCCACTTCCAGCAAGGAGGGGATCTGGGGGACGGCAGCACCCTGCTGAGGCTCGCCGAAGAGTCCGGTTTCGCGCTGGAGACGCTGGTGAGCAGCCTGCACGGGGATGGCAGCCCCTTCCTGGGCGTTGCCGTGGGGCCCGCCAGTCAGGGGGTGCCCAGTTTCGTGATCGGCGGCGCGCTGACCCTCTCCGGCGCCCAGCCGGTGGAGCGACTGCTCGCCAGCCTGCGCCAGGCCGTGGCCACCCAGCTTGGGGCGTCGCAGACCCGCATCGAGGTGCCCGCCAGCCGGGTACCGCTCCCCGGCCAGCGCGTCCTCATCGAAGAGCAGGGCAAGAGCCTGGTGCTGTTCAACGTCGACGGCGCTTTTCATGCCATCGATGACAGCTGTCCCCATCAGGGTGCCTCCCTGTGTGGCGGCAAGCTGGAGGGGGAGGTGGTCCAGTGCCGCTCCCACGGCCTGCGCTTCAACCTGCGCACCGGTTACCTGCTGGGATCGAGCCAGCTCAAGGTCGGCCGTTACCCGGTCGAGCAGGAGGGAGGCAGCCTCTTCATCGTCATCGCCTCACAGGAGAGCCTCCCATGCACGCCCTCGCTCTGACGGCCCGTTTCTCGCGGGTGCGCGAGCTCGCCCCCGGTATGGCAGTGAGCCTGGTGGTGGCCGCCGCCGCTACCTTCCTGGCCGAACACTACGGCGCCCCCGTGTTGCTGTTTGCCCTGCTGCTCGGCATGGCGCTGAACTTCCTCAGCGCCGAGGGGACCTGCAAGAAGGGGATCGAGTTCACTGCGCGCAGCGTGCTGCGCATCGGCGTCGCCCTGCTCGGTATGCGCATCACCCTCGGCCAGATCGCCGAGCTCGGCTGGATGCCGGTTGTGCTGGTGGTGACCCTGGTGGTGGTGACCATCAGTCTCTCCGTGGTCGCGGCCAAGCTGATGGGCTTCCAGCGCTTGTTCGGCATGCTGACCGGTGGTGCCACCGCGATCTGCGGGGCCTCCGCCGCCCTGGCGCTGGCCGCCGCCCTGCCCAATCACCCACAAAAAGAGCGCGCCACCCTGTTCACCGTGATCGGGGTCTCGGTGCTCTCGACGATCGCGATGATCACCTACCCCATGATCGCCCGCTATGTCGAACTGACGCCGGTGGAGGCGGGGGTCTTCCTCGGCGCCACCATTCACGACGTGGCCCAGGTGGTCGGCGCCGGCTACAGCATGTCCACCGAGACCGGGGACGTGGCGACCGTGGTCAAGCTGATGCGGGTCGCCATGCTGCTGCCGGTGATCGTCGTCGCCGCCATGATCACCCGTATGCAGGGGGCGGATCCCGCCTCCGGCAAGCGTCCGCCCCTGTTGCCCCTGTTTGCGGTGGGCTTCCTGGTGCTGGCCTGCATCAACAGCACAGGCTGGGTGCCCGGCGCCATCCAGAGCGGGGTCAACGAGCTGTCGCGTTGGTGCCTGGTGATCGCCATCGCCGCCATCGGCATGAAGACCCAGCTCAAGGAGTTGGCGTCGGTGGGCATCAAACCCATCCTGCTGATGGTGGGGGAGACTCTCTTCCTCATCGCCCTGGTCTTGGTGCTGATGCATTGGGGAATCAAGCCATGACGATGTGATGTCGCGACAGTCCGAACACGGCCCCTATTCGAACCACAGCCCCTTGATGGGTGCGGGTGCGATTAGCGGCGTCATCGGACGGTAGTGACACCACCTCAAATCAAGCACATCCGTCATTGAAGAAGAACAAGCGCCCCCGTGGCCTAATGGATTAGCCGAGGTATTCATGAACAAGATCTATCCCAGCGCCCAGGCCGCTCTTAGCGATCTGGTGCAGGACGACATCACCATCGCCTCCGGCGGGTTTGGCCTGTGCGGCATCCCGGAGCAACTTATCGAGGCGCTGCAGGAGACCGGCAAGCGCGGCTTCACCATCATCAGCAACAACTGCGGGGTGGACGAGTTTGGCCTGGGGCCGCTGCTCTACAGCCGCCAGATCAAGAAGATGATCTCCTCCTACGTGGGGGGCAACAAGGAGTTCGAACGCCAGTACCTCGCGGGCGAGCTGGAGCTGGAGTTCACCCCCCAGGGGACGCTGGCCGAGAAGCTGCGGGCCGGCGGCGCCGGCATCCCGGCCTTCTTCACCCGCACCGGCTACGGGACGCTGATCGCCGAGGGCAAGGAGACCCGCCAGTTCGATGGCGAGTGGTTCGTGATGGAGCACGCCTTGACCGCCGACATCGCGCTGATCAAGGGGGCCAAGGCCGACAAGGCGGGCAACCTGATGTTCAACAAGACGGCGCGCAACTTCAACCCGCTCTGTGCCAAGGCGGGGCGCGTCTGCGTAGCCGAGGTGGAGGAGATAGTGGAGGTGGGGGAGCTGGCACCGGACGAGATCCACCTGCCCGGCATCTATGTGCAGCGGCTGGTGTTGAACCCCAATCCCGAGAAACGCATCGAAGTGCGTACCGTCATGGAGAAAAACTGACATGCTCTGGACCCGTGAAGAGTTGATGCAGTACATCCCCCAGAAGCTTCCATTGGCTTTCTTTTCCCAACCGTGCGCAGCGAGGAACTAAATCATGGCCTGGACCCGTGAAGAGATGGCGCAGCGCGCCGCCCAGGAGTTGCAAGACGGCTTCTACGTCAACCTGGGCATTGGCCTGCCGACCCTGGTGGCCAACTATATTCCCGCCGGCATGGAGGTGTGGCTGCAAAGCGAGAACGGCCTGCTCGGCATAGGCCCCTTCCCGAGCGAGGAGGAGCTGGATCCGGATCTCATCAACGCCGGCAAGCAGACCATCACCACCCTGCCCGGCAGCAGCTTCTTCGACAGCGCCGAGAGTTTCGGCATGATCCGTGGCGGCCACATCAACCTGGCCTTGCTCGGCGCCATGCAGGTGTCCGAGCGCGGGGATCTCGCGAACTGGATGATCCCGGGCAAGATGGTCAAGGGCATGGGCGGTGCCATGGATCTGGTGGCCGGGGTCAAGCGGGTGGTGGTGCTGATGGAGCACTGCGCCAAGGGAGGCGAACACAAGATACTGGAGTGGTGCAAGCTGCCGCTGACCGGGGTCGGGGTGGTGGATCGCATCATCAGCGATCTCGCCGTGCTGGATGTGACACCAACCGGCCTCAAGCTGGTGGAGATGGCCCCCGGCATCGCCTTCGAGCAGTTGCAGGCCGCGACCGGCTGCGCCATCGCGCGCTAGTACCGTTGCAGTGCCATGAGTTTTCGGTGGGGAAGGGGGCCTGGGCCTTCCCCGCCGTTTTTGCGTCAGTCCCCCCGAATGTTCCCTGGTAGTGGCAGCAGATGATCCTCCCTTGAGACAAGATCTCCTCCTCCTTCTTTACCGGCTGACGACCTGAACAGGGGCTGTATGGCACCGCTTTCAGGGACGCTTGTCCGCGCGCGCATCCCCTGTCATCAAATGAAAAGTGGCTGACGTTCAATGGCAAGCGCGGCCCCGGAGCTAGGCCTTACAGTCGGCACACAAGAGAGAAAGAGAGTGCTCATCACAGTGAGCGACACCCCGGGGCCGATGCAAAAACAGAGCTGCATCCTCGAGAGCCAAACAAGGTGGTGCGCCATGAGTCAGGTCATCTCCACTTGCATGAAGAAAAAGCCAACGGAAACGGCGATTAAACACAGAACAACAAACAACAGATGACGATACTCGGAGAGACTGTAATGGATTACATGCACACGAGTCATGGTTGTGGTGCCCTGCGCCTCAGCCTGCTGGCGACGGCCATTGCGGCCGTGCTCCTGCCAACCGTTCAGGCGGTCGAAATCGACACGGACAGTGAAGACTGGTCCGTGCGTTTCGACAACACCGGCAAGTTCAACTACGGCGTACGCACCGAGAGCGCAGACTCTCGGATGCTCGCCACCCCGAACAGCAACGACGGTGACTACAACTTCAAGGATGCTGGCGACACCGTCACCACCCGCTTCGATCTGTTGACCGAGCTGGACGTGGTGAACAAGGGCAACACCGGTTTTCGCATCAGTGCGGCGAGCTGGTACGACTATGCCTATGACGACGTCGGCGCGAGCGACAACCCCTTTTTGAACAACAACGGTGATGCCTCCGGTATCCCGGGCTGGGGCGCTAACCCCGCAAGGTCGACCATGTTTGGCCAGCCGGGATTGAGCGATTATGCCGATCGCTACTACAACGGCCCCTCCGGCGAGATCCTCGACGCCTTCGTGTTCCACAACATGGAGATCGGTGACGAGTCGTTGCTCGGCGTCAAGATAGGCCAGCACAACATCTTCTGGGGCGAGACCCTGCTCAATCCGGTGCACTCCATCAGCTACGGCCAATCTGGCCTGGATCTTGCCAAACTCGCGGCGTCCCCGGGCACCGAGGCGAAAGAGCTGTTCATGCCCCGCAAGCAGATCTCCGCCTCCTTCACCCTGAACCCGGAGTGGACCTTCGCCGCCCAGTACTTCTTCGACTGGGATGCGGCCCGTCTGCCGGAGGCCGGCACCTTCTACGGTGGCTCCGATCTGGTGGGCTACGGTGCCCGCGCCTTCCTGTTGGGTCACACCGGCGGCCCCGGCCTCGCCGGGCCGAACGGTACCCTGAGCAACATCCGCCGCGGCGCAGACATAGAGCCGGGCAAGCACGGTGACTGGGGTGTCATGACCAAGTGGTCTCCCGAGGCGCTGGATGCCACCCTGGGTGCCTACTACCGTCGCACCGCCGACATCCTGCCCCAGGCGGTACTGGACGCCCGTGGCCTGAGCGTCCGCGGGACGAATCCCCTGCCGGCCGGGGCTATTCCCAACCTGCGTAACTCGATTGCCAACACCAGCTATTCCCTGGCCTACGGCGAGAACATCGATATCCTGGGTCTGAGCCTGTCCAAGGACATCGCCGGGGTCAGCGTCGGCAGCGATCTGAACTATCGCCACAACATGCCGCTCTCCAGCATCCCGGCGCTGCTGAGTGCCTCGGGTCCACTCGGACTGAAACAGGGGCTCGGCGCACTGCCTGCCCGTAATGACAGCACCGGGGTGATCACCGACGACAGCGACGGTTACAGCGCCACCGGCGAGACCCTGCACTGGACCATCAACGGCCTGATGACCATGGCCGACACCCCGCTGTTCGACGGCGCCGCCCTGCTGGCCGAACTCTATTACAGCAACCTGCTGAGCCTCAACGATCACAACAAGGCGCTCTACAAGGGCGAGGACAGCTACCAGGGGCTCGACAAGTCGACCACCGACAACTGGGGCCTGGCGGTCAACTTCACCCCGACCTGGTATCAGGTATTCCCCGGCGTCGACATGAGCATGCCGCTGTCGATCAACCTCGGCCTGGCGGGGGTGTCTCCCGTGCAGGGCGGCGGCGCCAAGGACACCGGCAACTACGCCCTTGGTCTCGGCGCTACCATCTACAACCAGTATTTCGTCGATCTGAAGTACGTGGACTCCTTCGGCAAGTCTGCCGACTGTAACGATGGCGCCACCGATGGCTCCACCCCCAACGCTCTGGATGCGACCCAGCGCAACACCTGTTATGCCGGCGGTTACTCCTCCTTCTCCGGTGGCGGCGCCACCACGGAAGACAGAGGGGCCGTCTACCTGACCCTCAAGACCACTTATTGAGTCAAGCGACCGAGTCGGAGAACAAGATGATGAAACATAAACAGACCATGCTGGCCCTGTCCCTCGCCCTGGCCTTCACCAGTCAGGCCCAGGCGGCCGTCTCCGCCAGCGAAGCGGGCAAGTTGGGCACCAGCCTGACCCAGGTCGGCGCCGATGCCGCGGCCAACGCCGACGGCTCCATCCCCGCCTATACCGGCGGCCTGACCACAGCGCCCGCCGGCTTCAAGGCCGGTGACAGCATGCGCCCGGATCCTTATGCGGGCGACAAACCGCAGCTGGTGATCGACGGCAAGAACGTGGCCAAGTACAAGGGCGAACTGACCGCCACCACCGCCGAGTTGCTGAGCCGCTTCCCGGACTTCAGAGTCGATGTCTACCCGACTCACCGCAGCGTGGCGCTGCCCCAGGCGGTGCTGGACAACACCAAACAGAACGCGCTGAACGCCAAGACCCTGGAAGGGGGGATGGCGGTGGATCAGGTACTGCCGGGCATTCCCTTCCCGATCCCGAAGACCGGCGCCGAGGCGATGTGGAACTTCCTGCTGCGCTACCAGGGGGTGAACATCGCCACCAAATACGACTCCTGGAACGTCGACTCTGCCGGGGTCGCGGCCCTCTCCACCACGGGGCAGGCGTTCATCAACTACGCCATCTACGAGGACATGAAGAAGCCCATCGCGGCCAAAGACACCTACTACCAGATGAAGCTCTACTACACCGGGCCCGCCCGCCGTGCCGGTGAAGCCATCATGCTGCGCGATGCCGCCAACCCCCTTGAGCAGCCGCGCAAGGCCTGGCAATACCTGCCGGGGCAGCGCCGGGTCAAGCTGGCACCGAACCTGGCCTACGATACCCCGAACCCGGGTACCTCCGGCGCCGGCACCTATGACGACGTCTTCGTCTTCAACGGCGCGCTGGACCGCTTCGATTGGAAGCTGGTGGGCAAGCAGGAGATGATCGTCCCCTACAACACCTACAAACTGACCTATGAGCCCAATGCCAAGGCGCTGACCACCCCGAACTTCCTGTCGCCGGATCACGTGCGCTGGGAGAAGCACCGGGTCTGGGTGGTGGAGGGCAACCTCAAGTCCGGTGAGCGCCACATCTATGCCAAGCGTCGCTTCTATCTGGACGAAGACAGCTGGGTGGCCCTGGCCTCGGATCAGTACGACGCCCGTGGTCAGCTCTATCGCGGCTCCTTCGCCTTCCTGAGCCAGAGCTACGACAAGCAGACCCCGGACGCCACCCCCTTCATGATCTATGACCTGGTGGCGGGGACCTACAACATCAACGGCGTGGTGGGCCCCTACGGCGGTATCAAGTACGGCGCCTCCCTCTCCAAGGCGAAGTGGTCACCGGAGTCCCTGGCTGGCGCCGGGATCCGCTAAGCAGTCACGGGAGCCCGGCTCGCCATTGGCGAACCGGGCTCCTCGATGTTGGCGGTGGGCCGCCTCTGGCGTGCCGCCGCACAGTGAGACAAGGATGTGGTATGGGTTCATTCAAGACGTTGGCGCCATGGTTCTGCTGCGCCCTGCTGATGCAAAGCGCAGGGGTGCTAGCCGGGCAGGCGACCACTTATGTGGACGTGCTGGACTTGCCGGCCAAGCCGAGCGCGCTGGCCAAGCGCAGCCCCTTGCTGGATCTGGCCCGTGCCGGCAGCCGGCTGGTGGCAGCGGGACAGCGGGGTCACATCCTCTATTCCGATGACGAGGGGCAGCGCTGGCAACAGGCCGAGGTGCCGGTCAGCTCGGATCTCACCGCCGTCGCCTTCCCCACGGCCGAGCAGGGCTGGGCGGTGGGAGGCGATGGGGTGGTGCTGCACAGCCAGGACGGTGGCGCCAGCTGGCAAAAACAGCTGGACGGTCGCCAGATTGGCGAGCTGGTGCGCACCTTCTATGCCGCCAAGGCCCAAGCTGAGCCGGACAACGAACAGTGGGCCGCGCTGGTGGAAGAGGGTCAGCGCCTGGTGGAGGAGGGCGCCGACAAGCCATTGCTCGACGTCTGGTTCCAAGACGACAAGGTGGGTTACGTAGTCGGGGTCTTCAACCTCATTCTGCGCACCGAGGATGGCGGCCAGCACTGGACGCCGATGCAGGATCGCACCGACAACCCGGATGGGCTCCACCTCAATGCCATCAACTCGACGGGGGAGGGGCTCTACCTCGCCGGCGAGCAGGGCCTGCTGCGCAAGTGGGATGAGGCGGCGCAACGCTTCGTCGCACTGCCGACGCCCTACGAGGGCAGTTATTTCGGCCTCATCGGCCGACCCGGCGAACTGCTGGTCTATGGCCTGCGTGGCCACGTCTATCGCAGCACGGACGGGGGCGAAAACTGGACCCGGCTCCTGAGCCAGGTGCCCATCAGCATCAGTACGGCGGTGCAGGATGCCGAGGGTCACTTCCGCCTCTTTACCCAGGCCGGCCACATGTTGCGCCAGCGTGGCAACGATCCGCTGCAACTGGTGGCAGAGGCAGAGCCCTCACCGGTGGCGGGCGCCGTGCTGACCCCGGATGGGGTCCTGGCGCTGGTCGGCAGTCGCGGCGTGCGTACCCTGACCGTCAAATAAAGCCGTCACGCGATGGCGGCCGATAACGATAACAAGAGAATGAGGATCCAGACATGGGCCATGTGAAGCAAGATGCGATGCCGGTGATCCGCGAGTTGGCACAGTTCGATCGGCGCTCCGGCAACCTGCTGGAGCGGCTGGTGTTCAACCATAGACCCCTGTTTATGCTGTTGATGACGCTGGCGACCCTGGTGTTTGGCTACATGGCGACGACTCGCCTGGCGCTGGCACCCAGCTTCGAGAAGATGATCCCCCAGAGCCAGCCCTACATCAAAAACTTCCTGGAGAACCGCAGCTCCCTGCGCGGCCTCGGCAACTCGGTGCGGGTGGTGGTGGAGAACACCCAGGGAGACATCTTCGACCCCGACTACCTTGGCGTGCTCAAGCAGGTCAATGACGAGCTGTTTCTCACCGAAGGGGTCGACCGGGCCTGGATGAAATCCCTCTGGAGTCCGGCGGTGCGCTGGACCGAGGTGACAGAGGAGGGCTTCCAGGGCGGGCCCGTGATGCCCGATGCCTATCAGGGCAAGCCTGCCGACATCGAACAGCTGCGCCAGAACATCAACCGGGCCGGCATCGTCGGCAGCCTGGTGGCGAGCGACTTCAAGTCCACCATGTTGATAGTGCCCCTGCTGGACAAGGCATCGGCCACCGGCAAGCCCCTTAATTATCACGAGTTCTCCCAGCGCATCGAGCAACTGCGCAGCAAAATCGAGTTTGACGGCCATCCCCACCAGGCGGGGGAGGAGGGAACCGGCAAATACAAGATCCGGGTCATCGGCTTTGCCAAGTTGGTCGGCGATCTCATCGATGGCCTCATCCAGGTAATCATGTTCTTCGCCCTGGCGGTGGTGACCTCGCTCCTCATCATCTTCCTCTACACCCGCTGCGTGCGCAGCACCTTGCTCGTGGTTGGATGCTCCCTGATCGCGGTGATCTGGCAGCTCGGCATTGTCGCCTGGCTCGGCTACGCCATCGATCCCTACTCTGTGCTGGTGCCCTTCCTCATCTTCGCCATCGGGGTCTCCCACGCGGCCCAGAAGATGAACGGCATCATGCAGGACATCGCCCGCGGCACTCATCGCCAGATCGCGGCCCGCTATACCTTCCGTCGCCTGTTCCTGGCCGGGGTCACGGCGCTGCTCGCCGATGCGGTGGGCTTCGCCGTGCTGATGCTGATCGACATTCCCGTCATCCAGGATCTCGCCATCACCGCCAGCATCGGGGTGGCCGTGCTGATCTTCACCTCCCTGCTGCTGATGCCGGTGGCCCTCTCCTATGTGGGCGTCGGTCGTAAGGCGGCCGAGCGGGCCCTGCGGATGGAGAACAATGCCGCCGCCCACAAGGGCTTCGGCAGGCTCTGGGATCTGCTGGACTGCTGCACCGAGCGCAAGTGGTCGACTCTGGTGGTGGCGCTGGGTCTGGCCATGGGGATCGGCGGCTACCTGATGAGCCTGAACCTCAAGGTCGGCGATCTGGACAGCGGCGCACCCGAGCTGCGCGCCGATTCCCGCTACAACAAGGACAACGGTTACATCACCAGCCACTATGCGCTCTCGAGCGACCTGTTCGCGGTGATGATCAAGACGGCGCCGGAAGGCTGCCTCGACTACAAGACCCTGATCCTGGCGGACCGCCTGGGCTGGGAACTGCAGCAGCATCCCGGGGTGCAGGCCACCACCTCGCTGGTCAATGCGGTGCGCCAGATCACCGCCGGCACCTATGAGGGCAACCCCAAGCTCGCCAGCATCCAGCGCAACCAGAACGTGCTGAACTATGCAGCCCAGCAGGCCTCGGTCAACAGCCCGGAGCTGTTCAACACCGACTGCTCCCTGATGCCGGTGATCGCCTACTTGAAGGATCACAAGGCCGAGACCCTGACTGGCGTGGTGGCCATCGCCGAGCAGTTTGCCCGTGACAACAGCACGGCGGATCGCCAGTTCCTGCTGGCCGCAGGCTCGGCGGGCATCGAGGCCGCCACCAACCTGGTGGTGCACGAGGCGAACCGCACCATGCTGCTCTACGTCTATCTGGCGGTGACCGTCTTCTGCCTCATCACTTTCCGCAGCTGGCGGGCGACCGTGGTGGCCCTGGTGCCCCTGATGCTCACCTCTGTGCTGTGCGAGGCGCTGATGGTCTTCATGGGGATAGGCGTCAAGGTGGCGACCCTGCCGGTGATCGCGCTCGGGGTCGGCATCGGCGTGGACTACGCGCTCTATCTGCTGAGCGTGCAGTTGCACTACCAGCGTCAGGGCCTCTCGCTGGTGGAGTCCTACCGCAACGCCGTGGCCTTCACCGGCCGGGTGGTGGGGCTGGTGGGGATCACCCTGGCCGCCGGTGTGGTGGGCTGGGCCTGGTCGCCCATCAAGTTCCAGGCGGATATGGGGATACTGCTCACCTTCATGTTCCTGTGGAACATGCTGGGGGCGCTGATCGGGGTGCCTGCGCTCTCCTATTTCCTGCTTCGGGATCCCAAGCAGGTTGTGGCTAAGGCGGAGGCAGAGGCGCCACACAACAACGGGGAGCAGAGCGCACCTCAGGAAAGCGTGGTGGCGAAACCCCTGTCGGTGGATGCCCGCTGATGAACTGAGGGTTCGCTAACGGGAATGCAAGGAGGGAGGCACTGTGCCTCCCTCCTCTTTTTAGGGTTGATAGTGCAGGGGAGGAAGGGAAATACGAGGAGGCATCGCGATGCCCCCTTGGCTCCGATGCCGAGGGCGAGTACGTGATGTCGGATGGGAGGGGAATACAAAGAGGGAGGCCTAAGCCTCCCTCTTTGTGTCTGGCGAAGGATGTGGGGTTAGCCGTAGGCCAGGCTGGTGCGTGCGCTCTGGGCCACTCGGGGCACTATCTTGTGGCGAGTGCGCCAGGTCGCGGGCGGCATGCCGAACTGGGCGTTGAACCAGCGGGTGAAGGAGCTCGGCATGGAGTAGCCCAGCATGTCGGCGATGTGGCCCAGCGAATAGCCGGAGTTTTGCAGGTAGCGCATCACCAGATCCCGGCGCACCTCGTTGATGAGCTCGCTGAAGGTGGCGCCGCTCTCCTCGAGATGGCGCTGCAGGGTGCGCACGTTCATGCCCAGGGTGCGGGCGATCTGCTCTATGGTGGCGCGCCCCATGGGCAGCAGCAGGTAGATGGCCTTGCGCACGTCGGTCAGCAGGGATTGCTGGGTCTCCACCATCAGGGTGTCGAGATACTGGCGTGCGTGGCGGGCCATGGCCTGGTTGGCCAGGGGGTTGGGGATGTCCAGATCGGCGGAGTGGCAGACGATGCCGTTGAACTCGCTGCCAAATTCCAGCTTGCAGCCGAACAGGCGCTTGTGGATGGAGAGATCCGCCGGGGCGTCATGGGTGAAGTTGACGCTGATGGGATGCCAGTTAGCCCCTACCCCGACCTGGGCCGCGCAGAAGCGGAACATGACGCCGACCGCGAGCTCGGTGGCCTGGCGTGACTGCATGGGGGCGTCCGTGATGATCTCCTCGCGGATGATGACCGCCTTGCCTGCCTCTTCGATGAAGATGGCCAGCGCATTGTTGAACAGGTGGATGTATTGCACCATCACCTGCAGGGCCTCACGCAGATTGGGCTGATAGCTGAGCAGCAGGCTGACCTCGCCAAAGTCCGACAGCTGGCGATGCTCCGCCATGCGCAGCCCCAGGCTCTGGCAGTCGCCGATGCGGGCCGAGAGTTCGAGCAGATTGACGATGGTGGCGACCGGGATGCGCTGATTGGGGACATCCAGAATGGAGGCGCTGAGTCCGGCTTGGGACAACAGGTTGGGGGTGTTCAGGCCCAGTTGGCGGGCGACGTCGAGATAATTGGTGAGGGTGGCGGCTCTGGCAAGGAGGGTCATAATGCGGTTCCCATGGCGACAGCTCATCTGCTGGTTGTTAACCGTTTTTTATCATTTTGCTTACATCATGGAAAGGATTATTAATAGGTCTATTAGTCTAAGATGCTCAGCGGTATCACTGGATAACCCTGTGTTTCAGGCCCTTTCGCCGAGCTATTCGCCGCTTCTCCTTTGTCATCATAGGGTTGCATTTTTGTCATTCGGCGGCTACGGGGCCATGACAAAGCGGTAGTGCCTCTGTCGCAAAAAGACAAGTCCATGGCACCCAAGGTAAAGCAGCCGGGCGCCGGGCATCTTACTGTGATGCCCATATCACCCGGTCGTCGCCGGGTTGTCTGGAGAGGGGAGTGAGATGAAGCAATGGCAGCCCAAGGCCACGGTGCTGATAGTGCCCGGCTTGCGCGAGCATGTGGCGGAGCACTGGCAGACGCTGCTCGCCGCCGAGCTGGACAAGGTGGTCACAGTGCCCCCCTTGACCGAAGACAAGCTCAATTGTCGGGCCAGGGTCGAGGCCATCGAGCAGGCGCTTGCCTCCATCGAGGGGCCGGTGATCCTGGTGGCCCACAGCGCCGGCGTGCTGATGACGGTGCACTGGGCTGCGCAGGCCAGCCGCCAGATCAAGGGTGCCCTGCTGGTGACGCCGCCGGATCTCGGCGCCAGCTGGCCAGCCCAGTACCCGAGCGCAGAGGCCATGCAGGCCGGTGGCTGGCATCCGCTGCCGCGCACCCGGCTGCCGTTCCCGAGCCTGGTGGTGATGAGCCAGAACGATCCCCTGGCAAGCTGTGAGGCGGTGCAGGCCATGGCTGTCGACTGGGGGAGCGAGCTGGTCGATGCGGGGGCCGTGGGCCATCTCAACCCGGCCAGCGGCTTCGGTCCCTGGCCCCAGGCCCAGGCGCTGCTGGCGCGCCTCGATAGCTGAATATCTATTTCTTCAAGGGGACGGAGTTTCCCCGGCAGTCCACAGCTCTGTGAGCATGAATCGAAAGGAGTCCATATGGTGAAGACCCGGATCATACCGCCAGCGCAGGGAGCCCATGCCTATCCGCTGCTGATCAAGAGCCTGCTGCTGTCGGGGGGGCGTTACTATCCCGAGCAGGAGATCGTCTACGCAGACAAGTTGCGCTATGACTATCGCACCCTCAATCAGCGCATCCACCGGCTGGCCAACCTGCTGACGGCGGCGGGGGTGGGTCCCGGCGATACCGTCGCGCTGCTCGACTGGGACAGCCACCGCTCCCTCGAATGCTTCTTCGCGGTGCCCATGATCGGCGCCGTGCTGCACACGGTGAACGTGCGCTTCTCGCCGGAGCAGATTGCCTACACCATGCACCACGCCGAGGATCACCTGGTGCTGGTGCACGACGACTTCGTGCCGGTGCTGGAGTCCATCGCGGATCAGCTGCCCACGGTGCGCGGCTACATCCAGCTGACCGACGAGGTTGCCGCGGCGACCAGCCTGCCGGTGCTGGGGGAGTATGAGACGCTGCTGGCCGGGGCGGATAGTCACTTCGATTTTCCCGACTTCGATGAAAACTCGGTGGCGACCCTGTTCTACACCACGGGCACCACGGGGGATCCCAAGGGGGTTTACTTCAGCCACCGCCAACTGGTGCTGCATACCCTCAACGAACTGGGCACCCTGGCGGCCCATGCGGGGCAGTCGCTGCTGCAGTCCAATGATGTCTACATGCCCATCACCCCCATGTTCCACGTGCACGCCTGGGGTGTTCCCTACGTGGCGACCATGCTGGGGGTGAAGCAGGTCTATCCGGGGCGCTACGAGCCCAACAAGCTGGTGCGGCTCTATCGGGAAGAGGGGGTGACCTTCTCCCACTGCGTGCCGACCATATTGCAGATGATCCTCGACTGTGACGAGGCCAGGCAGGGCTCCTTCGACGGCTGGAAGATGCTGCTCGGGGGCAGTGCGCTGCCGCTAGGTCTCGCCACTCAGGCAAGCAACAAGGGCATTCTGGTGCATGCCGGCTACGGCATGTCGGAGACCTGCCCGCTGCTGTGCGTGGTGCACCTCGGTGAGGCCGAGCTGGCGCTGCCCATGGAGGAGCAACTGCCCTTGCGGATCCGCACCGGCAAGCCCATCGGGCTGGTGGACCTGCGCATCATCGACGAGCAGGGCCGCGAGGTGGTGCACGATGGAGAGACCATGGGCGAGATAGTGGTGCGCGCACCCTGGCTGGCTCAGGGCTATCTGAAGGAGCCGGACAAGGGGGCCGAGCTCTGGCAGGGTGGCTGGTTGCACACCGGGGACATGGCCTCCATCACGCCGAATGGCACTGTGGAGATCAAGGACCGCATCAAGGATGTGATCAAGACCGGGGGCGAGTGGATAAGCTCGCTGGCGCTGGAGAACCTTATCAGCGCGCACGGCGGAGTGCATTCGGTAGCCGTGGTGGGAGTACCTGACGAGCAGTGGGGAGAGCGCCCGCTGGCGCTGGTGGTGGGCAAGGAGGGGGAGTGCCTGGACAGTCAGGCCATCAAGACGCACCTGCAAGGGTTTGTCGACAGCGGCCGCATCAACCGCTGGGCCATTCCGCGCCAGATCCGCATCGTCCAGGAGATCCCCAAGACCAGCGTCGGCAAGGTGAACAAGAAGCTTATTCGTGAGCAGGAGCTGAGTGCGCCGAGCAAAAACTGAGCGCATCATCATAAAATCGCACAGCGGCCCCTCAGGCATCCTCATTGTCTGAGGGGCCGCGTTGCTTGGCCCCATGGGCTTGACTACGCTAGTTGAGTTATCACACAAGAGGCGTGCGTCATGAATAAAACCCAGACTCATCTCGTGGATGAAGAGGTGGATTTTCCAGCAAATGAACAACTTGTCTCCACCACGGATCTGCAGGGAGTCATCACCTATGCCAATGATCACTTCTGCCGGGTCGCGGGATACAGCCGGGCCGAGATGATAGGCCAGCACCACAACATGGTGCGCCACTCCGACATGCCCAAGGCGGCCTTCGCCGATCTCTGGGGCAAGCTGAAACAGGGCAAGCCCTGGCGCGGCATGGTGAAGAATCGCTGCAAGGATGGCCGCTACTACTGGGTGGATGCCTATGTCACCCCCATCTTCGAGCAGGGCCGGATCAACGGCTACCAGTCGGTGCGCAACCGCGCCGAGCCCGAGATGAAGGCCATCGCCGCCCGCACCTACGCCAGGTTGAAGGCGGTGGAGCGAGGGGAGCGCAAGGCCGGTCTCTCCCTTGGTCACATGCGCCATGGGCTGGCCATCGTCGGGCTGATGTTGATGCTGGGGGCGGGGGCCTACTGGATGGGGGGCTGGGAACCTCTGTTGATGTTGCTGCCACTGCTGTGGCTTGGCCTCATCTATCGCCACGAGATCATCACCACCCCCCGCTATCTGAGGCAATTGACCCGCGAGTATGACAGCCTGACCCGGCTCATCTATTCCGGGGACGAGCCCAGCGCCATCGCCGATTTCCATATCAAGCTGCTGCAGGCCAGGATCCGGACAGTACTCGGGCGGGTCGACGATGCGACCCTCTCCCTGCAGGAGTTGGCCGTGCACCTTAAGACAGCGTCCAGCGAGGCGAGTGCCGACATCGCCGAGCAGGATATCCAGACCCAGCAGGTGGCGACCGCCATCACCGAGATGGCGGCGACGGCCCACGAAATCGCCCGCAACATTCAGGAGACGGACAACCAGATAGCCCAGGCCAAGGTGCACTGCCAGCACACCAACCAGCAACTGGAGGACACCCAGCACAGGGTCACCGAGCTGGCCACCCAGGCCGAGCAGGCCTTCAGCGCGGCGGTGGCGCTGGCGGAGGAGTCCGACCGCATCGGGGTATTGATGAGCGAGATCCAGGGGATCGCGGATCAGACCAACCTGCTGGCCCTCAATGCGGCCATCGAGGCGGCGCGCGCCGGCGAGCAGGGGCGCGGCTTCGCGGTGGTGGCCGACGAGGTGCGCACCCTCTCCACTCGCACCCACAAGGCGACGGAGCAGATCCAGGGCAGCATAGGGCAGATCCAGCGCACCCTGAACGGCTGGAAGGGGATGATGCAGCAGAATCTGGATCAGACCCAATCCTGCGTGAGCCTGACCCGGCAGGGATCCGCGAGCCTGCATCAGGTGCTGGCGGAGATAGAGCAGGTGGTCGATCTCTCGACCCAGATCTCGGCGGCGGCGGAGCAGCAGCAGGCAGTGGTCGAAGACATCAGTCAGAACGTCAACGCCATCTCCCTGCACTCCCACACCAACAGCAGCAAGATGCAGGACATGGATGCGTCGAGCGACATCCTGCTCACCAAGGCGCGGCAGCTCAAATCCCTGGGACAGACCTTCGGTTAATCGCCACCAAGACGCACATGCAACGAGGCCACCCTGGGGTGGCCTCGTCGTTTCTTTGGGAGTGTGGATTGGCGGTATTGAGCTGGCTCGGGCGCTGCTAGCGCCTGGTCAACCGGATTGTTCCGCCAAGGCGGCGAAGCTGCTGCCCTTGTCATCATACATGGCCCTGTCCGCCTGGATGAGCCACTGCTCTGCGCTCCAGCCGCTCTGGTAGTGGCTGACCCCTATGCTGATCCCGATGTGCATGAGCTGGCCATCCACCTCGAACGGCGCCTCCATGGCGAGCCGGATCACCTCGGTCACATCCTGTGCCTGGCGGCAGCTGTAGTCGGGCAGCAGCAGGATGAATTCGTCCCCCGCCAGCCGGGCAAAGAAGCAGCGATGATCGATGGCATCGTCGATCCGCCTGGCCAGCTGGCAGAGGAGGGCATCCCCCTGGCTGTGGCCAAAGTTGTCATTGATCCGTTTGAAGTCATCGAGATCGCAAAACAGCAGGCAACCTGGCCTGGGGCTCTGGATCTGCCGCTCCAGTTGCTCCATCAGGCTGAGGCGGTTGGGCAGGCCGGTGAGGGGATCCTGGCGGGCCAGCTGCAATATCTCCTGCTCCCGCTGCTTGCGGAGGGCAACTTCCCGATTGAGCCGCTGGTTGCTGACGAACAGGTAGATGGCCAGCAGCAGGATGAGGGCGCCCACCCCCAGGCTCAGCAAGAACCAGGGGCGCCAGAATGTCCACTGCTCCGAGGGGGCCTGATAGAGGAAATCTGCCAGCGGTATGGGCCCCGAGATGAGGCCTATCTCCGTCAGCTGCTGCATGATGTGGGCGAAGCGATCCGGGTTCATATACCCGATCTCCACATAGATCGGCTGTATCATCTCCTTGCTCATCTGCAGCTCGTACTCCAGATGGGCCTGAGTGCGCTGGACGCCATACTCCCGGCGCAGCAGGTCGATGGCCTCGGCCGGGTGGGAGAGGGCGTAGCGCCACCCCTTCAGGCTGGCGGCCCGAAAGCGCTCGACCCGCTCCGGGTTGGCCTGCTCCTCGGCTTGGGTGGTAAACAGAATGTCGCTGTAAAAATCGATGCCGTAATTACGGGGGTTGATGATGGAGATCGGGATGCCGCGCTCTTCCAGATAGAAGGGCTCATTGCTGAGATAGGCGTTGAAGATATCGATCTTGCCCGCGATCAGATCGTCGATATTGACCGAGGTGGGCACCGGGGTGAGTTCGCGCTCGTGCAGCCCCTGATAGTAGAGGGTGGCGAGCAGCTCGGCGTCCTGGTGGCCGGGAAACATCATGATCCGTTTGCCACGCATGTCCGCAACGGTGAGAATGCCGCTGTCGCGCCGGGCCAGGAAGATGGACGGCGAATGCTGATAGACGGAGGCGAGCGCCAGCAGCGGCTTGCCACTGGCGTAGCTGGTCAGCACCTCGGTGTTGCCGACCCCAAAGTCGGCGCGCCCGGCCAGCACCTCCTGCACCGGGCTTATCCCCTTGCCACCGGGTCTTATCTCGACGTCCAGTCCGGCATCGGCATAGAATCCCTTGGCCTTGGCCATGTGATAACCCACAAACTGGGGTTGGTGCAGCCAGCGCAGCTGCAACACCACCCGTTCCGGCTCATGGGAACGGTCGCTTGCCAGGAGGGGAAAAGCATAACTGGCGCCAAGCAATAGCAGCCAAAACAAGCATCTGTTCATCCGTGCGATTCTTGTGCTGAGGGTCCATGGGGTATGGCCTGAAGGCCCATTCACATTTTATTAATAAATGACATTCTAAAGGGTTCTAGATGTACCGGATACTGTCGCAGCATAAAGATTTCATGGTGATCAACAAGGGCCCGGGCCTTGGCATGCACGATGAAGCGGGTGAACCCGGCTTGGTGAATCTGGTGCGTGCCGAGACTGGACTGGAGCTCTATCCCGTCCATCGCCTCGACAAGATGACCTCGGGGCTGCTGCTGCTGGCCCGTACGCCGGAGGCGAACCGGGCGCTCAGCATGGGGTTTGCCGAGCGGCGGGTGAGCAAGCAGTACCTGGCACTCTCCGACAGCAAGCCCAAGAAGAAGCAGGGCTGGATCAAGGGGGACATGCAAAAGGGGCGCGGCGGCAGCTGGATGCTGGCCCGCACCCAGGACAATCCCGCCATCAGCTGGTTTGACTCCAACCCGGTGCGCGAGGGCCTGCGGCTCTATCGCATCAAGCCCCAGACCGGCAAGACCCACCAGATCCGGGTCGCCCTGAAGAGCATTGGTGCCCCCATCCTCGGGGACGAGCGCTACGGCGGCACCGCGGCGGATCGTGGCTACCTGCACGCCTGGCGTCTTTCGTTCTCTTTGGGGGAGGAGGCATTCGATTTCGTCTGCCCCCCCGACGAGGGGCAGTTGTTCCTCATCCCTGAGCTGCACGGGGCTATTGCCGGGTTGGGTGAATGAGCCGGGGGAATGAAGTGCCGCCCAAGGGCTGGATCCTGGCGGACTTTGACGACACCCTGGCGCCGGATGACAGCCACGCCGGCCTGCTGAGGTTCATCTTGTGCCGCCGCCTCTGGCCGCTGTTGCTGCTGCCGGTCATCGCCCTGGGTGGCCTCGTCTATCTGTTGCCGAGCCGATTGCTGCCAAGCCAGCGGCGCCTGGGCATCTCCCTCATCTGGTGGGCCATCACCCTCGGGCTCTCGCCCCTTGGCTGGCGCACACTGGTTCGCGCCTATTGCCGCACTCGGCCTGGCCTGTATCGGGAGGCACGAACCCTGTTGCTGGAAGAAGGGAAGCGTTGCTGGGTGATCTCCGCCAGCCCCCGTGCTCTGGTGCGTGCTCAGCTTCATCGACAACTGCCTGGCCGGTTGCCCCACCGCATCCTGGGGTCGCGCATGCACTACCGCCTTGGCGGCCTGTTGCCGTGCTTCTACTGCCACGGCCAGCACAAGCTGCTGCCGGAGATCCTGGCACTCAAGCCGTCCCTCGCCTTGAGCGACAGCCCGCACGATCTGCCGCTGCTGGCGCTGGGTGAGCAGGCCTGGCTCATCAACCCTAATCCTGCGCGCCTGCAAAAAATACAGGCACGCTTGCCCCGGATCCTGCCCAAACGCTGGTCACTGTAAGGCAAAGCTGACAGCCTCCCGGGCCTTGAGGAGGCTGTCCACAAGGCCTTCGACTCAATGTCACAATCCATTTACATCTTTGCGAGGCCAAGCCCGCAAGACTATCTGGGGCCCGCCTCTTTTCTTCTGTCGCGCCCACGCCTCTAATGAAACAAGTCGTTAACAATCTCGATTGGCGAGCATCCTGGCCCGCGCCGTCAATCCGGTGTTACCCGTTTCACTCACTGGCCAGCAAAGGAGCGCATCATGACCACCTCTTCTTCCTCTTCCAAGACCATCAATCCCCTTGGCACGGACGGCTTCGAGTTCGTTGAATACACGGCGCCGACGGCCGCAGGCATTGCCGCCCTCAAGGCGCTGTTCGTCTCCCTGGGATTTGCCGAGGTGGCGCAACACAAGCACAAGCAGTGCTGGCTCTATCGTCAGGGGGACATCAACTTCGTGGTCAACGCCGAGCCCCACTCCCAGGCGGAGCAGTTCGCCAGCGCGCACGGGCCGAGCGTCTGCGGCATGGCGTTTCGGGTGAGCGATGCGGGCCGTGCCCAGCAGTACGCCATCACCAAGGGGGCCAAGCCCTTCGTCGGCAAGATAGGGCCCATGGAGCTCAACATCCCCGCCATCTACGGCATCGGCGAGAGCACCCTCTCCTTTGTGGACCGTTACGGCGACAAGGGCTCCATCTATGAGGTGGACTTCGTCTTCTACCCGGACTGGCAGGCACGCATGGAGGCGGTGGATGCCGGGCTGGTCGAGATCGATCACCTGACCCACAACGTACAGCGCGGCAACATGGACCTCTGGTCCCAGTTCTACGAGCGGATCGGCAACTTCCGGGAAATTCGCTACTTCGACATCGAGGGCAAGCTGACCGGTCTGCACTCCCGCGCCATGACGGCTCCCTGCGGCAAAATTCGCATCCCCATCAACGAATCCTCCGACGACAAGTCCCAGATCGAGGAGTACCTGCGCCAGTACAAGGGGGAGGGGATCCAGCACATCGCCCTCGCGTCCAGCGACATCTACCAGACCATCCGCACCCTGCGCGGCCGTGGCACCGGCTTTATGCCGACGCCAGATACTTATTACGAGGGGGTGAACAGCCGGGTGGAGGGCCATCTGGAGGATCTGGAGGCGCTCAAGGAGCTGCGCATCCTGATCGACGGCTCACCGACCAAGGACGGCATCCTGCTGCAGATCTTCACCGACACCGTCATCGGCCCCGTGTTCTTCGAGATCATCCAGCGCAAGGGCAACGAAGGCTTCGGCGAGGGCAACTTCCAGGCACTGTTCGAATCCATCGAACTGGACCAAATTCGCCGTGGCGTCTTGCATGGAGACGTGACTGGCGAGAAGAGCGGAGAACTGAACGATGCGTAACTGGATAAGCTTCCCCCACCGGGAGGGGACCCATTCCCGTCAGGCCCACGCCGACCTGCCCGAGCAGGCCATCTACGAGCGCGAGCTCGGGCGTGCCGGCTTCTTCGGCCCGGCCACCCACATGCACCACAAGCACCCTCCCACCGACTGGATCAATTGGGAGGGGCCGCTGCGGCCCAGGGCCTTCGATCTCAACGGCCTGCAGGAGGAGATAAGCTCCCTCTCCCCCTGGGTGATGCCGGACATTTTGCACAACGCCCACTGTCGCTACCGGGTCTGGCGCTTGAGCGAGCCCATGCCGTTTCTGGTGCGCAACGCCGACGGCGACGAGCTGCTGTTCATCCACGAGGGGAGCGGCGAGTTTTACTGCGACTACGGCCATCTGACCCTGAGGGACGGGGACTATGTGGTGATCCCCCGTGGCACAATGTGGCGCATAGAGCCAACGGAGCCGCTGTTTATCCTGATGATAGAGGCAACCGACGACAGCTATCAGCTGCCGGACAAGGGGCTGGTGGGCAATCATGCCATCTTCGATCCGGCGGCGCTGGACGTGCCTTCCATAGACCCGGCCTTTCTGGCCCAGCAGGATGAAAATCCCTGGTCGTTGCAGATCAAACGCCACAACCAGGTGTCGGCCGTCACCTGGCCCTTCAACCCGCTCGATGCCCAGGGCTGGCACGGGGATCTCTGCGTGGTGCGCCTCAACTGGCGCGACATCCGTCCGCTGATGAGCCACCGCTACCATTTGCCACCCTCGGCCCACTCCACCTTCGTGGCGAGCCGCTTCGTGGTCTGCACCTTCGTGCCGCGCCCCATCGAGAGCGACCCCGGCGCCCTGCGGGTGCCTTTCTATCACAGCAACGATGACTTCGACGAGGTGCTGTTCTACCACGCCGGCGACTTCTTCAGCCGGGACAACATAGAGCGGGGCATGGTGACCTTCCACCCCGCGGGTTTCACCCACGGCCCCCATCCCAAGGCGTTTGCGGCCGGTCGCGCCCACGCCAAGACCTTCACCGACGAGGTGGCGGTGATGCTCGACACCCGCGATGCCCTGAGTGTGGGCAGTCTGTGCGAGGGGGTGGAGAACCCCCGCTACGTCAACAGCTGGCTGCGTCCCGCCCCCTCTACCGCGCCAAGCGGCAAATAAGGATCCCCTATGAAACTGGCAACCTTGAACAATGGCAAGCGCGACGGCGCTCTGGTGGTAGTGAGTCGCGACCTGAGCCTAGCGGTGCGCGTGACCCAGATAGCCCCGACCCTGCAGGCGGCCCTTGACGACTGGGCCGAGCTGTCCCCAGCGCTTGCCGCCGTCTATCAGACACTCAATGATGGCGCCTGCACCGATGCCTTTGCGTTCGATGAGGCGGCCTGTCTCTCGCCGCTGCCCCGGGCCTACCAGTGGGCCGATGGCAGTGCCTACGTCAATCACGTGGAGCTGGTGCGCAAGGCGCGCGGCGCCGAGTTGCCGGACAGCTTCTGGCACGATCCCCTGATCTATCAGGGGGGCTCCGACAGCTTCCTCGCCCCCCAGGGACCCATCGTCATGGGCTCGGAGGAGTGGGGCATCGATTTCGAGTCGGAGATTGCCATCATCACCGACGACGTGCCCATGGGCACCCCGCCGGAGGGCGCCGCCCAGCACATCAAGCTGCTGATGCTGGTCAACGATGTCAGCCTGCGCAACCTCATCCCTGGCGAGCTCGCCAAGGGCTTTGGCTTCTTCCAGTCCAAGCCGTCCAGCGGCTTCTCGCCGGTGGCCATTACCCCGGACGAGCTGGGCCAGGATTGGCGCGAGGGCAAGGTGCACCTGCCGCTGCTGACTCACCTCAACGGCGCCCTGTTCGGCGCCCCGGATGCAGGGCTCGACATGACCTTCAATTTCTTCGAGCTGGTGGCCCACGCTGCCAAAACTCGCCCCCTCGGTGCGGGCTGCATCATCGGCTCGGGCACCGTCTCCAACTACGACAGAAGCAGGGGATCTTCCTGCCTCGCCGAGCTGCGTATGCTGGAAATTATCGAGTCAGGTCAAGCCACTACACCCTATCTGCGCTTTGGTGATACAGTGTCCATCGCGATGCAGGATCGCAACGGGATGAGTCTGTTTGGCACCATTTTTCAGCGGGTCACGCAATTGGAGGCCAGTCAGACAAGCTAAGAACCTGTCACGATCTGTGACGAGAGGTCGTCAGCAAGGTAAAGAGCAGCGCAGGAACCGGAGTTTATAGACATAAATGAGGATTCCGAGCAGCACATGAGCCTTGATCACGGCCTCGCAGTAAGATTGTGAACAGGTTCTAGGGAAGCCTGGGCCGGTACAAGGCCGGCAGGCACACGGCAGGTGGCGGACACCTGCCATCACAGGGACAGAATATGCTGCAGTTGTTTGGATATTGGCGTTCATCGGCCAGCTATCGGGTGCGTCTGGTGCTGCAACTCAAGGGACTCGGTTATGAGCAGCACCCGGTGCATCTGGGCAAGGGCGAACAGAAAGAGAAGGCCTATCGCCGGCTCAATCCTCAGGGGCTGGTGCCCTTCCTCATCGACGGCGAGGTGCAGATAGGCCAGTCCGTCGCCATCATGGAATACCTCGACGAGACCTATCCCGCCTATCCCCTGATGCCTTCGGCCCCCATCGACAGGGCCAGGGTGCGGCAGATAGTCAACATGATTGCCTGCGACACCCACCCCCTGAACAACCTGCGGGTGCTCAACTACCTGGAGCAGGAGCTGGGGCAGGGCAAGGTTGTGCGGGACATCTGGTATCGCCACTGGATTGACGAGACCTTCACCGCCCTCGAGCAGTTGCTGATGACCACCGCCGGTGTCTACAGCGTCGGCAACGAGGTGACCCTGGCCGACTGCATGCTGGTGCCTCAGGTCTACAACGCCCACCGCTTCAATATGACCCTGGACGACTACCCCACCATCGCTCGCATCGTCGCCAACTGCGAGCAGTTACAGGCTTTTATCAAGGCCGCCCCGGCCAATCAGCCGGATGCGCAGGCCTGAGCTGAGACATCAGGGAACAACGGGATGGTGTTATCACGCCATCCCCGCTTTCTGATCATTACATCTCGCTGATGTGCCTCGTTCCGATGAGTGTGCTGGGACTCTGGTTATCAACCTCGCCTTCTCCAGCACGCTTCTTTTCCCCCTCGTCAGGCCCTCTGCCAGCTGAACCGAAGATCTGCCTGTTTCATCTCCACACAATGCAACCCTGTTCCGAGGGAGGACAGGGTGCGCCGTACTCGGCTTGTCTGGGCAGGTGAGGGAATACAGTTTTTTAGATGTAAATTCTGCATTATTAATGCGTGTTAATATTTTAAATTAACATTCTATTTTTTGTTGGTGTTTTGAGCTGTTTATCACACTTAAACCCCTAGATAAGGCCTAGTATCGCCAGGCCAAAGGGAGATGCGAACAGGTCGCCTGTTATCCCGCTATACCAGGTGCACGGTGGGCGATGCAACATCGACTCGCGCCTCTCTTCCTCGTTTTTTATCGCTTTATGGCCCGCTATATACCGCCTGATTTGGGCAAACCGTCGCGACTCGTTGTGATGGATGCCTGCCTGCCTGCGTGCGGGCGAGCCAGCGCTATTTTTGCAACAAGGAGATATCATGCATTCCTTCAAGAAGTGCGTCGTCGCACTCTCCATCAACCTTGCTCTGTTCTCTTCGGCGTTCGCCTGTACGACCCTGCTGGTTGGCAGTGAGGCCACCGCCGATGGCTCCATGATGGTGGCCCGCAGTGCCGACAGCGATGCGCTGAAGGCCCAGCATTTCGTGATCCATCCGGCGAAACAGGGGCAGAGCGGCATTCACAGCTCAAAAGCCCATAACGGCGCCAATGATTTCAGCTACCCCTTGCCCAAAAACTCCCTGCGTTACACCACTGTGCCGAACTGGAAGACCCAGCTGCACGGCGCCACGGGTTTCAACGAGAAGGGGGTCGGGGTTAGCGGCACCGAGTCCATTTTCGCCTCACCCGCGGCGCTCGCCTTCGACCCCTATGTCGAGGATAAGGGCATCACGGAAGATGATATTCCCGATGTGTTGCTCTCCCGTGCCGGTACGGCCCGCGAAGCCGTTGCCCTGCTTGGCAATATCATCGAAACCATAGGGGCGGGGGAGGGCTTCGGTGTCGCCGTCGTGGACGATAACGAGCTCTGGTATCTGGAGACCGCCACCGGTCACCACTGGATGGCGCAGCGTCTGCCCAAGGATCAGTATTTTGCCTCGGGCAATCAGGGGCGCCTGCAGCAATACGATCCCAAGCGTGACGACACGATGGGCTCGAAAAACCTGGTCGAGTTTGCCACCGAGAAGGGGCTCTACCAGCCACAAAAGGATGGGAAGTTCAATTTCTCGAAAGCCTATACCCGCGATGACGAGCGGGATCGTACCTATAACGATCCCCGGGTCTGGACCATACAGCAGATGTTCAACCCGTCTCTGAAGCAGGCGGTGGAGGCCGGTCGCCAATTCCCTGTCACCCTGACCCCCGAGAAGAAGATGACCCTGGATGAGGTCAAGGCGGTGCTGCGCAATCACTATGACGGCACCGAGCACGATCCCTACAGCAAGGGGTTGAACGGCCAGGAGCCGTGGCGCCCCATCAGCGTGTTTCGCACCTACGAGGCCCATGTGATGCAAGTGCGTCCCTGGATGCCGAAAGAGGTAGGGGAGGTGACCTATGTGGGCCTCGGGATGGCGGACTTGACCGCATTTGTGCCCTATTACAGCGGCCTGGAGGCCTATCCTCCCCACTATGCCCTGGGCAGCGACAAGGCGGACAGCGACTCCATCTACTGGAAATATCGCAAGTTGCAGACCCTGGTAATGACCGATTACCCCAAGCTGGCGCCCATGGTGAAGCAGGCATACCAGAGCTGGGAGGCGAAGATCGCCAAAGAGCAAACAGAGATGGAGGCCAAGTATCTGAAAACGGTCAAAACAGACAAGGCCGCCGCCAACCGCATGCTCAACGACTTCAATCTGCGGGTGATGAAGGACGCGGAAGCACTGACCGACGATCTGACCAACCAGGTCTTTACCGTCCGCACTCAGGATATTCAGGCCGATATCTTCTTTGCCAACAAGGCGAAAAAGGATTGATACCGTTGAATGCGGCAACAGCGGCCAGCTGAGCTGACAGGCACCTCAGCGATGGCCAGAAAAATAAAAGCCCCTCGCGAGGGGCTTTTTGATGTGGGCGGTTGGACTTACGGGGATATGCGTCAGCGGATCAGTAACTCTGCTGGTGGACGTCCATAACGGCGCGACCTGAGGGGTCGGCCATCTCCTTGAACTTGGCATCCCACTCCAGCGCGGTCGGGGTGGAGCAGGCGACCGACTTGCCGTAGGGCACGGTGCGGGCGGCGGCTTCCAGCGGGAAGTGCTCGTCGAAGATGGCGCGGTAGTAGTAGGCCTCCTTGGTGAGCGGGGTGTTGATGGGGAAGCGGAATGCCGCCGCCTCGAACATCTGATCCGTCACCTCTTCCTCGACCATGGCCTTGAGGCTGTCAATCCAGGAGTAACCCACGCCGTCTGAGAACTGCTCCTTCTGGCGCCAGGCCACCTCGTGGGGCAGCAGCTCCTCAAAGGCTTCCCGCAGGATGTGTTTCTCGATCTTGCCCTTGCCGCACATCTTGTCGGCGGGCTGCAGGCGCATCGCCACGTCCATGAACTCCTTGTCGAGGAAGGGCACGCGGCCCTCCACGCCCCAGGCGGCCATGGATTTATTGGCGCGCAGGCAGTCATACAGATGCAGGGAGGCGAGCTTGCGCACGTTCTCCTCGTGGAATTCTTTGGCGTTCGGCGCCTTGTGGAAGTAAAGGTAGCCGCCAAACAGCTCGTCCGAACCCTCGCCGGAGAGCACCATCTTGATGCCCATTGCCTTGATGTAGCGCGCCATCAGGTACATAGGCGTGGAGGCGCGGATGGTGGTGACGTCATAGGTCTCGAGGTGATAGATGACGTCCCGCAGGGCATCCAGACCCTCTTGTACGGTGAAGTGGATCTGGTGGTGAATGGTGCCGAGGTGATCGGCCACCTTGCGGGCGGCGGCCAAGTCCGGCGAGCCATCCAGGCCCACGGCGAAGGAGTGCAGCTGGGGCCACCAGGCCTCGCTCTTGCCATCGTCTTCCACCCGGCGGGCGGCGTAGAGCTTGGTGATGGCGGAGATGACGGAGGAATCCAGACCGCCGGAGAGCAGCACGCCGTAGGGCACGTCGCACATCAGCTGGCGCTTGACCGCCGCTTCCAGCGCGGCTTTCAGTTCAGCCTTGTCGCTGACGTTCTGCTCCACCGCCTGGTACTCCATCCAGTCGCGCTTGTACCACTGTTTGAGCTCGCCGTCCTTGCTCCACAGGTAGTGTCCTGGCGGGAAGGTCTCGACGCTCTTGCACACCGGTACCAGGGCTTTCATCTCGGAGGCGACATAGAAGTTGCCGTGCTCGTCGCGGCCGGTGTAGAGCGGGATGATCCCCATGTGATCGCGACCGATCAGGTAGGCGTCTTGTTCTGCATCGTAGAGGATAAAGGCGAAGATGCCGTTCAGATCGTCCAGGAAGGCGGGGCCCTTCTCCTTGTAGAGTGCCAGCAGCACCTCGCAGTCGGAGTGGGTCTGGAACTGGAAGTCGACCTTGAGGCCCTTTTCCAGTTCTTTGTGATTGTAGATTTCGCCGTTGACGGCCAGCACATGGGTGCGCTCGGGGTTGTAGAGCGGCTGGGCGCCATTGCCCGGATCGACGATGGCCAGGCGCTCGTGCACCAGGATGGCCTTGTCGGAGCTGTAGACGCCGGACCAGTCGGGTCCGCGGTGACGCAGTCGCTTGGACATTTCCAGCGCCGATTTACGCAGGACTGCTGCATCGGATTTGATGTCCAGAATGCCGAAAATAGAACACATTGGCGGTAATCCTCTTGATTTTTATGGAGCCCCCCACGTTTGGGCTCGAAATTCCATTTACATTCCTCGCCAATCACAATGCCTAGCGCAAAACCCTTTTGCAAGCGGGAAAACCGCACAAAATCATGCCGCGAGCGTCAAGCTGGCGGCATATAAAGCGGGTCGGGAGAAGGGGATGAGTTGACGCGGACGTCAGGCCGTCGTGGGCTCGAAGATCACATAGAGTTTGCGGCAGGCAACGAGTGTCTCCCACTCGCCGACGAAGCCCGCCGGGATGACGAACTGGCTGCCCGGGGTTAGGTGCAGTTTGCCCCCCAGGCCGTCGTGGATCAGCGCCTCGCCCTCCAGCAGCTGGCAGTATTCGTGCTCGGTGTAATGCACGGCCCAGCGCCCCGGTTCACAGGCCCAGAAACCCACGTGAAACTGCTGGCTCGGATCCGAGTAGTGGTTCCACAGGGTTTGGCTCGGATTACCGGACTTGATGCGATTCGTCGGTGGGGTGAGAGGGGTGGGGGTGACGAAGTGATCGTCCAGCAGGATCCAGTCGTTCAGGCTCTTCATGGGGCTTCCTTGCAAGGGCTAAGGGGGCAACGGGATCGTCCTGATCCCGCGGTCGTTTACTTTTCTTAACGATGTTGCGTTTAAGTTAAACGATCTGCCCCGCCTTGCCAAGAGGGACCGCCCCGCGACCTGGGAGGCAAATCAGACGATGTCGATGTCGACCACTGAATCGAAGATGTGGTTCGGTCTGAACGGCATGCGGTCGATGTCCGCCACCTTGCTCACCCCGGAGAGCACCAGCACAGTTTCCAGACCAGCCTGGAAGCCCGCCAGAATGTCGGTGCGCAGGTTGTCGCCGATGATGATGGTGTCGTCGGAGTGGGACTCCATCCGGTTGAGCGCAGCGCGGATGATCCAGGCGCTCGGCTTGCCCACGTAGAAGGGCTTCTTGCCGGTCATCCGCTCGATGGGGGCGCACAGCGCACCGCAGGCGGGGTACATCATGGGGCCGTGGGTGTCCGGGTTGGTGGCGATGAAGCGCGCGCCCTGATCCACGAACTTGGCGCCGAGCTGCATCATGGTCCAGTTGTAGTTGCGGGTCTCGCCCACCACCACGAAGTCGGGATCGATGTCGGTGATGGTGAAACCGGCCTTGTAGAGCTCGTGGGTCAGGGCCCCTTCGCCGATGACATAGGCCTTCTTGCCATCCTGGCGGCGCAGGAAGTCGGCGGTGCCCATGGCGGAGGTGTAGAAGCACTCCTCGGGCACCTCGATGCCGGCGGAGCGGAAGCGGTTCTGCAGATCTTTTTGGGTCTGGGCCGGGTAGTTGGTGAGGAACAAGAGCTTGCTGCCTTGCTCCAGCAGGCGGTGCACGAAGCGGTCGGCCCCGGGGATGAGATCGTTGTTGTGCAGTATGACGCCGTCGATATCGCAGATGACGTTTTTCTTCATAGAGACTCCTTGTAGGGGGGAGGCGATGGCCAACCTCGAATGTCTTCAATCAGTTATGGTTTTTGTGCCGCCATTATAAGACGCTTTGATGACAAGTCTCCCCCGGCGCACCGGATGGGTGCACAATGGTGATGGAGGAACGTGCAGAGGGTGTCCAACCCGCCTGAGCGCCCGGAGTCTGACAAGGAGGCCGCCACCATGGATAACTTTATTGCCGGCTTGCCCAAGCTGGAGTTGCACCTGCATATCGAGGGCACCCTGGAGCCCGAGCTGATGTTTGCGTTGGCCGCCCGCAACGGCCTGACCCTGCCCTGGCCCGACGTCGAGCGCGTGCGGGCCGCCTACGAGTTCGACTGTTTGCAGTCCTTTCTCGATCTCTACTATCTGGGCGCCAGCGTGCTCATTCATGAGCAGGATTTCTTTGATCTCACCTTCGCCTATCTCGAGCGCTGCGCCGCCGAGCGGGTGGTGCACGTGGAGATCTTCTTCGATCCCCAGGCCCACACCGCCCGCGGCGTGCCCTTCGCCACCGCCCTCGGCGGCATAGAGCGGGCCTTGCTGGCAGGCGAAGAGAGTTTCGGCATCAGCTGGCGGCTCATCATGAGCTTCCTGCGCCACCTCAGCGAAGAGGAGGCCTTCGCCACCCTGGCCGAGGCCGAGCCCCATCTCGCACGCATCCACGGGGTGGGCCTCGATTCGGGGGAGCTTGGCAACCCACCGGCCAAGTTTGCCGGGGTCTTTGCCAGGGCGAGGGCGCTCGGCTTGCCTGTGGTGTGCCATGCGGGGGAGGAGGGACCGGCGACTTATATCTGGCAGGCCATCGACGAGCTGCAGGTGAGGCGCATCGATCACGGGGTGCGCTGCGTCGATGACCCCGCGTTGCTGCGTTATCTCGCCGACACCCGGCTGCCGCTCACCGTCTGCCCGCTCTCCAACACCCGACTCAAGGTGTTCGAGGAGATGAGGCAGCACAATGTGCTAACCCTGTTGGAGCGGGGCCTATGTATCACCATCAATTCAGATGATCCTGCTTATTTCGGCGGCTACCTGGGGGCCAATTTCCAGGCGCTGGCCCGGGATCTCGGTGCCAGCCGGGCGCAGCTCTGCCGCCTCTCCCTCAACGCGGTGGAGGCGAGCTGGCTCGGCTTCGCGGACAAGGCGCGGCTGACCCACGACATTCATGCCCACGGGGCCAGTCACGGCGTCTCTATCTAGCCAGGGCCAGAAGCAGGTCAACAGAGCGCAGGTCAATACGGGCAGGCCAACAAGAGCACGGGGCCCATAACGGGCCCCGTGCGAGGGGATGCTGCTTGGTTCTCGGCTTCAACGTCGCCCGCGCAGGGCGTTGAGCAGGATGCCTATGGTGGTGCCATTGTGCAGCACGGAGGCGACTATGGGGCTCAGCAGTCCGACCGCCGCCGCTCCCAGGATGGCGGTGTTGGCGCCTATGGTGAGCCGGTAGTTGTCGTGGATGAGCGTCATGGCGGCGCACGCCAGCTCGCGGGCATCGGCCACTCGGCTGATGTCATCCTGCAGCAGGGCGATGTCGGCGGAGATCCGGGCAATGTCGGCCCCCTTTTGCATGGCGATCCCCACGTGAGCCCCCGCCAGCGCCGGTGCATCGTTGATGCCGTCCCCGACGAAGGCGATGCGGGCCCCCTCTGCGGTCAACTGCTCTATGATGCTGGCCTTCTCCTCCGGCAACAGCTGGGCAAACACCTCGTCGATGCCGAGCTGCGCTGCGAGCTCGCTGGCCCTGTCGTGGTGATCCCCGGTCAGCATCAGGATGCGTTTCACCCCGGATTGGCGCAGCCGTGCCAGGGTTGCCTTGCTCTGCTCGCGCACGGTGTCGCGCAGGGCCAGCACCCCGATGAGGCTGCCGCCGTAGCCGATGTAGAGCAGGGTCTTGCCCTCCAGATAGAGGCCATGGAGGGTCTCGGCCCAGGGGTTGACGTCTATCCCCTCATCTTCCTCGATGAAGTGGCGCGAGCCCACCACGATGCGCTTGCCGTCGATCTCGCTCGCGACCCCATGGGCGACGATGAACTCCACCTCGGTGTGATCGAAGTGACGGCCCTGGATGCTGCGGGATGCCTCCACCACGGCGATGGCCAGGGGGTGGAAGTAGTGCTCCTCCACCGAGGCGGCGAGCCAGATGAGATCGTCCGCCGTGTAGGCGGAATCGAAGGTCACCGAGTCGGTCACCACCAGATCCCCGTTGGTCAGGGTGCCGGTCTTGTCGAAGATGAAGGTGTCGGCTTCTGCGAGGCGCTCGAGGGCCGTTGCCCCCTTGATGAGGATGCCCGTTTGGCCTGCGGCATACATGGCCGACTTGAACGCCACCGGGGTGGCGAGCTTGAGGGCGCAGGAGTAGTCCGCCTGCAGCACGGCGGCGGCCCGGCGCCAGTCGCCGCTGAGCAGGAAGGCCGAGCCCGCGAGTCCGAGCACCCTCGGCACCAGCCGATCGGCGAGTTGGGAAGCCTGCAGCTGCACCTCGCTCTTGGCGGTGAGGGATTGCTGCACATAGTCGGCGATGCGGGCGGCGGCGGTGCGTTGGCCCACGTGCTCGGCATAGACCCGCAGCCGACCATCTTCCAGCACTGTGCCGGACATCACGGCATCCCCGCGTGCTTTGGCTACCGAGCGGCTCTCGCCGGTCATGGAGGCCTCGTTGACGTAAGCCTCCCCGCCGAGCACTGTGCCGTCGACCTGGATGACCATGCCGGTGGCGACGATCACCGTTTCACCCACTTGGACTTCCGCCGCTGGGATCAGGATCTCCACCCCGTCCCGCTCGACCCAGATCTCGTCGCTGGCGGGCTTGAGCAATTCCCGCAGCATGTCGTCGGATCGTCTGGAGATGGACTCTTCCAGATATTCGCCGAGCTCCAGCATGAAGGCGGTGGTGTTGGCCGCGAGATAATCGCCGCTGCCAAGGGAGATGGAGACCGCCATGCCTTCCAGCACATGGGAGGTGAGGCCGCGGGAGAGCAGTTCACCGGCGCCGTGGCGCAGCACCGGCAGCGCCATCAGCAAGGAGAGAGGCAGGCGCAGTGGTACCGGCAACAGGTTGACCCCGAGCAGCGTCGCCAAGTTGGCCAGCAGCTTGGTCTGGCTGACGGCGGGAGCCGCCGGGGCTGCGATCCCGCCCCGTCGGGGTGGTGGGGTTAGCGCCAGGATCTGCTCGGCCAGGGCCGGCGCAGTGGTCTGCCGCCAGTCGAATGTGACCACCAGGGAGCGGACGGTCGGGTTGAATCTGACCTCCTGCACCCCGGCCAGATCGGCGATGGCGTAGCTGAGCCCCTGACAGTCCAGGGGTTGCCCCGATGCGTGGCGATAGTGCCAGCGCACCCGTCCCCGGCACAGGTGTACCTGGCGCAGGGAGGTGAGCGTGGCTCGCTCGCTACTCATCCTGCTCGCCGCTCTGGGCCTGCAACTCGGCCTGCATGTCGGCCATCTGCTCCTTGAGCTCGGCCATGCCACCGTTGATGTCGCTGTAGAGGCGCACCGCCGAGCGGACTATCTTCTCGCGCATCTCGTCGTTGCTCAGCACATAGGCCGCCGCCGCGCCTATGGCGGCCCCCAGCAGCAGTTGCTGGGTGCTGTTGCCCTGCAACTTGCCAAGCCAGCCCTGGGCCTGCCCCAAGCCAGCCTGGGCGCCATTGCCTTGTGCCATCTGTGCCTTCAACAGCTTCTTGTAGGCCTTCTTGCTCTTCTTACCCATGTGACTATTCCTTCGAATGATTCAGTAGTTGTTCGGTGCTGGCGATACCGACGACACCGCCGATGAGCAGCAGACTGGCCCGTGACAGCTGGCCCTGCTCTAGGGCGTTGGCGACCCCAAGGCCGGTCGCCACGGCCAGGCCGCCTTGCAGGGAATGGCGCAGGATCTTGCGACCGGGCACCTTGCCCGGCTTGGTGCCGCCTTGCAGTGCACTGATGAGGCCACCGGCCACGGCGCCGCGCACGAAGTGGTTGGCGAGCTCGCGCGTCTGGGGCTTCATGCCGCTGGCCCTTGCGGTGCGGAGTTATCCTCCGGCGCGGCCTGGGGCTCGTCCGGGATGACTGCGGGCGCCACCTCGGGCACGGAGGCCAGATGCTGGCGCAGCCTGGCGGAGGAGTGCTCCAGGTTGCTGAGGCCACAGATGGAGGCCTCGCGCAGTCGGGTCTTCACCTTGTCGACCGAGGCGGTGGGCACAGCGCGGGGAATAGTGCGCTGCAGGGTGCGCATCGCCAGGGCGCCGGCGATGGCGCCGACAATCAGTGGGATCATGTTGATGCTCCTGTTGTTGATTCAGATGTGTCGCGGCCTGCTCAGCCGCGGGCGAAAGTCTGGTAATGGTGTTCGATGCGATCGAGTGCCTGCTGTACCTGCTCGCACTCTTCCCCGCCGAGCAGGGACTCCCACAGGGGAGGGGGGATCTCGGCCGGATCATACTCCACCACGCACGACAGGGCGGCGGGGTTGACCCTCAGATCGCGGATCCCCGGCATGGTTTCGATCATCTGCTTGAGTTGCCCGACCTGACTCAACTGGCCGAGCTCGTTGCTGCCAAGGGCCCCCAGCTTGAGTTTGAAGCGTACCCGGCCGGGAATGTGGTGGGCTATGGTCAGGTGGCGGGTCAGGGCCCGCAGCTGTTCAAGGCGTGTCATGCATTACCTTTGTGCTGGATCAGTGGAAGACGTTGCGACGATGGATGGCGAGGTGCACCGACAGGGCCGCCACAAACAGCCAGCCGGTGGCCGCGTGTAGGCGCTTGTTGCCGGCATAAACCAGGGCGATGGAGGCGGGCAGTGCCACCATGGCGGCGACCTTGGCACCCCGATTGGCCCGGCGGCGCCAGGCGGCGCGGCGAGCGCGCTGGGGCTTGCCGACGGGGGTGGGCTCGGTGATCGCTTGGGGCGAGGGGGCGGCCTGGGCTGGCTGGCCATTGCACAGGCTCAGCACCCGTGACTCCATCTCGTGCTGGCCGCATTGCGTGATGCGATACTGCATCACCAGGCTGCCAGCCTGTGGATTGAGGTGAGTGCTCTCTACCTCGGGCCAGGCGGCGATCTGTGCCTGCCACTGGTGCAGTTGGGGGAGAGCCGGGGCCTGTTGTCTGATGCGCAGCCGACCCGGAACCGAGGCGACCAGGCGAGATTGCGGTGTGCTCACAACCTATGCTCCGTGGATGAGTGAGATAGCTGCACTATCTGCCTCTGGTCCCGCCAATTATTTGATCTCCATCAGGCAAGTGATGAATGGCTCCCAATTTCTGTCGCATGGGCTGAGCATGGGGCCGGGCAGGGGAGAGAGAGGCAGCAGATGTAAAAAAGCCCCCGAAGGAGGGGCTTGTGGAGCATGGGTGAAGCGGGGAGGCCATCAGGCTGGCTGGGATGCTGTCTCGGCTTGATAGGTCGGGTAGTCGATGAGGCCCTGCTCGGCGCCGCCAAACAGGGTGGCCGGATCGTGGGGGGCCCAGGGGTAGCCGTGACGCAGCCGGTTTGGCAGATCCGGGTTTGCCACGAAGGGGCGACCGAAGCCAATCATGTCGGCCCAGCCCGCCTTGAGGGCGGTACGCGCCCGCTCACCGTCATATTTTCCCGCATAGATGAGGGTGTTGGGGAAGGCCGCCCGCAGCCCCTGCTTGAAGTTCTCCGGCATCAGGGGGGCATCGTCCCAATCCGCCTCGGCGATATGCAGATAGGTGACGTTGAGATCCCCCAGCAGCTTGGCGGCGGCCAGATAGGTCTGCTCCGGGTTCGCATCCACGGTGCCGTTGAGGGTGGTGAGGGGGGCCAGGCGCACGCCCACGCGGTCTGCGCCTATCTCGGCGCTGACCGCCTCGGTCACTTCTTTCAGGAAGCGCAGCCGGTTCTCAAGAGCGCCGCCGTAGTTGTCGGTGCGGGCATTGGATTCCGAGTCCAGGAACTGGTTGATGAGGTAGCCGTTGGCCGCGTGCAGCTCAATGCCGTCAAAACCGGCGTCCATGGCGTTACGGGCGGCCTGGCGGAACTGGCCGACCACAGCGTCGATGTCGTCCTGGGTCATGGCGCGCGGGGTGGCGGTTTCGACGAAGCCGGGGGCGTCGCTGCCGTTATCGACGAACACACGAACCCCGGCGGCCGGGATGGCGGAGGCCGAGATGGGCTGGGCGCCGCCGATGTTGTCAGGATGGGTGACCCGGCCCACGTGCCAGAGCTGGGCGAAGATGGTGCCGCCCTTGGCATGCACCGCATCTGTCACCTGCTGCCAGCCTGCGACCTGCTCAGGACTATAGATGCCCGGGGTCCAGGCATAGCCCTTGCCGAGGGGATCTATCTGGGTTCCTTCGCTGACGATGAGGCCGGCCTCGGCGCGCTGGGCGTAATAGGTCGCCATCATGGCGTTGGCCACGTCCCCTGGCTGACTGGCACGGGAGCGGGTCATGGGGGGCATGACGATGCGGTTGTTCAGGTGCAATTGACCGAGGCGCAGGGGGCAGAACAGGTTGTCGTGGCTCATCTTGAATTCCTCATTTGGGATTGAGGCCACTCTATCCCCGGATGTCATTGTGAAAAAGAGGGGTAATCGCAGAAGAGAATTGTCCGTCGTGCAGCAATAGCGCTGGAGCAAGCAATGAGGCTATCGGATTGCGGTGCACTGACGGCGCGCACCTGGATGGGGCAGAGCGGAGATGAAAAAAGAGAGGGAGGCGCTGTGCCTCCCTCTCTTTGTTATCAGCTACATCTGCTCTCGTCAGAGGCTCTGCGGGGTGACACGCACCCGCTCGATGCGCCGCTCGCTCACCGCCAGCACCTCGAAGCAGAACTGGCCGAGGCGCAGCTGCTGACCGGTGCTCGGCAGGCTGCCGAAGTGGGAGAGCAGCATGCCCGCGAGGGTCACGTACTCGTCGCTCTCGCTCACCAGACCGTCGATCCCCAGTGCCTGCTCCACCTGATGGATGTTGGTACTGCCGTTGATGAGCCAGCCTTCCCCCTCACGCACCACGTCGGGGGTCTCGTCCTCGTCCGGCAGTTCGCCAACGATGGCTTCCAACAGATCGTGGGTGGTGACCAGTCCCTGGATTATGCCGAACTCGTCGGTCACCAGGATGAGACTGCCCCTGGCCTGACGCAGCTCTGCCAGCAGCCGGATCACGTTGATGGTCTGGGGCACTATGACGGGATCGTTCTGGCGCGCCAGCTCGCTCAGGGATTGCCCTTCGTTGAGCGCAAACAGCAGATCCCGGGCCTTGACCACCCCGATGAGGTCGTCCAGCCCGCCATCACAGACCGGGAACAGGCTGTGGGGGGCCCGCTGCAGCAGGGCGCGGATCTCGTCGATGGAGTCGTTGACGTCGATCCACTCCATCTCGGCACGGGGGGTCATGATGGTGCGAATGGATCGCTCGGCCAGGGACAGTACCCCGGTCACCATGTAGCGCTCCTCCTCCCCGAAGCTGAGGGGCAGGGGCCTGTCCTGCTCCTCTTCTTCGTCCTCTTGCGAGTGAGCGCCGTGCTTGTTGCCCCCCATCAGTTTGAAGATGGCGGCGGTGGTGCGCTCACGCAGGGGCTGCCTGGACTCATGGCGCTGGGCACTGCGCTGGGCCAGCTGGTTGAAGAACTCGATGAGCACCGAGAAGCCGATGGCGGCGTAGAGATAGCCCTTGGGAATGTGGAAGCCAAAGCCTTCCGCCACCAGGCTGAAGCCGATCATCAGCAGGAAGCTCAGACAGAGCACCACCACGGTCGGGTGAGCGTTGACGAAGCGGGTCAGCGGCTTGGAGGCCAGCACCATCACCACCATGGCGATGGTCACGGCGGCCATCATGACGCCCAGGTGATCCACCATGCCGACGGCGGTGATGATGGAGTCCAGGGAGAAGACCGCATCCAGCACCAGGATCTGGGCGATCACCACCCCGAAACCGGCGTAGACGCCCACCTGGCCATGCTCTTCGGGCTTGGCTTCGAGCCGCTCGTGCAGCTCAGTGGTGGCCTTGAACAGCAGGAACAGGCCGCCCCCCATCAGGATGAGATCCCGACCGGAGAAGGAGAGTTCGCCAAATTGCAGGATGGGCTGGGTCAGGGTCACCAGCCAGGACATCACGCTCAGCAGCCCCAGGCGCATCAGCAGCGCCAGCGACAGGCCTATGATGCGGGCCCTGTCCCGCTGGGCGGGGGGCAGCTTTTTCACCAGGATGGCGATGAACACCAGGTTGTCGATCCCGAGCACTATCTCCAGGATGATCAGGGTAAAGAGACCGACCCAGATAGAGGGGTCCAGCAAGAATTCCATGTCATAAACCTCAATAAAAACAAACAGAATAGGTGTCAGTCACGGCAAGGGCCGCGGCAGTGCAAGGCTGTTGTTCAGAGGCGCTGATTGAGCAGGTACAGATAAGCTTTGATGGGAAAAATCGAAGGGTAACTTCGGGGATTGTCCATGATGGGCAATAAAACCTCGGGTGAAAAATGAGCCCTGATGATAACGGCTGGCGCTGATTTGGCAAGAGGGCTGATGAGGATCTGAGGTTGGCGGCCGGCACGGGGGAGCCGTCTTCGCCTCGTGGCCACGCCGTCCACGTCGCTCGCGGATGGAGCAGGGGACTGTGCCGGGTTGGGCGGCGACAAACGGGGCTTTTTATATTCAGATGCTGAAAACTGTGCCAACGATCCGGCAGTATTGGCGGTATCTTCCATGGCCATAAAAGCTGTGGGAGGGCGTCACCATTATCGACCGGCAGGATCTCGGATCATATTGGTGATTATCTGGCCAGACTGAAAATTGTAACTAAATATGTCTCACCCTTCCTGATGGTGATATTTAAATAATATTGGGTATGGCTTAAATAGGCTTTTGTTAACATCGGGTAAATATAGAGCCTTTATTCTTTTGTTAACGCCGAATTCACTAGTGTGACGATTATCAATTGCAAAATAAGACCCGATAAATAAAGCAAGGAGGCCATGCCTCCTCGTTTGGAATCACACATCTCTTGTGGCGAGTCGCACCGGGTGCGGCTCCCATGCAGATCAGTTGCCGGTATAGGCGGCGCCCTGAACCCGGCCGTTTTTGTCACTCAGGCAAGACCAGGGAGCATCAGCGCCCGGCACCTGGATGGTGACGCCGACCCCGGCTTGGGAGTCCATCACATCGGTCACCTTGAGCTGGCTCTGAGCCACCTTGGTCTTGTCAGAGACCGCCTTCAGGCAGGCCTTCTCGGCCGGACTGGCCTTGCTGACAGGGGCGCTCTTGGCCGTGGCGCTCGAGACGGGCTGGCAGATGCCAGAGGCTTTCTTGCGGCTGTAGGAGACATCGTACTGACTCCCGGTCTTGCTGATGGAGAGGGTCACGCCGGCGCCCTTGGCCTCATAGAAGTCGTCGCTGTACTTCTTGAGCTTGGCCTCCTGGCCATTGATATAGACGGAGCCGCCTTCATCGCTGTGCATCTGGATCTGGCCCGGGCACTGATAGTTCAATTGCGGAAGCGCGGCATGGGCCGTGCTCGCCATGGCCAGGGTGACGACTGTCATCAGTATTTTCTTCATGGACATTACCTTCACTGTTTAATGATACGTTATTTATTATTTTATTTTTCCGACGGGTAACAATTCCATTGTCGAGCGGCGATAGCCTTTCATCCGTGCCGGAAATAAATAACCGCAGCACTTAATTTTAGCAACGAATTTTTGTATTTTATTTTTGGTGCTGATAATGCTTCTTGATTCCTTATTCGCGGTGCAAGTATTTCCGCCGGGTGATATCCCTGTGCGGTTCATATTGAATCGGGAAGAAAGGTATGAGGAGTGGAGAGGACAATGGCGGCTGGGCAGGGAGAGTTTGGGTTATGGGCAACCTGGCTTGAGTGAGGGGGGCGTGACGCTGCGCCATGTCATCGCCGGGACAGATAGAGGCAACATGGCTATGCGGAACATAGAGACAGGGGACATATAGAGACAGGGGACATAGCCACGCGGGGCCTGGCCCCGCGTGGCATGGATTGGCGACTCGCGGATTTAGAGCCAGCGTTTCTCGCGGGTGAAGCAGACCGACAGCCAGGCATCCCCCAGAGTATCGCCGAGGCGGGACCAGAGCTCATGGCGCAGGGCATCCTGGCGCTCGATGGGCCACTCCTGTCCCGGCGCAACCAGGATATTGAGTTCGAGATCGAAGCGGCGCCCGCTCTTGGCCAGGTGGCTGTAGCACTCGATGCCATGGCGCTGGCGCAGGGCCTCTATCTCGTGCTCGACCCGCTGGGTGACCTCCCCCTTGGGGGCGACTTTCAGCACTTCCCGCAGGTTGCGGCCCAGCACCTTGATGGGGATCAGAGTGGCGCACAGGGCGAGCAGGGTGACCAGCACGGGATCTATGTAGCGGTTGTAGTGGCCATAGCCGATGGCATCGAGGCCGATGGCGACCACGAAGCCGACCAGCAGGGTGGCGCTGAGCAGGGTATCGACCAGCCACTCCTTGGAGTCGACTCGCACCAGCTCGGAGTTGACCCGCTCGGCGACCTCGGCCTCGACCCGGTAGATGATGGCGCAGAAGAAGGTGGAGACGGCGGCGTAGACCAGTGCATGGCCGAGATCGATCTCCCGTCCGCCGTCCAGCAGAGTAGTGATGCCGCTATAGAAGGCGCCGAGGCAGAGCAGCAAGATGATGGTGCCGTTGATGACGTTGGTGATGGGCTCGAAGTGGGCGTAGCCGTATTGGAAGCGCGCATCTGAGGGGCGGGTGACGAGGTAGGCGGTGATGAGCCCGAGGCCCGTCATGCCCATGCTGAACAGGGTGAAGATGCCATCGAGCATAATGGCGTTGGAACCGACGAACAGACCGTAGCCGATCCCGAACAGGGCGAAGCCGATGCAGCCGAACAGCGACAGGGTCAGGGCCTGTTTCTCGGTGCGAATAAGCGTACTGATAACATGGCTGTAATGAGCCATAAAAGTCCTCCTTTCAAATGGTGAAGATTGAGCGCGCAAGCGGTTTTCTAGCTGATATACTGCCGGCTCACATGTGAGCGGACCGGCCAAGGCAGCCCGAGAGAGGCGGGTCTGGCGGTCGTTGTCGCCGGTGTTCCGGCATCAAGCAAAGGAAGGGAACAAGGATTCATGATCCCGAGACTCGATTACCAGGACAGTTTGTCACCCACAACCCTGCAGTTCCTCGATGTATTGGGACGCAGCGCATTTCGTGGTGATATCGAAAAGTCTTATGCAAGCCGGTTGGCGATGGCGACGGACAACAGCGTCTATCAGGTTATTCCAGAGGCGGTCCTCTATCCGCGCAGCGCGGATGATATTGCGGTGATGCTCAGGTTGGCCCAGGAGAGCGCCTATGCCAGCGTGAGTTTCTTCCCTCGCGGCGGCGGCACCGGCACCAATGGCCAGTCTCTGGGCGGCGGCATTATCGTCGATCTCTCTCGCCATATGAACCAGATCCTGGAAATTAACTTGGAGGAGGGCTGGGTACGGGCCCAGGCCGGGGTGATCAAGGATCAGCTCAACGCCTACTTGAAACCCCACGGCTACTTCTTCTCGCCGGATCTCTCCACCTCCAACCGCGCCACCCTGGGCGGCATGGTCAACACGGATGCCTCCGGACAGGGGTCGCTCGTCTACGGCAAGACTTCGGATCACGTGCTGGGGCTCAAGGCCGTGCTGGAGAACGGCGATCTCATGACTACGGAGCCGGTCACGGGCGCGCGGCTCGAAGACAAGTTGGCGCTGGAGAATCGGGAAGGGGAGATCTATCGCACCCTCTATCGCATCGGCAAGGAGAGGCGCGCCGACATAGAGGCGATCTTCCCCAAGCTCAACCGCTTCCTGACCGGTTACGACCTCAAACATCTTTATCAGCCAGAGACCGACACCCTGGACGTCAGCCGGGTGCTGTGCGGCTCTGAAGGGTCCCTGGGTTTCATCACCGAGGCCCGCCTCAACATCACCCCCATCCCGCGCTATCGGACCCTGGTCAACGTCAAGTACGACAGCTTCCCGTCGGCGCTGCGCAATGCCCCCTTCATGGTGCAGGCCCATGCCCTGTCGGTGGAGACGGTGGACTCCCGCGTCTTGGGGCTGGCCCGCGCCGACATTATCTGGCACTCGGTCAAGGCGTTCATTCAGGATGTGCCCGGCAAGGATCTGCAGGGGCTCAACATCGTCGAGTTTGCGGATACAGATGAAGCAGAGCATCAGGCCAAGGTAACCGAGCTGTGCCGCCGCATCGACGCCCTCTTGGCGAGCGGTGAAGCCGGCATCATCGGCTATCAGGTGTGCAACCACCTGCCGAGC
Organism: Aeromonas eucrenophila; assembly: GCF_000819865.1. Classification (GTDB taxonomy): domain Bacteria; phylum Pseudomonadota; class Gammaproteobacteria; order Enterobacterales; family Aeromonadaceae; genus Aeromonas; species Aeromonas eucrenophila. The sequence goes on from NZ_CDDF01000005.1 coordinate 859,085, forward strand.
ATCGAGACCATCTACGCCATGCGCAAGAAGTCGGTGGGGCTGCTCGGCAACGCCGAGGGGCGCAAGAAGCCGGTGGCCTTCACCGAAGACACCGCGGTACCGCCGGAATCCTTGGCCGACTTCATCATGGAATTTCGCGCCCTGCTCGATGACCACGGCTTGGACTACGGCATGTTCGGCCACGTGGACGCAGGGGTCTTGCACGTGCGCCCGGCGCTGGACCTGTGCGATCCGGAACAGGAAGTGTTGCTGCGGCGCATCTCGGATCAGGTGGTGGCGCTCACCGCCAAATATGGCGGCCTGATGTGGGGGGAGCACGGCAAGGGTTTTCGCTCCGAATACAGTCCCGCCTTCTTCGGCGAGCTGTGGGAGGAGCTGCAGCGGGTGAAGGGGGCCTTCGATCCCCAAAACCGCATCAACCCCGGCAAGATCTGCGTGCCCTATGGCAGCGGCGCTGCACTGGTGTCGGTGGACGGGCCCAAGCGCGGCAAGTTCGATCGCCAGATCCCCATAGCCGTGCGGGAAAGCTACACCCGGGCCCTCGATTGCAACGGCAACGGCCTCTGCTTCACCTTCGAAACCGACTCCCCCATGTGCCCCTCGGTCAAGATAAGCAAAGACAGGCGCCACTCTCCCAAGGGACGGGCCGGGCTGATGCGCGAATGGCTGCGTCAGCTGGCGGAGCAGGGCTTCGATCCCTTGAGCGAAGAGATCGAGCTGCAAAGCGGCGGTCTGCGCATCAAGTCCATCGTCGACAAGCTGCGCAACACTGTGGCCCGCGCCCGCGGCCAGTATGACTTCTCCCACGAGGTGATGGAGGCGATGGAAGGGTGCCTCGCGTGCAAGGCGTGCACCAGCCAGTGTCCCATCAAGGTGGATGTGCCCACCTTCCGCGCCCGTTTCATGCAGCTCTATCACAGCCGCTACCTGCGGGGCCCCAAGGACTACTTCGTCGGTACCGTCGAGAGTTACGCGCCCCTGCTCGCCAAGGCCCCCAAGCTGGTCAACTTCTTCCTGGAGAAGGAGTGGGCCCAGAAGGCCACCGAGAAGAGCATCGGCATGGTGGACGTGCCGCTGCTCTCGGTGCCCACCCTGGCAGACTCCCTGCGCGACAGCCGCGCCCGTTACTTTGATCTGCCGGGGCTCGAGGCCATGAGCCCGGAACAGCGTCAAAAAGTGGTTCTTATCGTGCAGGATCCCTTCACCAGTTATTATGACGCTCCCGTGGTGCGGGATCTGGTGAAACTCGCCAGCAAACTCGGGCTTCAGCCCTATTTGCTGCCGTTCAAGCCCAACGGCAAACCCCAGCACGTGAAGGGGTTCCTGCGCGCCTTCGCCCGCACCGCGGCGAGCAGCGCCCAGTTCCTCAACAAGATGGCGGCGCTCGGCATTCCCATGGTGGGGGTCGACCCTTCACTGGTGCTCTGCTATCGCGACGAATACGCCAAGGCCCTCGGCCCCGCCCGTGGCGACTTCCAGGTGATGTTGCCCCAGGAGTGGCTGCTCTCTTTACCAGCTGACAAGTTGCCAGCCCCCAAGGCGGACGCCGCCGAACAGGGCGAGGCCGCGCCCTGGTATCTGTTCGCCCACTGCACCGAGAAGACCGCCAAGCCCTCGACTCACGGCGACTGGAGCGCCCTGTTCAGCCGCTTCGGTGCCAGGCTGCAGCCGGTGTCGGTCGGTTGCTGCGGCATGGCCGGCACCTATGGTCATGACGCCAAGCAGGTGGAAAACTCCAAGGGGATCTATGGGCTCAGCTGGGCCGAGCCGCTCGCCCGTCTGCCCAAGGATCGTTGTCTGGCCACCGGCTATTCCTGCCGCAGCCAGGTGAAACGGATGGAGGGGGAGAAACTCAAGCACCCATTGCAGGCCCTGCTGGAACTGCTCTGATGCTGACGCTGCCCAAGCGGTTTCGGGTGCCGCAAGCCTGTCGGCACCCACGCTTTCTGCTGCTGCCGACCAGTCCGACCCAGGGGGTGGTGGAGTTTGTGGCCATGCTGCGCGAACGCGAGCAGTTGCATCAACTGTTTCGCCGAGACGATGTCTGGCCGTCCGCCAACTTCAGCCTGAGCCAGCACGAAGCCGATCTGGAGTGGCAGCGATCCGAGTTTCTGGCCAAGCGCTCCTTCGCCTATGGCCTCTGGAGTCCGGAGCGGGAGCCGCAGTTCTGGGGCGGGGTCTATCTCTATCCTTCGGTGCTGCCGGAGGTCGAGGTGGAGCTGTTCTTCTGGAAGGTGGCCGAGGCAACCCTGGGGGATGCCGAGCTGGAGGCCGAGTTGCGCGCCTGGCTTGGCAAAACCTGGCACTGGTCGGCACCCTGCCTGCCGGGGCGGGATATCCCCTGGGAGGAGTGGCCAGGGGTCACCTACCCCTGGTGACGCTGATCTGGCCCCGGTGAGACCGATTGCTTCGTTCAATGCCCCTGTCGGGGCATTTTTTATCAAAGCGTTTTGCGCTGACCGGGGCCATTTTGATATCGTTAACAGCAACCCATTGATCACACTCACTAATCACATAAGGAGTCTGACTGTCATGAGTCAAGAGATCGCCCCCATCTGGCGCAAGCCCATGAGCCTTGAGGGGCTCAACGCCAGCTCCAACAACACCCTGATGGCCCGCCTCGGCATTCTCTATACGGCCTTTGGCCCGGATTGGCTGGAGGCCAGCATGCCGGTGGATCACCGCACTCATCAGCCGCTCGGCATGTTGCACGGGGGCGCCTCCGTGGTACTGGCGGAGACGCTGGGGTCACTGGCGGCCAACATGGCGGTCGGAGAAGACAGCTATTGCGTGGGACTGGAGGTCAATGCCAACCATCTGCGGGCCAAGCGGGAAGGGGTGGTGACAGGGCGTTGTACCCCCCTGCATCTGGGGGCGACGACTCAGGTGTGGCAGATAGAAATCCGGGATGAACGTGAGCGTTTATTGTGCACCAGCCGGTTGACCATGGCCGTGCTCAAACACAAGCGGGACAAGGACTCCCGCGAGGAGTGATCCGCAATAACGCACTATGCGTGCAAAATAAGCAAGCCATAGTCGCGAGATCCCTCTATAATTGCCAACGTCTTGAGATGCTTATCACATTTTTCAAGACAGCAGAACAAAGTGGCGCTATAATCGCCGCCTTTTTGCTATTCCGCGGTGTTAGCCGCCTGCCTTAATCTGGAAGAATCGAATCTATGTCTGATACCGAACAACTGCCCCTTTTTAGTGAGCTTGGACTGGCCGCGCCTGTATTGAAAGCGCTGCAGGACGTGGGCTATGAGCGCCCGTCTCCCATCCAGGCCGCAGCAATCCCCCACCTGATGGCGGGACACGATCTGCTGGGGCAGGCTCAAACCGGTACAGGGAAGACCGCTGCTTTTGCCTTGCCTCTGTTGTCACGTCTGGAAGCTGGTAACCGTAATACTCAGATTTTAGTGCTGGCACCGACCCGTGAGCTGGCGCTGCAGGTGGCCGAAGCGTGCCAACGCTATGCCCACCACATGCCTGATTTCCACGTGCTGCCCATCTACGGTGGCGCTTCCTACGAAACCCAGACCCGCGCCCTGCGTCGCGGTGCTCAGGTGGTCGTGGGTACCCCGGGTCGTGTGATGGACCTGATCCGTCGCAAGAACCTGGATCTCTCCGGCCTGAAAGCCCTGGTGCTGGACGAAGCCGATGAAATGCTGCGCATGGGCTTCATCGACGACGTGGACTGGATCATGGATCAGTGCCCGAGCACCCGTCAGGTTGCCCTGTTCTCCGCCACCATGCCGGATCAGATCCGTCGTGTGGCCCAGAAGCACCTGAAACAGCCAAAAGAGATCAAGATCGTCTCCAAGACCTCCACTGCACCGACCATCCGTCAGCGCTACTGGCAGGTGACCGGTCTGCACAAGCTGGACGCCATGACCCGTCTGCTGGAAGTCGAGCCCTACGAAGCCGTACTGGTGTTCGTACGTACCAAGAATGCCGCCGAAGAACTGGCCGGCAAACTGGCTGCGCGCGGTCACGCCTGTGAAGCCCTGCACGGTGACATCCCGCAGAAACTGCGTGAGCGTACCGTCGACAAGCTGCGTCAAGGCCAGCTGGACATCCTGATCGCCACCGACGTCGTCGCTCGTGGTCTGGACGTTGAGCGTATCACCCACGTGGTGAACTACGACATTCCTTACGATACCGAATCCTACGTACACCGTATCGGTCGTACCGGTCGTGCCGGCCGCAAGGGCGAGGCCATCCTGTTCGTGGCACCGCGTGAGCGTCGCATGCTGCGCGCCATCGAGCACGCTACTCGTCAGGCCATCGAGCCGATGAAGATGCCGAGCACCGAGGACATCAACCAGCACCGCATGACCAAGTTCAAGGAGCGCATCCGGGAAACCATGATGGGCGAAGAGCTGGAGATCTACCACAACCTGGTGAACGAGCTGATCCAGGAAGACTCCGCCGATCCGCTGGAACTGGCTGCCGCACTGGCCAAGCTGGTACAGGGTGATCAGCCGCTGCTGCTGGACGAATCCATTCCGGATCCTGCGTTCAACGCCGGCAGCGATCGCGGCAGCTTCGAGCGCCGTGACTTCAATGATCGTGGCGGTCGTGACTTCAACGACCGTGGTGGTCGTGACTTCGCCGACCGTGGCGATCGTCCTGCCCGTCGCATGCCGTCCCTCGAGCCGCGTCCGCTGAAAGACAATCCTGACGTAGAGATGGAACGCTACCGCGTAGACGTGGGTGCCCATCACGGCGTCAAGCCGGGCCAGATCGTTGGCGCCATCGCCAACGAAGCGAACATCGAGAGCCGTTTCATCGGCAACATCGACATCGCCGATGACTTCTCCACCGTCGATCTGCCCAAGGGCATGACCGCCGATGTGCTGGAAGTGATCAAGAAGGCCCGTGTCTGCCAGCGTCCGCTGCAGATCACTCGCTACACCGAAGTACCGGCCGGCACCAACACTGCCCCCCGTCCTTCCAGCGATCGTCCTGCCTTCAACAAGGACCGTCCTTTCAACAAGGATCGCCGTCCTGCCGGTGACCGCCCGTTCAACAAGAGCGGGGAGCGCCGTGAAGGTGGCTTCAACAAGGATCGCAAGTTCGGTGGCAACAAGCGCCGCGACAGCTAAGTCCTGATTGCACTGATAAAAGGCCGCTCATCGAGCGGCCTTTTTTATGCCCGAATTAAAGTGGAAACGGTGATTTTGACCGGTTTGGCCCGATGTTTCCTCGCGGTGTCGCCCTCCTGGCCGCCGCCTCGATGGAACAGGAGTAGAGCCGATGAGGGGCGGGGTGCTACCTTGTGCCACTGGAGCGTCGGTGGCGGGCAGCAAGCCGTCATATGGCCGGGATTGACGAAGGATAGACGTATGGATCGATTAGGGGCGATGGAGGTCTTCGTGCTGGCGGTGGAGACGGGATCCTTCTCGGCGGTGGCACGCCGGCTGAGCCTGGGGCAGCCCGCGGTGTCCAAGCAGATAGCCCAGCTGGAGGCGCAACTTGGCAGCCGGCTCTTGCTGCGCTCAACTCGCGGCCTGACCCCGACCGAGGCCGGTGAGGCCTATTATCAGCGCGCCAGGCAGATCCTCGACGACATCAGGGAGGCGGACGCCATGGTGGCGCAGTGCCGCGGCGAGCTGAGCGGTCGCCTGCGGGTAAGTGCCCCCGTCACCTTCGCCCGTTTGCACATCATCCCCCAGTTGCCCGCATTCATGGGCGCTCACCCCGGGCTCGATATCGAGATCCTGCTGGACGATGGCAACGTCGATCTCATCTCGGCGGGGATCGACGTCGCCCTGCGGCTCGGGGAGCAGGCGGACTCGGCGCTGGTTGCCCGCCGCTTGTCCCATTGCGCACGGCGGGTACTGGGCACGCCGGCCTATCTGGCGGCCAGGGGTATGCCGACGTCGCCCCAGGATCTGCAGCATTATGACCTGGTGATCTACAGCCCCAAGCCCGGCCTGGGGCAGCAGTGGCTGTTCTGCCGGGGGGAGGAGCAGATCGCGCTTGCCGGGCGCGGGCGCCTGACGGTCTCCGCCGCCGAGGGCATGCGCGCCGCCGTGCTGGCGGACATGGGGCTGGCGGTCAGCTCCGAGTGGATGTTTGCTCCCGAATTGGCCAGGGGGGAGGTCGTGCCTATCCTCACCGACTGGCAGCTGCCCCCGCTCGAGCTGTGGGCCCTGTTTCCCGCCGGCCGCCAGCTCAGTGCCAAGTCTCGCGCCTTCGTGGCGTTCGTGGCCAGCCTGCCCGAGCTGCAGTCGCCGACCCATTCCCGCCTGGAATAGCTGTTATCGCGCCGGGCCGGCTACTGCCGCGCCCCGCTCATGATTAGGCTGTGCTCATCCAGACCGTGCCCGGCACGGCGTTCAATCAGCCACGAGGATGACCACATGAGTGCAACCATATCCACCCAGCCAACCGGAGCGCCTGCGACACTGCTCAGCCCCGGGCTTGTCTTCGCCATGGCGCTGTCGTGTGGCCTGGCGGTGGCCAACATCTACTACAACCAGCCCATGCTGGCGGTGATGGCGCAGGACTTTCCCGGCCAGTCCGCCATTCCCATGATCGCCATGCTGACCCAGCTCGGCTATGCCGTCGGCCTGTTGTTGCTGGTGCCGCTTGGGGATGTGCTGGTGCGTCGCTGGCTCATCGTGGGGCAGTTTGTGCTGATCGCGCTGGCCTCCCTGCTGGCGGCCATGGCCACCGGGCCCGGCATGCTGATGCTGGCCTCGGTGCTGCTTGGCATAGGCGCCACGGCGGCCCAGCAGATAGTGCCGGTGGCGGCGACCCTGGCAACACCCGCCAAACGGGGCGCCGTGGTCGGCAGCGTGATGAGCGGGCTGCTCGGCGGGATCCTGCTCAGCCGCACCCTGGCCGGCGTCATCACCGCCTATGGCAGCTGGCGCGCCATGTTCTGGCTCGGGGTGCCATTGGCCCTGTTGGGGGCGCTGTTGATGGCCAGGATGATCCCCCTTGGCTTGCCGCGCGCCAACCTGAGCTATGTCAGGCTGCTGCGCTCGCTCGTCGGCCTGTGGCGTGAGGAGCCCAGTCTGCGTCGGGCGACCCTGACCCAGGCCCTGCTGTTTGCCTCCTTCAGCGCCTTCTGGACTGTGTTGGCCTTCTACCTCGCCACTCCCGAATACCGGCTCGGGTCCGAGGTCGCCGGTCTGTTCGGGGTGATAGGGGTCGCAGGGGTGGTGGCCGCGCCGCTGGCCGGGCGGATGGCCGACCGGCGAGGGGCGAGATCCGTGGTACTGGTCGGGGCCTTGCTGGTAGTGCTGGCCTGGATCTGCTTCGAGGCATGGCACTCCCTGCTCGGGTTGGCCCTGGGGGTCATACTGCTGGATCTGGGGGTACAGAGCGCCCTCATCGCCCATCAGCAGCTGATCTACGGCCTGCGGGAGGAGGCGAGGGGGCGGGTGAACACCCTGTTCATGACGGGCATGTTCCTCGGGGGGACCCTCGGCTCGAGCCTCGCCATGCTGGCCTGGCAACAGGGGAACTGGGTCGGGGTGGGGGGCGTTGGGCTGGTGCTGGCCTTGCTCGCGCTGCTCCTTGGGGTGGCCAGCAAGGGGGCGGGCCCGGCGGCCTCATGAAGCGGCACGGCGCTTCATACAAATAGAAATGAGAAAGGCGACCCTGAGGTCGCCTTTTGCATGCAGTGACAGTCGCCGACTCAGAGCACCATGGCGGCAATCCAGCCGAAGATGATGAGCGGGATGTTGTAGTGGATGAAGGTGGGCACCACGCTGTCCCAGATGTGATCGTGCTGACCGTCGGCGTTGAGGCCCGAAGTGGGGCCCAGGGTCGAGTCGGAGGCGGGGGAGCCCGCATCCCCCAGCGCACCGGCGGTGCCCACCAGGGCGATGGTCGCCAGGGGGGAGAAGCCGAGGTGGATGCACAGCGGCACATAGATGGTGGCGATGATGGGCACGGTGGAGAAGGAGGAGCCTATTCCCATGGTGATGAGCAGGCCCACCAGCAGCATCAGGAAGGCGGCCAGGCCCTTCTGATCCCCGATGACCGCAGAGACGGACTGCACCAGGCTCTCCACCCCGTGGGTCTCTTTCATCACGGCGGCGAAGCCGGCGGCGGAGATCATGATGAAGCCGATGAGGGACATCATGCGCACGCCCTGGGTGAAGGCATCTTGGCTCTCTCGAAACTTGATGACGCCGCCACAGGTGAAGATGACGAAGCCCGCCAGCGCACCGAGCACTATGCTGTTGGTCATCAACTGCAGCCCCAGCGCCACGGCGATGGCCAGCAGGGCCACCCAGATGTGGTTGAGGTTGAGCTCCACCGTCTCCGGCTCGGCGGCCAGAATCTTGTCCAGATCATACTGGCGCGGCTTTCGATAGCTGAAGAAGACCGCGATCAGCAGGCCGATGAACATGCCAAGCACCGGAATGGCCATGGCCAGCGGCAGCTGGCTGTGCTCCACCGGCACGCCGTTGTCGATCAGGTTCTTGGCCAGGATGTTGTTGAGGAAGATGCCCCCAAAGCCGACCGGCAACAGCATGTAGGTCGCGGTCAGGCCGAAGGTGATGACGCAGGCCACCTGACGGCGATCGATCTGCATCTGAGCCATGACGTGCAGCAGTGGCGGGATCAGGATGGGAATAAAAGCGATGTGCACCGGGATCAGGTTCTGGGAGGAGATGGACACCCCCAGCACCGAGGTGAGCAGCAGGCTCTTGACCCAGAGGATGCGCGAGCTGCTGGCATCTTTCCCCAGCTGGCTTATTACCTTGCGGGCCAGCAGATCGGTGATCCCGGAGCGGGAGATGGCGACCGCAAAGGCCCCCAGCATGGCGTAGGAGAGGGCGATCTCGGCACCACCACCCAGGCCACCGGTGAAGGTGCTGAGGGTATGTTCCAGTGAGAGCCCGCCGATCAGGCCGCCGACGATGGCGCCGATGGCGAGGGAGACCACCACATTGATCCGCAGCAGGCTGAGCACCAGCATCAGCGCCACTGCGATAACAACAGGATTCATTTGTTTTCCTTATAGTTTCTATTGCTGTCTGTCTTCTGAAAGGCAGCTAGTTTGCGAAAAACGTGACAAATGTCTAGTAAAAAATCAGGCAAAAAGGCTATCGGACAGCATCTTGTGGCACAAAGTTGATCGGCGCCGGGATTTGGTCTGCCAGCCGCGCCAATACTGGCTTCTGGTCAAACCAGCCCGGTCGCCACAGCCGCTCTTTTTTGCCCCGATAGACAGCAAACAGGCTGCCATGGGGCAGCCTGTTTGGGCGAGGTCGGGATGCCCTCAGGCATCCGCCTCCTCTGCGGGCATCTCATCCGGATTGGCCGGCGGCCAGCCACCCAGACTTTTCCAGCGATTGACGATGTGACAGAACAGCTCGGTGGTGCGTTCGGTGTCATAGAGGGCGGAGTGCGCCTCTTTATTGTCAAACGGAATGCGGGCGCTCTGGCACGCCTTGGCCAGCACCGTCTGCCCCAGCGCCAGGCCCGAGAGGGCGGCGGTATCGAAGGTGGCGAAGGGGTGGAACGGATTGCGCTTGAGGCCGGCACGCTCGGCGGCAGCGGTCACGAAACCGTGATCGAAGGTGGCGTTGTGGGCGACTATGATGGCCCGGCCGCAATCCTGCTCCTTCATTCCCTTGCGCACCCCCTTGAAGATCTCGGTCAGCGCCTCTTTCTCGCTGACGGCGCCGCGCAGCGGATTGAAGGGATCGATGCCGGTGAACTCCAGCGCGGCCTTCTCCAGGTTGGCGCCTTCGAACGGCTCCACATGAAAGTGGAAGATCTGATCGGGCATGAGCCAGCCCTGCTCATCCATCTTGAGGGTATAGGCGGCGATCTCCAGCAAGGCGTCGGTGCTGGCATTGAACCCGGCGGTTTCAACATCGATGACGACGGGGTAAAAGCCACGAAAGCGGGCCTTGAGGGTGTGAACGGCGTCGGTCATGGTATCTCGGTCGGCATAAAGTAAGGCGCGCATTATGGCAAAAAAGCGCGGCCTTGTCCCACCCGCGCGATGGGCCACTTCACGCCGGGCCGAGGTCGCCGGCCCGCGCCAGGGGTCTCGGGACCCCGCCATGGGCCCGATGCGACCATGTCCGGCTTCCCTCGTTTTGTTGCTAAAGCTTGCCAGCCCCCTGCCGATAGTTAATCCGAGATCGTATGGAGGGCAAGCCGTTGAATGCTTGGGTGTTAGGGTTGGTCAGCATATCCGTGAGTATGCAATTGCAGGCGGGGGTCACCGAATTTGGTGCCGGCCTGGATCAATCCGTCTGGCGGTTGACCTCGGACAGCCAGATCGAATGCCGCCTCGAGCACCCCATTCCCCGCTGGGGGACCGGGGCCTTCGTCAGCCGGGCCGGTCGCAAGATCAACCTGGACTTCGAATTGAAGGGGCTGCGCCCCCAGGCACGCACCCAGCGGGTGAGCCTCGGCATCATGCCGCCCATCTGGCGACCGGGCGTGGCGGGCCGCGAGATCAGCCAGTTGCAGCTTTACCAGCAGTTCGACGGTCTGGTGGCCGGGCAGACCGCCTGGACCATGCTGGACGAGTTGGAGGGGGGGCGCATGCCGACCTTCCAGTACCGCGACTGGTATCGCCAGGATCAGCCGGTGCGGGTGTCCCTCTCCTCGGTCAACTTCAGGGTCAAATACCAGGCCTTCATGGATTGCCTGAGTGGCCTGCTGCCCTACAGCTTCAACGACATCGCCTTCAGCGTGCTCTCCTACGACAAGAACAGTGATGCCCTGTCGCCGGCCTCCAAGCGGCGGCTGGCGATGATCGGTGACTACGTGAAGGCGGACAAGAGCATCGACGTGGTGGTGATCGATGCCTACAGCGACAGCTACGGCGGGCGCTGGCCCAACCAGAAACTCTCAGAGAAGCGCGCCGATGCCATCAAGCAGGTGTTCGTGGACTTGGGGATAGAGGAGGGCAAGATCTCGGTGGAGGGGCACGGCGAGAAGCAGCACGTGGCCTCCAACGAAACGGAAGGCGGCCGCGCCAAGAACCGGCGAGTGGTGATCAACATGGGCCGCAACGGCGCCATCTAATCGGTAGCGAACCCTGCTGCCTTGTTACGTTGTAGTGTCGTCTTGTGTTTTAAAACATGGTCGTGGTGACATATTACCCTGCACTCCAGGGGCCATTTCCCGCATCTCCTGCCATCCTGAGCGGCCTTCTTCCTGATTTGCGGGTATAAAAAATGCCAGTCGGCTGAGCCGACTGGCATTTTTTTCACGATAACGCGGACTTATTTATTTAGCCAACGATTCCGGCAGGTTCTCGCGGATCTTGCCGAGCATCTCTTTGAGGACGCGCGGGTTGGCGACGACGATGTTGCCGGAGTTTTCGTAGTTGTGACCACCCACGAAGTCGGTGACGATGGCGCCAGCTTCCTTGGCCAGCAGCTCACCGGCTGCGGTTTCCCAAGGCTTCAGACCGATTTCCCAGTAACCGTCGATGCGACCGGCGGCCACATAGGCCAGATCCAGCGCAGGGGCGCCGGCACGGCGGATGTCGGCACACTCGATGAACATGCTCTGGAACATCTTCAGGTAGGGTTCGATGTGGTGCTTCTGCTTGAACGGGAAACCGGTCGCCAGCACGGTGCCGGCCATCTCTTTGGCCTTGCCCACACGGATGCGGTAGCCGTTCAGCTGGGCGCCGTTACCACGGGTAGAGGTAAACAGCTCATCGCGGATCGGATCGTAGACAACGGCTTGTTCGGTCTTGCCCTTGACGCGCAGGGCGATGGAGACGGCAAAGTGCGGAATGCCCTTGACCAGGTTGGTCGTGCCATCCAGTGGGTCGATGATCCATTGGTAGTCCGGATTGGTACCGGCGATCTCACCAGACTCTTCAGCCACGATGCTGTGTTCCGGGTAAGATTTTTTGATGGTATGAATGATGGCCGCTTCGGCTTCACGGTCAACGTTGGTCACGAAGTCATGGCTGCCTTTCTGGATAGCCTCGATGTTCTCAGGCTGGGAGAAGGCTTTTACTACAACTTGACCGGCGTTGCGCGCAGCGCGCACGGCGATATTCAGCATCGGATGCATAGGTTCACCACTGGATGTTAAAGAACGGGGGATAAAAGGACGCGGTATCTTACCAAGATATTCCGGAATGGCAACCGTTATCCGCATGGGCAGCGACGGGGGCGACTGCCAGATCTGACGGCTCCAATAAAGACTCTTTTTGGTCTAGTCTTACTGCGGCAGTCGGATAACAGGCTGCGGTGAGCATAGGGATATGAACCATGAATCTGTCATTAGTCAGTCAAAAACCGTCAGCCGCGACGACCCTGGGGGTGCTGGCTGCGCTGCGAGCCTCCAGCGGATATGGGGACTATTTCAGCGAGGTGCGCGTCGCGCAGCCAGGCCAATGGCAACCGTCGAAGGAAGAGGCGGCCATCTTGTTGCTGGAAGGGGACGATGATACTTGGCCCGAGTTGGCCTGGTCAGCCAGCGACGATCCCCTGGGATTGCCCGTATTGCCGCTGCTGGTGCACCGCCTGGATGACAGTCTTCCCCAGGGGCCGGACGTCAGGGATCCACGTTTCTACTTTATTTCCAATGGCATAGTGCTGGATGAGGCGGAGCTGTCGGATCCCGCTTGCAGCCACATACTGCAGAGCAAGCTCGAGTCCTATTTCCCGCTCCTCTCCCGTCTCACCCTGCTGCGACAGCGCCAACCTCTGGGTCTGCGCAACTAACCTCTGTTCCTGATCCCGGACTATTCAAACGGCGCAATATTTGTCATAACAGACCGATATTGCGCCGTCGTGATCGCGTCCATGCCCGAGAGGTCGCGCGATGACGGCATATGAACGCCCTGTCCATGGAGAATGAGATGAAGGTGTATGAGTTGAGACGTGCCCCCAACGCCCGCCGGGTCAGGATGTTTCTGGCGGAGAAGGGCATCGAGATGGCCTATCAGCAAGTGGACCTGGGAGCCGGCGAGAATCTGAGCCCCGAGTTTTTGGCCAAGAATCCGGCGGGGCGCATCCCTGTGCTTGAGCTCGATGATGGCACTCATATCAGCGAAACCCTGGCCATCTGCCGTTATTTTGAAGAGCTGCATCCCACCCCTAACCTGTTTGGCAGCACGCCGCTGGAGCGGGCGACCATAGAGATGTGGAGCCGTTTCATCGAGTTCAATCTCTGGTTGCCCACCGGCATGGCGTTTCGCCACATCACGGGGTTTTACAAGGACAGGGAGACCACCTTCCCCGAGTGGGGCGAGGAGTGCAAAAGAAACGCCCAGACCTGGTTTGACAAGCTGGACGCCCGTCTCGCAAAGATCCCCTATATCGCCGGTGAGCGCTTCACCATCGCCGACATTCTGGCCCTGTGCACCATCGACTTTGGCAAGGTCGTGGAGTTGCGCATCGCCCCAACCCAGCTTCATTTGCAGGCCTGGCACGAGCGGGTCAGTGCCCGTCCCAGCGCCAAGGCCTGAATCACAAGGAGTCCATCATGATCGATCTCTACACCGCCGCCACCCCCAATGGCTTCAAGGTCACCATAGCCCTCGAGGAGCTGGGACTGCCCTACCGGGTGATCCCCCTCGATCTGTCGGCGCTGGATCAGAAGAAGCCCGACTTCCTGGCGATCAACCCGAACGGCCGCATCCCGGCCATCGTCGATCGGGATAACGGCGACTTCGCCGTGTTCGAGTCCGGTGCCATCCTGCTCTATCTGGCGGAGAAGGCGGGCAAGCTGCTGCCGCAAGATCCCAAGCGCCGCTCCCAGGCCATCCAGTGGCTGATGTTCCAGATGGGCGGGGTCGGTCCCATGATGGGGCAGGCCAACGTCTTCTATCGCTACTTCCCCGAGAAGATCCCGGCGGCCATCGAGCGCTACCAGAAGGAGGGGCGTCGCCTGTTCGAGGTGCTGGACGCCCACCTGGCCCACCACGAGTATCTGGCGGACGAATACAGCATCGCCGACATCGCCACCTGGCCCTGGGTCAGGATTTATGACTGGAGCGGCATCTCCATTGAGGGGCTGACTCATCTGCAGGCCTGGATGGATCGTATGGCCGCCAAGCCTGCCTGCCAGAAGGGCATCAACATACCGCCGCGCAAGGAAGAGACGCCAGAAGAGGCGGCCAAGCGGGTGCAGCAGATGATGACCCGCTGAGTGAAAAGGCCCCGATACGGGGCCTTTTTATTGCCTTGAGTGCTGACTTCCATAGCAAAATCACCTGTTTTATCTGCGCGGCGAACGCCCCTTGTGATGCTCCTTGCTGGCCTCTGTGACTCTGTTGTTGGCTCCCTCTCTCCCCATCAATCGATGACAAGAAAACATTTCTATCAGAATTTATTGTTATGTTATAACGAAACTCTTTTGGGCTGATAATGATTATTGTTTTGGTGGAGAGAATGACAAAAAAGTACGCCTATTCAGGATGGTGCGCGCTGGCACTGCTGGTCGGGATGAATGCGGCCCATGGCAAGCCGCTCACCATGGTGGGACCCTGGGAGATCCACAGCCTGGATCCGGCCAGCAACGGGGTCTTCTTTACCCGCCTGCAGGTCGCCGAGACCCTGGTGGAGGTCGACGACAAGGGTCAGCTTCAACCCGGGCTGGCCAGCGCCTGGTCCAGCTCCTACGATGGCCTGACTTGGCGCTTCAAGCTGCGCCCCCAGGCCTATTTTCACAACGGATCGGCGGTAACGAACGAGCAGGCCGCCTTTGCCTTGCAGCAGGCCTGGCGCAAACCGGGTGTGCTGCAAAGCGCACCTATCAAAGGGATTGAGGCCAAAGAGGGGGCATTGCTCGTCACCCTGACCCAGCCATTCCCGTCGCTGGCGGCGGTGTTGGCCCATCCCAGCACCCAGATCCTGGCGAAGGGGGCCTATGACGGCAAGGGGGAGGTGACCCGGGTGATTGGCTCCGGTCCCTATCGCATCACCCGTTTGCAGCAACCACAGCGGATCGACGTCAGCCGCTTCGAGGGCTGGGATGGCGCCCAACCCGCCATAACGCAGGTCAGCTACCTGACGGTCGGCCGCGCCGAGAGCCGTACCCTGATGGCCGAGAGCGGTCAGGCCGACATCGCCTGGGGGCTGGATCCGGTCAGCATCCGCCGTCTGCAGCAGGCCCCTCGCGTGACCATCGCCTCGGTGACCCTGCCGCGCACCATACAGCTCAAACTCAATGGGGCCGATCCGCGCCTGAGTGATCCCGCCGTGCGTCGTGCACTCAGCCTTGCCATCGACCGCCGCGGCATGGCGACCGCACTGCTGCGGGATCCCGAGATGGCGGCGACCCAGCTGTTCCCACCCAGCCTGAGTCAATGGCACCAACCCGGCCTGACCCCCCTTGCTTATGATCTGCAGGCAGCCCAGGCCGCCTTTGCCGCGGCGGGTTGGCACAGGGGCGACGACGGCGTGCTGCACAAGGGGCAGACGCGCTTTGCCCTTACTCTGCGCACCTTCCCGGATCGCCCGGAGTTGCCGCAGCTGGCGACGGCGTTGCAGGCGCAGTGGAAGCAAGTGGGGGTCGAGCTCAAGGTGGCGGTGGGCAACTCGAGCGAGATCCCGGCCGGCCATCAGGATGGCTCGCTCCAGCTCGGCCTCTATGCCCGCAACTATGCGCTGGTGCCGGATCCGCTGGTGACCCTGCTGGGGGATCTGGCCCCCGCAGGGGCCGACTGGGGGGTGATGAACTGGCAATCCCCCGCGCTTGAACAAGATCTTGCCCGCCTTGGCAAGGAGACGCTGCCGGCCGAGGAGGCCGCCGCGCTGCGCCGGGGCATCGCCACCACATTGCAACAGGAGCTGCCGCTGCTGCCCATCGCCTGGTATCGCCAGAGTGCGGCGGTCAGCCGTCAGCTCAAGGGCTTTGAGCTGGATCCCCAGGAGCGCAGCTACCATCTGACCCGGCTGACATGGGGGCCGCAATGACGGGCTCTCCCATGTCGAGCGTCATGGCGGTCCTCGGCCAGCGGCTGATACAGGCGCTGACGGTGGCGCTGCTGGTGGCCGGGCTCTGCTTTCTGATGGTGCAATCCCTGCCCGGGGACATCGCCTTTCGCATCGCCGCGGGCCGCTACGGCTATGACTATGTCACCGCCGAGGCCGCGAGCGCGGTGCGCAGCGAGTTGGGACTGACCGGCTCGGCCCTGGCCCGCTTCGGTGACTGGCTGGCTGCCCTGCTGCAGGGGGACTTGGGCAGCTCCCTGGTGACGGGGGCGCCGGTGGCGGGGGAGATTGCTCATCACTTGGGGGCGACCCTGTCGCTGGCGTTCACCGCCGTGGTGCTGGCCCTGTTGCTGGCGCTGCCCCTCGGCAGCCTGAGTGCCTTGCGCCCGGGTGGGATCTGCGATCGGTTGACCCTGGCCTGGAGCGTGCTGATGCGGGCGTTGCCCCCCTTCCTGCTCGGCCTGGTGCTGATGGTGCTGCTCTCGGTCGAGCTGGGCTGGGTCAGCGCCGCCGGGCACGGGGAGGGGCACAATCTCTGGCTGCCCGCACTCACCCTGGGGCTTGGCCTCTCCGGCGTGCTGGCCCGGGTGGTGCGAGAAAGCGTGCTCAGCGTGGTGCAGTCCGATTATTACCGCTTCGCCCTCACCAAGGGGCTCTCTCCGGTGCGGGTATTCTGGCGCCACGGGCTGCGCAACATCGGGGTCAGCGTCATTGCCTACACCAGCGTGCAACTGGTGCTCCTGATCGAGGGCGTGGTGGTGGTCGAGAGCCTGTTCGCCTGGCCCGGTATCGGCCATGCTCTGGTGCATGCCATCTTCTGGCGCGACGTGCCCATGGTGCAGGGCACTGTGCTGGTGCTGGCGGCGCTGTTCGTGCTGCTCAACACCCTGACCGACCTGCTTTGCCTCGCCATCGATCCCCGCGGTCCCAAGGAGTCTTGATCATGTCTTTTTCCGTCAAGGCGGGGGCTGCGCTGCTCCTGCTGGTGGTGCTGTTCGCCTTGCTGGCACCCCTCGTCTGGTCCGATCCCGCCGCCCAGGATCTGGCCCATTTTCTGGCCAGCCCCAGCTGGCAGGAGCCCCTCGGCCGCGATCAGCTTGGCCGCAGCCTGATGGCGCGGCTCGGGTCGGCGACCCGCTTGTCTTTGCTGCTGGGGATCTTGTGTGTCATGACGGCAGCCCTGCTCGGTTCCCTGCTGGGGTGGCTCAGCGCCTGGCGCGGGGGCTGGGTGGACGGGCTGCTGCGCAGCCTGGCCGACGGCGTGCTGGCTCTGCCGAGCCTGCTATTGGTCTTGCTGTTCTCCGCCATGGCCCAGGGCGGCTTCGCCATCCTCTATCTGGGTCTGGCGATGGCGCAGTGGGTGGAATACTACCGGGTGGTGCGGGCCCGTAGCCGCAGTTTGCTCGCTTCGCCACAGGTGGAGGCGTCCCGGCTGCTCGGCTTTGGCAATGGCTATGTCGCGCGTCGCCACCTCTGGCCCGTGCTGGCGCCCCAGTTGCTGACCATGATGGCGTTCGGCCTCGCCGGAGCCATCCTGACCCTCTCAACCCTGGGCTTCGTCGGGGTGGGCATTCAGCCGCCCACCCCTGAGCTGGGCCTGATGATGACGGAGGCGCTGCCTCACTATCAGGAGGCGCCTCGCCTGCTGCTGGCCCCCATCCTGGTGATGGGGCTGATGCTACTGGCGCTGGTGCTGCTCAATCAGCAGGCGTCTTCCCATCCCCGTTCTTCACAAGGAGTCGCAGCATGACGGCCACTCATATCAAGGGTCTGCAGGTGAATCACGGCAGGCAGGTCCTGCTGCAGGCGCCGGACCTGACCCTTATTCCCGGCACGGCCCTGACCCTGATAGGGGAGAGCGGCTCGGGCAAATCCCTGCTGGCCCACGCCCTGATGGGCACATTGCCTGCTCCCCTGCTGGGCCAGGGCCGGCTTGAGGTGGCGGGTCAGCATCATGATCTGGCCGAGCCCCACCGGCTGCGGGCCCTGTGGGGGCGGGAGCTGGCGATGCTGCCGCAGGAGCCGGTGATGGCGCTGGATCCCACCATGGGGTTGCTGCGCCAGGTGGAAGAGGGCTGGCTGGCCAGAGGCTCCTCCGCGCGTGCGCGGGCCAGGGCGTCTCTCGAGCGTCTGGGGCTGGCGGGGCGAGAGCGCCACCTGCCGCACCAGCTCTCCGGTGGCATGGCCCAGCGTGCGGCCTTCGCGGCGGCCACCCTGGGGCAGGCCCGGCTGCTCATCGCCGATGAACCCACCAAGGGGCTCGACCGCCAGGCCTGCGTGAGGTTGCAAGGCTTGCTGCTCGGCTATCTGGCGCGAGGCAGCCAGCTGCTGACCATCACCCATGATCTGGCCCTGGCCCGCGCCCTGGGGGGCTGGGTGCTGGTGGTCAAGGGGGGCGAGATAGTGGAGCAGGGCCTCGCCGAGCGGGTGCTGCACCAGCCTGCCCACCCCTACACCCGGGCCCTGCTGGCGGCAGAGCCGGAGGCCTGGCCCAGGGCGAGCGCGCCCGCCCCCGGTGACTGGCTGCTGAGGGGGGAGGGGCTGACCATGGGCTATGGGGAGCAGAGCCTGTTCGAGGATCTCGACGTGCAGCTGGCACAGGGGGAGCGACTCGCCATCATGGCGCCGAGCGGTGCGGGCAAGAGCACCCTCGGCAATGTGCTGCTCGGCCTGCAGCGGCCGCTGCGCGGGCAGCTGCTGCGCCGGGACGGGATAGCGCCTCACCGCTGGCAGAAGCTCTACCAGGATCCGGTGCAGGCCTTTGCCAGCCGGGTGCGGCTCGGCACCCTGTTTGACGATCTGCTGCGCCACCATCAATTGCCCCGCCAGCACCTGACCGACTACCTGACAAGGCTCGGGCTCGATGAGAACTTGCTGATGCGCCAGCCGGGCCAGGTGTCGGGCGGCGAGCTGCAGCGGCTGTCCCTGATCCGGGCCCTGCTGCTGCGTCCCGTGCTGCTGTTTGCCGATGAGCCGACCTCCCGGCTCGATCCCCTCAGCCAGCAGCAGACCATGGCCTGCCTGTTGGAGGAACTCGGCGAAATAGGCTGCGCCCTGCTGCTGGTGACCCACGACGAGGCCCTGGCCGACAAGGTCGGCGATCGCTGCCTGCGGCTGGGAAGGGCGCTGGCGAGGGAGGGGCAGGGGATGACCAGGGGGCGGCGAACGGGATGACGAGACGACCGGACGGGTGAGGATGCCCCATGCGCCGGCCCCTCGGCGGGGCAGGCGACCCCGCCACCTCGGGTGCACCAGAAGCTGCCTATGGCAGAGCAATATTCTTAAATCTCAACATAAATCACTTAAAACTAATCAACAAACAGCGTGACACACTGCCACCGGCAGGGATGTCCATCCATCAAAAAGGAGTTGAAGGTGCATAAGCTCAAGCGGGAACAACAGATAACGACAAGCCGGACGGCGCCGGCTGAATGGCGCCGTCCGGCTTGTCTGGCGAGGCGTTTCCCCCATGGCGGTGTCAGGGGGAGAGCGGCTGCCAACGTCCGTCAGCGGCGTGACTGGCCAGGCTGGCTTCGATAAAGCGCATCCCCGCCACCCCGTCCTCGACCGTGGTGAGGGCCAGGCTCTCGGGCGGGGGCGGGAGTCCGGCCTCGAGGGTGTGGATCTGCAGCGCCGCATCGGTGTAGAGCTGAGCGAAGGCCTCCAGATAGCCTTCTGGATGCCCGGCAGGCACCCGGCTGGCGTGCTGCGCCGCCGGGCTTGCCACCCGGCCCCGGGTCAGTCGCTGGCTGGCGCCGCCAAGAGGCGTCAGCCAGAGCGCATTGGGCTCCTCCTGGCGAAATACAAGGCTCGCCTTGCTGCCATAGAGGCGGATCTGCAGCCGGTTCTCCTCGCCGCTGGCGACCTGGCTGGCGTTGAGGGACCCGCGCATCCCGCCAGGGTAGCGCAGCCAGACTTGCAGGTGGTCGTCCACCAGGCGCCCCGGCACGAAGCTGTGCAACTGGGCGGCGAGCTCGCTTGGCTGCTGCCCGCTGATAAAGGCCGCCAGCTGGTAGGCGTGGGTGCCGATGTCACCGAGGCAACCCGCCCGCCCGGACCGGGCGGGATCCGCTCGCCAGTCCGCCTGTTTGTTCTGGCCGAGGGGAATGGGATTGGCGAGCCAGTCCTGTAGGTATTCCACCTGCACATAGCGCAGCTCGCCCAGGGCGCCGGCGGCGACCAGCTCGCGGGCGTGGCGCACCATGGGGTAGCCCGAATAGGTGTGGGTGAGGGCGAACAATCGCTGCCGCTGGTGGGCGAGCAGGGCGAGTTCTTCCCCCTCGGCCAGGGTCAGCGCCAGCGGCTTGTCGCAGATGACGTGGATCCCGGCCTGCAGGAAGGCGCGCGCCACCGGGGCGTGCAGGTGGTTCGGGGTGGTGATGGCCACCACCTCGATGCCGTCGGGTCTGGCCGCCTCGGCCCGGGCCATGAGGGCGTAATCCTCATAGGCGCGGGCCGGATCCAGCCCGAGGGCGAGGGCGCTCGCCCTTGCGTTGGCGGGATCGGCGGAGAGGGCGGCGGCGAGCAGCTCATAGTGATCGTCCATGCGGGCGGCGAGCCGGTGCACGGCGCCGATGAAGGCCCCCTGGCCGCCCCCCACCATGCCCAGACGCAGTCGTCTTGTCATCGCTTCTCTCCTTGCTTGCCGGTGGGATCCGCGCCGAGGCCGAGCAGGTTTCTCACCTCCTTCCGCGCCAGGCCGCTGCCGGCGAAGTCATCGAAGGCATGATCGGCGACCCGGATAATGTGCTTGCGAATGAAGTCGGCCCCCTCGGCGGCGCCGTCCTGCGGGTGCTTGAGGGCGCACTCCCACTCCAGCACGGCCCAGCCGGGGTAATCGTACTGGGCGAGCTTGCTGAAGATGGCGCCAAAGTCGATCTGCCCATCCCCCAGGGAGCGAAAGCGTCCCGCCCGCTCCAGCCAGGGGGCGTAGCCGCCGTAGACGCCTTGGCGCCCCGAGGGCCTGAACTCGGCATCCTTGACGTGGAAGGCGCGCACCCGCTCGTGATAGAGATCGAGGAAGGCGAGGTAGTCGAGCTGCTGCAGCAGCATGTGGCTGGGATCGTAGAGCACGTTGACCCGGGGGTGATTACCGGTTGCCTCGAGGAAGCGCTCCAGCGTGGCGCCATCGAACAGATCTTCCCCCGGGTGCAGCTCGTAGCAGAGATCCACCCCGGCCTCATCAAACGCGTTCAGCAGGGGGAGCCAGCGGCGGGCGAGCTCGGCGAAGGCCTCCTCGATGAGTCCGGCGGGGCGCTGGGGCCAGGGGTAGAGATAGGGCCAGGCGAGGGCGCCTGAGAAGGTGACGTGGGCACTGAGGCCGAGCCGTTGGGAGGCGGTGGCGGCCGCCTTGAGCTGATCGGCGGCCCACTGGGTGCGGGCGGCGGGCTTGCCGCGCACTGCCGGGGGGGCGAAGCCGTCGAACAGGCTGTCATAGGCGGGGTGGACCGCCAGCAACTGGCCCTGCAGATGGGTGGAGAGCTCGGTGATGACCAGCCCCCGCTCGGCCAGCAGGCCGCTGACCTCGTCGCAATAATCCTGGCTGGCCGCCGCCCGGGTCAGATCGAACAGGCGCTGGTCCGTCGGCAGTTGCAGGCCGCGAAAGCCGAGGCCGGCGGCCCAGTCGGCCAGGCCCGTCAGGCTGTTGAATGGCGGCTGCTCCCCCATGAACTGGGCGAGGAAGATGGCCGGTCCCTTGATGGTCTTCATGGGCACTCCTGCGTCAAAGCGCGGTGAAAGGTTGCACGGATGACGGACTGGCGATCGGCTGGGCCGATCGCCAGTCATTGCTTAGAACGGGGAGTCGGGGAAGTAGAACTCCTTGGCCGTCTGCGGGGTGATCAGCACCGAGGGGATGATGGTGTTGGCCGGCAGACGCTCGCCCTTGATGCGAGCCTCGGCGGTGAGCATGATGGCGTCATACATGAACTTGGGGGAGTAGGAGACGTTGGCCTGGATGCGGGGATCGCTGCCCTCCATCAGGGTCTTGATCGCCCCCTTGGCGCCGGCGCCGCCGAACACCAGCTTGATGTCGGTACGCTTGGCCTGATCGATGGCCTTGAGCACCCCCACCGCCATGTCATCATCCGCTGCCCAGACCGCATCGATGTGCTTGAAGCGGGTCAGGAAGTCCTGCATCACCTTGAAGGCGTCGTCGCGGTTCCAGTTGCCGTACTTGGCGTCGAGGATCTTGATCTCCCCATGCTGCTTCATCACGCCGCTGAAGGCGTCGAAGCGCTCGTTGTCCAGGGTGGTGGGAATACCGCGAAGGGCGACGACATTCCCCTTGCCATTCAGGGTCTTGGCGATGAACTCCGCCGGCAGCTTGCCGAAGGCGGTGTTATCCCCGGCCACGTAGGCATCCTGGGCGCTGGTGTCGGTCAGCCCCCGGTCGACGACGGTGACATAGACCCCCTTCTTCTTGACCTGGGCCACGGGCTTGGTCAGAGAGGCTGACTCAAACGGGAAGATGACTAGCGTGTCTATCTTGTTGACCGTCAGCAGATCCTGCAGCTGGTTGGCCTGCTCCGGCGCCGTGGCGGCGGTCTTGACGATCACCTTGAGATCGGGGTGAGCCTTCTCCAGATCCTCCTTGGCCTTGTTGGCCCACCAGACGATGCCGGCGGTGAAGCTGTGGGTGGCGGTCGGGATGGAGACCCCCAGGGTCATCTTCTCGGCTGCCAGGGCGCTGCTGGCGCCAAGCATGAGGGCGCAGGCGCCCAGGGTGTGTAGCATCTTGTTCATCTTGATAGCCTCTTGACTGTTGGGCTGCTGCCCGTTCCTTGTCCGGCGAAGGGAGCCCTCGCCACTCGTCTTACTGCCGTTTCCACCACAAGCTCAACGCCGGCGCTGCATGAAGGCGACCATGATGATCACGACGCCCTGCACGGCCGCATTGAGGTAAACACTGATGATGCTGGTCAGATTGAGGATGTTGCTGATGACCGACAGCAGGATGGCGCCCACCAGGGTGCCGAAGATGCGCCCCTCGCCTCCCTTGAGGGAGGTGCCGCCCACCACCACGGCGGCGATGGCCTCCAGCTCCCACAAGAGCCCGGTGGTGGGGGTGGCGGAGCCCAGGCGCGGCACATAGAGCAGGGTGGCGATGCCGACGCAGAGCCCGAGCAGGGCGTAGCTGAGCAGCTTGACCAGATCGACCCGGATGGTGGCGTAGCGCGCCACCTGCTCGTTGGAGCCGATGGCCTGCACGTGGCGCCCGAAGGCGGTGCGGTTGAGCAGCAAGCCCCCGGCCAGCGCCACCAGCAGGAAGACCCAGACCGGAATGGGGATCCCCAGCAGGCTGCCGTAATAGACGGGGCTGTAGATGTCGCCGAGGGCATCGTCCAGGGTCAGGGCGCCGCCATCGGCCAGATAGGTCAGCACGGCCCGGAAGATGCCGAGGGTGCCGAGGGTGACGATGAAGGGCTCGATCTTGCCGCTGGTGATGAGCAGGCCGTGACCGGCTCCGAACAGCAGGCCGAGCAGCAGGGCCAGCGCTATGCCGATGATCACCACCAGCAGGGGAGACTCCGCCAGCGGCCCCGCGCCGAGCCGGTTCATGATGAGGATCATGGCACCGGCGATCAGGGCCGCCATGGCACCGACCGAAAGATCGATGCCGCCGGACATGATAACGAAGGTCATGCCCACGGCGATGATGCCGATGAAGGCGGTGCGGGTCAGCACGTTGAGCAGGTTGTCCAGGGTGGCGAAGTCGGGGTTGAGCAGGGTCCCGAGCAGGCACAGCAGGATGAGCCCCAGCAGCGGGCCCGTGCCCGACAGCAGGGAGGAGAGCCGCTCTTTGCGGGTTTCAGTGGGTGCCGGTTGCATAGGCGATCAACTCCTCTTCGGTCAGATGATGGGCGGGCAGCACCGCCTGCAGGCGGCCTGCCCGCAGCACGGCGACCCTGTGGCACAGGCCGATCAGTTCAATAAGCTCGCTCGAGATGACGATGACGGCACGCCCCTCGGCGGCCAGTCGCTGGATCAGGAAATAGATGTCGCGTTTGGCGCCCACATCCACCCCCCGGGTGGGTTCGTCGAGGACGATGACCCTGGGGTCCGGGTGCAGGAACTTGGCGAGGGCCAATTTTTGCTGATTGCCCCCCGACATCATGCGGGCCCGGATCCCGTGGGAGCCGGCCTTGATGCCGAAATCGGCGATGGCCCTGGTGAGTGCCGCTCGCTCCGCCCCCTTGTCCAGCCAGGGGTGGGCATAGCGCGCCAGGGTCATCAGGGTGAGGTTCTCGGTCAGCCCGAGCTGGGTGTGCAGCCCCTTGCCCTTGCGATCCTCCGGCAGATAGGTGAGCCCCTGCTGCATGGCGGCGCGGGGGCTGTCGATACGCACCGCCTTGCCAGCCAGCTGGATGCTGCCGGCCTGGCGCTCGCGCAGCCCCAGGATGGCCTCGAACGCCTCGGTGCGACCGGCCCCCACCAGCCCGGCGAAGCCGTAGATCTCACCGCTGCGCACCTCAAAACCGAGATCGTCCACCCAGCCGGGGACACTCAGCCCCTTCACCGCGAGGGCGATCTCCGTGTCCTGAGGAGGAGGGAGCCTCGGGGGAAACATGTCCGACATCTCGCGCCCCACCATGAGGTTGGCCATCTGCTGGCGGCTGAACGCCGCCGTCTCGCCACGGCTGACGAAGCGGCCATCGCGCATCACCACTATCTCGTCGGTGACTTGCTTGACCTCGTCCAGCTTGTGGGAGATGTAGATGATGGTGGTGCCCTGGGCCTTGAGCCGGGCGATGAGGGCGAACAGCCGCGCCGTCTCCCCCGGGGTCAGGGTGGCGGTCGGCTCGTCCATGATAAGCAGCCTGGCCTGGCGGGACAGGGCCTTGGCGATCTCCACCAGCTGCTTCTCCGCGACGATGAGCTGGCGGACCTTGGTGGCGGGGGCGCGCTGCAGCCCGACCTGCTCCAGATAATGCTGGGTCTGGCTCGCCATGCGGGCCTCGTCCAGCAGCCAGCCCCGTTTCAGCTCATGGCCGAGGAACAGGTTCTGGGTCAGGGTCAGGTGCTCGGCCAGGTTGAGCTCCTGATGAATGAGCACTATCCCTGCCTGCTCCGCCTCCCGAGAGGAGCTCCAGCGGCGGGCCTCGCCATCGATGCGGATCTCCCCGGTGCTGATGGGTTCGTAACCGGCGAGGATCTTCATCAGGGTGGATTTGCCCGCGCCGTTCTCCCCGAGCAGGCCGTAGACCCGGCCTGCCGCCAGGTCGAAATCGACCCCGTGCAGCACCCGTATGGGGCCAAAGTCCTTGCAGACGCCGTGAAATTCGACACTGAGGCTCATGAGGTTCTCCGGTTGTGTCCGGCCCTGTCAGGCTGTTGGCAAAGAAGGATGAGTGGCATCAGGCGCTGCCCCTGACGACGAGCTTGTGGGGGAGCAGGGCGCCGGGCAGCAGGGTGTCGGGAGTGCTCAGGCGCTGCAGCAACAGCCGGGCCGCCTCGGCGCCGAGCTCGTCCATGGGTTGCGCCATGGTGGTGAGGGGCGGGTTGAGCTGGGCGGCCAGGGGTATGTCATCGAAGCCCATGATGGCGATGTCGTCCGGGATGCGCAGACCCGCCTCCTGCAAGCTGTGCATCAGGCCGATGGCCAGGGCATCGGCGACGGCGAAGATGGCGGTGGGGCGCTGGGGGCAACGGAGCAACTGCTGCGCCGCCTCGGCCCCGGCCAGGAAGCTGAAGCTGGTGACCCGGATGTTCCACTCCTCTGCCAGGGTCAGCCCGGCCTCGGCGAGGGCCTGGCGCACCCCGGCCTCACGCTGGCGGGCATAGAGGTAGGCGGGATCCGCCCCTATCAGGGCGATGCGGCTATGGCCCCGGCTCAGCAGATAGCGCACCGCCGCCGCCGCCGCCCCCTGATTGTCTATGCCGACATAGGGCACCGGCATGGCGGGATCAAATTCGCAGCAGGCGACCCAGGGCAGTGCGTTGATCTCCTGGCTCAACCCCTGCTGGATGGAGTCGGGATCCAGGCAGATGGCGCCATCCGCCCTGTGGGTGCGCAGCAGCTCGAAGGCCGAGCGCTCCCGCCCCGGATCGGCGCCGGTGTCGCACAGCAGCACGAAGTAGCCGTGCTGGCGGGCCACCCGGTCGATGCCGCGCACCACCTCGATATAGAAGGGATTGGTGAGGTCGGGCACCATGATGAGCAGCAGCCAGCTCTTGGCGGTGCGCAGGCTGGTGGCCAGGTGATTGACCCTGTAGCCGAGCGCGTGGACGGCCTGGTCGACCTTGGCCCTGGTCTTGGCGGTGACCCCCTCCTGCTGGTTGAGCACCCGGGAGACGGTGGCGACCGACACCCCGGCCTGCTCCGCCACGGCGGCCATGGAGACGGGATTGACGGGGGAGGGGGCTCGGCTCATTACTGCGACCTGTGGTTGAAATGTAATCGATTACATTTTTAGGCGAGGCCAGCCGAGTTCGCAAGTTTGCAGTAACAAATAAATAACAAACTTTTATGTCTTTGATTTTATGGGGCTGTTGAGAACGCCGTCCTGGGGATATTCGGTGTCATTTGTCGACGGCGCACTCTTCTGGGTGGTGCCTCTAGGCACTACCTCGGAGGGAAAACCGCTCCCGCACGGGTGAAAAGGGCTGTGGCCTCTTGCCGGTGGTCATTCTGAGGCGCTGGCCGATCAGAGAAGGAAGCCGTACTGGAGCCTGGTAGAGCAGGGTCGGATCCCTGTCGATGCGCAAGTTAAGGCCTTGCCCGATAAAAAGGGGCCTTTATCTGGACTCGCTAGCGACAGATCGGGCCCGGGTTCTGCACAAGCGCTGGCCCCTTCGCAGTTGGCCCCGTTCGCGGGGTCAGGCAGGGGCCTTGCCGGCAATAAACGCCTGATTTTCATCCGAAACGAGGGGATGTTTTTCGTCACATTAGAAAAACTTGGGAAAGCAGATTATAAAGATTCGTTCGTTTTTTGTGACATGAATCACTAATATTACCGCAGCCAAGAGAGCGTCCTGCTTTCGGCTGGAGCGGGTCCTCCGCCTTGTTTTTACCCTTCAGTGACCCTTGTTTGGATCCCCTGCAGACATCTGCCAGGGGCGTGGCAGCTTTTTGATGATTTGCGGGACAACAGCTATGACTCGGCACAGTTTCTATCCTCTGTTTTTTCTGACCATCCTGATGGTCGCCGTGGGCCAGATGACCCAGACCCTGTATGTGCCCTCCATTCCCATGATGGCGGGGGACTTCAACGTGGCCTCCGGCCAGTTGCAGGCGGTGATGGCCTGTTACCTCATTCCCTACGGGCTCTCCCAGTTCGTCTATGGCCCGCTGTCGGATCGCGTTGGCCGTCGTCCGGTGCTGCTCATCGGCATGATGGTGTTCCTAGTCGGCACCCTGACCATCCAGCTGATCCCGCACTTCAGCGCCCTGCTGGCCGGCAGCTTCATCCAGGGGCTGGGCACAGGTGCCGGTGGCGCCATGAGCCGCACCGTGATGCGGGATCGCTACAACGGCGCCGAGCTGAACCGGGCCAACAGCCTGGTGAGCATGGGGGTGATCTTCTCCCCGCTGCTGGCCCCGGTGCTGGGTGGCTGGCTGACCGAGCTGTTTGACTGGCGCGCCGGTTACTGGTTCCTGTTCGGCTTCGGCGCCCTGACCACCCTGGCGCTGCTGGCCTGGTTTGGCGAGACCCTGCCCGAGGCCGCGCGTCAGCAGCCGCTGCGGGTCGGTGCCGCCTATCGCCATGTGCTCGGCAACCCGCGTTTTCAGGGCAACCTGCTGTGCCTGATGGCAACCTTCGCGGGTCTGGCGGTGTTCGAGGCGGCGGCCGGGGTGCTGCTCGGCGATGTGCTCAAACTCAGCGCCCGCACCGTCAGCGTCCTGTTCGTGCTGCCGCTGCCCGGCTACCTGTTCGGTGCCTGGCTCTCGGCCCGCCTGAGTTTTCGCCTGAGTCAGGGCAAGCTGATGCGCCTTGGCATCGCCTTCCTGGCGCTGGGCTCCCTCATCATTCTGGTGCCCGGGCTGTTCGGGCTGGTGAGTGCGGCTTCCCTGGTGGGCGGCGCGGCGGTCTACTTCATCGGTAGCGGCATCCTCTATCCGACCGCCACCTCCTGCGCCATCGAACCCTTCCCGGGTCAGGCGGGTACCGCCGGTGCCATCTTGGGTGGCATGCAGAACCTGGGGGCCGGTGTGGTCACCCTGCTGGCGGCCAGCTTCCCGATGCAGGGCCAGCTGACCCTGGGGGCCATCATGACGGTGATGGTGGTGCTGGTGGCCATGAGCTTCGCCTGGCTGCGCCACCACGGCTCGCCCCACGAGCAGATGGCCGTTTGACGCGCACAACAAGAGAAAAGCCCGCCACCCTGGCGGGCTTTTTTATAGCTGGCGACGACTCGATAGTGTGGAAGAGCTGCATAAGAGGAAACACTGCCTGGATACAAGCTGACAGTGGTAGCTGACTAACAGAACCGGAAGGGGCAGTGGTATCCACCATCCAGGCAAAGAAAAAGCCCGTCAGATGCTGACGGGCTTTTTGCTATTGGTACCCCGGAATGCCGTTGCCGGTTTGGGCCCTTGAACCGTGAGTTCAAGGCGGAAATCTAAACTGGCCGCAGGCTTCTCGGTCGGGCCGAGCATGCGCAATAGTCAGAAGATAGATTTCCTGTTGGGTATGATTATCGGCTCGGGGACTTGAACCGGCTGACAAACATCCCAGGGAATTTTAAAACGGTGCGCTTAGGGCTTGGGGCCCTCTTCGCCGGAATCGCCATATTGGCCGTGCTCGATCAGGGCTGCCTCTATGGTGCGCTGCAGCATCTTGATCCGCTTGTCCATGGTCTCAGAGTATTGATGGTTTTTCTCTTTTTCAAGGCAGAGCTCATGACAGAAATTGAGCGCCGCCATGACGGCAAGCTGTTCGTTGCTGGAGACCTTGGAGCGTTGACGCAGCTCGATGAGCTTGTCGGTCAGCTGGTCGGCGGCCTGGCGCAGGGCGTCCTGTTGTCCCAGGGGACAGGATACCTTGTAGGGACGTCCCAGAATGACGATTTCTACGGCCTCTATGCTCATGCCTTCCTCAATACGGCGGGGCTGATTTCCGCCTTTATCCACGTGGACAACTGGGCGGGACTATATAGCGCAGATGCAGAAGTTTCAAGGCCTTGCTGGCTCTGGAAGGGGGAGAATGCTAGGATCCTGACCATAAATTTCGCATATTTGCCTGAACTTTGAGCGGATCTTAGATGAGCAAAACAAACCCCCTGAAATACGCGGCCGTGGCCGACCTGATGGAGCGACATGAGCTGATGGCAACGGCTGTCGAGGCCCATGGCGTGATCTGCGGCCTGGTCTGCGGTGGCGTGGTGCTGGACGACAAGAGCTGGCTGCCTCCTTTCAACGATCTGGTCAACGACGGTTTCGGCCTGCCGGCACCGGTGCGCCAGGTGATGACCGATCTCTATCAGGGCGTCATCGAGGGGCTGATGGCGCAAAAGGGTGTCGAGCTGATGCTGCCAAGCGATGAGGCGCCGCTGGATGAGCGTATCGATGCGCTGGTGGACTGGTCCCAGGCCTTCCTCGCCGGTTTTGGCGTGGTGCAGCAGGAGCTGTCCAGGGCCTCGGAAGAGCTGCAGGAGATGATCCAGGACATCGCCAGCATCACCCAGGTCTCCGCCGAGTTCGATCAGGAGGATGACGAGAACGAGGCCTCCTTCCTGGTGCTCTACGAACACGTGCGCCTCGGGGTCATGATGGCCTTCGAGGAGTTCGGCAAGCGTCCCGATGCCCCGATAGCGCCGCCGACCCTGCACTGATCCCCGCCAGCGGGCGACCGTCAGTCCCTATAAAGAGAGCGCCCCGGTGGCGCTCTCTTGCATAGAGGAGCAGAGGAGGGGCAATGAACGCCGGCGGATGAGGAAGCGGCCAACGGATGGCTCCAATCGGTTTTTGCCCGTGGGGTCGCATCCCGGGGAGCGGCTTTGTGGTAGCATCTCCCCATGTTTTCAGCTTCTTCCCCTCATCTCATGTCTCAATCCTCTCTGGTTCACGTCGATGTGGCTATCGTCGGCGGTGGTATGAGTGGCGCCGTGCTGGCGCTCTCCCTCGCGGCCCTGCGCGGGCCGAGCGGTGCGCCCCTGCAGATCCTGCTGCTGGAGGCGAGCGCCCCGGAACTCAATGCTCATCCCGGCTTCGATGCCCGCGCCATCGCGCTGTCGGCGGGCACCTGCGAGGCCCTGGCCCGTCACGGTCTCTGGTCTCGCTTCGCCCCCCACTGCGCTCCCATCACCGACATCCACGTCTCGGATCGGGGCCATCTTGGCCAGGCCCGCCTGTCGGCGGTGGAATATGGCCTGCCGGCCCTGGGTCAGGTGATCGAGCTGTCGGCGGCGGGCCTTGAGCTACAGCAGGGGATCGCCGCCTGTCCGCAGATCCAGCTGCGCTGCCCGGCCCAGCTCGCGACCATAGTGCCGCTGGAGGAGGGGGTGACACTTACCCTGGCGAGCGGCGAGCGCTACCAGACCCGGCTGCTGGTGGCGGCCGATGGGGGCAACTCCTTCGTGCGCCAGCACTTCAAGATGCCGGTCAGCCGACACGACTACGAGCAGAGCGCCATCATCGCCACGGTCAAGACGGCGGAAGATCCCGCCGGGCGGGCCTTTGAGCGCTTCACCGAGGGTGGCCCGCTCGCGCTCTTGCCGATGCAAGACGGGCTCTCGTCCCTGGTGTGGAGCGTGGCGCGAGATCAGGCCGACGCGCTGATGGCGCTGGATGACGCCGCCTTCCTCGCCCGCCTGCAGCAGGCCTTCGGCTGGCGACTCGGGCGCTTCGAGCGATGCGGTGCGCGCCACCGCTACCCGCTGGTGCTGACCGCCGCCGACTACCCTCTGGCCCAGCGCACCGTGCTGGTGGGCAACGCCGCCCACCTGCTGCACCCCATCGCCGGGCAAGGCTTCAACCTCGGCATGCGCGATCTCGACCTGCTCACTCAGGCGGTAGCCCGGGCGCTCGCGGCGGGGGAGGACATCGGCAGCTTCGAGGTGCTCAGCGGTTACTGGCGCCAGCGCCGGGACGATCAGGACCACACCATCTGGCTGACCTCAGCTCTTGCCCAGCTCTTCTCCAACGGCCACGGCCCCCTGGTGGCGGGTCGCAACCTGGCGCTCTCCCTGATGGGGCGATTTGCCTGCCTCAAGGGGCCGCTGGCGGCCCAGACCCTGGGTTTCGTCAACCAGACGACGAGATGAGGGCAGGCTCCCCTGCCAACCGATTGATGATGCCGGTGGCCAAGGCGGCCGGCCAGCGAAGGAACTAAAGAATGCAAATGCAGACGGTGGATCTGGTGATAGTAGGGGGCGGCATGGTGGGTCTCGGGCTCGCCGCCGCCCTTAAAAACAGCGCCCTGAGCGTGGCCGTGGTGGAGGGCCAGTTGCCCGAGCCCGTGCTCGGGGAGGCGCCGGATAACAGGGTCAGCGCCCTGAGCCTCGCCAGTCAGCACATATTGCAGGGGGTCGGTGCCTGGGCCGGCATCGAGGGGCGGCGTCTGCAGCCCTACGACAAGATGGCGGTGTGGGAGCAAGACAGCTTCGGCCACATAGCTTTCGACGCCGCCAGCCTGCGCCAGTCGGCCCTTGGCCATATCGTCGAGAACCGGGTCATCCAGCTGGCCCTGCTCGATGCGCTGAAAGGAGCGAACAATATCCAGCTGCTCACCCCGGCGCGGGCCCAGAGCCTGCAATGCGGCGAGGCGGGCGCCGTGTTGCTGCTGGACGATGGCCGCGCCCTCTCGGCCAAGCTGGTGGTGGCGGCCGACGGCGCCCACTCCTGGGTGCGCCGTCAGGCAGACATTCCGCTCACCAGCTGGGACTACGGCCATCACGCCCTGGTGGCGACGGTGCGCACGGCCGAGCCCCACGACGGGGTGGCGCGCCAGATCTTCACTCCCGAAGGCCCGCTCGCTTTCCTGCCACTGTGGGATCCCAACCTCTGCTCCATCGTCTGGTCGGTGCCCGCCGCCCGGGCCGAGGCACTCTGTGCCTGC
This sequence comes from Aeromonas eucrenophila, assembly GCF_000819865.1. Lineage (GTDB taxonomy): Bacteria > Pseudomonadota > Gammaproteobacteria > Enterobacterales > Aeromonadaceae > Aeromonas > Aeromonas eucrenophila. The sequence continues at coordinate 890,982 of NZ_CDDF01000005.1, forward strand.
GATGACGAGGGCTTCAACCGCCGGCTCACCGCGTCGTTCGACGCCCGGCTGGGGCTGTGCAAGGTGGAAGGGGCGCGCAGCGCCATTCCGCTCACCGCTCGTTACGCTCGCGACTTTGCCCGCGAGCGGTTGGTGCTGGTGGGGGATGCGGCCCACACCATACACCCGCTGGCGGGGCAGGGGGTGAACCTCGGCCTGCTGGACGCGGCGGCCCTGGCCGAGCAGATCCTGCACAATCACCGTGCGGGGGCCGACATCGGCCTGCTCGCCAACCTGCGACGCTACGAGCGCTGGCGCAAGAGCGAGGCCGCCCGCATGCTGGCGGCGATGGAGGGGCTCAAGCGGCTGTTCGGTGGCAGCCACCCGCTCAAGAAGCTGGTGCGCGGGGTAGGGCTGCGGGCGTTCGACGCCCTGACGCCGCTCAAAACCCAGGTGATCCGGGCCGCCATGGGGCTGGATGGGGAGCTGCCGGCCCTGGCCAAGGGTGAAAAAATCTAATCTTACTCGCGGTTTTTCACAACAAAACTAATCTGACAAGGCTGAATGCCCCTTTGGAGCACCAGCCTTTAATGTTGGCGCGAAGCGAAACGTTTTTCTGTAAATTGTGACGAAACGGTGAAAATCAACATTAAATCTCGCAAAAGCCGGTCATCCACTGTTTTTATCACTGTTTTTGCCTTAGTGTCTGGTGTCAGTTTTACGGGGGTGGATTAGTTTTTTTTGAGCGGTGGCATTCCGCTCTTGTCATATAATCCGCTCCGTTCAAGGAATCACTCTTGCCCGGCAAGGGCAGGAACGAGCACAGACCTTGTGATCCTGTCTCTCTTCCCGAGAGGTAAGCGAGATGGAGGGGTCGCGAGTGTTGTCGCTAACGCTTTAGGGCTCTTTGCTAAGGAAAGAATGCGATGATCCAGACTACTGTACTGCATCCCAAGCACCTGGAAGCCGGCGCCAAGATGGTCGACTTCCACGGGTGGGAGATGCCCATCAACTACGGCTCCCAGCTCGAAGAGCACCACGCGGTGCGCAGCGATGCGGGCATGTTCGATGTCTCCCACATGACCATCGTCGACTTGACCGGCGAGCGCGTCAAAGCCTTCCTGCAACACCTGCTGGCCAACGATGTGGCCAAGCTCACCGTCCCCGGCAAGGCCCTCTACAGCGGCATGCTCAACCCGGAAGGCGGCGTCATCGATGACCTCATCACCTATTATCTCGGCGACACCTTCTACCGCCTGGTGGTGAACTCCGCGACCCGTGAAAAAGATCTGGCCTGGATCCGTCACCACGCCATCGACTTTGCCGTGAGCGTCACCGAGCGCCCGGAGCTCGCCATGATCGCGGTGCAGGGCCCGCAGGCCAAGGCCAAGGCGGCCAAGGTGTTCACCCCTGAGCAAAACGCCGCCGTGGCGGGCATGAAACCCTTCTTCGGGGTGCAGGCCGGCGATCTCTTCATCGCCACCACCGGCTACACCGGCGAAGACGGCTACGAAATCGTGGTGCCAGAGCCCCAAGCCTGCGCCCTCTGGCAGGCGCTGCTGGACAACGGCGTGGCCCCCTGTGGCCTGGGTGCCCGCGACACCCTGCGTCTCGAAGCTGGCATGAACCTCTACGGTCAGGACATGGACGAGTCGGTTTCTCCGCTCGCCGCCAACATGGCCTGGACCCTGGCCTGGGAGCCAAGCGATCGCCAGTTCATCGGTCGCGCCGCCCTGGAAGCCCAGAAGGCCGCCGGCACCCAGCCCAAATTGGTGGGCCTGGTGATGGAGGAGAAAGGGGTGCTGCGGGCCGGCATGCCGGTCACCTTCACCAGCGAGAGCGGCGAGACACGTGAGGGGATTATCACCTCCGGTTCCTTCTCCCCGACCCTGGGTTACAGCATCGCCCTGGCCCGTGTCCCCCGCGATATCGGCGGCGAGGCTCAGGTCGAGATCCGCAAGAAGCTGGTCACCGTGAAGGTCACCAAGCCGGCCTTCGTGCGCAACGGCCAGCCACTGGTGTAACAATCTATTGCGGCGCAGGGAGTCACCCTTCGCCGATTCTTTTTGTCGAAGCGATTCAAGAGCATAAAGGAAGCAGAAATGAGCCATATCCCGAGCGAACTGAAATATGCCACCTCCCACGAGTGGGTCCGTGTTGAAGCCAACGGTGAGGCAGTTGTCGGTATCACCGAGCACGCCCAGGATCTGCTGGGAGACATGGTGTTCGTCGATCTGCCGGAAGTGGGCAAGCAAATCGGTGCCGGTGAAGACTGCGCCGTGGCCGAGTCGGTGAAAGCCGCCTCCGACATCTACAGCCCGGTGAGCGGCGAAATCATCGCCATCAACGAAGAGCTGGAAGGCAGCCCCGAGCTGGTCAACTCCGACCCCTACGGTGCCGGCTGGCTGTTCCGCATCAAGCTGGACGACGCCGGCGAGCTCGCCAACTTGCTGGATGCCGACGGCTACCAGAACGTAGTGGACGAAGCGTAATCCTGTTGGGCCCTGCAATCTTTGCAGGGCCTTTTTGTATGGCCGCCGGGTAGCACGCCTGGTGGTCGGGTGAAGTCGCCGCGCCAGCCCCCTCACCAGATGAGGCGGAGCCGAGCCCAGAATCGCGACCCCCGTGTCCGCACAGCGTGCCAGCGACACAGAACATGAGTGGAGACGGCCCAGGCCGGCTCAGAAATTTTTATCAGGACTTATTTACCAGGAAATCAGGGAAATGACTCAGTCACTGTTTGAACTCGAACAAAAAACCGATTTCATCCGCCGCCACATAGGCCCGGGTGAGGAAGAGCTGCGCGCCCTGCTGGCGGAAGTCGGCGCCGAGAGCCTGGACGATCTCATCGATCAGACGGTGCCTGCCGCCATCCGCCGCCCTGGCCCCCTCGGCATCGGTGCCCCCATGACCGAAGTGGAGGCCCTGGCCAAGCTCAGAGGCTATGCCGCCCAGAACCGGATCGCCAAGAGCTACATCGGCATGGGTTATCACGACACCCACGTGCCCCACGTCATCTTGCGCAACGTGCTTGAAAACCCGGGCTGGTACACAGCCTACACCCCTTATCAACCCGAGTTGGCCCAGGGCCGTCTCGAGGCGCTGCTGAACTTCCAGCAGTTGACCCTGGATTTGACCGGGATGGATCTCGCCAGCGCCTCCCTGCTGGATGAGGCCACCGCCGCCGCCGAGGCCATGGCGCTTGCCAAGCGCATGGCGAAATCCAAGTCCAACCTCTTCTTCGTGGCCGACGACGTGCATCCTCAGGTGATCGACGTGGTCAAGGAGCGGGCGGTGCACTTCGGCTTCGAAGTGGCCGTCGGCCCCACCGCCGATGCGGTGAGCGAGGAGGTGTTCGGTGCCATGTTCCAATACCCAGGCACCACCGGCAACGTCAGCGATCTGCGGGCCCTGATCGCCGCGGTCCAGGCCCAGAAGGGGCTGGCTTGTGTCGGCGCCGACATGCTGTCGCTGCTGCTGCTCAAATCCCCCGGTGAACTGGGCGCGGACGTGGTGTTTGGCTCCGCCCAGCGCTTCGGCGTGCCCATGGGTTACGGTGGCCCCCACGCCGCCTTCTTCGCCACCCGCGACGCCTACAAGCGCTCCATGCCGGGCCGCATCATAGGCGTCTCCAAGGATGCCCGTGGCAAGCCCGCCCTGCGCATGGCGATGCAGACCCGTGAGCAGCACATCCGCCGCGAGAAGGCGAACTCCAATATCTGTACCGCCCAGGTGCTGCTGGCCAACATGGCGAGTTTCTACGCCGTCTACCACGGCCCTGTGGGTCTGGAAACCATAGCGTCCCGCGTCCATCGTCTGACCAGCATCCTGGCGCTGGGTCTCAAAGCCAAGGGCGTGGCCCTCAAGCACGACAGCTGGTTCGATACCATCACTGTACTGACCGAGGGCAAATCCGGGCTGGTTGCGAAGGCCGAGACCCATGGCATCAACCTGCGCTCGGATCTGGACGGCGCCGTGGGCGTCTCCCTCTCCGAAACCACCACCCGCGAGGATGTGGCCGAACTGTTTGATCTCTTCCTTGGCCTGGGTCATGGCCTGGACGTGGCTGCCCTGGATGCCAAGGCACAGGCGCACCACGCCATCCCGCAGGATCTGCTGCGCACCGATGCCGTGCTGACCCACGAGGTGTTCAACAAGTACCACTCCGAGACCGAGATGTTGCGCTACATCCACCGTCTCGAGGCGAAAGACCTGGCCCTGAACTACGCCATGATTTCGCTCGGCTCCTGCACCATGAAGCTCAACGCCACCGCCGAGATGATCCCGGTGACCTGGCCCGAGTTTGGCAAGTTGCACCCCTTCGCCCCGCTGGCCCAGACCCAGGGCTACCAGCTGTTGCTGGCAGATCTGGAAGACTGGCTGGTGAAGGTGACCGGTTATGACGCCGTCTGCATGCAGCCGAACTCCGGCGCTCAGGGTGAGTACGCGGGCCTGCTGGCCATCAAGAAGTACCACGAGTCCCGCGGCGAGGGGCATCGCGATGTCTGCCTGATCCCGGCCTCCGCCCACGGCACCAACCCGGCTTCCGCCCAGATGGCGGGTCTCAAGGTCATCGTCACCGCCTGCGACAAGTTCGGTAACGTGGATCTCGACGACCTGCGCGCCAAGGCCGCCGAGGTGGGGGATCAGCTCTCCTGCCTGATGGTGACCTATCCCTCCACCCACGGGGTGTACGAGGAGACCATCAAGGAGGTGTGCGACATAGTGCACCAGCACGGTGGTCAGGTGTATCTGGATGGCGCCAACATGAACGCCCAAGTGGGGCTGACGGCACCGGGCTTCATCGGTGCGGACGTCTCTCACCTCAACCTGCACAAGACCTTCGCCATTCCCCATGGTGGTGGCGGTCCTGGCATGGGCCCCATCGGCGTCAAGCAGCATCTGGCCCCGTTCGTGGCCGGTCACGCCGTGGTCAAGACCGACAAGGAGAGCCGCAACAACGGCGCCGTGTCGGCGGCCCCGTTCGGTTCGGCCAGCATACTGCCCATCAGCTGGATGTACATCGCCATGCTGGGTGACGAGGGGCTGAAGAAATCCACTCAGGTGGCCATCCTCAACGCCAACTACCTGGCCAAGAAGCTGGGGGAATCCTTCCCCGTGCTCTACACAGGTCGTAACAACCGCGTCGCCCACGAGTGCATCCTGGACATTCGTCCCCTCAAGGAAGCCTCCGGCATCAGCGAGATGGACGTGGCCAAGCGGCTGATGGACTACGGCTTCCACGCGCCGACCATGAGCTTCCCGGTGGCGGGCACCCTGATGGTTGAGCCGACCGAATCCGAATCCAAGCGCGAGCTGGATCGCTTCGTCGAGGCCATGACCCGTATCCGTGCCGAGATCGCCAAGGTGCAGGACGGCCACTGGAGCTTGACCGACAACCCGCTGGTGCATGCGCCCCACACCCAGGACGACGTGATGGACGAGCAGTGGGTTCGTGGCTACAGCCGTGCCGAGGCTGTGTTCCCGTCCGACGCCGTGCGCGCCAGCAAGCTGTGGCCCTCGGTCAATCGCATCGACGACGTGTACGGGGACCGCAACCTGTTCTGCTCCTGCATCCCGACCGAGGACTACGCCGACTGATAGGGGCGACCTACCACGGATAATCGAGCAAAAAACGCGAAGGCCTTGCATCAGCAAGGCCTTTTTTGTTTGCCATCGGACGATACTGTAAGGATGGATCACACCCATGGTGCTGGTGCGATGGCTGCCGATGGGCTCATATACCGAACCCGGTGGATACGTAAAAAGCCTTTATCTGATGGTTATTTGACGGATATTGATAGATGAGTAATTATGCTCGCTTGGTGGTAGTGCATGCGAGGTAATCCACCCGTAACGCACTCAAGCAACGCCGGTCAGAGCGGCCGGATAGACTGACAGATGCTGTGCCCAGCAAGGAGGATTGGGAACGCATTGAACAAACAGGACGTTAGTAAGTCGATGAAAAAGCCATTATCCATGCTCGCCATCCTGGTGGCTGTCAGCCCCCTCGCGCAGGCGTCACAGTCTCCTTTCTTCACCATCGTCGATGATGAGACCCAGGGTTATGCCACCGGGATCAGCGAGGATGGCAGCCAGCTCGTCGGGATCAACACCAGAAACAACCAGGCCGACTACTTCTCCACGGTACGCTTTGCCGACTTCCTGGTCGACCGGTTCCGGTTTGATGACGAGTGCATGCTCTCGGGCAACGCCTGTGACGCCTTCTGGGGGGAGACTGAGCCCGGCTTTGCACATCAATGGCGCACCGACTTTCTGGATGACATCGATCAGCGCAGCAACGTGGGGGGCGAGGGCGGTAGCGAGTCCGATGGCCTGATCACCGCACTGGGCGAAACCGCATCCACGCGGGTGGGCTACCAGATCCAGGAAAAGACCTCGGGCAAGGTGACGGGCATGAAGCTGCGCACCGCCTTTGCCGTCATCGACAACGGTGCCCCCGTTTTCCTCTTCGATGAGGCCAGCGATGAGAACCATGAACCCCATAGTCTGAGCGTGGCGACCGGCATCAAGCGGCTGGATGACGATGAGTTCCTGGTGTTTGGCACCTCGGCCACGGGCCGAAACAAAGCGCACAGCGTGGATGACGAGCCCTATGAATTTTGTTTCGCCGGACTCGATGACAAGGCGGAGGACGAGAACGCATTCAGGGAACTCAGCGAATACCGCTATTGCCCGGGGGTCGATACCCAGGCCAGCTTCTGGTGGTTGAAAAATGACGGCAGCCTCAAGGAATTGCTGCTGCCCGAACAGTATGCCTCCGGCGACAACCAGAGCGAGGCGCTGCAGACGGCTTCCGTTCTGGACGTCGCCGAGGTATTCGATGGCAGAGACTGGTTTGGCGTGGGTTACAGCACAGTAGTCACAGGAAATGAGGAACAGGTGGCCCTGCGGGGGCGTAACCTCGCGACCTACTGGCAACTGGATCTGGAGGGGACCGGCAAGGTGCACGAGACCACCGTCATTCCGCTGCCCGCCGGGGAGCCTGGCGGCGATCTGCGCCACTCCTGGGCGGTCGGCATCAATGAGAATGGCTACGTGATAGGTAACCAGCGCCGGGCAACCGCGAAGGGGGAAAATCGCCCGGTGGAGATGTTTGTCTTCAACCTGGCCACCCCCGAGGTGACTGCCGTCGTTCCCCTGCAAGACGATCCCATCGTCGGTGCCGGCTCCGAGGCGGCGGCGATCAACGACCACGACATGGTGGTGGGCTGGCGGGATGCCCGTGGCCAGGATGACAACGTCGTCGATGGCGCTGCCAATCGCCTGCAGGAGGCCTTCCTGCTCGATGCCCCGACCGGCAATAACTGGTACATCAACGACCTTATCTGCGGGCTGGACGACGATGGCGAGAAGCTGTGCCAGCAAAACGGCTTCTATTATCACATCGTCAATGCCGTCGGCATCAGCAGCGACGGCACCGTCGCCGCCACGGCCAATCGCTACAGCAGCGAGAGCGATCTCAACGAGCGCATCAACGCGACTGTCGTCAGCGTCAGGCTGGTGCCGGTCGAGAAGGATTACGAGGGCAACACGCCCGAAGACTTCGAGGTCAGCGAGGATGGCGGTGGCAGCGCGTTCTGGCTGATGCTGCTGATGCTGCCCTTCGTCTGGTGGCGTCGTTACCAGCGCTAACAGTGACGCTGCGAGGGGGGGCTATGGCGAAGAGGGGCTGTGCAAGCGGGACAACATCGCCCTGCAGATCAGTATCATTGCCATACTGCTGCTGGTGCTTTCGAGCGGACTCTTCATCATCACCGCTGTCTTATTCCGCTCCCGGCTGAAGGGGGTGATCAGTACCCTGACCCAGATGAACCGCCTGCTGCGCTTCAGCTCGGAGAAGGATCTGAAGGGTCTGGTGCTGCCGAATCTGCCCGAGATGGCCGAGTTGCGGACAGAGCTGAATCTGGTGTCGGATCAGATGCTGCAGACCTATAACCGGTCACGTCAGGACAGCCTGACCGGCCTGCATAACCGGCGTTATCTGGATGAGACCCTGGCCCGCTTGCAGGCACAGGAGTCCCCCTTCGTATTTGCACTGATCGATCTGGACAGGTTCAAGTCCATCAACGACACCCATAGTCATGCGGTCGGGGACAAGGTGCTGCGTCGGGTCTCGGCCCTGGACCAGGAGCTGCTGGGCTCCTCGGCCACCCTGTGCCGTTATGGGGGGGAATAGCTGGCGGTCATCTTCGAGCAGGGCACGCTGGAGGACGCCGAATGGCAGATAGAGCGGTGGCGGCTCGGGGTCAGCGAATTGCAGTTGCGGGAAGATGATCTCACCGTGACCTTCAGCGCCGGCATCGGCGCCGCCGACGGGCGCAGCGTAGAGACACTGCTGGAGGTGGTCGATCAGGCGCTGTACCGTGCCAAGGAAGACGGCAGAAACCGTCTCTATCGGGCGCTCTGAACGAAGAGATGAGCTCAGGTTCTCGAGTGGACAACCAGCAGGCCTTGCATCAGCAAGGCCTTTCTTATGGTTGCGAGGGCGGTTTCAGCCTCGCCGCGCCTGGACTCCGCTGTCGATGATGGCGTGCCAGTAGCGCTCCGTCTCGGCCTAGGAGGATGAATAAGCCATAAGCCCTGTGTAAAAGCCTCCGTTCTTTAGAGCTCGGTTTGGATCATGCTTCAGTGACCAGTGGTTTCCAGCCGGTCTTTTGCGTCAGAAGCTGTGCTCGGAGGTGGGGAAGGATCCCGCCTCGACATCGGCAGCGTAGTTGCATGCCGCCTGGTGCAGCAGGGTGTGCATGTCGGCGTACTGCTTGACGAATCGTGGCAGGCGCCCGGTTCGCAATCCTGCCATATCTTGCCAGACCAGCACCTGAGCATCGCAGTGGACACCGGCGCCTATGCCCACGGTAGGGATGGCGACGGCTGCCGTGATTTTCTCGGCAACCTCGGCCGGTACCATCTCGATGAGCAGGGCAAAGGCACCGGCGGCTTCGAAGGCGAGGGCTGTATCGACCAGCCGCTGGGCATCCTCGCCCCGTCCCTGCACACGGTAGCCACCGAGCTGATGCTCCGCTTGCGGGGTGAAGCCTATGTGGGCCATGACAGGGATCCCCGCGCTCACCAGTTTTTCCACCTGGGGCAGCATCTGCTTGTCGCCTTCGAGTTTCACGGCATGAGCACCGCCTTCCTTCATGAATCGAACCGCAGTGTGGAAACACTGCTCGGCCGAGCCTTGATAAGAGCCAAAGGGGAGATCCGCGATCACCAAAGGGCGGCGGGTGGCGCGGGTCACGGCCCGTACCAGCGGGATCAGTTCGTCCACAGTGACCGGGAGCGATGTTTCGTGGCCGTAGACGTTGTTGGCGGCGGAATCCCCCACCAGCAATACCGGGATCCCTGCCTCTTCAAAAATGGCGGCGGTGTACATGTCATACGCGGTCAGCATGGCCCACTTCTGGCCAAGCACCTTCATCTGCTGAAGATGCGGGATCCGGATGCGCGAGATGGCCATACCGGGGGTGGCGCCTTGACCGTAAGGAGAAGATTGTTCACTCATCATGAGGATACTCATAGGGTTGGGATGACATTCAGGTAATCACCCTGTCTGCGAACAGGAGTGCGGCGATAATAATCATGGCCGCGCCGGACAACTGGCTAACCCTGAGGGCCGCCCGCGGGCGGGTTGTCAGTATGGCCTGGGCACCATAGCCTACTAGCAGGTAGACGATACCGCAGCTGATGATATGTACCCAGCCCAGTGCCATCATCTGCACCGGCACCGACCAGGCTGCGGCCGGATCGGTGAACTGGGGCAGCAGGGCCAGGAACAGCAGGAAGACTTTGGGATTGAGGCCACTCACGCAGACACCCTTGAGGGTCCAGCGATGCCATGCCTCCGGCCCCTGATCTTGGTTGGCAGCTGGCGTGGCCGGGTGAATGAGCAGCTGGATGCCAAGCCAGAGCAAGTAGGCCGTCCCCATGAGGGTGATCAAAGTGAGTGCCACCGGGTGGCTGGCCACCAGAGCGCCAACTCCGGCAGCCACGATCAGGATGGCCATCAGGTGGCCGAGCAGTAATCCGGTCACTGCGGGGAGCACGACCCGGCCTCGCATGCCGGCTGAGATGGCATAGGCCCAATCCACCCCGGGCGTTATCACGAACAGGATGGAGACAGCCCAGAAGGCGGCAAAGAGTGCTGGTGTCATGATAATCTGGCCTTTCGCAAAGATGAAACAACTGCCAGGCGTGAGCCGTCTACTCCTGTGCTCTTGGCCGATTCAGTCGGTGGGCACCCTGGCTTGTTGTGTATGCTCTGCCGGTGCAGGCATGCCCCCTGATCCCCCGTCATGGCAACCCGATCAAGGGTGCTGCCGAGTCGCTCTTGTTCCATCCTTTGCCTCTCCTGTTTCGGCTTGATTGGTGAGGTTGAAATTGCCGCCATCACCCTACGATTGAAAAGAATATCCCTGAGTGATTAGAATGTGCTGTCTAATCTTTGCGTTAAGTCTCGATATATAGGGAATATCTTCCAAATGGATAAAGCTGATCGCAAGATCCTTGCCGAGCTCCAGTCAGACGGGCGTCTTTCCGTCACCGAGTTGGCCGAGCGGATTGGGCTCAGCGTCTCTCCCTGTCACCGGCGGGTGCGAGTCCTCGAAGAGACAGGGGTGATCAGGGGGTATCGCGCACAGCTCGATCCCGCCAATCTGGGTCTGAACTTTTCCGCCATCGTGTTTGTCACCCTGAGAGAGGGTGACCGTCAGGCCGTCGCCTCATTCGAGCACGCTGTCATGGAGATCCCTCAGGTCATCCAAGCGCAGCGGCTGTTTGGCGATCCCGATTACCTCCTGAACGTCATTACCCGGGATCTTCCCGCCTTCCAGCGCTTGTATGATGAGCAGTTGTCGGCCCTGCCCAGCGTCCAGCGCCTCACCTCTACCCTCGTCATGAAGAGCGTTGTGCAAGACAGGCCTTTGCCGTTATGAAGGGGAGGGGGAAAGGAGATGTCCTGTGATCATGTCGGTCATCTGCCGATATGCAGGTTCATGTGCGGGTAGCTGTCTGTTGTTGAGCTTCACGCCAGAAAAAAGCCCCCGTCAATTGACGGGGGCTTTGCATTTTTGCCGAGTGCGTGGTCAGTGCATAGGACATACAAAGACGATAGAGGTTTCAGCCTCGCCGTGCCGCCTCTATGGTTGCGATGTCGATCTTGCTCATCTGCATCATGGCCTCGAACGCGCGTCTGGCGGCGGCGGGATCGGGGTTGGCAATCGCCTGGGTCAGGGCGAGGGGGGTGATCTGCCAGGAGAGGCCCCACTTGTCCTGGCACCAGCCACATTCGCTCGCCTGACCGCCGTTGTCGATGATGGCGTGCCAGTAGCGATCCGTCTCGGCCTGATCTTGCGTGGCTATCTGAAACGAGAACGCCCAGCTGTGCTTGACCCCGGGCCCGCCGTTGAGCCCGAGGCAGGGGATCCCCATCAGGGTGAATTCGACCGTCAGCAGATCCCCCTGTTTGCCCGACGGGTAGTCTGCCGGGGCGCGATAGAGGGCGCCGACGGATGAGTCGGGGAAAGTGCTGGCATAAAACCGCGCCGCCTCTTCGGCATCATGGTCGTACCAGAGGCAAATCCTGTTCTTCGCTGCTTGTATCATCTCAATGTCTCCGTTGTGAAACCGTCTTGCACCGTCGTCAAAGCGCGCGTACGGGGAGTTTCAGATCACCAACTGCCATCGGCCATCCGTTGGCGCCTTGCCAGCTCCCTCTCGCTCGGTTCGTTACCCGGGAAGGTACCGGGCTGGATGTGGCCGTCAGGCACATAGGTGCTCATCACCACGCCGGTGGTTGATACCTGGGAGCGGACGAGCCGCAGTGCCGAGGGGCTGGCGCGCTCGCCGAACAGGCGTTTGCCTCGCCCAAGCAGCAGGGGGAAGGTCCACAGGTTGTATTCGTCGATCAGGGACGCGGCCTGGAGCGTCTGGATCAGCTGACCGCTGCCAATTGTCTGCAGATCGGGGCCGGGCTGAGCCTTGAGCGCAGCGATGGCCGCGACGACATCCCCCTGCAGCAGGCTCGAATTGTGCCAATCAAGCCTCATCAGGGTGCGCGAGGCGACATGCTTCCTGGCCGCATTGAGGGTCCTGGCGATCGGGTGATCAACGGGCTGATAAGGCCAGTAGGCCTCGAAGATCTGATAGGTCCGGCGCCCGAGTACCAGCTCGCGATCCTTTCCGTCAAACCCCGCGCTCGAGATGTCCATGCCGGGGTCTGCGTAGCCGACCATCCAGCCGCCGAGGGCAAAGCCACCGGTGGGATCTTCTGCTGGCCCGCCGGGGGCCTGCATGATGCCATCGAGGGAGACGAAGGCCGAGACGATGAGTCTTCTCATCAAGATGCTCCTGTGGTGCGTCAGTCAGACGTGAGGCCCACGCCGAGGGGCGCTGAGCCCGTGGCGTCGGTGGTTTGCATGGCGGCGCTCAACTCCAGCTTGAATTGATCCAGCTGTGCCTTGGCTTGCCGGGCCTGCTCGGCCTGGAGCTTTCCCGTGGTGGCCGCGGTGCCGACCAGCTCGGGGCCGCAGCCGCCGAGCAGCAGGGGAATGAGGGGTAATAGGCATCTGAATGTCGACATGGGCCCTCCCGTCAGGCTCTCAGTATTGTCATCGGCGCCCGCTCTGAGGGGCTTGCCCAAGGTTTGAGTGTAGCGGCAGCCTGGCGTTGGCTGGTGGTTTGGCGAGGTGCTGGCAGCGGGTGGCGGTTGTGACAGCGCCTATGCCCGGCAATAAAAACGCCGATCAGAGGATCGGCGTCTTGCTGGTTGGCGTTATGCCCGCTGGACAGGGCCGGTGGCCCGCCAGCGGCTGTGCCACTGGGCCAGCTGATCGCGGGGCATGGGGTGCCCCACGTAATAGCCCTGACACTCGTCGCAGCCAAGGCGAGCCAGCTGATCCCAGGTGCCCTTGTCTTCGACCCCCTCGGCGACCGACTTGAGGCCTATTTTGTGCACCAGGGTCAGGGTCGACTCTATGATGGCGAGCCGCACCGGATCCTCATGGCAGCGATCGACGAAGCTGCGATCCAGCTTGAGTTCGGTGAAGGGCAGCTGGTTGAGTTGCTGCATCGAGGAGTAGCCGGTGCCAAAGTCATCGATGGAGAGGCCAAAGCCGTGCATCCGCAGCCGGCTCAACCGCTCGAGGGATTGGCCGAGATCCTTGATGAAGGCGCTTTCTGTCACCTCCAGGGTGATGAGCTCGGGTGCGATCCGCCTCGACTCGCACAGCGTGATCAGGCGATCGCACAGATCTCCCTCGACCAGGCTGACGCTGGAGAGGTTCATCGACAACCTGATGGTCGAGCCGGCTGTCTGCCAGCTCTCCAGATCCCGCAGGCACTGCTCGATGAGGCGTTCGGTCAGGGGACCGATGAGGCCGCACTCCTCGGCCAGGGGGATGAAGCGCGCGGGCGCTATCATGCCAAGGGTCGGGTGCAGCCAGCGGGCCAGCGCCTCCACCCCCAGCAACTCGCCGGTGGCGAGGCTCACCTTGGGCTGATACCAGGGCACGATTTCTCCCTGATTTTCCAGCGCCCTGGCCAGTTCGGCGACCTCGATGAGCGGGCCTGTCCCCGCCTGCTGCAGGTTGTCATCCGGTACCCAGCTGGCGAGCAGCTCGGTGAGCCGCCCCTGGCTGGCTGGTTTATCCAGCCGGCCGAGTACCCGCAGGCCATAGGCGTCGCTCATGCGCCGCACCGCCTCGACCACGTCCTCCTCGAGGGCGCTCACCAGTATGATGCCGCCGCGAAACCCGCTCAGGGAGAGACGGCGCAGCAGCGCCATGCCGTCCATGCCGGGCATGCGCAGATCGCAGAGCAGGATATCCACCTGCTGCTGTCGGCACAGGGCCAGCGCCGCCTCGCCATCCGCGGCCTCCAGCGGTACCCGATAACCCAGGGCCTGGATCTGGTGCATCAGCGCCTTGCGCTGAAAGGTGTTGTCTTCCACCACCAGAAGGGAAATGTCAGTGGAGGGTCTGTTCATCGAGCCATGCTCCTATCTCGCTGCCGATCGCCTGTATTCTCTCTTGCAGTTGGCGCACCAGCTCGGCCAATGGCACCGCTTGCTGCTGTTTGCAGCAGCTCTCCACGGCCTGTGCCAGCTCGGCCAGTTCGTGCTCGCCTGTCATCTGGGCCGCCCCCATGATGCTGTGGGCCGCATTGAACAGGCGATCCCATTCCAGTCCGGGTAGCGAGTCCTGCAGGCGCGCCAGATCGATACCGTTGCTGTTCACATATTCGGCCGCCAGGGTGCGGGCCACGGTCTCGCCACCAAACAGGGCTATCCAGCGCTCCCTCATGGCGCTGCCAGCCGGCACTCCCGAGGCAAGCTCGGGCGCCGGCATCAGATACTCTCCCAGTATCCGGCCGAGATCCTCCAGACTGTAGGGCTTGTAGAGCATCTGGGTCATGCCGGCCCGGTCGCTCTGGCGACTCACCATCCTGGAGGCATCCGCAGTCACGCCTATGATGGGCGCCGTCACCCCCAGCTCACGCAGGGCCGCCGTCAGGCGGTAGCCATCGAGATCGGGCATGTGGCAGTCGGTGAGCAGCAGATCGAAGTGTTCCTTCTGCCAGGCATCCAGCGCCAGGCGCCCGTTTTCGCAGAGCCTGAACTCCACGCCAAGCAGGCCGAGTTGACGTTGCAGCAGGGCACGGTTGACGGGGTGATCCTCGGCGACCAGCACCCGGCCTCTTAGCCGCTGGATGGAGGGGGCGACTCGCGACTCGCTGCCCTGTGGCGCTGTCAGCTCTAGGCAGCTCTCCAGCAGCAGATCGGGGTAGAGAGGCTGGCTGCCAAGACGCAAGCAGTGGCGCTGATGCAGGCTGGTGCGCAGGCTCTCCTGCTCGGACAGGAAGATGATGCGATGAGCTTGCAGCTCGGGCGCATCGAACGCGGTTCCCTTGTTCAGACTTTGTGGCGGGCAGAGTCGGTGCAGATCGGTCTCGTCGAGCAGCAGCAGCCCTGGGGCGAGGGCGCCGCCTCGCTCACAAAGCCGCACCTCGGCCCCGAAGCTGCGCAGCAGGGTGGCCCCATAGTGCAGGGACGCCGACACCTGCCAGCAAGTGCCCGCCAGCGGCTTCCCTTCCCAGTGTGGCTCGGGCAGTGGCAGCGACAATATGGCCCGGGTGCCCTGGCCGGGATCACTCTCTAGGCTGAGCTGGCCCCCCATCCGCTCGGCCAGATTGCGGCTGATGGCCAGCCCCAGCCCGGATCCCCCGAAGCGGCGGCTGATGCTGGTCTCGCCCTGCTCGAAGGGATTGAAGAGGCGGGACAGCCGCTCGGGAGGGATGCCGATGCCGGTGTCCTCCACCCGCAGCCACAGTCGCTGATCCCGATAGGCCAGGGTGATGATGACGTTGCCCCGTTCGGTGAACTTGATGGCGTTGTGCAGCAGGTTGGAGAAGATCTGCTCCAGCCGGTTGGGATCGATCTCGACCCGATCCGGCAGGGCCGGATCCCACTGCAGCTGGACCTGCAACCCCTTCTGGCGCGCGGGTGGCCACGTTGCTGCGCACCACGGCGCACAGCACCTCGGCCAGGCGCACCGGCCGCGGATCCAGGTGCAGTTGACCGGCCTCCATCTTGGAGTAGTCGAGGATATCGTTGACCAGATAGAGCAGGTTGTTGGCTGAGCTGACCACGTTGCGCACCAGATAGTGCTGATCCTCGCTGAGCTGACCCAGCCGCAGCAGCTCCAGCATGCCGTGCATGCCGGCGATGGGGGTGCGCAGCTCGTGACTCATGGTGGCCAGGAACCTATCCCGGGCCTGGGTCGCCGCCTCGGCCTTCTGGCGCGCCTCCTCGAGCGCCCGCTGCTGGGCCTTCAGCGCCGTGATGTCCTGCACCATACCGTACAGCACGGCCTGGCCATCGGGTTGGCGTATGACATTGCCACGCACCTGCAGGGTACGTGCCCGACCGTTCACGAGACGGGACGGGAAGCTGAGATCGACCCGGTTCTCTTCATTGATCTGGCGCTCCAGCTCGGTGAGCAGCAGGGAGCGCAGTTGCGCGTCCAGATGGGGGAACAGATCGTGGTACTGATTGGTGAGCAGTTCCTCACTGGTGCGCAGATCCATTTCCTGATAGCCGGCGCTGACATACTGGAAGTGCCCCTGACCCTCGCCCAGATATTGGAACTGGAACACGAAACCGGGAATGCTGTCGGTGAGCCTCGCCAGCCGAGCCTCGGCCTCCTGGGCGCGGGCCTGGGCATGCAATTGTTCGGTGGTGTCGGTGAGGACGGTAAGGATCCCCGCCTTTTCCCCGTCCAGCCCCCGAAACAGCCGCTTGTGATAGGTGATGAGACGCTCGTTGCCATCGGCTTGCCAGGCTTCCTGAAAGTGGAGGTCCTCCCCGTTTTCCCACACCCAGGCATCTTGTTCCTGGATCCGCAGTATGACCTCAAAGGGCAGTACATCGGTGAGCAGCGCCGCGTAATCTCCGTAGGTGTCTGCGCCACCGAGGTAGAACTGGCGGTATGCCCGGTTGGTGATGGCGATCTCCAGGCGTTCGTTGGTGAGCACCACCATGTTGGGCAGGGTGTCGAGCAGGGTCTCCATCAGCTGCAACTGGTGTGAGAGCTGCGCCTCGGCCCGCTGGCGCTGGCGTACCTCGCGGCTCAAGGAGCGGTTCCACAGGTAGCCCAGCAGCGCCACCAGCAGTATGCCGCCCATCATCCCGGACACGACGCGCAGCAACTGGGTGCGGTTGATGCCGGTCTCGATCTTCAGGGTGAACCACTTGTCCTGCAGCAGTTGCATCTCCTGCGGGCTGACAGAGCCCAGGGCCTTGTTGAGGATGCTGGCCAGCATGGGGTTGTCCTTGGTCACCGCCATCGCCATGGGCACATCCAGCTCGTTGCCGCGGTAGGCGATGTGAAGCTTCAGATCTGACTCATGGCGCAAGAGTTGCTCGTTGATGCCCTCACTGGTGAGGATGTAGTCCACCTTGCCCGTGGCGAGGGCGGTCAGTTGTTCATCGAAGGAGAAAAAGGGCACGGGTTCGGCTTGCCAGGCGCTGATGATGGCGATGTCGGCCGAGGCGTTGCTCGCCGCTACCCTGGCTCCCTTCAGCTCCTTGAGTGAGCTGATCTCCCCTCGTTCATTGTTGGAGACGAGCAGGCGTTTCAGGGTCAGATAATCGGAGGTGAAGAGCAGGTGCTGGCGCCGCTCTGGCAGGTTGACCACGGTGGGGGCCAGCGCCAGCTTGCCCTCTTCAACCATCACCAGGGAGTTTTGCCCGTGGGTGGGGTGCAGTTTGAAGCGCAGCCCGCTGCGCCGCTCGATCAGGGTCAGCAAGTCCGCCACCAGGCCGCTGAAGTGGCCGCTCTTGTCTACCTGGCCGAGGCCGACCCAGGGGCCCGGGGCGAAGCTCACCTCCGGGTGCGCGGCGATCCAGGCCGATTCCTCTGGGGTGAACAGGCTGGACTCCCCGCTCTTTTTCTGTGGCTTGTTATAGGCATCGGCCAGTTGGATGAGCGCGTGCTTGTCCTGGGGGGTGAGGCTATCCACCGCCAGGCTCAGCAATTTCCCCAGCCGCTCGTTGGTGGCAGCCGTTGTCAGGGCCAGCTGGGCGGGTGCTATCCAGGGAACCTCGACCAGAGCGCTGGCCTTGAGGCTCTGGTTGGGGAGGCTGCTCTCCAGGTAGGGGCGATCGGAGAGATAGGCATCCGCCAGCCCGTATTTGACCATGAACAGGGCCTCGGTGTTGACGTCCACCCGCTTGATCTTCTTGAAACCGAGGTGCTCGAGCAGATCACAGCTGTCGTAGCCGCGCTCGCAGACCCACTGCATCTGCGCGGCCTGAGCCAGGCTGGGGGGATCTTTGGGCTTGCCGAGCAGCACGGCACGGGGGATCTCGATGAGCGGCGCGGTGAAATGCATCCAGGTCTGGCGTTGGGGGGTCATCGCCACGCCGGCCAGGGCATCCACCTCGCCGCTGCGCAAGGCGAGCTGGGCATCGTTGAAGGTGGGATAGGCGCGGTAGCGGAGGCTGAGTCCGAGCCGCTGGCTGACGGCCTGCAGGTAGTCGTGTAACAGACCCTGATAGTGATCCTTGCCCGAGTAGAAACTGTAAGGCGCCCAGTCTGAGGCGGGCATGCCGACCACCAGGGTCTGCTTCTCGCGCAGCCATGCTTGCTGGCCGGGATCGAGGCGCAGGGCATAGGGTGCCGGCACCTCGGCCTGTGCGCACCGAAGGGTCAGTAAAGTCAGCAAAATCAGTAGTTTTACAATCCCACGCAAGATGGATTCCCGAATGATGTGATGGCGGTCACAGTGTAAGGGGCTGCTCCTCGCACTGTCTATTGATAAGGTTGGTATAGACAGCTCGAATTCAGCTCAAGTTTCAAAAGGAGTGAGGGATGGACAGTACCCAGCGATTTTCGGCCCGGGTTGAGGCCTATGTGAAATACCGACCCGGATACCCGACCGCCATGCTGGACTTTCTGGTCAGGCAGCTCGGCATGGGCCCCCATGCCGTGGTCGCCGATATAGGGGCGGGCACCGGCATTCTGACCGCCTTGCTTGCCCCTCGGGTGGGCCAGCTGTGGGCGGTGGAGCCCAATGCGGAGATGCGTGGCGCCGCCGAGCGGTTGCTGACGGGGGTCGATCATATCCACTGGCTGAGCGGCAGCGCTGAGCAGACCGGGGTGCCGACGGGGGCGCTGGATCTGGTCACCGTCGCCCAGGCCTTTCACTGGTTCGACAGAGCCGCCTTCAAGGCCGAGTGTCGCCGCCTGTTGAAGCCGGGTGGACGGGTCGCGCTCATCTGGAACGACAGGCTGATGGACACCCCGTTTCTCGAGGCCTATGAGGCGGGGCTGCGGGCCCATTCGGGGGACTATGAGGAGGTCAATCATCGCAATCTCGGCGACGCCGACTTTCAGGCCTTCTTCGAGGGGGAGTATCGCCTCGATCGCTTCGAGAACCGCCAGCTGTTCGATCTCGACGGTGTGCTGGGGCGGCTCAACTCCTCTTCCTATGCACCCGCCATCGGCACGCCGGCCTATGAGCAACTGACTGCGCTGATCCGCCGCGAGTTCGCGCGTTATGCGGTCGATGGCCGGATCCCCTTCAACTATTGCACCCTGGTTTATAGCGGTCGGGTCTAGGGGCTGTCTTTGAGGGGTGAGCCATGGCTTGTTGCCACAAAAAAGCCCTCGCCAACGGGCGGGGGCTTTGCATGGTGATGCGGTCGATCTCGGGGCGTCAACCCTTGTCGATGCCAAGCAGGGTCATGGCCTTGGCCAGGGTATCGACGGATTCCTGATGCTTGCCCTCCTTGTGCAGGGTTTCCCCTTCGGCCCTCAGCTGTTTCACCTCGGCCAGCTTCTCGGCACTGATGACGGGGCCGGCGGCCAGGGCATCGTCAATTTTCTTCATGTCCATGGGGCAGTGGAAGGCCAGTGCGCTACCGGCGAACAGCAGACCGGCCAGCAAGAGTATGGTTTTCATGTTCAGATCCCAATGTGGTGGATGCCTATCAAGGATAGCGCTCGGGCAGCGGGGTGTGGCCAGTACCGGGCGACGCATATGAAAAAGCCGACTCCAGGGAGTCGGCTTCTTGTTGAGCGATGAGCCTATCAGGCGGTCACTGCCTCGCCCTTGACGGCACTCTCTTCCGGCGCGGCATTGCGGATGAGGTAATCAAAGGCCCCCAGTGCCGCGGTGGCACCGGCCCCCATGGAGATGATGATCTGCTTGAACGGCACAGTAGTAGCATCTCCTGCTGCGTAGACGCCGGGCAGGGAGGTGGCACCCTTGGTGTCGATCTCGATCTCGCCAAAGCGGGTCAGGGCCACGTCGCTCCCCTTGAGGAACTCGGTGTTCGGCACCAGACCGATCTGCACGAAGATGCCGGCGACCGCCAGGTGCTTGATCTCACCCGTGGTGCGATCTTCGTAATCCATGCCCACCACCTTGCTGCCGTCACCGATGACTTCGGTGGTGCGGGCGCTCATGATGATGTCGATATTGCCCATGGAGCGGGCCTTCTTCTGCAGCACGTCGTCGGCACGCAGGGTATCGGCAAACTCCACCACGGTGACGTGCTCGACGATACCAGCCAGGTCGATGGCTGCTTCGATACCGGAGTTACCGCCACCGATCACCGCCACGCGCTTGCCCTTGAAGAAGGGACCGTCGCAGTGCGGGCAGTAGGCCACGCCCTTGGTGCGGTATTCCACCTCACCCGGTACGTTCAGATCGCGCCAGCGGGCACCGGTGGCCAGGATCACGGCACGGCTCTTCAAGGTTGCGCCTGAGGCGAGCGCCACGTTCACGTAACCATCCTTGCTGATGGCGGCGGCACGCTGCTCGGTGATCACTTCCACGCCGTACTGCTTGACGTGCTGCTCCAGGCTCGCGGCCAGCTTCGGGCCCTCGGTGTAGGGCACGGAGATGAAGTTTTCGATGCCGACGGTGTCCATCACCTGACCACCGAAGCGCTCGGCGACGATGGCGGTGCGAATGCCTTTACGGGCGGCATAGATGGCAGCGGCGGCGCCAGCCGGGCCACCACCGACCACCAGCACGTCGTAGGGGGCTTTCTCGCTGAGCTCGGCGGCTTTGCGCTCAGCGGCGCCGGTATCGAGCTTGGCGACGATCTCTTCCAGGGAGATACGGCCCTGGCTGAACGGCTGACCGTTCATATAAACGTTCGGCACGGCCATGATCTGACGCTCAGCGACCTCATCCTGGAACAGGGCACCGTCGATCATGGTGTGAGTGATGCCGGGGTTCAGGGTCGCCATCAGGTTCAGGGCCTGCACCACGTCCGGGCAGTTGTGGCAGGACAGAGAGATATAGGTCTCGAAGTGGAACTCGCCCTTCAGGTTCTTGACCTGCTCCAGCACGGCCGGATCGGCTTTGGAGGGGTGTCCGCCGCTTTGCAGCAGGGCGAGTACCAGAGAAGTGAATTCATGACCCATGGGGATGCCGGCAAAATGCACGCGCGGGGCTTGACCCTGGGGCGCGATGCTCATGGAAGGCTTGCGGGCGTTACGGCCATCGGTCATGGCGATTTTGGGGGACATGTCGCTGATTTCTGTGGCCAGGGCCAACAGTTCCGCTGACTTGTCGCTGTCATTGCCGGACACGCTGATCTCGATGGGATTGACGATGTACTGCAGGTAACCGTTGAGTTGTTGTTTGAGGTTGGTATCTAACATGGTCGAATTCCTTCTTGCTGAATGCGGGTCGGCGGCATTACTGGATAAAGAGAACACTGAATACAGACAATACGGGGCCTGAAAGCAGACCGGCCCTTGAATGGGCCGGTCTTGGAGGAGGGAGGCTTAGATTTTGCCTACCAGATCCAGGGACGGGGCCAGAGTGGCTTCGCCTTCTTTCCACTTGGCCGGGCAGACTTCACCCGGGTGGGAGGCAACGTACTGGGCAGCCTTGACCTTGCGCAGCAGTTCCAGAGCGTCACGACCGATGCCGCCAGCGTTGATTTCAACGATCTGGATGATGCCTTGCGGGTCGATCACGAAGGTACCGCGGTCAGCCAGGCCAGCTTCTTCGATCATCACGCCGAAGTTGCGGGTGATGGCACCGGTCGGGTCGCCGATCATCGGGTACTGGATCTTCTTGATGGTGTCAGAAGTGTCGTGCCAGGCCTTGTGAGTGAAGTGGGTGTCGGTAGAGACGGCGTAGATCTCGACGCCCAGCTTCTTGAATGCAGCGTAGTTGTCAGCCAGGTCACCCAGCTCGGTCGGGCAAACGAAGGTGAAGTCAGCCGGGTAGAAGAACACCACGGACCACTTGCCTTTCAGGTCAGCGTCAGACACCTGAACGAATTTGCCTTCGTGGTAAGCGGTAGCGTTGAACGGCTTGATTTCGGTGTTGATATAGGTAGACATGTATTTGCTCCTTGGTGATGTACATGTGCCCGTCCGGTTGTGAAAAGTGGGTCCGGACCAGGCGTTTAACTTTCGACGGGGTCATCATAGGGCTTTTCGCTAATCGGTCAAAGCCACAATTTTGAATCACTTAAATCTATTTATTAGATAGCCCATCACAACTGTACCTAACATGAATATCTCAGGCCTTGAGAGATAACTCATTGTCGAAGTTCAATTTCTGTCCGGCAGGTCACATTTTCAAGTCCCGGATGGGATCTTGTTTTATCCATGAGATGAAAACAGGGAAATAGGAAGGATCCTAGGGGAGGGCGGAAGACGGACAAAAAAATCCCGGCGCCATCGCACAGACAGGGCCGGGTCATCAAACAAGGAATGGCGATATAAAAATGCTTTACAGCAAAGACTCACTACGGGGTGTGCAAACTTGCAGACATATGAAGAGAAGACATCGGGTGCACAATCCCTCATCTCCCCTTCGGCAATAATTGCATGACGGGCATCATAGTGTGATGGAGATCACAATGCAAGGTTGTGGTGTAATTTTTCAATCAAAATGAAAGTGTTTCAGTTTTTGTGCCGTATAAATGCGCTGAAAACGCTTTTATTGTAATTTAATTACAGTTTTTGGCGATCAGAAATCCGAAAGGGGCTCCTGCTCTTCCATCAGCTCCAGCAGATTGATGGCTACCGCGATGAAATCTGACTCCGTGACTATGCCCACCAGTTTGCGGCCCCGCAAGACCGGCAGGCAGCCGTATTTGTGGCGTTGCAGATAGAGCGCCGCCTCCTTGATGCCGGCATGGGGATCCACGCTCGCCACCTGGCGGGTCATGATCTCGTCGAGCTGGACGCTGTCGGTGAACTCGGCTTCCCGCTCGGGGTTGATGAGCAGCAGCTTGGATTCGCGGGTGGCCAGGATGTCGGAGAGGGTGACCAGCCCCAGCAGTTGATGGTGGTCATCGACGATGGGAATGTGGCGGATCCGCTCTTGTTGCATCAGATCCATCGCCTGCTTGACGCTGTTCTGCGGACCCAAAGTGAAGGGATGTTCGGTCATGATTTCAGACAGGGTCATCATGGTGGGCCTCCTTGTGTCTCTGCCTTCACCCTAGCCCAGCCCCCGTCCCTGAAACATGATCAGGGTCAATACAGATCGTTAAAGAACCATTAACCCATAGGGTCTGTTGGCGTTTCGGCGCAAGCCGCGTTGCAGTGACAAATCACACCAGGCTAGGCGCGGGGCGCAGGCAATGGTGATCCCTTGGCAAGCCCTGCAACAACGCATGGCGTGATTTGCCGCGCAACCCGCAGGGACGGGTCAGTTTATGCGCGTAACGTCGTTACTCGACGATTCATTTGGGGGACCAAACGTCATGTCTCGTGCCTAGCTCCGCGCAAAAACTGACGACGTCGCGGCCGTGACGAAACGCCAACAGACCCTAGCGCTCACAAAAACGCCCGCTATCCCTTGTCTGCCTTGGGTTTTTGGTCTTTTGGGTTGCCTTGCCGTGAGGGGATAACTAGACTAGCCGCCGATTCCCCCGAGGTGAAAGATGCAAGTATCCGATTTTCATTTTGATCTGCCAGACGAGCTGATTGCCCGCTATCCCATGACGGAACGTACCGCCAGTCGTCTGTTGCAGCTCGATGGTCAAACTGGCGCCCTGCGCCACGGTCAATTTGTGGATGTGCTGGACCAGCTCAATCCCGGCGATCTGCTGGTGTTCAACAACACCCGCGTCATTCCGGCACGCATGTTTGGCCAGAAGGCCAGCGGCGGCAAGCTGGAGGTGCTGGTGGAGCGCATCCTGGACGAGCACAGCGTGCTGGCTCACGTGCGTTCCTCCAAGTCGCCCAAGCCCGGCACCCGCCTCATCCTGGACGGGGGGGTGGAGGCCGAGATGCGCGCCCGCCACGACGCCCTGTTCGAGATCCACTTCCTGGACCCGCGCCCGGTGCTGGAGATCCTGGAAGCCATCGGCCACATGCCGCTGCCCCCCTATATCGACCGTCCCGACGAGGACGCCGACAAGGAGCGCTACCAGACCGTCTACAACCAGAAGCCGGGTGCGGTGGCGGCACCGACCGCCGGCCTGCACTTCGACGAGCCGCTGCTCGAGCGGATCAAGGCCAAGGGCGTGGAGCTGGCTTTCGTCACCCTGCACGTGGGGGCGGGGACCTTCCAGCCGGTGCGGGTGGACAAGATTGAAGATCACCACATGCACTCGGAGTATGCCGAGGTGCCGCAGGAGGTGGTGGATGCCATCGCTGCGACCCGCGCCCGGGGTGGCCGCGTCATTGCGGTGGGCACCACCTCGGTGCGATCCCTCGAGAGCGCCGCCAAGGTGACCCTGGCCCAGGGCAAACCCCTTGCGCCGTTTTTCAGCGACACCGATATCTTCATCTTCCCGGGCTACGAGTTTCAGATCGTCGATGCCATGGTCACCAACTTCCACCTGCCGGAGTCGACCCTGATCATGCTGATCAGCGCCTTCGCTGGTTACGATAACGTGATGGCGGCCTATCAGGCGGCGGTGGCCGAGCAATACCGTTTCTTCAGCTACGGGGATGCCATGTTCATCACCCGTCGCCGGGCAGAGGCTTGAGGCCTCGCCCTTCAGAACTTGTTCACGATCTTCGCGTAAGATCGCGCGCAGCTTCTTATATGGGGCCCTCGCGGGCCCGCTGTTGTCAGACTGTTTCTCTGACTGAATCGAGGTAGCAATGAAATTTGAACTGAAAACCACCGATGGCCGTGCCCGTCGCGGCCAGCTGGTGTTCGAGCGTGGCGTGGTGCAAACCCCGGCCTTCATGCCGGTCGGCACCTACGGCACCGTCAAGGGGATGACCCCGGAAGAGGTCCGTGAGACCGGCGCCCAGATCCTGCTCGGCAACACCTTCCACCTCTGGCTGCGGCCGGGTCAGGCGGTGATGCGCGCCCACGGGGATCTGCACGACTTCATGAACTGGCAGGGCCCGATCCTGACCGATTCCGGCGGCTTCCAGGTGTTCAGCCTGGGTCATATCCGCAAGATCACCGAGGCCGGGGTGCACTTCCGTCACCCCATCAACGGCGAGAAGATCTTCCTCGACCCCGAGAAGTCCATGGAGATCCAGTACGATCTGGGCTCCGACATCGTCATGATCTTCGACGAGTGCACCCCGTACCCCGCCACGTACGAAGAGGCGCGCAAGTCCATGGAGATGTCCCTGCGCTGGGGCAAGCGTTCCCGCGACAAGTTCGATGCGCTGGGCAACAAGAATGCCCTGTTCGGCATCATCCAGGGCTCAGTTTATGAAGAGCTGCGGGATGTCTCCCTCAACGGACTGCTGGAGATCGGTTTCGACGGCTATGCGGTCGGTGGCCTCGCCGTGGGTGAGCCCAAGGAAGACATGCACCGCATCCTTGAGCACGTCTGCCCGAAGATCCCGGCCGACAAGCCACGCTACCTGATGGGGGTGGGCAAGCCGGAGGATCTGGTGGAAGGGGTGCGCCGCGGCATCGACATGTTCGACTGCGTGATGCCGACCCGCAACGCCCGCAACGGCCATCTGTTCACCACCGACGGTGTGGTCAAGATCCGCAACGCCAAGTATCGCGAGGACACCAGCACCCTGGACGCGGACTGCGATTGCTACACCTGCAAGAATTACACCCGCAGTTATCTGTACCATCTGGACAAGTGCAACGAGATCCTCGGCGCCCGTCTGAATACCATTCATAACCTGCGTTATTACCAGCGTGTCATGCAGGGTTTGCGGGACGCGATCGAGCAGGGTAAATTAGACGACTTTGTAACTGAGTTTTACCGTCGGCAAGGGAAGCCTGTGCCTCCATTAGCTGAAAACGACGCGCAATAACAACGATATATCAGCTAGTTATCTTATCTACATCAATCAAGAGGTTGTTAAATGAGCATTATCTCCAAGGCGTATGCAGAAGGCGCGGTTCCGGGTGCACAGGGTGGTGGCATGGAAATGATCATCATGCTGGCCGTGTTCGGTCTTATCTTCTATTTCATGATCTATCGTCCCCAGGCCAAGCGTGCCAAGACCCACCGCGACCTGATGAGCTCCCTGGCCAAGGGGGATGAAGTGCTCACCTCCGGTGGTCTGGTCGGCAAGATCGCCAAGGTTTCCGCCGATAGCGAATACATCGTGCTGGCCCTGAATGATCAGACTCAAGTCACCATCAAGCGTGACTTCGTCTCTGCCGTTCTGCCCAAGGGTTCTATTCAGTCCCTTTAATCTCCCGAGGAGCACAGCGTGTTAAATCGCTATCCGCTGTGGAAATACCTGATGGTGGTCGTGGTGATCGCCATCGGTTTTCTATATGCAGCCCCCAATCTTTACGGCGAAGACCCGGCCTTGCAGGTTTCTGCCAGCCGTGGTGCCGAAGTTAAACTAGAGACGCTTGATCTGGTGAAGGAGACGCTCGAAGCGGCTCAGATCCCGGTCAAACACGCTGCGTTCGAGCACGGCTTCATCCTGGTTCGTTTCAAGAACACCGAAGATCAGCTCAAGGCCCGCGACGTCGTCGCCAACAAACTGGGCGACAACTTCATCTCGGCCCTGAACCTGGCACCCTCTACGCCTGCCTGGCTCGAAGCCATCGGCGCCGCGCCGCTCAAGCTGGGCCTTGACCTGCGTGGTGGTGTGCACTTCCTGATGGAAGTGGACATGGCCGAGGCGCTGGCCAAGCAGCAAGAGCAGATGGTGCAGGATTTCCGCTCCGAGCTGCGCACCCAGAAGATCCGTTACTCCGGCGTGCGCCGGGTCGGTGACAAGGTGCAGGTGGTGTTCCGCGAAGAGGCCGATCAGACCAAGGCGGCCTCTCATCTGCGTCGGCAGAATCCGGATCTCACCTTCACCACCGAGCAGAAGGGGGATGACTTCATCCTGCTGGCCGGCTTGAGTGAAGCCAAGGTCAAGGAAGTGAAGAAGTACGCCCTCGAGCAGAACATCACCATCATCCGTAACCGGGTGAACGAGCTGGGTGTGGCCGAACCCCTGGTACAACAGCAGGGTGCCGAGCGCATCGTGGTGGAGCTGCCGGGGATCCAGGACACCGCCCGTGCCAAGGAAATTCTGGGCGCGACCGCGACCCTGGAGTTCCACATGGTCGATGAGACTGCCGATATCCAGGCTGCCGCCGATGGCCGGGTACCGCCGAGCTCCAAGGTGTACAACGATCGCAACGGTCGCCCGGTGGTGCTGCAAAAGCGCATCATCCTGACCGGTGACCACATCGTGGGTGCCCAGTCCGGTTTCGACGAATACAGCCGTCCCCAGGTCAACATCAAGCTCGATGGCCAGGGTGGCAACAAGATGGCCAACTTTACCAAGGACAACGTTGGTAAGGGCATGGCTACCGTGTTCATCGAATACAAGCCAGTGGGTCAGCCGGGTCCGGATGGCAAGCGCAAGTTCCGCAAACAGGAAGAGGTGATCAACGTCGCCACTATCCAGTCGCGCCTTGGCAGCCAGTTCCGCATCACCGGCATCGACAATGCCAACGAAGCCCATAACCTGGCGCTGCTGCTGCGTGCCGGTGCCCTGATCGCGCCCATCCAGATCGTGGAAGAGCGCACCATAGGCCCGAGCCTGGGTCAGCAGAACATCGACAGCGGTATGGAAGCCATCGGCTGGGCCATGCTGGTGATCGTGCTGTTCATGGGGATCTACTACCGTGCCTTCGGTTGGGTCGCCAACCTGGCGCTGACCATGAACCTAGTGCTGATCGTCGGTATCATGTCGATGATCCCAGGGGCCACCATGACCCTGCCGGGCATCGCCGGTATCGTCCTGACGCTGGGCATGGCGGTGGATGCGAACGTGCTGATCTACGAGCGTATTCGTGAAGAGATCCGCAATGGACGCGGGGTGCAGCAAGCCATCCACATGGGCTTTGACCGTGCCTTCTCGACCATCGCCGACTCGAACGTCACCTCGCTCATCACCTGCGTGATCCTGTTTGGTATCGGCACCGGCGCCATCAAGGGCTTCGCCCTGACGCTGGGGATCGGTCTGACCGCCTCCATGTTTACGGCCATCACGGTATCCCGCGCCATTATCAACCTGGCCTGGGGTGGACGGCGCATCGACAAGCTGCCGATCTAAGGAAGAGACATGTTTCAGATTCTACATTTTGAAAAACCGATTCCCTTCATGCGCTTCGCCAGGTCGGGAATGGTGTTCTCTGCCCTGCTGACGATGCTCGCCTTGTTCTGCCTGTTCGATCGTGGCCTGAACTGGGGGCTGGACTTCACCGGCGGTACCACCATCGAGGTGGGGTTCCAGCAATCGGTGAGCCTGGACAAGATGCACGAGGCGCTGGATCAGCAGAAGATTGAAGGGGCAACCCTGCAATTCTTCGGCTCAAGCCGTGACGTGCTGGTGCGCATGGCCCCGAAAGACGGGGTCAAGGTGGAGCAGCAGGGTAACGAGGTGCTGGCCGCGGCCAAGCTCATCGACCAGGATGCCGTGCTCAAGCGCGTCGAGTTCGTCGGCCCCTCCGTGGGTGACGAGCTGGCGACAGACGGTGCCCTGGCCATGCTGGCCTCCATCCTCTGTATCCTGGTCTACGTGGCGGTGCGCTTCGAATGGCGTCTGGCCATGGGGGGCATCCTCTCCCTGGCCCACGACGTCATCATCACCCTCGGCATCTTCGCCTACTTCCAGTACGAGTTCGATTTGACCGTGCTGGCGGCGCTGATGACCCTGGTGGGTTACTCGCTCAACGACACCATCGTGGTGTTCGACCGCCTGCGGGAGAACTTCCGCAAGGTGCGCAAGGGGGACACCGCCGAGATCATGGATCTCTCCATGACCGAGACCCTGAGCCGGACCATCATCACCTCGGGGTTGACCTTCGTGGTGGTGGTGGCGCTGCTGCTCAAGGGCGGGCCGCTCATCCACGGTTTTGCCATCGCCATGGTGATCGGGGTGGCCTTCGGGACCTACTCCTCCATCTATGTGGCGAGTGCCTCTGCCATGTTCTTCGGGGTCAAGCGGGAGCACATGCTACCGACCCAGGTGGAAAAAGAGGGCGCGGATCAGCAAGAGATCCTGCCGTAACCGACAAGGGCGCCACAAGGCGCCCTTTCTCTTATGGCTCAACTGAGTCATTATGCTCATCACTGTGGGCAACATGCGCGAGAACAAGGAGCAAGTCATGCAACACAATCCCCGTTTTCTGGCCTTGGTAGAGGCCGTTCGCCCCCAGGTGCAGGAGACAGACGTGCACCAGATAAAGCGCTGGCAGGATGAGGGCCGCGCCTTTCACCTCATCGACGTGCGCGAAGAGAGCGAGTGGGCCAAGGGCCATCTGCCGGGGGCCCAATACCTGGGCCGTGGCGTGATCGAGCGGGACATCGAGACCCGTTTCCCGGATCCGGCCACCGAGCTCTACCTCTATTGTGGTGGGGGCTTTCGCTCCATCCTGGTGGCGGCCAACCTGCAGAAGATGGGTTATTCCCGAGTGGTCAGCGTCGATGGAGGCTTTCGGGGTTGGAGTGACGCCGGATACCCTGTCGAATCCTGATTTATTTGAGGGATAGGGGTTGCGCCACATGACAAACTCTCGGTTGACCTTTACCATATGCCGGGTCAAGCGTAAGCGTCGGAGTGTTCATTGAACGTCAGGATAGGGATTGGGTACCTCACGGGTATCCTGTTGTTGCTCCCCATGTGGGGATGCAGCAGTAGCAGTCAGGTTGAAGCGCCTCAAGTTCCCAAGCCGCAACCCGCTTCACTGGTATTGGCGACCCCTTTGCAGGTCTCTTACCAGAGCGAGTTGGCGCTGGCGCGACTCGGGCAGATGCTCAGTGAAATGGAATTGACGACGGAACAACGGGCCGAGCTGTTTTATGAGCGTGCCGTGGTGTTTGACCGGGTCGGGTTGCGTTCCCTTGCCAGATTGGATTTCAACCGCGCCCTGCGGGAGAAGCCTGATTTTGCCGAGGCCTACAACTTCATCGGTGTCTATCTGGTTCAGCAACAGAACTATGACGAAGCCTATGAGGCTTTCGACTCCGCCCTCGAACTCGCCCCGGATTACGACTACGCCTACCTCAACCGTGGCATAGCGCTCTATTACGGCAACCGTCCTGAGCTGGCAGTGGCCGACATGAAGCGCTTCTACGAGGCGCAGCCGGAAGATCCTTACCGGGTGATCTGGCTCTATCTGGCCGAGCAGAAGCTCAACTCCTCTGCCGCCATGAGCCGGATGCGCGAGCGGTTAAACAAGTACGATGACGATGCCTGGAACTGGGATCTGGTTCGCCTCTATACCGGCGAGATCAATGCCACCCAGCTGATGGGCAACGTGGTGAAAGGGGTGAAGGATAACCGGGAGCTCGCCGAGCGCCTGTGTGAAACCTACTTCTACCTCGGTAAGCTTGAGCTGGGCAAGGGCAACCGCAAGGAAGCCATCAGCTACTTCAAGCTGGCCCTCGCCAACAACGTCTATGACTTCATCGAGCACCGCTATGCCTTGCTCGAGCTGGAACTGATGGCGCGCAAGCCCTTGCCGCCCGGTGCCCAGGGCAAGAGCGGCAAAGCCTCCTGACAGGCTGCTGCTGCCGGATGTAAAAAAGGCCTCATGATGAGGCCTTTTTGCTGTCTGGGATCTGGCTGTCTGGGGTCTGGTACCGTCGGGAATAGTGAACATAGACCGCCGTGGCAGCCGCTTCGCCGAGTCCCCTTCGCGGCTGGCTTATTCCACCAGGCTCATGCCGGGGATCTGACGCCAGTAGCCGTTGCAGTCCCGCTCCTGTTGCAGGGGGAGGGGAGCCTGACCCTGCACATTGGCTCTGAAGCGGGCCAGCATCTCCAGCGTGTCCATCCCCTCGGGGGAGAGGCGCACCACGTCCACCAGATCCGCCATGCTGGCTAGCTCGTTGCCGAGGTTGTAGCAGTAGCCGGACTGGGTCTGAATGCCGTTGAGGTTGAACACCTTCTGCCCCTCCCGGCTGCTGGCGAGGCGCCCGGTGGGGTAGTGGATGCAGGCGAGCTCGCAGCTGTCTTTGGGCTTATCGAGGGATCGGGCGGTGAAGCAGCGCGCCGAGTAGGCGAGCGGCAGATGGCCGTAGGCGAACACCTCCACCTCGAACTGGTGGCGGGCCGGGCCCAGATCCTGATTGAGCTGCACCAGCCAGTCGCGGGAGAGCTCCACCGGCATGACCCAGCGCTGCATCCCGCTTTTTAGCAGCATGCGCAGCACGTCGGCGTTGTAGGCATTGATAGCCGGGCCGCAGACAAACGGCAGGCCTGCCTCACGGGCGAGCTGGACGGTGCCCAGATCGTTGGCCTCGATCAGCAGCTCGCCGTTGTCCACCAGCCGCTTGACCTCCTTGAGCTCGGACGGCGCCGAGATCAGCGCCAGGGTGGAGAGCACCACCTGTTTGCCCGATGTGGCCACCTGCTGCGCCAGGGCAATCCAGTCGTCCACCTTGAGTTCGCGGCGCTTGCTGCACACCGTCTCCCCGAGATAGATGATGTCGGCCTGACTCTGGGCCGCGGCCTCGTAGAAGGCCTGGGTATCGGCCTTGGGCCAGTAGAAGAGAATGGGCCCGAGAGAAAATTGCATTAGTTGTGCTCCTTGCCGTCATGCTGGCAGTGGAAGATGTTGCCGTCTTGTCTGAGAGTGCGGGACATGGGGCCTCTCCTTATTGCCACTTGCGGTGGTAGGCACCCAGGGTGGTCTGGCTCCCTTCGGAGACGCGGGCGAGCTGGGCATCCCATTCGGCCTTGACGCTGTAGGCGTCGGGATTGGCTTTATAGCTGTCGATGGCGGCGCGCCAGACCCGGGTCACCTGCTCCACATAAGCGGGGCTGCGCTGGCGTCCCTCGATCTTGACCGACTGGATCCCGCTCTGGAACAGCTCGGGCAAGAGGCCGAGGGTGTTGAGGCTGGTGGGCTCCTCCAGGGCGTGATAGGTCTGGCCATCCACCTCGAAGCGGCCCTTGCACAGGGTCGGGTAGCCGGCGTTCTCACCGGGGCCGTAGCGATCGATCAGCACCTCGTTCAGGCGCGACTCGAGGCCGCTCGGAGTCTCCTCCCAGCGCACGAACTTGGCTGGCGAGCAGGCGCCGACCGTGTTGGGGCTCTCGCCGGTCATGTAGGAAGAAAGATAACAACGCCCCTCGGCCATGATGCAGAGGCTGCCGAAGGCAAACACCTCGAGGCCGACGTCGGTCTCGCGGGAGAGCTGTTTGACCTGGTGTATGGAGAGCACCCTGGGCAGCACCACCCGGGCGACATTGAAGTGCTGCTGGTAGAAGCGAATGGCGGCGGCATTGGTGGCGCTGGCCTGCACCGAGACGTGCAGCTCCATGTCCGGATACTGGCGGCTGGCGTAATCGAGCACTGCGAGATCGGCGATGATCAGCGCATCGGCGCCGAGCGCCACCCCGCGATCGACCGCTTGCTTCCATCTCGTATCGGAGCCCGGGTGGGCGAAGGTGTTGATGGCGATGTGCAGCTTGCGACCGTGCTGGTGCACGTAATCCACCGCCTTGGCCAGCTTGCTGTCGGTGAAGTTGAGGCCGGCAAAATGGCGGGCATTGGTGTCATCCTTGAAACCGATATAGACCGCATCGGCGCCGTTATCCACGGCCGTTTTCAGTGCCGGCAGGCTGCCTGCCGGGCAGAGTAATTCCATCGGGTACGCTCCGAGAGGGCAAAAATGCAAAAAGTGGCCCGATTGTATGCACCCATGCGCTCCCACTTTTTGACCTGAGGCAGCTTTGTGTGGCTTTACCCTTCTTGAGGTAAGTGGGCACAAGTTTGATTTTCAACAGGATCCTGCTCTCGGCCCTGTGCTTGAATGCGCAAAAAACTGGGAGTTTATCGTGTTTCAACAACTGCAACGTCGCCTGGTCGAACAGGCACCTCGTCTCTTGCGCCATCCCCTTAAGCTGGTGCCCTTCACCCTTCAGCAGAATCTGATGGAGGGGCTGCTGGCCCAGGTGTTCAAGGAAGCCATTGCGGACGGGGACTTCGCGTTCCTGGCGGGCAAGTGGCTGAAGGTCGAGGTGACCGATCTCGAACTCTGCTGGTTTATCAGCGAGCGAGAGGGAAAGCTGGTGGTGAGCCGTGACTGCGAGCGTGCAGACGTCTGTTTTAGTGGCAACAGCCAGGATCTTATCCTGATCGCCGCCCGGCGGGAGGATCCGGACTCGCTCTTCTTCCAGCGCAAGCTGAAGATAGAGGGGGACACAGAGCTCGGACTCGAGGTGAAGAACCTGATGGACAGCCTGGATCTCGACGGCCTGCCCAAACTGATGAAGTACCCGCTGATGGACCTGGCGACCCTGGTCGAGCGGGCCCGCTCAGTGCAGGAACCTGTGCCCGCGCCGGCGGCCTGAACTGCGCCTCAGGTGCAGCGCCAGGCCTGGGGCATGATGGCGGTGGCGACGGCGGGCCCACAGGCAGCGGCAACCCCATAGGGCGGGTAACAGGGCGAGCAGCGCCGTGTTGCCCGGCAGACGCAGCAACAGCAGCGCCAGTGCCAGCCACACGAACGGCTGCGCCTCGTAGTACCACTCGGGTTGCAGCCAGTGTTTGGCCGGGAAGATGACCAGATCGGTGCGTCTGTAGTTGGTTCGCATCATCCAGATGATGGCGCCCACCCCAAACAGCAAGGCCGCCGCGAGCCAGAGCAGCGGGGACTGAGTGAGGAGCACCAGCCCTGCCGACAACAGCAGGTAGAGGCCGGGCAACTGCTCGTAAAGCCAGGGGGGAAGCATGGGGGGCGACTCCGGATAGTGCAACTTGGACTCTTCTAAGGTTAGCCCGCCCCTTCGCTTGCCCTCATGCTGCTTGGTTATACGCATGCCCATTTTTGTTCTGAAATGCGGGGTCAGAAGCGGTGCCAAAATAGCGATTGGTTATGTTACAATTGCGCGCCATTTTTGACGGAAGATTGACAGGGCATGCTGGATCAGATTCGTATCGTGTTGGTAAATACCTCCCACCCCGGCAACATGGGGTCCGCGGCGCGGGCCATGAAGACCATGGGGCTGACCCAGCTGGTATTGGTCGATCCACAAGCGCTGCCCGATGACAACGCCATGGCCCTGGCGGCGGGAGCCAGCGATGTGCTGGCCAATGCCCGTATCGTCCCGACCCTGGATGATGCCATCGCCGACTGCTCCCTGGTCATCGGTACCAGTGCTCGCTCCCGTACCCTGAGCTGGCCCATGCTGGATCCTCGCGAAGCCGCAGAGCAGTTGGTGACCGAGGGGATGAGGCATCCGGTCGCCTTGGTGTTTGGCCGTGAACGCACCGGCCTCACCAACGATGAGCTGCAAAAGTGCCACTACCACGTGGCCATTTCGGCCAATCCCGAGTACAGCTCCCTCAATCTGGCCATGGCGGTGCAGACCCTCTGTTACGAGGTGCGCATGCGCTGGTTGCAGGAGCAGGCACCCGAGCAGGAAGAAGCGCAGCTGGACTACCCCAGCGCCGAGCAGCTGGAAGGCTTTTATCAGCATCTGGAGCAGACGCTGCTGAAGACGGGGTTCATCACCGAAGAACATCCCGGTCACGTGATGAGCAAGCTGCGCCGCCTGTTCAACCGGGCTCGGCCGGAAGTGGTTGAACTGAACATTTTGCGCGGTATTCTCACCTCGGTGCAGAAACCCCGTCCGCAGGACTAATCCCGACTGAATTGCTCAACCATATACTTGACTGAAATAGTCGGGTATGTGACCATGTGCCCATATTGATTTGTTCGCAAACGGTAAGGCATATGAGACTGACCTCAAAAGGACGTTACGCAGTGACAGCCATGCTCGACGTGGCGTTGCATGCAGAGCAGGGGCCCGTGCCCCTGGCTGATATTTCAGAGCGCCAGGGCATCTCCTTGTCCTATCTGGAACAGCTGTTTGCCCGCCTGCGCAAGCATGGCCTGGTGAGCAGCGTGCGCGGCCCAGGCGGCGGTTACCGCCTCGGACTGGCGCCCGGCGAGATCTCGGTAGGTCAGGTGATCACCGCGGTCGATGAATCGGTCGATGCGACCAAGTGTCTGGGCAAGGGTGGCTGCCACGGCGGTACCCAGTGTCTGACCCACTCCCTGTGGCGCGATCTGAGCGAGCGCATTTCCAGCTTCCTGGGGAACATCACCCTGGCCGAGCTGGTGGGCCAGGCCGATGTGCGCCGCATAGCCGGCAAGCAAGATGAACAAATGAAGACCGTGTTGTCCCTGGTTGAACGGGCGGAACGCGGTGATGTGAGCTTAAAAGTCCAACTATAAACAAACGTGCTTTCCACGACGGCTCGCTGTGTGACTCGTCGTAACGGAGAAAAACATGAAACTGCCTATTTACCTTGATTATTCGGCAACCTGCCCGGTAGACCCGCGGGTCGCAGAAAAAATGATGCAGTGCCTCACCATGGACGGCCTGTTTGGCAACCCTGCCTCCCGCTCTCACCGTTTCGGCTGGCAGGCCGAAGAGGCGGTGGATCTGGCCCGTAATCAAGTGGCAGAGCTGATTGGCGCGGACCCTCGCGAGATCGTCTTCACCTCAGGTGCGACTGAATCCAACAACCTGGCCATCAAGGGCGTTGCCCATTTCTACGCTGGCAAGGGCAAGCACATCATCACCTCCAAGACCGAGCACAAGGCGGTTCTCGATACCTGCCGTCAGCTGGAACGTGAAGGCTATGAGGTGACCTACCTCGAGCCGATGCCAAATGGTCTGTTCACCATCGAACAGATCGAAGGTGCCTTGCGCGATGACACCATCCTGGTGAGCATCATGCACGTCAACAACGAGATCGGTGTGGTGCAAGACATCGCCGCCATCGGCGAGCTGTGCCGCTCCCGCAAGATCCTGCTGCACGTGGACGCTGTCCAGAGCGTGGGCAAGATCCCGGTCGACGTGGAAGCGCTCAAGGTTGACCTGCTCTCCATGTCCGCCCACAAGGTATACGGCCCGAAAGGGATCGGTGCCCTGTTCGTGCGCCGCAAACCCCGCGTACGTCTGGAAGCCCAGATGCACGGTGGTGGTCATGAGCGCGGCATGCGCTCCGGCACCCTGCCGACTCACCAGATCGTCGGCATGGGCGAAGCCTTCCGCATCGCCAAGGAAGAGATGGCGAGCGAGAGCCAGCACATCATGGCCCTGCGCCAGCGTCTGTGGAACGGCATCAAGAACATCGAAGAAGTCTATATCAACGGCGATCTGGACCACCGTGTCCCGGGTAACCTGAACGTCAGCTTCGCCTATGTGGAAGGGGAATCCCTCATCATGGCACTGAAGGATCTGGCGGTCTCTTCCGGCTCGGCCTGTACCTCTGCCAGCCTGGAACCTTCCTATGTGCTGCGCGCCCTTGGCCTGAACGACGAGCTGGCACACAGCTCCATCCGTTTCAGCATCGGTCGCTTCACCACCGAGGAAGAAATCGACTACGCAATCAAGCTCATCTGCGACTCCATCGGCCGCCTGCGTGAGATGTCTCCCCTGTGGGAGATGTTCAAGGACGGCGTCGATCTGAACACGGTCGAATGGGCTCATCACTGATCCTTGCCCGCGCGGCAAGGGTTTGGTGAACAACGGAATTAGCAGGAGTTAGATATGGCTTACAGTGAAAAAGTAATAGACCACTACGAAAATCCCCGTAACGTCGGTGGTTTTGACAAGAACGATCCCAGCATCGCGACCGGCATGGTCGGCGCCCCGGCTTGTGGCGACGTGATGAAACTGCAACTGAAGATCAGCGACGACGGCATCATCGAAGACGCCAAGTTCAAGACCTACGGCTGCGGCTCCGCCATCGCCTCCAGCTCCCTGGTGACCGAGTGGGTCAAGGGCAAGACCCTGGACGAAGCGGCCGGGATCAAGAACACCGACATCGCCGAAGAGCTGGCGCTGCCACCGGTGAAGATCCACTGCTCCATTCTGGCGGAGGATGCCATCAAGGCCGCCATCGCCGATTACAAGCAGAAGAAAGGTCTCTAAGGTCCGGAGAGCAGTATGGCCATTACCATGACAGATGCCGCAGCGGCGCGGGTTTCCTCTTTTATAACCAACCGGGGCAAGGGCATCGGCCTGCGCCTCGGCGTCAAGACCACAGGTTGTTCGGGCCTTGCCTATGTGCTCGAGTTCGTGGATGAGCTGGCCGCTGAGGATCAGGTATTCGAGCAAAACGGTGTCAAGATCATCGTCGATGCCAAGAGCCTGATCCATCTGGATGGCACTGAGCTGGACTTCGTCAAGGAGGGCCTCAACGAGGGCTTCCAGTTCAACAATCCCAACGCCAAGGGCGAGTGTGGTTGTGGCGAAAGCTTCAGTGTATGAGCGATTGAACCGGCAGCGTGCTGCCGGTTCAGCCGTTTCAAGGTGGATGGCGAGCCAGGTGCAAGCCTTCGAGTCTAAGGACGCATGATGAATCATTTCGAGCTGTTCGGGCTGGCAGAGGGCTTCGAGCTCGATACCCGCCAGCTGGCCGAGACCTACCGCCGGTTGCAAACCCAGTTCCATCCCGATCGTTTCGCCACCGCCCCCGAGCGGGAGCAGTTGGCTGCGGTGCAGCGTGCCGCCCAGATCAACGACGCCTTCACCACCCTCAAGGCACCCCTGCGCCGGGCCGAGTACCTGCTCTCCCTGCGCGGCACCGACATCCGTGGTGAGCAACAGACCCTGCAAGACACCGCCTTCCTGATGCAACAGCTGGAGTGGCGCGAGCGTCTGGCCGAGTTGAAAGGGGAAGCGGATCCTGAGGGGGCCATCGAAGATTTTCGCCGCGAAATCAGGCATGATCACCAGTCGCTGATGCAACGGCTCACCGCCAGTCTCACCTCGGGTGATGATCTGGCCGCCGCCGATTGCGTGCGCAAACTCAAGTTTGTCGACAAGCTCCTCGAGGAGCTGGAACGATTCGAAGACTCGCTGTTCGAGTCTTGATCCTCTAACGCTGGAAGTTTGATTATCCATGGCATTATTGCAAATCGCCGAGCCCGGCCAGAGCGCCGCCCCTCATCAGCATAAACGCGCCGTTGGCATCGATCTCGGTACTACCAACTCGCTGGTCGCCGCCGTGCGCAGCGGCCGGGCCGATACCCTGGGTGACGAGCAGGGGCGCTCCTTGTTGCCTTCTGTGGTCCACTATCAGGCCGACGCCATTCGGGTCGGCTTCAACGCCAAACGTGAAGCCGCCCTCGATCCCCACAACACCATCGTCTCGGTCAAACGGATGATGGGCAAGGCGCTGGCCGATATCGACACCCGCCAGCAGCCCTATGAGTTTGTTGCCAGCGACAGCGGCATGCCCCAGTTGCAGACCCGTCAGGGCCTGGTCAACCCGGTGCAGGTCTCGGCCGAGATCCTCAAAGCCTTGGCCGCCCGCGGCGCCGCCTCCCTCGGTGGCGATCTCGACGGCGTGGTCATCACCGTGCCCGCCTATTTCGATGACGCCCAGCGTCAGGGCACCAAGGATGCGGCCCGTCTGGCCGGTCTGCACGTGCTGCGTCTGCTGAACGAGCCGACTGCGGCCGCCATCGCCTACGGCCTCGACTCCGGTCAGGAAGGGGTGATCGCCGTGTACGATCTCGGCGGCGGCACCTTCGACATCTCCATCCTGCGCCTGCATCGCGGCGTGTTCGAGGTGATGGCCACCGGTGGCGATTCGGCCCTGGGTGGTGATGACTTCGATCACCTGCTGGCGGACTGGATCAAGGCGCAGGCAGGTCTGAATGGCCAGCTCGATGCCCGCACCCAGCGCGAGTTGCTGGACCTGGCCGCCAGCGTCAAGCACGGTCTGACCGATGCGGACAGCGTCCCTTGCACCTTTGCCAACTGGCAGGGGGAGGTGACCCGTGCCCAGTTCGATGCGCTCATCACCCCCCTGGTCAAACGGACCCTGCTGGCCTGTCGCCGCGCCCTGCGCGATGCGGGGCTGGAGCAGGTGGAGGTGCTGGAAGTGGTGATGGTTGGTGGCTCCACCCGGGTGCCGCTGGTGCGCGAGCTGGTGGGGGAATTCTTCCAGCGAACGCCGCTCACCAGCATAGATCCGGACAAGGTGGTGGCCATCGGTGCCGCCATCCAGGCCGACATCCTGGTGGGCAACAAGCCCGATGCCGAGATGCTGCTGCTGGACGTGATCCCGCTCTCCCTGGGGCTCGAGACCATGGGCGGCCTCGCCGAGAAGGTGATCCCGCGCAACACCACCATACCGGTGGCCCGTGCCCAGGAGTTCACCACCTTCAAGGATGGCCAGACCGCGATGGCGATCCACGTGGTGCAGGGGGAGCGCGAGCTGGTGGCGGATTGCCGCTCACTCGCCCGCTTTACCCTGACCGGCATTCCGCCCATGGCGGCCGGCGCAGCCCACATCCGGGTCACCTTCCAGGTGGATGCGGATGGACTGCTGTCGGTCAGCGCCATGGAGAAATCTTCCGGTGTGCAGGCAGAAATCCAGATAAAACCCTCTTATGGGTTGGCGGAAGAGGACATTCTCAGCATGCTGAGCGCCTCCATCGCCAATGCCCAGCAAGACATGGAAGCCCGCATGCTGGCGGAGCAGCAGGTCGAGGCCGACCGCGTGGTCGAGAGTCTCAATGCCGCCCTGGCCGCCGATGGCGAGGCGTTATTGAGCCCTGCTGAGCGCGCCGAGATCGATGCCGCGATCAATCATCTGCTGGCCATGCGC
The DNA here is from genome assembly GCF_000819865.1 of Aeromonas eucrenophila. Classification (GTDB taxonomy): domain Bacteria; phylum Pseudomonadota; class Gammaproteobacteria; order Enterobacterales; family Aeromonadaceae; genus Aeromonas; species Aeromonas eucrenophila. Next base: position 930,513 of record NZ_CDDF01000005.1, read on the forward strand.
AGCGCGGGCACGACCAATCAAATCAAAGATGCCATCGAGGCGGCGGATGCCGTCAGTGGCGAGTTTGCGGCCCGTCGCATGGATGCCTCCATTCGCAAGGTGCTGACCGGCCAAAACGTCAACAAGGTGTAATATGCCAAAACTGATCATTCTGCCTCACCCCGAACTCTGTCCGGACGGCGCCGCCCTCGAAGGCGCGAGCGGTGAGACCATTCTGGATATAGCGCTGCGCAACGGCATCGAGATCGAGCACGCCTGCGAGAAGTCCTGCGCCTGCACCACCTGCCACTGCGTGGTGCGTGAAGGCTTCGACTCCCTCGAGCCGAGCGACGAGCTGGAAGATGACATGCTGGACAAGGCGTGGGGACTCGAGCCGGAATCCCGCTTGAGTTGCCAAGCCCGCCTGGCGGACGAGGATCTGGTGGTGGAGCTGCCCAAGTACACCATCAACCTCGCCTCCGAACGGCATTGATGGCACGTTAATTACACATGAGTGAATTGCACGTGCAGCATCCGGCGGTGCAGTAGTGATATAAGGCCGACCCCTCGGGGGCCGGCCTTTTTTGTATTCGTCATTCCCGTATTTGTTCATGAAAAGAGCCCATAAAAAAGGAAGCAAGAGAAGATGGCTGAGATGATGAAGGTATTGTTATCCACCCAGGCAGCCGCCGCCCACTGGGGCGAAGGGGCCCTGCTTAGTTTCGGTGGTGATCAGGCGCTGATCCACCTGGGCCCTGTTCGCCAGGAGCAGGACGCCCTGCGCGCCATCCAGCGTGCCGCCCGTCGGCTCGAGTCCAGCGGCATCAAGCGCATCAAGCTGGAGGGGGAGGGCTGGGATCTGGAACGTCGCTACGCCTTCGCCCAGGGTTTCTATGCCGCCAAGGGTGAGCGCGAGCTGGATGTCGGTGAGCAGAGCGCCGCCGATGCCCGCGAGCTGGCTGCGCTACAGAAGGCGAGCCGCTGGGTGCGCGAGGTGACCAACGGTTGCCCGGAAGCCATCTACCCCATGAGCCTGGCGGAGTCCGCCCTGCTGCTCATTCGCGGTCTGGCGGGGGACAAGGTCAGCGCCCGCATCACCGCCGGCGAGGCCCTGCGCGAGGCCGGTCACATCGGGATCTGGTCGGTGGGCCGGGGCAGCGAGCGCGAGCCCGTGCTGCTGGAGCTCGACTACAACCCGACCGGGAATGCCAATGCCCCGGTGACCGCGGCCCTGGTGGGCAAGGGCATCACCTTCGACTCCGGCGGCTACTCCATGAAGTCCTCTGACAACATGCTGCCGATGAAATCCGACATGGGGGGCGCCGCCATGGTCACCGGTGCCCTGGCGCTGGCCATCAGCCGCGGCCTCGACAAACGGATCAAGCTCATCCTCTGTTGTGCCGAGAACCTGGTGTCGGGCAATGCCTTCAAGCTCGGCGACATCCTCACCTACAAGAACGGCATCTCGGTGGAGATCCAGAACACAGACGCGGAAGGTCGGCTGGTGCTGGCTGACGGTCTGCTGGCCGCGAGCGAGAGCGGCGCCGCCTATATCCTCGATGCCGCCACTCTGACCGGTGCCGCCAAGACGGCGCTGGGCCGTGACTACAACGCCGTATTTGCCCTGGATGAAGCCGAGCAGGTGCGCGCCCTGGCCGCCGCCAAGGCGGAAAACGAGAAGGCCTGGCCGCTGCCGCTGGAATCCTGGCATGCGGGCCAGCTCACCTCGGCCTTCGCCGAGCTGGGCAACGTCGCCTCCGCCGAAGGCACCGCCGGTGCCACCACGGCGGCCGCCTTCCTGTCGCGCTTCGTACGCGACGAGGGCAAGGGCTGGGTACACCTGGACTTGGCCGCTTCCTATCAGAAATCCGGCAACGAGCTGTGGGCAACCGGTGCCAAGGGCCACGGGTTAAGAACAATTGCCCGCTGGTTGCAGGAGGTGAGCGCATGAACGTCTGGTTGAGCCGCGAATTTGCCGCCGCCGAGTGGGGCGAAGGGGCCCTGCTCTCCCACCGCCCCGATGGCATGGTGATCCACCTGGTGACCGCCAGCCCCTTGCTGGACATCCAGCAGGCGGCCCGTCGCCTGTGCGGGCAGGGGATCCAGAAGGTGGCCCTGTGCGGTCACTGGGAACGAGAGCAGCAGTGGGCCTTCGCTCAGGGCTTGCAGACCCCCAAGGCCGAGGTCGAGCTGCAGTGGGCCACCTCGTCCGAGGAGGACAGGGAGGAGCTGGAGGCGCGCTGGTTGTGCGGCCGTTGGGTGCGCGAGATGACCAATGCCACCCCGGAGCAGCTGGGGCCGCTGGACTTGGCGGTGGAGGCAGCCGCCTTCATCACCGAGCTGGCACCGGATCGCATCAGTCACCGCATCCTCAAGGGGGAGGCGCTGCAACAGGCGGGCTGGGTCGGTCTCTATCAGGTCGGCCGTGGCAGTGATCGGGAGCCGGTGATGCTGGAGCTGGACTTCAACCCGAGCCGGGATCCGAGGGCGCCGGTGGCGGCTGCTCTGGTGGGCAAGGGCATCACCTTCGACTCCGGTGGCTACTCCATGAAGACCTCCCAGGGCATGCTCACCATGAAGCATGACATGGGGGGCGCGGCCATCGTCACCGGCGCCCTGGCGCTGGCCATACTGCGCGGTCTGGACAAGCGGGTGAAGCTCATCCTCTGCTGCGCCGAGAACCTGGTCTCCGGCCATGCCTACAAGCTGGGGGACATCCTCACCTACAAGAACGGCACCACGGTGGAAATCGTCAACACCGACGCCGAGGGGCGGTTGGTACTGGCGGACGGCCTGCAGCTCGCTGGCGAGTCCGGGGCGCCTCTGGTCATCGACGCAGCTACCCTCACCGGGGCAGCCGTGATGGCGCTGGGGGGGCGTTACAACGCGCTCTTTGGCTTGGACAAGGGATTGGTGAGCCGGGCCATGGCTTATGCGGATGCCGAGCAGGAAGCTGCCTGGCCGCTGCCGCTGGAGCCCTGGCATCGCCAGCAGTGTCCGTCCCACTACGCCGACACTGCCAACAGCCGGCCGGTGCCGGGCGGTGGTCCGGGTGGCGCCTCCAACGCGGCGGGTTTCCTCTCCCGTTTCGTGGCCAACGAGGGGCAGGGCTGGCTGCACGTCGATCTCGCCGCCTGTTTCAGCGAGAACGGCGACAATCTGTGGGCGCCGGGGGCCAACACCCTGGGCATGCGCACCATAGCCCATACCCTGCTGGCGGAGACGCGCTGAGCCGTGGTATGACCGATGAGGGCACCCGCGGGTGCCCTTTTTCATGGCGTTTGAAAAATGAGCAACAGATGCAGTTTTAAGGGGTTAAGGACGCTATCGTGCACAAGCGCACATTTTTTCCTGCCGCCATGGGACAAGATGAGTCACCATGTTGTTTCGAGGGTGCTTTTGTTTAATAAAAAGTTGCTATTTTGTGTGTTATTTCGGTTTTTGTTTACGTATAATCGCCGCCGAACATGGATTCCTACAATAAAACTCTGTAGTTAAGGAAAGAACTCAATGGCTATCGAACGTACCTTCTCTATCGTCAAGCCGGATGCCGTCAGCAAGAACCTGATCGGTGCCATCTACGGTCGCTTCGAGAGCGCCGGCCTGAAAGTGGTCGCCGCCAAGATGCTGCACCTGAGCAGCGAACAGGCCGCCGGCTTCTACGCCGAGCACCAGGGCAAGCCTTTCTATGACGGTCTGGTCGCCTTCATGACCTCAGGCCCTGTCATGGTACAGGTACTGGAAGGGGAAGAGGCCATTCGCCGTCATCGCGAGATCATGGGCGCCACCAACCCGAAAGAAGCCCTGGCCGGTACCCTGCGCTCCTGCTACGCCGAGAGCATCGATCGCAACGCCGTGCACGGCTCCGACGCCCCGGCCTCTGCCGCCCGCGAAATTGCCTACTTCTTCTCCGACGACGAGATCTGCCCGCGCGGCTGATTTTCACCCGGTGATCACCAAGGGAGCCTCGGCTCCCTTTTGTTTTTTGGTCTTTTGGCCTATCTCCCCTTATTCTCCAGGTGGAAAGGCAGACCCATTATTTGTACAATGCCGCCCCCTGACGTAGGTCAGCCAATAAATTTATGAAGTGTGTGAGCCGAGGCCCCTGATGAGCGAAACAAAAACCAACCTGCTGGATCTCGATCGGGATGCCATGCGTGCCTTCTTCGTCGAATTGGGCGAGAAGCCATTCCGGGCAGATCAGATAATGAAGTGGATCTACCACAACGGTTGTGATGACTTCGATCAGATGAGCAACGTCAACAAGGCGTTGCGTGAGCGCCTCAAGGAGATCGCCGAGATCCGTGCCCCGGAGATCAGCCGCGAGCAACGCTCCTCCGATGGCACCATCAAGTGGGCCCTGCAGGTAGGCGATCAGGAAGTGGAGACCGTCTACATCCCGGAAGCGGACCGCGCGACCCTGTGCGTCTCCTCCCAGGTGGGCTGTGCCCTGGCCTGTACCTTCTGCTCTACGGCGCAGCAAGGCTTCAACCGCAACCTGAAAGTCTCCGAGATCATCGGCCAGGTCTGGCGCGCCGCCAAGGTTGTCGGTGGCAAGCGTCCCATCACCAACGTGGTGATGATGGGCATGGGCGAGCCGCTGCTCAACCTGGCCAACGTGGTGCCGGCCATGAGCCTGATGATGGATGACTTCGGTTTCAGCATCTCCAAGCGTCGCGTCACCCTCTCCACCTCGGGCGTGGTTCCTGCGCTGGACATGCTGGGTGATCAGATCGACGTGGCCCTGGCCATCTCCCTGCACGCGCCGAACGACGAGTTGCGTTCCCAGATCATGCCGATCAACGACAAGTACAACATCGAGGCCTTCCTCGCCGGTGTGCGTCGTTATCTCGCCAAGTCCAACGCCAACGGTGGCCGTGTGACCGTGGAGTATGTGCTGCTCGATCACATCAATGACGACATGCAGCAGGCCCATGAACTGGCCAAGGTGCTCAAAGACACCCCCTGCAAGATCAACCTGATCCCGTTCAACCCCTTCCCGGGCAATCCGTTTGGCAAGCCGAGCAACAGTCGTATCGACCGTTTCTCCAAGGTGCTGATGGAGTACGGCTTCACCGTCATCGTCCGCAAGACCCGCGGTGAAGACATCGATGCGGCCTGTGGTCAGCTGGTGGGGGAGGTGATCGACCGCACCAAGCGCACCATGAAAAATCGGATGCAACAGAGCGGGATTTCCGTCAAAATGGTTTAACGTGCTAAGCCATTGTATAGTCAGGGAATGAATACACATACATTGATCATGGTAGCGGCGCTTTGCGCACTGCCCGGCTGTGTTACCGAAACCACTTACGCGGGTCAGAATTCGACCCAGCGTGAAGTGGGACCCGATCTCGAGGCGGCGGCCCAAACCCGCCTCGATCTGGGTCTTCAATATCTGCGTCAGGGCAATGCCGAGCAGGCCAAGTTCAATCTTGACCGTGCCCTGAAGTACGATCCGAGCAATTCCCAAGTCTACATTGGCTTTGCCTATTTCTATCAGCACGTAGGGGATTTCAAGGCATCCGAAGCGAACTACAAGAAAGCGCTGGAGATAGACCCGACCAATGCTGACGCAATGAACAACTACGGTGCCTTCCTCTGCAACCGGGGCCGCTTCGATGAAGCGGACAAGGCGTTCCTGCAGGCCGTCAGCCAGCCCAATTACGTCAAGATCGCCGATACCTACGAGAATGCGGCGCTCTGTGCCCTGCAAAATCACAGAAATGAGCAGGCGAGCGAGTACTATCGTCTGGCCTTGGGGTATAATCCCCGCAATCCGGGGTTATTGCTGGACATGGCCGAGCTTTCCATGAAAGATGGCAAGCTGCCTGATGTGCAGTCCTACCTCGTTCGTTATGCCGAGGTGGCGGAAGAGAACGAGGATAGCCTCTGGTTGAGGCTACGGCTGGCGCAAGCCATGGACAAGCCGGCACTATTACACCAATTCGGGACAGAGCTGGTAAGGCAATATCCCACTTCGCAACAAGCCAAGCGTTACTTAGCCAATGACTACTGAACAGCCACACGATTTCCAAGACGACTCCCAGGCAGTGGGCCCAGGCCAACTGCTGCGTAACGCCCGTGAGCAGCTCGGCTGGACACGCGAGCAGGTTGCGTCCCGCATTCACCTTCGTCTGACCCTGATCGCCGCCATCGAGGCGGATACCTACGACAAGAACACGTCGCACACCTTCATTCGCGGTTATCTGCGCGCCTATGCCAAGTTGGTCGGTATTCCGGAAGAGACCATTCTCGCCGCTTACGACAAGCTGGGATTGACGCCCCCCGACAATATCGACATGCAGAGCTTCTCCCGCCGCTCCCGCCAGCAAGCCAACGACAGTCGGCTCAAGGTGGTGACCTGGTTGGTGATCCTGGTGCTGATTGCGCTCTCCATCGCTTGGTGGTGGCAGAGCACGGCGCGCCGCTCCGCCGGTGAGGAGGCCCTGGCGGCGACCGAGATGGGAGCCACCGACGGCCTCTCCGTTGCCAATGCGGCGCCTGCCGTGGATGTCGCTGACCCGGTGCTGCCCGCTGTCTCCGACGCCGCGCCCACCGCGCTCGAACCCGTGGTGAGCGAGTCTGCTGCGACCGCACAACCGCTGCCCGCCGTCAGTGCCGCCGTGGCGAACGATGCCTCCGCATCCGTCGCGACTGCGCCGACCGACGCTGCTGCCACCGAGCCCGCCAAGGTGCCCCAGCTCAAGTTGAGCTTCACCGCCGACTGCTGGCTGGATGTCAAGGATGCCAACGGCAAGACCCTGTTCAGCGGTCTGAAGAAGGCGAACGACGTACTTGTGCTGGAAGGACCCGAGCCACTCAAATTCACCGTTGGCGCCCCCATGGCGGTCAACCTCGAATACAAGGGCAAGTCCTTTGACATGAGCCGTTACAACAACGGCCGGACTGCTCGCTTCTCACTGCCGCAGGAGTAATCTGTCCGCCATGTCCGCTCACGAATCCCCGATTATTCGTCGCAAATCCAGGCAGATCATGGTCGGCAATGTACCGGTTGGGGGCGATGCTCCCATCACGGTACAGACCATGACCAACACCAAGACCACGGACGTGGCCGCCACCGTCGAGCAGATCCAGCGGATCGAGCGGGTGGGGGCGGACATAGTCCGGGTCTCGGTGCCGACCATGGAGGCGGCCGAAGCCTTCAAACTCATCAAGCAACAGACGCGCATTCCCATCGTCGCCGACATCCACTTCGACTACCGCATCGCCCTGAAAGTGGCCGAATACGGGGCTGACTGCCTGCGCATCAACCCGGGCAACATCGGCAACGAAGAGCGGGTGCGTGCCGTGGTCGACTGTGCGCGCCACTACAACATTCCGATCCGTATCGGGGTCAACGGTGGCTCTCTGGAGCGCGACATCCAGGAAAAATATGGCGAGCCGACCCCCGAGGCTCTGCTCGAGTCAGCCATGCGCCATGTGGATTATCTGGACCGTCTCAACTTCGACAACTTCAAGGTGAGCGTCAAGGCGTCCGACGTCTTCCTCGCGGTCGGCGCCTATCGCCTGCTGGCCAAGCAGATCGATCAGCCCCTGCACCTCGGTATCACAGAAGCGGGCGGCTTCCGTGCCGGTGCGGTGAAATCGGCGATTGGTCTTGGCATGCTGTTGGCCGATGGCATAGGCGACACCCTGCGCATCTCCCTTGCCGCCGATCCGGTGGAAGAGGTGAAGGTCGGCTTCGATATTCTGAAGTCCCTGCGCATTCGTGCCCGCGGCATCAACTTCATCGCCTGTCCCTCCTGCTCCCGCCAGGAATTCGACGTGATAAGCACCGTCAATGCCCTGGAAGAGCGGCTGGAAGACATCATCACGCCGATGGATGTCTCCATCATCGGCTGTGTGGTCAATGGCCCGGGCGAGGCACTGGTCTCCGATCTGGGACTGGCGGGGGCGGCCAACAAGAGCGCCTTCTACGAAGGGGGCCAGCGGGTCGACCGGCTCGACAACAAGGATCTCATCCCGATCCTGGAGCGCCGCATCCGCGCCCGGGCGGCCATGCTGGATCCGGCCAACCAGATCGCTCTGGACAAGGGCTGAGTCGCCAAACATTGAACAATAGCGGGGCCACCGAGGGTGGCCCCGGCTTTAGGTAGTTGATTTTACATCCCGCATCCGGTCACCCTGATTTTACCTTGGGGCCGAAAATCCCTATAATGCGGCCAAATTTCACGTCTTTTTCTCGAGTATCAACGTGGCAAAACAGATCCAAGCAATTCGCGGTATGAATGATTGCCTGCCGGAGCAGAGCCCGGTATGGCAGAAAGTGGAACAGGTCCTGCGCCAGGTCGTGGCCAGCTATGGCTACAGCGAAATCCGCATGCCCATCGTCGAGCAGACTCATCTGTTCAAACGGGCCATCGGTGAAGTGACCGACGTGGTCGAAAAAGAGATGTACAGCTTCGATGATCGCAACGGCGACAGCCTGAGCCTGCGCCCGGAAGGGACCGCCAGCTGCGTGCGTGCCGGCATCGAACACGGGCTGCTCTACAACCAGGAACGCCGGATGTGGTACATGGGCCCCATGTTCCGTCACGAGCGTCCCCAGAAGGGTCGCTACCGCCAGTTCCATCAGTTCGGGGTCGAGCTGTTTGGCATCAACGGGCCGGACATCGACGCCGAGCTCATCATGCTGACCCACCGTCTGTGGCGTCTGTTCGGCATCAGCGATCACGTGACCCTGCAGCTCAACACTCTGGGCCAGAGCGGTGAGCGTGCCGCCTACCGCGATGCGCTGGTGGCCTACCTGGAGCAGTACAAGGACCAGCTGGACGAAGAGAGCCAGCGCCGCATGTACAGCAACCCGCTGCGGGTGCTCGACTCCAAAGACGAGAAGGTGCAGGCCATCCTGGTCAATGCGCCGCGTCTGTTCGATCACCTCGGGGAAGAGAGCCTGGCGCATTTTGAAGGGCTCAAGGCGCTGCTGACCTCCGCCGGCATCTCGTTCGAGGTGAACGAGCGGCTGGTGCGCGGTCTCGATTACTACAATCTCACCGTGTTCGAGTGGGTCACCAACAGCCTGGGTGCCCAGGGCACCGTCTTGGCCGGTGGTCGTTACGATGGCCTGGTGGAGCAGCTCGGCGGTCAACCGACCCCGGCGGTGGGCTTCGCCATGGGCATGGAGCGACTGGTGCTGATGCTCGAAACCCTCGAGCTCAATGCCGACATCCGCCCGGCGGTGGATGTCTATCTGTGCATGGTGGGCGAGGGGACCGAGCAAGCCGGCTTCCAGCTGGCCGAGCGGCTGCGCGATGCGCTGCCGGACATGCGCCTGATGAGCCACTGCGGTGGTGGCAACTTCAAGAAACAACTCAAGCGTGCCGACAAGAGCGGCGCGGCCATTGCCCTGATCCTCGGTGAGACCGAGGTGCAAAACGGGGAAATCACCCTCAAATATTTGCGTGGCCAGGCCGAGCAACAGACCATCTCGGTCGATGCCGCCATCGCCCTGCTGGCAGCTAAAGGAGAATAAGCTGTGGAAGTTTATACCACCGAAGAACAACAGGTTGAGGTCATCAAGAGCTGGTGGAAAGAGAACGGGACCTCGGTGCTTGCAGGGACTGTGATCGGTCTGGTCGGCCTCTTTGGCTGGCGCTATTACAACGAGCAGCAGCAGGTTGGCCAGGAGACCGCCTCCGCGGCTTACAACGAGGTGACCGCGCAGCTGGCCAAGGGCGATGACGCCGCGCTGGAGCAGGCCAAGAGCTTCATCAGCGCTCACCAGGGTGATTCTTACGCCGAGCTGGCCGCCTTGCAGCTGGCTGCGGCCGCGGTCAAGGCCAACAAGCTGGATCTGGCTGCCGAGCAGCTGACCCAGGTCGCCACCAACGGCGACGAGAGTATCAAGCCCATCGCCGCCCTGCGTCTGGCTCGCGTACTCAACGATCAGGGCAAGGCCGACGAGGCCCTGGCCCAGCTTGGCAAGATCAACAACGAGGCCTTCAAGGCTCAGGTCGCGGAAGCCCGCGGCGACGTGCTGCTCAAACAGGGCAAGCCGGAAGAGGCGCGCGATGCCTATCAGGCGGCGGCGGATGCCGGCGGTCTGCAGGCGAGCAGCGAACTCAAGCTGAAGATGGACGATCTGGCGCTGCCAGCCGTGACTGCAAATGAGGCACCGGATGCGTAACAGCTACAAGCGAATGGCGCTGGGCGCCGCCGTCGCCCTGGCCTTGCAGGGGTGTTCCCTGTTCAGCTCGGAAGAAGACCTGACCCCGATGGCAGCGCTGCCGGTGGTCACCTCCAGCTTCAGCGCCGAGACCCGCTGGTCTTCCTCCGTCGGCGATGGCATTGGTGACTTCTACTCCCAGCTGCAGCCGGTGGTGGAAGAGGATCACGTCTATGCCGCCGCGCGGGATGGGGATGTGACCGCCTTCGATCGTGCCAACGGCAAGGTGCTGTGGAGCGTGGACCTGGCCGATCTGCCGGTCAACGCCGACAAGCGCAGTGCCCGCCTCTCCGGTGGCCTGGTGTCCCGTTACGGCAAGCTGTTCCTCGGTTCCGAGAACGGGGTGGTCTACGCCCTGAACGAGGCAAATGGGGAAGTGCTGTGGCAGACCACGGTACCGGGTGAAGTGGTCGCGAGCCCCGCCGTCGAGGATGGCCGAGTGGTGGTATTGACCACCTCCGGCCGACTGATCGCGCTTGATACCGATGAGGGCAAGCAGCAGTGGTCCCTCAGCGAAGAGCAGCCGCCGCTGACCCTGCGCAGCGCCGGTGCTCCCGTCATCACCAACGGCGCCGTCATCTACGGCCGCGCCGATGGCAAGGTGGGCATCGCCCTGCTGAGCAACGGCCAGCCGGTGCGTCAGTCCAAGGTGGCGGATCCCCGCGGTGCGACCGAGCTGGATCGCATGGTGGACGTGGACGCCGCCCCGCTCATCGCCGGCGATGAGCTCTATGCCATTGCCTACAATGGGCAGTTGATGGCGCGCAAGCTGATGACCGGTGACGAGGTGTGGAAGCGCAAGTATTCCGGCTACCGCGACATGGCGGTGACCGGCAACGCCATCGTGCTGACCGACAGCCGTGGCCACCTGTTTGCGGTGGACCGTCGCAACGGCCTGGAGCTGTGGTCCAACACCCAGCTGGAAAACCGCTCGGTGACCGCTCCCGTGGTCCTGGGTGACTACGTGGTGGTGGGCGATGTGGAAGGTTACCTGTATTGGCTGGATCGTACCGACGGTACCATCAAGTCCATGCAGCAGCTCGACAGCAGTGGTCTCTACGCCGCCCCTCTGGTGGACGGTGACACCCTGTATGTGCAGAGCCGTGGTGGCAAGTTGTACGCGCTCGCGCGTCCCTGATCACCCGTCAATCTGAATATCCGGCTCCTGGTCTTCGGACCCGGAGCCTTTGTCGTCTTGAGAATGAGGCTTTTATGACTCCTGTAGTAGCCCTGGTGGGCCGCCCCAACGTGGGGAAATCCACCCTGTTTAACCGCCTGACCCGTACCCGGGATGCCCTGGTTGCCGATTTCCCCGGCCTGACCCGGGATCGCAAATACGGTCAGGCGAAGTTGGGCGAGCTGGAATTTATCGTGGTCGATACCGGCGGTATCGATGGCAGCGAAGAGGGGATCGAGCTGAAGATGGCCGAGCAATCCCTGCTGGCCATTGAAGAAGCCGATGTGGTGCTGTTCATGGTGGATGCGCGCGCTGGCTTGACCGCCGCGGATCAGGCCATCGCCGAGCACCTGCGTAAGACCCACAAGAAGGTATTCCTGGTTGCCAACAAGACCGACGGCATCGATGGCGACTCCGCCGTGTCCGAGTTCTATGCACTGGCGCTGGGCGAGGTCTACCAGATCGCGGCGGCCCACGGCCGTGGCGTGCTGAGCCTGCTGGAACTGGCCCTGGCTCCCCACCTGGAAGAGCTGGTGGAAGCGGCGGCGGGTGAGGAAGAAGATGCGCAACACGAACTGGATGAGGACTTCGACGAAGAAGCCTTGCTGCGCATGGTGGCCGCCGGTGACCTGGATACCCGGGAAGACACCAAGGAGACGCCGTTCGCCGACTTGCCCATCAAGTTCGCCATCGTCGGTCGTCCCAACGTCGGCAAATCGACCCTGACCAACCGCATGCTGGGTGAAGACCGCGTCATCGTCTATGACATGCCGGGCACCACCCGCGACTCCGTCTACATCCCGATGGAGCGTGACGAGCAGAAGTACGTGATCATCGACACCGCAGGCGTGCGTCGTCGCGGCAAGGTTCACGAGACGGTGGAGAAGTTCTCCGTCATCAAGACCCTCAAGGCCATCGAAGATGCCAACGTCTGCCTGTTGGTGATCGACGCCCGCGAGACCATCACCGATCAGGATCTGAGCATCCTGGGCTTCGTGCTCAACTCCGGCCGCTCCGTGGTGCTGGTGGTGAACAAGTGGGACGGCCTGGATCAGAAGATCAAAGAGGACGTCAAGAACGAGCTGGACCGTCGTCTGGGCTTCATCGACTTCGCCCGGGTGCACTTCATCTCCGCCCTGCACGGCAGCGGCGTTGGCCACCTGTTCGAATCCATCCAGGAGGCGTACCAGTCCGCGACTCGCCGGACCAGCACCGCCATGCTGACCCGCATCATGCAGATGGCGCAGGAAGACCACCAGCCGCCCATGGTGAACGGTCGCCGGGTCAAGCTGAAGTATGCTCATGCCGGTGGCTACAACCCGCCGCGCATCGTGATCCACGGCAACCAGTTGAACGATCTGCCGGATTCCTACAAGCGCTACCTCATGAACTACTTCCGCAAGTCGCTGAAGATCATGGGCACCCCGATCCGGGTCGAGTTCCAGGAGTCGGCCAACCCGTTCGAGGGCAGGAAGAATACCCTGACCCTGAGCCAGGAGCGGCAACGGGATCGCCTGCTGAAGGCGCGAAACAAAACCAAGAAATAAGCGAATACGGCTGCCTGTGGCAGCCGTTTTTTCTGGTAAACAGGGTAGGGGAAGGGGGTTATGCTGCCTTGACCCGCCCCAATGAGAGGAGTCCAGTATGAACCCCTTGGTTTGCCCGGCCTGCAGCGCCGCGCTCGATAGCCGCAGCCGCGAGACGAGCTGCCCTCAGTGTCAGGCTCGCTACCGGATCCGGGCCCTGTGCCCGACCTGTGAGCAGGAACTTGAGCGGCTCAAGGCCTGTGGCGCCGTGGATTATTTCTGCAACCACTGCAACAGCCTGATCTCCAAGCGTGCGGTCGCGTTCGAGGTAACGGCGCAGGCGGCGCAATAATGAAGCATTAAAAAACCCGGCCTTGGCCGGGTTTATTCTGTGTGCTCTGCAATCAACAGGGTGTAGGAGCGATTCCTGCGCCATATCTTGCGTTTCATGTCGTTGAGCTTGAGCTTGCGTCTGGGGCTCCAGGCACACTTGCTCTTCCTGGTCAGCGTGGCTCTTCTGCGTGTTCTCATTTCGTTTCCTCCCTGGTCATCCTGGCGCTGTCGAGGGTGCGTCGGTGCATTCTGCTATCGGCATCGCAAGTGGGTGAAAATATTGCGATAAGCACGTCTCGAACAGGCACAGGTCTGGGAGGATGGTAACAGATCCTCCCCCTCGAAAACAAACCCGGGCCGGCCTCAGAACCCGTTCATCATCTTACTGCGAGGTCGTGATCAAGGCTCATGTGCTGCGCTTTACCTTGCTTCCGACCTCTCGTCACAGATAGTGAACAGGTTCTCAGGGGATGATCTGCTTGACCACCTCGGCGATGATGGTGGGGCGCTCATCCGTGGCGCTCGGCTCGCTGCTGTCATCTTCGTCCAGCTCTTCCCGGCGATGGGCCTTGCGCTGCTCGTTGTCGAGCCAGAGCAGGCTCTGGTAATACTGGCGCACGTTGTTGACGTAGTTGCGTGCCTCGCCGCCCCGGGCGTAGCCGTAGCGCACCTTGCGATGCCAGCGGGACTGTTGCAGCAGCGGCAGCACTTCCTTCACGTCGCTCCAGGCATCGGGATTCTTGCCAAGCTCCTTGGTCAGGCGGCGGGCATCCATCATGTGGCCGTAGCCGATGTTGTAGGCGGTGAGGGCGAACCACACCTTCTCGTCATCCGGCACCGAGTCCGGCACCTTCTCCATCATCTCCTGCAGATAACGGGCGCCGCCCTTGATGCTCTCCTCCGGGTGGGTTCTGTCACTGACCCCCATCGCCTTGGCGGTGGGCTCGGTCAGCATCATCATGCCGCGCACCCCGGTGTAGGATTTCGCCAGTGGGTCCCAGTGGGACTCCTGATAGCTGATGGCGGCCAGCAGGCGCCAGTCGATGTCCTTGGCGTGGGTCTGGAACAGCTCCTGATACTTGGGCAGCAGGCTCTTGGCCCGCTGCAGGAAGGTGCGGGTGTCGACAAAATCGAAGTTCTGCACGTGGCCGAAGTACTTCTCGTCGAGCTTGGCGATGGAGCCATCCATGAAGCGTTGGCCGAAGAAGTCGATGATGCTGGCGTAGAGGCTGTCATCGGGCAGCTTGGTCATGGCCCAGGCCACGGCCTGCTTCTTGGCCAGTGTCAGCCCCTCGGTGAGCTCGGGGTAGTAGCGTTGGGTGCGAGCCAGCACTGTGTCCTGCACCACTGTGTAGTCCACCTTGCCATCGACCACCTGCTTGAGCAGCTCCTCCACGTCCGCGTCCCGGTTGACGCTCCAGTTCAGGTTGGGGTTCTGCTTGCTGAGCTCCTTCATCAGATCCTCGCCGGTGGAGCCGGCGGGTACGACGATGGAGCCCTTGAGATCCCCAAGATCCTTGGGCTTGGGGGAGCCGTTGCGATAGACCAGCTTGGGGGAGACCTGGTAGAAGCCGGGACCGAAGCGAAACAGCTTGCGCCGCTCCGGTGTCACTACGATGGCGGCGGCCGCGAGATCGAGTTTGCCCTTCTCCAGCAACTCCACCAGCTCGGCGGTGCTGTAGGTGGGGACTATGGTCAGCTTGACCCCCAACCAGTCGGCATAGTCTTTCGCGAGCTCGTAATCGAACCCCTGGGCGACGTCGTCACGCTGGTAATAAGAGGTCGGCCCATAGAGGGTGCCAACCCGGATCTCGCCACGCTGGCGGATCTGCTCCAGCTGGCTGGAGGGGGAATAGAAGTCACAACCGGCGAGGGCCAGCGTCAACAGCATCCCGATAAACAGTCGAAAAATGCAGCGCAAGTAGGTGAGTACCCTTGTTGAAAAAATCGGCATTTGTCAAAAAAGAGGCTCCTTTATACCAGAGAGTGTGGAGCGAGTCACATCGCGCTAGATGAGAAAAACGTTTGTCCGTTATCAGCCTGATCCCTATAATACGCGCGTCTCAAATCCCCCCACACTCTAAAACTTGGTGAGAAAGGTATATGGAAATCTTGCGTGGTGCCCCTGCACTGTCTGAGTTTCGTGTCCACAAGCTGCTGCAAAGCTGTGCGCAGAGAGGAGTAGAGATAGAGAGCGTCTATGCCGAATATGTGCACTTCGCCGAGCTTTCAAGCCCCTTGTCGCCACCGGAGCGAGCGACCTTGGGCCAGCTCTTGCGCTACGGCCCGACCATCCCAGAACACACCCCCAGCGGTCAGCTGTTTCTCGTTACCCCCCGTCCCGGCACTATCTCCCCCTGGTCTTCCAAAGCAACCGACATCGCCCACAACTGCGGCCTGAACCAGGTCAAGCGGCTGGAGCGCGGCATTGCCTATTACCTGCAGCCCAAGGCTGACTTGACCGAAGGCCAGCGGGCCGAGGTGATGGCGCTGCTGCACGATCGCATGATGGAGGTGGTGTTTGGCGAGATGAGCCAGGCGAGTGCCCTGTTCTCGCACCAGACGCCACGCCCCTTCACTCAGGTCGATGTGCTGGGGGGAGGGCGCGCCGCCCTGGCCTCTGCCAACATCAGTCTGGGTCTGGCCCTGGCCGAGGACGAAATCGACTATCTGGTCGAGAACTTCACCCGGCTTGGCCGCAATCCGAACGACATCGAGCTCTACATGTTTGCCCAGGCGAACTCCGAGCACTGTCGTCACAAGATCTTCAACGCCGACTGGACCATAGACGGTGAGCAGCAACCCAAGTCGCTGTTCAAGATGATCAAGAACACCTTCGAGCAGACGCCAGACCATGTCCTGTCTGCCTATAAAGACAACGCCGCCGTGATGGAAGGCAGCGAAGGGGGCCGTTTCTTCCCGAGCCCCGCCAGCGGTGAGTATCAGTATCACCAGGAGCGGGTCGACATCCTGATGAAGGTGGAGACCCACAACCACCCGACCGCCATCTCTCCCTTCCCGGGGGCGGCTACCGGCTCCGGTGGCGAGATCCGTGACGAAGGTGCGACCGGCCGTGGCGCCAAGCCCAAGGCGGGCCTGGTGGGTTTCTCCGTCTCCAACCTGCGCATCCCCGGCTTCGAGCAGCCCTGGGAGCAGGATTTCGGCAAACCCAGCCGCATCGTCAGCGCCTTTGACATCATGCAGGAGGGGCCGCTCGGTGGCGCCGCCTTCAACAACGAATTCGGCCGTCCGGCCATTCTCGGTTACTTCCGTACCTTCGAAGAGCAGGTGCCGAGCCACAATGGCGTCGAGGTGCGGGGCTATCACAAGCCCATCATGCTGGCGGGCGGTATCGGCAACATCCGCACCGAGCACGTCCAGAAGGGGGAGATCCCGGTGGGAGCCGCCCTCATCGTGCTGGGTGGCCCGGCCATGAACATCGGCCTCGGTGGCGGTGCTGCCTCCTCCATGGCTTCCGGCCAGTCTGCCGAGGATCTGGACTTTGCCTCGGTGCAGCGGGACAACCCCGAGATGGAGCGCCGTTGCCAGGAAGTGATCGACCGCTGCTGGCAGCTTGGCGACGACAACCCCATCGTCTTCATCCACGACGTGGGTGCGGGCGGCCTCTCCAACGCCATGCCTGAGCTGGTCAACGACGGCGAGCGCGGCGGCAAGTTCGACCTGCGTGCCATCCAGTGCGACGAGCCGGGCATGAGCCCCCTCGAGATCTGGTGCAACGAATCCCAGGAGCGTTACGTGCTGGCGGTGGCCCAGGACAAGCTGCCCCAGTTCAAGGCGCTGTGCGAGCGTGAGCGGGCGCCTTATGCCGTCATCGGCACCGCCATCGAGGAGAAGCATCTGACCCTCAGCGATGCGCATTTTGACAATCAGCCCATCGATCTGCCGCTGGACGTGCTGCTCGGCAAGGCGCCCAAGATGCACCGCGACGTCACCAGCCTGCCGGCCCAGGGCAAGCCCCTCGCGCTCGACGGCATCACCCTCAGCGAGGCGGCCGAGCGGGTGCTGCGTCTGCCGACGGTGGCGGAGAAGTCCTTCCTCATCACCATCGGCGATCGCAGCGTGACCGGGCTGGTCAACCGTGATCAGATGGTCGGCCCCTGGCAGATCCCGGTGGCGGATTGCGCCGTCACCGCGGCGACCTACGACGGCTACCACGGCGAGGCCATGTCCCTGGGTGAACGCACCCCGGTGGCGCTGCTCTCCCACGCCGCCTCCGCTCGTATGGCGGTGGCCGAGGCCCTGACCAACCTGGCGCCGGCTCACATCGGTTCCCTCAAGCGGGTCAAGCTCTCCGCGAACTGGATGGCCGCCGCCGGTCACCCGGGGGAAGACGCCGGCCTCTATGAGGCGGTCAAGGCGGTGGGCGAGGAGCTCTGCCCGGCCCTTGGCATCACCATCCCGGTCGGCAAGGACTCCATGTCCATGAAGACCCGCTGGCAACAAGCCGGTGAGGAGCGCAGCGTCACCTCGCCGCTCTCCCTGCTGATCACCGCCTTCGCCCGGGTGGAGGATGTGCGCAATACCGTCACCCCGCAGCTGCGTACTGATCTCGGCGAGACCGACCTCATCCTGATTGACCTTGGCAATGGTAAGCAGCGCCTCGGCGCCTCGGCCCTGGCTCAGGTCTATCGCCAGCTCGGCGACAGTGCACCGGATCTCGACAACCCGGTGCAGCTCAAGGGCTTCTTCAACGCCATCCAGACGCTGGTGGCGGACAGAAAACTCATCGCCTACCACGACAGATCCGACGGTGGCCTCTTCGTCACCCTGACCGAGATGGCCTTCGCCGGTCATTGCGGCCTCGACATCCAGCTCGATCGCATCGGCGGCGAGCTGCTGCCGGCCCTGTTCAACGAGGAGCTGGGTGCCGTCATCCAGGTGCGCCGCGATGACAAGGAGGCCGTGCTGACCCTGCTGGCTGGCCATGGTTTGGCTGCCTGTTCCCACGTGCTGGGCACGGTGCGTGAGGGGGATCTCATCACCCTCGAGCGCGCAGGCACAGAGGTCTATCGCGCCAGCCGCACCGCCCTTCGCACCGCCTGGGGCGAGACCAGCTGGCAGATGCAGCGCCTGCGGGACAACCCCGAGTGCGCGGATCAGGAACACGCAGCCCGCCAGGATGCGACCGACCCGGGTCTGCACGCGTCCTTAAGCTTCAACCCGAGTGAAGACGTGGCCGCCCCCTACATCGCCCGCGGGGTCTCCCCCCGTCTGGCGGTGCTGCGCGAGCAGGGGGTCAACTCCCACGTGGAGATGGCGGCGGCGTTTGACCGTGCCGGCTTCACCGCCGTCGACGTGCATATGAGCGACATCTTGTCCGGTCGTGTTGAGCTAAGCCAGTTCCAGAGCCTGGTGGCCTGTGGTGGCTTCTCCTACGGCGACGTGCTGGGGGCAGGTGAGGGCTGGGCCAAGTCCATCCTGTTCAACGACGGCGCGCGCGAGCAGTTCCAGCGCTTCTTCGAGCGTGGCGATACGCTCTCCCTTGGGGTCTGCAACGGTTGCCAGATGATGTCCAACCTGCGTGATCTCATCCCGGGTGCCGATCTCTGGCCGCGCTTCGTGCGCAACCGCTCAGAGCGCTTCGAGGCACGCTTCAGCCTGGTGCAGGTGCAGGAGTCGCCCTCCGCCTTCTTCGCCGGCATGGCCGGATCTGTCATGCCCATCGCCGTCTCCCACGGGGAAGGGCGAGTGGAGGTGCGTGATGCCGCCCATCTGGCCGCCCTGCAAGGGAGCAAGCTGGTGGGTCTGCGCTTCGTGGACAACCGTGGTCAGGTCACCGAGCAGTACCCGGCCAACCCGAATGGCGCACCGGACGGCATCACAGCCGTGACCAGTCAGGACGGTCGCGCCACTATCATGATGCCGCACCCGGAGCGGGTGTTCCGCACCGTGGCCAACTCCTGGCACCCGGACAACTGGGGCGAGGACGGCGCCTGGATGCGGATGTTCCGCAACGCGCGCGTGCGTCTGGGGTAATCCCCGCCGCGTACACAGCAACAATGAAAAACCGGCCAACAGGCCGGTTTTTTATGGGCGCAGCACAGGCGCTGCGTGAATGATCCTGACTCAGGGCTCAGGGCTCAGGGCTCAGGACTCAGCCTGTAGCATGTAGCAGCCCCGGCCCTTTGACGCTGGATCAGGAGGGGATGGCGAGGGGTGAAAGGGGAGGGCGGCGCATTACCGGCTGGAGCAGGATGCAGGATAGATACCGTCTTGGATGGGGCATAAAAAAACCGGCCACGTGGGCCGGTTTGTTGTGCTGTGACGGGTGAGTGCTTAGTGCAGCACCACGTTCTGGAAGCCCTGCACCAGGCTGATGACCGGCTGGGGATAGATACCCAGCGCCACCACCAGAATGGCGGAGAGCAGCACCACCAGGCCCCCGGAGGAGAAAGCCCAGTCGGCCTTGGCATCGCGCAATTGCATGCCGGGCTCGCGCAGGTAGAGGGTGACCATGACCCGCAGGTAGTAGTAGAGCCCCAGGGCGCTGCCGAGAACTATGGCGCCGGAGAGCCACCACAGCTTGGCATCGACGGTGACGCCGATGAGGTAGAACTTGCCGATGAAGCCCAGGGTCATGGGGATGCCCGCCAAGGAGAGCATCATCACCGTCATGACGGCGGTCAGGTAAGGACGATGCCAGAATAGACCGCGGTAGCTGTGCAGGGAGTCCGCATCCTTGCCGCGATAGGGGCTGGACATCATGCTGATGACGCCAAACGCCCCCAGGCTGGTGAACAGGTACATCAGCAGGTAGACGCCGGCAGCTTCCACCGGCATCTGGCCGAGGCGGCTCGCCACCACCACCGCCAGCAGATAGCCGAAGTGGGAGATGGAGGAGTAGCCCATCATCCGCTTGATGTTGGTCTGGATCAGCGCCAGCAGGTTACCGACGACGATGGACACGACCGCAATGGCTGCCAGCAGCCAGTGGAACATGGGATCGCCGGTGGCAGGGACCGCCAGATAGAAGCGCAGCAGCACGCAGAACACCGCGATCTTGCTGACGGTCGCGAGGAAGGTAGCGACCGGTGCCGGGGCACCCTCGTACACGTCCGGGGTCCAGAGGTGGAAGGGGGCGAGGGAGAGCTTGAAGGCGAAGCCCACCAGCATCAGACCCAGGCCGCCCATCAGCAGCGGATGGTGAGCCGGGCTCTGGGCCAGGGTCAGGCCGAGATCGCTGAAGCTCAGGCTGCCGGCCTGGGCGTAGAGCAGCGCCATGCCAAACAGCAGGAAGGCGGTGGCGGCGGCGGAGAGCACCATGTACTTGATGCTGGCTTCCAGGGAATGACGCTCGCGGTAGGCATAGCCCACCAGACCGAACATCGGCAGGGTCAGCATCTCGATCCCGATGAACAGGGAGGCGAGGTGGCGGGAACCCGCCAGCACCAGGCCACCGGCGGTGGCGATCAGCAGCAGCAGGTAGAACTCTTCCCGGTTGTCCGGATAGCCCTTGAGCCAGGAGCGGCCGAAGGTACAGGTTGCCAGGGCACCGATGAGTACCAGCCCCATGTAGAAGACGGCGTAAGCGTCCACTTGCAGCAGGGGAGTGACGCCCTGATCCCCCTGGGCCATCACGATGGGCAGGGAGAAGAGGGCCAGGTTCAGACCCGTGATGGTCACCACGAAGGCGGTGTCATCACAGCGCTTCCAGGCGATGGCCAGCATCAGGGCCACCATGGCCCCCGTGGTCAGCAGCAGGGGCAGCAGGGCCAGCAGTTGAGCTGCGGTAAACGTCATGACAGTGCTCCTGTAATGGACAAGGAAGGCAGCAGAAGAGAAGTCATCATTGCAAGGCTCCTGTGCTCGGCAGCGCATACCAGTGCAGCACGTTCAGCAGGCTGCTGCTGGCGGTATCGAGCACCGGCTGGGGATAGACCCCGAGCAGTACCAAGAGGCCGGCGATGGTCAGCATCATGGCCAGCTCACGGCTGTCCAGGCCCTTGAGGGGTTTGTCATCCTTGGGGGCACCGAAGCAGGCCCGTTGCAGCATGATGAGGGAGTAGACCGAGGCCAGCACCAGGCCGAAGGTGGCGATGATGGTCATGATCGGCGCCACCTGGAAGCTGCCGATGAGGATCAGGAACTCGCCGATGAAGTTGCCGGTGCCCGGCATCCCCAGCGAGGCGACCGAGAAGAACAGCATCACACCCGGCAGGTAGCGCAGGCGTCCCCAGAGGCCGCCCATCTGGCGCAGATCACGGGTGTGCAGACGCTCGTAGAGCTGGCCGCACAGGATGAACAGGCCGGCGGCGGAGAGGCCGTGGGCGATCATCTGTACCACGGCGCCTTGCAGCGCGAGCTCGCTACCGGAGTAGATGGCGATCATCACGAAGCCCATGTGGGAGATACTGGTGTAGGCCACCAGTCGCTTGATGTCGGTTTGGGCGAAGGCCAGCAGTGCACCGTAGACAATGCCGAACAGACCCAGCCCCATGGCATAGGGCGCGAACTGGGCAGACGCCTCGGGGAACAGCGGCAGGGTGAAGCGCAGCAGGCCGTAAGCAGCGGTCTTCAGCAGGATCCCTGCCAAATCCACGGAACCCGCGGTCGGCGCCTGGCTGTGGGCATCCGGCAGCCAGCCGTGCAACGGCACCAGCGGCATCTTGACCGCGAAGGCGATGAAGAAGCCCAGCATCAGCAACCACTGTACGCCTGTGCTCATCGGGGTATTGAGCAGGTCCAGGTAGTTGAAGGTGAAGACACCAGTGGCGGCGTGGTGGGTCAGCACCAGTCCCAGGATGGCGACCAGCATGATGAGGCCGCTCGCCTGGGTGTAGATGAAGAACTTGGTGGCGGCGTTGATACGGGATTTACCGTCGGTGACCGAGTGGCCCCAGAGCGCGATCAGGAAGTACATCGGAACCAGCATCATCTCCCAGAAGAAGAAGAACAGGAACAGATCCACCGCCATGAAGACGCCGAGCACGCCGCCCAGGATCCACAGCAGGTTCAGGTGGAAGAAGCCAATGCGCTGCACGATTTCTTTCCAGGAACAGAGGATGGCCAGCACGCCGATGAAGCTGGTGAGCATCACCATCAGCAGGGAGAGACCATCCACCGCCAGGTGCAGTGAGATGCCGAAGCGGGGGATCCAGGGCAATTGCCACTCGGCCGCCCAGACGGGGAGGCCGGGGTTTGCCAGGCTGAAATCACCACTAAACCAGATGGCGCCGGAGAGCAACAGGCAGGCACTCATGGACAGCAGGGCTACCCAGCGGACGAACTGTCCACCGAGGCGCTCCATCTGCCAGCAGAGCAAGCCGCCGATAAAAGGAATTAACAAGATCCAGAGTAAGGTCACGATATCAGCTCTCTCATAGGTTCTAGTCGCTGAGCAGGCCCGCAGGCCTGCAGTGAATTCAGGGAATGCATCGACGTCAACCGAGCAGCAGCAGCGCCAGGATCAGGACGGCGCCCATCCCCATGGAGGCTGCGTACCAGCGCAACTTGCCGGTGACAGTCCAGGCCAGTATCTGATGACCACTGTATGCCAGTACGGCGGGCAGGTTCATCATCCAGTCCAGCGGATCCTTGCCAAGCAAGCGGGTCGCCAGCAGGTAGGGTTTGACCCAGAGCTTGTCATACAGCCAGTCGAAGCCCCAGGCGTTGAACCAGAGGGTGCTGAGCAGACGGCCAGGTGCGCTCTCGGCAATACTTCTTGCCAGGCGACGCTCGCCAAGGAACAGGAAGGCGGCGAGTGCGATGCCCGCCACGGCGATGACGCCGGACAGGATCTCCAGGCTGTGACGGCCCTCTTCGATGTGATCGCCAGGGCCCGCCGGCAGCACACCCGCCAGGGGGGGCGTGATCCAGGCACCGATGGCGGTGGAGAGCACCAACAGCACCAGCAGCGGCAGCTTGTGCGCCAGGCCGTGACCGGCATGGGCCTCGGTTTGCGGCTTGCCGTGGAAGGCGATGAAGATCAGACGGAAGGTGTAGAGGGAGGTCAGGAAGGCCCCCACCAGACCGGCCCACAGCAGGGTGTTCTGGCCACTGGCCTGCACCTGCCAGAGGATGGCGTCCTTGCTGTAGAAACCGGCGGTCACCAGCGGCAGCGCGGCCAGTGCCGAGCCCCCGACCAGGAAGCAGGCATAGACCAGCGGCAGGCTCTTGCGCAGACCCCCCATCTTGAAGATGTTCTGCTCGTGGTGGGTCGCGACGATGACGGCACCGGCGGAGAGGAACAAGAGCGCCTTGAAGAAGGCGTGGGTCATCAGGTGGAAGATGGCCCCATCCCAGGCACCGACCCCGAGGGCCAGGAACATGTAGCCGATCTGGCTCATGGTGGAATAGGCCAGGATCCGCTTGATGTCGGTCTGCACCAGGGCGGCAAAGCCTGCCAGCACCAGGGTGATGGCACCCACCAGCGCCACCAGATGCAGGATCTCGGGGGCCAGCAGGAACAGACCGTGGGTACGGGCGATGAGATAGACACCGGCGGTCACCATGGTGGCCGCGTGGATCAGCGCCGAGACCGGGGTCGGACCCGCCATGGCGTCGGCAAGCCAGGTCTGCAGCGGCAGCTGGGCGGATTTACCGACGGCGCCACCGAGCAGCATCAGGCAGGCGAACGACAGGGCAGGGGAGCCCTCGGCAAACATCGCCGGAGCCCGTACCAGCAGCTCGTGGATGTTAAGGGTACCGAGTTCCCGGTACAGGACGAACAGGCCGATGGCGAGGAAGACGTCACCGACCCGGGTCACCACGAACGCCTTGAGGGCGGCAGCCCCGTTGGCAGGATTGCGGTAGTAGAAGCCGATCAGCAGGTAGCTGCACAGGCCCACGCCTTCCCAACCGAGATAGACGAACAGCAGGTCATCGGCCAGCACCAGGAACACCATGCTGGCGATGAACAGGTTGGTGTAGGTGAAGAAGCGCGAATAACCCTCTTCCCCACGCATGTACCAGGAGGCGAACAGGTGGATGAAGAAACCCACCCCAGTCACCACACCCAACATGGTCAGCGACAGCCCATCCAGCGCCAGACGGAAGCTGGGGGTGAATTCACCCACCGCCATCCATTGCCACAGGGTCTGGGTGTAGACGCCACCTTCCGGCATGTTGCCGAGGAAGTCGATGCCAACCCAGATAGTGGTCAGGGCCGACAGGCCTATGCTGCCGACGCCGATGAGCGCGGAGGTGCGCTCGCCGAAGCGGCCGATGGAGAAGGCCAGCACCAGCCAGCCCAACAGCGGGAACAGGAAAGTCAGGAATAGGAGGCTCATCCGCGCATCTCGCTCACAGTGTCCACGCTGAGGGTGTGGTAACGACGATAGAGCAGCAGTAACAGGGCCAGGCCAATGCTGGCCTCCGCTGCCGCCAGAGAAATCACCAGTATGTACATGATCTGGCCATCAGCCTGGGCCCAGCGGCTGCCAGCCACCACGAACGCCAGTGCGGACGCATTCATCATGATTTCGATACTCATGAGGATAAACAGCAAGTTACGGCGAATTAACAGACCGCACAGGCCGATACAGAACAGGATGGCTGCCAGCAACAAGCCGTGTTCCATGGGAATGCCACTCATTGCTGACCTCCTTCTTGAGATGGGCGCACGGGGGGTTTGGGCACGGAGAGCACCTCTCCGTTCTTGTCCTCACGGCCCAGGTGATAGGCGGTGACCAGGCCCGCCAGCAGCAGGATGGAGGCGAGCTCCACCGCCAGCACGTAGGGGCCGAACAGGGCGATGCCGACTTCCTTGGCACTGACGTCGGTCAGGCCGAGCACACCACCGGTGACGCCGAGGATGCCGTAGGCCAGGAAGCCGAGCAGGATGATGGAGAGCAGGGCTGGCCCGCCCCAGGTCTTGGGGGTGAGCCAGTTGCGTTCCTGATCCTGGGCCGAGCCCAGGTTCAGCATCATCACCACGAACACGAACAGCACCATGATGGCGCCGGCGTAGACGATCACCTGCAGGGCACCCGCGAAGGAGGCACCAAGGCAGAAGAAGATCATGGCCACGGCGATGAGCGAGATGATGAGATTGAGCAGCGCGTGCATCGGGTTGCTGGTGCTGATCACCCGCAGCGTGCTGTAAATGGCGACCAGGGCCGCGGCATAAAATGCCAGTTCCATGATTGACTCCTAGGGCAGCAGGCTCTTGACATCGATGGGTTTGGCTTCGTTCTCGGCATCCCCTTTCGGTTTGCCGTCGATAGCCATACCGCTCATGCGATAGAAGTTGTAGTCCGGGTACTTGCCGGGGCCGCTTATCAGCAGATCTTCCTTCTCGTACACCAGGTCCTGGCGACGATACTCACCCATCTCGAAATCCGGGGTGAGCTGGATGGCGGTGGTGGGGCAGGCTTCCTCACACAGGCCGCAGAAGATGCAACGGGAGAAGTTGATGCGGAAGAACTCCGGGTACCAGCGCCCATCATCCCGCTCCGCTTTTTGCAGGGAGATGCAACCGACCGGACAGGCGACGGCGCACAGGTTGCATGCCACACAGCGCTCGTCGCCGTCGGGGTCGCGGGTCAAGACGATGCGACCACGGAAACGGGGCGCCGCATAGACGGCCTGCTCCGGGTAGCTCAGGGTCTCGCGGGGCCGCCAGGCATGGGAGAACACCATCCCCAGACTGCGCAGTTGGGTGCCAACACCCTTGATGATATTAATGATTTTCATAGGTGCCTCACTGCACGTTCATCAGCACTACGGCGCCGGTGACCAACATATTGAGAAGGGTCAACGGCAGGCAGACTTTCCAGCCAAAGGACATCACCTGGTCGAAGCGCGGGCGAGGCAGGGAAGCCCGCAGCAGGATGAAGAACACCATGAAACAGGCGGTCTTCAGGGCGAACCAGATGAAGGGCGGCAGCCAGGGGCCGTGCCAGCCACCGAAGAACAGGGTCACGATGAGGGAGGAGATCAGCACTATGCCGATGTACTCGCCCACGAAGAACAGACCCCATTTCATGCCCGCGTACTCGATGTGATAGCCATCGGCGAGCTCCTGCTCGGCCTCCGGCTGATCGAACGGGTGGCGGTGGGTGACGGCGACGCCGGCAAACAGGAAGGTGACGAAACCCAGGATCTGGGGTACCACGTTCCAGAGCCCTGCCTGGGCCTCGACGATCTCCCGCAGGTTGAAGCTGCCGGTCTGAATCACTATGCCCATCAGGGACAGGCCGAGGAACACCTCGTAGGAGAGGGTCTGGGCCGAGGCCCGCAGGCTGCCGAGCAGGGAGTATTTGTTGTTGCTCGACCAGCCGGCGAACAGCACGGCGTAGACCGCCAGCCCCGCGATGGCCAGGATGTAGAGCAGGCCCACGTTCAGATCCGCCACGCCCCAGGTGGGGGTGATGGGCACCACCGCAAACGCCAGAATGAAGGCGGTAAAGGCGATGATGGGGGCCAGCACGAAGATCCGGCGATCGGCGAACGGCGGGATCCAGTCCTCCTTGAAGAACATCTTGACCATGTCGGCCGCCAGCTGCAGCAGGCCGAAGGGGCCCACCCGGTTGGGGCCGTAGCGATCCTGCCAGAGCGCCAGCAGGCGGCGCTCGATGAAGCTCATGAAGGCACCGGCCCCCACGATCCCCACCAGCACGATCAGGGCCTTGCCCACCTCCAGCAGCAGGTCAATCAGCGAATCGCTCATCGGCTGGCCTCCTGCTGGTTGTCGCGTTGAGAAAGGGTGATCAGCACGTGGCTCATGCTATGGCCTCCTGCAAGTTGTTCACATAGGTCTGATGCAGCGCGGTCGGCAGGCCATTGGCACCGAGCGGCAGGCCGAGCAGTCCCTTGGCCAGTGTGTCGCTCAGGCGCAGGGTCAGCCGCCAGTGGTGGCCACCCCAGGAGAAGGCAACCAGGCTGCCGGCGTTGAGGGCCAGACGGGCGGCGTCGGCCGGGTTCAGCACCAGGGTGGGCTCGCTCATCCGTGCCTGGATGACCGGGCTACGGGCGGAGAGCTCGTCGCCACCGAACAGCTGATCGTAACTCACCACCTGCAGCGCCTCTTGGGCCTGGAAGGGAGTGGGGATGCGGTCGAACCAGCCGAGGCTGTCCTCACCCGCTTCCAGCAGACGGCGACCGGGATCCCCGGCGCGCAGGTTGCCACCCACTTCATCCTGGAACTTGTTCCAGGCGGACGGTGAGTTCCAGCCCGGCGCCCAGGCGAAGGGCACCTGTTGCAGGGGTTGGCGGGCACCGGCGTAGCCTTCCATGGAGAAGTTGAACGGCGAGTCGGGATCTTGCGCGACCCGAGGCTCGCTCACGTTCTGATCCGCCAGCATGGAGGTGCGACCGCTGTAGCGGTGCGGTTCGCGGGCGAGCTTCATGCCACGGATGCGCAGACCCGCGTTGGGGGCGGCTTCGCGCATGGTGGCCAGCAGCGGGGCACTGGCGGCGCAGGCCGTGCTCACCTCATCGAAGGTATTCCAGCGCAGGGGCTTGCGGTCCAGGGCGCCTTGCAGCGCGGCCAGCCAGCGCCAGCTCTCGCGCACCTGAATGTCGGCGTCGTAGAAGGCGGGGGCATAGACCTGGAAGAAGCGCTGGGCGCGGCCTTCCATGTTCACGACTGTGCCATCACCCTCGGCGAAGCTGGCGGCGGGCAATACCAGGCCTGCCTTCTGAGCGGTGCCGGTGTCCTGGTGATCGACAACCAGCAGGTGTTGCAGGCGGTCGAGGGCGGCATCGACCCGGCTGCGAGCGGCGCGGCGATAGAGATCGTTCTCCAGGGTGATGAGCGCGAGATTGTCATCGCGCTCGATGCGTTCCAGTGCGGCTTCGAGCGGCGCGGCTGTGTCGGTCAGCATGGCCAGCCCCAGGCTGTTGACTTCTTGTGCCACCAGCGCCAGCTCTACGGCCTGACCACGACCCTTGAGGGCGCGGGCTATGTTGCTTGCCGCCTCGAGCAGTGCCTGGGAGCGGGCACCTGAGCCTGCGATGATGAGCGGCTTCTTGGCGTTGCCAAGCAGCTCGGCCCATTGTGCGGCCAGGGCTTGCTGCTCGGGAGCCAGATCCGTCAAGGCAGGGGCCGAGCCGTCGAGCAGGTGAGCGATGGCGAAGCCGAGGCGCGCTTGATCCGCGTGAGGCGCGTGCAGGGTGCCGCTCGCCACGTCGTCCAGACGGGTGCTGTCCAGGCTGGTGATGAGCAGCGGGTAGCGCTCGTTCTGGGCCAGGGTCTGCACCGCGGCGACCTGCCACAGATCCACCTTCAGCTTGCGGGCGATCTCGCGCCCCTTGCCCTTGACCGCCTGGCGCAGGGCCAGGGCGATGCGGGCGGCAGTCTGGGTGACGTCTTCACCGAGCACCAGCACGGCGTCGGCCTCTTCCATGTCCCGCAGGCTAGGGGTGCGTACGCCACCCTGTTGCAGGATCTGCAGCATCTTCTGCAGGCATTCCCACTCGCTTTGCTCGACGCCGCTATAGAAGTTGGCGGCGCCAACCAGCTCGCGCAGGGCGAAGTTGCTCTCCAGGGAGGCGCGTGGGGAGCCGATGCCGATGACGCCGGCGGCGGTGCGCAGGGCATCGGCGGCGCGGTTCAGGGCACCGTCCACCGTGATGGCGAGTCTGTCGTTGCCGTCATGGAGCAGGGGCTGGCGCGGACGATCGCTCAGGTTGACGTGACCGTAGCCGAAGCGGCCGCGATCACACAGGAAGTAGTGGTTCAGGGCGCCGTGGTAGCGGTTCTCGATGCGGCGCAGCTCGCCGTAACGCTCACCCGGGCTGATGTTGCAGCCGACCGAACACCCTTGGCAGATGCTGGGGGCGAACTGCATGTCCCACTTGCGGTTGTAGCGCTCGGAGTGGGTCTTGTCGGTGAACACGCCGGTGGGGCAGACCTCCACCAGGTTGCCGGAGAACTCGCTCTCCAGGGTACCGTCTTCGACCCGGCCGAAATAGACGTTGTCGTGGGCGCCATAGACACCGAGATCCTCGCCGCCAGCGTAATCCTTGTAGTAACGGACACAGCGATAGCAGGCGATGCAACGGTTCATCTCGTGATTGATGAAGGGGCCCAGATCCTGATTCTGGTGGGTGCGCTTGGTGAAGCGGTAGCGACGGCTGTTGTGGCCGGTCATCACCGTCATGTCTTGCAGGTGGCAGGCTCCCCCCTCTTCACACACCGGGCAGTCGTGGGGGTGGTTGGTCATCTGCCACTCCACCACCGTCTTGCGGAACTCTTTCGCCTCTTCATCCTCGATGGAGATATAGCTGCCATCGGTGGAGGGGGTCATGCAGGACATGACCAGGCGGCCGCGCTTGTCGTCGGCATTCTGATATTGCTTGACCGCACACTGGCGGCAGGCGCCGACGCTACCGAGCGCCGGATGCCAGCAAAAATAGGGGACGTCAAGCCCTAAGGACAGACAGGCTTGCAGCAGATTGTCTGCCCCGTCTACCTCGTACTCTTTACCGTCTACATGAATGGTGGCCATACAACTTCCCTGACTTCAATTAGATAAAATCTTTGGCTCGCGCTAGTTCAGAGGACCAGCTGCGGACGCGCAGTCGCGTCTTACCAGCGTTCGCCCAGCAGGTTGGGCTGGATCCCTTTGAGCAGCTTGCGATTGTCCTGCGGTGCCTTGATCCCGGCCTCGAACTCGGCGCGGAAATACTTCATGGCACTGCCAAGGGGCTCGACGGCGCCAGGGGCATGGGCGCAGAAGGTCTTGCCTGGGCCGAGGAAATTGACCAGCTGTTCCAGCGTGGCCAGATCACCCTGCTGACCCTCGCCACGCTCCAGCGCGCGCAGCAGCTTGACGCTCCAGGGCAGGCCGTCGCGGCAGGGGGTGCACCAGCCGCAGGATTCGCGGGCGAAGAACTCTTCCATGTTGCGCAAGAGCCCCACCATGTTGATGCTGTCATCCACCGCCATGGCCAGGCCGGTGCCCATGCGGGTGCCGACCTTGCCGATGCCGCCGGCATACATCTGGGCATCCAGGTGCTCGGGCAGCAGGAAGCCGGTGCCGGCACCGCCCGGTTGCCAGGCTTTCAGGCGATAGCCGGGCTTCATGCCACCGGCGTAGTCTTCAAACAACTCGCGGGCGGTGATGCCGAAGGGCAGCTCCCAGACCCCGGGGTTGTTGACCCGTCCGGAGAAGCCCATCAGCTTGGTGCCGTGATCTTCCGAGCCCGGCAGCGCCAATCCCTTGTACCACTCGACGCCGTTGCCGATGATGGCGGGCACGTTGCACAGGGTCTCGACGTTGTTGACGCAGGTCGGCTTGCCCCAGACGCCGGAGACGGCGGGGAAGGGGGGCTTGGCGCGCGGGTTGGCGCGGCGCCCTTCCAGGGAGTTGATGAGTGCCGTCTCTTCGCCGCAGATGTAACGCCCGGCGCCAGTGTGAACGAACAGCTCAAAATCAAAGCCCGAACCCAGGATGTTCTTGCCGAGCAGGCCGGCGGCCTTGGCCTCTTCCACCGCACGGCGCAGGTTGATGGCGGCATCGACGTATTCACCGCGCAGGAAGATGTAGCCGCGATAGGCCTTGAGGGCCTTGGCGGAGATGATCATCCCCTCGATCAGCAGATGGGGCAGTTGCTCCATCAGCAGCCGATCCTTCCAGGTGTTCGGCTCCATCTCGTCGGCGTTGCAGAGCAGGTAACGGATGTTCATGCTCTCGTCTTTGGGCATCAGGCCCCACTTCACACCGGTGGAGAAGCCGGCGCCGCCGCGGCCCTTGAGGCCGGCGTCCTTGACGGTGCCGACGATCTCGTCAGGGCTCATCTGGCCTAGTGCCTTGCGGGCGGCGTCATAACCCTGCTTGGACTGGTATTCGTCCAGCCAGACCGGCTGGCCGTCGTCCCGCAGCCGCCAGGTGAGCGGATGAGTCTCGGCCGCACGGGCGGTGCGGTTGGCGGTGCCAAAGGATGCAAGACTCATGGGTAGGCCTCCAGGGTCTTGAGCAGGCCGACGGCATCGAGCCCACCGTAGGTGTCGTCGTCGATCATCAGCGCCGGCCCCTTGTCGCAATTGCCGAGGCAGCAGACCGGCAGCAGGGTGAAGCGGCCGTCGGCCGAGGTCTGGCCGGGAGCCAGATCCATGACCTCTTTCAGGCCGGCCAACAACTGCTCGTGACCGTTGATGTAGCAGACCATGCTGTCACAGACGCGAATGATGTGACGACCCACCGGTTGGCGGAAGATCTGGCTATAGAAAGTAGCGACCCCTTCCACGTCGCTGGCGGGAATGCCGAGCTCGGCGGCGATGGCATGGATGGCACCGTCCGGTACCCAGCCGCGGGCCTGCTGCACTATCTTGAGCGCTTCGATGCTGGCGGCACGGGGGTCTTCGTAGTGGTGTATCTCATGCCCGATGGCGTCGCGTTCTGCCTGGCTCAGGACGAAACCGTCTCCCTTGCCCTGGCATCCGCCTTGTCCCGCTGGGGACGCTGTATTTTGGCACTGACATTGCTGGCTCATGACTTGACCTTCTGTCGCTTATTCTTCTTGTCCCGTTGCGTTCTGGTGTGAGCGCTGCGGGGACTTAACGATCCACATCCGACATAACGAAATCGATACTGCCCAGGTAGACGATGAGATCCGACACCATCTGGCCGCGGATCACCGAGGGGATCTGCTGCAGGTGAGCGAAGCTCGGGGTGCGGATCCGGGTCCGGTAGCTCATGGTGGAGCCGTCGCTGGTCAGGTAGTAACTGTTTATCCCCTTGCTCGCCTCTATCATCTGGAAGGACTCGGCGGCCGGCATCACCGGGCCCCAGGACACTTGCAGGAAGTGGGTGATCAGGGTTTCGATGTCTTGCAGGGTGCGCTCTTTGGGCGGCGGCGTGGTGAGCGGGTGATCCGCTTTGAACGGCCCCTCCGGCATGTTCTTCACGCACTGCTCTATGATGCGCAGGCTCTGGCGAATTTCCTCGAAACGCACCATGGCTCTGTCGTAGGCATCGCCGTTGGCACCCACCGGCACCTCGAACTCGAACTGATCGTAGCCGGAGTAGGGACGCCATTTGCGCACGTCGAAGTTGAGGCCGGTAGCGCGCAGGCCACCGCCCGTGGTGCCCCAGGCCAGCGCCTGCTCGGTGTTGTAGGCGGCGACGCCGATGCTGCGGCCGCGCAAGATGCTGTTGCGCATGGCGGCTTTTTCATAATCCATCAGCCGCTTGGGCAGCCAGTCCAGCAGGTTCTCCTGGATGAGGCGAGCCCAACCCACCGGCAGATCGTGGGCCACCCCGCCGATGCGGAACCAGGCCGGGTGCATGCGTGCGCCCGTGATGGCTTCGATGATGGTGTAGATCTTCTGGCGGTCGGTAAAGGTGAAGAACACGGGGGTCATGGCGCCCACGTCCTGGATGTAGGTACCGATGAACAACAGATGGCTCTGGATGCGGAACAGCTCCGACATCAGCACCCGGATCATGTCGACCCGTTGCGGCACCTTGATCCCAGCCAGCTTCTCGACCGCCAGCACGTAAGGCATGTTGTTGAGCGAACCGCCCAGGTACTCGACCCGATCGGTGTAGGGGATGTAGCTGTGCCAGGACTGGCGCTCACCCATCTTTTCGGCGCCGCGGTGGTGATAGCCGATGTCGGGGACGCAGTTGCGGATCTCCTCACCATCGAGCTGCAGCACCAGGCGGAAGGCGCCGTGGGCGGACGGGTGGTTGGGCCCCAAGTTCAAGAACATGTAGTCCTCGTTCTCGTTGCCACGGCTCATGCCCCACTCTTCGGGTTTGAACAGCAGGTTGTCCTGCTCTTGATCCTGCTTGACCGCATCGAGCATGAAGGGATCGAATTCGGTGGCGCGCGCCGGGTAGTCCTTGCGCAGCGGGTGACCCTGCCAGCTCTTGGGCATCATGATGCGGGTCAGATGGGGGTGGCCATCGAAGGTGATCCCCATCAGATCCCAGACTTCACGCTCGTACCAGTTGGCGTTGGGGAAGTGTTTGCTGATGGTTGGCAGATTCAGATCGCTCTCTTTGAGCGGCACCTTCAGCATCACATCGGCGTTACGGTCGATGGAGATAAGGTGATAGAAGACGGTGAAGTCGCTCTCGGGCAGGCCGTGGCGATGGCTGCGCATCCGCTCGTCGGTGGCGCTGAGATCGAACAGCATCACGAAGGGGGAAGGAAGCTTGCGCAAGAAGCCGATCACGTCAAGCAGCAGCTCGCGGGAGAGCCAGATGACCGGTACGCCGGTGCGGGTGCTCTGGACGGTGAAGCGCTCGGCACCGAAGTGGGCAAACAGCTCGCCGACCACTTGGGCATCAGCGTGATCAGAAGGCTGCCACTGGGACATGGTGTAGTTACTGGGGAATTCTCGAGTCAGTTTCATGATCAGATCTCATCCGGCGTGCGCAGGTTGGTGACGTTGATCCGTTCGCCGCGCTTGCGTTCCTTCTCGGCCTGCATCTGCGGGCGGTAAATCCCCTGATCGCCGACCACCCAGGAGAGGGGGCGACGTTCCTTGCCGATGGAGTCCTGCAGCAGCATCAGCGCCTGCAAGAAGGCCTCGGGACGGGGCGGGCAGCCGGGAATGTAGACGTCGACCGGCAGGAACTTGTCCACGCCCTGCACCACGGAATAGATGTCGTACATGCCACCGGAGTTGGCACAAGCACCCATGGAGATGACCCACTTGGGTTCGAGCAACTGCTCATACAGGCGCTGGATGACGGGGGCCATCTTGATGAAGGGGGTCCCTGCGATCACCATGAAGTCCGCCTGACGTGGCGAGGCCCGGATGACTTCGGCGCCGAAACGGGCGACGTCATGGGGGGAGGTGAAGGCGGTACACATCTCCACATAGCAGCAGGAGATGCCGAAGTTATAGGGCCAGAGGGAGTTCTTGCGGCCCCAGTTGACTGTGTCTTGCAACACCTCTTCGAGACGCCCGATCATGATGCCGCGGGAGGCCTCTTGGGCCAGGGGATCCTCGACGGTTTGGCGCTGTTCCTGCGGGTAGCGCTCAACGGGCGCATCCGGGTCAATCCGGGTCAGGGTGTACTTCATGGTGCAACCTCAAAGGGAGTATCAGTAATTCAGTCTGGCTTCTTGTCAGTCAGAACAGGTTTCTTCGGTGCCCAGTCGAGTGCACCGATACGCCACAGGTAGATGAGGCCTACCAGCAGCAGAGAGATAAAGATGGCGGCTTCAATAAAACCGACCCAGCCACTTTCCCGAACGGAAACGGACCAGGCGAAGAGGTAGAGTGCCTCGACGTCGAAGATGACGAAGAACATGGCAACCAGGTAAAACTTGGCGGAGAAACGCAGCCGGGCATTACCGACTGAGTCGATGCCGGATTCGAAAGGCTTATTTTTGGCTCGGCCGTAAGCTCGCCCCCCCAACAAAGACGCCAGGCCGATCATGGTCAGGCAGATACAGATGGCCCCAACGACATAGACAGCAAAAGCCCAATGCTGGACAGCAATATCAGCAAACATAGGAGTGTTCCCTAACCGAATTAATCACGTGAGTTAACAAGGGTGTTACGTATTATGCCATGGAGATGTTGATTCACATGTCATTTCAAAGGATTAATTATTAATCGCGGGGAAGAAAATCGGTTTTTGCTAGCGAGGTCAAGGTTCCTATTTGAGAATCATTTTCAATCGCTTTTACGATGCAGGATAAATCACTGGATCGTTGGAAAAATAAACTAATCGAAAAGATGAAAAACCCCGCGTGGCGGGGTCTTGTTATCAGGGGGTGAGGAGGGGAAGCGCCTGCTCTGCGGCCTTGCCCTGGGAGAGCACTATCTCCACTCGCCGGTTGGCCTGGCGATGGGCCGGGGTATCGTTGGGATAACGGGGCTGAGTGTCGGCCGCCCCCTGGGCGACGACCCGCCGTGAATCCAGCTTGGGATTGGTGAGCAGGGTGTGGACTATGGTGGCCGCCCGCAGCACCGACAGCTCCCAGTTGTTGCGATAAAGCTCCACCGGGGCCTGTGAGTTGTCGGTGTGACCGGTCACCACCACCATGCCGGGGATAGTGGCCAGCACATCGGAGACCTTGTTGACCAGTGGAATGAACTGGGGCTGCAGGAAGGCAGAATCCGCGGGGAACAGGGTCTTCTCGCCGATCCGGATCACCAGCTGGCTGCCGAGCTGCTCCACCTCCAGCTCCTTGGATTCAATCTGGCTCTTGAGCTGCTGATCCAGCTTCTGTTTGGTGACGGCGGCCCAATCCTGCTCCTTGGTCTTGTGTGGCCAGGACTGAGTTGCGCTGGGTTTCTCCGAGGCACCTATGGTCTCGTTGAAGGGATCGGCCGCGGCGGCCGGGGTCTGGGTGTCCAGCACCTGCTCCTTCTGGGAGGAGCCGGGGGTGGTCTTGGACTCGGGCTCCAGGATCCCGGTACCGCCTTGCATCACCGGGGAGCCGGCGGGCATGGAGATGAGGCCTATTTTACCCAAGGATTCGATAAAGCCCTGGATCAGCACCCGGGTCTCCGACTGCTTGGCCATGGCGAAGGAGTAGAGCACCACGAACAGGGCAAACAGCAGGGTCATGAAGTCGGCATAGGAGACCAGCCAGCGTTCATGGTTCTCCGGGGCTTCAGGCTTTTTCTTTTTGGCCACCGTGACCTCCGAGGTAGGGTTCAAGGGTCACTTGCAGCCGCTGCTGTGACTCGCCATCCACGATGCAGAGGATGCCTGTCAGGGTCATCTCCTTGTAGTGGCGGATCTGATGGGCGAAGCCCTTGTAGCGGTTGCCAAATGGTAGGAAGATCAGGTTGGCGGCGCCGACCCCGTAGATGGTGGCGATGAAGGCCACCGCGATGGCGCCACCGAGCTTGTCCGGTGCATCCAGCAGGCCCATGGCGTGGATCAGGCCGAACACGGCGCCGACGATCCCCATGGTCGGGCAGTAGCCGCCCATGGCTTCGTAGAACTTGACAGTCTGCTCGAGATCCTCGTGTTCGAATTCGATCTCGTTCTCCAGCACCTCGTGGATCTTGGTCTTCTCGTAGCCGTCGACCATCATCTGCACCCCCTTTTGCAGGAAGGGATCCTTGATGTCATCGATCATGCCTTCCAACGCCAGCATGCCGCTGCGCCGTGCATTGCCCGCCAGATTCTCCAGCAACTGGGCCTGCTCCAGCATGTCGAGGCGGGGAGGGGTGATGAGCCACTTGAAGCGCTTCAAGGTTTTACCCACCACGGAGAAGGGAAACTGCGTCAGTGCGGCACCCACCGTGCCCCCGATCACGATGAGGAAGGCGGGCAAGTCGAGCAGGGCGCTGGGGTGCCCCCCCTCGATGAGGTTGCCACCCAAAATGGCTGCCAAGGCTAACAGCAAACCGATCAGACTCATGTGTCCGTGTCCCTATGCGAAAAATGTGGCTAGTGTATCCACTTAACTATCAGTTTTTCAAAATGATATCCAATCGGTGAGCAATATCCGAGAGGCCAAACCGAATGTGGTGACCCTCTTGTTTCGGCCCGGTTGGCAGAATCATGAGCATTAGGTTCAGACTCCCATCACATCCTGATGAGGGATCTCAGCCCGGCGGCTGAAATAAAGAAGGCATGATGGGGAAGAGGCAAGGCCTGGAGGGTGGCTGACTGTCTGGGGGGAGTTATATCGGGATGGCTTTCCTCAGTCGATGTCAGAAAGCAAAAAACCGACCCTGAGGTCGGTTTTTTTATTTGGCGGTGGTCGGGATTGACTCGCGCCATCCCTGGCGCTCGCCCTATGGGCAGCCTGCAGCTGTCCAAGAGGGCTATCCTGCCCTCTTGTCGAACCAGGGTCCAAACCGAGCCGCCCATCA
>NZ_CDDF01000005.1:967632-1020314 GCF_000819865.1 Aeromonas eucrenophila
TTTGGCGGTGAGGGAGGGATGATTCGCCACTGCGTGGCTCACCCCTTCGGGGCGGCCCGCGGCCGTTCATCGCGGCAAGCCGCTCTGCTCGAACCCGGCGAGGGTTCTCGCCCTCCCTCGTCGACATCAGAGATATGTGTCGACTTGGAAAGCAAAAAGCAGACCCTGAGGTCGGCTTTTCAATTTGGCGGTGAGGGAGGGATTCGAACCCTCGTTCGCATCCATCACAGCTCAAATAAAACCTTAAATTTCAATAACTTACGTCGACTTTATCGATACAAAAAACAGCCTGATTGACTCAAGCTTTTGTCATGAAATTTCCCATACATCTTATATAACAAAATACAGAAAAGTCAATTTATTCACGATGGTAATGTGAGTTACGTCGCTGCCTCTCTGGATGACTGAGCGCGCTTAGTCGAGCCTTCCACTGGTACATTAGTAGTCGCCTGTAGGGGGCAGAGCAGCTCAAGGTTTTGGCTAACTAAGCCAAAATCAGTGGTTTCCGCTATCTCGGTTGTGCAGTGAGCCGAATCACAGCTATTATCGGCTCATATTTTGAGCCAAATGTGTTATCGATTCGACTCAAAATGTGGCATTCCGCAGTCACAGTCCGAACCCTGCAACGATAAATCACGAGACAAACACATGGTAACTGACTGGATCTGGCAGCATGAGGACTGGCCAAATTTTTGCTGGCAAGATGAACAGCTACAGCCACTGCTGCGCGTGGCGCACCGTAATATGGGGTATCTCCTCGGCCTCCATTCAGTCCACTGTTCGACACTGGAGCAACAATCCCTGGCACTCGATACGCTACTGGCCAATATCCTCGCCTCATCGGCCATCGAAGATGAACGACTCAATGCCCAATCGGTACGCTCATCGCTAGCTCATCGCCTAGATATATCGGAGCCTCGGCCCTATCCCACCTCAGCTCGCTCTGAGGGATTGGCCAACTTGATGCTCGATGCTATCGACAATCGAAATCAGACTCTGACGCAGGAGCGCCTTCTGCAATGGCATCTCTGGTTGTTTCCCGCTGACGACAGGATATTGCAGCGTGTACGCGTGGGTCAGCTGCGCGGTGATGAGCCGATGCAAGTGGTATCTGGGCAACTAGATCAACCAATCGTGCATTTCGAGGCCCCACCGCGCCTAGGGCTAGCTCAGGCATTGACCACCTTTATCGACTGGTTTAATACAAGTCTGGATAACCCCTGCCTTGACCCTCTACTACGTGCCGCCATCTGCCACCTGTGGGTTGTCACGCTGCACCCGTTTGATGATGGCAATGGTCGTATTACTCGTGCCCTCACCGATTTGGCTCTCTCTCAGGCCGATAGCCAGAGCATCCGCCTGTATGCCATGTCGGCGACCATATTCGCGCAACGGGCCGATTACTATAGAGTGCTGGGACAGGTCCAGAAAGGCAGCCTGGATGTCACCACTTGGCTGGTCTGGTTTTTGGATACCCTCAATGCCACGCTGGAGCAAGCTCGGCAGACGTTCACGCGGACCCTGGTCAAAAACCGTTTCTGGCAGCAACGGGGTTCCGAACGACTGAATGCAGAACAGGCCGCGTTGCTTGATCGAATGCTGTTAGACAGTGACGAGAACGGTTTTTTGCAGGACATTACTGCCAGCCGATATCAGAAGATGGCCGGGGTCAGCAAGGCTACCGCAACACGTCATCTTACTGATTTACTTGATAAAAACTGCCTTGAAAAAATGCCAGGTGGTGGCAGAAATACCCGTTATCAGATCAAGTGAGCCCCTCTAATTGCGGCTTTGGGTCGTTCATCCTAGAGAGTGGCCAAATGCTCATCAATGACCACATTCGGCACATTTGTCAGCTGGCAGACATAAACCTGCGCCGAGCGCTGTCTGGCCTCAATAATATCAAAGCGCTAACCATCCGCACCTGATCGCCCCAGCCAATCAGCCAATCAGCCACATTCGAAACCATGTGGTTGCAATGTTGCGCTCGCTCATAGGGTGCTCTCCTAACTTGAATAAATAGGATATTGACAATCCCAATAGGCAGCATGATATCTTATCAGCCTTGTTTTAGGACAGGGGAAAAAGCGCAGTGAACACCCACCTAAGAGTACATCTATGGCTTTGAAATTTGAAATCCCGCAGCTGGAACTCACCCCAGAACACATTAGATCAGTGAGACTCTATCTCTCCGAGATGTACGATATGCCAACCCCCATTACTCAAGCGGAGATGGCCAGCCTGCTCGGTTGTGGCAATACCAACAGCTACGCCAAATGGGAACGTTTGGATAACTCACCACCTGCAATGGTACTGATGTTTTTGCAGAGGCAAATCAGCTGTGTGCACCAGCGTCTACGAATGTATCAAAGCGAAACTCATTCAATGGGTCTCTTTTTCGCCTTCCACGCTGATGTCACGCGGACGGCTGTCGATGAGGCTGCGGTACGACGCAACCGGATATTGTATGAGGGCGCCTGGGCCTTTGGGGAACTCGATAGCTTTAATCATTGGAGGTTGCCTAATACCCCATTCACTATTCGTAATGCATTTGGTGGACGCAACAAACTGCGTACGTACCCCATATTTCTGCTTGATCAGATGATACGGCAGGATGATGAGGCCATGATGTCCGCGGACGACATCCACCATATGCGTGAGGAACTGGCAGTTCTCGTCGACCGTTCGAGAAATGGCGGGACAGCAACAGTACCATTTGAACACTTCGATGTGACCTTGAAAGGGGGAACCCTGACGATTTTTGTGCGAAACCCAGACCACCAAGCTCTGCTGCAAAATCGCTTTTCAGATGCGTATCGTCAATTTTGCCTAGATATGACGCCCGAGTTGTCTGATGAACTCATTGAGCGCAAAGGGCGGCATGTTCTGACGCGGTGTGTGAGTGATCCCGAATCCGGCCGTGTGATTTTTCGGCACTTCATTGGCGCAGACAATCGAGTAAAGTTTTTGCAATTAAGCCAACTGGGAGCCGCGCTGGATCGGAAATCGGCGCTGCCAGCTAAAGAGCCACTTTTTTCCGCTGGATTCGAACTCTGGAGGGCGATGCAGGTAGGTGAGCGGAAATCTTCCGGCACGACATTCAAAGTGGCCCTTGAGGGCCGAGATTTGACAATCCGTATCGATGACACATGGAAGCGTGCGCTGAAAAGTCTCGCAAATAGTTTGTAGTGGTCACTGCTAACAAAACCAAATTGACTGAATGAGGTCATTTTTCATATGTTCGGCATAACTCGACAACCCATCAGCAAGAAGATCTAACCGTCCTTACAACCGCTCATACCACTACAGACAGCTATAACCTCGGGGTAGCCGCCCACGCTTTAATGATCATGCTGCTATCAACAGCATGTTTTTTGTGCAGGCAACGGGTGTTTGCTCTTCAACACATACAGTATACCGTCCATAGAACAGGGGTTTTCTGGGCACTCCGAAGCCCTCTGCTTTTGGTTTCGCCGAAGCTGCCGCCGAGTGTTAATATACCCACCAATTTTTAGTGTTCTGATTGCGCCAATGAACCAACGCAAAGGATACGACCGCGTATCGACCAATGGCCAGTACCTAGACTTACGCCAGCGCGATGCGCTCATACGAGCCTGGGATACTCTCGTCGGACGGCTGGAGCAGCTAGGCCCTTGTTTGCCTGATTTGGTGCAGATTGTGGCCGGTCTTGAACTGCGAGGCGGGCAAACTGGTTTTCCATGTGTTCGCGATACTCGCAGAGTTTGCACATGGCATGATTCGGGAACGGGCGCAGGCATAGCTGGTAGCCGCCCGTGGATCGCTGCAATGGTATATCTCAAACCACGATTTACAAGCATTGCGGCGTAGTCCAACCGGGTTATAAAGCGAAGATAAAAAAGAGAGAAAAATTTCCGTGTCCAGACTTACTGATTTGATTGCTAAGGCAAAAGCCAAAGATTCGGCATTAGGGGCCGAGTTGGATCGAGAGTTTAAGATTCTGTCGTCACGTCTTCCCTTTGGACTGAACTTCGAACGGCATAGCCCGGAGGTAGTTGAGTTGCCACTGCGACCAATCCGCAAGGGTGACAAAGTGCGCGTATTACCGGCGCGTGGCTCTACCAAGAAGGGTGATCAGCGACTGTGGCAGGTAAAGATCATCCACAGAGCCAAGAGAACGGCTGTTTTAGAGTTGTTGGATGCGGCAGAGGTCGAAATGCAGACCGTGACGTTGGACAATCTGGTGGTGGTGGCCGAGTTCCGCGATGCCATCTACCCCGGTCTGATCAGTACCGGCAAGGTACTGCGTGGCAGCGATAAGCCTTATCATACGGTCATTAATGGCGAAAACTACCATGTCCTCAAGGCGCTGACCTACACCCATCGAGGCAGGGTGGATGCCATTTACATTGACCCACCGTACAACACGGGAGCAAAGGACTGGAAGTACAATAACGACTATGTTGCCGGTGATGACCTATATCGACACAGCAAGTGGTTGGCGATGATGGAGCGCCGCCTGTTAGTAGCTAAAGAACTGTTGAATCCAGTGGATTCAGTGTTAATCGTCACCATTGACGAAAAGGAGTATTTGAGACTTGGATTACTATTGGAACAGGTATTTCCAGAAGCACAAATCGAAATGGTTACAACAGTTATTAGCGCAAAGGGTGTCGCTCGGTTTGGCCAGTTCTCACGGGTAGAGGAGTTTATTTATTTTGTAAGCCTGGGTAATGCTAGTGTCCAACTTGGTGAACAGAATATGCTGGACGATTCTCGCTCGGCTACTGCGCAAATCGGACGTGATATTGATTGGCTTGGACTTCGCCGTCGCGAACCTACTGCGAAGCGAGGGGCTCGTCCAAATCAGTTTTACCCAATATTCGTCGATGTAGTTTCAGGTTTCATTGAATCCATAGGTGATCCAATCCCCGATAACGTGGATCGAATGACAGTGACATCGCCGAAAGGAACAATTCCAATTTGGCCACTAAGGCCGAAGGGCGGTGAGGGTCTTTGGGGCATCACACCTGAAACGGCTAGGAGATATCTCCAAGATGGATTTATACGCGCACGCAACTACAAGCCGGAAAGTGGTCAGGTCGCAATTCACTATCTGCCAAGTGGTACTGTCAATGCGATTCGGGATGGGCGAATTGATGTAGTTGGGCATGATCCAGATGGTGCTGTAAGAGCTATTCATCGAGAGCGCAAGGGTGTAATTCCAAAGCGTGTATGGAACATGGCCTCTCACAATGCGGAGAATGGTGGATCGCTGATTTTGTCTAAGTTGATTCCGGATCGTCGTTTTCCTTTCCCCAAATCACTCTACGCAGTAGAGGATGCGTTGAGATTTTTCGTTGCCAACAAGCCCGAAGCTATCGTTGTGGACTTTTTCTCTGGCTCCGGTACCACAGCTCACGCCATTATGCGTCTGAATCGCCAAGATGGCGGTCGCCGCCAGAGCATTAGTGTCACAAACAATGAAGTTGGCGCAGATGAGCAGAAGAAGCTCAGGGAACAGTGTTTGCGGCCTGGTGATGATGAATGGGAAAAGTGGGGCATCTGCGACCATATAACCAAGCCTCGTGTTGCAGCAGCCATCACGGGCAAGACTCCAGACAATGAACCGATCAAGGGCGACTATAAGTTTACCGATGAATTCCCGATGGCCGAAGGCTTTGAGGAAAACGCCGAGTTCTTTACCCTGACCTACGAAACCCCGGTTTCTATCAGTTATAACCTTGCTTTCAACCGAATTGCGCCGCTGCTGTGGATGCGAGCCGGTGCGCGGGGTCGTCGTATAGACAAGCTGCCAAGCGATGGTTGGGCGGTAGCGGATGCCTATGGACTGCTAAGCAACGTTGATGCAACCACACCTTTTATTAAGGCGCTGGCCGAGGTTGCTGGGCTACACATTGCCTATATCGTTACCAACGATGATCGACGCTTCCAAGCTATTGCCAAGCGGTTGCC
This sequence comes from Aeromonas eucrenophila, assembly GCF_000819865.1. GTDB lineage: Bacteria > Pseudomonadota > Gammaproteobacteria > Enterobacterales > Aeromonadaceae > Aeromonas > Aeromonas eucrenophila. Next base: position 973,588 of record NZ_CDDF01000005.1, read on the forward strand.
AGATTACGTCGAGCCAGTGCGCCTGTACGAATCGTATCTCACCAACTTTAGCTTCACCAACGGAGAATAATGGATGAAGTTCACGCTCAAAGACTATCAGCGCGACGCCGTCCGCGACTCCTTGAATAATTTGTGCAAAGCTCGCCGCCTGTGGCAAAACGAGTCAGATAGAACTGCGTTTTCACTGACTGCGGTAACCGGTGCTGGTAAGACAGTCATGGCAGCCGCAACCTTCGAAGCATTGTTTCACGGTGACGATGAATTCAGTTTTGATGCCGACCCGGGCGCAGTGGTGATCTGGTTCAGCGATGATCCTTCGTTAAATGAGCAGACTCGCTTTCGCTTTATCGAGGCCAGTGATCGTATCAATTACACCGATCTAGTGGTGGTGGAAAACAGCTTTAACAGGCCTAAGTTCCAAGCGGGGAAAATTTACTTTCTTAATACCCAGAAGCTTGGTAAGAACAGCTTGTTGGTGCGTGGGCATGACCCCGAGGAAATGGCAGCCAAACTGGATAGTACCTTCCCTGAAATGCGCCCAGACCTGCGTGCATACACTATCTGGGACACCATTCAAAATACTATCGAAGACCCAGACTTGACGCTCTATCTAGTATTGGATGAAGCTCACCGAGGCATGGGGGCACAGACGGCAGCTAGCCAGAACGCCAAGAGCACTATTGTCCAACGGCTCATCAATGGTGTCGGTAGTGTGCCCGGTATCCCAGTGGTATGGGGCATTTCGGCTACTGTGGAACGGTTCAACAAGGCGATTGAGTCGGCAGGTAAGCATATCAAATTGCCGAATGTCGAAGTTGATGCGTCTAAAGTACAGGAGTCTGGCCTTATCAAGGACACAATCCTGTTAGATATCCCTGACAATGTCGGTGATTTCGATACCGTGCTGGTGCGGCGTGCGACAGATAAGTTAAAAGAGTCCACTGCGGCTTGGGGAGCTTACTCCAGACAGCAGCAGGAAAGCCAGGTTGTCATCCCCCTGATGGTTTTACAGGTTCCCAACACACCTGATCCTGATGAAATTGGGCGGGCACTGGATACCATTTTCGAGCGCTACCCCGAGCTGACTTCTTCCAGTGTGGCACATGTTTTTGGAGAGCACACTACACAACGATTCGGCAATCGCGACGTGCCCTACATCGAACCGCAACGGGTTGAAGAATCGAAGTGGGTGCGGGTGCTGATTGCCAAGGATGCCATTAGCACAGGCTGGGACTGTCCACGAGCTGAGGTCATGGTTTCTTTCCGGGCTGCTAGCGACAAGACCCATATAACTCAGTTGTTGGGGCGTCTTGTGCGTTCTCCGCTGGCTCGTCGTATCCCTGGTAATGATCGCTTGAATGCCGTGGACTGCTTGCTGCCTAAGTTCAATCGTAAAGCCGTGGAGCAGGTGGTCGATGAGCTGACGACAGGCAACGAGGCTGCGACGCCTGGACGCGTCTTGATCGATTACATTGAAGTGCGGCCGAACCCTACTGTTTCGTCTGCCCTGTGGGAGACATTCGAAGCGTTGCCAGCACAAACGCGTCCACAGCGTGGAGCTAAACCTGCGGTCAGATTGACTGCGTTGGCACATGAATTGGCGTCCGACGAGATTCTGTCCGGTGCTGGCAGGCTGGCCCATACCAAGATGCACGCCGCCTTGGATAAATTTCAGACCGACAACGAAGCCAAGATCAAGGCCAAGCGGCAGTCCGTATTGGTTGTGGATGGCAAGACCGTGAAAGCAGACATGTTGGGCCAGGGCCGGAGTCTCGAACAGTTCTGGGAAGACGCTGACGTGGCTGCGATCGACGATGCCTATCGCCGTTCGGCACGTATCTTTAGTCCAGCGATTGCCCATTCGTATGTTGATCATCTGGCGAGTCAGGAAACTGACCGCGAAGGCGATCCGGAAGCATTCTTGGAAGCCATTGTCGAAGCTCGTGTGACCGTTGCTGGTTTGGGGCTGGTGATGGAGGTGCAGGCTTACTTCGATGGCAAGGCAGATAATCTCGTAAAGGATTGGCTGGATAAGTATGGGGCGCAGATCAAGGCACTGGGCGATGATCGCAGAGAGTCCTATCGACAGATTATCGAGATGAGTGCGGAGCCGCAGGACGTCGGATTGCTGAAACCAGAAGCTAGGTATGAGGCGACCAAGGCGAACGAAAATAGCAAGGTGAGAGTTATTCCAGTTTGGGATAACCATTTACTGTGCGATCACGTAGGCAAGTACCCGGCTGAACTGAATGATTGGGAACGGACGGTTGTAGAAACTGAATCGGCAAGGCCCGGTTTTTACTACTGGTATCGAAATCCGCAACAACCTGGACAATCTTCACTGGGTATTGCCTATGAGAAATCCGGGCAGTATGGAATTGTCCGTCCTGACTTTCTGTTTTTTGCTGAGCAGGACGGTTCCCTTGTTGTCGATCTAGTTGATCCGCATGGGCTCCATTTGAGTGATGCTCTGGTCAAGCTTCAAGGCTTGGCGCTGTATGCTGCGAGCCACCCCGATGTTTATCGCCGGATAGAGTCCATCGCCCAGGTGAAGGCAAACGGCAAACTACGAGTGCTCGACTTGAAACGGCGGGAGGTGCGGGATGCGATTGCTATTGCTCAGGATGCGGAAGAACTGTTCAGTAGTGGGCTTGCAAATGATTACCTGTGATACAGCAACTAAGAACGGTTAATCAGCTCAACTACGATCGGTGCCATGGCGTATGAAACTACAAAATGAAACCGAACTGTTTTTCCACACGGAGGAAAGAAGGGGGGCTGAGCGCCATCGAATAAGTATTCGCGCCATCCGGCCAGGCCACCCAGCCTACCTGCAACTCTGCTGCATAAGTACAATGAGTAGCTAGAGCCAACGCTGTTGCCCTTATTGAAGTGGAGCTGCCATCGGGAACGGCTGGGAATTATTTAGAACACCAAAAGGGATTCAATGGGGCTCATCATTGATTACACTGCTCATTTATCAGGGAGACTGTGTGCAGTGGAACCATCTATCTGGCTGGGAACAGACTAAAAAGCGGTTGGATTGACCCTTGGACTGGTGTTTGAACTGGATGACTTGCCGTTGGCCAACGGCAATTAAAAAACGTCTTGGTCTATTTTGGTTAGATTCTAGTTAGACTGGCTCTGTGGCACTTAATCAGTCTCTCACCAGCGCCATGACTGAGTTTGAGGTGATCATGGTTAGGCGGTTAAGCAGCATTGCTATAAAGCGATTAGATCTGTTGAGGAGCGAATACCTTGAAACGCTCCTCCCGGTATCCCAAATGCTTTTATTTATATAAAAACTACTTAACCATTTAACCAAAAGCATCTGTAGGCCAGTCATCACAAGGTACTCCGACTGGTTAAGCAAATCATATCGCCCCTAACCAGAGTCTAACCACCTAACCATCCGCCAACCCAGCGGACAAAAAAAGCCCCGCCTCAGCGGCAGGGCTCGGGTTACTTGTCGGCGTTGTCCACCGGCTTTGGGGTTACCACCGGCAAACTATACTGAGTTTGGTTGGCTCTCCCTGGTGTGCTTACGATCTTCCCCTCCTCCACAAGCGCCTTGAGAGCTTTACCCCAGGCTCCCGCCATACTCAACTTCTCACCGTGGCGGGCGCAGAGTTCGCTCGCAATAAGCTTTTCAGTCTTGGAATATTCACTCGACAGGTAGTGATGACAGATAAATTCATACACTGGGCCTTTGTCGGTATGAGCCCCGTTTGCAGTGGCGGCCAGGGCAGCCGTTTTGTCATCCAGAAACCATGATGCTCCGGCATCATAATGCTCCTTGACCTCCAACCAGAACTGACGCAATTGCTCGGGCTCGGTGTGACGAACGCGACCCGCGTCCCAGCTCCAGCCGAGGATTGTATTTAGGGCATCCATATCCGCCGCCGCAGAGAGTTCGATAACCGCAAATCGGGTGTTGCCGGTTGCATCTTTGAGGAAACCCGTACCGTTGACCGTAGCAATGAATGCCGTCTGACGCGGTTTGGTGGTCATACTGCGGGCATAGGGTAGACGAAAACAGTCGTTCTCTCGGGTCAGGAAGGCTTTGAGGGAACCCGCTTCGTGCTTGGTCGTGCTCTCCAGCTCAGCCAGCTCCACGACCCACGCAGACACTGCGCGGCGAACATCATCGGGTTTGTCAGGATTGACGGCGCAGTCCAGCGTCGAGCCTGGCACCACGGCAGCAAAACGGCTGATCCATGCGGATTTACGGAAGGACTGTCCACCCGCGAGTACAGGCACCAACTTTGAGTGCCAGTGTGGCTCATACAGCGCTGCAACACACCCGACCAACCAGGCACGCAAAACAGCAGCTGCATATACTGGATTGACGGCATTCAACGTGGCGATCACGGCATCAATACGTGCTGTGCCGTCCCATGGCTCCCCGCTCTCCAACCAGTGGCGTACAGGGTGGTAACTGGTGCGTTCACAGATAGCGACTAAATGTTCTTCAATGGCTGCGTCCTGTACACCTGCCAATTGGCAGGCATCGACCAGCGCCGAACGCTGGCCCGCCTCAGATCCCCCCAGACGCTCACCATTGGCGCCAGCCAGCTCTGGCTCACCCGTCATTTGATTGTAACGCGGAGACCATGCATGGAATTGAATAATGGCGAGTAAATTGCCGCTCGTTTTGATGGGGCGGCCAGTGGGGCTAAGATCCGGCAGGAGCAGCCGTTCACCACTCATCACAGCCTGTTGACCCTGCGGTGTGGTGCTGCACTCGTTAACGTGGAGTGACAGCATCTTATTCCCCGATGTAGCTTCTTTTGTTATTGTCATTTTATTATCCTCGGCTCTACCGCCTGTTTATTGTTATATATTGGGTACTACAACCCTCAGAGTATAATTTGATGTGCAGCCAATAAATAATGTGCCTGACTATTATGTCCAATCTATTTTTATGAATGGCATTGCGCAATCAATATGGATGACCGTCACCTATAATATAGGTGTCAAGGTCGTTCTTCCTCATGCTTCGTCAGACTCCACCTTGACACCTATATTCGGCACCTTTGTCATGCCATATTGCTCGCTTCATGCCATCCATAAAAAAGGGTTCTCCACCCCACTTCGTTCGCAAGCTCTCTACGGGGGTTCCGGTCTCGTAACCTCGACACACCCCCATACTTACGCGCAGCTTGCGTGCGTAAGTATGGTTCAGGATGACGTACTTCCGGGGAGCTTCCTCAGCGTACTTACGGTCGCCCCCATTGCGCACTTACGTGCGCACCAGCCAGCATCACTCGTGATATTAGTGTCCGCTGCTGAATACTATAAATATGCGCCATCCCCCCAGATCTGATTAACCTATGCGCGTTAGGTTCTCACATTATTTCAACGAAAAATCATCCCCGTTGATTTTCATGCTAGATATAAAAGCAGCCATTCCCGACAGTTGCTCATTGCTATGAAATTCTTGACTTGATCCCTGCGCCATGACCGGTGTGTTCGGCTTGCTATAACTTTTTTTATCCGCTGACGGCAGATCATGCGTCACTCTGATGTGACTCAGATCGGCATCAGCAGGACAACCCGGCAGCACTCCTCCTTTTGCTGTTTTTCGATTTCCGTAACGATCGACCGAAGCCGTTGCTTGATGGCCCATCAAATAGGCAATGCGCAGGCGATCCAGTCCTGTCGCCTTGAGCTCAGAGCCGAGTTGGTGACGCCAACTATAAAACGTGGGGAGTGATTTACGCCTCGGCCATAATTTCTTACCAACAAATCGCAGCTTGTCTTGCATTGCCCCAATATTCATGAGCTGCGCTTCTCTGACTACCGCAGCTAACCAACGTGGATCCGTTCCCTCAAACAGTAATGTTCTATCTGCGCCTCGTGTGCCATTATGACTCTTTTTTGCCCCCTCAATAGTCAGTTTGGTGCCATCCACTTTAACAGCAGCGAGTTCTGCGGGTCTGATTCCAGAGTATTTGAACAGTATAATAGCAGCCGCCATACTCATATCGCCATGCTCTTTAAAATATGTGATGAGCGCGTTTTCGTCAGCAGAATTGATGGTCTTAACTCTGTTTTGTTTCTTTTTTACCGGCGTCTTGCTGCCCTTGGCCGTTACAGGGTTGCGCAACCCAAGGGTGCGTTTAGCGGCATCGTCATAGCCCTGATCTTTTTGATGATATGCTAAAGCGCAGCGTAGACGTCGCCAATAATCAGGGCGATATCCGGGGGCACACCCCAACAACTCATCAGCAATATTTTTCACAGTGAGCTTTAAGCCTTTTTGTGCCAAGCGCAGATAAAAATTCTTTGCCAGCTTTACGTATTCCAGCTTGGTTTTATCGGTAGCCATAGAATGAATTCCTCTGGGCTCTTAGTGGCCCTTATTTTATGCTAGGGAGGGTGAAATCTAGTCCACCCAGATAATATAAAAACATTTAGCATTTACGTCTATGCCAGACGTTGAAACTACATCTTATAACTTATTACCACCTTATTTTATTGACTACCGGTCACCCGTTGACAGAGAATATTCATTATTTTTTGCATCATCTGTGGCTTTGCCAATAATGCATCTATATCTATGTTTTCATCAAAATGAACATCGAGATCAGCTTTAGGCTTATGGCCATGGATACAGGTATTAAAGACCGTATCAGCTTTCCCCCTAAAATCGGGAGCGTCCTCCATTAGCCATCGCCCATAATGGCGCAGGATCATTTCCGTTCCAGTATGTCCCATCTGACGAGCAATCCACTCGATACTGATCCCCGCTGAGAGGAGTTGACTCGCATAAGTGTGCCTAAAATGGGACGGTCCCCGATAGCGAACACCAGCCACCTTGCAGAATGGTCTGAAAAATTTCTCTCGGTACTCGTCAACCGACCTATAGATACGTTTTCTGGCACTGTAGTAGGCAAGCAGCGTTCGAGTCATTGTGGTAACAGTACGATTGTCAGACAATCGAACAGTAATCGATTTTGCCTTACAATGTGTTTGACTCAATAGGATACGCAGTGCGTCAACAGCTTGGTTAGATAACTCTATCGTCCGTTTTGAACTCTTGGTTTTTGGTACTTTGTACACCCCATCAACCAATGCGAGATCGATAAGCAAGGTCTTTTTATCGAGATTGACCGCCTCGGCACTGACCGCCATTAGTTCACTGATCCGCATACCGGTGGTGATCCCAAGCTGGATCAGTGCTACGTCAATCAAATTCAGATCTTTCTGCCCGAGAAATGCCTGTATTTCGTGCTGATAAAAAGGGTCTGGCTCTTCGGTCTCGAATTTACACTTTTTGATGCCGTCCATTGGACTGGCACTGATCACACTATCATTGACCGCTCTGGCATAAACCTGTCGCAGCAGGTCCAGGTACTGGTTGATAGTATTCCCCTTATAGCCTTGCTGATAAAGGTCAACGACAAGCAGCTCAATATCAGTAGTGCAAATCGTCGCTAACTCTCTATCGCCAATCCAGCCGATGAGCTGTTCCATTTTTCGTTTGGTAATATCGTTGGTTGATGGCGCACATTGAAATTTTTTGATCTCAAAGTGCTGACGCAGGGCAGCCGCAAGCGTTTTTTCGTTAAACATCAATGGCTGAGTGCCTTTGCCTTTATTCTTTTTGGCTTTAACATTCCTTGTATTTGATTTTCTATTCATCGCGCACCTTCGTTTTTATTGTTATAGACAGTTCACGCCCTGCAACAATAGCAATGGCAAACTTAAAATTGAAATTTTAACTTTGAGAGAAGAAAAACGATTCAAAAAAAGTCGCATAAATCTGATTGCAATCTTGCAAACAGTTTTTTATAAAAAACATACTTATAGGTTGGCAAATGCCAAATGTTAATAATTGATAAGATTTATATAGTCAAATTTTTTTGGCAGCCTGCCTAATTCAAGATAGAGCCAAGAAAAATACTATAGACTGCCAATTTAACCAGATGTTCTAGGTAATAACTGAGATTTCAGCTTATCAATGAATGGCTGCTTTCCAGACGGCTTATTGAAAACCAAACATATAATGACCACCCATTGAAGTAATTGAGCGACTTGGCTTGTTCAGTACGCCATGTTCATGCAGTTCAATAGCATCTTGTATCTCGTGTATACCGTTGTTGTAGCCTGTCAATGATGACTTTAACGATACGTTACAGGGTATAAATCTCACAGTCAACCACTTTCAATCACAAATTAAATTTAATGTCAACATTTTTTTATTGGATTTTATGGATATTTTGGATGGGCATTAAAAACAATATTTATCAATGAGATACGAATGATTTCAGCATCGGTACGGCAGCTGGGTGCTGCGAGGTGCCTATGGCTGCCCGATTTATCGGGAGGGGCCAAGACCAACCTAGCTGCCGTACACCACATCGCGCTGGGCATACCGCGCAGCGAGCAAAGCAAAAAATGGCAACTATGAATCGTGGTTATCTAGAACAGGTGATCTTGGCTAGATTCAGCAGACTGGATAATAAATAGTCCCTCATGCGTTTGCCCTGGGCTTGCGGCTACCTCACATCACCATGACAACCGGAGGTGTTGTCCCACCTCATAGGCTAAGGATTGCGGCACATCGTTATCACGCGCTAACTTAGGCCATGTGGAAACAACATCAACCACCCGCTCTAGCATTTCATCGACAACTTTCGGGCTAAATATCGTGATGGCTTTGCCGACGCTGTGGAGATCCTTTCTCGTGAAGTCATCTCGCTTGCCATTGAGCGTCATCCAGTGCGAGTTAATCCACTTGTTGCCATGTTTGTAGCTAAAGGCCAGATCGTATGCTGGGGACAGCCTCCATGTGCCCTGATTGTCCATTGTGAAGGCCCAGTTTTTGGGGTGGTCATCGTGATTTCTGGCAACGATGTTGAAGATCATGCGCAACAGGATTTGGTGTGCGTCTTCGACAGGGAGGGCTAACTGTCGTGCTGTTTGAAAAATCTCGTGATAGGAATAAGTACCTGGCATTTTGTAGTCAACGTGCTGCATGGCGTTGAGTGTTTGAATATGCACTTTCTCTTTGCCAATGCGATCAAAGCGCTGCGTGAGAAAATGTCGTCGCGCCCCTTCTTCCAGTAATTTGCAATAAGACATGTTGATCCCAACCGCCGTTGCCATCAGGTAGTACACATACTCCATGGCACCGTACCCCAAGGGATCACCAAACGTCTCAGTATCTGTTCTGTGGGTGTTTACGCCATCGAACTTGAGTAAGTAGTGGCTCCACCCTTCCGGCGCTTCGACCTGACCCGATTTCACATGGCGAAATTGGGCATCAAACGCCAAGACTGCCTTGGGTCTCGCACCGCCAGCACTCATTCCCACCTGCATCAGTTGTTGCATCGCAAAGCTATCGGCACCATTACCGTGGGTTAGGGTCGCCTCAAAATTTGTTCTGGTATCAATGACTGTCTGTGCCACCCGCACGAGATCTTCAAGCGCAACGTCTTTAGGAGTGACTGCAATCCCCTTGCGTGTGGCTGGTCGGAATTCCAACGCCCCCATCCCTCGGCTCCCTGTATATTGCAGTCGTTGCAAAGGGGTGATCTGTGCAGGGTCTTTCCCTTGACTTGCCACCCAGGCATTCAGGACAGCATTACCGAAATCGTCAGGGAGGCTGTCAGCCAGCATTCCAGGCAAACATCGGAATGTGGAGTAACTGAGGTTAGGGAAGCTGTAAACCATCCCTTGTCTGAGCGGCATCATCAGGGGGGAGAGCTGCAAGCCAGTGTTGATAAACTGGGGGGTGTACTCGAAATAGCCTCGCCCAGTTTCTGGGTCAAAACTCAGAACACCGACCTTGTGCAGGGCGTAATGGACATTGATGAACTCGTTTACCATTCGCTTACCACTGGTTTGCTTGGCTTGCTGGATATACCGGATGCTCGCCGCCTTTCCTTGCCTGCTAACTGGGCAAGTTGGATTGGTGAGATAGGCACCGGGGGTAGGAAGCTATCGAGTTGATCGGCAATGTTCATTGCTCGCATCAATTTGACGAGGGTGGTCAGATCGACATTGCCTGTTTCGGCGTGCATCACTTTTTTGCGAGTCACTCCTGCCAACAGAGCAAGTGCTGCCTGAGTGATGTTGAGATTCAAACGTACTCGCTGCAATCTCGCCCCCAATTCTTGGGTGATAACGTCTACAGGATCGCCGTTGGAGATGGTCATGTAATGCTCCATTTTTCGGACATTATCGTTCATTAACATGATTATGTCCCTAATAAGGAACACAAAATTATTTATCAGTAACTAAATCAAGGTCCTATTTTGGAAGCAACATAGGCATTTTATGCAATAAAGATCCATTTATGGATCTTTATTGCCTTTGCCAAATATTCATGGGGTCACCGCACAGCAGGCTGGTCTTGCGGGCTAACAATCCGACACCTGCGTCGGGCTACCCCCTACCGATCTAGCAGGGTGCCGTAGATAGTCGGACGACCTTTACTGATGACGTCTACCTCATTGAGATGTAGCTGGAAGCGGCAGACGAGGTTATAGGCTTTGGTGGATCTGGTTCTCACATTTCGACCAAATCGCTAGGGATCGACTCAATCTTTTCCTTCAAGAGGGAGACACTAACCCGCTTGCCATAGCGGCCAAAGGTGATCCCTTTTTTACTGTGCCCAACCAACTCTGCAACGATATGCTCTGACACATCGGCCTGTTGCAGCTCATCAACAAAGGTATGGCGCATGCCATAGATCGTCGGACGACCTTTACCGATGATCCCAGCCTCATTAAGGTGCCGCTGGAAGCGGCAGACGAGGTTATGCGACCAGTCGTTATCCTTGCCCGAAGGCTTGTCATCAAACAGGTACTTTTTGCCCTGCTGGCGGCGTAGCGCAACATAGTCGAAGAATTGATGTCCGGTCAACGCACTGTGAAGCGGCACAGTGCGATAAGCATTATCCGTTTTGAGTTGTTGATCTGCTTCACCAGCCTCGACTTCCAGACACCAGACCCCCTCAATCTGCTTGATATTCTGAGTCTTGAGCTGACAAGCCTCCGAAGGCCGTAGTCCGGCATACAAGCACAGCAAGGGCACCCACCAGTCCTGGATCCGCAATTTTTTACCTTTCTGTGATTGTTTGCTGCGCAGGCTCGCAAACAGTTGAGCCAGTTGTGGGCGATGCCACCGCACCCGGTCGTTATCTGCTCGTCTGCTGGGCTTCTTGCCCGCCGTCAGCCCCTCAAACGGGTTGCGGCTGCAATAGGCCAGGGTGACGCACCAGCGGAAAAACTGCTTGTGGGCTGCCAGGTAATCCGATTTGGTTTTGAAGCTGATGTCGGTCTTGCGCAGCAAGGCATTGCGATACTCCTGTGCCAGGGTTGGCGTCACTTCATCGACTTTGAGCCCCTTGGCCCAGGTGACGAAGGCGTTGATCCGGATCTGGAGCTGGCCCACCGATTTATGCTGGATCCCTTCGCTGGCTTTGGCGTCGAGAAACTGTGTAAACGCCTGGGTAAGGGCGATCCCCTTGGCGGGGCAAGGCGAGGACTCGGCGGGGGAAGCAATGGATTGGGAGGACGCAAGAGGCACAGCAAAGCCCGCCGCTTTGAAGGCATCAATCTCAGCACGGATCCAACGATAGAAACTACGCGGGGTGGCATCGGCAGGGGTAGCCGCAATGAGTGCGCGGGCACGAGCGGCCAAGGCCAGATTACGGTCTACGGCGAGTTGGCGCTCTTTGGTACAGAGGGAGGTACGGATTGCGAAAGGTAGGCCACGGTTACGCAAAACCTTCGGGAGAGGGAGCCGTGTGTAGTAGGTGCCGGAGGCATTTTTGCTCAGATACATGATTGTTCCACCCAGTTGATCCAGGAAAAAAATCACGTAAGTCTAGAAATGAAAAAACCCGTTGAAATTCAACGGGTTATATTTGGCGGTGAGGGAGGGATTCGAACCCTCGATACGTTGCCGTATACACACTTTCCAGGCGTGCTCCTTCAGCCACTCGGACACCTCACCAAATTTTTGACTGCTGTTTAACGTGTTCAATCGCCACGTGGTTCGCTGCGCCGTTGCGCTGGAACGGGGCGTAATTTAGGGGAAAGCGGATGCTGGGTCAATCACTTTTCCCCTTATTTTTCATAATCTTTATCGAGTGTCTATCCCTTAAGCAGAATGGCGGTTTTTTAAACCCCTCAAGGCTTGTCCAGGATGATCAGGCTGTCAGGCAACTCGTTCTGGTCCCGGGTGGCCGGGAAGGCGTCGGTCAGGATGTCGCTGGTGCGCTCGACACATTCGAGGAAACCCTGCTCGATCTCCTTGTTGCGCACCCGCACCACGAAGTCGTCGATGATCTGTTGCCACTGCTCGTTGTCGATGTGCTGGGCGATGCCGTCGTCCACCAGGATCTCCACATAGTGTTCGGCCACCGAGACGAAGATCAGCACCCCGAGTCTGTCTCGGGTGCGGTGCAGCCCCTGTTCGACGAACTGCAGGCGCGCCATCAGGGACGCCCGGTGCTGGCGTACCTTCTTCGGGATGAGCCGCATCTTGATGGGAGTCCAGTGGAACAACAGACTGAGCAGCAGCCAGACCGACCACTGCACCAGCAGGATCTCGTACCAGCCGAGCCAGAAGCCGAGCTGGAACACCAGCAGCGGAGTGAGCATGGCCAGCAGGGCCGCCCAGAGGGTCGGAATGTAGCGGTAACCGTCGCTGGCGGGGGCCAGCACTGTGACCAGCTCGGCGTCCGTGGCCAGCTCGGCTTGTCGTACCTTGGCCTGGAGGGTGTGATAGAACTGTTTTGAAATCATTATGTTGTCTCTTGATCCCTGATTACCAACCGCCGGAGGCACCACCGCCGCCAAAACTGCCGCCACCGCCGCTAAAACCGCCGCCACCACCGAATCCGCCGCCGGGGCGTCCGGCACCGAAGCCACCGGCCAGATAGGCGGCCCGGCGGCGACCACCGGGGCCACCCCCACCGTCTCGCAGGTTGTGCAAGATGATCATGGCGACCACCACCAGGATGAACAGCCAGGGGCCGCCCCCCTTGTCGTGCTTGGCGACGTCCGCCGGTGTGTACTCGCCAGCCAGTGCCTGCATGATGCCCTGACTGCCAGAGACGATGCCGGCCACCATGTCACCGCGCTTGAAGGCGGGCAGGATCCGGGTCTGGATGATGTTGGCGGCGATGGCGTCGGGCAGGGCGCCTTCCAGCCCGTAGCCTACCTCGATACGCACCTTGCGCTCATCCTGGGCGATCAGCAGCAGCACACCGTTGTTCTTGTCCTTCTGGCCTATGCCCCAGTGACGACCGAGTTGATAGCCATACTCCTCGATGGTCTCGCCGGCCAGGGTATCGATGGACACCACCACCAGCTGGATGCCGCTGCGTTTTTCAAACGCTGCCAGTTGTTGGGTCAGCTGGTGGGCCTGCTTGCGGGACATCAGATTCGCCTGATCCACCACCCGGCCGCTGAGGGCGGGGAAGCTGGGGGCCGCCTGCAGGGCCGCGGTCCACAGCAGCAGACAGCAGAGCAAAGCCTGGAGTAGCGGGTGTGCCGTGCCCCTGTGCAAGGACGTGGGCCAAAACCCGCGAGTTATTCGGCTCATTGGAAGCTGACCTTGGGCGCCTCATCGGTGCCGGGTTTGGCGCTGAAGCTCGGTTTGGCGGTGAGATCCGAGTAGAGCAGCTTGGACCAGATGACGCCCGGGAAGGTGCGGATCTCGGTATTGAACTGACGCACCGCCTCTATGTAGTCGCGGCGAGCCACGGCGATACGGTTCTCGGTGCCTTCCAGCTGGGCCTGCAGGGTGAGAAATTGCTGATCGGCCTTGAGCTCGGGATAACGCTCAACCACCACCATCAGGCGGGAGAGGGCACTGGAGAGCTGGTTCTGGGCTGTTTCAAATTCCTTGAGCTGGGAAGGGTCGCTCACCTGCACGCTGCCGACCCGGGCGCGGGCATCGGTCACCGCCTTGAGGGTCTCCTGCTCGTGGCTGGCGTAGCCTTTGACGGTGGCCACCAGATTGGGGATGAGATCGGCACGGCGCTGGTACTGGTTCTCGACTTGGCCCCAGCTCGCCTTGACCTGTTCGTCCAGGGTCGGGATGTTGTTCATGCCGCACCCGGTCAGCCCCAGCAGCAGGGTCAACATCAACAGGCTCTGGGTGGTCTTGTGCCAGAGAGAAGTGGCCATCTCGTTGTCTCCATTGGATGTATTTAATTCGGCGTTGACACCATACCAGCTTGTGGTCAGCCGCCACAACGGCTGGGTAGGGTCGGTGGTTGGTAGCTCATCGACACCTTGGGCAACTGGGGTTTGTCTTTCAGCCAGGAGGCCAGTTCGGCGCCGCAGCCATTGCCGGGCGGGATCGGAGCCTGAGGCTGGCAATCAGGGCTACCGGCGGGACAGCGTAGCCGGACATGGAAGTGGCTGAAGTGGCCGACCCAGGGCCGCAGCTTGGCCACCCAGGGCTCGTCCCCCGCCCGTTTGCAGACTTCGGCCTTAAGCACGGGGTTGATGAAGATCCGCGCCACCTCGGGCTGATTGGCGGCGAGGCGCAGCAGCGTGAGCTGCTGGGGCCCGAAGCGACCGGGCAACACCCGGTAGCTGGGCTCGTCGATCAGCGCCCACTCCTTGGGGGCATCCCGCTCCCATTTGCTGATGGGCCGGTTGGCCATCCGAAACCAGATGTCGGCGTCGAGACCGGTCTGGTGGCTGCGGTGGCCGGAGCTGAAGGGGCCGCCCCGCGCCATGGCCAGATCGGCGATGTAGAGATCCGGCATGCCGGCCAGCTTGGTGCGGCTCGCCAGCCCCTGCAGGTAATGGATGAGATCGGGGTGGCCGTAATAGCGCAGACGCTTGCTGCGAATGACCTGATAGCCGGGTCCCGACAGGGGCAGGGCCACGGCATTTTTCAGGCAACCGGCCGAATAGCCACCGATGGCTTCGGCATAGAGGGCGCTGGTCATGAACAACAGGCTGGTGGCAAGCATAGGGTGTCCGGCGATGATGCCCAAAACTGGGCTCAAGTGTGGCTTTGATGGTTCCCATCATATCAACAAGCCCGAGCCGTCGTCATCCGTCCCGCCACGCGGGTTGCCAGGGGTGGGCGGGCTCGCGCACAATGCGCGGCAACGCAGGAGCAGCCCGGCTGCTCGAGTCCATGTGAGGAGTACGAGATGAGAGTCAGTGAATTGGTGTCACAGGCGGGGATCTGCTGGTTGATGCCGCCAGCAGTGCGCTTCTACGGGGTCATGGGCAGCCTGCTGCTGGCGAGCCTAGGGACTGTGGTGGCCGCGATCTGGCTGGGGTATCCCGAGATGGGGCTGCTGCCCTGGGTCGGGCTGGTGTTTGGCGGCATAGTGCTGCTGATGATGATCCTGCCGCGCAACTGGCAGCGCTGGCGATTGGCCGAGCTTGCCTGGGATGAGAGCCATCTCTATCTGCTCAACGGCAGCAATGACAAGGCGCTGGCCCTGTCCCGGGCGGCGTTGGTCGGTATAGAGCGGACGCGCCAGATAGGTCACGACGGCCAGTGGCTCACGTTCAGCCTGGATCTGCGGCTCGATCCCGCGGCCCTGGCCGATGCCACCACCTTGCTGGGCCTGACCCGGGAGGCGACTCATGAGGTGGCGCCCGGCATCTATCGTTTCGGCTTTAAGCGGGCCTGGCACGGCCGCCGTGCCCTCGCTGGGATCCTGAGCACCTTGCAACCGCCCCGAGCTGACTATTTTCTCGACAATTTGCCACAAAGCTCAGATACTGCCTCTGATTCGAATTGATCTTTTCTGCTCCGATAGTCCAAGAGATCAACGGCTTGGGCCACGGGGTGGGGAGTGCCACGGCATGCTGTCGTGGCAGGTCCGGCATGGGGGTTGTGCCCTTACTTCTATGCTGGTGGATGCATAGATAAGGCACCTTGAATCGAGAGTGGATGGCATGAAGATTTACGTAGGTAATCTGTCGTACCGGATGACGGCCGACGAACTGACAACCGTGTTCAGCCAATTTGGAGAGGTAGAGAAGGTCGATATCATCATCGATCGCGATACCGGTCAGTCCAAGGGATTTGGCTTCATTGAAATGCCGGTGAACGGGGATGCCGAGAAGGCCATCGCCGGGCTACATGGCACCGAAATAGGTGGCCGCACCATCACAGTCAATCAGGCCAAACCGAAGACAGATGCACCTCGTGGTCGCCCCCAGCGCCACCGTTGAATCGTCTCGATAACGGAAAACGGCATGGATCACTCCATGCCGTTTTTGTTTTTGTGGGACCCTGCGTGGGCGGGATCAGGGCACGTCGTAACCGAGCGCCGCCTTGCGGATGCGGAACCACTGCTGACGATTGAGCTGGATGGATTCGGCGGCCACGGCGGCGGCGATCCGCTCCCGTTTGCCGGAGCCGATGAGCGGCAGCGGTTGGCTCGGCAGCATCATTACCCAGGCGTAGACCACCTGCTCTATGTGCTGGGCACCCACTTCCTGGCGGATCTGCTCGAGCTCGGCGCGCAGTGAGCCATAGGCGGGATCGTTGAACAAGCGGCCGCCGCCGAGGCAAGACCAGGCCATCGGCTTGATGCGCAGCTGCTGACACTGATCCAGGGTGCCATCCAGCGTTGCGCCCTGGTTCAGGGGCGAGATCTCCAACTGATTGGTGACCAGCGGGAAGGGCAGACGGGACTGCAACAGCTCGAACTGATGGGTGGTGAAGTTGGAGACGCCAGCGTGTTTGATCTTGCCCGCCTGCTTGAGGCTGATGAAGGCATCGGCCACCTCGTCGGCATCCATCAGGGGATCCGGGCGGTGGATCAGCAGCAGATCCAGGTGATCGGTGGCGAGCTTTTGCAAGGAGGCCTCGGCACTGGCAACGATGTGAGCCTTGCCGGTGTTGTAGTGATTGAGGGCATGCTCGGGCTTGGCGGTGAGGGCGATGCCGCACTTGCTGACGATCTCCATGCGATCACGCAAGGAGGGCTCGAGGCGCAGGGCATGGCCGAACGCCTCCTCGCACTGATAGCCGCCATAGATGTCGGCGTGATCGATTGTGGTGACCCCCAGATCCAGATGGTATTTCATCAGATCCAGCAGGGCCGCGGGGGAGAGCTGCCACTCCATCAGGCGCCAGTAACCCATGATGAGGCGGGAGAAGGTCGGGCCCTCGGGATGCAAGGCTAAGCGGGATACAGACATGGTGACTCCTTGGCAAATAGAGATAAAGGCAGAATAAATGCTGCCAGCATCTTGGTCTCATCTGGTGGACAAGGCAATAATAGACCCTTCGTGAATTCGAACTTTGGTTCTGAAAAGAGAGCCGGAACCAGAGAGAAGATGGGGAGACAATCATGGAAGGATTTGCCGGCAGGCTGCAGAGCCTGATCGGGGAGGGCAGTGTCAGCGCCTTCGCCCGCAAGGTCGGGCTGAGTGAGGCGCTGATCCGCAAGTACCTGAAAGGGGCCGAGCCTGGCCTTGGCAAGGCGAACCAGATCGCCATGGGGGCCAACTGCTCCCTGGAGTGGCTCGCCACCGGCTGCGGTTATCTCTATCGTCAGGCCGAGGTGGTGGACAGAGAGGCGCTGGCCGCGGCGGGCGTGCTGCTGCAGGAGCGGCTGCCCGAGCAGGCATTGCCCGATGAGGAGCAGCTTGTCACCCTGCTCGCCTACTACCAGTTCTTGCGCAGCCACAAGCAGGCAGACGGCTTTCTGGATCTGGCGCGGGCGAGGGAGTTTGGCCGTCATCTGACCGAGGCCTGAGCACGTTTCGCACCCACTGGCAGGCCTGCAGCGGGCGATTCTTCTGATACCCTCTAAACAAAGAGTCAATCCAAGGACATGGAGATGGAGATGGGCTATCTGATCCTGGGCAGTGGTGGGTTGGGCACGGCGTTGGCACATGAGCTGGCCGACCGTGGCGAAGAGTGGTTGCTGGCGGGCAGGCAGTCGCCGAGGGGGCTGGATCCGGCCTGCTACTTTCCGCTGCAGGAGGTGGACCCGCTCTCCTTCGAGGCCCTGTTCACCCTCTATGACGGCGTCAGCCTGCCGAGCGTGGTGATCAACACCATAGGGTTGCTGTCTGATCTCAATCACATGCCGGAGCGGCGGGTGGAGGAGGTGGATCCCCAGTGGCTCTGCGAGAGCCTGCAGGCCAATGCCTGGCCCCAGCTCGCCCTTGGCGCCAGTCTGAGCCGGTTGATGGCACCGGATAGCCGCCTCTGGCTCTGCAGCCTCTCGGATCTGGCGGGCAGTCTGGGGCAGGCAGAATCAGGCCAGCCGGGTATTGGCAGTCGCTACAGCTATCGCATGAGCAAGGCGGCGCTCAACCTGGGGGCCCGGATCCTGGCGGCCGAGTGGGCCGACCGCTTCCCTGGGGCGGGGGTCATTACGGTGCATCCTGGGCTGATGAATACCCCCATGCAACAACCCTTCCTGCACGAGCTGGATCAGGCCCTGCTTCAGGATCCCGCCCTGGTGGCGCCGCGGCTGCTTGACCTCATCGCGCGCCTGACGCCGGCCCAGTCTGGCCGCTTCCTTGACTTGCAGGGCCGGCCTCTGCCCTGGTGAGCATCGTGCTCACATTCCCGTGTCCCATCCCTTGCCAGCTCCGTCCTGGCTGGTTAATGTCATCCCCCTGCATTCAGGAGGATGACCATGCGCTACATCGATTTACGAAGTGATACCGTGACCCAACCCACGGAAGCCATGCGCCAGAGCATGCTGCACGCCGAGGTCGGCGACGATGTCTATGGGGAGGATCCCAGCGTCAACAGGCTGGAGCAGCGCGGTGCCGAGCTGCTGGGCAAAGAGGCGGCTCTGTTCGTGCCATCGGGCACCATGTCGAACCTGCTGGCGATGATGAGCCACTGTCAGCGCGGCGAAGGGGCCGTGCTCGGCTCAGCCTCCCACATCTACCGCTATGAGGCGCAAGGCTCTGCCGTGCTGGGTTCGGTGGCCCTGCAACCCGTGCCCATGCAGGCCGATGGCTCCCTGGCGCTGCACGACCTGAGTGCAGCCCTGGCCCCCGACGACGCCCACTTCGCCCAGACCCGGCTGATCTGCCTCGAGAACACCCACAACGGCAAGGTGCTGCCGCTTCACTATTTGCGCGAGGTGCGGGCCTTCGTCGACAGCCGGGGTCTGCAACTGCATCTGGACGGTGCCCGGCTGTTCAACGCGGTGGTGGCGAGCGGCGAGACGGTGCAGGCCATCGCTGCCCCCTTCGACAGCGTCTCCATCTGCCTCTCCAAGGGGTTGGGTGCCCCCGTTGGCTCCCTGCTGGTGGGCTCCCGGGAGTTCATCGCCCGCGCCAGACGGCTGCGCAAGATGCTGGGGGGCGGCATGCGCCAGGCGGGGATCCTGGCCCAGGCCGCGCTCTTTGCCTTGGATCAGCACGTGACCAGGCTGGCCGACGATCACCGCCGTGCCAGACGGCTGGCAGAGGGGCTGGCCGCCTTGCCCGGCATAGTGCTGGATCTGAGCGAGGTGCAGACCAACATGGTGTTCCTGCGCTTGAGCGAAGGGGAATCGACCCCGCTGCTGGCCTTCATGAAGGAGCGCGGCATCCTCTTCTCCGGCTACGGCGAGCTGCGGCTGGTAACCCACCTGCAGATCACCGACGACGACATCGACGAGGTGATCGATGCCTTCACCGAGTATCTGAGCGCCTGATGGCGGCGGCTTCGCGGATCACGTGGAGTCATCCAATGCAATGACAAGAAGGGCGCCCTGAGGCGCCCTTCTTGGTTCTCTATCTGTGCTAGTGACTGGCGGGATCAGCCCTGGCGCTGGCCCATGATCAGCATGGCCTCGTCGGTGGCATCGTAGATCATGATGGCCAGATGGGTGACCTCGCCACCAAAATCGGCGAGGGGCACCAGGGTCAGGTTCTGGTACATGTGCGGCGCCGAGCCCGTGATGGGGCGGTAGTTGGAGAAGCGCAGCAGGTAGGGGCGCTGCTCCCAGGTGCTGAAGGCGCGGTTGTTGAGCTTGAATACCATGTTCGCCTTGCGTTCGAACCAGGCCCTGTCCACGTCGGGGAAGAGGTCAAACAGCAGCTGATCCCGCACCGCACCGGCCAGCCGGCCGCTGTGACTCTCCATGAAGCCGTTCCACACCTGCACTCTGTAGCCCTTGTCGAGCACGACCAGCCCCACGTCCAGGTTCTGGACTATGTTCATCAGCCAATGAAATTCACGGATTTCCATGGTCACTCCCGGGGTAAGCGCATGATGTTGTTATGGGTTTTTGCGATTGCATCGTCAATGCACCGCTAGAGCATATGCATTATTTTATTGTTCATGGTGGCGATGGAATCTTCGGTAAACAACAGCAATAGATCGCATTGCACCGCATATCCCTGGATCCGGTAGTTGATCTCGATGGCCAGGGTACGGCGCCAGCGGCTCTGGTTGGTCTGAATCAGATCTCTAATGGGTCTGTGCTGACCGAGCACCACCGGATGCCCTTGGCTGAAGGGGGTATCGAGCTGGTTGGCGTAGCCGCGCAGGAAGGCGCCGATCAGCACGTTGGCGGTATCCATCAACAGCTCCAGCTCGGCGTTGTGATCCAGTTCGCCCTGGTGGTTCATCAAGCGGGCCAGATCCTGGAAGCTGGCGTCGTGGAACAGCAGCAGGGCCTCGCCGGCGATACCGGCGCCGATGAAACCCTGACAGACGGCGGAGAGGGTATCCGACTCGGCGGCGGCCGAGAGTGCCATGTGCAGCTCAGAAACCTCCAGCACATTGACGTTGGGGATGGGCAGCAGCACGAAGGCGTCGAGCAGGCGGGCCAGCAGATCGGCGGCCTGACCCATGGCGACGTTGGCGAGCTCCTGGTAGACATCCCGCAGCTCGGGGGTGAACGAGATGGCGTTCTGCAACGGGGAGGGGTTGAGAGCCGGGGGAGCGGCGAGGGTCGCCGCCGGCGCGGCCGCCTGCCACAGGCCGTGCTGACGAAGGAGGGCACGCAGGGTCTCGGGGGCGGCGGGCTTCTTGATGAAGTCCAGGGCCCCCAGTGCCATCACACGTTGATAGGCTTCCGGCTGGATGTCGCCGGAGACCACGATCACCTTGTTGCGCAGCCCCTCCCGCTGGAGGGTTTCCAGCACGCCATAGCCATCCATCTGGGGCATGGTCAGATCCAGAAAGATCAGGTCCCCGTTCCCCATCAGGATCTGCTCTACCCCTTCCAGGCCGTCGGCAGCCTGATGCAGGTTGACATGCCAGTCGGCAGGTAGGGCGCGGGCCAATTGTTTACGAGCGAACCCCGAGTCATCACATATCAATACATTCATAGTGTTAGCGGCCTGTGCAACGAGCATTGCGCTAAGTGTGCGCCATCAATCGTCAGATGCAATGGGCAGGGGCATCGCCGGTAAAAATTGATCGTCCCGTTGATGACTGCGGTAGCGTGCGGAATATTTTTCGACGAATTCGGCGAACATCTTAACACGCAGCGGGGTGAACTGGGGTTGGCAGAGCAACATGTAGAAGGGACGGCGGCCCGACTGCCAGTCCGGCAGGACGGCGACCAGCTGCTCGTCTTGCAAGAAGGGGTGCACATAGTGCAGCGGGGCGTTGACGATGCCGAGGTGGCGCCTGGCGGCTCGCACGGCAGCCTGGGTCTGGTTGACGTTGAGGCGAGGGATCCGCTTGATCTGCACCACCTGTTCGCCCTGATCGTCCCGCCCGGTCAACTGCCAGTGCTGATGTGGCCAGCAATGGATGAGCTCGTGCTCCTCCAGCTGGGCCGGGTGTGAGGGGGTGCCCATCTTCTCCAGATAGAGGGGGGAGGCAAAGAGGCCGTACTGGATGTGGCCAAGGCAGAGGGCATTGGGCAGAGACTGGGGCAGCTCACCGTTGAAGAACACCAGATCCCTGTCCTGATCGCAGAGGGGGGCCTGATCGTTGGTCTGGCTGATGTCAAATTGCACCTGGGGATAGCGCAGACCGAAGTCCGCCAGCATGTCGACCAGTATGGTATTGGAGAGGGCGATGGGGGCGGCGAGGCGGATCAGGCCGCTGATGTCGTGCTCCTGGCCCTGGATCTCGCCGGTGGCCTGCTCTATCTCGGCGAGCGGGGTGCACAGGCGTTCATAATAGCGCAGCCCTTCATCGGTGAGGCGCAGCTTGCGGGTGGATCTGTGTAGCAGGCTGCAGCCGAGCTGCTCTTCCAGTTGGGAAATTCGTCGACTGATAGTGCCGGTCGGCATGCCCAGCGCGGCTGCGGCGTGGGAGAAACCGCCCTCTTGCACCACCTTGACGAACAGATAGAACTCTTCGATGTACTTCATAAGCGGTATAAGGGGTGTTCTGGATGTAACAAGCCGGAGACCTTATGAAGAGTCGCCGGGCTTGGCAAGCGCAATCCGGCGTTTAATTGATCTGGATTAGATTCGACTCGCGCCGGTATTGGTTCAGCAAATGGACGAAATCGGCAGGGGGGCGGTCGAGGCTGTTGTCCGGCACCAGCAGATCATACCCCAGCAGATCCCGCAGCCTGGTCATGCGGTTGCCCAGCATGGCGATCACCCCTTCGTAGCGTTGACCCGAGGGGGAACGAAAGCGGCTCTCCTCCAGCAGACCCTCGCCCAACAGCCCGGAGCCGCAACCACCGGTGGGGCAATCGGCCCCTTCACTTTGCATCGCCTGGAGCAGCACGGCCCGCTGCTCGGTCAGCAGGCGCACGGCCAGCCTGGGTGTGATCAGCGTCAAAAAATCGTCGTAATCTTTTATCTTCAATCCGATGTAGGGCAGGGGCACCAGATCCCAGCCCAAATGAATACGCGGTTGGTCAATACGTTGAATATTTCTCCATTTCAGGAGCCAGCCACCGTACTTGTGGTGATATTGCAGACAATCCTGACACAGAGAGAGGCTAAAATGAGGCTCAGCCAACTTCAGCCCCCCGACAAGAACTGTCAGCAGACCGACCAAGAGGGCGGATATAGCAGGGATTAATAGTTGTTCATGGAGAAAAAAAAGTATAAAAATCATAGCAATGGTTATGACCATGCCCAACAATATCAGTGTGAGTCCATTTCTTCTGACCATGGGGATCACATGTAGCGTTTTCATATGATGTCTGCCCCTTTTCGCGTGCATGTTTCCAGATTATGGGCCGGATCGGATTTTGTACCAGCACGGGGGAGCGTTCAGGAGCCTGCCGTGGCTGGTTTTTGCTATGAGCTCTCAGCATGAATCATCACCTTACATGAATACGCTAGACGAACGCCTGCTCCCTGGGATGGATGTCCTCCATACGCCCATCTGGGTCTATGACATCCAGCGTCATCACATCTATTGGGCCAATGGCCCCGCACTGGGGTTGTGGGAGTCGAGCTCCCTGACCGAACTGCAATCCCGCGACTTCTCGGCCGACATGGCCGCCGCCATCGACCTGTTGCTGCAGCGCTATCTCGGCGACTTCCAGCAGGGGCGCAGCTACAACGAGTGGTGGACCCTCTCCCCGAAGGGGGTGAAGAAGCAGGTCTACCTGCGGCTCTCCGGGATCGAGATAGCCGGGCGCCTGATGATGATGACGGAGGCGGTGATCGATGCCGACACCCTCTATCAGGAATCCTCCCTCGCCACCGGCGACACCCTGGCCTGCTTGTTCGACAACGAGGGGCGCCTCGAGAGCGGCAACCACCATTTCGACATGTGTTTCGGGGAGGGCACCACCCAGCTCACCCAGATTTTCTCCGGTTGTGACGAGGTCTTCTACCGGCGCCTGTCTCGCCTGGACGAGGTGGTGGCCGAGGGGGAGTGCCGCACCCTCAAGGGAATGCGCTGGTTTCAATACCAGTTTCGCCACATCCAGCAAGGGGCCCGGATCCTGCTCACCATGCGTGACATCACGGATCGCAAGCTCGAGGAGCTCGAGCACCGCCACCTGGCCTGGCACGACTCCCTCACCGGCCTGCTCAACCGCTACGGTCTGATGAAATCCCTCGAGGCCTATTGCGGCCTGGGGGGGCGCTTCGCCCTGGTGTTCATGGACTTGGACAACTTCAAGCTGGTCAACGACAACTACGGCCACAAGGCGGGGGATCGCCTGCTGGAGCGGGTGGCCGGACGGCTCAAGCAGATCTGTCCGCGGGACGTGGAGCTGGCGCGCCTCGGCGGGGACGAGTTCACCGCCCTGGTGCCGCTGAGCAACTCCAGCGACAGGGCCCAGGAGGTGGCGGATCTCATGCTCTCCCAGATGACCAAGCCGCTGCAGCTGAGCGGCGTGCCCGAGGTCACCATAGGGGGCAGCATCGGCATCGCCATCTACCCGGACGATGCGGACGACGGCGACAACCTGATCACCCGCGCCGACATGGCCATGTACCAGGCCAAGCAGATGGGCCGCCTGCGCTGGCAGCGCTTCACCCCCAGCATGCAGCAGACCCTGCACCGCAAGCTCACCCTGAAACAGTTCCTTGCCAAGGCCATAGGCCGGGGCGAGCTGAGCCTGCGTTATCAGCCCCAGGTGGACGTAGCGCAGGGCAAGCTCATCGGCTTCGAGGCCCTGCTGCGTTGGTACAACCCCGTGCTGGGGCACGTCTCGCCGGCGGAGTTTATCCCGCTGGCCGAGGAGATGGGGCTCATTCGCGAGGTCGGGAGCTGGGTGCTCTCCACCGCCTTGTCCCAGATGGGGGCCTGGCAGCGCCAGTGGCAGGTGAAGGTGCCGGTGTCGGTCAATCTGTCCGGCTTCCAGCTCTCCGCGACCCTGCCGGCCCTGGTAGCGCAGCAACTCAAGGAGTACGGCGTCGAGGCCGACTTGTTGACCTTGGAGCTGACGGAAACCGTGCTGATGCTGGACATGAAGGGCTGCATCGAGATCCTCGATGCCCTGAGCGATCAGGGGATCAAGATAGCCATCGATGACTTTGGTACCGGCTACTCGTCGCTCGCCTACCTCAACCGGCTGCCCATCGACACCATCAAGCTGGATCGCTCCTTCGTGGTCGGCCTGAACCTGCCGGTGATCCGGGCCACCGTCGCCATGGCCACCAGCTTGGGGCTCGGGATCCTGGCGGAAGGGGTGGAGGACGAACATGAGCTCGCGGCCCTGCGTGCCCAGGGCTGTCACGTGTTCCAGGGCTTCCTGTTCAGCACCCCCATGACGCCGGCCGAGGTGGCGGCGACGGGCTTCGGGATCCACTGCAAGGTGGGACATTATCCGCTGGCGAGCGGCTGAGGCTGCCGCAGATAATGTGCGGCATGTCGCGTTTTTGAAGCGCGACATGCCAAATTAAACGTAATTAATCGAATTTTTGTCTCAGGTTATGGGATTCATTAGACGTTCTCGCTAGTATGCGCGCTCATTTCTTGGTCATGGAGTATTACCATAATGAGTCAGGCTACTACCAACGAGCGTTCTGCCACCCCGTCCAAGGGCTGGTTGAATCGCTTCCTCAACGGGGTCGAGAAAGCGGGTAACAAGCTGCCCGATCCCGCCATGCTGTTCCTCTACGCCCTGCTGATCGTCTGGGTCGGCTCCTGGGTTCTCTCCCGCTTCTCCTTCGATCTGGTCAATCCCCGCAGCGGGGAGGTCGTGGTGGTCAACAACCTGCTGACCGGGGCCGGGCTTGCCGAGTTCCTCGCCAGCATGGTCACCACCTTCACCAGCTTCGCGCCGCTCGGCATCGTGCTGGTGGCCATGCTGGGGGTCGGCGTCGCCGAGCAATCCGGCTTCATCAACACCGGCCTCAAGAAGCTGCTGAAGGTCACCCCGGCCCGCTTCCTGACCCCCATGCTGATCCTGGTGGCCATCGTCAGCCACACGGCGGCGGATGCGGGCTATGTGCTGGTCATCCCCATCGGCGGCATCATCTTCCACGCCGCCGGCCGCCACCCGCTGGCGGGGATAGCTGCCGCCTTTGCCGGGGTCTCCGGAGGCTTCGCCGCAAATTTCCTGCCCTCCGGCGGGGATGCCCTGCTGCAAGGCTTCACCCAGTCGGCGGCCCAGTTGCTCGATCCCGATTATCTGGTCAACACCCTGTGCAACATCTTCTTCACCGGCGCCTCCTCCCTGCTGATCATCTGCGTGGGCTGGTTTGTCACCGAGAAGGTGGTGGAGCCGCGCCTCCAGCATGTGCCGCTCAACGAGGATCTGGCGAGTGCCGACGAGATGGGGCGCTACAGCGCACGGGAGAGTCGGGCCTTCAACTGGGCCGGCTTTGCCATGCTGGCGGCCATAGTGCTGTTGGGGCTGGCCCTGACACCGGGCGACTCGCCGATGCGGGCCGCGGATGGCTCGCTCACTACCTTCGCCGCCCCCGTGATGAAGTCCATAGTCCCGCTCATCTTCCTGTTGTTCATCCTGCCTGGCATCGTCTATGGCTTCGTGGCGGGCAACTTCAAGAGCGGCAAGGACGTGATCGACGCCATGTCGGCCACCATGAACAAGATGGGCTCCTACATGGTGATGGCCTTCTTCTGCGCGCTCTTCATCAAGGCGTTCGGGGATTCCAACCTCGGCACCCTGCTGGCGCTGTCCGGCGCCGAGGTGCTCCATGCCCTGGCGCTGCCGGGGGAGGTGACCATAGTCGGTATCATCCTGCTCACCGCCACCGTCAACCTGGTGGTGGGCTCGGCCTCCGCCAAGTGGGCGCTGATCAGCCCCATCCTTGTGCCCATGCTGATGGCGGTGGGGATCTCCCCCGAGCTGACTCAGGCGGCCTACCGGGTGGGGGATTCCTCCTCCAACATCATCACCCCGCTGATGGTGTTCTTCCCGCTGGTGGTGGTCTATTGCCAGCAGTATGTGAAGAGCACCGGGATAGGCACCCTGGTCTCCATGATGCTGCCTTACTCCCTGGCCTTCCTGGTGAGCTGGACCTGCTTCCTGCTGCTGTACTGGGCGCTGGGCTTCCCCCTCGGGTTGCAGGCGCCGTATGTGTATCCTGCCCCCTGAGGGTGACGAGGGGCCTTGGGCCCCTCGCTTTTTTTGGGTACAGTGTGGCCTTCTTCCTGGAGGCCTCATGAACCCGACCATCGATCTCATCCTTTCCCATCGCTCCATCCGCCAATTCACCCCGGAGCCCATCACGGCCCAGCAGCTCGATCAGATCCTGAGCGCCGCCCAGTGCGCCTCCAGCTCCAGCTTCCTGCAGGCCAACAGCATCATCCGGGTCACCGACAAGGGGCTGCGCGCCAGACTGGCCGAGCTCGCCGGCCATCAGGCTTATGTGGCCGAAGCGGCGGAGTTCCTGCTGTTTTGCGCCGACTACCAGCGCCATAGCCAGATAGTGCCAGAGGCCCAGACCGGCTATGCGGAGCAGCTCCTGATCGGCGCCATCGACGGCGCCCTGATGGCCCAGAATGCCCTGCTGGCGGCGCAATCCTTGGGGCTCGGCGGCGTCTACATCGGCGGCATTCGCAACAATGTGGCGGCGGTGAGCGAGGCGGTCGGGTTGCCCCATCTGGTGATACCGCTGTTTGGCCTCTGTCTCGGTCATCCCGCCCAGCAGCCCGAGCAGAAACCGCGGCTGCCGAGGGGGCTGGTAGTGCACGAGAACCGCTATCCAGAGACGCTCGATCGCGCTCTGCTCGCCCAATATGATGAGCAGATCCACGACTACTACCTGGCCCGCAGCGGCAACAACAAGCAGCAGACCTGGAGTGGTCAGATCAAGGCCATCCTCGGCAAGGAGGCGCGTCCCTTCATGCTGGGATTCCTGCATTCCAAGGGGTTTTGCCTCAAGTAATGGGGGGCGAGGGCGATATGGATCTAGGGCGGGGGCGCGCCGCTCGTCGCCGCGAGGCCAGCTGGCATTGTTGTGAGGCAAGGCCACACTGCGCGCTACCTTATGCGGGTAAGCTGTTGTAGGATCACGCAATTGGATTGGGACAGGAGTTTGTACACCCTATGATTTTAACCTTGATATTGCTGTCGATTGGCGCACTCCTGTTTCTGGTCATCGCCTATAACGTGGTGCAGCAATATAAGCAGAAGGCCGAAGCCGACAAGCGCCAGGCCATCGCCCGCCACAAGGCCGTGGCGGACGAGACCGAAGAGGTGCTGCTGAACGTCAACCTGGTGCCCTTCTCCAAGAACATGGTGCTGCTGTTGCAGCACAGGATCCTGGATGCCTATCGCGCCATTGCGCTGGTGATGCCCGGCAATCAGATCAAGCAGCGCATCGCCGACGTCCAGACCCAGATCAAGAACGTGCAGGAGAACTACAGCAGCCAGGACGAGGGGCACTTCAAGACCCCGGAATCCGATCGCCAGGCGATCCAGATGTTGCAGCTGGCCAAGAAGATGCGCGCCGTGCTGCGGGTCGAGCACAACAAGGGCAAGATAGATCCCCACGGCTTTGCCCAGGAGGATCGCCGTCTCGAGCTGATGCAGCTCAAGATCAACATCGCCAACCTGGTCAAGCGGGCCATGGATGCCCAGATCCAGGGGCAATACGGCACCTGCCGTCAGCTCTTTACCAAGGGGCTGGGTGCCCTGGCCAGCGTCTCCGACAAGGACGCCTACCTGCTGGCGCGGGAAGAAGACATGCGTCAGGGGATGCGTCAGCTGGAAGAGCACCTGCAGCAGCACAGCGAGAAAGAGCTGCAACACCTCAAGGACAAAGAAGCGGACGAGCTGGATGTCCTGTTCCAACCCAAGAAGAAATGGTGATCATGTCTCATCCACTGGATACCACGCTGGGGCCCATGGCCCCATTTGTTTGCCAACTGCTGACCGAATTGCACGGCCTCATGGGAGAGCATGCCGCTCCGCAGGTGGATCACCTCTGTTACCGCGCCGCCAGCCTGCCGGAGTACCTCGAGTTGAAAGTGCTGCTCGCGCGCCACGGGGTCTTGCTGGTGGAGGGGATGATCGGCGGGCGGCCCATCGCCACCTATCGATTGCATCAGCCGGTCTGCGCCAACGAGGTGAGCGTGCCCTGCATCGAGCTGGCCGCCCCCAAATCGGGTCGCAGCCATCAGGCGGGGCTCGAACACATCGAGCTGGTGGTGCCCTCACTGCACGCGCTGGTGGTCGCGCACCCGGCATTGCCGTTCAAGACCGGCAACATCGAGGATGGCCGCAACCCGGACCTGGGGCTGATGCTGCCTTCGGGCCAGGTGAAATTCCACTTGCGCCCTTTAAGCGAGGTGATCGACGAGGAGCTGGGTACCGGCGCCGTGGTGCCGGTGCCGCCGGACTATTATGACGGCCTGTGAGTTCGACGATGTGTGAACGGATGATCTGAGCCTGGTCACCCGCATCCGCTTGTCGGTGGGGGTGGCGCCGGGCATCAGGATGCCGAGTGACAGGAGAGGGGACGCGCACTGCGTCCCTTCAGCTGACCGAGCCAGAGGCTCAAGGCTGCGGTGACGCACAGCACCAGCTCGATGCCGAGCACCAATCCCCCAAGCCCCCCTCGCTCCCAGAAGGGGTGTAGATAGAGCCCCCCCAGACTGGCCCCCAGATAGTACCCCACCAGATAGAGCGACGAGGCCAAGGCCCTGTTGTGCTCCACGTGTTGGCCCACCCAGGCGCTGGCACAGGCGTGGGCGAGGAAGAATCCGAAGCTCGAGATCAGCAGGCCACCGATGATGGCGGTCAGCGTGCCCTGCAGTAGCGCCAGGCTGCCGATGGCCATCAGCAGGATGCCAGCGAGCAGCAGGCGCTGGGCTCCCCAGCGATTGGCGCAGCGACCGCTCAAGGAGGAGGCGAGGGTGCCGGTGAGATAGGTCAGAAACAGCATGCCGAGCCACTGGGTCGGCAGGGAGAAGGGAGCCTCCGCCAGCAGGAAGGTGAGGTAGCTGTATTGATTCAAGAACACCATGAAGTTGAGACCGCCGATGAGATAGGCGCCCACCAGCAGCGGATTGCCGAGGTGACTGGCGATGGCGCGGCGCAGTTGGCCGGGCTCGGCCACCACGGCCACGAAGCGGGTCTGGGGAGGCAGCAGCCAGATAACCAGCGGCAGCAAGGCCAGGCTGATGAGGCCGATGCCAAGAAACGTGTGCTGCCAATCCCCGAACCAGCCAGCCAAGAGGCCACCGACCACCCGGCCGGCGATCCCGCCTAAGGAATTGGCGGCGATGTAGACCCCGACAGCGGAAAGCAGGGCGCGCTTGCTGAACTCCTCCCCCATGTAGGCGATGGCGGTCGCGGGCAGGCCTGCCAGCAAGGCGCCTTGCAGGATGCGCAGCATCACCAGCTGATCGAACTGGCGGATGAGCGGAATGTACAGGGAGAGCAGGATGGCGCCGGTCAGGCTCCACAGCATGATCCGGCGACGGCCGAAGCGATCCGCCAGCCGGGCGCAGATCAGCAGCGAGGTCGCGAGCCCGGCGGTGCAACCCGCCAGGGTCCAGCCGGCCGACAGGGAGCTGACGGAAAACACCTCTGCCAGCAGGGGCAGCAGGGGGTGGGTTTGGTAGAGATTGAGAAACACCAGGAAGGAGCCCAGGCTGAGGGCCAGGGTGGCGCGCATCCACTCGCGACTGCCTACTTCGATCATATGCGGTTGTCCTGACTGCATTTTTTGCAGAGAAATCTGCGATATAACCGCAGACTAGTGCGCTGCTTGATATAAATATAATATATTTATGTTATCCACCTCATAAATGAAATTGATATGGATCTGAAACAGCTCAGTTATTTGCTGGCGGTACGGGACGCGGGCTCCTTCACCCGGGCCGCCAGCGCGCTGCACGTGGCGCAGCCGGCGGTCAGCATGGCCATCGCCAAGCTGGAGAGCCAGCTTGAGCTGCGCCTGTTCGACCGCCAGGATCGCAATGTGCGGCTCACCCCGGAGGGAGAGGTGCTCTGTCGCCATGCCGAGCGGCTGCTATTGCAGATGCATCAGGCCGAGGCGGAGATGGCGGAGCTCAAGGGGCTGGAGCGGGGAGAGGTGCGCATCGGCATCCCCTACATGATGGGCTCCTACTACTTCCCACCCATTCTGATGGCGTTCAAGCACCGCTATCCCGGCCTCAAGATCCGGGTGGAGGAGGCGGGCACCCGGGAGCTGCTCAGCCGCATGGTGGACGGCAGCCTGGACTTGGCCATCCTCATCACCAGCGATCTGCCGCCGGCGCTGGAGGGGGCCCAGCTGCTGCGCGAAGAGATGCTGATGGTGGTGGGGGAGGAGCATCCGCTGCGCCAGGCCGCCAGCGTCTCGCTGCCACAATTCTTCGGCCAGGAGCTCGCCATGTTCAGACGCGGCTTCTATCACCGCGAACACATGGAGGTGCTGGCCCAGGGGCTGGGCTGCGAGCCGAACATCGCGTTCGAGAGCAACCTCATTCCGCTGCTCAAGGCGGTGGTGAGGCAGGGGTTTGCGGTGACCACCTTCCTGCGCATGGCGCTGGACGAGGAGACGGCGCTTATCGGCGTGCCCTTCGCGCCACCGATCTTCCTCGATCTCTGCGTGGCCTGGCGGCGCGGGGATCCCCTCTCCATGGCCAACCGGGCGCTGAGAGATTTTCTGCTGTCACAGGCAAGATAGTTAGCATTACGTCTTGTAAAATGTGATTGACGCAAATAAAAACGCCTCCGTTTAGGAGGCGTTTCTCAAGGGTCGCAAGAGAAGAAGCCCTACTTCTTGAGCAGGTGATCCAGCTTGTTCGCCTTGGTGGAGAGATAGAACTCGTTGTGGGGGTTGCGCCCCTCCTGCAGGGGAACGCGCTCGGCCACCGGGATGCCGAAACTTTCCATCGCCTTGAGCTTGCGCGGGTTGTTGGTCATCAAGCGCAGGCTCTTGACCTCCAAAGCCTTCAGCATGTCGGCACAGATGGTGTAATCGCGCATGTCGGCGGCAAAGCCCAGCGCCACGTTGGCCTCGACGGTGTCGGCCCCCTGATCCTGCAGGTGATAGGCCCGGATCTTGTTGAGCAGACCGATGCCACGCCCTTCCTGACGGACATACAGCAAGACGCCACGGCCGGCCTTGGCGATGTTCTGCATGGCGGCCTGCAATTGGAAGCCACAGTCGCAGCGCAGGCTGAACAGGGCGTCTCCGGTCAGACACTCGGAGTGAATGCGTCCAAGCACGGGCTCGCCGTCGGCGATATCGCCCATCACCAGCGCGGCGTGATCCTTGCCTGTGCCGGTTTCCTGAAAGCCAACTAGCGTGAAGGTGCCCCAAGGGGTCGGCAACTTGGATTTAGCCACCAGGCTAATGCTGCTCATAGGGTTGCTCCTGACTACAACTGCTTAAAAAAGGCGGCTAGTTTAGCGCGCCTCATCCATAACAACCATAAGAACAAAACCTTGCAGTGAGGAATGCTTTGCCGGATTGGTCATAATAGGCGCAATCGCGACGACTTCCGCGCAAATCTGTGGTCTGACAACTGCCAGACCCCGTGCATTCGGGTATAATCGGCGCCCATTACCCCATCCCGGCAGGGATGTGTGCAACCCGTCAACGTGCAGCGTGCGCAGGAGAAAAGTTATGCCCCAGATGGCCCCCATGATGACAATCGATGGCCCAAGTGGTGCCGGCAAAGGCACCCTGTGCCAGTTGTTGGCGGAGAAGCTGGGTTGGCACCTACTCGATTCCGGCGCCATCTACCGGGTGCTGGCGCTGGCCGCCTTGCACCACGATGTCGAGATTGACGCCGAGGCGGCCCTAGTGCCCCTGGCCGCGAATCTGGACGTGCAATTCCAGGTTGAAGGTGACCAGGTGAAGGTGGTGCTGGAAGGGGAGGATGTCTCCCGTACCATCCGCTCCCAGGAAGTGAGCGACGCCGCCAGCAAAATTGCGGTCTTCCCCCGGGTGCGCGAAGCCCTGCTGCGTCGCCAGCGTGCTTTTCGCCAGCAACCGGGTCTCATCGCCGATGGCCGTGACATGGGTACAGTGGTTTTCCCCGAGGCCGAGGTGAAGATTTTCCTCGACGCCAGCGCGGAAGAGCGGGCGCAGCGCCGCTATAAGCAGTTGCAAGATAAGGGCTTTGATGTTAACTTTGAGCGTCTTTTAACCGAGATTCGGGAACGTGACGATCGCGACAGAAATCGCGCCGTTGCCCCCCTGAAACCCGCGGAAGACGCGCTCGTCGTCGACTCAACGTCGATGACCATAGACGAAGTGCTGGTGACGGTACTCGCTTATGTAGAGCAACAACTTGGTGATGTCAGCGCAAGTTGATGTCAGTCGTCTGCACCATGGATGGCGCAGATAATTTAAAACAACCCCGCTTGTGCCGGATTGCGAGTGGATGTTTCATTTGTGACACAAACAATGATCGAATCTTTTGCTCAACTCTTTGAAGAGTCCCTGAACGCCGTTGAAACCCGTCAAGGTTCCATCGTCAAGGGTACCGTCGTTGCTATCGAGAACGGTTTTGTACTGGTTGACGCCGGTCTGAAATCCGAGTCTGCCATCCCTGCTGAAGAATTCAAGAACGCCCTGGGCGAGCTGGAAATCAATGTAGGCGACACCGTTGACGTGGCTCTGGACTCTATCGAAGATGGTTTCGGCGAAACCAAGCTGTCCCGCGAAAAAGCCAAGCGCCACGAAGCCTGGCTGCAGCTTGAGAAGGCATACGAAGAGCAAGCTACCGTTATCGGTATCATCAACGGCAAGGTCAAGGGTGGTTTCACCGTTGAGCTGAACGGCATCCGTGCCTTCCTGCCGGGTTCCCTGGTTGACGTGCGTCCGATCCGTGACACCGCTCACCTGGAAAACAAAGAACTCGAGTTCAAAGTCATCAAGCTGGACCAGAAGCGCAACAACGTTGTTGTTTCCCGTCGTGCCGTGATCGAAACCGAGAACACCTCCGAGCGCGAAAGCCTGCTGGCCAACCTGCAAGAAGGTCAAGAAGTTAAGGGTATCGTCAAGAACCTGACCGACTACGGTGCATTCGTAGATCTGGGCGGTGTTGACGGCCTGCTGCACATCACCGACATGGCGTGGAAGCGCGTTAAGCATCCTTCCGAAATCGTCAACGTTGGCGACGAGATCGCTGTCAAGGTTCTGAAGTTCGACCGCGAGCGTACCCGTGTATCCCTGGGTCTGAAGCAGCTGGGCGAAGATCCCTGGGTTGCTATCGCCAAGCGTTACCCGGAGACCACCCGTCTGTCTGGCCGCGTGACCAACCTGACCGACTACGGCTGCTTCGTTGAAATCGAAGAAGGCGTGGAAGGCCTGGTACACGTATCCGAGATGGATTGGACCAACAAGAACATCCACCCGTCCAAGGTTGTTAACGTTGGCGACGTGGTTGACGTGATGGTTCTGGACATCGACGAAGAACGTCGTCGTATCTCCCTGGGTCTGAAGCAGTGCAAATCCAACCCGTGGCAGCTGTTTGCCGAAACTCACGCCAAGGGCGACCGTGTTTCCGGTAAGATCAAGTCCATCACTGATTTCGGTATCTTCATCGGTCTGGATGGCGGCATCGACGGCCTGGTTCACCTGTCTGACATCTCCTGGAACAACCAGGGCGAAGAAGCCGTGCGTGAATTCAAGAAGGGCGACGAGATCGAAGCCGTTGTTCTGCAAGTGGACCCGGAGCGCGAGCGCATCTCCCTGGGTGTCAAGCAGATCGAAGAAGACCCGTTCAATAAGTACCTGTCTGATAACAAGAAAGGTGCTATCGTGAAGGGTAAGGTTACCGAGGTTGATGCCAAGGGTGCCGTGATCGAACTGGCTGATGGCGTGGAAGGCTACCTGCGTGCCTCCGACGCTGCTCGTGACCGTGTAGAAGACGCCACTCTGGTGCTGTCTGTTGGTGACGAAGTTGAAGCTAAATTCATGGGCGTTGATCGTAAGAACCGCACCGTAAGCCTGTCTGTCCGTGCTAAGGACGAAGCTGACGAGCGTGTTGCTATCGATAGCCTGAACCAACAAGAAGAAGTTGTGTTCAGCAATGCTATGATGGAAGCGTTCAAAGCCGCCAAGGGTGAGTAATCCTTGATGCAAGAAAAGGGC
This sequence comes from Aeromonas eucrenophila, assembly GCF_000819865.1. Classification (GTDB taxonomy): domain Bacteria; phylum Pseudomonadota; class Gammaproteobacteria; order Enterobacterales; family Aeromonadaceae; genus Aeromonas; species Aeromonas eucrenophila. Next base: position 1,008,417 of record NZ_CDDF01000005.1, read on the forward strand.
GGCTTTACGCCGCCCTTTTTTATCTTGGCAAAATGAATATTGCATGTGATCGGGGAAGGAGATTTAACCTTATGACCAAATCAGATCTCATCGAAAAATTGGCTGCCAACCGCATGCATATGCCGGCCAAAGATGTCGAAGCCGCCATCAAGGAGATCCTTGAGCAGATGGCGTCGACCTTGCAAAACGGCGACAGGATTGAAATCCGAGGATTTGGAAGTTTTTCACTGCACTATCGTGCCCCCCGCGTGGGTCGCAACCCCAAGACCGGGGACAAGGTTGAACTGACCGGGAAATATGTCCCTCACTTCAAGCCGGGTAAAGAGTTACGCGAGCGCGTGAACATCATCGAATAATGCAGAAAATGGCATACCTGGGTATGCCTTTTTTATTTTTGCGACATTGGTTACGCCAATTGTCGGGTTTATCAAAGTCTTTTCCCATTCGCTCTAGAGTCTGCCGGTGATTTTAAGGATAATCGGTCTCTCATTAGCTACAGACAGGGAGCTCTTATGAAGCGTATCTTGGCCCTTATCCCATTGGTGCTGGTGTTTGTATTGACCCTCGCCATAGGTTCACAAAACGGCCAGCAGGTGCAGTTCAATTATCTGATAGCACAAGGCGAGTTCTCGCTCTCCATGCTGCTGGGATTCTTCTTTGCCGGCGGATTCTTGCTGGGCTGGTTGGTATTCGGTCTGCTCTTCCTGCGCCTCAAGCTGCAAAATCGCACCCTCAGTCGCACCATGCGTCGTCAATCCCGCGAGTTGGAGCTGGCCCGGTCGGCTACCAAGGAATAATGTCCCTCGATGCTTGAACTGCTTTTCCTGCTGTTGCCAATTGCCGCTGGTTATGGTTGGTACATGGGACGCAGGAGTGTTCGCCAGGACACCCAGCAACAAAGTAACCAGTTTTCCCGCCAGTATGTGGCGGGCCTCAACTATTTGCTGTCTGACGAGTCGGACAAGGCGGTGGATCTCTTCATCCAGCTGCTGGAAGTCGACAGCGACACCATCGAAACCCACCTCTCCCTCGGCAACCTGTTTCGCCAGCGTGGCGAGGTCGATCGCGCCATCAAGATCCACCAGAATCTGGTCAGTCGCCAGCTGACCCGGGAACAACGCCAACTCGCGCTGCAAGAGCTGGCTCGCGACTTTCTCGCCGCCGGCCTGCTGGACAGGGCCGAGGCCATCTGGAACGAGCTGTGCGACGACAGTGACTTCGAGGAGACGGCGCTGACCCAACTGCTGATCATCCATCAGCAGCTGCGCGATTGGGACAAGGCCATCGAAGTCGCCGTGCGCCTGCAGAAGTTTCAAGGCAAGAAGTTGGCCGACCCCATCTCCCATTTCTATTGCGAGCAGGCGGAGAGTGCCCTGCGTGACGGGGATCTGGTCACAGGGCGTACCCGCTTGAAGCGGGCGCTCAGCGTCAATCCTGCCTGTGCTCGCGCCAGCCTGCGACTGGCCGAACTCACCATGGAGGAGGGCAAGTTCGAGGAGGCCAGCAAGGATCTGTTGCGGGTGTTCGAGCAGGACATGGATTTTGCCTCCGAGGCCATGCCGAAGCTGCTTGTCTGCTATCAGCAGATGGGGCGCAGCCAGGAGCTGATCCCGCTGCTGGAGAAGGCGGTGGAGGATCATGCCGGCGTCAGCGTGACCCTGGCCCTGGCCAATCTGGTGGAGGAGCGCGATGGCCTGAGTCAGGCGCGCGCTTTGGTGCTGCGTCAACTGCGGCGCCATCCCTCCATGAAGGGCTTCTATCAGCTGGTCGGCTTCCAGCTGGCCAGCGCCGAGGAGGGCCCCGCCAAGGAGAGCCTGGAGCTGCTGCAGCAGCTGGTTGGCGAGCAGATCAAGATCAAGTCGACCCACAAGTGCCGCCAGTGTGGCTTCGCCACCCACTCGCTGTTCTGGCAGTGTCCCTCCTGCCGTCAGTGGGGCACCATCAAACCCATTCGTGGCCTGGACGGCGAATAGCCTGAGCCGGGATGAGTGAATCCCGCGGGCTCGACCGGGTGCCAGCAGGCGAGGCCCGGGGCGGGCCTTGCAATACCAACCCATAGGAAGTGACATGCAAGATCCCAAAGTACTGGTTGCGCTCGATTATCAGCACGAGGCCGATGCCTTCGCCTTCATCGATCAGATCTCCCCGGCCCAATGCCGCCTCAAGGTGGGCAAGGAGATGTTTACCCTGTTTGGCCCCCAATTCGTGCGCCAGCTGGTGGCCAAGGGATTCGACGTCTTCCTGGATCTGAAGTTTCACGACATTCCCAACACAGTGGCCAAGGCCGTGGCAGCCAGTGCCGAACTCGGGGTCTGGATGGTCAACGTGCACGCCAGCGGTGGCGAGCGCATGATGCGGGCCGCCAAGGAGGCGCTGGCCCCCTATGGTGACAAGGCCCCTCTGCTGATCGCCGTAACCGTGCTGACCAGCATGGAGCAATCCGATATGGCGCCGCTGGGGCTCAGCGTCGGCCCGGCCGAACAGGTGATCCGGCTGGCCAAGCTGACCAAGGAAGCGGGGCTGGATGGGGTGGTCTGCTCCGCCGAGGAGGCCTCTGAGCTCAAGACCCTGCTGGGGGCCGATTTCAAGCTGGTCACGCCGGGCATTCGTCCGACCGGTGCGGCGGCAGGGGATCAGCGCCGGGTCATGACACCGCGGGCGGCGGTGGAGGCGGGGGCTGACTATCTGGTGATCGGCCGTCCCATCACTCAGTCCGCCGATCCGGCAGCTATGCTGACCAGCATCAATGCCGAGCTGAATGGTTAGTGAGTACGACGACAGAATGAAACAGGCCGGATCCTGGATCCGGCCTGTTTCATTTCAAGTCCTGGTAGAACTCAAGACTTGAGGGGCTGAGTCCCCAGGCCGAGGGGCAACAAACCGAGCAACAGGCCGGCCACCGAGCCGATGAGATGAGATTCGATGTGTACCCTGGCGCCGATCAGCACGGCCACCGGACTCTCCCCCGCGCTGTAAAAGTCCAGCCCGAGCTTGATGACGATGCCCAGCAACATCAGCCAGCCGGAATGGCGGCGATGGCGGATATCCTGCACCGCGCCCCACACGAACAGGCCATGCAAGGCGCCGGATAGCCCCATGTACCACTGGGTCTGCGGGCACCACCACCAGATGCCGAGGCCGACGGCCGTACTCAGCAGCAACATCAGCACGGGCAGGCGCCAGCCGGTGAGATATTCACGAAACAGGCTGTAGAGCACCACCAGCCCGCTCAGGTTGAGCAGCAGGTGCCATAAATTGGTATGGGCCAGATTGCCTGTTATGATGCGCCACCCTTCGCCCTGGGCGATCAGGGCGCGCTCGAAGGAGAGCAGGTGGTTCGGTACGGTGAAGAAGAGCAAGGCAGTGATGAGCGACAGCGTGATGACCCAGAGCAGACCCGATTTTTCTGACAACATGAAACAGCCCAACGACAGAGAGAGCCGCTACTGTACACGCTGCACCCGAGCCCTCAAAGCCTGTCTGTGTGATTATATCGAGCGGGTATCCCACCTGGCGCCGCTCCATATTCTGCAGCATCCGACCGAAGTCGGTCACCCCAAGGGGACGGCCGCCTTGCTGGCCGCCTCTCTCACCGATGCCTCCATCCATGTGGGGGAGGACTTTGCCAAAGACGATGGGCTCAATGCCTTGCTGGCCGACCCCGAGGTAGCCTGCTATCTGCTGTGGCCGGATGAGCATGCCCTGACCCTGGACCAGGTGCGCGAGCGGGTAGTGGCAGAATCTGGTGTCCCCCGAACAACCCGCTTCATCCTGCTCGATGGCACCTGGCGCAAGGCCTACCGCATGCTGCACAGCAACCCGGCTTTGCTGCGGCTGCCGAGGATCAAACTCGGCGCCATTCCGGGGCAATACTCCATTCGCAAGAAGCCGTTCCCCGAGGCGCTGTCGACCCTGGAGGCGGGCTACCATCTGTTATCCCAGTGGGAGGGAGAGCCCGAGCGCTTCGCCCCGCTGATGAATCTTTTTACCCATTTAAACCAGCAGTGGCATGACTTTGCCCAGGGTCGCCGCACCTAAAACTGCATAGTTAGAACCGCGTATTCAGAACAGAGAACTGATAACAGAGAGAGGAGTGAGCAACGTGAAAAAAGCCGTCGTGGTATTCAGTGGTGGTCAGGATAGCACCACCTGTCTGGTGCAGGCACAGGCCCGCTATGACGAAGTGCACGCCATCACCTTCGACTATGGTCAGCGCCATCGGGAGGAGATAGACACGGCCCGCCGTCTGGCCAAATCATTTGGCATCGCCGCCCACAAGGTGATGGACGTGACCATGCTGGGGGAGCTGGCGGTCTCGGCCCTGACCCGGGACGAGATCCCGGTCAGCGGTGAGCTGCAAGACAACGGCCTGCCCAACACCTTCGTGCCGGGTCGCAACATCCTGTTTCTGACCCTGGCCTCCATCTATGCCTATCAGGTGGGTGCCGATACCGTGATCACCGGGGTGTGCGAGACCGACTTCTCCGGCTACCCCGACTGCCGCGACGAGTTCGTCAAGGCGCTCAACCAGGCGGTCTCCCTTGGGCTGGATCGCGGGATCCGCTTCGAGACGCCGCTGATGTGGCTCGACAAGGCCGAGACCTGGGCACTGGCGGATCATTATGGTCATCTCGATACCGTGCGCCAGCAAACACTCACCTGCTACAACGGCATTCAGGGCGACGGCTGCGGCACTTGCCCCGCCTGCGAGCTGCGCAGCCGCGGCCTGAACCAGTACCTGGCCGACAGGGTTGGCGTCATGGCGCGCCTGCACAAGAAAACCGGATTGTGAGTCTTGCCGCCGTTTGGGGTATAATCCGCGCCTTTTGCAACAAGTCGTGACCAGCATGCACTACCCAATCAACGAGATCTTCCAGACCATCCAGGGGGAGGGGGTCTTCACCGGCCTGCCCGCCATCTTCGTTCGCCTGCAAGGCTGCCCCGTGGGCTGTCCCTGGTGCGATACCCGCCACACCTGGGTGGTGGATCCGTCCCGTGAGGTAGACAGCAAGGAGGTGCTCGATCGCTCCAACGAGTCCGATGGCTGGAGCAAGATGAGCACGGACGAGATCCTGGCGAGTTTCGAGACTCTTGGCTATAAAGCGCGCCACGTGGTGTTAACCGGTGGCGAGCCTTGCCTCTATGATCTCATCGAACTCTCGACGGCCCTGGTGACGGCGGGTTTCCAGGTCCAGATCGAGACCAGCGGCACCAGCGAGATCAAGACTCACGACAGCACCTGGGTCACCGTCTCGCCGAAGATAGGGATGAAGGGGGGCTTGCCGGTGCTGCGCTCGGCCCTCGAGCGTGCCAACGAGATCAAGCATCCGGTGGCGACCGAGCACCACATCGAGGAGCTCGACGCTCTGCTGGCGACCGCTGAATTACGCAAAGACGTGGTCATCGCGCTGCAACCCATCAGCCAGAAGCCCAGAGCCACCGAGCTTGCCATGGCGACCTGCATCGCCCGTAATTGGCGGCTTTCCATCCAGACCCACAAATATCTGAATATCGATTAAGATGGACAATCTATCGGACGAGCGGGTATTGCTGAGCCTGGCGGGCAAGATGCCTTACGGTAAATATCAGGGGCGACGCATCATCGATATTCCCGAGCCCTATCTGGTGTGGATGGCGCGCAGTGGTTTCCCCGCCGGTACATTGGGCCAGACATTGGCACTGGCGTACGAGATAAAACTCAACGGACTCGAGTCCATGATTATTCCCATTATTAACAGGATGTCAGTATGAGAATATATACCCGGCAGGGCGACAAGGGACTCACCCGACTGGCCGATGGCAGTCAGCTTGCCAAGGATGACAGGCGTGTCGAGACCTATGGTGCCATCGATGAGTTAAATTCCCAGATAGGTCTGCTTATTGCCGAAATACCGGTGCAGGAGACGGGATTATTGGCCGAGTTGATATTGCTGCAGCAGGAGCTTTTTGATTTGGGAGGTGAGCTGGCCTTTTCCTGCGAGGCGCAAAGTGCGGCCCTGTGGCAGGTCAATGAAAGCTGGACACTGCGACTCGAGCAACAGATTGATGCCTATAGCGCCCAGTTGCCGGTATTGCGTAATTTCATCTTGCCGAGCGGTTCCCGGGCAGCGGCGCAGGCCCATGTGGTGCGGACCCTGACCCGTCGCTGCGAGCGTCTGCTGCTGGGCTTGAGCCGCGTCGAGCGGGTCAACCCGGCTGTCTTGCCCTATCTGAACCGGCTGAGTGACTGGTTTTTCACGGTGGCGAGATATCTGCTGGTGTGCACCAACACCCCCGAGGTGCTCTGGGTCAAGGCCGCCGATCGGGGCTGAGCGCCGTTACACGGATAATAAAAAACCTCGCCAGTGCGAGGTTTTTTATTTGGCCAACATCGGGAAATTAGATGGCAAATTCTTCCACGGATTTGCCTTCAGCCACGGCCTTGGCAATGGTGGAAGGCATGCGGCCCTGACCGGTCCAGGTCTTTTCCACGCCATCGTCCAGATAACGATATTTGGCGGGGCGGGGGGCGCGTTTACCCTTGCTGGCCTTGGGGCTGTCGACGGCAACAGTGCCCACCAATTCAGACGGATCAATACCTGCGGCCTTCAGCATTTCGGCATATTCGGCAATTTTCTTTTGGTGCTCTTCGCGCGCCTGACGATCGGCGGATTCATCCTGCTGGCGTTCGGTGACGATGGCGGTGAATTTTTCCAGACCCTCTTCCAGTTGTTCCAGAGTCAGCTCACGGCAGGCAGCACGCAGGCTGCGGATATTCAGCAGTACTTTCAAAAATTCGTTCATATGGGCTACCACGCGAGAAAATATTAAAGAGAGAGGATGGTTTTTCGATAATTTATAGGGTGATTTGGCATCAAGTCAAGCACGGTGAATTAATTAATTCGATGGATAAATTAAGCCTGGCGAATAATAGGTGGGGCATATATCGACTATTTGATGACCTCCATTCCCGAATGAGTTCCTGACAGATGAAAATATCGGCTATATCAATTTTATCGCACCAATTGACTACCATTTCCCGTTCAGCTGCCATACAAGTATTGAAATTTAATCAAAAAACTTGCTATCACACCGTGCCTCGATAAAATGTGCGCCGAATACCTTTAAGTAGAGGCGCGCTGCCTATGAGTAACCGAGCGGAGGGTGATGCCTGCGATGTTCGGGGAAAGGAGTCGGCGCCGAAGTGACCAGGCCATCATACCGGGTTGCTGGTTCTGCATCGAACAGGTGCAGGACTGCCATAGTCATCCACTATGGAGCGCTACCTGAAGGGGCTGAGGAGTATTACCTCCCCATGGGTTTTGTTTCTTTATCCTCTCGGTAGATCTCCACCTGTTGTCTTTAGGTGCAAAGAGATCATGGACATAGTTCACTACGCCGACTCCGGTTGGTCAGTCATTCCCCCTTTATTGGCCGTCGCCCTGGCGATCATCACTCGTCGCGTCCTGGTGTCGCTCGGGGTCGGTATCGTCGCCGGCAGCCTGCTGCTCAACCAGTTTTCGCCGCTCGACTCCCTGCATTACATGCTGAACACAGTGCTCAAGATCTTCTGGGTCGACGGGGCGCTCAACCGTGACAACGTCAACATGATCCTGTTCATGTTGCTGCTGGGTGGCCTCATCAGCCTGATGAGCGTCTCCGGTGCCACCCGCGCCTTCGCCGAGTGGGCCGAGCGCCGCGCCAAGACCCGCAAGGGGGCCAAGGCCCTCACCGGCATGATGGTGTTTGCCTTCTTCATCGATGACTTCTTCCACAGCCTGTCAGTGGGTGCCATCTGCCGCCCGGTCACCGATCGCTTCCAGATCTCCCGCGCCAAGCTGGCCTATCTGCTCGACTCCACCGCAGCCCCTGTCTGCGTGCTGATGCCCATCTCCTCCTGGGGTGCCTACATCATCGCCCTGGTGGGCGGCATCATGGCCGCCCATGGCCTGACAGATCAGAGCCCCATCTCCGCCTTCGTCGAGATGATCCCGATGAACCTCTACGCCGTGTTCACCCTGATCATGGTGCTGGTGGTGATCGCGTTCCAGCTCGACATCGGCTCCATGCGTCAGCACGAGCAGTGGGCGCTGGAAGGCAAGCTGTGGGATGAGTCCAAGGGCCGCCCCATAGGTCTTGACATGGAGTCGCCGGAAGAGAGCAACGGCGGCATGATCGACATGGTGCTGCCGATCCTGACCCTGACCCTGGCGACCGTCTACTTCATGATTGACTCCGGTGCCGCCGTGCTGGAGGGCAAGGGTCTGCCGTTCAGCGTGCTCGGGTCCTTCGAGAACACCAACGTCGGCTCCTCCCTGGTCTACGGCGCCCTGTGCAGCCTGGTGGTCTCCATCGGTCTGGCCATGCGTCTCAAGCTCGGTGCCAAGAACTGGATGAAGGCCGCCCCGCAAGGGATCATGGCCATGTTGCCCGCCATCAACATACTGCTGTTCGCCTGGACCATTGGCGCCGTGGTGCGCGACGTCGAGACCGGCAAGTACCTGGCCTCCATGGCCAACGGCAACCTGCCCATCGAGGTGCTGCCGGCGGTGGTGTTTATCCTCTCCTGCGCCATGGCGTTTGCCACCGGCACCAGCTGGGGCACCTTCGGCATCATGCTGCCGCTGGCCGGTGACATGGCGGCTGCCAGCGACATCAGCCTGATGTTGCCCATGCTGGCCGCCGTGCTGGCGGGCTCGGTGTTCGGGGATCACAGCTCGCCCATCTCCAGCACCAGCATCTTGTCGGCCACCGGCGCCGGTTGTCACCACATCGATCACGTGATGACCCAGCTACCCTATGCCCTGGCCATCGCCTTCGGCGCGGCCCTCGGCTATTTGGTGATGGGGCTGATGCACTCGGTGCTGGCGGGCTTCACGGTCAGCGGGCTCTGGTTTGTGATCTTCTCCAGCTACCATCTGCGCAAGTCCCGGCAGCATCGCGCGCTGGCCGTCGCATAAGTCAGTTCGCATAAATTAAACAAGGGGCCCACGGGCCCCTTGGTTTTGGCGGGGGCTTTGGTTAGCATGCGCCCCATAAATTCAGTTTCGGAACGTACTCATGGCTTCACTGCACTACAAATTTGCCACCATGAACTCGGGCAAGTCGACCCAGCTCATCCAGGCTCACTTCAACTACCTGGAGCGTGGCATGGTCCCGCTGGCCATGACGCCCGTCATCGACGATCGCTTCGGCACCGGGGTGATCAGCGCCAGAGTGGGCCTGGAGCTGAAGGTGGAGGTGTTCAGTGACAGCTGCGATCTGTTCGAGATGGTCAAGGCGCGCCATGGGCAGAAGCAGATCGACGTCTTCATCGTCGACGAGGCGCAGTTCCTGACTCGCGAGCAGGTCTACCAATTGGCCCGCATCGTCGATGAGCTCAAGATCCCGGTCATCGCCTACGGCCTCAAGACCGATTTTCGCGGCGAGCTGTTCCCCGGCTCCTACCATCTGCTCTGCTTGGCGGACAAGTTCGAGGAGCTGAAAAGCATCTGCTGGTGCGGCAACAAGGCGCACATGAACTCCCGCGTCAACGAGGCGGGGCAGGTGATGCGCGATGGGGAGCAGGTGGAGATAGGGGGCAACGATCGCTATGTGTCCCTGTGCCGCAAGCACTACCTGGACGGTCGGGCCTTCAAGTAACCGAATCCCATGATCGAAAAGGGCGCCGACAGGGCGCCCTTTTTATTGTGAGAAATTCCATCCAATCCGACTTAGTCCAGCTCGATATCCACCGGCGCTATGATGGGGTCGGCCACCGGCAGACGCTGGAACAGCTGGCGGAAGTGCTGTTGCACCCGCCCTATGTCCACCAGCGACATGCCGGAGGCGAAGCCGAACCAGACGTAGAGACCGGTGAGATCCCGGAACATGGGGGGCAGGTAGCGCGGCGCGTCGATGAGCCCCTCCAGATAGTGCTGATAGAGCACGGGGATGTCGTCCAGGGTCACCTTGCCGACGAACAGCATGGGCAAGATCTCCGGCACTCCCTCCAGCACGGCGCTACGGATGAAGTTGACCGTCTCCACATAACCCTTCACATAGGAGAGATCCTTGGTGAAGCAGGCGCCCCCCTCGACCATGCCGCCGCGAAACACCCGCTGGGTGATCTTGTAGGCGTCGTGCTCGCTGGCACCCTGCTGGGTGAAGTGGCGGAACACCTCGATGAAGTCGGCGCCGCGCTCCGCCATGTCGATGGCCATCACCCGATCCGAGATACGCTTGGCCCTGTCCGGGAAGGAGCTGAAGGTGAGCGTCTCGATGAGCACCGCCAACCCCTCCTGACAGGCGGTGATGCGCGGCGAGCCTGCCCCTAGCCAGGTGGCGTAGGATTGCTGGCGGCCGTTCAAGGTGGTACCCACGTGCACCCAGCCCTCGTGCACCTCCAGCACCTGCAAGTCCAGCTCCGAGAAGCGGGCGTGGGAGCTGAGCTTGATGTAATCCCCGCCGGCGGCGGCGTCCGAGACGATGCCATCGCTGAGCTTGACCTGCACCGCGCCATCCTCGAAGTAGTTCGACAGCTTGCCCTGCAGCTTGGCCACTGCGGCGTTTCCCTCAAACTCCTTGGGGTAGGGGCGCACCAGGTGGCGGGCGCCGGGCAGGGAGAAGATGTCGCACAGGCGGGCGCCCAGCTCCTTTAGCGTCTTGCGATCCCCGCGCAGGTGATCGCTGGCCGAGCCGTACAGCAGCTGGCTGTAACGCTGGAAGTCCGGCTGCCCGCGCTGGCGCAGCATCTCGATCACCACCATGTATTGATCCACCGTCTCCTGCAGGATCCGGCCCAGATCGTCCTGGGGGCCGAGCCGGCGCCTTATCCGGTCTCTGAGTTCTTTGAGCTCCAGGTATTTGTTGCGCGGATCGAACCCCAGGGGGAGGGACTGGTAGAAGTTCGCGTCGATGGCGGGCAGCTCGCGCCCGCCCTTGGCCAGAAACTCGGTTTGCAGGTGGCGTGGCCACTTGATGGCATCCAGGATGCGGATGGGTTTTTGCAGGCTCAGCAGCTCATCCGAGAGGGATTTCAGGTGCAGGCGGTATTTTTCTTGGATGGTCATCTGGCCTTATCTGGCGGCGGCTGAGGAGCGAGAATGGCTGAGTATATGCACAGCGCTTGCCAAAAAGAAGCGAGACAGGGGCTGATCCGGCCAGCGCACTTTTGGTTGCCGGCAAATTGGTTTAGACTGCGCCCCTTGATCCTTATCGTGTCGTGAAAATGATGAATATCCCCAGCTCTGAAATGATAATGCGTTGGTTGCAGCAGGCCCGGATCGAGCACTATGTGTGCGACCAGTGCCACGGCATCCACATGGTCTCCCTGCAGTCGGTCGACAGCATTCAGGAGAGCCGGATCTTTGTCGAAGAGGAAGGGCTGCTGTTTTCATCCGAGCTGGAGGTACGCCCCTCATCGTTGCTGCCGCTGATGGCCGAGCTGGGTCGCCTCAACATGCAATACCCGTCCCTCAAGGTGTTCCTCGACATCATCGACGACAACCTGCCGCGTCTCATCGTCGGTCACACCGTCTTCACCAAGGCCGGGCTCACCGTTGAGCAGTTCCTGCTGTTCGTTGAGAGCACCACGGCGGCGACTCACGAAGTCATCTCCGAATGCGAACGACTGGGCTTCCTCAACCTGCCGGAAATCCAGGTTGCGCCGGAGTCTGTGCATTAATCTGTGCGTTAAATGTGCGAACGGTTCGCTTCGGCCAAAAAGCCGTTGACGCCGGCGGACCTTTCCCCTAAATTACGCCCCGTTCCGGCGCGTTAGCGCAGTGAACCACGTGGTGATTGAACACGTTAAACAGCAGTCAAAAATTTGGTGAGGTGTCCGAGTGGCTGAAGGAGCACGCCTGGAAAGTGTGTATACGGCAACGTATCGAGGGTTCGAATCCCTCCCTCACCGCCAAATAAAACAAAAGGGCCTGT
>NZ_CDDF01000006.1 GCF_000819865.1 Aeromonas eucrenophila
TTGATTCAAATTGTTAAAGAACGTCACGCTTATCGCGTTGAGGAGGCGCATATTACGCTCCTCACTTCGAAAGTCAAGCGCTTGTTTTCGCTTTTCTTTCGGCGCCCGCTTCACCAGGAAGCTAGCTCATCAGTCCGGCGTGTTCCGCCGTGCTGGTAGGGGCGCATTATAGGGAGCCAGCCCGCGATAACAAGGGATTTTTTGAAGAAAGTCACGGAAACCTCAAATTATCCAGTTAGAAACAGCTTACCCAGTGTATATATACAATGTTATCCACAAGCCGATGATTTCAGCGCTGTTTTATTGGCATTTAGCTGGCTCTTCCTTGCTTAAGGAATGCCATACTGAAGCGGATAATGGTCCATGGTAGCGCCCGGCCATAAAGCTGGTTACCATGGAGGTGAATAGAGTGTTGCACCTTTTTTGCTTTCATTTACAAAAGGTCTTTAAAGATGAATTTATCCAAGTTTCCCGTTTATATGCAGGCTGCCGTTCTCGCGCTGGTATTGGCGTTGGTCGGTTATCTGGTTGCCCAGGCCCTGCAGTTTTCTCTGAAAGCCGAAGTCATTTTTGCCGTGGGTCTGGCCATTGGCGGTTTCGTCGTACCGCTGTTCCTTAACCGGGCTCCCGCCACTGTGGCCGCACAGGCTGCAAACCAAGAGACTTGTACCTTATATGTAGGCAACCTGCCCTATCGCGCCAACGAGATCGCCGTGCGTGAGCTGTTTGCCGAACAAGGCCAGGTTATTTCCGTCCGCCTGATGAAAGACAAGGCCACCGGCAAGCGCCGGGGCTTTGGGTTTGTGGAAATGCCAGCCGCCGATGCGGCCAAGGCAATTGCTGCGCTCAATGACAAGGAGTATCAACAGCGCACCCTCAAGGTACGTGAAGCGAACGACAAGCGGGACAGGGATGAGCGGGAAGGCGACGACGTCGACGCCTGATACCTCAGTACACCACCTCTTCGAGTGATGACAGCCCCCATGCTTGCAAGGGGGCTGTCAGTTTTTGGGCCTCAGCGTCGAGCCGGGTGCAATATGCTCTGCCCTGACCACCCTCAGCGAGCTGGGTGGGACGGCTTGCCAACAAGTGATCCACCCTTCTTGCCACCGCACTGCCCGAGTCCACCAGCTGGCACTCAGGCATCAGCTGCCGGATCTCGTCACCCAGCAACGGGAAGTGGGTGCAGCCCAGCACCAGCGTATCCGGGGCATCCTCTCCTTCCAGCCAGTCCGCCAGCACCTCTCGCAGCAGCGCCATGTTGACCGGTCGACCCGCCAACTTCTGCTCGGCCTCGATCACCAACTCGGTCGCGCCCTTGAGCAGCACCCGCTTGCCCGGTGCGAACTGGGCGATGAGCTCATGGGTATAGGCGCGGCTGACGGTGCCCGGCGTGGCCAGCAGGCCGATGCAACCGTTGCGAGTCAGGGCGGCAGCGGGCTTGATGGCCGGCACGACGCCCACCACGGGAACGGTCAGCGCCTCCCGCAGGGAAGGCAGGGCTATGGTGCTGGCGGTGTTGCAGGCGATCACCACCAGGTCGATGCGATGCTCGGCCACCATGTGCGTCACCAGTCGGCAGCAGGCGGCGATCAGATCCGGCTCGCTCAGCTCGCCGTAGGGGAAGTGGGCGTTGTCGAAGCAGTAGAGATAGTTGTGTGCCGGCAGGGTGCGGCGGATCTCGCGATACACGGTCAAACCGCCCATGCCTGAGTCGAACACTAGAATATTGGCCACTTGAGCTCCCCCTTGGATGCGAAGCGGCGATCATACTCCCGCCAACGGCCCATAGAAAAGGCCCCGCACATGGCGGGGCCTCGCTTTTTCCTCTCTATATAAGCAGAGGTCGGGATCAGAGACGGTAATCGGCGGTCAGCTTGAACTCGGTGCCCGGTGAGGCGTAACCGTAAGCCGGCACATAGTCGCGATCGAACAGGTTGTCGATGCGGCCGCCCAGGGTCAGCTGAGGCAGTACATCGTAACTGGCCCCCAGGTTGACCAGGGTGTAGGAGCTCAGCACCACCCGCTCTGCGGGGAAGCTGCTGAAGTCCTTGTCATCCCGCTTGCCCACGTAGAGCAGCTCGGTCGACAGATCCACCGGGCCCAGCTGTACCTGAGTCAGCCAGCTGGCCTTCTGCTTGGCGCGGCGCAGCAACTGCTGATCCCCGTCGTTCTTGTCCTCGGTCTTGGTGTAATCGAAGCTCAAGTCATGACGCAACGGGCCGGTTTCCAGACCGAGTGCCACTTCCACCCCCCGGATCTCCGCATCGGTGTTGTCCGGCTTGCAGCTGGAGAAGGCGCTCTGGCAGGAGATCAGGTTCTGGATCTGGTTGCGATACAGGTTCAGCGACCAGTCCCAGGCGGTGTAACGGCCGGAGAAGTCCAGCTCCAGGTTTTTGCTCTCTTCCGGTTTCAGATCCGGGTTCTCGTAACCGGGATAATAGAGATCGAGGAAGGTCGGTGCCTTGAAGCCGGTGCCGTAGCTCAGGCGCACATTGTGGTTGTCGTCGATGTCCAGCCCCGTAGCGGCGGCCCAGGTATTGTGGCGACCATACTGCTTGTTGTCATCGGTACGACCGGACAGCTCAAACTGCAGGGCCTGCCAGCGATAGCTGCCCACCGCGAACAGACCGGTATTGTCGCGGTCCGGCGCATCAAACGACTGGCCATAGCTGCTCGAATCGGATTTCAGCTGCTCTTGCTGCCAGTCGGCACCACCGGTCAGCATCAGTCCTTCCACACCCGTCCAGCTGTTGATCCAGGAGAAGCGGGTCAGCCCGGTATGAATGGGCTCGGCGCTGGACTCTCCCTTGCTCTCCAGCCAGTTCTTCAGCTTGTTCTCGCCGTAGCTGGCCTCCAGCCGGCTGGTCAGGGCACCGCTCTGGTACTTGAGGCCGCCATCGTACTGGAAGGCCTGTACCCGGCTCTGATCCGCCGCCTGATAGGGGTCATCCATCTCGGTCTGGTTGTTATAACCCTGGGCGTTGAAGTCGGCGCTCCAGGCATCGTTGAAGGCATGATTCAGTCCGAACTGACCGTTCAGGCTGTCGAAGCCGTCCCGATCCGGCTGCTGGGCACCCGCCACCACGTCAAAGCCGTCGGTGCGCTCATAGCCGATCAGCATGTTCATGTCGGTCTGCTCGCCGAGCGCCTGCACGGTACGCACCTGCCCCTCTCCGTAACCGTGGCTGCCAACCCCGCCCTTCAGGTGGGTTTCGCTGCCACCCTTGGCCGAGGTCTTGCTGATGAGGTTGATGACGCCACCTATGGCATCCGAGCCATACACGGCGGCACGGGGGCCCCGGATATATTCGATGCGCTCTATGTTGCCGAGGGGGATCTGGCTGAGATCCGGCGTACCAGCCACCATGGCGGCGATGGGACGGCCGTTCATCAGCACCAGGGAGTGGTTGGAGTTGGTGCCACGGATGAACAGGCTGCTCATGTGCCCTCGCCCACCTAGCGTGGTGATCTGCACCCCCGGCAGGGTCTTCAACAGATCCGGCAGGCTCGACACCTGGCGGGCCTCGATCTCGGCGCGATCTATCACTATCACGGGAGCCAGCACAGAGCCGACGGATTGATCCACCCGGTTGGCGGTCACCACCATGGTGTCATTGGCAGGAAGGGAAGATTGGGCGAAGGCCGCCGCAGGCAACAGGGCAGCCGCCAATAATTTCTTGGACATTACAGATCCTTAAGTTCGCGTAAGCATCTTTCATGGCCGGTTTCTCTCGGCCAGAAATACGAACTTTGGCAGGTCTTCGGGCTGGGGGGCTGATGGCCTACGGCGACGGCTTCCCACCTGACGGCAGTGCCCTGATGTCGCTTCGTTCCCCCTTACCGCTGCGCGCCAGCTCCGGATTTTCACCGGATTCCCTATTAAGCATGATGCGCCAAAGCGGGAGGATTATAGGAAAGGGTGGCAGAAGAGTATAGCTATTTAGCCATCCATACGTCTTTTGCTCATCAAAACAAAAACCGGAGCTCGCAGGCTCCGGTTTGTCAGATTTATCAATAAGTTCGGCTATCAGTCTGCGTACTGCGCCTTGGGGGCCGGCAGGCGGATGGTGAGGGAGAGCACCAGGGCCACCACCATCAGTACCAGGATGAGGTTGAAGGTCGCCATAAAGCCGCCGAACAGGGACGCGACTATGGAGCCGATGATGCTGCCCAGCCCGAAGCCCAGGTAGATGACGCCGTAGTTCTTGGTCAGGTTGTTCAGGCCGAAGAAATCGCTCACCAGGGAGGGGTAGACGGTGATGGTGCCACCGAAGCTGAAGGCCACGCAGGCCACCGCCACGAAGAACAGGTTGGCATTGAGGGGCACGAACAGCAGCAGCCCCATGCCGCACAGGGTGATGACCTGGGCTATGGTGATGACCCGGATGCGGGACATCTTGTCAGACAGTATGCCCAGCACCAGCCGGCCACCCAGGTTGGCCATGGCGATCACCGCCACCGCATTGGCCGCCACCGCGGTCGACAGGCCGACCATGTTCTCGCCGATGTCCTTGGCCACGCCGATGACATAGAGGCCGCTCATGCAGGCGGTGAGGAACATCAGCGCCAGCATCCAGTATTGCGGCTTGCGCATCGCCTCGGCCAGGGTGAAGTCGCGGCTCTCGGTCTGCTGCAGAGAGGCTGCCTGCTTGGGTGCATCCTTCATCAGCATGCCGCCCACCAGCACCATGGACATGGCGATCAGCCCCCACAGCTGGAAGGTCGCTTCCAGGCCGTTGTTCGACAGCAGCAGCAGGTTGATGTACTTGAAGCCGAGACTACCGAGACCATAGGCGCCGATGGAGCAGGCGGAGATCAGCCCCTTGCGCTCCGGGAACCACTTCACGCAGTTGGAGAGGGTCATCAGGTAACCGGTACCGTCGGCGAAGCCCACCAGGATGCCGGCGCAGAGGTAGAGCATGGCCAGGTTGCTGGCATGGGCGGTGAGGAAGAAGCCGATGCCGAGCAACACGCCGGCGCCCAGGGTGACGTTGCGCACCCCGAACCGCTCCTGCAGCTTGCCCGCCATGGAGGAGGCAACCGCCAAGGACAGGCTGAGCAGACCGAAGGCGAAGGCCACCTGGCTGACCGGCTCGTCCAGCTTGTCGGAGAGCTGGGCGTTGAACAGACTCCAGGTGTAAACGGAGCCCAGTGCGAACTGGGTGATGATGGTACCGATCAGGGTCAGGTACCGGGTGCGGTTCATCTCTTTGGTCATGATGCGTCTCGGGCGATGGCCTTAAGGAAATTGAGCCCACTATAGGCAAGACGCAGCTCGTACCGACCGATTAAGGCATGAAATGCAGATCGGCGGGAATGAATGACAATCAGAGCCGCATCAGCTGACGGAACGCCTTGATGTTGCTGCGACTGACCGGCACCTCGAACGGCAGATCATGGAGCCGGATGAGGTAGGTACTGTTGAACCAGGGCACGATTTCGCGGATCTTGTTGATGTTGACGCAGTAGGACCGATGGCAGCGGAAGAACCCCTCCGCCGGCAGCCGGCTGACGAACTCGCTGATGGTCATGGGCATCACGTAGCGATCGGTGCGGGTATAGACATGGGTCAGCTTCTCGTCCGCCTCGGCGTAATAGATCTGCTCGCAGGGGGTGACTATGATGCGCTCCCCCTTCACCAGGTTGACGGTGCGATTCTGCGGCGCGCTCATCTCGGCCCCCTGCCCCGCCTGCGACTTGCCCGCGTGTTCGAGTTTTTGCAGCAGGCTGATGAGGCGCGGCTCGTTGTAGGGCTTGAGGATGTAGTCGAACGCCTCCAGCTCGAACGCCTCCACTGCAAACTCCTTGTAGGCGGTGACGAAGACGATGTGGGGCGGGTGGCTCGACTTGTGCAGGTTCTTGGCCAGCAGCAGGCCGTCGATGGAAGGGATCTGGATATCCAGAAACACCACGTCCACCTCGTGATCCTGCAGGTACTTGAACGCCTCCAGCCCATCCTCGAAGCTCGCCACTATCTCGATGCTGCTGTGCTGGTTCACCAGATAGATGAGTTCCTCACGGGCCAGATATTCGTCTTCAACAATGATGGCTTTCAACATGGCTGCATCTCTCGAGTCATATCTTCCTTCTCAATATTGATAGCGCTCAGCACGGCATGGCCTCCGGATCCGGCAGATAGAAACAGACTTCGGTGCCGGGTTCGAGCCGCCTGAGCTGCAACCCGTCCCCGTACAGCAGTTTGACCCGCTGATGAACGTTCATCAGGCCGATGCTGCGGCTCTCCACCCGGCCGGCGGCCACCCCGTCGATCACCGCCTGGCTGATACCGTAACCGGTGTCGCGCACCGCCACCCGGATGCCACCCGCCAGCTGCTTCACCTCTATGGTGACTCGGCCCGGCGCGCTGCGGGGCTGGATGCCGTGCAGTATGGCGTTCTCCACCAGGGGTTGCAGCAGCAGGCTCGGCACCTGGATGTGCACGTCGTCCACCTCGAACACCACCTCCAGCTTGTCGCCGAAGCGGGCCTGCTCGATGGCCACGTAGTCGCGCACCTGCTGCAGCTCCTCCTGGATGTCGATCAGCTCATCCCCCTTGTTGAGGTTGTAGCGCAGGTAATCCGCCAGGTTGGCAATGAGCTGGCGCGCCTGCTGGGGACGGATGCGGATCAGGGACGAGATGGCGTTCAGGGCGTTAAACAAAAAGTGCGGGTTGATCTTGCTCTGCAGGGCGGTGAACTCCGCCTTGCGGGTCATTTCCTTCAACTGCTCGATGCGCGACACCTCCATCTGGGTGGAGATGAGCTGAGAGAGACCCACCGCCATCTCCCGCAACGAACTGGTGATGCTGTGGGTGCGGCGGTAATAGATCTTGAGGGTGCCGCTGACGGCGCCGTTCTCCCGCAGGGGAATGATGATCACCGAGTGGAAATCCGACAAATGGTACTGGCGCAGATCGTTGTTGATGATGATCTGGTCCAGCAGCACGGCCCGCTGGGTCATGTCGCTGATGGCGTGGTGCTCGTCCAGCTCGTAGTAATCCTTGCCCACCCCCACATAGGCCAGCACGTCGCGGGTGTCGGTGATGGCCACCGCATCGGCGTCGATCTCGCGCCGGATCACCCCGCACACCTGGCCGAGGGAGTGACGGTCGATGTTCTGGAAGAAGGGCAGCGTCTGGTTCGCGATATCCAGCGCCAGCTTGGCCTGCTTGGCGGCAATCATCTCCTTCTCGTCGTCCAGATCCTGCACCAGCTTGATGATGAGGCCGATACAGAGCGCCCCGGCGATCATGGGATAGGCGATATGACTAACAATCTCAACCCCGACAGAATGAGGTTCTGTCAGGATCCAGATAAGCAGCATGGTCAACCCCTCACAGGCCATGCCCGCGAGTATCCCGTACAGCCAGAGCCGCGACTTGCGGCAGTTGAGGTGGATCCAAGTCGCCAGCAGGCCGGCGATGATGCTGGCGATGAGGCAGGGAATGGAGGTGTGGCCATCCATGTCGATGAGGTAGCGGTGCAGCCCGGAGATGACCCCGGCCGGGATGCCGACCCAGGGCCCGAACAGGATGCCGCCGGAGATGATGGCGATGATCCGCACGTTGATGAGCGCCCCCTCCACCGCGATGCCGGTGTAGGTGCTGAACACCGCGAACAGCCCGAAGATGCTGGCGACCAGCGTCAGCTCGGCCGGGGTGTGATCCCGTTTCTGGAACAGGCGCTGGAAGGGTCTGGTGCGGGTCAGCAGGAACAGCGTCATCAGCATCAGCGCCGCCCGTTCAAACACCGCCAACAACATCATCTGATTTTCGAGCATGGGGCCCTCCGGCCTAGGGCCACGACGGGCGCACTAATAGGGTGTATGGGGTCATGGGCTGCCGGCCCCGATCGAGGGGAAAGAAGAACACAGCAAGAGGGCAGCCCCTGAGCGGGCCACAGTTTACCTCAGACGACCCGCCAAGGGAGCAACGGCATTGCCGGCTGGCCAGGAGAAGGCCAGCCGGTTGGAGGGTGTCAGGACGAGAGGGTGGCAAGCCGGGCCGCAAAGCCCATGAAGAAGAGGCCAATCAGGCCGTTGCCGAGCCGGGCCAGGCGCCGCTTGCGCGCAAAGAAGCGCGCCATCAGGGTGCCGCCGAAGATCAGCAGGGTCAGATAGACGAAGCTCATGGCCTCCAGCATGCTCGCCAGCACCAGGTAGGAGACCCAGGTGTGGGCATAGTTGAAGTCGACGAACTGCACGAAGAAGGAGACGTAGAACAGGATCGCCTTGGGGTTGGTGAGGCTCAGGGTCAGCGCCTTGGAGAAGTAACGCTCGCCGGACTCGACCACGGATGCCTCCCCTTCTCTCCTGGCAACGAAGTTCGCGTGGAGGATCTTCACCCCCAGGTAGAGCAGATAGAGGGCGCCGAGGTATCGCACCAGGGTAAACAGCAAGGGGGTGGTGCGAATGAGGGAGGCGATGCCCAGATAGGCGCAGAAGATCAGGATGGCGTCGCCGACGAAGACCCCGAGGGCCGCCTTGTAACCCGGGCCTATGCCATGGGTCGCCCCGGTGCGCAGCACATAAATCGAGTTGGGGCCCGGCGCTATGATGATGAAAAACAGGCCGACCAAATAAGTCCAGACGTTGATGACTCCCAAGCTTTCGAACATGCTCCCTCCATGGCGGGTGATGAGCCGACTAACGACGGCAGGCTTTCTATACTAATCCGCCTCTAGCCAAGCACAAGATCCGAGCGGTCATCTGTTCACCCATCCTCTCGCCGCCCCGACTCCCACCCATTTTGCTATGTCCAGACGCGCCGGGATCAGGCATGGTAGAGGGATCCCAAGGACAACAGACACACCCACTCATGGAAAAGAGCCTCAGCACCGATAGCCCTCTCGTCGCGCCCCCCGCGACCGACACCCTCAATACCACCACCTATCCGGTGATCGCCGCGATCAGTTTCTCGCACCTGCTCAACGACATGATGCAGTCGGTGCTGCTGGCCATCTATCCGCTGCTCAAGCTCGGTCTCAACCTGTCGTTCGCCCAGATTGGCCTCATCACCCTCACCTACCAGTTCACGGGATCGCTGTTGCAACCGCTGATCGGCCTCTATACCGACCGCAGGCCCATGCCCTATTCATTGCCGTTCGGCATGGGATTCACGATGCTCGGGCTGCTGTCGCTGTCACAGGCCGGCAGCTTTGGCGCAGTGCTGCTGTCGGCCATGCTAATCGGCATGGGCTCGTCGGTGTTCCACCCGGAATCGTCCAGGGTTGCCCGCATGGCGGCCGGCAACCAGCCCGGCCTGGCCCAGTCCCTGTTCCAGATCGGCGGCAACCTGGGATCGGCCATAGGGCCGCTGCTCGCCGCGCTCATCATAGTGCCGCAGGGCCAGGGCAGCGCGGCCTGGTTCTCGCTGTTCGCCCTGGTCGGCGTCGTCGTGCTCAGCCTGGTCGGGCGCTGGTCCAGCCATCACGCAGCCAACTTCCATAAGCGGATGAAGGCGCACCTCGGCCACGGTCTGAGCCGCCGTCAGATCGGCTGGTCCCTGGCCATCCTCGGCCTGTTGATGTTCTCCAAGTTCTTCTACATGGCCAGCCTGAGCAGCTATTACACCTTCTACCTGATGGACAAGTTCAGCCTGTCACTGGACAGCGCCCAGCTCTATCTGTTCGCCTTCCTGTTCGCCGTCGCGGCGGGCACCGTGCTCGGCGGGCCCGTCGGTGACCGCATCGGTCGCAAGCGGGTGATCTGGATCTCCATCCTCGGCGTCGCCCCCTTCACCCTGCTGCTGCCCCACGTCGACCTGTTCTGGACCTCGGTACTCTCGGTCATCATCGGCCTGATCCTGGCATCGGCCTTCTCCGCCATCCTGGTGTATGCCCAGGAGCTGGTCCCCGGCAAGGTCGGCACCATCTCCGGCCTGTTCTTCGGCTTCGCCTTCGGCATGGGGGGCATAGGGGCCGCCCTGCTGGGCCAGTTGGCCGACGCCACCAGCATAGAGACCGTGTACCAGGTCTGTGCCTACCTGCCCCTCATCGGCTTGCTGACCGCTTTCTTGCCGACCATCCGAAAGGGCTAGCGGATCGCCCCGCGAGGGATACCGCCCATAAAAAACGCGGCCTGAGGGGCCGCGTCGGAGCAAATCAATAGAGCCGCTGATGCGGCTCTATTGTCTGGTATGGATGAGCGCGGGGGAACGTCAGCAATACTGGCCGGCGACCCAGCCGGAAGACCAGGCCCACTGGAAGTTGTAGCCGCCGAGCCAGCCGGTGACATCCACCACCTCGCCGATGAAGTAGAGACCGGGCACCTTGCGCGCCTCCATGGTCTTGGAGGAGAGCTCGTTGGTATCCACCCCTCCCAGGGTCACCTCGGCGGTGCGATAACCCTCGGTGCCATTCGGCAGGATCTGCCAATCCCCCAGCAGGGTGGCGATGGCCGCCAGCTCCCGCTCGTTGTACTGGCGCATCGGCTTGTTGACGAGCTGACCCAGCTCCACCAGCTTGTCGACGAAGCGCTTGGGCAGCTCGCGTCCCAGCACGGTTTTCAGCTCCTGGGCCGGATGAGCCTCGGCCCAGCCCCTGAGGGCAGCGGGAATATCCAACTCTGGCAGCAAATTGATGTGGATCTTCTGCCCTGGCAGCCAGAAAGAGGAGATCTGCAATATGGCCGGGCCGGATAGGCCGCGGTGGGTGAACAGCATGGCCTCCTTGAAGCGGGTGCCATCCTCGGCGGTCACCGCCACCGGCAGGCTGACCCCGGCCAGATCGGCGAACGCCTCTTTCTGCTCCTGATGCAGGGTGAAGGGCACCAGCCCGGCGCGGGTCGGCAGCACGGTGAGACCGAACTGCTCCGCCAGCTTGAAGCCGTAGGGGGTGGCACCGAGCTTGGGCATGGAGAGGCCGCCGGTGGCCACCACCAGGGAGTGGCTGCGCACCTCTCCCTTGCTGGTGTCGAGCAGGAAGCCGTCGTCCGTCTTGCTGACGGACAGAACCTCGGTCTGGTACTGCTGGGTCACCCCGGCCCATTCACACTCGGTGAGCAGCACCTCGACGATCTCCTTGGCGCTCTCGTCGCAGAACAGCTGGCCCAGGGTCTTCTCGTGGTAGTTGACCCCGTGCCTGTCCACCAGATCGATGAAATCCTGCTGGGTGTAACGCGCCAGCGCCGACTTGCAGAAGTGGGGATTGCCCGAGAGGAAGGCGTGGGGGCCCGCCTGATGGTTGGTGAAGTTGCAACGACCGCCACCGCTGATCAGGATCTTGCGGCCGGGCTTCTTGGCGTTGTCCAGCAGCAGCACGGAGCGACCCCGATAACCGGCCTGGGCCGCACACATCAAACCGGCCGCACCGGCCCCGATCACCACCACATCCACTTGCATCATCACAACCTTGTTTATCAAAAAATCACAGCATCGAGAGCGCCGTCATCAGGGCACAAACCGAGGCCTCGGTGTCCTGTACCAACAACAACGGCCCTCGAGAGGGCCGTCATTGTACTGACTGAACACTAAGTGTCCACGACTATCAGGCAGCGCCATCCATGATGCTGGCCGGGGCGCCCTTGGCCAGTTCGGCCAGCTCCTTGTCGATGAAGTAGAGGCCCTTGCCATCTTCGCCCACCAGCGACAGGCGATCGACGATGCTCTTGAACAGCTTCTCTTCTTCGTGCTGCTCGGCCACGTACCACTGCAGGAAGTTGAAGGTGGAGTAGTCCTGGGTGGTGAAGGCCACGTGGGCCAAGCCGTTGATGCACTTGGTGATGTGGTACTCGTGCTCCAGGGTGGTACGGAAGATATCGCCCAGGGAGTTGAACTCGTGGGGAGGCGCCTCGATGGCACCCAGCATCGGCATGGCGCCGGTCTCGCTCACGTAGGTGAACAGACGCTCCATGTGCTGGCGCTCCTCGACGGCGTGCTGGCGCAGGAAATTGGCCGCTCCTTCGAAGCCCTTGTCCTCACACCAGGCGCTCATCTGCAGGTAGAGATTGGAAGAATAGAATTCAAGATTAATCTGCTCGTTCAACTTCTCGATCATGGCTTTAGCCAACATGATGATTCTCCATGGTGATTTGATTCAGATTGTCGCCACTGTTGTAGCACGAATCAACTGTCCACTTCCGTCATAGGCCATTGTTGTGACGCATATTCCTCTCATCCTGACCCCCATACGGGCATAGAGAAGCAAAGAAGGATGGTGTAACCGGACTCAGCCTCTATGATGGCGCCAATGGTCAGGAAGAAGATGCAATGAGATTGGTGATGGTACTGGCGCTGCTCTGGACGACCCAGTTGCAGGCCTCCCCCCCGTTGTCGGAAGAGGCTGAATTGCAGGCGGCGCGTGATCCCGTCGGCTATTTGCAGCGCCTCGATGCCAGTCCGCAACAGGAGATGGAGCTGTTCCACGCCAGATCCCTGGCCAAGGCGGCACTGGGCCGCTATCCCGATGCCCTGCTCGACAATGCCCGTGCCCGCGCCCTGGCCACCGCCCGCCAGGAAAACGCGCGGCTGCTGGACTTCCAGCTGCAGCAGGTGGCACTCACTCTGGATACAGAGGCGCCACAACTGGCCCTCAGCCTGCTGGCCCAGCTGCAACCCGCCCTCGGCGGCCACCCGGCCCAGCAGTCCGAATGGCACGCCCTGAACGGGCTCGCCCTCTACCGCACCCAGCAGTTCAAAGAGGCCATCGCCGAGCTCAAGACCGCCTTCCACCTCAAGCAGCAAGAGCCAAAGAGCGCGCTCTCCGACCTGCAGTGCGCCCGCGTGCTGATGACCCTTGGCAACCTCTATGCCGATCTCAGCCTCCACCGGGAGGCCGAAACCTATTATCAGGATGCGCTGGGGCTGATGGTGCGGCTGCGTGAGCCCAACAGTCAGACCATCATCAGGGCCAATATGGCGCGGCTCTACATCGACATGGCCCGCCCCGCCAAGGCGAGGAAGCTGCTCGATGCCCTGCTGACCAACCCCGATCTGGCGCCGGACTATCGCGCCATCGTGCTCGGCTATCAGGCCATGGCCCTCAACGCACAGGGGGAGTGGCGTGCGGCCTGGCAGAGCCTGGACGAGGCCCAGGCCATCTATCAGCGGCTCGGCTATCCGCAGGCGGCCTCCCGCCTGACAGAGACCCGGGCAAGGACGTTGCAGGGCCGCGGGGAGAAGCAGCTGGCCTTACAGTTGCTGACGACCCGGCCCGACGCCATCACCATCGACGGCCAGGCGCTGCAGGCTCGCTTACTGGCGGATCTGGGGCGCTATCCCGAGGCGTATCGCGTCATGACCGAGTACATGCAGCATTACAAACAGCACTTCAATCAGACCCTGAGCCAGCATGCCAACGCCTTCCAGGCCGAGATGGAGCTGGCGCGCAGCGAGGCCAACAACAGGGCGCTGCAGCAGGAGAACGATCGCAAACGGCAGCAGCTGCTGTATCAGCAGAGCGCCCGTTACTATCAGCTGATGCTGGTCATACTGCTGGCGGGCGCCCTGATCCTGCTCGGGCTCACCACCCGCAGGCTGCACCGCAGCTCGCGCCACCTCTACAAGCTCGCCACCTTCGATCAGCTGACCGGGCTGCCGAACCGGCGCGCCCTGCTGGAGCGGTTAACCCAGCAGTGGCAACTGGACGAGCCGCTGACCCTGCTCATCATCGACATCGATCACTTCAAGCAGATCAACGACAGGCACGGCCATCAGACCGGCGACCTGGCCA
Organism: Aeromonas eucrenophila; assembly: GCF_000819865.1. Classification (GTDB taxonomy): domain Bacteria; phylum Pseudomonadota; class Gammaproteobacteria; order Enterobacterales; family Aeromonadaceae; genus Aeromonas; species Aeromonas eucrenophila. The sequence goes on from NZ_CDDF01000006.1 coordinate 13,671, forward strand.
TCCAGAAGCTGGCCGAGGAGCTGAAGCGCTGGGCCCCCGACCTGCAACAGGTCGGGCGCTGGGGGGGAGAGGAGTTTCTGGTGGCGATGCCCCAGGACGGCACCACCTGCTGGCACCTGGCCGAACAGTTGCGCAGCCGGATCGAGAGCCTGGGATCCCCTCACATGACCATCAGCACCGGGGTGGCGGAGCGCTCCCCCGAGGATGACAGCCTGAATCAGCTGATCCACAGGGCCGACATGGCCATGTATCAGGCCAAGCGCCAGGGCCGCAACCAGACCATACTGGCGGCGGCCCCCAACCTGCTGTCCGAACTGACCAGCAGCGTTGCCTGAAGCGGGGCTAGATCAGCGCCCGCCGCTCCCTCAGGGCACCAGCTCGGTCAGTGACGCCTCATTCACCGGCGCCCCGTAATCGACCTCCTCCAGCTCGAAGCCATTGAGCTGCATGAAGTCCCGCTTCAGCCCGGCAAAATCCCCGAGGGCCTGGAAGTTGTCCGGCGTCACCTTGGACCAGAGCGCCGAGACCGCCGCCTGAATGGCCGGGTCCAGCTCGTGGTCGTCCATCCTGATCAGCCGGTTGCCGTCGGCCACCACCCCCTGGGGCCCGTACATCTTGTCGGCAAACAGGCGCCGCATCTGCTCGATGCAGCCCTCGTGCACCCCGCGCGCCTTCATCACCCCCATCAGCAGACCGAGGTAGACCGGCAGCACAGGGATGTAGGCGCTCGCCTTGGTCACCAGCGCCTTGCACACCGACACCCAGGCATGGCCGCCGAGTTGTGCAAGCTGCAGGTTGATGGTCTCGGCGGTGGCGTGCAGGTGCTCCTTGGCGTAGCCAATGGTGCCGTCTCTGTAGATCGGGTAGGTGGATTCCGGGCCTATGTAGGAATAAGCCACCGTCTGCACGCCCGGCGCCAGACAATCGGCCTGCTGCAGCGCCTGCAGCCAGAGTTGCCAGTCCTCTCCCCCCATCACGGTGACGGTGTCGCGGATCTCTTCCGGGGTGGCGGGTGCCAGGGATTGTTGCACCAGAGTGTCGTGTTCCAGATCCAGTCCCCAGCCGCTGAACGGCTGGCCCGTGGTCTTGAGCACGGAACGCACCTGAGTGCCGTCCGCCAGCACCCGGATGCCGCTCGCCAGGGAGTAGACCACCAGATCCACCTGCCCCAACTGCTGGCGGATGGTCTCCACCGCCTGCTGGCGCATGGCGTCCGAGAAGGCGTCACCGATCAGGTTGACGGCGATGCGCCCCTCCTGCTCCGCCGCCTGCCGGAACCAGATGTTGTTGTACCAGCCCGCACTGCCGAGCCCCTTGTCGGATGGCCCTCGCTCGAACGAGACACCGACGGTGTCGGCCCCGGCGCCGAAGGTCAGGGCGATGCGGGAGGCCAGCCCGAAACCGGACGAGGCCCCCAGCACCAGCACCCGCTTGGGCCCGTTGAAGTGGCCCGCCGCCCTGACGCCGGCGATCTGCTGCGCCACGGCGGCCCGGCAGCCGATGGGATGACAATTGCGGGCGACGCAGCCCTGGATCTGAGGATGAATAATCATGAGAAATCTCCGCTTGAACTGGCTACAGCATAGCCATGACGCAACGGATTACCTTGATGTCAGGGGGGATTGGGCACGGAAGGGCGCAGAAAAACAAGAGGGAGCACAAGGCTCCCCAAAGCGGTATTCAGATGCTTTTTGTTGTTTTGTGTTCATTGCGAAGCACGGGCACATCCTATTCCCCTCGCCGTTGCGGGGCAATACGCCGGCTGTGATCGGCTTCAAATTCCTGCTCAATTTACGCACAATTTTTCATCGAAGGCGGCAACATAGCCGTACAGATAACCCATTCCAATCCTGAGGCCGTGGTGACAGCACCGTTTTAGTTTCATCAGACATTGGTATAGTGAACCCAGGATCAGTGAGGAGAACTCCCATGAATGGAACCTATTACAAACACGTACTGGCCGCGATCGACCTGTCGGAAGACAACCGCAAGGTGATCGAGAAGGCGGTCGACCGGGCCCGCTCCAACGGCGCCAAGTTGTCCGTGATCCACGTCGACGTGGACCTCAAGGATCTCTACACCGAGATGATCGATATCGACATCGACAACGTGCAGGATCAGGTGATCGCCGAAGCGAAAGAGAAGCTGGAGGCCTTCCTGGCCTCGGTGGACTACCCCATCGAGAAGAAGCTGGTGATCTGCGGCGATCTGAGCGAGCGGGTCAACCAGGCGGTCAAGGATTACCAGATCGACCTGCTGGTGTGCGGCCATCGCCAGAGTTTCTGGAGCCTGCTCACCTCCAGCGCCCGTCAGCTGATGAATACCGTGCCCTGCGATCTGCTGGTCGTCCCCTTGCAGAAGTGATCAAACGGGCGTAGCTTGTTTATCCATGAACATGACCGCTTTCAATCACAACAACTGGTGGTGCTGCTCCTAAACAGGCGGCACCGCTTTTCTATGTGAGATTTCCAACAGAAAACACCGTGATCGCCGAGAGGCGGTCATTGTTTTTATCCCTTTGTCGCCTCCCGGCTCACCCCCAACCGGAGAGAATGACATGCATAACCCCATCATACTGACTGGCGACAGACCCACCGGCAGACTGCACATAGGCCACTACGTCGGCTCATTGCGCCAGCGAGTGGAGGCCCAGTCCCATTACCGCCAGTTCGTGATGATCGCCGATCTGCAGGCGCTGACCGACAACGGCCACAACCCGGCCAAGGTCACCGACAACGTGCTGGAGGTGATGGCCGACTACCTGGCGGCCGGTCTCGATCCCGCCAAAACCACCTTCTGCCTGCAGAGCGCCCTGCCCGCCCTCGCCGAGCTCACCTGCTACTACCTGAACCTGGTCAGCGTCGCCCGGCTGGAGCGCAACCCCACGGTGAAGGCCGAGATCCAGCAAAAAGGGTTCGAGCGCAGCCTGCCCGCGGGCTTCCTGGTCTACCCGGTCAGCCAGGCCGCCGACATCACGGCGTTTCGTGCCACCCATGTGCCGGTCGGCGAGGATCAGCTGCCCATGCTGGAGCAGACCAACGAGATAGTGCGCCGCTTCAATGCCCTGGTGGGCAAGGAGGTGCTGACCGAGTGCCAGCCAATCCTGAGCGACACCGGCCGCCTGCCCGGCATCGACGGCAAGGCCAAGATGTCCAAGTCCCTCGGCAACACCATAGAGCTCGGCATGTCAGCGGATGAGATCAAGCAGGCGGTGTTCGCCATGTACACGGACCCGAATCACCTCAAGGTGAGCGATCCCGGTCAGGTAGAGGGCAATACGGTGTTCGCCTATCTGGATGCCTTCCACCCGGACAAGGCGCTGGTGGCCGAGATGAAGGCCCACTACCAGCGTGGCGGCCTCGGCGACATGCGCTGCAAGCAGGTGCTGAACGACTGCCTGCAGGCCCTGCTCGCCCCCATGCGGGAAAGGCGGCAGGCGGCGATCGCCGACAAGGGGCAACTGCTGGCGTTATTGCATCAGGGAACGCAGCAGGCCCGCACCCTCACCGACGAGGTGCTGGCCGAGGTCAAGAGTGCCATGGGGCTGGATTACTTCGCCGGGCTGCGCTGAGCCGCCGTGCCCAGCGCGGCTTTGCCGTAACGCTCGAAGGCGAGCCGGTGCAGCAGCCCCTTGAACCAGCCAATCGCCTCGTCGTGGGCGGTGAGGGGGTGGCCCGCCATCAGATAGACGATGGGGATCTCCGGCTCCAGCTGATGGAGCCGCAGCGGGTAGTAACGGCAGAAGTGGCGGCCGATCATCTCCGGCACCACCACCAGATAGCGGCCGGTCGCCATCAGCTGCGGCACCGCCATAAAGCTCGGCAGCCGCACTCCCAGCTCACGCGCCACCGCGAAGCGGGCCAGCCAGAGATCCACCATGGCCTGGCTGTGTCCCCAGCTGGAGGTGTAAATATGGGGCCGACTGACCAGGTCGGCTGGCCCCAGCGCATCCGGCAGCTCGCTGCCAAGGGGTGACAGGCACACCAGCGGGTTGCTGAACCACTCCTCGCGCCACAACCGGGGCGACAGGTTGTTGGCATCGGCGAACCCGATCACCAGATCCAGCTCCCCCTTCTCCAGCTCCCGCTCGTAGTCGCTGTCCGCCAGCTCGCACACCTCCAGCCGACACTGGGCCGCCTGCTGGTGCATGCGCTCCACCAGCGTCGGCACCAGGCCGTGCTCCACCGAGCCCGGGGTGGCGATGCGAAACACCCGCTGGGCGCTGGCGGGATCGAACCCCTTCGCCTGGCGCAGCCCTTGCTCCAGCATGGCCAGCGCCTGGCGCACCGGCCCCGCCAGCGCCTTGGCACGCTCGGTGGGCATCATCTCCCGCCGGCTCATGACAAACAGCGGGTCATCCAGCGCACTGCGCAGCCGCCCGAGGGCATGGCTGACGGTGGACTGTGAGAGGTGCAGACGCTCGGCGGCACGGGTGACGTTGCGCTCCTGCATCAGCATGTCGAACACGGTGAGCAGGTTGAGATCGAGTCGGGAAAGGGGGAGTTCCATCGATAATGGCCATAGTGGAATGACGACAATTCATTTTTGGCATAGTAGCAGATTGCATAGAATGCGCGGGCAAATTACATCGGAGATTAAAATGCGTAGCTATCTGTTGTTGCTGGCGATCGGCCTGTTGTGGGGTTCCCAGTTCATCTTCATGCATCAGGCCGTCACCGAGATGCCCCCCATCATGGTGGCATCCGTGCGCGCCCTGTGCGGCAGCCTGACCCTGGGTCTGCTCTGCCTGTTCATGCGCCTCAAGAGCGAACACACGCCTTGGCGCACCTATATGCTGATCGCCCTGCTCGATGCCACCATCCCCTTCATCATGGTGGCCTGGGGTCAGCAGTACGTGGATAGCGCCATCGCCGCCGTGGTGATGGGTTGTATCCCCTTTGTCACCATCTTGATGGCACCCTTGTTGGTTTCCGGTGAAAAAATCACCAAGGGCGGCCTTGTCTCCGTGGTCATCGGCTTCGTCGGCGTGCTGGTACTGTTCTGGCCGAAACTGGCCAATGGCATGAACGCCGGCCTGCTCGGCGCCGTCGCCATCCTGTTCGGGGCCAGCTGCTTCGCCATCGGCCTGCTGATGATCAAGCGCTTCGCCAAAGACCACCCCGTGGTCGTCGCACGCAACATCCTGATCTCGTCGGCCGTGCAGTTGCTGCTGGCCGCGCCCTTCGTCACCGATCTGAGCGCGCTCACCATGCCGAGCCATCAGGCCATGGGAGCGGTCGCCGTGCTGGGCGTGTTCTGTACCGGCCTGGTCTACTTCCTCTACATGGCGCTGATCCAGCAGGCGGGCCCGACCTTTGCCTCCTTCAGCAACTACCTGGTGCCGCTGTTTGGCGTCATGCTCGGTGCCCTGTTCCTCGGTGAGCAGATCCAGTCCACCACAGGCGCGGCACTGGCGCTGATCCTGGGCTCGGTCGCCCTCAACCAGTGGGCACAGCAGCGTCGCACCCAGCGGGAGGCGACCCTATGTCAGGCATCCTGACCACCCTGTGCGGCGGTCTGGTACTGATCGCCGGCTGGCAGTATCGCCACCGGCTGGCCGGCGTGCTCGGCCTGCTGATGCTGACCCTGCCCTGGCTGTTCGACAGCAAGCTGCAGACCATGCTGAGCTATGCCCTGCACGCCTGAAGGCCGATGCTGAATGCGTGATGAGAGTGTACCTCTCTGTTTTTTGGGACCGTTTTAAAAAAACCTCCGATTTGTCCCCTCTACCGGCGCTCTGCGCCGGTTTTTTTATGCCTCCTCCCCGCTTCGCAGGTAGCGATACTCGAGCCGCTCGTTCTTGCGCGGGCCTGTGATCTGCCAGCCAAGCCTGAATCCGCCCGGCAAGGGGGTCAGCTCGGCACTGTAGTGATCCTGACCGCACAGATGGGGCTCGGCGGTCAGCCAGCGCCCGTCCGGCCCGGGTCGCAGCTCAAACAGCAGGACCGGCGCCCCGTGGCGCAGATGGGAGAGCGAGATCCCCCGCTCGCTGCGCCGCCACCAGAAACTGTTGTGCATGGCGAGCTCACGGCCATGGGGCGTGGTATAGCGACCCGCTTCGGCAAACAGCCAACCCCTCTGATGATCGGTCACCAGCACCTCTCCCTCCCCCCGCCCGTTCCAGTCGGTGGCGGAGCCCACCCCGTTGCTCGCCTCGAAGGCAAATGCTCCGATCTGTGGCAACAGTGCCCATAAACGCTGGATCGCGCCTTCCAACTCGGCCATCATAGCGCCCTCCAAATTGACAACTGACGACAATTCAATCACATGAACTACTTGATAGGGGTCACCCTGCTCTGGTCCTTCTCCTTCAGCCTGATCGGGGTCTACCTCGCCGGCCAGGTGGATGCCTACTTCTCCGTGCTGACCCGCATCGCTCTCGCCAGCCTGGTGTTTCTGCCCTTCCTGCGCCGCCGCTGGCTGAGACCCGATCTGGTCGTCAAGCTGATGGCACTCGGCGCCACCCAGCTCGGCATCATGTATCTGTTCTATTACCACTCCTTCCTGCTGCTGACGGTGCCTGAGGTGCTGGTGTTCACCATCTTCACCCCCATCTACGTGACGCTGATCCACGATCTGCTGGAATCCAGATTCAAGCCGACCTACCTGTGGGGCGCCCTGCTCGCCGTGCTGGGGGCGGCCGTCATCCGCTTCGATGGCTTGACCGAGAGCTATGTGATGGGATTCCTGGTGGTGCAGGGGGCCAACATCTGCTTCGCCATCGGCCAGGTCGGCTACAAGGTGCTGTTGGCGCGGGAGAAGGAACAGCCCCCCCAGCTCGCGGTGTTCGGCTGCTTCTATCTCGGCGCCCTGGTGATCGCCCTGCCCGCCTGGCTGCTGCTGGGCCAACCCCAATACCCGACCAGCAACCTGCAATGGGGCATTCTGCTCTGGCTGGGGGTGGGGGCATCCGGGCTGGGTTACTTCCTGTGGAACAAGGGCGCGACCCTGGTCAGCAGCGGCGTGCTGGCCATCATGAACAACGCCCTGATCCCGGCCGGTCTGCTGGTCAACCTGGTACTCTGGGGCAAGGATGCAGACCTGCTCAGGATCTCACTGGGCGGCTTGCTGATGCTGGCCTCTCTCTGGGTCTGTCAGCGTCAGCCGGCGCATAAAGCGAACTGACGATCAGCCGACCGATGGGCCTGCCGATGCAGGCCTTCTTTGAGCCACCGGCATCATCCGGTGAGTGAGCGCTGACTAAAAATCAACCGATGACGGTGTTGTGCTCCCGTTTGGCCTGGCCGTGACAGGAGGCCAGCCGGGCCAGCAGGTGATCGATCTGCTCGGCGCTCTGGCTCTGTACCAGCCCGATGCTGACGGTCACCGGCCGCTCAGGCAGCAGGTTGGCATCGGCAATTTCGAGGCGCAGCCGCTCGGCGATCTCCAGACCGCTCAGGCGATCGGTCTGGGACAGCATCAGGATGAAGCCATCCTCGTCCCAGCGGGCGAAGGGATCTTCCCGGCGCAGCTCCCGGCGCACTATACGAGCCAGCTTCGCCAGCATGGCATCGCAGGCCACCTCGCCAAACAGCTGCAATATCTTGCTGCTGTGATCCACTGTGAATTGCAGCAGGCAGAAGCTGCCGCTCTCGTGCGCCAACCGCTCATCCAGCAGCAGCTCGAAGTAACTGCGGCTCTCGAGACCGGTGAGGGGGTCCGTGTGGTGGCGTTCGTCCGCCTGAGGGGCGGCCGGATCGAGATGGCGGACCACCCCCAACAGCTGACCCTGTCCATCACGCTGTATCCGCTCCTCCAGCCGGAGGTAGTGGCCCTGATGGTGCAAGATGCGGTATTCGAGGCGCAGCCCGTTACCCTGGCCGCTCTGGCAGGCCCTGACGGCCTCTTCCAGCCGGGTGGCATCGTCCGGGTGCACCCGTGCCAGCCAGCCGAGGTCATCCAGCTCATCCCCTTCCAGCCCCAGCAGTGCCAGGCAGGAGGGATCGCGCCTCAGCCCCAGCTCCGCCGACCAGACCCAGATCCCGGCCTCCAGCATCGCCATGGCTTGCGCCATCAGGGACATATCGAGCCGGGTCACGGTCTCAACCCAGGGAGTTACATCTCTTTCCATCACACGCCTCGAAACCGGATCCAAATATCAGCCCAAATAAGTAGCATTGGCGCTCCCGCCGAGCAACAGGCTCGGCCTGCTTTTCCCTACTAGCCCACCATCGGTCTCCAACACGAATTGGAAGCCAACATACCGCTGGCACTCAGCCCGCGGTGCCCTGATAACCAGACATCAGCGCCTGCCAGTTTTCCGGCACGAAGTGGAAGCTGGTGTGCAGTTGGGACTCCTTGGTGAAGGAGCGCAGCAACCGCTCAAGGTTCGCCTGCTGCCAGCTGCCGGGGGAGCGGATAGCCCCCTTGTCGAAATCGATCACCCAGACCTTGCCCTCCTTGTCGAGCAGCAGGTTGTGGCTGTTGAGATCCGCGTGATAGACGCCGGCATCATGAAGCTGACGCACCGTCTGGCCGACCTTGTGCCACACCTCGCCGGCGATGCTGCCCTGCTTGAGCAGCGCCACCAGATCCTTGGCGCCGCGGATGCGCTCGATCAGGATGTCGGCACGATAGAAGGGACCCTGCTTGACCATGCGCGCCGCAAACGGGCGCGGCACCGGCAGTCCCTGCTCGCTCAGCCTGGCCAGCAGGCGGTATTCGGCCATGGCGCGGCTGGTCTCCACCCCTTCAAACCAGAAGCGATCCCGCACCAGCTTGCCCACCATGCCGCCGCGGTAATAGTGGCGCAGCACCAGGTGGCGCGACTCATCCTTCACAAACCAGGTCACCCCGCGACCGATGGCGGAGCCCACCACCTGGCGATGGGTCTGCCACCAGGCCGGATCGAACAATTCGGGGGAAGGGTCGCGGAAGGCCCCTTCGGCATACCAGCAGATCTGGTTATGGATGGTCTGTGTCAACATCTGAAGATTCCGGTCGATAGTTGGGCGCAATGCATCAATCCATGAAGAATGTGCCGGTCAGGCATGCCAGCGGGTGCGATTTTACAATCCACAAGGGAGTTTGCATAATGCCATCCATCCATTCTGCCACCATTGCGCCACATCATGCCGCTGTTCCAAACGCCACCTTCTTCCATCTGCATCCTGCGGCTCTCCGCCATCGGGGATTGCTGCCACGCGCTGGCGCTGGTGCGCGTCATCCAGCGGGAGTGGCCAGAGACTCGCATCACCTGGATCACCGGCAAGATTGAAGCGACACTTTTTGCCGACCTGCCCGGGGTCGAGGTCATCGCCTTCGACAAGAGCAAGGGCTGGCGTGGCTATCGCGCGCTGTGGCAGAGGCTCGAGGGCCGCCAGTTCGACGCCCTGCTGCACCTGCAGGCCGCCCTGCGGGCCAGCATCGCCACCCTCGGCATCAAGGCCAAGGTCAAACTCGGCTTCGATAAAGAACGCGCCAGCGACGGTCAGTGGTTGTTCACCAACCAGCGCGTGCCCTCGCCCGCCTCTCCTCATGTGCTCGACGGCTTCCTCGCCTTCGCCAAGGAGCTGGGCATCCGGGATCTGACGCCGGACTGGCAATTGCCCATCAGTGCCGAACACAGGGAGTGGGCCAGGGAGAAGGTAGCCGGCAAACCCACCCTGCTCATCTGCGCCGCCGCCAGCAAGGCGTTCAAGAACTGGACCGCCGAAGGTTATGCCGCCTTGGCGGATCACGCCGCCGGCAAGGGTTTTCAGGTCTACCTCTGCGGCGGTCCGGCCAAGCTGGAGCGGGATCTCGCGGCAGAGATAGCCCGGCTCAGCCACAGCAAGCCGGTGGATCTGGTGGGCCAGACCAACCTCAAACAGCTGCTGGCACTGATCGCCGAGGCTAGTCTGGTGCTGGCACCGGATACGGGCCCCACCCACATGGCGACCCTGGTCGGCACCCCTGTCATCGGCCTCTACGCCCACCACAATCCGGCGCGTACCGGCCCCTATCTGTGCCGCGACCATGCGGTCAGCGTCTATCAGGAACTCATCGAGCAGGAGACCGGCAAGCCGCTGGCCGAGCTTAGCTGGCGCACCCGCCTCAAGGATCCGGACGCCATGAGCAAGATAACCAGCGAGCGGGTGATCGCCGCCTTCGACCGTATCTGTTTGGAATATCGACTGCCAGGCGGTGAAAGACTCGGGAATTCCGAAGCCTGAGGCTGGGATAATCTGCTGGCCCATCTCCCGCACCAGGGGCAGAATAGCAGCCTGTGGGTGACGCTCCCGCAGCAAGCTACGAATACTTTGATCGGCTGGAATATGATTCCGGCCGTTTTTTTATCCGCCACCATCTGCTAAAATTCGCCGCCTTTAGATCCCCCTGATTCTGATTTTTCCGTGTTTTGCGAGCGACTGTCTCCCTTATCGGGCACAAGACGGCAGCCTCTGCTACAACCAAAACACTGTCATCGCTTAAAGGTACAGACATGGCGCAACAAGGCACTCTCTACATCATCTCCTCCCCGAGCGGGGCGGGTAAGTCCAGCCTGATCAATGCCTTGCTGACCAAGCATAACGATGCTGGCAAGATGCAGCTGTCGGTCTCCCACACCACCCGCGCCATGCGCCCGGGGGAAGAGAACGGGGTGCACTATCACTTCGTGCAGGTGGAAGAGTTCAAGGCGCTGATCGCGCGCGGCGACTTTCTGGAGTGGGCCGAGGTCTTCGGCAACTACTATGGCACCTCCCGCGCCGCCATCGAGGCCTGCCTGGCCCAGGGCATCGACGTCTTCCTCGACATCGACTGGCAGGGTGCCCGCCAGATCCGCGAGCAGATGCCGACCAAGTCCATCTTCATCCTGCCTCCCAGCCGCGCCGAGCTGGAGCAACGCCTGATCGGACGCGGCCAGGACAGTGCCGAGGTGATCAAGGGACGGATGGAGAAAGCCATTGCCGAAATGGTGCACTACGACGAGTATGACTATGTCATTATCAACGAAGACTTTGAGCAGGCGCTGTTCCAGCTCAGGGCCATCATCGAGTGCCAGCGGCTGGCATTGCACCAGCAACAGCAGGCCCAACAAAACTTGCTGCAACAGTTGCTGGCAGAATAGTCCAAAAACAAGTAAACTTTTGCGTCATTTTTAAACACCGCTTTTTTCAACACAGAAAGCCCAAACACTGGAGTCCTGCATGGCACGCGTTACTGTAGAAGATGCTGTAAAACAGGTAGGTAACCGTTTTGACCTGGTGCTGGTCGCCGCGCGCCGCGCCCGTCAAATCGCGGTACAAGGTAAAGATCCCCTGGTCGACGAAGAGAACGACAAGCCGACCGTGATCGCCCTGCGCGAGATCGAGCTGGGTCTGGTGAACAATCAAGTGATGGACACCCAGGACCGTTACGAGCAGCAAGAGCAGGAAGCCGCCGAGCTGGCTGCCGTTGCTGCCATCGCCGAAGGCCGCGGTTAAGTCATTCTTCCGGTTGGCACCCGCCTGGGTGCCGACTGTTCTCCCCATTTACAACCGCTCGAAAACCTCGCAAACTCGGAGACATACCCTCAATTCCACGAATTGCTGTTTCGCCACTGCGGGGACTGTCTTGTATTTATTTGAAAATCTTAAAGAAATAGCCAATTCCTACCTGCCTTCCGAGCAGGTCGAGAAGCTCAGGCAAGCCTATGTGGTGGCCCGTGATGCTCACCAGGGACAGATGCGTTCCAGCGGCGAGCCCTATATCACCCACCCCGTTGCCGTGGCCCGGATCCTGGGCGACATGCGCCTCGACCACGAAACCCTGATGGCCGCCGTGCTGCACGACGTCATCGAAGACACCCCCGTCACCAAAGACGATCTGGCCGAATTGTTTGGCAATGCCGTCGCCGAGCTGGTGTCCGGCGTCTCCAAGCTCGACAAGCTGAAGTTTCGCGATCGCAAGGAAGCCCAGGCCGAAAACTTCCGCAAGATGATGATGGCCATGACCCAGGATATCCGGGTCATCCTGATCAAGCTCGCCGACCGCACCCACAACATGCGCACCTTGGGCTCACTGCGGCCGGACAAGCGTCGCCGCATCGCCCGCGAGACGCTGGAGATCTTCGCCCCCATCGCCAACCGGCTCGGCATCCACACCATGAAGAACGAGCTGGAAGAGCTCGGCTTCGAGGCGCTCTACCCCATGCGCTCCCGGGTGCTGCGGGAATCGGTGCGCCGTGCCCGTGGCAATCGCCGCGAGATCATCGACTCCATCCAGAGCGAGATTGAAGGACGCTTGCGAGAGGCCGGCATCGACTCCCAGGTGAGCGGCCGCGAGAAGAATTTATTCTCCATTTACAACAAAATGGAGAAGAAAGAACTGCAATTTCACGAAGTAATGGATATCTATGCCTTTCGCGTGAGGGTAAAGGACATAGATACCTGTTACCGGGTTCTGGGCCAGATGCACAGCCTCTACAAGCCCCGTCCCGGCCGCTTCAAGGACTACATCGCCATCCCCAAGAGCAACGGCTACCAGTCCCTGCACACCTCCCTGGTGGGGCCACACGGGGTGCCGGTCGAGGTGCAGATCCGCACCGAGTTCATGGATCAGATGGCCGACAAGGGGGTTGCCGCCCACTGGGCCTATAAGCAGGATGGCGACAGCTCGGGCACCACGGCCCAGATCCGCGCCCAACGCTGGATGCAGAGCCTGCTGGAGCTGCAACAGAGTGCCGGCAGTTCGTTCGAATTCATCGAAGGGGTCAAGACCGACCTCTTCCCCGACGAGATCTACGTGTTCACCCCGGAGGGCCGCATCATGGAGCTGCCCGCCGGCGCCACCCCGGTGGATTTCGCCTACACGGTGCACACCGACATCGGCCACGCCTGTGTCGGCTCCCGGGTCGATCGCCATCCCTACCCGCTCAGCAGCCCGCTGCATTCCGGTCAGACGGTGGAGATCATCACGGCCCCCGGCGCCCGTCCGAACGCGGCCTGGCTCAATTTCGTGGTGACCACCAAGGCCCGCTCCAAGATCCGCCAGTTCCTCAAGAACCTGCGCACCGAGGAGTCGGTGGTGCTGGGCCGTCGCCTGCTCAACCATGCCCTCGGCGCCAAGAACATCGAAGACATCCCGGAGCCGCGCATCAAGCAGGTGCTTGCCGACACCAAGCACGAGAACCTGCAGGGCCTGCTGGCCGACGTGGGCCTCGGCAACGCCATGAGCGTCATGGTGGCGCGCCGCATGCTGGGGGATGAACTGCCGCCGGAAGAGCAGCCCAAGTCCACCGGCAAGAAGATGCCGATCAAGGGTGCCGACGGCATGCTGGTCACCTTCGCGAATTGCTGCCGCCCCATCCCGGGGGACGCCATCATCGCCCACATCAGCCCGGGCAAGGGCCTGGTGATCCACCAGGAGTCCTGCCGCAACATCAAGGGCTACAGCCGCGAACCGGACAAGTATCTGCCGGTACAGTGGGAGGTAGACAAGGAGCAGGAGCAGGAATTCCGCACCGGCATCAGCATCGAGATCATCAACCATCAAGGGGCGCTGGCGGAGCTGGCCAACGTGATCGCGGCCACCGGCGCCAACATTCACGCCATCAGCACCGAGGAGAAGGATGGCCGCGTCTATCTGGTCACCCTGCTCATCACCACCAAGAGCCGTATCCACCTTGCCAACATCATGCGCAAGATCCGGGTGATGCCGAACGTGCTCAGGGTGAGCCGACAGAAGAACTGAACACAGGCGGCGCAAGCCGCCTGCTGCTTTTACAGAGACAACCCTGGCGCCCGGGCGCGTTAACCGCCTCTTCACCATACTGGCCAGGTGTCAGCGCGATCTGACCGCCTGCATGCCCGAGCCCCACTGCATAGAAACTGATATGACACCTGAACGCTTTAAACGGATTTCCGACATGCTGGCCATGCGCCAGCTCGACCTGACCGTCTGCATGGAAGAGGTTCACAAGCCTCACAACCTGGCCGCCATAGTGCGCACCGCGGACGCCATCGGCATCCATCGGGTGCACGCAGTCTGGCCCAAGACCTCCATCCACCCCCGCAAGGGCACCGCCCGCGGCAGCCAGAACTGGGTGGATGTGAAGCTGCACCCGGACATCGGCACCGCGGTCGGCGAGCTGAAAGCCGCCGGCATGCAGATCCTGGCGACCCACCTCTCGGAGAGCTCGGTGGACTTTCGTGCCATCGACTACACCAGACCCACCGCCATACTGGTGGGCCAGGAGAAGCACGGCATAGGGGAGGAGGCGCTGGCATTGGCCGATCATCATATCGTCATCCCCATGGTGGGCATGGTGCAGTCCCTCAACGTCTCGGTGGCCGCCGCCGCCATCCTGTACGAGGCCCAACGCCAACGCGAGCTGGCGGGCTGCTACCAGCGCGGTTGCCCCCTCAGCCTCGACGAGCAGAACAGCATCTTGTTCGAGGGGGGCTACCCCGTCTATACCCAACTCTGCAAAGAGAAAGAGATGCCCTACCCCCAGCTCGGCCCGGCCGGTGAGATCCTGGCGGACGAGAGCTGGTGGCAGCAGATGCAGCTGACCCGCAAGGGCTGGGCCGCGCAACAGGAAGACCCTCTGGATAGGGAGCAACCCACCGATGAAATTTAACTGCCTGCCCTTGCTGGCCCTGACCCTGTTTTCTGCCGGAGCCCTCGCCGTGGACAATCCCTATCAACTCACCGTGGAAGCCGACGTCCCCGCCCTCCACCAGCAGACCCTGCCCGATTTTTGGCGCGACCATGCGGTAGAAGGGGAGTTCAAGGGCAAGGACGGCGTGAGCATCCGCTACGCCGCCCTGCGCCAGGCCAAGGTGGACAGAGCCATCCTCATCGTCAACGGCCGGGTCGAGAGCTACCTCAAGTATCAGGAGCTGGCCTGGGATCTGTGGCGCCAGGGCTACAGCCTCTACCTCATCGATCACCGCGGTCAGGGGCTGTCCGGCCGCATGCTGGCGGATCCCGAGAAGGGTTATGTGAGCGACTTCGACGACTATGTGGTGGATCTGAAGCAGTTCCACGATCAGGTCATAGTCCCGGACAAGCCCGCCAAGTTGTTCCTGCTGGCCCACTCCATGGGAGGCGCCATCTCGGCGCGCTATCTGGAGCGCTGGCCAGATGACATCAAGGCGGCCGTGCTCTCCTCCCCCATGCTGGGCATCAATCTCGGCGGTCTGCCCAAATGGCTGGCCAAGGGTTTGGCAGCCACCATGGACACGGTCGGCAGCTGGTGGGGCGAGCCGCCCTACGGACCGGGCCAGGGGGGCTATGTCTCCCACGACTTCGCCGACAACGGCCTGAGCCACAGCGAGCCACGCTATCAGGTGTTCCGCCAGCTCTATGAGCAGCGGCCGCAGATCAAGCTGGGCGGGGTGACGGCTCACTGGATCCGCGAGGGCATCGCCGCTGGGGATGCCGCCATCGCCGAGGCGGACAAGATCAAGACTCCGCTGCTGCTGATACAGGCGGGGGATGACGGCATCGTCGACAATGCGGCCCAGGACGAGTTCTGCACCAGGGCTGGTTGTGAAGGGGGCAAGCCGCTGCGCATCGAGGGAGCCTGGCACGAGCTGTTTGTTGAGGCAGATACCCAGCGCCTGCCCGCGCTGACCGCGACACTGGCGTTCTTCGCTCGTTTCTAGCGCGGATACTGGCTATTTTTTGGATCCCTAAATAAATGGGGTGAGGTAACACGCTGGGGTACACTGCCCCGGCATTCCATTCATGCCGAGGTAATGATGTTCAAGGTAGTTGTATCCGATCTCGATGGCACCCTGCTCAACAAGCAGCACCAGATCTCCCCCCGCACCCGTGACACCCTGCACCGCCTGGTCGATCAGGGGATCAAGTTCGTGGTGGCCACCGGTCGCCATCATGTGGACGTGCGCGGTATCCGCGATGCGCTCGGGCTCGATATCTATCTCATCACCTCCAACGGCGCCGTGGTGCACGACAAGCAGGATCGGCTGATCTTCAATCAGGCGCTGCCCGCTTCGGTGGCCGCCGAGCTGATCACCCTGGAACGGGATCCCTCCATCCACCTCAACGTCTACTACGGCGACGAGTGGCTGGTGGAGGAAGAGATGCCCAAGATGCTGCAATTCCACGAAGAGTCGGGCTTCGCCTACCGCTTGACCGACCTCGCCACGCACCCGATGGACAAGATCAACAAGGTGTTCTACATCGGCGATCACGAGAAGCTGCTCGAGATCGAGACCCGGCTCAACCAGCAATATGGTGATCGGCTCAATGTCACCTTCTCCCTGCCGGACTGCCTTGAGGTGATGCACGGTGGCGTGCACAAGGGCAACGCCGTGCGCGCCGTGCTGGCCCAGAATGGGCTGGAGATGTCCCAGGCAGTCGCCTTCGGCGATGGCATGAATGACTTCGAGATGCTGAGCATGGTGGGTCGTGGCGTGGTCATGGGCAACGCCCACGATCGCCTCAAGCTGGCTCTGCCTGAGCATGAGCAGACCCTGAGTTCAGACGAGGATGGCGTCGCCGTCTACCTGGAGCAGCTGTTCGCCCCCAGCGTCGCCTGATCCCGTTCATCTCCTCGCCAGAAACGCAAAAGGGTGGTCGCATGACCACCCTTTTCACATCTGCTCATCGCCTCTCTTCATCCAGAACGGCGGACCTGCCCCTCGCGTTTCTTACCAGGCGAGGTTGGGCAGTGCCAGCCGCTCCAGCAGGCTGGTGGCTGGCTGCCACTCAAAACTCTGGTTGGCACCGCCGTAACACTCCGCCAGCCGCAGCGGCGTGCCGGGCTGGTGACGACGCCCGGCCACATCCAGACAGAGCGAGACCTGCCGGTTGAACAGGCGATCCGCCTGCCACTGCCATTGGTGGCTGTTATCCTGGCAATCCGCCATGACGAGATCGTCGCTGCCCCTGGCGATCAAGCAATGCTCCGACAGCTGCAAGGCGCCCGCATCCCACTCGAACTGCTGGCGGGGGCTCCGATCACAGGGCTGAGTCAGCAGACCGCCCTTCTCGCTCAAGGCCACACAGAAGCCGCCATCGGTCACCAGGGCCGCCGAGGGGGGGGCGGTCGACTTGGGGGCCGCCCCCATCAGCAATGCCTCCGGCTTGGGTTGCAACGCACAACCGCCGAGGGTCATGACCACCAGCGCCAGGGTGCAGGCTTGAAAGAGCATTGGATGAGGATACATGTGACCTTGTGCCTGAAAGTGTTCGATGAAGTCCACTACTTGGGTAGTCCGGCCCCCAGCATAACGAACTCCAGGCGAACAGGCGCCAACAGAAGTGTAAAAAGACGTGACAGAGAGGGAGAGCAAATCGCAGAAAAGCAAAAACCCCGCCGAAGCGAGGTTTTCAAATGTGGTCGGTGATAAAGGATTCGAACCTTTGACCCTCTGGTCCCAAACCAGATGCGCTACCGGGCTGCGCTAATCACCGATGGGGTACTTCTTTTTTCAACTACCAAGATAACCTATGGTCACCTTCATCATACAGCAAGTATGGTGCGAAGAGAGGGACTCGAACCCTCACACCCGGGGGGCACTAACACCTGAAGCTAGCGCGTCTACCAATTCCGCCACCTTCGCATACCTAACATGCCGTAAAACAGCTTTAAAATGGGGTGGCTGATGGGGCTCGAACCCACGACAACCGGAATCACAATCCGGGACTCTACCAACTGAGCTACAGCCACCACAGCTGTTTTCGTTCCACAACACGCCCGCTTAACTGGCGCACGTTTTATGGTGCGCCCGACAGGATTCGAACCTGTGACCTCTGCCTCCGGAGGGCAGCGCTCTATCCAGCTGAGCTACGGGCGCTACGCTGTCGAACGGGGCGCATTATTGATGATGGTGCCCACCTTGTCCACTCTTTTTTTATCGAAATGAATCAACCGATTGTTTTTGCGTCGCTTTGTACAGTTTTATATCTCTTCTCTCCGCTTTCGGCCAGAATCGTTCTCACTCGGCCCACTTCTGTGCCCTCATCTGGCAGGGAACCGATTCTCATCCTTGACTTGCTTGCTTCTCCACCTAGAATGAATGAACGTTCATTCATTGTGATCAGCAGAGTCATGGATAAAAAAGAGCGCATTTTCGAGGCGGCGCACGAGATCCTCGGCGAGCAGGGCTTCTATGGTCTCTCCGTTGCCGCGGTTGCCAAGCAGGCCAAGGTGGCGGCAGGCACCATCTACCGCTACTTCAGCGACAAGGATGACCTGATCCGCCAACTTTATCTGCACACCATTCTGAAGTGTCATCCGCTGGTCATGGAGGATGTGCAGATAGAAGAGGTGTCATATCGGCAGTATCGACGCCTGTGGCTCAACATCGATGCCATCTTTACCCACTACCCCAATGCCCTCAAATGCAAATTGCAGTACGAAAGTTCTCCATTGGGGGCTGAATTGGAGCGGGATCCGGTCATAATGGCAACCTGGGCGCCACTTGAGCGCTTCTTCGAACGGGGACGCCAGCAAGGACTGTTTATCGATTTACCCGTCCTGGTGCTGCAGGCGCTGAGTCTGGATTGCGTGGCCAACTTGGCACAACAACGCCGGGTTCACGATTTTGTATTGACGCAAGAACAGTTGGAGACGGTGATCCGGGCCAGCTGGAATGCCATTTTAAACCCTCATATTTCCACTACAGGAGCCTGTTCATGAAAAAGTGGATGGCCATCATGCTGCTGATAGCGCTCGCCTTGTTTGGCAGTGTCATCGGCTTCAATATGTTCAAACAAAAGAAGATCGCAGAGTTCATGGCCAATCGACCAGAGCCTGAGTTCCCGGTCACCGCCATGGTGACCAAGGCGCAAGACTGGGTTCCGACCATAGATGCCATCGGCTTCATCGAGCCCAAGCAAGGGGTCACCCTCTCCAGTGAACTGGCGGGCACCATAGACGTCATCAGCTTTGAGTCGGGCAATCCGGTCAAGGCGGATCAGTTGCTGCTGAGCCTGGACTCCAGCGTGGAAAAGGCCAACCTGCAATCGTCCCAGGCCAGACTGCCAGCGGCGCGGGCCAAGTTCGAGCGCTACCAGAACCTGTACCAGAAGAACTCCATCTCCCGGGATCAGCTGGATGACGCCGAAGCCAGCTACCGCTCGCTGGAGGCGGATATCGAGAGTCTGAAGGCCACCATAGCCCGTCGCGAAGTGCGTGCGCCCTTCGGTGGCGTAGTGGGCTTGCGCAACGTCTTCCTCGGTCAATACCTGGAACCGGGTACCGAGATAGTGCGACTGGAAGACACCAGCGTGATGCGCCTGCGCTTCACCGTGCCCCAGACCGATATCTCCAAGATTGCCCTGCACCAGACCATCAAGATCAACGTGGATGCCTACCCCAATACCCAGTTTGACGGCCACATCACCGCCATCGAACCGGCCGTCAACTATCAGAGCGGCCTGATCCAGGTGCAGGCTGACATCCCGAACAACGATGGCCAGCTCCGCTCCGGCATGTTTGCCCGTGCCAGCATCATACTGCCCACGGTGAAGGATCAGATCGTGATCCCGCAATCCGCCATCTCCTTCACTCTGTATGGTGAGAACGTCTACGTCATCCACGAGGCGGACGGCGTGAAGCGTGCCAAGCAGGTGGTGGTCAAGGCGGGTGAGCGTCGCGGCAATGATGTCCATGTGCTGTCGGGCCTCAAGGCCGGCGATGAAATCGTGCTGTCGGGTCAGGTTCGCCTGAGTAACGATACCAAGGTGCGCGTAGTCGACAACGATGCCCTTGCCGTTCCGGCACAAACCCCGATGCTGTAAGCGCGGAGATCTGCGATGCGATTTACTGACATATTCATAAAAAGGCCCGTGCTGGCGATCTCGCTCAGCTTCCTGATAGCCCTGCTGGGCTTCCAGGCCATCTTCAAGATGCAGGTGCGGGAGTATCCGGAAGTCATCAACACGGTGATCACGGTCAACACCAGCTACTACGGTGCCAGTGCTGACCTGATCCAGGGCTTCATCACCCAGCCCCTTGAGCAGGCGGTCGCGCAAGCCGACAACATCGACTTCATGACCTCCTCCAGCCAGCTGGGCAGCTCCACCGTCACCGCGTACATGAAGCTGAACACCGATCCCAACGCAGCCCTGGCCGACATCCTGGCCAAGGTCAACTCGGTGCGTTCCCAGTTGCCCAAAGAGGCGGAAGACCCCTCGGTCACCTCCTCCACCGGTTCGACCACTGCGGTGCTCTACATGGGCTTCACCAGCCCCGAGCTGAACTCCAGCCAGATCACCGACTACCTGGAGCGGGTCATCAAGCCCCAGCTGTTTACCGTGGGCGGGGTCTCCAAGATCGACATCTACGGCGGGGTCGAGTTTGCCCTGCGGGTGTGGCTGGATCCGGCCAAGATGGCGGCCTTCGACCTGACCTCCAGTGACGTGATGACGGTGCTCAACAGCAACAACTATCAGTCTGCAACTGGCCAGGCGACCGGCTACTTCACCCTGTTCAACGGCAACGCCGAGACCCAGGTCAGCAACACGGGTGAACTCAAACGGCTGGTGGTGGCGACCCGGGATGGCAAGGTGATCCGCCTCTCCGACATCGCCAAGGTGACCCTGGAGAAGAGCCACGACATCTACCGTGCCAGTGCCAACGGCAAGGAAGCTGTGGTGCTTGCGGTCAACGCAGCGCCGACCGCCAACCCCATCACCATCGCCCACGATGTGATGGAGCTGCTGCCGAGCCTCAAGAGCAACATGCCGAGCACGCTGCAGACCAACGTGCTGTATGACTCCACCATCGCCATCAACGAGTCCATCAACGAGGTTATCAAGACCATACTGGAAGCGGCCGCCATCGTACTGGTGGTGATCACCCTGTTCCTCGGCTCCTTCCGCGCCGTCATCATCCCCATCATCACCATACCGCTGAGCCTGATCGGCGTGGTGATGATGATGGACCTGTTCGGTTTCTCCATCAATCTCATGACCTTGTTGGCCATGGTGCTGGCGATCGGTCTGGTGGTGGATGACGCCATCGTGGTGCTGGAGAACGTCGACCGTCACATCAAGGAGGGGGAAGAGCCGTTCCGGGCGGCCATCATAGGCACCCGTGAGATCGCCGTACCTGTCATCGCCATGACGGTCACCCTGGCCGCGGTATATGCGCCTATCGCTCTGATGGGGGGCATCACCGGCTCCCTGTTCAAGGAGTTCGCGCTGACCCTGGCGGGGGCGGTCTTCGTCTCCGGCATCATAGCCCTGACCCTGTCGCCCATGATGTGCGCCAAAATGCTCAAGGCCAATGAACAGCCGAACAAGTTCGAGAGCACGGTGCACCACCTGCTGGATCGGATGACGGATCGCTACGACCGCATGCTGCACGCCGTGATGCAGAAACGCATCGTGGTGGTGCTGTTCGCCGTCATCGTGTTCGGCAGCCTGCCGCTGTTGTTCAAGTTCATCCCGAGTGAACTGGCGCCGTCGGAGGACAAGGGGGTTATGGCCGTGCTGGGGACGGCACCCTCCAATGCCAACCTGGACTACATCGAAAACACCATGGCGGACGTGAACAAGATCCTGGATAAGCAGCCCGAGATCGCGTATTCCCAGGTCTTCTCCGGGGTGTTCAACGCCAACCAGGCCTTCGGTATCGCCTCCATGGTCCCCTGGAGCGAGCGTGAGGCAAGCCAGAAAGAGGTACTGGATCGGGTAGCCGGTCTGGTGACGGACATCCCCGGGATGGCCATCACCACCTTCCAGTTCCCGGAACTGCCGGGTGCTTCGAGCGGCCTGCCCATCCAGTTCGTCATCACCACCCCGAACAGCTTCGAGAGCCTGTTCCTGATCGCCGGTGAGATGCTGACGGCCACCCAGGCCAACGGCCAGTTCGTCTATTCGGATCTCGATCTGAACTACGACTCCGCCACCATGAAGATCAAGATCGACAAGGACAAGGCGGGTGCCTACGGCATCACCATGCAGGACATAGGCGTCACCATGGGCACCATGATGGCGGATGGCTACGTCAACCGGATCGATCTGGATGGCCGCTCCTACGAGGTGATCCCGCAGGTGGAACGCAAATTCCGTATGAACCCTGAATCCATGAAGGGCTATTACGTGCGTGCCGCCGATGGCAAGTCGATCCCCCTTGGCAGCCTGATCAGCATCGAAGTGGTGGGCGAGCCCCGTGCCCTGCCCCACTTCAACCAGCTGAACTCGGCCACCATAGGCGCAGTTCCTGCTCCGGGTGTCGCCATGGGTGATGCGATCAACTGGTTCAAGGCCACCGCAGAAGAGAAGCTGCCGCAAGGCTATCGCTACGACTTCATGGGGGAAGCCCGCCAGTTCGTGACCGAAGGCAACGCCCTGTACGCCACCTTCGCCCTGGCCCTTGCCATCATCTTCCTGGTGCTGGCGATCCAGTTCGAATCCGTGCGTGACCCCTTGGTCATCATGGTCTCGGTCCCGCTCGCCATCAGCGGCGCCTTGATCGCGCTGGCCTGGGGACTGGCCACCATGAATATCTACTCTCAGGTGGGCCTCATCACCCTGGTCGGCTTGATCACCAAGCACGGCATCCTGATCTGTGAGGTGGCGAAGGAAGAGCAACTGCTGCACGGCATGAACCGGATGCAGGCGGTGATGCAAGCCGCCAAGGTGCGTCTGCGCCCGATCCTGATGACCACGGCGGCCATGATTGCGGGCCTCATCCCGCTGCTCTATGCCGCGGGTGCAGGCGCTGCCCAGCGCTTCAGCATCGGCATCGTGATCGTGGCGGGTCTGGCCATCGGCACCCTGTTCACCCTGTTCGTGCTGCCGGTGATCTACACCTACCTGGCCTCCGAGCACAAACCGCTGCCGGAATTCGATGAATCCATTCCGGCCAAGGCGAAAGGGAATCACTAATCCCTCCTCGCGAGCACAAATAAGGCCCCGAAAGGGGCCTTATTTTTATCCGTTTTATGACACACGACATAGGTAGATGAAGCAGTTACACTAAACCGCACTCAATCCAGACCGCAAGGATGCCATGTCAGGAATCTTCTCCAAGGCCATCGGCCTTAACGGACTGTCTTACCGTCTGCTCTCCTACATTCTGATATGCAGTACCGTCTTGGCCATGATCATCACGGTGTTGCAGCTCGCCTGGGATTACAACAAGGATGTGACCGTCATAGAGGCGAGCATCGATCAGATCGAGGCTTCCTTCCTGCAGCCCATCTCCGCCAGTTTATGGAACCTGGATGAAGAACAGGTCAAGGTGCAGATCGAAGGCATCATGAACCTGCCCAACATGCAGTTCGTGATGGTCAAGGAGATGCTCGGCAACTCGGAAGTGCCGCTGCTGACCCAGGGGGTGGAAAAAGAGCAATACGACATCTCCCGGGAGTTCAGCCTCACCTATCAGGGCGAGATCGTCGGCAAGCTGTTTGTCGCCGCCTCCCTCGAGCAGATCTACCAGCGGCTGATCGAGAAATCCGTGCTGATCCTGGTCAGCCAGACCATCAAGACCCTGGTCGTCTCCTTCTGCATCCTGATCATCATCTACTACCTGGTGATCCGTCATATCAATCGCATCGTCAACTACGCCCAGAAATTGAACCTGGATCGACTCGCGGTGGAGCTGACGCTGGAAGGCCGTACCCTGCCCCGCAAGCACCCCGACGAATTCGATGCGCTGGCCGCGACCCTCAACCAGATGCGCACCCGGCTGAACGATGAGTTCACGGCCCGTCATCAGGCGGCCGAACAGCTTCAGCAGGAGCGGGACTTCTCCGCCACCCTGATCAACTCGGCCAACATGGTCATCTGCTGCATGGAGCCGGATCTCACCATCGCCAGCATCAACCCTGCCGCCATCCTGCTCACCGGCTATCACCATGAGGAGCTGTTGCAGCACAACTGGCTGGATCTGTTCGTCAGCCAGGAGCAGCGGACCGAGCTGGGCACCCTGCTCGCCGAACAGGGCTCCCTCGAAGACAGGGAGATCATCATGCACGATCAGCAGGGCAACGAACTCGTCCTACAGTGGACCTTCGCCCCCTTCTACGAAGGTCCAAACCTCAAGTATTTGATTGGATTTGGTTATGACATCACCCGCCTGAAGAAGGTAGAGCGGGAGATCACCCTGTTCAACGAGCAGCTGGAAGGCAAGGTGGACGAGCGCACCCGCCGCCTGAGCGATGCCAACGATCAGCTGGGCAAGGCCTACGACGACCTGAAACAGGCCCAGCAGACCCTGGTGGAATCGGAGAAGATGGCCTCGCTCGGTTCGCTGGTCGCCGGGGTGGCCCACGAGATCAACACCCCCATCGGCATCAGCGTGACCGCCTCCTCCTACCTGCAGGAGCAGGTGGCCGACTTCAAGCAGCACATCGAGGCCAAGCAGCTCTCCCGCTCCTATCTGAATGAATTCACGGTCAATCTGGATGAATCCATGCAGTTGCTGCAGGGCAACCTGAGACGCGCCTCCGAGCTGATTGCCAGCTTCAAGCAGGTGGCGGTAGATCAGTCGTCCGAGGCTCGTTACAACTTCAGCCTGGCCGACAACCTGCACCAGGTGGTGGTCTCCCTCGGCCATAAACTCAAGAAGGCCCAGTGCGAGGTCGACATCCAATGCGATCCCAAGCTGACCCTCTACTCCTTCCCCGGCAGCTTCACCCAGATCTATTCCAATCTGCTCCTCAACTCCATCAACCACGGTTTCGATGGCTGGGACAGGCCTAAGAAGATCAGCATCCGGGTGGAACAGCAGGACAATGAGCTGATCATCGACTACAGCGACAACGGTCGCGGCATCCCCCCCGAGATACTGCCGCGCATCTTCGATCCCTTCGTCACCTCCAAGCGGGGCCACGGCGGCAGCGGGCTCGGCACTCACATCATCTACAACCTGGTGGTGCAGCTGCTGCGCGGCCGCATCCACTGCGCGAGCGAACCCGGCCTGGGCGCCCACTTCCATATCCGCCTGCCCATCCAGCAGAACTGAGCACCGGCCCTTGTGGGCCGGCGCCTTTGTCCCCATCATGCTGTGACAGCATTTTTCACAAGCGGAGAACCTACCATGACACAGCATTTTGACTACATCGCCATCGGCGGCGGCAGCGGCGGCATCGCCTCGGCCAACCGGGCGGCCATGTACGGCAAGAAAGTCGCCCTGATCGAAGCCAAGGCACTGGGCGGCACCTGCGTCAACGTGGGTTGCGTCCCCAAGAAGGCCATGTGGTATGCCGGCCAGATCGCCGATGCCCTGAGATATGGCGCCGACTACGGTTTCGACACCACACTCAACCACTTCAGCTGGGCCAAGCTGGTGGAATCCCGTCAGGCCTATATCAGCCGCATTCATCAGTCCTACGAGAACGTGCTCGGCAAGAACCAGATTACCGTCATCCGGGGGTTCGCCCGTTTCGTCAACAGCAACACGGTAGAAGTGAATGGTGAGCAATACAGCGCCGATCACATACTGATCGCCACCGGCGGCCACCCCGAAGTGCCGGCCATCCCCGGCGCCGAGCTCGGCATCGACTCAGACGGTTTCTTCGCCTTGCAGGAACAACCGAAGCGGGTCGCTGTAGTCGGTGCCGGTTACATCGCAGTCGAGATCGCCGGTGTGATGCAGGCGCTCGGCTCTGAAACCCACCTGGTGGTGCGCAAGCAGGGCCCATTGCGCAGCTTCGATCCCATGATCCAGGAGACCCTGGTGGAGATCATGGCCGCCGAAGGCCCCAAGCTGCATACCCACGCCGTGCCCAAGGCGGTGATCAAGAACGCCGACGATAGCCTGACCCTGCAGCTGGAAGATGGCCGTCACCTCACCGTCGATTGCCTGATCTGGGCCATCGGCCGTGCCCCGGCCACCGACAAGCTCAACCTCTCTGCCACCGGCATAGCGCTGGATGACAAGGGCTATATCCCGACCGACAAGTTCCAGAACACCAATGTGGACAACCTCTATGCGGTGGGTGACAACACCGGCCGCATCCAGCTCACCCCGGTGGCCGTCGCCGCCGGCCGTCGCCTGTCGGAGCGGTTGTTCAACAACAAGCCGAACGAGCACCTCAACTACGATCTGGTGCCAACCGTGGTGTTCAGCCACCCGCCCATCGGCACCATAGGGCTGACCGAGCCTGAGGCCATCGCCGAGTATGGCGAGAGCCAGATCAAGGTCTATCGCAGCCAGTTCACCGCCATGTATTCGGCCCTGACCCAGCACCGCCAGCCCACCCGCATGAAGCTGGTCTGCGTCGGGCCAGAGGAGAAGGTGGTCGGTCTGCACGGCATCGGCTTCGCCATGGACGAGATCCTGCAAGGCTTCGGTGTGGCCATGAAGATGGGAGCCACCAAGGCGGACTTCGACAACTGCGTCGCCATCCATCCCACCAGCGCGGAAGAGTTCGTCACCATGCGTTAATCGCACCTGAAGCCGGCCTGTAATCAGGCCGGCTTTAATCACTGCGTTGCAATACCATCCCACCAGCGCGGAAGAGTTTGTCACCATGCGTTAATCACACATGAAGCCGGCCTGAAATCAGGCCGGCTTTAATAACTGCGTTGTGATACCCACCCCACCAGCGCAGAAGGGTTCGTCACTCTGCGTTAATCACAGCGTTACGATGCTCACTCCACCAGCTCCTCCCCTCCGCCGAATCCGGCCAGATCCGCAAGACATGCACAACACGCCTCCAGCCCCTCCTCCGGCAGATTGGTGATACCGAGCAGCAAGCCGCGTCGAGCCTGCGCCGGATCGGCATACCAGCTGGACAGCGGTGCCGGCGCCAACCTGAAGGCCTGTGCCTGACGGGCGATATCGAGATCATCGGCCCCCTCCGGCAGATGCAGCAGCAGCGTCAGCCCCGCCATGGTGATCGCCTCGGCCGGCACCGGCAGGGCCTGTTGCAGCGCCGCCGCCCGTGCCCGGTAGATCCGTTTCATCCTGCGCAGGTGGCGCAGGTAATGCCCCTTGCGCATGAATTCCGCGAGTGCCAGCTGGCTGGCAACCGAGGTGGCGGGCGCCAGGGCGGCAGCCACATCTCCCACATGGTTGGCCAGCGCCGGAGGCACCACCACGAAGCCGAGCCGCAGCGCCGGGCTGATGGTCTTGCTGAAGGTACCGGCATAGATGACCCGGCCATGGCTGTCCTGCGAGGCCAGCGCCGGGGCCGCCCGGCCGACCAGTTGCAGCTCGCTCAGGTAGTCGTCTTCGATGATCCAGGCGCCGCTGCCGGCCGCCCACGCCAGCAACTGGTTGCGACGAGCGAGGGACATGGTCATTCCCAGAGGGGCCTGCTGACCGGCGGTGACGATGGCCAGCGCCGCGTTGGCGGCCAGGGCCATGCCAGCGTCCACGTCGAGGCCCTGTTCATCGACCGGTATGGGAACCGCCTCCACTCCCATCATGGCGAGCGCCATCCGGGGCAGTGGATAGCCCGGATCTTCAATCCAGGCGGACCTGCCTTTCAGATCCAGCGCATGGCTGAGCAGCCCCAGCGCACCGCTGTAGCCGGAGGTGACGATGATCTGGGCGGGGGAACAGCTCAACCCACGGGCAACCGAGAGATGGGCCGCGATCTCGGTGCGCAGGGCCAGCTCCCCCCGTGGATCGGGGTAGCTGACCGCCGCCATGGCGGCCTCACTGGCGGCGCGGCTCGCCATCCTGGCCCACAGCTTGCCAGGAAAGCCGTCCTACGCCGGGACGCCGATCTGGAACACCAGGGGGATGGCGCTGAACGGTGGCTGATAGATGCCGGGCAAGGGGGCCCTCAAGCCGCTGATGTCCGGCGACTGGGGCGCCGGCAAGCAGTGCGCCACGAAGGTGCCCGCCGCGCCACGGGAGACGATCAGTTGCTCGTCGATCAGGCGCTCATAGGCAGCACGGACAGTGCCCCGCGCCACCCCGAGCTGAGTGCTCAGATCCCGCCAGGAAGGCAGCCTGGCCCCGGCGTAAAGCCGCCCCTGACGGATCGCCTGGCCAATGGCCGCCACTATCTGATCGACCAGGGAAACACCGGCTTCGCGCCGAAGCTCTATGGGTAAATCGTTCATAGCATTCTGCTCACATGCTGGGAGGACAACCGCCGGCCGCTGTCGGCTGGCCTGTTGCCGTGAATGGTACAGTTAAAATGCAACTTCATGGTCCTTATGGATGCACCGTTAGACATAGTACAATTAATCATAAAACCATCAACAATCTGCACTCTGAAGTAAGGAACCCGTCTTGCGACTCTCCGCCCTCTCTACCCTGATGAAACCGCTCGCCACCCTGTTGCTCCTGCTGGGCACGGCTCAGCTCTGCTACGCAGACGACAGCTATGACGCCGAAGGCGAGCGACGCGCAAAGAGCGCCGGCACCTCCCTGATCGGCCAGCCGGCCCCGGCGGCCAAGCTGGCAACCCTGGATGGCAAGCTGATCGATCTGGCGCAGCTCTATGGCAAGAAGCCGGTTTACCTGAAGTTCTGGGCAACCTGGTGTGTGCCTTGCCGCCAGCAGATGCCCGGCTTCGAGGCCATTCAGCAGAAATTTGGCGATCAGATCGCGGTGATCGCGGTCAACACCGGCTTCTCCGACGATGCCGACTCCATCCGCGCCTACCGCAAGCAGCTCGGCCTGACCATGCCTATAGCCATCGACGACGGCAGCCTGGCGACCGCCCTGAACCTGAGGGTCACGCCACAGCACGTCGTGATCGGTCGAGATGGCCGGATCATGCACGTCGGCCATCTGGACAATCAGGAGTTGCATACCGCGCTGCAACAGGCGATAGCGGAAGGCGAGCAACCGGCCGTTCAAGCCGACAAGTCCACCGCCGCCCCTGCCTTTGCCGTGGGCGACAGGGTCACCGGCCTGGGCATCAACCTGCTGGACGGCACCCGACTCGATTTCGCCGCCCCTGCCAAGCCAAGGGCCCTCGTCTTCTTTGCCCCCTGGTGTGAATCCTACCTGGCCGACAGCCGTCCGCAGACCGCCAAGGCTTGCCAGCGGGTACGCGAAGAGGTCGAGCAGCTGATGGCCAGCAAGCGAGACATCGACTGGGTGGGCATCTCATCCGGCCTCTGGGTCTCGACCGCCGATCTGCAGGACTATCAGAAAACCACCGCCAGCAGCCTGCCCCTGGCGCTGAACGAGGATGATTCCCTGTTCCGAGCCTTCGGGATCCGCGACATCCCGAGCGTGCTGCTGCTGGATGGCCAGGGCCGCGTCACCCATATCCTGGACCCGCAAGACACCAAGCTGGCCGAGGCGGTCAACAGCCTGAAGTAACGGCTGGCCGCATGGACACCAACCCGGCCTCACCGGGTTGGTGTTATCTTTTCTCCCTCATCAAGATACCTATGAAATCACTGTCGCTGACGTCGTTGCTGCTCGCTCTTTGCCTGCATCTCACCCCCACCACGCTGATGGCAACCGAGATGCCAGGCAGTGAAGAGGTGTTGATCGCATCTTCCCTGATCGCCGCCAGCCCCACCCCGGCGGCCAACGCCAGCACCACGCTGGCAATCCACATGACGCCGCAAGAGGGGTGGCACGGTTACTGGAAACAACCCGGGGATGTCGGCCTGGCCCCCAGGTTGACCTGGCAACTGCCGGCGGGGGTCAGCGTCGGTGAGCCGGCCTATCCGCTGCCGGAGACGCTGCTGATCGACGGCATGATGAACAATGTCTACGGCCAGCCCTACGCACTCCTGGCCGAGCTGACCATAGCCGAGGACGTCCCCCTCGGTACCCTCTTGCCGATCCGGCTTGAGATGCAATACCTTGCCTGCCGCCACGACGCCTGCGTGCCCGAGCGGGCCTCCTTGCAGACTACCCTCAAGGTCGGCCATGGCGAGCCGGATCCCAATCTGGCCGCCGACTTCGCCAGGTGGCGCCAGGCGCTACCAAAACCCCTCGCCACCGCCGTCACCTTTACCCGCAGCGGCGAGACCCTGCGCCTCAAGGTGCCCTTGCCCGCCAGCGTCAACATAGCGCAGCCACACCTGTTCTCCGCCACCAGACAAGCCATTGTCGATGCGGCGCCCCAACGCTTCGAGCGCCACGGCGACCTGCTCATGATCGAGACCCAGGCCGGGCCCAAACTGGGCGATGCATTCCAAGCCACCCTGGCGCTGGGCCATGGCCTGGGGCTGGATCTGAGCGCACGGCATGAGGCCGGGGTGGAGGGAAAAGATGAGGGGATCTCCACCCTGTTGCTGGCCCTGGCGGGTGCCATCGTCGGCGGCCTGCTGCTGAACCTGATGCCCTGCGTCTTCCCCATCCTCAGCCTCAAGGCCTTGAGCCTGGCCCGCTCCGGCGCCAGTGCCGGCACCGCTCGCCGCGAGGCGGTGGCCTATACGGTCGGCGTGATGGCGATGTGCATGGTGCTGGGGGGCGTGCTGCTTGCCCTGCGGGTCGGTGGCGCCCAGATCGGCTGGGCCTTCCAGCTGCAAGACCCGCGCATGATACTGCTGCTGTTGCTGCTGACCTGCATCATCGCCTTCAACCTGGCCGGATTGTTTGAGCTCGGCACCATCAATGCCGGCGCCGAGCTGACCAATAGCGGCGGCACCCTCGGGGCCTTCTGGACCGGTGTGCTGGCCGCCTTCGTCGCCACCCCCTGCACCGGCCCCTTCATGGCCGCGGCCCTGGGGACGGCACTGGTCCTGCCCCCGCTGGCCGGCATGCAGGTGTTCGCCGGACTCGGGCTCGGCATAGCGCTGCCCTTCCTGCTGCTCGGCTTTATTCCGGCCCTGCAGCGCCGGATGCCCAAACCCGGGCCCTGGATGGCCACCCTGCGCCATCTCCTGGCGGTGCCCATGTTCCTGACGACCCTGGCGCTGATGTGGGTGCTCGGCCAGCAGGTATCGACCAACCAGCTGACCGCGACCCTGGGTTGTGCCATGTTGCTGGCATTCGGACTCTGGTTGACCGGCCTGCGCCAGCGGGCGATGAAACCGGCCGCCTGGCTGCCCGCCGTGTTGGCGACCTTGCTGGCGATCGGCCTCGGCGTGAGTCAGATAACGAGCGGCGCGGCGCGCCCTGCGCCCCCCACCAGCGAGATCCCGTTTAGCCAGGCAAAGCTGGCTGAATTGCGCGCGGGAGACAAGCCGGTTTTCCTCTATTTCACCGCCGACTGGTGCATGACCTGCAAGGTCAATGAGCAGGTCGCCATCGAGCGCGGCGCCACTGCCGAGGCATTTGCCGAGGCGGGGGTGCAGGTGATGCGCGGTGACTGGACCAATGGCGACGCCGAGATCACCGCCTTCCTGGCGCAGCAGGGGCGCTCTGGCGTGCCCCTCTATCTCTGGTACGAGCCGGGCCAAGGGGATCCCCAGGTGCTGCCGCAGATACTCGGTCCGGATACCCTGATCGAGCAGGCTCGGCCATGACACCTCGCCGCGATCCGGGCCCTTGATTGGTGCCTGGCTCGGCGAGACGACAAGTCCCCCTCCCCACCTTTATAAACCCGGCCAAGGCCGGGTTTTTCCATTCAATCCCTCCCCCATATCTTCGCTTTTTACGCCGATTTTACGCCCGTCAAAGGGGGCTTTATGGCGCCTTTACGCCGGTTTTACATACCCTTGTGCAGTCAATTACACCAAGGGAATTTATATGAATTGGCTCTATCTGCTGCTGGTCCTCGCCCTGCTGGGCTATCTGATGCGTGCATTGACACGCAGTGACGAGTGAGGGATCCGATATGTGGCAAGAAATGATTTATCCGGCGGCCTTCGTGCTGCTGGTCCTGCTGCCGGCACCCCTGCTCGGCAACTACATGTACAAGGTGTTCGAGGGGCAGAGCCGCTGGCTATCCCCCATCGAGCGAGCGACTATGGCCTGTTGCGGCACCGATGGCCGGGAGCAGGACTGGAAGTCCTACGCCCTCAGCCTGCTGGCCTTCAACGGCGCCGGCTTCGGCCTGCTGTTCCTGATCCTGATGGCGCAAGGCCTGCTGCCCCTCAACCCGCAGCAACTGCCCGGCCTGAGCTGGCAAATGGCCTTCAACACCGCGGTCAGCTTCATGACCAATACCAACTGGCAAGCCTATTCCGGTGAGGCCAGCCTCTCCTACTTCAGCCAGATGGTGGGGCTCACCACCCAGAACTTCGTCTCCGCCGGCACAGGCGCCGCCGTGGCCGTGGCGCTGTTCCGCGGCATAGCCCGCCAGCAGACCACCCATATTGGCAACTTCTGGCAGGATCTGGTGCGCTTCTGCCTCTACGTGCTGCTGCCGATGGCGCTGATCATGGCGCTGCTGCTGGTGTGGCAGGGCGTGCCCCAGACGCTGTCGGCCTATCTGCCGTTCCACAGCCTGGAAGGTCAGGAACAGCTGCTGCCGCTCGGCCCTGCCGCGTCCCAGATCGCCATCAAGCAGCTCGGCTCCAACGGCGGCGGCTTCTTCGGCATCAACTCGGCCCACCCGTTCGAGAACCCGACCGCCCTCTCCAACTGGCTGGAAATGGTCGCCCTGCTCACCATAGCCGCCGCCATGGTCTGCACCCTGGGCCGCTACGTGAAGGACAGCGGCCACGGTCGCGCCATCCTCATCGCCATGACCATCATGCTGGGGCTGGGGCTCTGCCTCTCCCTCTCCCAAGAGATGAAGCCGGATCCCGCCCTCGCTCACCTCACCACTCAGATGGGCAACTGGGAAGGCAAGGAGAGCCGCTTCGGCCCAGTGCTCTCCAGCATCTGGGAAGTGGCGACCACGGCCGCCTCCAACGGCTCGGTCAACGCCATGCACGACAGCTTTGCTCCCCTCGCCAGCATGGTCGGCATGATCAACATGCTGCTCGGTGAAGTGGTGTTTGGCGGCGTGGGTGCCGGTATCTACGGCATGATGCTGTTCGTGCTGCTGACCGTGTTCCTGTGTGGCCTGATGGTGGGTCGCACCCCGACCTATCTGGGCAAGCGCCTCGGCATCACCGAGATGAAGTGGGTAGTCGCCAGCATGCTGGTGATGCCGGTCGGGGTATTGGTGATCGGTGGCGTGACCCTGCTGATGCCGGATGCCGCCACCGTCATCGGTCACGACGGCCCCCACGGCCTGTCACGGCTGATCTATGCCTACGCCTCAGCTGCCGGCAACAACGGCTCCGCCTTCGCCGGCTTTGCCGCCGCCGATAGCTGGCAGTGCATCGCCATCGGCCTGGCCATGCTGCTCGGCCGCTTCGGTTACATCATCCCTGTGCTGGCCATCGCCGGCCAGCTCGCCCGCGCCCCGCGCCAGGAGACGGGTGAAGGTGACTTCCCGATCCGGGGGCCACTGTTTATTACCTTGCTGATCATCACAGTACTGCTGATTGGCGGCCTCTCCTTCCTGCCACTGCTGGCACTGGGACCGGTGGCCGAACATCTGAGCCTGATACAGGGAGCAATCCAATGAGCAAGTCCATCTCCATGACAGCCCGCACCAACAAGGTGAAGGGCAAGAAACAGCGCTCACAAATCGTGCAAGCCATGGTCGAGGCGATCTATCGCTTCAACCCAAAGGCACTGTTTGGCAGCCCCATCCTGTTCACCCTCTGGCTGGCCGCCGTGATGGCGACCGTCGAGTCCCTGCTGGGCCAACCCCTGTCGGGAGTGGCCCCCAGCCTGGCCTGGCAGCTGACCGCCTGGCTCTGGCTGACCCTCTGGTTTGCCAACTTCGCCGAGACCCTGGCCGAAGGGCGCGGCAAGGCGAGGGCCGACAGCCTGAAGGCCGGCATGAGCCAGCTCAGGGCCCGCAAGGTCAGCGATCCTCGCGATGGACATGGGGAGTGGGTGCCCGCCACCAGCCTGCTCAAGGGAGATCTGGTGCTGGTGCGCAGCGGCGAGATGATCCCGGCCGACGGTGAAGTGGTGGCCGGCATCGCCTCGGTCAACGAGGCCGCCATCACCGGCGAATCCGCCCCCGTCATCCGCGAATCCGGCACCGACCGCAGCGGCGTGACCGGCAACACCACAGTGGTCTCCGACGAGATCTGGGTAAAGGTCAGCAACAATCCGGGGGAAAGCACGCTGGATCGGATGATTGCGCTGGTGGAAGGGGCCAAGCGCCAGAAGACCCCGAACGAGATGGCACTCGATGCCCTGCTGGTGGGGCTGACCCTGATCTTCCTGCTGGTGGTCGCCACCCTGCCCTGGTTCCTCGACTACAACGGTACCCAGGTGCCGAGGCTCTACCTGCTCGCCCTGTTCATCACCCTGATCCCGACCACCATAGGCGGCCTGCTCTCCGCCATCGGCATCGCCGGCATGGACCGGCTGGTGAAGCTGAACGTGATCGCCAAGTCGGGTCGTGCGGTGGAAGCCGCCGGTGACGTGCGCACCCTGCTGCTGGACAAGACCGGCACCATCACCTTCGGCAATCGCATGGCCGACGAGCTGATCCCGGCCCCCGGTGTGGATCCCGCCCTGCTGGCCCAGGCGGCCATGCTGGCCTCCCTCGGTGACAATACACCGGAAGGCAAGTCCATCCTGACCCTGGCCGGCAAGAGCATGGCCAAGCCGAGCCAACTGGAGAGTGACAAGTTGATCCCGTTCAGCGCCGAGACCCGGTTGAGCGGACTGGATCGCAACGGTCATCAATATCGCAAGGGGGCTGTGGATGCTGTGCTCAACTACCTCTCCCTCGAGCGCAAATCGGTGCCGGAGCCGGTCCTGAAGGCGGTCGACCACATCGCCCGCCAGGGCGGCACCCCGCTGCTGGTCTGCACCCAGGAGCAGTTGTTGGGGGTGGTGTTCCTCAAGGACATCATCAAACCCGGCATCAAGGCCCGCTTCCAGATCCTGCGCCACATGGGGATACGGACAGTGATGATCACCGGAGACAACCCGCTGACCGCCGCCGCCATCGCCGCCGAGGCCGGGGTGGATGACTTCATCGCCGAAGCCACCCCGGAGAAGAAGCTGGCCTACATCCGCCAGGAGCAGGCCGATGGCCGCCTGGTCGCCATGTGCGGCGATGGTGCCAACGACGCGCCGGCGCTGGCCCAGGCCGACGTGGGTCTGGCCATGAACGAAGGGACCCAGGCCGCCAAGGAGGCGGGCAACCTGGTGGATCTGGACTCCAACCCCACCAAGCTGCTGGACGTGGTGCTGGTGGGCAAGCAGTTGCTGGTGACCCGCGGGGCGTTGACCACCTTCTCCATCGCCAACGACGTGGCCAAGTACTTTGCCATACTGCCGGCCCTGTTCATCGCCGCCTATCCGCAGCTGGGTGCGCTGAACCTGATGCAGCTGGGCAGCCCGCAGAGCGCCATTCTGTCGGCCATCATCTTCAACGCCCTGATCATAGTGGCGCTGGTGCCGCTGGCCCTGCGCGGGGTCAGCCTGAAGGGATCCGCCGCCAGCCTGCTGCGCCGCAACCTGCTGATCTACGGCGTCGGTGGTCTGCTGGTGCCTTTCATCGGCATCAAGCTGATCGACTTGGTCATCACGGGCCTGGGTCTGGTGTAAGGGGACGCGATGCAGGTTGTGGAAGCGAGGACATCCATGGCCTGCTGGTGCCCCCCATTAATCAGCATCAAGCTGATCGACCTGATCATCATCGGCCTGGGGCTGGTGTAACGACGACATAGCGGGGTGCAAGCCTGGCCTGCACCCCATCAATCTGTTTGGAGCAAGAAAATCATGATAGCAATCAGAACCCTGCTGACCCTGACCCTGCTGCTGGGCGTCGGCTACCCGCTGGCGGTGACCGGGCTGGCCCAGCTGATGTTCCCCTGGCAGGCCAACGGCAGCCAGCTGACCAACGGCAAACAACAGCTGATCGGCAGTGCCCTGCTGGCGCAAAAATTCGAGCGAGCCGAGTACTTCCACTCCCGCCCCTCCGCCAGCGACTTCGCCACCCTAGGCGGTGGCGCATCCAATCTGGGCATGAGCTCACCGCTGCGGGCCGAGTTCGCCAAGGCAGAAGCCAAAGTGCAGGGCGGTGACCCCTCGCCAACCCTGCTGACCCGCTCCGCCTCCGGCCTGGATCCTCATCTGCCGCTGGATGCCGTACAGGCCCAGGTGGAGCGC
Source organism: Aeromonas eucrenophila (assembly GCF_000819865.1). Taxonomy (GTDB): domain Bacteria; phylum Pseudomonadota; class Gammaproteobacteria; order Enterobacterales; family Aeromonadaceae; genus Aeromonas; species Aeromonas eucrenophila. The sequence continues at coordinate 49,522 of NZ_CDDF01000006.1, forward strand.
ATCGCCAAACAGCGTGGGCTGGATCCCGCCGCCTTGACGGAGCGGGTTCAGTCCGGGGCGCAAGCTGGTATCCTTGGCCCCCGGGTGGTCAACATTCTCCAGCTGAATCTCTGGCTAGATAAGGACAAGGATGCATGATGAGGGTTCTGGCTGGCTCAGCCGGCAAGGGTACGACATTGCCGGCGATCCCCGTTTTCGAGCCGAGCCTGCAGTTGCTCGATAAGGATAATGATGCGTGATGAGGTACGGGCCGACGCCTTGCTGGCGAGCCTGGAGCAGGAACACAAGGGCAAGCTGAAGGTCTTTCTCGGCGCCGCGCCCGGCGTCGGCAAGACCTACGCCATGCTGCAGGCGGTGCGGGAACAGGCAAGGGAAGGGGTCGATATCCTGATCGGGGTGGTGGAGACCCACGGGCGCCAGGAGACCCTGGCCCTGCTCGACAAGCTCGCCATCCAGCCGCGCAAGATCCATCTCCACCGCCAGCAACGGCTGGAGGAGATGGATCTGGATGGCTTGCTCGCACGCAAACCCGCCATCGCCGTGGTGGATGAGCTGGCCCACAGCAACGCCCCGGGCAGCCGTCACGAGAAGCGCTGGCAGGATGTGGAGGAGTTGCTCGGTGCCGGCATCGACGTCTACTCCACCCTCAACGTGCAGCACCTGGAGAGCCTCAACGATCTGGTGTGGCAACTGACTGGGGTCAGGGTCAAGGAGACACTGCCGGATCAGGTGCTGCTGGAAGCGGACAGCATCATACTGATAGACCTGCCCCCCAAGGAGCTGCTCGGCCGGCTCAAGGAGGGCAAGGTCTATGTGCCCCATCAGGCCAAGGCCGCCCTGCAATCCTTCTTCTCCCTCAACAACCTGACCGCCCTGCGCGAGCTGGCGATGCAGACGGCCGCCAGCCACGTGGAGGGGGATCTGCAACTGCAGTGGCAGGCGGCGGGCAAGACCACCCAGCCGCTGCGGGGCAAGCTGATGGTCTGCCTAGGTGATCAGCACGGCTCGTCCCTGGTGCGCTACGGTCACCGCTTCGCCCAGCGCCGTCAGCTGCCCTGGCTGGTGGTCCACGTGGACAGCAAGGGGCGCCGCACGGCCGAGCTGGAGCAGGCGCTGGCACTGGCCTCCCAGCTGGGGGCCAAGGTGCTGACCCTCTCCAGCCCGGCGGTCGCCGATACCCTGCTGGAGACAGCCGAACAGCAGCAGGTGTCGCAACTGCTGCTCGGCAAACCCCACAAGGCGCCCTGGCGCCGCTCCTTGGTGCAGCATCTGCTGAAACAGGCGCGGGGACTCGAGATCACCCTGGTCGACACCGAGAAACGCAGACCGAGCCTGGGGCTGCATCCCTCGGATCCCAAGGATATTCGACAGAGCCTGCTGGCCCTGCTGATCATGGGCATCACCTCGGCCACCGCCTGGGGTCTCTCCCACTGGTTGCCCCCGGCCTCAATGCCATTGCTGTTCGTGCTGGGGGTGCTGGCCACGGCGCTCTCCACCAGCCTGGTGCCGGCTATCCTGGCGGCGGTGCTGGGCTTCGTCGCCCACAACCTGTTGTTCACCGCCCCCCACTTCTCCCTGAGCGTGGCCAGTCACAGCGATCTGCTCAACCTGTTCGTGCTGCTCATCGTCGGCATGGCGGCCGGGCGGCTCGCCTCCCGCCAGCGCCAGCAACTGGTGGGCCTGCGCGAGACCCAGCAGCTCGGCAATGCCCTGCTATCGCTGAGCCAGGGGCTGGCCACCGCCAGCAGCCCGGTCGAGGTGCTCAGGCAAGGCACTCAGGCCATCTCGCTGGCACTGGGCCAACCCGTGTTCGCCCTCGATGAGGATTACCAGTACCGGGCGGGAGACGAGCAGAAGCCGCCGGGCCAGACCGACAAGGCGGCCATCGACTGGTGTCTGGCCCAGAAGCTGAGCGCCGGGGCCCACACCGCGACCCTCAACGCGGCCGAGGCCCAGTATCACCACCTCACCGACGAGCTGGTGCTGGGCATCAGGTTGGCCAATCCGCTCGCCTCCTCCGCCGAGCATCAGTTGCAGGCGCTGCTCACCGATATCCGCGCCGCCCTTGCCCGGATCGATCTCAACGAGCGGCTGGCCGACAGCCAGCTGCAGGCCGAAACCGACCGGCTGCGCGCCGCCCTGCTCTCCTCGGTGTCGCACGATCTGAAGACACCGCTGGCCACCATCATAGGGGCCGGCAGCACCCTGCTGGAATACGGTGATCGGATAAGCCCGGAGGATCGCGACGAGCTGCTGCATTCGGTGCAGGACGAGGCGCGCCGCCTGCACAGCTATGTGCAGAACCTGCTGGACATGACCCGCATCGGCTCACCGGACTTCCAGCTAAAACGGGACTGGGTCGATCTGGCGGATCTGGTGGAGAGTGCCCGCAAGCGGCTGGACTCCTCCTGGCGCCAGCACAAGCTGCTCATTCACTTCGATCAGCAGATCCCCCAGCTCTACGTGCACGGCGCCCTGATCGAGCAGGTGCTGGTCAACATACTCGACAACGCCTCCCGCTACTCGCCGGCCGGCACCCCCATCGAGTTCAAGGTGATGCTGGCCACCCCGGATCTCATCATCGACATCATCGACATCGGGGTCGGCATCGCCACCGCGGACAGGGACAAGATCTTCAATCTGTTCTACACCCAGCCGGTCGGCGATGGCGGCAGCCGCGGCACCGGGCTTGGCCTCGCCATTTCTCGCGCTATGATAGAGGCCCACGGCGGCCGCATCTGGGCATTTTCCGGCCCCAACGGCAACGGTACCTGCATGCGCATCTCCCTGCCGCTCGCCCTCAATTCACCGGAGGTGTAATGGCGCACATATTGGTCATCGACGATGAGACGGCCATCCGCCGCTTCCTGCGCATCAGCCTGACCGCCGAGGGGCACCAGGTCAGCGAGGCGGTCGGCGTCAATGACGGCCTGGCCCAGTATCGCCACCTCAACCCCGACCTGGTGATCCTGGATCTGGGGCTGCCGGACGGAGACGGCATCCAGATCCTGCAAGCCATCAGGGAGCATCATCAGCACCCGGTGCTGGTGCTGTCGGCGCGGGATTCGGAGCAGGAGAAGGTGCGGTTGCTGGATGCCGGCGCCAACGACTACATGAGCAAGCCGTTCGGCATCGGCGAGATGATGGCGCGGATCCGCGTGCTGCTGCGGCAGCGGGCCGGGGCCAGCAGCGGCGAGTGCCGCCACTTCCCCCAGTGCGGCCTGAGTCTGGATACCAGCAGCCACAAGGTGAGCCTGCACGGAGAGGAGATCCCCCTGTCCCGCAAGGAGTTCGCCCTGCTGCAGGCGCTGGTGTGCCACCCCGGCAAGCTGGTGATGCAGACCCAGCTGCTCAACGACATCTGGGGACCGAGTCACAAGGAAGACACCCACTACCTGCGCATCGTCATCGCCAGCCTGCGCAAGAAGCTGGCCGACAATCCCCAACAGCCCAGCCTGATCGAGACAGAATCCGGCATCGGCTACCGCTTTATCGGCAGCTGATGTTTCAGCAAGAAGAAGCTGGCCAGCAGCATCATCCCCATCAGCCCAGCCTGATCGAAACTGAATCCGGCATCGGCTACCGCTTCATCGGCAGTTGATGTTTCACGTGGAACGACGCCAGCTGCACAACACGGCCAGCAAGCCGCAGCCGATAAGCAGCAATCCCAGATCCTGCAAGGCGGCTGCCAGCGCCAACCCCTGGCTGAGCAGCAGGTAGTAGGCCAGACCGAACAGGGCACCGGCACTGCCCGCCACCTCTCGATAGGCCAGCAAGGCCTGACTCAGCACGTTGGGGATGGCGATACCAAAGGCCACCACTATTCCCATCATGGGCAGCAGGAACCAGAGCGAGCCTTGCGTCGCCCACAGAACCCCACCTGAACCCAGCGCCAGGCCAGCGGCCAAGCGGATAAGGGATGACGGCTGCCAACCCTTTCTCAGCAGGCGCTTGTTCAGCAGGCTGCCGGCAAGCGTCGCCAGAGCCAGCCCCATGCCGGAGTAACCAAACTCGTTGATGCTCAAGCCGAGCGAGGCGAATAGGAAGGGGGCCAGGCTGTAGTAGCCAAACAGCATGGTGTTGAACAGGGCGACCAGCAGGGCGCTGTGCCAGAGCCCGGCATCCCGCGCCATCCGGCGCGCCAGCGGCCACAAGGCAATCCGAGTAGTAGTTTCTGGACGGGTTTCCGGCAACCGCCAACCGGCGATCAGCAACAGTCCAAGGGCCAGCATCAGCAAGGCGCCGAACACACCGAGATGGCCAAAGCGCCCGACCAGCAGGCCACCGCTCATCAAGCCCATCACCGGGCTGAGAGACAATGCCACCCCCATCACCGAGAAGACCTTGGCCAAATCGCTACCCTGGTAGCTGTCGCGCAGCATGGTCTGGGTTACGACGGATCCCACGGCGGCACCGAAGGCCGAGATGACCCGCGCGACCAGCAGAGTTTCAAATTCGGTAGCCAGCAGCGCCAGCAGGGTGCCGAGCCCGTAGGTCAGCAGACCGGCCAGCATGGCCGGACGCCGTCCGATCAGATCGCACAGCCGCCCCCAGCAGACCACGCCCACCGCAAACGCCAGAAAATAGACCGACAGGGTCTGGGACGCCAGCCCTTCGCTCACCCGGAACGCCGTGGCGATCTGGGTCAGTGCGGGGCTATAGATGGTCTCCACTATCTGCGGGAACATCATCAATCCAACCACCAGCCAGAGCGGTGGCGACTTGTTGTTCATGACAAACCTCCTCAATCAAGGCGGCCAGTCTAGTGAGAAACAGCATGTCTGATTACAATAAGCAGGACTATAAACATCAATAATCAGACAGATGGCCTTTATTCTTCCCGATCACCCTTTCGATCCCGATCAGCTGGCTGGCGACATCAGCGGCATCGCCTCCGATCTCGGCTGGCATGACTCTGGCTTGCACCGGCATGGCCGTCACCAGTTGCTGTTCGCCCAGGCGGGCTGCATGAGCATAGAGCTGGCGCACAGGATCTGTCTGTTGCCACCGAGCCGGGCGGCCTGGCTGCCGGCGGGCACGCCCCATCGGGTGTTGATGCGCGGGGTGGTCGCCTACCGCTCTCTCTACTTCAGACCGCAGGCCGAATTGCCGACCGAGGTGCAGGTGATCGCGGTCAATCCCCTGTTGCGGGAGATCATCGAGCGGATGGCATTCTGGCCCTGGGACAAACCGAGACAGGAGCAGAGCCGGCTGCTGGCACTCTTCATGGAGGAGCTGGCAGAGGCACCGCAGGAATCCTGGCAACTGCCGCTGCCCGCCGATCCGCGGCTGGACACCTGGTTGCAGGAGGTGACCCGAGACGGCGCCCTGCCCGATCGGCTCAACCGGCTGGCCGAGCGGGTAGGTGCCAGCGACAAGACCATTGGCCGCATCTTCCTGCGGGACACCGGCATGAGCTATCAAGCCTGGCGCCAGCAGTGGCGATTGCTGCGCGCCATGGAATTGCTGGCCGAGCAGACCCCCATCGGCCAGGTAGCCGGCCAACTGGAGTTCTCCAGCGACAGCGCCTTCATCAGCTTCTTCAAACAACACACAGGGCAGACCCCCTTGCGCTACCTGGGCGCGCGGGGCAAATAGCCGCCAGCAGTATGCTTCCCCCCCCTTGCCATCCAACGCCTGGCAGCAGGTTCAACTCACCGTTTTTATAAGCCGATGATTTTATTTAAATTAATCATCATTCAGATATGAGGGGTGAGAGATATCCATTTCGGATTAGGCATTCTCAAATCCCTGGGTAGCCAGCCCTGTTCCACGTGAAACGTCCGGTTTTTTTGATCGACACCCGCTTTTGAACTGAGCTATGGTGCTACATCCCCGTTACTCAATCTGGATCCGCCACCGAATGGAATTTTCCTTGTTCGGCGAGAAGTTCACTCGCCACGCCGGCATTACCCAACTCATGGATGACCTCAATCAGGGGCTGCTCAATCCGGACGCCATCATGCTGGGGGGCGGCAACCCGGCCCCCATCCCCGCCATGCTGGAACGCTTCCAGGCCGAGGCGCAGAGCCTGCTCGATAACGGTGAACTGGTCAAAGCCATGGCCAACTATGACGGCCCGCAAGGCAAGGACAGGTTCACCAAGGCACTGGCCGCCCTGCTCAGCAAGGAACTCGGCTGGGACATATCCGCTCGCAACATCGCCCTGACCAACGGCAGCCAGAATGCCTTCTTCTATCTGTTCAACCTGCTGGCCGGCGAGTTTGCCGATGGCCGCAAGAAGAAGGTGCTCTTCCCCCTGGCTCCCGAATACATCGGCTATGCCGACTCGGCCCTCGCCGACGATTACTTCGTGGCCTACAAGCCCACCATAGAGAAGCTGGCCGATGGCCAGTTCAAGTACCATGTGGATTTCGAGAGCCTGCAGGTGGGTGATGACATCGGGGTAATTTGCGTCTCCCGCCCGACCAACCCGACCGGCAACGTGCTGACCGATGAGGAAGTAGAGCATCTGGATCAGATCGCTCGCGACAAGGGCATTCCGCTGCTGATCGACAACGCCTACGGGGTGCCCTTCCCCGGCATCATCTTCAGCGAAGCCAAGCCGTTCTGGAATGCCAACACCATCCTCTGCATGAGCCTCTCCAAGCTCGGCCTGCCGGGCACCCGCTGTGGCATCGTCATCGCCGATGAGAAGATCATCCAGGCCATCACCAACCTGAGCGGCATCATCAACCTGGCGCCGGGCAGCCTGGGGCCCGCCATCACCATCCCCATGATAGAGAGCGGCGAGATCATCGCCCTGAGCGAACAGGTGGTGAAGCCTTTCTACAAGCAGAAGGCCGAGCTGGCGGTGAAGCTGCTACGTGAGGCGATCCCGGATCCCCGCTTCCATATCCACAAGCCGGAAGGCGCCCTCTTCCTCTGGCTCTGGTTCGAAGACTTGCCGATCCACAGCCAGACACTCTATGAGCGGTTGAAGGAGAAGAACCTGCTGATAGTGCCGGGCCACTACTTCTTCCCCGGCATCGATGACCCCGAGTGGCGCCACAGCCAGGAGTGCATCCGCCTCAACTACTCCCAGAGCGAGGAGCTGGTGCGCCGCGGTGTCGCCATCCTGGCCGAGGAGATCAATCGCCTCTACGCCGGCGGCTGAAGCCCGGTGCCAGAAAATAAAAAAGGCCTGCGATTGCAGGCCTTTTCGATCTAAGGGCTTAGCTCGGCAGCGCCAGCTGCTCCGCCTGACCGATGGGAATGGCGCGGGGCTTGAGCGCTTCGGGCAGCTCGCGGGCCAGGTCGATGATCAGCAGACCGTGTTCCAGTCTGGCGCCTCGTACCTCGACATGCTGGCTCAGCTTGAAGGCGAGCTCGAAGTCACGCTCGGCTATGCCCTGATGGAGGAAGCGACGCTCCCCGGTAGCGGGTGTCTTGCGGCCCTTCACCTTGAGGGTGCCGTTTTCGGTCTCCAGCTCCAGCTCTTCACGCTCGAAGCCCGCCACCGCCAGGGTGATGCGGTAGCCATCTTGCTCCAGCTTTTCGATGTTGTAAGGGGGATAGGCCGATGTCTTGTGTTCAAACAGGCCTTCCAGCTCACGGGCCATCCGCTCGAAGCCGACGGCATTGGAAGAGAGATGAGAAAAATCGAGGTTACGCATAATCCTATCCTTCTAATAAGCAACAGGTTTGAATCTCCACAGGCCCATCATAGGCACCCGGGAAACCGGATTTAAAACGGTAGTCAGCGGCTCTTAGCCGTTGATCTCGATCTTGCGCGGCTTCATCGCCTCGGGCACTTCACGCGCCAGTTCGATGTGCAACAGACCGTTCTTCAGATCGGCCCCCTTCACCCGCACATAGTCGGCCAGCTGGAAGCGACGCTCGAAGCCTCGCTCGGCGATGCCTTGATAGAGATAGTTGCGATCGGTATCGACCTGCTTGCTGCCCTTCACCGTCAGCAGGTTTTCCTGGAAGCTCAGCTCCAGCTCCTCCTGGGTGAAGCCCGCCACCGCCATGCTGATGCGGTAGTCGTTGTCCCCCAGCTGCTCGATGTTGTAGGGGGGATAACCGGCATTGCCATTGCTGGCCGCAGATTCGATGAGATTGGCCAGACGATCGAAACCGATGGCAGAACGATAGAGCGGAGAGAAGTCGATAGAACGCATAGTATTACCCTCTTTTGAGCGATAACAGATTGTTTGCCCTCCATTAGGACGGGCGCCTGGTCGAAACCTCTATTGAGCGTTCCGGCCTTGTTACCTATATAGGGGTCAGCTTTTTGCTTTCAAGGGAGATTTTTAAAAAATTTTTCCCCGCTCACTCTCGCGCTACAATTTGGCCCGATTGTGATGATTATCGGCCCGCGGGCCACTCATGCCCTCGCTCACCCGGCGCCATACTGGTTGCACTTCCCCCAACCCGCAGAGAAGAACGCCATGAAAATCACCCAGGTTCGCAACGCCACCCTGCTCGTCCACTACGCCGGAACCCGCTTCCTGATCGATCCCATGCTGGCACCCAAGGGAACCTATCCCGGCTTCGAGGGCATGGCCAACAGCCACCTGCGCAATCCCCTGGTCGAGTTGCCGCTGCCCATGGCGACCCTGCTCGAGGTGGACGCCGTGATAGTGACCCATGACCACCTGGACCACTGGGATCCCGCGGCGCAGCAGCTGGTCCCCAAGCACCTCCCCTTGTTCGCGCAGCACCAGCAGGACGCCGATACCCTGCGTGCCAGCGGCTTCCAGGATGTGCGCCTGCTGGGCAGCGCGGGGGAATTTGCCGGTATCCGGCTGCAACAGACGGAAGGTCAACACGGCAGTGACAAGATCATGGCCGTGTTGGGAGAGCGGCTGGGAGAGGTTTGCGGCGTGGTCTTCTCCCATCCAACCGAGAAGACACTCTACCTGGCCGGCGATACGGTCTGGAACGAGCGGGTGGCCCAGAGCATGACACGGCACAACCCCGAGGTGATAGTGCTCAACTGTGGCGATGCCCATATTCCCGGGCTCGGCCCCATCATCATGAACAAGGAGGACGTACTGGCGGTGCACCAGGCGGCCCCGCAGGCCACCCTGATCGCCAGCCACCTGGAGGCCGTCAATCATGCCCTGCTGTCCCGACGCGAGCTGCGCGACTACCTTGGCGAACAGGGCATACAGCAGCGGGTACTGGTGCCGGAGGATGGTGAGACCCTGGTGCTGTGAGCAAGAGGGCCATGCAACTGCATGGCCCTTCGTCTTTTCGTGACCAGAGATTATCATCCTTGTGCAACGAGCAGAGGAGTCTACCGCCATGCCCAGCCCGATAGTCGCCGTGGTGACCTTCGATCAGTTCAGCCCCTTCCATTGTGCCGTGCCCTGCCTCATCTTCGGCGACATGATGATGCCGGGTCAGCCCCTGTTCGAACTCAGACTCTGCGCCGGTGACGACATCCGTCAGCCCGGCTCCTCACAAGGCTTCTTCATCCATCCTCCCCACGGGCTCGACGCCCTGGCCGAGGCGGACATCATCATAGTCCCCTTCTGGCGGGATCCGGCCGAGCGCCCGACCCAACCCTTGCTCGACGCCCTGGTGGCCGCCCACGACAGAGGAGCCCAGGTGGTGGGGCTCTGCCTCGGCACCTATGTGCTGGCTTACGCCGGCCTGCTGGAGGGACGCAGGGCCTCCACCCACTGGGAATACGAGCAGGACTTCATGCGGCGCTTTCCCGGTGTGCGGCTCGATACCAATGCCCTCTACGTGGACGATGAGAACCTGATCACCTCGGCCGGCACGGCGGCCGGGCTGGATTGCTGCCTCTATCTGGTGCGCCAGCATCATGGCAGCCGGATAGCCAACAAGCTGGCAAGACGGCTGGTGGTGCCACCCCATCGAGAAGGGGGCCAGGCCCAGTTCATCGAGCAGCCGGTGCCCGCCTCCACCCGGGACGCCAGAATGAATCAGCTGTTGGATCATCTGCGCGGCCATCTGGCGCAGCCCCACAACCTGGACAGCCTGGCGGAGCACTGCCTGATGAGTCGGCGCACCTTCACCCGCCGCTTCCAGCAGGCGACCGGCCTCTCCGTCGGTGACTGGCTGCTGGCCGAGCGGCTCAGGCGCAGCCAGGAGTTGCTGGAATCCAGCTCTCACTCCATGGAGCGCATCGCCGAGCTGGTGGGGTTGAAGACGGCCACCAGCCTGCGCCAGCACTTTCGCACCCGCTTCGGGGTGTCTCCGAGCGAGTGGCGTCGCACCTTTCGTGGCGACAGGCTGTAACCCTGCTCTTGCCGCTCAACCCGCTCGGCAACACCAGCCAGACCTCAGGGCCGGATTGAACTGGCCTGACGCCAGCGCATCGGAGTGGGTGTTTCACGTGGAACGTGGCTCTTTATACCCAAGTCCTGAAAACAAAAAGCCGGTCACGAGGACCGGCTTTTTTATTGCTCTACTGAGTCGTTAGACGTCGAGGTTCGCTACCCGCAGGGCGTTGGTCTCGATAAAGTCACGACGCGGCTCAACCGCATCACCCATCAGGGTGGAGAACAGCTGGTCGGCACCGACGGCATCGTCGATGGTGACACGCAGCATGCGGCGCGCTTCCGGATCCATGGTGGTTTCCCACAGCTGATCCGGGTTCATCTCACCCAGCCCTTTATAGCGCTGGATGTAGATGCCGCGTTTGCCTTCGCTCATCAGCCAGTCGACGGCTTCCACGAAGTTGGCGACCGGTTTGACCTTCTCGCCACGCTTGATAAAACCACCGTCCTCGATCAGGTTCGCGATCTCCTTGCCCAGAGAAACCAGCTGACGGTATTCACCGGACTGCAGGAAGTCGTAGCTGATCGGGTATTCACGATCGACACCGTGCTGACGCACCACGGCGTGCGGCACGAACAGGCTGCGCTCTTCGTCGCGACGTACCTGGATCTGGTACTGGACGCCGTGGTTGCTCTCGTTGAGCACGGCCTCCATGCTCTGGCACCAGGCCAGCAGGTCGCTCTCGCTGGCCAGCAGGGCTTCGTTCAACTCAGGCTGATAGATCAGCTGGGTCAACACGGCCTCGGGGGCACGGCGGGACATGCGGCCAATCAGGTGAGACACGGCGCGATGCTGGTTGACCAGACGCTCCAGCGCCTCGCCACCGATGGCCGGGGCAGACTCGTTGACGTGCAGGGTAGCACCGTCCAGCGCCATGGCGGTCTGGTACTGCAGCAGCGCATCTTCGTCTTTCAGATACTGCTCCTGCTTGCCCTTCTTGACCTTGTACAGCGGCGGCTGGGCGATGAAGACATAGCCACGCTCGATGATTTCCGGCATCTGGCGGTAGAAGAAGGTCAGCAGCAGGGTCCGGATGTGCGCACCATCGACGTCCGCATCCGTCATGATGATGATGTTGTGGTAGCGCAGCTTGTCCGGGTTGTACTCGTCACGACCTATGCCACAGCCCAGGGCGGTGATCAGGGTGCCCACCTCTTGCGAGGAGATCATCTTGTCGAAACGGGCCTTCTCCACGTTCAGGATCTTGCCCTTGAGTGGCAGTATGGCCTGGTTCTTGCGGTTGCGACCCTGCTTGGCGGAGCCGCCAGCAGAGTCCCCTTCCACTATGTAGAGTTCGGACAGGGCCGGGTCTTTCTCCTGACAGTCCGCCAGCTTGCCGGGCAGACCGGCGATGTCCAGTGCACCCTTGCGGCGAGTCAGTTCACGCGCCTTGCGGGCCGCCTCACGGGCACGGGCCGCGTCGATGATCTTGTTGACCACGATCTTGGCATCGCCCGGGTTTTCCAGCAGGAACTCCGCCAGCTTCTCACCCATCGCCTGTTCAACGGCGGTCTTCACTTCGGAAGAGACCAGCTTGTCCTTGGTCTGGGAGGAGAACTTAGGGTCAGGTACCTTGACCGAGATGACCGCAATCAGACCTTCACGTACGTCGTCGCCGCTGGCGGCCGACTTGGCCTTCTTGCTGTAGTCCTCTTTGTCCATATAGGTGTTGAGGGTACGGGTCAGCGCGGTACGGAAGCCCACCAGGTGAGTACCGCCATCCCGCTGCGGGATGTTGTTGGTGAAGCAGTACACCCCTTCCTGATAGGCATCGTTCCACTGCATGGCGACTTCGACGCCGATGCCGTCCTGCTCGGTGGAGAAATGGAACACCTTCTGGTGGATCGGAGTCTTGTTCTGGTTCAGGTATTCGACGAAGGCCTTGATGCCACCCTCGTAGCAGAAATGCACCTCGCGGCCATCGCGCTCGTCTTGCAGACGGATGGAGACGCCAGAGTTGAGGAAGGAGAGTTCGCGCAGACGCTTGGCCAGGATCTCGTAGTGATACAGGGTATCGCTGAAGATGGTCGGGCTCGGCCAGAAACGCACCTCGGTACCGGTACCGGAAGAGCTGTCGCCGATCTGCTTGAGCGGTGCCTGCGGCTCGCCCAGGTGATAGGTCTGCTCGTAGACGTGCCCGTTACGACGAATGGTCAGCAGCAGCTTGTCGGACAGGGCGTTAACAACGGAGACGCCCACGCCGTGCAGGCCGCCGGACACCTTGTAGGAGTTGTCATCAAACTTACCGCCCGCGTGCAGCACCGTCATGATGACTTCGGCGGCGGAGCGACCCTCTTCCTCGTGGATGTCGACCGGAATGCCCCGGCCATTGTCACGTACGGAGACGGAACCGTCTGAATGGATCTTGACCAGAATATCGGAGCAGTAGCCAGCCAGAGCCTCATCAATGGAGTTATCGACGACCTCGAACACCATGTGGTGCAAACCCGAGCCATCGTCCGTATCGCCGATATACATCCCCGGGCGCTTGCGGACCGCATCCAGGCCCTTCAGCACCTTGATATTCGAGGAGTCGTAAGTATTTTCACTCATAGCTTACTCTCTGCCTTCTCTAACGTTTCGGAGATCTTGCCTTGTTCCACGTGGAACAGCTTGCAGTCACTCGCATCCATCATGTCTGCGAGCTGACCGGTATCGATGGCGGTGATAAACACCTGAGACGCACACTGCTTCAGCCTTGCAGCCAGCAGTCGGCGCTTGTCGACATCCAGTTCAGAGGCAAAATCATCAATTAAAAAAATACAGCCACGGCTGCTATGTTGATTCAAATAGAGCCCTTGGGCCAGTCGCATGGCGCAGACCAGCAACTTCAGCTGACCCCTGGACAAAATATCCTGAGCGGGCACACCGTTCGCCTTGAGTCGCACATCGGCCTTCTGCGGGCCTACCCCTGTGTAACCCAGCGAGCGATCCCGCTCGAACCCCGCCTCCAGCAAGTCGCCGAGGGGAGTCTCTTTCTCCCAGCCCCGATAAAAACCGAGGCTGATGTCGAATTCCGGCAGAAAATCCGCCGTCATTTCCTTGATCAGAGGCGTAATGGCCTGACAATAACTGGCGCGAAATGCCGCCAATTCACTACCTAGCCGCACCAATTCCTGATCCCAGAACGCCAACTGGCGATACTGACTGCTTTGACGCAGCAGGGCATTACGTTGTTTCAACAGCCGCCGCACTCGCCCCCACAGGGAGAAGAAGGTCGGCTCCTGATGAAAGACGCCCCAATCCAGCCAGGCTCGACGGGCCTGGGGCCCACCGGTCAGCAGGTTGAAGCCATCGGGATGGATCAACTGTACCGGCAACAGCTCGGCCAGATCGGCCAACCGCTGGGCCTGGGCCCCGGCGATCTTGAGCTGGGTCTCGCCACTCTTGTCCTTGGCGAGCCCGATGGGCACCTGGCGCCCCTCCAGCTCGCACTGGGCAAACAGGGTGAAGGCCCGCTCCCCCTGGCGGATGACCCGCCCGGTCAGGTGAGTACGAAAAGAACGACCGAGACCGAGGTAGTGAATGGCTTCCAGCACGCTGGTCTTGCCGCTGCCATTGCACCCGACCAGGATGTTGAGGCCGGGGGACAGCTTGAGACTGGCCTGCTGGATATTGCGAAAGTCGCTGAGCTGGAGCTTGACCAGGGACACGACTAGATCCGCATCGGCATCACCACGTACTGAGCATCTTGGCTGTCAAAATCCTCAATAATGGCACTGCTGATGGAATCGCTCAGGCTGATCCGGATCTGGTCACATTTTAACGTATTCAACACGTCCAGCACATAGGAGACGTTGAAGCCGATCTCCATCTCGCCAGCCTCGTATTGTACGTCAAGCAACTCTTCCGCTTCTTCCTGTTCCGGGTTGTTGGCGGTGATGCGCAGCAAATGTTGCTGCAAATTGAGACGCACCCCACGGAATTTTTCATTGGAGAGGATGGCGGCACGGGCGAAGGCCTGGCGCAGATCCTCGCGGCCGGCGATCAGGGCCTTGTCACTGCCCCGCGGTATGACGCGGCGCCAGTCAGGGAAGCGACCATCCACCAGCTTGGAGGTAAAGATGAAACCGTCCAGCGCGGCGCGCAGGTTGCTGCGACCGATCTGCAACCGTACCGGCTTGTCTTCCGCTTCCAGCAGGCGCACCAGCTCCAGCACTCCTTTACGGGGCAGGATGACCTGATGATCGGGCAGCGAATCCTGCACCACCTCGCGGCGGCAGGTGGCCAGCCGGTGACCATCGGTCGCGACCGTGCGCAGGCCGTGGCCCTCGCTCTCGAACAGCATGCCGTTCAGGTAGTAGCGCACGTCCTGGCTGGCCATGGAGAACTGGGTCGCATCGATCAGCTTCTTCAACTCCAGCTGACTGATGTCGAACTCGAGCACGGACTCCCAGTCCTCGATGTTCGGATACTCGGTCGCCGGCAGGGTAGACAGGTTGAAGCGGGAACGACCGGAACGGATGATCAGCCGCTCGCCCTCGGTGTTGAGGCGAATGTCCGCCCCTTCCGGCAGGCCGCGGCAGATATCCAGCAACTTGCGGGCCGGCACTGTGGTGCGGCCATCCTGACTGTCGCTGTTGAGATAGACCTGACCGATCATCTCCACCTCGAGGTCGGTCCCGGTCAGCGACAGCAGACCGTTGCTGACATCGAGCAGGACGTTGCCGAGGATGGGCAGGGTCGGCCGGCCGCCCAGGGCACCGGACACCAGTTGCAGAGGACGTAACAGGGCCTCACGGCTAATTTCGAGCTGCATCTGTGCTCTCCGTTGTGATTAGGAGGAAAAAGTTCGGATCAGGTTGGAATATTCAAACTGCATCTGTCCACTCGGTTCCGTTATCAGGAAGAAAGGGTACGGATCAGATTGGAATAGTCTTCCTTGATGTCGTGACTCTCCTCCTTCAGCTGCTCGATCTTGCGGCAGGCATGAAGAACGGTGGTGTGGTCACGGCCACCAAAGGCATCGCCTATCTCCGGCAAACTGTGGTTGGTCAGCTCCTTGGCCAGGGCCATCGCCAATTGGCGTGGACGGGCGACGGAGCGTGAACGGCGCTTGGACAGCAGATCCGCCAGCTTGATCTTGTAGTACTCCGCCACCGTCTTCTGGATGTTGTCGATGGTGACCAGCTTCTCCTGCAAGGCCAGCAAGTCCCGCAGCGCTTCACGCACGAAATCGATGTTGATGGCGCGGCCGGTGAAGTTCGCGTTGGCGATCACCCGATTGAGGGCGCCTTCCAGTTCACGGACGTTGGATCTCAGCCGCTTGGCGATGAAGAAGGCGACTTCGTCCGGCAGGTGGATCTGGTTCTCGTCCGCCTTGCGCATCAGGATCGCGACCCGCGTCTCCAGCTCCGGCGGCTCGATCGCCACGGTCAGGCCCCAGCCGAAGCGGGACTTGAGGCGATCCTCGACCCCGTTGATCTCCTTCGGATAGCGATCCGAGGTCAGGATGATCTGCTGGTTACCCTCGAGCAGCGCATTGAAGGTGTGGAAGAACTCCTCCTGGGAGCGCTCCTTGTTGGCGAAGAACTGGATGTCATCGATGAGCAGGGCATCGACGCTGCGGTAGTAACGCTTGAACTCTTCGATGGCGTTATTCTGCAGCGCCTTCACCATGTCCTGAACGAAACGCTCGGAGTGCATGTAGATGACTTTGGCGTCTTTCTTGCGTTCCTTGATGGCATTGCCAACGGCGTGCAACAGGTGGGTCTTGCCCAGGCCGGTGCCGCCATAGAGGAACAGCGGGTTATAGGCACCACCCGGATTGTCCGCCACCTGACGAGCCGCCGCACGAGCCAACTGGTTGGACTTACCCTCGACGAAATTCTCGAAGGTATAGTTCACGTTGGTGTTGCTCTTGTGGTTCGGCTCGGGCTTGGTTTCCGTCTTGCTTTCCCAACTCTTGTGAGAGTTATTCACAGGCGCAGCACCACGCGTCGGCGCTCTGGCGACCGCGACGGGATGGGGACGATTACCGATGTCAAAACGCAGGGTGGGACCATCGACCCCACAGAGCTCGTTGATGATGCCGTTGACCCGGAGCAGGTACTTGTCGCGTACCCAATCCAGAACGAAGCGATTAGGTGCATACAGGGTCAGAGTATTGTCACTCAACTCCGCTTGAAGCGGCCGGATCCACATGCTGAATTCTGCCGAGGGCAACTCATCTTGCAGCCGGTTTAGGCACTGCTGCCATAGCGAAGCAGTCACTCTAGACTCCCGTCAATTGATTAACTAAAGACCGGCTATTCTACGTTTTTAGCGGCTGGATCTCCAGTTGCCGCCACGGGGATCCAGCAAATAAGATCCTTGACTTTCAAGGATCCAACGCCCCAGGATCTGATTTCATCCCCAAAGTTACCCACAGCCCCCAGCTGGGGTGTGGACAGAATGTTTCCATGTTGTCCCGGTTATTTTATATAACCAAATATCATTTATTCTTTATATTTTATTCCAATAACATCTGCGCCAACCCGTTATTACAACTAAAAATACAGAACTACAGAGAGAGGAATCCCATGAAATCGACCATCAAGCTGATATCCGGCGCCGCCATTCTGCTGGCCACCCTGTCTGGCCAGGCCATCGCCCAGGAAACCATCAAGGTCGGCATGTCCGGCAAATATTTCCCGTTCACCTTCGTCAAGCAGGACAAGCTGCAGGGCTTCGAGGTAGACATGTGGAACCAGATCGGTGAGCGCGCCGGCTACAAGGTCGAATTCGTCACCGCCAGCTTCTCCGGCCTGTTCGGCATGCTGGAAACCGGTCGCGTCGATACCATCTCCAACCAGATCACCATCACCGACGAGCGCAAGGCCAAGTACGCCTTCTCCCAACCCTATGTCTATGACGGCGCCCAGATCGTGGTGCGCAAGGGCAACGACAGCATCCACGGTCTCAAGGATCTGGAAGGCAAGACTGTCGCGGTGAACCTCGGCTCCAACTTCGAAGAGCTGCTGCGCAAGAACGACCCGAACAAGAAGATCGACGTTCGTACCTATGACTCCAGCTTCGAGCAGGACGTCGCCCTGGGCCGCATCGATGCCTTCGTGATGGACCGCGTCTCCACCGCCCAGCTGATCAAGGAATCCAAGCTGCCGCTGCAACAGGCTGGCAAGCCATTCGAGACCATCGAGAACGCCCTGCCCTTCCTGAAGACCCCGGAAAAACAGGCCGTGCTGAAGAAAGTTGACGATGCCCTGACCGCCATGCGTAAAGACGGCTCCCTGCGTCAAATCTCCGAAAAATGGTTCGCTGCGGACATCACCACTAAATAAATGATGCATTTCGATCTCGAGTACACGCTCGGGCTGTTCCCCATCCTGCTCAAGTATCTGGGCACCACGATGGAAATGGCCCTGTGGGGATTCGTATTGGCACTCGTACTGTCGCTGGCCCTGGCGATAGTGCGGGTGTTTCGCGTTCCCGCGATTCACTGGCTGGCGATGCTGTATATCTCGTTCTTTCGGGGTACTCCCCTGCTCGTCCAGCTGTTCCTGCTCTATTACGGCCTGCCGCAACTGTTCCCCGTCTTCGTGGGGATGGATGCCTTTACCGCCGCCATCATAGGCCTGACCCTGCACTTCGCCGCCTACATGGCCGAGTCGATTCGGGCCGCCATTCTGGGCATCCACAAGAGCCAGATGGAGGCAGCCCTCAGCATCGGCATGAGTCGCTACCAGGCGATGCAGCGGATCATACTGCCGCAGGCGGCCCGCATAGCGACTCCGTCTCTGATGAACTACTTCATCGACATGATCAAGAGCACCTCCCTGGCCTTCACCCTGGGGGTCGCGGAGATCATGGGCAAGGCGCAGATGGAAGCCGCCTCCTCCTTCAAGTTCTTTGAGAGCTTCATGGCGGTGGCGCTGGTCTACTGGGTCGTGGTCATCTTCTTCACCCGCTTGCAGCATCTGCTGGAAGTGCGTCTTAACCGCGCCTATTAAGGAGGGCCGATGATCAAACTTAGCGGCCTGTCCAAGGCCTTTCACGGCAATCAGGTGCTCAACGGCATCGATCTGGAGGTCAAGAAGGGGGAAATAGTGGTCATTATCGGCCCCTCGGGGACCGGTAAATCGACCCTGTTGCGCTGCCTGAACCTGCTGGAGACCCCGGATGCCGGTGCACTTGCCATCGACGACCTGCAGTTGGATCTGGCCCGTGCCAGCGAGCAGCAGGCCATCGAACTGCGCAAGCGCGCCTCCTTCGTGTTCCAGAATTACGCCCTGTTTGCCAACAAGACGGCGCTGGACAACATCGCCGAAGGGCTGATCACCGTCTGGAAGCAGCCCAAGGCGGAGGCCCGCGCCACTGCGCTGGGCATCCTCAAGGACATAGGGCTCGCCGACAAGCAGGATGCCTACCCGGCGTCACTGTCAGGCGGCCAGCAGCAGCGCGTCGGCATAGGGCGCGCCATGGCGGCCCACTCCAAGGTGATTCTGTTCGATGAACCCACCTCTGCACTGGATCCCGAATGGGTCGATGAAGTGCTGGGCCTGATGAAACTGCTCGCCAGCCAGCACCAGACCATGGTGGTGGTGACCCACGAGATCGAGTTTGCCCGTGATGTCGCCGATCGGGTGATCTTCATGGAAGGAGGCAGGATCGTGGAACAGGGCCCACCGAGCCAGATATTGGTCGATCCGCAGGATCCCCGTACCCGGGAATTCCTGCGGAAAGTGCTTAAATAGCTCTCTCTTTGGCGGCCTTGCCGCCTTTTTTCTTGGAGGATCCTTGTTTAACCCCGGGTTGCCAGTATAATTCGGGACCCTTGATCCTTCGGATCCTGTCAGCTTTCACCGTCTCTTTGATGAGTCAGTGCAAGATGAGGGGTGCGGCGGATTGACGAGAAGCCGAACTCTGTTTAGAATTCGGCCTCTTTTGCTAGTCGTCACACGCTATAGCTGGCGCGTCGGCTAAGTGTGACAATCAAAACTGTACAGAAATACGGAATCGAATCATGAAACGTACTTTTCAACCGTCCAACCTGAAGCGCAAGCGCTCTCACGGTTTCCGCGCTCGCATGGCTACTGCCAACGGTCGCAAGGTTCTGGCCGCTCGTCGTGCCAAGGGTCGTGCCCGCCTGGTAGTCTAATGCCTACCCAGCACACCTTCTCTCGGGAGTTACGTCTGTTAACTCCCGAACACTTCAAACGCGTTTTCGCCGAGCCTGTCCGGGCCGCTTCTCCGCAAATTACACTTCTTGCTTGCCCCAACACTCTCGAACATCCCCGTCTTGGCCTCGCCGTGCCCAAAAAAGCACTCAAGCGTGCGGTCTGGCGTAACCGTGTCAAACGAGTGGTACGGGAGAGCTTCCGTCTCAATCAGGCCAATCTGCCCGCTATCGACATCGTCGTTATCGCCAAGGGTGGCGTCAAAGAGATGGATAACGAGGAGTTGTTCAAGTTACTGGAAAAGCTATGGCGCACTCTGTCACGCCGTTGCAATGGGTAGCTATCAAACTGATACGCCTGTATCAGCTAATCATTAGTCCCCTGCTCGGGCCGCGCTGCCGTTTCACTCCGACTTGTTCCCAATTTGCGATAGAAGCCATCCGACTTCACGGTTTCATAAAAGGCGTTTGGTTAGCTAGCAAACGTCTATTAAAATGCCATCCCTTATCCGAGGGTGGTTATGACCCGGTTCCGCAACCAAAGCGAAGAAACTGAAGACTATGGAATCACAACGCAATTTACTTCTGATCGGTTTGCTGTTCGTGAGCTTCTTGCTCTGGCAACAGTGGGAGTCCGACAAGGCTCCGAAGCCCGCCCCGGTTACCGTGGCCCAAACCGAACATTTCGTGCCTGAAGCCGGTCAGACCGGTGATATTCCTCAGGTTTCCGAGCAAGCCAACGCCACCGCCGCACGCAAGCTTGTGACTGTCTCCTCCGACGTACTCAAGCTGACCCTGGATACCCAGGGTGGTGACATCGTCTCTGCCGAACTGCTGGCCCACAAGCTGGAAGAAGGCAAGGAACAGGCGTTCACGCTGCTGACCAGCCAACCTGCGCACATCTACGTTGCCCAGAGCGGCCTGGTGGGTCGTGATGGCCCGGACAGCCAGCCTCAGGGTCGTCCTACCTATGAAGCCGCCCAGACCAGCTACCAGCTGGCCGACGGTCAGGATCAAGTCGTGGTTCCCATGACCTGGACCGACAGCAAGGGTGTGGTCTTCACCAAGGAATTCGTGCTCAAGCGCGGTGACTATGCGATTGGCGTCGATTACAAGATCGACAACAAATCCGCCGAACCGGTTCAGGTGCAGTTCTATGGTCAGCTGAAGCAGACCGTGACCACGCCGAAGGATCAGGAAGGTCATGCCATGGTGGCCAGCGCCTACCGTGGTGGTGCCTTCTCCAGCGAAGACACCCGCTACAAGAAATACACCTTCGACGAGATGAAGGATGCCGACCTGAACAAGACCACCAAGGGTGGTTGGGTCGCCATGCTGCAACACTACTTCGTCTCTGCCTGGGCGCCGAATGCCGACGACACCAACAGCTTCTACAGCCGCGTGATCCCGGGTAAAGACCAGGCCATCATCGGCTACAAGGCGCCACTGGTTGACGTAGCCGCCGGCCAACAAGCCGAAGTGGGCAGCAAGCTGTGGGTTGGTCCCAAGCTGCAAGACCAGATGGCCAAGGTGGCAAACCACCTCGACCTGACCGTCGACTACGGCTGGCTCTGGTTCATCGCCCAACCGCTGCACTGGCTGCTGACCGTGTTCCACGGTTTCGTCCAGAACTGGGGTGTGGCCATCATCATGCTGACCCTGCTGGTGCGCGGTATCATGTTCCCGCTGACCAAGGCCCAGTACACCTCCATGGCCAAGATGCGCATGCTGCAACCCAAGCTGGCTGCGCTCAAGGAACGCTTCGGTGACGATCGCCAGAAGATGTCCCAGGGCATGATGGAGCTGTACAAGAAGGAGAAGGTCAACCCGCTCGGTGGCTGTCTGCCGATCCTGGTGCAGATGCCCATCTTCATCGCCCTCTACTGGGCACTGATGGAGTCGGTTGAACTGCGTCATGCGCCGTTCGCCCTGTGGATCACCGACCTGTCGGTGAAGGACCCCTTCTTCGTACTGCCGATCCTCATGGGTGCCTCCATGTGGTATCTGCAGAAGATGAGCCCGACCACCATTACCGACCCGATGCAGCAGAAGGTGATGCAGTTCATGCCGATCATCTTCACCTTCATGTTCCTCTGGTTCCCGGCTGGTCTGACCCTGTACTGGCTGGTGAGTAACGTCATCTCCATCACCCAGCAGACCATCATCTATCGTCAGCTGGAGAAGAAAGGCCTGCACACCCGCAGCTAATCTTCCTCGATGACAAAAGAGGCGGCCTTCGGGCCGCCTTTTTTATTACAATGTCCGCAATCACCGAACAGACGAGTCAAGCACATGACAACAGATACGATCGTGGCACAGGCCACCGCCCCCGGTCGGGGTGGCGTCGGCATAGTCCGGGTCTCGGGCCCCGCCGCCCAACAGGTCGCCGAGGTGGTACTCGGCAAGTTGCCTCGAGTGCGTTACGCCGAATATCTGCCGTTCAATGACGAGCAGGGCCAGCCGCTGGATCAGGGCATAGCCCTGCTGTTCAAGGCCCCCAACAGCTTCACCGGCGAAGACGTGCTGGAGCTGCAGGGTCACGGTGGCCCTGTCATCCTGGACATGCTGATCCGTCGCATCCTGCAGATTGACGGCATCCGCCCCGCTCGCCCCGGCGAGTTCAGCGAGCGCGCCTTCCTCAACGACAAGCTGGATCTGGCCCAGGCCGAGGCCATCGCCGATCTGATCGAGGCCTCCAGCGAGCAGGCCGCCCGCAGCGCCATGCACTCCCTGCAGGGCCAGTTCTCCGGCAAGGTGCAGCAGCTGGTGGAGAGTCTCACCCGGTTGCGGATCTACGTGGAGGCCGCCATCGACTTCCCGGACGAGGAGATCGACTTCCTCTCCGACGGCAAGGTGGCGGGGGATCTCTACGCCATCATGGACGAGCTGGATGCCGTGCGTGGCGAGGCCAAGCAGGGCGCCCTGCTGCGGGAAGGGATGAAGGTGGTGATCGCCGGTCGTCCCAATGCCGGCAAGTCGAGCCTGCTCAACGCCCTGGCCGGCCGCGAGTCCGCCATCGTCACCGAAATTGCCGGCACCACCCGCGACGTGCTGCGCGAGCACATCCACCTGGATGGCATGCCGCTGCACATCATCGACACCGCCGGCCTGCGCGATACCCAGGACAAGGTGGAGCAGATCGGCATAGAGCGCGCCTGGGCCGAGATAGAACAGGCCGATCGGGTGCTGTTTATGGTGGATGGCACCACGACCGATGCCATAGACCCCCACGAGATCTGGCCGGAATTTGTTGATCGGTTGCCAAAAAACATCGGCCTCACGGTGGTGCGCAACAAGGCCGATCTGACCGGCGAGGATCTGGCACCGAGCCAGGAACTGGGCCACGCCGTCTACCGCATCTCCGCCAAGACCGAGCTGGGGCTGCCCGCCCTGCGGGAGCACCTGAAGGCCTGCATGGGCTTCCAGGGCAACACCGAGGGGGGCTTTATGGCCCGCCGTCGCCACCTGGATGCGCTGGAGCGCGCCGCCGAACGGCTGCTGGTGGCGAAAGAGCAGCTTGAGGTCTACGTGGCCGGTGAGCTGGTGGCCGAGGAGCTGCGCCTGGCGCAGGAGTCGTTATCCGAGATCACCGGTGAATTCAGCTCGGACGATCTGCTTGGCCGCATCTTCTCCAGCTTCTGCATCGGCAAATAACGCCGCACGGCAGACAATAAAAAGCCCGGGTTCATCCCGGGCTTTTTTGTGCGTTTTTTCTGCGAAAACCTATAGCCGGCGCAGGCACCACATGAAGTAAGCGCCCCCTAACAGGGTGGAGACCAGCCCGACCGGCACCTCCTGCGGGAACAGCACCTGCTGGCCGACCCAGTCCGCCAGCACCATCAGCAGGGCGCCGCAACCGGCCGCACCGAGCAGGTGCCAGCGCGCCCGCACCAGCCCCATCAGCTTGGCCATGTGCGGCGCCAGCAGGCCGGCGAAGGAGAGCGGGCCTATCACCAGGGTCGCGCTGGCGGTGAGCACCGCCACCAGCAGCAGTATGATGAGCTGGGCACGGTTGAGGCGGATACCGAGGGCCGTAGCCACCGCCGGTCCCATGGGCATCAGATCGAGCCAGCGGCTCACCAGCAGGCAGACCCCCAGCATCAGCAGCGCCAGCCCAGTCAGGCCATAGCCCACCGGCAGGGTGACGTAATAGGTGGAGCCGGACATCCAGGAGAGCAGCTGCTGCACCCGCAGATCGCCGTTGGCGAGTGCTATGGCCTGCAGCGGCTCGAACAGCGCCGTGATGGCGATGCCGGACAGCAGGATCCGCTCCGGCTGGAAGCCGTGCTTGCGATTGACCAGCACCAGCAGCAACAGGCTACCGAAGGCCCCCAGCAGGCCTCCCAGCAGCAACATGGGCAGTGGCAAGGCGGGCAGCAGCAAGGCCGTCGCTATCACCCCCATGAAGGTGCCGCCGCTCACCCCCAGCAACTCCGGGCTCGCCATGGGATTGTTGCTGACCCGCTGCAACAGGGTGCCCGCCAGCGCCAGCAGCACGCCGGCCGCACCGGCCGCCAGGGTGCGTGGCAGGCGCCACTCCAGCTGGGCCTGCCAACGCAGCCAGCTCGGCCAATCCCAACCGTGCATCCCCTGGCCAAACAGCAGGGAGCCCAGGATGGCAACGACCAAGCCGACCAGCATCAGACCGATGAGGCGACGCGGTGCTGGGTGGCGCTCCACCAGCAGTCCCCCGCCGGTTCTGGGGGCTCCGGACTTGAAGGAGAGGCGCGGGATCAGCCAGAGCAGCAGCGGTGCCCCCAGCAGCGCCGTCATGGCGCCGGTCGGGATCAGCACCGGCCAGAACCGGCTCAAGGATTGCAACAGCAGATCGGTGGCCGCCAGCAGCAGAGCCCCCAGGATGGGGGCCCACAGCAAACGCTGGCCGAGTCGTCTCACCCCCAGCATCCGCACCATGGCCGGCGCCGCCAGCCCGATGAAGCCGATCAGCCCCACCACGCTCACCACGCAGGCGGTGACGAAGACCGCGAGGCCGAGCCCGGCGAAGCGCAACTGCTTGAGGGAGACTCCGAGACTGCGGGCGCTGGCGTCGTCCAGCTCCAGCACCGCGAGCGGGCGGATCAGCAAGGCGGCCAGCAAGCCGGCCACCGCCAGACGCGGCAGCAGATAGCCGACGCCGCTCCAGCTGTTCTGGGCCAGTGAGCCACTGCCCCACACCAGCAGGCCTTTCAACTCTTCCTGGAAGAACAGCAGCAGCCCCATGCTGATGGCCGCCAGATAGAGGTTGATCACCAGGCCCGCAAATACGATGACCACAGGGTTGAGCTGACGGCGCCAGGCCAGGGCAAACACCAGCCCCATGGCGAGGCTGCCCCCGGCCATGGCGATCCACTCCCGGCCGAGCAACAGCCAGGAGGGGGCAAACAGGGTCACCACCATCAGCGCCAACTGGGCGCCGGAGGCGACCCCCAGGGTGGTGGGGGACGCGAGCGGGTTGCGCAGCACCTGCTGCAACAGGGTGCCGGCCAGTCCGAGGGCTGCGCCGGCCAGCAGACAGATCGCCAGCCTCGGCAACCAGCTGAAGTGGATCACCGCCTGGCGGGCATCATCCAGCTGGGGCGAGAACAGGGCCTGCCACCAGAGTGCCTGCGGCAGCTGGCGCGCCAACTCACCACCGGCCAGCAGCAGCGTCAGCGCCAGCAGAGCGAGTCCCGGGCGCTGCAAGGGGGAAGAGATAGCGCGGTTCATCGGGCGGCTCCCTGGGTGACCAAATCGGTGCCGGCCTCGCCCTGCAGGGCCTCACTCAGCAAGGTAGCGAAGCGGCGGGCGGCGAGCATGCCACCAAAGCTCCATGTAGCAGGCAGATGTATTACCGGAGCCTGCTTAACCAGTGGTAGATGCTGCCACAGCCCGGGCTCCTGCAGACGCTCGCTCACCCCCACGGGCACGGGATCGACCACCACCAGCCTGGCCTGTGAAATGGACAGGAACTGCTCGAGACTGGCGACCGAGAAGCCCCAGGCATTGGTCTCCCCCTGCCAGGCATTGCGCAGACCCAGCCGGTTCATCACCGCCTCGAACAGGCTGTGGCGGCCAAATACCCGCACATGGCGCTCATCGATGAACTGCACCACCAACAGGGGCGGCAGATCCCCGGGCAGTTGTCCCTTCATCTGCGCCAGATCCCGCTCCAGCGTGGCGAGCTGTCGCTCGGCTTCGGCAGTCTTGCCCACCAGTTCGGCTATGGTCAGGGTCGCCTCGTGCAGCCGCTGCCACAGATCGGTATCGGGTTCATAGAGCGCGATGGATTGCACCGGTGAGATACGCGACAGGGTCGGCTCAAGGGGCGCCGCCAGCGGTGAGATGAGGATCAGATCGGGCTTTAGCTCGGCCAGCAGCTCGCGATTGGGCTGGGCCCGCAGGCCTATGTCCACCACCTCGGCGGGCAGCCTTGGCTCTCCCACCCAGGCGCGATAGGACTCCACATCCCCCATCGCCAGCGGGGTCACGCCCAGCGCCAGCAGGGTCTCGGCTATGGTCCAGTCGACGGTGGCGATGCGGGGCACAGCCTGGTGCTCGCCAGACGGAGCAGTATCGCCGCTGGCGTTGCTCGCCGGACCGGCCTGCGCAGCCAGCGGTGCCAACAGGCAGAGCAGCCAACCCGCCTTTTTCAATGAAGCTCTCAAGATAGCGAACCTTGTCTAAACGATGGCGATGGCGTGGTCATGGGCCGGGTGGCGAATGACCTCCATGGGGATGCCATAGATGGCGTGCAGGGTCTCGCTGGTCATGATCTGTTCCGGCTCACCATGGATCAGCAAGCGACCGCTGTGCAGCGCCACCAGTTGATCGCAGAAACGGGAGGCCATGTTGATGTCGTGGATGACGATGATGACCCCGAGGTTGAGCTGCCGGCTCAACTGCTTGACGAGTGTGAGCACCTCCACCTGATGGGCCACGTCCAGGGCGGCCAGCGGCTCATCCAGCAGGATGAAGCGGCTCTCCTGGGCCAGCAGCATGGCCAGCCAGACCCGCCCCCGCTCGCCACCGGACAGGGTATCCACCAGCCGATCCGCGAAACGCTCGGTATGGGTGAGGGCGATGGCCTTGTCGACCTGGCTATGATCCTCCTCCCCCATGCGGCCCAGCAGGCCACGCCAGGGGTAGCGCCCCATCTCCACCAGCTCCCGGCCGAGCAGATTCTCGGCGCTCGGCAGATGTTGTGGCAGATAGGCCACCTGGCGGGCGAAGTCCCTGTTGCTCCAGTCGGGCAGCGGCTTGTCATCAAACAGGATCTCGCCATCGCTCAGGGGCTGCTGGCGGGCCAGCAACTTGAGCAGGGTGGACTTGCCGGAGCCGTTGTGGCCGATGAGGCCATAGACCTGGCCCTGCTCGAAGCGCAGGTCGGTGGGGTGCAGCAGTTTGCGGTCGTTCACCGCAAAGCTGGCGGCTTTCATCTCAAACATGATTCATTCCTGTACTGAAGGGGGCAGGCTCTCACCTCCCCCTTGCGGCCGGTGTCAGACCGGCACCTCGCTATCCAGATGGGCGACGGCATCCTGGCTGACCCGCTCGCGCCGTTCGCCAGTCAGCTCGGTGAGCTGCCCCTGGCGCATCTCCAGCAGGCGGTCCGCCTGGGAGAAGTAGAGATCGTCGTGACTGATGGCGATCACCGTCTTGCCCATCTCCTTCAGCCGTGGCAACAGCACCTGATAGAAAATGCGGCGAAACTGGGGATCCTGATCCGCGGCCCATTCGTCGAACAGCATGATCTCGCGCTGCTCCGCCAGCGCCAGCAGCAGGGCGACCCGTTTGCGCTGGCCCTGGGAGAGTTCGATATCGGTGATGAAGTCGTCCTCGATGCGCAGCTTGCTGCCCATCTGCAGCCGCTCCAGCCACTCGGCGATCAGTGCCTGCTTCGGCTCTGGCCCCAGCAGGTGCTGGAACAGGTGATAGTCGGTGAAGATGGCGGAGAACAACGCCAGATAGGCGTTGCGATCCGCGATCGGCTCGCCATCCAGCAGGATCCGGCCAGAGACCGGCTGATAGAGCCCGGTCAGCAGCATGGCCAGGGTCGACTTGCCGGAGCCATTGCCCCCGATGATGAAGATCTGCTCCCCCCGCTCGATGGTGAGATTGATGGGGCCCACGGCGAAGCCACCCTCTCCCTGATAGTGGAAGCTCACTTCCTCCAGCTGAATACGCTGCCAGGCATGAGGGGCCGGCGGCAACGGGAAGGCGGGATCCGGCTCGGCCAGGGTCAGGGTCGCTATCTTGTCGAACGCCACCTGGGCGGCGATCAGGGTCGGCAAGGCGCCTATGCCCTGCAACAAGGGGGTACGCAGGAACAGCAGGGTCAGGGCGAAGGTGGCGGCCACGTTGGTGTTGGCCCAGCCCAGGCCGTTGGCCAGGAAGAACACCAGACCTATGGCCCCCAGCATCATGATGTTCGACCAGTTCACCGCGCTCAGGTGATAGGTATCTGCGCTGATGATGTGGCGGCGATAATCCTGCGCATTGCGCTCATAGAGCTGGTGGTAGACGAAGTGAGCACGCTCGCGGTTGAGCGCCAGCTCCTTGCTGCCGGCGATGATGGCCTGATAGTTCTGATAGAGCTTGTCTTCGGCCTGCCGCATGCGGGACAGGTGGCGATAGACATGGTTCACCAGCAGCCAGCCCACCACCATGGTGAAGGTAACCCAGAGTGCGGTGACGCCGAGCAGGGCCGGCGACAGCCAACCGAGGTAGAGGGCTGAGCCCAGGGTGAGCACCAGCCCCTGCACCAGCTCCGGCAGGCGCACGAAGGCGATGGTGATCTGGCCGATGTCGCTGGAGAGGGAGGCCAGCAGCGGCCCCTGCCCTATCTGGCGAATGCGGGCGACATCGGTGTCCAGCAGCTGTTTGAGCAGGCGGCCACGCAGACGATAAACGAAATGATGACCGAGTGTGGTCAGAGCCAGCTGAGAGCCGAGCGTGATCACCAGCAGCAGCAGAATGAGACCAAGCAGTTGGCCGAGCACCGGTAGCGGGTCGCCAATTGATTCGATAAGGGATTGATTGATAAAGGCAATAACACCTATCCCGCTCACTGCACTGAGCAGGCTGAGCAGGCTGATGACGATGAAGGGCCAACGGTATTGGCGGTAAACGAGTGACAAGAGTTCCATGACAGGCCTGTGTACAAAAAGAAGGAGGGCGGGAGCTAATGCTCCCGCCCGGCCTGTATCTTACCAGCGGTAGTTGACGGTGCCGACTATGCTGCGCGGCTCACCGTAGTAGCAGTAGTAATCACAGCTCGCTACGTAGGTGTCGTCCAGCAGGTTGTTGACGTTGATCTGGGCACGCCAGTTCTTGGCAAAGTCATACCCGATCATCGCATCCCACACCGTCTGGGCCGGCACCTGGGCCGAACCATAGATGGGGTTGTAGTTGGCATCCACGGCGCCTATACCGACGCTGGAGCCGATGTAGCGCACCCCGGTGCCGACTTCGAGCCCGGAGACAGGACCTTGCTGCACCTTGTAGTTGCCCCAGAAGGAGGCCTGGTGGCGCGGGATCAGGCTGGCTTGACGATCGCCATTGCCGGTGTCGTTGGTCTTGGCATCGGTGTAGGTATAAGCAGCGGTCAGGCGCAGTGCGGCTGTGGCTTGCACGCTCCCTTCCAGCTCGACACCCTGGGAGGTCACTTTACCGGCCTGGGTCTGCTGGCCGGTACCGGTGGAGACCAGCGAGTTGGTCTGCTCCAGATCGAACAGCGCCAGGTTGATGTAACCATCGAGGAAGCTCGGCGCATACTTGATGCCGGTTTCGTACAGCTTGCCTTCCAGCGGCTTGTAGGAGCTACCGGTGTTGGGATCTATCCCAGCCAGCACTTCGAACGACTCCGCATAGGTGAAGTAAGGAGCTAGGCCGTTGTCGGCCAGGTACATCAGGCTGCCGGAGAGCGAGAGGTTGTCGTCGTACTGCTTCTCGTCCTTGCTCTTGGCTTCGCTGATGTTGTGGGTCTCCACGTAGTCGAAGCGACCACCGGCGGTCAGCAACCAGCGATCATCCCAGCGGATCTGGTGCTGGGCATAGAGGCCGCTCTGGCCCTTGGTGCTCTTCTGATAGGTGGCGGTGGACTCATCAAAGCCGGGGAAGCCGCTGTAATCCGGGTTCATGGTATCGATGGATCCCATGGTGTAGTTGTCGGCCTCGACCCCTTCGTTCACGTGGCGCTGCAGATCGATCCCCATCAACAGGGTCTGCTCGGTGCGATCCGTGCTCCAGTAACCCACCATCTGGTTGTCCATGGTGGCACTCTTGGTGTCCCCATCACGGTAGACCAAGCCACGGTAGGCGGTGGTGCCTTGATAGGTCGGGAAGATATAGGTCTGGCGCAGCAGCAGATCGTTGTAGTTGAAGCGGACGTTCTGCTTGAACTCCCAAGTCTGATTGATCTCGTGGGCCAACTCATAGCCGGCGGAGATCTGGGTGTTGCGGTTGCGATCGTAATCCGGCTGGCTCAGGTTGGTGCTGGGATCGATCTGGCCACCCTCGGTATTGAGGGTACCGTAGACGGGGAAGAAGCCGTTGGTCGGCACCCCTTCGTCGTGGAGGAAGCTGCCAAGCAGGGTCAGGCTGGTGCGATCCGAGATATCCAGGGTCACGCTCGGTGCCAGATAGGTGCGCTCGTTGTAGGTGCCATCCAGCACGCCGTCACGCTCTTTATAGAGAGCAACCATGCGATAGCGGCTGTTGTCGGTCAGCTCGTCGGAGAAATCAACCCCGACCTGACGCAGATCCCGGTTGCCCAGCTGCAGATTGACCAGGCCCTGGGGGGTCTCGGTGGGGTGCTTGCTGATGGCATTGATCACGCCGCCGGGAGGGGCCTCACCGTAGAGGATGGAGGCCGGCCCTTTCAGCAGTTCCACGCTCTCCATGCCGAAGGGCTCGGGTGTCCAGACATAATAACCGGTGCTGAACAGGCGGTTGCCATCCAGATAGGAGGCGGCATCGAAACCACGGACCTTGAACCAGTCGGTGTTGTTGTCTGAGCCATAGAGACCGGTGAGCACGCCCGCACGGTAACGCACGGACTCGTCGAGCTGCTGCACGGCGTGCTGATCCAGCTCCTCGCGGTTGACCACGGAGACGGCACGGGCCGTCTCGGCCATGGGCACGTCGATCTTCATGGCAGTACCAGTCACCACCATGGTCTCGTTGGTCTTGGCCTGCTCTTTCTCTACTTGTTCCGCAGCCAGAACCGGCAGACCAGCCAGCAAACAGGAGAGCGGCAACAGCTGGGCAGCCCTCTTTCGCACCACTGCATTGGGGGTATTTTTATGCGCAATCATATTAAGTGTCTCAAATATCAATGAGTTATATGTTGGTTTCTTATTATTGGCGCCACTGCTGCCGGTTAGCCCGACTCCTTAGGCGAATAAAGCAGCATCATGCTACTACAGGAGCCATGATCGAATCGATTCAATAATTGCTAATCATTTGCATCTGTATTGTTACTTAACGTATCGATGCGGCGAGGTTTTGAGCGACAGGACTCATTCATGCATTGAGCAAAACGGCTGGTTCCTGGAGAGGATCAAAAAAGATGGCGGATCTCGTCTCGCGATAAAAAAACCGGAAGGATCCTTTATCCCCAAGCTTTATCCATATTTATCCACATCCTTTGGCGGTAGAATCCCGCTTTCGATTTTTCAGGATCCATACCATGGCCAAACTCAATCTCGTCGTCGGTTCCATGCTGGGGGCCGCCGAATATGTCGCGGATCATGTCGCCAACCTGCTGGAGCAGGCGGGTCATCAGACCAAGATCCACAACCCGGCCAGCCTTGCCGAGGTGCTGTCAGAACCGGATGCCATCCTGCTGGTGGTCACTTCCACCCATGGCGCCGGTGATGTTCCCGATAACCTGCAGCGCTTCGCTCAGGATCTTGCCGAGCAACATCCGGATCTTAAGAGCTTGAAATATGGCGTGATCGGGCTTGGTGATCGCAGTTATGACACCTTCTGCCAGGGCGGCAGAACCCTGGATCAGCTGCTGGCCAACTGCGGCGCCAGCCGGATAGGGGATCGTCTCGATATCGATGTGACCCAGCACGAGATCCCGGAAGATGCCGCCGAGGCCTGGATCCATGACTGGATGACAATGATCGCCTGATCAGCATCGGGAGATCCTGAAAAAAGGCTTGATCTCCCCACTTATCCCCAGATCAACTATCCACCATGTTATTAACAGATTGATCCGGACGAGTTGTTCTACATGGTTACCCACAACGCCCAGGGGTAATGTGCATAACTATGGTGTAAAGCTCTGCAAAACCTATAGTTATCCATGTATGAGATCCTGGCCGCCAGTCGTCTGTGTATAAAAGCACTGGTTATCCCCCTGTTCACGGCCCTGGGATCCAAGCTTTTCCACAAGCTGAGATCGTCTTTAACCAGATGATCTTTATGATCAAAAAGTGCTTATCAACAGAAACCCCGGATCCTAATAAAAGATCCAATAAAAGATCGATCTAAAGATCCTTAAGATCTATTTAACGATCCTTCATCCATTCTGATCCTGAAGTAGACGTTCCCCTCAGGATGCGAAACAGATAGAATGATCCGCCCCTGAACCCAGGCAAATACAGATCTTCAGGCGTGCAGATCAAGGTGATCCCCAATGCAATACCATGAACAATTTGATGTGATCGTCGTCGGTGGCGGTCACGCAGGCACCGAAGCAGCGACGGCAGCTGCCCGTATGGGCCTCAATACCCTGTTGCTGACCCACAACATCGATACGCTGGGACACATGTCCTGTAATCCAGCGATCGGCGGGATCGGCAAGGGACACCTGGTCAAGGAAGTGGACGCACTCGGCGGGATCATGGCGCAGGCCATCGATCTTGGCGGGATCCAGTTCCGTACGCTGAATTCCTCCAAGGGGCCCGCCGTGCGAGCCACCCGTGCCCAGGCGGATCGCCTGCTGTACAAGGCGGTGGTACGCCAGACCCTGGAGAACTATCCAAACCTGAAGATCTTCCAGCAGGCCTGTGACGATCTGATCATGGATGGGGATCGTGTTGCCGGTGTCGTGACCCAGAGCGGGATCCGCATCAGCGGCAAGACGGTGGTGCTGACCGTGGGGACCTTCCTGAACGGTTTGATCCACATCGGCATGGAAAATTACAAGGGCGGTCGCGCCGGGGATCCTCCCTCGATCGCGTTGGCTCAACGCCTGCGTGAGATGCCGTTTCGCATGGATCGCCTCAAGACCGGCACGCCACCGCGCATCGATGCCCGTACCGTCGATTTCTCCGTGATGCAGCAGCAACACGGCGACGATCCGCGCCCCGTCTTCTCGTTTATCGGCGATGCCAGCCAGCACCCACGCCAGGTGCCCTGCTACGTCACTCATACCAACGAGCAGACTCACGAGGTGATCCGCAATAACCTGGATCGCAGCCCCATGTACGCCGGGGTGATCGAGGGAATAGGTCCTCGTTACTGCCCGTCGATCGAAGACAAGATCACCCGCTTCGCGGACAAGACGGCGCACCAGATCTTCGTCGAGCCGGAAGGCCTGACCACCCACGAACTCTACCCGAACGGGATCTCCACCAGCCTGCCATTCGATGTGCAGGTGCAGATCGTGCGTTCGATCCGTGGCTTCGAAAACGCCCACATCACCCGCCCCGGCTACGCCATCGAATATGACTTCTTCGATCCGCGGGATCTCAAGGCCAACATGGAGAGCAAGTGCATCGAAAACTTGTTCTTCGCCGGCCAGATCAACGGCACCACGGGTTACGAAGAGGCGGCGTCCCAGGGCCTGATGGCCGGTTTGAATGCCGGTCTGCGTGCCCAGGGCAAGGATCCCTGGCATCCCCGTCGGGATCAGGCCTACATGGGCGTGATGATGGACGATCTCTCCACCATGGGGACGCGCGAGCCTTATCGCATGTTCACCAGCCGCGCCGAGTACCGCCTGCTGCTGCGGGAAGACAACGCCGATCTGCGCCTGACCGCTATCGGCCGCGAGCTGGGTCTGGTGGATGATCACCGCTGGAGCAAATTCAACGCCAAGATGGAGCAGGTCGAGCAGGAGCGTCAGCGCATGCGGTCGACCTGGATCCACCCGCAACACCCCTCTCTGGAGGCGGTCAATGCCCTGGTCAACACCCCCTTGTCCCGTGAGCAGAGCCTGGAAGAGCTGCTGCGTCGTCCCGAGGTCACCTACGAAGCCCTGATGGCTATCGAAGGGGTAGGCCCTGCGCTGGCAGACAGGGCGGCGGCGGATCAGGTGGAGATCCAGATCAAGTACGCCGGCTACATCGAGCGTCAACACGACGAGGTGGAGAAGCAGCTGCGCAACGAGAACACCCTGTTGCCGCTGGACATGGACTACCGCGACGTGAACAGTCTCTCCAACGAGGTGATCGCCAAGCTCAACGATGCCAAGCCGCAGACCATAGGTCAGGCTTCCCGCATCTCCGGCATCACCCCGGCGGCCATCTCCATCCTGTTGGTTCACCTGAAGAAACACGGCCTGCTGCGTAAAACCGCCTGAGGATCCCCATGCTGGAAAGATTGAACGGCCTGCTCATGCAGGCCGGTATTGTTATCACCGATACCCAGAAGAGCCAGTTGGTGCACTTGGTCGAGTTGCTGCACAAGTGGAACAAGGCTTACAATCTCACCTCGGTGCGCGATCCCGACGCCATGCTGGTCAAGCACATCCTCGACAGCCTGGTGGTGAGCCCTCACCTGCACGGTGAGCGTTTCATCGATGTCGGCACCGGCCCCGGCCTGCCCGGCCTGCCGCTGGCGATCATCAACCCGGACAAGCAGTTCGTGCTGCTGGACAGCCTGGGCAAGCGAATCAACTTCATCCGCCAGGTGATCCTGGAGCTGGGCTTGACCAATGTGACGCCGGTTAAATCCCGGGTGGAAGAGTATCAGCCCGAGGTGGGGTTTGATGGCGTACTCAGCCGGGCCTTTGCTTCCCTTGAGGACATGCTGGGCTGGTGTCATCATCTACCGTCACCCGAAGGCAGCTTCCTGGCGCTCAAGGGGCAATATCCCGAGCAGGAACTGGCCCAGTTGCCCGCCAGCATCCGTCTGGTTGCCGCCCACAAGCTGGTGGTGCCCGAGCTGGAAGGTGAACGTCATCTGCTGGAGTTTAAAGCCATCCAGCCCGAATAGGGCCGCTGTATTCATTTAGGGGATAGTGTGGGAAAAGTCATTGCCATAGCCAACCAGAAGGGTGGAGTGGGTAAAACGACCACCTGTGTCAATCTGGCCGCCTCCCTGGCCGCCACCCGGCGCAAGGTGCTGGTGATCGATCTGGATCCGCAGGGCAATGCCACCATGGGCAGCGGCATCGACAAGTACGAAGTCGAGCGCACCGCCTATGAACTGCTGATCGAAGACACTCCCATCAACGAGGTGATCATCCCCGAGACCTCGGGGGGCTATCACCTCATCGCCGCCAACGCCGACGTCACCGCGGCTGAAATCCGCCTGATGGAATTCTTCGCCCGCGAGATCCGCCTGCGCAACGCGCTGGCCTCGGTACGGGACAAATACGACTACGTCTTCATCGACTGCCCGCCTTCTCTCAACATGCTGACCGTCAACGCCATGGCCGCCGCCGATTCCGTGCTGGTGCCCATGCAGTGCGAGTATTACGCGCTGGAAGGGCTGACTGCCTTGGTCGACACTATCAGCAAGCTGGCAGCCGTGGTCAACCCGGAGCTGAAGATCGAAGGGGTGCTGCGCACCATGTTCGATCACCGCAACCGGCTGGCCAATGATGTGTCCGATCAGCTGAAACAGCACTTCGGGGACAAGGTCTATCGCACCATCATCCCCCGCAACGTACGACTGGCGGAGGCGCCGAGCTTCGGAGCCCCGGCCATGCACTATGACAAATCATCGGTGGGGGCCAAGGCCTATCTGGCGCTGGCCGGCGAGATCCTGCGCCGCCAGGAGCAGGAACATCAGCCCACCACCGCAGATCGAGAGAGCCTATGACTCCGAAGAAACGTGGACTGGGCAAGGGGCTGGATGCCCTGCTCAGCACCAGCACGGCCGCCCGCCAGAAGCAGGTGATGAGCGATCAGCGCACCGAGCAGGCCATGGCGCCCACCAACCAGGGTGAGCTGCGCAAGCTGCCGGTGGAGTGGTTACAGTCCGGCAAGTACCAACCGCGCAAGGACATGTCGCAGGATGCGCTGGAAGACCTGGCCAACTCGATCCGTGCGCAAGGTGTGATTCAGCCCATAGTGGTACGCTCGATCGGTGAGAACCGTTTCGAGATCATCGCCGGTGAGCGGCGCTGGCGCGCCTCCCAGCTGGCCCGGCTCGAGGTGGTCCCCTGTATCGTCAGGGATGTGCCCGACGAGGCCGCGGTAGCCATCGCGCTGATTGAGAATATCCAGCGCGAGGATCTCAATGCCATCGAGGAGGCTGTTGCCCTGCAGCGACTGCTGACCGAATTCGAGCTGACCCATCAGCAGGTGGCCGAGGCGGTGGGCAAGTCCCGCACCACGGTGACCAACCTGCTGCGACTCAATCAGCTCAATGAGGACGTGAAGCGCTTCGTCGAGCACGGCGATCTCGACATGGGTCATGCCCGTGCCCTGCTGGCACTGAGCGGTTCGGCCCAGTCCGAACTGGCCAAGCTGGTTGCCCAGAAGGGCCTGACCGTGCGAGATACCGAGAAACTCGTTCAAAAGACGCTGGAGCCGGCAAAAACTAAGGTTGAGCCCGTTCGTGATCCCCAGTTTGGTTACCTCGAGCGCCAGATTGCAGAAAAAATTGGCAATCAGGTACAACTTCAACCGGGCAAGCAGGATAGCGGTAAGTTAGTAATAAGTTACGATAACTTAGCGGATTTGGACCGCTTACTGTGCTATTTTGGCCTGTCAGAATCGTGATTTTTACGCTTTTTGTAGTAATAAAACATCCATTCCTTTCGATATGAACATAACCTTAATTTCGCGCGGAAAGCCGCAAAAATTAAGGATTTTTGCCATATTGCAATAGCCGTCTCCACGGGTATAATTTGACCGGCTTTTCGAGCTGTGAACCTGGGGTCTTCGGATCCCGATTTTTTACAGTTCTGTAATGTTCAGGGGTAGGTTG
Source organism: Aeromonas eucrenophila (assembly GCF_000819865.1). Lineage (GTDB taxonomy): Bacteria > Pseudomonadota > Gammaproteobacteria > Enterobacterales > Aeromonadaceae > Aeromonas > Aeromonas eucrenophila. Next base: position 85,988 of record NZ_CDDF01000006.1, read on the forward strand.
GTGAAACAGAAAGTAGCCTTGGAAGGTTTGATGCTAGCCTTGGCTATGCTCGTTTGTCAGCTCATCCTGATCCTGGCGATCAGTACCGTCTGGTTTTATCAGTCGGGAGCGTTTGCCGGACGTTCTTCCCTCTATGGGGGGGGAATGTACTGGGTTCCTCAAGCCCTGTTCACACTCTGGGTTCTGCGCCGCAAGGTGACGAAAGAGAGTGTGGGTCTGGTTTTGCGGGACTTTTATGGTGGGGCAGGGATTAAGCTCATTACTACAACAGGACTCTTCGCCCTGATGTTTGGCTCCGGGATCGAGGTCAACACCGTCTCGTTCTTCGCCACTTATATCCTCGCCCTCGTTGTACAGTGGATAGTTTCATTCACGCTTAACAACCACTATTAGGAAAACTCATGTCTGCAACCGGAGAAGTCCTGACTCCTCAGGGATATATCTCCCACCACCTGACCCACCTGCAAGTCGGGTCCGGGTTCTGGACGGTCAATATCGATTCCATGATATTTTCCGTCTTGCTAGGCGCCCTGTTTATCTGGTCGTTCCGCCGCGTAGCCGTCAAGGCAACCAGCGGTGTGCCCGGTAAGCTGCAGTGCTTTGTGGAGATGCTGGTCGAGTTTGTGAATGGTAACGTCAAGGACATCTTCCATGGTCGGAACCCGGTCATCGCGCCGTTGGGACTGACAGTGTTTGTCTGGATCTTCCTGATGAACTTCATGGATCTGATCCCCGTTGACTTTATCCCTCACGCTGCACAGTTGATGGGTGTTCCCTATCTGCGTGTGGTTCCCTCTGCTGACGTTAACATCACCATGTCCATGGCTTTGGGCGTGTTCTTCTTGATCCTGTATTACAGCATCAAGGTCAAGGGTATCAGTGGATTCGTGAAGGAGCTGACGCTTCAGCCTTTCAATCACCCCGCTGCCATCCCGGTTAACTTCATCCTTGAAACCGTCACGTTGATTTCCAAGCCTGTTTCGTTGGGTCTGCGACTGTTCGGCAACATGTATGCTGGCGAACTGATCTTTATCCTGATTGCGGGTTTGTTACCCTGGTGGTCACAGTGGATCCTGTCCGTGCCTTGGGCAATTTTCCACATCCTGATCATCACTTTGCAGGCGTTTATCTTCATGGTTCTGACCATCGTCTATCTGTCGATGGCACAAGAAGACCATTGATGATGCAACTCAAATAATCGTTCTTATACAATCAATTACATCTAAATAAATGGAGATCCTCATGGAAAACTTGAACATGGACCTGCTGTACATCGCTGCTGCAATGATGATGGGTCTGGCGGCTATCGGCGCCTCCATCGGTATCGGTATCCTGGGTGGTAAGTTCCTGGAAGGTGCTGCTCGTCAACCGGACCTGATCCCTGTGCTGCGTACCCAGTTCTTCATCGTGATGGGTCTGGTAGATGCGATCCCGATGATCGCCGTTGGTCTGGGTCTGTATGTGATGTTTGCGGTTGCCTAAGTCGTTTCGACTCACGCAGAACCCATTAACTAACTTAAGAGGACATCGGCTGTGAATATCAACGCCACCCTCCTCGGCCAAGCAATTGCTTTTTTCATCTTCGTAGTGTTTTGCATGAAGTACGTATGGCCGCCGTTGATCGCTGCCATCGAAGCCCGTCAGAAAGAAATTGCTGATGGTCTCTCTTCTGCCGAACGTGCCAAGAAAGATCTGGATTTGGCCAAGGCCAACGCCACCGATCAGCTGAAAGAAGCCAAGCTTCAGGCTGCTGAAATCGTCGATCAGGCCAACAAACGCAAGGCCCAGATCATTGATGAAGCCGCTGTCGGAGCTCAAGCAGAGCGGGAAAAAATCCTGGCTCAGGGCCGTGCAGAGATCGAAGCTGAACGTCATCGTGCCAAAGAAGAACTGCGCAAGCAGGTTGCTGCTCTTGCCATCGCGGGTGCAGAGAAGATCCTGGCACGCCAAATCGACCAGGCTGCCAACAGCGACATCGTCGACAAACTGGTAGCAGAACTGTAACGGGAACGGGGCTATGTCTGAACTGACTACAATCGCTCGCCCCTACGCCAAGGCTGCTTTCGAGTTTGCCGTTGAGCACAAGGCGGTTGACCAATGGCTGGGGATGCTCGGCTTCGCTGCACAAGTAGCGGAGAACGAGACCATCCACAACCTGGTGAACGGCTCTGTGGCTGCCGAAGAACTCGCAAATCTGTTTGTGGGTGTCTGCGGTGAGCAACTCGACGAGCATGGTCAGAACCTGATCCGGGTGATGGCCGAGAATGGTCGCTTGGGTGTGCTGCCGGCAGTCGTTGCTGAATTTGTATCGCTCAAGGCTGAACTGGACAAAGAAGTTCAGGCTGACGTGATTTCGGCGATCGAACTGACCGACCAGCAGAAAGCCAAACTTCAGGCTTCTCTGGAACAACGTCTCGCGCGCAAAGTGAAGCTGAAGTGCAGCATCGATGCGTCCTTGATGGCCGGGGTGCTCATCAAGGCCGGTGATCTGGTTATCGACGGCACAGTCCGCGGTAAGCTGGATCGCATGGCCGATGCGCTGCAATCTTGATTGGGGTATTAGAGCATGCAACTGAATTCCACTGAAATCGCCGAGCTTATCAAGCAGCGCATCGCGCAGTTTGATGTCAAGAGCGAAGCGCGTAACGAAGGTACCATCGTCTCTGTGAGCGACGGTATCATTCGTATCCACGGCCTGGCCGATGCCATGCAGGGTGAGATGATCGAGCTGCCGGGCAACCGCTTCGCTCTGGCATTGAACCTGGAGCGTGACTCCGTTGGTGCCGTAGTAATGGGTCCCTATGCCAACCTGGCCGAAGGGATGAAAGTAAAAGGTACTGGCCGCATTCTGGAAGTGCCGGTCGGTCGTGGTCTGTTGGGCCGGGTGGTCAACACCCTGGGTCAGCCGATCGACGGTAAGGGTCCGGTAGACAACGACGGCTACTCGCCGATCGAAGTCATTGCCCCGGGCGTTATCGAGCGTAAGTCTGTTGACCAGCCAGTCCAGACCGGTCTGAAAGCCATCGATGCCATGATCCCTATCGGTCGTGGCCAGCGTGAGCTGATCATCGGTGACCGTCAGGTAGGTAAGACCGCCATCGCGATCGATACCATCATCAACCAGAAAGACTCCGGCATTAAGTGTGTCTACGTTGCGATTGGCCAGAAGGCCTCCACCATCGCCAACGTGGTGCGCAAGCTGGAAGAGCACGGCGCCCTGGCCAACACCATCGTCGTCGTTGCTTCTGCGTCCGAAGCCGCTGCCCTGCAGTACCTGGCACCTTATGCCGGTTGCTCCATGGGTGAGTACTTCCGTGACCGCGGTGAAGATGCGCTGATCATCTATGATGACCTGTCCAAACAGGCCGTAGCTTATCGCCAGATCTCCCTGCTGCTGCGCCGTCCGCCAGGACGCGAAGCTTACCCGGGCGACGTCTTCTATCTGCACTCCCGTCTGTTGGAGCGTGCTTCCCGCGTCAACGTCGAGTACGTCGAGAAGTTCACCAAGGGTGCCGTGACTGGCCAGACCGGTTCTTTGACCGCGCTGCCGATCATCGAAACCCAGGCTGGTGACGTTTCTGCGTTCGTTCCGACCAACGTGATCTCCATCACTGATGGCCAGATCTTCCTGACCACTCAGCTGTTCAACTCCGGTATTCGTCCGGCGGTTGACCCGGGTATCTCCGTATCCCGTGTAGGCGGTGCTGCTCAGACCAAGATCGTCAAGAAGCTGTCCGGTGGTATCCGTACCGCGCTGGCCCAGTATCGTGAGCTGGCGGCATTCGCCCAGTTCTCTTCCGATCTGGACGACGCGACTCGCAAGCAGCTGGATCACGGCCAGAAAGTGACCGAGCTGATGAAGCAGAAGCAGTACTCTCCGATGAGCGTGGCTCACCAGGCTCTGGTGCTGTTCGCCGCCGAGAAGGGTTATCTCGCCGATGTCGAAATCGCCAAGATCGTCGACTTCGAGGCCTCTCTGCTCTCTTACGCCAATACCCAGCACGGTCCGCTGATGGCTGAAATCAATGCCTCGGCTGACTACAACGACGCTGTCGTTGGCAAGCTGACTGCGTTGCTGGATGACTTCAAGGCAACCCAGACCTGGTAAGCGTGTGTGGCAGCGCAAGCTGCCACTTGATGGAGAGAAGAGATGGCCGGCGCAAAAGAGATACGTAACAAGATCGGGAGTGTGAAAAACACTCAGAAGATCACCAGCGCTATGGAAATGGTGGCAGCCAGCAAAATGCGCCGTGCGCAGGAACGCATGTCTGCCAGCCGTCCGTACGCTGAAACCATGCGCAAGGTGATCGGCCATATCGCTCAGGGGAACTTGGAATACAAGCACCCCTACCTCATCGAACGTGAGGTCAAGCGAGTGGGTTACATCGTCGTCTCCACCGACCGTGGCCTGTGTGGGGGTCTGAACATCAACTTGTTCAAGGCTGCCCTCAACGATATGAAGAAATGGAGCGAGCAAGGTGCCAAGGTTGACATGGCACTGATCGGTAGCAAAGCCTCCAACTTCTTCGAACGGCACGGCGCCAAGGTGAAAGCCCATGTCTCAGGACTGGGTGACAACCCGAGCGTCAATGACCTGATTGGTTCAGTCAAGGTCATGCTGAAGGCTTACGACAACGGTGAGATTGATAGGCTGTATCTGGTGTACAACAAGTTCGTTAACACCATGGTTCAGCAACCGAAGGTCGATCAACTGCTGCCTTTGCCCGTAACAGAAGACAGCAAGCTGAACAAGAAGAACCACTGGGATTACCTCTATGAGCCGGATCCCAAGCAACTGCTGGATGCCCTGCTGATTCGCTATGTCGAATCCCAGGTGTACCAGGGTGTGGTAGAAAACTTGGCCAGTGAACAGGCAGCCCGAATGGTTGCCATGCAAGCCGCGACTGACAACGCCGGTAACCTGATTAACGATCTGCAACTGGTGTACAACAAGGCCCGTCAGGCCAGTATTACCCAGGAACTGACAGAGATCGTGTCCGGTGCTGCTGCGGTGTAAGGCAAGGGTTATCAAAGGTTTAGAGGATTTGACATGAGTAATGGTTTCATCGTCCAAATCATCGGCGCCGTGGTGGACATCGAGTTCCCGCAGGATGCCGTGCCCCAGGTGTACGATGCACTGAAAGTGATCAGCGAAGGCCAAGGCCAGGGTCTGGTACTGGAAGTTCAGCAACAGATCGGCGGCGGCGTCGTTCGCTGCATCACCATGGGTTCCTCCGACGGTCTGCGTCGTGGGTTGGAAGTAGTTAACAGCGGCAAGGCCATCCAGGTACCGGTTGGTACCTCGACCCTGGGTCGTATCATGAACGTACTGGGCGAGCCTATCGATGAGAAAGGCCCGATCGGCGAAGAAGAGCGTTGGTCTATCCACCGCGAAGCCCCCAGCTACGAAGATCAGTCCAACAGCGCCGAGCTGCTGGAGACCGGCATCAAGGTTATCGACCTGGTATGTCCGTTCGCCAAGGGTGGTAAGGTCGGTCTGTTCGGTGGTGCCGGTGTAGGCAAGACCGTCAACATGATGGAGCTGATCCGTAACATCGCGATCGAACACAGCGGTTACTCCGTGTTCGCCGGTGTGGGTGAGCGTACCCGTGAGGGTAACGACTTCTACCACGAGATGATGGAGTCCAACGTACTGGACAAAGTATCTCTGGTTTACGGTCAGATGAACGAGCCGCCCGGAAACCGTCTGCGCGTCGCGCTGACCGGCCTGACCATGGCCGAGAAGTTCCGTGACGAGGGTCGTGACGTGTTGTTCTTCGTGGATAACATCTACCGTTACACCCTGGCCGGTACTGAAGTATCCGCACTGCTTGGCCGTATGCCGTCCGCAGTAGGTTACCAGCCGACTCTGGCCGAGGAGATGGGTGTTCTGCAAGAACGTATCACCTCCACCAAGACTGGTTCCATCACTTCAGTCCAGGCCGTTTACGTGCCTGCGGATGACTTGACCGACCCGTCTCCGGCGACCACCTTCGCCCACCTGGATGCGACCATCGTTCTGTCCCGTCAGATCGCGGCACTGGGTATCTACCCGGCCGTTGACCCGCTGGACTCCACCTCCCGTCAGCTGGATCCGCTGGTGGTAGGCAAGGAGCACTACGAGACCGCTCGTGGTGTACAGATCGTGCTGCAGCGCTACAAAGAGCTGAAGGACATCATCGCCATCCTGGGTATGGATGAACTGTCAGAAGAAGACAAACTGACCGTATCCCGTGCCCGTAAGATCGAGCGTTTCCTGTCCCAGCCGTTCTTCGTGGCCGAAGTATTTACCGGTTCTTCCGGCAAATACGTGCCGCTGAAAGAGACCATCCGTGGTTTCCAGGGCATCCTGAAAGGCGAGTACGACGATCTGCCAGAGCAGGCGTTTTACATGGTTGGCAGCATCGACGAAGTCGTCGAGAAAGCCAAGAAACTGTAAGCTTCGATAGGAGGGCCTATGGCTGAGATGATCTCCTTTCACCTGGATGTGGTGAGCGCCGAAGGGAAACTGTTTTCCGGTCGAGTGCAATCTGCTCAGGTAACAGGCTCCGAGGGTGAGCTGGGTCTCCGCCACGGTCATGCTCCGTTGCTGACTGCCATCAAGCCGGGCCTGGTCCGCTTGATCAAGCAAAATGGTAGCGAAGAGGTGTTGTACATCTCCGGCGGTATGCTGGAAGTGCAACCCGAGTCCGTGACCGTGCTGGCCGATACCGCCATTCGTGCCGAAGACTTGGATGAGGCGAAAGCCCAGGAAGCCAAGCGTCGTGCCGAAGAGCGTATCCACAGCTCCCATGGTGATATCGACTATGCGCAGGCATCTGCCGAGCTGTCCAAAGCGATGGCCCAGCTGCGGGTTATTGATATCGTCAAAAAGAATTACCGCTAATCACGGTGATCCAAAAAGCGACCTTCGGGTCGCTTTTTTTTTATCCGTTGGATAGACTCCGCCGGGTATTTCATCAAGTTTCAAAGGCTGACTATGTCTCTCAACGTCGTGATCCTGGCTGCGGGTAAAGGTACTCGTATGCGCTCCTCCCTGCCCAAAGTACTGCACCCCGTCGCCAACAAGCCCATGGTCTCCCATGTCATCGAGACCGCGCGCCAGATCGGTGCCGAGCAGTTGCACCTGGTCTATGGCCACGGCGCCGAATTGCTGAAGGAGCGGATAGCCGCGCCGGATCTGAACTGGGTGCTGCAGGCGCAGCAGTTGGGCACAGGCCATGCGGTCGCCCAGGCCATCCCGTTCTGGAACGACGAAGACGACGTGCTGGTGCTGTACGGCGATACCCCGCTGATCCAGCCAGAGACCCTGCAACGGCTGCTGGCCGCCAAGGTGGATGACGGCATGGCGCTGCTGACCGTGGTGCTGGATAACCCGACCGGTTATGGCCGCATCGTGCGGGCGAACGGTCAGGTGGTCGGCATCGTCGAGCAGAAGGATGCCAATGCCGAGCAGCTCGCCATCCGCGAGGTGAACACCGGCGTGCTGGTGGCCAAGGGCGCGCAGCTGCGCAGCTGGTTGTCCCGTCTGGACAACAAGAATGCCCAGGGAGAGTTCTACCTCACCGACGTGATCGCCATGGCCCACGGGGATGGTTGCCCCATCGCCGCCGTCCACCCGGACGGCGCCATGGAAGTGGAAGGGGCCAACAACCGGGTGCAACTGGCCCAGCTCGAGCGCACTTATCAGAAGATGCAGGCCGAGAAGCTGATGATCGCCGGTGCCACCCTGATCGACCCCGCCCGCTTCGATTTGCGCGGCGAGCTCGAGATCGGGGAAGAGGTGGTGATCGACGTCAACGTCATCATCGAGGGCAAGGTGAGGCTCGGCAACCATGTGCGCATCGGTGCGGGTGCCGTGCTGAAGGATTGCGAGATCGGCGACCATACCGAAGTGAAGCCCTACTCCGTCATCGAGGGTGCTTTGGTGGCCGATCAATGCTCGGTCGGTCCCTTCGCCCGCCTGCGCCCCGGCGCCGTGCTGGAGCAGGATGCCCACGTCGGCAACTTCGTCGAGATGAAGAAGTCGCGGCTCGGGGTTGGCTCCAAGTGTGGTCATCTGACCTACCTGGGGGATGCAGAAGTCGGCGCCAGGGTGAACATTGGCGCCGGCACCATTACTTGTAATTATGATGGGGTGAACAAGTTCCAGACCATCATCGAGGACGACGTCTTCGTCGGCTCCGACACCCAGCTGGTGGCGCCGGTGCGGATCGGCAAGGGCGCGACCCTGGGGGCGGGTTCCACCATCACCAAGGATGTGGATGAGGATGAGCTGGTCATCACCCGGGTACCCCAGCGTCACATCAAGCACTGGGCCCGCCCGGTGAAGAAGTGATGCCCGATCAATGAAATGAAACCGGCGCCCAAGGGCGCCGGTTTTGTTTTTGGCTTGCCGGCTATGACTCGCGCGGGGAGGAGGACGTGGCCATCACCCGATACCAGTCCAGCTTGCGGGTCAGCATCATGACCAGCGCCAGTATGGCAAACAGCAGCAGGGCGCCGAGCAGCAGGGCTATCTCTTCTGCCTGCAGTAATCCGAACAATATGCTGTATACCAGCCCGAGCAGAGCCGCGAAGCCAAGGCCCTGACGCGGCCCGCCCAGCACGTGGCTGAGGTAGAAGCCGTTGAGCGACACGCTGGCGAGGCTGGCGACCAGGTAAGCCCAGCCAAAGCCCAGGTGCTCGGTCAGCGCCAGCAGCACCAGATAGAAGATGGCCAGCCCCATGCCCACCAGGGCGTACTGGATTGGGTGCACCCGCAGCCCCTTGAGCAGCTCGAACATGAAGAAACTGAGGAAGGTGAGGCCGATGAACAGCAGGGCATACTTGGCGGCCCGCTCGTTCAGCTGATAGTGATCCACCGGCTGTACCAGGCTGACGCTGAAACTCGGCAGCTTGGCGCCCACCCCTTTCATCAGGCGGGTGAAGCGGGTCTCCATGTCGGTGGCAAACCAGCTGGTCTGCCAGCTGGCTTCGAACCCCTGCTCGCCCAGGGTGCGGTTGCCCGGCAGGAAGTCGCCGATGAAGTTGGGGTGGGGCCAGTTACCGCTCAGATGCAACTTGCTGTCCTGACCGAGGGGGACCACTTCCAGCGCGTTCATCCCCTGCAGGTTCAGCTCGATGTGAAAGCGGCCATCCTCGCCGGGCAAGGCATCGAGTGGCGCGTGGATGCCGGCCATCCCATCTCCCAACAGGGCGCCGGGCGCGAAGGGGATACGCGCCTCCCCCAGCCGCAGCTCGGGCACGCTGTTGATGCCGCGGGCATCGGACAGCACCAGGCTGAGGTAGGGCTTGCCCGGGACAAGGGCGGGATCCGCGCCGTCAAAACGCAAGTCCGGGTTGCCGGCCACCAGCGCCTTGTCGTTTAGATTGCTTGGCAAGCGGCCGGAGAGGGAGAGGCGGGCCTGGTACACCTGCGCCTGATAGATGCCGAGCTTGCGCGGGGTGACCTCCATGCTGGCCCGCACATCCAGCTGATCCGGCAGCAGATAGCGGTAGACCCGCTCCTCGCGCACGAAGCGCTTGCCGTCCTGCTCCACGGTGACGGCTCGGGTATAGGGTTGCACCAGCACAGGCCCCAGCAAGCGCTGCGGACCGCTGCTGCTGGCCATGATGCTGTGGATGGCCTGACTGCGGTAAGCCTGGCGTTCCCGGTTCAGCTCCATGATGGAGTGAACGGGGATCATCAGCAGCAGGCTGAGCAGTAGCAGCAGGACAATCTTGTGGGTGAGTATCTGTTTGACCATGACGCATCTCCTTGTTGATGGGTGCCATGGTGCAGAGTCAGGGTGAAGGGGTGATGGGGCCCTGTGAAGTGAGGGTGAAGGGCAATAAAAAAACCGGCGCCAGGCGCCGGTTGAGGGAAGGGGTTACAGCTTCTTCAGCTGGGCCGGCAAGGCGGCGAACACCTCTTCCTTGGCTCTGAGCGAGGCAAACTGTTTACCCGGCTTCTGGATGACGGTGTGGACGAAGATGAGCTTCTTGTCCTGCTTGCTGGCCCAGCCGACGAACCAGCCGATCTGCTGCTCCCGGTTGAGGCTGCCATCCAGCAGCTTGGGATAGCCCATGCCGGTCTTGCCGTGGATCTGCCAGCCGTCGATGTCGGGCTGTCGCAAGATATTGGCCGTGTGCTGCAGCGTCTGGGCTGAGACCGGCAGCTTGCCGCTCACCAGCTTGCCGAGGAAGCGGGCCTGCTCCTGCGGGCTGATGGCGAGGCTGGAGCTGAGCCAGGCCTGGGTCAGACCGTCGTGCTTGCCCGGGTTGCCGGAGAGATCCCGGTTGCCGTAGTCGAAGCGGTCGACGTATTGCTGGAGGCGAGCCATCCCCAGCCACTCGGTGAGGCGCTGGGAGTACCAAATCACCGAGTAGGTCATCCAGCGGCTCGGGGTGGTGGTCTCCCGCCACTCCGGCAGGAAGTCGGCGTCGCCGGGCTTGAACGGCAGGGCTGGCAGCTGTTCATCCACCAGGAAGCCGCTGTCATAGCCCATCAGCGCCAGCGGGATCTTGAAGGTGGAGGCGGGTGGCAGCTGGGCGGCGCAATCCCCCTCGGTGGAAATCGGTTTGCCGCTGCCATCGGCAAACAGCAGGCAGCCGGAGGCTGCGCTGGCGGGCAATGAGCAGAGCAGGCCGGCGGCGAGCAGGCCGGACAGCAGGATGCGGGGCATGAATATCTCCTTGATTCATCTGAATGCGCGTCTATGCCCCTGGTGGGGCAAGCTCTCGAGGAGGCACAGCCTAGCTGCGCTCTGTGTGCTCGGTGTGAAGTCAGCCGGCCGGCAGCCACAACTCGGCCAGCACCCCGCCTTCCGGCAGGTTGCCCAGGGTCAGTTGGCCGCCGTGCTGGCGGGCCACCTCGGCGGCAAAGCTGAGCCCCAGGCCGCTGCTCTTGCCCTTGTCGGGCCTGGGCAGGGAGTAGAAACGCTCGAAGATCCGTGGCAGCGCATAGTCCGGGATGCCGGGCCCCTGATCCCGCACCCGGAAGCAGTAGCCGTCGGCGCTCATCTTGCCGCTCAACCAGACTTGGCCCCCCAGGGGGGAGAAGTCGAGGGCGTTATCCAGCAGGTTGCCGAGGGCCTGCTCCACCAGCAGGGGATCCCATCGCTGCTTGGGAGCCTCGCCGAGCTCGGCCTCCAGGCTTATCTGGCGGCGCTCTGCGACTATCTGGCGGGCGTCCAGGGTCCGCCTGCCTAGCCTGGCGGGTGCGATGGCCTGTCTGTCCAGCCCCTGACCCGACTCCAGCTTGGCCAGTTGCAGCATGCGCTCGATCAGTCGCTGCATGCGGGCCGTCTCCAGGTTGATGTTGCCGATAAAGCGCTGGGCAACCTCCGGTGGCGGTGCCTCGGCCAGTATCTCCCCTGCCCCGCGAATGGCGGCCAGCGGGCTCTTCAGCTCGTGGGTCAGGCTGTGCACATAGCCTTCGATGTAGGACTTGCCGTCGAGCTGGCGGCGCATGGTCTCCAGGGAGCGGCCGAGCCGGTCCAGCTCCGGGCTGTGGAGTCTGGGCAGGCTGGCGGGCTGATCCTGACTGACCGCATCGGCGTAGTGCACCAGCTTGCCGATGGCGCGGGTGAGCCACCACACCAGCAGGGCGCCGATCAGCAGCGAGAGGCAGAGCAGCACCGCCGCCCCCTGCAGCAGCTGGCGCTCGCTGCGCTCTATCATGGGCAGCAGGGTGCGGTTGGGCTTGGCGACCGTGAGGGAGCCGAGGATCTGCTCCCCCGAGCGCAGCGGGGCGGCCACGTGCATCACCGAGCTGGCGGGATCGTCTGGGTCACTGCGGGTGCTGCGGGCGCCGTACTCACCGCGCAGGGTGCGGTAGACGTCGTTCCAGCGGGAGTAGTCTTTGCCGAGATCCTGACCGCTCGAGTCATAGACCACCTTGCCCTTGGCATCGGCTACGTAGATGCGGTACTCCGCCTGCTGCTTGAGGTGGCCGTCGATCAGGGCGTTGATGGGGCTCTGGTTGAGGCGGGCGAAGGCGCCGGCCAGTCGGCCATCTTCCATCCTGCCTTCCTGCAGATCGTCCAACGCCAGCGGGGCCAGCAGCTGGGCCATGTCGACCAGGGTGTCCTCGGTGGCGCTGCGCACCCCGGGTTTTATCTCCTCGACGAAGATCTCCAGCACGAACCAGGCGGCCAGCGCGAAGATCAGCACCAGCCCGCACAGCAGTTGCAGCCCTATTCTCATGCGTAGTCCCGCCAGTACGGCTGTTGGAGTCCTGTTCTCATACCTAGCCTCGTCCTAGAGCGCATGGCAGTTGCGGTTTTATGCTCATGCCAGTTCCAGGCTGTAGCCCAGCCCGCGGTGGGTCAGGATCAGATTGGCCTCGGCGTCACGCTCCCGCAGCTTGGCGCGCAGGGTCTTGATGTGGGTGTCGACGGTGCGATCCAGGCTCTCTTCGGCCCCGCTCCACACCAGATCCATCAGCTGCTGGCGGGAGTAGACCCTACCCGGCGCCTGCATCAGGGTCTTGAGCAGCAGGTACTCGTAGCGAGTGAGGGCCAGCGCCTGGCCGTGGAAGCAGATACGGGCCCGCTCCTCGTCCAGCACCAGCGGCTGGCTGGTGGCCTGAGCGACCGGCTGGCTACGGCGCAGTATCACCCGCACCCTGGCGCACACCTCCCGCGGCGAGAACGGCTTGGCCACGTAGTCGTCGGCCCCAATCTCCAGCCCGATCAGCCGGTCTATCTCCTCGCTGCGGGCGGTGAGGAACATCAGCGGTGTGTCGCAGCGGGCTCGTACCTGCTTGCACAGTTCGAAACCGCTGATGTCAGGCAGCCCCACATCCAGGATCAGAAAATCGGGTCGCGTCTGTTCCAGTCGCACCAGCAACGGCTGACCGAGAGGGAACCACTCCACCTCGAAACCGTCGGTTTGCAGCGCATAGATCAGGGTGTCGGCGATGCTGGCCTCATCTTCCACCAGCCAGATGACTCGTTTTTGCATGGCGTCCTCGTTGCAAATCAGCCTGTCCATTCTGGCATCGAACCAAATCGGATCCTATTTGCGGTTTTATTTTTCCAAAAAAGACGCTAACATTTCGACATTATTTCGAATCGAAACTTTAAGATGACCAAGCGAAACACTCAGCAGCGTCGCCACACCATAGTGACCCTGGTACAGGAACAGGGGGAAGTGAGCGTCGATACCCTCGCCAAATACTTCTCCACCTCGGAAGTAACCATCCGCAAGGATCTGGCCGTGCTGGAGACCGGTGGTCTGCTGCTGCGTCGTTACGGTGGTGCTGTGCCCCTGCCGAGCGAGATGGTGGCGGACAGCAACCTCGAACAAGTTTCGAACCGAAAGCTGGCCATCGCCCGTGCCGCCGCCGAGCGCATCCGCGATCATAACCGCGTCATCATCGACAGCGGCAGCACCACCAGCGCCATGATCCCCATGCTGGGCAGCAAGCGTGGCCTCATCGTGATGACCAACTCCCTCAACGTGGCCGGCGCCCTGCGCGAGCTGGAGAACGAGCCCACCCTGCTGATGACCGGCGGCACCTGGGATCCCCACTCCGAATCCTTCCAGGGCCAGGTGGCGGAGCAGGTGCTGCGCTCCTACGACTTCGACCAGCTGTTCATCGGTGCCGACGGCATAGACCCGGAGCGAGGCACCACCACCTTCAACGAGCTGGTGGGCCTGTCCAGGGTGATGGCCGAGGTGTCCCGCGAGGTCATCGTCATGGTCGAGTCGGAGAAGATAGGCCGCAAGATCCCCAATCTGGAGCTGCCCTGGGCACAGATCCATACCCTGGTCACCGACGCCGGCCTGGCCGACGAGACCCGGCAACTACTCGAATCCAAAGGGGTGACGCTGATCTGCGCCCCCCTCGCAGGCTGAATCTCGCCTGCTCATCCCATTGTTAACAGTTCAAGTTCAAGGAGAAGTCTATGTGTGGCATCGTCGGGGCCGTGGCCCAACGTGATGTGGCTGAAATTCTGGTGGAAGGCCTGCGCCGTCTCGAGTACCGCGGTTATGACTCCGCCGGGGTGGCCGTGTTCAGCGCCAACCAGCCGCTGCAGCGGGTGCGTCGTCTGGGCAAGGTGGCCGAACTGGCCAAGGCGCTGGAAGAGCAGTCCGTCCACGGCGGCACCGGCATCGCCCACACCCGCTGGGCCACTCACGGCGAGCCGTCCGAGCGCAATGCCCACCCCCACATCTCCGAACATATCGTGGTGGTGCACAACGGCATCATCGAGAACCACGAAGAGCTGCGCAGCAGGTTGCAGGGCATGGGCTACGAGTTCAGCTCCGACACCGACACCGAGGTGATCGCCCACCTGGTACACCACGAGCTGAAATCCGCCCCCAGCCTGCTGGCCGCCATGCAGGTGGCGGTGAAGCAGCTGCGCGGTGCCTACGGCACTGTGGTGATGGACAGCCGCGACGACAGCCGCGTGGTGGTGGCCCGCTCCGGCTCTCCGCTGGTGATTGGCCGCGGCATCGGCGAGAACTTCATCGCCTCCGATCAGATGGCCCTGCTGCCAGTGACCCGTCGCTTCATCTTCCTGGAAGAGGGGGACGTGGCCGAGGTGACCCGCCGCGACGTCCATGTGTTCGACACCAACGGCGACGCCGTGGTGCGCGAGGAGCTGGAGTCCGAGCTGTCCCACGATGCCGGTGACAAGGGCGAATATCGCCACTACATGCTCAAAGAGATCTACGAGCAGCCCAAGGCCATCACCAACACCCTGGAAGGGCGTCTTGGCAACGATCACGTGATCGTCGAGTCGTTCGGCAACGGCGCCCGCGCCATCTTCGACAAGGTCGAGCACGTCCAGATCGTCGCCTGTGGCACCTCCTACAACTCCGGCATGGTGGCGCGCTACTGGTTCGAGGAGATCGCCGGTGTCTCCTGCGACGTGGAGATCGCCTCCGAGTTCCGCTATCGCAAGTCCGTGGTACGCCCCAACAGCCTGCTGGTGACCCTGTCCCAGAGCGGCGAGACCGCCGATACCCTGGCCGCCCTGCGTCTGGCCAAGGAGTCCGGCTACATGAGCTCGCTTGCCATCTGCAACGTGCCGGGCTCTTCCCTGGTACGTGAATCGGATCTCGCCTTCATGACCCGGGCCGGTGCCGAGATCGGCGTCGCCTCCACCAAGGCCTTCACCACCCAGCTGGCCGGCCTGCTGATGCTGGTGGCCTCCGTCGGTCACTGCCGTGGCAACCTGAGTGCCGCCGCCGAGGCCGAGCTGGTCAAGGCGCTGCAAGCGCTGCCGCTGCGCATCAAGGAGAGCCTGGCGCTGGCCAAGCAGATCGAGACCCTGGCCGAAGAGTTCGCCGACAAGCACCACAGCCTGTTCCTCGGCCGCGGCAGCCAGTACCCCATCGCCATGGAGGGGGCGCTCAAGCTGAAAGAGATCTCCTACATCCATGCCGAGGCCTATGCCGCCGGTGAGCTCAAGCACGGCCCGCTGGCGCTGATCGATGCCGAGATGCCCATCATAGTGGTGGCGCCGAACAACGATCTGCTGGAGAAGCTGAAGTCCAACGTGGAAGAGGTGCGTGCCCGCGGCGGCATCCTCTACGTGTTCGCCGATGCGGATGCCGGCTTCAAGAGCGACGAGACCATGCGGGTGATGAGCCTCAACCACGTGGAAGAGATGATAGCCCCCATCGTCTACACGGTGCCGTTGCAGTTGCTCTCCTACCACGTCGCCCTGATCAAGGGCACCGACGTGGATCAACCGCGCAACCTGGCTAAATCCGTCACCGTGGAATAGACCCCAGGTTCACTGCGCCGTCCGCCCCGGGAGATCCCGCCTGAAAACCGGCGCACCATGCCAGTGGTGCGCCGGTTTTTTATTGCTCAACTTATTGAAAGCAGGCAGTTTATATCAAAGCTAAGCTTCCTCTAGATCGAGTGGCTTATGGCAATGGTCACTCATTATTGAACTGGAGCAGGAAGCACCATGAATCATCCTCAAGACTTCCATCAGTCAGCAACCGTGCTGGTGGTGGACGATACCCCGGACAACCTGATGCTGATGGCCGCCTTGCTCAAGGACAAGTACAGGGTCAAGGTTGCCAACAGTGGTGAGAAGGCGCTACGCATCCTGCAGGGGGATCCTCTGCCTGAGCTGATACTGCTCGACATCATGATGCCGGGACTCTCCGGCCATCAGGTGGCCGAGCGGCTCCTGCAAGAGCCGCGAACCCGCGATATTCCCATCATTTTCCTCACCGCCATGACCGCCGTGGAGAGCGAGATCCAGGGACTGGCGCTCGGTGCCGTGGATTACATCACCAAGCCCATCAGCCCGCCCCGGGTGCTGGCCCGGGTTGATACCCAACTGAAGATCAAGGCTGCCGCCGATTTCCTGCGGGATCAGAACGACTTTCTCGAGCAGGAGGTCCAGCGCCGCACCCGCGAGGTGATGGCCATCCAGGACGTGACCATCCAGGCCATGGCCTCCCTGGCGGAGACTCGTGACAACGAGACCGGCAATCATATTCGCCGCACCCAGCACTACGTCAAACTGCTGGCCGAGCTGCTGCGGGATCACCCCCGTTTTCGTCACTTCCTCGACGACGACACCATCGGGCTGCTGTTCAAGTCGGCCCCCCTGCACGACATCGGCAAGGTCGGCATCCCGGATCACATCCTGCTGAAACCCGGCCGTTTAACGGTGGAAGAGTTCGAGATCATGATGACCCACACCACCCTGGGGCGTGATGCCATCCAGCGGGCCGAGGATCAGCTCGGCATCTCGGTGGACTTTCTGCGTCTGGCCAAGGAGATAGCCTACAGCCATCAGGAGAAGTGGGACGGCAGCGGCTACCCGCAGGGTCTGGCCGGAGATGCCATTCCCATCAGCGCCCGGCTGATGGCGGTGGCCGACGTCTATGATGCGCTGATCAGTCGCCGGGTGTACAAGCCAGGCATGTCTCACCAGGAAGCGGTGGAGATCATCCGCCAGGGGGGGGGCCGGCACTTCGATCCGGACGTCTGCGATGCCTTTCTGTCTGCCCACGAGCAATTCCGGGCTATCGCCGAGCGTTTTAGCGACAGCGAGCAGGATATGACCAATCTGCTGGCGGCCAAGCATAGCCCAACCCCCTGAGCCAGGAACAAGGAGCCCATGATGAGAGTGCTTGCCCTGCTTGAGCGGCTCGCGCTGCGACACAAGCTGATACTGGGGTTTGCCGTGTTGCTGGTGCTTGCGCTGGCACTTGGGGTGCAGAGCCTGCGTGTCCAGACCAAACTGACCCGGGATCTGGATCATCTCTACAGCAAGGATTTGGTAGGTGCCCTCCACCTACAGGAGGCGCGGGTACAGTTGCCGCATATCGTACAGGCGCTCCACAAGGCCGTCGGTACCGATGATGAAGACATCAGGCGCGAGGCCATCAAGCAGCTGCATGACGCCCAGTTGCGCCTGCGCGAGGAGCTGGCTCTGACCCAGCCGACACTCTGGCGTACCGAAAACCTGATCAATGCCTCCGAACTCAAACTACAGCTCGAACGTCACCAACAGCTCGGCGACAGAGCCTTGCAACTGGCCGCGCAGGGCCATCAGGATCAGGCGCAGGCGCTGCTCAACGGCGATGAGTTCGAGCTGCTGGATTTTCGCGCCGACAGCATGCTGACGCAGATTGCAAAGATCAAACAGGAGGCTCTGCGGGATCTGGTCATGCAAATCAGCGATTATGCCAAGCGCAGCAGCGTGCTCACCTCCATCCTGCTGCTGGGAGGCCTGGCGCTGGCGCTGATGCTGGCCTGGTTGGTCAGCAAATCGATCAACAATCCGCTCGATCGAGTGCGCCATGCGGTGGACCTGCTGGCGGCCGGGCAGCTGGATCAACCCATACCCCATGTCGATATGTCCAACGAGACTGGCGACTTGGCGCGGGCCATCGCCACGCTGCAGCTCGAGGCACGCCAGCTCGAGCTGCAGCGCAAGGTCAAGTCCCATGTCTCTTTGCTGCAGGTCGAACTGCAGCAGGCAGAGACTCCGCAGGAGTTGGCGCAAGTCTTCTTCGCTCACATGGCCCCATCCCTCGGCATCTGCCAGGGGGGGCTCTACAGCCTGCATCAAGGCTCAAGCAGCCTGCAACTGTTGGGGGGTTATGCCAATGATCCCGCGCATCCGCTGGCAGTGACGGTTGCTCTCGGTGAGGGGCTGCTCGGTCAGTGCGCGATCGATCGTCGGCCGCGTCAGCTGGAGGGGTTGGCCGAGTCATTCTGGCATGTGCGTTCCCAGCTGGGGGAGGCGCCTGCCAGCCACCTGCTGGTGCAACCCGTGATGCGTGGCGATCGACTGCTCGGTGTAATGGAGTTGGCCGGTTTCCATCCCCTTGGGGAGACTGAGGCTCTCTTATTGCAGGAGGTGTTGCCCAGGCTGGCTGGTGCCATGGCCATCATGGAACGCAGCGAGGCCGCCCTGACTCTGTTACAGGAGACCCGGCGCCAGGCCGACGAGATGGGGGCACAAACCCTGCAACTGGAGCGTCAGGCGGTAGAACTGGAGGTGCAGCAATCTGCGTTGCGGGCCACCGAGGCCTGGTATCGCGGCATTATAGAGGCGGCGCCAGACGGCATGCTGGTGATCGGTGCCGATGGCCGCATCCTGCTCACCAATCCGCAGCTGGACAAGCTGTTCGGCTATGCCAGCGGCGAGCTGATCGGTCAATCCATCGAGTGTCTGGTACCGGAGAGCGGCCGTGGCGCCCATGTGGCGCGGCGTGATGACTTCATCACTCACGGCAGCACTCGCCAGATGGGGGAGAGCATCGAAGATCTGCAAGGGGTGCGCAAGGATGGCGGCCTGTTCTCCGTGGAGATCGGCTTGTCCCACCTGCCCACTCTGGCCGGGCGTGGCACCTGTGTCTGTGCCTCGGTGCGGGATGTCAGTGAGCGCCGGGCGTTGGGGGCCAGGTTGCGCACGGCCAGTGAGCGCCTGACGCTGGCGCAGGAGGCTGGCGGCATAGGTCTGTTCGACATGGATCTCGTGACCGGCCATGGCTACTGGACACCCCAGCTGGAAAATATGTTCGGGCTGGAGCCGGGTGGCTTCGGCGGCACGCTGGATCACTGGAAGGCGCTGCTGCACCCCGATGATGCGACGCCTGCCGGCGACGCCTTCGAAATGGCGATCGCAAACGGCGATGACCGACTCGAGATCGATTTTCGTATCCTGCGTCAACGGGATGGTGCGGTGCGCACCTTCAAGTCCCTGTGTCGCTTCACGCGCACCCCGGAGGGAACGCCGCTGCGGGCAACCGGGGTCAATATCGACGTCACGGCGCTGACCGAGGCACGCGCGGTCGCGGAGGAGGCGACCCAGGCCAAGAGCGCCTTCCTCGCCAATATGAGCCACGAGATCCGTACCCCGATGAACGCCATCATCGGCATGAGCCATCTGGCGTTGGGTACAGAGCTGGATCGTCGCCAGCGCAACTACATCGAAAAGGTGCATCGCTCGGCGGAGAACCTGCTCGGCATCATCAACGACATTCTCGATTTCTCGAAGATCGAGGCCGGCAAGATGGATCTGGAGCAGATCCCCTTCCATTTGGAGGATGTGCTGGACAATTTTGCCAACATGATTGGCCTGCGTGCCGAAGACAAGGGCCTTGAGCTGCTGTTTGATACTGCCCTCGAGCTGCCTACCGCACTGGTGG
Organism: Aeromonas eucrenophila; assembly: GCF_000819865.1. Lineage (GTDB taxonomy): Bacteria > Pseudomonadota > Gammaproteobacteria > Enterobacterales > Aeromonadaceae > Aeromonas > Aeromonas eucrenophila. The sequence goes on from NZ_CDDF01000006.1 coordinate 105,617, forward strand.
GGGATCCGCTGCGGCTGGGGCAGGTACTGATCAACCTGGGCAATAATGCCGTGAAGTTCACCGAGCGCGGCGAGATAGTAGTAGGTGCCGAGTTGCTCGGCGATGATGGCGCTGGATTGGAGCTGCACTTCTGGGTGCGTGATACCGGTATTGGCATGAGCATCGAACAATGCGAAGGGATATTCCGCTCCTTCAGCCAGGGTGACAGCTCCATCACCCGCAAATACGGTGGCACCGGATTGGGTCTCTCCATCTCCAAACGCCTGATCGAGTTGATGGGGGGGCGCATCTGGGTAGAAAGCGTGCCTGGGCAGGGCTCCACCTTCCATTTTACGGCCATCCTTGGACGCCAGGACGAGCTGTTGCCACGGCGCATGTTCACCCAGGACGAGCTGCGCGGTGTGCGGGCGCTGGTGGTCGACGACAATGCCAGCGCCCGCGAGATCCTATCTGGCATGGCCAGCAGCTTTGGGGTCGAGGTGGACGTGGCCGATAGTGGTCGCATGGCCCTGGCAATGCTGGTGGAAGCCGAGCACAAGCACTTGCCCTATGACCTGGTGTTGATGGACTGGCGCATGCCGGGCATGGACGGAGTTGAGACGGTGCGGCAGATACATGGGGCCAACCTGGTCCGCACACCGTCGGTGATCATGGTCACAGCCTTCGGCCGTGAGGAGGTGCGTGAGCAGGCAGAGTTGCACGGTGTCGTGTTGCCCATGGTGCTGACCAAGCCGGTGACACCATCCACCTTGCTGGAGGCGTTGGGGGGGGCGCTCGGTAGGACGCCTCAGCTCGATACCCGCCTGGCTGAACGCAGCGAGCAGAGCGCCAGCACCACGGCCAGCCTGCGTGGTGCCCGCCTGCTGCTGGTGGAGGACAACGAGTTGAACCGTGAGCTGGTCAACGAGCTGTTGCAGGGCGTGGGCATAGAGTTGCATCAGGCGTTTGATGGTCAGCAGGCGCTCGATCTGCTGGAACGTGATGCCGACTTCGACGGCGTCTTGATGGATTGTCAGATGCCGGTGATGGACGGTTACACCGCGACCCAGCTGATCCGCCAGCAGCCGCGTTTCGCGACGCTGCCGGTGATCGCCATGACGGCCAACGCCATCAGCGGAGATCGTGAGCGCGTGCTGGCGTGTGGCATGAACGATCACATCGCCAAGCCACTCAATGTGGATATCATGTTTGCCACTCTGGCCAGGTGGATCAGGCCGCGAGCCCGTTTGCCGGCGGCTAAGGTGGCAGAGGTTACACTGCATGCCGGCATCATCTTGCCCGTCGAACTTGATGGCATCGATCAGGCCGCCGGATTGGCCACCTGTCAGGGGCATGCCGATCTCTATCAGCGACTGCTGCACAAATTCCTTGCCGCCTATCGAGGCTTTGCCGAACAGTTCGAAGTCGCACTTGCCGACCCCGATCCTGCGGCGGCGGCTCGGCTCGCACACAGCCTGAAGGGAACGGCTGGCAATATCGGCGCCTTCGGGATAACACAAGCGGCAGCTGAACTGGAACGGCTCTGCCAGACAGGAGCGGCGGATGACCTGGTCCAGGCCAGTCTGGCCGAGGTTGAGTTAAGACTGGGGCCGGTGCTCGATGCTCTGGCCTGTCTGGGAGAGGAGCAGCCTGCGCCGAAACCGCGGACACAGGAGTCCGATCCCTACCTTCAGCCACGATTGGCCCGACTTGGCCGTTTGCTGGCCGAGAGTGACAGCGAGGCGGTCGAGGCGCTGCTTGAGCTGCGAGCCCTTGCCTTGGCACCCGCACTGGCCGAGCGTCTGGCTCGGGTAGCTCAACAGGTGGATCGCTATGATTTCGACGCCGCCCTGGCCCTGCTGGAGGGCTGAACAGGACACGCAGGATAAATTGGAATGATTGCTATCCTAGGGTGATATGACCTAGCCACAGAATGGAAAAGAGCCGCATCGCGGCTCTTTTTGCTTTTCCATCGGCCTGTCTAGGACAGACGCAGATTGGTGATGGTCACATCATCCAGGGAGGGCACTATGATGCCGCTGGAGATGCTCTTGGCGATCGCCTGGTTGCGGTTCTTGGAGTCCGTCTTGTTGGTGACCTGGTTGAGGTGGAAGTTCACCGTGCGTTCGCTGATGCCGAGTATGGTGGCGATCTCCCAGGAGGTTTTGCCCTCGCTGGCCCAGAACAGGCACTCTTTCTCCCGATCCGACAGCTCGGCCAGGTGCTTCATCAGGTCCGGTCTGCTCTTTATCAGCTGCAGCGCCGAGTTGAAGATGTAGCTGGCGCAAAATGACAGCAAGGGAACGTTTTCAAACATCAGGTCAGAACTGGATTTTTCCTTGCTGATAAAGGAAAGGATGCCGTGCTCTCCTTGCGGGGTATGCAGCGGGAAGGAGACGCCATTTCTCACCCCGAAGTCGGCCGCCAGGTTCATCACCTCCCGACTGGCGCTGGGCAACCAGGGGGAATCGCAGTCGAGTTTGTTCCAGAAGATGGGCTGGGTCTGCTTAAGGCCCAGAAAAACCACTGGATCCTGAGTCAGGTAGTGCCGCTCCGAATAGGCTTCAAACCAGCTGGTTGGGCAATTGTTAAATAATGCTACGTGAGATTTTTGCATGCTGATGGGAAAAATAATCAGCAAACGGAAGTAATCAAACCCCATCTGATGACTGAAGCGCTCCAGTTGTTGCTGGATATCGCTGGTCTTCTTGGCCTTGGTGAACCGATCAATGTGTTCCCAGATCGCATCGTTAAACATGTCACTCTCCTTTTCCGACCTCTATCGATCCTGATCGAAAAGACATTTTTTAGTTATTTAATATGGTGTTGTGACAACCAACGCCCGTAACTCCCGTGTTTGTCTAAAAATTATCCTGTTTTTTCGGCAGAAGGCCAAGAAAATCATCTGATTGTCTCTGGCAGGATATGCTGATGCGGTCAGAGTCATTGTCATTATCTATCTCGTCTGTGCGCCGTGGAATGGCCTTGGAGGCAGGTCTTTTGGCCATTGGCCTTTCATCTCTTTATTAAAGCAGGCGTTCTGGTCGTACCCGCACTGGATGACGGCAAATCCTTCCAACGACGTTATATAGAGAAAGTAGCCGAGGTGGCCGTCTAGCCATGACAGAGTTGCAGCAAAGCAAAACGGACTAGGCCATAAATCAGTTGGCAGCCAGAGAGTGAACAGGGCAAAAGAGCCAAGACTGCAAACACACCTTATATAAGGAGCAGCACACACAGGTGCTGGAATTGGCCTTTGAACTCCAAAGGGTCGATAACTGGCAGCAACACGCAAGCGGTTGGGTAAACTGCATCCAGGCCAAGAGCGATAATTTGGGTAAAAAAGTAGCGTGAGACAGAAGGGATGCAGGTGTTTTGTACACTTCAGCCTGCTTTTTCAGCAAACGGGATCTTTTTCACAAAAAGCCCTTGTCATCGTGCGCTGGCTCCCTATAATGCGCCCCTACCAGCACGGCGGAACACGCCGGACTGATGAGCTAGCTTCCTGGTGAAGTGGGCGCCGAAAGAAAAGCGAAAACAAGCGCTTGACTTTCGAAGTGAGGAGCGTAATATGCGCCTCCTCAACGCGATAAGCGTGACG
>NZ_CDDF01000007.1:1882-5058 GCF_000819865.1 Aeromonas eucrenophila
AGTCGCGTCGTTTCGACGACACTTCTTGGGGTTGTATGGTTAAGTGACTAAGCGTACATGGTGGATGCCTTGGCAGTCAGAGGCGATGAAGGACGTACTAACCTGCGATAAGCTGTGAGAAGTCGGTAAGAGACGCTATTACTCACAGATTTCCGAATGGGGAAACCCACCCAGCACAAGCTGGGTATCGTTAAGTGAATACATAGCTTAACGAGGCGAACCGGGAGAACTGAAACATCTAAGTACCCCGAGGAAAAGAAATCAACCGAGATTCCCTTAGTAGCGGCGAGCGAACGGGGATTAGCCCTTAAGCAGCTTGGAAGTTAGTGGAATGGTCCTGGAAAGGCCAGCGATACAGGGTGATAGCCCCGTACACGAAAACAACCTTGATGTGAAATCGAGTAGGGCGGGACACGTGACATCCTGTCTGAATATGGGGGGACCATCCTCCAAGGCTAAATACTCCTGACTGACCGATAGTGAACCAGTACCGTGAGGGAAAGGCGAAAAGAACCCCTGTGAGGGGAGTGAAATAGAACCTGAAACCGTGTACGTACAAGCAGTGGGAGCCCTTCGGGGTGACTGCGTACCTTTTGTATAATGGGTCAGCGACTTACATTTTGTAGCGAGGTTAACCGTATAGGGGAGCCGTAGGGAAACCGAGTCTTAACTGGGCGTCTAGTTGCAAGGTGTAGACCCGAAACCGGGTGATCTAGCCATGGGCAGGTTGAAGGTTGAGTAACATCAACTGGAGGACCGAACCCACTAACGTTGCAAAGTTAGGGGATGACCTGTGGCTGGGGGTGAAAGGCCAATCAAACTCGGAGATAGCTGGTTCTCCCCGAAAGCTATTTAGGTAGCGCCTCGGACGAATACTACTGGGGGTAGAGCACTGTTTGGACTAGGGGGTCATCCCGACTTACCAACTCCATGCAAACTCCGAATACCAGTAAGTAATATCCGGGAGACACACGGCGGGTGCTAACGTCCGTCGTGAAGAGGGAAACAACCCAGACCGCCGGCTAAGGTCCCAAAGTTCTGGTTAAGTGGGAAACGATGTGGGAAGGCTCAGACAGCTAGGATGTTGGCTTAGAAGCAGCCATCATTTAAAGAAAGCGTAATAGCTCACTAGTCGAGTCGGCCTGCGCGGAAGATGTAACGGGGCTCAAACCAGGCACCGAAGCCGCGGATTCACACTTATGTGTGAGTGGTAGGGGAGCGTTCTGTAAGTCTGCGAAGGTGTATCGAGAGGTATGCTGGAGATATCAGAAGTGCGAATGCTGACGTAAGTAACGATAAAGGGGGTGAAAAGCCTCCTCGCCGGAAGACCAAGGGTTCCTGTCCAACGTTAATCGGGGCAGGGTGAGTCGACCCCTAAGGTGAGGCCGAAAGGCGTAATCGATGGGAAGCAGGTTAATATTCCTGCACGACTTGTAATTGCGATGGGGGGACGGAGAAGGCTAGGTGGGCCAGGCGACGGTTGTCCTGGTGAAAGGGTGTAGGTGGTGTTTCTAGGCAAATCCGGAGACACAACACTGAGACCTGAGACGAAGCCACTACGGTGGTGAAGCCATTGATGCCCTGCTTCCAGGAAAAGCCTCTAAGCTTCAGATTACAAGTCATCGTACCCCAAACCGACACAGGTGGTCGGGTAGAGAATACCAAGGCGCTTGAGAGAACTCGGGTGAAGGAACTAGGCAAAATAGAACCGTAACTTCGGGAGAAGGTTCGCTCTTGACAGTGAAGTCCCTCGCGGATGGAGCAGTTGGGAGTCGCAGTGACCAGATGGCTGGGACTGTTTATCAAAAACACAGCACTCTGCAAACACGAAAGTGGACGTATAGGGTGTGACACCTGCCCGGTGCCGGAAGGTTAATTGATGGGGTTAGCGCAAGCGAAGCTCTTGATCGAAGCCCCGGTAAACGGCGGCCGTAACTATAACGGTCCTAAGGTAGCGAAATTCCTTGTCGGGTAAGTTCCGACCTGCACGAATGGTGTAACCATGGCCATGCTGTCTCCACCCGAGACTCAGTGAAATCGAATTCGCCGTGAAGATGCGGTGTACCCGCGGCTAGACGGAAAGACCCCGTGAACCTTTACTACAGCTTGGCACTGAACATTGAACCTACATGTGTAGGATAGGTGGGAGGCTTTGAAGGCGTGACGCTAGTTGCGCTGGAGCCGTCCTTGAAATACCACCCTTGTATGTTTGATGTTCTAACGCAGGGCCCTGAATCGGGCTCGCGGACAGTGCCTGGTGGGTAGTTTGACTGGGGCGGTCTCCTCCCAAAGAGTAACGGAGGAGCACGAAGGTTGGCTAATCCTGGTCGGACATCAGGAGGTTAGTGCAATGGCATAAGCCAGCTTAACTGCGAGACGGACAGGTCGAGCAGGTACGAAAGTAGGTCATAGTGATCCGGTGGTTCTGAATGGAAGGGCCATCGCTCAACGGATAAAAGGTACTCCGGGGATAACAGGCTGATACCGCCCAAGAGTTCATATCGACGGCGGTGTTTGGCACCTCGATGTCGGCTCATCACATCCTGGGGCTGAAGTCGGTCCCAAGGGTATGGCTGTTCGCCATTTAAAGTGGTACGCGAGCTGGGTTCAGAACGTCGTGAGACAGTTCGGTCCCTATCTGCCGTGGGCGTTGGATGATTGAAGGGAGTTGCTCCTAGTACGAGAGGACCGGAGTGAACGAACCTCTGGTGTTCGGGTTGTCACGCCAGTGGCACTGCCCGGTAGCTAAGTTCGGAATCGATAACCGCTGAAAGCATCTAAGCGGGAAGCGAGCCCTGAGATGAGTCATCCCTGACCCCTTGAGGGTCCTAAAGGGCCGTTGGAGACCACAACGTTGATAGGTGGGGTGTGTAAGCGCGGCGACGTGTTGAGCTAACCCATACTAATTACCCGTGAGGCTTAACCATACAACACCCAAGAAGTGTTCTGGGCCTTGTAGCAAGTGCGAGACTACTTACCTAATTCAGTGATAGCGACAGGCAATAGCCAATCAGTCGTTACTCACGTCAGCTTTCCGAGATTGAAGTTTTTTGCCTGGCGGCCATAGCGCCGTGGAACCACCTGATCCCATGCCGAACTCAGAAGTGAAACGCGGTAGCGCCGATGGTAGTGTGGCATTCGCCATGCGAGAGTAGGACACTGCCAGGCACCCAATT
>NZ_CDDF01000008.1 GCF_000819865.1 Aeromonas eucrenophila
TGTGCGAAGGTGGCGGAATTGGTAGACGCGCTAGCTTCAGGTGTTAGTGTCCCACGGATGTGAGGGTTCGAGTCCCTCTCTTCGCACCATCTTTTATGCAAAAGGCCCATAACGCGAGTTATGGGCCTTTTGTTGGGCCTTTTGTTTTTGTCGGCGTCATGGCTATGCTCTTGATAACGCTAGGCCACCGTAGGGACGACCCATGATCCTGGATACCGACATCCACAATTTCTATGAACATCTGGTGCTCAAGGAGATAGAGAAGCAGGGACTGGGGCAGACACTGACCTCTCACCAGCTCGCCGATCTCTGCTGCCTGACCCTGAACCAGCTCCCTTCCCACTACATCCGCCACAACGTCGACATGATCTATTTCACCAGCGATGCCCAGCGCACCGAGATGGAACAGAAGGTGATCGAGTCACTGCGCCTGGCCCACGACAAGATCCAGGCCGTTCCCTCTCGCTGACGACGAGCCGCTCACGACAGCCAGGTCTGCTGCCAGAGCAAGGCCACCACTCCCGTCATGCCGGCCACGGGCAGCAGGATCAACGCCGGCCTCAGCCTGGGTTCCAGCATGACCCAGGCTGCCAGCAAGAAGCTCAGGCTCCAGACGCCATAAGCTTTCTCCTGACCCCAAACCAACACCGCCAGCAGTCCCGCCAGCAACAGGCACCGCACTATCCAGATCATGATGAACATCCCTATCGCACATTTTGATAATAATTATCATTTGTATTTTAGATCTGTGCAATCGAACTTTTCTATGAGTCTTCCCCCTTCGAGGGGCATCGGCCAAACACTCAAAAATAAGTTATGAGATCAACTAATCTGTGAGTTTTTCAATCAAATCTGCCTTTTTACCAAATATGTTGGAATTTCCCCCCCTCGGTTTATGGTAGATTGCGGCTCTTTTTGGGTGAGCCCCTCGGGATATGTGTATCCACAGGACGAGAGGGACTGACCTTGGCGAGCAAGAGTTTAGGAAGTATCTATGCAAAACCAACACAACCACATCCGACTACCGGGCATGTCGCAGGTGCTTGCCTGCCTGGCCATTTTCCTGGCCTTGGCCTTCTCCTTCACCAGCGTGCTCGACCTGCCCATCCAGCTGGCACTGTTCATCGCCTGGTTCGTCATCATGGGGCTCGGCATCCGGCTCGGCCATGACTACAAGTCCCTGGAGCAGGCCGCCGTCGATGGCGTCACCAAGGGGATGGGGGCCATCCTGATACTGATCTCCGTCGGCGCCCTGGTCGGCACCTGGATAGCGGGGGGCATAGTTCCCAGCATCATCTACTTCGGCCTCAAGGTGATACACCCCTCCATCTTCCTGCTGGCGACCCTGGTCATCTGCTCCCTCACCTCGCTGGCGACAGGCACCTCCTGGGGCTCCGCCGCCACCGCCGGCATCGCCATGATGGGCATAGGCCACAGCCTGGGGGTACCCGCGCCCCTGGTAGCGGGGGCCGTGCTCTCCGGCGTCTACTTCGGTGACAAGCTCTCCCCGCTCTCCGATTCCGTGGTGCTGGCCTCCACCATGTCCAACGTCGACGTGGTGGAGCACATCAAGGGCATGCTACCCATCAGCCTGTTCTCCTACGTCATCACCGCTGTTCTGTTCACCCTGGCCGGCATGCAATATTCCGGCAATGTCAGCCTGGAGCAGGTCAATCTGGTGATGGAGGCCCTCGACAAGCAGTTCAACATCACCCCCCTGGCCATAGTCCCCGTGGTGCTGGTGCTGGGCCTGCTGGCCAATCGCAAGCCCGCCTTCCCGGTGATCAGCTTCGGCGCCCTGCTGGGCCTCGTCTGGGCCGTCGCCTTCCAGGGCATGGATCCGGTCAAGGCGATGCACTCTGCCTACAGCCCCTTCCCCATCGTCTCCGGGGTCGACTTCATCGACAATATCCTGGGGCGCGGCGGCATGGAGTCCATGCTGGGGTCGGTGGCCGTCATCATCTTCGGCCTGGGGTTTGGCGGTTTGCTGGAGAAGGTCGGCATCCTGGCCGTCATCGCCAGCGCCTTCGAGAAGCGCATCAACAGCGTCGGCAGCCTGACCAGCCACACCATAGGCACCGCCTTCCTGGCCAACGTGTTCGGGTCGGCCATGTATGTGTCGCTGATCCTGACCCCCAAGATCATGGCCAAGAACTACGACCGGCTGGGGCTGGCACGCAAGAACCTCTCCCGCAATGCCGAATTCGGCGGCACCCTCACCTGCGGCATGGTGCCCTGGAGCGACAACGGCCTCTTCATGGCCGGGGTGCTGGGGGTCGCGACCCTGGATTACCTGCCCTACATGTGGCTCAGCTTCATCTGCATCATAGTGACCATCACCCTCGCCTACCTGGGCAAGGCGGTCAACCGGCTCCCCGTCATCGAGGCGGCCAGCTCCCGCTAAGTATTCAAAAACAATGACAAAGGCGCCTGCGGGCGCCTTTCGTTTGGGCCCTGTTCACGGTTAAGCTGATTGCTCACCCAGTGGCAGGATGCCCAGATGAATTTTACCTTTCGCCAGATCCGCTATTTCGTCGCCGTGGCCGACAGCTTCTCGGTCAGCCGCGCCGCCGCCGAGCTGCACATCTCCCAGTCGGCGGTCACCAGCGCCATCCGCGAGCTGGAGACCGAGCTCGGCGCCGCCCTGTTCGAACGCAATCCGCGCGGCGTCAGCCTCACCGCCCAGGGCCACCAGTTTCTGCTGCACGCCCGTCGCATCCTCGGCGCCATGACGGAGGCCGGGCAGTCCCTCAAGGCGGTGGCGCAGCAGGATCAGGGCCAGCTCACCCTGGGGGTGACCACCCTGGTCGCCGGTTACTACCTGTCGGAGGCGATCGGGCGTTTTCGTCGCGCCTTCCCGGCGGTGCGCATCGAGGTGAAGGAGGACGAACAGCCCTATCTCGAACACCAGATCGTCAACGGCGAGGTGGACGTGGGGATCCTGATGACCAACCGCACCATTCGCCAGGAGGCGTTCGATACCGAGCTGCTGACCCGCTCGCCGCTGCGACTCTGGCTCGCCGCCAACCACCCCCTCTGCGCCGAATCCACCCTCTCCCTCAAGGCGCTCGGCGACGAGCCCATGATCTCCCTCACCGCCGATCAACTGGATCAGATCATCGGCTCCGGCCTGCGCCGTTACGGGATCTCGCCCCGCACAGTGCTGCGCACCGCCTCGGTGGAGGCGGTGCGCAGCCTAGTGGCCAGCCAGCTCGGCGTCGCCCTGCTGCCGGACTTTGCCTATCGCCCCTGGTCCCTGGAGCAGGAGCGGGTCGAGGCGCGCCCCATCAAGGAGCCCATCCCCGCCATCGACATCGGCCTGGTGTGGCGCCGGGGTTCCCGACTGGATTGGACCGCCCGCGAGTTCATCGACATAGTGCGGGATCAGAGTCGGCTGCGGGCCCGTCAGCAGGCCAACCGCTAACGATCCGATGAGCCTGGCGAGCTTGTCCCACGAAAATACAGATTCATATGCACTCGATATCGATTTAACAGATACCAAAGCCATTAAAAATTGAAATTTTCATTACTACCCGCGTCTTCTACGCTCATGGCTGGTTAACAGGATGTTAATTGCCATCGCGACATCGCCATGGCACAAGATCATGCAAGGAGCGCAAGATGAAACTGACCCCCCTGACCCTGGCCCTGATCCCCGCCCTGCTGGCAGGCCAGACCCAGGCCGCCCCGACCGAACTCGGCAAGGGTGAAGGCCAGCTCAACATAGTGGCCTGGGCCGGCTATGTGGAGCGTGGCGAGACCGACAAGAACTACGACTGGGTGACCGGCTTCGAGAAGGAGACCGGCTGCAAGGTCAGCGTCAAGACGGCGGCCACCTCGGACGAGATGGTGGCCCTGATGAACGAGGGGGGCTTCGATCTGGTGACCGCCTCCGGTGACGCCAGCCTGCGCCTCATCGCGGGGGGCAAGGTACAGCCACTCAACCTGGCGCTGATCCCGAGCTATGGCAAGATAGATCCCCGCCTGCAGAATGCCCCCTGGCACACCGTGGATAACAAGCACTACGGCGTACCCTATCAGTGGGGCGGCAACATCCTTATGTACAACACCAAGGTATTCCCCAAGGCCCCCGACTCCTGGAGCGTGGTGTTCGAGGAGCAGAAGCTGCCTGATGGCAAGTCCAACAAGGGACGGGTGCAGGCGTTCGACGGTCCCATCCACATCGCCGATGCCGCCCTCTACCTGATGACCCACCAGCCGGCGCTGGGCATCAAGGATCCTTACGAGCTGAACGAGGATCAGTACAAGGCCTCCCTCGACCTGCTGCGCAAGCAGCGCCAGCTGGTGGGCCGTTACTGGCACGACGCCTTCGTCCAGATCGATGACTTCAAGAACGAGGGGGTGGTCGCCTCCGGCTCCTGGCCTTTCCAGGCCAACACCCTGATCGCCGACAAACAGCCCATCGCCACCACAGTGCCCAAGGAAGGGGTCACCGGCTGGGCCGACACCAGCATGGTGCACAGCGAGGCCAAGAACCTGACCTGTGCCTACAAGTGGCTGGAGCACTCCCTCAACAACAAACTGCAGGGGGACCTTGCCTCCTGGTTTGGCTCAGTGCCCGTGGTGCCCGCCGCCTGTGAGGGCAACGCCCTGTTGGGACCCGAGGGCTGCAAAACCAACGGCATCGACAACTTCGATCGGGTTCACTTCTGGCGCACGCCGGTTTCCCAGTGCAAGAGCCAGGGCACCTGCGTGCCCTACTATCGCTGGGTGTCGGATTACATCGCCATCCTGGGTGGACGCTGATCCCCTTCAGGAAAACCGCGCCTGACACAGCTCTCTTGCGGGCCGGGTGGAGACCCGGCCCTGTTCGATGACAAGGACGTACCATGACAGCAGTACAATTTGACCGGGTCAGCCGCCACTATGGCGAGGTGAAGGCGGTCGACGACATCTCCTTCCAGATCCCTGCCGGCGAGTTCTTTACCCTCTTGGGACCAAGCGGCTCCGGCAAGACCACCTGCCTGCGGATGATCGCCGGCTTCGAATACCCGAGCGCCGGGGAGATCCGCCTGTTCGGTGAGCCCTGCTCCCGAGTGCCGCCCTACGATCGCAACCTCAACACCGTATTCCAGGACTACGCGCTCTTCCCCAACATGGATGTGCGCGACAACATCGGCTACGGCCTGATGCTCAAGGGCGTGCCCAAGGGGGAGCGCTACCGCAAGGTGGACGAGATGCTGGAGCTGGTGCGCCTGCCCGGCGTCGGCAACCGCAAGCCGGGACAGCTCTCCGGCGGCCAGCGCCAGCGCATCGCCATCGCCCGGGCGCTGATCAACCAGCCGCGCATCCTGCTGCTGGACGAGCCGCTGGGAGCGCTGGATCTCAAGCTGCGCGAGCAGATGCAGCTCGAGCTGAAAGCATTGCAGCGCCAACTCGGCATCACCTTCATCTTCGTCACCCACGATCAGCAGGAGGCGCTCTCCATGAGCGACCGCATCTGCATCTTCAATCAGGGCGGGATAGAGCAGATAGCCGCACCGGATACCATCTACGACGCCCCCGCCACCCCCTTCGTCGCGCGCTTCGTCGGCACCGTCAACCTGTTCGAGGGGGAGCAGGCCAGGCGCCTGTGCGGTGACGACAGCCAGATCATGGTGCGCCCGGAGCGGATCCGGCTCGGCGAGGCCGGCAGTCCAGGCTGGTCGGGAGAAATTTGCGAGGTGGAATACCTTGGCGCCTTCGTGCGCTATCGGGTCGATATCGGGGAGCGGCTCGAGATCATCGTCAACCATCCCAACGAGGGGCAGGCCCGTCTGGCCCGTGGCAGCCGAGTCAGCCTCAGCTGGCCCGAGCAGGCCATCCACCGCCTGAACGCCAGCGAACTGGCGGTGCAACCATGAGCCTCCCCCACAGTGCGAGCCTTGCCATGAGCCACACCTACGTTAGCCCGAGATCCAGTCCGCTGCGACGCCTCTCCACCCTGCTCTATGGCCGACCCGGCCTGCTGCTGGGAATACTGCTCGGCCCACCGCTGATCTGGCTCGGCGTCATCTACGTGGGTTCCCTGCTGATGCTGCTCTCCAACGCCTTCTTCGGGCTGGACGAGTTCAGCGGCCAGGTGCGCCACGAGCTGGGACTGCAGAACTTCGTCGCCCTGCTGCGGGCGGAGAACCTCGACGTCATCGGCCGCACCGTCAGCATGTCGCTGCTGGTGACCCTGGCCTGTGCCCTGCTCGGCTTCCCCATCGCCTACTACATGGCGCGCTACACCAGCGGCAAGACCCGGGCCCTGTTCTACGTGGGCATCATGCTGCCGCTCTGGTCCAGCTACCTGGTGCGGGTCTACGCCTGGAAACTGATCTTGGCCAAGGAGGGGGTCATCAGCTGGCTGGCGGACAGCTTGGGGCTGGACTGGCTGCTGGATGGCATCCTCTCCCTGCCGGTGATAGGCGGCCCTTCCCTGTCGTTCTCGCGGCTCGGCACCTTCATCGTGTTCGTCTACGTCTGGCTGCCCTTCATGATCCTGCCGATCCAGGCGGCGGTAGAGCGGATCCCGCGCTCCCTTATCGAGGCCAGCAGCGATCTCGGTGCCACTCCGGCCCAGACCTTCCGCACTCTGATCCTGCCGCTGGCACTGCCGGGGGTAGTAGCGGGCTCCATCTTCACCTTTTCTCTGACCCTTGGGGACTACATCATCCCCGGCATCATAGGCAACTCGACCATGTACATAGGCCAGGTGGTCTACATGCAGCAGGGCACGGCGGGCAACCTGCCATTCGCCGCCGCCTTCTCGCTGGTGCCGATCCTGATCATCGCCGTCTACCTCACCATCGCCAAGCGCTTAGGAGCCTTCGATGCGCTCTAATCCCTCTATCAATCAGGACCATGGCCAGCGACCATCCGGCCTGCTCAAGTACGCCGCCATCGGCGGACTGCTGTTCCTGCATATCCCGATCCTGTTTATATTCCTCTACGCCTTCACCAGCGAGAGCAAGAGCTACCAGTTTCCGCCCCCCGGTCTGACTCTGAAGTGGTTCGAAGTGACGCTAAACAGACCCGATGTGTGGCGCGCCATCCAGCTGTCGCTGGAGGTGGCGGGGCTGGCTACCCTGGCCGCCATGGTGCTCGGCACCCTGGCCGCAGGCGCCATTGCCCGTAGCCGCTTCTTCGGCCAGGAGGTGGTGTCTCTGTTGCTAGTGCTACCCATCGCCCTGCCCGGCATCGTCACCGGCATAGCGCTGCGATCCGCCTACGGCCTGCTGGAGATCCCGTTCAGCTTCTGGACCATCGTCATCGGTCACGCCACCTTCTGCGTGGTGGTGGTCTACAACAACGCCCTGGCGCGCTTTCGCCGCACCAATCAGTCGCTCATCGAGGCCTCCATGGATCTCGGTGCCGACGGCTTCCAGACCCTGCGCTACGTGATCCTGCCCAACCTCGCCACCGCCCTGCTGGCGGGAGGCATGCTGGCCTTCGCCCTGAGCTTCGACGAGGTGATAGTCACCACCTTCACCGCGGGCCAGCAGACCACGCTGCCCATCTGGATGTATCAGGAGCTGATCCGCCCCCGGGACAGACCCGTCACCAACGTGGTGGCCCTCATCATAGTGGCCTTCACCACTATCCCCATTCTGCTTGCCTACTACCTCACCCGCGACAGCCAGGATGTCGCTGGCAGTGGCAAATAACGACTCAACGCCCGTGCAAGGATGCAACATGAAGCTATCTACCCAACTCTTGATCGACGGCCAATTTGTTACCGGAGACGGCCCGGCCGAGCCCATCCTCAACCCGGCCACCGGCGAGCTGCTCACCTCTGTGCCAGAGGCTTCCTTCGAGCAGGTTAACCGGGCGGTGAACGGCGCCCAGCGCGCCTTCACCCAGTGGAGTCGCACCACCCCGGCCCAACGCAGCAATCTGTTGTTGCGCCTCGCCGATGTCATAGAGCGCCATGCCGAGGAGTTCGCGGCCCTCGAATCCCTCAACTGCGGCAAGCCCTATCTGGCGGTGCTGAACGACGAGTTGCCAGCCGTAGTGGACTGCTTCCGCTTCTTCGCCGGTGCGGCCCGCTGCCTGCAAGGGCCGCTGGCGGGGGAGTATATAGAGGGGCATACCAGCATGATCCGCCGGGACCCCATCGGCGTGGTGGGCAGCATAGCGCCCTGGAACTACCCACTGATGATGGCGGCCTGGAAGATGGCGCCTGTGCTCGCCGCCGGCAATACTGTGGTACTCAAGCCCTCCGAGCAGACCCCGCTCACCGCCCTGCGCCTGGCGGAGCTCGCCAGCGAACTCTTCCCCCGCGGCGTCATCAACATCGTCTGCGGCCGTGGCGAGAGCGTGGGGGCACCGCTGGTGGAGCATCCGCTGGTGCGCATGGTGTCCCTGACCGGCGATATCGCCACCGGCCAGAAGATACTGCAGAGCGCCGCCCGCACCATGAAGCGCACTCACCTTGAGCTGGGGGGCAAGGCGCCGGTCATCATCTTCGACGACGCGGATCTGGAGGCCGTGGTGGCGGGCATTCGCACCTTCGGTTTCTACAACGCCGGTCAGGACTGCACCGCCGCCTGCCGCATCTATGCCCAGGGCAAGATCTACGACAAGTTTGTCGCCGCCATGACGGAGGCCGTGGCCTCCATCAAGGTCGGTAGCCAGCGCGAGGAAGGAGTGGAGATGGGACCGCTCATCTCGGACAGACAGCGCAACAGAGTCGCCAGCTTCGTGGAGCGGGCCCAGAGCAGCGGTCACGTGGAGGTGACGGCGGGGGGCAAGATCCGCCCAGGTAACGGCTTCTTCTTCGAGCCGACCCTGATCGTCGGTGCTCGCCAGGAGGATGAAATAGTGCGGCGCGAGGTGTTCGGCCCCGTGGTGTCGGTGACCCGTTTCAATGATGCAGAGCAGGTGGTGCAGTGGGCCAACGACTCGGACTACGGCCTCGCGTCCTCGGTCTGGACCAAGGATCTCGGCCTCGCCAGCAAGGTGGCCAGCCACCTGCAATACGGCTGCACCTGGATCAACACCCACTTCATGCTCTGCTCGGAGATGCCCCACGGCGGCATGAAAATGTCCGGCTACGGCAAGGATCTCTCCCTCTACGCGCTGGAGGACTACACTGTGCCGCGCCACATCATGGTCAAGCTCTGAAAACAACAAGGCTGGCCCTCGGGCCAGCCTTGTTGCATCGGCGATTTACTCTAATTTCCTCTGAATGCCTTCATCCCGCCCCCTCACACCAGACGCCTTTGTTTATGACCATCGCCATAACCAGTGGTGATCCAGGATCAGCAACCCAAACAGCAGCATCAGGTGATAGATGGAGAAGCGAAAGGTACGCATCGCCTGAGCGGGCCGGTCAGAAACCTTCAACAACCAGCCATGCCAGCAGAACCAGAGATTCAGCACCAGGCTGCCGACCAGATAGATGAGACCAGACATGCCGATCAGGTAGGGCAGCAGGCAGATCAGGGTCAGCATCAGCAGATAGAACAGGATGGCTGTCTTGGTAAACTCGATGCCGTGGGTGACGGGCAGCATGGGGATCTTGGCGCCGGCATACTCATCGCGTCTGTGGATCGCCAACGACCAGAAATGCGGGGGCGTCCAGGCGAAGATGATCATCACCAGCAGCCAGGGCTCGGCCGAGAGCTGCCCCGTGATAGAGGTCCAACCAAGCAGCGGTGGCATGGCCCCCGCCAGCCCGCCGATGACGATGTTTTGGGGGGTGGCCCGCTTCAGCAACAGGGTATAGACGACCGCATAGCCAAACAGGCTGGCCAAGGTCAACCAGGCGGTCAGGGGATTCACGCCCCAGTAGAGCAGGGCAAACCCCGACAACGCCAGCCAGAGTGCGAAACACATCGCCGCTCTGGTGGTGATCCGTCCCCTGGCGACCGGTCGCCAGCGCGTTCTGCGCATCAGGGTATCAATATCGCGATCCAGAATATGGTTCATGGCCGCCGCAGCGGCGGCCAGCAAGCCTATGCCCACCAGCCCCAGCACCATGTTATCCAGTGAGGCGATCGTCGGCTCGGCCAGCAACATGCCAACCCAGGCCGTCAGCAACAGCAAAGCCACCACCCTGGGCTTGGTCAGCTGGTAATAATCCCGCAGCAGGAGGGGGTCAAACAGCTGTGACAGCGGCTTGTCGTTCATGACCGGCTCCTGATCGCATTGGGCGATAGCAAGGGAAGGATGGAGAGGTGAGAGATGGCTCGACGCGACAGCACGCAGAGCACCAGCAGATGCGCCGCAACCAGGTTATGGGCGAGGGCGTTGACCAGTGGCAGGGCGAGATGGATGTTCGCCAACCCCAGCACTATCTGGACAAGCAACAAGGCCAGCAACAGGATCCCCAACGACCGTAAAACGGGGCGCAAGGCTGCGCCATGACGGATCAGCCCAAACGCAAAGGTTCCCACCAGCAAGGTGGTCGCCAAAGCCCCCAGGCGATGGGCTATCTGGATCGTCTGGCGCGCCTCCTTGCTGAGCACCCCGAACTCGTAACTGGCATGACCGAGCGGCAGATGAAAGGCCTCCCCCCATTCCAGTTGATCCCGCCAACCGGCCTGACAAACCGGCAACTCGACGCAGGCCATGGCGGCATAGTTGGATGAGGTCCAGCCACCCAGCGCTATCTGGAGCAGCAGAGCACCGCAGGCCAGATTGCCCAGCCAGGGCAGCCTCTGACCACAGACGACGGGCCTATTGGCAGCATCGTTCATCAACTCGACTCGGTAGAGCCACAGCAGGGTCAGCAGCAGGAATCCTCCCAGCAGGTGCATGGTGACTACAAGAGGATGCAGTGCCAGCGTCACAGTCCACATGCCGAGCGCCGCCTGTCCCACCACCAGCATGAGCAGCCCCCCCGAGAGGCGACGCAGTCGCCCGCCCTGGCGCCAACCTAGTACAAACAAAACCACAATCACGGAGCCCAGGGCACCGGCAAAGTAGCGGTGCACCATCTCGCTGCGCGCCTTGTGGGGCTCCAGCGGACTATCCGGATAGCGCAGGGCCGCCTGTTCGGCGTGGGCCGCTTGGGGGATCACCAGGGAGCCATAGCAACCGGGCCAGTCGGGACACCCCAGCCCCGCATCGGTCAAGCGGGTATAGGCGCCGAGCAGGATAACCACCACAGCGAGGGCGATGGCGGCCGAGGCCAGCCTCTTTTGTATGTTCATTCGGCGCCTCGCTGATACTTGAGCAGTTGTTGCAGATCGGAGAGCACTGCCTTGCCAAACAGGGGCCACTTCGCCGTGCTGGTCGGCACCTCGTAGCGCAGTATGGCCAGCCCTTGCGGATCGACCAGCATCAGATCTCCCGCTTGCACCTCAGGACTCAGATCGGATGGCGGCGTATCGGCCAGTTGCACCAGCTCCAGTTTGTTCAGGTTGCGGCCAAGCGCGCTCTGGATCCGCTGCATCAGTACAGGTACTTGCTGGCACTGCACCTCACAGTCGCTGGCCTCCAGATAGACCAGCCGCCATCTGGCCTGACTCACCGGGAGTGGTTGCAACAGATAGGTGTCCCGGCTAAGCCACTGCCCCTTGTTGCGAATGCCTGGTTCGTACCAGCCCTGTCGCAGGGTCAGCGCCGCCAGGATCACCGGCAGCAGGATCACCAGCGCGAAGGCGACAGGCACCTTCCATTTAGCCCATCTGTTCATGAAGAAGACCTCCTTGTCAGCACCAGTCCGCCCACCAGCACCACCAGCGCCAACCCGAGCCACTGCAGCGCATAGGCCCTGTGTTTCTCGGGCGGCATGACGTTCTGTTGGTAGTGGTAGATAAAGGGGGAATGCTGTTGATAAAAGACGGCATCGGCGAGCGGCAGTCCGATGACCTGACGGATGGCATCAGCTCTGACGGACTGCAACCGGTTCGGATAGGGGCCAGCCTCGATGTTTTGGCCCAGCAAGATGCCTCCGGGCCTGATCCGCAACAAGCCATCGAGCATCAAGGTCTGTGGGATCACGGGTTGCGGCAGTTGCTCCCGGCTAGCAGATGCGGGCAGCCAACCCAGATTGACCAGCAGCAAGGGATGCTGCGGCAAGGCAGCATCACCGCTGGCTCGGACCGGAATGATCACGTCATAGCCGATTTCCCCCGCCACTATCTGGTTGTCCAGCAACCAGACATAAGGGGATACCCATTGAACCTGCCCTCGCAGTGACTTGCCGTCGAGTGCCTCAGGTGAGCGCCAATCGAGCTGCGCCAGCGTCAGGGGAGCCACCTGCCGGGCCACCGCCATCTGCTCTAGCCAGGCTTCCTTCTCTGCCGCCCGTTGCCACTGCCAGAGCGCCAGCTTGCACAAAGCTGCCGTCACAACCAGAGTCAATATCGGTACTATCCAGCGTCTGTAGCGGAAGGGTCGTTGCTTGTGCCATGTCGCCATTTCACGCATATAACGGGGGCCCTAACATGTTGATCAAGATAGTGCTGGTGCTCATGCTGCTGCTCATTATCGGGCAGCTGTTTCATGCACTCTGGTTGATGATGACCACTGGACAAACCCAGAAGATGTCTGCCCCTCTGGGGCGCCGCGTGTTCTTCTCCCTGCTGGTGATCGCCATCCTGCTGATCTCCCTCGCGATGGGCTGGCTGGAGCCCAATCCACGCCCCTATTAAGGACGGGAGCCCGTTTAAAGAAGACCTCAGAGCAGGTAGACAAAGACAAAGAGACAGAGCCAGACCACGTCGACGAAGTGCCAATACCAGGCGGCCGCCTGGAAGGCGAAGTGGCGATCGGCAGTAAAATGATTTTTCAACACGATACGCAGCCATATGATGCCGAGGAACAGGGTGCCCAATGTGACGTGCAGACCATGGAATCCGGTCAGGATGAAGAAGGTGTTGCCATAAATGCCCGAGTCAAACCGCAGACCCAGCTCCCGGTAGGCATGCATGTATTCGTAGCCTTGCAACCACAAGAAGGCCAGCCCGAGCAATACGGTGGCAAGCAGCATCCACTTGAGGCGAGCACGCTGACTGTTTTCCAGTCCCGTATGAGCAAACAGCAGTGTCACCGAGGAGCTGAGCAGGATCAGAGTATTGATAAGCGGGATCCCATGCCACGGCATCGCCTGGGTTGTTGTGCCTCCTGGGGTCTTCAGCATGGGCCAGTGGGCCGAGAAATCCGGCCACAACAGTTGCGCCGTCATCGCCTTGTTGCCGGCGCCATCCAGCCAAGGCATGGCCAGTTGCCGCGCATAGAAAAGCACCCCGAAAAACGCCAGGAAGAACATGACCTCGGAGAAGATGAACCAGGCCATTCCCTGCCGGAAGGATCTGTCCATCTGGGCGCTGTATAGCCCCGTCATGGACTCGTGGATGATGTGGCGGAACCAGCCAAACAGCATGAAGACCAGCAAGGCGACGCCGGCCATCATCAGATAACGGCCGACCCCCTCTTGCTTGCTGGCGACCTCATTGACCAAGTGACCCGCCCCGAAAGCCAGCAGAAACAACGCTACGGCCCCCATGATCGGCCAGCGACTCTGTTCAGGGACGTAATAACTCTGGTTCACCTTGGCCATGATTATTTCCTCTGCGCAAGAGCCGGCGTCGGCTTGGACTGAGTGACGTCATAGAGTGAATAGGAGAGCGTGATGGTGTTGATGTCATCAGGCAGATCGGGGTCGATATAAAACTTGAGTGGCATCAACTTGCTCTCCCCCGCCTTTAACTCCTGGCGGTTAAAGCAGAAACATTCCACCTTCTTCAGATAGGTGGCGGCGGGGCCGGGAGAGACAGAAGGAACGGCCTGGCCAATCATGCTGTGATCGGTTGGATTGAACACCCGATAGTTGACCTGCTTCATTTCACCCGGCCGCACCGACAGGCGCTGTGTCTCCTGGGTGAATTGCCACGGCATCTGGGTATCGGCATGTGCCAGAAACTCGATCTGGATGGTGCGTTTATCGTCCACCACCGCACGCTCAGCCGTCGCCGGTTGCTCGGCCGTCTTGCCATTGAGGCCGGTGATCCTGCAAAAGACGTCGTACAAGGGCACCAGCGCGAAGGCGAACCCGAACATGGCGAGGATGATCAATGCCAGCTTGCGCAGCAGAGGGCCGTGATTGACTTGAGTCATATGACCTCCTCACTTCACCTGCGGCGGGGTCTTGAAGCTGTGATAAGGAGGCGGAGAGGGAAGAGTCCACTCCAGCCCTTCTGACCCCTCCCACACCTGGGCACTCGCCTGCTTGCCTCCCCTGATACACCGGATCACACCCCAGACGAACAGCAGTTGCGACAAGCCGAAGGCAAAGCCGCCGATGCTGATGAACATATTGAAATCGGCAAATTGCAGAGCGTAATCCGGGATACGACGAGGCATGCCCGCCAAGCCGACGAGGTGCATGGGGAAGAACAGCATGTTCACCGAGATGAGTGAGCACCAGAAATGCCACTGCCCCAACCGCTCGTCATACATGTGCCCCGTCCATTTCGGCAACCAGTAATAAGCGGCCGCCAGGATGGAGAATACGGCGCCGGTGACCAGCACATAATGGAAATGGGCTACCACAAAATAGGTGTCATGATATTGAAAGTCGGCCGGCGTCATGGCGAGCATCAACCCTGAAAAACCGCCGATGGTAAACAGGGTAATAAAAGCGATGGCGAATAACATGGGGGTTTCGAAAGTCAGAGAACCCCGCCACATGGTGGCAATCCAGTTAAAGACTTTCACCCCGGTCGGCACCGCGATCAGCATGGTGGTGTACATAAAAAACAATTCGGCTACCACCGGCAACCCTGTGGTGAACATGTGGTGAGCCCAGACCATGAAAGACAATAAGGCGATGCTGCTGGTGGCATAAACCATGGAGCGATAGCCAAACAGTTTCTTGCGGGAGAAGGTCGGAATGATGCTGGAGACGATGCCAAAGGCAGGCAATATCATGATGTACACTTCCGGGTGACCAAAGAACCAGAAAATATGCTGGAACATCACAGGATCGCCACCGCCCGCCGCATCGAAGAAACTGGTACCGAAATATTTATCCGTCAACACCATGGTCACCGCCGCCGCCAACACCGGCATGACAGCAATGAGCAAGAAGGCGGTGATAAGCCAGGTCCAGACAAATAACGGCATCTTCATCCAGTCCATGCCCGGTGCCCGTAAATTGAAGATGGTGACGATGACGTTGATGGCCCCCATGATGGAGGAAATGCCCATGATATGGATGGAGAATACGAACAGCGCCGTGCTGTTGCCGCTGTATTTGGTCGACAGGGGCGCATAGAAGGTCCAGCCCGAGCTCGGGCCACCGCCATCCATGAACAGGCTCGACAACAGGATCAGGAAGGCAAATGGCAGTATCCAGAAGCTCCAGTTGTTCATTCTGGGCAATGCCATGTCAGGGGCCCCAATCATCATCGGGATCAACCAGTTAGCCAGGCCGGTGAAGGCGGGCATCACGGCACCAAAGACCATGATGAGGCCGTGTACCGTGGTCATCTGGTTGAAGAACAGGGGCTCAACCAGTTGCAACCCGGGCTGGAATAGCTCGGCCCGGATCACCATGGCCATGGTGCCGCCGGTGAAAAACATGGTCAGTGCGAACAGCAGGTAGAGGGTGCCGATATCTTTGTGATTCGTGGTGTACAACCAGCGTCTCAGGCCCGTTGCGGGTCGGTGGGAGTGGTCTGCGTGCAAGGTATCCGTGATTCCATCACTCATGCCGACTCCTATTTTTCCTGATTCATAAGGGACTGCACTTCTGCAGCCTGAATGACATCACCGGTGTTGTTGCCCCAGGCGTTGCGCTCATAGGTCACCACGGCGGCGAGTTCCTGCGCCGTGAGCTGCTTGCCAAAGGGCTGCATCGCCGTCCCACTCTTGCCGTGCATCACCAGATTCAGGTGCTGGCTCTTGTTCTCGGCAAGGGTGGTGATTTTGCTGCCTTTGAGGGCCGGGAAAATACCGGGCAACCCGGTGCCGGCCGGCTGATGGCAGGCGGCGCAATGACCAAGGAAGACCTTCTCCCCCATTTCCATCGCCTGAGGCAGCGTCATGACGACGCTGGCCAGATCTTGCTGCTGCGTCTTGGCCGCGGCCTGGGTCTCGGCGGTCTTGGCAATCCAGCCATCAAACTCTTCGGCCGTTTTTGCCACCACCACTATGGGCATGAACCCATGATCCTTGCCGCATAGCTCGGCACATTGACCCCGATAGGTGCCGGGTTTGTCTATCTTGGTCCAGGCTTCGTTGATATAGCCGGGGTTTGCATCCTTCTTCACCGCAAAGGCGGGAACCCACCAGGCATGGATGACATCGTCGGATGTCATCAGGAAGCGAATTTTCTTGCCGACGGGTAATACCAGGGGTTGATCGACTTCCCGCAAATAATGCTCACCCTTGGGTGCCTCGCCCGATATTTGTTTTTTATCTGTCGCTAGCAAGGAATAAAACTCGACGGGATGTTCCAGATATTTGTAATGCCATTTCCATTGCGACCCCGTAATTAGCACTGTCAGGTCGGCTTTCGAAGTATCTTCCATCTTCAACAGGGTCGAAGTGGCCGGTACCGCCATCGCCACCAATATCAGCACGGGAATGGCCGTCCATAACAATTCGATGCGGAGACTTTCGTGGAATTGGGCCGCCTTGGCGCCACGGGATTTGCGATGACGGATGATCGACCAGAGCATGGCACCGAACACCAGCAATCCGATCAGACAGCAGATATAGAAGATCGTCATGTGCAGGTCATAGACCCGCTGACTGATGGCGGTCGCCCCGCGCGTCATATTGAATGTTATTTCGCTGGCAGCAGCGCTACTGCTAGCGAGCCACATTAGCCACAGGCCATGGTTAATTGCATTTTTTCCCACATTGCACTCCCTGTGCACGTTAGAAAAGATGGTTGGCATTAACCACTGACAATGCTAACCATCTGAAAATAATGCATTTATTAAAATCGCACTCACATTCAAGTATTAGTCCATATTCTGAAAAACCCAACATCAGCCTGGCTGACAAGGATTCACTGGCACGGTTTTCTGCACTATTGAGGCAAGCGTGAGCGGCTCGACCTGACCACAGGTACTGCCATATGGCACAGTTCTGAACCACTCACTGACAACCCCCGTCAGGAAGCCGCACCCAGATATTCACAGACGAATAAGGGGCCATTCAGGCCCCTTATTGCTTGATACTACCATCTACAACCACATGCCGGCGGCATCATCACCTGGCTTGATCAGCCTTCCCAAGCCTCTTTGTCCAGCAAGCGAGCCAGCAAGTCTCGCAATGCCTTGATCAGCGCAGGCTTGCCCGCCAGCCGCAGCACTTTCGCCAATTCGCTCCAGGGAGCGTACTGCCAGATGGTGGCGATCAACAGCCGACGCTCGTCAGAGGTCAGTTCATCCAGGTCGGTCACCCGAGTAGCCAGCCAGCGTTGCAGGCTGTACTGGCACAACTCGAACGGCTTGTGATGATGGGCAAAACAATGAAGCTCCTGCCGCTCGTATCCATCCAGCGCTGGCGCCTTGAACGCAGACTCCTCTCTCAGGCATTGCCAGACCAGATCCGTGTCCAGCTCTTTGAGTTCTCCCGCCAGCAGGGTCGGCAACTGACGCACGAAGCATTGTCGCCATTGGGCCAGTTCCGGCTCCAATTCCATTTTCAGCGGTTTTAATAACAGGGCCGCATGGCTGCCGCTAGCCGCATCCCGTTGCAAACCGACGCGCAGCACCGTCAACCCTGCCTTGTGCCAGAAAGGCAGCAGATCGGCGCTTGCAGAGAAGGCGGATCCCAGATAGTCGACACCTTGAGCACGATAATGCGTCTCAAGCTTGCCCAGTAACAGGGAGCCCAATCCATGACGATGTAACGCCGGATGAATGGCGATACGCATCACCCTGGCATAGCTGCGCTCCCCTGCCATGGTGAATCCGGCGTGGGCAAGTAGCGACTGGGGCAGCAGATGGCCGCGAGGGCGTCGTCGCCCGGCCCAGATATCCTGCGCCAGCGCCGGCGCTATGTTGCCCTCGCGCACCACCAACGCCACCCCGAGCAGGCTCTTATCCTGCTCCAGCAGGTGAATATCGAGATCAGGACTCTCCAGCAGGTACCTGAGATCGCTTGGGCTGGTCTGATAGTGGGCCAGCACCAGCAGGCCAAACACCTGATTGAGCTGTGTGTCATCCTCTGCCAGCTCATCTTGTCCAATCTGTCGCCAGCTTGGTGCCGTTAGACATTGCGGTGGCTGAACCTCGGCATCGAGCCCTAGCAGTCGAAACACCAAGGGCTCCAGCGGATCATGACGACTCCAGCGGATGGGTTCGGCCAAGCGCAACTCCTGCCAGCCCGGTGTCTGCCTGTCCAGCACCCGTTTGAAGCGAAGATGGAAGCCCCGTCCCGTCCCCTCATAACCGTGTTCGGTCGTCGCAAAGACGATGCGGCTGTATCGGGCCAGCATGGCCTCCAGTAACGGGGTCGGGATGGCGGCGGCTTCATCTACCAGCAACAGATCCGGTTGCGCACTGCCCTGCACCAACCTGTCTGGCGACAGGTATGACAGTCCGGCCAGCCTTTCCGGGTTATCCGCCAACGCGGCAGCCGCATGGGCAAAAAGCGTGGCGACGGTGGCCTGAGAGGGTGCCGTCACCACTATTTGCAAGGCGGGATCCTGCTGCAACAAGTCGGCAGCGGCCAGACCGAGCAACGCGCTCTTGCCACGGCCACGATCCGCGCTGAGCACCAGAGGGCGCCGGCGATGACCATGCAACACCTTGTGGATGGCTGGCAGGGCATGAGACTGATCGCGGCTCAGTGGTAGACCCGTCCCCAGAGGCTGCCAGGGCTCCTCGATCGGTGAGGGCAAGCCGGTGGATGAGGGCAAAGAGAGCGCAGGATCCCCCTCCAGCAAGCGTACCAATCGGGCAATAAAGCCGTGGCCCGCCCGATCAACGTCCTCCGGCTGGGCAACCAGTCGCAGTCTGTCCGGATCCAGATAAGTGGGCCATTGCGCTCGCGGCGGAGTCAGCAGCAGCAGTAGACCACCGGCGCGCAGGGTACCGGCCAGTGCGCCGAAGGCATCGGGATGAAAGCCACTGAAGGCGTTGAACACGAGCGTGTCGCACTCCTGGCCGAGGCGCTGCAGAGCCTTGGCGGCGGGCAGAGGCGCGTACTGAGCGGGGCCATTGCCCAGCCAGAAGACAGCCTCTCCAAGCAAGGGCTCGGCACGGGCAAT
Organism: Aeromonas eucrenophila; assembly: GCF_000819865.1. GTDB lineage: Bacteria > Pseudomonadota > Gammaproteobacteria > Enterobacterales > Aeromonadaceae > Aeromonas > Aeromonas eucrenophila. The sequence goes on from NZ_CDDF01000008.1 coordinate 19,169, forward strand.
ACAATCGGCCTCATCACCGTCCAGCCAGATCAGACGCCGCTCACCGTTATGGGCAAGATACAGGCGCAGCGCACTCTGCTCGACAGTGGTCATGAGGCGCTATGATCGCCGGCTCTGGTACGGGGTTCGAACATCCCCTCCCCCATCTGATCGATGAAGGTGTGAGCCTTCTGCACCATGAAACGCTCGGCGTCCGCTGGATTCACGAACAGGTCTGAGCGGATGAAGCGATGAGTCAGCAAGACACCGTCCACCTCTTTGGTGATGTGGCCTGCCAGCCTGTATTGCCCTCCCTCTGCCATAGGTTCCGGGTAGATGAGGTAGCCTGCATATTCGGTGGGTGTCACCTCGACGACTGGGGATGGTTGCCCCTTGAACAGGGCACTGAGCAGTTTCTTGAGCATGATGATTTCCTCTCTGATAGCCGCATTGTCCCCAAGGGGTGAATAGCTGGCAAGCAAGGGATCTTATTACCAATCGTTATTTGCACTGCAAACCATTCTCATTTAGATTTCATCTCATTCCAGTATGAGGTCAGTATTATGTACGTGTGTTTGTGCCGCGGCATCACAGATACCCAGATCCGCAAAGCGGTACAGGCAGGCAAGACAGAGTTCAGGCAGCTGAAGCAGTCACTGGAAGTCGGTGCCCAATGTGGCAAATGTGTGCGCATGACCATGGAGATCATCGCCACCGAACTCGACAAGATTGAATCGGATCAGGCTCCACTTTATTACGAAGTGGCCTGATACCCCTCTTCTCCGCATTCTGATCCGTCAGCCGGATCTCCATGTGTTCAGGCGAGTGAAATCGTCTGCCCTCTTATTGTCATCTTTCTGGACTAAGCTCTAGGGATCGATGCCTCAGGCTCACATAGCCGCGGCACGAACATAAGGAGTAATGTCGATGAAAGGAGATCCCAAAATCATTGCCCACCTCAACAAGGTGCTGGCCAATGAGTTGGTTGCCATCAACCAATACTTCCTGCACGCCCGCATCTACGATGACTGGGGCCTCAAGGGGCTCGGGCACAAGGAATATCATGAGTCCATCGATGAGATGAAACATGCCGATGAACTGGTCAAGCGGGTGCTGTTTCTGGAAGGACTGCCCAACTTGCAGGATCTGGGCAAGTTACGCATCGGTGAGACGGTAGAGGAGATGCTGCGCTGCGATCTTTCGTTGGAAATGGATGCCATTCCCGACCTGAAAGTGGCCATCACCTATGCCGAATCCGTCCATGATTACGTCAGCCGCGACCTGTTCCAGGAGATCTTGGAGGACGAGGAAGAACACGTGGACTGGCTGGAGACCCAGCTCGATCTCATCGAACGCATCGGTTTGGAAAACTATCAGCAATCCCAGCTGCATTCGGCATCATCCTGAATAGTTATGCCGTGAGCCTCCTCCTTCCCAACCCGCTCCGGCGGGTTTTTTCATCTTTGAACGCATAGCTTTTCATCAGGCTTATCCATATGAAATTCAACGCTATTTTTGTTAAGTGAGTCGCAAAAGGCGGTTGTCTGACGGTGCACTATTGGAGCCCCTTAATGGGACTCATAATAACAAGGCATTAAAGGACTAAACCATGCACTTCTCACTCGACAAGGTGGCGCTGGGTTGCGCCATCGCCCTCTCCCTCACCGCCTGCAACGATAACAGCTCCAAGGCACCGGCGGATCCCGTCGCCACCAAGGCGACCCTGATGCACACCATGGACGAAGCCCTGCGCGAGAGCCAGGCGCTGGATCCCTACGGCTTCGCCATCGATGAACAGAGCATCGCCAAGCGCAAGGCGCTCGACGGCTCCCTGCTCAAGCGGCTGGATGCCCTGGACGCGAGCGTGCTGAGCGAACGGGATCGGCTGTTCTACGACATGATCCGCTGGGATCTGCGGATCAATCTGGAAGGTTACGGCCTGCCCCAATCTCAGATCCCCATCCATCACTTCCGCAACCGGGTGGTGGATCTGGCCGATGAGGTCGGGGCCACGCCTGCCAGCGGCAGGGCGGCACGCACCGTCGACGGTGGCTTCGACTACTTCGCCCAGAGCTCGGCCGAGCGGGTGGCACCGGGGGATGCCAGCTGGCGACGGGATCTCGACCGCACGGCCGCAGCCCCGGCGCAGGCCGCCAAGGCTCGGGCAGCCACGGCACCGCTGGCCTGGTATCAGGAGCACCTGAGCTGGCTCAAGGCCTATGACGCCTATCTGGCCGAGGTGAAGCATCAGTTCGAACTCGGCAGCGCCCGGGGCAATACCCTGCCGGATGAGCTGGTGGATCGGCTGCTGGCCCAGCTCAATAGCAAGCTGGATGGTGAGGCGATTGCGGGCTCCTACCTCGGCTGGCAGCAGTTGCCCGGCGAGGCTGACGAGGCGCTGCGCACCGACTACAAGGCCGTGCTGGACAGCATCAATGGCCGCTATCTGGCGCTGCGAGACTATCTGGATTACCAGCATGGCGGTGCCTACGGGGTGCGTCTGGGCAGCGGCGAGTGTGATGACGGCTTCTGCGGCATGACGGATGGTCGCGACTGGTATCGCTGGCTGCTGAAGAAGCACACCACCACCGAGATGACACCGGAAGAGGTGCACGAGCTGGGGCTGACCGAGGTGACCCGGATCTTCGGCGCCATGGTCAAGGTGTGCCACACCGTCGGCAAGTGCGACAGCGAGGACGTGGCCCAGAGCAAGCAAAGCGGCCAGATCTACGCCTTCTTCCGCTACCTCAACGAACCGGGCTTCTTCTACCAGAACCCGCTGGCGGCCTGGTCCGCCGGTCTGAACCCTGACAACGCGGCCGGAGCCGCTCTGAGCGCGCCCCAGCAGCAGGCGCTGGCCGAGCATGAGCGGGCACTGCGGGAGTACAACGCCTTCAAGAGCAAGGCGGCGCAGGTGCTGCCCGACTTCTTCGATGCCGAGCGCACCATTCCCAAGCTGGATTACGACGTCGTGCCGGTCGCCTATGAGGATGCCCCCTACGGCGGTGTCGCCTGGTATCAGGATGGCAACCCCCAGACCGGTCGCAAGGGCCAGTTCTTCCTCAACACCTACTACCCCTATGGCCTGCAGAGCTGGAACATCAGCACCTTGCTGGCCCACGAGGGGGCGCCCGGCCACCACTTCCAGATCACCATAGCCCAGGAGCTGGCGGCCAAGGATCCCGACTTCCCGCAATACGTGGCGAACGCCTCCTATACCGCCTATGCGGAGGGCTGGGCGCTCTACACAGAGTATCTGGCGGATCACGACATGGGCCTCTATCAGGGGCGCGGTCTCTACGACCCTGCGGTGGGGGATGTGAAGGTCGAGGGCTCCCCTGCCTTCAACAACCAGCTGCAGTACTTCGGGCGCCTCAACGAGGAGATGCTCAGGGCCATGCGGCTGGTGGTGGATACCGGCATCCACTGGTATGGCTGGAGCCACGACAGGGCCGTCGGCTACATGCAAGAGAACTCGGCGCTGGGGGCGGGAGACATCAGCTCCGAGGTGCCGCGCTACATGGCCTATACCGGCCAGGCTACCTCCTACAAGGCGGGTCAGCTGGCCCTGATCCGGATGCGGGAGTCCGCCGAGCAGGCCCTGGGCGGTAGTTTCGATCTCAAGGCCTTCCACCACCAGGTGCTGGAATACGGCATGCTGCCCATCTCGGTGCTGGAGCAGAAGAACCGGCAGTGGATAGAAGAGTCGAAGTGATCACAGATACGGCGCCCGGCAAGGCAGCGGGCGCCGCTTTCGATTAGGATACGGCTCAATTACCTTCACATTGCTACGGAAGACCTCCATGGAACTGATTGCACGTGAGATGGCACCCCACAAGCGGGTAGCCCTGGTGGCTCACGACAACATGAAAACCCCCTTGCTGAACTGGGTGCTGCGCCGCAAGGAGGAGCTCAAGCTCCACCACCTCTATGCGACCGGCACCACGGGCACCCTGCTCGGCAAACAGGCGCAGTTGCCCATCACCTGCCTGTTCTCGGGCCCCATGGGTGGCGACCAGCAGCTCGGCGCCCTGATCGCCGAGGGCAAGATCGATGTGATGATCTTCTTCTGGGATCCCCTCAATGCCGCGGCCCACGATCCGGACGTAAAGGCATTGCTGCGTCTGGCGGCGGTGTGGAATATTCCGGTCGCCACCAACGAGGCGACCGCGGACTTCATCATGGACAGCCCGCACATGCAGCGCGCCTTCAGCATACAGGTGCCGGACTACGCCGGTTACCTCAAGGCGCGCACCGAGTAACCAACGCCAGACAGCAAAAAGCCGGACAATGTCCGGCTTTTTTTATGTCAGGCTGACGACAGGCTTAACGTTGCAGGCTCTTCTGGGCGAACTTGGGCCTGGCGTTCATGATCTGCTCCACCTGCTCGTCACTCATCTTGCCCCGGGACAACCCCAGCACCTTGTAGGTGAGCAGCGGCCGGGCCGACAGCGCTATCATCAGCGCGCGGATCTGGTTCTCGTCTTCTTTCTCCCGCACCGGCTTGCCATAGGCGTAGGTCAGTACGCCGGCGTCCATCAGGTTTTTGACGGCAGGCTCGGTGATCGGCAGGTTTATGACGCTTTTGCGCTGCAGCACGAACTCGCGCAGTACCGCCTTCTCGTTGAAGTCGAGGAAGCCGATCATCTGGGCCAGCTGACCCTGTTGACGGCGGGACTGCCACTCGTCACAGGCCCATTCCCAGAAGATCAGGAAGGCCTGACTGCAGAAGTAGGAGATGGCGATCAGCATGCCGACCCCGAGCCAGGCGGCGTGGGTCGTGGCCCACTGGCTGACCGCCCCCTTCATCAGGCCGGCCGGGAACAGCAGAATGATGCTGCAGCAGAGCAGCAGCCAGACCATGAGCCAGTTGAGGCGGTTCAGCTGATAGAAATGTTGGATCCACCGTTTCATCGTTCATCCTTCCCAGAGCATTGTGGACAGTAGACAACTCAAAGCAATCGTTGTGCCAAGGCGAAGATCTCCGGGAAAAGATCGGGATCCTCATCGTGAAGTCTGTCTGCTGGCGCTGGATGGAGGTTACATCCCCTTACAACTTGTTGAGTGGATGAGCGCCAATTTGCCTTGTGAGGGGCTGCCCAACTTGGTAAAAAGCCCGCACTGTCATTGGGGAGTAGCAACCCGCCCGTGATCCGGGCAGGGCTCATGTCAACATTCTTGGATCTGCCGATCCATGGCATGGGCGGCGATAGCATCTATCGCTCTGCAAGACCTTTGGCCTCGATATGCACGCCAGCCGGGTGAGCCGTATCGGGTCCATCGGTTGTTCTGCTCGCCCGGCGGTTGCACACCATGCTGATTACCCTGCTGTTATTCCTGCTCTCTGCCGTCACCATCTATCTCGCCTGCGAATATTTCGTCAACGGTATCGAATGGACAGGCCATCACTTCAAGGTCTCCCAGACCGCCACCGGCTCCCTGCTGGCGGCCCTCGGCACGGCCTTGCCCGAATGCATCGTCACCCTGACCGCCCTGCTGATGGGGGATGCCCCCGTCCAGCAACAGATCGGGATAGGCGCCGCCCTCGGCGGCCCTCTGGTGCTCTCCACCATCGGCTACTCTGCCGTCGGCCTGACCCTGCTGCTGTACATGAGCCCTGAGCACAGGGTCATGGAGGACGAGGTGCAACGCGCCATAGGCCGGGATCAGCGCTGGTTTGTCGGCATCTTCCTGGTGGCGGTGGCCCTCGGCATGGTGACTTTCACCGGCAAAGCCTGGCTGGCCCCGCTGTTCGTGCTGATCTACCTGGTCTATGTGCGCCGCGAGCTGCAGCAGACCGACAGCCACGAGGTCGAGCTGCCCGAGCCCCTCAAGCTGGCCCCCGGGGCCGGGATCCCGCCGCTTCGCAAGGTATTGCTGCAAACCCTGGTGGCGCTGGTGGTGGTGGCGCTGGCGGCTCAGCTGTTCGTCCATCAGCTGGAGAGCATGGGCGAGCTGCTTGGCCTCTCTCCCGTGCTGGCTGCCCTGCTGCTGAGCCCGGTGGCGACCGAGATGCCGGAGCTGATGAACGTGCTGATCTGGGTGCGCCAGGGCAAGCATCGGCTGGCACTGGCCAACATCTCTGGCGCCATGATGATCCAGGGCACCATTCCCAAGGCATTCTGTCTGCTGTTTACCCCCTGGTTGCTCGACCGCACCATGATGGTCTCCTCCCTGGTGACCCTGCTGGCGGTGCTGATGCTGTGGTGGGGCTTTCGCCGTGGGCGGATGACGGCGGGCAAGCTGGCCTGGGTGGGGCTGGTGTACCTCGGTTTCGGCGGCTGGCTGATGCTGGCCTGAGGGGCCGGCAAGACGCAATGGAAAAGGGCAGGATCCGATCCTGCCCTTTGTTTTCATGACGTGATGTCAGTTGGGCCTAGCCCCGGGATCAGAACTCCTGGAACCAGCGCTGGATCTGCTTGGGATCCTTGCTCTGGGTCAGGGAGAGCATCAACAGGATGCGCGCCTTCTGCGGGTTCAGGGTGCCGGCGGCCACGAAGCCGTACTTGGCGTCGTCGATCTCGGCGTCCAGGGTGGTGGCACCGGTCGGCACGCGGGCGGAGCGCACCACCCGGATGCCATCCTCGCTCGCCTTGGCCAGGGTATCGAACAAGGTATGGTAGAGGTTGCCGTTGCCCACCCCGGCGCTGACGATGCCGTCAAACTTGGCATCGACCAGGGCCTTGGCCGGCAGATCGCTGGCGTTGGCATAGTTGTAGACGATGCCGACCTGGGGCAGCTTGTCGAGCTTGCTCACGTCGAACGGGGTCTTGCTGGTGTGCAGGCGGGCCGGGCTGCGCTGGTAGTCTATCTTGCCGTTGTGGATATAGCCGAGCGGGCCGAAGTTCGGGGCGGCGAAGGTCTGCACCCCTGTGGTGTTGGTCTTGGTGACGTCGCGGGCATCCAGCACTGTGTCGTTCATGGCGACCATGACGCCACGGCCCTTGGAGCTGGGATCGGAGGCGGTGACCACGGCGTTGTAGAGGTTCAGCGGGCCGTCGGCACTCATGGCGGTGGAGGGACGCATGGCGCCGACCAGCACTACCGGCTTGTCACTCTTGACGGTGAGGTTCAGGAAGTAGGCGGTCTCTTCCATGGTGTCGGTGCCGTGGGTGATGACGATGCCATCCACGTCATCCTTGGCCAGCAGCTCGTTGACCCGCTTGGCGAGCTTGAGCCACACCTCGTCGTTCATGTCCTGGGAGCCTATCTTGACCACCTGCTCCCCCTGCACCTCGGCCACGTTCTTCATCTCGGGCACGGCGGCGATCAGGGTCTCGATGGCCACCTTGCCGGCCTCGTAGTTGGACTGGGTTGCAGACTGCCCCGCCCCGGCAATGGTGCCGCCGGTCGCCAGTATGTGCACGCTGGGCAGCGCCATGGCCAGGGGGGAGAGGGTCATGCCGAGTACGGTGGCGAGCAGGGTCTTGCGGATAGGGAGGGTCATGCTGCAATCCTTCTGGGTGGTTGATTGCAGCATTTTTATTCTTTTTAAACCGAATTTAAGTGATCACTCTCACCATTAAAAACAAGCAAACAGAATATTAGTCTGTTTTTTACCTCTATGGTGTTAGTTCACTCTACCGAGAAGCCCTTGGCCTCGATCAGGGCGACGATCTCGGCCTTGCTCAGCTCGCTCTCGACCACGGCCTTGCGGCTGTCGAAGTCGACGCTGGCCTGTGTGACGGCGCTCTGGGCCAGCAGCGCCTTCTGCAGGCTGGCGGCGCAGCCACCACAAGACATGCCGGATACGGTGAGTTCGATAGTCATGATTGCTCTCCTCTGTGGGTGTTTTCTCAGCCTAAAGCTGCCGCCAGCGGCAAGGTCAAGCCTCAGCGCGCCACCACGGATTCACGTACGATGAGGCGACCGTGAAACTTCAGCTGCTCATCGGCGGGAAGCAGGCTCTGGGCCAGCTGCGCCTGCAGCAGACGCACGCACTCCTGCGCCAACCGCTCGCTCGGGTATTCGATGCAGGTGAGGGGCGGCGTCAGCTGATCCGCCAGCGGGGATCCCTCCAGGCTGATGACGGAGACATCCTGGGGGATGTTGAGGTTGAATTCCCGCAGCAGCCGCATGGCTTCGGCGGCCAGGGTATCGTGCTGCACCACCAGCGCGGTGAACGGCAAATAGCGGTTGAGCAGGCCGAGCAGGGCCTGCTGGTTGCCGGTGCCATCGATCACCAGCTGGCCGTTGTAGGGCAGCGACTGCTGCTGCAGCGCCTGCTGGTAACCCTGAATGGCATGCTTCCCGGCCGGGGAGTGTTTGTCGTCGAGCATCAACACCAGCTGACGGTGCCCCTTGCCGAGCAGGAAGCGGCAGGCACTCTCGGTAGCGAAGGTCAGGTCATAGCAGAGGTTGAGGTTGTCCGAGTCGCTGACACCGTCGAGCTGGATCAGCCTGTCATCCGCCTGCAGTGCCTGCTTGGCACCGATCACCAGCACCCCATCGCAGCGCCCCCCCAGCAACTCGTCGACCGCTTGCTGCTGTTGGGCCAACCCTTCGGCGAAACGCACCAGCATGCTCTTGCCGGCCCCGGTGAGGAAGCCGTCGATCAGGGGCAACATGCTGGCAAGGTGTCCCCCCAACTGGGGAGAGAGGATGACGCCGATGCAATCGGTCGCCTGGGTGGCGAGGGAGCGGGCGGTCGCATTGGGACGAAAATTTAGCTGCTCCGCCGCCTGCAGCACGGCCAGCCGGCTCTCCTCACGCACTCCGCGAGAGCCGCTCAGGACGCGGGAAACGGTGGCTTTGGATACATTCGCGAGACGCGATACGTCGGTAATATTGGCCATGGCTTCATCAACGGTAACCGGTTAACAGGTTTCCATCCTAGCACAAGCCGATGCCGGCCGGTAAGGGTTGCCTCGTTGCGCCAATGGAAAAGGGGAGCCCGGGCTCCCCTCTGTCATGCAGGCTTTCAACTCAGAAGAAGTACTTGAAGCGCACGCGGCCGCCGTAACGGTCGATATTGTCCACCTCGCTGCTGTCGACATTCAGCTGCGACCAGTAGGCCCCCAGATAGATGTCGAAGTTGTTCAGATCCAGCACATTGGGGATCTTGTAGGAGGCGTAAACGGTGTTGATGGTGTGCTTGCCGATCATCTTGCTGAAGTCGGCGCTGTTGTTGTTCAGGTTGGCGCTGCTGATGTCGTTGATGGCGTAGATGTAACCCAGACCGGCGTTGTGCCAGATGAGGTTGGCACCGAGGGTGGTATCGGTTTCATCTTCGGCATCCATGCGGGCCGCGTTGGCGTTGATGACCAGGGCATCCTGGGTCCAGCTGGTGGTGATGCCGTAGCCCATGCGATCGGATACGGAGACATCGTCACTGGTCACGATGGCGTCGTTGATCACGTTGCCCTCGGCGCCCAGCGCAACCTTCAGATTCTCCCCCTTCCAGGCGACGACCGGACGCACCATGATGGAGTCCTTGGCCTTGGTCAGCGCATAGCCATGGTACTGCTGACCGGCGAACAGGTTGGTGCGATCCCCGATCAGGGTGGAGAGCTCCAGATACCAGTTACCCGTCTCTTTGTTGAGCAGCAGCTGACCGCCCTTGCTGGCCCGGCCGCGGCCTTCCTTCAGCATGTAGACGTAGCCGTTGCCATCGGAGTAGAGATCGTTGGCGCTGTCGCCAGAGTGCTCGACGAAGATGTCCTGACCCAGCGGGAACATGTCATAGGCCTCGAAGCGACCGACCTTCATGCCCCAGTTGCTGCGCTGACCGAAGCCCAGGTAGGCATCATCGGCACCGGCGCCACCGTTGGTGCCTATGGTGGGCTGGATCTGGATCTGGCCGTAGCGACCATCCTCCAACTCCCTTACCCCCTGGAAGTTCAGCAGCAGGCGGCCGTCCTCGTCCCAGCGGTCGCTGCGGGTCTCGCTGGTCTGACCCAGCACGTTGCCACGGGTGGTGTTGGAGGCGTTGAGGTTGATCTCCGCATCGCCCCCCAGGCTCAGGCGCCCAAAGTCCGTGTTGGTCTCCACCACGGCATTGGCCATGAAAGGAGTGCTCAGGGCCAGGATGGCGATCAGCTGGGCGGACAGGTTCGTCAGTTTCATTATTATCATTCCTTGAGTTTTATGATTTTGATATATAAGCGTTTATTTATTTGTCTCTCCGAAGAGAGGGCAAATTCGGGCATGCCTTTCCCCCATCGCTGGGCAATGTGAGGCAAGGAACATGGGTGGTGCGGGGTGGGCAGGGCCCCGCGTGCTAACTCAGGGCGGGCATCGACGCCTTCCCCTTCGGGCGGGGATCAGAGGGCCCATGTCGCGACTCCTTCGCTGCAACTGGGCAACCAGGCGGCCCCCCGCACCCCGCTGCTGTCCCCATAGCGGGCGGGCAGCAGTCGGGTGATGCAGCGATCCGAGAACAGATAAGGCTCCAGCGCCGCGGGCAGCTCCCGATAGAGGGCATCGAGGTTGGAGAGGCCGCCGCCAAACACGATGACATCCGGATCCAGCACGTTGATCAGGCTGGCCACGCTGCGACCGAGGGCACCGATGAAGTGCAGGTAGTGGGCGTGCGCCTCGGGGTTGCCCAGGGCCGCCGCCGCCATGATCTCCGGGGTGCTCATGCTCACCCCGTGGGCCTGGTTGAAGCGGGTGCTGAAACCGGTACCGGAGACGAACCGCTCTATGCAGTTGTCGCGGCCGCAGTAACAGGGCTGAGCCGGGCCATCCAGCGCCGGATCGTAGCCGGGCAAGGGGTTGTGGCCCCACTCCCCAGTGATGGCGTTGGGGCCGACCATGAGCTGACGGTTGACCACCAGTCCCCCGCCGCAGCCGGTGCCGAGTATGATACCGAACACCAGTCGCCCCGCCTCTCCGGCCCCGTCGACGGCCTCCGACAGGGTGAAGCAGTCGGCGTCATTGGCGATGGCAACCGACTGACCCAGCACCCGCATCAGATCGCCCTTGAGGTCCTGGCCGTTGAGAAACAGGCAGTTGGCATTCTTGATGCGACCGGTCTGCGGGCTGACCGCGCCGGGCAAGCCGATGCCGATGCTGAAGGGGCGATCCAGCTCCTGGCGTATGCCCTCCACCAGCTGGGTGATGGCGGCCAGGAAGTCGGCGTAGCCGCTGGTCGGGGTCGGGATGCGCTTGCGCAGCAGGCTGACGCCTTCATCATCGAGCAGCTGTGCCTCTATCTTGGTGCCCCCGATGTCGAGTCCGAGTCGCAACATGATGGTGTCCCTCAGGCGGCCAGCTTGCGGTGCAGCTCGATGAGCTCGGTGACCAGCTCCCGGGCGAGCATGGCGGTCATCAGGTGATCCTGGGCGTGTACCAGGATCAACTTGACCGGGATCTTGCCCTCCCCCTCATCCGCCTCGATCAGCCGGGTCTGCACGGCATGGGCGGCATTGGCGGCCTCGGCGGCCTGGCGCAGCAGATCGTCTGCCTCGGTAAACTGGCCGGCCCTGGCCTGGCGCAGCGCCTCGAAGCAGAGGCTGCGGCTCATGCCGGCGTTGATGATGAGACCCATGACAGTCTCTTCCAGATCGAACATACACACTCCTTGGTGATAGCACCGGCCCCGGGCCGGCGCGCTCTCTATACGGGTCTGACGGAATAATCAGTCAAAGCCATTCTCGCGGGCGGCGGTGGCGAACCACTGACCGCTCTTCTTGATGCGCCGGGTCTGGCTCTCCAGCTCCAGCTCGATGAAGCCGTAGCGATTCTTGTAGGCATTGCTCCAGGACCAGTTGTCGATGAAGGTCCAGAGGTGATAGCCCCGGCACTGGCAGCCCTCTTCCAGCGCCTTGTGCAGCCAGATGAGGTGATCCCGGATGAAGCCGATGCGGTAGTCATCCTGGATCTGGCCATCCTCGCCCTTGAACTTGGCCTCCCCCTCGACCCCCATGCCGTTCTCCGAGATGTAGCTCGGGATGTTGCCGTAGTGGTCGCGCAGGTTGGTGAGGATGTCGTAGACCCCCTGCTCGTAGATCTCCCAGCCCCGGTGCGGGTTCATCTTGCGACCCGGCATCTCGTAGTAATCGAAGAACCACTCCGGCATGAAGGGGCTGGCGGGGTTGACCGCGTTGCTGCGCGCCTTGATCCGGCGCGGCTGGTAGTAGTTGACCCCCAGCAGGTCTATCTTGCCCGCCGCCAGCAGGGCCTTGTCCCCCGGTTCGCAGGCCGGCAGCTGGTCATACTCCTCGAGCAGCGCCACCAGCTCGGCCGGGTATTCCCCCTTGACCGCCGGATCCAGGAAGCTGCGGTTGAACATCAGATCGGCGATGTTGGCCGCCTTCAGATCCGCCGGATGTTGCGAGCGCGGATAGGAGGGAGTGAGGTTCAAGATGATACCGATCTGGCCATCCTGGCCGAGCAGGCGGTAACGCTGCACCGCCGTGGCGTGCGCCAGCATGGTGTGGTAGGCCACGGTGGCGGCGCGGCGAAAATCCACCACGTTCGGATAGTGGAAGTCGTAGAGGTAGCCCCCCTCCACCGGCACGATCGGCTCGTTGAAGGTGAACCAGTGCTTGACCTTGTGACCGAACAACCGGAAGCAGGTCTCGGCGAACTCGGCGTAGGCGGCGACCACTTCCCGGCTCTCCCAGCCCCCCAGTTCCTGCATGCTCATGGGCATGTCGAAGTGGAACAGGCAGATGAAGGGCTCTATCCCCTCGGCCTTGAGCTCATCGAGCATGGCGTCATAGAAGGCGACGGCCTCCGGGTTCGGCTCTCCCCGTCCCGCCGGGATCAGCCGTGACCAGGCGATGGAGGTGCGAAAACTGTTATGGCCAAGCTGGCGCAGCAGGCGGATGTCGTCGCGAAAATGCTCATAGAAACCGGACGTCTGCGCCGGCCCAACCTGCTGGTGGAAGCGATTGGGGGACTGCTCGAACCAGTGATCCCAGATGGTAGGCGCCTTGCCCCCTTGCTGGCTGGCACCCTCCGCCTGGGCGGCGGACGAGGCACTGCCCCACCAGAACTGTTCAGGAAAACGGTATTGCATCTGTTGTTACTCCAGGCTTGAAAAGAGAGGCCGCCAGGCGGCCCCGGCAGGCAATCAACGGCTGGCGGCCGCCGCCAGCGGACGCGCTTCCACGCGGTCGGCTTGCTCTTCCTGTTTGAGCAGGGTGCGCTCATAGGCTTTCAGGAAGGGGTAGTACATGGCCGCGGCGGAGCACATGCACAGCAGGCTCAGCACCATGGGGCTGATGGCCCAGTTGGCGGCCCAGGAGGCACCGATGGGGCCGGGTGTGGTCCAGGGGGTGAGGGAAACCACCCGCTCGACCAGGCCGAAGTCCAGGGCAAACCAGGCCAGGGTGGCGTTGATCATGGGCACCAGGATGAAGGGCAGGAAGAAGACAGGGTTCATGACGATGGGGGCACCGAACAGGATGGGTTCGTTGATGTTGAACAGGCCCGGCACCACGCCCATCTTGCCGATGGATCTCAGGTGCGCCGCCTTGCTGCGCAGCAGCAGGAAGGCCAGCGGCAGGGTGGAGCCGACGCCGCCGATCAGCAGGTAGTGATCCCAGAAACCCTGCAGGAAGATGTGGGGCAGTGCCTCACCCGCCGCCATGGCGGCCTGGTTGTTGGCCAGGTTGGCCATCCAGAACGGGTTCATGATGCCGGTGACGATCAGGGCGCCGTGGATCCCGGCGAACCAGAGGATCTGGCACACCAATACCGCCAGCAGCATGGCAGGCAGGGAATCGGAGGCAGCCACCAGCGGCTTGACCAGGGACATGATGGCCTCAGGCAAGATCATGCCGGTGGTGTTTTCCAGCAACAGGTTGAGGGGGTGCAGGGTCAGGATGATCACCAGCACCGGGATCAGCACCTCGAAGGATCGCGCGACGCCGGTCGGCACCTGGGGCGGCAGCTTGATGGTGATGTTGTTGCGCTTGAGGAAGGCATAGACCTCGGCCGCATAGATGGCGGTGATCAGGGCCGTGAAGATCCCCTGGCCGGAGAAGTACTGCATGGAGATGGCGCCATCCTTGACCGGCGCGGCCACCAGCATGAAGGACATCAGGCAGAGCAGACCCGTGGTGACCGGATCCAGCCCATTCTGGCGGGCCAAGCTGGCCCCTATCCCCACCGAGATGAACAGGGTCATCAGCCCCATGCTCAGCTGGAACGGCAACAGCAACTGGGGTTGATAAGTCGCCGAGAAGTCAAGCCAGGCGCGGGCGAAGCCCCACTGGGTCTGGGGTGAGAAAGGGGGGAAGATGAACACCAGCATGAAGCTGCCGACGATCATGAAGGGCAAGGCGGCGATGAAGCCATCACGGATTGCCTGCACATATTTTTGCTGGCCAATCCGCCCGGCCAGGGGGCTGACCCGGTTTTCTATGGTACTGACAAAGCGTTCGTAAAGGGTGTTCATGAAGGTTTCCTTGTGACTTTCACTGGTTGGAGTCTGCTCATCAGCCGATCAGGGTGAGGGCGTGGTCGAGGACCTTGTCACCCCGTTGCATGCCGTAATCCATCATGTTGATGGTGTCGACCGGTACGCCGTGGGCGGCTGCCCGCTGCTGCAACTCGGCCTGCATGTATTTGACCTGGGGCCCCAGCAGCACGACCTGGTAGTGCGGCATCTGCAGATCGAACTCTGCCGCCCCGAAGGCCTGTATCTCTGCGCTCAATCCCCGCTTGTCCGCTTCCTCTTTCATCTTCTTGACCAGCAGACTGGTGGACATGCCAGAGGAGCAGCACAACATGATCTTTTTCATTTCCCGATTCTCCAGACGTTCGTAACGGACGGGGCATTCTTGATCGAACGGATTTAAATTGGAAACCGGTTTCCATAACTCATCCGTCGATGTGTGAGCGAGATCGGTAATTTCCGGTCCGGAGCGGCTGGAAGTGTGAGCGAAGTAATGAAATGGCAAAATGGTCGCGGATATTACGGAAACGGAGCAGCAAAATCGTCAGAATGGAGCCAAAGCCCCGGGATGACAGGGGATGAAAAGCGAAAAGGGACGGAAAATAGAGTGATGAACCTGCAATGGATGGCAATGCTGGTCGGCATGATTGAGCAGCGCATGGTACCGTTTGCCAATTGGCTGACCCGCAGTCGCCATGTGCTCTCGTTACGGGATGGTTTTCAGTTGGCCATGCCCTTCGTCATCGTCGGCAGCCTGCTGGTGCCCATACTGTTTCCCCCCATCTCCCCCGACACTCCGCACGCCTTCGGGCAGTGGCTGCACTGGCTGGCGCGGGAGCTGCACCCCTTTCTGTTTCCGGTCTATTCCCACACCCTGGGGCTGGTGGCGCTGATCATCGCCTTTGGCTCGGCCTCCAGCCTCGCCAAGGCCTATGAGATGCCGGAGCGGCTGTGCGGCCTGGGGGGCTGCATGGCGTTTCTGATGCTGATCGACTTCCGCTCGCTGCAACCCGGGGTGTTTGGCTATCTGGGGGGCGCCGGGATCTTCACGGCCCTGCTGATGGCGTTCTATTCGGTGGAGGTGACCCGCTTCTTCTATCGCCGCGGCTGGTATATCAAGATGCCGGAGGAGGTGCCGGTGATGACGAGGCGGGGCTTTCAGCTGATAGTGCCGCTGCTGTTCACCATGCTGTCCCTGAGCCTGTTGCGGCTCTGGCTGCAGCAGCAGTTCGGCATCAGCCTGCCGGATTTCATGGCCTCCCTGTTCCGTCCCCTGATAGTGGGGGCCGACACCCTGCCCGCCCTGCTGATCACCCTGCTCATCGCCCACCTGCTCTGGTTCATGGGGATCCACGGCGCCCTGATAGTGACAGGCCTGCTGTCACCCTTCTGGATGGCCGGGGTGAGTGCCAACCAGGCGGCGCTGATGGCAGGAGAGCCCCTGCCCCACATCTTCTTGCAGGGCTTCTGGGACTATTACCTGCTGATCGGGGGCATAGGCACCACCTTGCCGCTGGTGTTCATGGCCATGCGCAGCCGCTGCCACTCCATCCAGTCGGTGGGCAAGCTGGGCTTCATTCCCTCCATGTTCAACATCAACGAGCCCCTGCTGTTCGGCTTTCCCATCATAATGAACCCGCTGTTTTTCCTGCCCTTTATCGGCGTGCCGCTGATCAACGCGGTGATCGCCTGGCAGCTGACCCAGTGGGGTTTCCTCGACCGGTTCATCGCCCTGCTGCCCTGGTCCATGCCCTCTCCCCTCGGCGCGGCCTGGGCGGCGAACGGCAGCTGGAACAACGGCTTGATGAGCCTGGTCTGCATCCTCAACGGTTATGTGCTCTACCGCCCCTTCTTCCTCGCCCACGAGAAGATGGTGCTGGAGCAGGAACGCGAGCGGCTGGGCTGACGGGTTATCCCATCAGCCCGAGTTAGTTTATCGGGGCGGCTCTCAGGCCGATGTTCAGCTGTGAGTGCAAGGCAGTAACGATTACGACGGCAAACAGGTTGGCACCTGGCTAGCCCATTAACCCGAGGTAGTTCATCAGGGCGGCCCCCAAGCTGGTACTCACCAGAGAGCCCAAGGTGGTGGTGGCGATAATGTTCGCGGCCAACACGCTGTCGCCGCCCATGGCGCGGGTCATCACATAGCTGGCAGCCGCCGTCGGGGTGGAGCTGATGAGAAACAGTATGCCGAGGGCCTGGGTGCTGAAACCGAGCGCCCAGGCTCCCGTCACCAGCAGCACTGGGATGCAGAACAGGCGGTTGGCGGTGGCCCAGCCGGTCAGGGTGGCGCCGCCGCGCAGGGCCTTGAGGTTGAGGCTGGCACCGGTGCAGAGCAGGGCCAGCGGCAGCGTCATATTGGCAAAATAGTTGCCGGTGTTGATGACCAGCGACGGCAGCTCTATGCCGAGCAGACCGAACGGCAGCGCCGAGAGGATGGCGATGATGAGGGGGTTTTTGACTATCCCCTTCAGGATGGGCTTGATCCCCCGCCCGCCCCCCAGGCTGCGGGTGAGGGTGATGACAGCGAGTATGTTGTAGAGCACGGTCACCGCCCCGACCAGCAGGGCCGCGGCGCCTATCCCCTCGGGCCCATAGGCATTTTGCACATAGGCCAGCCCCATGATCCCCATGTTGCCGCGAAAGCTGCCCTGCACGAAGATGCCGCGCAGTTTCTGCTCGCTGATGAAGCGGGCAGCCAACAGCTCGAGCACCAGGAAGCCTGCCAAAGTGCCCAGCAGGCCGTAGAGGATGAGCCAGGGGCTCGGCATGGTGGAGAAATCGGTGCGCACCATGCTCAGAAACAGCAGGGCTGGCAGGGTGACCTGGAACACCAGGCGGGAGGCGGACTCAACGAAGCTGTCCGGCAACAGGCCGAGACGCTTGAGCCAGATGCCGAGCAGCAGCACCATGCAGATGGGGCCTGTGATGGAGAGGGAGAAGTGCAGACTTGCCAACAGATCCATGATGCGCGTCCTGTGCGATGCGAGCGGCAGGCCGCCAGCCGGAATGGAGAGGCCATTCTAGCGTCATGGGCTTGTATTCACAGGGGTTAATCACAACAATGTGGGCAATTCCCTGCCTGAGCACCCGATATGGAAAAGAAACTGACCATCCTCGACATCGCCCGCCTCTCTGGCGTCGGCAAGTCGACCGTCTCCCGGGTACTCAACCAGGATCCCAAGGTCAAACCCCAGACCCGGGAACGGGTGGAGCAGGTCATCGCCGAGCACGGCTTCGTGCCGAGCAAGTCGGCCAGAGCCATGCGCAGCCAGAGCCAGCAGGTGGTGGGCATCATAGTCTCCCGGCTCGACTCGAGCTCGGAGAATCAGGCGGTGCGCGGCATGCTGGAGACCCTCTACCGCCATGGCTACGACGCCGTGCTGATGGAGAGCAAGTTCTCCCCCGCCAAGGTGCACGAGCACCTGGCCGTGCTGGAGCGGCGGGGGGTGGACGGCATCATACTGTTCGCCTTCAACGATCTCGACTATGCCGCCATGGCGCCACTCAAGGAGAAGCTGGTGCTGATGGCGCGGGAGCATCCGGGTTTCTCCTCGGTCTGCTTCGACGACGCCGGCGCCGTGCACACCATGCTGACCCAGCTGGAGCGACGCGGTGCCAGCGACATCGCCTATCTGGGAGTCGATACATCGGATCTCACCACAGGCCAGCGCCGGCTCGACGCCTATCTGGCCCACTGCACCGCACGGGGGCTGAAAGCGCGCAGCGCGCTCGGGGACCTCAGCCTGCAGAGCGGCTATCGGCTGGCGGCCGAGCTGCTCACCCCAGGCACCCAGGCGCTGGTCTGCGCCAGCGATACCCTCGCCATGGGGGCAGCCAAATACCTGCAAGAACAAGGGCGTAGCGAGGTGCTGGTGACCGGCCTTGGCAACAACCCCCTGCTAACCTTCCTCTTCCCCAACGCCCTCAGCCTGGATCTCGGTTACAAAGGTGCCGGCGAACAGGCCGCCCGCCAGTTGCTCGGCCAGATCGAGCAAAACCTATCGCCGCAGGCCACCATAGCCCCCTGCCAGCTGCTGTGAGCCCCATCACTGCGCATTGAGCAAAATTCACCCGTTTTGTGATATCCACCACGAAATGGGAACGTTCCCATTTTGATCGAGAAGAATTGGTAGCATGCTAAATAGGAACTATACCGAGAATGCTCGGGTCGGCAGATTGGCCCCAAAGAGCGATGCATACCAAACTCACTGGAGTCACAGAGGGAAGACTCATGTCCAAGATCAACGCACAACATCTGGCCCAGCTCATCGACAAGATCGGCGGCAAGGAGAACATCGCCACCGTCAGTCACTGCCTGACCCGACTGCGCTTCGTGCTCAATGACCCGGCCAAGGCCGACAGCAAAGCCATCGAGAAGATCCCTTCGGTCAAGGGAAGCTTCACCCAGGGCGGCCAGTTCCAGGTGGTCATCGGCACCGAGGTGGAGTATTGGTACAAGGCGCTGACCAGCGAGATCGGCGTCAGCGGGGCCAGCAAGGACGCCGCCAAGAATGCCGCTCGCCAGAACATGAACCCGCTGGAGCGCGCCATCTCCCACATGGCGGAGATCTTCGTCCCCCTGCTGCCCGCCATCATCACCGGTGGTCTGATCCTGGGTTTCCGCAACGTCATCGGCGACATCAAGATGTTCGACGATGGTACCCATACCCTGGTCGAGATCAGCGCATTCTGGGCGGGGGTCCACTCCTTCCTCTGGTTGCTGGGTGAGGCCATCTTCCACTTCCTGCCGGTCGGCGTCTGCTGGTCCACCGTGAAGAAGATGGGGGGTTCCGAGATCCTGGGGATAGTGCTGGGGATCACTCTGGTGTCGCCGCAGTTGATGAATGCCTATGGCATCGGTGGCTCTATACCCGAGGTATGGGACTTCGGACTCTTTACCATCCAGAAGGTCGGCTACCAGGCCCAGGTTATTCCCTCCATCCTCGCGGGTGTGGTGTTGGCCTGGCTCGAAACCAACCTCAAGCGCATCATCCCGGCCTACCTCTACATGGTCATAGTGCCGTTTGTTGCCCTGTTGGTGACGGTGGTGCTGGCCCACACCCTGATAGGCCCGTTCGGTCGCTGGATTGGTGAAGGTGTAGGCTATGCTGCCCGAGCCGCCATGACAGGTTCCTTCGCTCCTATTGGCTCCGCTATTTTCGGCTTCCTCTATGGTCCTCTGGTCATCACCGGCATCCATCACACGACGAACGCCGTGGATCTGCAGTTGATGAAGGACATCGGTGGCACCCCGATCTGGCCGCTGATCGCACTGTCCAACATCGCCCAGGCATCTGCTGTGGTGGGTATCATACTGATCAGCCGCAAGGCAAATGAGCGTGAAATCTCGGTGCCCGCTGCCATCTCCGCCTACCTCGGCGTGACCGAGCCGGCCATGTACGGCATCAACCTCAAGTACAAGTTCCCCATGCTGTGCGCCATGATCGGCTCGAGCTGCGCGGCCCTCATCTGTGGCTTCGCTCATGTGATGTCAAACGGCATAGGGGTGGGCGGCCTGCCGGGCATCCTCACCATCAAGCCCGAGTTCTGGGGTGTCTACGCCATCGCCATGCTGGTGGCCATCGTCGTCCCCATCGCGCTGACCATGCTGCTCTACAAGCGTCATCAAGCGACCGGCAAGTTGGCCGTGGATGAGGCCTGATCCGGCACATCGATAACAACAGCACGGCGCAGCCCCAGGGCTGCGCCGTTTACATTTCAAGTCTATTCATACGCAACACGAGGAATGACTCATGAGCCAGACTCCTTGGTGGCAAAGCGCCACGATTTACCAGATCTACCCCAAGAGCTTTCAAGACTCCGGCGCCCGCGGCACCGGCGATCTCAAGGGGATCATGGCCCGCCTCGACTATCTCAAGACCCTGGGGGTCGATGCCCTCTGGCTGACCCCTGTCTATGTGTCCCCCCAAGTCGACAACGGCTACGACATCGCCGACTACCTGAATATCGACCCCGCCTACGGCACCATGGCGGACTTCGAAGCCCTGCTGGCGGCGGCCCATGAGCGCGGCATCCGCATCGTGATGGACATCGTCGTCAACCACACCTCCACCGAACACGCCTGGTTCAAGTCCGCCCTCGGGAATAAAAACAGCCCCTACCGCGACTACTACATCTGGAAGGATCCGGTGGATGGCGGCGTCCCGAACAACTGGATCTCCAAGTTTGGCGGCAGCGCCTGGGAGCTGGATGCGGCGACCGGCCAGTACTATCTGCACCTGTTCGCCCGCGAGCAGGCGGATCTGAACTGGGAGAACCCGGCGGTGAGGGCGGAAGTGAAGAAGGTGATCCACTTCTGGGCGAAGAAGGGGGTCGACGGCTTCCGCCTCGACGTCATCAACCTCATCTCCAAGGATCAGGCCTTCCCGAACGACGACAGGGGCGATGGCCGCCGTTTCTATACCGACGGGCCGCGCATCCACGAGTTCCTGCAGGACATCAGCCGCGACGTGTTCGCCCCGGTGGGCGCCATGACGGTGGGGGAGATGTCCTCCACCTCGCTGGAAAACTGCCAGCGCTATGGCGCCCTCGATGGCTCCGAGCTCTCCATGGTGTTCAACTTCCATCACCTCAAGGTCGACTACCCGAATGGCGACAAGTGGACCAAGGCGCCGTTCGATTTCCTCGAACTCAAGCGCATCTTCGACCACTGGCAGAGCGGCATGCACGGCAAGGCCTGGTCGGCGCTGTTCTGGTGCAACCACGATCAGCCGCGCATCGTCTCGCGCTTCGGCGACGAGGGCGAGCACAGGGTCGTTGCCGCCAAGATGCTGGCCAGCACCCTGCACGGCCTGCAGGGTACTCCCTACATCTATCAGGGGGAGGAGATCGGCATGACCAATCCGGGCTATGCCAGCATCGACGACTACCAGGATGTGGAGAGCCGCAACATCTTCACCATCAAACAAGCCGAAGGCATGAGCGAGGCCGAGATCCTCGCCATCCTGGCCGCCAAGTCGCGGGACAACTCCCGCACTCCCATGCAGTGGAGTGCGGCCCCCAACGCCGGTTTCACCACCGGCACCCCCTGGCTCAAGCCCGCCGCCAACTACCCGGCCATCAACGCCGAGGACGCGCTTGCGGACACCAACTCCGTGTTCTGGCACTACCGGGATCTGATCCAACTTCGCAAGGCGCACCCCGTCTTCACCCAGGGGGATTATCAGGAGCTGCTGCCGGGCCACGACCGCCTCTGGGCCTATGCCCGCTATTGGCAGGGCAAGACGCTGCTGGTGGTGAGCAACTTCTACGGCGAGGCGGTGGACTTTGCCCTGCCCGCGGGCATGCAGGCAGGCAAGGGACACCTGCTGCTCGGCAACTACCAAGACAGCCCGGCGCAGCCGCAATCCTGCACCCTGCGCCCCTATGAATCCCTGATCTGGCTGGTGGAATAGATGACTGAAGCAACGACAAAGGCGGCGACCCGCAAACAGAGCGCCACAGTGCAGAAGAAAGAGCGCGGGGCCGAGTGGCACAAGATGGTGGCGGGCCAACCCTATGATGCGGCTGACCCCGAGCTCAAGGCCGCGCGGGAGCGCTGCCGCGCCCTCTACCACAGCTTCAACACCCAGTGGCAGGAGAAGCCGGAGCGCGATGCCCTGCTGCAAGCATTGCTCGGTAGCCGTGGCGACGCCTGCGCCATCAACCCGCCGTTTTTCTGCGACTACGGCGCCAACATCCATCTGGGGGAAAACTTCTACGCCAACGTCAACTGCACCATCCTCGACGTGTGCGAGGTGCATATCGGCGACAACGTGCTGCTGGCACCCGGGGTGCAGATCTACACCGCCGCCCACCCGGTGGCGGTGGCCCCGCGCGTGGCCGGAGTCGAGTTTGGCAAGCCGGTGCGCATCGGCAACAACGTCTGGATTGGCGGTAGCACCGTCATCTGCCCCGGCGTCACCATAGGGGACAACAGTGTGATCGGCGCAGGCTCAGTGGTGACCAGGGACATTCCGGCCAACGTGGTCGCCGTCGGCAACCCCTGCAAGGTATTGCGATCCATGACCGCCGAGGAACTGGCAGGCATGCAGCAGATGAATCAGCCATAAAATGGTTGGATATAAGAATAAAAGAAGGCGCCATTGCGGCGCCTTTGTTGTTTCTGCTAATCAGTCCGAATGGAGCAGTGATCCCCGTGGCCTAGGTAAACACCGGACCAAAGCCCGATCCCCACAAAATGGCCGTGGTGGCCAGCACGCAGACCAGCAGCACCAGGCCGACCGTGACCACAGAACTCGCATAGATGAAGCCCTGCTCCTTGGGGATGTGCATCAGGATGGGCACCCCTATATAGAGCAGATAGACAGAATAGCTGAGCCCGATGAGGCCGATGAGCATGACGAACCAGAGGTGCGGGAAGAAGGCGGAGAAGCCGACCATGAACAGCGGGGTCGAGGTATAGGCCGCGAGCTCCAGCGCCGTCGTGTAGCTGGGGTCCGAGCCGAAGGTATGACCCATCCAGTGCACCAGATAAGAGAGGGCGAACACGCCGACGACGAGGGCGAGATACATGGCCACCGACAACACGAAGGCGCTGTTGGCGGTCAGGGTGATGGGCTCGCCAACGCCTATGCTCCAGCCGATGTGTACGGCGGAGTAGTAGGCGCAGACGGATGGGATAAGGGCCACTATCAGGATATGAGTCAGACTGTTTCTAAAACTGTCGTGCCTCTCGTCTATGGTATGCCATTCGGTGTGAGGATGGGCATACAATCCCCATAAGTGATTCAATATCATAGCGTTATTCCTTCTCAGCTTGAATTGTGGATCTTCCTGTACCGCTCTCGCTCCTCTGTCTGCTCTCTTCTGTCTGTTCTCTTGCATCGCCCGGCAGGCCATCCATCGCCTCCGGCTGATAGCTTTAAATAAAGTCGCACCAGACCCCATGCGTCAAGGCAGGGAGTGGGAAGCGCAGAAACAACAAAGCCCGGCATGATGGCCGGGCTTTGGAACCAATGTCGTACGCTGGGCTTGATTACCCCAAGGTGGAATCAAGCGTCCATTACCTTCTTCGAGTCAGGGCTGTGCCCCACTCGCCCCAGGGTCGCCGCCTTGCGGACAACAGCAGAGTCGGCGCCCCCATCAATATTGCTTGGTCTTCGAGGCAAAGCCCGCCAGGAAGAGACCGGTCAGAAACATGCCGCTAAAGGCCTCTATGGCCGACAACAGCTGCAGCGGCGACGAGGTCTGGGAGATATCCCCATAGCCGAGAGTCACGAAGGTCACGATGCTGAAGTAGAGGGAGCGACCGAGATGGCCATGGGTGACCGACTCCGGCGCCAGAAAATAGGTCAGGGTCGCCAGCAGAATCACCCCCATGGACATCAGCAGGCTTCTGATCGGCCGCTCGCCAAAGCCCCAGGTGATGAAGCTGATGAACTTGGAGCCACACTTGAGATAGCACAGCAGGGAGAGCAGGCCTTTTCGCAAGATGCCGCCCCGCAGCCAGCGCTCCTTGAACAGCTCCCGTGGACTCGCCAGCGACTTCATCTCGTGCAGCTTCTCTTTGTAGTAGCACTCACCGGCATCGACGGTATCCCCCACGCTGGAGAAGATACGCTTGGCATTGCGATACAGCTTGCTGGCCTCGCTGTGATCGATCCGGCCATTTTCGTTATAGACGACCTGCACCTTGTCCAGGTTGGTGTGCTCCATGGTGGCATCGAAGCTCTTGGCGCTCACATGGAAGTTCTGCAACACGGCTCTGGAAGAGTGAAATCGTATCTCCTCGCACTCTATGGTGAAGTCCTGGAACACCCCGTCCTCCAGCGCCAGCTCCCGCTTCTTGGCCCAGGCCCTGTGATCCCACAGCAGGGAATCGAACAGATCCAGACCAATCACGCCGCCGTTTATCCGCACTCCCTTGGCCGAGCAGTGCCACAGATAGACCTTGGAGTTGTTGATGGCGCCGTCCAGGGAGAGCTCGTCGAGACAGGTGAAATCGAGCAAACGGCCGGAGATGATGGGGCTTTTGAGCTCGATGCCACCGATGTTGAGCAGCCGATGCTTGCCGAGCACCTGTGCCTCCCCCTTGTTGTTTTCGGAGACCGACAGCAGGCTCTGCACCCGCTTGGCGGCTTCCTTCCCATACTTGCCGCTCAGCCACATGAGGTAAGGCTCGAAGCGCGATTCTGAGCGGATGAGCCCGCTCTTGCGCAGGGACTCCAGCGCGCTCGACGCTGTCTCGTACAACCTTGTCTTGTCATCGCTCATGTAGACGCAGAGGCTGAGCACGCAGCGCGAACTGATGAAGCGGGCGATCCCTATCTGGAAGATCACCTGCTTGTCGACCTTTTGCTCGGCCATCCAGTCGTCGAAATGGGGCAACGACGTCACCAGCAGCTCCCAGATATGCGGGTAGTCATTCTCCCGGCGCCATGCATTGAACTGCTCGGGGGAGAGCTGCCAAAGCTCGGTTGCATTCATACATTACCTCGATAGCAAATAGGTCCTGCCAGGCAGCATCAGAAAGAGAGGGTCATGGGTCTGAAGCCTTGGCCTGTTGGCTGGCCTGATGCTGGGGGAAGTGGCACTGTGGACGTCCGTCACGCCACCATACTAGGCGAGAAGCATAAGCTAAGTCACTGACAGGGAATATATAAAAGGGAAAGGCACGACAGTTTGGCGTAAAAAGGACGGGGAATGAACATCAGGTGAAATACCTGGTGACCAAGGCCATACCGTTCACTTGGGTAACCCAGTCTGGGCAAGTGCCATCACAGCCCCTGTGTCCAGCTCGGGTCAGGCAGGCGGAAAAGCAAGAGGGGATGCCTTGGCATCCCCTCTTCATATCAGCTAAGCGACGTCAGCTTACTGCTGCACTTCCTGTACGCCGGAGACGCGGACTTCGACGCGACGATCCGGTGCCAGGCAGGCGATCAGCTCATTCTTGCCCTTGACGCCGTCACACTGGGTGCCGGTCACCGGGTCGGCTTCGCCACGACCTTCGATGGCGATCTTGCTGGTTGCCAGACCCTTGCTGACCAGGAAGTCGGCGACGGTGCGAGCGCGAGCCTCGGACAGCTGCTGGTTGTAAGCCTCTGAACCGATACGGTCGCTGTAGCCAACTACGACGGCGCTACCATCTTTGGGCTGGAATTCAACGATTTGCTTATACAGGCCATCCAGAGCCTCGACACCCTCCGCCTTCAGATCGGCCTTGCCAAAGGCAAACAGCACGTCGGAATTCAGGGTGAAGTTCTTCTCCACGATCACGGGAGCCGGGGCTTCTTCAACCACAGGGGCGGCAACCGGGGCCACGTAGGAGGTGCGGAACGGGTGGTATACCGCTTCCAGAGTTGCAACGCTCTGGTTGGATTTGTACTGCTCGCCGGTGGCAGTCGTCAGATCGGCCACGTCCCACATGTAGCGGTAGCGTGCCTGCAGATCCAGCGCATCGTTCAGCTTGTAGGTCAGACCCACGCCTGCCATCGGGGAAACACGGGTATCGCTGCTATCCAGACCGTCGGTATGACCCCAGTAGGCGCCAGCTTCACCGAACAGGGAGAAATCCTCGCCCACCGGCAGACGGGCGATACCGGACAGGGTCGCGCCCTGGGTTTCGTAACGCTCGCCATCGGCACTACCACGACCCGCATACTGATAGCCCAGCTCGGCACCGAAGTTTTCGTTGAAGTTGTAACCCATGAAGAGGTTGGCGGCAGCCGCATCTTCGGTACCATCTTCGACGGCGGCATTGTTCAGACCGTTGAAGTGGGCCGCACCAATACCGGCACCGAAATAGATGTCGTCGGTTGCTTGAGCCGCGGTGCTCGCCAGTGCCAGTGCAATGCATGCTGTTTTCAGTCTGAAGTTCATCGTATAGCCTCGTAAATGCTAGTTGTGGGCAAGCGCAGCCCTCGTTATGTATGGGGACATTGTACGGGCGAAAACTTGTACGGGAGCTTAAGCGGCGAGAGGATTTACTGGCTGAATTAAAAAGGGATTGTACTGCAGAAACCTGATTTCGCTATCTCATCATTCTATATTTGGTGCCCAAAAATAGAATTTAGCCGTTGACACACTGACTGTACAAGTCCTGCTCTGCGTCGAGATAAAGCACACTAACCTAAACATGAGCAAATTGCCCTGTGTTTATTTCAGTCGATCATGAAATTTTTTGACGCGGATCCAAAAACCTATTGCCAGCCTTTGGTACCTATTGACAATAGCTAAAAACATTGCCAAAAGCACCTCAGCAACACTGAATAAAATTTGGTTAGAAACGACTACCTTGCATATCCTTATCAAGGCTCAGTGATTTTCATAAAAATAAAAGCAAAGAGTATCTATCAATATTTTTTATGACAAACACGGCAGAGTATGTTTCGTTAAGGTCCTGTACATGTTTTTCGAAGTTTAGAGCAGTATCCTTTGGCCGGCAGTGGAAAATGCATCAATCGAAATTTGTTGATGATGAAACAAATTTATTTAGGCAAAATGGAATTAGAAAATGAATAAATTGCTACTGACTACCACGTTGTTACTCTTGTCAAATATGACGTCTGCTTCTTCTGAGAACTGGTCTGGTTTCTATATAGGAGCAAACCTTGGACATGGATGGGGCTCCAATCATGACCAGGGAAATACTGACGCCACCAAAGAAACAATATCGGGCTTTACTGGCGGAATTCAGGCTGGCCACAACTGGCAACTCGAAAACAACATTGTCATTGGTGTCGAAGCTGGGTTATCGCTTAACGATATTGATGGAGAGTGGAAAGACAGCGATAACAATGAGTTCAGTCCATACAGTGGTAAAGATGAAATAGAACAGTCAGGTTCTCTGAACGTGAAATTGGGCTACGCTGTTGATAATTTCCTACCTTACATCACAACGGGTGTAACCGTCGCAAAAACGACGCACTCACTTAGCTGTGACAAATCATCGGTCAGCATCACGAATGGTTGTCAAGTCTCAGAGTTCAGCACCAGCGCCTCCGATATCAGGGCTGGAGCAAATATCGGCGCGGGGGTCCTATATAAGTTTGATGATAACCTTTCGGCCGGGGTTGAATATATTTACACCAATTTAGGAAGCAGTACTGTTAGCCTGCAAGATCCTAATTACCCGGATGCTAGCGAGCGTCGCATGAGAACAAAATTTAGTACCGTAACAGCAAGGATAAACTATCATTTCTAACTGTTTCAGTATTCTGCTATCTCTATAACTCGGGTCGCAAGAGCAAGTTAGTAGCGCCTGATATACCATCTGTTCGCCATTGCGTTTCAGCTACTGTATCAGGCGCAGCTCCGTACAAAGTGTTAAAGATATCTACATGCCCCCTGCTTTACCAAAGAGGATATGTAGATGGGTATTATCCAGCACCTGACGGAGAATACTCTTGTCCAAAGTCGCTTCGGTGCATGGACATATGCTGACAAGGGAGTAGGTTCAGTTGCTAAACGAGGTATTCAGGAATGAGCGTATCGCTTTGCTGGGCGCGGTTCTCGAAACGAGAATCTCCTATTTAGACTGGAATACCCCAGACCAACGGCCAACTATACTCGGTCATTCGTCATATCAGTACCATTCATCTCATTTCCCACACGTCCTCTCGCTTCTCTGGCCATGCGTCGGTCCAACCATAACCCACGCGGCCAGTCTCAAAGACTGAAACTGCCGACGGCCTACAATTGCGCCATCTTTCTTTCTGGTGCCTGTACCCCAGAGATAACTTCGCCGCGTAGACCGAATATGCGCCGGGGTGGATTATGAGTTGGCTGGTGGGTTATTCAAATGAAAAAGAGCGCCGCAGTGCCCTTGATACCTTTCTGACAAACAAGCCGATCAGCCAGTCAGATCCCTGATGGTCTGGGTCGGACCATTGGTCTGCACCGACTGGATACCGTTCTGGGCCGACGCCTTGCTGGCATACATCTGGCTGGAACCGATGACCTGATGGTTTCTGGCTTTCAACGTGAAGTGATACTGGCCGTTGGTCGCCTCTTTCAGATCGTATTGCCCCGCCTCGGGACAATTCGTCTGCACCGACTGGATACCGTTCTGGGCCGCCGCCTTGCTGGTATACATCTCACTATTGAGGATCACCTGATCGTTGCCAGCCTTGAGTACAAAATAGAACTGGTCGTTCTTGGCCAGTTTCAGTTCATAGCTTCCCATTGCCCTCTCCTCACCATCAGTGGTTACGCCTAATCAGGCTAGTCTGCTTTCCACCAGCGACGATGACAAGGAGTGAGAAACATAAAAAAAGACCCTTGTCTTGCGACAAGGGTCTCTTGAATGGCTCCTCCTACTGGACTTGAACCAGTGACATACGGATTAACAGTCCGCCGTTCTACCGACTGAACTAAGGAGGAATTGTACTTTGGATGCAAGATATCGCTATCTCATCATCCTTAATTGGTGCCCAGAGACGGAATCGAACCGCCGACACGGGGATTTTCAATCCCCTGCTCTACCGACTGAGCTATCTGGGCAAATGGTGCCGGCTACCGGAATCGAACTGGTGACCTACTGATTACAAGTCAGTTGCTCTACCTACTGAGCTAAGCCGGCACACTTTAAACCACTGTGCATGAACACATTTTCACTTCATGGCACCAAAACTTGGTGCCCAGAGACGGAATCGAACCGCCGACACGGGGATTTTCAATCCCCTGCTCTACCGACTGAGCTATCTGGGCGTGGGCGCTATTAAACGGATTTTAGGGCGGGTGGTCAACGGGAAATTTCACTTTCCGTCTCGTTCGTCTCTTTTTTGCGCAGCATCGCCCGTTTTTATCACTTCCGCAGGTGAAGCCACCTCCCGACGGCCCCAGAGTCGAGATTCCTCTCCCTTCAACAGGCGGGTGATGTTCTCGTGATGGCGGATCAGAATGAGGCAGGAGAGCAAGGAGACCGGCAGGGTGTATTCCGGTTTGAGCAGGTAGGTGAAGAGCGGGGTCAGCAGTACGGTGACGATGGAGGCCAGCGACGAATAGCCGCTCACCAGCAGCACCAGCAGCCAGGTGGCGATCGCCGCGCCCCCCATGGCAAAACCGATGGGCAGCATGGTACCCAGTGCCGTGGCGACGCCCTTGCCACCCCGGAAGTGAAAGAAGATGGGATACATGTGACCGAGACAGGCCGCCACGCCGATGAAGCCGAGGTAGATGGGCTTGATCTGCAGATACCAGGCGAGGTAGACGGGCGCCGTGCCCTTGAGCACATCGAGCAGCAGCACGACCAGCGCCGCCATCCGCCCGCCGAGGCGCAGCACATTGGTCGCCCCCGGGTTGTGGGAGCCATGATCGCGAGGATCCGGCAGCCCCCTGATGCGGGAGACCAGCACGGCACTGGACAGCGAGCCGCCCAGATAGGCCAGAATAATCATCAAAATCGTCAGGGCCGTCATCTTGGTCGTTTTTACCACGATATGAATGGGGTATGATGCGGGCCACATTCTCTGGCTTGGGGTTGCCCAACAGCGTGTCGCCCAAACCGACCGTCAGCAGCAATCTGCTGGCCAGACCTGCATCCCTGCGCTGTTCTCACAGCCCATCAAGAGTAAAGAAGAAGTACTGTCATGGACAAGGTGTTTATTCGCGGACTCGAGGTTTTGGCCACCATAGGGGTATATGAGTGGGAGAAAGGCATTCGCCAGAAGCTCTGTTTCGATCTCGAGATGGGCTTTGACAACCGCCCCGCCGCCGCAACCGACGATATCAAGCTGGCATTGGATTATGCCACCCTCTCACGCAAGATCGGTGATCACGCCGCCGGCACCATAGTCGAGCTGGTCGAGACCATGGCCGAGCAGGTTGCCGCCCTGGTGCTGGCCGATGAGCGGGTGCAGTGGGTCAGGGTCGTGCTGACCAAACCGGGCGCCGTGCCCAACGCCGCCGGCGTCGGCGTCGAGATCCTGCGCCACCGCACCCCGGCCGCGAGTGCCCAGTGATGGGCATCCGCACCGATGACGATCAGGGCGGTGACAGCATGACCCGCATCTACATCAGCCTGGGCTCCAACATCGAACGGGAGCGCCACATCCGGGCCGGGCTCGATGCCCTGCAGGCCGAATTCGGCGAGCTTGAGGTCTCTCGGGTGTTCGAGAGCGAGGCGGTGGGCTTTGCCGGCCGCCCCTTCTACAACCTGGTGGTGGGTGCCGACACCAAGCTACCGCTGGCGACCCTGTGCCAGCGCCTGCGGGCCGTGGAGTTCGCCCATGGCCGCGAGCCGGACGCCAAGAAGTTCGCCCCGCGCACCCTGGATCTGGATCTGCTGCTCTATGGGGATCTGGTCTGCGAGGATCCGGTGGCACTGCCTCGCGGCGAGATCCTCAGCAACGCCTTCGTGCTCTGGCCGCTGGCCGAGCTGGCCCCCAGCCTGCGCCATCCCACCGATGGCCGCACCCTGGGGGAGTTGTGGCACTGCTACGACAAGGCATCCCAGCGACTCTGCCCCATACCCTTCCACTGGGTGGCGTGCGAGTTGCAGCCTCACTGAAGCCCAAGGGCACCTCGCGGTGCCCTTGGGCTTATCGGCCATCAGAAAGAGTGATTGGGCCCAAGCCCCGGCGACTGGCAGCATGGCTCTGACACAGGAGAGCACCATGCCACTCGATACCATTCATGACTTCAACTGCCAGCTGCTGAGCACTCTGCCCCACCAGCGCTATCAACACGAACCCATCCTGGATTACGCCACCGACGAGCGGGTCAAGGCACGCCTCGGCTGGCAGGCGGAATTCAGCAAGACCCTGTTCCTCAAGTTCAAGGATGGCCGCTTCGCCCTGCTGCTGACCCACAGGGACGGGCGGCTGGATAACAAGGCGGTCAAGGCCAGCCTGGGGGCCAAGCCCTCCATCTGCACACCACAGGAGATGCAGGCCGAGATCGGCTGCCTGCCGGGGGCCGTCTGCCCCTTCCTGCCCCGTGCCGACATCCCGCTGCTGGTGGACTCCGCCTTGCTGGCCCACCACGCCTTCACCTGGACCCCGGGCCACCCGGAGCAGACCTTCCTGCTGGCGACCGAGCACCTGACCACCCTGCTGGCGGCCCTGCCCTGCCAGGTCAGCTACCTGCCCGTGGCGCAGGCCTGATCACTGCTTTTCATCTGACCGAACGGGGCCGCGAGGCCCCGCTCACCCCTGCTCCTTCCTAGCCAGCTGGGCGAAGATCAGCGCCGCCAGCATGGACATCAGGCCGATGCAGAGATAGGTCAGGTGGAAGCCACCCAGCCACTGCTCACTGCCCTGTGCCGGCTGCCCGGCGGAGAATAGCCCGAGCAGGCTGGCGGCGATGGCCACCCCCAGGCTCATGGAGAGCTGCATCACCACCGACAGCAGGCCGTTGCCGCTGCTGGCATGGTCGGCGCTCAAGTCCTGCAGCGTCAGGGTGTTCATGGCGGAGAATTGCAGCGAGTTGATGGCGCCGAACAGCATCAGCCAGGCCAGCAGCAGCCAGTGCGGCACCTGGTTGTCGATGAGGGAGAAGCTGGCGATCAGCACCCCCAGCGCCAGGGTGTTGACGATCAGGATGCGACGATAACCCACCTTGGGGATCAGCTTGTTGACCAGGGTCTTGGTCAGCATGGCGCCGATCACCGTGGGGATCATGGTCATGCCCGCCTTGCTCGGCGAGAAGCCCAGCCCCAGCTGCAGGAACAGCGGGGTGAGGAAGGGCATGGCGCCGCTGCCGAGGCGGGCAAACAGGTTGCCCCAGATGCCGATGGCAAAGGTCGAGGTCTGGAACAGCGCCAGGCTGAACAGCGGCTGCTCGGTGTTGGCCGCATAGAGCCAGTAACTCGCCATGGCCGCCAGGCCAAACAGCACCGCAAACAGCGCCCAACCGGTGGAGATGCTGTGCTCACCCAGCCCCTGCAGGCCGACCGAGACCAGCACCATGCCGGCGCTGAACAGCACAAAGCCCTGCCAGTCGAAGCGGGCGGTATGCTGGCGCAGATCCGGCATGAAACTCCAGCTGGCGATGAAACCTATCACCCCCACCGGCAGGTTGATGAGGAACACCCAGTGCCAGCTCGCCACCTCCACCAGCCAGCCCCCCAGCGCCGGGCCGAGCAACGGCCCCAGCAAACCCGGGATGGTGACGAAGGACATCACCCGCAGCAGCTCATGCTTGCTGTAGACCCGCAGCACGGCGAGGCGCCCTATGGGCATCAACAAAGCTCCGCCCACCCCTTGCAGCACCCGGGCGGCGACCAGCATGGGCAGGCTGTTGGCCGCGGCACAGGCCAGGGAACCCAGAGTGAACAGCAGTATGGCCGCCAGATAGACGCGGCGGGTGCCGAATCTGTCCGCCAGCCAGCCGGAGGCGGGGATGAGCAGCGCCACCGTCAGCATGTAGGCGATGATCACCGACTGCATCTGCAGCGGGCTCTCCCCCAACGCCGCGGCCATGCTGGGCAGGGCGGTGTTGAGTATGGTGCCATCGAGTGTCTGCATGAAGAAGCCGACCGCGGTCAGCAGGGGCAGCCACTTGCGTTGGGCAGGGGTAACCAGGTGCGAGTGTTCGGGCATGGGCAGCAACCTCTCCTTGTTGTCTTGACCTAAAAAGAGATCCGCACTCGCTTTTTGAAAACGGGGCGGGTCACATCAGGATATCAGGCATCCGGCTGGCCGAGCATGGCTCTGAGCTGCGCTTCGAGCGTGGGCTCAGGTGCCTTTAGAGTCTCGATGAACAGGGTCTCGATCCCGGCCTTGTCCCGGCTCTTGACGATAAACACCAGCCTGGACTGGGCCCGCCCTTCCGGCCACTCCCCCAGGGTCTGCAGCGGATAGAGCTGGCCGTGGACGCCGTGGATCACCACCGGCTGGCTCTCCCCCTCCAGCAGCAGTATCCCCTTGAGCCGCAGCAGGGCATCACCGTATTGGGCCTGCACCGCATCGATCGCCGCCAGCAGCCGGGAGGGTTTCAGTGGCTCGCCGATGCGCAGGGAGAAGCTCTCGATGTTGCCGTGCTCGAAGTGGGTCGGGGTGGCGGTGCCCACCCTGGCCGCGGCCGGCGTCATCCTCGGCTGCAGTGGCGAGGCCAGCCCCTGCTTCGGGGATTCAGTGCGCAGCCAGGCCAGCAGCTGGCGCACATCGCGCCCCGCCGCCTCGTTGTAGGCGCCGAGCTTCTCCAGCACGGTCGGCGACAGCTCGCCATTGCACACCCGCTGGATGGGCGCCGCCGGGTTGAGCAGTGCCAGCTGGGCTTCCACCCGCGCCAGCACCTCGGCCTCCACCAGGTCGCCCTTGCTCACCACCAGCAGATCCGCCAGCGCCACCTGCTTGACCGCCTCGTACTGCTGGCCGAGCTGCTGCTCGATATGACCGGCATCCACCACGGTGACTGTGCCATCGAAGCGGTAACGCTGGGCGATGAAGCCCTCCTCCTTCAGGGTGAACAGCACGGGGGCCGGATCCGCCAGCCCGGTGGTCTCTATGATGAGCCGCTTGAAGGGTTTGATCTTGCGCTGGATGGCCTTCATAAACAGCCCCTGCAGCGCCTCCACCAAGGAGCCCTGCACCGAGCAACAGATACAGCCGGAATCGAGCAGCATCACCTGCTCGTCCACCTGCTGCACCAGATGATGATCCAGCCCCACAGAGCCGAACTCGTTGATCAGCACGGCGCATTCGCCGAGCTCGGGCTGCTTGACCCAGTGGTTGAGCAAGGTGGTCTTGCCGCTGCCGAGGAAGCCGGTCAGCAGGGTCACGGGGATTCTGGTGTCTTGCATATCGGTCATGATGGCTCCTTAGCGGTTGGCAAACAGATCGGCGAGCCAGCGGTTTTCGAATCGGCCGTGGGGGTCGAGCTCTGCCTTGAGGGCCAGGAAGTCGTGCCAGCGCGGCAGCAGGGCCGGGAAGTCGTAGAGATCCATCGCCAGGTGCTTGCCGAAGTGGGGAATGCCGCCGAGCGGCACCAGCAGTTGTTGCAGCTCGCGCATCTGCTCCATGGAGCCATTGACGAAGGTGCCATCCGCCGCCAGATAGACCAGGAAGCCGACCCAGCACACCGACTGGTCATAGGCCGCGCTGAGCCAGGCCTCGGAGGGGCCGGTGCAACGCAGGATGAAGGGGTAGTGCAGCACGCCGGGGTTGGCCTGCTGCCAGCGTTGCAGGATCTCCAGCGCCTCGGCCATGCGGTGCAGCGGCACCGCCACCTCGCAGTTGATCTGGGGCGCCGGTATCCCCTTGCAGAGGATCTGGTAGACGTTGCCCACGAGATCCGAGGCATCCTTGAAGCGGCGCACCGTCTCGAAATGCTCCCCCGCCAGTGCCTCGTCCTTGGTGTCCTTGGCCATCTTCTGCAGGGTGGCGTCTATGGTGGCATTCATGCGGGCGTCGATGTCCCCCTCCAGCAGCAGCGGCTCGCTGCCCGCGGCGCGGTAGCGATCGACCTCCTCATCACTGGCGGGATCCACCAGCCAGATGTGGCTCTCGCCGGTCCAGGCGAACCACCAGCTCTTCACGAAGCCGTGCTCGCGGTTGAGCCGCTCGTTGTGCTCCAGCAGGAAGGGGTAGTCGGTGGTGAACTTGGTGCAGCGCATGATGCGGTTTGGCACGGTGCGCAGGGTGACGTCGAGCAGGATGCCGAGCATCCCCATGCCCATCACGAAGGCGCCGAAGCGCGGGTCGGTGCGATCAACCCGGATGAGGTCGCCATTGGCCAGCATGAGGGTCATGGCCTCCACCGCATCGCACAGGGCGGACTGGTGCAGCCCCTGGCCGTGGGTGCCGGTGCTGAGCGCGCCCCCCAGGGTCTGGATGCCGATGACCCCCGGCGAGGCGGGCAGCATCCGCTCCATGGCGATGAGATCCCCATAGACGGTATCGAGCGGCGTCCCCGCCTGATAGGTGACGCTCTCCTCCGTCTTGCTGAGCTGGCCGCGCAGATGATGCAAGTCCACCAGCAGCGCCTGGCTGCCCTCGGCATAGACGCTGTGAATGGGTTCGAAGGAGAGCCCTGAGCCGATCAGCCGCAGCTTGCGCTCGGGATGTTCACGCAGCAGGCGTTGCAGCTGGTCGCGGCTGGTCGGGCGCCACACCTGCTCCAGCGCACCGAGGGGGTTGGTCCTGGACCAGTTGAACAGCACCTCTCGATTGCCAATCGCCTTGATGCTGTGAAATGCCTGGAACCTGACCGTCATACCGCGCCTCATCTGACTTCAAAATGAGCGTCAATTCTACCGAAAAGTGAGCCGCAAGGCATGAAAAACAAGCCCCTACAGTCGAGGGGGTGGATAACGAAGGCCTGACCCATGCAAAGCGGGGATGCTGGCGGCCATCGCAAGACCCAAGCGCGATCAGCTGGCGAGCGACATGGCCCGGCTGGCCGCCTCCGCCCGCAGCACAGCACAAAACTGCCGGAGCGGCACCGGGCGACCGAACAGATAGCCCTGCAGGTAGGTCACCTTGCCCTTGAGATAATTCGCCTGCTGGCGGGTCTCGACCCCTTCGGCGATCAGGGTCAGTCCGAGCCGGTGGCCGAGATCGATCACGTTGGCGACTATGTGCTCGGACAGGGATTCGGTGCCGATCCGGCCGATGAAGGATTGATCGATCTTGAGGTAGTCCACATTGAATTGCTGCAGATAGACCAGGCTGGAGTGGCCGGTGCCGAAGTCATCCATGGCCAACCTGACCCCCATCTCGTTCAGTTGCCTGAACAGCGAGAGGGTATGGGGATCCGCCACCAGCAGCTCGCGCTCGGTCAGCTCGAGCACCAGCACCACCTTGCCCGGCTCGAAGCGGGCGAGAAACTCGCGGCACTCCCTCAGCAGAATGTAGTCACGGCAATGGGCCGCGCTGATGTTGAAGCTGATGTGAAAACCTTCGGGCAGACGCCGCTGTTCGGCGGCCAGCCGCTGACCCACCTCCGCCATGATGAGGCTGGTCATGGGCACGATCAGGCCGCTGACCTCCGCCTGGGGGATGAACAGGTCCGGGCGGATCAGGCCCGCGTTCGGATGCTGCCAGCGCATCAGCACCTCGGCCCCCATGATCCGCTCGCC
The DNA here is from genome assembly GCF_000819865.1 of Aeromonas eucrenophila. Classification (GTDB taxonomy): domain Bacteria; phylum Pseudomonadota; class Gammaproteobacteria; order Enterobacterales; family Aeromonadaceae; genus Aeromonas; species Aeromonas eucrenophila. The sequence goes on from NZ_CDDF01000008.1 coordinate 55,483, forward strand.
ATCGGTCGACACCAGGGGCTGCAGGAAGGGGACAAATTCCCGCGCCTGCAAGGCGCGCGCCAGCTCGTTGGCCGGGGAGCGGGGACGACTCAGCAGCCACCACATGAGCAGGGCAAAGCCGATGCAGATCCCCATCAGCACCAGCAGTCCAAACCAACGGTGCTGCAACAACCCTTGCCAGCTGGTGGAAAACTTCTGCCCCACGTAAATGGCGAGGGGATAATCCTGCGAGCGCAGCATGACATGGGCATCGCCGGACAGGGCGGGGGCCTCGCTGAAGAAGTTGCCCTGCTCATCGAGCCAGTGGCTACCGACGTTCAGCATCAGCTCGAGGGAGGGAATATGAAGGCTCAGGATGAAGCTGAGGTAGTCGCCATCGATGAGCGCCAGGGTGGACGCCTCCCCCTGCACGGCCCGCACCGCCAGGAAGGGGTGACCATTGCGAACGGGGCTGCTGTTGCTCAGCAGCAGCTGCCCCTGGCTGTATTTCTCCGCCGCATAGGGCATCTGATAGGAGCCGAAGAAGGAGGTGCAGTAGATGTTGCCCTGATGCGCCAGATTGACCGAGCGGATGAAAGACTCCATGGCCGCCTTCTCCCTCAGATCGAACAGCACGGCTTCGCAGGGCTTGCCCAGCAGCGGCAACGCATTGCGGTTAGCCTCCTTGGCATGCCCCAGCATGTTTTCCAGCATGGTCATGGCGCGATCCGCCGCCTGATTGGATTCCAGCAACAGACCCGCCTGATAACGGTTGTACAGCGCCCAGCTGCCGAGCAGCATGGGCAGTGTGAATACCAGCAAGGTGATGGTCAGACGCAGCCAGGGCCGAGCCGTGTCGAATGCGGGGGAATAGGTCATGGGTGGTCCTGCTGCACAAGGACCGCCATGTTAACGATAGAAACTGAACCCAGGCCTAACCGTACAAAAAACAACCACACCAAGATGTTCTGGCGGGCGCCATGAGGCGCCCCTAGGCAAGATCCGCGAGCCTCGGCTCCGCCGACCCGGCTTCCGGCTGCAGCTCGGCGCAGAATTGCGGCAGCGGGATCGGCTGACCGAACAGGTAGCCCTGCAGATAGTCGACCCCCTTGTCGCGCAGATAATCGGCCTGCGCCTCGGTCTCGACCCCTTCCGCCACCAGCGCCAGCCCCAGCCGCGAGCCCAGATCGATGACGTTGTCCACTATGTGTTCGGAGAGGGACTCGGTGCCGATCCGGCCGATGAAGGAGCGGTCAATCTTGAGATAGTCCACGTGGAACTGCTGCAGATAGAGGAGGCTGGAATGGCCGGTGCCGAAGTCGTCGACCGCCAGCTTGACCCCCATCTCGTCCAGCTGCTTGAACAGGGAGAGCGTGTGCGCGTCCGCCACCAGCAGCTCGCGCTCGGTCAGCTCCAGCACCAGCACCACCCGGCCCGGGATGAAGTGCGCGAGGAAGCCGCGGCACTCCTCCAGCAGGGAGAGATCCCGGCAATGGGCCGCGCTGATGTTGAGTCCGACATGGAAGCCGTCCGGCAGCTTGTCCTGCCGGGCCGCCAGTTGCACGGCCACCGCCTGGATCAGCTGGCTGGTCATGGGGACTATCACCCCGCACTCCTCGGCCTGGGGAATGAACAGGTCGGGGCGGATCAGACCCGAGCTCGGGTGCTGCCAGCGCATCAGCACCTCGGCCCCCATCACCTTGCCGTCGCCACTGGTCACCAGGGGTTGCAGATAGGGCACGAACTCCCGCGCCCGCAGCGCCCGCTTCAGCTCCCCCTCCATGGAGCGTGGCCGCCCCAGCAGCCACCACACCAGCAGCGAGATGCACAGCGAGAAGCCCAGCAGCATCAGGATGGTCAGGTGCCTGACATGCCACAGCGCCCCCCAGATGGAGGGCAGTTCGAAACCGGCATAGACGGAGAGCGGATAGTGCTCGGACTTGAGCTTGTGCACCGCCAGGGTCGGCAATCTGTGATAGCCCTCCATCAGGTGCCCCTTCTCATCCAGCCAGGCGTTGCCCACATGCAGCTGCACCTCCCCCGAGACCGGGGCACTCAGGGCCAGCATCAGCTTCAGGTATTCGCTGTCGATGGTGCTGAGCACGGCCCCATCCTGCGATTCGGTGCGCACCGCCAGCATGGGGTGATTGGCCCTGACCGGATTGCCCGACAGCAGGCGCAGGAAGCCCCCGCTGTAGGCACCGACATCGTCCTCCCAGTGCACATCCCCGAACAGCGAGTTGCAGTAGACCCCGTAGTCGTTGATGAGGCTGGCGCTACGGACGAAAGGGGTCAGCGTCACCTCCTTGCGCAACGTCAGCAGCGAGGTTTTGCAGGGGTGCCTGATCAGCGGGAAGATGTTTCTGTTGGCCCCCTCGGCATGATGCAGCATCGCCTCCATCAGGCGTACCGCCTTGGTGGCGGCCAGCTCGGATTGCTTGTCCAGGGTGTGCAGATAGTTGCTGTGCAGCTCCCACAGGCCCACCGAGGTCGGGAGCGCAAACACCAGCAAGGCACATAACAGCCGCCAGCAGGGGCGCGCGGCATCTAATCCCAATAGAAACATTGTCTGACCATCCAGGAATGAGGCGGGTAGAACGACCAGCCCCATGAGTCGGCACCTTGCCGGCATGAGGCCCAGAGTCGCAGCCAAAAAAGCGGGGCATGATACAGCGGCCGATCCGTTGCACTCACGAACCAGATCAGTTTTTACTCAATAAAGAGAGAAATGCGTCGAGGGGGATGGTGGGGCATGGGGCGTTCCGCTCCCCTTATCTCGCCAGCGTCAGGCCGCAGGATCCTGAGGCGTCTCATCCTGCTTGGCGCCATGAAAAAGCCCCGGCAAGGGCCGGGGCTTTTTATCAGACTGCGTGCGCCGCGTCGGCGCCCAGCCTTACACCGCTTGCTGCAAGATCACCGCATCGGCCTTCTTGGTATAGGAGGCGATCTCGTTGAAGTTGAGGTAGCGATAGGTATCGGCCGCGGTGGCATCCAGCGCCTTGGCGTACTGCAGGTACTCCGCCACGGTCGGGATCTTGCCGGTGATGGCGGCAACCGCGGCCAGCTCGGCGGAGGCCAGGTAGACGTTGGCACCCTTGCCCAGACGGTTCGGGAAGTTACGGGTTGAGGTGGAGACCACGGAAGCCCCCTCCGCAACCCGCGCCTGGTTACCCATGCACAGGGAGCAGCCCGGGATCTCGATGCGGGCACCGACCCGGCCGAAGATGCCGTAGTAGCCCTCTTCGGTCAGCTGATCCTTGTCCATCTTGGTGGGCGGGGCTATCCACATGCGGGTCGGCAGCTCGCCCTGGTACTTCTCGAGCAGCTTGCCGGCGGCGCGGAAGTGGCCGATGTTGGTCATGCAGGATCCGATGAACACCTCATCGATCTGGCAGCCAGCCACGTCGCTCAGCAGGCGGGCATCGTCCGGATCGTTCGGCGCACAAAGGATGGGTTCCTTGATGGTGGCGAGATCGATCTCGATGATTTCGGCGTACTCGGCATCCTTGTCCGCCTCCATCAGCACCGGATTGGCCAGCCACTCCTCCATCCCCCTGATACGGCGGGTGATGGTGCGTACGTCGCCGTAGCCTTCGGACAGCATCCACTTCAGCATGACGATGTTGGACTTGAGGTACTCGATGATCGGTGCCTGATCCAGCTTGATGGTACAACCGGCGGCGGAGCGCTCGGCGCTGGCGTCGGCCAGCTCGAACGCCTGCTCCACCTTCAGGGTCGGCAGCCCCTCGATCTCGAGGATGCGGCCGGAGAAGATGTTCTTCTTGCCCGCCTTCTCCACGGTCAGCAGGCCACGCTGGATGGCGGCGTAGGGGATGGCATGGACCAGGTCACGCAGGGTGATGCCCGGTTGCAGCTCGCCCTTGAAGCGCACCAGCACGGATTCCGGCATGTCCAGCGGCATCACGCCGGTGGCGGCGGCGAAGGCCACGAGACCAGAGCCCGCCGGGAAGGAGATCCCGATGGGGAAACGGGTGTGAGAGTCACCGCCGGTGCCCACGGTGTCCGGCAGCAGCATGCGATTCAGCCAGGAGTGGATGACGCCGTCACCGGGACGCAGGGAGACGCCGCCGCGGTTCATGATGAAGTCCGGCAAGGTGTGGTGGGTCTGCACGTCGATGGGCTTCGGATAGGCGGCGGTGTGGCAGAAGGACTGCATGGTCAGATCGGCGGAGAAGCCGAGGCAGGCCAAGTCTTTCAGCTCATCCCGGGTCATCGGGCCCGTGGTGTCCTGGGAGCCGACCGTGGTCATGCGGGGCTCGCAGTAGGTGCCGGGACGGATGCCCTGCACGCCGCAGGCCTTGCCCACCATCTTCTGGGCCAGGGTGTAACCCTTGCCGGTGTCGGCCACGGGCACAGGGCGACGGAACACAGTGGAGAACGGCAGCGCCAGCGCCTCGCGCGCCTTGTCGGTCAGGCCGCGGCCGATGATCAGCGGGATACGGCCACCGGCGCGCACCTCGTCGATCAGCACCTCGGTCTTGAGGGTGAACTCGGCCAGCACCTCACCGGTGCCGTGGCGGGTGATCTTGCCCTCATAGGGGAAGATGTCGATCACATCGCCCATCTCCAGCTTGGAGACATCCACTTCGATGGGCAGGGCACCGGCATCTTCCATGGTGTTGAAGAAAATGGGGGCGATCTTGCCGCCGAGGCAGACGCCGCCGGCACGCTTGTTCGGCACGAACGGGATGTCGTCGCCCATGAACCAGAGCACCGAGTTGGTGGCGGACTTGCGGGAAGAGCCGGTACCGACCACGTCACCGACGTAGGCCAGCGGGAAGCCGGTCTGCTTGAGCTCTTCGATGGCCTTGACCGGGCCTATCACACCGTCTTTGTCCGGGGTGATGCCGGGGCGGGCGTTTTTCAGCATGGCCAGGGCATGGAGCGGGATGTCGGGACGGGACCAGGCATCCGGCGCCGGAGACAGGTCATCGGTGTTGGTCTCACCGGTCACCTTGAACACGGTGACGGTGATCTTCTCGGCCAGGGCCGGGCGGTTCAGGAACCACTCGGCATCGGCCCAGGACTGCAGCACCCGTTGGGCGTGCGCGTTACCGGCCTTGGCCTTCTCTTCCACGTCGTGGAAGGAGTCGAACATCAGCAGGGTGTGGGAGAGGCCCTTGGCAGCAAGAGGGGCCAGCTCGGCATCATCCAGCAGATCGATCAGCGGCTGGATGTTGTAACCACCCTGCATGGTGCCGAGCAGCTCGACGGCTTCGGCCGCGGTCAGGATCGGGGAGTGCGCCTCGCCCTTGGCGACGGCGGTGAGGAAACCGGCCTTCACATAGGCCGCTTCATCAACACCAGGTGGAATTCGGGAGGACAACAGTTCTTTCAGAAAATCTTGTTCACCGGCGGGCGGGTTCTTGAGCAGTTCAACCAGGGCGGCGACTTGCTCTGCATCCAGAGGTTTGGCAACCACGCCCTCGGCGGCACGTTCTGCGACGTGTTTACGGTAGGTTTCAAGCACGACTAATTCCTCTTTGGTCTTTTTTTGGGGTTCGCCCAAGCTCGCGGCGATCGTCCTTGCGGGACACCCGTAGGGTGCCCCCCACTATATAAGTTTTAACGAGTAAGTAAAATCCAAACCCTGCTCACTTATTCATCAAACCAACATAACTAGCTAACCTTGCTCAGGTTTTTTAAAAGTACAAAAAACGCGCCAGATGCAAATTAACAAAAAGGCAGCATTTCCCCCTTATTCAAAGGTGGTGCCCAATTGCAGATAGAACATGTCGTGCCCCCCCTCCGCCACGCCATAACCGAGGAAGATGGGGCCGAGGAAGCTCTCCACCCCCACATAGACGGAGCCGGCGGTGTAGGAGGACTCCAGGCTGATGTCCGCGCCCTTGTCCCAGACCCCGCCCTGCTCGAGGGAGCCGCCGAGGAACAGCGGTGCCTTGACGGCGCCGAAGTCGTTGTCCGCCACCCGATAGATGTAGCGCAGACCGCTGAACAGGCTGTAGCGGCCGCTCAGCTGGTAGTGCTGGAAGCCGGACAGCCGGAACAGGCCGCCGAGATCCTGCACGAACAGTGGCACCTCTTCCTCCGAGGTGGAGCCGCCCCCTTCCAGCATCAGGTTGAGGCTGTGTCGCCCCCATGACCATGGCTTGATCAGCGCCAGGTGATAGTTGATCCCCTCGGTATTTTCGGTCGGCGCATTGGTCGGTTCGACCTTGATGTGGGAGTAGCCGCCCTTGATGTCCCAGTAGATCCCCTCGTAGGGGAAGTAGCGACTGTCGAGGGTATCGTGCTCGAAGCGGACATAGGGTCCCCAAGAGGAGGCATCCGCATCCGCATCGGACAGGTTCTGAATATCGACGCTGCCCACCTTGCCCTCCAGCCCCAGGGACAGCCGGCTCCAGGGCTGACGGTTCCAGCCGACGGAGAGATCTACGCTGGTGAAGCTGTACTCCGAGTCCAGATAACTCACGCCGGACGTCTGCACTTCATCTTCCGGGAAGAAGACCCGGCGCTGGGTCTTGTCATAAGCCAGACTCGCCTCGCCGAAGAAGGTCTGGGAGGGCTCGAGCGGGGTGTAGAAGTCGGTCTTGAGGTGCTTGGCCGTGCCCAAGGAAGCCTCGGTCAGCCACTCGGCCCCCCAGTCATTGACGTTGGTCAGGTTGTAGGACATGCCGACGTTATAGTTGGAGGTGCTCTCGAAATCATCGGAGAAACCGAGCTGGAAGTTGAGATAACCCGGCCCCCAGTTCTTCTCGCTGGCATTGACCACCAGCACGTTCTCACCGCTCCGCTCCTCCACCTCATAGGTGATGCGATCAAACGACTCCAGCGCATAGAGCCGGCGGATGCCCGCCTCCAGGCTCTCATAGGTCTGCACCTTGTCCGGGCGCACCTTGAGCATGGCGCGCACAGTGTCGTCGGAGAGACGCGACTTGTTGACGATCTCCACCTTGTCGATGTAGTAGGCCGGCTGACCGCTGCGCTCGGCGCGGCGGCTCAACTTCTGGTTGCGGTAATCGGCATAGCGTTCCGGCGAGAGCGACAGGGCATCGAGCTGGCTAGAGGCGCGGTTGGCCACCACCTCCCCGACCCGGATCCCCTCCGGCATGCGGGCAAAATCGGCGATGCCCATGTCGCCGAACTCGGGACTGAGCAGCACATCCTTGGGCCCCAGCAGGGCCTTCTGCTTGTCGGTGCCGACCTGGGTCATGTAGGTGGTGAGCTGATCGATCATCGCCAGCCCCGACTTCAGCGACTCACGGGTGCGCAGCTTGGCACCTATGTCCACCGCGATGACGATGTCGGCCCCCATGGCCTTGGCCACGTCCACCGGCATGTTGTTGACAGTGCCGCCGTCGGCCAGGATATGCCCCTCCCACTCCACCGGCTTGAGGGCGCCGGGGATGGACATGGAGGCCTGCATCGCCTTGGCGAGGCTGCCGTGATCCAGCACGAAGGGGGTCACCGTCTCCATGTCCGTGGCCATGGCGCGGTAGGGAATGGGCAGGTTGTCGAAACTCTTCTGCACCGGCAGGTTGGAGGTCGCGTGACGCAGCAGGCTGGCCATGGACTGGCCCTGGAAGAAGCCGTCCGGCAACTGGACAGAATCACCATTGACGCCGATGTCGGTACGCAGCTGGTATTTCTCGCTCTGCTGCTTCTTGCGCAGGGAGAGTTCATCGCGGCCGACCTTGTCCTGATAGCCCTTGTTCCAGTCGATGGAGAGGGTCATGCGCTCCACCTCCTCGGCGCTGAGCCCCATGGCGTACATGCCCGCCACGTAGGAGCCCATGCTGGTGCCCACCACTATGTCGACCGGTATGCGCTTCTCTTCCAGCACCTTGAGCACCCCGATGTGGGCCGCCCCCTTGGCGCCGCCACCGCTCAGCACCAACGCGATCCTGGGTCGATCAGACTGGGCCGCCGCCATGAAAGGCAGAGTCGCCAGCAAGAGCAGAAGCAGGTGGGTCCATCCCCGATGAAAGATGCGCATATGATTGTCCATTGATCCAGTGCGAGCCGAGTGAGCCGTGATGCCTACTATAAGATGAGGAACTGTAACCGCAACTGCCTGTGCTGGCGAGATTTCATCAAGATCCCGTCGGCCGGCCGGGAGCATGGGCGGCGTCAATCCAGTCCCGGCCTGATGTGAGCGCAAACGTTAATCGGCAATAAACGCCGGCATCGCCTCAAGGGCGCGGGTCGGCGGCCGCTAATATGGGCTCAACCTTCGGCCCACACTCCCGAGTCACCCTATGTTTGCAAGCCTGACACTCAAACAGAAAATTCTGGCCACCGTCATCCTGGCCGTGGCGCTCTCCTGCCTGCTGGTGGGCTACTTCAGCCAGCGCTCGGCCCAGCAGCTGATCGAGGCCCGCATGTTCGAGCAGGAGTTGCCGAACCTGACCCAGCGCATCGGCAAGGAGATCGAGAAGGATCTCACCTCGGTCGCCAATGCCGCCAAACAGCTCGCCAACGATCGCTTCGTGCTGGACTGGGTGGCCCGTGGCATGCCCAAGGAGCAGGAGTCCATCCTCGTCGATCAGCTCAAGGACATGACCACCCAGTACGGCCTGGTCACCGCCTCCTTCGCCGATCGGCAGAGCGCCGCCTACTACAACCAGGACGGCTTCCTGCGCAACCTGACCCCGGAGCAGGATGGCTGGTTCTACGGCTACACCAAGAGCCCGCAGGATCTGATGCTCAGCATCTTTCGCGAGAGCAACGGCGAGGTGAAACTGTTCGTCAACTTCCAGCAGCTCGACGGCCGCGGCCTGGCGGGGCTCGCCAAGTCCCTCGACAGCATGGTCAGCATGCTGGCCAACTTCCGCATCGGTGACAGCGGCTTCGTGTTCATGACAGATGGCAGCGGCAAGGTGAAGCTGCACCCGGACGCCGCCCGCATCGACCGCGATACCCTGTCCCAGCTGGCCGGGGCCAGTGCCGCTGGCCTGTTGACCAAGCAGGCATTCGCCGCCACCCACGCCGAGATCGATGGCCAGCCGGTCGTGCTCGCCACCAGCTATATTCCGCTGCTCGACTGGTACTTGGTGGCCCAGGTACCGGAGGCCGAGATCTACGCCGAGCTGGATCGGGCCCGCTTGCACATCCTGCTGGTGAGCCTGGCGATCGCCGTCGGCATGGGGCTGCTCGGCGTGCTGCTGGCAGGCTCGGTCAGCCGCCCACTCAACGAACTGGCCCGCCTGTTCCGCGAACTCGGCAGTGGTGACGGGGATCTGACCCAGCGCCTCAAGGTGGAGGGACGAGACGAACTCGCCCAGGTCGCGACCGGCTTCAACAACTTCGTGGCCAAGATCCACGGCTCCATCGAGCAGGTGGCCAGCAACTCCCGCCAGCTCGCCGCCACCGCCAACGAGGTGGCCAGCAAGGCCCAGCTGACCCAGCACAACTGCACCGCCCAGCGCGATCGCACCGTGCAGGTGGCCACCGCCATCCACGAGATGGGCGCCACCGTCGGCGAGATCGCCGGCAACGCCTCCCTGGCCGCCGACGTGGCCAAGCAGGCCAACGAGCAGGCCGATGCAGGCGCCCTGATGGTGGCCCAGGCACGCCACGGTATCGTCGGCCTCTCCGACGAGATCGAACAGGTATCCGGCGTCATCGAGTCGCTGGCCAACCAGACCGACTCCATCGGCAGCATCCTCGACACCATCCGCAGCATCTCGGAGCAGACCAACCTGCTGGCGCTCAACGCCGCCATCGAGGCCGCCCGTGCCGGTGAGCAGGGCCGTGGCTTCGCCGTGGTGGCCGACGAGGTGCGCAACCTCGCCAGCCGCTCCGCCGCCTCCACCGCCGAGATCCAGGGCATGATCAACCGCCTGCAGGAGCAGAGCGCCCGCGCCGTCAGCGCCATGACCCAGGGCCGCAGCCAGAGTCTGGCGGTGGTGGCCCAGGCCGACGAGGCCGATGCGGCCCTCGGCCAGATCACCGGCCATATCACCCAGATCAGCGACATGAACATCCAGGTCGCCACCGCCACCGAGGAGCAATCCAGCGTGGTGGGCGAGATCAACCGCAACGTGGAAGACATCAACCAGCTCACCATGGAGACCGCCGACATCGCCCATCAGCTGACCGAGTCCAGCCGCAGCCTGCAGCAGCTCTCCGGCGAGCTCGACAAGCTGGTCGGCAACTTCCGGTTGTAAGCCGCTCGAATGCAACAAGGGGACGCCATGCGTCCCCTTGTCATTTCCGGGCCAAAAGCGAGTACCCGCTTGGCGGCTAGCCCCCCTTCTTGCGGTGATACATCTGCTTATCCGCCTGTTGCAGCAACAGCTCCAGCTCGGGGGGCAGCGCAGGATCGTAGTGGGCTACCCCGGTGGAGCAGGTCAATCGATAGGGTTTGCCCGCCTCCCGGTTGAAGCTCGCCAGCGCCTCATCGAAGCGGACCAGCACCCGTGACACCAGCTCGGGCCCGATGCCGGGCAGCAGCACCACGAACTCGTCGCCCCCCAGGCGGGCGAAGATATCGGCGTTGCGAAACACCCTGGATAGCAGTCCCGCCATCTGGCGCAGGGCGTCGTCCCCCGCCTCGTGTCCCAGGGTATCGTTGATCTCCTTGAAGCGGTTGAGATCGAAGAACAACAGGCTCGCCTCCCGCCCCTGCCGATGGGAGAGCTGCAGGCACTTCTGCCCCAGCATGATGAAGCCGCGACGGTTGGTGATGCCGGTCAGCTCATCCAGAATGGCCAGCTGAATGGCCGCCAGCTCGTGCTCCACCATGCCCGCCAGATCCGTCAACAGGGATCGCTCACGTGCGTCCAGCTGGCGCGGCCGACGGTCGATGAGGCAGAGGGTCCCCACCTTGTAGCCACCGGCAATATGCAGAGGGCTGCCGGCATAGAAACGGATGTGGGGAGCCCCCAGCACCAGCGGATTGTCGGCGAAGCGCGGATCCCGGGCCGCATCCTCCACCACGAAGATCTCCTCGCCGAGGATGGCATGACCGCAGAAGGAGATGTCACGGGGGGTCTCCTGCGCATCCAGGCCACAGCGGGACTTGAACCACTGCCGCTCCTCATCCACCAGAGAGATCAGCGAGATGGGGACCTCGAACATGTTGCGCGCCATCCGGGTGATACGGTCGAACCGTTCCTCGGCAGAGCTGTCCAGAATGGCGAGACGCCGCAAGGCATCGAGGCGCTGTCGTTCGTAATCGGGTATGGCGGGTGCTTGCATGGGTAGATCGTCGTTTGATGTGGCAGGTCTCAGCATAGCAAGAGGCCTCGAACAAATCTCTTTTCTCATGGAAAAACAAAAAAGCCGCTCGAGAGAGCGGCTTTTTCATCATGGCAGGAAGAGGAGGCTTATTTCTTCTTCTTGGCCTTGGCGTTCGGCAGATCGGTGATGGATCCTTCGTACACTTCGGCAGCCAGACCCACGGACTCGTGCAGAGTCGGGTGAGCGTGGATGGTCAGCGCCAGATCTTCAGCGTCGGCACCCATCTCGATGGCCAGACCGATCTCACCCAGCAGCTCACCACCGTTGGTACCGACGATGGCACCACCGATGACGCGATGGCTGTCCTTGTCGAAGATCAGCTTGGTCATGCCGTCGGAGCAATCGGACGCGATGGCACGGCCGGAAGCAGCCCAGGGGAAGGTGGCGACTTCGAAGTTCAGGCCCTGTTGCTTGGCTTCCTTCTCGGTCAGACCAACCCAGGCCATCTCTGGCTCGGTGTAGGCGATGGACGGGATCACTTTCGGGTCGAAGTAGTGCTTCTTGCCGGCGATGACTTCGGCCGCCACGTGGCCTTCGTGCACACCCTTGTGGGCCAGCATCGGCTGACCGACGATGTCACCGATGGCGTGGATGTGAGCGACGTTGGTACGCAGCTGCTTGTCCACTTCGATGAAACCGCGCTCGTTGACGGCAACACCGGCTTTCTCGGCGTCCATCAGCTTGCCGTTCGGCACACGACCGACCGCGACCAGCACGTTGTCGTAGCGAACCGGCTCGGCCGGAGCGTGCTTGCCTTCGTAGGAGACGTACAGACCGTCGGCGCGCGCCTCAACTGCGGTGACCTTGGTCTCCAGCATGATGTTGAATTTCTTGGCGACTCGCTTGGTGTAGATCTTGACGATGTCTTTGTCCGCAGCCGGTACCAGCTGATCGGCAAATTCCACCACGTCGATCTCGGAACCCAGGGAGGAGTACACGGTACCCATCTCCAGGCCGATGATGCCGCCACCGATGACCAGCAGCTTGCCCGGTACGGTAGTCAGTTCCAGCGCATCGGTCGAATCCCATACGCGCGGATCATCATGGGGGATGAAGGGCAGCTTCACCGGGCGGGAACCCGCAGCGATGATGGCGTTATCGAAGGTCACGGTAGTCTTGCCTTCATCCCCGGTCACTTCCAGCGTGTTTGGGCCGGTGAACTTGCCGAAGCCGTTCACAACCTGGACTTTACGCATCTTGGCCATGCCGGCCAGACCGCCGGTCAGCTGGTTGATGACCTTCTCTTTCCACAGACGCACCTTGGTGATGTCGGTCTGGGGAGCACCGAAGACGATGCCGTGATCGGCCAGCGCCTTGGCTTCTTCGATGACTTTGGCGACGTGCAGCAGTGCTTTGGACGGGATGCAGCCCACGTTCAGGCAGACGCCACCCAGGGTGGAGTAACGCTCGACGATAACGGTATCCAGACCCAGATCGGCGGCACGGAAGGCAGCGGAATAACCGGCAGGGCCAGCACCCAGTACCACGACCTGAGTTTTGATTTCTTTACTCATCATGACCTCTTTGTCGTTCTATATCCCCGGACAGCACAGTCTTATGCCAAAGAAGGCGGCTGCAGCCGTGAAAAAAACGGGGCAAGTTTATAATTTTGTTAATGAAATGAGAAGTGAAAAGGGCGAGCTCTGTGCTCGCCCTCTCATTTACATTTACAGAACCAGTCGACGAATGTCGGACAGCACACCACTCAGGGTGGTGATGAAGCGAGCACCGTCGGCGCCGTCGATGACGCGGTGGTCATAGCTCAGGGCCAGCGGCAGCATCAGGCGAGCCTCAAACTCCTTGCCGTTCCACTTCGGTTTGAAGTCGGACTTGGAGACACCGAGGATGGCCACTTCCGGCGCGTTGACGATCGGGGTAAAGCTGGTACCGCCGATGCCACCCAGGCTGGAGATGGTGAAGCAACCGCCCTGCATGTCGGCAGCGGTCAGCTTGCCGGCACGGGCCTTCTTGGAGATCTCGGCCAGGTCGCGGGACAGCTCATGGATACCCTTCTTGTTGACGTCGCGAACGACCGGGACCACCAGGCCCCCCGGGGTATCTACCGCCACACCGATGTGGATGTACTTCTTCATGATCAGCTTGGTGCCGTCTTCGGACAGGGCGCTGCAGAAACGTGGGTGCGCTTCCAGGGCCTTGGCGGCGGCTTTCAGGATGAACACCAGCGGGGTGATCTTCACGTCCAGCTTCTGCTTCTCGGCCAGCTGGTTCTGCTCTTTGCGGAACGCTTCCAGCTCGGTGGTATCGGCTTCGTCGAACTGGGTGACGTGCGGGATCATGGCCCAGTTGCGATGCAGGGCAGGACCGGAGATCTTCTGGATCCGGGTCAGTTCCAGCTCTTCGACCGGACCGAACTTGCTGAAGTCCACCTTCGGCCACGGCAGTACGCTCATGCCGTTGCCAGTACCGGTACCGGCAGCAGGTGCGGACTCGGCACGCTTGACCGCATCCTTCACATAGGCCTGCACGTCTTCTTTGACGATGCGACCCTTGCGACCCGAGGCTTTCACCTTGGCCAGGTTGACGCCGAACTCACGAGCCAGACGGCGCACGGCCGGGGAGGCGTGGACATAGGCATCGTTCGCAACGAAGTCGGAAGAAGCGGCAGCAGGAGCGGCGGCCTGAGCAACCGGCGCAGCGGCAGCAACAGGTGCGGCAACGGGAGCAGCAGCCTGAGCAACCGGGGCGGCTGCAGGCGCGGCGCCAGCCACTTCGAATACCATGATCAGAGAACCGGTAGAGACCTTGTCGCCCGCCTTCACCTTGATCTCTTTGACCACACCGGCGAACGGCGCAGGCACTTCCATGGAGGCCTTGTCACCTTCGACCGCGATCAGGGACTGGTCGGCTTCGACCTTGTCACCCACGGCGACCATGATCTCGGTCACTTCCACTTCGTCACCGCCGATGTCCGGCACGTTGACTTCTTTGGCGGCGGCAACGGCAGGCGCAGCAGCCACAGGGGCGGCAGCCTGAACCGGCGCAGCCACGGCAACCGGAGCGGCACCAGCCACTTCGAATACCATCACCAGGGAACCGGTAGATACCTTGGCGCCGGCGGCAACCTTGATCTCGACCACGCGGCCCGCGAACGGCGCCGGCACTTCCATGGAGGCCTTGTCACCTTCCACGGCGATGATGGACTGGTCGGCTTCAACCATGTCGCCAACGGCAACCATCAGCTCGGTCACTTCGACTTCATCGTCACCGATGTCCGGCACGTGCACGTCTTTGCGGGCGGCAGCAGCGGGGGCAGCCGGCGCGGCGGCGGCAACCGGGGCAGCAGCCTGGACGGGAGCCGGAGCGGCGGCACCTTCGGCTTCGAAGATCATGATCTGGGAACCGGTGGCAACCTTGTCGCCCACCTTGATCAGGATCTCTTTGACGATACCGGCGGCAGGGGCCGGTACTTCCATGGAGGCTTTGTCACCTTCCACGGCGATCAGGGACTGGTCCAGTTCGACCTTGTCACCCACGGCGACCATGATCTCGGTCACTTCAACTTCATCGGCACCGATATCCGGCACCATAATCTGTTTGGACATTGTGCTTTATCCTCTTACGCGTACGTTTATCGCGTTAACCCTGGCAGCCCCATATCCGGCACTTTCTGCCTGGATACAGAACTTTATCCTCTTACGCATCTGTCGCGTTAACCTTGGCAAGGGTCCGTTTGGCATATAAACCACTACAAAAACGGATAATGTCCCTTGCTTCTACTGTCACTGAACCGGGCAAGACGCTGTCCGGCGCAATGCCGGACAGCGTCTCCGTTCTCTTATGCGTACAGCGGGTTAACCTTGTCGGCATCGATGCCGTATTTGGCGATGGCGTCGGCCACAACCTGCTTGTCGATCTCACCGCGCTTGGCCAGTTCGGTCAGGGCAGCAACGACGACGTAGAACTCGTTCACTTCGAAGTGACGACGCAGGTTGGCACGGCTGTCGGAACGGCCATAACCGTCGGTACCCAGTACACGGTAGTTCTCGGTCGGCACGAAGGCACGCACCTGCTCGGCGAAGGACTTCATATAGTCGGTCGCGGCGATGGTGGCTTCGGAACCCAGCACCGAGGTGATGTAGGGTACGCGGGCGGCAGCGGTCGGGTGCAGCATGTTCCAGCGATCGGCGTCCTGACCATCACGAGCCAGCTCGTTGAAGGAGGTGACGCTGAACACGTCGGAACCGACGCCGTACTCGCTTGCCAGGATCTGGGCGGCGGTACGCACGTGGCCCAGGATGGAGCCACAACCCAGCAGCTGTACCTTGGCCTTGTTACCGGCCACGGATTCCAGCTTGTAGATACCCTTGCGGATGCCTTCCTCGGCGCCTTCCGGCATGGCCGGCATGGCGTAGTTCTCGTTCAGGGTGGTGATGTAGTAGAAGACGTTCTCAGGCTTCTCACCGTACATGCGACGCAGACCGTCCTGCACGATCACCGCTACTTCATAGGCGTAGGACGGATCGTAGGAGATGCAGTTCGGGATGGTACCGGCCAGGATGTGGCTGTGACCATCTTCGTGCTGCAGACCTTCACCGTTAAGAGTGGTACGACCGGAGGTCGCGCCCAGCAGGAAGCCACGGGCTTGCTGGTCACCGGCTGCCCACGCCATGTCGCCGATCCGCTGGAAGCCGAACATGGAGTAGTAGATGTAGAACGGGATCATCGGGCAATCGTTGGTGCTGTAAGAGGTCGCAGCAGCCAGCCAGGAGGACATGGCGCCCAGCTCGTTGATACCGTCTTGCAGAACCTGACCCTGCTTGTCTTCCTTGTAGTAGGAGACGATGTCGCGGTCTTGCGGGGTGTATTGCTGACCGTGCGGGCTGTAGATGCCGATCTGACGGAACAGACCTTCCATCCCGAAGGTACGAGCTTCATCAGCCAGGATCGGAACGATGCGCTTGCCGATGGACTTGTCTTTCAGCAGCACGTTCAGGGAACGCACGAACGCCATGGTGGTGGAGATCTCACGTGCCTGCTCACCCAGCAGCGGGCCGAAGGCATCCAGCGCCGGGATTTCCAGCTTGGTGGTGCTCTCACGCAGACGGGTCGGTACATAACCCTTCAGCGCGGCACGACGGGCGTGCAGGTACTTGTGCTCTTCGGTACCCTCTTCGATCTTCAGATACGGCAACTCTTCCAGCTGCTCGTCGGTGACCGGCAGGCTGAAACGATCGCGCAGGTGACGCACTGAGCCCAGATCCATCTTCTTGACCTGGTGAGCGATGTTCTTGCCTTCGGCCGCTTCGCCCATGCCATAACCCTTGATGGTCTTGGCCAGGATGACAGTCGGCTTGCCCTTGGTCGCAGCAGCCTTGGAGAAGGCGGCGAACAATTTACGGGGGTCGTGACCACCGCGGTTCAGGGCGAAGATCTCCTCGTCGGTCATGTCTTTGACCAGCGCGGCGGTTTCCGGATAACGGTTGAAGAAGTGCTCACGCACATAACCGCCGTCACGGGACTTCATGGTCTGATAGTCGCCATCCACGGTTTCGTTCATCAGCTGGATCAGCTTGCCGGAAGTGTCTTTCTTCAGCAGCTCATCCCACTTGCGACCCCAGATGACCTTGGTGACATCCCAGCCGGCGCCGGAGAACAGGCCTTCCAGCTCGTTGATGACCTTGCCGTTACCGACAACAGGACCGTCCAGACGCTGCAGGTTGCAGTTGACCACGAAGACCAGGTTGTCGAGCTTTTCACGCACGGCAACGGTCAGGGCACCCTTGGCTTCCGGCTCGTCCATCTCGCCGTCACCCAGGAAGGCGTAAACGGTCTGCTCGGAGCAATCCTTGATACCACGGTCGGTCAGGTACTTCAGGAAGCGAGCCTGATAGATGGCGGCGATGGGGCCCAGACCCATGGAAACGGTCGGGAACTGCCAGAAGTCCGGCATCAGTTTCGGGTGCGGATAGGAAGGGATACCCTTGCCGTCCACTTCCTGACGGAAGTTGTCCAGCTGCTCTTCGGTCAGACGACCTTCGGCGAACGCACGGGCGTAGATGCCCGGGGAGATGTGACCCTGGAAGTAAACCAGATCGCCACCGTCTTTCTCGCTGCGAGCGCGGAAGAAGTGGTTGTAGCAGACTTCATAGATGGTCGCGGAAGAGGCGAAGGAAGACATGTGACCACCGAGGTCCAGATCTTTCTTGGAGGCACGCAGCACTATCATCATGGCATTCCAGCGGATGATGGCGCGGATGCGGCGTTCCATTTCCAGGTCGCCCGGGTAAGCCGGTTCGTCGCTGGCAGGAATGGTGTTGATGTAGTCGCGATTTGCCTTTTCAGCCACATCGACACCGCTGATGCGGGCCTTCTCAGCAAGCTGTTCAAGGATGAACTGAGCGCGTTGCGGACCCTCTTCACGCAGCAGGGATTCCAGAGAGGCAAGCCACTCCAGCGTTTCTATCGGGTCCACATCGTTCTTCAGGATATCAGACATGGCTGGTTCCTATTGTTATTGCACGGCGGTTAAGATGCGCAAGAATTCGACAATAAAGCCTTGTTAGGATTAGTTTTCCTGCTGACGGATCCGACGCATGGATCGCTGGATCCGGCTGTCTTCCCTCTGCATATCCAACAAGGTGTCCTCGATAAAGGCCAGGTGCTCATGACAAGCTGCCCTGGCCCGCTCCGGAGCCCCCGACAGGATAGCCTCGATCAGGCTCGCACGATGGCGACGGATCTTGGCTACCACTCCCGGACGGCGATTCAAAATCTCATTATTTCGTAAAATGTTCTGTTCGAGCATGGGGCCCATGGCCCGCAGCAGGTGCAGCAGCACCACGTTGTGGGAGGCCTCTGCGACCGCCAGATAGAACTGGGTGACGGCGGCGGATTCAGTCACCAGCGACCCCAACTGCCCTGCCTCTTCGATGGCGGATTGCGCCAGGCGAATGCGTTCGAAATCGGCTTCGGTCCCCCGCAGCGCGGCATAGTAGGCACAGATGCCTTCCAGTGCGTGACGAAACTCCAGCAGGTCGTACTGGGCTTCCGGGTGGGTGCTGAGCAGCTCGAACAGCGGATCGGCAATCCCCTTGCTCAGGGCATTCTGCACATAGGTGCCGCCGCCCTGACGACGATACAAGAGTCCTCTGGCTTCCAAACGCTGGATGGCTTCGCGCAACGAGGGACGCGACACCTGAAACTGGATGGCGAGTTCACGCTCAGGAGGCAATTTCTGCCCCGGCTGCAAACTGCCTTCCAGAATCATGCTTTCCAGCTCGGCGACGATGGCGTCGGCCAGCTTGGGCTGAGTAATCTTGATATAGGGCATGGGGCTACTTTGTTAAATTGGTATTACCAATTCTATGATTGGGGCGAAAATTAGCAGAGGGGCTGGGAAAAGTCCACCCGAAATATGATCTGAATCAAGATTGAACGACACCACTTTAGGGGTAAAAGAAGGGAATTATGACCTGGCTCATAGAAAATGGTCTGACCAATATTTATGAGACTTGTCACAGATAACATTTGGCCAACAGCATGGGGAATGGCTTGCCTGAAAGGCAAACCATTGATTTTAAAAACACAAACTAAAGTTTAGGTTTTTTACTCGACGCCGAGGAGTTGACGATATCGCTGCCATTCGAAACTGTCGCCCGGATCCGTCTTGCGACCCGGCGCTATGTCGCAATGTCCGACGATGCGATCGGATGTGATGGCGGGATACTGGTGGGAGATGGCCCGAGTGAGGCTCGCCAGCACCTGGTACTGCTGAACACTGTAAGGCTGCTCGTCTGTGCCTTCCAGCTCGATACCGATGGAGAAGTCGTTGCAGGCCTCCCTCCCCTCCCAACTCGATACCCCGGCATGCCAGGCGCGAGCGCCGAACGGCACGTATTGCACCAGCTCGCCATCGCGGCGGATCAGGCAGTGGGCAGAGACTCGCAGCTGATGGATCTCGCTGAAATAGGGATGAGCGGCGGGATCCAGCTTGCCGAGGAAGAGATCGTCTATCCAGGGGCCGCCAAACTGCCCCGGCGGCAGGCTGATGCCGTGCACCACCAGCAGGGAGATATCGTCCGGACGGCTGCGTTCATTGTGATGGGGCGATGGCACCCGGCGGGCCTGCTCGCACCAGCCGTCAACATCGATGGCAAAAATAGCTGTCGGTTGGGTCATCGTCTACTCGACTCACAATGGAAGTATGGCCCGTAACGGGGTGGCAGGCCCCGCAATAAACCGGGAACAAGCGTCTGAATACACGGATAAAATTGTGTTAGGCTGAGCCATCACTTGCAAGGCACTGGACCCCATATGCACCCGATGGCCCGCCGTCTCTGGCTGCTCGCCTGGCTCTCCCTGCTGGGGCTGCTGACGCTCTACTTCTACTCCAGCGCCAAACCCACGGTGACCGCCAGTGGCGATCTACTGCTCAAGGCCGATGCCAGCGGCCACTATCGTCTGGAGGGTGCCATCAACGGCCAGCCGGTGCAACTGCTGCTCGATACCGGCGCCACCCGGGTGACGGTACCTGGCCAGGTGGCAGAACGTCTCGGTCTCGTCGTCACCGGTCGTAGCCGGGTCAATACCGCGGCGGGTGAGATCCAGGTGCAGACCGGCCAGATCGAAAGCTTGGCGATGGGCCCACTGACCCTGTACGATTTGTCCGTCTTTATCAATCCGGTGGCCGACGGGGAGGAGATCCTGGTGGGCATGAATGCCCTAGGCCGACTGGAATTGCGCCAGAAAGACAGGCAGTTGCTTCTCAGACCCTTGCAGGAATAAGGCATGTTACAACAGGACATCAGCCGCGCCGTGCGCGCCGCACTACTCGAAGATTTGGGCGACGCCCTCACCGCACTGGATCAACCGGATGCCAGCGCCGATATCACTGCCCAGCTGATCCCGGCCGATCGCATGTCGACCGCCAGGGTCATCACCCGTGAGGCCGGCGTGTTCTGCGGCCAACCCTGGGTGGATGAAGTATTTGCCCAGCTCGGCGGCGAAGTCAGAGTTGAGTGGCTGGTGCAAGATGGTGAGCGCCTCTCCCCCAATCAGGAGCTGTTCCGGCTCTATGGCCCCGCTCGCACACTGCTGACCGGCGAGCGCAACGCACTGAACTTCGTGCAGACCCTCTCCGGCGTCGCCACCCTCACCGCCCGTTATGTAGCCGAGCTGGAAGGAACCAACTGCCGCCTGCTCGACACCCGCAAGACCCTTCCCGGTCTGCGCAGCGCCCAGAAATATGCCGTCACCTGCGGCGGTGGCAAGAACCATCGTATCGGCCTGTTCGATGCCTACCTCATCAAGGAGAACCACATCCTCGCCTGTGGTGGTATCAAGGAGGCCATCGCCGAGGCCCGCCGCCTCAATCCGGGTAAACCGGTCGAGGTGGAAGTAGAGTCGCTGGCCGAGCTGGAGCAAGCGTTGGCAGCCAATGCCGATATCGTCATGCTGGATAACTTCGATGTGCCCAGGATGTGCGAGGCGGTTGCCCTGAACCGGGGACGCGCCAAGCTGGAGGTGTCCGGCAATGTGACCCTAGAAACCCTGGCCGAGTACGCCGCTACCGGCGTCGATTTTATCTCTGTGGGCGCCCTGACCAAACACGTGCGAGCACTGGATCTGTCGATGCGGTTTGTCTGAACTCATCGGAACAAGAGGCTCCCGTGAGCCCTGCCAGATATAACAGGACTCGAAACTTGCAAAAGGCGCCATCGGCGCCTTTTCTT
The DNA here is from genome assembly GCF_000819865.1 of Aeromonas eucrenophila. Taxonomy (GTDB): domain Bacteria; phylum Pseudomonadota; class Gammaproteobacteria; order Enterobacterales; family Aeromonadaceae; genus Aeromonas; species Aeromonas eucrenophila. The sequence continues at coordinate 76,380 of NZ_CDDF01000008.1, forward strand.
TATGCAGGATCCAACGACATAAGGAGTGTGGAGATGGGCCCTCCTCGACTATAGCCAGAGTCAATAGACACTATTTAAGCATTGATTTTCCAGCGATTTTCACCAAATGACAGAAAAACCATCAACAAGGAGCTTGCCTCTGTTGCCAACTCTAAGCGCTCAGATAAGATACTGACGTGTGGATAGACTTCCACCGGCAATTCTCAGGAACCATGGAAAAAAGGATATTTGACATGAAAAAACAGTCAGGGTTTACGCTAATTGAATTGATGATTGTGGTCGCGATCGTTGCCATCTTGGCCGCAATTGCGTTGCCGGCCTACCAGAATTACACCCAGAAGGCTCGTTTTACTGAAGTTGTAACAGCCGCAGCCCCTTATAAAAGCGCAATAGAAATATGTGTTCAAACCACTGGAGCGACCGCAATGGGGAGCTGTGATGCAGGTACAAATGGAGTTCCCGCGGCAATCACTGCTGCAAATGGTAACGTCGCATCAGTAGCCGTAAACGACACAACCAACGCCATTACAGCAACAGGTGTATCAACTGCTTTTGGTGGTACTGCATACACTTATATCCTTGTACCCAATATTGCGTCTGGAAAAGTTAACTGGACTGCCAACCCATCGGGTTCTGTCGGTACTTGTGTGGCTGCTGGTGTTTGCTAACGCATGACCTCTAGCCCCAATAGCGGCCTGGCTACCAGCCTGGCCGCCTCTTCCCTCCTCAGTGAGCCGGACTCACTGCGCTACCTGAGCCAGGCCAAGGCGCAGCATAAACCTTTTGTTACCTTCCTGATCGAAAACGATATTCTCGATAGCAAGGCACTGGCCGATTTCTGTGAGCTGGAATATGGGGTACCTCTGCTGGATCTTGCAGCCTTCGACCTGGCCGAGATCCCGCAGAAGTTCCTCAATCAGAAGCTGATTGAGAAACATCATGTACTGCCCATCTATACCCAGGGCCACACCCTCTATATCGCCATGTCGGACCCAACCAACGTGTCGGCATTGGAGGACTTTGGCTTCAGCTTCGGTCTGCACACCGAAGCCTTGCTGGTTGAAGAGAGCAAGCTGACCACCGCCATCGGCAAGCTGATGGAGACGGAGCAAGATGCCCTCGGCATGGATGATATCGATGAATCCGAGATCTCGGAGCTAGAAGTCTCCGATGAGGGGTCGCGGCTCGATGAGAGCGTCAATACCGCAGACGACGATGCTCCCATCGTCAAATACATCAACAAGATCATGATGGATGCCATCAAGCGCGGCGCCTCTGATCTGCATTTCGAACCCTACGAGACCAAGTACCGGATCCGCTTTAGAGTCGACGGCATACTGCACGAGGTCGCCACACCACCGGTCAATCTGGCCAACCGCTTCGCGGCCCGTCTCAAGGTGATGGCGCGGCTCGATATCGCCGAGCGACGCCTGCCCCAGGATGGTCGGATCAAGCTGAAGATATCGCGCAGCAAGTCCATGGACATGCGGGTCAACACCTTGCCCACCATGTGGGGCGAGAAGATCGTCATTCGGCTGCTGGACTCATCGGCGGCGCGGCTCAACCTCGATCAACTCGGTTTTGACGAACGGCAGAAGGCGCAATACCTGCGCGCCCTCTCCAAGCCTCAGGGTATGATCCTGGTCACAGGCCCTACGGGCTCGGGCAAGACGGTTTCCCTCTATACCGGCCTCAACATTCTCAACACCAACGAGGTCAACATCTCTACCGCCGAGGATCCGGTGGAGATCAACTTGCCCGGCATCAACCAGGTGCAGGTCAATCCCAAGGCGGGGCTCACCTTCGCCAGCGCCCTGCGCTCCTTCCTGCGCCAAGATCCGGACATCGTCATGGTGGGTGAGATCCGTGATCTGGAAACCGCAGAAATAGCCATCAAGGCCTCCCAGACCGGCCACCTGGTGTTGTCTACCCTGCATACCAACTCGGCAGCCGAGACCCTGACTCGGATGATGAACATGGGGGTTCCCGCCTTCAACATCGCCTCCTCGGTGACCCTCATCATGGCTCAGCGCCTCGCCCGCAAGCTGTGCGATCACTGCAAGACACCCGAGGTGGTGCCCGATGCCGAGCTGCTGGAAATGGGGTTTTCTCAGCAACAACTGGTCGCCGGGCTTAGGCTGTTCAAGCCAGTTGGCTGCAAGGAGTGTTCCGGAGGGTATAGAGGGCGAGTCGGTATCTATGAAATCCTGCTAATGTCTGACAACATCGCAAAATTGATCATGCAGGGGGCCAACTCACTGCAAATAGCGGCCATTGCCCAGAAGGAAGGCATGCGCAATCTGCGCACTTCAGGCCTCGAGAAGGCGAGGTTGGGGGTCACCAGCCTGGCCGAAATTAACCGGATCACCACCAACTGAGCACAAAGTTCTCAAGCGATTCACCCGGGTAAGGCCGATGCCACCCCCTGATACGTTTTTCAAGCCAAGATGAACCGGACAGGAAGCAATATCATCCGGCCCCCGTCGCCCAATTGCAGGATGCAGTGATGGCCACATTAGCGCAAAAACAGAACGCTCCGAAAAAAGTCTTCTCCTTCCGCTGGCATGGCGTCAATCGCAAGGGACAGAAGGTCTCCGGCGAGTTGCAGGCCGACAGCATCAACACCGTCAAGATTGAGCTGCGCAAGCAGGGTGTCAATGTCACCAAGGTCGGCAAACAGAGCCAGGGCATGTTTTCCAAAGGCGGCGCCAAGATCAAGCCGATGGACATCGCCGTCATTACCCGCCAGATCACCACCATGCTCTCCGCCGGCGTGCCGCTGGTACAGAGCCTGCAAATTATTGCGCGCGGTCACGAGAAGGCGGCCGTACGGGAACTGATCGGCCAGATCGCCGCCGATGTGGAAACCGGTACCCCCATGTCTGACGCGCTGCGCCGCCACCCTCGCCACTTCGATGCGCTCTATTGCGATCTGGTGGAAGCGGGTGAACAATCCGGTGCGCTGGAAACCATCTACGATCGGATCGCCATCTACCGCGAGAAGAGCGAGGCGCTCAAGTCCAAGATCAAGAAGGCGCTGTTCTATCCGACCATGGTCATACTGGTGGCCATCGTCGTGACCTCCATACTGCTGCTGTTCGTCATCCCGCAGTTCGAGGATATCTTCAAGAGCTTCGGCGCCGAGCTGCCCATCTTCACCCAGTTCGTCATCGGCATCTCCCGTTTCATGCAAGACTGGTGGTATGCGATCTTCGGCGGCATAGCCCTCGCCATCTTTCTCTACGTGCGCGCCTGGCGAAGCTCCCAGAAGGTGCGCGACAACACGGACAAATTTGTCCTCACCATACCAATAGTGGGCTCCATTCTGCACAAGGCAGCCATGGCCCGCTTCGCCCGCACCCTCTCCACGACTTTCTCAGCCGGGATCCCGCTGGTGGATGCGCTGGTCTCGTCTGCCGGTGCCTCCGGCAACTACGTCTATCGCACCGCCATCATGGCCATCCGTAACGAGGTCGTCGCCGGCATGCAGATCAACGTCGCCATGCGCACCGTGGATCTCTTCCCCGACATGGTGATCCAGATGGTGATGATAGGCGAGGAGTCCGGCGCCATCGATGACATGCTCTCCAAGGTAGCCACCATCTTCGAGCAGGAAGTCGATGACATGGTCGATGGCCTCACCAGCCTGCTCGAGCCCCTCATCATGGTGGTGCTCGGGGTGCTGGTCGGTGGCATGGTGGTCGCCATGTACCTCCCCATCTTCAAGCTGGGCTCTGTGATACACTGAGCCCCCGGTCCAGGACAGCCCAACCGGCATGCGTCGGCTTGGGTCTGGTCCTTGCCCCCTCCCTTTCCCAACACAAGCGGTTGAATATGGTGCTTCTGATCGAGCTGGCCCAGGCCCTGCCCTGGCTCTACCTTGCCCTGATATTTATCTTCTCCCTGATGATCGGCAGCTTTCTCAACGTGGTCATCCATCGCCTGCCCATCATGCTGGAGCGGGAATGGCACGCCGAATATCGCAGCTACTTCGACACAGATACCGACGTGGCCCCCACAACCTCCTATAACCTGATGGTGCCACGCTCCGCCTGCCCTCACTGCGAGCATCCCATCACGGCCATCGAAAACATCCCCCTGCTGAGCTGGCTATGGCTCAAGGGGCGCTGCCGTGCATGCAAGGCCCCCATCTCGGCCCGTTATCCCTTAGTCGAATTGCTAACCGCCCTGCTGTCGGTGGCCGTCGCAGCCACCCTCACCCCTGGCTGGGGCATGCTGGCCGCTCTGGTGCTGACCTGGACGCTGGTCACGCTCACCTTCATCGACCTGGACAAGATGTTGCTGCCGGATCAACTTACCCTGCCACTGCTGTGGGGAGGCTTGCTGTTCAACCTGCTGGGGGGCTTTGTCTCGCTCGGCGATGCGGTGATCGGCGCCATGGCCGGTTATCTGGTGCTCTGGAGCCTCTACTGGGCCTTCAAGCTGCTCACCGGCAAGGAGGGGATGGGCTATGGGGACTTCAAGCTGCTGGCGGCCCTCGGCGCCTGGCTCGGCTGGCAGGCCCTGCCCATAGTGCTGCTGCTCTCCTCTCTGGTCGGCGCCATCATCGGTATCGGGCTCATTGTGCTGCGTAAACACCACCAGGCCAACCCCATCCCCTTCGGCCCCTATCTCGCCATCGCGGGCTGGATCGCGCTGCTGTGGGGAGATAGCATCACCCGCTGGTATCTGAACACAGTCCTCTAACAACGGGATCTCTGACAAATGTATGTTGTAGCTATTACCGGCGGGATCGGCAGCGGCAAGACGACCATCGCCAACCAGTTTGCGGCCCTCGGCATCGAGGTGGTCGATGCCGATGTGATCGCCCGTGAGGTGGTGGAACCCGGCTCCCCTGCGTTGGCCGCCATCGTCAGCCATTTCGGCAGCGACATTCTCAATGCCCAGGGCGAGCTGGACAGGCGCGCCCTGCGCGATCGCATCTTCAACCACCAGGAAGAAAAATTGTGGTTGAATGCACTGCTTCACCCCCTAATCCGCCAAGAGATGCTGCGCCAGTGCGCTGCAGCCAGTTCCCCCTACTGCCTGCTGGTCGTCCCCTTGCTGGTCGAGAACAGACTCACCGGCCTGGCCGATCGGGTGCTGGTCATCGACGTGGATGAAGAGACCCAGATCGAGCGCACCTGTCGTCGGGATGGGGTGAGTCGGGCGCAGGCAGAGGCCATTCTGGCATCCCAGGCTAGCCGTGCCGAACGACTCGCGGCGGCGGATGATGTGCTGGATAACCAGAGTGGCACAAGCGAGACCATTCAGGCGCGAATTTTGGCGCTGCACGAGACATATCTGGTATTTGCCTCTCAACAAGCCCGCCAACTGTGAGTACACTAGGCCGGTTTATGGCTGGCCAGGATTAGGCATGATTTACGATTTTCCCCTCAACGAAAAAAGCCGGACCTATCTTCGTCTGGAGTCCCTGTTTTCCCAGATCCGCGACAATCTGGAGAGTGACCAGCCTTGGGCACACATCGCCTTCTTCAAGGGGCTGTTCGATCTGCAGGAGTTGCTGGAGCGTGGTGACCTGCGCGCCGATCTGATCAAGGATCTGGAGCGACTCAGTCAGCGTCTGAGCCACTGGGCCAGCCTGCCGGATGTCGACCTTGAGCAGATCCAGCGGATGCAGCAGGAGAGCACCCAGCTTTCCCGCAGCCTGCTCAACTCCCCTCGCCCCGGTGCTCGCCTGAAAGAGGATCGCCTACTCGGCTCCATCCGCCAGCGCTTCTCCATCCCCGGCGGCCTCTGCGCCTTCGACGTGCCCCAGCTGCACCACTGGCTGGTCACCCCGGCACTGGCTCGCCATCAGCAGATGCAGCAGTGGCTCAGCGACATCAACCTGCTGATGAACGCCATCACCTTGCTGCTGCGCCTGTGGCGTGAATCAGGCAACTTCAGCGATCAGGTCGCCACCAATGGCTTCTTCCAGGACACCGCCGAGGGGGCCGAGCTTATCCGCATCCGCCTGCCTGGCGCGCCCTCCTGCTACCCGACCCTGAGCGGCCACAAGAACCGCTTCGCCCTGCGCTTCCTGCCAACCACAGAGCAGCAGATCGGCGACGTGCCCTTCCAGCTCGCCTGCTGCTAAGGAGTGATCAGATGGTGACCAAGGTGAAGTGCCCGACCTGTCAGACCGAAGTGGAATGGACTCCCGAGAGCCTGTTCCGCCCCTTCTGCAGCAAGCGCTGTCAGCTGATCGACCTCGGTGAGTGGGCCGACGAAGAGAAGCGCATCCCCGGCGAGATCAATCCGGAGCTGTTGCCCTACCCCGAGGAAGGGGAACAGTGGCAATAAGCCAGACAGCAAAAAGGGCCAACGAGGCCCTTTTTTAATGCACATATCCCACGGATGGCTAGGTTAGCGGCATCTGTACTGCCAAAGATCACAACACCATTGGCATCCGATCACTGCGCCAGCTGTTCCTGCAACCGGGCGACGATCGGGCCGTTGGCATCCGGGAACTGGTATTCGTGCAGGGATGCCAGCGGCACCCAGCGACACTCCTGCCCCTCCTTGCCGAAGGGTTCGCCATTGAAGCGGGTCACCTTCCAGATATCCAGCAGCACCTGCTTGTCGGGATAATCGTGGTGCAGCTCCATGAAGGGGGAACAATCCAGCACCCGGATCCCGATCTCTTCCCACAGCTCTCTGTCCAGCGCGGTGAGCAAGTCTTCCCCTGACTCCACCTTGCCCCCCGGGAACTCCCAGCGATCGCCCTGGTGGCGATCCGAAGAGCGTTTGGCGAGGAAGATCTCCCCCTTCTCATTCTCGATGACACCGACCGCCACCCAGATACGTTTCTTCGCTTCCACTTCACTTACCTCATCGCTCGTACGGCACTTGGGCCACAGGCATCCAAACAGTAATGAGGCGGGCACTGGGCCCGCCTCATGATGACATTGGGATGATCAGGTCAACTGACCGTGGCAGTGTTTGTATTTCTTGCCGGAGCCGCAGGGGCAGGGATCGTTGCGGCCGATCTTCTGCTCATCCCGCACGAAGGTCACCGGAGCCGCTTCTTCCTGGCTCTCTTCATCCGCCAGCTGGTTCTCGGCGGCGGCATGGGTGTAAGTGCGAGGAGCCGCTTCCGCCTGCTGGCGCTGCTGCTCTTCCATCGCCTCTACGTCGCGCTCCTGTACCTGAACCCGGCTCAGGATGCTGACCACGTCACGCTTGAGGGTTTCCAGCATCTGGGTGAACAGATCGAAGGACTCGCGCTTGTACTCCTGCTTGGGGTTCTTCTGGGCGTAGCCGCGCAGATGAATGCCCTGACGCAGGTGATCCATGGCCGCCAGATGCTCCTTCCACAGGCCATCCAGGGTCTGCAGCATCACCGCCTTCTCGAAGTTGCGCAGCACCGAGGTGCCGACCAGCTCTTCCTTGTGGGCGTAGAGCTTGGTCGCCTCTTCCAGGATGCGCTCGCGCAGCTTCTCTTCGTACAGCTTGTCATCTTCCGCCAGCCACTGCTGCAGCGGCAGATCCAGAGCGAAATCGGCTTTCAGGCGCGCTTCCAGACCCGGCACATCCCACATCTCTTCCAGAGACTGGGGTGGAATGTACTCGTCGATGATGGCGCCGTAGACATCGTCACGGATGACGTGGATGGTGTCGGAGATATCGTTGGTGTCCAGCAGTTCATTACGCTGCTCATAGACAACTTTACGCTGATCATTCGCTACGTCATCGAACTCGAGCAGGTTTTTACGGATGTCGAAGTTGCGACCCTCCACCTTGCGTTGAGCGTTCTCGATGGCCTTGGTCACCCAGGGATGCTCGATGGCCTCGCCCTCTTCCATGCCCAGCTTCTTCATCATGCCGGTCACGCGATCGGAGGCGAAGATCCGCATCAGGGTATCTTCCATGGAGAGATAGAAACGAGACGAACCCGGGTCACCCTGACGACCGGAACGGCCGCGCAGCTGGTTATCGATGCGGCGGGATTCATGGCGCTCGGTACCTATGATGTGCAGGCCGCCAGCGGCAAGCACCTCATCGTGACGGATCTGCCAGGCGGCCTTGATGGCGCGGATCTGCTCGTCGGTCGGGTTCTCCAGCTCGGCGATCTCCGCCTGCCAGTTGCCACCGAGCACGATGTCGGTACCCCGACCAGCCATGTTGGTCGCTATGGTGACGGCACCGGTCTGACCCGCCTGGGCGACGATCTCCGCCTCCATGGCGTGGAACTTGGCGTTCAGCACCTTGTGCGGGATGTTTTCCTTGGTCAGGATGCCGGACAGCAGCTCGGAGTTCTCGATGGAGACGGTACCCACCAGCACCGGCTGACCACGGGAGACGCAACCACGAATGTCTTCGATGATGGCAGCATACTTTTCCTGGGCGGTCAGATAGACCAGATCGCCCATGTCCTTGCGCACCATCGGCTTGTTGGTCGGGATGACCACGGTGTCCAGGCCATAGATCTGCTGGAATTCGAAGGCCTCGGTGTCGGCGGTACCGGTCATGCCCGCCAGCTTGTCGTACAGACGGAAGTAGTTCTGGAAGGTGATGGAGGCCAGGGTCTGGTTTTCGTTCTGGATCTTGACCCCTTCCTTCGCCTCGACCGCCTGGTGCAGACCATCGGACCAGCGACGACCCGGCATGGTACGACCGGTGTGCTCGTCGACGATGACGATCTCGTCTTTCTGGACGATGTAGTCGACGTTGCGCTCAAACAGGGTGTGGGCGCGCAGGCCGGCGTTGACGTGGTGCAGCAGGCTGATGTTGGTAGCGGAGAACAGGGAGTCCTCCTCGGCCAGCAGGCCCTCTTTCTTGAGCAGCTCTTCCACGAAGATCTGGCCGTTTTCGGTCAGCAGCGCCTGACGGTTCTTCTCGTCCACCGTGTAGTGGCCTTCACCGGTGTACTCCTCGGTGTCTTCCTTGTCCTGCTTGATCAGCAGCGGGATCAGCTTGTTGACCTGGATATACATGGCGGAGCTGTCTTCGGCCGGGCCGGAGATGATCAGCGGGGTACGGGCTTCATCGATGAGCACGGAATCCACTTCATCCACCAGCGCGTAGTTGAGCGGACGCTGCACGCGCTGCTCCGGCGAGAACGCCATGTTGTCGCGCAGGTAGTCGAAACCGAATTCGTTGTTGGTACCGTAGGTGATGTCGGCGGCGTAGGCGTCACGTTTCTGGGACGCATCCATGCCGGGCACGTTGCAGTCGACCGTCATGCCGAGGAAGGTGAACAGTGGACGGTTCGCCTCCGCATCGCGCTTGGCCAGATAGTCGTTCACCGTCACCACGTGCACGCCGCGGCCGGAGAGGGCATTCAGGTAAGCGGGCAGGGTCGCGGTGAGGGTCTTACCTTCACCGGTCTTCATTTCGGCGATGCGGTTGGAGTTCAGCACCATGCCACCGATCAGCTGGACGTCGAAGTGACGCATGCCAAACACCCGGCGGGAGGCCTCGCGCACGGTGGCGAAGGCTTCCGGCAACAGCTGCTCCAGCGTCTCACCCTGCTCCAGACGCTGACGATACTCAGCGGTCTTTGCCTGCAGTTCCTGATCGGACAGTACCTCGAACTGAGGCTCCATCGCATTGATCTGTTTTACAATTTTGCGCAAAGCCTTGAGCGTTCTGTCGTTCCGGCTGCCGATAATCTTGGTGAGCAGTGTGCTAATCATGGGTACCAACTGTTTTGGTTATATTTGAGCGTTCCGTCACTGGAACCTGAAGAAAAAACCTAACCCCGTCTGGCGTTCAGAAAGCGTGCGGGGTTGACCTGACGACCATCTTTCAATACTTCGTAATGCAAATGAACCCCGGTCGCGCGACCGGTCCGCCCCATCAGGGCGATCTTCTGGCCTTCGTCGACCAGGGTGCCCACATCCACCAACAACTTGGAGTTATGGGCGTAGCGGGTCACCAGACCATTGCCATGGTCTATCTCCACCATGTTGCCAAATTCCGGGTGGCGACCTGACCAGCTGACGATCCCCTTGCCGGTGGCCAGGATGGGCGTGCCGGGTTTGCCACGGAAATCCACCCCCTTGTGCATCTTGGCACGGCCGTTGAACGGATCGACCCGTCCGCCGAAACCGGAGGAGATCCAGACTCGCTCCTGCTTGACCGGCGAGCCGGAAATAAAGCCGGCATCGGTGATATGGTGATTCATGATGAAAGATTCAAGTACCGACAACTGCTCTTCGCGACTGCTGAGCTGTCGGCTGAGGTGTTTCATGGAATCTTGCAGCTCGTTGAGGCTGACTTCGAGATCGGTATCGTAGGAAGGACCGCCCATGGGAGGCAGTTCCTTGAAGTTGAATTCTTCGGGATCGAGGTCTGCCTTTTCGGTCAGTCGCTCGCCGAGCGCATTGAGACGACCCAGTTGTCCCTGCATGGTGCCCACCTGGGCGGCCAGCATGGCGAGCTGTTCGCGGGCTTCATCGGCCCCTTGCGTGGATTTTTGCTGTTCGGCCATGGCCAGCGCGGCTTCCAGCGCCTCCATCTTCTGGTGCCAGCTCTGCCAGAGCCAACCACCACCAAGGGCCAATACAGTGAAGAGGATACCGCCGACCCAGGCCAGACGTTGTTTGGGTAAGTGCAACTTGCGGCGCTGCTTACCGTTGAGGATCAGGGTAATGCTCATAGAAATATGTCTTCTCGGTCAGGTGAGGCCAGGAGCCAGCACGGGCAATAAAACCGGGAGATAATCGGTATTAAAGGATGGAATAAACAAATGACGGGACGTCGGTGCGGAGAGATGACCGACGTCCCGTTGCACAGCTATCAGGCCAGAACCAGACCGTTATCGTAGTAAGCGATAGGCGCTTTCTCGCCCTCACCCTCGAAGGTCACCAGTTCCCAGGCCTCCTGCTTGGCCAGCAAGGCACGCAGCAGTTTGTTGTTCAGGGCATGGCCCGTCTTGTAGGCGCGGAATTCGCCGATGATGCTGCGGTTGCACATATACAGATCACCGATCGCATCCAGCATCTTGTGCTTGACGAACTCGTCTTCGTAACGCAGACCATCTTCGTTCAGCACCCGGTAGTCATCCAGTACCACGGCGTTTTCCAGGCTTCCGCCCAATGCCAGGTTCTGGGAACGCAGGTACTCGATGTCACGCATGAAGCCGAAAGTACGGGCACGACTGATCTCTTTCACGAAGGAGCTGCCGGAGAAGTCCAGCACGCAACGTTGGTTGCGGCCTTCAAACACCGGATGCTGGAAATCGATTTCGAGATCCATCTTGAAGCCGTTGCGATAGGGGTGGAATTCCGCCCACTTGTCGCCGTCTTCAACCCGGACGCTCTGCTTGATCCGCACAAACTGCTTGGGTGCGCTCTGTTCACGAATACCCACTTCTTGCAGCAGGTAGATGAACGGATGCGCACTGCCATCCATCACCGGGATCTCGGGCGCATCAACCTCTACATAGAGGTTGTCGATCCCCATCCCAGCCAGGGCGGCAGACAGATGTTCGATGGTCGACACGCGGACGCCGGCTTCGTTTACCAGAGCGGTACAAAGCACGGTATCACGCACCTGATCGGCGTTGGCTGGCAGCGCTACAACAGGATTCAGATCGGTACGCAAGTAAACGATCCCTGTGTTAACAGGTGCCGGACGGAACGTCATTGTGACTTTCCGGCCCGAATGTAGGCCCACACCGGTGGCCTGAACACTCGTTTTCAAGGTTCTTTGTCTAATCATGGGTGTATCCGCTCAACAGCTCAAATTCCTGACCAGATGGTCGTTGCCGGGCCATCTTAGCACAATCCTTAAGCAACAAACAAACCAGAGCCATCAGAGGCTTAGTCAGCTTGCTTGCGCAGGAACGCAGGAATATCGAGATAATCCGGTTCGCGACGAGCTTGCGGCTCGGCGTTCACCACCTTGGCCGGGGCCTCTTCCATCACGCGAGACTGCAGGGCTTCGCTGATCAGGGGCTGACGGGCCGGACGCTCTTGCACCATGTTGTTCTTGACGAGGGTGATGTCGGGCTTGCGCTCGGCACCGATACCGGTCGCGACCACGGTCACACGCAGTTCGTCGTGCATCTCCGGATCGATTACGGTACCCACCACTACTGTGGCGTTCTCGGAGGCGAAGGCCTTGACCGCGTTACCCACGGTTTCGAACTCTTCGATGGTCATATCCATGCCGGCGGTGATGTTGACCAGGATGCCACGGGCACCGGCCAAGTCCACGTCTTCCAGCAGCGGGCTGGAGATGGCCTTCTCGGCGGCTTCTTCGGCACGGTCATCACCGGAGGCGGAGCCGGTACCCATCATGGCGGTACCCATCTCGCGCATAACGGTGCGCACGTCCGCGAAGTCGACGTTGATCAAACCCGGACGGGTGATCAGCTCGGCAATGCCCTGTACCGCGCCCAGCAGGACGTCGTTGGCTGCCTTGAAGGCGTCCAACAGGGAGATGCCACGACCCAGCACCTTCAGCAACTTGTCGTTGGGGATGGTGATCAGGGAGTCGACGTTCTTGGACAGCTCTTCGATACCGTGAGCGGCGAAGCCCATCCGCTTCTTCCCTTCGAAGGAGAACGGCTTGGTCACGACGGCAACGGTCAGGATACCCATCTCGCGGGCCACTTCGGCCACGATAGGCGCGGCGCCAGTACCGGTACCACCACCCATGCCGGCGGCGATGAACACCATGTCTGACCCGGTCAGCAGCTCGCGCAGCGCTTCCCTGTCTTCCAGGGCGGCCTCACGACCCACGTCCGGGCTTGCCCCGGCACCCAGTCCCTTGGTGATACCACTGCCGATCTGCAAGGTAGTGTTGGCACTGGAGTTACGCAGCGCCTGGGCGTCGGTGTTGATGGTAATGAACTCAACACCCTCGATGTTTTGACGAACCATGTGCTCGACTGCGTTGCCGCCGCCGCCACCCACACCTATCACCTTGATGACGGCTTCGTCAGTGTGGCTATCCATAAATTCAAACATGTTGTCTCTCCGCTTTATTTGCCTGACTCAGCAAAATCTTTTAGAACTCGCCACGCAGCCAGTTGCTGACCCGTTTGACCAGGCCACCCACGCTTGCCTTGGCGGCATATTCCTTGCTACTGCCGGTGGATTGATGGGTACGGCCGTATTGCAGCAGCCCGACCGCAGTCGAGTACACCGGCGCCTGCACGTAATCACTCAATCCACGTATGTTCATGGGTTCGCCCACCCGGACCTGGCTCTGGAAGATCTGCTCTGCGCACTCCACAATGCCTTCGATCTGGGCCGCGCCACCGGTCAATACCACACCGGCCGCCAGCTGATGCTTGACCCCCTGCGCCTTCAACTCGCTCTGCACCCGCACCAGCTCATCATTCACCATGGAGAGCAACTCGGTGTAACGGGGTTCAATCACTTCAGCCAGTGTCTGCCGCTGCAGGCTGCGCGCCGGACGGCCGCCGACACTGGGGACTTCAATATTGTCTTCCTTGCTGACCAGCCGGCCGAGGGCGCAACCGTAGCGCACCTTGATCGCTTCTGCGTCCAGCGGAGGTGTGCCGAAGGCGTAGGCGATGTCGCTGGTGACAGTGCTGCCAGCGTACGGGATCACCTTGGTATGGCGCAGGGCACCGCCGGTAAACAGCGACATGTCCATGGTGCCACCGCCGATGTCCACCACGCAGACACCCAGCTCCTTCTCGTCTTCGGTCAGCACCGCATAGCTGGAAGCCAGCGCGGAGAAGATCAGCTGATCCACTCGCAGACCCACTTTCTCAACGCATTTCTCGATGTTGCGAGCCATGTCGTTGTGGCAGGTGATCAGGTGGACCTTGGCCGCCATCCGCACGCCGGACAGGCCGACCGGATTCTTGATCCCTTCCTGATAGTCGATGGCAAACTCCTGGGGCAGCACGTGCAGCACCCGCAGCTCATCGGACAGACGCACCGACTTGGCGGTATGGATGACGTTATCCACGTCCTCCTGGGTCACCTCCTCATCGGAGATGGGCACCATGCCAGTCTCGTTGCGACAATCGATGTGCTTGCCTGACAAGCCCAGATAGACGGAGCTTATCTGGCAGTCGGCCATCATTTCTGCCTCTTCCACCGCGCGGCGCAAGGATTTGACGACGGAATCGAGGTCATTGACCCCACCCTTCTCCATCCCGCGCGAGGCGTGGCTGCCCATGCCGATGACATTGAGCTCGCCATCCGGCAGCACTTCTCCAACCAGTACCGCCACCTTGGTCGTGCCGATATCCAGTCCGACAATCAAATTTCTATCTGCGGTGTTGGTCATTCACTTTCTCTTCGTTCTTCTTCCAGCCAACTGCCATTCCGGTGTCGTATCGAAGGTCCACGTAAGCAACCCGCTCACGGGGTTCGATGACCGGGAAGGCATCGATAAACCGCTGCAGGCGAAGCGCAATGTCCGAGCGCCCCACAAACAGCTGAATGTTGCCATCCAGGGTCAGTTCCCAGGCATGGCGGGGGGTCAGATTCACCCCCAGCAACTTGTATCCCTTGGCAGCCAGCTGCGCCTCGTACTGGTGGCTCGCCTCCAGTACCTTGGCAGCCTGATCATCGGGCCCGGACAACTGCATCAGGGGTTTCTTCACCCTGTCCGGGGCACTGAATACCTCACCCTTGGTGTTGACGAAGCGGTTGCCATTCCAGCGTGCCGCCACCGCCTGTTCGGTGAGGTAGACCTTGATCTTGTTCGGCCACTTCTTGCGGACCGAGACCTGGGCTACCCAGGGCAGGGCGTTCAACCGCCCCTGCAATTCGTTCACATCCAGCTCGAAGAAGTTGCGCAGCTCGGCACCATCCAGCACGGCCTCACGCAGCTCATCGGCTTTCAAATATTCGTGTTGCCCCTGCAGCAACAACTCGCTCATGGGCAACCGACTGGCATCCGTCAGCCAATCTTTAACATCCAGCGCAGTCTGGTAGAGCCCCCACATGACCAGGATGAAAAATCCCACCCCGATGATGAAGCCCCCCTTGGTGCGCCCTTGTGCCCTTGCCTCCACCCGATCTTTCCCCGTTTAACGCGCCATGCCGGCCCTTGCAGACCGGTTCGCCATTATATAGGCCCCGGCTTGGCGGTCAAAATACTCATTGGGCCCTCAGGCACCGGATTTCATGCTATCCACGCTCAATTTCATCTCACCGAGGCGGCGGGCCAGTGCCCCGACGTTCCCTGCCCCCTGGGTCAGCACCAGATCCCCTTCGCCGATGAGCTCCGCCAGCACGGCCGGCACATCGTCCGGCGTTGCGACAAAGATGGGTTCCAGGTTGCCGCGGGAGCGGATGGAGCGGCACAAAGCACGGCCATCTGCGCCGGGAATGGGCTCTTCACCGGCGGCATAGACCTCCAGCATAACCAGCACGTCCACCTTGGAGAGTACGTCGGCGAAGTCTTCGTAGAGATCCCGGGTGCGGCTGTAACGGTGCGGCTGGAACACCATGACCAGGCGCTTCTCCGGCCAACCGGCGCGAGCGGCGTTGATGGTGACCTTGACCTCGCTCGGGTGGTGACCGTAGTCATCCACCAGCATGGCCTTGCCACGACCGGTCTCGAACTCGCCATATTGCTGGAAGCGGCGACCCACCCCCTCAAACTTGGCGAGCGCCTGGATGATGGCCTCGTCGCCGATGCCATCTTCGGTCGCCACCGCGATGGCGGCGGCGGCGTTGAGGGCGTTATGCACCCCGGGCAGGTTCAGGGTGACCAGCAGCTCACCGGCGTCTTTGCGGCGCACCCGGAAACGGCTGCGGTTGCTGGTCTGCACGAAGTCCAGCACCTGCACATCGGCGTCATCGGACAGGCCGTAGGTCAGGGTCGGGCGCGCGATCTCGGGCAGCAGGCCACGGATCACGGGATCGTCCACACAGACCACCGCCAGCCCGTAGAAGGGCAGGTTGTGCAGGAAGTCGATAAAGGTGGCTTTGAGCTTGGAGAAGTCGCCGCCATAGGTGTCCATGTGATCTGCTTCGATGTTGGTCACTATGGATACCATGGGCTGCAGATGCAGGAAGGAGGCATCGCTCTCGTCCGCCTCGGCAATCAGGTAGCGACTGCTGCCCAGACGGGCATTGGTGCCGGCGCTGTTGAGCAGGCCGCCGATGACGAAGGTCGGATCTCTGCCGGCCTCGGCATAGATGCTCGCCACCAGGCTGGTAGTGGTGGTCTTGCCATGGGTGCCGGCGATGGCGACCCCGTGGCGGAAGCGCATCAGCTCCGCCAGCATCTCGGCGCGGCGAACCACGGGAATGCGCAGCTCACGGGCGGCCAGCAACTCGGGGTTGTCCTGCTTGATGGCGGTGGAGACCACCACCACGCTCGCCTCGTTCACGTGCTCGGCGCTGTGACCCACGAAGATGTGGGCACCGAGCGATGCCAACCGTTCGGTCACCGCATTGCGCGACAGATCGGAGCCGGAAATCTGATAGCCCTCGTTGGCAAGCACCTCGGCGATCCCGCCCATACCGGCACCACCTATGCCGATAAAGTGAATGCGGCGCACCCGGCGCATTTCAGGGATCACGGTACGCAGTTTTGCCAGTTCAACCTTGGTCATAGTTCTCTCTTTAGTCCGCCGCAAGCCGCTCGGCGGCATCAATACGTTCAGGGATAAAACTGCACGGCGTTGCCTGTGCAATCTTGATCGTCATTTGCTCTCTGTCCGCCCAGTTGCGAGGCGTTTGCACTCATCGGCAACCCGCTCGGCGGCGTCGGTAATGGCGACGCGACGGGCGGCCTGGGCCATATTCAACAGGGTTTCTCTGCGCCCGGCGAGCCAGGAGAGACGCGCGGCCAGGGAGACCGTGGTCAGCTCGGATTGGGGCAGGAATTCGGCCGCACCGCCGTCGACCAGGGTCAGGGCGTTGCGGGTCTGGTGATCGTCCACCGCGTGGGGCAGCGGCACGAAAATGGCGGCAAGCCCGGCGGCGGCGACTTCGGAGACCGTCAGGGCTCCCGCGCGGCACACCACCAGATCGGCCCAGGCGTAGGCATCGGCCATGTCCTTGATAAATTCGCTGACCTCGGCATCGACGCCGTGCTTGGCGTAAGCCTCAGCCACTGTCTCGCGGTTGCCCTTGCCAGTCTGATGGCGCACCGCGATGGGAACACCGGCGGCGGCAACGGCGGAGGGAACCAGCTCGTTGAGCACCTTGGCGCCCAGGCTGCCACCGACGATCAGCAGGCGCAGCGGCTCGTTGCTGCTGCGCAACTGCGGATCCGGCAGAGCCACCACTTCGGGACGCACCGGATTGCCCACCACGGCGGTGCGGGCACTCGGCGCGAAGGCGCCGGGGAAGGCCATCAACACTCGTTTGGCGAGGCGCGCCAGCAGCTTGTTGGTCATGCCGGCCGCGGCATTCTGCTCGTGCAGCAGCAAGGGGATGCCGGACAGCCAGGCGGCCACACCACCGGGACCGGAGGCGAAGCCCCCCATGCCGAGCACCACGTCGGGTTTGATGGTCTTGAGGACCTGACGGGCCTGCAGCACGGATTTCACGATGCGGTAGGGAGCTGCCAGCAGTCGCTTGATGCCGTTGCCACGCACCCCCTGGATGTCGATGAAGGAGATGGGGTAACCGTGGGCAGGCACCAGCTCGGCCTCCATCCGGTCGGCGGTGCCGAGCCAGTGAACGGTCCAACCCTGGGCCTTGAGGCGATCGGCCACGGCCAAGCCGGGGAACACATGGCCCCCGGTACCGCCCGCCATCACCAGTAACGTCTTGCTCACGACACCTCCCTCACGCGCGCCTGGGCACTGGCCTGGCGCAACTCGAAATCGATACGAATCAACATGCTCACCGCCACCATCATGATGATGAGACTGGAACCGCCGTAGCTGACCAGTGGCAGGGTCAGCCCCTTGGTCGGCATCATGCCGCTGGCCGCACCGACGTTGACGAAGGTCTGGAAGCTGAACCAGATGCCGATGCCGATGGCCAGATAACCTTCATACAGCCGCTCTGCCACCAGCGCCTGGTGACCCAGCTTGAGCGCCTTCACCGCCAGCGCGAAGATCAGGAAGAGTGCGCCAAGCACCCCCACATAGCCCAGCTCTTCACCCAGGATCGCGAACACGAAGTCGGTGTGGGCCTCCGGCAGGTATTCCATCTTCTGGATGGAGTTGCCGAGCCCCTCGCCAAACCAGCTGCCGCGGCCGAATGCCATCAGTGACTGGGTCAGCTGATAACCGCTGCCGAACGGATCGGCCCAGGGATCGAGGAAGGAGGTTACCCGCCGCATCCGGTACGGCTCGGCGATGATCAGGGTCACCACGGCGCTCACCCCGACCAGGATGAGGCCGATGAACTGCACCAACCGCGCCCCCGCCAGGAACAACATGCCAAGGGAGGTCACGAACATCACCACCACAGACCCCAGATCCGGCTGGGCCAGCAGCAAGATGGCCACCACGAACAGCACCGCCATGGGCTTCATGAAACCGATGAAACGCTCGCGCACCTCGTTCTGACGGCGCACCAGGTAGCCCGCCAGATAGACAAACAGGGCCAGCTTGCCAAACTCCGCCGGCTGCAGGTTGAAGGGGCCGAGCGGCAGCCAGCGTACCGAGCCGTTGACGCTGCGCCCTACCAGCAGCACCAGTACCAGCATCAGGATGGCGAGCAGCAGCATGGGGCTGTTGTATTGCTGCCAGCGTGCCATGGGCACCTGCAGCACGAACCAGGAGATGCCGAGCGCCATCACCAGGAACAGGCCGTGACGCTTCACGAACATGAAGGGATCGTTGCCCAGGGCGATGCCTTCGGGAATGGAGGCGGACGCCACTATCACCAGACCCACCGACATCAGCGCCAGCGCCAGCACCACCAGCTGCCGATCGTAGAGACCGGCGGGACGCGCCGGTAACAACCAGCGTTGCAAGAAGCCTGCGACGGCGCGAAGGGCGTTCATAGAGCCAGCACCAGTTCGGTGAAACGGTCGCCGCGCGCTTCGAAGGATTTGAACTGATCCAGGCTGGCGCAGGCGGGGGCCAGCAGCACCCAGTCGCCCGGGCGGGCATCGGCCGCGGCCTTGGCAATGGCGGCATCGAGGGAGGCAACCCGTTCGGTCTGCTCACCCAGGGCGAGCAGCACGTCGGCATCCTGGCCGAAGCAATACATGTGGTCGATCTGACTGCCCAGGAGCGCCTGCACCGGGCCAAAATCCTGCCCCTTGCCCTGACCACCCGCCAGTAATAGCAGTCGGCCCTTGACGGATTCACGCACTCCAGCCACGGCGGCCAGAGTGGCCCCCACGTTGGTGGCCTTGGAGTCGTTGATCCAGCGCACCCCGTTCACCTCCCGCACGAAGCGGGCGCGGTGGGGCAGGCCTTCGAACCGGCGCAGCACCCGCAGCTGTGGCTCGCGGGGAATGCCGACCGCGTCGCACAGGGCCATGGCCGCCAGGGCGTTGGCCTGATTGTGGGCGCCGACGATCTTCATCTCGTCCACCGCCAACAGCGGCTCGCCATGCAGGGTCAGCCATTGGCGACCGGCCAGCTCACAGCGGCCGTAGCCGTTGCAGTCGAGGCCGAAACTCTGCCACACCTGGCCCACGTCGGGCAGGGTCTGGGCATCGTCACGGTTGATCAGAATGTGTTGGGAGTGCTGATGGATCTCCTGCTTGGCGGCGCGGTAGTCGGCCATGCCAGCGTAGCGATCCATATGATCTTCGGAGAGGTTCAATACCACGGAGGCGGCGGCGCGCAGGCTGTGGGTGGTCTCCAGCTGGAAGCTGGAGAGCTCCAGCACGCAGAGCTCCATCGGCTGTTTGAGCAAGTCCAGCGCCGGGGTGCCGATGTTGCCACCGACTCCGACCTTGAGACCCGCCTCGGCGATCATCTCGCCGACCAGGGTGGTGACTGTGCTCTTGCCGTTGGAACCTGTGATGGCGATGACGGGCACCTGGGTCTCGCGCACGAACAGCTCGATGTCACCGACGATGCGCACCCCGAACTCGGCGGCGGCTTTCAGCTCGGGGGTCGCCAGGGCGATGCCCGGGCTCGCCACTATCATGTGGGCCTGCTTGAGCCGCTCCGCGTCCAGCCCCTGAATGAGCTCCACCTCGGCGGGCAGCTGATCCTTGCCGGGCGGGTTGGCGCGGGTGTCCATCACCAACGGCGTCACGCCGCGGCCGAGGAAGTAGTCGACGCAGGAGAGTCCGGTTTTACCGAGTCCGATGATGATGACCATGGCTTATCTCACCTTCAAGGTGGCGAGGCCGAGCAACACCAGCATCAGGGTGATGATCCAGAAGCGCACTATGACGCGCGGCTCCGGCCAACCCTTCTTCTCATAGTGGTGATGGATCGGGGCCATGCGGAAGATGCGCACACCGCGCAGCTTGTAGGAACCCACCTGCAGGATCACCGAGACGGTCTCCATCACGAAGACGCCGCCCATGATCACCAGCAGGAACTCCTGGCGCACCAGCACGGCGATGGTGCCGAGCGCTCCGCCGAGGGCCAGGGAACCGACGTCACCCATGAAGACCTGGGCCGGATAGGTGTTGAACCAGAGGAAGCCAAGACCCGCACCGACGATGGCGGTACAGACGATCACCAGCTCGGAGGTGTAGGGCACATAGGGGATGTGCAGGTAGTTCGCGAAGTTGACGTTGCCGGTGGCCCAGGCGATTAGGGCGAAGCCCCCCGCCACCATCACGGTCGGCATGATGGCCAGACCATCCAGGCCGTCGGTCAGGTTGACCGCGTTGGAGGTGCCGACGATGACGAAGTAGGTCAGCACGATGAACATCAGCCCGAGCTGCGGCATCACATCTTTGAGGAAGGGCACCACCAGCTGGGTCTGGCCGTCGTGAGTGGCCGTGCTATAGAGAAATATCGCTACCGCCAGCGCCACCGCCGATTGCCAGAAATACTTCCAGCGGGCGATCAGGCCGTCGGTGTTCTTGCGCACCACCTTGAGGTAGTCGTCGGCGAAGCCGATGGCACCGTAGGCACCGAGCACGAACAGTACCAGCCAGACGTAGGGGTTATCGAGACGGCACCAGAGCAACACCGAGATGAAGATGGCGGCGATGATCATCAGGCCCCCCATGGTCGGGGTGCCCTTCTTGCTCAGGTGGGATTCGGGACCGTCGTTGCGGATCACCTGACCGAATTTCATGATCTGCAGGCGACGGATGAGACGTGGCCCCATCCAGAGCGCCACCGTCAGACCGGTGATGATCGACAGGATGGCGCGAAACGTCAGGTAGGAGAAGACGTTGAAGAAGGTGAAGTGCGGGGTGAGCAGTTCTGCCAGCCAGACTAGCATGTGGCTGACTCCTGACGGTCAACGACCATCTTGACGATATCTTCCATGCGGGAGCCACGGGCCCCCTTGACCAGAATCGAAATTTCTTGATGTGTATTTATCATTTGCGCAAGCACTTCAAACAACGATGCCTTGTTATCGAAATGTCGGCCAGCCGCGGCATCTGCGGTGTGACGACTCTGTTCCCCTACGGTCAGCACGGCATCGAGGCCCTGCTCGCTGGCGTGGCGTCCGACCCGGGCGTGCTGCTCGGCGGACTCCTCACCCAACTCCTTCATGTCACCGAATACCAGCACCTTGTAGCCACCCATGGCGGTCAGGGCGTCGATGCCCGCCAGCACGGATTCCACACTGGCGTTGTAGGTGTCATCCACCAGGGTGAGACCACCCCAGCGCTGCACGCAGAAACGGCCCTTGACCGGCGCCATCTGCTCCAGCCCCGCCTTCACCGAGGCGAGCGAGGCGCCGAGCGCGAGGCAACCGGCGGTGGCGGCCAGGGCATTGGCCACGTTGTGACGGCCCGGGATCGCCAGTGTCAGGCTCACCTCGCCCTTGGGCGTCACCAGCACGCACTGGGCGCAACCATCGGCGTTGAAACTGATGTCGCGGGCGTGGAACGGCTGACGTTGATCCTCGATGGAGAAGGCGCAATGAATGCCCTTCGCCTGCCACTTGGGCCAGAACTCGTTGTCGGCGTTGACGATGGCCGCGCCTTGTTCACGCAAGCCTTCGAAGATCTCGCTCTTGGCATGGAACACCCCTTCCAGGGAGCCGAAGCCCTCCAGATGGGCCGCCGCCACGTTGTTGATGATGGCGGCATCGGGCTGAGCCAGGGAGGTGGTCCAGGCGATCTCGCCGGGGTGATTGGCACCCAGCTCCATCACGGCAAACTGATGCTGTGGCTCTAGGCGCAGCAGGGTGAGCGGCACGCCGACTTCGTTGTTGAAGTTGCCGGCGGTAGCCAGCACCTCCCCTTCGTGGCGCAGGATGGCGGTCGCCATCTCCTTGACCGTGGTCTTGCCACAGCTGCCGGTGATGGCCAGCACTTTCGGGTTGATGCGCTCACGCACCAGCTTGCCGAGGCGACCCAACCCCTTGAGGCTGTCAGTCACGATCAACTGGGGTACGGCCAGGGGCAGTTCGCGTTCCACCAGCAGGGCAGAGGCCCCCGCGGCAACGGCCTGTTCGCAGAAATCGTGGGCGTCGAAACGCTCGCCGCGCAGGGCGACAAACAGGGCGCCGGCACCCAGGGTACGGGTATCGGTACTGACCGCCGTGATCTCGACATCGCCGCCAATCAGACGGGCATCGAGCACCTGCGCCAATTCGGCAAGCCTGAGGGTCATCATCTGAATGACTCCAATAATGTGTGCAAGGCGGCCGCGACGGTTTCCCGATCGCTGTAGTGCCGCTTGTCGGTTCCAATGATCTGATAATCCTCGTGGCCCTTACCGGCCACCAGGATGATGTCCTGCTTGCTCGCCTGACCGAGTGCCAGCGCGATCGCCCTGGTTCTGTCGTGTTCGATCTGCACGGCGGCGGGATCGCGAAGACCCGCCACCATGTCCGCCATGATCTGGGCCGGCTCCTCGGTACGGGGATTGTCGTCGGTCAGGATCACGCGATCCGCATACTGTTCTGCCATGGCGGCCATCATGGGACGCTTGCCGCGATCCCGGTCGCCACCACAGCCCACCAGGCACCAGAGCTGGCCTTCGCAGTGCACCCGCAGGGCCTGCAAGGCTTTTTCCAGCGCATCCGGGGTGTGGGCATAATCGACCACGGCAAGGGGCGCATCGCCACCGCCGAAACACTCCATGCGACCGGTCACCCCTTGCAGTCTCGGTGCACTCGCCAGCAACTCGTCGAACTCATAGCCGAGCACCAGCATGGCGCCCATCGCCGCCAGCACATTGCTGACGTTGAAGCGGCCGAGCAAGGGGGCGGATAATACACCATTCCCCCAGCTGGAGTTAATGCGTGTGTGAAAACCTTGTTGGTGGAAGTGGGGATCCTGCGCCGTCAACTGTCGCCCTGGATGGTTTTCAATCGGACCATTGACTCCGAAGGCCACGGCGGCGGGATAGCGCGCCAGCCAGGCCCGCCCCAGCTCATCGTCGGCATTGATGACCGCATTGGGCTCATCCCCCAGCTTCAGCAGCTCTTCCTTGGCGGCGCCATAGGCCTCCATGGTGCCGTGATAATCCAGATGATCCCGGCTCAGGTTGGTGAACACGGTCGCCGCGAACGGCAGGGCCGAGACTCTGTGCTGCACCAGACCGTGGCTGGAGACTTCCATCGCTACCATATCGGCCCCGCTCTGTTGCAGGGCTGCCAGATTTGCCTGTACCTCCACCGCGCTACCCGTGGTGTTCTGTGCTTCCACCAGCTCACCGAACAGGCCGTTGCCTATGGTGCCCATTACCCCGGCCTTGCCACCCAGCAGGGTGCGCCAGTTGGCCACCAGCAGCGCCGTGGTGCTCTTGCCGTTGGTGCCGGTGATGCCCACCAGTTGCAGCTTGTGCGCGGGCTGATCGTAAAAATAACCGGCCAGTTCGGAGAGTCTGGCGGGCAGCCCGGGGATCCCGAAGCAGGGCACGGCCAGTGACGGCGGGGTGAATTCACCGTCCTCCTCAAACAGCACGGCGGCGGCACCCTGTGCCACCGCCTGTTCGATGAAGCGTCTGCCATCCACCTGATGCCCGCGGACGGCGACGAAGAGACAACCTGGCCCCACCCGCCGACTGTCCAGCTGGATATCGGTGAGGGGGAGCGCCGGGGCATGAATGCCGAAGGGGCGCAGCAGTTGATCAAGTACGCGGTGCAAGGGGAGCCTCCGTACGGGCAAGTTTGGCGGGTACCTCTGCGGGCACCGCGTCGGGACGAATATTGAAGAGTTGCAGCACGCCGCCCATGGCCTCGGCGAACGGCGGTGTCGCGACGGCGCCGCCGTAGTAGGCGCTGCCCTTGGGTTCGTTGATCACCACCACCATGACGAAGCGGGGGTTGCTGGCGGGAGCAAAGCCGGCAAACCAGGCCATGTAGTCCTTGCCGTAACCGCCGGCGACGGCGACCTTGGCGGTGCCGCTCTTGCCGCCGACCCGGTAACCCGGGATCTGCGCCTTGGGGATGGCATTGCTGACCACATATTCCAGCGCCTGCAACATGGCGGTGGCATTGTTGTGGTCGATGACCTGCTCACCCTTGGGCGGGGTGGTCACCTTGATGATGGAGAGCGGCACCCGCTTGCCCTTGTTGGCCAGGGTGGCGTAGGCGGAGGCCAACTGCAGCGGGGTAACTCGCAGGCCGTAGCCAAACGACAGGGTCGCCCGCTCGATGTCGGACCAACGGCGACGCTGGGGCAGCATGCCGCTGCTCTCCCCCATCAGGCCACTGCCGGTGTCCATGCCGAAGCCGACCATGCTGAGGGTGTTGATCATCTCCTGGGCCGGCATCCGCAGCGCGATGCGCGACATGCCGATGTTGGAGGAGTAGCGCAGGATGTCGTACAGATTGGTCGCCTTGTGAATACTCACATCGCGGATCTGCTTGGCCCCGATAAACAGCGGCCCACCCTGGATGGTGTCCTTCCAGCTGGTGACGCCCGCCTGCAGGGCACTCAACAAGATCAAGGGTTTGACGGTCGATCCCGGCTCATAGGTGTCGGTCACCACCCGGTTGCGCACCCGGAAACTCTGGTACTGGCCGCGGTTGTTCGGGTTGTAGGAGGGGGTATTGACCATGGCGAGTACCTCGCCGGTCTTCACGTCCAGCATCACCATGGAGCCTGAGGTGGCCTTGTTCTCGTCGGTGGCCCGCTTGAGGGCGCGGTAGGCCAGTGCCTGCACCCGCTGATCGATGCTCAGTTGCAGATCGTTGGCGTTCTTGCCCTCCTTGACCAGACCGAGCCGTTCGATGACCCGACCCTGCCTGTCCTTGCGGACCCGCATCTCGCCCGGAGTCGCGGTCAGCCACTCGTTGTAGCTGCGCTCAATCCCCTCGATGCCGCTGCCGTCGATGTTGGTCACCCCCACCAGGTGGGAGCTGATCTCGCCGGTGGGGTAGAAACGGCGGGCCTCTGGCCGCAGATAGATGCCGCCGAGCTTGAGGCCCTTGATGTATTCCGCCACCGCAGGGGTCACCTGGCGC
The DNA here is from genome assembly GCF_000819865.1 of Aeromonas eucrenophila. Classification (GTDB taxonomy): domain Bacteria; phylum Pseudomonadota; class Gammaproteobacteria; order Enterobacterales; family Aeromonadaceae; genus Aeromonas; species Aeromonas eucrenophila. The sequence continues at coordinate 101,756 of NZ_CDDF01000008.1, forward strand.
TGGAGATAGACGAAGCGCTTGCTCGGATTCGAGATGCGGTGCTTGAGGGTGTTGATGTCGAGCTTGAGCACGGCGGAGAGCGCCAGCCAGGCGCGCTCGTTATGGATGGCGCCGGACTCGTGCACCGTCTTGGGGTCGGCCCAGACCGCTTCCACCGGCACAGACACCGCCAGCTGTTCGCCGTTGCGATCGGTGATCATGCCGCGCACGGCCTGGGTGGAGGTGGTGCGCAAGGAACGCATGTCCCCTTCCTGACGCAGCCGGTCGGGATCGATCACCTGGATCCAGGCCAGACGCAGGATCAGACCCGCAAAGGCGATACCGATGAAAAATATCAGCGTGCGAAAGCGCCACGGGTAGAGTGACGGGGCTTTGGCCTTGGCTTTGTCCTTTGCCGGCGCCTTGGTGGTGGCCTTGCGTGTCATGGTTGGGTTATTACCTTCTCGGTGGTCACCAGCGGGCGAGCCATCTGCAGTTTGTCCATGGCCAGACTCGCTACCCGGGAATGTTCGGCCAGGGTGCCCTGCTCCAGCAGCAGGTGTCGCCACTCGATGTTGAGCCGATCCTCTTCCGCCATCAGGTCATTCTGCTTGGCGGTCAAACCCCGGGTCATGTTGGTCACCAGGATCACCGCAAAGGCGGTGATCAGCACGGCGACGGCCAACACAATCTGCAACTTGTGGCGCCAGAGATCCCCGATGATCTCCTTGGATAGATGAACGCGCACCTCGCTCATGACTTAATCCGCCAGACGCTGGGCGACCCGCAGCACCGAGCTGCGGGATCGACTGTTTTCGGTGACTTCATGCTCGGAAGGCTTGAGGGCCTTGCCGATCGATTTCAATTTGCGGCCGCCGGCCAGCTGCGCCTCGGTCAACGGGATGCCACGCGGCACCTCGGGTCCCTTCTCGTGCTTGCGGATGAAGTGCTTGACCAGGCGGTCTTCCAGGGAGTGGAAGCTGATGACGGAGAGCCGCCCTTCAGGAGCCAGCGCCTGCAGGGCACCGTCCAACGCGGTCTCGATCTCGTCCAGCTCGCTGTTGATGTAGATGCGGATGGCCTGGAAGCTGCGAGTCGCGGCGTGCTTGCCCTTCTCCTTGCTCGGGTTGACCCGGGCTATCATCTCCGCCAGCTGGCGAGTGCGAACATAGGGCTCGGTAACGCGATCGTGGACAATGGCGCGGGCAATTTTCTTGGCGAAACGCTCCTCACCGAAGGTTTTCAAGACCCAGGCGATGTCGTCCACATCGGCCTTGGCCAGCCACTGCGCGGCGCTCTGGCCGCTGGTCGGATCCATCCGCATGTCGAGCGGACCGTCCTTCATGAAGCTGAAACCGCGCTCCGCATCGTCGAGCTGGGGGGAAGATACCCCCAGATCCAGCAGGAAGCCGTCGACCTTGCCGAGCAGACCGCGCTCATCCAGATAGGAGGTGATGCCGGAGAAGGGACCGTGCACGATCTCGAAACGGGGATCCTGGATCTTGGCAGCCTCGGCTATTGCCTGGGGATCCCGATCGATGGCGATCAAGCGGCCCTGTGGACCGAGCTTTTCAAGAATGAGACGAGAGTGACCACCCCGGCCAAAGGTACCGTCGACATAGATGCCGTCCGGCTTGATGGCCAGCCCTTCGACGGCTTCGTGCAACAGCACTGTGATGTGTTCAGCGGCTTGGGTCATTTATAGAGAAAAATCCTGTAGTCGTGGTGAGCTTGCCCAGTCATCCTCAGGCAAACCCTGAATGTCATCATTGATCTGTTGTTGCCAGCGGGCTTCATCCCACAGCTCAAACTTGTTGAGCTGGCCCACCAGCATGATTTTCTTGTCCAGTCCGGCGTGGTTGCGCAGCGGCTGGCTGAGCAGCAGACGGCCATTGCCGTCCAGTTCGCACTCCACGGCGTTACCGAGCAGCAGGCGCTGCAGGCGGCGTTCTGCCGGATTGGTGCTGGAAAGCGTCTTGAGCTTGCGCTCTATCTCTTCCCATTCGTTCAGGGGATAAAGCAGCAGACAAGGGTGAGCGATGTCGATGGTGCAGACCAGCTGGCCGTCGCATTCGTCGCGCAGCCAGTCTCGATATTTGGTCGGAATCGCCAATCGCCCTTTGCTGTCCAGGCTGATGGCGTGAGCGCCACGCAACAAATTGCAGTCCCCGAAGGTGAATTAAGGAGGGCAGACTGCCCCATAAAACCACTTTGATCCACTTTTCCCCACCTTGAAGTTTAAGGACGAGCAGAGGGCTTTTCAAGCAAGGATCTCGGGCATGGGGAACATATTGACGCAGCGCGGGGAGACGGCCGATTAAATGAGTTGATTTTCCACGAGTTATTGATGGTGGAATTAAATTCATCCCATCAGTAACGGCTGAGAAATATTAAAGATCAGGGGTAATGATGAAACGAAACAGCACGACCGCACACAGAATAATGCTCACTCCCACTACGGGATAGATGATATAGCCATCTCCCGCCCGCCGGGCACGCAGGACAACTAGCTGACAGAGCAGCAGGTTATAGAGGATGAGCAGGAAAGTCAGTAGAAGATTGGCGACAAAGGTCAGCTCCTCTGCATAAATGACATAAAGCCACATCAAGCCAAAATTGGCGAGGATCAGATAGAGCAAAAATTTCTGAATCGCCCTACCCGCCTTTGGGGTCTTTTTTACTCGTGTTATCATGCTTATCACGTCCTGGATACCACATGAACAGTCGACAGAAATTGTCAAAAACTGTTGAGATTCATCATGTTTTTATCATCTTCCCGCCAGGTCATCGCCTCCTTGATTAAATTATCACCTCGTTTGTTCGCCGGCCTGACACTGCTGCTGAGCGCCTATGGTCATTCTTATGATAATTATCATTGGCAGGCAGGCTTTCCTACCCCCATCAGCGGGAAAGGTGCCGAGCTGGTCAGCCAGCAAACCCAGTTTCTGTTGCAGCAACAGAACCACCTGCAAAGACGGATCACCCAGTCGCAGCCCATGATCCGCTGGGTAGAGCAGCAGGTTCGTGACCACAAATTGCCCTCCATGCTGGCGTTCCTTCCCCTGATAGAGAGCAGTTATCGGCTGGATGTGGTTTCCTCGGCGGGGGCCGCCGGTCCCTGGCAATTGATGCCAGACACTGCAGCGCGCTTCTCCGTGCCCATGACAGCCAGTTTCGACGGTCGTTACTCATTGCCACTGGCAACGGAAGCGGCCCTCACCTATCTCGGCTGGTTGTATCAGTTCTTTGGGCAGGATTGGCTGTTGGCGTTGGCAGCCTATAACGCCGGGGAAGGACGGGTGTTGAAGGCGGTACTCAATGGGGGAACCCGCAATCTATGGGAATTGTCGCTGCCGACCGAAACCCGCCTCTATGTGGCACGTTTCATCGCCCTCTCCCAGCTATTGGACAGGGCGGCGCATTATCATTTCGTGCTGCCATCGTGGCAGGAAGGAGACAGTATTCAGGTGTGGCGACAGCCCGGAGAGTGCTCATTGCTGAGCTGGGCGATGGCCAAGGGAGTATCCATGAATGAAGCCAGCCGCTGGAACCCGGCCTGGCAGTTACCCGATGTCCAGGGCGTCACCAACTGCCCCATCGTCTATGGTCACAGCAAGGCCCCCGGCAGCAAGCAAAGTGAGCGGCCCCTGCTGGTGCGAGCGGTGTCACTCGAGAGCCTGCACGATCCTCTCTTGCTGCAACCGGCAAGAGGCCTGGACATGGGCCCAGGTGGTTTTAATCTTGCGCCGTTGCCGGATCCGCTGGGATTGAATCAGACCCGCCCTCTGCTGGTACCATGAAACTGTGACGCCAATGGCTGAGCACGGGGGCGAGGTCTACAGACTCTGGATGAGCCCAACGCGCGCCATAGAAACTCAGGTACTGGCCAATCGCTCGTCTGTGAGTGATCTGGCACTCCAGCACTATCCTGGGCGATAACGACAGACTGACCACATCTGGCAGCATGAAACGGGACGGTGTCAGAAACCCCACGCCACCCGGGCCTATGTCCTTGATCACCGCCCGCCCGATACGCTTGTCGAACAGCAGACCTGACACCATTAGCCTGGCCGCAATGCCGCAGCTCTGTGACTCCAGGGGAGTGGTACCATCGTGCAAATACCAGCGGGGGACCTTGCGCCTGGGATCGTTGAACTCACTCCATTCCGGCTGTTCGGTATCAGGGGTTCCCATGAGTGACGGCATCCTTGGCTTGCTGAGTGGCGGCTTGGGTTTGGGTGCTAAATAGCTGTTCCAGATTTTTCTCTGCCTGGGTCGTCATCACCAGCAGCTCGATGCGGCGGTTCTGGCTGCCTCTGGGATCGGCGGTATTTTCCAGCATGGTATCCGACATAGCGACTACCTGGCCGATTCGCTCAGGCGGCATGCCGCCGGCGAGCAAGACCCGTCTCGCCATCATGGCCCGATCGGATGAGAGCTCCCAGTTGCTGTAGTTGTCCCCCGCAAACGGGGTGCTGTCGGTGTGACCCGAGATCATGACCCTGTTCTCCACCCGCTGGAAGACGGGGGCCAACGCCATCAGCAGATGGCGGAAGAAGGGGCTGATGCGGGCACTGCCACGGCTGTACATCTCACGCTCGTCATCATCGCGGATCAGGATCCGCAACCCCTGCGGCACCAGTTGCAGCTCCAGGTTGTTCTTGGCCTGCATCTGATCCGCCATGGAGCCGATGAAGCCAGCCAGTTGTTTCATCTGCGCCTCCCCTTCGATCTTGCCGACCAGCAAGCTCTCATAACCGCCGTCGGCACCGTCATTGAAGATGCTACGGTTACGCTCCATGTGTTTGGGCATTCGCTGCCCCTCTTTCACAAACTGCGGGCTCAACTCTTCCAGTACGGAGGGATTGCCACCTAGATCAACCGGATAGGGGCTGTTGCGGATGTCGAACGGGTTAGCCTCGCTGTCCATGATGCTGTAGTCGCGCAACCGGCTGGCGACCACCTCACGCTCCTCCTGGCTCGATACCGCCAGGATCCAGAGCACCATGAAGAAGGCCATCATCGCCAGGGTGAAATCGGCGAAAGCCACTTTCCATGCGCCACCGCTCTTGGGTCCGCTGCTGCGCCTCTGCTGGCGCTTGATGATGATCTGCTCGTGGTTACGCATCACATGGCCCTGTTCGTCACCCAATCTTCCAATTCGAGGAAGCTGGGTTTCACATCAGGCTCCAGCATCTTGCGGCCCGAGTCGACGGAGAGCAGCGGCGTCTTGCCACGTAACTGGGCGATCAGGATCGACTTGATGCACATCAACATGCCGATGCGACGCTTGACCATCTCTTCCATGGCGTTGCTGATGGGCTCCAGCAGGCAGTAGCATAGGAAGATACCGATGAAAGTGCCCACCAGGGCCGCGGCCACATGGACCCCGATGTTGCTCAAGGGGCCATCGAGCTGCTGCATGGTAATGATGATCCCCATCACGGCGGCCAGGATGCCAAAGCCGGGACACGCCTCCCCCGTCTTGTGCAAGGCGTGCGCGGGCTTGAGCATGTCCTCTTCGATGGCCATGATCTCCTGCTCCAGAATGGTATCCAGCTCGTGGGGAGTGATCTTGCCCATACCCAGCAGGCGCAAGTTATCGATGATGAAACCGAGCAACTGCGGATCCTCGGACACCTGGGGATACATCAGGAAGACCGAGCTCTGCTGCGGATTCTCGATGTGCTCGTCCAGCGCCTTCATCCCCTTGCTACGCGTCTCTTCCAACAGTTGATGCATCAGGGTCAGCAGCTCGCGATAGATCTCCTTCTCCCCCTTGTTGGACTTGAAGCAAAGCTTCACCTGGCGCCACATTTCATGCATCACCTCCTTGGAGTTGCCAAGGAACATAGAGCCGGCAGCGGCACCAATGATGATGATGAGCTCAGCCGGCTGCCACAGGGCGATAGGGCGCCCCCCGGCCATCATGAAGCCCCCCAGCACACAAATGAAAATGACACCAAGACCAATCTGTTTTTGCATGGATGCTCCCGCAGAAATCATGAAGCCTCACCGCGGGGGAGAGGCGTTAGTTATATGGAATCGACCAATCGCTGCTTGAGCTGAAGGACACACTGTTTGTGCAGCTGGCACACCCGCGACTCGGTCAGGCCGAGCACCAGGGCGATCTCCTTCATGTTCAGTTCTTGCTGGTAGTAAAGGGAGAGCAAAAGTTGCTCCCGCTTGTCCAGGGAGCCGAGTACCTTGCTGAGGGTCATGGCCAGGTCCACATCGTCGGATTCTGCGGTCGGAGCCTTGCCACCGCTCTCCAGCCACTCTTCCAGGCTTTGCAACGCCTCGGCCTGGCTGGCGTAGGCTAGCTGACGCACCTCCTCGACCGAGCACTCCAACGCCTGCGCCAGCTCCTGTTCGGTCGGATTGCGTCCGAGACGATTGAACAACTCGCGTTGCACCTGATTATGGCCATGCACCTGCTGACGCAACTGACGGGGACGCCAATCCAGACGGCGCAATTCATCCAGCATGGCGCCGCGGATCCGCTTGAAGGCATAGCTCTCGAACTGGGGATCAGGCTCACTACCGTAGCGTCGCCAGGCCTCCAGCAGGCCCATCATGCCGACCTGCTCCATGTCCTCCTGATCGAAACTGGCCGAGACCTGACTGCGCAGGTGACTGGCGGCCCGCTTCACCAACGGCAAGTAGCGGGTCAGGATCGCCTGTTCGCCGGTTCGGGGGGGTGAGACGGTTAGATCGTCATGGGTATCCCAACCTGAATCCAGCATGCCCGTTATTGCACCAGCACCTTGGTGATCAACACTTCATCCAGATAGGGCTGATAGCCATATCCCTGCAGTGTGGTCGCCAACTTGCCGAGAAGAGAGGTTTGCAGGGCGGAGATGTTCTGTAGCTCCTTCTTCACCGCATCGTGGGAGCGATGGCTGAAATATTGCACCATGGCATTGCGGATCAGGGGGGTCAGCTCATTGAGGGTCTCAAGTTGCTTGGGGTTATGGGTGACCAGCGCCAGCTCCAGCACCAGATAATGGGGTTCGACGTCCCCCTCCAAGCTGATGACAAAACGCTCCATGGGTTTGAACAGCGGTGTCTTGCTGAGCTCTGGCTTGGCCTCGGCCAAGCCCAGCCAAACGGCAACGGTATCGCGCTTGAGATAAGCACCATAGGCCAGCACCGCCAGCAGGCACAGGGCCATTACCACTATCATCAACCACTTCATGACACGCCGCATAATATAGAATCACTCTCGCTATTGCCGGAATATGGATAAATCACACCAGGGTATTAAGCCAATCCTGAACCGCACCATCGGATGTGGCAGCCTCTTCACTCCACTGCCGCCTTCCCGCCAGGATTTTGTCCTGTTGTTGCCAACGATCCCCTCGCTCCTGTTCGCCACCCTGACCGACATTCACCTCGACGCCACCGGCATGGTGAGGTGCCAGGCTCATGCGCAGCCGTTCCATCGACTGGATCAGGGCCTCACGCACCGCCGGGTTGGTCACGTTGAGCTGCACGTTCAGTCGATCTCCCTCGACCCTGACCGTCAATTCGAGACGGCCCAACTCCGGAGGATCGAGGCGAATATGGGCCTGCTTGATACTCTGGTTGACCTGCAGCTCGACCTTGTCTTTGAGTACATCAACCAGTTGCTGGCCCCACTGGGCCGGACTGTCGGCCAGGCGAGCAGGGGCCCACTGATACTCGGCAGTGCGGGTCGGTGGCACCGGCGCCAACTGTCCTGCCATGGCTTTGAAATCGGAAGTGAGTGGATCCCGCTCGGACGAAACCTCCACTCCGAGCAGAGGTTGCAAGCTGGCTGCCAGCTTGTCGGACAGTGGCAACTTGTCACTCTGGCCGGCCGACTGGCTCAGCACTCTGGCGATGTCGGCCGTAAGCAGAACGGGCCTCTCTTTGCTCCCCTGAGCCGGCGCCACCATGGGGGGCCGCTCGGCCTCCAGCCGCTCGAAGCGGGACAGGGCACGTAACGCCACCGACACGGACGGAGATCCGTCCTTGACTCCTTCAGTAACAACCGAAGGAGCCGATGGATCCGGCTGCTGGCGAGCGGCCAGCAACCGCGACGCCTCTTCATGACGAACGAAAATAGGTGGCATATGGGAAAAAGCGTGCAGTTGCTCCACCACATCAGGCATAGACTGATCTTTCGTATTGCCATCAGTCTCTTTGACAGTAGTTTCATCTAAAGAAAGGGAAGGTAATGCTTCCTGCTGGAACTCCAGCGGCTGATACGACTCCCCCTGCTCGTCCGGTTGACGAGAGAGGCGAGTGAAACCAGTCGGTTCCTGTGCGGGCACAGCATCGGCACCGATAAACTGGATCAGGCCCATTCTTGTGCCTCATCATAGGCTTGTAGCCCTTCCTGCTTATCTGACAGGGACTGCCACTCCTGTTTGCGCAGACTGGTTTCTTGCTGGCAGAGCGCGAAGGCATCCTGATGCCAGGCCCGCACCTGATCACGGGCCGGGGCCAGCGATTGCCACAACGCGGGTTGCAGACGCACATGCCCGATGAACTGGGCCAGACGCTGATCCGTCAGGCGCACTGCATCCCACTGCCCGGCACGAGCCTGCTGTAGTATCAGACGCCCCAACCCCAAGAGCTGGCGCTGGCGAGTCTCGCGTTCCGTGCCTGGTTGCACAGACCCTGTCATGGGCATGATGATGGCCTCAAAATAAGATGACCCTGCTAGTAAGCAAGGAGCAGGCCATATATATAATTATTAGGTTTCAATGCGTTATGTTCATAACGGCATGAATGAGGAAAGCAGGCTTCCGCCTTAGCGAGGATGGCGCGCCATCGCTTCCCAGCCTTCTTTCAGCTCCAGCAGGATGCGGCGTACCTCGGCAAAGCCAGCCACATCGTTGGCCACGCTGATCTCGAACAGGCGTTGCCCGCAATAGTCGTACAGACGGTGCAGATTGGTGGCCAACTCTCCCCCCTTGTCCATGTCGAGGGCACTGTCGAGCCCCCCCAGGATCTGCAGGCACTTGTTGATGGATAGCCCTTTGCGTTCGTACTGTTTGGCCAGGATGTGGCCCTCTGCCCGCGCGACCTCGTCGAGCAGACCATCCATCAGCATCAGCACCAGTTGGTGCGGATCGGCACTCGCCGCCTTGGCCTGGGTGGCGGCGAACTGGTAGGCATCGTAGCCATCTTGGGGTTCAAACATGAGAGACTCACTTATTCAGGAGGATACGCGCTCACCGACTCACAATGCGCCCATGGTCTGCAGCATCTGGTTCATGGTGGTGAACTGATTGAGGTAGCGCTTATACGCGGATTCCATACGGCGATCCAGTGCCTCCATCCGCTCATTCACCCGCTTCTCGCTGGCCTCCAGGCCGGTCTTGCGTCCCTTTAAAGCACCATCACGTTTGGTGTAAGGATCGAGCGAATCGCTCATCCGCTTGAGCAGACCATCATCCCCCATCAGCGCCTTGCCGAGCAGCTCGGGATCTTTTTCCAGCGCCTTGTTGAAGTCGGTCTCGTTGAAGGAGAGTTTGCCCGCCTTGTCGGTCTTGATGCCGAGACTGCTGAGGCTGAGCCCATCCGGCAGGTCACGCACACTACGAGAAAGAGCGCTCTTGAGGCTGCGCACCCCACTATCGGAGGAGAGGGCCCCCGGCGCCTTGGGATCGCTGGAGGTCATCTTGGCCAGCTCATCGATCAGCTCGTTATAGCTGTCGACAAACTTCTTGAGGGAGCCGGTCACGGCTTCCTTGTCTTGATCTATGGTCACCAGCAGGGGGGCGTCGTCTACCTTCTGCGCCTTGGTCAGCTGGAAGGTCAGGCCGTCCACCACGTTTTCGATCTTGTTGCTGGCGGAGGTGATGGTCAGCGGGTTGTCGCCCCCCATGCGCAGCTTGGCATCCTGTGCCTGGGTGATATCCGTCTTGCCGGCAACGGCCGTGCCCAGCGCATTGGCTGCGTCTCCGCTGTAGCCCAGGGTGATAGCATTCTCCACCCCGCTATCCTTGCTGGTCAGTACCATGCTGACCTTGCCGTCGGTACGTACCAGGGTCGCCTTCACGCCCGGATTGTCCTTGGCATTGTTGATATGGGAGACCAGATCCTTGGCGGTAGCGCCCGCAGGCAGGCTAGCCAAGTCGATGTCGATGGTTTTGCCTTTGACCGTCAATGAGAAGACCCCATCGGCCGGCAGCGGCGTGGTGTCGCTATCGAGCTGCAGACCCACCTGATGGGACTGGGCGAGTTGCTCCACGAAGAAGTTGTACTGACCCGAGCTGGCCTTGCCATTGCTCGTCACCGTCATCACCCCGTCCTGGGACATGGTCGCCTTCTGGGCCTGCAGGTTAGTCGCCTTGTTCAAATCCTTGAGCATGGCCTGGAAGCTCGACAGCTTGGTGGTGAGCGTACTGATGGCACTCTGCTGCCCCTTGACGCTGTCAAGCTGCTTCTTGAGCAACTTGTCCATGTTCTGGCGCTCGATAGCGACCAGTTGCATCGCCGTGCTGGCTGGATCTACTTGCATCATCACATCCTTATCAACTTAATCAGTGGCATGCCTGTTGGAAAAAACCGGCTCGGCTCTTTCCAACGCACAAGCAATAACAAGGCCACCCCTCGCGAAGTGGCCTGGCAACTCATTAACGCAGCAGGGAAGTCACCATGCCGGTCATCTGGTTGGAGTTGGACAGCACAGACATGCCAGCCTGCATCAGCATCTGGTTCTTGGTCATGCTGGTGCTCTCCTGAGCAAAGTCGGCATCCATGATGCGACCATTAGCCAGATCGGTGTTCTCTTTCATGTTGGAGAGGTTGTTTACGGTGTGCTCCAAGCGGTTGATGTTGGCACCGAAGGCGGAACGCGCGTCACCGATCCCCTTGGAGAAGGTATCCAACTCGGCCATGGCGGCGGTGGCCTTGGTCTGGTCGTCGATACCGGCAGCAACGGCAGTGCCCTTGGTACCTTTATCATCGGCAACTACACCCTTGAGGGCAGTCGCCAGGGCTCCATCGTCCTTGAGCTCCAGCTTCTCGGCACCGGTACCACCGATCTGGAAGGTCACGGCTTTCTGGAAGCCGGAATCCTTGGCCAGCAGGGTCTGACCAGCGAAGGTGGTGTTGTTGGTGATGTTGTCCAACTCGGCACGCAGTTCGGTGAACTCGGCATTCATCGCCTTGCGATCGTCAACGGTGCTGGTGCCGTTCGCAGACTGAGTGGCCAGATCCTTCATACGCTGAACGATGTTGCTCATCTCGTCCATGGCGCCTTCGCCGGTCTGCATCATGGAGATGGCATCCTGGGCGTTACGCATGCCCACTTTCTGGCCGCTGGACTGAGCTTGCAGACGGGTTGCCATCTGCAGGCCGGCGGCGTCATCGGCGGCAGAGTTGATGCGCAGACCGGTACCCAGACGCTGCATGGCAGTGCCCAGCATCTTGTTGGTGGAGTTCAACTGGCTCTGAGTAGTCAGCGAGGCGAAATTAGTGTGAATGGACAAACCCATGATTTACTCCTCAAAAAAGCTGCAATGCAGCGGGTATCTCTATAAGAGTGAGAAGCGACAGGTGCTGGCCAAGACTTGAATGGAGAACGGAAAAAGATGAAGAGAAGGCGGCAAAGCGGAAGTTGGGAGAGAAGAAGGGGGAAGAAGATGGCACTCACCCAGAGGATGAGTGCCACTGAGATTAACGCAGCAGGGAAGTGACCATGCCGGTCATCTGGTTGGAGTTGGACAGCACGGACATGCCAGCCTGCATCAGCATCTGGTTCTTGGTCATGTTGGTGCTCTCCTGAGCAAAGTCGGCATCCATGATGCGACCGTTCGCCAGATCGGTGTTCTCTTTCATGTTGGAGAGGTTGTTGACGGTGTGCTCCAAACGGTTGATGTTGGCACCGAAGGCGGAACGAGACTCACCAATCTTCTGGGAGAAGGTGTCCAGCTCGGCCATGGAAGCGGTTGCCTTGGCCTGATCGCCGATACCTACCTTGACGGCAGCACCATCGGTACCCTTGCCGGTACCCACAACTTCTGCCAGCGCCTTTGCTAGGGTGCCGGTTTTCTTCAGTTCCAGCTTCTCAGCAGAAGTACCACCGATCTGGAAGGTCACATCCTCCTGGAACCCCTTGCCAGTCTTGAGCAGCTCTTGTCCGCCGAAGGTGGTGTTGTTGCTGATGTTGTCCAGCTCGGCGCGCAGCTCGGTGAATTCGGCGTCCATGGCCTTGCGATCATCAGCTGTGCTGGTGCCGTTGGCAGACTGAGTGGCCAGATCCTTCATACGCTGAACGATGTTGCTCATCTCGTCCATGGCACCTTCACCGGTCTGCATCATGGAGATGGCATCCTGGGAGTTGCGCATGCCCACTTTCTGGCCACTGGACTGGGATTGCAGACGGGTTGCCATCTGCAGGCCGGCGGCGTCATCGGCGGCGGAGTTGATGCGCAGACCGGTACCCAGACGCTGCATGGCGGTACCCAGCATCTTGTTGGTGGTATTGAGTTGGCTCTGGGTGGTCAGAGAAGCGAAATTGGTATGAATGGACAAGCCCATGATGTATTCCTCGATATGACGCTGCGCTGCAGCCTGTTAGGTGGACATCAGATATAGGCGACCCCTTTTTCGCAGAAATGTAGGCCTGCCACCGCATATTTTTCTCGCTTCAATTTCCCTGTCACTATTCGGATGCACGTCGCAGAGTCAGGGCGCTAGGCATGGTTATTGCTTTGAATCCGCCATCTTCCATTACCGGACAGCGACATGGCCGCCTCTCTCTACACCCCTCACTTCGTTAAACATTTCCAGTGCATAGGCGATCGCTGCGAGGACAACTGCTGTCATAGCTGGACCATCAGCATCGACAAGATAACCTTCCGCAACTACGAGCGACATCCGGACCTTGCCGTCAGATCCTTGAGCAAATTGCACATTCGCAAGGTGAAGCAGAGCAACGAGCATTGGGGGGAGATCCAGCTTGATGAGCAGGGAGCCTGCCCCTTCCTCGATGAAAACCGTCTGTGCCAGATTCACAGCAAGGCCGGAGCAGAGGCGCTGAGCCACACCTGCAAGACCTACCCCAGAGCCCATTCACGCATCGGCAACCAGGTCAGGAAGTCCCTGATGCTCTCCTGCCCCGAGGTCTGCCGGCAGCTGTTGCTAGACCCCATGGCGATGCAGACCGAGGTGGCCGAGTTGGAGCAACGCCTGCCGTTCGCGCCACCCCCCCCTGCCGCCATGGCGACCCTGCACAGCCTGAGCATCCATGTGCTGGCAGCCACGGATGTCCCCGTCGAGATACGACTGTGGCTCATCGGCATGCTGGTCCACCGGGATCCCGCCCAGCTGTCACACGAAGCCTTCCTGGATCAGGTGGCCGTGCTGGCCGAACGGGGAGAGCTGCTTGCCATGTTCGAGCAACTGCCGGTCTTGCCGCGGTTGCAGTGGTGGGGGCTGCGTACCATCACCCATCAGCTGCTGGCCTATTCAAAGGGACGGCGGGGGCGGCAGACCATGCAAGGCTGCCTCGACAAGATCAATCTGCTGCTGGAGGGAGTATATGATGAAGCCAAGCTCACCCAGCTGCAGCAGATCTGGTACAGCAAGGTCTCGTCTTTCCTCGCGGCTCGTCCCCAGATCATGAACAACTACCTGCTCTACTACGTCTATCATCACAACTTCCCGCAGTTGCAGGGCTCGCCACACCAGGCCTATCAGTTCCTGGTAGTGGACTACTTCCTGCTGCGCAGCTACCTCTGTTTGCTGGCCATGGACAAGGAGCTGGAAGAGCAGGATGTCATCAACCTGTTCTACAGCTACCACACCATACGCCAGCACAACGCAAGCTTCCTCAAGACCATAGAACAGGGATTGAGCGAGTCTGGCTTCGCATCGGATCTCAGCCTTTACGCCTTGCTCAAGCCCTAAAGAAAACCGCCAGCAAATTGCTGGCGGTTTTTCTATATAGTCACTCTTTCGGCCTTAGGTCAGCAGGGCCACCACGTTCTGGCGCGATACGTTGGCCTGGGCCAGCAGGCCGGACATGGTGCCCATGAAGCCACCCTCCTTGAGCTGCAGACTGAGTTTGCCTTGCAGTTGTTCCAGCTCTTCCTGCTGCACGTTCTGGCTACGGACCTTGACCCTGTCCAGCTGCTTGACCATCTTCTGGCGGAACTGCTTCAGCTCCCGCACCGACTGCTCAATTTCGCCGAGCAACCGCTTCAGCCGTTGTTGCTCCTGCTTGAGCTCCCCCTTGTCGAGCCCCTCTCCAAGCTGGGTGAGCTGGCCGGCCTTGGGTTTGAACTGCACCGGAACCGGGTTGCCCGCCGGGATGCGGATCCCCTCTCCGCTCAGCAGCACGGGTTCATCCAGCTTGCGCCTGTGCTGATCCGGCACGCTCAGCTCCAGCTTGCCCAATTCGTTCAGTCGGGCCTGGATATGCTCCTTGCGCAGGGCCCGATCAATACGGGAAGCCGCTTCCACTTCATTGGTGCCGGCAGGCAGTTGCACCTCGACGGCGCTGCTGGTCTGGGGAAATGAAAAGATCAATCGCTCGGCACTCGATCTCGGGCTCAACAGATCGAGTCGTTCCGCACTGTAACTCACTCGACTGTCATTGGCCGACGCCAGCAAGCGGGGTTTGAGTTCAGTGGTCAAGGGAGCCTTCGGCTGGGTCAGCTTCTCTTCCAGCAGCTTGAGACGGGAAACAAGCTCGCTGCTCGCAGCCCGGTTCTGGCCAAGCTGTTGCTCCAGGCGCTTAAGTTCCCCCCAGACCTGACTCAGGGCCTGTTCACCACTCTGGGCCTGGGCGATACGCTGCTGCGCCGTGCCGATCAGGGCCCAACGATCCAGTCGGATGACATTGGGCTGGCGCTCGCTGCGGCTGACCTGAGGAGAAGAAGCCTGGGCAGTTGGACGTCCGTGCAGCTTGGGTTGAGCGGGCGTTTCGGCCACCCCGCCCGGACGGGTTTGTTGAATCTGCATCCTGGCTCCTTGAGAGACTTAGGGCATGTAGTTGAACAGACTGAGCCCGTTCACCTTGGCGAACGCCTGCTGCTGTACCTGCAGGGCCATCAGCACATGAGCCTGCTGGGTCACCGCCCCCGCGTAATCGAGGGACTCTATCTGATTGCTCACTTCCTTGCTATAGACACTCTTCTCCTCATGACCCTCATCGACCTGATCCAGCAGGTTGATGCGCGCACCGATGGAGCTGACCATCTGGCTGATGTCATCTTGCAAGGTTTGGCTGCGATCCAGCATGGCCCTGGCCTGATCCGCGGCATCCGCGGCACCGCTGTCGAAGGCGGCCACCATCTCGTCGAGCTGCTTGAAGAAATCCCCGTTCTGGATAAACAACTTGTCCGCGGTGTGATTGAGCTCCACCGTCACCCCTCTGGCGATGCCGACCTCACGCACCAGCGCATCCCCTTGGTAGACATAATCACCACCTGGGCCCTTTACGATAGTGGTTTTATCCACCTGGCTGCCACTAAACAGACTGGAACCACTCTCGTTACGGGCATTGGCCAGATCCAGCAAGCCGTCCTTGATGATCGCCACTTCGCTGGAGACGGCCCGGCGATCGTCCTCCGACAAGGAACCGTTGGCTGCTGTCTGGGCCAGATCCCGCAGCCGACCCAGCATGTTGGTCATGGTATCGAGCTGGATTTCCCCCTGGGAAAGCTGGCTCTTGGCATTGGCGATGTTCTTCTGGTACTGCGCCATCGCCGCCTGCTCTTTCTTCAAGCCGAGCAGTTGCACGCTGCCGACGGGATCGTCGGAGGGCTGTAGGATCCGCTTGTTGGCCGAGATCTGGCGATCGAGCCGGGCATACTCACCGAAACCATGTTGCAGATTGTCGAGCATGCTGAGCTGAATTTGGTTGGTACTGATACGCATGCGACCCCCGTCAGAACATGTTCAGAATGGAATTGAAGAGCTGGATTTGATTGGTGCTGATATTCATACCGGCCTCATCAGAACATGTTCAGGATGGAGTTGAAGAGTTGATCCGAGGTGCTGATCACCTTGGCGTTGGCTTGATAAGCCTTGGTATACGCCATGATCTTGACCCCTTCCTCATCGGTGTTGACCCCGCTGACACTGCTGAGCTTGGTGGCAAGCTGCTTCTCCATGTTGGCGTCCGCCTCCATGGTCGCCTTGCCTTGACCACTCTGTACCGCCATGCGGCCGAGCAGCGCACTGTAGGCGTCATACTGGCTGTCCTTGATGGTCAGCAGCTCCTGCAAGTTGCGGTTATCACCATTGCCGCCCCCCGCCTTGGCAAAGGCCAGGTGATTACCGGTAAAGCCAGCCGCCACCTTGAGGGTGCCGGACGGATTGAGGGGGTCGTAACTGAACATGGGTTTGCCCGGATCACCGTTCAGATCGACCCCGCCCGCCTGCTTGGCATTGAAGTCATCCGCCAGCTTCTTCGCTATCTGGTTGAGTTCATCGCGCAGGGGGCGCAACACAGTGGTGCGATACTCCAGCACCCCGGCCAGGGTCCCCCCTTGCAGCTTGGGGACCTCGAAAGACTGCGGTCCAAAGCTGAGGCTCAGGGTGTCGCCGACGAGGGAGAGGGTACTGCTGCTGCCCGACAGCACCAGAGGCTGACCCTGGGGCAGGCTCAACGAGAAGGAGCCATTCTCCTGCCGGTTGACGCGCACCTCCATGAAGGTGGAGAGCTCGCGCACGACCTGTTCGCGGCTGTCTTCCAGGGCCGACGTATTGACCCCCTTGGACGCCTGCTCGCTGATCTGGGTATTCAGCTCGGCCACCTGCTTCAGGTAGCTGTTGACCTGGGTGACCGTACTGTTCAACTGATCATCGATCTGCTTCTCCTGGGTCAACAGGCTCTCGTTCAACTGACCGAAACGGTTGGCAAGGGCGCCGGCGGAACTGACGATCTGACTGCGCTGTGCCGGTGTCTCCGGACTGTCGAGCGCGGCGTTGAGAGAGGCAAAGAAGCTGTCCAGCCCCTTGGCGATGTTCATCGACTCACTGCCAAGCAGCTGCTCAGTGGTATTGATGTACTGATGAAACGCATAGGATGAACCGGTTGCGGAGCGGCTGCGCCAGTGCTGGGAAACCAGATAATCATCGGTGATCCGGCGTACCCCGGTCACTTCCACGCCCATGCCGTTATCCAGCCGACCAAAGCCGGACAGACTGCCCATCATGGCCTCCTGGCGGCTGTAGCCGATGGTATTGACGTTGGCAATATTCTGGGCGGTGACGTTGAGCGCGATCTGGGCCGCATTCAGTCCACTAAAACCGATATTGAGCAGCGACATCAGTCAATTTTCCTCATTTTGGCCGAATTCAGAGGCTGACTGAAAGCAGCCAGGGTCTGCTGTTCCGAAGCGACCATTGACTCGCCATTCTTTAATGTGGGCACCAGCTGATTGACCATCTGCTCCTTGAGCCCCATGCCGCCACGCTTCACCAGGCTCATCGCCAGCTGGCTGTCGTACATGTCGCGATACAGCTCTTCACCCTTGATGAGCTTGTCATCCTCATCCTGCATGGCATCTGAGGCCGAACGCATGTGCTTGAGAACGGTCTGCAGGAAGGTCACCTCGAACTGACCCGCTGCCGCCTCCAGGGCTGCACGCTGATCCGGGTTGCTCTTTATCTGCTGCAGTTCGTTGAGATCCTGATAGAAGCCAGGCTCAGACGTTATCTTGGTCATATCAATATCCTCAGATGACCACCAGCTCTCCCTCGAGGGCTCCCGCCTCGTCGAGGGCTTGCAGTATGGCCATGACATCATCCGGGGTCGCCCCCAGGGAATTCACTGCCTTGACGATCACCTCCAGCGAGGTTCCCTCCGGCCAGACAAACATGTTGTTGCGTTCACGGTCCACCTGGACCTGCGAATTGGGGGTGGTGGTGGTTCGGCCGTTGGAGAAGGCGTTGGGCTGACTGACCGTCTGGCTCTCGCCTATGGTCACCGTCAGGCTGCCGTGACTGACGGCGGCCTTGCGCACCTTGACCCCTTGCCCCATGACGACGGTGCCGGTCCGGCTGTTGAAGACCACCCTGGGCCGCTCGCTGCCCATGTCCACCTGAATGTCCTGCAGCAAGGCCATGAAGGAGATCCGCTGGCTCTCATCGCGGGGCGCCGCAATCTGGATGCGCCCGGCACTGACCGCCTTGGCAACCGGCCCCAACTGGCGATTGATCTCCCGCTCCACATTGCGCGCCGTCTTGAAGTTCGGCTGGTGCAGATTCAGGATCACCTCGGGTTTGTCCGCGAAGCTGCTGGCCGCCTCCCGTTCGATGATGGCGCCGTTGGGAATGATGCCCGCCGTCGGCACATTGATGGTGACGGAAGAGCCGGACTGCCCCTCTGCCTTGACCCCGGCCACCACCAGGTTGCCCTGGGCGACGGCGTAGACTTCGCCGTCGATACCGCGCATGGGGGTCAGCAGCAGGGAGCCCCCCCGCAGGCTCTTGGCATCGCCGATGGAGGTCACAGTCACATCCACCAGCTGCCCCTTGCCGGCCAGCGCCGGCAGGGTCGCCTGCACCGATACAGCGGCGACGTTCTTGAGTTTGGGATCGATGTCATCGGGCAGTTGCACGCCAAACTGCTTGAGCATGTTGGTCATGGACTGGCCGGTGAATTTGACCTGGCTGCGATCCCCGGTGCCGGAGAGACCGACCACCAGGCCATAGCCCACCAGCTGGTTGGTTCTCATCCCCTGCACGTCTGCAATGTCCAGCAAGGCCCGTTTGGCGGGAGCGGCGGCCCCGGCCACGCCCGGCAGGACGAAGCAGATCAGGGCGATACACCATTTTTTCATCTGGATCCTCACAGGGGAGCGAAAGCGGAACTGAAGAAGCGAGCCATCCAGCCCATCTGATTGCTGTCGGCGAGGGCGCCGCGTCCCGCATAGGTGATGCGGGCATCGGCGATGCGCTGCGAAGAGATACGGTTGCTCTGGTCGATGTCATCGACCCGCACCATGCCTCCCAGGCGGATGTATTCATCCCCCTGATTGAGGCGGATCCACTTCTCCCCCCGGATCCCCAGTACCCCGTTTGGCATCACCTCGGCCACAGTGACGGTGATGGCACCGGCCAGGGTGTTCTGCTGGCTGGAGGTGGCACCACCATCGAAGTCGCGGTCGGCACTGACCGAGGCACCCCAGTCGGGCCGTGACACGCCACCAATGGAGGGCGCCGGCACATTGATGCTGTTGTTCTTGTTCATGCTGGTGTTGGCTTTCTTGCTGGACTGGGTCCGCTCTTCCAGCATCACCGTCAGGATATCGCCGATGCGATAGGCGCGGCGATCCTGGAACAGCGTCATCATGTAGTCGCCACGGTAGAGGCTACCATCTTCCCCTCCCTCCATCCTCGTCATCTGGGAGCGGGAGGGAGCCCATTTCTCGTCACCGGGCTCGGGGGCCTGCAGCTCATAGGTGGAACATCCCCCCAGCAGCAGGATTAACCCGAAGCAACGCCACATAGACCCTCTCATCACAGGGCCTGGGTCACGAACTTGAGCATCTGATCGGCAGAAGAAACCACCTTGGCATTCATCTCATAGGCACGCTGGGTGGTGATCATGTCCACCATCTCTTCCACCACGTTGACGTTGGAGCTCTCCAGGGTGAACTGCTTGATGGCCCCCATGGCCTCTTCCCCTGGGACCCCTTCGATCGCCTCACCGGAGGCTCCCGTCGCGCGATAGAGGTTGCCCCCCAAGGCTTCCAGTCCGGCCGGGTTCGAGAAGTTGGTCAGGGTAATACGCCCCAGCTCCACGTTCTCCTGCTGCCCCGGCAAGGTAGCGCTCACGGTACCATCGGTGCCGATGGCCACCTTGGTGGCGTTATCCGGGATCTGGATCTGCGGCAGCATGGGCAGGCCATCGGAATTGACCAGCAGGCCTTCCGCATTGCGGTGCCACTGGCCATTACGGGTATAGGCCGTCTCGCCATCCGGGCGCTCGACCCCGAAGAAGCCAGCCCCGACCACGGCCATGTCCAGCTCCTGGTTGGTGTTCTGGAACTGACCTGGGGTAAACACCTTCTGGGTGCCAACCACCCGCACACCATTACCCATCTGGATGCCTATGGGAGACAGATTCTGCTGATCCTGCTGGGCACCTGGCTGGCGCTGGACCTGATAGAACAGATCCTCGAAGGCGACCCGATCACGCTTGAAACCGACCGTGTTGACGTTGGCCAGGTTGTTGGAAATGCTGGCCATCTTGGCATCTTGTGCCGACAGACCCGTTTTACTCACCCACAATGCTGCGTGCATCTTCGTCTCTCCACCGATTCATTCGGGAGCGCTGATACGCCCCATCAACTCTTGTTCACGGTCCTGCCTGGGCCACCGCATTCAACGCTGTCAGCCCTGACCTGAGATCAACCGGGCTCCTTGCCGGGCCTGATCATCGGCGGTTTTCATCAACTTGACCTGCAACTCGAAGTTCCGGGTCAGAGACATGCTGCTGATAAGCTCATCCACCGCGTTCACGTTCGCCCCCTCGAGGAAACCTGAGGCCAGCACCACTTGCTCGCTGATCTCGGCATCTCCACCCTGGCGTTGCCGGAACAGACCATCCTGCCCCTTCACCAGATCGGCAGGATCCGGATTGACCAGCTTGAGACGACCCACGTCCAACCGAGCACCACCACCCGGCGGGGTGATGCTGAGGGAACCATCCTTGCCAAAACTCAGGTCACGATAGGCAGGCAGCACCATCTCGCCACCATCACCCAGCACCGGACGACCATTGAGAGTCAGCAGTCCCTCGCCATCCACCTCCAGGTTGCCGGCGCGGGTATAGGCTTCCTTGCCATCGTCCGTCTGTACCGTGATGAACCCTTCACCGCGCACCGCCACATCCAACTTGCGGCCTGTCTGCATCAGAGCCCCCGGCTTGAAGTTGGTACCCGCCAGTTCCTCGCGCGCCATGACCCGGCTCTGATAACCATCACCGGTCAAGGCATAGGCGGAGGCCCGCTCAAAATCGGCCCGGAAACCGGCGGTATTGACGTTGGCCAGGTTGTTTGCCCGAATTTGCTGGGCCATCAGGGTGTGTTGCGCCCCCGACATGGCGGTATAGATAAGCTTTTCCACGCATCACGCCTTAGAAGGAGTTGAAGAGAACCTGGGTCATCTTGTCAGCCGAGCTGATGGTCTTGGCATTGGCCTGATAGTTGCGCTGGGAGGTCATCAGACTGACCAGCTCGCCCGTCAGATCGACGTTGGAGCCTTCATAGGCACCCGCCGTCAGGGTGCCCAGCGTCCCGGTTCCGGGAGCACCCAACACCGGTTGGCCCGAGCTGAACGACTGCTGCCAGGTGGTGTTGTTGGTCTGCAACAAACCGTTGGGATTGGTGAAGTTCGCCATCACTACCTGACCCTGCCGCAGGCTCTGGCCATTGGTGAAGGTGGCATAGACACCGCCATCGGCATCGACCCGGACTCCCGTCAGATCACCTGCGGTATAACCGTTGGACTGGTTGCGGGTCGCGTTGAAATCGGAGGCATACTGGCTGACGCGGGCCAGATCGGCCTTCAACACAATAGGCTCAGCCCCCGCCGGCGCCAAGTTCAACACCGGGGCAGTCGTCGGCGTCTTCAGGGTCCCGTTGGTGTTGAACTCCATGGTCACCGGGGCACCCGTCTTGGTGCCGTTGAAGGCGTAATTAACCTGCCAGCGGTTATCACCCGTCTTCACGAAATACTGGGTGACGGTGTGCTCCACGCCGAGGGAGTCATAGACCTTGCTGGACTGGGAATAGCTGTAACTCTCCGACTTGGTCGGATCGAAGGGGTGCGCTGTCTGATCGATCACGCTGGCATCCGCCTTCAGATTGGCCACGAACTCCAGGCTATCAGAGGCCTTGGCCGGCAAGTTGCCTGCCTTCACCTGGATGTCACCCACCACGCCCGACTGCAGCTCGCCCGCCTCGTTGGTAGTGTAACCTTGCAGACGAGTGCCATTGGCGGTGGTCAGGTAGTTGCTGGCATCGCGCTGGAACATGCCGGCCCGGGTGTAGGACGTCTGACCGTTGCTGTCCTTGAGAACGAAGAAGCCATTGCCGGAGATCGCCAGATCCAACCCGCGCCCGGTCCGCATCACGTCACCATTGCGATCGAAATTCTGGGAGACATTGTTCATCTCGACACCGCCAGCCTGACCACCGCCGTAGATGGCGGCAAACTCGGCACGGCTGGACTTGAAGCCCGCGGTGCTCGCATTGGCAACGTTGTTACTGATGACACTCAACTCTTGATTGACGGCGCGCAGGCCGCTCAGTCCGATACTAAAAGACACAGTTTCGCTCCTATCTGATTACGCCGACTTACCAAACTGGACAGCACTGAACAGAGGAACATCCCCTACCCCTGCTACCTGCAACATGATTTCACCCGTGCCCGGCAGGCTGACGCGCTCCACCTTGCTGGCCACGTAATTCTTGGTGGTGGTAGCCACCCCGGCGAGGGAAGCCTTCACCTCGAAGCTGTATTCGCCGGCCGGCAGGGTCGGCAGCTCATAGTCCAGTGACCCTGCCTTGCTCTCTCCCCAATTCTTGGTCGCGACCAGGGTGCCGTGTTTGTCATAGACCTTGAGTTCAACCTGATCGGCAGCGCCCCCCAGCTCCACTTGCCCACGGATATGCTGCTCATCCTTCTGGCTCAGGGTCTGGCTTGGCACCATCACTTCCTTGTCGATCAAATCCGTGCTCTGCAGCACCTGCTGGGTATCCATCATGTTGATGGACTTCTGTTGCAGCACCTTGAGGCCTTCGACCCCCTCCACCATGCTGAACTGGGCCAGCTGGGTGACGTACTGGGCACCGTCCAGCGGGTTGGTCGGATCCTGGTTCTGGATCTGGGCCACCATCATCTGCAGGAATTCATTGCGCAGCTGGGTGCCGGTCTGGGCACTCTGGCCGGTGGAGGCGCCATTGGTGGCGATGTCCGGGGTCGTGGCTCGCTGGCTGGCACTACGGGCCGTATCCAGACTACTTACTTGGGGCAGGCTCATTTAAGCCCCCTGCCCAAGACGCAGCAGCCCCTGCTGCATGCTGTTGATGCGATTGATCACCTCGACCGAGGTCTCGAAACCGCGGGAGGCGCTCATCATGTCCGCCATCTCTTCGACCGCATTGACGTTGGAGTAGTAGACAAAGCCATCACCGTCGGCCAAGGGGTTGGTCGGCTCAAGCCGTTTCTCGACCTGACGATCCGACTGTACTATTCCGGCAATCTGCACCTGTGCGGCTCCGAGTCCGTCGGCATCCTGCACCCGCTGATAGAGGGTGGAGAAGACGGGTTTGATGGCCCGGAAGGCAGCATCTTCACTGCCGGCGGCACTGTCGACGTTGGCCAGATTGGATGCCACGGTATCGAGGCGGACTGTCTGCGCCCGCATGGCGCTGCCTGCGATGTCATAGATTCGATTGAACGACATGATTAACGGCCCTCGATCGCCTTGGCGATCCCGGTGATTTTCATATTCAAGAAGGTGAGGCTGGTCTGAAAGTCGGTCGCATTGTTGGCAAACTTGCTCTGCTCCACACTGAGCTCGGCCGTGTTGCCATCCATGGACACTTGGTATGGGATGCGATAGAGAGGATGTTGCATGTCGGTGTTCATGGCGCCCTGACTGATGGTCGCCCCCTGATCTCCTGCCGCAACTTGCTGGGCGACACGACCGAGGATCGCCTTATAATCCACATCCCGGGCCAGATAACCGGGAGTATCCACATTGGCCAGATTTCCTGCCAAAATACGCGCCCGATCCGCCCGCACATCGAGGGCATAGGGGTGCACGCCAAGAGCGCTGTCAAATGAGATACTCATGCTTCGTCCTTTTTATGAACCAGTCAGACCAGTGCATCCTTTATCAAGACTCATGCCAATCATGAAACCCCCTCATTTCCGCTGGCAGCGGCATCGCCAGTGGCTGATAGCCCTGACAAAAGGGGAAGCGCTGTTTCCCGTATGGAAGTGGGTCAGCCTGCTGAGCCTGCTGGTTTTTACCCTTCCGCTACGGGCCGAGCCTGCCATTTCGGTACCGCAGCTGGAGGCCCTGCTCAAGGACGATGCCAGACAGGCCATCACCACCTATCTGACACAACAGGGCTGGCCGGATCGAGAGGCCGACTATCAGGTCTGGCTCTCCCCCGCCGCCACCCACCTGCCCCAGTGTCAGCAGGCAATACGCTTGCAAGCAGGTGGTCAGTACCGCCAGCCATGGGGACGACGCCCCTATCTGGTGGAGTGCACTGAGCCCTCCTGGCAGCTGAGGGCCAGGGTCGAAGTCACTCTGATGTTGCCGGTCTGGATCACCGCGCGGGAGATACAGAAAGGAGCGGCAATCCAACCCGCAGATCTGGTCGAGAAAGAGCTGGATGTCAGTCGGTTGCAACGGGGCTTCATTCCCAGCAACACCTCGCTGACAGGCAGCAAGAGCAATCGTCACCTCAGGATGGGGCAACTGCTCGGTGAGCTGGATTTGCAGAAGGAGTGGGCCGTACAAGAAGGAGAAGGTGTGTTGATCCGGGCCGGTCAGGACGGTTTCTCGGCGACCACCCGTGGCAAAGCGCTGGAGAGCGGCGCCATAGGTGAAGGGATCAGGGTCCGCAATACCCAATCTGGAAAGGAGATCCAGGCATGGGTCATCGATAAAGGAGAGGTAGAAACTCGTTTTTGACCCGCCAGGGGAGTTTGATTCAAGTTCCGGCGCTCTCGGGTCGCCTGTTATAGATAGACCATCAGGAAATGACGTTATGAAAATCACCCGCACCGATCCGCTCTATGTCCAGACTTCGCTGCAACGCAAGCAAGACAGTGTTCCTGCCCAGTCGCAACCCAAGGCGAGCCAGGGCGACGCCCGGATCAGCACCACCGCACAGACCATCAATCAGGCGAGAAGCCAGCTGGCCTCCACCTCGGACGTGGACATGGAGAAGGTGAACCAGATCCGGCAGGCCATCAGTGAAGGCAAGCTCGAGCTCGACATGGATGCCCTGAGCCAGGCCATTCTGGACATGCACCGTCGATGAGCATGGCGCCCAAGTTGAGGATCAAACAGCTGATCATCGGTATTCAGCAAGACTGTGGCCGCTACGCAGCGCTGCAACAACTGTTGCGAAACCAGCACAGCCTGCTGGCCAGTCACGACGTCGATGGGCTGACCGAACACAACCTGCAACAGACCAGGTTGATGGCCGACATCCAGCAGCAGGCCCAGCAGCGCTGCCAACACCTGCTGGCATTGGGTCTCAAGCCCGACGAGAAGGGGATGGCGACGCTCATCACCAAGTTACCCGCCGCACTGCAGCAAAGCGTCTCGGGCCAGTGGCAGCAACTCGAGCAACTGCTGCAGCTATGTCAGCGCCAGAACGACCTCAATGGCCGGCTGCTGGCGGGACAGATAGAGACGATCAATACCCTGCTGGGCCAGGAATCCTCCTATGGCAGGCAGGAACACTTTCCCGATTAACCCCTCAGCGCCCCTGCAGGGCGCGATGACGCAGGCTGGCCAGCTCGTCCAGCTGACGCTGTTCCCCCAACTCTCGCCGTTGACGTGCCGCCAGTTCCCGTTTGTCCAGCAATAGCTCCAATCCTTTGACTCGACCAAACTGCCTGATCAGCTCACCCTCATGGTGCTCCAGATCCAGGCTGGCCATCGCGGATTGCTGCACTTGGTGCACGAGCAGGTGTCGTAACTGGCCCTGCATCTGTTGTTTGTTCTGCCAGAGCAAGGGGTGAAAGCTGGCCGAACCAGGCTGCAGGGTGTCGATCACCTCCTGCAACTTCAGGGAGCGACGCTCCTCGCGTAGCGCTATGTCGCGCAGACGCTGTCGCTCCTTGCCCATGGCATCGAGCGCATCCTGTTGTAACCCGAGGTAGGATTTCAGCATCTTGGCTCCTTAGGCCCTGCCCAGCACCTGCTTGAGGCCGCTCACCACCTGGACGATGGGGGTCTCCTCGTGGATGCCCTGCTGCAAGAAGCTCGCAATGGCGGGGTAGCGCTGCACGGCTTCATCCATCTGGGGATCGGCACCCACCTGATAGCCCCCCAGCGGCAGCAGCTCGCGCACCTGCTGATAGCGACCCCAGAGCTGGCGCAGGCTCACGGCCAGGGCCTGCCAGTCGGACGGGACCACTTGCGGCATCACCCGGCTCACCGACGCACCTATATCGATCGCCGGGTAGTGACCCTCTTCCGCCAGCCGGCGCGTCAGCACAATATGGCCATCGAGGATGGCTCTGGCCGCATCCACCACGGGGTCCTGTTGATCATCCCCCTCCGCCAGCACTGTATAGAAGGCACTCAGGCTGCCCTCAGGATGAGTGCCGTTACCCGCCCGTTCGACAAGCTGGGTCAACATGCTGAACACCGAGGGAGGGTAGCCCCGGGTGGCGGGAGGTTCCCCGATCGCCAACGCGATCTCGCGCTGAGCCTGGGCATAGCGGGTCAGGGAGTCCATCAGCAGCAGCACATCCTGCCCCTGCTCACGGAAGTATTCGGCAATGCGGTGACACAGCTGGGCCGCACGTAGCCGCATCAGGGGAGATTGATCCGCTGGGGCGGCGATCACCACGGCGCGGGCCAGACCTTCCGGCCCCAGACTCTGCTCGATGAACTCCCGCACCTCCCGGCCCCGCTCGCCGATGAGCCCCACCACCACTATCTGGGCGGTGGTGTTGCGAGTCATCATCCCCAGCAACATGCTCTTGCCCACCCCGGAACCGGCAAACAACCCCAGTCGCTGGCCCTTGCCGACCGTCAGCAGGCCATTGATGGCACGGATGCCGACATCCAGTGGCTCACGCACCGGGGTGCGCAGCAGCGGGTTGGGGGGAGAGGCAAACAGAGGCACTCGCTCCCCCATCTCTTGCAGGGGGAGACCGTCCAGGGGTTGCAACAGACCATTGAGTACGCGACCGAGCAGGTGATCACCGACCAGGATCGTCTCTTCCCCATCGATGGGCAGCACCCGGGCACCGGCATAGAGACCGCTCATGGGCTGCAGTGGCATCAGA
Source organism: Aeromonas eucrenophila (assembly GCF_000819865.1). Lineage (GTDB taxonomy): Bacteria > Pseudomonadota > Gammaproteobacteria > Enterobacterales > Aeromonadaceae > Aeromonas > Aeromonas eucrenophila. Next base: position 128,729 of record NZ_CDDF01000008.1, read on the forward strand.
TAGGAGACATCCCGATTGAAGCCAACCACCTCTGCCAATAGCGACTCACCCGTCGCCGAGTCAACCCGACAGCGTTGCCCCATCACCAGCTGACAGCCCACCACCTCCAGCGTCAGCCCGGTGACTCGCACCAGACGACCATAACGGCGAAAACCGGGGATCTCCTCCAGATTATCCAGGGCAGACGTCAGCGCCTGTTGCAGAACATCATGCATCTGGCAACGCCAGAGTGGTGTTGAGTTGTTCGAGGCAATGATCTAGGCGCTCCCCCGTATTGATCTCGATCACCGCGGCGCGGGTCTCGATCCGAGCATCTCCGACCCCCAAGGCCCCATCCACCTGCAATGGCCATTTCTCGCAGCGAGTCACCCCCTGTTCGGCCAGTCGCTGGCGATCCCCTGCACTCAGGTAGATGACCAAATCTTCTGCGTCATTTGGCAGGGTGGTCAGGGCCTGTTCGACCTGATGAAGTACCTGTTGCGGGTTGAGGGTAAATTCGGCCTGGATCACCCGCTTGGCAACCTGGGCGACCAGCTGGGCGATCAGCGCCTTCTGCTCCTCCATGCGGGTCCGGCTCAGGGATTCCCACTGCCGTTGCAACTTGGCGAAGGGCACCATGGCCTGATCGAAGGAGGCCCGACCTTCGGCCAGGCCCTGTGCCAGCCCGCGTACCTGACCCTGTTGCAACCCCTTGGCCTCGCCCTCGATCAAGCCGCTGGTCAGTCCCTGCTGATAGCCGGTCTGGTAACCTTCAGCTTGTCCCTGCTCCAGCCCTTGCTGATATCCGTATTCGAACTGCTCCTGCTGACTCTGAGCCTCTTCCCCGCTCTGCCCAAGCGTTGGGAAACGGTAGAGACGGGTGGCACCGGCCGCCAGTTTGCGTACATGCTGACTCATGCCTGTCTCCTGTTAGTTGACGGTCGGCTCTTCGAACAGCTGGAATTCGACTTCGCCCTGCTCCACCAGCTCCCGTACCAGTTGCATTACCTCTTCCCGGGCCTGCTCCACCTTGCGCAAGGAGACACTGCCCTGATCCTGGATCTGGGCCTCCAGTGCCTGTGCCATCCGTTTCGGCATGGCGCCAAGCACCACCTTGCGGAAGCTGGCTTCGGTATTTTTCAGCGCCAGGGCCAACAGATCCGCCGGCAGCTCCTGTACCAGACGCTGCAAGGTGTCATCGCTCTGCCGACGCAGGGCCATGAAGTCGAACATGTTCTTCTCTATCTCGAGCGCCATGTCGCCATCATGCTCCCGCAGCAAGGAGAGCATCTGCTCCTTGTTGCCCTGATAGCGATTCAGGATATCGGCGACCTGACGGACACCGTTCACCTTGGCGCCGGACTGATCGGCAACGTAGACCAGGCAGCGATCCAGGGTCAGCCTCAACTCGGCCAGCACGTGTTCACTGACGCTGCTCAGGCTGGCAACCCGCACCAGCAGATCGTCGTGTACCGAGCCCGGCAACGCATCCAGCACGGCCGAGGCCGTCTGTGGGGGAAGGAAAGCGAGCAATACCGCCTGCATCTGCGGGTGCTCATTACGGAAGAAACGGGCGAGGACATCGGCAGGTACCCACTGCAGGCGCTGGATATCCTGGCTCATGACGTCGCCATAGAGACTGTCGAGCAGGCTGCGGGAGAGACGCTGACCCAGCGCCAGATCCAGCGTCTGTTCGAGGTACTCCCGCGAGGCACTGCCAATACCGCTCTGCTCGCGGTATTGGTTGAAGAACTGCTGCAGCGTCCACTTTGCCTCGATCGAGCTCACCCCTGACAGACCCGCCATCTTGGAGATAAGGCTCTGTACCTCGTCTCGTGAGAGCTTCTGCATCACCTTGGCGGCCGCCTCGGTCCCCATGCTCAGCAGCAAGATGGCAGCTTTTTCGAGGTTGTCGATATCGATGTCGACCGCATTTTGATTCAGATTACCGTTGTTCATTGCCACTCACCCATGATCTGACCACTTCCGCCACACGGGCCGTATCTTTCTCTACCAGCAGTTGCAAGTGTTTGAGCTGCACTTCCAGCTCGGAGCCGGGCTCTGGCAGAGCCTCTAAGTCCAGGGAGGAGAACCTGGGCTCCATCTTGTGCTCGGCCTGGAACAGGCCATTGCTGGCGGAGGTGCCTTCCAGCAAGGCATCGGCCTCACGGCGCATGGCGAGACCCACTGTGGGTTCCTCCGCCTCATCATCCTGCTGCTCCGACGGCTCGGCCTCGGGATATTGCTGTGTGCGCACCAGGTGTTTCACCAGCGGCCGAATGCCGAAGAATACCAGCGTCAGACCCAGCAATCCCCCGACCAGATAACGCAAGGAGTCCTGCCAGTAAGGCGTCTCCAACCAACTCGACTCGGGCGGGGCAATGGGGGTTGCACCGGTGAAGTCGAACACCTGCAGACTGATCTGATCACCACGGGCGGTATCAAATCCGACCGAACGCTCAACCATCTGCCGGATCTGCTCCAGCTGCTCTGCCTTCCAGCCCTCCTTGGGACCACTCTGCTGATTCAGCAAGATGGAGACGTTCATGCGCTCCAGACGCCCCTGCTGATAGCGGGTATGCACTATGGTGCGGCTGTTTTCATACTGCTTGTTCACTTCCTGACGCTCGGTCCGGCTGTCATTCTTGGCCGGCTCCGCTGTCGCAGCCTCATTTTTGGCTGTCTGATCGGCCTGAGGCGTCGTCTCGGGGGGGCGATTGGAGAGTGCACCCGGGATGCCGAGGGCCAGCGCATCTATGGTCTTGTCGGACTTGCTGGATTCCTTGGTGATCACCCCCTGCGGATCCAGCTGCTGCTGGGTCTCCTCCACCGCGTTGAAGTTGACGTCTGCGGCGATCTGCACCCGGAAGTTGCCGGTGCCCAGCATGGGGTAGAGCATGTCGTTGGCGCGCTGGCGGATGTACTGTTCCAGCTTGCGCACATACTCCATCTGCTGAACGCTCTGCTTGCCAAAACCCGCCCTGTCGCCCAACTCGGCGCTCAGCAGTTGTCCGGCCTGATCCACTATGGTCACGGCTCCCGGTTTCATGCCCGAGATACTGCCCGCCACCAGGTTGGCGATCGCCTCTACCTGCCCAGGCTCCATGGATTGTCCGGGCTGGAGATCCAGCATCACTGAGGCGCTGGGTTTCTCTTCGTCACGGCCGACAAACAGGGTCCTTTTGGGGATTGCCAGGTGCACCCGCGCGCTGCGCACCGCGTCCAGCGAGATGATGGTTCTGGCCAGCTCGCCTTCCAGCGCATGGCGATAACGCGCCCCCTCCATAAATTCGCTGGTGCCCAGCCCGGTGACCGTATCCAGTCCTTCCAGACCGGCGGGCATGGCGGCTCTGACCCCCCGTGCAGCCAGCGCCATCCGTACATGGGCCAACTGACTCTCTGGTACCAGGATCTGGCCGGTACTCTTCTCCAGCCGGAATGGCACCTGCTCCTTCTCCAGCATCTCCATGATGTTGGCCGTGTCGTAGAGCTCCTGTTTGCCGTAGAGCGGGACGTAGTTCTTGCTGGAGGTCCACAGGATCACCACTATGGTGCCTGCGACGATCGCGGCCAGCAGGGCAATGGTCAGAATGGATTTGTTGTCGCGAGACAGGGTGCGCCAGCTGCGCAGCCCTTCCTGGACCCGGGTCATGAAAGAGTCGGAAGACCCTTGGGAGGACGAAACCAGTTCAGTCATTACCAACCTCAGAGCGGCATGCGCATGATGTCATCAAAACCCGTCATCAGTTTGTTGCGCACCTGCATCAGGGCGGAAAAACTGAGACCGGCTTTCTGGCTGGCCACCATGGCGCCAACCAGATCGTCACTCTGACCCGCATCGACGGCGGTCATCAGGGTGGACGCTATATTCTGCTGCTCGTTGACTCGCCCGACGACATCGCGCATGGCATCGCTGAACGAAACGGTCGATGTATCATTCGACTCTATGGAAGGGGGTTGATTGGCGATACGCTGCATTTCCTGCATCTGCTGCAGGAGCGTCACCTGTGATGACATCATTTCAATCTTCACTCGGTTATCCCTTAGTTTTGAATCTGCTGCTCGACATTGATGCCCTGCTCACGCATGGCTGCCAGCTTGTATCTCAGCGCCCGGGTCGTCATCCCAAGGGCCTCGGCCGTACGAGTCCGATGACCACGGAAACGACGCAAGGTCTCTAGTACAAATTGAAATTCAGCATGCCGCCTGGTCTCGCTGAGCCCTTCTGGCGCCGCGAGTGTTTCCGGTAACAGGTTGTCGGTTTCAACGGCATAATGGGGCAACATCAAATCGACTGCCTGAATATGCAATCCGCGAGCCATAATTAAGGCCCGCTGGATGACGTTGTCCAGCTCACGCACATTGCCTGGCCAGTCATAGGCGAGCAGCTGTTGACGGGCCCCCTCGCTCAGGCGATACCCCTGTAGCGCGGCGTAACGCTCAATGAAGTACTCGGCCAGCGGCAGAATATCGCCCTGGCGCTCCCGCAATGCAGGCCAGCTCATGGGCAATACATCCAGGCGATAGAACAGATCCTCGCGAAACTCTCCTCGTGCAACCAGTTCCCGCAAGTCTCGATTGCTGGCGGCGATGATCCGCACATCCAGTGCTATCACCTGATGACTACCCAGTCGCTCCACTTCTTTCTCTTGCAGTACCCGCAGCAACTTGGCCTGCAACGTCAGTGGCAGCTCGGAGATTTCATCGAGCAGCAGAGTGCCCCCCTGAGCCAGCTCAAACTTGCCCTGCTGGCTCGCCGTCGCCCCCGTGAAGGCTCCCTTGCTGTGCCCGAACAGGATGGATTCGAGCATGGCCTCGGGGATGGCCGCACAGTTGATGGCCACGAAGGGTTTACCTGATCGGCTGGACATCTCGTGGATATAACGTGCCAAGCGCTCCTTGCCCGTGCCCGACTCGCCACCAATGAGGATGGTGGCTGAGGTCTTGGCGGCACGCCGGGCGAGTTGCAGCACTTGCAGGCTCAGGGGGGAGACGGCAATCAGGTTGGGAATGGCTTGACGCAGGCGCAGTGCCCCCCTGATCACCTCGATCATCTGCCGCGGGCTGAAAGGTTTGATGATGTAGTCAACGGCACCGGCACGCATGGCTTCGGCCGCCAGATAGGCCTGATGCTCATTGACCATGATGATGCAGTCGGCCCCATCCAGTTGCTGCATCATGGAGGGACCCGCTTCGGTCATGGCGACCATATCGAGCAGTATCAAATCGACCCGGTGTTGCGAGAGAAAGCTCCTCGCCTTGGGGAGGGAATCCAGGCAGGAGACCCGATAGCCGGAGCTCTGCAATATTGCCTCAATATCGTTTCCATTTGATAACGATGGCGAAACAAATAATAGGTGTGGCTGAGCTTCAATACCGAGCGGTATTGAATTTTCCTTGATAGACAAATCAGAAAGCATATAAACCCGAACCTGTGATTGTACATGAATCAATCAACAGAACTGACGCTCAAAAATAAAAACGCACCATGAATAGAAACAACGCGCCTTATTGAGCGTTCTCTCTATATTTGATATGGAAACAAGGCAGGAATCATGGCCTTGGTAACCCCGCTATCATTAGCATCAATGCTGTTAGACCGGAGGCTTTGCGTCCTGACTTTTCAGTTCAGTTTGCCTTTATCATGCGGCGACCCGTATTTGGATGGCATGGCTTTGCTGTCCTTAAAGCCATGTGGCACATGTAGCTTGTTATATTTTATAATATTATTTTACTTTTATTGTAACAATCGGTTACGTCAAAAGCCGTCACATGATAACGGCTTTATATGACAATTCAAGCAGATAAGCGGAATACCCTCTTCCTGTCAAAATACCCACATGGCAATTCAACTTCAGCCCAGGGTACCAATAACTTCCACCCTCAAATCTTCTGGTATTTCATTGTAAGAGAGTACTTTGAGACCTTTTGAGAAGGAACGGGCATAACGGGCGATCAGCGGCCTGAGCTGGGGCATGACCACCAGCACGGGGGCATATCCCTGCTGCTGTAATTGCTCCTTCACCAGCGGCATGTTCTGTTGCAGTTGTGCCAGCAATTGAGGATCGACCGGGAAGCTGTCCAGCTGGATTTTCCCCTGTTGCTGGGACTGGCTCATCGCCGCTAGCAGAGTCTGCTCCAGGCGATCATCCAAGGTGAAGGCCGCCAGAATATCCCGCGAACCTATCGCCTGTCTGACGATCTGGCGCTTCAGGGCGCAGCGCACATCCGATGCCAACAGGACAGGATCCTTGGTCAGCTCACTCGCATCCAGCAGGGTCGTTGCTATGGTACGGATGTCGGTGAGGCTGATCTGCTCCTTGAGCAGCTGGCGGAAGACCCGCAGCTGCTGCATCTGGGTCAGCGCCGCGTTGAGCTCTTCCGCTAGGCGGGGGGACTGGGTGGCCAGATACTGGCCCAGCTTGCCGACCTCGTCATGGCCGAACAGCGCATCGAGCTGCTCCCTTAGCAACTTGCTGGTATGGGTGGCAATGACGGTCGCGGAGTCCACGACCGAGTAACCGAGGTTGAGTGCCTTAGCCTTGTGCTCCGGCGAGATCCAGACCGCATTCATGCCATAGGCCGGATCCTGGGTCAGCTCGCCGTCAAGCACACCGTAAGTTTCTCCGCTGCTGATCGCCATCAGGCGTTGGCAATCCACATTCCCCACGGCCAAGGCGATACCGGACAGCTTGATGCGATACTGATCCGGTTGCAGTTGCAGGTTGTCCCGCACCCGGATCTCCGGCAACAAGAAGCCATATTGCTCGGAGAGGGTTTTGCGGATACCTCGCACCCGGGCCAGCAGTTCAGCCCCCTTTTCCACCTCGGCCAGCGGTACCAACCGATAACCTAATTCTATGGCCACCGAGTCCACCGGCGGCAGATCCTGCCAATCCAGTCCTTGAGGCTCGGGTTGCGTCATCTGCCGAGTCAGAGCCTGAGCGGCGTCAAGATCCGGATCATTGACCCTGCGCTTGCTGACGCTCCAGCCTGTCCATGCCAGCACGGCGGCGAAGCTGAGGAAGGCCAGCATGGGCATGCCGGGCACCAGGCCCAGGATCAGCATGATGGTCGCGGCCGTGTAGATGACCCGGGGTGAGGCCAGGATCTGCTGACCGACCTGATCCGACATCTCACCTTCGTCACTGACCCGCGTCACTATGATGGCCGCCGCAGTGGACATCAGCAGTGAGGGGATCTGGGCGACCAGACCGTCACCTATGGTGAGCAGGGCGTAGATCCGGAAGGCATCGGACACCGGCAACGAGTGCTGGAAGATACCGATGGCGAGGCCGCCGACCAGGTTGATGATCAGTACCAGCAAGCCGGCGATGGCATCCCCCCGCACGAACTTGGAGGCCCCGTCCATGGCGCCGTAGAAGTCGGCCTCTCTGGAGATCTCCTCTCGACGGGCCCGGGCCTGGTGCTGATCCAGCGTGCCAGCGTTGAGATCGGCATCGATGGCCATCTGCTTGCCCGGCATGGCGTCCAGGGTGAAGCGGGCGGAGACTTCGGAGATCCGCTCTCCACCCTTGGTGATCACCACGAAGTTGATGATCATCAGGATCACGAAGACCACCAGACCCACCACATAGTTACCGCCGATGACCACCTCACCGAACGCCTGAATGACTTTACCGGCGGCCTCATGCCCCTCATGACCATGGAGCAACACGACCCGGGTAGAGGCGACGTTCAGCGACAGCCGCATCAGGGTGGCAACCAGCAACACGGTCGGGAACACGGAGAAATCGAGCGGACGTCGGGCCGAGACCGAGACCAGCAGCACCAACACGGCCAGCACTATGTTGAAGGTAAACAACGCATCCAGCAGCCAACCGGGCAGGGGCAGGATCATCATGGCCAGAATGGCCAATAACATCATGGGGATAGCTGTATAGGATTGGGTCAATACACGCCAGTTCACAACTTACCTCTCAGGTTGACGTAACTCGGGCGGCACATGCAAAGGAGCAAGGGGATGGGGCTTCTTGCCCTTGCCTGCCTCATAGGCCCGTAGCTGCAATACGTGATTCAATACATAGGCGACTGCGGTGTAGAGACCAGCCGGTACTTCCTGATCAACCCGAGTGGAGTGGTAGATGGCCCGGGTCAGTTCCGGCAGGCTCATCACCATCTTATCGTGCTGCTTTGCCACCTGGCGGATCCGCTCCGCCATGCTGTCTATCCCCTTGGCGATCACGTAAGGGGCATTGGCACGCTCGGGGTCATATTTGATGGCCACCGCATAATGGGTCGGGTTCACGATGATCACATCTGCCTGCGGTACCCGTTGCTCGATGCGCGCCCGCGCCAGCATGCCCTGCACCTGGCGGATCTTGGCCTTGATCTCCGGTCGCCCCTCACTGTTCTTGTGCTCGTCCTTGACCTCCTGCTTGGTCATCTTCAACTGCTTGTTCAGTGACCAGCGTTGGTAAGGCACATCCAGCACGGCGATCAGCATCTGCACCGAACCTAGCAAGATGAATGCCTGGGAGAGGATCCGCAGCGCCTGTTCCATGGCTGCCTGGGGTGGCATGCGGTTCATCATCATCAACAGGGGCCACTGGTGCTGAAGCATCAGGGCGAGGGTGCCGCCGATCAGCAGCACCTTGAGCAGGGACTTCAGCAGCTCCATCAGGCTGTGAGTCGAAAACATCCGCTTGAGGCCCTTGAGCGGATTGAGCTTCTCCCCGCTCGGCATCAGCTTCTTCCAGGCCAGCACCATGCCACCCGGCACTATGCTGAGCAGGATCAACAGCACGGCCAGAAAACCGAACAGCGGCAGCAGCACCCACAACATGCCGAGCAGGGCCTCCGCCGTCCAATGGATCATCATCTGGGGATCCCGCGCCCCCTGCCAGTCGAAACGCTGGGGGCGCTTCATCAACTCAGCAAAAAACAGACCAAAACTGGGCACCATCCACTGCATGGCCAGACCCCCAAGCAGCAGCAGACCGGCGGAGCTCAACTCCTTGGAGCGCGCTATCTGCCCATCTTCCTTCGCCTTGCGCCGTTTCTGGGAAGAGGCCTCTTCGGTTTTGTCCTGTGCGCTGTTCTGGCTCATGTCGGTGTCAACATCCTGAGCTGGGTCAGCACATGACCAACCAGATCCAGATAACGAGCCGGAACCCCACTGATGGAGATGGCCATGGTCAAGAGCCCCAGCAGCAGGGTCATGGGGAAGCCAAGCGAGAAAATGTTCAGGGAGGGAGCGGTACGGTTAAGCACCCCAAAGGTGAGGTTGACCATCAGCATGGCGACCACCGCCGGCAGGGTCAGGATCAGCGCGGCGCCTATGCTCCAACCGAACAGGCCGATGACGCCCTTCACATCCAACGCATAGAGTGACGAGCCCGGCGGCCAACTGCGCAGGCTCTGCACCAGCACATCCAGGGTCACCAAATGGCCGTTCAGGCCGAGAAACAGCAGCGAGCAGAAGACCAACATGATCTGGCTGACGATGGGGGCGCTATCCCCGTTGGAGGGATCATTCATCATCGCCATCGCCAGACCCATCTGCATGGAGAGGATCTGCCCGGCCATGGTCATGACCATGAACAGCATCTGGATGCAGAGCCCGAACAGCAGCCCGAACAGCAGTTGCTCCAGCGTCAGCACCAGGGCGCCGGTACTGAAGGGATCGAGCACCGGCATCCCTTTCAACATGGGGGCGATCAGCAGGCTGATGACGAAGGCGAGAAAGAGGCGAACCTGGACCGGGATACGGCCATCGCCAAACACCGGCATCACCCAGAAGGCGGCGGCGATACGGATGAAGGGCCACCACCACTGCCCAAGCCAGGCTGTCAGCTCGGCCGCACTGAGCGACAGCAGGGAGTTCATCCGATCAATCCGGGGATCTTCTGGAACAGGTCGGCAAACAGGGTGGTGATCTGCGACAACAGCCAGTTGCCCGTGAAGATAAGCGTCATCAGGGTGACGATGAAGCGGGGCAGGAAGCTGAGGGTCTGTTCCTGGATCTGGGTCGCGGCTTGAAAAATACTGACCACCAGCCCGACGATGAGGCCGGGCACGATCAGCACCGAGACCATGACCACCACCAGATTCACGGCGCCCCCAACCAGGGCCACACTCTGCTCTGGGGTCACGTCAGCCTCCGCCACCGAAACTGGCGGCCAGAGTGCCTACCGTCATGGACCAGCCATCCACCAGCACGAACACCATCAGCTTGAACGGCAGCGAGATGATCAGCGGCGAGAGCATCATCATCCCCATCGCCATCAAGACGCTGGCGACAACCAGATCGATGACCAGGAAGGGAATAAACAACATGAAACCTATCTGGAAAGCGGTATTCAACTCGCTCAGCACGAAGGCGGGCAAGAGCACTCCAAAGGGCACGTCACTCTTGGCCAGCGTGGTGGCCTCCCCCGAGATGCGCAGCATCTGCTCCAGATCAGGTTCCCGGGTCTGGGCCAGCATGAACTGGCGCAACGGCTTCTCGGCTCTGGCCAAGCCTTCCGTCAGGGTGATCTCGTTCTGGTCATAGGGCACGAAGGCATGCTGGTACATGTCGGTCCAGACCGGCCTCATGATCACCAGGGTCAGGATCAGGCTGATACCGATCAACACCCGGTTGGGAGGGCTCTGCTGCAGGCCCAGGGCCTGACGCAAAATGGCCAGCACTATGATGATCCGGGTGAAGCTGGTCATCATCAGCAGCAGGGTCGGCAACAGACCCAGCAGGGTCATAAAGAACAGGATCTGCAGCTTGATGCTGTAATCTTCTCCCCCTGAGGCACCGGGTGAGACAGAGAACAGCGTCATATCCGCCGCCGCCCAACTGGGCAACGAGAACAGCAGCAGGGCAACCAGCAGGTAACGCATCAGTCGTTCATGCCACCCAGCAGGTTGGTATCGACCACATCGACCAGGCGCAAGCCGTATTTGCCATTCACGACCACGACCTCACCCTTGGCCAGCAAGCGGCCATTGACGCGTACGTCCAGCGGTTCACCCGCCAACTTGTCCAGCTCGATGACGGCGCCTTCCTCGACGCGCATCAATTCACCCAGCGCCACCTCGGTACTGGCGACTTCCAGCGTCACCTTGACCGGGATCTGGTGGAAGAAGGAGAGATCGCGCTGCTTGCTGCTACTGGTGGGGGCCATGTAGTCGGCCGCACTCGGCATGCTGATATCATCACCAAACAGTTGATCCAGGCCGTCCAGATCCAGCGGGTCGTTCAAATTGTGTTCGTTCATGATTCGACTACTCCTCTACCACAGTTGCAACCTGATACACCAGGCTGCCTTTATGTTCAGCAATGCGTCCGTTAAAGCAGGGGCGGTTACCGATCAATGCCGGTACGACCTCGGGTAACTCCAGTGAGAGCACGTCCCCCACCTTGAGGCATTCCAGATCCGCCAGGGTCATGGACATTTGTCCCATGACTATCCGCAGCTGTACCGGAACTTGCGTCAGGGCTTGTTCCAGTTGTGCCTCCTGCACCCGGTGACCCGCAGTAATGCCAAGGGTCTCCTGTGGTGGCTCAAGCCAGAATTGCCAATCGTGGGTGTAACCACCTGCAATCAGGTGCGCCTCCGCGACCCAGAGACGTGATGCCGGCACTGCATCCCGGGAGATCAGGTTCAACTGCCACGCGAGATCCCCCTGACCGAGGCAGGCAGACCAGATATCTATCTGGTACTGGCATAACCGCAGCAGCAAACGCTGCTCGGTATCGGTCAGGCCTTTGCCATGTGCTGCCTCAGCACCCTTATGCTGCAGAGAGCCACCGAAAAACAGCACGGCAAGCCGGTAAATCACCGAAGGAGCAATGGAGAAGTAGGCAACGCGCTGCGCATCGATCGGGGTGCGGGCCTCGACCCAGATCAGGTGGTCATCCCGAGCCTGTGGCTGGGTGGAGGAAAAATCCTGGTAGGTCAGATCGCAGTCTGCGGCGTTGAATAGCTGGGCCATGCAACCCGAGGCCTGCAATGAGAAGGATCCCAACTGGGTGTTAAGTTGCTTGAGCCGCGCCACATTGGCTCGCTCGACGCCCAGCAGATCATAATGGGGAAGGGTCTTGCCTCGCTCAGCGGACAGTAGCCGAGAAGGTGTGAGCATTACGCCGCTTGATGACATTACAAATCCACCTTAGCCATTTTATCTCGCCCTACTGCCATAAAGACACTCATCAGGCCAGCCGCGTGATCGATACAAATAGTCCAGCCGACATAGAGCGACCGAAAAGGGCGAGAACTTTATTACAAAATTTTAAAAGGTGCCACGCGGCAGTCCGGCAACCCAGAAATAAAAATCCCGGCACCTGAAAGGTGCCGGGATTTTAAGGTACTTGCATACCTTGAATAGGTCGGAGTCGGCCTGTAAGCCGGGTTCTGTTCCGGGTTGCCCCGGTAGCAATCATTCCTCTAGGCCAGCAATCGCTCACTGGCTCAAGCAACCTACCCGCCCCCAACGCGGGCCGCGCCAATAGGGGCCTATTTGGTCTTGCTTCGGGTGGAGTTTACCGTGCCACGAACTGTTGCCAGTCGCGCGGTGCGCTCTTACCGCACCCTTTCACCCTTACCTGATCCCTTGCGGGCCATCGGCGGTTTGCTCTCTGTTGCACTGGTCGTAGGCTCACGCCTCCCAGGCGTTACCTGGCACCCTGCCCTATGAAGCCCGGACTTTCCTCCCCTCCGCCCGTCTGTCCCGAGGGACACAACGACGAAGCAGCGATTGCCCAGCCGACTCCGGGCGCGGATTATAGCCTTGTCCGTCGCCCTGGGTAAACCGACAATTGCCGTTTACCTCCATTCAGGGCGATAACAGCCCCATTTCAACAGAGGGTATCGCTGGTTTTTACACTCACACCAGTGCATTTCACTGCCATGGGGTCTGTTATCCACGCCCTTACATCACTCAATAGTGCTCGAGACCGTATTTGTAGAGGGCATTCTTCTTCACGCCGTGGATCTCGGCGGTGAGGGCGGCGGCTTTCTTCAGCGGCAGCTCGGCCACCAGCAGCCCCAGGGTACGCAGCGCCTCGGCAGGCAGCTCTTCGTCGAGCTTGCTGGCACCGGCCACCACCAGCACGATCTCGCCGCGACAGCGGTTATCGTCCTCGCCGAGCCAGGTCAGCATCTCGGAAGCAGGCAAGCCGTGGATAGACTCGAAGGTCTTGGTCAACTCGCGGCACACCACCACCTGGCGTTCTCCCAGGATGCGGGCAATTGCTTCTACTGTGTCCTGCACCCGACGCGGGGATTCGTAGAACACCAGGGAACGGGTGTCCTCGATGACGGCCTGCAGCCTGTCGTCACGGCCCTTGGCCTTCGCCGGCAAGAATCCCTCGAAGGCGAAGCGATCGGTGGGCAGGCCGGCGGCAGAGAGTGCGGTAATGGCGGCGCAGGGGCCCGGCAGCGGCACTACCTTGACCCCGGCTTCGCGACAACGGGTGACCAAGTGATAGCCAGGGTCGCTGATGAGGGGGGTGCCCGCATCGGACACCAGGGCCACGCTCTTACCCTCCTTGATCCGGCCTATCAATACGTCCGCCTTCTGCTGCTCGTTATGATCGTGCAGGGCGAAGGTCGGTACCGAGATCTGGTAGTGGCTGAGCAGGATACCGGTATGACGCGTATCCTCGGCGGCCACCAGATCGACGCTGCGTAAAATGTTCAATGCACGCTGGGTGATATCCGCCAAATTACCGATGGGAGTGGGGACTATATACAGGGTTGGGATGTCACTCATGGGATCTCCGAGTGTCCCGACAATTGTGTCGCCATATTGGCCCGTTTACACTATGGGGAACTTCAACACTGGTCGGGGAATGAACTTGAACCGGGTTACAAAGCAGCTAAGTGTATCACGACTCTTCGGCATCCTACTCGCGGCGGTTCTGCTCGTCGCCTGTGCGTCGGAGCCCAATCCATCTTCCGGGCAGCCTGGCATGCCATCGGCGTTCTCGGATCTGACCAAGAATGCCCAGTGGTATCTGGAGCAGGTCGACCCTGCCAAACCGGCCGAGGCCTTCACCTGGCAGGTGATGGCGGCGCGCAGCTATCTGGCGCTCGGTCAGGCCAAACCGGCGGCGGCCCTGTACCAGCAACTGCAGAAGCAGGCCCAGAGCCCGGAGCAGAAGGCGCAGCTGCAACTGTTGCAGGCGCATCTGTTGCTGGCCCAGGGCAACGCCAATCAGGCGCTGATCCTGCTGGAGGGCAAGCCCGATGTAGCCCTTGATGCCGACACCCAGAAGGACTGGTATCGCCAGCGGGTGGTGCTGCAGCTCAACATCAATAACCAGTTCGGGGCTGCCAAGTCGCTGATCTTGTTGGAACCCTATCTGGCCAAGAATGAGCTGTCGACCAACCACCAGCAGATCTGGTCCCTGCTCAAAAGCATGACTCCCTCCACCCTGCAGGCGCTGGAAGAAGCCCCCGCCCCCGACGTGACCACCGGCTGGCTGCGACTGGCGGCGCTGGTGAACGAGTTCGGTGCCCAGCCCAGTCAGCTCGCCCGCCAACTGGCAGGCTGGAAACAGACCTTCCCGAACCATCCGGCCCAGACCGACATGCCGGCCGGCCTTGGCGATCTGGCTGCGACGAACACGGGCGCACTGCAGCAGGTGGCCGTCTTCCTGCCCCTCTCCGGTAATCTGGAAGCCCAGGGCACGGCCATTCGCAACGGCATGCTGATGTCCTACAAGGAGAATCAGGGCCAATTCACCCTGAACTTCTATGACACCCAGAGCAAGGCGATGGGGGATCTCTACAAGCAGGCGATCCAGGAGGGGGCCAACATGATCATCGGCCCGCTGCTCAAGGACAGGGTCGAGGAGCTGCTCAAGTCCAACCCGACCGTGCCGGTGCTGGCCCTCAATGAGCTGGACAAGCCCATCGTCAACGACAACACCTACTACTTCTCCCTCTCCGCCGCCGCCGATGCGAGCCAGGCCGCCCAGTACCTCTATGGTCAGGGCTATCGCAAGCCACTGCTGATCGCGGCGCAAGGCCGCATTGGCTACAGCAGCATCAAGGCGTTCGAACAGGCCTGGGCCGGCGTCAGCCAGGAGAAACCCGTGGTCGCCACCTTCGGTGCGCGCAATGAGGTGCAGGGCATGGTCAAGAACGCCCTGAGCGGGCACTCCACCGCCCGAGCCGGGGAAATCGTTCAGCTGTCCGATGCCGCGCCCCGCAGCATAGACGCCGTCTATGTGGTGGCCAACAGCCTGGAAACCCGGATGATCAAGCCCTACGTGGACATCTCGGTCAATCCCATGGGCAGCCTGCCCATCTACAGCAGCTCGCGCGGCTATGACAGCGGGGCCACCGAGGCAGCCTCCGAGCTCAACGGCATGCATATCGCCGACATGCCGCTGCTGCTGGGTGGCTACGAGAAAGAGCGGGAGCAGATAGCGTTGCTCTGGCCACAGACCCAGGGTGACCTGCTGCGTCTGTTTGCCCTCGGTTACGATGCGGTCAGCCTGGCCGGCAACCTGCAGCAGATGCGCAAGGTCAACGCCATGCAGCAACCGGGCATGAGCGGCCAGCTGAGCGTGGATCCCCATGGCAATGTAGTGCGTGTGCTGGATTGGGCCGTCTATCAGGATGGCAAGCTGGTCAGCGACAGCGCCCTGCCCCAGCCCGAGAGCAGCCCCCATGAAGAAGCTACTGACCAGACTGCACCAGCAGTGGTTGAACCTGTTGCCATCGGCAGCGGTGAGCAAGGGACAGCACTTTGAGCAAATAGCGGAACGCTGGTTGCAGGCCCGGGGCCTGCAACCCGTGCTTCGCAACTACCGCTGCCGAGGAGGCGAAATCGATCTCGTCATGCGCCAGGGGGATACCCTGGTGTTTGTCGAGGTCCGATATCGTGCTCACACCAGCCATGGTGGGGCCGCCGCCTCGGTCACAAGACGCAAACAGCACAAGATCGTGCTGGCCGCCCGCCACTATTTCAAGCAACATGCCATCAACGAGGCCAGCCAGGCCTGCCGATTCGATGTGATCGCGTTCGAGGGCGACCAGCCAGACTGGATCCAGAACGCTTTTTAAGAGGACCCCATGACTGATCCCATCAAAGAGAATTACACCGAAAGCATCCAGACCAAGATAGCCGCCGCCGAGGCGCTGCCGGAGGCCATCCACACCGCGGCCCAGATGCTGACCATCTGCCTGCTCAATGGCCACAAGGTGATGGCCTGTGGCAATGGTCCCTCCTCGGCACTGGCTCAGCTGTTCATCTCCGAACTGGTGAACTGCTACGAGACGCCGCGCCCTTCCCTGCCGGGCCTGGCGCTCACTCCCGATATGGCGACCATCAGTGCCATCGCCACCGATCACGGCTTCGAAGAGGTCTATTCCAAACAGATCCGGGCCCTGGGTCAGCCCGGTGACATCCTGGTGGTCATCACCACCACGGGCAACAGCCGCAGCCTGATCAAGGCCGCCGAGGCGGCGCTCTCCCGCGACATGACCATCATAGTGCTCGGCGGTGGCGATGGTGGCGAGATCGCCGGCCTGCTCGGCCCCAACGATGTGGAAGTCCGGGTGCCGTCGGCCCGTCGCCCTCGCATTCTGGAGGTGAACCTGTTGACCCTGCACTGCCTGTGTGATCTCATCGACCAGACACTTTTCCCGCAACAGGAAGATTGAAACCATGAACAAGCATATTCTCGTACTCGGCCTGCTCGCTGGCTCCCTGCTGCTGCAAGGCTGTGCCGCCGTCGTGGTCGGTGGTGCAGCAGGTACCGCCAAAGCGACCGGCGATCGCCGCACCTTGGGCGCCCAATGGGACGATCAGGCCATCGAACTGAAGGCGGCCAATCTGCTGGCAGACAACAAGCCGTTGAGTGCGGCCAGCAAGATCAGCGTCTACAGCAACAACGGTCGTGTCCTGCTGGTCGGTCAGACACCGTCCGACGCTTACAAACAGGAAGCGGGCAAGATCGTGGGCCGCATCGAAGGGGTGCGCCATGTCTACAATGAGCTGCGTCTCGGCAAGCCGGTGAGCATTGGCGTGCGCAGCAACGACTCCTGGATCACCTCCAAGGTGCGGGCCGACATGCTGGGCACCAAGGACTTTGACAGCACCAAGGTCAAGGTCGTGACCGAGAATGGCGAGGTGTTCCTCATCGGTCTGGTCACCCGCAAGGAAGGGGATCAGGCCGTCGAAATCGCCCGCCACGTCAGCGGTGTGAAGCAGGTGATCAAGGCCTTCGAGTTTGCCCAAAACTAAGCTGGGCAAGGGTGAGATGAAAAAACGCAGCCAACTGGCTGCGTTTTTTATTTGATGACTTTCAGGGCCGGACGACCGCTTGGACGCGGCGGCTCAGGCTCGGGCTCGGCGGGCCCCTCGGCCTGCTCCAGCCAGAGATCATAACCCGGCTCGGGCGGGAACAGGGTACCCACGCCGTTCTCCCGGGCATGGATGGCCAGGATGGCCGCCATGGGGATATAGACCTGCTGCGACACACCGCCGAAGCGGGCGCTGAAGCTGACGGCTTCATTGTCCATGTGGAACTGGCCTACGGCCCGGGGCGCTATGTTCAGGACGATCTGGCCATCCTGCACAAACTGCATCGGCACCATCACATGGGGGATATTGGCGTTGACCACCAGATGGGGGGTCAGCTCGTTATCCAGCAGCCAGTCGAAGAACGCCCGCAACAGATACGGGCGACTGGGTGTCATGGTCGGTTCAGTGCTCATACGCTGGCGCGGATCTCGCGCTCGGCTTCGGTCAGGGAAGCCTGGAAGGATTCGCGCTCGAACAGACGTACCATGTAGGCCTTCAGCTCCTTGGCACCACGACCGGTGAAGTCGATGCCGAGGCTCGGCAGACGCCACAACAGCGGAGCCATGTAGCAGTCGACCAGACCGAACTCTTCGCTCATGAAGTAGGGCATCTCGCCGAAGATCGGCGCTATGGCCAGCAGGTTGTCACGCAGCTCGGTACGAGCGGCCTCGACGTCGGTGCCTGCCATGATCTTGTCGGCCAGGGAGTACCAGTCCAGCTCGATGCGATGCATCATCAGACGGCTGTTGCCGCGCGCCACCGGATAGACCGGCATCAGGGGCGGGTGCGGGAAGCGCTCGTCCAGATACTCCATGATGATGCGCGAGGTGTACAACGCCAGCTCGCGATCCACCAGGGTCGGCACAGTGTTGTAGGGGTTCAGCTCGGCCAGCTCGTCCGGCAGGTTGCTCGGATCAACCTGGCAGATATCTACGCTAACACCCTTCTCCGCCAGGACAATACGCACCTGATGGCTGAACATATCGTTGGCACCGGAAAACAGCGTCATTACCGAACGCTTATTGGCAGCTACAGCCATTGAACCCTCCCGTCATTAAAAAGCAGAAACGGCAATGAAGCATTTTGAACCTCATTGCCGTGCGTCATATTACTCTGATCCGGTCGCTTAGTGAACGTCGCGCCAGAATTCCTTCTTCAACAGCACAGTGAAGATGAAGAAGATAACGATGAATCCGAGCACCCAGAAGCCCATGCGTTCGCGCTCCTGCTGTACCGGCTCAGCCGAGTAGACCAAGAAGTTTACCAGATCCAGTACCGTCTGATCATATTCTTCGTTGTTCATTTCACCGTTGCCGTCAGATTTGATGCCGACGACCTGCTGTACCGACTGTCCATCGACCTCGTGAGTCGCGAATTCGGCGCGGGGGGTTCCCTGCAACGGCTCCAGCACGTGGGGCATGCCCACGGACGGGAACACCGCATTGTTCACCCCGAACGGACGGGTCTCATCCACGTAGAAGGAACGCAGATAGGTGTAGATCCAGTTTGCACCACGCACCCGGGCGACCAGGGTTAGATCCGGCGGCGGAGCACCGAACCAGCGCGCCGCATCTTTCTCGGACATGGCGCTCTTCATCAGATCGCCTATCTTGGCGCCGGTGAAGACCAGGTTCTCCCGCATCAGCTCTTCCGGGATGCCGATATCGGCGGCAACCCGGTTATAGCGCTGATACTGGGTGGAGTGACAACCCGCACAGTAGTTCATGAAGGTGGTGGCGCCACGCTGCAAGGAAACCTTGTCGTTCAGATCGTACTCCGCCTTGTCGAGCGGAAAAGCACTGCCGGAGGCGAAGGCCAGACTGGGCAACAGAGCCAGCACTGCAAATATTATTCTTTTCATTTGAATGTCACCCTCTCCGGCAGCGGCTTGGTGTTTTCATTCTTGCTGTAAAAGAACAGCAGGACGAAGAACCCGAAATACCCCAGTGAACAGATCTGTGCGATCAGGGTCAGCGTCGGCGTCGATGGCAACACCCCCAGCACACCCAGGATGACGAAGCAGACCACGAACTGGGCGATGTTCAGCTTGTGCAGGGTGCTGCGATAGCGCACGGAGCGTACCTTGCAGCGATCCAGCCAGGGCAACAGGAACAGCACCACGATGGACAGACCCATCATGATGACCCCCAGCAGCTTGTCCGGCACCGCCCGCAAGATGGCGTAGAAGGGGGTGAAGTACCAGACCGGGGCTATGTGCTCCGGGGTCTTCAGACCGTTCGCCACTTCGAAGTTCGGTTTCTCGAGGAAGTAACCCCACATGTCCGGCTTGAAGAAGATGATGGCGCAGAACAGGAACAGGAAGCCCGCTACCCCGATCATGTCCTTGACCGTGAAGTAAGGGTGGAACGCCACCGCATCCAGCGGCCAGCCTTTCTCATCCTTGTGCTTCTTGATGTCGATGCCGTCCGGGTTGTTGGAACCCACCTCGTGCAGCGCCAGTATGTGCATGGCCACCAGCATCACCAGCACCAGCGGCAGGGCGATGACGTGCAACGCGAAGAAGCGGTTCAGGGTGGCGCCAGAGATGACATAGTCGCCCCGGATCCACAGGGTCAGATCGTCACCTATGACTGGAATAGCGCCAAACAACGAGATGATGACCTGAGCCCCCCAGAATGACATCTGTCCCCAGGGCAGCAGATAGCCCATGAAGGCTTCTGCCATCAGCACCAGGAAGATCAGCATGCCGAATATCCACAGCAACTCGCGTGGCTTCTGGTAGGAGCCGTAGATCATGCCGCGGAACATGTGCAGATAGACCACGACGAAGAAGGCGGAGGCGCCGGTGGAGTGCATGTAGCGCAGCAGCCAGCCGTAATCCACATCCCGCATGATGTATTCCACGGAGGCAAAGGCGCCCTCCGCCGACGGGTTGTAGTTCATGGTCAGCCAGATGCCGGTGATGATCTGGTTGACCAGCACCAACATGGCCAGGGAGCCGAAGAAGTACCAGAAGTTCAGGTTCTTGGGGGCCGGGTACTTGGCCATGTGGTCGTTGTACATGGCCGTGAGCGGGAAACGATCGTCAATCCAGCCCATGAGTTTGACAAACATGGTCAGGCCTCCTTGCCATCGGCACCGACCAGAATGGTGGTGTCGCTAAGAAATTGATATGGCGGAATGACCAGGTTCAGCGGTGCAGGTACGCCCTGGAACACTCGACCAGCCATGTCGAACTTGGAGCCATGGCACGGGCAGAAGAAGCCGGAAGCCACTCCCTGCACCTGCTCACCGAAGCTGTCTGGCAGATAAGAAGGGGAACAGCCCAGATGTGTACAGATACCGACGGCGACGAAGATCTCCGGCTTGATGGATCTGTAACCGTTGTGGGCATAATCCGGCTGCTGTGGCTCATCGGAGGCAGGATCGCGCAGCTTGTCATCGTGCGTTGCCAGGGCATCCAGAGTCTGCTTGGTTCGTTTCACCACCCAGACCGGCTTGCCACGCCACTCGACGCGAATGAGCTGACCCGGCTCCAACTTGCTGATGTCCACTTCGACCGGAGCCCCCGCCGCTTTGGCTTTGGCACTCGGATTCCATGACTTTATAAACGGCACTGCGGTAAAAGCAGCTCCTACTCCGCCAACGGCAACCGTTGACCAGGTAAGAAATCTGCGGCGACCGGTATCAACTGGCGCATTGCTCATCCAAAAACTCTCCCATGTGGACTCCGCTCATTCTTATAGTGTCCCCGTTTCCTATCTCCTCTCCCCATGACAACTGCTGCGGAAGCGGAGTGGCAATTGACACAGAAAGACCATGGAAATTTTAAAGAAAAGATAACAATTTGACAAGAAAGAGAAGCGAGGGGCAAAAACAATAAATACACAAATTTTTGTCTTTTGTGACGCATGGTTAGCATTGGAGTATGTAATGTTACCAATAAAAAAAGCCTGGCAGTTGCCAGGCTTTTTTGACACTCGTGAGAGTGCGTACCAAAAGCGAATTAACGCTTGGAGTACTGCGGACGCTTACGTGCTTTGTGCAGACCGACTTTCTTACGCTCAACCTTACGGGCATCGCGAGTAACAAAGCCAGCTTTACGCAGTTCGCCACGCAGGGTCTCGTCGTACTGCATCAGAGCACGAGTGATACCGTGACGGATCGCACCAGCTTGACCGGAGATGCCGCCACCGTTAACGGTGATGTACAGATCCAGTTTCTCGGTCATCTCAACCAGTTCCAGCGGCTGACGAACTACCATGCGGGCAGTCGGACGGCCGAAGTATTGCTCCAGGGAGCGCTGGTTGATTACGATTTTACCGCTACCCGCTTTGATAAAGACGCGAGCAGTGGAGCTTTTGCGACGGCCGGTACCGTAGTATTGATTTTCTGCCATGTTGCCAGTTCCCGTTAGATATCCAGTACTTGAGGTTGCTGAGCAGCATGAGCGTGCTCTGCGCCTGCGTAAACTTTCAGCTTACGGAACATGGCACGGCCCAGCGGCCCCTTCGGCAGCATACCCTTGACGGCAGCTTCGATTACCATTTCCGGCTTACGCTGAATCAGCTTGTCAAAGCTGATGGACTTGATACCACCCGGGAAACCGGAGTGAGCGTGGTACATTTTGTCGGTAAATTTCTTACCGGTTACGTGTACCTTCTCAGCGTTTACAACGATGATGTAATCACCGGTGTCAACGTGCGGAGTGTATTCAGCTTTGTGCTTACCACGCAGACGAGCAGCGATCTCGGTTGCGATACGACCCAGAGTTTTACCTTCTGCGTCCACAATGTACCAGTCACGTTTTACGGTTTCTGGCTTGGCAACGAAAGTTTTCATTAAGTTAAACCCAATTACCTGTTACAGACCCAATTGCTTATGGGGGCTCTCCCACAAACAACAAACGATGGCCTACCTGTACCCCTTCGAATACAAGTAAAGCTTAAAGTGTTGCTGTCTTATCGACAGCTGTAACGTGGGCCGGGCGATTATAAGTGAAGTTGCCTTAAATATCACCTGCTAATTTCACTGCCATGAAGCTAGCAAATGTCGCCCGGCCCTACCTGCCGCAGATGCCCATCCGACTGGCAGGCTCGGGTATTGTGACTAAGGAAGGTGCACTCTGGCAAGGTATTCGTGCGATTGCATCTCCTGAAGCCGCGAAAGACAGCGCTTGAATTCGAAATTCAGCAGACCCTCTCCGTAGAGCTCAATCATGGGCACGGCCGCCGACAGGATGAGTTTGACGTGTCGCTCGTAGAACTCATCCACCATGGCGATGAAGCGGCGAGCGGCGTCGTCCGTCCCCCTTCCCATTGGTTGCACATTGGCCAACAGCACGGTGTGAAACTCCCGGGCCAACTCGATGTAGTCGCTTTGGGAGCGCGGGGTACAACAGAGTTGCTCGAACTCCATATAGAGCACCCCTTCCCCCATCCCCAACACACCGAGTTGGCGATGATTGACCTCCAGCATGGCGGCATCGATCCGCGCCGATCCGCTGAGTTGCCCGAAATAATGATCGAGATTGCGCCTGGCCTGCTCGTCCAGCGGGAAGTGGTAGATCTCCGCCTGCTCCAGGGTACGCAGTCGGTAGTCGACGCCCCCATCGACATTGAGCACCTCGCAATGGCGCTCGATCAGCTCGATGGCAGGCAGGAAGCGAGCACGCTGCAGACCGTTGCGATAGAGATCCTTGGGCGGAATATTGGAAGTTGCCACCAGCACCACCCCGTGGCCGAACAGTTCCTGGAACAGGGTGCCCAGCAACATGGCGTCCGTGATGTCGGAGACGAAAAATTCGTCGAAGCAGATGACGTCGGTCTCACCGGCCAGCTTGCTGGCGATGAGTTTGAGCGGGTCGGCCTGACCGGTCAGCGCCTGCAGCTCTGCGTGGATCCGGTGCATGAAGCGGTGGAAGTGAATGCGCAACTTCCGCTCACCCGGCAGGCTCTCGAAAAAAGTATCCATCAACCAGGTCTTGCCTCGGCCCACTCCGCCCCACATATAGAGTCCGAGGACGGGCGCGGCGGGCTTGGGCTTTTGCAACCAGCCGAGCAAGCCACGGGATCTGGTCGGAGTCGGGCTGGCGCACAAATCCTGATAGAGTCTCTCCAGGCGGGCCACGGCCATCGCCTGGGCCGGGTCGGCCAAAAAGCCGGGACGCTGCAAATCCTGCTGATATTTTTGCTGCGGGGTCATCCTGTAAACCGCCTCCAAGTCCCTGAATGAAGGACAAAATGGTATCACGCTCTCGGGGTGCACGGTATAGTGCCCACGAGGCATCGCGGCCAATAGGGCCGTCTCAACACTCATCGATTTAGCTGTAACAAGGAGCATCTATGACTCTGTTAAACGGGATCCTGCTGGCGGTAGCCGCCCTCATCATCGGCGTTCTGGTCGGTCGTTTCACGGTCCGCAGCCGGGATGCCGGTCGTCTGGAACAGGAGCTGAAGAAGGCCCACAAGGAACTGGAAAGCTATCAGGGCCAGATCACCACGCACTTTGCCGACAGCGCCGCCTTGATGGAACAGCTGGCCGATCAATACCAGACCCTGTATCGCCACATGGCCGAGCAGAGCAAATTCTTGGCCAAGGTACAGGAGCCGCTGTTCCGCGAACCTCAGCCTGACGAGGTCAATGATGCCTCCGCCAACGAAGAACCGGGTCTGCCGCCGCGTGACTACGCGGGTGCTTCCGGGCTGCTCAAGCAACCCAGCTAGTCCCTAGTGGAACTAATTACGCCTTATCGTGGTCAGACCTTGACGATTGCAATGCAACTTTTTCTGGGAGCTGTTTCTCATATGCGTAAATCTCTTTCTGTATTCAGTGTATTAGCCCTCAGTGTCGGTATCGCCCTGTCCGCTGCGCCAGCGCAAGCTGCCCTGCCCCTGCTGGCGAACAATCAGGATATGCCGAGCCTGGCCCCGGTCCTCGAGCAGGTCACCCCTGCCGTGGTCAACATCTCCGTCTCTGGCAAGAAGATCACTCGCCAGCGTCTGCCGGAACAATTCCGCTTCTTCTTCGGCCCCAACATGCCTGACGAGCAGGTGAGCGAGCAGCCCTTCCAGGCGCTGGGCTCCGGCGTCATCATCGATGCCAAGAAGGGCTATGTGATCACCAACGCCCACGTGGTCCACGAGGCGGACGAGATCAAGGTCAATCTGAAGGACGGTCGTGAATACGCCGCCAAGAAGATTGGCGAAGACAAGCAGTCCGATATCGCCCTGCTGCAAATCAAGGCCGAAGACCTGGTGCAGATCAAGTTCGCCGATTCCGACGAGCTGCGGGTCGGTGACTATGCGCTGGCCATCGGCAACCCGTTTGGCCTGGGTCAGACCGTCACCTCCGGCATCGTCAGTGCCCTGGGTCGCAGCGGCCTCAACATCGAAAATCTGGAGAACTTCATCCAGACCGATGCGGCCATCAACTCCGGCAACTCCGGCGGCGCCCTGCTCAACCTGCGTGGCGAGCTGATCGGCATCAACACCGCTATCCTGGGTCCGAACGGTGGCAACATCGGTATCGGCTTCGCCATTCCGTCCAACATGGTGCGGGATCTGTCCGATCAGATCGTCAAGTACGGCGAAGTACGCCGTGGCCAGTTGGGGATCACCGGCACCGAGCTGACCACCGACATCGCCAAGTCCTTCGGCTACAACAAGAAGGACGGTGCCTTCGTCAACCAGGTCATGCCTGATTCCGCCGCCGACAAGGCCGGCATCAAGGCGGGCGACATCATCATCAGCATCGATGGCAAGCCCATCCGCTCGTTCGGTGAGCTGCGCGCCAAGATTGCGACCATGGGTGCCGACAAGCAGGTTGCCCTCGGCCTGATCCGTGATGGCAAGGAGCAGACCGTCAAGGTCACTCTGAAGAAGGCCGATGACAGCGAGATCCTCGCCAGCGCCCTGCATCCGGCACTGGAAGGGGCCAAGCTCAGTACCACCACAGAACCGGTGACCGGCGTGGCCGTCTCCGATATCGATCCGCGCTCCCCTGCCGCCGCCTCCGGCCTGCAGAAGGGTGACATCATCATCGGGGTCAACCGCCTGCGCATCAACTCTCTGGGAGAGCTGACCAAGGCATTGAAAGACAAGCCGGAAGTGCTGGCGCTGAACATCCAGCGCGGCGACTCCTCGCTCTATTTGGTGATACGTTAAGTCCCTCACACCCGCGGCAACCGCCGCGGGTGATTTTTATCCACCGATAATGTTATTCTCTGCGCGCAGCATGTACGGATGAGAATGACATGAAAATCCCACCTTTGATCAGTTACTTGGGCAAGTCTGTCGGCTTTGGCCTCACCGTCGCCGCACTCCTGTTGCTGCTGTTCCCCAATTTTCGAGGTGGCGCCCCCCTGCCGGGTCTCATCACCAATGCTCGTGAGCTGAGTTTCTCCTACGCCGCCCACCGCGCCGGCCCCGCCGTCGTCAACATCTACACCCGCAGTTTCGCCGGCAATCGCGGCGAGAAGGCCGAACTCAGGCCGCAAGGGCTGGGCTCAGGAGTAATCATGAATCAGCGCGGCCACGTGCTGACCAACTACCACGTCATCGCCGACGCGGACCAGATCATAGTCGCACTGCAAGATGGTCGGGTCTTCAGCGCCGAGCTGGTCGGCACCGACAAGCTGACCGATTTGGCGGTACTCTACATCGAATCGGACAACCTGCCGGTGATCCCGCAGGATCCTGATCGCTTGCCGGACGTGGGAGACGTGGTGCTCGCCATCGGCAACCCCTACAACGTCGGCCAGACCATCACCCAGGGCATCATCAGCGCCACCGGTCGTATCGGCCTCTCCAGCATGGGACCGGACAGCAACGGCCGGCAGGATCTGCTGCAGACCGATGCCGCCATCAACGAGGGCAACTCGGGCGGCGCCCTGGTCAACGGCCGCGGCGATCTGGTCGGCATCAACACCGCCGCCTATCACCTCAACGGCAATCAGGAGAGCTACGGCATCAGCTTTGCCATCCCCTACAAGCTGGCCAAACGCATCATGGACGAATTGATTGCCAACGGTCGGGTCATCCGCGGCTACCTCGGCATCTCCAGCGTCGAGATCAACCCCATAGTCGCGCGCATGATGAACCTGGGGGATCTGCAGGGTCTGGTGGTGGAGAGCCTGGATCCGATGGGTCCGGCCAGCAAGGCGGGGCTCAAGCGCGGGGATGTGCTGCTCAAGGTCAACGGTGAGGCCATCAGTGGCGTGCGCCCCGTCATGGACAAGATCGTCGAGAGCCGTCCCGGCACCAAGCTGACCATCTCGGTGATCCGCAACGGCAAGCCGCTGGACGTGGAGGTCACCATCGAGGAAGACGTGCGCTACCAGAATCTGCCGGCCAGCAGCGCGGCCTCCGCTAGTTAGCCCCATTTCCTGTTTCGCAACGAGGGGCACCAGGGTGCCCCTCGTTGTTATCCTCCTGCTTTTCTCGCTCCGTCCGTGAGCTGATTCACAGTTTCGCCTCTCAAATCTCCCCCTGCCCTGCCCGCTAAAGTGCGCCCTTGATCACACCAGGCAAGCCTCGAGCAGCGCTCTTTTGGCCACGAGTACGCAAAAATGGCCGGATTAAGGGGACTCTTGCCTGGAATTTCCGTTTCGAATCGGAAAAACACTGCCTCCTCCACACGGCGCCATCCCCTTAGGGTAGTCCCATCCCTTCTGCCAGCCTTGGAGAGCAGACCTTGACTACCGACACTCATGACAACGCCCTGACCCCGGATCACCCCGCCTTGCAACGCAAGACGGACCTCACCCTGGCGCGGATCCACAACCTGCTGGCGGATCAGGGCATTCGTCCCAATGAGGTGCAAAAACAGATGCTGGCCTCCCACGTCAAAGCCATGGTGTGGCGCTCCCATAGCGGTGAATCCCTGCCGGAGGTCGACCTCAGTCTGTTCGACGAGATCTCTCCCCTCTCCCTGCGACTGGCCGAACAGGTTGTCGCCTGGTTGGATAACCTGGCCCATGAAGAGGCCCACCTGTTGTCCGTCCATTTCGAAGTCGCCAAAGAAAATGAACTCAGCTCGGTGCTGGGCCTGTAACACAAAGGAGATACCCAATGTCAGTTATCAAACTCGTGATCGGAGATCGTCTCGGCAAGGGCCAGAAAGTGGGTGCAGGGGCGGAAGC
Source organism: Aeromonas eucrenophila (assembly GCF_000819865.1). Classification (GTDB taxonomy): domain Bacteria; phylum Pseudomonadota; class Gammaproteobacteria; order Enterobacterales; family Aeromonadaceae; genus Aeromonas; species Aeromonas eucrenophila. The sequence continues at coordinate 156,084 of NZ_CDDF01000008.1, forward strand.
CGCCGGTGCCAGCGTGACCGTCATCCCCGGCATGGCCGCCGACATGAAGCTCGGTGATGTGATGAACAAGGAGCAGGCGGATCTCGGCATCTCCTTCTGTGGCAGCGGCGGCGCCGGCGCCATCACGGCTCAGACCAAGTACGGCTACAAGTGCCGTTACGGTATGCGCTCCATCGAGGAGGGCGTCACCGCCATCAACGACGGCTGCGTGGTACTGGGCTTTGGCTTCAATGACAAGGAAGAGCTGGGCCAGAAGCTGGTCGAAGCCTTCGCCAAGAAGCACGGTCGCGTCTGATGAACGAACACTTCACCACCCAGGTCGTCGTCAACGGCAAGGGAGCGACTCGCCAGCAGGCGTTTGCCTCCGCCCTCACCCAGGTGCAACCCAACCTGCTCAAGGACAACCCGCGCGTGATGCTGCGCATCGAACCGCTCGAGGTGCAGGTGCTCAAGGCCGAGGAGTCGGTCCGGGTGGAGAAGTTCCTGTTCTTCTTCCTGCCGCGCCAACGCCACGAGTTCCGCGTCCAGCTGGAGATCACGGTCAAAGTCACCAGCCTGGATGCCGACAAGGTCGCGTTCACCCTGGTGTAACCCCACAAAAAGGACACATTGGATGTTTCTAATCATTCTTTTCAAATCATTGATCATCGGCGGCCTGGTCGGCGTCGGGGTGGGGGTCGGCGCGGCACGGATGTTCCACGCCCCGACCGTGCAGGGCATGGGGGCCTTCCGCACCCTGGGTGAGCTCAACTCCTGCGAAGGGGATCCTGCCTCCCACTTCTCCTTCGGGCTGGGCTTCTTCTTCAACGCCTGGGCCTCGACCGTCGCGGCCGGCGCCTTCACCCAGGACGTGGATCACCGCATCATCCCGCACTGGGCCACGGCCGCGCTGCTGGTCAGGAACCGGGATATCACCAGCACCCTGCACGACCCCAAGAAGATGGCCATCGCCGGCGGCATCATAGGTGCCATCGTCGTCGCCTTCTTGAACAGCACGGCCGCCGCCGTCCCCGCCGCCCTGCAGGTCACCGCCGTCAAGGTACTGGTGCCGGCCGCCAACCTGCTGGTCAACACCGTCATGCCGGTGATCTTCTGGCTGGCCGCCATCGAGGCGGGCAAGAAGTCCGGCTTCTGGGCCACCATCTTCGGCGGTCTGGCTCAGCTCATCATGGGCAACGCCGTGCCGGGTCTGGTACTCGGCATCCTGATCGGCAAGGGCGTGGAAGAGAGCGGCTGGAACCATGTCACCAAGGTGATGATGGCAGCCATCGTTCTGCTGTTCGTGCTGAGCGGATTCTTCCGTGGCTTTGATATGAAACTGATCGAATCCTTCCACCTGGGGATCCCCCTGTGGCTGGAAAATGTCCATAACCTGATGAGCGGCAAATAAGGGACCCCGACATGGATGAGAAACTGAGAAACAACTTCTGGTACGCGGACTGGTCCTTCCCCATCTTCGTCGGCCTGCTGTCGGCCGGGGTCTTTGCCGGAACCCACATGTTTTACCTGTACGGCGTCGGTGCCTTCAACGAGGTGGCCTTCGTCGCCATGCTGAAAGCCGGCATGGACACAGGGGCCTACGGTGCGGTCGCGGCCTTCGGTGCCAGCTTCCTGTTTGCCCGCATCATCGAGGGCTCCCTGGTGGGGATCCTGGATATCGGCGGAGCCATCCAGACCGGTGTCGGCCTAGGCGTCCCCGCCCTATTGCTGGGTGCCGGCATCCTCTATCCGGTGGAGAACTTCGGTGCCTCCCTGGCAACCGGCATGGGGATTGGCCTGGCCATCGGCTATGTGATCATCCTGGCGCGCAAGTTCACCATCAATCAGAGCAACTCCACCTACGGTGCGGACGTGATGATGGGCGCGGGCAACAGCTCAGGGCGCTTCCTCGGCCCCTTGATCATCCTCTCCGCCATGGGCGCCTCCATCCCCATCGGCTTGGGTTCCCTGCTGGGTGCACTGCTGTTCTACATCTGGAACAAGCCCATCACCGGCGGCGCCATCCTGGGTGCCATGCTGCTCGGCACCTTCTTCCCGGTCGCTCTGGCTTAATCACTGGCCGTCTCTCGGGCGGCATTTAAGAACCTGTTTGCGATCTGTCGCGAGAGGTCGTCAGCAAGGTGAAGAGCAGCGCAGGAACCGGAGCGTATAGCTATACGTGAGGATTCCGAGCAGCACATGAGCCTTGATCACGGCCTCGCAGTAAGAGCGTAAGCAGGTTCCAAGAGGGATATCAGCATGTACGACATGATCATCAGAGCGGGGCGCCAGGGAAATGGCGAGCTCATCGACATCGCCATCCAGGACGGCAAGATAGCGGCGCTCAGCGCCTTGCCCGCGACGGCAGAGGCGAAGCAAACCCTCACTCTGGCCGGGCGGGTGCATGTCAGTGCCGGCTGGATCGACGGCCACACCCACTGCTATCCCGCCTCCCCCATCTATCAGGATGAGCCGGACAAGATAGGGGTGGAGTCCGGCGTCACCACCGTCATCGACGCCGGCAGCACGGGGGCCGACGACGTGGACGCGTTCCAGCGACTGGCCGCGGACTGCAAGACCCGGGTGCACGCCCTGCTCAACATCTCCCGCATCGGCCTGCTGCGCCAGAACGAGCTGGCCAACCCGGCCGATATAGACCCCGCGCTGGCCCAGGCGGCCATTCGCCGTCACCCTAACTTCATCGTCGGCATCAAGGCGCGCATGAGTGGCAGCGTGGTGGGCGAGAATGGCCTGCAACCGCTGCGCATCGCCAAGCAGATCCAGCGCGATAACGGCGATCTGCCGCTGATGGTGCACGTGGGCAACACGCCGCCGGATCTGGACGAGATAGTCGCCCTGCTGGGAGACGGCGATCTGCTGACTCACTGCTTCAACGGCAAGCCGAACCGCATCCTGACGCCGGCCGGTGAGCTGCGGGTCGCGGTGCGCGAGGCGCTGCAACGGGGTCTGCGCCTCGACATCGGCCACGGCAGTGCCAGCTTCAGCTTCGAGGTGGCAGAACACGCCATCCGCCAGGGGATACTGCCCCACACCATCAGCTCGGACATCTACTGCAAGAACCGCATCAAGGGGCCTGTGTATAGCCTGGCCCACGTGATGTCCAAGTTCCTCGTCATCGGCATGACGCTGGAGCAGGTGCTCTCCTGCGTCACCCACCAGGCCGCCGATGCGCTGCGCCTGACCGGCAAGGGGCGGCTCGAAGTTGGGGCCGACGCCGATCTGACCCTGTTCGAGCTGGCCTCTGGCCCGACCCTGTTTATGGATACCGAAACCCAGTCGCGTAGCGGCGACTTGCAACTGCTCCCCCTCGCCGCCTTGGTGGGCGGTGACCTGGTTCTGACTCACTATGGGAAATCACACCATGTCTTCTGTGTATGAGAAATATCAGCTCAAACCCGTGATCAACGCCTCCGGGCGCATGACCCTGCTCGGCGTCTCCACCCCGGAGCAGGAGGTGGTCGATGCGGTCAACTTCGGCCTCGGCCACTACTTCGAGGTGAAGGATCTGGTCAACAAGACCGGCGCCTACCTGGCGGGCTTGCTGGATGTGGAAGACGCCGTGGTGGTCTCCTGCGCCGCCGCCGGTATAGCCCAGTCGGTGGCCGCCGTGATAGTGCGCGGTGACGCCTACCGGCTGGAGCAGTTGCACGCTCACGGCCACCCGGTGCCGAGCGAAGTTGTGTTGCCCAAGGGCCACAACGTGAACTTCGGCGCACCAGTCGGCACCATGATCAACCTGGGTGGCGGCAAGGTGGTGGAGGCCGGCTATGCCAACGAGTGCTCCCTCGCCCAGCTGGCCGCCGCCATCAATCCCAACACCGCCGCCATCCTCTACATCAAGTCCCACCACTGCGTGCAGAAGAGCATTCTGTCGGTGGCCGAAGCGGCCGAGGTGGCCAAGGCCCATCGGGTGCCGCTCATCGTCGACGCGGCGGCGGAAGAAGATCTGCGTCTTTACTACCAACAAGGTGCGGATCTGGTCATCTACAGCGGTGCCAAGGCCATCGAAGGGCCCACCAGCGGCCTGGTACTGGGCAAGCATCAGTATGTGGAGTGGGTCAAGCAGCAATCCGGTGGCATAGGCCGTGCCATGAAGGTGGGCAAGGAGGGGATCCTCGGCCTGACCCACGCCATCGAACGCTATCTGGAGAAAGAGAAGGAGAGCGGTGCCGCCATGGTGGCCAAGATGACCCCCTTCATCGAGCGCCTCAATCTGCTGCCCGGCGTCAGGGCCCAGGTGGTGTGGGACAGTGCGGGGCGCGACATCGCCCGCACCGACATCGCCTTCGATCATGAGCGCCTCGGCATGACCACTGTGCAGGTGGTGGCACGGCTGCAACAGGGCAACCCGGCCATCTATTGTCGCGGCTACAAGGCCAACGAGGGTCACATCGAGATCGACGTGCGCAGCGTCAGTGCGGCCCAGCTCGACCAGATCCACGCGGCCATCGCCCAACTAGCCCAGGAGAACAACTGATGTCCCTTACCCCCAACTATTACCGTGATCGGGTCTGCCTCAACGTGCTGGCTGGATCCAGACAAAATGCCGTCGACATTTATGAAGCAGCCGAGGGCCATGTGCTGGTCGGCGTGCTCTCCAAGAACTACCCGGATGTACCCTCCGCCGTCGCCGACATGCAGGCCTACGCGGCCTTGATCGACAATGCCCTCTCCATCGGCCTGGGTGCCGGGGATCCCCGCCAGTCCGCCATGGTGGCCGAGCTGGCTCGCCAGTTGCAGCCCCAACACGTCAATCAGGTGTTCACCGGGGTGGGTGCCAGCCGGGCGCTACTGGGCCAGCCACAGACTCTGGTGAATGGCCTCATCTCCCCCACCGGCACCCCCGGCATGGTAAAGATTTCCACAGGCCCGCTCAGCGCGCAGCAGGCCGACGGCATAGTCCCCATCGATACCGCCATCGCCCTGCTCAGGGACATGGGCGGCAGCTCGGTCAAGTTCTTCCCCATGGGAGGCCTGGCCTGCCGCGACGAGTATCAGGCGGTAGCCGAGGCCTGCGCCCGCCACGGCTTCTGGCTGGAGCCCACCGGTGGCATAGATCTGGACAACTTCGAGGAGATAGTGCGCATCGCGCTGGATGCCGGGGTCGAGAAGGTGATCCCCCACATCTACAGCTCCATCATCGACAGCGACAGCGGCCTGACTCGTCCCGAGGACGTGCGGACCCTGCTGACCATGGTGAAGCAACTGCTGGCATAACATTAAGAGCGGCACCGGTCCGATCACCGACCGGTGCCTGGCTTGTTGATGATCAGCTTGTTAACATCGATCCCTTCTCTCGCGACAGGAGTCACGCTTCCCCCATGCTCAAGCTGCCCCACCCTAGACTCCATCAACTGCTGACCCAACTCCATGCAGAGCCCATGCCGCAGGAGGAGCTGGCGCGTCGCCTCAACGTCTCCACCCGCACGGTGCGCACCGACGTGGCGACCCTGAATGAGCTGATCGCCACCCATGGCGGCCACCTGATCCATCAGCGTGGCAGCGGCTACCAGCTCAAGATCTACAATCAGGGGCTGTTCGACGCGTTGTTGGCGGCCCAGGAGCAGGAGAGCGGCCTGCCGCGCACCAGCCGTGAGAGGGTGCTGCATCTGCAGCTCCTGCTGCTCACCGCCGAACAGGGCATCAAGCTCGAGGAGCTGGCGGAGACCTGGTATCTGAGCCGGGCGGCGCTGCAGGGGGACATGGCCCAGGTGAGAGAGCGGCTCGCCCACTTCGGGCTCAATATCGACAGCAAGCCGCGGCTCGGTATGCGCATCCAGGGGGAGGAGACCGCCATCCGCGCCTGTCTCACCCAGCTGCTCTATCGGGAGCAGACACGTAATGGCCCCTTGCAGGGCCTGCTGCCGAACCTCTGCCCCAGTAAGACGCTGGAGGTCATCGGCAATCGCATCCACGCACAGCTCGGTCGCCACCAGCTGCGGCTGGCGGACGAGAGCCTGCAACAGCTCACCATCTATTGCGCCGTCGCCCTGCTACGGCAGGCATCGGGCCATGAGCTGCTGACATTTTGTAGCGAGGATCTCACCGCCCCCCTCAAGGCGGTGGCTCGAGACATCTATGAAGAACTGCCGACCCTGACCCCGCAGGGAGAGCCGGAGGTGAGCGCCCTCGCCATCCAGATCCAGGCTCGCCTCATCGCCGATACTCCGCACCTCAGCGCGGCCATGGCCGCCGAGAGCGCCCAGCTGGTCGAGCACCTGCTGGATTACATCCACCAGCACTATCCCTACGATCTGCGCCATGACGGCCAGCTGCGCGCCGATCTGCTGACCCACATCAGCGCCATGCTGCTGCGGATCAAATACCAGGTCGGCAGCCACAATCCGCTGGCGGATCACATCAAGCAGTATTATCCCCTTGCCTACGACATCACCCTGGCCGCCATCTCCCAGTGGATCAGGCAGACCCCCTATCACCTGACCCACCACGAGATCGGTTACCTGGTGATCCACATCGGGGTCGGCCTGGAGCGCCACCACGACATCGGCTACAGCCGTCCACCCCAGGCGCTGCTGCTGTGCGACGCGGGCAATGCCACCTTCCGGGTGCTGGAGGCACGGATCAAGCGTGAATATCCCCAGTTGCAACTGACCAGCCTGGAGTCGGTGCGGGATTACGAGGGATTGGGGCGGATCGAGCAGGACTTCGTCATCAGCACCGTCAAGGTGAGCGAGAAGAACGTCCCCGTAGTGCAGATGGCCCCCTTCCCGACCCAGTACCAGCTGGAGCAGCTCGGCAAGCTGGTGCTGATAGACCGCACCCGCCCCTATCTAGTCGACAAGTACTTCGACGCCGACCACTTCATGGTGGTCAGCGAGCCCCTCAGTCAGGCGCAGCTGTTTGCCCGCATCTGCGATCAGCTGGAAGCCGAAGAGCTGGTGGAGAGCGGATTCAGGAATTCACTGCACGAGCGGGAGCACATCGTCTCCACCATGCTGGGGGACGGCATTGCCCTGCCTCACTCACTCGGCTTGCTGGCGCGCCGCACTCTGGTCTATACGGTGCTGGCACCACAGGGCATCGACTGGGGCAATGGCGAAACCGCTACCCTTATCTTCGTGCTCGCCATCGCCAAGGCCGACTACGAGGAGGCGATGGGGCTCTACGATCTGTTCCTGGCGCTGATGAACGAAAAAGCCAGCAGAAATCTGCTGGCTTGTCGGGATTTCGCCGGTTTCAAGGCGCTGGCGCGCGCCGGATCATGACGGCAAGGGAGGCGCCGCTCACTCCTCGTTGAAACCCGAGGTGAACAGCGCCACTACGGCGGCCAAGGCCTCTTCTTCTTCCGGCCCCTCCACCTGGACTTCCACTTGCTTGCCCTGGGCGGAGTCGAGCATCAGCAGGCCGATAACGCTGTCCGCATCGGCCTCCACCCCGTCCTCGTTGCGCAGCAGCACATGGGCATCGAAGCCCTGCACCAGCTCGAACAACATCATGGCCGGTCTGGCATGAATACCCAGCTTGTTTTTGACTTCTACCGAGGCGGAAACTGTCATCTGAGCGTCCTGTTGGTCTATCAGACTTGCGGTGAACGCTTGTCCAGCGTGCGGTGGCGGATCTGCACGTTCTTGCCGAGCAGACGGAAGGCGCTGGCCAGCCGCTCGGCAACGAACACCGAGCGGTGCTGGCCACCGGTACAGCCGATGCCGACCGTCACATAGCTGCGATTGTTGCGCTCCAGCTGGGGCAACCAGGTCGCCAGCATGTTCTCTATCTGCTGGATGAACAGCATGACGTCAGGCTGGGCCGAGAGGTAATTGGCGACCGGCTCATCCTGGCCGGTGAAGGGCTTGAGTTCGGGGATCCAGTGCGGGTTGGGCAGGAAACGGGCATCGAACACGAAGTCTGCGTCCTTGGGAATGCCGTACTTGAAGCCGAACGACTCGAACACCAGCACCAGCTCGTTCTCTTTCTTGCCGAGCACCCGGGTCTTGATGAGCTCGCTCAGGTCGTGAATGCTGAGGCTGGTGGTGTCGATGCGCAGATCGGCGGTGGAGGAGAGCGGTGCCAGCAGGTGGGTCTCTTCCCGGATCGCCTCATCCAGTGACAGCTTGTTGCGCGACAAGGGGTGCAGCCGGCGACTCTCGCCATAGCGCTTGAGCAGGGTGGTGTTGTCGGCATCGAAGAAGAAGCTGGAGAACTCCACCCGCCCCTCGTTGCGTACTTGAGCCAGCAGGTTGTCCAGTTTATCAGGCTGGCTGGGCAGGTTGCGCACGTCTATGCTGACCGCCAGCTTGTCATACTGGCTCTCCACCGAGACGATCAGCTGGGGCAGCAGATTGACCGGCAAGTTATCCACGCAGTAGTACCCCAGATCCTCCAGCACCCTCAGGGCTACCGTCTTGCCGGAGCCCGAACGGCCGCTTACCACTATTAATTGCATCTTGTCCCCTCACGCCAACATGGCTGTGTCGTGCCCGGCATCAGGCCGAGGTCATGATCTGATAGAGCTCTTCATCGCTGGTCGCCTGGCGCAACTGACGGCAGACCGCCTTGTCGCCCAGCTTGGATGCCATCAGGGAAAGGGTCTTGAGATGCTGTTTGCACTCGCTTTCCGGCACCAGCAATGCAAACAGCAGGTCAACCGGTTGATTGTCGATGGAATCGAAAGGGATGGATTCGGAGAAGGTCATCAGCACGGCGGTCGGCGCGAAGGCGTCGTCGATCCGACCGTGGGGAATGGCAATACCGGCACCGATCCCGGTACTGCCCATTTTTTCCCGCGCCAGCAGGCTCTCGAACAGTACCTGACGGGAGGTGCCGAGGCGCTCTGCGGCCAACTCACTGATGATCTCGAGGGCGCGTTTCTTGCTGGTACAGGGGACCGCACTCTTGGTGCAGTCCCGACTCAGTATGTGTTCAAGTTGCATAGTTATTTTTGATTTAATTTATCTTTGTGCTTGATGATCTGCCGATCCAGTTTATCCAGCAGGGTATCAATCGCAGCATACATGTCGGCATGCTGCGAATTGGCGAACACCTCCCCCCCGCTGACATGCAGCTTGGCTTCGGCAATCTGGTTCAGTTTTTCGACGCTCAACACCACGTGTACGTTGTTGATATGGTCAAAGTGACGCTCGAGTTTGGCAAATTTGTTGTTCACATAATCACGCAGAGCTTCGGTAATCTCGACATGGTGTCCGGTCAGGTTAATTTGCATAACGTCTTCCTTTTGTTTGCCTAAACCAGGCGTTTGCGCTGATTCGATGGCGGGATCAACAAGGATTCACGGTACTTTGCGATCGTGCGTCTCGCCACCATAATACCCTGTTCGGCCAGCAAATCCGCGATCTTGCTATCACTAAGCGGTTTGGCAGGGTTCTCTGCCGTCACCAACTTTTTGATCAGGGCGCGAATTGCGGTCGATGAGCACTCCCCTCCTCCCTCCGTATTGACATGACTGGAGAAGAAAAACTTCAGTTCAAAAATGCCGCGGTGTGTGTGCATGTACTTCTGGGTCGTCACCCGTGAAATGGTCGACTCATGCATCTCCACCGCCTCGGCGATGTCGTTGAGCACCATGGGTTTCATGGCCTCCTCACCGTATTCGAAGAAGCCCTGCTGCTGCTCGACGATGCAGCTGGCCACCTTGAGCAGGGTGTCGTTGCGACTCTCCAGGCTCTTGATAAACCACTTCGCTTCCTGCAGGTGGGAGCGAATGAACTGGGTATCCGTGCTGCTGCGCGCGTTGCGGGCCATGGCCGCGTAGGCCTCGTTGACACGAATGCGCGGCGCCGAATCCGGATTGAGCTCCACCACCCACTTGTTGCCCTTCTTGATCACGGACACGTCCGGGATCACGTATTGAGATTCGCTCTGGATGATGCCGTTGCCGGGTCTGGGCTCCAGTTGCTGGATGAGATCCAGCACCTCCTTGAGGTCGCTCTCCTTGAGCTTGGTCTTGCGGGCCAGGGTGCGATAATCCCGATTGCCGAGCAAGTCCATGTGCTCGCTGATCACTTCTCTCGCCTCATTGAGCCAGGGCAGCTCGGGAGAATATTGACCGAGCTGGATCAGCAGACACTCCTGGACCGACCGGGCCGCGATGCCGACAGGATCGAAATGCTGCACCCGCTTGAGCACGGCTTCGACCTCATCCAGTTCGACTTCTACTTCATCGCTGCTGACTGCAGCCTGAATATCCTCGAGGGAGACGGTCAGATAACCGGAGTCGTCGATGGCATCGATGATGGCGAGGGCGATGGCGGCGTCCAGATCGCTGAACGGCGTCAACCGCATCTGCCACAGCAGATAGTCCTGCAGGTTTTCGGTGGTTTCCCCCTGATAGACGCTGTCTTCCCCATCGTGGATGGGGCCTGCGCTCTGGGCCGTGCCGGCCGAATAGACATCGTCCCAGGTGGTATCCACTGGCAGCTCGTCCGGCATCTTGTCCTGCGCCATGGCATCGCTGGAGTCGAGTTGACTGGCGTCGGGCACCTCTGTCGGGTTGGTTTCCTGCGCCTCGTTCTCCTCTTGCTCCAGCAAGGGGTTACTGTCGAGCGCTTGCTGAATTTCCTGCTGGAGTTCCAGCGTGGAGAGCTGGAGCAGACGAATAGCTTGTTGTAATTGTGGCGTCATGGTCAGTGACTGACCGAGACGCAACTGTAATGTCGGCTTCATCTACGTCGGGATATCCTTATGTTCAGCGAGGCAATCACCTAACAACAATGAGGGATGCCCCCTTACTATAGACTGAATTGATCGCCCAAATAGACGCGCTTGACCTGCTCATCGGCGAGGATATCGGCCGGAGCGCCTTCGGCAATCATCTTGCCATGGCTGACGATATAGGCCTTCTCGCACACATCCAGCGTCTCTCTGACGTTGTGGTCGGTGATCAAGACACCCAACCCGCGTTCTTTCAGATGCTGGATGATCTTCTTGATATCTATGACTGAAATAGGATCAACCCCTGCAAAAGGCTCATCAAGCAGAATAAATCTCGGTTCTGCCGCCAGGGCCCGGGCGATCTCGACCCGTCGCCGCTCGCCGCCCGAGAGGCTCTGCCCCAGGTTGTCGCGGATATGAGTGATGTTGAACTCTTCCAGCAGTTGCTCGACCTTGTCTTCCCGCTCTTCGCTGCTCAAACCCTTGCGGGTCTGCATGACCCCCATCAGGTTGTCGAACACCGACAGACGGCGGAAGATCGAGGCCTCCTGCGGCAGATAGCCGATGCCGTTGCGGGCCCGGATATGCATGGGTTGCAGGCTGATGTCCTGATCGTCGATGGTGATGAGACCGGCATCCCGCTGCACCAGGCCCACGATCATGTAGAAGGAGGTGGTCTTGCCCGCCCCGTTCGGGCCAAGCAGCCCCACGATCTGACCCGTGCCCACTTCCAGACTCACGTCGCTGACGACCATGCGGCGCTTGTAGCTCTTCTGCAGGCCAACTGCTTTTAACACTGCCATGGCTCGTTTCCTACTTCTTCTGATCGGCGGGCTTGTCGAAGTTTTCTATCTGATCCGGCAAGAACACCGTCTTGACGCGCTGGGCCGGGCCCTTGCTCTCGGCAATCATCTTCTGGGTGACGATGTCGTAGCGAATCAGATCCCCGTTGACCTGGCTGTCTTCCTGCTTGAGCTGGCCGTTGCCGGTGATGGTGACCTGCCGGTTCTTCAGCTCGTAACGGATGCTGTTGCCATGGGCGTTGACGGGCTTGCCGTTGTCCAGCACCTGAAAGAAGGTCGCGGGGTTGCCATAGGCGGTCATCACCTCGGCGCCCTTCTCGCCGGAGCGGATCACCACCACCTTGTCGGCCTTAATCTTGATGGAGCCCTGAGTGATGATCACATCCTCACTGAAGGTGATGCGGTTGTCCTGCATCTCGGCCACCTGCTTGACCGCATCCACGTAGACTTTCTGGGTGAAGTCGGACTCTTTGGCATTCACGGCACCGCACAGCAGCAGCGCGGCGAGGGCCAGATTAACGTTTTTCATTGAAATAAGTGGCATGGCCTTTATCCAGTAATTCGAAATATTTGCGACCAAGGTGACCCTTGAGGCCAACCCCTTCAGTCTGGAATTCCTGACCGACGATACTGATGTGCTGATTGCTTCTCACGTCCTGGGTCACCAGATCCATCTCCAGATAGGGAGTATCCAATGTGGAGATGAAAGAGGCTGGCAACAAGCCATCCAGATGCACCTTGTCGCGCAGGATCACGTTGTCATCGGTATTGAGCACGCCGGTCTGCGCCGTCACCTTCCATTCGGCCTCACCCTGCTCGTCGAACAGGTAGATCACCGGCTTGTCGAAGGTCGCCTGCTCAAGGATCTGGAAATACTCGGCAAATTCCGACTCCAGCCGCTCGGTCCGCTTACCCTGCTCGTTGAAGCGGGTGGTGACCAAATTCTTGGCGGTGAAGTCCGGCTGATAGTTCTCGACCTTGGTGGTCGGCTCCGGCGCCAGCTCGATGTCACCGAGTTGCCAGGCCGCCAGCGCCACCAGAAACAGCAGGCCGAACAGCAGTGTCTGTTTGTTCATACGGACGCCTCAGGCTGGTAATCGCCAAGCCCCTGCGCCTGCAAGATGAGATCGCACACCTCGCGTACCGCACCGACGCCCCCGCCGAGGTGGGTGACCAGATCGGCGCGGGCCAGCACCAGGGGGTGGGCATCCGCCACCGCGATGCCGAGGCCACAGGCCGCCATCACCGGCAGATCTATGGTGTCATCCCCCATGTAGGCTGCCTGCGATGCATCCAGACCCAGTTTGGTCAGCAAGGCCTCGAAGTGGGGCAACTTCTGATCCGCCCCCTGCACCAGATGCTGCACCCCCAGACCCCTCATCCGATCGCTGACGATGCGGGAATTGCGGCCGGTGATGATGGCCAGCTCGATCCCGGCATTGAGCAGGGCACGCATGCCGGCCCCGTCCCGGGTGCAGAAGGTCTTCAGCTCTTCACCGTTATTGCCCATGTAAATGAAGCCATTGGAGAGCACCCCATCCACATCGCACACCAGCAGACGGATCTGCGCCGCCTTGTCATACTGGCTGCGCGTCACCGGACCATAGAGGGTCGGTACATCTTGCATCAAATCACCCCGGCTTTGAGCAGGTCGTGCATGTTGAAGGCACCCAGCGGCCGCCTCGCCTCATCCACCACCAGCAATCCGTTAATCTTTCTGGTTTCCATCAGCTTGACGGCCTCGGCCGCCATCATCTCTGGCCCTACGGTAACACAGTTGGGCGTCATTACCTTGGCGATCGAGGTGTGATGGATGTCCACTTGCAGATCCAAGATCCGGCGCAAGTCTCCGTCGGTGAACAGACCGGCCAGCAGCCCCTGTTCATCCACAACCGCCGTCATGCCCAAGCCCTTGCGGCTCACTTCCAGCAACGCCTGGCTGATGGTGGCATCTATCCCTACCCGGGGCAACAGCTCGCCACTGTGCATCAAGTCCCCAACCCGTAGCAGCAGCCGCTTGCCGAGGGAACCGCCCGGATGGGAGAGGGCGAAGTCGTCGGCGGTGAAGCCGCGGGCTTCCAGCAGCGCCACGGCCAGCGCATCCCCCATCACCAGGGTGGCGGTGGTGCTGGAGGTGGGCGCCAGACCGAGGGGGCAGGCCTCCTTGTCGACCTTGATACAAAGGTGGACATTGGCCTCCTTGGCCATGGTCGAGGCCCGGTTGCCGGTCATGCAGATGAGCGGAATGCCGCGGCGCTTGAGCACCGGCAGCAGGGCCAGGATCTCGTCACTCTCGCCGGAGTTGGAGATGGCGATGATGAGATCCCCTGTTGAGATCATGCCCAGATCCCCGTGGCTGGCTTCGCCCGGGTGCAGGAAGAAGGCAGGAGTGCCCGTGCTGGCGAGGGTCGCGGCTATCTTGTTGCCCACATGGCCGGACTTGCCCATGCCGGTGACCACTATCTTGCCGGCGCAGCGCAGCACCATCTCGCAGGCCTGGTCGAAGGTCTCGTCGAGGTACTGGTAGAGTCCATCAATCGCTTGCTTTTCAATGTCCAGCACCGCGCGGGCACTGCGACGAAAATCGAACAGTTCAGACACTTTCTCAGGCTTTACAGACATAAATGCACAGCTCCGGGCCGAAATTTGCTGCGGGATTATAAAAAAGTCTGTCGAGATAAGCGAATCGGATGCAGGGCCATCACCCCGTTGATGCAAGTTGTTACATAAAACTGTCGTGTATTTGGGGGGGATAGACGCCCAATAGTTGTTCCTTGCTGTTGCTTAGACCTAGACTAGCCCATAAAATTCGCTCTTCTTTTATACCGGATGGACAATTGTTTGAACGATGACCTGATCACCATCGCCGATCTGAGCTTCAGTCACGGCGATAGGTTGCTGTACGACAGGATCAACCTGACCATTCCTCGTGGCAAGGTCACCGCCGTCATGGGGCCAAGCGGCATCGGCAAGACCACCTTACTGCGCCTGATCGGTGGCCAGCTGAAACCGGAATCGGGTCATATTCTGTTCGACGGTGAAGACATTCCCAGCCTCTCCCGCAATCGCCTGTACGAAGTGCGCAAGCGGATGAGCATGCTGTTCCAGAGCGGCGCCCTGTTCACCGGCATGACGGTATTCGACAACGTGGCCTTTCCGCTGCGGGAACACTCCGGCCTGCCGGAGGAGCTGATCCACACCGTCGTCATGATGAAACTGCAGGCAGTAGGATTGCGCGGTGCCGCCAGGCTGATGCCGTCCGAGCTGTCCGGCGGCATGGCCCGCCGCGCCGCGCTGGCCAGATCCATCGCGCTGGATCCGGATCTCATCATGTATGACGAACCCTTCGTCGGTCAGGATCCCATCACCATGGCGGTGCTGGTCAAGCTCATCAAGGAACTGAACAATGCCCTCGGCATCACCTCCGTTATCGTCACCCACGATGTGAAAGAGGTGCTGAGCATCGCCGACTACGCCTACATCATCGCCAATCGCAAGGTGGTGGCCCACGGCACCCCGGATCAGCTGCGTGAGGAACACAATCCCGAGGTCGAGCAGTTCCTGAAAGGATTGCCCGACGGTCCTGTTCCGTTTCATTTTCCGGCAGGCGATCTGCTACAGGATCTGTGATGTTGACAAGCCAAGTAAGCAAACTGGGTCGGGTCGGGGTGCGCTTCATCAGCGCCATCGGCCGCGCCACCATCATGCTGTTTCATGCGCTGGCGGGCCGCCCCCAGCCACGCAAGCACTTCCCCCTGCTGATCCAGCAGCTCTATGTGGTGGGCGTGCAATCCGTCGCCATCATTCTGGTGTCGGGATTGTTTATCGGCATGGTGCTCTCCTTGCAGGGTTACAACGTATTGAAGGATTTCGGCGCAGAGCAGAGCCTGGGTCCCCTGGTCTCCCTCTCCCTGCTGCGGGAACTCGGGCCCGTGGTCACCGCCCTGCTGTTTGCCGGTCGGGCCGGTTCGGCACTGACCGCCGAGATCGGCCTGATGAAGGCCACGGAGCAGCTCTCCAGCCTGGAGATGATGGCGGTGGATCCCCTGCGCCGGGTGGTGGCACCCCGCTTCTGGGCCGGGGTCATCAGCATGCCGCTGCTGGCCTTCATGTTCAGCCTGATCGGCATCTTCGGTGGCAAACTGGTCGGCGTCGACTGGCTTGGGGTGGACGAGGGCAGCTTCTGGTCCGCCATGCAGGCTGCCGTCGATTGGCAGGATGACATCATGCAAGGGGCCATCAAGAGCGTGATCTTCGCCCTGGTCGTCACCTGGATAGCACTCTTCAATGGCTATGATGCCAAGCCGACCTCGGCCGGGATCAGTCAGGCGACGACCCGTACCGTAGTCCACTCATCCCTGGCCGTGCTCGGTCTGGATTTTATACTCACCGCAGTCATGTTTGGATAAGGTAAAGATGAAGTTCAGCAAAGTAGAATTCCTGGTTGGCGCCTTCATGCTGGCTGGCATCGCGGCCATTCTGGCATTGGCACTGCAAGTGGCGGGATTGAGTTTCAAACCGGAAGGAGAAACCTATACCCTGCGCGCCCATTTCGATAATATCGGCGGCCTGAAAGTGCGCTCACCGGTCAAGGTCGGTGGCGTGGTCGTCGGTCGGGTCAGTGACATCACTCTGGATGCCAAGACTCAGGTACCTGTCGTCTCCCTGCTGATGCAGAAGGCCGCCGGCGAGTTTTCCGAGACCAGCACCCTCTCCATCCTGACCTCGGGCCTGCTCGGCGAGCAATATGTCGGCCTGACGCCAGGCTTCACCGATGAAGAGATGGGCACCAACATGCTCAAGGATGGTGACATGATTGAAGACACCAAATCAGCCATAGTGCTGGAAGATCTGATCGGCAAATTCCTCTACAGCCAGTCTTCTCCAGCCACCAATCCGCCAGCAACCAAGGAGTAACCATGTTCAAGAAGATCGCCCTGCTGCTGGGCCTGATGACCAGCATGTTGTTTTCCGTGACCGCCCTGGCAGAGGTCAACGCCTCGGATCCCTACGCCCTGGTGGATCAAGCCGCCCAGCAGACCTTCGCCCGTCTCAAGTCGGATCAGGCTCAGGTCAAGAGCAATCCGGATCACCTGAGGGTCATCATCCGCGAAGAGCTGCTGCCCTACGTGGATAACCGCTTCGCCGCCTACAAGGTGCTCGGCAACCAAATTAAAGAGACCACTCCGGCCCAGCGCGATGCCTTCGTCGAGGTGTTCACCGAGTACATGGTGAGCTCCTACGCCGATGCCCTCGCCCACTTCGACCAGCAGACCGTCAAAGTGCAGCCGGGCAAGACCCCGAGCGACAGCAACATCACCGCCGTCAGCGTCAGCGTGAAAGAGAGCGGCAAGCCGGACATCTTCCTCGAGTTCAAGCTGCGCAAGAACAACAAGACTGGCGAGTGGAAGGCGTTCGACATGGTCGCCGAAGGCATCAGCCTGCTCTCCGCCAAGCAGAGCGAGCTCGGTGGCCTCATCCGCCAGAACGGCATAGATGCGGTGATCGCCCAACTGCGCGAACACAATGCCAAGCCGTTGGTCATCAAGTCATGACATTGAGTGGCGAACTACAGGCGCCACAGGTTGTCGAACTGTGGCAGCGCCGCTCGGAGTGGTGGCAAGACGACGAGCTCGAGCTCAGTGACATCACCATCCTGGATTCCGCCGGGCTGGCCCTACTGGTCAAATGGGCCAAGGCCACCCTGGCACGGGGAGGCACGCCACTACTGGTGGGCGCCTCCGCCGATTTTTATACCTTGGCCAACCTGTACGGGGTGGCCGATTTGTTTCAATCAACCCCGCCCAACACTGAGGACGCATAATGCAAGTCTCTGAAATTGAAGCGATACTCCTTGAGGCCTTGCCATTGTCCGAAGTCCATGTCAAAGGCGACGGTAGTCACTTTCAGGTGATTGCCGTCGGTGACATGTTTGACGGTATGAGCCGGGTCAAGAAACAGCAGGCCATCTATGCCCCGCTGATGGACAAGATCGCCAGCAACGCCATCCACGCCCTTTCCATCAAGGCCTTTACCGATGCCGAGTGGAAGCGCGAACGCAAATTCCTCTTACCCTCCTGATTTGGTACCCAAGCAAAATGGATAAATTCAAGATCGATGGTCGTTGTACTCTCAACGGCGAAGTGACCATCTCTGGCGCCAAGAACGCCGCTCTGCCGATCCTGTTCGCTACCCTGCTGTGTGATGAAGAGATCCAGCTCTCCAACGTGCCGCGTCTCAAAGACGTGGGCACCACCCTCAAGCTGCTGGAGATGCTGGGTGCCAGCACCAAGGTCAACGGCAACGTAACTGTGCTGACCGGTGCGGTGAACAATCACGTCGCCCCCTACGAGCTGGTAAAGACCATGCGCGCCTCCATCCTGGCGCTGGGCCCGCTGGCGGCCCGTTTCGGGGCAGCCGACGTCTCCCTGCCCGGCGGCTGCGCCATCGGTGCCCGTCCGGTCAACCTGCACGTCCACGGCCTAGAGTTGATGGGTGCCAAGATCACCATCGAAGATGGTTACATCAAGGCCCGTGTCGACGGTCGCCTCAAGGGTGCTCACATCCTGATGGACATGATCTCCGTCACCGGCACCGAGAACCTGATGATGGCCGCCACCCTGGCGGACGGCCGCACCGTGATCGAGAACGCCGCCCGCGAGCCGGAAGTAGTGGATCTGGCCCACTTCCTCAACGCCCTTGGCGCCAAGATCCAGGGTGCCGGCACCGACACCCTGACCATCGACGGGGTCGAGCGTCTACACGGCGGCAGCTACAGCGTCCAGCCTGACCGCATCGAGACCGGCACCTTCCTGGTCGGCGCCGCCGTCACCGGTGGCAAGATCACCTGCCGCAAGACAGATCCTTCCCTGCTGGAGGCGGTGCTGGTCAAGCTGGAAGAGGCCGGTGCATTGATCGAGAAAGGCCCGGACTGGATCAGCCTCGACATGACCGGTCGCACCCTCAAGCCGGTCACCATCAAGACCGCCCCCTACCCGGCCTTCCCCACCGACATGCAGGCACAGTTTACCGTGCTGAACGCGGTCGCCAAGGGCACCGGCATGGTCACCGAGACCATCTTCGAGAACCGCTTCATGCACGTGCCTGAGCTGGTACGGATGGGCGCGGACATCGAGCTGCAGGGCAACGTCGCCATCTGCCGTGACACCGAGCAACTCAAGGGTGCCCAGGTGATGGCCACCGATTTGCGTGCCTCCGCCAGCCTGGTACTGGCCGGCTTCGTGGCCGAAGGCACCACCATAGTCGAGCGCATCTACCACATCGACCGTGGCTACGAAGACATCGAGCACAAGCTGCAAGGCCTGGGTGGTCGTATCGAGCGCATCAAGGGCTGATCTCACCGCCCTGTGAATAGCCGATAAAAAGGCCCCCTCGCGTTGGCGAGGGGGCCTTTTTCATGGCCGTCATCGGGAATGGAAAGATAGATCAGTGCCCCGCCAGCTTCATCTGCTCGACCAGCACGGATCCGGTCTTGAGGCTGGAGCGCTCGTCTTCATCCGTCCCCACCGCAACCAGAGAGCGGAACATATCGGCCAGATTGCCAGCGATGGTGATTTCCTCCACCGGATAGACTATTTCGCCATTCTCCACCCAGAAGCCGGCGGCGCCACGAGAGTAATCCCCGTTGACGATGTTGACCCCCTGCCCCATCAGCTCGGTCACCAGCAGGCCAGTACCCATCTCTTTGAGCATGCTCTGGAAGTCCTGACCGGTATTCGAGACCTGCCAGTTATGGATGCCACCGGCGTGACCCGTGGTGGTCAACCCCAGCTTGCGCGCCGAGTAGGAAGTGAGCAGCCAGCTCATCAGGCGGCCATCGCGGATGATGTCCATGTCGCGGGTACGCACCCCCTCGCCATCGAACGGAGTGCTCGCCAACCCGCCCAGCAGGTGGGGGAACTCCCGGATGCTGAGCCAGTCGGGCAGTATCTGTTCATTCAACTTGTCCAGCAGGAAGCTCGACTTGCGATACAGGCTGCCGCCGCTGATGGCCGTCACCAGATGGCCCCAGAGCCCGGCCGCAGTGTCGGGGTGGAACAGCACGGGGGCATGGCGAGTGGAGATCTTGCGGGCGCCGAGCCGGGAGAGGGTGCGTTCCACCGCCTCGTCGGCGATGCGCTGCGGGCTCCAGAGCCCGGCCAGATCCCGGCTGGAGGAGTAGCCATAGTCCCGCTGCATGTCGCCATCCTGCTCACCGATCAGCACGCAGCTCAGGGAGTTACGCGACGCCGCATAGCCTTTGACGAAGCCGTGGCTGTTGCCATACACCTTGACCCCCAGATGACTGGAGAAGCTGCCACCGTCGGAATGCTTGATGCGAGCATCGCGCCCCAGCGCCAGCCGCTCACACTCGATGGCCAGCTCTATGCCCCGTTGGGGATCCAGCAGGGTGGGATGACACAGCTGCAGATCCGGGGCATCCCAAGCCAGCAGTTCGGCATCGGCCAGGCCGGCGCACACATCGGGCGAGGTGTGGCGGGCTATTTCCATCGCAGCTTCGACGGCGGCACGGATCGCCGATGGGCTCAGGTCGGTGGTCGAAGAAGAGCCCTTGCAGCCGTCGCGATAGACGGCGATGCCGAGTGCCCCATCCTTGTTGAATTCGATGCTTTCCAGCTCGCAGCCCCGGGTGTTCACCGACAGTCCGGTCTGTTTGCTGATGGAGACTTCGGCAAGCCCGGCGCCCAGTCCTTTGGCTATCTCCAGTGCCTCGGCGACGACGGCCTCGAGATGGGCTTGATCCTGGCGGATTTGGTCTTGCTGGTCCATAACTCACATCTGTATGAAGGAAGGAAAGGGACTAAGCATATCAGACCCCTGCGCCCAGCGGGAGAAGCTGGTAACATATCCCCCAACGTGAATGACAGGAATCAAAGACCGATGAGTCAGTATCAAGACGACAACGAAATGGACGATTGGGGTCCCAGCAAGAGCCAGCTCAAGCGCGACGCCGAAGCACTGCAAAAGCTGGGGGCAGAGATCGTTTCCCTGAGCCATAGCGAGCTGGAAAAAATCCCGTTGGATGAAGAGCTGGCCGAGGCCATCGAGCTGGGCCGCAAGCTCAAGCCCAAGAAGGACGAATCCTTCCGCCGTCACCTGCAGTTCATCGGTCGCCTGATGCGTAGCCGGGATATTGAGCCGATCGAAGAGGCGCTCTCCATCTTCAAGAACCGCCACTCCACCGTGAATGCCCGTCTGCATCGGCTGGAGCAGTGGCGTGAGCGCCTGATCACCGAAGGTGACAGTGCCCTCAATGAACTGATGGCCCAGTTCCATGAGCTGGATCGCCAGAAACTGCGCCAGTTGATCCGCAGCGCCAACAAGGAGCGGGAGCTGAACAAGCCGCCGGTGGCCTTCCGCGAGATCTACCAGTATCTGCGCGGCGAGATCGAAGACCTGCTGTAACGGGTGACGCTGCCGCCAGTGTGAGCAATACCGAGACATAAAAACGGGGCCAATTTGGCCCCGTTTTTTATAGTGTCCATCTGGGCATCAGCTGCCCGCCATGCACTGGGTGTGGGTCCCTGGCTGCAGATAGGGCATCAGCAAGGGTGCCATCCCCTTGAGCACCTGTACCGGCAGCGCCGAGGTGAAGCGGAACTTGTCGGACTGGCTACCCGGTACATAGGCCGTCAGGGTGCCGAAGTGATCGTCCCCAATATAGAAGACGAAGGTCGCGGTCCGGTTGCGGGCCAGCGAGCTGGTCACGTTGCCATAGCGGCCCACCGTCTCGATCCGGTTATCCCCCGTCCCTGTCTTGCCCCCCATGGACAGCACAGTGCCATCCGGCAGGGCGAAGGCACCGGCGATACGCCGTGCAGTGCCCCCTTCCACCACCTTCGACAGGGCATTACGCAAGGCGTTGGCCACCTCGATGGGCAATACCCTGGTGCCTTGGGTGTTGGCCGGTTCAAACACGGTGGCAAAGGGCGTGTCCTTGGCAAAGGAGAGATGCTCGATGCGCAGAGTCGGGGCTCGCACCCCGCCGTTCTGGATGATCCCCATCAACTCCGCTAGGGCTGCGGGCCTGTCCCCTGAACTGCCGAGGGCGGTGGCAAGGGAGGGCACCAGATGATCGAACGGATAACCCAGCCGCGCCCAGCGTTGATGGATGTCGAGGAAGGCCTCGACCTCCAGCATGGTGCGGATACGGCTATCCCGGGCGCTGCGATGACGAGTCTTGAACAACCAGCTGTAGACCTCCTGGCGCTCATCCCGGCTCGCCGCGACCGCATCGGTAAAGGTCGCCTGGTCGAATTCCTTGAGATACGACAGCAGCCACAGCTCCAGCGGGTGTACCCGCGCGATATAGCCTTGATCCGGCAGTGAATACTTACCTGGGCCATAGCTGGTGTAGAGCTGCTCTATCCGTTTGTCAGTCAGCTTCTCCCTTGGCAACCGCTTGGCCAGGAAGGCGGCGAAGTCAGCCTGCGACGCCTCCGGCATCAGGTAGCGATGCACGGCCGCGAGTCGCACCGCGCTGGGCTTGAGGCCGTCCAGGAAGGTATCGAGCTGCTCATCCGCGGTCTTGCCGCGATACTTGCGCCAGAAGCGCAGCAGGTAGGTCTGACCCTCCTTGTCAGCGAACTTGGCGAGATACTCGGTACGACGCGGATCCTTGTCATCCTTGAGCAGTTGGGCGCGGTTACCTTCCTTGTAGAGGCTGTAACGCACTATGTCGCGCATCAGCCGCACGAAGGGCAGGTTGATGGATTCCCGCAGCGCATCGCGGATCGGCGGGATCCGGCCGTTATCCTCCTTGCGGAAGTTATTGAAGGTATGCATGCCGCCGCCGGTGAAGAAGCCTTCATAAGGGCTGGCGGAGTACTTGCGATCCAGTGCCGCCTCCAGCATGACCGGCAGGCTCTTGTCCTTGGCGGTCATCAGGTAGGAGATGGCCCAGCGGCTGATGTTGTCCTGATTGGACACCTCTATCTTGCGCAGGCTGTCGGCCGGCATGTTCCCATAGCTGTCGTGCAGTTCGGTGACGATCTCCAGATAGGTGGTCAGCACCCGCAACTTGGCCGTGGAGCCCAGCTCCAGCTTGCTGCCCTCGTTGATGTCAAACGGCTGATCCGTGTTGTCTGTCTGCACCCGCACCTTGACCCCTTCCGGCGTCTTCTCGAACAGGGTGAAGCTGTACTTCACGTCCCCCGTCTTCTCCGGCGAGAGCAGGCGCTCACCAAACAGGCCGACCTGGGAGGCAAACGTCGGATCCGCCAGCTGTTGCAGATAACGGGAGATATCATTTTGCAGCGGCATGTTGAGGGTGGTATCGGCGGTCAGATCCATGCGGTCCAGATCGTAGAGCTGCACCCCGAGCTGACGACTGAGGCGGGTACGCGCCACCTGCAGTCCCTTGTTGTTATTGACCCGGGTGATCGCCGGCGCCTGCAGGAAGTCGCGGAAACCGAGCTTGGCCTTGAGCGCCGACTCCATCAGTGCCGGGGAGATCATTCCCTCCTGCACGAACAGACGCAGGTAGCTGTCGGTCAGGGTCGACAACGCCTCCCGTCCCTGTGCCAGATAGTAGGAAGGACGGCGGTGAGCAATCATCAGGGAGACGACCTGGCGCAGCGCCAGCCCCTGCTCGGCCAGGGTGGCATCCTGATTGCGGGCGGGATCCAGCAGGCGATTGACCTCATCCACATTGGCCCCAAACCAGACCCAGAGGCCATCTCCCAGACCGTGAACTTCACCATAGCCAGGCGCCGCGGAGAGCGGTACCGAGTTGAGGTAGGCCCAGGCAACCAGCTTGCGCGCCTCCAACGTCTCCGGCCCCAGCCGGTAGGCCCGCACACTGGCCGAGACCATCTGGCGGATCTTCTCGGTCGGAGACAGGGTCAGGCCATCGGGAGAGTGACGATACTTCTCCACCTGGGTGGCAAGCGTACTGCCGCCGGCGGACTGATCCTGCATGTCCAGCGCCTTGCCCACCTGGGACAATGCCGCCTTGCCAAAACGAGGCCAGTCCACCGCCGGGTTGGCCAAGGGCTGCTCATTGCTCAGCAGATCCCGGTTCTCGATAAACAGCAGCGACTGTATCACCAGAGGCGGGATGGAGCTGAAATCCGGATAGTAGTGAGTCGGGTACTTGTACTGATAGAAAGGCTCTGCCCGACAGTCGTGCAGGGTCAGCCCGGCTTGAACCTTCTCGGTATAGGGGACAAAGAAGCCATGGCTGGCGTAGTTGTACAGCGCATCGGAGAAATGCACCTGTTCACTCACCTGATAGCCACGCTGGATGAGCCGCTCCTGGATCATGGGCATCAACACATAGCCGAGGCGCTTGTCGAAGGGACCATCATCCGGGAATGTAATCTGCTTGCTGGGGCCCTGCTCAAGCTGGTAAGTCAACTGGGCAGCGTAATGGGAGATCTCCTGCGATTGCAGTCGGGAGGTCTTCATCTCATAGCCCACCAGTACGATCACGGCGGCCAGACAAAGTAAAAAGATGAAACAGAACAACCAGCGCCACCAGGGACGACGCTTGCGCTTATGCTGACCGCCCGAGTCCGGTACGGATGAATCCTGAGATGCCACTTTATTCAAATCCGTCTGTTTTGATGCGCCCATATCAGCCCCACCATGGTTACGCAATTTATTGTCTTTCACTCAAGCTTAGTCGTTTCAAGTCAATGGCTTGAAAACTATTGACCGCTTTGATGCGATGTTAACAGGGCAATAATTAAAAAGGGAGTCGATTGTTGCAGTGCGGTGAGAGATCCGATCTGATGAGCAGAAATGAAACACCGGC
Organism: Aeromonas eucrenophila; assembly: GCF_000819865.1. Taxonomy (GTDB): domain Bacteria; phylum Pseudomonadota; class Gammaproteobacteria; order Enterobacterales; family Aeromonadaceae; genus Aeromonas; species Aeromonas eucrenophila. The sequence goes on from NZ_CDDF01000008.1 coordinate 180,294, forward strand.
CAGAAGCCGGTGTTCAATAATAGCGAGGACGCTTTATTTGCTGCTGCTCATGCCTTTCAGCTTGGTGCTCAGCTCCTTACGTTCCTTGGAGAGCTCGGCGTTCTTGATGATGTGATCGTCAACCCGCTCCTCGTAATCGGCACGCATGTTGGCGATGATGGCCTGCACTTCATCGATGCTCATGCCTGGCTTGATATAGTCGCTCAGGTTGTCGAGCAACAGTACCCGCTTCTGGTTATCACGGATCTTCTTCTCGTTGTCGACGATCTCGCGCTTGAGCTTGTTCTGACGACGGGACATGCGCACATATTCCAAGACATCGTTGAAAGTAGACTTGTTTACTTGTTCCATATCGATACCACTGACTGAAGGTTAATGAAAACAGGTCGGTCATCCCCGTACCAGAGAGGAACAAAATGCGTGGTACGGGCACACCCAGAATGCCCTTTACTCTACCGAGTTATGTTGCAGATACAACCCCAATCGCAGGCAGGTATGAGGTTGGCAGGCAGAAAGAGGCTAACCAGGTAGTCAGAACTGATAACTCAGCGGGCAGGAATTTCAGGTAATAAAAAAGCCCGCTCAGATGAGCGGGCTTCTTCTAATT